>NZ_CP023429.1 GCF_002327085.1 Neisseria weixii | reverse complement strand
GCAATGGCGCGCATCGGCGGTACGGCCAATCAGTTCGGCTTGGCGGCGGAGGAAGCCGCAGCGCTTGCCGATGCCTTTATTGCTTTGGGCAAACCGCCCGAAGTGGCGGCTACCGCCATCAATGCACTGTTGCAAAAGCTGCAAACCGCGCAGACGCAAGGGGCAGGATTCCAAGATGCACTTAAAAGTATAGGTTTGAGTGCGGATGAGATGGCCGCCAATATCGCCGCCAATCCGCAACAGGCATTAACCGGCTTTTTGAGCAAGTTGCAGGATTTGGACAAACAGAGCCGCGCCCTGGTGCTGTCGAAACTGTTCGGCACGGAATACAGCGACGATATTGCCCTTTTGGTCGGCTCGCTCGGCGAGTATGAAAAGGCCTTGGCCTTGGTCGGTGATAAAAGCAAAGTGGCCGGTGCCATGCAGGAAGAGCTGGCTAACGTGATGGGTACGACGGAAGCCCAAATCAACCGTGCCAAAGCAGCATTTTCGGTGGCGGCGGCAGAAATCGGCAGCGCGCTGCTGCCCGCGATTACGACAGCCGCCGAAGCTGCCGCCTCTGTTGCGGGCGGCGTGGCTAAAGTTGCCCAAGAATTTCCTGTTCTCACCCAGTTGGCCGCGCTGTATGCCGGTGCACGTTTGGCGGTGCAAGCCTATGAAACCGCCGTGCGACTGACGGGCGGCTCGTCGGCGGCATCGTTTGCCAAACAACAGGTCAGCATTAACGGTGTGCGCACATCTTTACAGTCGGCTACACAGGCCGCGCGTGAATTGACGGTGCAGCTGACGGCGGCAAACGGAGCCGGCATGGGCAAGGTCAAAGGCTCGATTGCGACTTTGGGCGGTACGCTGAAATCGGTGGCAGCCAATGCAGGGGCATTGTGGGCAGCATTTGAGACAGGCCGCTCAATTGGAGACGGCCTTTACAAAAACAGCGAGATTGTGCGCAGCTTCGGAGATGAATTGGCGCGTATCCCGGCGATTATCGATTCGCTTTGGACAACGGGCGGGCTGGAAAAATACAACGAAAATTTCAAAACATCGGCTCAATCCGCCCGTGAATTGGCCGCAGCAGGGGAAGAGCTGGCCAAACAGAATGCGCTGAAAAAAGAAAAAGCCGAACAGGCCGCAGCCGCAGAAGCTGCCGCCATCAAAGCCCTGCAAGCCGAATACCGGCAATCGGCATCAGAAGCCGCCGCGCTGGAAACCACGCTCAATGCCTTGCGCGCCGGTGGCCGTGAAAACACCGCCATGTATGCCGAATTTGCCGTGCAGCTTGGAGTTGCCCGAGAAAAAATGGCTGCTTTGAAAGCCGAACTTGACGCTAAAAACGCCAAAATCAGTGTGGATACGGGCGATTTGGCACGCGCCACCGCCGCGCTGGAAGAATTGGGCTTGAGCACGCAGCAAGTTACCACCGGCATGAGCGATAACGCCAATAAAGCCTTGGACAGTTTCAGTCTGGCCGCACGGCAGTTCGGTAATGATGCCGACCAGATGGGGCGGCTGTTTCAGGCGGCCTTGTCCAAAATGGACAGCCCTGAGGCAGTGGAAGCACTTAAAGGCCGTCTGAACGAGGTCGGTAAAGAAGCAGGCCTGACCGCTGAAGAAATCGAAAAAATCGGCGATGCCGCCCCAAAAGCCGCCGGCAAAGTATCCGAAGCCTTCGCCAAAATCGGCGTGGATGTCGATTCCGTCACCACCGGCATCAGCAGCAAGGCCAAACAGGCGTTTGCGGATTTTCAGACGGCCTCGAAAACGGCGGCGCAGCACGGTATCGACGGTGCCAACCTGATCCGCGCGTCGTTCGAGCAGATGATGGGCAAGCTGGAAAGCCGCCAAGAATTTGAAGCATTCCGCGCCCAATTGGAGGCCAACGGCCAAACGGCCAAACTGACCCAAGACCAAATCGCGCGCCTTAATGAGGCGGCGGCAAAAGGTGCGGGTGCGGCCAAAACGGCTTATGACCAGCTTGGCGGCAGTATTAAGGCGGCCGGAGACCCTGCTACGCTTAACCAAATCGCGAAACAGGCGCAGGCGGCTTTTGAGAGCGGCTCAATCAGCGCGGCGCAATACGACCGAGTGATTGAACAGGTCAACGCGCGCGCGCAGGAATTGGCGCAAAACACGGCCAAAGGCGGCGACCAAGCCGTGCAGGCACACCAAAAAGCCGCCGAATCCGCGCGGCAGCGCGAATCCGCCGAACGCCGTGCGGCCAATGCCGTCGGGGAATCAGCCAAGGCAACAGAAAAAGCGTCGGCAGCCGTTACCGACTACGGCTACCGAATGAGCCAAACCCACGGCTATGTCAAGCTGACGACCGAGGAGATGGAAAAGCTTAACCGTGCATTTTCGGGCGTTAAATTCGGCGCGGCCGCTGATTTGGTAACAGCCCAAGTTAAAGATTGGACCGAAAAAATAGCCAACGCCAACGCGGCGATGGAGCGGTTAAACCAATCAACATCAGCCGGCATGGTCAATAATGCCGACCTACAGCGTGCCATCACTGCGACCAATGCGGCGGCGGACAAATTGGGCGAGGTCAAATTAAGCCGATTCCGCGCGGCCATTGAAGATGCCCGCGCCCGAATGCAGGCCTTAAGGCAAGAAGCCAGCGATGCTACCGCGTCTTTGCAGGCACAGCTTGACGAACTGAACGGCAATGCCGAAGCGACTTATGCGTATCAGCACCAAAAGCAGCTTGCTGATTTGCAGGCGAAATTGGCCGAGGCGCAACGGTTCCAGCAGGCCGAAGTGGCGGCGGAATATCAAAAGCAAATCAAGTTGCTCGAGCAGATTTACCAAAAACAAAAAAGCAACCGCCAAGCCGAGCGGGTGCAAGCCCAATCGGTTAGCACGCCCGTCTATTCAGGCGGCGGCAACAGCAATTCCGGTGCGAGTGCCGATGTGTTGCGCCAAATCGGCACAGGCGGGTCAATATCGACTTGGGCCGTCTGAGCAGCGTGCTCAAAGAGCGCGATCAGGCTGTGGTCGACAGTATGTTTAAGCAGCTTGAGGACGGTTTAAAGCGCAGTACCTGATTTCAGACTGCCGCCAAGCCGTAAAGTGCAGCCATGCCCCGCCCAATCAGGCGGGGCTTTTGTTTTAATCAGGTATTAACCACGAAAGGCCGTCTGAAATGGCAAACGATGTTTGGATTCTGAAACGCAACGATACCAATGAACGGATTGAGCTGCCGCAGGATATACGCTGGCGTGATGAGTTTGAGTGGTCGAAAGTGGCGCAAGCCGCGCCGCAGCGGACTTTGTCGGGCGGTTTGATTATCCAGCAAGGAGTCAAGCTCAACGGCAGACCGATTACGCTGTCCGGCTCGTGGGTATGGCACACACTGGGCACGGTGCGCCGGCTACGCGAATGGTCTGATACACCCGAACTGGAGATGACGCTTAGCCATTACGACGGACGCGAATTTAATGTCGTGTTCCGCCTGCACGATTCCGCGCTCGGCAATGTCGAGCCTGTACGTTATGCCACGCCTGAAGCGGGCAGCGAACGCTACACCGCCGAAATCTTATTAATGACTTTTTAAACAGGCTTTAAACCATGAATAAAACCACCCGCCTTACCCAGCAGGATTTGCAGATTTACCCGAGCCAGCGCATGACCGACACGCCGGACGGCGGCGGCCTGATGACGGGGACGCCCCTGACCGGTGCCGATAATGAGATTTTTCCGCCGGTGTCGGATGTTGACCGCACAATGGGCAGCTTTGACGCGCGTCTGCTCTACCCTGCCGTGTTGCGCAACGATGCCGAGCCGCTTTACGGCGGCCATTTCATCATCAGCGAGCCGCCGAAATCGCCGAATGTGTCGTTTTTGGCGTTTAAAGCGCGCAATTACGGCGAAGAGCGGCAGGACATCATGCCGCGCATCGAAGCCTACAGCGTGCCGACGGTCGAAAGCCGCATGACCATGATGGGGCGGCATTTGTCCGGCGTGCGCCTGATTCAGGCCTACCAGCGCGTCGAAGCCCCGCTGCCGAAGGTCGGCGAGCGTTATTGCCTTGAATTTACCGATACCCGAAATTCCGCCGCCGCGCGGCGTTACGAGTATTTCCGTATCCAGAATTTGGAGTCGGAAATCCGCACGTTTGAAATCCCGTTGCCAAACGGAGAAACCAAAGAAATCCGGCGTCGCGTGGTTAAAATGGAAATTACCAATCCGCTGGTCAACGATTATGAGGGCGTAAACTACCCGGTCGAGGGATATGCTAACGCCCCCGTTAAGATTTTGGAAACTCAGGTTGCCGATTCGGCCAGCTATTACGGTGTCAAACCCGTATCCGCGCCGCTGAAAAAAGGCGACGCCGCGCTGACCGTGTCCGGCATTTACGAAAAACTGGTGCCGACATCAACAGTTGAAACCGCCATCGCCGACCAATATCCGGTGCCGTCTGAAATGTGGATACCATCCGCGCCCGTGGGCGTGGTGTTTGCGGGATACCATAACGGCGGTAATCTGTATTTCCCGCAGCCGGTTTTGCCGGGCAGCATCGCATGGGGCAATTTTAAAGACAATGCTGCCGGCCTGCTTTCGGACGGCCGCAACAGCTACTCCGTCGATTACCATCGCGGTGTGATTGAAAACCTGCCGTCCGGCCGCTACACCATCAGCGGCCAATTCGGTGCCAAGTCGTCAGCCGCCCGTTACTCTACCTATGTCGAAGTCAAAGAGACCAACCAAGGCACAGCATGGGCACCGCTGCTCAAGCCGCTGCCCGCCCCGGGCGCATTGGCCGTGTCGTTTATGGCTTTGGGCGTGTGGTACACCCTGAAAGATTTTGGTGACGGTATTATCCGTGACGAGGCCAACACACAGGTCGGCACGGTGTCGTATGTGTCCGGCTCGGTGATTCTTAATCTGCCCGCCATGCCCGATGTCGGCAGTAAAATCGTATTCCAATGGGGCGGCGACGGTTTTCAGACCTTTGACGGCAAGGCCGCGGGGTCGGTGATGGTCGGCACGCCAAGCGGCGGCGACGGCGTGTACGACATCGGACAAGCCGTCAAGCCCGGCACCGTGCGCCTGAGTTGGACGGACGGTGGAGCCAAAACCGCCCGGGACAACGGCGCAGGCGGCATAACAGGTGACATCACCGGCACCATCGACTATGCGTCGGGTGTGATTAAAACGACCGTGGTGCGAGCGGGAAACATCGGCATCGCCCGCGAAGAGTACACGGCAGCAGATGCAAAAGGCGAAGCCCAATGGAAGAAGGGCAACTTGGTGTTAGACATCGGCCGTACCGCGCCGGGCAGTTTTATGGCGGTGTTGTCGGGGAGCCTAAATGTAAAGGTGATCTACATTAAATATCTGATTGACTCTTCCAGTCGCTTTCGTTTTCGTTATGGCGACCGCCGGATTGTCGAAAGTAACTATACCGCCAGGTCTTTTAATTTGGTGATTTCTGACAACGGCTCGGGTGGCCTGCTTTTGGACGGTAACCTGTTGAGTGGCGGCAGCATTGACTATTCAAGCGGCGCAGTAAGAATTCCGGCTGCATCGCTAGATTTGAAGGTGTATGATTCACGGCAAGGCTATGTGGATCCGGGTGAAGGTTTTTCCCGGGTCAGAATAAGTGAGATAGCCGACCGCGAAGTAAGGGTCACGCCCAACGGCAAAATCGTTTGGGTCAAAAAAGAATCTTCCGCCGCCGAGTCCAAATCGGGCAGCGTGCGCGGCTCTTTGGTGTTGGATGCGCTCAAAGGCGGCTATGCCAACGATACTGCGGTATTTGACACATGGCGGTTTTCAGACGGCAAAACCGACATCGTCGAGCGCGGCGGCGTGCTGTATAAAAATTGGGATACCGCATCCGGCAGCGGCCAGATGGTCGGCAACATGGATGATCACGGTAAAGTCGACTTGACCGATGATGCCGTTGACGGCGGCAGCCTCAAAATCACGGCAGGCATTGTAAAGCGGCCTGAAACACTCATGTACAGCTATTCCGGCCGCACGGATTCTGCTCCGGTCAAGCCGGAGAGCTTTACGGTGTATGCAGGTGATTCCGTGGCCAAATCCGATGCCGACGGCAATATTACCGGCGCATTCAACGGCACTATTGATTATGAGACAGGTTTCTACAGCGTCGAATCCGCCGACGGCTTTTATCCGTCGACCATGCGTTACAACGCCGTCACCCAAGACAATCTGCCCTTGGATTCATCGATTATCGGCATCGACTCAGTGCGGCTGCCGTCAGACGGGCGCGTGCCGATTTACCGCAAAGGCGACATGATTGTCATCGGCAGCCATCTCAAGCAGGATTTGGGCGGGTCGTTTACCGGCGGACAGCAAATCACGCTTAACCGCCAAAACATCGACCGCCTGTGTCTGCTGGACGCCGACGGCAAACACGTCCTGGCCGAAAAATACAGCATGGATTTAAAAACGGGCGAGCTGACTTTTTCCGAGCCGCTGGATTTGTCGCAATACGCCATGCCCCTGACCGCATCAATGGCATGGGAAGAAGAAAACCGCATCACCGGTGTGGATATTTCAGGCCGTCTGAAACTGCAATTCGCCCTGTCGCGCGATTACCCGCAGGAAAACACCTACGTTTCCAGCGCGCTCATCGGCGGCGATTTGCTGGTGCGCGCCACCGAGCCTTTCAGCCAGCGGGCGTGGGACAACGTATGGGCGGATGCTATGCGCGGCGAAGAGATTTTGGCCAAACTCAACGTCAAAGACTACCCGTTTAAACTGACCAGCAACGGCGCGGTTACCGAGCGTTGGCTGATACAGTTTACCGGCGAGAGCCAATACCGGCTCTACGGCGAGCAGTTGGGCTTGGTGTTGGCATCGGACACGCTGACCGGATTGGCACCCGCCAATCCGGCCACCGGCAAACCGTATTTCCGCCTGCCAGCCGCGGCATTCGGCGGCGGCTGGGAGCGCGGCAACTGCATCCGGTTCAACACATTCGGCACGCCGCTGCCCGTATGGGTATTGCGCAGCGTCCACCCCAGCCCCGACAAGCAGGCCGGGCGCGACGGTTTCACCGCCTGTCTGCGCGGCAATACGGTGGCCGGGTAAGGCCGTCTGAAAGCCGCAGGCTTCTGCGAAGCTGAAGACAAACTGCCGCCAAGCCGCAAAGTGCATCCGTGCAAGCCCCGGTTTCCGGGGCTTTTCTGCATAATGAGTGCATATGTTTTTTTAGGGATTCAACCATGTTTAATACTACCCGCACGCCCGTAAAATTATATAAGTGGGATGACCCGGGTGCGCCTCAGGTCAGCTATACCCAAGGCTCAATTAAAACCGTTTTAAAAGCGTGCTTGATTAGCGGTTACGGCGATGGAGACAACCGTAAAGAGCCGTTAGGGTGGAAAATCAGCTTTGAGGAGGATTATAAAGCTGTTTTCGCGCCGAAGGATGACGAGGCGGAAGGCTGGGCGCTGTCAGCGGATGATTCTTGGCGGGGCAATACCGGCAACCAGACCGACTCAGGAGCGCGTTGTCGGATTATTTTAAACCCGACATCAATTTCAAACGGTGAAATTGTCAATTCCGAGGCCTGGTGTGGTTTTAGTTATTCGTCATTTAAAGGTTCCGGTAAGTGGTGGCTTGTTGGCAATGGCAGAGCATTTGTTTTGGTTACCTCTGATTCATCGTCGTCTAGAGAATGCGGCTTTCTTTATTTTGGCTTATTCCCGTCGGTTGCTGATCGGCAGTCCGGTAATTTGTGTTTGGGTTTTGTGGGCGGGTTTGGGTCAGCTGCTTATACCGGCGGGAGTTTGCATATCCAATATGCGCGCAGCTATGACTATTTATCGGGGGCAGGAGGAAGGATAGTTTCTAAAGCTAACGGTTATTATTCTGTTAAATACCCTAACCCGGCTACCGGCGGGTTTTGTGCCGACGACTGCTATCTGTTGGAGACTGCCAACTCATTGAACATGCTTGCCGGCTCTTTACCCGGCTGTATGATGATTTTCGAGGATATGCCTACGTCAAACGAAGTGCCGTTTGGCAAGATTTTTAAGGATCTTGACGGCAGCGGTGACCAATACCTTTATTGCAGAGTTAATGGCCGGGGCATGCTGGTCAACCTTAATGCGTGGGAAATGTGATGGCCGACCTGTTTTTCCGCAGCCGCCCGGTATTTTATTACAGGCAATTGAGTTATCAAAACCATTTGTTGCAAAGTAACTGTTTTTTAAGGTCGGCACACCATAAATACGGCGGCAAGGGCTGCATCGCCGGCGAAGCAGACGGCATCGTCACCGTCGACGGCCAACCCGCGTCACGCCGCATCTACCTGTTTGCCCTACCCGCGATGGAATGCATCGCCGACACATGGAGCAAGCCTGACGGCAGTTACCGTTTTGACCGTCTCAACACCGATAAAGAGTACATGATGGTTGCGCGCGACTACAAAAAACAATACGAGCCGGTGAGCTACGACTACATTAAGCCGTATGTAGATTCAGACGGCTGAGAGGCCGTCTGAAATGTCCGACCCTAAAAAATACACCGCCAATGCCATACCGCTGCCGTTTGCGCAGCGGATTGACGGGCGGTCTGAAGCCAACCGCCTGCCGTTGCCTTTCAGACGGCCTTTGGGCTATGCCGGTGATGACACGCCGCCCCATGATACGGGGCAGCAGCCGGATAACCCTTTGCCGCAGCCCAAGCCTGACGACGGTTATGCGCGTGTGTCTCAAGGATGGGGATTTGTGCAGCACGCGGTCGGGTCGGCAGCGGTTTGCCGGGGTGCCGGTTATACCCATGCCGCTTTGCGGCTGCCTTTTCAGACGGCGTGGGATGCCGCGTCGGATGTGTCGGTGTGTTTAGAGCCGTTTACCGACGCTTTGGCCGATGTGCGCCGTGATACCGCCGCACATTACAGGCCGTCTGAAAAACTCGGCGGCTGCGGCCATGTGCAAACCGGCGGTATTGCCGATTTGAGACGCTGTGAGCAACCGCACACAAGCGGCAGCGCGGTTCGGGCAAACGGCAATCATGACGACACGTCGGCGGTTTCCGGCCTGTTTGTCGATACCTGCACGCAACCCCGTACCAGTGCGAGCGGTGCAGTGGGCTTGTGTTTGGATTCGGACTTGCACGCGGCGCAGGATTTGGCGGCCTGTCTGCACCCCCGATACCAACCGGCCTTAAGCGTGCCGTGCGAATACTACGAGATTCCGCTCGAGCCGGAACCGGACAACACCGAAAAGACCTATATCTGCGGCATCCGTCCGCCGTCCAACCGCATGGCATTGCGGTTTCAGCGGCGCAAAATCGCCCACGCCGCCCACGCCATACCGTTGCCGTTTGCCTGTTTTGACCAATCGGCCACCCCGATTTTAAAAGGCTACATCATGCAAAACACCGTTTCCGCCGCCGTTGACGGCCGGCCGCTCAATCTCTTGTCGGCTTCCTTTACCTGCGACACCGGCGGCTACTGCTGGCAGGGCAGCGTGACCCTGCCGCCTGATGATTTCGTGCGGCTCAATATCGACGGACGCGCCAAAGGCAGCCCGGCCTTAATCAGTTGCCGCATTAATGGCGATAATTTTGTTTTCATGGCCGAGGATTACAGCGACAACCGACAGTTCGGCCAAAAATCCTACACCGTTACCGGGCGCAGCCAAACGGCCCTGCTGGGCGACGACTACGCGGCAAAAGGCGACGGCACTTACCGCAACCCGATTTATGCGGCGCAAATCGCCAACGGGCAGCTTAAGTTCGGCAGCGTCAAGCTGGACGGCTGGGGCATCGCCGATTGGCTGATTCCTGCCGATGTGTATTCCGTGACGGACAAAACGCCGATGGCCGTGCTGCAGGAGCTGGCGGCCGCTGCAGGCGGTTTTGTCGAGAGTGACCGAGCCGAAGCCGTGGTACGGCTCAAACCGAAATGGCCTAAGGCTGCGTGGGAGATTGATTCTGCCGCCCCTGATGTCGCCGTGCCGTCCAGCGTGATTATCAAAATCAGCGGCCGGCGCAGCGTGTCGGAAAAAGCCAACGGCGTATTCGTTTGGGCAAACCATGACAAAGGTGTGGGCGGCGACATTTACCGCAGCGGCAGCGGCCGCGAGCCGCGCGCATCGGCTTTGAGCGGCGCGCTCTACACCGACCAAGCCGTGTTGACTGCCGCCGGTATCACCGCCTTGAGTGCCACGGGAATCCATAAAAAAGAGACGGTGACGCTGCCGGTATCCGACAAGTACGCCATCCCTTTGGCCGCGCTGGGGCAGATTTGGCAAATCCAAGAGCCGGTCGGCATGTGGCAAGGCGTGGTTACCGGCGTAACGCTGGACGTATCCGTTGCCGACGATGCGCCGGTGGTGACGCAAACCTTGAGCATAGACCGTTATTTGGACGATTAAACCGTTTCAGACGGCCTTTAAAGATTTTTGACGTATGAATAACTATCAAAGATTAAGCAGCATTTTAAGCCGTCAGCAGCAAGGCGTTGCCCAAATCACCGGCGACTTGGGTGGCGGCGCATGGGCGGCGCGCTCGCAGGGCGGCAGTAATTTGGTGCTGAGCGGTCAGGCGGCAATCGGCAATAAAGTGTTTTACGACATTAAGACCAACAAAATCTTGAGCCAAGCCCCGGATTTGCGGTTGATTGAGTTGGGAGTGTGACATGACAAAAAATCCCGAATTGAGGTTCAAGCGCGGCGAAACGGTGGAAATTACCGTTTTATTCGATATTTTGGATGATTACGGCATTTCGTCGCTGACAGGCGTGACCGCCGTTGCCCAATTGCGGCGCAAACACGGCGGTGATACCGTGGCGGATTTTGACGTATCCGTCTACCCCGAAACACCGCGCGTTTTACTGACTTTGACTGCCGGTGTCTGCGCCGCACTCGATGCCGGCCAATATGTGACCGATGTGATGTTCACCCGCCTTTCAGACGGCCTGACCCAATACAGCGGCGACATTGCCGTCAACATTATCAAGAGTACCAGCCATGCTGACTGATTTTAAAGTATACCGCGGCAACATCGAACATGCCGGCCATCGATACGATGACGATTTATACCGCGTGTGGCTCGCGCAGCCCGGCAACCGCGACAAGTCGTTTGACGATTTTACCGAGTGGCTCGCACAAAGCAAAAGCAGCCAAGAAGCCCCTGATTTCGTCGCCCGATTTATTCTTGCCCTCAACTGATTTAGGAAAAAAAATGAAACTGATTGACCGTATTAACCAGTTTATCGATGCCGCCGGAGCCGCCATTAAAGGCATCCGCACCGACATCGGCCAAAAAACCAACTTGCAAACCAGCGACAAAAACAGCTTGGTCGGGGCCATCAATGAGCTTAAAAGCATGGTTGACAACAATCAGGCCGGCGGCGCATTGATTGACGACGTATCGGCAGCATCAGCCACAACCGTATATTCCAGCCAAAAAACCGAGCAATTGATTGCCGCCGAAGGCCAAAACATCCGCAATCAAATCTTAGACGGCGCAGATACCGCTTACGATACGCTAAAAGAAATCGGTGATTACATTAAAGAAGACAAAAGCGGCGCGGCAACGATGGCCGAGCAAATCGGCAAACGTCTGCGCATCGATGAGGCGCAGGAATTGACGGCCGAGCAAAAAAACGCCGTCGAAACCACCCTTAACTTAGGCGATACCGATACCGACTTCGCCGCACGATTTAAGGCAGCCCTAAAATGACCTTGGAAGAGCGAATCGAAGCATTGTCTATAGCGGTGGCAGAAGAGTTAAACAGCCGCAAGGAGCAAGCCGCACCACTCAATATCCAAAGAGGACGTGTGGTGTTCAATGATGCCGTTCTGAAAAACGATTTATCAGGATGGACAGGCTTACTTAATGGCGCAATTGCCAATTCATCTGTTTATAACATCAGATTTAAAAAGCCTTTTAAAAAAGTGCCGGTAGTGACCCTTGCCCAGCAACGCACAGATACGCCAAGCTGGCGATTTATTGAGATAGTCACCGTGACCGAAGAGATGTTCAGCATCCGCTGCAACTACTGGGGCAATAACTTGATATTGCATTGGATGGCAATGGAAGAAGAGACGGCATAGCAGAAAATAGATTTACCAGAACGGAATTTAAATAATGTCATGTTCAACAGGTTCCCCCGCCCGAAAAAATCTCAAATGAAATGCGGTGTATGAATTGTAACAAGCTGCTGGCTAAAGGATGTGGCTGTGTACAAATCAAATGTCCGCGTTGCAAAACATTCAATCAATTTAAATAAGCCTTTGAGCTTTGTCTTCGAGTGCCGCGAGCACCGGAGATTAAAAAGTGACTAAAGTTTGGAATCAAGCCCCGATCCCTTTTGTTGGACAGAAACGGTTTTTTCTACAATTATTTAAAGAGTCTTTGAAACAAATTCCTGATGATGGTGCGGGGTGGGTGATTGTCGACGTATTCGGCGGCAGCGGCCTATTGGCACATACCGCCAAACGCAATAAACCCGCAGCGCGAGTCATCTATAATGACTTCGATGGGTATGCCGAAAGATTAAATAATATCCCTGATTACAACCGCCTATTGGCAGAGATTCAGGCACTTACAAAAGACGTGCCAAGAGAAGTGAGATTGCCGCAGGATGTGGAAGCGGCAGTAAAATCGGCCATCCGTAATTTCGACGGTGCAATTGATGTCAGGGTGTTATCATCATGGCTGCTTTTTAGTACCAAACAGGCAGTTGATATTGCGCAATTATTGGGCTGGGAATTTTATAACAAGGTGCGCAAAACCCCGTTTAATACGTGTGATGGTTATTTGGACGGGTTGGAAATTGTTTCTGAGGACTACGAAAATCTCATGCACCATTATCAGCATGGCGAGAATATCTTATTTGTACTTGATCCGCCTTATGTGGGCACGGAGCAATTTGCCTACAAGAACGAGAAATATTTCAATATGGTCGCATTTCTGAAGCTAATCCACCTGACACGTCCGCCTTTCATCTTATTCAGCAGCAATCGGAGTGAGATTTGTGAGTATCTTGACTATTTAAAAGAGTACGAACCGCAGGCTTGGAGTAAGTTTGCAGATGCACAAATACATAAGTTACCTGTCAAGATGGCTAAGGGGGTTTCTTATGAGGATAATATGGTGGTTAAATTTTAGATTTTGCGTTTTTTTGTCATGGATAAACTACAGGGAAGCTATGACAAAAAAACGCAAAACTATGACAAAACGCGCGCTACCTTACAGTTGCGTTAATTGTCAACAGACTTTAGTGTCCTGTTTTTATTTTAATTAACTATATTTGTATCGTTAGTTGAAAAACGAATGAATGATCAATCATAAAAAATGCCGTCTGAAAATTTTCAGACGGCCTCTTAATAAGCATTTATTCTTGTTCGGTGCCAACCACATCGGCAGGGCGTGGGGCGCGGGTATCATTGCTTTTTTCTTTATGCTTCAACACCGCCCGATCCAATTTATCCATTAATACGTCAATCGCGGCGTACATGTCTTGTTCTACCGCTTCGACGTGCAAATCTTTACCGGCCAAGTGCAAATCGGCTTCGGCTTTTTGATTCACTTTTTCAACCGACAGGGTAATGGTCACGGAAATCACATTGGCGGCATGGCGGTTGATGCGTTCCAATTTTTCAGACACATAGTTTTTAATCGCTTCGGTAACATCAAAATTCAGACCGGTAATTTTCGGGTTCATAATAAAACTCCTTCGGTGAGTAAATCCGCCAACGTGACGGGCATAAAAATCTTGTGTTCAGCCGATAAGCTTGCGCTTGTGCGCAGGCGGAATACCGAGTGACTCCCTGTATTTGGCGACAGTGCGGCGGGCAATTTCAACGCCTTGCTGTTTTAAGAGCTGCACCAAGGCTTCATCGGAATGAGGTTTGTGCGCGTTTTCGCTGTCAACCAATTGCTTGAGCATGGCTTTAACCGCACCTTGGCTGACGCCTTCGTTGTCGCTGTCGGTACTGATTGCTTGTGTGAAGAAATAGCGTAACGCAAATAAACCGCGTGGGCAAGCTAAATATTTTTGATTGGCGGCTCTTGAAATGGTTGATTCGGCCAGCTCCAATTCGGCGGCGGCATCTTTGAGCAGCATGGGTACCAAGCCGATTTCGCCGAAGATGAAAAAATCTTCTTGCCGCTCAACGATGTATTCGGCCAAGCGGATAACCGTGCTTTTGCGCAATTCCAAGCTGTCTATTTTTTGGCGCGCTTCTTGGAGCTTTTCTTTCCATTCGGGCGATGCGTCTCCGATGTCTTGCAGCAGCTCGGCATATTCGCGGTTGATTTGGATTTTAGGCCAAGCCGCTTCGTTGCCGCTGACTTTCCAGCCATCAGCCGTTTCTCTGACCCATACGTCGGGTTGAATGTAGGCGGTCGGCTCGGCAGAAGCGAAACCGTAGGCGGGGTAGGGGTTGAGTGATGCAATCAAATCCAAGGCCGTCTGAATGGATTCGGGCGTGGATTCGGGATACATTTTTTGGAAACGCTGAATATTTTGCTGGCGGTTTTTGCCCAGCTGTTCAAATGAGCTTTGTATCAGATGGCCGGCCAGTTGGCGTTCGGGTGAAGGGGCTGGCGCATCAGTTGCAGCATAAGGGATTCGGTAATGTCTGCGGCGGCGACACCCGGCGGGTCGAAGGTTTGCAGGATGTCGAGCGCGTTTTGCAAATCGTCTTCATCCAGCATCCAGTCCAGCGGCGTATGGTCGATGACTTCCGATAGGCTGTCGGAAAAGTAGCCTTGATCGTCAAGAAAATCAATCAGAATGTGGACGTGGGCGGCTTCGGTTTGGGAAAGAGGGTGTTCGCACACTTGTGCATGCAGATAAGCATTGAAATCTTCTTCTTCGGCGACATTGAGCCAAGCATCTTCGGCATCGTCGCCGCCGATTTGGTTGCTGCGCGGTAGGGCTGCGGAAAGGCTGTTGTTGAGCTCGGCATCGCTGAATTCATCAGATTCGGGGCGTTCGAGTAAGGGGTTTTCCTGCAGCCAGTCTTCTACTTCGCGCTCGATGTCTTGGTTGGACATCTGCAATACGCGCAAGGCTTGTTGCAGCCTTTGGTTGAGCTGCTGGGTTTGCTTGAGTTTTAAGCCGAAATTGGGATTCATAGGATAAGTAAGTTGCGTTTTTCGTTTATTTTTTTAGTGCCGGCCATGTTGCCGCGTGCGTTTACGGGGAAACATGAAAGGCCGTCTGAAATAAGTTACCACAAAATGAGCGTGGTTACTATTTTTCAGACGGCCTCTTTTCATATTTATCAATAAAAGGCGGGTTTCAGGGTATCAGTATTTGAAATTTTCGCCCAAATACACAGCACGTACTTTTTCGTCATTGACCAAGTCGTCCGGGTTGCCTGAAGCCAATACCGTGCCTTCGCTGATGATGTAGGCGCGGTCACAAATACTTAAGGTTTCGCGCACGTTGTGGTCGGTAATCAATACGCCGATGCCGCGCGATTTGAGGAATTCGATGATTTTTTGAATATCGATGACCGCCAAAGGATCGACACCGGCGAAGGGTTCGTCCAGCAGAATAAAACGCGGTTTCATTGCTAAGACGCGGGCGATTTCCACGCGGCGTCGTTCACCGCCCGATAACGATGGTGCCGGGTTGTGGCGAAGACGCTCGATGTTCAAATCGGCCAACAGTTTGTCGATTTCGCCGTCGATGCCGCTTTTGTCTTTCAGGCTGATTTCTAAAATGGCGCGGATGTTTTGTTCGACGGTCATTTTGCGGAAAATCGAGGCTTCTTGAGGCAGATAGCCTACGCCCAAGCGCGCACGTTCATGAATCGGCAGGTGGCGCAATTCTTGGCCGTCGAGCGTGACGCTGCCGCCATCGGCAGCAATCAGGCCGACAATCATGTAGAAGCTGGTGGTTTTGCCCGCGCCGTTGGGGCCGAGCAGGCCGACCACTTCGCCGCTTTCGATTTCCAGCGAAAAATCTTCCACAACTTGGCGTTTTTTGAAACTTTTTTGCAGGCCTTGGGCGACAAGGCGGCTGGCTGGTGCAGTCATAATCTGTTCTTTAAGCGGAATCAAGGTTGGATAGGCCGTCTGAAAGCTTGGTTTAACAAAAGGTTCAGACGGCCTCAGTTTATTGTTTGGTCGAAGTCGGCTGAATCACCACGCTCACGCGGCCGGATTTGGCCGGTGATTTCACACCGGCCTGTTTCGAGCCGCCGTGAATGGTATAGACTTCGGTGCGCATATTGTAGGTAATCACCGCGCCTTGGGCGACATCCCCACCGCGTTGCACTTTGGCATTGCCGGTAAGCGTCACCAAGCCGGTAGCCGAGGCGTATTCGACTTGGTTGCCTTGGCCGTTGACCGTGCCTTTGTTGCCGTCAAGCTGCTGGCTGAAATGCACGGGCGAGCCGTTGGCTTTCATCAATTGTTCGCCTTTGTCGTTACGCGAAACGGTAACGTTGGCGGCATTGATATTCAGCGTGCCTTGTTTGATGATGACGTTGCCGCTGAAGGTGGTAGTCTGTTTGGCTTGGTCGAGCGAGCCTTGATCGGCTTCGATCTGAATCGGTTGGCGGCTGTCGCTTTGCAGCGCGAAAGCAGGCGCACTGATCATCAGGGCGGACAATGCGGCGGCTTTAAAGATTTTTAGCATCATAAATCGTGGCTTTCACTTTTGATGGGAAATTGAGTAAACCTTTGGTGTGGTCGTAAGTCATGCCGACAGAAGAGCCGTGGGATTGACCGTAGGTAAATTCAACCGGATGCTCGGTTTGGGCAAACTGGATCCGGGTGTCGACATGAATAAATTCGGTTTTGACCGTGCCGGCAGGATGGGTGGCATCGGCCGGTTTGGTCAGCAATACTTCTTTTTGGAACACGGCAACACGCGTATCGGTGTTATATAGGCCTTCTTTGCCTTTCACTTGGTAAGCGGGCTTGCCTTGCTGATGTACGTCAAGCTTAGGGGAACGGAAATGCACGTCTTTGCTGTTGGGCAATTGGAACGCTTCGGTAGCGGTGAAATGCTCTTGCAAATTACCTTGCTCATCAAAACGTTTGCCTTCCATACCGCCCATCCAATATTGCGGCTCATCGGGATTGAGTTGTACTTCTTCCGTTTGAATCTCGCTGATACGGCCGAGCCAAGCCGACAGGCCGCCGAGCACGACAGCCAGAATCAAAGGAAAAGCGAGACCGTAGTGCCATCTTATTTTCATTTGATATACTCGTTCAAAGCAGGCTGCAACGTGCCTTGCGTCTGCATAATCAAATCGCATACTTCGCGCACCGCGCCTTTGCCGGCGGGGCGTCGGGTGATGTAGGCCGCATGTTCCCGTGTAAACCAATGCGCTTCGGGCACGGCTACCGGCAATCCGCAGCGTACCATCACCGGCAAATCAACCACATCGTCGCCGACAAATGCGCATTCGTGTTCCGCCACACCCGCTTGTTCCCGTAATTGCGCATAGGCCGCACGCTTATCGTGAATGCCTTTGAAATAATGGGCAATGCCCAATTGCTGCACGCGGATGCTGACCGATGGCGCATCGCGGCCGGTAATAATGGCCGTCTGAACGCCGCTGGCTGCCAGCATTTTGATGCCGTGGCCGTCTAGCGTGTGGAAAGATTTGATTTCTTCGCCGGTGTCGCGGATGTAGATATGGCCGTCGGTCAACACGCCGTCCACGTCTAAAATCAACAATTTAATGGCGGCGGCGCGCTGTTGCAATTCGGGGGATAAGCTCTGCATGGCGGGTTCCTTGTTCAGACGGCCTATTCTAGCATAAAGGCCGTCTGAAACGTTTCGGGTAGAATAAACGGTGCGTAAAGTTTTGCAGCCTTACACAATACGCGCCATCAGTAAATCATGCATATTGAGCGCGCCGGTTAACAGACCGTCTGAATCGGTGACTAAGAGGCCATTGACATGGTTTTCCTGCATGTGTTTCAAGGCTTCGGTAGCAAGTTTGTCGGCGGCGATGGTTTTCGGTTTGGTGTGCATGATGTCGTCGACGGTTAAGCCTTTGAAATCATCACGTTGTTGGAACAGGCGGCGCAAGTCGCCATCGGTAAACACGCCTTTCAGACGGCCTTCGTGATCGGTTACGGCCAACATGCCCAAGCCTTTTTCGCTCATGTGTACAATCGCGTCTTTGAGCAAGGTGCCGCATACCACTGCAGGCAGTTTGCCGCCGCCGTGCATGATGTCGGCCACGCGCAGCAACAGGCGTTTGCCCAAGCTGCCGGCCGGATGGCTGAGGGCGAAATCATCGGGCGTGAACGCGCGCGCTTTCAGCAACACAATCGCCAGCGCATCGCCCAGCGCCATCACGGCGGTGGTGCTGGAAGTCGGCGCCAAACCGAGCGGGCAGGCTTCTTTGGAAACCGAAGCCGTGATGTGGATGTCGGCATGGCGTGCCATGGTCGAAGTCGGGCGGGCGGTGATGCAGATTAAGGTCACGTTTTTGCGTTTCAAGGCCGGAATAATCGCCGCAATTTCATCGCTTTCGCCCGAGTTTGACACCGCCATCACCACGTCGCCATCGACAATCATGCCCAAATCGCCGTGTGCCGCTTCGGCGGGATGCACGAAAAAAGCCGGTGTGCCGGTGGAAGCCATGGTAGCAGCCATTTTGCGGGCGATGTGACCCGATTTACCCATGCCCATAATCACCACGCGGCCTTGGCAATGCAGCAAGGCCTCGGCGGCCTGAACAAAATGTTCGTCCAACTCATTGGCGATTTCGTGCAAGGCTTCCGCTTCGATATGCAGCACATCGCGCGCCCAAGGTAAGTAAGATTCGGTCGTTGTCATCATTATGTCCGTCAAAGTGTGATACTGTTCAAAGGCTGGAAATCAAGGTATAGTGAAAATCCATCGGTTTGACAATTTATCGTGATAGTGAATGGTCTTAAAGCCGGACGGCGTTGGCTTGCCTTACCTTACCGTACCAAATTGTATGGTCTGCGGTGCGTCCTTGTCCTGCACCATTCAGCCTCATTCACTATGCCAACAATATACAAGACTAAACCCGCTCAACAAAAAGGATTCAGAGATGACTATTTTATCGGACGTTAAAGCATTAGGCCAACAAATCTGGTTGGACAACTTATCCCGATCGCTGGTGCAAAGCGGCAAATTGGCCGAAATGGCCAAGCAAGGCGTGTGCGGCGTGACTTCCAATCCGGCGATTTTCCAAAAAGCCTTTGCCGGCGACGCGTTGTATGCCGATGAAGCAGCCGCTTTGAAAGCACAAGATTTGAGCCCGAAAGAGCGCTACGAGACCTTGGCAATTGCCGATGTTCAGGCGGCTTGCGATGTGTTGCTGGCCGAACACGAATCTACCGGCGGCAAAACCGGTTTCGTCAGCTTGGAAGTCGCGCCGGAATTGGCTAAAGATGCTGCCGGTACTGTGGCCGAAGTCAAACGCTTACACGATGCCATTGGCCGTAAAAACGTGATGATTAAAGTGCCGGCCACCGATGCCGGCGTTGAAGCGTTGGCACAATTGGTTTCAGACGGCCTGTCGATTAACCTGACCTTGCTGTTTTCCCGCGCGCAAACCCTGAAAGCCTATGCCGCTTATCAGCGCGGTATTGCCAAGCGTGTGGCTGCCGGTTTGCCTGTTGACCACATCCAAGTGGTGGCCAGCTTCTTTATTTCGCGCGTGGATGCTGCTTTGGATGCAACCTTACCAGAACATTTGAAAGGCAAAACCGCCATTGCCTTGGCCAAAGCCGCTTACCAAGATTGGGAACAGTTTTTCAGCAGTGCCGAATTTGCCGAATTGGCCGCCAAAGGTGCCAACCGCGTGCAATTATTGTGGGCCTCGACCGGCGTGAAAAATCCCGACTATCCGGATACCTTATATGTTGACAGCCTGATTGGAGCGCACACCGTCAATACCGTACCGGACGCCACGCTCAAAGCTTTTGTCGATCATGGTGTCGCCAAAGCCACGCTGACCGACAACACCGATGAAGCCTTGGCGCAACTGGCCGAAGCAGAAAAACTCGGCATCGATTTGGAAGCTTTGGCAACCCGTTTGCAGGAAGACGGCTTGAAGCAGTTTGAAGAAGCTTTTGATAAACTTTTGGCGCCGTTGGCTTAAAGTTTGATCAGAATAGATTGAGCCGTCTGAAAAAATAATTTTCAGACGGCCTGAGACCTTTGCAAAACCCTTGTTAAACCTCACACAAAGCAACCATAATTACCAAGTAATTCCAATACTTCCCAAACACCCTAAAATCCTCTAAATTCCCTTTAAGCCGGATTTAGAGGATTTTCTACATGGGCAGCTTCTTCAAACTGCCGAAACCATGGTTGGCAAGAACCTTAACTGCTTTCGCTTACTCAAAGTTCAGCTCATTACCGGCCGGCAACCCATTGCCGGTTATCCCGAACAGCAAAAAGGCCGCTATGCCCGTCATAACGGCGGCCGTCCCGCCTATTCATTGCTGTCCGTGTTTAAAGCCGTCTTAATCGGCCAATGGCACAGCCTGTCCGCCCCCGAACTCGAACACAGCCTCATTACCCGTACCGACTTTTACCTCTTCTGCGGTTTTGACGAACCCGACACCCCCGGCCACAGCACACTTTGCCGTTACCGCAACTGGCCGGTACAAAACAATCTACTTGCCTAATTACTGGATTTGATTAACCGACAATTAACCGGCAAAGGCTTAAAAGTCCAAAATGCCAAAGCAGCCGTCATTGACGCCGCCATTATCCAAACAGCCGGCGGCAAACAGCGGCGGGCGATTGAAACCGGTGAAAACGGTGTGGTTTCAGAAAACACCCCCGGCAAAGACAAAGCTGCCCGCCGGATAAAGAAGGACGGCAAGTTCAAACTCGGCTGCAAACAGCATACCCGTACCGGCCATGAAGGCTGTATCGAGAAACTGCACATCAGACCGGCCAACGAACATGAATGCAACCACTTTGAACCGTTGCTTCAAGAAATTGACGAAGGTACCAAGGTTTATGCCGACAAAGGATATGACAGCAAAGCCAATCGAGCCTTACTGCAACATAAAGGGCTTTCAGACGGCATTATGCGTAAGGCGCACCGGGGCCATCCGTTAACAGAGGACGATAAGGCAAGAAATAAGCAATTGTCGAAAACGCGCTATGGGTGGAACAAAGCTTTGGTACGTTGCACCGTAAATTCCGCTACCACCGTGCGGCATTATTTTGGTTTGTTGAAGGTGGCTGCGCAAAGTCATTTGAAGGCGGTTTGGTATCAACCTGCCGAAAGCGGCCAACAGGCTTGTGTGTCTGCTGCTGCGTGAAAAGGGGGAAATATGCCCGAAAATAGGGAATTATAGGTAATGATGGGATATTTGATGTTAAAAAAGCTTGCTTAGTAACCTAAGTAAGCTTTTTTGTGATGGGCAGGGTTTTGCAAAGGTCTCAGGCCGTCTGAATATTCAGACGGCCTCAATTGCTTCATCCGATTATTGACGGATACGGGCAGGGGTTTGTACCACTTCGCGGATAATCACTTCACGGACAGGCTCTTTTTCTTTAGATCCGCAACCTTCTGGATTAAAGAAGAATGATTGTGCATTTTTGTCTTTATCAAACAAAATTTTGTATTGGCATGTTTTGTGTTCGCCGTTTTCACGGTAGTTAAACAAGTAATCCCACTCGCGCACACCATACAAACCTTCTTGATGATGCGGGCGGCCAATCAGGTTGTAGATTTGGTCTTTGTTCATGCCGGCTTCGATTTGGCGCACATTGTCCCAATTCGGCCAAGAGCCGTCTTGAGTACCATTATGACGGAAAGTGGTCTTGGCAGGATCAGGCCATACCGGATTATCGGTGGTGCCTTCTTTAGTCACATTGCTCAAGTTACCGCAGGCAGCCAAAGCCAAAGCGGCGATTACAGGTAATGCAATTACTGATAATTTCATGATTTTTCCTTTATGTGTTCTGTTAACAAGCCGTCTGAAGCGACGGTCTCAGGTTTTACCATTGATAGCCTACGCTGCCGCCCCAGTTCACATCTTTCCGGGTGTTCACGCCGACACCGGCTTTGATAGACCATTTGTTGTTATCAGAATTACGCGCGTAACCGATGGCCAAGGCTTGTTGGTCACGGAAGCCGCCCACCGCCGCAGAAACCAAGCTTTTACCGGCTTCGTTAGGACGTTGAAGGAATGCCAGCGCAGTTGCACCTGCGATACCGGCACGCAAATCATCTTCCATATCGTCCATACGGTTATTAAGGTTATTGATAGCCAAAGCATTTCCATTAGAACGGCTAGCAACTTGGTACAACTGGCTACCATTAATCGCATCAGTACTGTCTGCCGTAATACGGCCTGCGGCAACGTTAGTGATCGTGCGCTCAGAACCTTCCGAGCCTACGCTTACGGTAGCAACTGGGGAAGTACCTGCAAAACCGCTGTAGGTCACACCATTAACAGTAGCCTCAGTTGTGCCAACTGCAGCCTCAGTAGTAGAAAGCGCACCCAAAGCTACTGATAAATCTTCTGTAGCAGAAGCGCCACGGCCTAAGGCAACCGAAGCACCGCCTGCAGCATTTGAACTCATACCAGAAGCCACACTGCCCAAACCAGCAGCATCGGCATTCGCGCCTGTAGCAACAGAAGAAATACCGCTAGCCTTTGCATTTGGACCAACCGCTACAGCTGCACCTGCACTTGCATTTGCCTTAGTACCCAAAGCAATCGCATTTCCGTTGGTGGCTGCCGACCCTAAACCTAAAGCTGTCGCACCAGTAGCACTTGCGTTAGCATTAACACCAACGGCTGTCGCTGAACCGCCGGTAGACAACGCTCCAGTACCCACTGCCGTCGCACCAATAGCACTTGCGCTCGACTTGGCACCCAATGAGATAGCATGGTAACCGTTTGCTTTAGCTTGCTCACCAAATGCCGTAGATGAAGTATCTGTTGACACAGCATTAGCACCAATAGCAATAGATGATCCGCCTTTAGCATTTGCGCTTGAACCAATGGCTAAGGCACTCAATCCTTCAGAAACCGTATTCACTCCGATTGCTACCGAATAATCACCAGAAACCGAGGCCGAATTATTTGTTACAGAACGAGGCTGGATATTGATATAGTTAGCCGCATCTGCTGCAGAGGCATTCGTTGAGAATACACCTGCTGCAGAGGCATTCGTTGAGAATACACCTGCTGCAAACAAAAGTGACACCAAATGCTTCATTTTAGTAGTGTGTTTCATAATTATCTCCCTGATAAAAACACTGAAAAAATACACCTAAATATATTTATTTAGAATATGCCATTGACAAATTCAGGTTTTTTTATCTAAAATAGATACTGAAAATCCCAATTTCAAAGATATATGAGGGTATATTAACTATAAAAATTAAATTAATTTAGCACAACATGCCTTCAAACTTAATTTTCATTCATTACTTATTATAGATAGTCTCCTTCAGTCATCTTTATTTTATTTTTAAATCAATAACTATATTGATTTAAAAATTATTAATTATTTACGCAATTATCCCCTAGGTGCCATCGTCACCCCCTTAACAAAAAAATTTTCTTTACTTGCCCGAAATATAACAAATATTGATGTATTGTATTAATATTAAACTAAATATTACTATTCAAATCAAATAAATCATACTATATTTTTAGATAAATTTATTAAATTAATACATTTATTCAATATGAACATTTATTTTATATAGATAAGTTCTCTCCAATCGATTCAATTTTCCATCTGCCACTCTCAAACCAAAGTCGTGAAACTGTTGCATTTTCGACACTTTTATATAAAGTTGACTGTGAATCAATGAGTTTTAATATTCCGGTAATTGCCATACCGTGCGATACAAGCAAGACTTTGCCATGAACAGGTGACTTTTGACACAAAATATCCACGCCTTGTTTTAAGCGGCCCATAAATTGGGCTTCATTTTCGGCCAAGCCTAAGGGGTCTAATTCGCTAACAGTTTCGGCCAGCATGTGATGCGTGCCGGTTCGGTAGGCTTCGAACCATGTTTCTATTGATGAGAAGCCTCGATGCTGTGCAATCAGGCCATGCACGTTTTGCACCAAGTCACCTTCAAAACCACCAAAACAATATTCACGTACTTCCTCAATCACACTCAAAGGCAAATCCGCTTGGCCTTTGGCTTCTAAAATGATTTTTGCGGTATCTGCCGCGCGGGGGCTGATGCTGCAAAATGCAGCATCAAAGTCGACCTTACCTTGTAATGCTCGCCCTAATGCGCGAGCGGCTTCTTTGCCTTCCGCCAGTAAGGGAGAATCACTCCAACCTTGCAAACGGCCGACTTTATTGAAAACGGTTTTGCCGTGACGCACCAAATATACTTCCAAAGCCATATTTTATCCTTTCATCCCGTTGCCTATTTTCAGAAGGGTTCTAGCCGTCTGAAATAAAAAAACCCTGCTTAATAAAGCAGGGTTTTATGATAAATCGTTTACGCGCCGTTTTTCAAAATTTTTCGAATAGCGGCCAGTTGACGGCGGCTGACGGCAAGCGGTTTTTCAACGTCGAGCACGCGGGCGCCCCATGTGGCATTGTTTTCATCTTCTTCATCATCCAAACGAATCAGACAATCCAAGGTATGGCGGAACACCAAGGCGTTTCGGTGAATACGGATGACTTTTTCCCCCAGCAATTCTTCCCAATACACCAAAGTTTTCGGTAGCTCGTAGCTTTGGCCGTCTCCGGTAAACAAAAATACGGTTTTGTGTTCGGCCAACAAATAGCGTACTTGCTGCCATGGGATTTCCACCATACGGTTGCGGTTGAATACTTTGAAATGGGTGAAATCGTCTGCTTTTTCCTGATATTTTTCGCTCACCCGCTCTAAAGCAGTTTGTAAGCGCGACATTTTAATCGGTTTGAGCAGATAATCCACCGCAGCCAACTCAAAGGCGCGCAAAGCATGCTCTTCATAAGCTGTGGTGAAAATCACTTCCGGCTGACGTTTGGCCACGCGTTTGATGCGTTCGACCAATTCCAAACCGGTGATTTCCGGCAAACCGATATCGGCGAATACAATGTCCGCTTCATGTACGCTCAACCAATCCAATGCAGGCTGCGCATGATGAAATATTTTCAGCAGCACAACATTGCATTCTTCTAACAAAACCCGTAAGCGCTCAGCGGCTAGCACTTCATCTTCTACAATAATAGCACTTGGCATATTCTGGCATTCTTTTTATTTTAATGGTTAACAATATTACAGACGGTCTGGCAATCAAGCCCGAAAGAATCTGAGTCTGAGTAGTAATGAAAAAATATACTTTTTTGATTACTACGATCCATGATTGAATAGCCCGGCGTAAGTCCCAACCATTCAAACCCAGTTTGGATTAACCCGCAATATTAAAGGATTTCAGTTTTAAAAACATATATTCTTCAAATTACTTACAAACTTTAATAAAAACGAAGTAACCAAAAGTCGGAATTGTCGCATATATGCCAACTCATTCGGTGCATATTGCTTGCTTCGGCACTCGGCTGATTTGCCAATGCAACACCGCCCAATCGAGCAAATCGCGCGGACGGTCGATTTGTGGCGCAGGTGGCAGATTCAGATAAGCCGAAACCTGCCGTAATAATAGTTCGGCTTGTGAGCCATCCAGCGCAGGCGCTAGCGTTTGCTTAGACCATTTCTGCCCCGATTGGTTCACCAAAAGCGGCAGATGCGCATAGCCCGGCCGACTAAACCCAAGAGAATATTGTAAAAAAATTTGTCTCGGCGTGGAAACCAGCAAATCCTGCCCACGCACAATATGGGTGATGCCCTGCTCGGCATCGTCAACCACCACCGCCAATTGATACGCCCAAAAACCATCTGCACGCAGCAGCACAAAATCGCCGATGTCACTCGCCAGATTCTGCGCATAATGCCCGACAAGCATATCGTCAAAGCCGATGATTCTGTCCGGCACACGAATACGCCACGCCGGCGGTTTGCCGTTTTCAGACGGCCTATGGTCAGCCACACGGCAGCGGCCGTTGTACACAAAACCATCCGCCCCATACTTGCAGCGGCCTGCCAATCCTTGCGGCTGCAATAACACGGATACACCAAGCCCTTGTCTTTCAGACGGCCTAAGGCATCTTCGTATAAATGATGGCGGCGGCTTTGGTAGGCGACTTCGCCGTCCCATTCAAAACCAAAGGCTTCCAGCGTGTGCAAAATATGGTCGGCGGCACCGGCCATCTCGCGCGGCGGATCCAAATCTTCCATGCGAACCAGCCACTTGCCGTTGTGCGCGCGGGCATCAGCATACGAAGCCAACGCAGTCAGCAGTGATCCGATGTGCAACAAACCCGTCGGACTGGGGGAAAAACGTCCTACATACATAACGCGAACCGTTCCATCTGATGATTGACCAAACCACTTTCAAGCCGAATATTTCAGACAGCCTCAAGCATGTTCAAAAGCCATATTATAAGTCAAGCAATGCTATAATGCCGTCTGAAAAAACTCTAAAGCACCCACCATGCAAGCCGATTTTAACCGCCCCATATTGGCCATCGACACCAGCACTTCCTATCTTTCGCTCGCCCTGCGCCACCGCGATCAAGCCCATGTGTATCATAAAGCGGTCGGCACCAAGCAATCCGAGTTGATTTTGCCGCAGATCGGCGCATTGTTTGCTAAAGCTGGCATAGGCGCAGCCGATTTGGGAGCCATTGTGTATGCACAAGGACCGGGCGCGTTCACCGGCTTGCGTATCGGCACCGGCGTGGCGCAAGGTTTGGCGGCTCCATTTACCACGCCCTTAATCGGAATACCGTGTTTGGATGCCGTGGCCTACCAGCGCCCCAACCAAGCTTGCGTGCTGGCGGCCACCGATGCGCGCATGGGTGAAGTGTTTTACGCTTGGTTCGACACCGTCAACCACCGCCGCTTGAGCGACTACCAAGTCGGCAAAGCCGCAGAAATCACTGCGCCCGACGGCATGACGTGCTCAGACGGTATCGGTAATGCGTTTGCATTAGCCGACAAACCGCCGTTCGACGGCGAAACCGATATGCCGACCGCCGCCGATTATCTGAACTTAGCCGCTACCGGCCGCTATCCGGCCACTGATGCGGCAGAGGCGGAATTGCTGTATGTACGCAATAAAATTGCCCTGACCGCAAAAGAGCAAGCCGAACGAAAAGGCCAAGCATGATTCGCCCGGCAACTTCAGCAGATTGTGCTACTTTGGCAAAAATTGATGCGGTGAGCAACCCGTCGCCATGGTCGGTCAAACAATTTGAATCAGCCATCGAAAGCCGCACGGAAACGGTTTTAGTGAGTGAAACCAACGGCTGTCTCAGCGGCTTTATCGCGTGGCAAAGTGTGTGCGACGAATCCGAATTGCATCTGGTTGCCACCGCGCCCGACTTCCGCCGCCAAGGCATTGCCGCCGCCTTATTGGCGCAATGGTTTCAGACGGCCTCAACGCAACACATCACGCGTTTGTTTTTGGAAGTGCGTGAAAGCAATGAAGCGGCGCAAATGCTTTACCGCAAATACGGTTTTGCCGAATGCGGCCGCCGCCGAGATTATTATTCCCTGCACGATGACCGCCGCGAAGATGCGGTGCTGATGGACAAGGCCGTCTGAAACGACAGCATATTTTGAAACGATTCCTATGTTAAGCAGCCGTTATTTACATTTGCACGAAGCACTGGGATTGGGGCCGATGTGGCTCAATCAGCAAGCGGCAGTCAGGCCGTCTGAAACAATCGGCGGCAACCTGCCTTCTGCGCCTAATACCCGACCACAAGCGGCTGCGCAACCGATTGCAGAAGCCGTACGCTCGCTCTCGCCTGCCGCCCATCATGCCCGCTTGGCTGCGGCGGCGTTGGTAAACGAAAAGAAAAATGCGCCGATAGTGCCATCTGCTGCCACATCCGCGCAACTGCGCACCCATGTAGAAAACCCTGCGGCTCAAGAAAACCAAATCCCGGATGCAGACGGCTTGCCCCCCTTGCAGATTGATGTCAAACCATCTGAAATCATGGTTGTCAGCATTTGCCCTTCTACGGAAGACAGCACAGCCAACCAGCTGTTTAGTGGCAGTGTAGGCGTGTTGCTCGACAATATGCTGGCAGCGATTGACTTACAGCCGCAACAAGCACACAAAACCTGCTGGGTCAAATCCGCCCCCATCAGCAATGCCAATCCGAGCGAGGCCCAAATCGAGGCCGCCGTCGACGAATTGGCGAAAGAACTGGCGCAATCGCAAGCTAAGGCTGTGTTGTTTCTGGGGCAGATTTTTGAACACGAAAACCAGCGCACACGCATGCAAGCCGTGTGTGGCAAGCGGCCTTATTTTGTGATTCCCCATCCTGCACGGCTATTGCGCCAGACCCACTTAAAAGCGCAGGCATGGGCAGAACTGAAAAAACTCAAACGCTTATTACACGCTTAAATAACAGTCGTTTAAAATAGAAATAAGACAAATCGACATCGACCGCCGTGTACACCCAGTACATAAGGTAGCCGGCAACGTTGTATCATTTTTTATTTTAATTTATTTTAAACGACCATATAAAAAGGCCGCCTGAACATTCAGACGGCCTTTTCTATCACCAAAACGCTTGTATTTGCGTATTCTTTTGTTTATTTGTTTGCGGCGTCAGCCATGTTTTGCGCCACGTTGGTCGCGCTCACAGTCAAACCTGACATACCGATTAATGAAGCGGCGGCCAATTTGATCAATTCTTTCATGTTTGTTTCCTTTCCTAGTGTCATCCTGTCGCATGTTTGAGTGACGGCAGGGAATCTTCTTTTCTTGTTGAGTGTTGTTTGTGGGGTTTATTACGGTGAAGCGGGTACATTTTCGTTCGTATGAATGTTTAAAATATCATTATTTTTTAGCAGCACTCGCCAAATTGCGGGCAACGATGGCAGCAGAAGCAGTCACACCGGCCATGCCGATTAAAGACGCAGCAGCTAAAGTCATCAAGTGTTTCATGTAATTTATTTCCTTAATTTGATTTAAATGTGTTGTTTAACAACATTTCGTACTTCGACAAAGCAGTACAGCTTGCCGACAGAACGAATCATACCGCTTTAATTGTTAGAATTATCAATTTTTTTGTAAATAAATAATCTTAAAATAACGATTTAAGTTAAATTTTGCAATTAAATATTTATTTTTGAAAATGACACCGATGTCTGCTTTAATGACACCGATGTCTTTATTACAGCACCGTTACAAACCGGATTTTGGATGGGAATTTATACTGCTTAAATCGTTGCATTTATGTATCACTTTTTGCGATAAAAATAATTTTCTATTTAATTTCAAAAATATAATCTTATAAAAATTACAATATAAATCGTGTAATTTAGCAAAAATCAATAACATTGATTGGCTTTTGCTAAGTATATAGTTAATCCAAGTAACACAATATTCTATTTATCGGATTAAAAATGGCGCATGATATTAAATTATAAAATAAAGCATTCTGTTATTATGAACAATGGCAAAATATCAGCAGAATTGCCTAAGCTTACCCAACCTCTAGAAATACACTTTGAGACCTTTGCAAAACCCTTGTTAAACCTCACACAAAGCAACCATAATTACCAAGTAATTCCAATACTTCCCAAACACCCTAAAATCCTCTAAATTCCCTTTAAGCCGGATTTAGAGGATTTTCTACATGGGCAGCTTCTTCAAACTGCCGAAACCATGGTTGGCAAGAACCTTAACTGCTTTCGCTTACTCAAAGTTCAGCTCATTACCGGCCGGCAACCCATTGCCGGTTATCCCGAACAGCAAAAAGGCCGCTATGCCCGTCATAACGGCGGCCGTCCCGCCTATTCATTGCTGTCCGTGTTTAAAGCCGTCTTAATCGGCCAATGGCACAGCCTGTCCGCCCCCGAACTCGAACACAGCCTCATTACCCGTACCGACTTTTACCTCTTCTGCGGTTTTGACGAACCCGACACCCCGGCCACAGCACACTTTGCCGTTACCGCAACTGGCCGGTACAAAACAATCTACTTGCCTAATTACTGGATTTGATTAACCGACAATTAACCGGCAAAGGCTTAAAAGTCCAAAATGCCAAAGCAGCCGTCATTGACGCCGCCATTATCCAAACAGCCGGCGGCAAACAGCGGCGGGCGATTGAAACCGGTGAAAACGGTGTGGTTTCAGAAAACACCCCCGGCAAAGACAAAGCTGCCCGCCGGATAAAGAAGGACGGCAAGTTCAAACTCGGCTGCAAACAGCATACCCGTACCGGCCATGAAGGCTGTATCGAGAAACTGCACATCAGACCGGCCAACGAACATGAATGCAACCACTTTGAACCGTTGCTTCAAGAAATTGACGAAGGTACCAAGGTTTATGCCGACAAAGGATATGACAGCAAAGCCAATCGAGCCTTACTGCAACATAAAGGGCTTTCAGACGGCATTATGCGTAAGGCGCACCGGGGCCATCCGTTAACAGAGGACGATAAGGCAAGAAATAAGCAATTGTCGAAAACGCGCTATGGGTGGAACAAAGCTTTGGTACGTTGCACCGTAAATTCCGCTACCACCGTGCGGCATTATTTTGGTTTGTTGAAGGTGGCTGCGCAAAGTCATTTGAAGGCGGTTTGGTATCAACCTGCCGAAAGCGGCCAACAGGCTTGTGTGTCTGCTGCTGCGTGAAAAGGGGGAAATATGCCCGAAAATAGGGAATTATAGGTAATGATGGGATATTTGATGTTAAAAAAGCTTGCTTAGTAACCTAAGTAAGCTTTTTTGTGATGGGCAGGGTTTTGCAAAGGTCTCGGCCTTATTTATCATTCATCAACATTAACAAACAGCCGTTTCCGACGATTCAGAAACGGCTGTTTCAATCTGGTAGGCACGATCGGATTCGAACCAACGACCCCCACCATGTCAAGGTGGTGCTCTAACCAACTGAGCTACGTGCCTGTGATGAAAAGTGAATTATAGGTGTGGCCGCTGATTTTGACAAGGCCGAGACCTTTGCAAAATCCCCATCTTCGGCACATTTTTTCGTTATGCGCTGCGCTAACTTCGAACTGTACTCAAATCCGGAGTTTTGCAAAGGTTTCAGACCGTTTGAACAGTTCAGACGGCCTCAAATCATTAATCATTGTCCTGCACAATATGCAGTGATTCCGGGCGGTTTTCAAAACGGTTGAGCAAATCGGTAAACAACACCGGCGATTGCGCGTGTTCGCGCATCAAGGCTTCTGCCCTTGCGCTTTGGCGGCTGCACACCGCGCGCAGGATAGCGTGGTGCTGCAAGTGGGCGTAGAGTAGGCGTTTTTTCTCGCGCGGCATTTCGCGCCGGTCGATGACCAGCGATTGAATCGATGAAAACGGCAGGCTTTCAATTTTCGCTAAAGCCATGCGAATCACCGGATTTTGCGAAGCCTCAATCACCGCGTCGTGAAACAATACATTGAATTTTTGATAGATTTCCACTTCTTCAATACTGAATACTTCACGCTCGAACACTGCATCCAATTCGGCCAAACCCTGCTCGAGCAGGGCAACGGTTTCAGACGGCATACCGTGTTCCGCCGCCTGACGTGCCGCCAGACCTTCCAATGTGCCGCGCACTTCCAACGCGTTCAGAAAATCGGCCGAGGTGATTTTACGGGCAGTATAGCCCCGTTTGGGCAAGCGTTCGACCAAGCCTTCCTGCTCCAGAATCTGCAAAGCCATGCGCACCGGCAAGCGCGACACGCCGAGTTTTTCCGCAGTCGGAATCTCGGTAATGCGCTCGCCCGGCTTGAGTTCGCCATCGGCAATCATCTCACGCAAACGCACCAGAACCTGATGGTTGTGTTCCATAATATTTCCTTTTTCAGACGGCCTGAGATGTAGAAAATCCCCATTTTTGGCATATTTCTTCGTTATACGCTGCTCGAAAGCTTGTTTATCTAAATGAATATGTCTGTGCTACTCTAACTTCGGACTGTACTTCAAATCCGAGGGGTAAAGGTCTCGGCCTGATTATCCGGCAGCAGCCATTGCAGCAAGCTTCGGCTGACGGTTTGCGGTGTTTCAAAAGGTGCCATATGGCCGGCTTGCGGGAATACGGCCAATTCGGCATGCGGTGCAATTTCCTGCATGGCGGTGTGCTGCGTGACCGGGCTCCACGCGTCGAGCTCGCCAACACCCAGCAACAACGGACAGCGGATTCCGCACAATACCGAAGCCGCATCAGGGCGGTGGATCAGCGCATGAATTTGCTTGGCAAAATCTTCAGGGGTAAAACGCAATACCATCTGCGCCAACGGCTGCATTATGTCAGGCTGCGTGCGGTGATCTTCGGCCAGCATCGGCATCAGCCAATGCTCAATTAAGTATGGCATGCCGTTTTCTTCGGCAGCTTTTACCAAGGCCGCGCGCGCCCATGGAATGTCCGGCGAGAATAAACGAATCCGAACCCTGCGCCAAAACGTGTTCTGCCATCGCAGTCAAATTGTCAAAGCCCTGAAAGCTGAACGTTTCTACATCAAAATAGGGTGCAAGGGCAGCGGCTGGGTTGCCAAACCGTAGCGTCACACAATAAGCCGCATAATAAATAGATTTTTTTCTTCATGATGAGTATCCATTAAATAGGCCGTCTGAAAGGCCGAAACGAAACGGTGATAAAACTGTTTCGTTTGCTGTTTTCAGACGGCCTGAGCGAGACGCAATTATATCAAACCGGCTTGAGTTTTCTTATTTTTAATACGGCCAAAATTGCCAAGGCAAATACCACCGCATTCAGGTAAAACAAGCCCACCGGCTGCCAACCGGCATCGAGAAGGATGCCGATAATCATCGGCGATACAATGCTGCCGGCACGGCCGAGTGTGATGGCCGTGCCGACACCGCGGGCGCGGTTGGCAGATTCGTACAGCGTCGGTGCCACGGCGTACAAACCGGCCACCGAGCCGTTGGCAAAGCTGCCGAGAAAAAACGCCAAGGCCATGGCCAAAGTGAGCTGCGACAGGCTTTGGGCGAAGGTAAGCGTCAGCAGTGCGGTGAGCAGCAGGAATACGGCATGCACGGTTTTGATGTTGAAACGTGTGCCCAAGAAGCCGATTAATACTGCGCCGAACATCGAGCCGATATCCATCCAAATGCCGGCGCTGATGCCTTGTTCGGCAGTCATGCCCGCACCGGTCAGCAGCTTCGGTGTCCAACTCAAAATGCAGTAAAACGCAAACATTACCAGGAAAAACGCCGCCCAAATCATCAGCGTCGGCATGGTTTTGCCCTCGCCAAACAGGCTGCCGAAGCCGGAAGGAGCTTGTCGGCTCAATTGAGGTTTGGGCGGTAAAGTCTCAAGGCGCGGCAAACTGAGCTTGGCAGTGAGTTTTTGCGCTTTGGCTAATGCGGCTTTGGGCTGTTGCGACAGCAGAAATTCCAATGATTCGGGCAGGCGCAGCAACACCACAAAAATGAAGGTGGTAGAAAGCAGGCCGCCGAACAGGAAAACCGATTGCCAGCCGTAAGTTTTGATTAGATACATCGACACCAAACCACCGCCGGTTGCGCCGATTCCGTAGCCCGCTGATTGCAGGCTGATGGTCAGGCTGCGCCATTTGGCAGATGAGAATTCGCTGGTTAACACGTTGCTGCTGGCTAAGATGCCGCCGATACCTAAGCCGGTGATAAAGCGCAAAATGCCCAGTTCTAAAGCGCAAAATGCCCAGTTCTAAAGCGGAAGTGCTGAAGCTGCTTAAGATTATGCCGACTGATACCACCACCAGCGACAATAAAATCGCCGGCTTGCGGCCGAATTTGTCGGCTTGCGGCGCCAGCGTAAGCGAGCCGGCGGCCATGCCGAATAAGCCTGAGCTGAGCAGGCCGATTTCCGAGCCCGACAGCCCCATTCTTTGGCAACCGCCGAGGCGGTAAATGCCATCACCAAGACATCAAAACCGTCGATGATGTTGAGACAGATGCAGATGGTAACCACCGACCATTGAAAAGCATTCATGGGCTTTTGATCGATTTGCTGCTTGAGTGTTGCGGTATTCATGGTTTCTCTCCGCAAGAAAATATTGTTTTTTTGTGTCGGATTCAAAGGCTTGTCACCGGTGAGTCCGATGAAAAAACAATAGCTAAATTGGATACAAAAATCAATGACTTTTTCATGATATTGCTTTTAAAATAATATTGATAAAATTAAGTCAATGATTTTATTTAATTTAAAAATTAAAATTTTAAATTAAATGTTAAGCCTAAAATTTTTTGGATACAATTTTGTTGACAGCTCTTGCACTTGTCGATTAAATTTTTCTCAACGAGAAACAGCAGGCCGTCTGAATATTTCAGACAGCCTGCCATAAACCAATAAAAACCACAAAACTCAAGAGACAAAGGAGCAACTCATGACCACCGCCCCTACTTTTATCCGCAATGCCTGGTATGTTGCCGCACGCAGCGAAGAAGTCGGCGATAAGCCGCTGGGTCGTACCATCTGCAATGAAAAAATCGTTTTGTTCCGCGGCAAAGACGGTATTGCCGCTGTGGAAGACTTTTGCCCGCACCGTGGCGCTCCGTTGTCGTTAGGCTTTGTGCGCGACGGCAATTTGGTGTGCGGCTATCACGGCTTGGCGCTTGACTGCAAAGGCAAACCGCAAGCCATGCCTATGCAGCGAGTACAAGGTTTCCCGTGTATCCGCGCATATGCCGTGGTTGAAAAATACGGTTTTATCTGGTTTTGGGCGGGCGAAAAAGAGAGCGCCGACGAATCATTGCTGCCTTATTTGGAATGGGCGGAAAGCGACGAATGGGCGTATGGCGGCCTGTATCACATCAAAGCCGATTACCGGCTGATGATCGATAACTTGATGGATTTGACTCATGAAACCTATGTTCACGCCAGCAGTATTGGTCAGAAAGAAATCGATGAAACCCCGCTGAAAACTACCGTAAAAGGCGATGTGGTGACGCTTGAGCGCAATATGGAAAACATTTACGCGCCGCGCCTTTCTGGCAATCGTGTATGCGTTCCAAAGGTTTGGACGAAACGCAATTGGTCGACCGATGGCAGCGCTGCCATTTCCATCTGCCGAGCAACGTGCACATCGAAGTGGGCGTGGCCAAAGCAGGGCACGGCGGTTATCATGCGCCGGAAGAGCGTAAAGTATCCAGCATTGTGGTCGATTTCATCACGCCCGAAACCGATAACTCGCATTGGTATTTCTTGGGGTATGGCGCGCCATTTCGATGTGCAAGACGAAGAAACCACGCGCCAAATCCGTGAAGGCCAAGGCAAGATTTTCAGTGAAGATTTGGAAATGCTGGAGAAACAGCAGCAAAACCTGAGCGGACAGCCCGAGCGCCGCTTATTGATGCTGAACATCGATTCCGGCGGCGTGCAAGCGCGTAAAATCATCGACAAAAAAATCCAAGCTGAACAAGCGGGCCAAACCAGCGGAGCCGAATCATGAAAGTGTATGTGGCCGAAGTGCGCAGTTACGGCAGCAAAGTCAAGCTGATAACCTTGAAGCCCGAAGCAGGTGGCAGCCTGCCGGATTACACCGCCGGCGCACACATCGACCTGAATCTCGGCAACGGCCTTGTCCGCCAGTATTCGCTTTGCCAATACCCGATGACGGATAACCAATACCGCATCGCTGTGTTGCGCGACGAAACCTCACGCGGCGGCTCGCAGTACATCCACGAGCAGATTCAAGTTGGCGATACGATCGAGATTAGCAAACCGCGCAACCTGTTCCCCTTGGCTGAAAACCAACAGCGCGCCTTGCTGTTTGCCGGCGGCATCGGTATTACGCCGCTGATGGCCATGTTTGATGCCTTGTTGCAACAGAGCATAGACGTGAAGCTGTATTACTTCTGCCGCGACGAAGCCGACGCTATTTTTGCCGAACGCCTGCAACAGGCCGACGTGGCCGACAAAGTCGAGCTGGTGTTCCAAAGCCCGCGTACCTCGCCCGAGCTGTTGCAACGCATGGTCGAAGCGCCGGCAGAAGGCCTGCATCTTTACACCTGTGGCCCATTAGGTTTTATGGACGCTGTGTTTCAGACGGTCTCAGAAAAAGGCTGGCCGTCTGAAAACCTGCACCGCGAATTATTCCAAGCCGCTCCTTTGGACGAATCGGCAAACCGCCCGTTTCAAATTCAGATCGCCAGCGACGGTGCAGTCATTGATGTCCCCGCCGACAAAAGCATCACACAAGTCTTGGAAGAAGCAGGCTATTTCGTGCCCGTTTCTTGTGAAGAAGGTATTTGTGGCACCTGCCTGACCAAGCTGATCGAAGGAAAAGCCCTACACCGCGACCAGTTCCTCACTGAAGAAGAACGCGCCGAAGGCAAAATCTTCACACCGTGTTGTTCCCGCGCGCGTTCGGAGCGCTTGGTTTTGGATTTGTGAGCGTATTGTGTTGAAGTAGTGGTCGGATGATAAAAGGCCGTCTGAAAGATTAATCTTTCAGACGGCCTTTTATCATCCGACCACTACCTTATTTTTTCAGACGGCCATGTAATTCCTGTACGCTGTACACACCCAAGTGATCGCGGCTTTTAGCGCCTTCGCTCATGGCTTCGCCACCGGCGATGGTGGTGTATTGCGGCACGCGTTGGGTCAGGGAGGTGCGGCGGATGCTGTGGCTGTCGGCAACCGATTGCGGATCGCTGGCCACGGTGTTCACCACCAAGGCGATTTCGCCGTTTTTGATGGCGTCAACGATGTGCGGACGGCCTTCCAGCACTTTGTTCACCACGCCGACTTCAATGCCTTGTTCTTTCAAGTAGGCTGCGGTGCCGCGTGTGGCGATGATTTCGTAGCCCAAGGCTTGGAAGTTTTCTGCGGTTTTGGTCAGCAGCGGTTTGTCTTCGTCGCGCACGGCCAAGAAGACTTTGCCGCTGTCCGGTAAGCGTTCGCCTGCGCCCTGCTGCGCTTTGTAGTAGGCTTCGCCGAAGCTCGCGCCCACGCCCATCACTTCGCCAGTTGAGCGCATTTCAGGGCCTAAGATGGTGTCCACACCGGGGAATTTGATGAAGGGGAAGACGGCTTCTTTGACGGCGTAGAAGTCGGGAATCACTTCTTTTTCAACACCTTGCTCTTTCAGCGAAATACCTGCCATGGCGCGCGCGCCGACTTTGGCGAGCGGCACGGAAGTGGCTTTGGAAACGAACGGCACGGTACGCGAGGCGCGCGGGTTCACTTCCAAGACGAACACCACGCCGTCCTGCACGGCGAACTGTACGTTCATCAGACCGACTACGTTCAGCGCGTAGGCCATGGCTTTGGTTTGGCGGCGGATTTCGTCTTGAATGTCTTGGCTCAACGAATAAGGCGGCAATGAGCAGCCTGAGTCGCCCGAATGGATGCCGGCCTGTTCAACGTGCTGCATGATGCCGCCGATGACGACATTGATGCCGTCTGAAACGCAGTCCACGTCTACTTCAATCGCGTTGTTCAGGAAGAAGTCGAGCAGTACGGGGCTGTCTTCGGAAACCTGTACGGCTTCGCGCATATAGGTTTTCAATTGTTCTTGGGTATGCACCACCTGCATGGCGCGGCCGCCCAATACGTAAGACGGGCGTACCACCAGCGGATAGCCGATTTCTTCCGCTAAAACAAGGGCTTCTTCTTCGTTGCGTGCGGTGCGGTTCGGCGGTTGGCGCAGGCCGAGCTCGTTGAGCACTTTTTGGAAGCGTTCGCGGTCTTCGGCGGCATCAATGCTGTCGGCGGATGTGCCGATGATGTTTACGCCGTTTTCCACCAAGGCATTGGCCAGTTTCAGCGGGGTTTGGCCGCCGTAATGCACAATCACGCCCCACGGGTTTTCTTTGCGCACGATTTCCAACACGTCTTCCAAAGTCAGCGGCTCAAAATACAGGCGGTCGGAAGTGTCAAAATCGGTGGAAACTGTTTCGGGGTTACAGTTGACCATGATGGTTTCAAAACCCGATTCGCGCAGCGACAGAGCGGCGTGTACGCAGCAGTAGTCAAACTCAATACCTTGGCCGATGCGGTTCGGGCCGCCGCCGAGAATCATCACTTTTTTGCGGCCACTCGGGCGCGCTTCGCATTCTTCTTCGTAAGTCGAATACAGGTAAGCGGTGTCGGTGGCAAATTCGGCCGCGCAGGTGTCGACACGTTTGTACACCGGATGCAGGTTCAAGGCATAGCGGTGTTCGCGCACTTCTTTTTCGCTGATGTTTAATAATTGCGCCAAGCGTTTGTCGGAGAAGCCTTTGCGTTTCAGACGGCGTAGGGCGGCGTAGTCCAAATCAGCCAAACGGCCGTCTGAAACTTTTTGCTCTTCTTGCACCAAGTTTTCGATTTGAGCCAAGAACCAAGGGTCGATGGCGCAGATTTCGTGGATTTCGGCGATGGTGAAACCGGCGCGGAAGGCATCGGCCACAAACAGCATACGTTCAGAGCCGGGATTTGCCAATTCGCGGCGGATTTCCGATTTGTCGGCCGAGCGCGGATTAAAACCGCACAAACCCGTTTCCAGGCCGCGCAAGGCTTTTTGGAACGATTCTTGAATGGTGCGCCCCATCGCCATCACTTCGCCTACGGATTTCATCTGCGTGGTCAGGCGGTCGTCGGCGGCGGGGAATTTTTCAAAGGCAAAGCGCGGGATTTTGGTAATCACATAGTCGATTGACGGCTCAAACGATGCAGGCGTGCGGCCGCCGGTGATGTCGTTTTGCAATTCGTCCAAAGTAAAGCCTACGGCCAATTTCGCCGCTACTTTGGCAATCGGGAAGCCGGTGGCCTTAGAAGCCAATGCAGACGAACGCGATACGCGCGGGTTCATCTCAATCACAATCATTTCGCCGTTTTTAGGATTGATGGCGAATTGAACGTTGGAGCCGCCGGTGTCCACGCCGATTTCGCGCAACACCGCCAAAGAGGCATTACGCATGATTTGGTATTCTTTGTCGGTCAGCGTTTGCGCAGGGGCAACGGTGATGGAGTCGCCGGTGTGCACGCCCATCGGGTCGAAGTTTTCAATCGAACAGATGATGATGCAGTTGTCGTTTTTGTCGCGCACCACTTCCATTTCGTACTCTTTCCAGCCGAGTACCGATTGCTCAATCAGCAGTTCATGCGTGGGCGAAGCGTCAAAACCGCGTTCGCAAATCGCCAGAAATTCGTCTTTATTGTAGGCAATGCCGCCACCCGAACCGCCCATGGTGAAAGACGGGCGGATTAGGGTGGGGAAGCCGACTTGTTCTTGCGCCGCAAGGGCTTCGTTCATGGTGTGGCAGACAAACGATTTCGGGCAATGCAAACCGATTTTCGCCATTGCTTCTTTAAAGCGGCCGCGGTCTTCGGCTTTGTCGATGGCATCTTCGGTTGCACCAATCAATTCGACATTGTATTTCGCCAGCACACCGTTGCGCGCCAAATCCAGCGCACAGTTCAGCGCCGTTTGGCCGCCCATGGTCGGCAATACCGCGTCAGGGCGCTCTTTGGCGATGATTTTTTCCACCGTCTGCCAAGTAATCGGCTCAATGTAGGTCACATCGGCCATATCGGGGTCGGTCATGATGGTGGCCGGATTCGAGTTCACCAGAATGACTTTATAGCCTTCTTCGCGCAAGGCTTTACAGGCTTGAGCGCCCGAATAGTCAAATTCGCAGGCTTGGCCGATGACAATCGGGCCGGCGCCGATGATTAAGATGGATTTTAGGTCGGTACGTTTGGGCATAGTGGGTCTTTCTTTTCTTAAGTTGATTTTTTATGTGGGTAATGTTTTTCAGGCTGCCTGAAAACAGGTTAGGACTAAAACGCGATTTATATACATGAACCGGTGGCGCAACCATACATCATGATGAATGGGAAAAATCCGATAATCAGCATATTGCCAACCGGTGCGGGCTGTTTATCTTTAACGTTGATTTGTATGGGTAACGGGTGGGATAGGGTATATTTGTTATCCAAAGGGGAAGTGCCACTAAAATAGCGTAAATCCAATACGTATCCATCTTTTGCATAAAAGCGGACATATATTTTATCAGGGGCTTCTTCTTGTGCTTGGTAGTGTTGATGCAAATCTGCTAATTCTTTGGGATTGAGCAATGATTTATTCAGGAAAATCCAATATTGAATTTCAGCTTTTGGAAAACCATATGCAGTGTTGTCTGTATATGCTTGCAGGGAGCTGCCTGTAATTTTTGATTGGTATTTTTGAGTAAAGGCCGCAAACTTTTCTTGTTCTGATTTTAATGCTTTATTTTGAAACATGAATTTTTTCCCCTGCCGGGTTTCAAGACTTATTGATCCTGATGATATTTCCGCTTTTTGTATCCACTCGGTATGGGTTTTCGTATTGATAGCTGTACAAGCACAAAGTATCAATGAGGGAATAAACGTAAAAAGGTACTTCATTACAGCAGCCTCCTTTATTTCATGAGTTGAGCGCAGGTTGGGTCATGACCCAACAATTTCTTCAATTCAAGGTTTCGTTGGGTTAGGCAAGCCAACCTACGGTGTTGCTGAAGTTTCAAAGGCCGTCTGAAAAAACATTGGATTTCTGCGTAGGTTGGGTCATGATCCAACAATTTCTTAAAATTCAACGGTCTTGTTGGGTTTGACAACCCAATCTACCTTTACTCCCCAAGATTTCCTTCAATTTCCGCGCCGTTGCCCCCAATCTTTCGGCAAGATCCCGTTTGCCACATACCGGTGAAACGACGAATACGGACAATCTGCAACGCGTGTTACATATCCGTGTTTGACGGATTGAAATGAATATAATCAATATGTGTATTCAAATCGCGCTCATCACGGATTTCGTGTTTTCAATAATGCCGCTGCCAAATACCGCGTTCGTTTTTGCGGAGGCGCGACGGGAGGCGGTTTCGGTTTTCGGCATGGCTTGCGGAAATCTGGCTTTGATTAAACGCAGCCTTACCGGGCAGCCGCTGTCGTTTTCAGGCAGCCTGACAATAAATGCAGGTGTTCGGGTAAAACGCATACGGCAATGATTTCAAAAGGATGCCGTTTTTTTAACCGCATGAAATGCCTGTCTTAATTCGTCAATATGCCGCACAAGCGTACCTTGTTTCGTGTCTTGCAGGGCAAGGGTGAAGAAACAGCCGCCTCTGGTAAAGGCGCGGCGGTATCGCATGGCGGTTCCTGTGTTTCATTTGCTTGGGTGTTTTGAATTTGAGATTCAATGCGCCACAAATCATTACTTTAAATTCAGCCCAATCATTTTTGTTGGGTTTGGCAACCCAACCTACGGTGTTGTCCTTGATATTCAAAAGCAAGGCCGTCTGAAATTTCAAACATCCAGCTTCAAATCCCCATCCTTAATCCAGCCTTTTTTGCGCATAAACGCGGCGATGATGAGCGTTAAAACCGCAGGTAGTACAAAATGCAGCAGCACAATTCCCAGCCAAACGGTCGGGGCGTTGCCCATGGCGTTGATGGTGCCGGCTTGGCCGACTAAGCCGCTGGTGCCCATACCCGCGCCGCCGGGGATGTTGCTCATTTGAAAGCCGACGGTGGCGACAGGGCCTAAAATTGCGCCGCTGAGTGTGGGCGGAATCCAAATCAGCGGGTTTTTCACGATATTCGGCATTTGCAGCATACTGGTGCCCAAGCCTTGGCTGAGTAAGCCAGACCAGCGGTTTTCTTTAAAACCCATCACGGCGAAACCGACCATTTGCGCGCAGCAGCCGACGGTGGCTGCGCCTGCCGCCAGGCCGCTGAGTGACAGGGAGATGGCAATGGCGGCGCTGGAAATGGGCAGGGTCAGAATCATGCCCATCAACACCGCGACAACCATGCCCATCAGCACAGGCTGCAATTCGACTGCCCACATAATCAGCGCGCCGGTTTGGGCCATGGCGGTGGCGATAAGGGGCCGACAAATTGGGAGGCGGCTATGCCGCTGATTAAGGTAGCGGCGGGGGTAGCGATGATGTCAACCGGTGTGGTTTTGCTCACCAGTTTGCCGGTTTCGGTGCCGATGGCAACTGCGATAAAGCAGCCGGCAGGCCCGCCCAGTGCCGCACCGGCCAAGCCGATGATGGTGCCGGAGAATAAGACCAGCGGCGGGGCTTTCAGGGCATAGGCCACACCCACGCCGATGGCCGCCCCATACCGGCTTGCGCTTGGCCGCCGATTTCAACCAGCCAAGGCAGGTTTGTCCAGCCGCCGACGGTTTTTAAAATCAGGCCGATAATCAGCGAGCCGAACAGGCCGAGCGCCATGAAGTTCAGCGCGTCAATACCGTAGCGGCGCAAGCTGAATTCGATGTCTTTTTGTGCGAGCAGGGATTTGATGTTCGTTTCTCCTCTTGATGAACATGCCGTCTGAAGCAATAGGGGCTTTTCAGACGGCCTTTGAATATGCGTGAAGCCGCCATCAGAATGGTTTTAATATTTATTTTGAGGTGGGGTTGTTATTTTTCAGACGGCCTTTTTTTATCCCATTTAGAGGCCGTCTGAACACGCAGCTTTACGCTTTAGCCGTTTTCAAGCTGTCGATAAATTTATCAAACAGATAAGCCACATCATGCGGGCCCGGGCCGGCTTCAGGGTGGCCTTGGAAGCTGAATGCCGCTTGGTCGGTCAATTCAATGCCTTGCAGCGAGCCGTCAAACAATGAGCGGTGGGTCACTTTCACATTTTCAGGCAGCGTGTCTGCGTCCACTTCGAAACCGTGGTTTTGGCTGGTGATCATCACGCGGCCGTTTTCCAGGTTTTGCACCGGATGGTTGGCGCCGTGGTGGCCGAACGGCATTTTGCGGGTTTTGCCACCCACTGCCAAGCCCAATAATTGGTGACCCAAGCAAATACCGAATACCGGTTTTTTACTGGTCAAAATCTCTTGGGTTGCTTTGATGGCGTAGTCGCAAGGCTCAGGGTCGCCCGGGCCGTTGGATAAGAACACGCCGTCGGGATTCATGGCCAACACATCTGCCGCAGGGGTTTGCGCCGGAACGACCGTCAGGCGGCAGCCGCGTTCAGCCAGCATGCGCAGGATATTGGTTTTCACGCCGAAATCATAAACAACCACATGGTAAGGCTGTTTTTCTGGGGTGGCAAAACCTTGACCCAGCTTCCATTCACCTTCCGTCCATTCGTAGGTTTCGGCACAGGTCACTTCTTTAGCCAAATCCTTCCCCACCATGCTGCCGAACGCAGCAATCAATTCTTGCGCTTTTTCTTCGGTGGCGTCCGTGCCGGTCAAGATTGCACCGGCTTGCGCACCTTTATCACGCAAAATGCGGGTCAGGCGGCGGGTATCGATGTCGGCGATGGCAACGGTTTGGTTGCGTACCAAATACTCTTGCAGGCTTTCGGCGGCACGGAAATTGCTGTGTAAAAGCGGCAGGTCGCGGATAATCAGGCCGGCGGCGTAAACGGTGCGGCTTTCCGTATCTTCGCCGTTCGCGCCCGTGTTGCCGATGTGCGGATAGGTGAGGGTAACGATTTGTTTGCAGTAAGACGGGTCGGTCAGGATTTCCTGATAGCCGGTCATGGAAGTGTTGAACACGACTTCGCCCGAAGTCGAACCGTGATAACCGATTGATGTGCCGCGGAAAACGCTGCCGTCGGCGAGAACCAAAAGTGCCGGAGTCGTCATGATGGATTCCTGTCTTGCTGAGATTGAAATGTTTGATATGAGGCCGTCTGAAAAGTTACGTCTTTTCAGACGGCCTTCGTTTTAGGACGGTATTTGCCCGCGCTGCAAGTTTAAATATGTTTTTTCAGACTGCCTGGACGAATAACCGTATATTCGCCGCCGTCAAAATGCGGTTAAAAAAAAACACGCTGCGCAATGGGGAACATGCGTTACGTGCTTTTTCAGGCATTTCCGTTTATGCCGTAGAAGCAATGTATTCTAAGCGAAAACGCCGTTGCGTTCAAGCCTAAAAAAGGGCGGATGACGGAAAAAAGGATAAACGGCCGTTTCGTTTCCCGCACACAAATGCCATGAAAATAATGAAAAGAATCAACGGAGCAAATTCTAATGTTTGCCCAACCCGAAAAAGCGGCAGGGTGGGTATTCATACCCACCACAATCCCTTTAAAAACCATCGGCTGCCATAAATCCAAAAATTGTGCGTGCAGCGGGTGTCCAGTCCAGCCCGCGGCATTTTGAGTTTTCAGACGGCCTTTGAAATTTTGGCAACGCCGCAGGTTGGGTTGCCAAACCCAACAAAACCGTGAAATTTAAGAAATCGCTGGGTCACGCCCCAACCTACGTAAAAATTCCACGTTTTCAGACGGCCTTTCAAATAGAACGTACGGTCACGTTTTGCTTGGGGTAAAGTTAACCATATCTGCTAGTCTGAAAAAGGCATGATTGTTTCATTTTTGTCATAAGTCAAGCCAAATCAACAGGAACACTCATGGGATGTAATTTAAATATGCTAAAATCAACGCATTTTCTAACAAAAACGATATTGTTAAAACTATCGTTCATAAGGCCGACACATTATGAAAACAAACGATAAACCGATTTTGATCAAGCAGCGTATCATCAGCCGCTGCGTATTGTCTGCATTGGCGTTGCTGGGTGCTGCGGATGCGGCGGCAAATAAGCAGTTTGCCGATGTGCCTTTGTATCTGCAGAACGAGAGAAAAAGCAGCAGCGTGGCCGTTAAGCCGAACGTGATGTTGCTGATTGACGATTCGGGCAGTATGAGGGAGCGGGTTCCGGATGCGGGGCGCAGCCGTTTGCAAGTTACCAAAAGCGCACTTAATGCCGTATTGGACAAATATACCGATTCGGTCAACTGGGGATTTCAAACGCTGAACAACTCGTCCGATATGAGCGGATATACCGATAATCACGAAACGGTCAAACAGCATGTCGGCCGTTTGGTGGCTAAAGGCGGTACGCCGACCACGCGCCGCTATTACGAGGTATCCAAGCTGATGCGCGGGCAAACGCAGTACCGTTGTCAGAAAAACTATATTGTCCTGATGTCCGACGGTGATGCCAACTTGAGTTGCGACTGGAATTCGCGGGTAAACCGCGCTCCGGATTTCGAATCTGACCGTGCGCTTTATGTGCCACATACCCCTTTCGCTTATCCGAAAGATGAGGATGATGAGGGTTATTTCGGGCTGCCGCAGGAGGCAGGATATTGTGCGCGTGATCAGGGAGGGCCTTATGATACTTTTTGGGATCAGAATAATGGTTTGCGCTTTTTCAGCCATAAATTGCTTGCCAAGGATTTTAAAACCTTGGGGTTGGATAAAGCCGGTAAAAGCTGGAATGGCGATGCCGCCGACCCTAAAGACAGCAGCGGCAAAAGCCGGTATGAAAAGCAGTTGATTGAAACCTTTACCGTCGGCTTCGGCAGCGGAATCAGTGAGCGCGGCAAGACGTACTTGGAGCACGGTGCGGCGACTTCTTTGAACGGGGGGTATTTTAATGCGACTGATTCAGATGGTTTGGTCAGCGCCTTCAGTAAAATCTTTGCCAACATTGAAGCCGACAATGCACCGGTTGCCATAGAGGGTGCCGGCAGCACTGCGCCCGCACTTACCAATCCCGGCCAGTCGACATCGGCAGGCGTGGTGGAGGTTGACAGCGGTACTTGGAGCAGCCGTCTGAAATTTTACCAAATCAATCCCAACGGCTCGGTCAATACCGCAGTATTCGGAGAACCTTCGTTTGGTAACCGCCAAACCATTCTGAACGACGGACAAAAAAATTATTTTATCGGCAGTCTCACGGATAAAGACAAAACCAATACCGATTTCGGTATCGGCGGCGGTACGCCGGCCGATCAGTTGGAGTGGAAAAAAGTACTGTTGGAATGGACGGCGCGACGCGGCGACGACAATAGTTTGAAAAATACCGCCATTGCCAATAACTACAGCCAGCCTTACCGCGTGCGCGAAACAGTGCGCCGGAATTTGGGCGATATTCTCGACAGTTCGCTGCATACCGTCGGCGATCAAGTCAACGGCCGTAACGAATTTTTGGTAACGGCGGCCAACGACGGCATGGTTCATCTTTTCCGCAGTCAAAATAGCAGCACGAATCCGTATGATTTGAAAATCAGCTATATTCCGGCGGGTATGGATCGCGACGACGATGCAGGCAATGCTACAACAATGGGCAAATACCTGAAAGATGTGGCGCATGAGAAATACGGAAAGGAAATTCCGCACCGCTATATGGTCAACGGCGGTATCGTCGTGCGCCGCACTGCCAAATCTTCCGACAGTAGCAAAACCGGCCAACGTTCTTTCCTGTTCGGCGCGATGGGTCAGGGCGGCCGTGGTGCATATGCGCTGAACATTGGCGGCGTGGATCGTTCTGATAATTCGAAGGTAGGCTTGGACGGTACTTCTGTTTTGTACAGCGTTCCGCTGTTTGAAACTGCAAAAGGTGCAGGCAATACATTGGGTTATACCGTCGGCACGCCGCAAATCGGCCGTATCTCGGTTGCGCGTCCGGACGGTGCTGTCAGTCTGACTGAAAATGTACGCTACGCAGGCTTTTTGTCCAGCGGCTACCGCGTAAAAGGCGAGGTTGAAGGCAAAACTAATGAAACCGCGCTGTATGTTTACGATATGTTGGGTCAGGAGGCCGACAGCGGCAAAACAGGCGGTACGGCGGCAGGTTCGTTGATCCGCAAAATCGAAGTTTCAGACGGCATAGGCGGCTTGTCCGCTCCAACTTTGGTCGATACCGACTTTGACGGCGTGGTTGATGCGGCCTATGCGGGCGATTACGGCGGCAATATGTACCGCTTTGATTTGCGCGGGGAAAAACCGGCCGATTGGAAAGTTGCACGCATTTATGCCGGCGATGCCAAGCAGCCGGTTACTGCCGCACCTGCCGTATCCCGCCGTTCCCGCAATAAATATGTAGTGATTTTCGGTACGGGAAGCGATATTTACCAAGATGACCGCAATAATACCGACCAACAGGCTGTTTACGGTATTTTTGACGATTTGAATGCCGAAGCTGTTGCTGCAAATTCTGCTGACTTGTTGTTGCAGACTTTAAGTTCCGGCAAGGTCAGCATTCCCGATCCTGAGGATAAAGCGAAAACGATCGAAACCGATGCCTATACCTTAAGCAGCAATAAGATGCCGGAAGGTAAAAAAGGCTGGAAAATTGATTTGTCCGCAGGCGGCGAGCGCGTAGTGGTCAAGCCGACAATGATTTTGCGTACCGCTGTAATTACGGCGCGAAAATATAAAACCGAGACTACTAAAGTCTCGAATAACGGGGATCCGTGTATTCCTGAAACGACAGAAACAGCTACGGCCAGCTCGACCATGCTTTTGGGCGTCAATGCCGAAACGGGCGGGCAGCCGGACAAGCGCAGCGGTTATGTACGGTTTATTAAAGATAATCAGGCCGGCAAGGATTATTCTTACGCAGGCTTGCGCCAGCCGGGCATTATCAGCTTCACGTTTATGGATTCGACCAAGCGGAATGATTCGCCTGTAACGCGTGACGGTGACAGCGGCGGTTCCGGTACCGATCAGCCGTTGAAAGCCGCGGATACTGAAGTGCCGAACAATAAATGTTTCAGCCGGGAAGCAGTCCGTGTGTTGTTGACGAATAAAGGAAGTAGCTTTGATGTCGACGGCCGAATCTGCGGTATCCGCCGTCTGTCATGGCGTGAAATCTTCTTCTAAATTAAAGTAGCAATAACTGAAAGGCCGTCTGAAAGGTTTGCAAAAATTTTTCAGACGGCTTTTTAATGTGATGAAGCGCTTATTGAAAATTGAGAGTGGTGGTTCAACCTTTAATCATGCAATTGAGCGGCGTGTAAGGTGTTTTCCAAAAGAGTGGCAATCGTCATAGGGCCGACGCCGCCGGGTACAGGGGTAATCATGGCTGCACGTTCTTTTGCGACATCAAATTCCACATCGCCGCACAAGCTGCCGTCTTCCAGACGGTTGATACCCACGTCAATTACTACGGCACCCGGTTTTACCCATTCGCCTTTGACAAAGTTCGGAATGCCCACGCCCACCACCAAAATATCGGCTTGTGCCACTTCGTCGGCCAGGTTTTCCGTTGCGCTGTGGCAGACGGTAACGGTTGCGCGTGCCAGCAGCAATTCCAAAGCCTGCGGTCTGCCGACGATGTTGGATGCACCGACAATCACGGCTTTTTTTCCTTTTGGATTAATGCGATAGGATTCAAGAAGCGTCATCACGCCTTTAGGAGTACACGGGCGCATCAGCGGCATTTTTACGGCTAAACGGCCGACGTTGTAAGGGTGGAAGCCGTCTACGTCTTTATGCGGCAAAATGCGCTCCAATACAGCTTGGCTGTCGATGTGTTTCGGCAAAGGCAGTTGCACCAAAATGCCGTCCACTTCAGGATTAGCGTTTAATTCGTCCACCAGTTTCAGTAATTGGTCTTGCGCGGCTTCGGCAGGTAATTCGTAAGATAAAGAAGCAATGCCTGATTTTTGACAGGCAGTTTTTTTGTTGCGCACATAAACCGCGCTGGCGGGGTCGTCGCCGACCAAAACTACGGCCAGACAAGGTGTACGCAAGCCGGCTGCTGTGCGTTGTCCGACTGCTTGGGCGACTGCCGCCAAGCGCTGTTGGGAAACTTCTTTACCGTTAATTAATTGAGCAGTCATGTTTACTCTCTCGTTGCCAGGGAAGGGATAAAATGGAAAATCGGGTAATTATCTCATTTTTAAGCCCCTTTTTGCATTATTTATCTTCAATTTTATGGTGATTATTTTTCAGACGGCCTGAATATTTACAGGAGGTAAAATAATGGTGACAGGAATTAAATTTTAAATAAAAATAATCAGATAAATGAAATTTTAAAAAAATGTTAACCGTAAAGGTTGACGTTATTTTCGAAAATCAGTATAGTCTGACACTTCCAGTCGGGGCGTAGCGCAGCCTGGTTAGCGCATCTGCTTTGGGAGCAGAGGGTCGTGAGTTCGAATCCCACCGCCCCGACCACACCAGTTTTCAGCACGTAACGGCATGAGCGCCCGTAGCTCAACCGGATAGAGCACCGACCTTCTAAGTCGGGGGTTACAGGTTCGATTCCTGTCGGGCGTGCCAAAAAGTTTACGGTGGCTATAGCTCAGTTGGTAGAGCCCCGGATTGTGATTCCGGTTGTCGTGGGTTCGAGCCCCATTAGCCACCCCATCTATATCGGGGCGTAGCGCAGCCTGGTTAGCGCATCTGCTTTGGGAGCAGAGGGTCGTGAGTTCGAATCCCACCGCCCCGACCAAAAATAAAAAAACCTGCCTTTAAAAGGCAGGTTTTTTTATTTGTCACATTAAATTCACAAAAGCACACGTAAAAGGCCGTCTGAAAGCTTTTCAGACGGCCTTTTGCTTTGCCTTTTCACGGCGCTTCGGTATTATAGCCTTAATCTGAATGAAACGATGGAATGCATTATGTCCGAATGGCCTTTACCTGATTTTGAGCAAAAAATCTGCCCGCCTGAGGCGCTTGTCGAACGCTTGGCTGCTTTGCCGCGCCCGCTGGTGTTTACCAACGGCTGTTTTGATATTTTGCACCGCGGCCATGTTACCTATTTAGCGCAGGCACGCGCAACCGGTGCGGCCATGATTTTGGCCTTAAACACTGATGGTTCCGTGCGCCGTCAAGGCAAGGGTGACGACCGCCCGATTAATCCTTTAGAAAATCGTGCGGCGGTAGCGGCAGCGTTGGCCAGCGTAGACGTGGTGACGTGGTTTGATGACGATATGCCGGCTGCTTTGATTGAGTTGGTTAAGCCGGATATTTTGGTTAAAGGCGGGGATTGGACGGTAGACAAAATCGTCGGTTCGCAAGAAACGTTGGCGCGTGGCGGCAAGGTGTATTCGATTCCGTTTTTGCACCAAACGTCCACCACGCAAACACTGGCGAAAATCCGTGCCGCAGAGGTAGCCGGTAAATGAGCAGCATGAAGCCTCAGCATTGGCAGGTATTGGCGGCGCTTTCAGACGGCTTGCGGCAGCATGTGTCGCAATTGAGCCGTTTGGCCGGTGTGAAGCCGCAACAACTCAACGGATTTTGGCAGCAAATGCCGCCGCATATTCGCGGTTTGTTGCGCCAACACGACGGGCAATGGCGACTGGTACGGCGTTTGGCGGTGTTTGAAGCCGAAGCTTTGCAACGTTTGGCACAGGTTTATGGTTTTCAGACGGCCTTAAAGCACGAATGCGTTTCCAGCAATGATGAAATATTGGCTTTGGCGCGCGAATCGGCACAAAAAGCACACAAAGCTTTGTGTGTGGCGCATTTTCAAAGTAAAGGACGCGGGCGTCAGGGGCGCAGTTGGCAGCATCGTTTGGGTGAATGCTTGATGTTCAGTTTCGGCTGGGCATTTGAGAAGCCGCAGCACGAATTAAGTGCGTTGGCCTTGGTTGCGGCGTTGGCCTGTCACCGTGCTTTGGCAAAATTAGGATTGAACACGGAAATCAAATGGCCGAATGATTTGGTGGTCGGGCGAGATAAGCTCGGCGGCATTCTCATCGAAACCGTGCGAAACGGCGGGCAAACGGTTGCAGTGGTCGGTATCGGTGTGAACTTTGTGTTGCCCAAAGAAGTAGAAAACGCCGCTTCGGTACAGGCTTTGTTTCAGACAGCCTCACAGCGCGGTGCGACGGTTAACCAATTGATGAGCGCCTTGCTGGCTGAATTAAACAGGGCGTTCGAAGCCTTTGCGCAAAGCGGTTTCAATACAATGTTGGGCGAATATCAGGCCGCTAACCGCGACCACAACCGTTCTGTCATATTGTTGCGGGACGGCGTGGCGGTGTATGAAGGTACGGTATCGGGTGTAAACGAGCAGGGCGCGTTGCGTTTGGCTACCGACACAGGTGAAAAAACCATCGTCAGTGGCGAAATCAGTTTGCGGCCGAATGATAATCCGCTGCCGCAAACCATTGTGCGCAACGAACGCTATCTGCTGCTTGACGGTGGCAACAGCCAACTGAAATGGGCATGGGTGGAAAACGGCGCGTTCAGCGAAGTGAGCCGCGCGCCTTACCGCGATTTGAGCCGCTTGGGTGAAGAATGGCGCGAGCGTTCAGACGGCCTGGTGAAAGTGGTGGGATGCGCAGTGTGTGGCGAAACCAAAAAAGCCTTGGTCGCGGAGCAATTGTCCCGGTCGATCGAATGGCTGCCGTCAATGGTGCAGGCCTTGGGTGTGCGCAATCATTACCGCAATCCGGCTGAACATGGTTCCGACCGTTGGTTCAATGCCTTGGGCAGCCGCCGTTTCAGTCAAAACGCCTGCGTGGTGGTAAGCTGCGGCACAGCAGTCACCACCGATGCGCTGACTGACGACAATCACTATCTCGGCGGCACGATTATGCCCGGCTTTCATCTCATGAAAGAAGCGATGGCGCTGAAAACCGCCAATCTCAACCGCCCTATCGGTAAGGTCTATCCTTTCCCGACGACCACATCCAATGCTTTGGCCAGCGGCATGATGGATGCGGTGTGCGGTGCACTGATAATGATGCACGGCCGTCTGAAACAAAAAGCCGGCTCGGAAAAAAAAGTTGACGTCATCATCACCGGTGGCGGTGCGGCCAAAGTAGTGCAGGCCTTACCGGAAGCTTTTGTTTTGGACAATACAGTCAAAATTGTAGATAATCTCGTCATTTACGGCTTACTCAACTGGATAGAACAAAAATGAAATGGTTATTCGCTGTGTTGGTCGCGCTTAATATCATCGTATTCGGGGAATGGTGGCGCACCGCATGACAGAAAAACAGCCTGAGGCAGCCAAGGCGCCGCTGGAAGGCGGAACACACGAATTGGCACGTCCGGCTTCTTTGGAGCCGCAACCTGTTGCGCCGTCTGAAAACAGCGCGCCGGAGTGGGTTAGCGTGCCGGAAAACAATGCCGATATTCCGGAGCCTGAATCGGAAGAAGCCATTGCCGCACGCAAACAAAAAGAGCGGGAAGAAAAGCTGGCTAAAGAGAAAAAGGCACGTGAAGAAAAAGCCAAGCGTGAAAAAGAAGCGCAGCAAAAAGGTGCAGATTCTCAACTGGCAATGCAGGCCAATGTCGAACAGGGTGATAACTCATCGCGTCAATGCGTTGCTACCGCCAGCGTTTCCATGGATGAAGACGATTATCATCGCATCAAAGGCCTGTTGACCCGTTGGCCGCATGCCGCCAGCCGCAGCGTGGAAAAACGTTCGGCCAAAAAAGGCGAAAATGCGGTGAATAAAACCTTCCGCGTGTTGCTGCCGTCCGACGGCGATGCCGTGACGCAGCTGGAAAACTTAAACAGCAAAGGCTTTACCGGTGTGGTGTACAACGGTGAAATCAGCGTCGGTGTGGCCCGCAGCCGTTCTTCTGCACAAATCCTGATTTCACGCTTGGCCGGTGCCGGTTTCGGTGGCGCGCGTATTTGGGAACAGGAAGAAAAAGGTAGCACACCTAACGGCACTTTGAGCGTCTCGCGCATGACCGTAACCTTTATGGCGGTTAACGAACGTGATGCACAAGATATCCGCAATGTGGTAGGGCGCTACGGTAATCTTAATGTGAGAGCCTGTCGTTAGTTAAATAATGCAAGGCCGTCTGAAAAATGTGTGAGGTTTTCAGACGGCTTGGGACTTTTGCAAAACTCCCTGAAAAGCCACGGCACCAAGAATCGACGTCATTCCCGCGCAGGCGGGAATCCATGTTTGAACATGGCAAACTATTGAATAAAATAAGTTTCTGAAATTTTAAGATGGATCCCGATTCCGCCTTTGCGGAAATGACGGCTGTTTAGTTTTTTATTGATGGTTCATGAGGTTTTGCGAAGGCTCCGGCCTTTTTATTTCATGTACTTATCAAACAGCAAACCCGTTGTCCAGACAACGGGTTTGCTGTTTTCGGTTTTGAGTATCTGATAAAGGGAACAGTCAATATGTCGTATACGCACACTCCGTAAAGACATCGGCAAGGGAGATTGGCCGACGAACAAAGTTTAAGGAAAAATTAATAAGGGTTCATTCTGTCGTTTAATGGCTCGGTGCAGGACGCTGCCGAGTGAGTTTTATTATACTATAATAATAACTATTATCAATAACAAAGTGTGTTTGCTAGGAAATTTTTTATTAAATAATTGAATTATATAGAAATAAAATTTTGTGTCTCAGATATTCAAACATAAAAACAGACATAGCAGCAAACAATCAACATGCCCAAGCCTGTGCAAATACCGTATAATTCCACACCACTCTTTTGATTAAACTTTTCTGAAAAGGCCGTCTGAAAACCATGCAGCAAACCTATTTTCAAGTACAACGTGATTTGCTTGAAGCCAATCAACTTTCACCAGAATTGTTGGCCAAAAGCCTGAGCCTAATCGGCGCGCATCATGTCGATTATGCCGATATTTACTGTCAGCGCACGGCCTATGAAAGCTGGCATTTGGAAGAAGGCATGGTGAAATCGGGCAGTTTTCAGATTGACCAAGGCGTTGGCGTGCGTGCCGTATCGGGCGATAAAACAGCCTTTGCCTATGCCGACAGTCTCAACATCGATTCGATTAACCGATCAGCCCAAGCCGTGCGCGTAATTGGGGCGGCGGGGAGCGGGCAAAGCATTAAAGTGCCTGGCGCGGTGTACGGCAAACCCGTCCATGCCGTGATTGACCCGATTGCCAGTTTGGATTCGGCAGCCAAAGTAGCTTTGTTGAACAAAGTCGAAGCCTTAGCCAAGGCTGCCGATCCGCGTATTGTGCAAGTGATGGCGGGTTTGACCTGCGAACACGACATGATTTATCTCGCGCGTTTAGACGGCAAACACGCCGCCGACATCCGCCCCATGGTGCGTCTGAATGTGAGCGTGATTGCTAAGCAGGGCGACCGTCGCGAGCAGGGCGGTTCGGGGGCGGCGGCCGTTACGATTTGGCTTGTTTTGATGAACAATTGGTGCAAAAGTTTGTTGATTCCGCCGTGAAACAAGCTCTGACCAATCTCGAATCGCGTCCTGCACCTGCCGGTGAAATGACCGTGGTTTTGGGCAACGGTTGGCCGGGCGTGTTGTTGCACGAAGCCGTCGGTCATGGCTTGGAAGGCGATTTTAACCGCAAAGAAACCAGCGTGTTTACCGGCCGCATCGGTGACCAAGTAGCAGCCAAAGGCGTAACCGTAGTTGACCAAGGCGACATTGCCGAGCGCCGAGGCTCGTTGAATATCGACGACGAAGGCAACGAAACCCGCCGCACCGTGTTGATCGAAGACGGTATTTTGGTCGGCTACATGCAAGACGAAACCAACGCGCGCCTGATGGGTGTACCGGCCACCGGCAACGGACGCCGTGAAAGTTACGCCTCCGCCCCTATGCCGCGCATGACCAACACCTTTATGGAAAACGGCGCCTACGACCCGCAAGAAATCATCGCATCGGTGGATAAAGGCATTTACGCTGTCAATTTCGGCGGCGGGCAAGTTGACATCACCAGCGGCAAATTCGTGTTTTCCGCATCCGAAGCGTGGTGGGTTGAAAACGGCAAGCTGCAATATCCGGTCAAAGGTGCGACCATCATCGGCAGCGGTTCGGAAGTGCTGAAACACGTTTCCATGGCCGGCAACGATACCGCGCTCGACAGCGGCGTGGGCGTGTGCGGCAAAGACGGCCAAAGCGTACCCGTCGGCGTAGGACAACCGACCTTGCGTATTGATGCGGGGCTGACCGTTGGGGAAGTGAAATTTAAGTGATAGGCCGTCTGAAATTAAACTTTTCAGACGGCCTTTATATTTACCAAAAAATACATTTTCAGACGGCTGGTAACGGTTTTTCTGTTACGATGAAGACACGTTGTAAAAAGTATTTTCATTCGAATAAGGAGAAAACCATGAGTACGGATACCCCAACCAATCAAGCCAGCACTTTCGATGTGTCTTCGGCTGCCGAAATGGAAGCCCTGGAGCGTGAATTGGTGATTGAAGATTCAGTAGACAGCGTGGTACGTTATGCCGAAGAACCGTTGTCTGACGAAGAAATCGAAGCGCGTAAATTGGATGAAGAAGAGATTGTGCCGGATTCCGGTCCGATCGGCGGCTTGGAAATCAAAGCCGACGAATAACCATCAAATGAAAACACCGGCCGTCTGAAACTGTTTCAGACGGCCTTTTCTTTGGGCTTCGTGTTAAAATGCCGTCTGAATGATTAGCCATTGAAGAAATAATAATGAATCAACAGATCCAACACGCATTAGGGCAGCTTAATCGGCTGATTTTGGGGAAAGAATTGGTTTTGCAGCAATTGATGGCCGCAGTTTTGGCAGGTGGGCATGTGCTGCTGGAAGATGTACCGGGCGTGGGCAAAACCACTTTGTCGCAAGGCGCGGCGACAGTATTGGGTTTGCGTTACCAACGCGTGCAGTTTACCAACGACATGCTGCCCTCGGATTTGCTGGGCGTGAATATTTTTCGTCCGAATGAAGACAGATTCGAGTTTCATCCGGGCCCGGTGTTTCATGAGTTTTTGCTGGCCGACGAAATCAACCGTGCATCACCGAAGCTGCAATCGGCTTTGTTGGAAGCGATGGAAGAGCGGCAGGTGTCGGTGGACGGCAAAACCTATACGCTGCCCAAGCCCTTTATTGTGATGGCCACGCAAAACCCGACTGAGCAGCTCGGCACGTTTCCATTGCCCGAATCGCAGCTCGACCGCTTTATGATGCGTTTGAGTATGGGCTACCCGGCCGCGGAAGCGGAAAAGCAGCTTTATTTTCAAGGCAGCAGTCGTAATTTGATGACGCAGTTGCAAGCAGTGTGCGACGCGCAGACTTTACAGCAATGGCAGCAGGCGGCGGCGAAGGTGCAGTTTTCGCCAGCAGCAGCGGATTATGTGTTCCGCTTGGTGCAGGCCACGCGCCAGTCCGGCCGTTTTGTGATGGGACTCAGCCCGCGCGCCGGTTTGGCGGTGGTGAATGCGGCCAAAGCGTGGGCATTTATGCAGGGCAGAAACCATGTGTTGCCTGACGACATTAAGGCGGTATGGGTGGCCGTGGCGAATCACCGCGTCAAACCGGTGCAGCAGGGTTTGACTTCTTCCCGAATCTTAAGCGATTTACTTAATCATGTGGCCGTCTGAACAGCACCCGCCGGTGCTGCCCGATGAAGCAGCGGCTTGGCGCAACCTGCGCATCCGTCCGACACGATTGGGGCTGGGCTTGGCGGTAATGGTGGCCTTGCTGTGGCTGGTGGGATTGAATTATCAGGCCAACTTGGCTTATGTGGCCGCGTTTTGGCTGTTTGGTTTTATTGTTATCGGCACGATGCAAAATGTGCAACAATTGCTCGGGTTGCGGTTGGTGTGGCTGATGCCGTCTGAAATCTTTGTCGGTGCCCCGACCGTGCTGACCTTACAGGTTGAAGGTAAAGTGCGCCGTCGTTGGCTGTGGGTGCAGGCAGATAATCAGGAGCGCCGGCAGGAATGGCGGGTTTCAGACGGCCAACCGAATGTGGAATTGCCACTGGAGGCGCATCTGCGTGGCTATGTGTTTCTGCCTGAGTGGCATATTACCAGCGCCGCGCCTTTCGGGATTTGCACGGTAGAAGCGGTGTGGCAGGGGCTGAGCGACAAAGTGGCTTTTCCCGCACCGGTGGCGCATGACGTGCCGTCTGCGTTTCATGCCGACGAAGTCCGCGAAGCCCGTGCCGTGTTTGCCCAAAGCAGCGACGATTTGTCGCATTTGCAGGTGCACGCCGACGGCACATCTTTGCAGCACGTCGCCTGGAAAGCCTATGCCAAAACCGGCCAACTGCTCGACAAACGTTTTGAAGCGCAAGACCAAAGCAGCAGCAGCCACATCATTTCCTACCGGGATTACCCGCAAGGGGCGAGCGTGGACGCATTGGCCGGCTGGTTGTGTTTCCGCGTATTGCAAGCCGAACGAAACGGCGCACGCTATGAATTGGAATTGCCCGATCAAAATATTGTGCCGCAAAAAGGGCAGCGAGAGATGAGTTTGACTGCGTTGGCGCTGTGGTAAATCACAAACTAAAAGGTCTCAGGTGTAGAAAACCCTAGCGTTGTTTACACTTTTGCTTTTTTGCTTGAAGATCCATTTTGGGATTTTTGAGTGTTGTCAAGAATGCCGAAAGGCACGGCAACGCCGCATGGTTCTTGATAATGCTCAACAATCCTAAAACAATCATTTAGGCAGAAAATAAAAGCTGTTTTGCATAAAAAGTGTAAACAACCCGACAATTTCCTACATCTCAGGCCGTCTGAAGTCAGTGAACTGCACCCCAAAAGTCGGACACCCCCGCCAACTTTAAAAGGTGCAGTTTTCTTATGTCCAAATATAACCTACACTTCAAATACCGAGCCGTACTCCATTACCACCAAGTGCACAGCCGACAGCGCACCGCAGAGCACTTCAACGTCTCACGCACCCACCTGCGCCGTTGGACAGCCGCCTGTCGGCAAGGCGGTATCGCCGCACGCCAACACCCACAGGCTGCCGCTATGAAGGCCAAACGCAAAAACCCGTTTATCGCCGACAAACCCGGCCACGAAAAACCCGGGCGGAACTGATTGAAGAGTGACGTTACATGAGGGCGGGGAACGACTGCCTAAAGCACATGAAAGCCCTCAACGAAAAGAACGCCGCCAAAGCTGCGAAACCGTTCAAACGTTGGGGGCGGAACACCCGCTGAAATATCTGCCGCACAGTGCCGGCATTCCCAAAAGCAGCTATATCGGCAAAGCCGGTCCCGATGCAGCGGCCAAAACCGCCGTGGGTGAAGTCTGTCACCGACGCAAAGGCCGCAAAATGGTGGCGCACATGTTGGATCAAGCATTTTGCCGGGATCTTTGCAAAACCCTGCCATAATCAAAAAGACTTACTTAGGTTGCTAAGTAAGTTTTTTCCAATATTAAATATTCTGTAGTTCTCTATCATTGCCTACTTTTCTAGATGATCGGCAATAGGGTGTCGGTCGATAATGAAGTGGATTTTAAGCAACGGGAACCGGTCAATATGTTTGGCAATCATGGTTTCGGCAGTTTGTTTGAAAAAGCTGCTCATGAAGAAAATCCTCTAAATTCGGCTTATAGGATTTAGAGGATTTTAGGGAGTTTGGGCAGTATGACGTTATTTGGTAACTATGGTTCTTCGTGTGAGTTTTAAGAAGGGTTTTGCATAGGTCTCGGGCCTTGTTTTTATTGCGATTCTTGGCTTGGATTATCCGGTAAATAGACATCAAAACGTGTGCTTTTGCCCGAATATTGATAGGCCGGTTTTTCGCTGTTGAGAAATCCGCCCAAGCGTGGGCGTTTGACCACGATGCGTTTTTTGGCCACGGCGCGGGCGGTATTGAGCAGGGCGGCTTCGTCTTGTGTGGTGCCGACTAAACCGTGGAAATAGGCCATTTCTTTTTTGACGGCAGCAGATTTTTGCCGTTCGGGATACATCGGGTCGAGATAAACCACATCAGGACGGCCGATTTCTTGCGCCAACTGTGGCATCAGCGTGGACATATCTACGAAATGCAGTGTGATGCGTTGTGCGATTTCAGCGGTGTTATGGTGTTGTAAGGCGCGGTTGAGCCCGTCGTGCAACAGGCAGGCAACGGCGGGATGCTGTTCGAAGGTGCGGATGGTTAAGCCCAAAGAAGCCAGCACAAAGCTGTCGCGCCCCAAGCCGCCGGTACCGTCCCAGACGGCGGGTTTGCTGGTGTGGTTCACTGCTTTGGCGATGAGTTCGCCTCCGCCTTTGGTGCGGCGGTATTGAGCGGCGCCGCCAACAAAATCGACTTGTACGCGGCCTTTTTCTCCGGCGCGGCACAGGCTGATGCCGTCTGAATCGGCGTAGAGATATTCGATGTTGTCGGGCAGTTGGCGGACGATGGTCAGGCCGAAGGTGTGTGCCAGCTCGCAGGCGGAAGCTTGGGCGGATTCGGCAAGGTAAATGCAAGTCATGTGTATCAGACGGCCTTTTTCATATAAAGACCGTCTGAAAGCTTTTCAGACGGCCTAAGGTGGATTTAGACGGCCTGATCAACATCAAGGCCGTCTGAATGTTAGTTAATGTTCAAACGCTCCATGCGGTAGCGCATTGAACGGAAGCTGATGCCCAACAGTTTGGCTGCCTGGGTTCGGTTGTAGCGGGTTTGCACCAAAGCGTTTTGGATGATGTCGCGCTCGATTTGGTCAAGATAATCTTGAATCTGCATGGTACGCGGGTCAAATGGCGGTAACGGTTCGTGATTTAATGGTGCTTCCGACACGGAATCGCTAATGTCTTTTAAAGAAAGACTGTGATGCCCGCGCGGCTCTTCATCGGCAGGGATGTTATGGATTTGCAAATCATCCAGTTGGATGATGGTGCCGATGGTGAGTGCCACGGCGCGCTCGAGAATATTTTCCAATTCGCGGAAGTTGCCCGGATAGCTGTAATGCAGCAGCGCTTCTTGCGCTTTGGAGCTGAGCTTGTAGGTTTGGTTGCCGTGGCGGTGTTTGTAGAGCAAATAGAGAATCAGCGCGCCCAAATCTTCACGCATTTCCCGCAACGGCGGCATATGCAGCGACACCACGTTCAAGCGGTAATACAAGTCTTGGCGGAACGCGCCGCTTTCAACCAGCGCTTCAAGGTTTTTATGGGTGGCGCAGACAATGCGCACGTCCACAAAAATTTCGCGGGCATCGCCAATACGGCGTACGGCTTTTTCCTGAATGGCCCGTAAGAGTTTTACCTGCATGGCCAAAGGCAGGTCGGCCACTTCGTCGAGAAAAAGTGTGCCGCCGTCGGCATGTTGGAAAAAGCCCAAGCGGTCTTGATCCGCGCCGGTAAAGCTGCCTTTTTTATAACCGAAAAATTCGCTTTCCATCAGGTTTTCGGGAATCGCACCGCAGTTTACCGCAATAAAGGGTTTGTCGGCACGATCAGACAATTCGTGTATGGTGCGTGCGGCCTGTTCCTTACCGGTACCTGATTCGCCGGCAATGTACACCGGCACTTCGCTGCGGGCAAGCCGACGGATTAAATGGCGCACTTCAACCATTTGCGGCGAAGTACCCAGTAGGCGCGGCATATCGGCTTCGCCGCCCAGTTGCGGTGCTTCTTCCAATAGCGTGGATTCAACGCTGGAAAAACGCTCTTTCATAGAACGCAGGCTGTCGGGCACGGAAATCGGCTTGTTCAAATCACGCGATACCGGTTTGGCAGCAGACTGTGCTTGGCGGGTGGTCATCGCAGCAGGCGGTTTATTCAAAGCGGCCGTCACAGGCGCAGGGGTAGGTTTAACCGGTTGCGGTGTAGGCGGTACTTCGGCATTGTCGGCTACCGTCACCGCCGATTTCACCAGCGAACGCAGTTGCGACAGGGTAATCGGTTTTTGCAGATAATCGAACGCACCCGCTTTCAGGGCTTCAACTGCCTGATCGGCATTTCCGTAGGCGGTAATCACGGCCACAGGCGTGTCAAGCATCAATTCGTCGATGTATTGCACTACTTCCAAACCCGAACCGTCGGGCATACGCATGTCGGTCAATACCAGCGAATAATCGTTGTTGTCGAGTTTGTCTTTGGCTTGTTCGACACCTTCTGCGGTCTCCACACGCAGTCCCATTTTCATCAGTGTCATTTCCATCAGGTCGCGGATGTCGGCTTCGTCATCGACAACTAAAACGGGATCTTGCAGCTTACTCATTGCTGTCCTTCGGTAAAATCAGTTCAAAACCGTTCATTTCAGGGTGATAGTGCAGCTGGCCCAAATTGGCATGCGCCAATTCGCGGGCAACGTATAAACCCAAACCGGTGCCTTGTTTTTCGGTGGTGTAAAACGGCTCGAACAAATGGTTGCGCACTTCCGGTGCGACGCCCTTGCCGTTGTCGGCTACCACAATAGAGATGTGCATGCGGCCACTCGGACGGATTAACACGGTGATGGCATTTTCGTCCTGGCGGCTGTGGCGCCAAGCGTTGTTACACAGGTTCCACATAATTTGCTGCAAATGCATGGGGTCGGACAAGACGGTTAAGTTGGAGCCTTCCATGTTCATGCGCAAACAGCCGATGGCGGCGGGATTGTTTAAAGTAAATTCCTGCTTGAAACCGAGCCAGAATTTCATCAGGTGAATCGGTTCGCGACTGATGTTGTCGCGCTTGTTGAGCAGGGAAATGTCTTCCAGCATTTTGTCGATGCGCTGGATATTGCTGTCGATGATGCCGTAGAGTTTGGCCTTTACCGGATCAATGTCTTCATCATCTTGCAGTAAATCGCTGGCGTGGCGAATGGCCGACATCGGGTTGCGGATTTCGTGCGCCAGATTGGCGGTGAGCTGACCCAATGACGTTAATTTGGTCGACATCGCTTCGGCCGCTACTTCACGCAAAGAGCGTACATACAGCATCAGCAATTCGGTTTGCTCCTGAATCAGGGGCACGGCACGAACATGCATGGCGTGTTGGAAAATGTGAATGTCGGTTTCAAAGGCTTTGTCGGGCTGGTATTGCCAACGCGACACCAATTCGCCGAACACAAATTCCTGCTGGTCGACCGCCAGGCTCGGGAAGTAGTTTTTGGCTTGTTTGTTGAACAGCCAAACGCGTTGGCCGGCATCAATCACAATCACTGCTTCTTGCACGCGGTTCAATACCAATCGATTCAAGCCACTGATACGCCGGTAGGCAAGTTGGTGTTTGCTGGCCGATTCGGTGGCTTGTTCAAGGTATTTGGCGGCAAACGCGGTCAACATGGCGACCAGATAGCCGGCACCAATCAATATGATACAGCTCAGGACGCTTTGGTTTTTCCATTCCGGCGGTGAGAAACGGATGCCGCCGTCTAAAAACAGCAAAATCACAAACAAAAGTGAGGCATAACCGGCATAAAGCATGGGGTAATGGCCGTAGCTCAGCAGGCAGGACGTAGCGATAAACGGCAGCACCAAAATGGCAAAGCCCGAATCAATTCCACCGGCGATATACACCAAAATAATCATCATGGAAATATCGACTACCGCACTGGCATTGGGTAAATCGAGCGATTGCCATTGCCAATCCGGTCGGAATACCGACAGCAAAATCAAAAAGGAATACAACGCGGCCCAGCTGTAAAATTCGATGGTCGGAAATGCCACGTTTTCCAAATTGATGCTGCTGTATGTCCCCAAGACTTGGAAAACCAGTAGCGACAACACGATTACTATCCGGGCCACATTAATCAGCCCGGGGATGCGTTCGCTTAAATTGTCCAATTCCTGATTACTGAATTTTGTCATGTTCAGTACACCTTAAGATACTGTTATTTTTATTAATCATTAGAATGAATGATTCGGCAGCCTGTCGTATGACTGCCGAATTTGCTGTTCCCAATCAATCAGGAACCGTCTGTGTTGCCCTAGAATATCACGATTTGGCATCAAGAGTGATGACATCGGACAAATTATGCCGGGATTATAGGGAACCTGAGCTGAATAATTGTTTCAGACGGCCTGAAAGCGGTAAAGGTTTGCCTTTTTTGCCGCGTTTGCCGCTGATGCCGGCAAGTAGGATGCGTTCTTTATGTGCCGCCCTGCGTCTGCCTTCGCTTTCAGCGTGGATTTCCGGCGTAGAGATGACGGCGATGTGGGCCAGTTGCTCTTTCTCTCCCAAGCTGATGAGTTGGAGGCCGCGGCCTTTAGCCATGACTTTGAGCTCGTTCAACGTAAAGGCCAAGGCTTTGCTTTCTTCCCATAAAGACGTTTGGCACTCGGTCACGGCCACCACTTTGCAATCCGGATTAATCAGCGACGAGGCATATACCGGCACCGGCGGCAATACTGTTTCGCCCGCTTCCACGCTCATCACCACTTTGCCCGCTTTCATGCGGCCGATCATATCGCCGAGTTTGGCGATAAAGCCGTAACCGCCGCTGTTGCTCAGCAGATAATGCTGATCCGGCAGACCGGTGAGCATGGCGACCACTTCGGCACCGTTTTGTACATCAACCAAAGAAGCCACCGGTACACCGTCGCCGCGTCCGCCCGGGATTTCCGATGCATCCAGCGTGTAGGTACGGCCTTGCGAATCAAGCACCACCACCGGCCACACGGTACGGCTTTCTAAGGTTTGTTTCAAACCGTCGCCTTCTTTGAACGTGGTTTGCGCCAAATCCAAATTGTGGCCGACACGGCTGCGTATCCAGCCTTTTTTCGACAAAATCAATGTCACCGGCTCATCAGCAGTAGTTTGCGTCAGCGTGGCACGGCCGGCTTCTTCAACCAGAGTGCGGCGTTCGTCACCGAATTGTTTCATATCGGTCTGCATTTCTTTGATGATGAGTTTTTTCTTTTCGTTTTCATCGCCGAGCAGCAGATTCAGACGGCCTTCTTCTTCGCGCAGTTCGGCCAGTTCTTTTTCTAACTTAAAGCCTTCCAAACGCGCCAGTTGGCGCAGTCGGATTTCGAGAATATCTTCCGCTTGGATTTCGCTCAAATCAAACGCCGCCATCAAATCGGCTTTCGGTTCGTCCGATTCGCGAATCACCCGAATCACTTCGTCAATGCTTAAGAAAACTTTCAGACGGCCTTCGAGAATGTGCAGGCGTTTTTCGACTTGGGTCAGGCGGAATTTCAGACGGCGTGTTACTGTCATCACGCGGAATTTCAACCATTCCTGCAGGATGGTTTTCAGGTTTTTTTGCGCAGGGCGGTTGTCCAAGCCCATCATCACCAAGTTGACCAACACATTGCCTTCTAAAGACGTTTGCGCCATCAGCGTGTTCATAAACGCCTCCGGTTCGAGGCGGCTGGATTTCGGCTCGAGCACCAAGCGTACGGGATGCTCGCCGTCGGATTCGTCGCGCACTTTTTCAATCAAATCCAGCATCAGCTTTTTGGTGTTGAGCTGGTCTTGGTTGAGCTGTTTTTTACCGGCTTTCGGTTTCGGATTGGTTTGCTCTTCGATTTCGGCAAGAATCTTGGCAGTGTTGGCATTAGGCGGCAACTCGGTCACAATCGCCCGCCATTGGCCGCGCGCCAGTTTTTCGATTTCATAACGCGCACGCACGCGCACGCTGCCTTTGCCGCTTTCGTAAATCTGCTGCAAATCGGCGGCAGGGGTGATGATTTGGCCGCCGCCGGCAAAGTCAGGCGCGGGAATGTAGCCCATCAAATCGGCGGTTTCCAGCGAAGGTTTCTTCAGCAGGGCAATCGCCGCTTTGGTGACTTCGGTGAGGTTGTGCGACGGGATTTCAGTCGCCATGCCCACGGCAATACCGCTGGCACCGTTGAGCAACACCATCGGCAATCGGGCAGGCAGGTGGACAGGTTCGTTGAATGCGCCGTCGTAGTTGGGGACAAAATCGACTGTACCTTGATTGATTTCGTTTAATAACAATTCTGCAATCGGTGTCAAACGCGCCTCGGTGTAACGCATGGCCGCCGCACCGTCACCGTCGCGGGAGCCGAAGTTGCCGATGCCGTCAATCAGCGGATAACGAAGCGTGAAATCCTGCGCCATGCGCACCATCGCTTCATACGCCGAGCTGTCGCCGTGCGGGTGGTATTTACCCAAAATCTCGCCGACCACGCGCGCCGATTTCACCGGTTTCGCCCCTGCGGTCAAACCCATGTCGCGCATGGCATAAAGAATGCGGCGCTGTACCGGCTTCTGGCCGTCTGAAACTTCCGGCAGCGCACGGCCTTTGACCACGCTCATGGCATATTCCAAATACGCGCGTTCGGCATATTGGCCGAGAATCAGATGGTCGGATTGGATAGGGGAAACAGGGATTTGCTCGTTCATGGTACGACTAAATAAGAGTGGAATTCAAGCACCGTATTGTAAAGCAAAACCACGTTTCTTGCTTAAGTTTGAAAAGGCCGAGACCTTTGCAAAATTCCCATCTTTGACACATTTCTTCGTTATGCGCCCGAAAGCCTGCCTGTCTAAGTGATATGTCTGTGTTTTCCGTGCTGCTCTAACTTTGAACTGCACTCAGATCCGGAGGTGTTGAAAAGGTTTCAGGCCGTTTGGAAGGGTAGTCGGTTTCAGACGGCCTGACTGAATATTGCCACGCAGTGATTACGGTTTTGTGATGTCTCCTAACTGCAGGATATGAACTGGTTTGCCCCAAAATTGCACTAGAGCCTGTTGACAATTGGCCGGCGAAGCAGTTTTTTGAGGCAAAAACCGCGTATGCAAAGCAAAAAGCGCAGCAAGGTTGGACACCTTGCGGGCATTTTTAACGCGGCAGACGGGGATTTTTGACCAAAAACACTGCCGTTGCGTTAATTGTCAACAGACCCTAGGCTTTTTCAATTACATCACACTACATTTCGATAAATGACAGCGCTCTATGGAGATTCGATTAAACGTTCAACGCGGATTTATTATGTGATCGGCCACCCGATTCCGCAGGTGAAATCACCGGATTTGGTTGCCTAATCCTTTCAAAAAAAGGTTTGAATGCGGTGTCCGTGCATGCAGCATCTGACCGGCCGGCCACATTTTTTTACGCGGTGAAAGCCATGCAAAATGCCGGCAGCTTGATGATTACTGTGCCGCACAAAATCACGTTTGCCGGTTTGTGTGGCGAATTATCCGACTAGGCGCGTTTCTTACACACCACCAACTGCGTGCACCATGAAGGCAGTAAATGGGCCGGCGATATGATTCGATGGTCGGGTACGGTAGAGGCTTTACAGCGCAACGGCACGCAACTGCAGGGTAAAAAAGCGATTTGTCCGGCATGGGGCGGGTACGGTCATTGCCCATACGATTATTGACGGCCGGTGTCAGAAAACCGGCCATTGTGGAAATGGGCACCGCCCGCCGAGACGGTTTGATTGAGCGTTTAACCAGCTTGGGCTTAGGCAGGTCTATACCGGAACCACCGACCCGAGCGGCTTCGATATTGTGGTCAGTAACCATGCCGATGGGTATGCGCGAAGGCGGCAAGCTGTTGTTTGACGGAGATTAAGATGGCGGCGGAGATGTTTGTCGGTGATGTGGTCGCGACACCGGCATTGGCTGCATGGATTGCCCGCGTGCAAAAAGTCGGCTGCCCAAACGTCCACCGGTATGGACATGTTTGAAAGAGTGCGCGATTCGATGGTGGATTTTTGCTGGCGAAATGATTTCAGACGGCCTTTGTATTGCACCAAACATGTAAAAATTTCCATAAATTTCAACAAATTCAACCTGATTTATTGTGTATCTGCATAATGATTTTTGTGGTGGCGCTGATTAAGATAGCATAAAACACCAAACCATAACGGAACACGACCATGAACACCACCGAACAAAAACCATTATTTATCAAAGTCCATCCCGATGATAATGTCGCCATTATCGTGAACAGCAACGGCTTGCCTGCGGGCACGCAGTTTTCAGACGGCCTCGCATTGGTTGAGCATGTGCCGCAAGGACATAAAGCGGCTTTGGTTGATATTCCGAAAGACGGCCAAATCGTACGCTATGGCGAAATCATCGGCTATGCAGTGGAAGATTTGCCGCGTGGGGCATGGATTGACGAATCGAAAGTGGCGCTGCCTAAAGCCCCGCCTTTGGATACCCTGCCGCTGGCGACCCGTCCTGTACCGAAATTAGCCCCGCTGGAAGGTTATACATTTGAAGGCTACCGCAATAAAGACGGCAGCGTCGGTACCAAAAATTTATTGGGCATTACCACCAGCGTGCATTGCGTGGCCGGTGTGGTCGGTTATGTGGTGAAACTGATTGAGCAGCATTTGTTGCCGAAATATCCGAAAGTTGACGGTGTGGTCGGTTTGAACCATTTATACGGCTGCGGCGTGGCGATTAATGCCCCGGCGGCAGTGGTGCCGATCCGTACGATTCACAACATCGCGCTAAACCCGAATTTTGGCGGCGAAATCATGGTCATCGGTTTGGGGTGCGAAAAGCTGCAACCTAACCGCCTGTTGGAACAAGCCGAGGGCACGATTCCGATTAAAGTCGACGGCGACAGCACCAGTGTCACCAGTTTGCAGGACGAGCAATTCGTCGGCTTCAAGGCCATGGTCGATTCGATTATGGCCACCGCAGAAAAACATTTGCAGAAACTGAATGCGCGCCAACGCGAAACCTGCCCGGCTTCCGATTTGGTGGTGGGCATGCAGTGCGGCGGCAGCGATGCATTCTCCGGTGTTACCGCTAACCCTGCGGTGGGCTATGCTTCCGATTTGCTGGTGCGTTGCGGCGCGACGGTGATGTTCTCCGAAGTGACCGAAGTGCGCGATGCGATTCACCTGCTCACACCGCGCGCGGCAGACGAACAGATCGGCCGCCGGCTGCTCGAAGAAATGAAGTGGTATGACGATTATCTCAATGCCGGACAAACCGACCGCAGCGCCAACCCCTCGCCGGGTAACAAAAAAGGCGGCTTGGCCAACGTGGTGGAAAAAGCTTTGGGTTCGATTGCCAAATCAGGCACTTCGGCGATTGTCGAAGTGTTGTCGCCCGGGCAACGCCCCACCAAAAAAGGCCTGATTTTCGCCGCCACCCCGGCCAGCGATTTTGTGTGCGGCACGCAGCAATTGGCTTCGGGCATCACCGTGCAGGTGTTCACCACCGGTCGCGGCACGCCTTACGGCTTGGCTGCCGTGCCGGTGATTAAAGTCGCCACGCGCACCGATTTGGCCGACCGCTGGTTTGACCTGACGGACATCAACGCCGGCCGCATTGCCACCGGTGAAGCTACCATCGAAGAAACCGGCTGGGAAATTTTCCACTACATTCTCGACATCGCCAGCGGCCGCAAGCAGACATGGTCCGACCAATGGGGTCTGCATAATGCGCTGTCGGTGTTTAACCCGGCACCGGTAACCTGATTTTCGCCCCTTCGTCTTCTCCGGATTCTTCTTGCGGAATAACTGTGTCTATGACATTTTTCACCAAGACTTAAGGCCGTCTGAATTTCAGACGGCCTCTTTCTATTGGAATGCTGCGCCGTCGGATGTAAGTCGAAATAAGGTTTTCCGCCGTCCGGTCCGGCGTTGTTGACAAAAGCTTGGCGCAACATTATAAGCATGGAAAAGGCAGCGTTTCTGCATCCGTCCGTTGTTAAAACCAAATAAGAAGAACATATATGTCTGCATTCGAAATCCATCCCATCAGTGAAACGGCTGTGTGCTGTGCTTTGCCGCCGCCCGCCTCTTTGGACAACCAGCGTCGTTTGTGGGCATTGGCCGGCATCCTGACCGATTGGCCGCAAGTGGCCGAAACCGTCACCGGCATGAACAATCTCACTGTGTTTGCCCGGCCCGATGCCGCACTTGAAGAATTGGCGGCGGAACTGTCGCGCGTTTGGCCACAGGCCGTGGCGGCGCAATACCAAGGCCGCCACGTCGACATCCCCGTGGTTTACGGCGGCGAATACGGTGTGGATTTGGCGGCAGTAGCGGCGTTTCACGGTGTCAGCGTGGCTGAAGTGGTACGCCGTCATACCGAGCCGGTTTACACGGTTTTCATGATGGGTTTCCAGCCCGGTTTCCCCTATTTGGGCGGTTTACCCGAACACCTGCATACTCCGCGCCATGCGGTGCCGCGTACGCAGGTTCCGGCCGGCTCGGTCGGCATCGGCGGCAGTCAGACCGGGGTGTATCCGTTTACCTCCCCCGGCGGCTGGCAGCTGATCGGCCACACCGACACACCGCTTTTTCAGACGGCCTCTTACCCGCCGACTCTGTTGCAGGCGGGTGATACCGTGCGTTTTGTGGCAGAAAGGATTGAACCGTGATTGATATTCAAGAAGTGGCCGCCTTGGCGCATATTCAGGATTTGGGGCGTTACGGACAGCGCCGTTTCGGTATCGGCCACGCCGGCGCGATGGATACGCAGGCATTGCAGGCGGGCAACATCCTGCTGGGCAATACGCCCGGTGCGGCGGCAATCGAAGTGGTGCTTGGCGGCTTGAGCGTGCGTTTTGGCCGCGATACGCCGTTTTGCATCACCGGTGCCGTTTATGAGGCCGAACTCGACGGCGAACCGGTCTACTCTTATTGGCGGCACACTGCCGAGGCGGGACAGACGCTGCGTCTGAAGCGGGCGGTACAGGGTATGTACGGTTATCTTTGCGTGGCCGGCGGTATTGACGTACCCGAAGTGATGGGTTCGCGCAGCACCGATTTAAAGGCTGCATTCGGCGGTTTGGAAGGTCGGGCGCTGCGTTCGGGCGATGCCTTGCCGCAAGGCACGGGGGAACATTATCTGAGCCGCATCGGCATTGCCCCGCTGTTTTCAGACGGCATCATCCACGCCTTGCCCTCATCAGAATACCATTTGTTCGACCGTGCTTCCCGCACGGCTTTTTGGGATACTTTGTGGCGGCTGCAAAGCGACAGCAACCGCATGGGCTACCGTTTTTCCGGTGCCGAACTGGGTTTGGCCGAGCCTGTGGAAATGCTGTCGCACGCCGTGACTGCCGGTACCGTGCAAGTGCCGCCGGGCGGACGGCCCATTGTGTTGGCCGCCGACTGTCAAACTACCGGCGGCTATCCGAAAATCGCCTGTGTGGCGGCCGCCGATTTGGGCAAGCTGGTGCAGACACGCTTCGGCAGCACGGTCAGGTTCCGTATGACCGACACGGCACATGCCCGGCGGCTGCAACGCAAAAACCAAGCCTATCTCAACCACATTAAAAGGATAGCCGATGAAAACCGTTGATTTGAATGCCGATTTAGCCGAAGGCTGCGGCATCGATCGCGATTTGATGCAGCGCGTCAGTTCCGCCAACATTGCTTGCGCTGTCCATGCCGGCGATGCGGTGGAAATGTACCGCGCCCTGACATGGGCAAAACAATACGGCGTGCGCATTGGCGCGCATCCCGCATTTCCTGACCGTGAAAACTTCGGCCGCCGCAACATGAATATGCCGTCTGAACACCTGCGCGCGCACCTGCTGTACCAACTCGGTTCGCTACAGGCTTTGTGTGATGCGGCAGGCGTAGCAATGAGCTACGTCAAGCCGCACGGTGCGCTCTACAACCAAGCCGCCGCCGATGAGCAACTGGCCTCCTTGATTGCCGGCACGGTGCGTGCCTTCAATCCCGAATTGAAACTGATGGCCTTGTCCGGCAGCCTGTTGCTGCAAGCCGGCGGGGCCGCAGGTCTGGGGGTGGTTTCCGAAGTGTTCGCCGACCGCCGCTATCTGGCCGACGGTTCGCTCGTGCCGCGCAGCCGCTCCGACGCTCAAGTCGGCAGCGACGGCGAAGCCGTAGCACAAGTGCTGCGCATGGTGGGGAAAGGCGAAGTGGAAAGCACGGACGGTACCATCGTAAAAGTGCGTGCTGACAGCATCTGCCTGCATGGCGACGGTACGCACGCGCTTGAGTTTGCCGATAAAATCCGTGCGGCTTTACAGGCAAAAGGAATAGGTATCAAGGCCGTCTGAACATTTATTCAATGGATTTTCAGACGAATTGTTTTTGCAAACGTGACAACAAAACAAAAGGAGAAACAGACATGTCTTCCGACAACCGCCGCAATGCAATGCTCGGTGCGGCCTTTTTAATGGCCACGTCCGCCATAGGCCCGGGCTTTCTCACCCAAACCGCCACCTTTACGCAGAGTCTGTCGGCCAGCTTCGGCTTTGTGATTTTGGTTTCGATTATGCTCGACATCGGTGCGCAATTGAACATTTGGCGGATTATCGCCGTGTCGGAACAGCGCGCGCAAGACATTGCCAACCGAGTGTTTCCCGGGGCGGGCTATTTTTTGGCCGCGCTGGTTGTGATGGGCGGCTTAGCTTTCAATATCGGCAACGTCGGCGGAGCGGGCTTGGGTTTGAACATTATCACGGGTTGGCCGGTGGAGACCGGCGCGGTAATCAGCGGCTTGATTGCCGTCGGGGTGTTTCTGTTCCGCGAGGCGGGCAAGGTGATGGACAGATTCGCTCAAGCCATGGGCTTCGTCATGATTGCGCTCACTCTGTATGTGGCCTGGAAAGCCTCGCCGCCGTTGGGCGAAGCGGCCGTGCGTACCTTTGTGCCGGAAAAACTCGATGCGGTGGCGGTTGTGACGCTGGTAGGCGGTACGGTTGGCGGCTATATCACCTTTGCAGGGGCGCACCGCCTGCTGGATGCGGGTATCAAAGGCAAAGAAGCCTTGCCGGAAGTCAACCGCAGCTCGATATCTGCGGTTTTGATCGCATCCGTCATGCGCGTGGTGCTGTTTCTCGCCGTGTTGGGCGTGGTGTCGCAAGGCGTTGCGCTCGATCCGAAAAATCCGGCGGCCACGCCGTTTGAACATGTCGCGGGCAATATCGGCCTGATGATTTTCGGTGTGGTGATTTGGGCGGCTTCGATTACTTCGGTAATAGGTGCGGCTTATACGTCGGTGTCGTTTATTTCCAGCTTCAGCCCTAAAATCGAACGCCATAAAAACAAGTGGATCATCACCTTTATCGCACTCTCCACTTTGGTGTTGGCAGCCATCGGCCGCCCGGCGCAGGTGCTGGTGTTCGTTGGTACGCTCAACGGGTTGGTTTTGCCGATTTCACTGGGTTTGATTTTGCTGGCGGCCTACCGCAAAGATATCATCGGCGATTACCGCCACCCGAAATGGATGACGGTATGCGGCTTGGCGGTAGTGGCTGCCATGGCAGTATTGGGCGGTATGACCTTGGTAAAATACATCGGCGGCTTATTGGCTTAAACGAAAATATTAACGTAAACAGGCTGTCTGAATTTCAGACGGCCTTCTTTTATTGGGGTATTGCTTGCAATGAAGCAGTTAATGTAGTTAATAATGAGAAGAAATATTTGAGGCAGTCTGAAAGCAAGCATAAGGTTTCAGACGGCCTCAAGCCATCTGCTCACTGATACCGTTTAGCGGCTTTTTTTACTTTGCGGAACCAGTGTTTTTGTGTGGATTTGTTGGCAGGTTCTCCCGCGTACAGCCAGTGTTCGTAACGCGCCAGCAACGATTCGACGGCAGGGTCATCCGCTTGGTTGCGGCGTAAAATCTCACGCAGTTCGGCGGGCGTGACGGCTAAAACCGTTTTATCGTCTTCGCCCAGAATGGCGCGTTTGAGCAGCATGAAACCGTCTTGCAGTTCGTCACGACGGCGGTTTTTCAGCCACCAGCGCAATAAAGGCAATAGTGCGAACGCAAGGGCAAGCGGCATGAACAGCAACAGGCTTTTCAAATTAAAGCCGCCCAAACCCAGCTTTTCAAACAGATTGTTTTGGCGGGTTTGATCGTAGTTCACCACCCATTGCTGGAAATAGAATTGGCCGGCATCGCGCCATTTGCCGAATACATGATCGCGCGGCAGTAATGATTGCTCGCTTTGCGGCAGCGCTTGGCTGATGCCTTGCTCGGTGCGCACGCTGGAGACGGCAGTGGTGGGATCGACGCGCAGCCACACTTGTTCGCTCGGCAGCCACACTTCCGTCCATGCGTGGGCATCTTTAGAGCGGATTTGCCAGAATCCGGCTTGCTCGTTGAATTCCGCCCCCAGATAGCCGGTGACAATCCTTGCCGGCAAACCGGCCGCCCGCATGATCACGGCGAAGCTTTGGGCGTAATGTTCGCAAAAACCTTGTTTGGTCTGGAATAAAAATTCATCGACCACATGCCCATTGCTTAACAAGGGAGGTTGCAGTGTGTAGCTGAAGCCTTGGCGGCGGAAATGATTCAGCGTGTTTCGGATAAATTCACGTTCGGTTAATGCGTTTTCGGCTAATTTTTTCGCGAGGTTTAAGGTTTGCAGGTTGCCGGCGGGTAAGCGGGTGTAGCGGCGGTATTCGGCTTCGTTTAAAACGTGCGGCAGGGTGTCGCTCAAAGCGGCTTGCAGGTGCAGGCGGCGCAAACCTTCGCGGCTGCGTTCGGCGCGCAAGGTGTTGCCTAAACGCTGTGCCAAACCTTGCGGCGGCGTGCCGACAGGGTGATCCAAGGCCGGTAAGGCGCCGTTTTGGTCGCGGATAATCATTTGGTAATCAATGCGCCGGCCATCTGAAACGTTTTGTGCACTGTCTTGGGCAAACCCCGGTACCGCCTGCCATGTGCGGCCGTTGAAGTCGTCCATAATGATGGCGCGCCAGTAAAGATTTTTCGGCTCGACAGTAAGGCCGTCTGAAAAAATCACGTTGGCCACCCATTCGTTGCTTTGCACCAAATTGCTGATGCTGCCCGGCTGCATGCTATCGGAAAGGCCGGTTGATGCCTGTTTGTCGCGTTTTTGCGGAATGCCCCATAAGGGCTCGTTCAAACGCGGCACGCTGACGAACAATACTGCTGTCAGCGGCAGAGTCAGCAACAATGCCATGCCGCTCCAACGCCACGATTCGCGCAGGTCCAAGCCGCACAACACGGCGAAACACGTGCTGACGGCAAACAAAGCGGCCAGCAGCCACAAGCCGACTGCCAAACTTTGGTTGAGCAGCACAGACGAGCCGATCAGAAACAGCATGGCCAGCAGTAACACATGCCAGTCGCGCCGTGAGGTGCTCTCAAAAGCCTTGAGCGTGACCATCAGCAGCAGGAAAGCGATGCCGCCTTCCCGCCCGAACACTGTGCCCAGTTGCGCCCACACCAAACCACCAGCCGCTGCCACCACCATAATCAGCAGCGGCGCAGGCAGTTTGCCGATGTTGAGATGCAGCAACACGCCGCGAAAAACAAGCAGGGCAATAAATAAAAGGGTAATGGTGGGAGGCAGGGAAAACATCATCGGCAGCGCGGCAAACAGCAAAGTGGCCAGAATCACAATGGCCGAGCGCGGTGGCGGCTGGAGCGACAGAAAAGCAGGTGCGGCAGGAAGCATGGTAATGTGTGGTGATGTTGTGATGATTTAGCGCGTTATTTTACCTGTGTTTTGCATTGCGTTGTCATGAAATAACAAGGCCGTCTGAAAACCACTTGCTGTGCAAGCTTTTCAGACGGCCTTTCAGTAGAGATTTGGCGAGCCAACGGTTTAGCGTTGCTTCAGTTGGAAAATGACTTTTTCGCTTTCACAGCAGAAGTTGAAGGTCATCATCAATTTGAAACCTTCTTCCACGCCGCCGATGTCGCTGATGATTTCGCAAGGATCGCTTTCAACCGAGCGCGCCAATTCGGTGTAATAGCCTTCCGCTTCGCGGGCGAGTTGTTCGGTTTCGTAAATTTGGACGATTTCAAAGCTGCAATCATTATTGTTAAAAACAGTGCCGACTTCTACAGAGCAATCCGGGCATTTGCCCACGCCATTTTCTTCGGTTTCAAAAGGTTTGGCTGATTTGTCCATGCTGATTCTCCTTTGTGGATTAGAAATTTCAGTATAAACCTGAAAAAGGCCGTCTGAAAGCGGTTCGGACGGCCTTTTCACTTTATTAACATTTATACGGAAAATTGATTAAAATATGATAAGAAACAAGTGCCAAACGGCTTTTATCATTCTAACGGTTGCGGCAAGGCCGTCTGAAAGATTCATGTTTGGTGAATCGGGCTGAACAAATCATCAACGTTTGCGCACAAATCAGCAAAACGGGGGCAAATTATGTTATAAATAAAGCTTCAAAATCCCCCTAAACAAATGGAGCAATAAGAATGGAATTGGTATTTATCCGCCACGGACAAAGCGAATGGAATGCGAAAAACCTGTTTACAGGCTGGCGCGACGTGAAATTGAGCGAGCAGGGTTTGGCCGAAGCCGCCGCTGCCGGTCAAAAGCTGAAAGAAAAAGGCTATGAATTCGACATCGCCTTCACTTCTGTGCTGACCCGCGCCATCAAAACCTGCAACATCGTGTTGGAAGAAAGCGACCAGCTGTTTGTGCCGCAAATTAAAACCTGGCGTTTGAACGAGCGCCACTACGGTCAATTGCAAGGTTTGGACAAAAAACAAACTGCTGAAAAATACGGCGACGAGCAAGTGCACATCTGGCGCCGCAGCTACGATATTTTGCCGCCATTGTTGGACAAAAACGACGAATTTTCCGCGCATAACGACCGCCGTTATGCGCACTTGCCGGCTGATGTGGTGCCGGACGGTGAAAACCTGAAAGTGACGCTGGAGCGCGTATTGCCGTTCTGGGAAGACCAAATCGCACCGGCCATTTTGAGCGGCAAACGCGTATTGGTGGCGGCACACGGCAACTCACTGCGCGCCTTGGCCAAGCACATCGAAGGTATTTCCGACGACGACATCATGGCTTTGGAAATCCCGACCGGTCAGCCGCTGGTGTATAAATTGGATGACAATTTGAAAGTGCTTGAGAAATTCTACCTGTAAGGGTTTTGAATTTGGCTGCCGGATGAACAGGCTGTCTGAAAACGATGATTTGGTTTTCAGACGGCCTGTTTTTATTGGAACTTGGTAGCGGATTCCCGGCCGGCTTTCTTCACGGTAATACCGGCCGCTTTTCCGTCAGATAACGCCAATAGCGCTGCGGCATCATTTGCCGGTGTTGGCGCAGGTTGATGCGTGAAGTGATGGTGGCGCTTTTGAAATAACGTTGCCACAACTTCTGATAATGCCGTTCGCGCTCGGATGGGACGGCGTGTTCGCCGGGAGTATCCAAATCTCGGATTTGATGCACTGCGGTTTTGTCGAAATACACGCCGTAGCCGCGACCGACATCGAAAATCAGCCATTGCTGGTCAGCGTAGCGGTTGCGGAAAAAACGCGTAATCAGCGGCAAGATATCAAATTGCGGCTCGATGCGGGCGATATAAATCGGTTCGGGTTCGCTCTGCACATGATATTCTTCAAAACGGACAAATGCTTCCATGTGGTGCTTTTCGCGCCCGACGGTTTTTACCCATTGCGCCCACTGCATCACGTCGGGATGGCCGTAATCGCTGAAAATGTTGGGGCGGTCGGGTTGCGCCAAGGCCAACCGGACGATGCGCAGGAAGGTGTCGGGCATGTCTTTGTCGTTGATGAGAAAACCGTAAAGCAGTGTTTGGATACCGCGTCTGCCCAATTGCCGCTGCAAACGCTCGAGCACACGCGCGGCATGTTCGGCGCAACTGGTCACCGATACGGTGTGGCCGAACAAATCGGTATCGTTGGGGTCGGCAGTGATGTGCACGCAATCGGGCGGATATTTGCCCGCATACACTGTAAACACCGCGCTGAGCAGGCCGTCGAAGCTGCCGTCGTAAAGTAAGGTGTATTGGTCGGGTGTGGTCATGATTTTATGCCGAAAGAGGCCGAGGCCTTTGCAAAATCCCTATTTTGGGCCGATTTCTTCGTTGTGCGCTGATGGAAAGCTTGCCTGTCTTCATGATATGTCTTTGCTTGCTGTGCTGCGGCAACTTTGAACGGCACGCACAGCCAGGGTTTTGCAAAGGTCTCAGGCCGTCTGAAAGCTTATGGCAAAGCAGTATATGGCTTTCAGACGGCCTGTTGTCGTTTATCCAAACAAATCCCCTTGCACCGCGTCGCTTTGCATGAATTTGGAACGCGTCTGCTGCAACAGTAAATTGGGCAGGTTCGGGCTGTCGATTAAGGAAGCGTAGCGGTTGGGTTCGGGCAAAGTGATGAAATAACGTGCGCGGTTGAGGGCAATGCCCATTTTCACCAACTGCGCCCATGTCAATATGCGGAAGCGGCGCGCCTGCACAATGCGTTTGGCCGATTTCACACCGATACCGGGTACGCGCAAAATCATTTCCAGCGGCGCATGCTGCAAGGCCACCGGGAAATAGGCACGGTGGCGCAGCGCCCATGCCAGTTTCGGATCGAAATTCAAATCGAGAAACGGCTGGTCGCGGTCAAGAATTTCATGCTCGGCAAAGCCGTAAAAGCGCATCAGCCAATCGGCCTGATACAGGCGGTTTTCCCGCCGCATCGGAACTTGCGCCGATAAAGGCGGCAGGCGGCTGTCTTCCAGCACCGGCACATAGCCCGAGTAATACACGCGTTTGAGGCCGTAGTTTTGATAAAACCGGCAGGCGGCGTGAATGATTTGGCGGTCGTTTTCACCGCTGGCACCAATGATAAGCTGCGTACTTTGCCCCGCCGGTGCGAATTTCGGTGTCGATTTGATGGTTTTGCGGCTATCGGCGGTAGCGGTGATTTCGTTTTTGACAAACAGCATGGGCCGGGTAATGTCGGTGTGTTTTTTCTCGGGGGCGAGCCGCCCCAAGCCTGAAACGGTGGGGATCTCCATGTTGATGCTCAAGCGGTCGGCATAGTGGCCGGCTTCCTGTAGCATTTCGTCGGAGGCTTTGGGAATGGCCTTGAGGTGGATATAGCCGTTGAATCGGTGTTCGGTACGCAGTTTTTTGGCAATACGCACCAAGCGTTCCATGGTGAAATCGGCGTTTTTGAAAATCCCCGAACTCAGAAAAAGCCCTTCGATATAATTGCGCCGGTAAAAACTGATGGTTAAATCAACCACTTCTTCAACCGTAAACGCGGCACGCGGCACGTCATTGCTGCGGCGCGACACGCAATAAGCGCAATCATAGATGCAATGGTTGGTCAGCAGGATTTTTAAAAGCGATACGCAGCGGCCATCTTCGGTAAAGCTGTGGCAAATTCCGGCGCGTGACGAGTTGCCCAAGCCGCCGTTGTTTTTGCGCGAACCTCCGCTGGATGAACAAGAAACATCATATTTGGCCGCGTCCGCCAAAATCGCCAGTTTGCGGTTGATTTTATCGTAATCCATATTAAAACTAAAAAAAATATTATTTTAGGATTATAAATTATAATTTTTAATTAGTCTTGTAAGATTTTCCTTAGTTGAAACAGATAAAAAAGGCCGTCTGAACAATGTGTTTCAGACGGCCTCACTATTGATATAGCCGCCTGTTATCAAAATAATGGGTATTGCCAGCTCCCTGATGTACTCGGCGTATCGGGCGGTCGCTTTCGCCTTGTCTTATTTCTATTTCAGACGGTTATATTATTAAAGCAGGAAAATCGTCGCTAAACCTAAGAAAATCAGGAAGCCGCCCGAGTCAGTGACGGCGGTAATCAGTACCGAGCTGCCGAGCGCCGGATCGCGGCCGGCTTTGTCGAGTACCACCGGAATCAACACGCCCACGGTGGCGGCCAAGAGCAGGTTTAAAGTCATGGCAGCGACCATCACCAAGCCTATGCCCAAACTGTCGTACAGTACCCAAGAAATCAAGCCCATGACGCTGCCCCACAACACGCCGTTGACCAAGGCCACGCCGACTTCTTTTTTCAGCAGTTTGCTCGCTTGAATACCGGTAATCTGGCCGACCGCCATCGCGCGCACAATCATGGTAATGGTTTGGTTGCCCGAGTTGCCGCCGATGCCGGCTACAATCGGCATTAAGGCGGCCAAAGCGACGATTTTTTCGATGCTGCCTTCAAACGCGCCAATCACGCGGCTGGCGAGAAAGGCGGTACACAGGTTGATGGCAAGCCACATCCAGCGGTTTTTCACCGAATCCAAAATCGGCGCAAACAAGTCTTCTTCTTCCTGCAAACCGGCCATGTTCAACATGTCGGCTTCGGATTCTTCACGGATGACGTCGACGATTTCGTCAATGGTGATACGGCCGATGAGCTTTTTGTTTTCATCAATTACGGGCGCAGTCACCAAGTCGTAGCGCTCGAACGCTTGCGCGGCTTCTTCAACGTTGTCGTCAGGACGGAAGCGCACCACATCGGTGGCCATCACGTTTTCCACCAATTCTTCCGGGTCGGCCACCAGCAGGCTGCGGATAGGCAGTACCCCTTTGAGAATATCGTTTTCATCGACCACGAAGATTTTGTCGGTATGGTCGGGCAGGCTTTCAAAACGGCGGAGGTAGCGCAGTACCACTTCACAAGCTACATCGGCGCGGATGCTCACCAGTTCGAAGTCCATAATAGCGCCGACTTGGTCGTCTTCATACGACATCGCCGCCTGAACCTGCGCGCGCTCTTCTTCGTCACGCGTTTGCAGGGCTTCATAAACCACTTGGTGCGGCAAATCGTCGGCCAGTTCGGCCAATTCGTCGGCATCCAAATCATCGATGGCGGCGAGCAGCTCGTCTTTATCCATCGATTCAATCAGGGTTTCGCGGACGGAATCGGATACTTCCAGCAAAACTTCGCCGTCGTCTTCCGGCGCAACCAACAGCCAAACAATGTTACGTTCGCGCTGCGGCAGCGATTCGAGTACGTCGGCAACGTCTGCAGGGTGCAATTCGCTCAGTAAGACGGTCAGTTCGGTGAGCTTGACGCGCAGGGCTTCGTCTTCAATCGGTGTGCCGGCTTCGATTTGCGGGAAGGCGGGTTCGAGAATTTCACACAGCGCGTGGATGTGGTCGAAATCGGCGGCAATGCGTCCGACATCGCTTTCGGCAGGCTCGGCGGCTTCGTGGATTTTGTGTTCTGGTTCGTGGCTCATAAATGCTCCGCCCGCCGTGCGGTGGAACATTCGGCGGGATTAATGGGGGCGTTGCGGATGGTGTCTTCAGTCAATAAACTACTGGGAAGATCCATGACGGGTAAGTCTGCGTGAGACAAGAGTGATAAACGGGGCGTATTCTACACTTTTTTGAGGAGGTTTACTATTCTTTACACCACAGGCCGTCTGAATATATTTAAGACGGCCTGAAACCTTTGCAAAACCTCATGAACCATCAAGAAAAAACAAAACAGCCGTCATTCCCGCGCAGGCGGGAATCCATCTCAACGTTTAGGAACCTTATTTTATTCAATAGCTTGCCATGCTCAAAAATGGATTCCCGCCTGCGCGGGAATGACGTCGGTTCTTGGTGCCGTGGCTTTTCAGGGAGTTTTGCAAAGGTCTCGGCCTGTGATTTTATTTCACCGAAATGACTGTTTGATGAAGGATTTTGATGGTGGTTAATCGTCTGCAATTCTATGATTTACTGCGGTGTAGGAAATTGTCGGGTTGTTTACACTTTTTATGCAAAACAGCTTTTATTTTCTGCCTAAATGATTGTTTTAGGATTGTTGAGCATTATCAAGAACCATGCGGCGTTGCCGTGCCTTTCGGCATTCTTGACAACACTCGAAAATCCCAAAATGGGTCTTCAAGCAAAAAAGCAAAAGTGTAAACAACGCTAGGGTTTTCTACGCACACACACAGGCCGTCTGAAACAAAATATTTCAGACGGCCTACCTGTTCAACATCAACCTATTTCATTTCCAATACGCTCAAGCCGGATAAATCGGCAAAGCTGCGGTCGCGCACAATTTGGCAGAAGTTGTCGACATAGCTTTTGTTTGCATCTTCTGTGCGCATGGCGGCGTACAGTTCGCTGCGCAGGCCGTCTGAAGTGATTTTGCATGAGGTGATGTAGCCTTTTTCCAAATACGGCATCACTGTCCAATAAGGCAGGGCGGCAATACCGCGGCGGCTGGCGACTAATTGGATGATGGCGATGGTGAGTTCGCTGTGACGGCGCGGCGGATTCACGCCTTTCGGGTTTAATACTTTTTTTACCAAATCCAACATGTCGTCTGGAACGGGATAGGTAATCAGCGTTTCGTCGGCAAAGTCTTCGGCTTCCCAAATATTTTTATGCGCCAGAGGGTGGTCTTTGGCGCAAATGCCGACCATTTCATAAGAAAACAGCGGGAAATAAGTGATGTCCGTTTGCGGCTCGGCTTCGGAAACAATCGCGACATCGGCACGGTGTTGCAGCAGTAAGCCGACCGGATCGACGTGGAAACCGGACACAATATCCAATTCGACTTGCGGCCATAACGGGCGAAATTCGCCCATTGCCGGCATCAGCCAGTCGAAACAGGTATGGCATTCCACCGCCACACGCAATTCGCCCGCTTCCCCTTCGATAATTTGAGCCAAATCGCGTTCGGCAGTGGCCACCTGCGGTAATAAATTGCGTGCCAGTTGCAGCAGACGTTCCCCTGCCGGTGTAAAGCGCAAGGGGTGGATTTGCGCTCGAACAAGGGGGTGCCGTAATAGTTTTCCAAAGCCCGGATTTGGTGCGACAAGGCCGATTGCGTCAGGAAAACGCGTTTGGCCGCCAAGGAAACGCTGCCGGTTTCTTCCAATGCCAGCAGGGTTTTTAAATGTCGCAGTTCAATAATGGAATCCATGAGTTTTCCGTTCAGACGGCCTGTGCTTGTGAAGCGTGAATATTAAAATAATTCATGTTGATGTGTAAACGATTAATAATCAGATGTGTGAATAAGAACGGTTATTTTATTTAGTGTAATGATAGAAAAACACGGGAGGTTTTCAGATAAAATGCGTTACATTTAAAAATGCGAGCAAAGGAAGACGATATGGCGACACGTCAGGAAGTATTGGATTGGTGCCGAGAAAATTTGCAAGTCAATCTGTTTAAAGACTATGCCCCAACGGTTTGCAGGTAGAGGGCGTGAAAAAGTCAACAAAATCGTAACATCGGTTACCGCCAGTAAAGCAGCGATTGATTTTGCCGTCGAACAAGGTGCGGATATGTTGCTGGTGCATCACGGCATGTTTTGGAAAAGCGAGCCGCTGACCATTACCGGCTGGAAAAAAGAGCGTATCGAAACATTATTGCAACACCAAATCAATATGGTTGGCTATCACCTGCCTTTGGATGCGCATCCAGAGTGGGGCAACAATGCGCAATTGGCGGCTTTATTGGATTGGGAATCGGATTACCAATGCGGTGATCAAAACCTATTAAATGTAGGCCGCCTGAAAACAGTGCAAACCTTGCAGCAACTTTCAGAGGGTATGGCCGATAAATTGCAGCGCCAGCCGGTTGTCGTGGGCGACATGAAGCGTGAAATCAAACGCATTGCCTGGTGTACCGGCGGTGCGCAAGGCTTTTTTCAGACGGCCATTGACGAAGGTGTCGATGCTTATGTCACCGGTGAAATTTCCGAAGCGCAATACCACTTGGCCAACGAATGCGGTGTAGCGTTTATCGGTGCAGGCCATCACGCGACTGAGCGTTACGGTGTGCAGGCGCTGGCTAAGGCGATTCAAGATGTATTTCAGGTAGAAATATATCGTTTCGACGAACAAAATCCTGCTTGAATATTGAGAAATATCACAAAATCTTTACCTTATTTTAAATAATGCTTTGAGTATTACAACAAACTAGGTAGAATTACACTGTTTAATGGCTCGGTATTCCCAAAATTCTTAGGACGACTGAATAATGGATAATCAAGAAATCAATAATGGCCGCCGCCGTTTCCTGACGCTCGCAACCTGCGGCGCAGGAGGGGTAGCTGCCTTAGGTGTGGCAACGCCTTTCGTAGCAAGCTTTTTCCCTTCGGAAAAAGCCAAAGCCGCCGGTGCTGCTATCGAAGTGGATGTCAGCAAAATCGAAGCTGGCCAAATGATGACTGCCGAATGGCAGGGCAAACCGATTTGGATTGTCAACCGCACAGAACAGCAGTTGAAAGACCTGAAAACGTTGGATGGCCAAATGGCCGACCCGAATTCAGATGCAGAACAACAGCCTGAATACGCGAAAAACGAAACCCGTTCGATTAAACCGAATATTTTGGTTGCCATCGGTATCTGTACCCACTTGGGCTGCTCTCCGACCTACCGCCCTGATATTGCGCCGGCTGATTTGGGTGCGGATTGGAAAGGCGGTTTCTTCTGCCCTTGCCACGGTTCGAAATTCGATATTGCAGGCCGTGTGTACAAAGGTGTTCCTGCACCGACCAACTTGGTGGTACCGCCTTATAAATATCTGAGCGATACAACCGTCTTGGTAGGCGAAGACTAATAATAAGGAACTGAAACTATGGCAAACCAAACCAATGACAAAGCAAAAGCATTGTTAGGCTGGGTAGACGCTCGCTTTCCGCTGACTAAAATGTGGAATGAGCATTTGGCTCAGTATTATGCTCCTAAAAACTTCAATTTCTGGTATTACTTCGGTTCGTTGGCCTTGTTGGTGCTGGTGATTCAAATCGTCAGCGGCATTTTTCTGACCATGAACTACAAACCGGACGGCAACTTGAATGCCTACCATCTGCCTGCGGCCTTTACCGCGGTAGAATACATTATGCGCGACGTATCTGGCGGCTGGATTATCCGCTACATGCACTCTACCGGCGCATCATTCTTCTTTATCGTCGTTTACCTGCATATGTTCCGTGGCTTGGTATACGGTTCGTACAAAAAACCGCGCGAATTGGTTTGGGTATTCGGATCACTGATTTTCTTGGCCTTGATGGCAGAAGCCTTTATGGGTTATCTGTTGCCTTGGGGACAGATGTCGTTCTGGGGGCGCAGGTAATTATCAATCTGTTTGCCGCTATTCCGGTCATCGGTCCTGACTTGTCTACTTGGATTCGCGGTGACTTTAACGTATCTGACGTAACATTGAACCGTTTCTTTGCCTTGCACGTGATTGCCGTACCCTTGGTATTGATCGGCTTGGTAGTGGCGCACGTGATTGCCTTGCACGAAGTGGGTTCAAACAACCCTGACGGCGTAGAAATCAAGAAACTGAAAGATGAAAACGGCGTACCTTTAGACGGTATTCCTTTCCATCCTTACTACACTGTGAAAGACATTTTGGGCGTAGTGGTATTCCTGATTGTATTCTGTGCCGTGATGTTCTTCGCACCTGAAGGCGGCGGTTACTTCTTGGAAAAACCAAACTTTGACGCAGCCAATCCGCTGAAAACACCTGCGCACATTGCACCGGTATGGTACTTCACACCGTTCTACGCGATTTTGCGAGCCGTACCATCATTCTTGGGTACACAGGTTTGGGGTGTGATTGCGATGGGTGCGGCCGTGGTATTGATTGCCCTGCTGCCTTGGTTGGATAAAGGCGAAGTGAAATCTATCCGCTACCGTGGTCCGTTATTCAAAATCGCCGTGGTATTGTTTGTGATTTCATTCATCGGCTTGGGTATTTTGGGTGCATTGGTAGCGACCGATACCCGTACTTTGGTGGCGCGTATCTTGTCGGTTGTTTATTTCGCCTTCTTCTTGGGCATGCCGTTCTACACCAAATTGGATAAAGACAAACCGGTTCCTGAACGCGTGACCATGAGCACGACCAAACAGAAAGTTATGTTCTTCGTTTACGTAGCGATTACCCTGATTGGCTCGTATCTGTTTGCAGTGAATATCTAATGAGGGCAGCGAAAATGAAACAAACACTTAAAAACTGGTTTGCTGCCTTATTGTTGGCAGTGCCGATGAGTGCGGCGATGGCTGCCGGCGATCAGGTTTACGAAAAAGTCGACATCGATTTACGTGACCAAGTGAGCCTGCAGCGCGGTGCGCAGATTTTCACCAACTACTGCTTGTCTTGCCACTCAGCGACCGGCATGCGTTTCAACCGTTTGAAAGACATCGGTTTGACTGATGATGAAATCAAGAAAAACCTGATGTTCACTACCGATAACGTAGGTGAGGTAATGTTGTCTGCCATGCAGCCGAAAGATGCGGAAAAATGGTTTGGCGCAGCACCACCGGATTTGACGCTGATTGCCCGCTCGCGTGGTGCAGATTACCTGTATGCCTATATGCGCGGCTTCTACAAAGATCCGACCCGTCCTAACGGCTGGAACAACACCGTATTCGACAAAGTCGGCATGCCGCATCCTTTGTGGGAACAACAAGGCGTAAAAGCGGTTGAGTTGGACGACAAAGGCCAACCGATTTGGGTTGAAAACGAGCATGGCGTGAAAGAACCGAAACTCTACTGGGAGTCTACCGGTTTGCATTCCCGTCGCTTGCCAAACGGTAAAGTCATCGAAAAAGAGTATGACGATTATGCCCGCGATTTGGTGAATTTCATGGTCTACATGGGTGAACCGGCGCAATTGCAACGCCACCGTACCGGCTATATCGTGATGATTTTCTTACTGGCAGTAATGTTGCCGTTGGCGTATTTCTTGAAGAAAGAATTCTGGAAAGACGTTCACTAAGAAGCATGCGGCAAAAAAGCAAGCCCTCCGGCTTGCTTTTTTTGTATTTACGGAATCATAAATTTTGAAAAATATTTAATAAAAATAAAGCATTAGATCTATTTCCTAGCTTTAGATTACGCAGTCGTATATAATCAAGCCATTAACTTTATATATAGGCCGTCTGAAAAGGCGGTACGGAATAGGAGCCAAACGCTATGATGACTTTATATTCAGGCATTACTTGCCCGTTTAGTCAGCGCTGCCGTTTCGTGTTGTACGAAAAAGGCATGGATTTTGAAATCAAAGACGTCGATATTTTTAACAAACCGGAAGATTTGGCGGTCATGAATCCGTATAACCAAGTACCGGTATTGGTCGAGCGTGATTTGATTTTGTATGAATCAAACATCATCAACGAATACATTGACGAGCGTTTTCCGCATCCGCAATTGATGCCGGGCGATCCAGTGATGCGTGGTCGTGGCCGTTTGGTTTTGCATCGTATGGAAAAAGAGCTGTTTAGCTTGGTTCAGACTTTGGAAAATGCTGACTCTACCAATAAAGAACAAGCTAAAGCACGTGAAGCCATCGGTAATGGTTTGACCTTGTTGGCACCGGCGTTCTCAAAAAACAAATACATTTTGGGCGATGAATTTTCGATGATTGATGTTGCTTTGTCACCGTTATTGTGGCGTTTGGATTATTATGACATCAAGTTGGGTAAAAGCGCTGCGCCACTTCTGAAATATGCCGAGCGTATTTTCCAGCGCGAAGCCTTTATTGAAGCCTTGACGCCGGCTGAAAAAGCCATGCGCCGTTGATTGCTGATCTTAAGGAGGGGAGATGACTGCCAGTACCAAACCTTATTTAATCCGTGCTTTATATGAATGGTGTTTGGATAACAACCAAACACCTCATATCGTTGCGTGGGTGAATGAACATACGCGTGTGCCGATGCAATATGTGCGCGAAAACGAAATTGTTTTAAACATCGGTCAAACTGCCAGCCATAATTTGAACATCGATAACGAATGGGTTAATTTCTCAGCCCGTTTCAGTGGTGTGGCGCACGATATTTGGATTCCGGTCGGGCATATTGTCAGTATTTTCGGTAGAGAAAGCGGTGAAGGTATGGGCTTTGAAGTTGAGCCTTATGCACCTGATGAAGCCAATAAAGCCAATAAAGCAGTAGAGCAGAAACCTGCTGTTGACGCCGGAGCAGAATCTAAACCGAAAAAAGGTTTGAAGTTGGTCAAATAAAAGTCTTCCTAAAAAAACGAAAAAGCCGTCTGAAGTTTCAGACGGCCTTTAAATAAGCAAAAGAGCAAGGTGTTTTAACCGCTGCTCTTTTTGTCTGTGTATCTTACAGATTACCCAAAATAATACGCAATACGCGACGTAACGGTTCGGCCGCACCCCACAATAATTGGTCGCCAACGGTAAATGCACTGATGTATTCGCCGCCCATGTCCAGTTTGCGGATACGGCCGACCGGTACGGTTAGTGTGCCGGTTACAGCGGCAGGGGTCAGATCGTTCATGCTGGCTTCTTTTTGATTCGGCACCACTTTCACCCAATCATTGGCTTCGGCTAAAATGCGTTCGATTTCTTCTACCGGTAAATCTTTTTTCAACTTCAGCGTAATGGCTTGGCTGTGGCAACGCATAGAGCCGATGCGCACGCACAGACCGTCGATTACGATGGGTTGCTCATTACCCAAAATCTTGTTGGTTTCCACGCTGCCTTTCCATTCTTCTTTGGATTGACCGTTGCCTAAGTCGGCATCAATCCACGGTATCAGGCTGCCGGCCAAAGGAACGCCGAAGTTGGCTTTCGGGTAGTCTTCGCTGCGCAGGAAGTCCGAAACTTTGCGGTCGATATCCAGAATGGCGCTGGAAGGATCGGCCAACTCATCGGCCACTTGCGCTTTGATGGCGCCCATGCCTTCAATCAATTCGCGCATGTTTTTTGCACCGGCACCGGAAGCGGCTTGGTAGGTCATGCTGGTGGCCCATTCGACTAAATCGTTTTGGAACAAGCCGCCCAATGCCATCAGCATCAGGGAAACGGTGCAGTTGCCGCCAATATAGTTTTTCACGCCGTTATTCAGGCCGTCATCAATGACTTTGCGGTTGACCGGATCTAAGACGATAATAGCATCATCGGCCATGCGCAAAGAAGAGGCTGCATCGATCCAGTAGCCGTTCCAGCCGTTATCGCGCAATGGTTGGAAAACCGCTTTGGTGTAATCACCGCCTTGGCAGGTTACAATGATGTCCATTTTGGCCAGTTCGGCCACATCATTGGCATTCAGCAGGGTTTTGGCTGCTTGGCCGAAATCAGGGGCGGTGCCGCCGGCGTTGGACGTTGTGAAGAAATACGCTTCAGGAATGTGGGCGAAATCGTTTTCTTCTTTCATGCGCTGCATCAATACTGAGCCTACCATGCCGCGCCAACCAACGAAACCTACTTTCATTCTGTGCTCCTTGAGGGAAATCGTTAACAAAATTCTGAAATGAGTAAAGTAAGTGTTTTAACGCCGTCTGAAAAAAATGTAAAGGTTTTTATTGAATTTTTTTTGCAAATGCGCAAATAATATGTGTTTGAATCTCATCAAAAGGTAAACGTATGAATGATATGAATTTGATGCTGTCTGAAATGACCGAGCCGCAATTTGAAGTGGATTTGGCGCCGCCGATGAAGCGGATAGGGGCGGTAATAATTAATAGCGTGTTAAATATTGCTGCATATATTCCACTGATTATTTCGGTATTGGCCGGCGAGAGCGGCTATTTGCAACGTGTCAGTGCGTCTAAAGAAATGACCTTGCCCGAAATCAACATGACTTGGCTGATGATTGGTATTGCCGTATTGGTAGTCTATGGTGCGGTACAGATTTATTTTATGAGTAAAGATGGCCAATCATTAGGCAAAAAAATGTTGGGTATTCGGGTGTTGAAAACCAATGGCAGCAATCCCGGCTTTTTCGGCACAGTATTTATGCGCGAAGTGGCCTATTACTTTTTATTGGGTTTGGCTGCGGGGGTTATCGCGTATGTCGCACAATCGATTACCGGTAATCCAGATATGTTTGATTTATTGAGTAATTTGATACAACTTGCTGCTTACGTGGCGTGTGTGGTGATGTTGTTTAAAGTGAAAAGCGATCGCCGCACCTTGCAGGATTATTTGGCCAATACAGTGGTGGTAGAATTGCCGAAGCGTTGAGCCATAAGGCCGTCTGAACGTTTCAGACGGCCTTATGACATGGGTGAGGATAAAATATGTTAGGCGCGGTCATTGGCGATATTGTCGGTTCGCCGTTTGAATTTAGTCCTTATAAACACACTGATTTTGAACTATTTGGTGTCGAAGCTGATTTTACTGATGATACAGTATGCACTGTGGCTGTTGCCGATTGGGTGAATCAAGGTTGTCCGGATAATTTGGCAGCCATTTTGCAAAGCTGGTGCCGTCGTTACCCTAATCCGAAAGGTGCATACGGCGGACAGTTTCATGAATGGATTTTCCAGGAAAACCTGCAGCCGTATGGTAGTTGGGATAATGGCTCGGCCATGCGCGTTTCGGCGGCGGGATGGGCATTTGATGATTTGGTAGGGGTTTTAATTATGCCGAACGCTCTGCCATTGTTACGCACAATCATCCTGAAGGTATTAAAGGTGCGCAAGCTGTGGCTGCGGCGATTTATTGGGCGAGAGAAGGGAGGGATAAGGCGTTTATTCGCACTCAGATTTGTGAGCGGTTTGGTTATGATTTGAATCGGACATGTGATAATATCCGTCCGAATTATCAGTTTGACGCAAGTTGCATGAACACTGGTGCCGGAAGCAGTGATTGCATTTTTGGATAGTGAAGGCTTTGAACATGCGCTGCGCTTGGTGGTGTCATTGGGTGGCGACAGCGATACTTTGGCTGCCATTACGGGCAGCATTGCTGAAGCGTATTATCAGCGGCTTCCATCGGAGATTGTTGAGAAAGCTTTGGTAAAATTACCGGATGAGATGAAAGAAGTATTATTCAAAATCAAGAAATAAAACCGCCCGAAGAGTCCTACTAACCTCTAATCAGATGAAAAAATTTTAATCAAACGGCCAATTAAAAAAGCTCTTGCATTAAGCAAGAGCTTTTTTTAAATCTGGTGGAGGTAAGCGGGATCGAACCGCTGACCTCTTGCATGCCATGCAAGCGCTCTACCAACTGAGCTATACCCCCTTGGGAAAACGAGTTGAAATCTGATTTCAACTCGTTCAAATATGGTGGCGAATCAGGGATTCGAACCCCGGACACAAGGATTATGATTCCTCTGCTCTAACCGACTGAGCTAATTCGCCGTTTCGTGAATTAGCTATTATATGTTTTTTTGAATAATTGACAAGGGTTAGTTATTAAAAATTTCCTTAAATATTGATTTTAAATGGTAAAAAAATATTTTGAATATCAAAAACCAAGTTTATAGGCCGTCTGAAAAGATTGTTCAGGCAGCCTGTGAGATTCTTTATAACTTATGACTGATGTCACCAAATTGAAAGCCTTGCCAGTCGATATCAATGTTTTTGCCAAAGGCAATTACTTTGAATAGCTCACCCATTTCGTGTTGATTGAGTAATTTTTGTACCGCCGCCGCTTCGCGCAAATAGGCCGCAGAACCGACATCGCCGGCAGCCGCCAATAAGTCGGTGATGCCCAGATTGAGCAAAAAATTTGCTTGTGTGGTGTAACCGATAAAATCCAGTTTGGCATCGGTGGCGGCTTGTGCGATGTCGGTAAAGTTGACGTGGGCGGTCAGGTCAGTCAGACCGATGTGGAAAAATGGGTCGTGAATGGTGTGGTGGCGGTAATGGCCGATGAGGGTGCCGTCGTTGCGTTGCGGATGGTAATACTGTTGCGCATCAAAGCCGTAGTCGATCCAAATCATTGCGCCACGTGCTAATTTTTGCGAAAGCGTAGCGATGAATGCATATTGCGCAGGATGTATTTCACTGGTGTAGCCTTCAATAGTGGGCATGTAGGCTTCGCTGGCTTGGATTAATGTTTGAGATGACAGGGGCTTGAAAGTTTGTATGAATTGCTGGTTTTCTATGCTGACGCCGACTTGGTGAAATGTACCTGCTTGGTAGTGAATGCGTTCGATCGGCATGGCATCGAGCACTTCATTCCCCAAAATGATGCCGTCGAAGGTATCGGGTAAAACGATAAGGTGGATAACTTTTGCGCTCAATTCAGGGTTAAGTTGCTGATCTAGCCAAGTGCGTTGGCGTTGTGCCAATTCGGCAGACAATTCAATGATGTAGTAGTGCTTTAGGTTGCCTGAAAGCTGTGTCAGCAGTTCAGCAGCCAACCGGCCTGTACCTGCACCAAATTCGTAAATGTTGCCGGCAGTTTGCGGTAAAAGTGCGTTGAGTTGGCGAGCAAGTGTCTGGGCAAATAGGGGGAAAGTGTCGGTGCAGTAATGAAATCGCCAGAACCACCAATCTTATGACTTCCTCCGGTGTAGTAGCCGAATTCGGGATGATAAAGCGCGAGTTCCATGAAACGGGAGAATGGCAACCAATTGTCATGGGCGATAATTTCGTGACGAATGTGTTGGCAGAGTTGCCGGCTTGACTGCTTCGCTTCGTCAGATGGCTGGGGATATGTGGCTTCATGACTGTTAGATAATGTAAAAATTCAGAATTTGCTGCGACATTATAGCTTGAATGAATAAGTCTCGAAATACCGGTTTTAAATACAATATCTTGTGTTTACTTTATATTTAAACACAAGATATTGTATTTTTTTGTAATTTGTGTGTGTGAGTAAGGGATTGGGGTAATGGTACTTTATCTTTATATCTTTGTATCTTAATGGATTTTTTTTGTAATGTAGCTCTATTTTTGAGCAGGAGCTGATTTGACCGAACTATGAAAATTTCTTATAGTGTAGGTTAGTGGGGCAAGGTGGGCAAAAATGTCAGAATTCCCCAAATTTTGATTAACCAGCGAGAGGGTGGTAGAAGCGTGTTTGGCGGTTCTCATGAATTGAGCATAGACAGTAAAGGGCGGTTGGCCATTCCGGCTAAATTCCGCGACCTTTTATCGCGCCAATACACGCCTTCACTGGTGGTAACGCTTGATTCCCGTCAAAAGTTGCTGCTCTATCCTGAAGCTGAGTGGGCACGTGTTTCGGCGCAATTGCTGGGCATGAAAGTGGCAGGCAATCCCGTTTTGCAGCGTTATCAGAATTTGTTGCTACATAATGCGGAAACGCTGGAATGGGACGGCTCTGGCCGTATTCTGATTTCTGCCAACTTGCGCAAACGTGTCGATTTCGATAAAGAAGTTACCTTAGTAGGCCGCGCCAACCGTTTGGAACTGTGGGGCCGCCACCATTGGGAAGAGGAGATCAATCAGGCTTTGGATATCGACCCTGATGAGTTAGCCTTCCAATTGAGTCAAACGGATTTGCAACTGTGAGTAAAGCTGAAGATTATCAACATATTACCGTGCTGCTGCATGAGGCCGTAGATGGTTTGAATATCCGTGAAGATGGCGTATACGTTGACGGTACGTTTGGTAGGGGAGGGCATTCCCGCCTGATTTTATCGAAGCTGGGTGCGGCAGGGCGCTTGGTGGTGTTTGATAAAGATCCACAAGCGATTGCAGTAGCCAATCAATTAGCCGATCAGGACAAACGGGTCAGCGTGGTGCATGATGGTTTTGCGACTTTTCAGACGGCATTGAATCAATTGGGTATAGAAAAGATTGACGGTGCTTTGTTTGACTTGGGTATTTCATCGCCGCAGATTGATGAGGGCGAACGCGGTTTTAGCTTTCGTTTCGATGCGCCTTTAGACATGCGTATGGATCCGACTCGCGGCATGTCGGCGGCAGAATGGCTGGCCGTGGCGAGTGAGCAAGAATTACATGAGGTGATAAAAAATTATGGTGAAGAGCGGTTTAGTCGCCAGATCGCGCGTGCCATTGTTGCAGCGCGGCAAGAAGCGCCCATCGATACAACCCGCAAGCTGGCGCAGCTCGTGGCGCAAAACGTCCATACTCACGAGCGCGGACAAGACCCCGCAACACGCACCTTCCAAGCAGTTCGCATCTTTATTAACCGTGAACTCGAAGAAGTAGAAGCCGTATTGCCGCAAGTGGTAGGCCGTCTGAGCGAAGGTGGCCGCTTGGCGGTGATTGCATTTCATTCCTTGGAAGACCGTATTGTGAAGCAGTTTATGAAAAAGCATTCACAACATGTGCCATTGCCGCGCTGGGCAGCAGTAAAAGAATCTGATTTGCCGCAACCGCCTTTGGTGTTGGTGGGTAAAGCCATCAAACCCGGCGAGACGGAAACATCGGCCAATCCGCGCGCCAGAAGCGCAGTATTGCGGCTGGCAGAGCGTACGGCAGGTAGTTTTACTGCCGAATAATCAATATACGGTTTGTCAGGCCGTCTGAAGGTCAGGTGCTCGGTTGAAATGAATAAATTAAACGCATTATTATTAGTGGCTGTTTTTGCGACGGGTATAGCGGTAGTTACCGTGCAAAATCAGTCGCGTCTACACTTTATTGCCTTGGATAAGGCGCAAAAGCAGCAAATCAAACTGGATCAAGACTATGCCCGCTTGAAATTGGAGCAGGCGCGTTTGGCCAATCATAAATTGATTAAAGTGGCTGCGGAAAAGCAGAACCTGCAGCCGCCGACTTCACGCAATACCGTGATGGTTGAGCGTCGTAAATAATAAACTTCTGCACTTTGAAATAATAAAACGATAGAAAACGTCCATGCGGTCATGTCGCGCAGGTATTCACCACGAGAAGTTTACAATGTTAATTAAGAATGAATATAAACCGCAGATGATTCACAAGCCGGTCAAGACTAAAAGAGCCATCACCAGTGATGTGCGTATTTGGACGGTCTTGGGGGTGATTGTCGGTGCATTTGCCATTTTGTTGGGGCGGGGGTGTATTTACAGACAACGCAACACGAATTCTTGAAAAGCCAGGGTGACCAACGTTTTGTGCGCACCCTGACACTGCCTGCATCGCGTGGCATGATCACCGACCGCAACGGCGCGACCTTGGCTTTAAGTGCGCCGACTGAATCTTTGTATGCGATACCATCAAGTATTGATGAACTGCCGAGTGCTGATCAAATGGCGCAATTGTCGGCTATTTTGGAGATGCCGGTTGAAACCATTCATGAGCGTTTAGGCCGTAAAGACCGTGATTTCGTGTATTTGAAACGACAATTGAGTCAAGAAACGGCAGATACCATCACCGCTTTGGGTATAAAGGGTTTGGGCTTTCAAAAAGAGTTGAAGCGCCATTATCCGATGGGTAATTTGTTTGCCCACGTCATCGGTTTCACCAATATCGACGGTAAAGGCCAGGAAGGTTTGGAATTGTCGCGTGAAGACAGCTTGCGCGGTGAGGCGGGTGCCAAAGTTGTATTGCGCGACAATAAAGGTAATATTGTTGATAGCTTGGATTCGCCACGCAACAGTGAGCCAAAAAATGGTCAGGACATGGTGTTGTCTTTGGATCAGCGTATCCAAACCTTGGCTTATGAAGAATTGAATAAAGCCGTGGCTTACCATCAGGCCAAAGCGGGTACTGTGGTGGTGTTGGACGCGCAAACCGGCGAGATTTTAGCCTTGGTCAACAGCCCGGCTTATGACCCGAACATACCGGGTAAGGCAAACAGCGAGCAGCGCCGTAACCGGGCGGTAACCGATATGATTGAGCCGGGCTCGGCCATGAAGCCGTTTACTATTGCTAAGGCTTTAGATGCGGGTAAAACCACACCTAATAAAGTATTCGATACCATGCCTTACCGTATTGGTAATGCAACTGTGCGCGATACCCATGTTTATCCGAAATTAGATGTGCGCGGCATCATGCAGAAATCTTCTAACGTCGGCACCAGTAAACTGTCGAAGATGTTTAAGCCGAAAGAAATGTATGATTTCTATCATGAATTGGGCGTAGGCGTGCGCATGTATTCGGGTTTTCCGGGTGAAACTGCCGGTTTGTTGCGCAGCTGGCGCAAATGGCAGCCGATTGAGCAAGCCACCATGTCTTTCGGTTATGGTTTGCAATTGAGCCTGTTGCAGCTGGCGCGCGCGTACACTACCTTGACCCACGACGGTATTTTGTTGCCGGTAAGTTTCGAAAAACAAGCTGTTGCGCCTAAAGGTAAACGCGTGATCAAGGCCGAAACCGCGCGACAAGTGCGCGAAATGATGGTATCGGTAACAGAAGAGGGGGGACCGGTACAGCCGGTGCAGTAGACGGTTTTGATGTCGGTGCCAAAACCGGTACGGCGCGTAAATTGGTCGGCGGCCGTTATGTCGACAACAAACACGTTGCCACCTTTATCGGTTTTGCTCCTGCTAAAAATCCGCGCGTGATTGTGGCGGTAACGGTGGATGAGCCGACCAAAAACGGTTATTACGGCGGTGTTGTGGCAGGTCCGGTATTTAAAGAAGTGATGGGCGGCAGCTTGAATATTTTAGGTGTATCGCCAACCAAACCACTGAGCGCATTGAAGCCGAAAGAAAAAGCATCCTCTTAATTTTTAAGTAGTAAAGAGAATATTATGTTCAGCGAGTTAATTCCATTGGCTGAAACCGACTTACCTGCTCTGCTGTGTGAAAACGCAGCAGGGCGTTTGTTGCATTCAGACAGCCGTCAAATCAAGGCCGGCGATATTTTTGTTGCCTGTCAAGGCGAATATACCGATGGACGCAGCTATATTCCGGCGGCCATTGCCAACGGCGCGGCATTCGTGTTTTGGGACGATGACGGCCGTTTTGTCTGGAATCCTGAGTGGTATGTACCCAATCAGGGTATTAAAGACTTGAAGCATCGCGCCGGCATTTTGGCGGCCGAAGTGTACGGCAACGTTTCAGACGGCTTCAGCGTATGGGGTGTAACCGGCACCAACGGAAAAACCTCCATTACCCAATGGCTGGCTCAAGCCGCTGATTTATTAGGTGAAAAATGTGCCATTATCGGTACGGTCGGCAACGGCTTTTGGGGCAAGCTTGAAGCAACCAGCCATACGACCCCCGATCCGGTAACCGTGCAAACCCTGTTGCATAAATTCAAACAACAAGGCGCTACTGTGGCAGCGATGGAAGTGTCCAGCCACGGATTAGACCAATTCCGTGTCAACGGTGTGCCGTTTAAGACGGCCATTTTCACCAATCTGACGCGCGACCATCTTGACTATCACGGCACCATGGAAGCGTACGGCGGCATCAAAGCCCGTCTTTTTTACTGGCATGGTTTGAAACACGCCGTGATTAATACCGATGATGAATACGGCGCTGCTTTGGTCGGCCGTCTGAAACAAGATAAGTCCGAATTGGCCGTATATGGTTATGGTTTTCATGCCGATGCCGATATCCGCATTGTTGAATTTCAAGCATCTTCAGACGGCATGACCGTGGTGTTTGATACGCCATGGGGCAAAGGCGAATGCAACGGCAGCTTGCTTGGCCGATTTAACGCGCAGAATTTAGCGGCATGTGTCGGATTATTATGCGCCAACGGTTATCCGCTGGATAAAGTATTGCAGGTCTTGGCACAAATCCGCCCAGCTACCGGCCGCATGGATTGTATCATGAACAGTGGTAAACCTTTGGTTGTGGTCGATTATGCACACACACCTGATGCACTGGAAAAAGCCTTGTCCACCTTGCAGGAAATCAAACCGAACGATGGCGCATTATGGTGCGTTTTCGGCTGCGGCGGCAACCGCGACCGCGGTAAACGCCCGTTGATGGGTGCGGCGGCGGTGGCAGGTGCGGATAAAGTGGTCGTGACCAGCGACAATCCGCGCATGGAGCAGCCGCAAGACATCATCAACGATATTTTGTCTGCAGTATGCCATCCTGAAAAAGTGGAGGTCGACCGTAAAGCGGCAATCGAATATACCGTAGTCCGTGCGGCGGCAAACGACATCATTTTAATTGCCGGAAAAGGCCATGAAACCTATCAGGATATACAGGGCGTGAAGCATCATTTTTCAGATTTTGAAATTGCTCAAGCTGCGTTGGCCAAGCGCTGATAAAGAAAGAATACACCGTGAAATACATCATCGGCCTGTACATAGTTGCCCTATCGGCATTGGCTGCCTGTGGCGAAAAAACGGCGGAGAAACCGGCTGCCCAAGCAGAAAATAGCAGCGGCGAAGTGTTTAAATTCAATAAAACCAGTCACAGCGTCAACCCGCAATACACTTTATACGGCTTGCGCCACTTGGTGATGAACAACCGCACCTATGCCAAAAAATACGCCAAAAAACACCCTGAACAATGGGCGGCAGGCGAAGAACATTTCCGTCGCGCTGAAAATGCCTTCCAAACCGACCAAGTAGAAGCAGCCGATGAAGCCTTCCGTTCGGCGATGGAGCAATATCAGGTGATTTTGAAAGCAGAAAAAGTCCAAGGTTGATTCAGACAGCCTTGATGATGCAATAGGCCGTCTGAATAAGAAAGAAAATTTATGCCCCACACACTTCAACGCGCTTTTTTGATGGGTGCTGCTTTCGTTTTATTATTTGGTTGCAGCAGCGGAAAATTGCCGCGCCCCCACGCCGAAATAGCTTATCTGCGCGCACAAACGCCGCCGACTACCGGCAGCTTGATGAATCCGATCAAAGGCCAACGCTTCAGCGATACATGGCAGGCCGCGCGCAGCCATGGCCGCCGACATGAAGGCGTGGACATTTTCGCTAAGAAAAATACCAAAATCCGAAGCACGACCGACGGGGTGGTGACCAAAATCGGTAAGAACAAACTCGGTGGCAAAGTCATCGGCATTCAAGGTCCCGGCGCGTGGCATTATTATGCCCACTTGAATAAGTTTGCCAACATCAAACTCAATCAGCGCGTGAAAGCAGGGCAAACCATCGGTTACGTCGGCGACACGGGCAACGCCAAAAGCACGCAGCCGCATCTGCATTACGGCGTTTATCTGCCAAGCGGTGCGATTAATCCTTATCCCTTGATTAATCAGAATAAGTAAGTAGAATTATCTGCCCTAAAAAATGCCCCGATAGATTCATTTACGTACAACACAGCCATTTTTTCAGACGGCCCAGGCTGTTTGATAAGCCGTCTGAAAAACAAAAGCAACTAAAGAAACCATGAAACCTTTAGATTCACACTTCATCTGCCAAGCCCTCAACCTGCCCATGCCGTCTGAAAATCAGCCGGTGCAGCGTATTGTGACCGACAGCCGCGATATTCAAAGCGGCGATGTGTTTTTTGCGCTTGCGGGCGAACATTTCGACGCGCATGATTTTGTCGGTGATGTGTTGGAACGTGGTGCGGTGGCAGTGGTGGTGTCACGTGAAGATTGCGTGTGGCTGGAAGGTGCATTGAAGGTAGAAGATACCTTGGCAGCCTTGCAAACTTTGGCCAAAGCGTGGCGTGATAACGTGGATCCGTTTGTGTTCGGCGTGACCGGCTCGAGCGGCAAAACCACGGTGAAAGAAATGTTGGCCGGTGTGTTGCGCCATCAGTTCGGTGATAAAGCCGTGTTGGCCACCGCAGGCAATTTCAACAACCACATCGGCTTACCGCTGACGCTGTTGAAATTAAATGAGAAACACCGCTATGCCGTGATTGAAATGGGCATGAACCATTTCGGCGAATTAGCGCTGTTGACCCGAATCGCCCAGCCCGATGTGGCGCTGGTAAACAATGCCTTGCGTGCGCACGTCGGTTGCGGTTTTGACGGCGTGGGGACATTGCCAAAGCCAAAAGCGAAATTTACGAAGGCTTGGCTTCAGACGGCCTCGCATTGATTCCGTGTGAAGGTGCCAATATCGATACCTTCAAAGCCGCCACAGGTCGTCTGAAAACGCAAACTTTCGGTGCGCAAAGCGGCGATGTACACGCCGAAAATATCGTGTTGAAACCTTTATCTTGCGAATTTGATTTGGTGTGCGGCGGCGAGCGTGCGGCGGTGGTGTTGCCGGTGCCGGGTAAACACAATGTCAGCAATGCTTGTGCGGCAGCCGCTTTGGCGCACGCAGCGGGTTTGAGCCTGCAACAGATTTCAGACGGCCTCAAACATTTCAGCAACATTAAAGGCCGCCTGCAAATCAAACAAGGCATTAAAGGCGCAACCCTGATTGACGATACCTACAACGCCAATCCCGACAGCATGAAAGCCGCGCTGGACGTATTAGCCGCCCTGCCTGCCCCACGCGTGTTTGTGATGGGCGATATGGGCGAGTTGGGCGAAGACAAAGCCGCCGCCATGCACGCCGAAGTTGGTGCGTATGCGCGTGACAAAGGCATTGAGTTTGCCTATTTTGTCGGCGACGACAGCGTGGAAGCAGCGGAAACCTTTGGTGCCGACGGCTTGTGGTTTGCCGCTAAAGACCCGCTGATTCAAGTGATGAGCCACGATTTGCCGCCAAACGCGCATGTGCTGGTGAAGGGCTCGCGCTTTATGAAAATGGAAGAAGTGGTGGGGGCTTTGCTGGTCGATGCTGTTTGAAAGGATAGATTGAAAAAAGCCATACAATTGTATGGCTTGGATTTAGAAATTTAAGATTTCATATTTTCAAACTTAATAACATCACGATTTTCTGAGAGTGTACGCAGATAGGCAACTTGGATGACAGCTGGAATGGTTACACGGTAGGCAGCACCGGCAATATCAACTGCAGTCCATAATCCTGTAATAATCCAACCTATTGGTCCGGTTAGAAGCGCAGCAGTTCGGGTAAGTGCGGCATTGCCGGCAAATGTCAATCCTCTGCCGATTAGTGTTTTTAATACGGCGTTTACGACAATTAAGGTTAATTGATAAGATTTGAAACCTCCAGCTTTAAAAATTGCAATTAGAATACCTGATAATTGGGATGGATTGACCAATGATACACTATCTAAGCCCAATTCTCTTCCGAGATTGGTAAGTTCTTCGGGGGATATTTTATCCAGAGCATCTTTCAGAATTTTCATTAAAAGGTTTTGTTCGATTTCTTTAGTTGGTGCGTATTTATTGTAATTAACTTTCATCTTGTTGCAGACATCACAAAGTATCTCTTTGTATTCTACGCCACGTCCGCCACGGAAGATATTTGCGAAAGTATTACCGCCGAATAATTGGATTTCTTCGGCAATTTCTTTCCAATATTTTTGATGATCAGGATAATAGCGTTTGTATTTTTCGTTGGCAGTCAAACTTTCCGTATAGCGGGTGCTGCCATCTTTGTCGTGAGTAAGAGAGTAAACAAGATCGTTTAATTCTTCTGATGAGCAAGAGCCCAAAAATTCCAAGTCGGGATCGTAGCGGTATGCCATAATGAATTTTCCGTGAGTGGTTTAAAGAGTCTGTATGTTAAGGATTAAGTAGAGTTGTTACCACAAACGGTTCGTTATATCCGGTTACCCAAAGAGAATGCCAAGTTACCTGAAAAGAGTTTTTATGAATGCAAGAGACCAATTAAGACAAAATATCCGCGATTTGCGGGAAGATAAGCATATGACCCAAGCTGTGATGGCGGAGAAGTTGGGAATGTCTGAACGGGTTATGCAAAAATTGAACGTGGCGAGTCAGGAGTTCGAATCGAACGTTTACAGCAAATTGCACAAGTGCTTGAAGTGAACATTGCAGATTTGATTCCGTTTGGCGATGAAGGTGTGATTGTATTCAATAACTCAAACGATAATTTCAGCAACTCCACTAATTTCAGTTTATCTTTGGGTAACCCAGCATTAGAAGCTGAAATATCAGGTTTGCGGAATATATTGGCGATGAAAAATGAGTTGCTTGATAGTCGAGAGCGTGAGATTGAGGCATTGAAACAACAGATTTTAACATTGGAAAAATTGGTCTCTGCTTTGGAAGAAGCATAGATTTTTGAAAGATTCTCAAGAAATTTATCCTTTTTTGAAATGTTGTCTGAAAAATTTTCAGACGACCGAGAATGATTAACCTTATAGGATGGCGATGCTATCCTGTTGACGATAAAAGAAATAAGGAAGTAAGAATGTTTTTATGGCTTGCCCATTTCAGCGATTGGTTTTCCGCGCTGAACGTTTTCCAATACACCACATTCCGTGCGGTGATGGCGGCATTGACCGCGCTGGTGTTTTCGCTGCTGCTCGGACCATGGGCAATCCGCAAGCTGACGGCATTGAAAGTCGGCCAAGCGGTCCGCACCGATGGTCCGCAAACGCACTTGGTAAAAAACGGTACGCCGACCATGGGCGGCTCGCTGATTCTGACCGCTATTGCCGTATCAACTTTGTTGTGGGGCAATTGGGGCAACCCGTATATCTGGATTTTGCTGGCGGTATTGCTGTCAACCGGTGCGCTTGGTTTCTACGACGACTGGCGCAAAGTGGTTTATAAAGACCCGAACGGTGTGTCGGCCAAATTTAAAATGGTGTGGCAATCGACCGTGGCTTTGTTGGCGGGTATTTTTTTGTTTTACGCGGCCGAGCTGCCATCGAGTACGGAATTTATTGTGCCGTTTTTTAAGCAAATCGCTTATCCTTTGGGCAGTATCGGTTTTGTGGTGCTGACTTATCTGGTGATTGTCGGTACTTCCAATGCGGTGAATCTGACCGATGGTTTGGATGGTTTGGCCGCGTTTCCGGTGGTGTTGGTGGCCGGCGGTTTGGCCATTTTTGCCTATGCCGGCGGCCACAGCGAATTTGCCCGCTATCTGCAATTGCCTTATGTGGCCGGAGCCAATGAAGTGGTGATATTCTGCGCCGCAATGTGCGGCGCGTGTTTGGGCTTTTTATGGTTTAACGCGTATCCGGCACAAGTTTTTATGGGCGACGTGGGTGCGTTAGCCTTAGGCGCGGCTTTGGGTACGGTGGCCGTGATTGTGCGCCAGGAAATCGTGTTGTTCATCATGGGCGGTTTGTTTGTGGTGGAGGCGATTTCGGTGATGCTGCAGGTCGGCTGGTATAAACGCACCAAAAAACGCATTTTCCTGATGGCGCCGATTCACCACCATTATGAACAAAAAGGCTGGAAAGAAACACAAGTGGTGGTGCGCTTTTGGATTATCACCATTGTGCTGGTGCTGATTGGTTTGAGCACCTTGAAAATCCGCTAATGGAAACAGGCCGTCTGAAACACGTTGATGTTCGGGCGGCTTTGGAGCAGCTATGTATCAAGCATTGGGCGGTAAACAAGGTGTGCGCGCCTTGACCGGCCGTTTTACGATTTAATGGAACTTGAGCCGAAATATCAAGCCTTGCGCGAGATACATGGTGACGACATGACTTTGGTTCGCGACAAGCTCTACGAATTTTTCAGCGGTTGGCTAGGCGGCCCGCCTTTGTTTGAACAAAAATACGGCCATCCGCAACTCCGTGCGCGCCACATGCCGTTTGCGGTAAAAAGCCAAGTGCGCGATGAATGGGTGGCCTGTTTTGCCCAAGCCTTGAGTGAATTGGCAATCGATAAAAAGCTGGCCGAACCTTTGCTGCTGCAAATCTATGCGATGGCCGATTGGATGCGCAATCGGCATGAAGCCGGTGTCGCGCCGCCGATGCCGCCCGGTGCCGGCAGTCAGGAAGACAGGCCGCATTGCAGGAAATGCTGCCGCGTTATGATGTAAACGGATTTTTTCAGACGGCCTGAATCCGCCTGAATACCCACAATGAAATCTATTGAATCGAACACAAAATGAATTGGCAAAATAAAAAAATATTGGTCGCAGGTTTGGGCGCCTCGGGCATTGCGATGATTGCGTTTTTGCGCCAAGCCGGTGCCGAAGTGGCGGTTTACGATGCGGCACTCAAGCCGGAGCGCGTGGCACAAATCGGCAAAATGTTTGACGGCTTGAAGTTTTACACAGGCCGTCTGAAAGATGCGCTGGCGGAAGATTTCGATACGCTGGCCATCAGCCCGGGTATCAGTGAGCGTCAGCCGGATATTGCCGAATTCAAAGCCAATGGCGGCCGCGTGCTGGGCGACATTGAAATATTGGCCGGCGTGTTGAACGAGCGCGGCGACAAAGTCATCGCCATCACCGGCAGCAACGGCAAAACCACCGTTACCAGCTTGGTTGGCTATTTGTGCATCAAATGCGGCTTAGACACCGTGATTGCGGGCAACATCGGTACACCGGTTTTGGAAGCTGAGTTGCAGCGCGAAGGTAAAAAAGCCGATGTATGGGTATTGGAATTATCCAGCTTCCAGTTGGAAAACACCGAAAACCTGCGTCCGAGTGCGGCGACGGTTTTAAACATTTCCGAAGACCATCTCGACCGCTACGACGATTTGCTCGATTACGCCCATGCCAAAGACAAAATTTTCCGTGGCGAAGGTGTGCAGGTATTGAATGCAGACGATGTGTTTTGCCGTGCCATGAAACGGGCCGGGTGTGAGGTGAAATGGTTTTCGATTGAATGCCCCGCCGATTATTGGCTGGAACGTGAAACAGGCCGTCTGAAACACGGCAGCGATGATTTGCTGACAACGGCCGATATTCCGCTGCAAGGCCTGCATAATGCGGCCAACGTGCTGGCGGCGGTGGCTTTGTGCGAAGCCATCGGTTTGCCGCGCGAAGCTTTATTGGGACACGTTAAAACCTTCCAAGGCTTGCCGCACCGTGTGGAAAAAATCGGTGAGAAAAACGGCGTGATGTTTATCGACGACAGCAAAGGCACCAATGTCGGTGCTACCGCCGCCGCGATTGCCGGTTTGCAAAATCCGCTGTGGGTGATTTTGGGCGGTATAGGCAAAGGACAGGATTTTTCACCGCTGAAAAATGTGTTGGCAGGCAAGGCCAAAGGCGTGCTGCTGATTGGTGAAGATGCACCGTTGATTCGCCGCGATTTGGCCGATTGCGGCGTGACGATGACCGATTGTGCCACTTTGCAAGAAGCGGTTCAGACGGCCTATGCCCGAGCCGAAGCGGGTGATGTGGTGTTGTTGAGCCCGGCTTGCGCCAGCTTTGATATGTTCACCGGCTACGCGCATCGGGCAGAAGTGTTTATTGAAGCGTTTCAGGCTTTGTAGGCCGTCTGAAAACGTCAAAACTGAAATAATGATTCATAAACAACGTAATCTTTGTTCAGACGGCCTGAATGTGTCAGGCCGTCTGAACGCTTTATTCAAGCTGTAATGACTGTTTCCTATCATGAATGTATCTAAAATTCTCGACCGCCAGATTGTCCGCAGCGGCCAAAAAATCGATGTTTCGTTGTTGTGGATGATTATCCTGATGACGGCATTCAGCCTGCTGATGATTTATTCGGCATCGATTGCGTATGCGGCGGCTGAAGGCGGAGATCAGTTTTCATTTTTGTACAAACAGGCCGGTTTTATCGTCTTGGGTGTGATTGTGTGCGGCGTCATTTCCCTTTTTAAGATGGCGGCTTGGAAAAAGTTTATGCCTTGGTATTTCGCCTTGTGCGGGATATTGCTGATTGTGGTATTGGGCGTGGGACGTGAGATTAACGGTGCTACACGTTGGATTCACATCGGTCCGGTTAATCTGCAACCGACCGAAATGTTCAAATTGGCGGCGGTTTTGTATTTGGCCAGTTTGTTCACGCGCAAGGCGGAGGTGTTGCAGAGTGTAAAAAAAATCATCAAACCGGGCTCGCTGTTGGTGGCCGGCCTGATTTTAATTATGGCGCAACCCGATTTCGGCTCTTTTGTGGTGATTATCGGCATCATTATGGGAATGCTGTTTTTGGCCGGTTTCCCGTGGAAATATTTTGCCATGATGGTGGTGATGGTATTGATCGGTATGGGTGCTTTGATTTTGGCCGCACCTTACCGTATGGCGCGGATGGCGGGCTTTCTGAACCCTTGGGAAGATCCGTTGGGCAAGGGCTATCAATTGACTCATTCCTTAATGGCGATTGCGCGTGGCGAATGGCTGGGTGTGGGCTTGGGTGCAAGTTTGGAAAAACGCTTTTACCTGCCTGAAGCGCATACCGACTTTATTTTTGCCGTGATTGGTGAAGAATTCGGCTTTCTCGGCATGTGTGTATTGGTGTTTTGTTATGGCTGGCTGGTGGTGCGCGCTTTTTCCATCGGCAAGCAGGCGCGGGATTTGGATTTGATTTTCAGCGCCTATGTGGCCAACGGCATCGGCATTTGGATCGGTATTCAGAGTTTCTTTAATATCGGTGTTAACATCGGTATTCTACCAACCAAGGGCTTAACCTTGCCGTTGATGTCTTACGGTGGTTCGGCTGTGGTGATTATGTTAGTCTGCATGACATTGTTGTTGCGGATTGATTATGAAAACCGCCAAAAAATGCGCGGTTATCAGATAGAAGGATAGAGTAATGGGCGGGAAGACATTTATGTTGATGGCCGGCGGTACCGGCGGCCATATTTTTCCGGCATTGGCTGTGGCGGATTCATTGCGCGTGCGCGGTCATCATGTGATTTGGCTGGGCAGCGAAGGCGCGATGGAAACGCGTATCGTGCCGCAATACGATATTTTGTTGGAAACCTTGGCGATTAAAGGTGTGCGTGGCAATGGTTTGAAACGCAAGCTGATCTTGCCGTTTACATTGTTTAAAACCGTTCGTTCGGCGCAGCGCATCATCAAAAAACACCGTGTCGCTTGCGTGATTGGGTTTGGCGGTTTTGTGACCTTTCCGGGCGGCGTCGCTGCCAAATTGTGTGGCGTGCCGATTGTGATTCACGAGCAAAATGCGGTGGCCGGCTTGTCCAACCGCCAATTGTCACGCTGGGCGAAACGCGTGCTGTATGCGTTCCCGAAAGCGTTTGAACACGAAAACGGTTTGGTCGGCAATCCCGTGCGTGCGGATATTGCCCGTTTGCCGACCCCTGCCGAACGCTTTGCTGATAGAGCAGGCCGTCTGAAAATATTGGTGATGGGTGGCAGCTTGGGTGCGGACATTTTGAACCAAACCTTGCCGAAAGCGCTGGCTTTGCTGCCTGAGCATCAGCGGCCGCAAATGTATCACCAGTCCGGCCGCAATAAATTGGGCAGCCTGCAGGCAGATTACGATGCCTTGGGTGTAGAAGCCGAATGTGTGGAATTTATTACCGACATGGTATCGGCTTATCGCGATGCCGATTTGGTAATTTGCCGCGCCGGCGCGCTGACGATTGCTGAACTGACCGCTGCCGGTGTCGGTGCGTTGTTGGTGCCGTATCCGCATGCGGTGGACGACCACCAAACCGCCAACGCCCGTTTTATGGTGCGTGCGCAAGCCGGTTTGTTGTTGCCGCAGCCGCAATTGACGCCGGAAAAGCTGGCCGAAGTGTTGAGTGGTTTAAAGCGTGGGCAATGTTTGCAATGGGCAGAGCAAGCCCGTACTTTGGCTCTGCCGCACAGTGCCGATGATGTGGCGCAGGCCGCGGTTGATGTGGTGGGATAAGTCGTTTAAACAGGCCGTCTGAAAAACGTGGGCAGTTTCAGACGGCCTGACATGCTATGTTAATCATCCTTTACAATAAAACGATAGCGCATAACGCAACAGCCCTTTAAAATAACGGTTTTACGTAAAAATCGACTTCGGGACAGAAATCATGATGAAAAATCGAGTAACCAATATTCACTTTGTCGGCATCGGCGGTGTCGGAATGTGCGGCATTGCTGAAGTTTTGCACAATTTGGGTTTCAAGGTTTCCGGTTCCGATCAGTCGAAAAACGCTACTACTGAGCATTTGTCGGCTTTGGGTATCCAAGTTTATCCCGGTCATACTGCCGAACACGTTAACGGTGCCGATGTGGTGGTGACCTCTACCGCCGTAAAAGCCGATAACCCTGAAGTGGTGGCGGCTAATGAGCAACATATTCCTGTGATTCCGCGTGCGCTCATGCTGGCGGAATTGATGCGTTTCCGCGACGGTATCGCCATTGCGGGTACCCACGGCAAAACCACCACCACCAGTCTGACTGCTTCGATTTTAGCTGCGGCTGGTTTGGATCCGACTTTCGTGATCGGCGGCAAACTTACTGCGGCCGGCTCGAATGCCCGTTTGGGGCAGGGCGAATATATCGTGGCCGAAGCGGACGAATCGGATGCGTCTTTTCTGCACTTGACGCCGATTATGTCGGTGGTCACCAACATTGACGAAGACCACATGGATACTTATGGCCACAGCGTGGAAAAGCTGCATCAGGCCTTTATTGACTTTATCCACCGCATGCCGTTTTACGGTAAAGCGTTTTTGTGTATCGACAGCGAATACGTGCGCGCGATTGTGCCGAAAGTAAGCAAACCGTTTGCCACTTACGGCTTGGATGATACTGCTGATATTTACGCCACCGATATTGAAAACGTCGGTGCACAAATGAAATTTACCGTGCATGTCAACATGAAAGGCCACGAGCAAGCGCCGTTTGAAGCGGTGTTGAATATGCCGGGCCGCCATAATGTATCGAACTCTTTGGCCGCCATCGGCGTGGCCTTGGAAGTGGGTGCTTCGGTTGAAGCAATCCAACAAGGTTTGCTCGGCTTTGCCGGCGTCGGCCGCCGCTTCCAGAAATATGGTGAAGTAGCGTTGCCTAAAGGCGGTAAAGCTTTGCTGGTGGATGATTACGGCCATCATCCGGTAGAAATGGCTGCCACGGTGGCTGCCGCGCGTGGTGCGTATCCCGATAAGCGTTTGGTGTTGGCATTCCAGCCGCATCGCTACACGCGTACCCGCGATTTGTTTGAAGATTTCACTAAGGTATTAAATACTGTTGATTCGCTGGTTTTGACCGAAGTTTATGCTGCCGGTGAGGAGCCGATTGCCGCGGCCGATTCGCGCGCCTTGGCGCGTGCCATTCGTGTATTGGGTAAACTGGAGCCGATTTATTGCGAAAACGTGGCTGAATTGCCGGAGATGTTGCTGAATGTGCTGCAAGATGGCGATGTGGTACTGACCATGGGGGCAGGCAGTATCAATAAAGTACCGCAAGCCATGTTGGATGCGACCAAACAATAATAACAATAATAATGGGAAAGGCCGTCTCAACAGAGTGGCCGTCTGAAAGATTAGAAAGACAAGCAGTATGCAGAATTTTGGCAAAGTAGCCGTGTTGATGGGCGGTTTTTCAACCGAACGCGACATTTCCTTAGACAGCGGTGCCGCTATTGTGGCCGCTTTGAAAAGCAAAGGTGTTAATGCACATGCGTTTGACCCGAAAGAAACCCCGTTGGTCGAATTGAAAACCCAAGGTTTTCAGACGGCCTTCAATATTTTACACGGCACTTACGGTGAAGACGGTGCGATTCAAGGCGCATTGGAATTGATGAATATGCCTTATACCGGCAGCGGCGTGGCCGCCTCAGCCATTGGCATGGATAAATACCGCTGCAAGCTGATTTGGCAAGCGTTAGGTTTACCTGTGCCGGAATTTGCCGTATTGCGTGATGACAGTGATTTCGATGCCGTTGAAAAAACCTTAGGCTTACCGATGTTTGTCAAACCGGCGGCGGAAGGCAGTAGCGTCGGTGTGGTAAAAGTGAAAGAAACAGGCCGTCTGAAAGCTGTTTATGAAGAATTGAAACACTTGCAGGGTGAGATTATTGCCGAGCGCTTTATCGGCGGCGGCGAGTATTCTTGTCCGGTATTGGGCAACCGCGGTTTGCCAAGCATACACATCATTCCGCAAACCGAGTTTTACGACTGGGAAGCCAAATATCAGCGCGATGATACCGTTTACCAATGCCCGTCCGATTTGAGCGAAAGCGATGAAGCTTTGATGCGCGAGCTGGCTGTACGCGGGGCGCAGGCGATTGGTGCGGAAGGCTGCGTGCGCGTTGACTTTCTGAAAGATAACGACGGTAAGCTGTATCTTTTGGAAATCAATACCCTGCCCGGTATGACCGGTCACAGTTTGGTACCAAAATCCGCCGCCCAAACCGGCTTGGATTTTGCCGATTTATGTCTTGAAATTTTGAAAACTGCTCATGTGGGATGATGCCGGCGCCTTGGGGCGGTTAACAAGATGGTTATGTGTGTTGGCGGCGCTGTTGCTCATCGGCACAGGCATGGCATGGGTGTATCATTCGAATCACTTTCCCATCAAGCAGGTCGCCATTGAAGGCAAGCTGACCCATATTGATGACAAAGATCTGCAAACCATTGCGCAAAAACACTTAGTCGGCAATATTTTCCGTGCCGATATGAATGCTGCGCAAGAAGCTTTTCAACAATTGCCTTGGGTGGATTCGGCTTTGGTGCGCCGTCGCTTGCCGGATACGGTTGAAATCCATCTGACCGAGCGCATCGCCATTGCGCAATGGAAAAAATCAGGTTTGGTCGATACCAAAGGCAATGTGTTCCAAGCCACCTTGGAACAGGATTTGCCGGTTTTCGAAGGCCAGCCTGGTACCGGTAAAGACATGGTCAAACATTACAATGAATTTACCGGCATTCTCGGTGCGCGCGATTTAAAAGTGCAAGAGCTGATTTATACACCTCGATCGGCTTGGTCGGTGGTGTTGGATAACGGGATTACCGTGCGCTTAGGGCGCGAGCATGAAATCAAACGTCTGCAGTTCTTTGCTGAAATTTGGCCAAGTCTGCTGCAAAAGCACAGCGACCGTTTGGCGTATGTCGATATGCGTTATAAAGACGGTTTTTCGGTGCGATACAAACAACCTTTGGATGAGCCGTCTGAATAATTAGGCTCAGTAAAAAATACAACATTAGCGAAATGAATGGGACTTTATGGAACAAGGCAAATACATCAGTGCATTAGATATCGGCACGTCAAAAGTGATTGCACTCATTGGGGAAGTGCAAGAAGACAATGAAATCCATATCGTCGGTTTGGGGCAAGCGCCATCACGCGGCTTGAAAGCCGGTATGGTGACCAACATCGATGCGACTGCACAAGCCATCAAACAAGCGGTAAATGAAGCTGAATTAATGGCGGATATCAAAATTTCCCATGTGACCACGGGCATTGCCGGCAACCACATCCGCAGCCTGAATTCGCAAGGCGTCGTGAAAATCAAAGACGGCGAAGTGACGCAGGCCGACATCGACCGTGCCATCGAAACTGCCAAAGCCATCAATATTCCGCCTGATCACAATATTTTACATACGGTGGTGCAGGAATACATCATCGACAACCAGCCGGGCGTAAAAGAGCCGATCGGTATGAGCGGCGTGCGTTTGGATACGCGCGTGCATATCATTACAGGTGCCAATACTGCTTTGCAAAATATCCAAAAATGCATTCAGCGTTGTGATTTGCAGATGGATCAAATCATGTTGCAGCCTTTGGCCAGCGGCCAAGCGGTGCTGACCGAAGATGAAAAAGACTTGGGCGTGTGTGTTATCGACATTGGCGGAGGTACGACCGACATCGCAGTTTATACCAATGGCGCCATCCGTCATACTGCCGTGATTCCGGTGGCAGGTGACCTGATTACCAAAGATTTGGCACAAGCTTTACGTACGCCGCACAGCGCGGCCGAATACATCAAAATTCATTACGGCGTTGCCATTCCGACCATGGAAGGTCTGGACGAAATGGTTGAAGTACCGAGCGTGGGCGACCGTTTGCCGCGCCAAATTTCACGCCGCGTATTGGCCAGCGTGATTGGCCCGCGTGTTGAAGAAATTTTGGAATTAACCTTAAATGAATTACGCCGTTCAGGCTTCCCTGAAGAAGTGTTAACTTCCGGCATCGTGTTGACCGGTGGTGCCTCTATGCTGACTGGCATTGTTGAATTGGCAGAAGAAATCTTCAATTTGCCGGCGCGTATCGGTGTGCCGCAAGAAATGGGTGGCGTATCAGAGCGTATCCGCAATCCACGCTATGCGACTGCTATCGGCCTGTTGCAAGCTGCGCGTGGCGAAGAAGACGGCAGCCTGGTAACCGGTGCGGTACAGGTTGGTGGCGATAGCGGTGAGAAGCTCAGCTTGTGGGCACGCTTCCAAAAATTCTTAAAGGATAATTTCTAACCTGCTACAACGGCTATCGTGTCACCAAGAATATTCAAACGGCCTAATCAGTCAGCATGATGGTTTAGGCCGTTTGAATGTAAACTGTATGTTTTTTGTTTAAAAAATGTAGATAATATTTATTTGTGGCAGTGACAAATGAGAAGTATTTTGCAAGTCATCGGCTACTTCTTATATAATATGCAGCAAGAGCTTATTTTTAACCGTCCTCACAGCAGGGCGCGGAGGAGTATTTGAATGGAATTTGTTTACGACGTAGCGGAATCAGCCGCAAGCCCTGCAGTTATTAAAGTGATTGGCTTAGGTGGAGGTGGCTGTAATGCCATCAACAACATGATTGAAAACACCATTCAAGGTGTGGAGTTCATCAGTGCCAATACCGATGCCCAATCATTGGGTAAAAACAATGCGGCCAAACGTATTCAATTGGGCACTAATCTGACTCGCGGTTTGGGCGCAGGTGCTAACCCTGAAATTGGTCGTGCTGCCGCTCAAGAAGAGCGTGAAGCGATCGAAGATGCTATTCGTGGCGCCAATATGTTGTTCATCACCACCGGTATGGGGGGCGGTACCGGTACTGGTGCAGCACCTGTTGTGGCAGAAATCGCCAAAGAAATGGGTATTCTGACTGTTGCCGTGGTAACCCGTCCGAGCAATTTTGAAGGTAATAAACGCGGTCATATCGCTCAAAACGGTTTGGAGCAATTGAAGAGTCAAGTGGATTCACTGATTGTGATTCCGAATGACAAATTGTTCACGGTATTGGGTGAAGATGCCACCATGCGTGATGCCTTTCGTACTGCAGACGATGTATTGCGTAACGCCGTTGCTGGCATCTCTGAAGTGGTCACCAACCCTGGTTTCATCAACGTCGACTTTGCCGACGTGAAGAACGTTATGGGCATTAAAGGTATGGCCATGATGGGGTCGGGCTTTGCCCAAGGGATTGACCGCGCGCGGTTGGCTACCGAGCAAGCGATTTCCAGCCCATTGTTGGATGGTGTAACCTTGGATGGCGCACGCGGCGTGTTGGTTAATGTGACCACTGCACCGGGTTGCTTGAAAATGTCTGAATACGGCGAAATCATGAAAGTCGTAAACAGTAATGCTCATCCGGATGCGGAATGTAAGTTTGGTACTGCTGAAGATGAAAATATGAGCGAAGATGCAATTCGTGTGACCATCATTGCAACCGGTTTGCAAGAGCACGGCCATCAAGTTGCACCGGTACGTGCTTCTTCACGCGTACAGCAAACCTTGGGTGGTCGCGAAGAATATGCACCGCAACAAGCGCAGCAATTACATAATATCGATGGTTTGGTGCGCTCAGGCCGTGGCACGCGCGGTATGAACCTGACTGCTGCCGATTTTGGTAATCAATCGGTTTTAGATGATTTTGAAATTCCGGCTATTTTGCGCCGTCAAAATTCTTCTGATAATTGATTGACTGAATTATTAAAAGCCTGCTTCAATAGCAGGCTTTTAATTTTGGGTAATTAGGCTAAAGCCGTCTGAACTTTATATTTCAGACGGATTCAATAGTTTGTTGAACTTATCGGATAAAACAGGGTTTATACCCAGTTTTCAGCCAGGCGGCTGGCTTCTTCCAATCTTGCTATAGTGCCGACATCTAGCCAAAGTCCGTTATGTTTTTGGCCGCTGATTTGTTGTTTAGCCATTGCTGAACGCAAAAGTGGCGCTAATTTGGCTGCTTGGTGGGCAGGGGTGTGTTGAAACAAATCAGGGTGATAAACGCCCATGCCACTGAAAGTTAAGCCTTGACCGTTATGAGGGGTAGGGGCAATCAGGCCGTCTGAAAGTAGCTTGAAGTCGCCACTTAGGTTGTGTGCCGGATTATTGACCAGCCACAAATGCGCCAGTTGTTGTTTTTGCGTCAAAGTTTGAGCCACAGAAGCGGCCGTTTGAAAATCAATGTCGGTTAATACGTCGCCGTTGATAACCAAAAACGGATCGTTGCCTAATAAAGGCAAGGCGGTGGCGATGCCGCCGGCAGTTTCTAGCCCGCCGGATAATTCCGGCGAATAGACAATGTTGACACCGTATTGCCACCATTACCTAGCGTTTTCTCGATTTGTTCTCCCAACCATGCATAGTTGATGACAATTTCTGTGATTCCGGCTTGTTTCAGACGGCGTAAATGCCAGCCGATAAGCGGCTCTTTGCCAACTTTTAACAGCGGTTTAGGGCAGGTGTCGGTGAAGGGGCGCATGCGCTCACCGCGACCGGCAGCCAGAATCATTGCTTTCATGTGTGTATCCCGAAATCTTGTGAAATATTTGAAATTGTATAGTCGATAGTACGCTTCGACAAGTTGGGATACGAATGTTTCATGCAGTTTATCGAGTTTAACTTCCGATAAGCATAAATTTCAGATGGCCTTTCCATCATCCTTTATAGTATCAGCATAAAAATACATTATGGGGTCTGCGTGATTTTAACCCATTCAGAAAGAATACAGATGAAGAAAACTGCACTTCTCTTACCTTTGTTATTGTCAGCGTGTTTTCCGGTAGTGATTCCAGTGGCAAATCCGTTGGATAAAGCACCTAATATTTATGGTGCATGGCGCTTGAGCGATGTTGGTGGCTATTCGCCAAATGACCCTAATGCGATTTTTACTATTAATAATAGTGATGACGGTTTTAGTGCTGTGTCGGAATGTGTCAAAGTATCGGGCCGATATGGTTTGGGCAGTAGCCATATGCTGACGTTTAACCAAATTCAAACAGATAACCAATGTGCTGAAAATGTGGCGGAGCGTAACTTGCCGCAAGTCTTGCATAATGTGCAAAGCTATCGTTTTAATTCGCGCCATTTGGAATTGTTGAATGAGCAGGGGCGCGTAGTGCTGGTAGGTAAGCGTTTGCGTACTGAGAAAGCCAAGGGTCAGGCAGATTTAGGCAACACATCTTATTTGCTGGATGCACGCCGTAATTAATATTCATTAGAAAAATGCTGTCTGAAAATAACGTTTCAGACAGCATCTTTCTATGCTAATGATTTGAATTGTCTTCGGAAATACAATAAAGCAGGCGAGTTCGTGTCGGCTATTTTGATTTCGTTGATACGGACATAAAAAATATAGTGCGTACCAATCTCGTGCTGCTCGATAACTTGACCGTGCAGATGAGCTAAAGCGCCTTCTACCTCGAGTTGGCCAGTTTGACCGCGATGCCAGATATGATATTCAAAGCGTTCTTCTGGTGAAAGATTGGTTATGCCGGCGAAATGCTCGGCAATATCTTGTTGGCCACCTGAAAGCGTGTTGATACATAAATCGCGGTTTTGCAATAAAATTGGAATGATGGCGGCTTCACGGTTGATACACAGCATAATGGTAGGCGGATCATCCGTTACTGATGTTACGGCAGTCATGGTAATGCCATAACGCCCGATGGCACCGTCTGTTGTAATGACATGCACACCTGCTGCTGCAGAAGCCATGGCATCACGAAACGGTTGCTTAAGTGTGTGTGTTGAATCAGTCATTCTGTGATAACTTTTTATTTTAAAGCCTGCTCGATTTCAGACAGTTCGGCCAGCAATTTTTGTAATGTGTCCAATTTTTCTTTAGTGTAAATAGCCTCAATGGCATCGTAGCGGTCATCCACTTGTGCGCCGATGGTTTGATAAAGCTTTTCTCCTTCTTGAGTCAGCTTCAGATAAACACGGCGCTGGTCGTTGGAAGGCTTCAGTCGTACGGCCAGGCCGGCTTTTTCCAAGCGGGTCAGAATGCCGGTCAAGCTGGGGCGCAAGATGCAGGCTTTATTGGCTAAATCTTGGAAGTCTAATGTGCCGTTTTCGGCCAATAGGCGGATAATACGCCATTGTTGGTCGGTTACATTGGCTTGGTTCAAAATCGGGCGAAATTGCGTCATCAAAGCTTCTCGAGCTTGGATCAAGGCAATATTAATTGATGCGTGTTTAGACTGGTTAGGCATGAGAAGTTCTCCGTTGTAACTAAGATTCAAATCATGGAAGCGTGGCAGAATAATAAGGGCTTACGCCAAGGTTATGGGCGGCCATTGTACAAATTTATATTGAAATAAACGGTCTACTGCTTCAGCCTTGATTGAATACGGTGTTAGTTTGTTTTGATGATAATAATGATAAGATTTTTGAGCTATCCTCTAAGCTTATATTAGTCTATTTTAGAAATAATCTCAATAGAATCATTAAGTATTAATTGTTAAGATAGTTTGTTTATTTTGAAAATACCAATGATTAATACATAATACCGTTTAATTTTTACAAGTCGATTTTATATTTAAAATAATCGGATTTCCTTGGATGTAAATATCAATATATCAGATTGCTGATAAGCACGCGTAGGCGCAGCCCCCGGTAGCTGCTGATACCCGTAGTGGCATGAAGCATTTGGCCGTTTTTCATCAAAACAAAGGTGGGGGTGACATTGATGTTCCATTGTTGGGTAATCAGGCCGTCTGAATCGTTGACGGTTGGGAAAGAGAGCTGATTTTGGTTGAGATATTCTTTTAATTCCGTATCATCGCCCGATTTTAAGGCAATGCTGATGACCGGAATATGGTTTTGATGGAGCTTTTCTACTGAGGAGGAAGTGTATTTACAAATGCCGCACCATGTTCCCCAGAAATACACAATCGCGACACGGTCTTGGCTGAAGTAGTTAAGCGAAGTTTGGTTCTGATTGACTGGAGCGAGATTCTGCTCAGTAAAGGAAACAGGTTGACTGGGTTTTCACCACCAATCAATGGCAACAGAAATAAGCGCAAAAATCAGTGCGGCCTGTAAAAAAGATTTGAAATAAGATAGAAGAGTGTGTTGCATAATTAGGAGTTTTATAGCAAGAAAAACAGGCCATTGGCGGGCCTGTTTTATCTTTGGCGTCAGTCAATCATCATTTTTTCACGATGCGTGTGTAGACAGCCAAAATAATAATCGCAAAGATAGTAGAGGCAATCCAGCCTGCGCCTTCGCCGACTTGATACCAACCCAAAGCTTCGCCGACCACGCCGGCCAAGGCCGCACCGGCAATACCCAAAATCGTGGTCATGATGAAACCTAATTTATCGTTGCCCGGATGCAAAAATTTAGCCAATACGCCAACGATAAAACCTACCAAAATTGTGCCTAACCAGCCCATAATATTCCTTTCATTATTTAATATTTAATATGTTCTTGCCGCCTGTTTTGATGTAGTGCGGATGGTTTCATCATACCGAGACGACGGGTTGAAGTCTTTTTTTATTGCATATCTTTTCAAAAATTAAGATATTTTGGAATATTATATAGCCGAACTTTATAAAAAAGTGAATAGGTATGCCGTCTGAAATGTTTAGTGTTCGGGCGGTAGAGATAATAAAAAAGCCCGGCAATAATTGTGCGGGCTTTTTTGAGGTAATATCTGAAAACAAATTAACGTTTTGAGAATTGTTTTGCGCGACGTGCTTTGCGCAAACCTGGTTTTTTACGTTCCACTTCTCGGGCATCGCGAGTTACAAAGCCAGCAGCAGAAAGAGCAGATTTCAAAGCAGCATCAAAGTCGATTAGAGCTCGGGTAATGCCGTGACGGATGGCACCAGATTGACCGGTTTCGCCGCCGCCGATAACATTAACTTTAATGTCGAATGATTCTGCATTTTCAGTCAGAACCAATGGCTGGCGAACCACCATGCGACTGGTTTCGCGAGCGAAAAATTCGTCAACAGGGCGGCCGTTAACGGTGATTTGACCGTTACCTTTGGTCAGAAATACACGAGCCACTGAACTTTTGCGGCGGCCTGTGCCGTAGTAGTATTTACCGTTCATGTCGTGTCCTTATTTCAATTTTAAAACTTTAGGTTGTTGTGCAGCATGGCCGTGTTCTTCGCCGGCATACACTTTCAATTTTTTGATCATAGCGTAACCCAAAGGACCTTTTGGCAACATGCCTTTTACAGCTTGTTCCAAGGCGCGACCCGGAAATTGCTCTTGCATCTGGCGGAATGAACGCTCATAGATACCGCCGGGGAAGCCTGAGTGACGGTAGTATTTTTTGTCTTCGAATTTAGCACCGGTCACGCGCAATTTGTCTGCATTGATGACGATGATGTAGTCACCGGTATCAACGTGAGGGGTGTATTCAGGTTTGTGTTTGCCACGCAGATGGTGTGCGACTTCGGCCGCAACGCGACCCAAAACTTTGTCTTGAGCGTCGATGACGAACCATTCGCGCTTCACCTCATGCGGTTTCGCTGAAAAGGTTTTCATAGTGGAAATCCAGATAGATATAGAAAGCTATGGATTTTAAATTCGATAATGTCTTTTGTCAATCGTATTGAGGCAGTATGAAAGTAATTGTTTTAATAAAACGGCAATAAAAGTTTTTTGATCAAAGTTTTGTTGCTTTTCCGCGATTAAATACGATATTGAAAAAGCCATACCGTCGAGGTATGTCGAGGTATGGCTTGATATGGGAATCCCCGCATATGCCGTTTCGGCTGAATCCGCTTGAACCTTATCTGACAAGGCGGCCACCTCGGGTAGTTTCGGGTTCATCTGTAAAAGACGATCGCGCTCACTACTGCTCCCGGCAACCTGAAGCGAACTTATTGGTTCAAAGGAATATATGCCTTCGCGTACACTGCAGGGAAAAGAAAATCAATTTTGCTCTAAGCGGGACAATGCTTTTTGGCAAGCATTGCTCATATCTGTTATTTTACGCTGAAATTCGCCGATTGCCAAATCATCTTTGAGGCTGACTTTCAGTAGGTCGTGTACAACATTTAAAGCGGCCATGACAATGATTTTGTCGGTGCCGACGATGCGGCCGCTTTCTTTAATGGCTTCGCTTTTTTTATTCAGCATTTCGACAGCTTGAATCAGGGTATCTTTTTCTTCGGTCGGTGTATTGATGGTCAGGTTGACATTCATGATGTCGAGATTGACTTGTTCGATGCTCATGTTTTGTCCTTAATATGAGGATTCTTCTTGTGGCAGACGGGCGAGCAGGCGGCGCACTTCTGCGGCGCCTTCTTCTAATGCTCTGCGGTATTGGTCTTTTTCGGCGGTAAGGCTGTCGATTTTGGCCTGTAAATCTTCTTTCAATTTACCCACTTGCACCAGCAAGGCTTCGCTCAATTCGTCAATTGCGGTTTCGTGTTCGCGTTTTTGTTGCTCTTGTTCCAGTTTGAGACGGTTGATTTCTTCGTGTAAACGGCGGTTTTCGCCAATCAGTGTTTCAAACTTTTGGGTAAGTTGGCAAACGTTGATTTCCAGTTGGTCAAGGGCTTGGTTCATGGGGCATCATTCGTAAGAAAAAACAATGGTGATAAGCATAGTGAGATGCTTGATTGCTGTCAATGAAAAGGCCGTCTGAAAGAGAGGAAATATTTCAGACGGCATTCTGGTTTACTTGTTATTCGAAACGCGCGCTGCGTTCCATCAAGCGTTCAACTACTTGTTGCGGCGTCATTTCCTGACGAATCAGTTGAAGCAGGGTTTGGGTAATAGGCATGTCGATTTGGTATTTGCAGGCGGTGTTGAACACTTCTTCGATGGTGCTGACACCCTCTGAAACGTGGCCGATTTCTTTGAGTACTTGGTGTAGCTCTTTGCCTTCGGCTAAACCTAAGCCGACGCGACGGTTGCGCGACAGGGCGCCGGTACATGTTAGAATCAAATCGCCGATTCCGGCCAAGCCCATCATGGTTTTGGGCTGCGCACCCATGGCAACGGCCAAACGGGTGATTTCCGCCAAACCGCGGGTCACTAAAGCAGCTCGGGCATTCAAACCGTATTCGAGGCCGTCTGAAAGGCCGGTCGCAATTGCCATCACGTTTTTTACTGCGCCACCGACCGCCACGCCAATCACATCGGTGCTGCCGTATAAGCGCATCACGTTGTTGTTTAACTGCTCAACCAGCGATTCAATCCATTCTTTGTTTTCAGAAGCAAGTACCACGGCGCAAGGCAATTGTTGTGCCAATTCCTGTGCGAAGCTGGGGCCGGACAATACGCCGAGTGTTTTGTTTTCCGGCAAGACTTCTTTCAATACTTGAAAGGTCAATAAGCCTGTGTCTTGCTCAAAGCCTTTGCACGCGGCTAAAACCGGAATATCTGCGGCGCCGTTGGCTTTTAATAATTCTGCACTGCTGCGCAAACCGGCAACGGAGGTCACAATCAATACCAATTCGGAATCTTTTAACGCATCGGCCAAGTCGGCGTGTGCGGTCAGACTTTCCGGGAATGGGAAGCCGGGCAGGCCGTGTTTGTTTTCGCGGTCGTTTTGTAAGGTTTCGATGTGTTGGGCATTGCGCGCCCACAGAGCGACTTCATTGCCGTGTTGGGCAAAGTGTAGCGCGAGTGCAGTGCCCCAAGAGCCTGCGCCCATAACAGTAATTTTCATAGAAGTTTCCCTAGTAAGATTTGCGCCTAACTTTAAAACAATCGGCCATCGGGCGCAAGTGATACGACGTGATTTGCGGTTAAATTCGGGCAATTCTTAGAAATGAATAAGAAGTTAAAATTTTAGCTATCCGATGTATTGGTTTTGGCTATGATGGTGTCAAAATTGATTTATCGCAAAAAGACGGCAGTCGAGTCTGATTATACTCTATACATAAATTAACCAAAGCAATGGCAATACGGCAGTAATCAAATGTAGGATTTTCATCAAATCTAACCATAGGGTTCGGCTGCTTTAGGTGAGCAGTGTTTTCCCTTTTTAATATATAAATATATAAATATATAAAGGAATACGCCATGAAATACCAAGCTTTCGGCAAAATCGCCCTCTATCTTGCAGTGCTGGCGGCATTGGCTGCCTGTGGTGACAAGCCTGCTGAGCAAGCGGCTGTGCCTACTGCTTCCGCGCCGGTTGCAGCGCCGGCAGCTTCAGAGCCTGATGCGGCACCGGCTTCTCAGGCTGCGTATGATAACAGCGGCGCATCGCAAGAAGATAAAGATTTGCTGCAACGTGCGCAAGGCATTTTCAAACCACTGCCAACGACTGAAGAAATGCAGAAGCTGCGTCCTTTTACGCCTGAACAAGTCGAACTTGGCCAATCATTATGGTATGAGCCTCGCTTGTCGAAAGGCAATACCGTAAGCTGCAACTCTTGCCACAACTTGGCTTCTGCCGGTGTGGACAATATGCCGACCAGCCAAGGTCACAAAGGCGGCTTCGGTGGCCGTAACTCGCCGACCGTGTTGAACGCGGCAACTTTAGACATGCAATTCTGGGACGGCCGTGCGGCTGATGTGGAAGAGCAAGCAGGCGGGCCGTTGCTGAACCCGGTGGAAATGGCGAACAGCAGCGAAGAAGCCGTTGTGGCCAAAATCGTAAACATTCCGGAATACCAGGCAGCGTTTAAAGCAGCCTTCCCTCAAGACGGCGCAATCAGCTTCAAAAACATCACCACCGCGATTGCTGCGTTTGAGCGCACTTTGCTGACACCGACCAAGTGGGACGAATATTTGAAAGGCAACATCAATGCCTTGAACGAACAAGAACGCAAAGGCCTGCGCTCGTTTATGGATAACGGTTGTATTGCGTGCCATGCCGGCGTGGGTTTGGGCGGTAATTCGTTTCAAAAATTCGGTTTGGTGCAAGGTCCTTATTGGAAATTCATTGAAGACCCGAACCACGACAAGGGTCGTGCCGATGTGACCAAAAACGAAGCCGACCAATATTTCTTCCGCGTACCGGGCTTGCGTAATGTGGCCAAAACTTATCCTTACTTCCACAACGGCAGCGTGTGGGAATTGGATAAAGCCGTTCAAATCATGGGGCAGGCGCAATTGGGTAAAGAATTGAAGAAGGAAGAGGTCGACAGCATCGTCGCATTCTTGCATACCTTGTCCGGCTCTGTTCCGGAAAAAGCACGCACTATGCCTGAATTGCCGTTGTCTAGCCCGACGGAATCCCACCCTGACAACAAATAATATGCAGTCAAACAAAGGCCGTCTGAACATTCAGACGGCCTTTGTTATTATGAATCAATTTTTATTGTACGCTGCGAACCAGCTTGGAAACATCATAGCCCTGTTGCTTGGCCGTTTCGATGTAGCTTTGTAAAGTGGCTTCGTCCAGCTTTGGTTCGCGTGACAATACCCACAGGTATTTGCGGTTGGGCGTGCCGACCAGCGCGGTTTGGTAATTGTCGTCTAAGCGCAAAATCCAGTAAGACGAGCGGGCAACCGGCACCCAGTTGATAGCCTTGGGTAAGAATGAAATACGCAATTTACTGCCGTTTTCATCCACTTTTTTCACTTCCGCATCGGCGCTGATCATGCTGCCGTCTTTTTTGCGACAGGAATTGGTGATTTTCACCACTTGTTTTTCGGTCAATCGGTATTGTGCCTTAACATCCGACACGCAACCGTCTTGGAAACGCATAGGCAGACGGACTTGTTCGTACCATGTGCCCATGTAGCGCGGAATATCCACTTGTGCGACGGTTTGCGGTTCGTTTTGTGGTTCGGCGGATTGGGCGGTGGCGGCAAGGATGCCTAACGATAAGGCAACAAATTTGGCAGGAAAACGCATATTCATCCTTTCGTGTGGGATTCAGACGGTGCAGCATAAGAATAAATAGGCCGAGACCTTTGCAAATCCCTATCTTTGACACATTTCTTCGTTATGCGCTGCCCGAAAGCTTGTCTATCTTCGTGATATGTCTGCGCTTTCTGTGCTGTTATAACTTCGAACTGCACTCAAACTTAGGGTTTTCTATATCTCAGGCCGTCTGAAAGATGAGGCTAATGTACCGCATGATTCAGCCTAATACAAACAATTCATGACCATGCGCTTTCAGCCAAGCTTGGGCGGCAGCAGTGTGCGGCGTATGGCGGTTGACCAATGCCCAAAATTTCGCGCTGTGGTCGGGGTGGGTCAGGTGGCAGAGTTCATGCACGCACACGTAATCGGCCACAAATTCCGGCACGCCGATCAGCCGCCAATTCAAGCGGATGCCGGTGCGGTGGCGGCACACGCCCCAGAAGGTTTTGGCGTTGCTCAAGGCGGTGGCGGCAGGGTGCACATCCATGGCGGCCGCGTGGCCGGCCAGGCGAGGCAACAGATATTCGGTGGCGCGTTGATGCAGGAAGCGGCGCAAATGGGTTTGCTGCTGCGGCCAGCTTTTTTCGGGCAGATAAATTTCAGACGGCCGCAAAGTGATGGTGGCGTGCGGCGTAGCGGTTAAGGCCGTCTGAACACCTTGATACCAAATCCATGCCGGTTTTTCCGAAGGGTTGGTAAGCGGACGGGCAGGCGTTTTGGCTAAAGTTTGGCGCAGTAAAGATTCGTTTTCCGACAGCCATTGTTGCAAACGCGCGGCGCTGAGAAACGGCGGAATATTGATGCTGACTGTTTGGCCGTCGATGGGGCGCAGGATGAGGTTTTCTTGGCACTGCGTTTTAAATCGATGTCGATTTCAAGGCCGTCTGAAAAAGTGTGGGTGAAGCGCGGCATGTTTCAGACGGCCTTTTGGGGTGCGAACGGACCCTGACCGGTGATTTCGGCTTGACGTGCTTCAATCCAGTTTTCGCATTCGGCCATTAGTTCGGCGTCGCTGCCACTGTCGTGCGCAATCGGTTTGCCGATGACGACGGTGATTTCGCCGGGATATTTCATAAATGAATCTTTCGGCCAGAATTCGCCGCTGTTGAGCGCGACCGGCACGATGTCCATTTCAAACATTTTCGCCATGCGTGCGCCGCCGAGCTTGTATTTGCCGTGCGTGCCGGGCGGCAGGCGCGTGCCTTCGGGAAAAATGGAAATCCAATAGCCTTCGTTTTTGCGCGCCAAACCCTGTTTCATCAATTGGTCGTTGGCTTCGCGGCGGTTGCTGCGGTCGATGCCGATGGTTTTGACCAGTTTCAAACCCCAGCCGAAAAACGGGATTTTAAACAGTTCGCGTTTGGCAACATAAACCTGCGGCGGAAAAATTTCCTGCAAAGCCAAGGTTTCCCAGCCGCTTTGGTGTTTGGAACAGATAATCGACGGCTTGGAAGGGATGTTTTCCGCGCCGATTAAGCGGTATTTCAGACCGATGATGTTTTTCAGCGACCAATTCAAAATCGATACCCAAACTTGCGCCATTTTGTGTGCGCCGCCGGGGATTGGTGCAGCCAAAAGCATAAAGGGAAACAATACAATCAGGCTGACGGACAGAATCAGCCAGTAAATCAGGTTTTTAATCAACAGCATAAATGATGCGCGCTTTCTTTTCAGACGGCCTTAAGCTTCGTCTGGTTTCAATTCTTCTTGCGTGATGTATTGTGCAAAAGCCAGCAGATTGTCGAAGATTTGCGTGTTTTCCGGCAATTCTTCTTCCTTCTCCTGCAAGGTTTTTTTGCCTTTGCCGGTCAATACCAAGGCTGATTTGCCGCCAACGGCATCCATGGCCTGCAAATCGCGCAGGCTGTCGCCCACTAACCAAGTGTCGGCAGCTTGGGCTTGGAAGCGGTTTAAAATGTCTTGAATCATGCCGGGCTTGGGTTTGCGGCAGTTGCAGTTGTCGTCGGCCAAATGCGTGCAGAACCAAATGCCGTCAATCACGCCGCCGGCCTGCAGCGCCAAGCGGTGCATTTTGGCGTGCATTTCGGTGAGGTCTTGCAGGGTGAAATATTTGCGGCCGATGCCTGATTGGTTGGTGGCTACGGCGACCGTGTAGCCTGCTTCGGTGAGAAAGGCGATGGCGTCCATGCTGCCTTCAATCGGAATCCATTCGTCAACGGATTTGACGAAGTCGTCGCGGTCTTGGTTAATCACGCCGTCGCGGTCGAGGATGATGAGTTTGTTGTGGGATGGCATAGTGTGGCTTTCAGACGGCCTTTTTCAATATGGCCGTGTCAGATTATTTTTTTTAAAGAATGCTTCCAGCGCTCAAAGGCTGCCTGAAAAACGGGCGCGAGCAAGGCGTAGTTTTCGGGCGTGTCGGCCACATGGTAGAAGCTGGGCAGTTGCGGCGTATCGAGCGTGGTGACGTAGTCTTCCATAAACGCGCCGTAGCCTTCGTCTTCATCGTCGTAATAAAACTCGGTAAAGCGTTGACCCAGTTCGGTAAAGTCTTGGGGCGTGAGCACGCTGCCCAAATGGTTGCGCACAAATACCGCACCGCTAAATGTGCCGTCCAGCATGGCGGCGAAGTCGGAGGCGGTTTCCGGCGCAGTCTGCCATACCGGATTCACCAGCCCTTGACCGGCCGCCCATTGGAAATACATGCCCATGTGGGTGGCGGCATGGTCGGGTGACAAATCGGCAGGGTAGTCTTCTCCGGTGTGGAATTGAAAGTGGTCGTACATGGAGGGCTTTCGTGTATTGATGCAGTCCGAACAAGGTTTCAGACGGCCTATTTTACCAGTAATCCGCCGCTTTTCGCACCGGTAATATGCAATTCAGGCCGTCTGAATAGGTTGGGGCTTACGCTGATTCCCGGCAGACAGCTTCTGCCGCACATAAGGCCGAAGACCATGCCCATTGGAAATTGTAGCCGCCGAGCCAGCCGGTGATGTCCATCACTTCGCCGATGAAATACAAGCCCGGCTGCAATTTGCTTTGCATGGTTTTCGGGTCGATTTCTTTCACATTCACTCCGCCGCGCGTGGCTTCGGCTTTTTTATGGCCGTCTGAACCGCTGGGTAGAAGCGTCCATTGGTTCAGGCTTTGGCCGAGTTTGACTAAGACGGCATTCGGTACATCCGCCCATTTGTGCGCGGCATACGGGGCGAACTCGGCGCGCCTCAGCCATGTTTCCAGTAAGCGTTCGGGCAGGGACGGGCAGAGTGATTTTAAGGCGGTGTTGAGCTGGATTTTTTGGCCGTTTTTGCCGGTGCACAATTCAGCGGCAAGGCCGGTGTCGGGTACCAGGTCGATGGCGATGGTTTGGCCGCTGTGCCAATAGCTGGAAATCTGCAAAATCGCCGGGCCGCTCAAGCCTTTGTGGCGGAACAGTAAATCTTCATCAAACGACACACGCGTTTTGCCGCTGCCCACGCTGATGCGCACCGGCAGGGCAATGCCGGAAAGCTGGTCGTAGCCGTGTTCCGCCCAATGCTCGAAACGCAGCGGCACTAAGGCTGCTTCGGGAGGTACGATGCTGTGACCGAATTGCTTGGCCAGTTCATAGCCAAAAGGCGACGCACCAATGGCAGGTACCGCCAAGCCGCCCGTAGCCACAATCAGATTGTGTGCCTGAAATTCGCCGTGGCCGGTGTGCAGTCGGAAACGCGGTGAATCAGCGGCAGAGGCCGTCTGAAGCAGGTTGACGGTTTCGACCGTGCAAGCCGTGTGCCATACCACTCGGCCTTGTTTGCATTCGTTTTGCAGCATGGTAATGATTTCCTGAGCGCTGCCGTCGCAAAAAAGCTGGCCTTTGTGTTTCTCGTGATAAGTGATGCCGTGTTTTTCCACCAAGACAATAAAATCGGCGGCATGAAACTGCGCCAAGGCATGCCGCACAAAGCGCGGCTTCTGTGATACATAATAGGCCGAACCATCGTGGCCGTTGAGATGGCGGTTGGTGAAATTGCAGCGGCCGCCGCCGGAAATGCGGATTTTTTCACCGATTTTGGCAGCATGGTCAATCAGCGCGACGCGGTGTCCGGTCTGACCAATGCGTGCAGCGGCCAACATGCCGGCTGCACCGGCACCGATGATGACGGTGTGGAAAGTCTGGGGCATGGTGTTATCGTTTCACAATATAAAAGAAAAGGCCGCCTTTCAGACGGCCTGATAATCAGCCTGTAAACACAGGTACAATACCCATTTGGCTTAAAATTTGCGCAGCAATGTTGATGAGGCCGAAGGCGAATACCCACACCATCAGCCACACGCCGCCGCCGATGCAGTAGCCTTTGCCCGCGCCGAATTTCCGGCGCGATTTGTAGAGCAGCATGGCCGGAATCAAAGCCGTCCATACCGTTGCGGCCAAGCCGACATAGCCGATGGCAGTCACAAAACCGGTTGGGAACAGTAAACAGCAAACCAGCGGCGGCAGGAAGGTGACGGCGGCGGTTTTGCTGCGGTCGGCGGCGTATTCTTTCCATTTGAACATATCGGCAATGTAGTCGAACAAGCCCAAAGTTACGCCCAAAAACGAGCTGGCAATTGCCATATACGCGAAGAACGACAACACTTTGTCCATACTGCCCGTCGGCACGAATTTCGACAGCGTTTCAATCAAAACCGAAACTTGGCCTTCCGCCGCAATCACGGGGGCGAATTCATTGCGCGGCAAATTGCCTTGGATCGCCAGCTGCCACAGCACATAAATTACTAAGGCAATCAGCGTGCCCGTTTTCAAGGCTTTGGCGACTTTGGGCGCATCGCCGTCGAAGTATTTCAACAGGCTGGACACATTACCGTGAAAGCCGAACGACGCCAAACACACCGGCAACGCAGCAGCGGCATAAATCCAATAGCTGGTGTGCGGTGCGGCTTGGGTGTCGAACAATACCGGCAGTTTGACTGTGGAAATCAGACCGCCGGTCGCCCAGATAAAGGTAATGACCATGCCGCCGATTAAAACGGTGGTGAGGCGGTCAACCAAGCGGGTGGATGCCCACACGCAACACGCCAACACGCCGAAAAACACCAATTGCCCCACCGGTAAAGCCACTTCGCTTCCGGTCAGGCTGCCCAAGCCTTGCGCGGTCAAATCGCCGCCGACAAAAATGTAGGCATAGGTTAAAAGATACAGCACAAACGCCACCGCCAAACCGTTTACCACGTTCCAGCCCTTGCCGAGCAAGTCTTTCACCATGGTGTCGAAACTCGCACCATGCGGGTAATGCGTGTTCACTTCCAAAATCATCAGGCCGCTGGAGAGCATGGAAAACCAAGTATAAAGCAGCACCAGCAGCGCGCCGGTAAACCACACGCCCGAGGTGGCGGTGGGGTTGGCAAACATACCGGCACCGATAATCGTACCGGCAATAATCATCGCGCCGCCGAAGAGCGACGGTTGTTTGGCAGACATAATTAACTTTCCGGAATGAGGTTTCATACGGCATGGCAAAGGGATTCAGGCCGTCTGAAAGTATGAATATTTGTAAAGGGCTTATTATGCCGTAAAGTGGTGGGAATGGAAATAAAAACGCCGTCTGAAAAACAGTCGCAAACAGTAGGGCGGTAGCTTACTTTTGATATGATTTTTTTTCCTAGATGATTCTAAAAATTTTTTTCATGTCCTTTCTTTTGTAAATGAATTTTAACGAATATATTCAGTCAGTAGATACTGAACCGGTTCTATTTATATTTTTTAATTCCAAGAATGGCATTGAAAGTTTTATCTATTCAAGAACTGAAATATGTATAAGGTGCTTTTGGTCCGGTTGGGGGCTGCCATTGGTGCGGTTGGTGGCAGCCGTTTTTTTACTAACTACATTAGCATGGTCCGCCGGAGCTAGCGCGGCTGCTACCGAAGGTTTCGTAGGTGTGGGATGGGGATTTAATGGCGCTTTGGCAGGAGGAATGGTAACTGGTGTTGCCTGGCGATATGGAAAATAAAGCGATTGGAATAAAAGTCTTTTTTTGTGTGGTATTTTTAGTCGTGTCTTATCTTATCAGACAGGAATTCATTGCACGGAATATAGCAGACGGTTCTTTTATTGTTGCATTATCCGCAATAATTTTTATTTGGTCTGTTCCTGTACATAAGGCTTTATTCAAATACGGCATCGCTTTTTTCTCGATTGCTTATATATGTTTATATTCAATATTATAGGAAAACCAAATCTTGGCTTGAGCTGCGGCCGGCATATGTCTGAATAGGTTGTAGCTTGATAATATCAAGGCCGTCTGAACGTTTGATTTTACTTTCAGACGGCCTTTGGATAAGCCTAAATCAGCTTCTGCCACTTCATTTCGTTTTTCACATACGCATAATAAACCGGTGCGACCACAATGCCGCCGATGCCGAATATGCGTTCGAACACAATCATCGCCACCAGCAATTCCCACGCGCCGGCTTCGATTTCCGAACCGATGATTTTGGCATTTAAAAAATATTCCAATTTGTGGATCACCACCAAAAATACCAATGAAGCGATGGCGACATAGAGCGAAATGCCCAAGCTCAAAATGATGATGATGGTGTTGGAAATCAGGTTGCCCGCCACCGGAATCAGCCCGACGATAAAGGCAATAATCAACACGGTCACCCGAAACGGCAGCTCGATATCGAAAAGCGGCAGAATCAGGTAAAGATACAGGCCGGTCAGGAAGGTATCGACCAAGGAAATTTTTGCCTGCGCGATGAACACGCGTTCGAAACTCAGTTCGAAATTGACGATGCGCTGCACCATTTCCCGCTTAAATGCCGGCATGCTGCGGCGTTGGCGGCGCATACGCAAACGGTGGTAGCTCAACATCACGCCGATGATGATGCCCAGCAGAATATGCACGAAAGAGGCAATGCTGTGGGTGCTGATGCGGGTCAGCGCGGCGCTGTATTCTTCGATCAGCCGAATGCCGTATTGCTTGATTTGTTCCAAATTATCGGGCAGCAGGTTCAATACAAACTCGGGCAAATTATCGCTGCTTTTGGTGTCGGCCAAAATCGCCGCCAGCTTATCCAGCATCACCGACACATTGCCGCCGTGTATCAAATGATAAACACCCATCGACAGCAAAAACAAAATCAGCGACACAATGCCGATGGTCAGCGTGGTGGAGAGCAGGTTGATGTTGTGCACACTCAACGAGCGGTCGAGCAGCGTATTGCGCGACAGCAAACGGCGGCGCAGCCACAAAATGATGCCGTTGGTTTTGGTGATGAACACATACGTCAGAATCACCGCAAACAACAACGGCAGCAAACGGAAATACAAAATGCCCCATAAGCTGGCCGCCATCATCAGGTAAGTGGCGTTGCGGTAAAGCGAGGTCGAAGGTGGGTGTAGGCTCATGGTGTGTGCAATTTTGAAGCGTAAGGTTAAGACGTATTATGCCGTAAAAGTGGGTGGATGGTGGGTGAAAAAAGCCGTCTGAACATACAGTTTCAGACGGCCTTTATGACCCTTCAATCTACCTTTAATCAAGCCGCATCCACATCAAAACCGCTGTGGCGCAGCAGGGCATCGATTTGCGGTTTGCGGCCGCGGAAGGCTTTGAACGATTCGGCTGCCGGGCGCGAGCCGCCGACGGCCAGAATTTCGCGCCAGAAGCGTTTGCCGGTGGCGCGCAGATCGTCGCTTTCTTCAAAGGCGGCGTAAGCATCCGCGCTCAACACTTCCGCCCATGCGTAGCTGTAATAACCGGCCGAGTAGCCGCCGGCAAAGATGTGACCGAAGCTCAAGGCGAAGCGGTTGTATTGCGGCGGGCGAATCACGGCGACTTCTTCGCGCACCTCGTCCAACACTTGCGCCCAGTTGTTCAGACGGCCTGCATCGGTTTCGCTGTAAATCAGCATATCAAACAGGGCGAATTCCATTTGGCGCACCATAAACAGGCCGCGTTGGAAGTTTTTGGCGGCGGCCATTTTGTCGAACAATTCGCGCGGCAGGGCAGCGCCGTTGTCTTCGTGGGCAGACATTTCGGCCAACACATCGTATTCCCACACGAAATTTTCCATAAACTGGCTCGGCAGCTCGACCGCATCCCATTCCACGCCGTTGATGCCGCTCACGCCCAATTCTTCTACTTGACTCAACAAATGATGCAGACCGTGGCCGGTTTCGTGGAACAGGGTCAGGATTTCATCGTGGCTCAAGCGCGGTTCTTTGCCGCCTGCCGGCGGGGTGAAGTTGCACACCAAATAAGCGGTCGGGGTTTGGATTTGGCCGGCCCGGCCGCCGTCCATAAAGCGGCGGCGGCCTTTGTAGTCGTTCATCCACGCGCCGCCGCGCTTGCCTTCGCGGGCGTATAAATCCATGTACACGCCGCCGATAATCGCGCCGCCGTTTTCCAATTCAAAATAGCGCACGTCAGGATGCCAAACCGGCACGCGTTTTTCGATGAAATTCACGCCGTATAAGCGGTTGATTTGGGCAAACAGGCCGTGCAGCACTTTGCTCACCGGGAAATATTGTTTCACTTCGGTTTCGCTGAAGGCATATTTGGCTTGGCGCAATTTTTCGCCCGCGTAGGTCAAATCCCACGGCTGCAGGTCGGCCAAACCCAATTCTTCGGCGGCAAAGGCGCGCACTTCGGCCAAGTCTTTTTCGGCAAACGGTTTGGCACGTTTGGCCAAATCGCGTAGAAAACCGGTCACTTGCGCCGGCGTGTCGGCCATTTTGGTGGTCAGCGACAATTCGGCATAGTTGGCAAAACCAAGCAGCTTGGCGGTTTGCAGGGCAATTTCCAAGGTGCGGTTGATGTTGGCGGTGTTGTCGAATTTGCCGTCGTTGCTCAATTCGCTGGCGCGGGTCACATAGGCGCGGTAGATTTGTTCGCGCAGCCCGCGGTTGTCGGCATACTGCATCACGGCCAGATAATGCGGCATTTGCAGGCCGACTTTGTAGCCGCTTTTGTCTTCCGCTTCGGCAGCGGCGGCAAACATGGCCTGCGCATCTTCCGGAACACCGGCCAGCGGCGCGGCATCGTCAAAATACAGGGCAAACGCATCGGTCGAATCCAAGACGTTTTGCGAGAATTGGGCGGACAATTGCGCGCCTTCGGTTTGCAGCGCGGCCAGTTCGACTTGTTGTTTGGCCGGCAATTCCGCACCGCTCAACACAAAATCACGCAAATCGTGCGCCAGCTTGGTTTGCTGCGCTTCGGTCAGGCGGTCGAATTCGGCAGAGGCTCTAATCGCTTTGAAACGCTCATATAATTCGATATCTTGGCCGATTTCGGTGAAAAATACCGTTACTTCCGGCATTAATTCGTTATACACCGCACGCAATTGAGGCGTATCGACCACCGAATTCAAATGCGCCACCACGCCCCAAATGCGGCCGACGCGCTCGGTGATGTCGGTGAGTGCTTCGACCGTGTTGCGCCAAGTGGTGTCGGGTTGGGCTTTGACCGCCGAAATCTGTCCGCGCGCTTCGGCGATGGCGGTTTGTATGGCCGGCTTGATGAGTTCGGTTTGAATTTGGTCGAATTTCGGCTCGTCGTCAAGAGATAATAAAACGTTGTCGGTCATGGGGCTTTCCTTTGTGTTTTCAGACGGCCTTGTTATTGGAGGCCGTCTGAACGAAAAAACGATAAACAATATATAGAGCCAATTTGGTTGAACTCAAGTTTAGCATTGAAAACAGTCAGGCCGTCTGAAAAAAATCAAACCACCCGATCGGGGGTTTGAGCATCAGCGGGCATTATGAATCGGCATGTAATAATTGATGCTGCACCCGTAAAAATTCGTCCAACACCGTTTGCTGAATTTCCAAACGCTTCGCCACCGGCGCGGCAAAACGCACAATGATGTTGTACACCTTGTCATCATGCGGCACGCGGGTCACGCGCGGCTCGGCGGCGGGCGTGATAAACAGCTTTTCCACCTGCACCGCTTCCAAATATTTGGAAATATCGGCAATGTAAGGTGCGCACAACGGCTCCAACACCGCTTTCAAACGCGACACCACCGCATCCGAATCCAAATGAATCGGCACGGGAATCTGCACCGTGTGAATTACATAGGGTCCCAACACATTGTCGCGACGCACATTATGATTGAGCAGCAGGCTGTTGGGGAATGAAATCGTGTCGCCCGAAAGCTGGCCGACCAAGGCATTGGGACCGATTTCCATCATCAGCGTATTCAACAAATTAATATCGACCACACGGCCGCGCAAGCCGTTGATTTCAATATAATCGCCCACCGAATATTGTTTGGTAATCGAGCGTAACACGCTGCCCGACAAACACATAATCAATTCTTTGGTGGCCACCACAATCGCCGCCGCCACCGCAAACATCGACAAAGCCACTGTCTGAATCTGTGTTGCCCAAATCATTGCCAAACCCAGCAACACCAAAATCAGCGTCAGATTGCGGCTCACGACCAACGCGCGGCGCTTGGTCTCAATCGACAAATCCGGATGGCTGCGGAAATGCGCGCCCAAAAGCAGCGTGCGCACCGCCAAGATGCCGATAATCATCAGCACCGATTCAATGATTTCATAGCTGGCCGGAATCTCTTGCAGCCAAAGTTTTACAGTATCCCACATCTTGCGTTTTCCGTTTCTAACGGTATGTCATGTATAAACACGCATTATAAAGGCCGTCTGAAAAAAATGCTTGTGCCGCCGGGATAAGAATGCTATACCATAACTGATATATCATAATAAAATTCGTTAAAATCAAAAGTTTATTGAATAAATTTTGAGAAAAACATAAGATAAACACATACCAATTCTGCCTGAAAAGGCATACCGTCTCATGGAGGAAACCATCATGACCTGCAAAATCCATCACGAACACAACCACGTTCACGGCCAAGACTGCGATCAAACACGATGACCACATTGACTACCTGCACGACGGTCATCTGCACCACGAACACGACGGCCATTACGATGAACACACTTTAGCCGTTGACGGCACCAATCCCGACGGCTGCCATCCGTCAGCGACTGCGGCGACCACGTTCACGGCGAAGGCTGCGGCCACGAAGCCGTGCCACACGGCGATCACGTCGACTACATCGTTAACGGCCGCCTGCATCACCAACACGGCGACCATTGCGACGACCACGGGCCTGTGGAAATCGTGAAATAAAAAACTGATAACTTATTGAAAATTTGATAGTAAAGGCCGTCTGAAAATTTTTCAGACGGCCTTTACTATCTGCCTCAAACGCATTCACGCGCCCGAATCATTCGTAATGGAACACAAATTCCTGCACCAAATCCGCACTCAAACTTTTCGCGACCGGACAAGTATGCGCCGCCGCTTCTAAAACCGCGCGGCTGCGTTCGTCTAAATCTGCGTTCAAATAAAAATCAACCGTGACCTTCGCCACACGGCGCGGATTGGCCGCCATTTCCTTGCCCACTTCCGCCCGCGCGCCGGCTAAGCCTACGCTCAAATCATCGGCTTTCATGCCCATAATCGTCAGCGCACAAGCGGCCAGCGAAGTGGCCAGCAAATCCGTCGGCGAAAACGCTTCGCCTTTGCCGTTGTTATCGGTTGGCGCATCGGTGGAAATCGTGTCGCCGCTTTGTAAGTGGGTTAAATCGTTGTGCAGGTTGCCGGTGTAGCGGACGGTGGAGATGTGGGGCATGATGGGGTTCCTTTTTATGCAAAGTGATGGGATAAGAAAGGCCGTCTGAAAATTATTTCAGACGGCCTTTATCATGTCAATTCAATCAGTTCGGGGCCAATTCAAACCACTTCCAATTTCGCAAATTTCGTATCCAATTCCTTCACGCCTTCTTTGCCGAAATTAATCGTCAGCCGCGCCGATTCGCCTTTATTGACCGCATCGATAATCACGCCGGTGCCGAATTTGGTGTGGCGCACGTTTTGGCCGATGCGGAAACCGGCGTATTCCTGCGGCAGCTTGTAGTCTTCGACAACTTTATTGCTGCGGGTACGCGGGGCATCGGTAAAGCTGTTGAAATTTTGTTTTTTCGCCGACAGGTAATGCAACACTTCGGGCGGGATTTCTTCGACGAAGCGCGACACGATGCCGAATTGGGTTTGGCCGTGCAGCATGCGTTGTTGTGCCATGGTGATGTAGAGGCGTTTGCGTGCGCGGGTGATGGCGACGTACATCAGGCGGCGTTCTTCTTCGAGGCCGCCGCGTTCGGCGAGGCTGAGTTCACTCGGGAAGCGGCCTTCTTCCATGCCGGTGAGGAAAACGGCGTTGAATTCCAAGCCTTTGGCGGCGTGGACGGTCATCAGCTGAATCGCGTCTTCGCCTTCGCCGGCTTGGTTTTCGCCTGATTCCAGCGCGGCGTTGCTGAGGAAAGACAATACCGCAAAGGCAGGGTGTTCGGCGGCGTTTTCCGGCAGGATTTCAAAATTGCTTTCTTCGGGCTTGAACGCGACGGCGGCATTGGCCAATTCGTCTAAGTTGTCCAAGCGGTCTTGGTGGTCGCCTTTTTGCGTTTTGTAGAATTCGACCAAGCCGCTGTCTTGAATCACGCTGACCATGATTTCGGCCAGCGACAATTGGCCGATTTGGTTGCGCAGGTTTTCAATCAGTTGGACGAATGCGGCGATTTTGGTGGCTTTGGCACCGGCATCGCAGGCCGCCTGCCACAGGGAAATGCCTTGCTCGCTAGCGGCCGTCTGAAGGTTTTCAATCGTGCGTGCGCCGATGCCGCGGGCGGGCACGTTAATTACGCGCAACAGGGCGTTGTCGTCATCGGGGTTGACCGCCAAGCGCAGGTAAGCCAGCGCGTGTTTGATTTCTTGACGCTCGTAAAAGCGCAGGCCTCCGTAGATTTTATACGGCACGCCGCTGCGGAACAGGGCTTGCTCGATGACGCGCGATTGGGCGTTGCTGCGGTAGAGTACGGCCATTTCCGACAGCGGCCAGCCTTCGCGTTGCAGTGATTTGGCTTCGTCGATGATGAACTGCGCTTCTTCAAAATCACTGGGCGCGGAAAGGTAGCGGATTTTGTCGCCCAACTCGGCGTCGGTGCGCAGGTTTTTGCCCAAACGCTCGTCGTTGTTTTCAATCACGGCATTGGCGGCAGCGAGAATATTGCCTACCGAGCGGTAGTTTTGCTCGAGCTTGATCGGCGCTTCGATGGCGAACTCTTTCATCAGCGCGGTCATGTTGCCGACATTGGCTCCGCGGAAACGGTAAATGCTTTGGTCGTCGTCGCCCACGGCAAACACCGCTGCCTGATTGCCCGCCATCAGCTTGAGCCACGCATATTGCAGCTTGTTGGTGTCTTGGAATTCGTCCACCAAAATATGGTTGAAACGGTTTTGATAATGCACGCGCAGCATTTCGTTACTTTTGAGCATTTCATAACTGCGCAACATGAGTTCGGCAAAATCGACGACGCCTTCACGCTGGCAGATGCGGTCGTATTCGGCATAGCATTCAATCATGCGCTGTGTGTGCGGATCCGGCGCTTGCAGGGCAGACGCGGGCAGGCCGTTTTCCTTTTGCGCATTGATAAATCCCTGCAGGCTGCGCGGCGCCATGATTTCTTCGGCGATGTTGAGCTGCTTCAGCATGCGTTTGATTAGGGCCAGTTGGTCGCTGCTGTCGAGAATCTGAAAAGCCGCCGGCAGGTTGGCGTCGCGGTGGTGCAGCCGTAAAAAGCGGTGGCACAAACCGTGAAACGTGCCCAGCCACATGGCGCGCACGTTCACCGGAATCATCGCGCCCAAGCGCGTCTGCATTTCTTTGGCGGCTTTGTTGGTAAACGTCACCGCCATAATGCTGTGCACACTGGCCTGACCGCTTTGCAACAGCCACGCAATGCGCGTCGTCAGCACACGCGTTTTGCCGCTGCCCGCGCCGGCCAACACCAAAGCCGATTGCAGCGGCCAAGTCACGGCGGCAAGCTGCTCGGGATTCAAGCCGCTTAACAAAGAAGAAGGGGATTCGCTGGGAAACATGATGAGGCCGTCTGAAAAAGATTTTGGAATGCGGTATTTTAATATAAAACGATGAAGAAGGCCGTCTGAAAACGTGGTTGCAAGTGTGTTTTAATCTTCAGACGGCCTGATGGTGTCTGCCTTGGATTGACAAATATAATGAAAACAGGCACGATAGGACTCAGATTTTTCAGGAGAAAACAGATGAAAAAGCTTGATCCGATTCTGTCTCAATTCGATACCAGCAGCAGGCCGATGATTATCATGCGTGGCTTTCCGATAAGGTGGAAAAAGGCTTGAGCAGCGAAACGTGGCATGAGCAGGAAGATGTATTGGCACGCGCTGCGCAACGACGTGCGGAATTGATGGCGAATCTGAAAAATGCAGGTTAAATGGTCGCAACAGGCAGAAGATGACTTAGACCAAATCGTCCGCTATATTTTTGAATTCAATCCGGTGGCCGCGTTTGAGTTGGAAGAACAAATTTTTAATGCCATGCGCACCCTTGCACAATTTCCCGATTCCGGCCGCTTGGGTCAGGTGTTTGGCACGAGAGAATGGGTGGTGCATCCGAATTATATGATTGTGTATAAAATTACCGAAACCGCAGTTTTGATTGCTGCGGTAGTGCATACCAAACAACGTTACCCATAATAAATGCCGTCTGAAAAAATTTTTTCAGACGGCATTTTAACCAATCAAGCCAAGCTCAATTATTCAAAGTCTTTCACTTCCAAATCAAACATACGCAGGGCGGTGCGCAGCATTTGGCAGCTGAAGCCCCATTCGTTATCGTACCATGCGAACACTTTCACCATGCTGCCGCCGACGACTTTGGTCAGGGTGGCGTCGAAGTTGCTGCCTTGGGTGGTGTGGTTGAAATCCATCGATACCAAAGGCAGGGTGTTGTAGCCCAATACGCCTTTCAGACGGCCTTGTTCCGAAGCGGCTTTCATCAATTCGTTGATTTCTTCCACGCTCGTTTCGCGGCCGGCTTGGAAGCTTAAGTCAACCAAGGATACGTTGACGGTCGGCACGCGGATGGCCAAGCCGTCGAGTTTGCCTTTCAGGTCAGGCAACACCAAGCCCACGGCTTTGGCGGCGCCGGTTTTGGTCGGAATCATGTTTTCCACACCGCTGCGGGCGCGGCGCAGGTCTTTGTGGCGCACGTCGGTCACGGTTTGGTCGTTGGTGAGGGCGTGGATGGTGGTCATCGCGCCTTTGACGATGCCGATGTTTTCATTCAATACTTTGGCCAAAGGTGCCAGGCAGTTGGTGGTGCAGGAAGCGTTGGAAACGACAGTCATGTCGGCAGTCAGCACATCATCGTTCACGCCGTAAACCACGGTGGCATCGACATCGGCTTCGCCCGGGGCGGAAATCAATACTTTTTTCGCACCGCTTTCCAAATGGACATTGGCTTTGGATTTGCTGGTGAACGCGCCGGTGCATTCCATTACCAAATCGACGTCCAAGTCTTTCCAAGGCAGCTCGGCCGGATTGCGGGTGGAGAAGTAAGGGATTTTGTGGCCGTTGATAATCAAATGAGTGGCATCGTGGCTGACATCGGCGTTGAAGCGGCCGTGTACGGTATCGAATTTGGTCAGGTGGGCGTTGGTTTCCAAGCTGCCGCTGGCGTTGACGGCGACGATTTCGAGCTGGTCTTGCAGGTTGTAATCGTAGATGGCGCGTAATACTTGACGGCCGATGCGGCCATAACCGTTAATGGCGACTTTAATGCCCATAGATTTGTCCTCTTGGTTGGGTCTGGGTTGGTGGAAAATGATTGGGCGGGATTATAGCAGAATATGTAGTGATATGTAATTAATATTTTATTGAATTGTGCAAAAGTGAAACATTTTGATTGTTGGCACTTGGTAAGTAAATGATAAAATTTTATGGCGTAAATTAAAAATATTCAGGATAATCTGCTTTTATTTTCAAATTGGCGCGATGATGTTTTAAAAAAAATCGGTTTGAGGCTGAAGATGGCGAAGGTGGGTAATGATGTATTTATTTTAAAATGATTTTTAAGGGCGATAATCACTACATTGAAGAACAAAAGTTCAAAGGCCGCTTGAAAGATATTGCGTTCAGACGGCCTGAGACCTCCGCAAAGCCTCGAAAAACACCAATAAAAACCCAAAAGGCCGTCATTCCCGCCTACGCGGAAATGACGGCGGTTTTGTATGTGCAAGCTTTTGAAGGCATTTTGCAAAGGTCTCGGCCTTTGAACACTTAGCTGCGGCGCAATAAAGCGTCAATCACGCTTTGGTTATTTAAGGTGCGTTGAAACATGGCTTTGAGTGGCATCACATCTTTATTGGCGACGACCAACACCATGCGCCCGCTGTCGGGGTTGTGCCAGGTGTCAAACCACAACCCGCAGGCATGCGCGGCCATCTGCACGGCGTGGACGGTAAATTCCGGCTTGAGTGCGCGTTGGAACAATACGGGATTACGGATGAAATAATCGCTTAAACGGTTTTTCGATAAGGCATAATCGGCACGGTCGCGGTCGATGGGTAAACGGGCAGGGGAAGTTGGTTGACAAGATTCGGATGCATGGCAGGATTCCGTGGAACATTTTAATTATCGTGAATAAAACGCGAAATATACTGCGTTGCCAATGCGCTTATATACTATTCGTACACCGCGCGCGTTGCCGCCTAGTCTCTTTTTATTTTAATTTACTATAAATTAATAAAGGTCTCAGCCTGAAGGTTAAGGTTGTTGCGCGCGCATTTGTTTGGCTTTGCGTTTGGCGGATTTTTTCGCTTCCTGCTCAGCTTTGTATTGGCGCAAATAAACCAGTGCGGCGGCTTTTTCTTCTTCGTTGCCGTATTTCATGTCGCGTTGGGCGCGGCGCAACACGGCGCGTTGTCTGGCTTCTTCGACTTGTTTGGCTTTGAAGTCTTCGTGGTTGTGTGCGGTGGTCAGTTGGGTTTGCTGCTCTTGCGCTCTGGCCATGGCTTTGGCGATTAAATCCATCGGGTCAAACGCCGGTTTGGCCGCAGCTTCAACCGGTTGCGCCGCTTCGGCAGCGGCTTGCAGCTTGGCTTTGGTTGCGGCTTCACGTTCGGCCAATTTGGCTTTGCGTTCGGCGGCATCGCGTGCTTTGCGCGCTTCGTGCCATTCAAAACGGTTTTTGGCGTGTTCCGCCGCGGCAAAGCGTGCCTCGCTTTCATATGCCGCGCGCGCCAAGGGGAGGAAGTCGCTTTTGACAGGCTGCATATAAATGCAATCGACCGGACACGGTGTCACGCACAGGCCGCAGCCGGTGCATTCGTCTTTGATGACGGTGTGCATCAATTTATGTGCGCCCATAATCGCATCGACCGGGCAGGCTCTGATGCAGGCAGTGCAGCCGATGCAGACGGCTTCATCAATCCATGCCAAAGCTTTGGGCTGGATTTTGGCCGGTGTCAGCGGCGGTTTGCCGAGCAGGTTGGCAATGTCGAGCATGACTGTTTCTCCGCCCGGTGCGCACAAATTGACCGGTGCCTCGTCGCGGGCAAGGGCTTCGGCATAAGGCAGGCAGCCTTCATAGCCGCACTCGCGGCATTGGGTTTGCGGCAACAAACGATTCAGACCTTGTGCTGTGGCAGTCATGGTGTTCAAATCAAATACAAAATCAAAAGGCGGTATTTTAGCAGAAAATCGGCGTTAAGAGCTTCTACGTATTGATTTTGTTATATAATTTGAGTCATTCTCATTTGAAAGCCCATATCCCGATATGCAGATTTGTCCGTGCCAATCGCAGCGCGCTTATGCCGATTGCTGCCAACCCTTTCATACGCAACAAACATTGCCCGCTACCGCCGAAGAACTGATGCGCTCGCGCTATAGCGCTTATACGCTGCAAAATATTGATTATATTGTGCAAACGACCGTGCCATCGCAGCAGGGATTATTGGATACCGCCGATATGCTGGCGTGGAGCCGCGAAACCGATTGGCAGGGGCTGGACGTGTTAAACCATGTGCCTAACATCGGTAAAAAACATGCGCAAGTTGAATTTATCGCACATTTTCAGGACGCAGGCGAAGCGCAGCATCACCATGAATTGTCGGCTTTTGTGAAGATTGACGGGCGCTGGTATTTCATCAATCCGACCGTGCCGCTGCCGACCATGAAGCAGCCGTGTATTTGTGGCTCGGATAAAAAATTTAAGGCTTGCTGCGGGCGGTTTTTTAAATAAAACAAGGCCGTCTGAAACAATATCGTTCAGACGGCCTTGATTGAGTTATCCGCATCAAAATCAAACGTGGTGCACCACCAATTTCTTCCCTTCGTAGTCCAATACGTCCACATCCATATCAAACAAATCCAGAATATTTTCCTTGGTGAACACATCGTTCGGCGTGCCTTGCAGCGCGACCCGGCCGTTTTTCATCGCCACCACATAATCCGCATAAGCCGCGGCTTGGTTGATGTCGTGCAACACCACAACGGTTGTGCGCCGGTGTTCGTGGGTCAGGTGTTGCAAAAGCTGCATCAGCGAGCGGGCGTGATACATGTCGAGATTGTTTAACGGCTCGTCGAGCAACACATAATCCGTGCTTTGGCAGAATACCATCGCAATCATCGCGCGCTGGCGCTGGCCGCCGGAGAGTTCGGTCAAATAGCGGTTGGCAAATGATTCCAATTGGAAGCGGTGCAATGCTTTTTCCACAATCGCTTTATCTTCTTCAGACGGCCTGCCCCGATGATACGGATAACGCCCGAATATCAGCAAATCACGCACGGTAATGCGGCTCATGATGCTGTTTTCCTGCGTCAGAATCGACAGGGTTTTGGCCAGCTCGGCCGTTGGTGTGGTAGTGATGTCTTGTCCGTTGTAACTGATTTTGCCCTGCGTCAGCGGCTGCAAACGCGCCATAAACGACAGCAGCGTCGATTTGCCCGCGCCGTTGGGGCCGATCAGCGCGGTAATGCCGCCTTGCGGAATATCAAGGGACACGTCGTTTAAGATAAGGTTGTTGCCGATTTTGTGGCTGACATTTTGGATTTTAATCATGGTGTTGAAGCATTAGGAGTTAGCGGTTGGCGGTTGAATCATCAGGCCGTCTGAAAAGCAGTTTGCGTGTTGATAATTAAATTTCTTCAATTTCAATGAATTGCGGGTCGTCGGCCAAGTCAATCAAAAAGGCTTTAACGCGCGCTTGCCACAGTTCACCGAAACGGCGGTGTTCTTCCGGTGTGGCGGTGCCACCGACGGCTTTGGGCAGCAGTGCACGCATTTCTTCAGCAAAAGGCGATAAATGACTGTTGAGGTGTACACTGACGGCCTGGCCGGTGTCTTTGCGCCGCAGCAATAAAGTTCCCTTGATGTCGGCGCCGAATTGCAGCAAATTACGGCGGGCAAAGCGGCCTTGCATACCAATGCCGCCGAATCCGGTTTCCGGTGCGGCACCGGTAAGCAGTTGTACGACGGCAGCAGTCACGCCGGTAGTGCCTTCGTTGCGCTGCCCCTGCATGGCAGCTTCCATGTCGCCGCGTTGCGGAATATCGTCGCCGTATAAGGCTTGTAATCCTTTCACGACCATCAGATATGCTCCGGCCACGGTCGGGCAGGAGTGACCGCACAGTTTTACCGCATCTTCATAGCGGTATTCGAGCAAGCCTTGTTCTGACGCACCGAGAAATTCGGCCAACGGGTCTTGAATCCGCAGTACAGGGCTTGTTGGAAAAAATCGGGAAAACGGTTTGCTTGCATGATGTTGCCTTTCATTTTGTCAGGCCGTCTGAAAAGGGAATCGGTTTCAGACAGCCTAAGAGAGGAAGTCAGTGCTTTTTCTTCAAAATCAAATATAAAAACACCAAGCCGCCGGCAAATTCGACCACCACGCTCAACACGGCCTGCATGCCCAAAAAATGCTCGAACAAGGTTTGGCCGCCGACCAGCAAAATGCCGGCTGTGCAAAACGTCATCGGCAGGCGCACGGCGTGTTTCATGTTAGGCGCAAAATGGTTGGCCAGCGCAACGACCAACAGGCCGAAGAAGCTGACGGGGCCGGCTACGGCGGTGGCGGTGGCAACCAGCGTGGCAATCCACAGCAGCAGCCAAAGGGTGTTGCGCGAATAGTTGATGCCCAAATTAATTGCTTGGTCACGCCCGAGCATGTAGACATCCAAACGGTGGCGTTCGCGCCAGATAAACACCACGCTGGCCAGCAGCACCACTGCGCCGATGGTAATCAGCTGCGGGTTGACGCTGTTGAACGAGGCAAAGGTGTAGGCTTGCGCCACGGCAAATTCTTCGGGGTCAATCATGCGCTGCAACAGCGAGGCCGCGCTGCGGAACAGAATGCCGAAAATCACGCCGATCAATATCATGCGCGTCAAATCGCGCCCACCCTGTTTCATCAAGGTGGCAAACAGCAGCACAGAGCCGCCCATCATGAGCACCAATTCCAGCGAAAACTTGCCCAATATCGGCAGCGAAGTGAAGCCGGCGCCGCCCAACACAAACACCAGCAGGGTTTGTAAAAACACATACAGCGCATCAAAACCAAGTATCGACGGCGTGAGAATCGGGTTGTTGGTCAGCGTTTGGAATAACAAGGTCGACACACCGATCGCATAAGCCACCAGCAACAAGACGGCCAGTTTGGTCAGGCGCAGGGGCAGGGCGAAATCCCAGTTGCCGTTGACGTTGTAGGTCAAAAACAGGGCGCAGCAGCCGATGAGCAGGGCAAAAGCCAGCCACAATGTTTTGGTATTGCTTGGGTGTGAAAGGGGAACAGTAGGCGTGTTCATTCAAATCAAAGTCGTCTAAATTCGTGGGGTTAATCGTCAATATGGGTTGAGGCCGTCTGAAAAGTCTCTTTTTACCATTCGGTAAATGCCAAATCCATCCATTTTGCCAGTGGAAAATGGGCGGCCAAATGCTGGCGCAAATAGCGGCGCGTGTCTTCTTTAATCAGTTGGTCGCCACATGGATAATGGTTGTAAACCACGGTATCCAAAGTGATGCCGCGCATATAGCAGGCGGCCAAACTCAGCAGCGTGTGGTTGATGCTGCCGAGCTTGGCGGAAGTCACCAATACCACCGGGTAACCTTGCCGGGCGATGTAATCCAGTGTGGTTGTGTCGTCACGATAAGGCACGGCCAAACCGCCCGCACCTTCGAGTAAGACATAATCATAATGCGCGGCCAATTGCTCGGTGGCGGCGGTGATGCGCGTATCGTCAATTTCCGTTTGTTCCAAAGCGGCGGCCAAATGCGGCGAACATGGATGCGCGAACACATAAGGGCAAGTGGTGCCGTCGAGGTCTTCGGGCAACCAAGCGATGCCTTGAATGCGGCGGTGTGTCTGCAAATCGACCGATAATCCTGTGCAGCCGGTTTGCATCATTTTTTGCGTAATCACGCGGTGGCCTTGTGCGGCCAATTGCTTGGCCAATACGCCGGTGGCCACGGTTTTACCGACATCGGTATCGATGCCGCTGATAAACAATACTTTTCCCATGATTTTCCTTTTGAGGCCGTGCGCGTTTGCCTTTCAGACGGCCTTGTTAGGGAGTGTAGTCAGAATGCTTGTGAAGCGGATTTTAACCAAAAATACCGCCGCAACGCGGTCAACTACTCCCTAATACGGCAGGCGGTTTATTTTTTGCGGGCGGCGATATAAAGCGGCGTGTAATCCAAACTGACTCGGCCATCAGGAAGGGCATGGTGCGCGCGGTATTGCGTTTCAAAATTCTGTAGGTGCTGTTTCGTCCACACAAAACCGGTATTGGTGGCGGTAACCCCGGTGTATTGCAGGTGGCGCAAGGCATCGCGCGGGGTATCGAAAGCCAGCGTAATCGTGTGCTGCTCAAGCGCCAGAATGTCGTAGTCGCGGTGCAACCAAGCTGCCCATTCTGCCGCCGCCGGATAATGCAGGCCTCTGCCGGTGAGCGCGCGGATGGGATGCAGATTGTCGGGCGTAAACGTGTTAAACAACAACAGGCCGTCTGAAACCAATCTTTGCGCCGCGTGCCGGACAAACACATCAGGCCGCGCCAGCCATTGCAGCGCGGAAGCGGAAGCAATAATGTCGTAGCCGCGGCCTAAATCGATGGCTTCGGCATCACCGAAACGGTATTCCGTTTCAGACGGCCTGTTGTATGGCCAATCCGGTGCGCAAGCGGCATCCAAATCGTTTAAAACCAGCTTTGCCTGCGGGAAACGCTGCGCCAACAGGCGGCTGAATAGGCCGGTGCCGCAGCCGATTTCCAGTATTTTGGCGACACGCTCGGACGCGTAAAGTGCCAGCCATTTATCCAGCTCGCCGTGAATGATTTTTTGCGCTTCGGCATGGCGGTCGTAATGCGGCGTGGCGGCGGCAAAACGCGCGGCGATACGTTGTTTGTCGGGCATCATGTTGCTTCGTTCCAACGCGGCCAATGCGTATATGGATAATGGCCGCCGTCAAATTCGATGACGGGGCAGCGCGATTGCCAGTAGGCCGATTGGTTGGCCGCCGGAATAATGCGGTCGCGCGCGCCTATCCATGCTTCGTGCCAAATCAATAAATCGGTGTGGTGGTCGGCTTGCACGGCCTGATGCAGAAAACTTAATTCGTCATGCAGGCTCTGTTGGCTGCGGTGGCCGTCAAGCCGGCGGTAGTGTGCCAGACTGTCGGCATCGGCGCACATGCGCTGTTCGAATTTGGCGCGGTTGCGTTCGTCGAAGCGGGCTAGGGTTTGGTCGAATACGGCGCAGGGAATGCCGAATTGGTCGTCGTAGGGAAAGCCTGTGCCGTTTACAGCCGCCGCCCAATCTACTTTCACGCCCTGCATGGCGCGTTCGGCAACCCAAACGCCCATCGACCATGCCAACACGCCGATGCGGCGGTAGCGGCTGAAGTCGAAATTTAAAACGGTGTCGCGGTAATCGCTGCACAACAACACATCGGCAGCGGGGGCCATGGCTTCCGCTACGCTGTCGGGCGTACCCCAGCCGGCGAAATAAACCAAAAGCGTGTCTGCATTCGGTTGGGAAATCAATCGGGTATGCATGGTGGTCGTGTTCTTTTCATGATGTTTCAGACGGCCTGTGATGATTTTAGGCAGCCGTTTTGTTTGGGATCTGCCGATCATTAATGCAACGGCGGTGTTTTTGGTCAAAAATCCGCATCTGCGGTGTTAACAATGCGCGCAAGGTGTTTAACCTTGCTACGCTTTTTGCCTTGCATACGCGGTTTTTGCCTCAAAAAACCGCTTCGTCGGTTAAATGTCGACAGCCCCTAGTACAAGACAATCTGTGGGCAGGGCATTGATGCACGACACCATACACCATCATCATGTCGGGCATAAATGCCCGACCTACGAAAATCATTTTTTGTCGTGTGCTGAAACAAGCTTGAACACCTTGTGCGCATTGTTAACGACGCAAACGGGGATTTCTGACCAAAACCGCTTCGTTGGTTAATTGTCAACAATCCCCAGCGTCTGGATAAACCCGTCTAATTCATCGTCGCTGATGTCGGCCGTGAGCGACAGCCGCACGCGCGCGCTGCCCGGCGGCACGGTCGGCGGACGAATCGGCAGACAGTAATAACCTTGTTTTTGCCATGCTTGCGCCTGTTTTACCGCTGCTCCGTTGCTGCCGAGTACGCAGGGAATAATGTGGCTGTTTGCCGCCGCCGGCATGGGCGACGGGTGATGCGCTGCCACGGCTTCACGCAGACGCCGGCTGATGCCGGCCAAACGCTCTCGGCGCGCCTTCATCCCGGGCAGCTGCCGGAATACAAAATGGGTCCACGCCATATTTACCGGCGGCAGGGCGGTGGAAAAAATCAAGGTGCGCATGTGGTTGGTCAGGTATTCTTTGATCAAACCGCTGCACACGGCAAACGCACCCACCGAAGCCAATGCCTTGCCGAATGTGCCGGTTAAGATGTCGATGTCGGCCACGCAGTCCTGCATTTCTGCCAAGCCCAAACCGGTTTCGCCGTATGCGCCGACGGCATGGGCTTCATCGACATAAAGCAATACATGGCCGTAGCGTTTTTTCAGGCGCACCAAATGCGGCAGGTCGGCTGTGTCGCCATCCATGCTGAACAGGCTTTCGGTCACGATGATGACGCAGCGGTAATCGGCGGCGCGTTGTTCGAGCAGGCGTTCAAGCTGGGCGTAATCATTGTGGCGGTAGCGCAGATAATCGGCGCCGCTTAAGCGAATGCCGTCAATCAGGCTGGCATGTACCCATTTATCGGCCAAAATCAGCGTTTTTTTGTCGGCCAGCGCAGGCAGAATGCCGACATTGGCATGATAGCCGCTGTTGAACAATAAAGCTGCTTCGCGCTGATAACGCGCCGCCAGCAATGCTTCCAGCTCCTGATAAATCGGAAAGCCGCCGGTCAGCAGCCGCGATGAAGACGACGACCACGGCAGATTGCGGCAGGCTTCGCTGTTTAAGAATTCATGCCGCAGGGCTTTGTCGTGTGCCAAACCGAGATAATCGTTAGACGATAAATTCAGCAGCTTGAGGCCGTCTGAAACAATATAGCGGCCTTGTTGCGGCAAATCGGGCAGACGGCGCAAACGGTCTTGGGCTTTTAATTCCTCTAGCGCGTGTTTAAAGTGTTGCACCGTATTCCTCCGCCAAAGCGGCCAGCAGGCCGTGGGTTAATTGAGCCAACTCGTCCGGCGTAATGATAAAAGGCGGCATCAGGTAAACCAGTTTGCCAAACGGACGCACCCAAATGCCGTGCGCCACCAGCCGCGCCTGCAAAGAAGCCATGTTGACCGGCGCCTTCATTTCAATCACCCGATGGCACCCAACACGCGCACTTCTGCCACGCATGCCCATTCGGCTGCAACCGCCAAATCCTGCCGCAATTGCGCTTCAATGCAGGCAATGCGCTCCTGCCACGGGCTTTCCAGCAGCATGGCAACCGATTCGGCAGCCACGGCGCAGGCCAGCGGGTTGGCCATAAAAGTTGGGCCGTGCATAAAGCAGCCCGCCGCGCCCGATGAAATGGCTTCGGCCACTTGGGCGGTGGTGATGGTGGCCGAAAGCGTGAGATAGCCGCCGGTGAGCGCTTTGCCCAAGCAGACAATATCGGGTACGGTGCCGGCGTGTTCCAGCGCAAACAGTTTGCCGGTGCGGCCAAAGCCGGTGGCGATTTCGTCAAACACCAGCAACACACCATGCGCCGAACACAATTCACGCGCTTGTTGCAGGTAAACCGGCGAATAAAAATACATGCCGCCCGCACCTTGTACAATCGGTTCCACAATCAGCGCAGCGATTTTGTGACCGTGTGTTGCCAACAGATGGCGCAAAGGTTCAATCGCTTCATCACACCACGGCTCGCCGAATTTGACGGCAGGTTGCGGCAGGAAATATTGCACCGGCAAGCTGCTGCCAAACAAACCGTGCATACCGGTGACCGGATCGCAAACCGACATCGCATGCCAAGTGTCGCCGTGATAGCCGACACGGATGGCGGCAAAACGGTTGCGCTCAGGCTGCCCGATGGCTTGCTGATATTGCAGCGCCATTTTCATCGCCACCTCAACCGCTACCGAGCCGCTGTCGGCATAAAAAACCTTGTTTAACGGCGGCGGCAGAATGCTTAATAATAATTCGGTCAGCCGCACTGCCGGCTCGTGGGTCAGGCCGCCAAACATGATGTGGCTCATTTGTTCCAATTGCGCTGTGGCAGCCGCATTCAAACGCGGGTGATTATAGCCGTGCAGCGCCGCCCACCACGAAGACATGCCGTCAACCAAGTGGCGGCCGTCTGAAAGGGTTATCATCACGCCGTCGGCACGCGCCACCGGGTAAACCGGAAGCGGTTCGGTCATGGACGTGTAAGGGTGCCAGATGTGGTGTTTGTCGATATGAAGCAGGTGATCGGTGTGCATATTTATTCGGTATTCTTTAATCTGGGGTCTGCCGACAATTGAGCAATGAAGCGGTTTTTTGAGGCAAAAAGCGCAGCAAGGTTGAACACCTTGCGCGCATTTTTAACGACGCAGATGCGGATTTTTGACCAAAAACACCGCTGTTGCGTTCATTGCCGACAGCCTTTAGGCTGTCTGAAAAGTTTCAGACGGCATGGGCAGGTTTTCTCAATAATAAACCTAAGAATAACACCGTACCGGCCACGCCGAAAACCACCGATACCGGAATCTCAAACGGAAACACCACCAAGCGGCCGATAATGTCGCACAGCAACACCAGAGACGCGCCCGTCAAGGCCACTGCCGGCAGGCTTTGCCGCAGCTTGTCGCCCATCAGGCGGCTGATGATATTGGGCACGACTAATCCGATAAACGGGATATTGCCCACCGTTACCACCACCAGCGAGGTAATCAGCGCGACGATAATCAAACCTGCCCACAAAATGGTATTGCGGTTTAAGCCCAAGTTCACGCTTACCGTTTCGCCCAAACCGATGATGGTGAGTTGGTCGGCAATCAGATAGGCAAACACCGCCAACGCGCCGGTGAGCCACAGCAATTCATAACGCCCCAGCAACACCCCCGAAAAATCGCCTTGCTGCCACACAGTCAGCATTTGCAGCATATCCGTTTCATAAGCGATAAATACCGCCACCGATTCAATCACGCCGCCGAAAATAATCCCCACCAGCGGCACCATCAATTGCGCGGTCGGCGGCAGTCGGCGGATGAGCGCCATAAACACCAACATCCCCACCATCGCCGCTACCGCCGCTGCCGACATTTTCACCAGCAATGCAGCGGAAGGCGCAAACAACGCCATCAGCAGCAAGCCTAAAGACGCACTCTGGCTCGCCCCCACCATCGACGGCTCGACAAAACGGTTGCGCATCAAAATCTGCATAATCATGCCCGCCACCGCCATCGACGCACCGGTCAACACAATCGCGAACGTGCGCGGCAAGCGGCTCACCCACATCAGCTGGATGCTGTCGGACATATCGAACAGATTGCGCCAGTCGAAACTGGCCACACCGACCGACAGGCTGATGAAAAACAGCACAATCAGGGTAAAGATGCTGGCTAGGTTTAAAGAAAGGGCGGTTTTGAACATGGGTTTCGTTTATTCATTAGAGTGCATTTTATTTTCAGACGGCCTTTGATCTGCAAAGGCCGTCTGAAAATAGAACGCCAAGGTAAAATATCGATACGATAAACGCGTTCAGACGGCCTTTGCAGATCAAAGGCCGTCTGAATAATCAAATACGCTTATTTTGCGGCATTGAATGCGTCGGTCAGCTGTTTGCTGGCGGTAAGCAATGATTGCGCGCCGCCGGCAGCCAGATAGGTTTCAGGCACCAAATACACCACTTGGCCTTTTTCCAGGCGTTGGTTTCGGCCACCAACGGGTTATCCAATACATCTTTCGCTGCCTGGCCTTGTTCGCCGATGGCCGCACCACGGTCTAACACAAATAACCAATCCGGATTTTTCTCTTTCAGGTATTCAAAGGTCACCGGCTGGCCGTGGCTGCCTTCTTTGATGGCGTCGTCTACCGCAGGCACGCCGATGTCTTGATGAATCCAGCCGCCCAGGCGTGAAGTCGGGCCGAAAGCAGACATTTTGCCGCCGTTCACAATAATCACTAAGCCTTTGCCTTTGCCTTCGGCTGCTTTTTTGGCTGCGTCAAAAGAAGCATCGATTTCGGCTTTCAGCGCGTCAGCTTCGGTTTGTTTGCCGAAAATTTGACCGAAGGCATCAATGCGCTCTTTCGCGCTTTCTTTCAGGTTGTCGGTTTCCGCAGTCATTTCGATGGTCGGCGCAATCGCATTCAACTGGTCGAAGGCTTTGGCGGTGCGGCTGCCGATGATGATCAATTGCGGTTTGTAGCTGTTTAAGGCTTCAAAGTCCGGCTCAAACAACGTGCCGGCAGGCTGGGTGTTTTTCAGGTAATCACCCAAGTACGGCAACAGGTTTTTGGTGCTTTCAATCGACATACCGGCTGGCACGCCTAATTTTTGCAGCGTATCGGCCATACCCAAATCGTACACGGCAACGCGCTTAGGATTTTGCGGCACTTGCACATCACCGCGTGCGGTTTTCACCGTCAGGTTTGCGCCTTCAGTTTGCGCAGCCGGTGCGGCAGCAGCCGCAGCGGCGGAAGTGCCTGAAGCGGCCGGAGCAGCCGGTTGGGCGGCTTCTTGTTTCGGGGAACATGCGCTTAAGGCCAGCGCGCAGCATACGGCCAAAGAAGTTAAACGGAACATTAAAAATCTCCAAAAAATAAAAATCTCCAAAAAATGAAAGTGTGATACGGCAAGATAGTGTTTGCAATGCAGTGATTTTACAAACCGTATCAATGATGAGAATGGTTTTCTTTTATTTTCGCATAGATTTGATGAATTTCCAAGTTTTGTTATGGGCATGCAACAAGACATGAAATTAGGCCGTCTGAAACATTTCAGACGGCCTGTTGCTTGTCATTGAAAATAATCGGACGCTAACCGCAGAAAAATTTGCACATCGGGGCTTGAATTTTGCGCCGATAACCTTATTTTTAGCTTCGCTGAAGCAGATATCTTTGTTTTATCTGTGAATTTTCAAAACAAACTTTTTATAACTTTTTTGGAGAATATTACATGACCATCCGTCCTTTACATGACCGCGTAGTGGTAAAACGCGTTGAAGCTGAAGAAAAAACCGCATCAGGCATTGTGTTGCCGGGTGCTGCGGCCGAAAAACCTGATATGGGTGAAGTGGTTGCCGTGGGTGCAGGCAAAGTAGGCCGCGACGGCCAACGCCGTGCTTTGGATGTGAAAGTCGGCGACAAAGTGATTTTCGGCAAATACAGCGGCCAAACCGTGAAGGCCGACGGCGAAGAGCTGTTGGTGATGCGAGAAGAAGACATTTTTGCAATTGTAGAATAATCCCATTTCATATTTAGGTCTTCTGACAAGGTTCAGACGGCCGCCAACCAGATAATTTATTGGAGCATATAAATGACAGCAAAAGACGTACAATTCGGTAGCGAAGTTCGCCAGAAAATGGTTAACGGTGTCAACACTTTAGCCAACGCCGTGCGTGTAACCTTAGGCCCTAAAGGCCGCAACGTGGTATTGGATCGCGCATTCGGCGGCCCGCACATCACCAAGGACGGCGTGACTGTCGCCAAAGAAATCGAATTGAAAGACAAATTCGAAAACATGGGCGCACAAATGGTGAAAGAAGTGGCTTCTAAAACCAACGATGTGGCTGGTGACGGTACCACTACCGCGACCGTATTGGCGCAAGCCATCGTGGCAGAAGGCATGAAATACGTTACCGCCGGTATGAACCCGACCGATCTGAAACGCGGTATCGATAAAGCAGTAGCCGCTTTGGTGGAGGAATTGAAAAACATCGCGAAACCTTGCGACACTTCTAAAGAAATTGCCCAAGTGGGTTCGATTTCGGCTAACTCTGACGAGCAAGTCGGCCAAATCATTGCCGAAGCGATGGAAAAAGTCGGTAAAGAAGGCGTGATTACCGTAGAAGACGGCAAATCGTTGGAAAACGAGTTGGATGTGGTTGAAGGTATGCAGTTCGACCGCGGCTATCTGTCACCATACTTCATCAACGATGCCGAAAAACAAATCGCCGCCTTGGATAATCCGTTTGTATTGTTGTTCGACAAAAAAATCAGCAACATCCGCGATTTGCTGCCTGTTTTGGAACAAATCGCCAAAACCAGCCGTCCGCTGCTGATCATTGCTGAAGACGTTGAAGGTGAAGCCTTGGCAACTTTGGTGGTGAACAACATCCGCGGCATCCTGAAAACCGTGGCCGTGAAAGCCCGGGCTTTGGCGACCGCCGCAAAGCCATGTTGCAAGACATCGCCATTTTGACCGGCGGCCAAGTGATTTCAGAAGAAGTAGGCTTGTCTTTGGAAAAAGCCACTTTGGAAGATTTGGGTCAAGCCAAACGCATTGAAATCGGCAAAGAAAACACCACCATTATTGATGGTTTCGGTGATGCCGCTCAAATCGAAGGCCGTGTGGCGGAAATCCGTCAACAAATAGAAGTGGCCACCAGCGACTACGACCGTGAAAAACTGCAAGAGCGCGTGGCCAAATTGGCCGGCGGCGTGGCGGTGATTAAAGTCGGTGCCGCAACCGAAGTGGAAATGAAAGAGAAGAAAGACCGCGTGGAAGACGCGCTGCATGCAACCCGTGCTGCGGTTGAAGAAGGTGTGGTAGCAGGCGGTGGTGTGGCCTTGCTGCGTGCCCGTTCGGCTTTGGAAAACCTGCACACCGGCAATGCCGACCAAGATGCAGGCGTACAAATCGTATTGCGCGCGATTGAGTCTCCGCTGCGTCAAATCGTGGCCAATGCCGGCGGCGAGCCAAGCGTGGTGGTAAACAAAGTGTTGGAAGGTCAAGGCAACTATGGCTACAACGCAGGCAGCGGCGAATACGGTGACATGATTGAGATGGGTGTGTTGGATCCGGCTAAAGTGACCCGTTCTGCATTGCAACATGCCGCATCGATTGCCGGTTTGATGCTGACTACTGACTGCATGATTGCCGAAATCCCTGAAGACAAACCTGCTATGCCTGATATGGGCGGCATGGGTGGTATGGGCGGCATGATGTAATAAGGCCGTCTCAACATTTCAGATTGTAAAAGGAAAATCCCACACGCTTTTGGTTGTGTGGGATTTTTTTGTGTGCATACAATAAGATTGAAATTTTTGTAAAACTTGTAACTTTTCAGAAATTTTAAGCCGCATTAGCTACACAAATCTGCCCAGCCGCCCTAGTACAGACGGGAACCCAGATATGGGTTCAGGATATTTGGCTATGGCAGTAATTTGAATGTCTAAACTCCCCCAACTGCGTAGAAATTATAAATAGTAGGGTTGCAAGCTATAAGTTTAGAGGCCGTCTGAAACGTTTCAGACGGCCTCTATCTATTTAAGAATCTTTAGTCTGCATAATGGCTTGCAATTGTTGGTTCAAGGTGTCGGCATCCATCCAGCCTGCTTGGATAAACAAAATCAGCAAAACCGAGCCGACGGCCAGCGTGCCGAGGAAATATAAAAGATAACCCAACATGATTTTCCAGCCCGAAACATTGCCCATTTTCATGAAGCCAATGGCTTGCGCCCCAAAGCTCCAGGCTTGGTAAAACAGTGCCAGCGTGGCCAGTTGAGGGACATAAAACAAAGCCAGCATAGGAATCGCTAAGGCTTCGGAAGCCAAAGTGAAACCCCATAAGGGCAAGCGTGGCGTGCCGCCGTAATAATGAATCACCGTACGCATGGCGCGGCTTAATACCAGCCATTTGACGATGGTGAGTAAAACCGCAAACACTATCGCGGCGGGTTCTTGGCCGAATAAAGGCGACATGCTGGCCGCATTGATGATACCCAGCAGTAACAACACGGCGGCGATTACCGGCAGCGTGTAGAGATATTCCATCGGCGATCGGTAGCGCAGGCGCAGAATATCCAGCATATCTTTTAAAAATTGGTAAAGCATGTGTGTGTTTTTTATCGAAAGGGCAAACTGCTATTGTAGCTTAAAAACAGGATACGCGACCATGATTCTGTTTTCAGACGGCTTGATAAAATAAATTCGCAGAAAATGCCGGAAATCACGGCAAAATCATGAAATTTTAATTCAATATAAAACATGAGTTTAGTTGTTTTATGAATATTTTTGTCAAATAAGGCTTGCGTGAAGGCGGTGTTTTTGGTTTAATAAACATCTCGCAACAAAAGACGAGAAGGCCAGATAGCTCAGTTGGTAGAGCAACGGATTGAAAATCCGTGTGTCGGCGGTTCGATCCGCCTCTGGCCACCAAAACCGCTCTAGCGGTTATTTTTTTATCTAAAAAATTTGAAAAGGCCGGAAATTATCCGGCCTTTTTGTACGTAGCAGTTCAAACATTATATCTGTTGTGAAATAGTTTCTAATTGTTGATACAATTTCAAAAGCAGGTTTGAGACTGGCTCAGCTTGTTTTATAATAACAAACGCATATTGAATAAAACAATAAACATAACATTAAACGTAAATAAATGACCCACTTCTGACCGGTAAAGGTAAAAGGGAAAACAAAAGGCCGCCGGAGGTTTTAGGGTATTCATAATTAAACACATAGCAAAGCTCAGGGATGATGCTTTGCTAAGAACGGATCAGGTCAAAATGAGTGTCGGATTACTGCGCGTATTGGTGCAAAGTCAAACGATTACGCCTACTCAGGCAGAACATTATCAAGCGGCGATTAAAGCGCATAAAGACATTATGTCGATGCTTTTTGATGATGGTGTGATTTCTCCCAAAGCCCTTGGTGAGCTGGTGGCGCGTGTGTTCAGCTATCCTTTACTGGATTTGCATCATTATCCGCGCAGTCATGTGTTGACGGATGTTTTGACTGAAGAGCAGATGGTGCAAAACCGATGTGTGCCGATTTTCCGCCGAGGCCGTAAGGTTTATTTGGCGGTGTCTGATCCGACCCAGATTCAAAATTTCCAAAAAATCGCTTTTTCTTTAGGTATTTCCGTTGATTTGGTGGTGGTGCCGCATGACCAGTTAAGTTCTTTGCTGGAATGGATTGGTCAACGCTCGACCACCATTTTGAAAGAAATCACCCAAGAGCAGGAATCTTCCCAACCATCGCAAGCGCTGTATATCGACAATGAAGAAGCGGAAGACGGCCCGATTCCGCGTTTTATTCATAAAACATTGTCTGATGCCTTGAATGCCGGCGCATCGGATATCCATTTTGAATTTTACGAACAAATGGCACGCGTGCGTTTCCGTGTTGATGGACAGTTGCGTGAAGTGGTACAGCCGCCAGTTGCCGTGCGCGGCCAGTTGGCATCGCGTATTAAAGTGATGGCGCGTTTGGATATCTCTGAAAAACGTGTACCGCAAGACGGCCGTATTCAGATTGCTTTTCATAAACATGGCCGTCCGATTGACTTCCGTGTGAGCACCTTGCCGACTTTGTTCGGTGAAAAAGTGGTAATGCGTATCCTGAATTCGGATGCCACTACATTGAATATCGACCAATTGGGCTTTGAGCCATTCCAAAAAGAAATGCTGCTTGAAGCTATTCATCGCCCTTACGGTATGGTGCTGGTGACCGGCCCTACCGGCTCGGGTAAAACTGTTTCGCTTTATACCTGTTTAAATATTCTAAATACCGAAGATGTGAATATTTCCACGGCAGAAGACCCTGCCGAGATCAACTTGCCGGGGATTAATCAGGTCAACGTCAATGACAAACAGGGTCTGACCTTTGCGGCCGCGCTGAAATCTTTCCTGCGTCAGGATCCGGATATCATTATGGTCGGTGAGATTCGTGACTTGGAAACTGCAGATATTGCGATTAAAGCGGCGCAAACCGGCCATATGGTGTTCTCGACATTGCATACCAATAATGCACCGGCAACTTTGTCGCGTATGTTGAATATGGGGGTGGCGCCATTTAATATCGCCAGCTCGGTGAGTTTGATTATGGCGCAGCGTTTGTTGCGTCGCTTGTGTCCAAACTGCAAAAAAGCGATTGAGCGCCCGCCGGTGCCGGCATTGAAAAAAGCCGGTTTTACCGATGAAGATTTGGCCAAAGATTGGCAAATGTACCGCCCTGTCGGTTGCGACAGTTGTCGTGGCAAGGGTTTCAAAGGTCGTGTCGGCGTGTATGAAGTAATGCCGATTACCGAAGAAATGCAGCGTGTCATTATGAATAACGGTACGGAAGTCGATATTCAAAACATGGCTTATCAAGAAGGTATGGTGGATTTGCGCCGTGCAGGTCTATTGAAAGTGATGCAGGGTTTAACTTCGTTGGAAGAAGTAACGGCTCACACCAATGACTAATTTTTAAGAATGGGAAAAGCAAGGGGAATTGTGTTTCTCATTTTTTCTCATATGAAATTAAGGGTAATTAAATTATGGCTCAAGAAGAGCAAAAAAAGGGCTTGTTCGCCCAAAAGAGCAAAGGTAAACGTTTTACATTTGAAGGTAAAAATACCAATACTGATCAAGTGGTTCGTGGTGAAGTGGTGGCGAAAGACGAAGAAGAAGCGCGTAAAAAGCTTCAGCGTCGCGGTATCCGCCCGTTGCGTATCAGTAAGGTGAAAGCAGTACGCAAGCGCCGCATTACGCAAGAAGACATCACCGTATTTACCCGTCAATTGGCGACCATGATGAAAGCCGGTCTGCCTTTGATGCAGGCTTTTGAAATCGTGGCGCGTGGCCATTCTAATCCTTCCATGACGCAGATGCTGATGCAAATCCGTGCCGATGTCGAGCAGGGGAGTGCATTAGGTAAAGCTTTTGCCAAACACCCTAAATATTTCGACCGTTTCTACTGTAATTTGGTGGCGGCAGGCGAAACCGGCGGTGTATTGGAAGGCTTGTTGGATAAATTGGCAGTATATAAAGAGAAAACGCAAGCCATTAAGAAAAAAGTCAAATCTGCACTTACCTATCCGATTTCGATTGTGGTGGTGGCTGTGGTGTTGATGTTTGTGATGATGATGTTTGTACTGCCTGCCTTTAAAGAAGTATACAGCGGCATGGGCGCGGAACTGCCGTGGCTGACCCAAGTTGTGATGAATATTTCCGACTTTTTTGTCGCGTACGGTTGGATCATGATTATCGTCCTGATTCTGATGATTTTCGGTCTTTACAAGCTGCGCCAAAAATCACCGGCTTTTCAAAAACGTGTTGATGCCATGTTGCTCAAGCTGCCAATTTTCGGTTCGATTGTGAAAAAGGCCACGATTGCACGCTGGTCGCGCACCACTTCCACCTTGTTTGCCGCGGGTGTGCCGCTGGTAGAAGTATTGGAGTCGGTGGCAGGTGCGTCCGGCAATATTCTTTACGAAGAAGCCACACAAGACATCCGTGCCAAAGTCACACAAGGTTTGTCGCTGACTTCCAGTATGCAGACAACCGAAATGTTCCCCAATATGGTGATTCAGATGGCCGCCATTGGTGAGGAATCAGGTTCTTTAGACGATATGTTGAACAAAGCGGCTGAGTTTTATGAAGACGAAGTCGACAATGCCGTTGCCCAATTATCGTCATTGATGGAGCCGATTATCATGGTGGTGTTGGGTTCGTTAATCGGTATATTACTGGTGGCCATGTACCTGCCTTTGTTCAACTTGGGCAACGTGGTGGGCTAAGATGTTGGAAATTTGGAATCAATTAGCACCATTTGTTCTACCTTTGACTGTGATTTTCGGTTTGTTGATCGGCAGTTTTTTGAATGTGGTCATTTACCGCGTTCCGGTAATGATGGAGCGGGGCTGGACGCAATTTGCTAAAGAACATTTAAATTTGCCGCTAACAGCCGAAGAAGAAGCACCGTTTACGTTGTCGAAACCGGATTCGCGCTGTCCGAAATGTCACGCACCGGTGAAGGCCTGGCAGAATATTCCGATTGTCAGTTATTTGCTGTTGGGCGGTAAATGCAGTTCGTGCAAAACACCCATCAGTATCCGTTATCCCTTAGTGGAATTGCTCACGGGCGTTTTATTCAGTGTGGTAGCGTGGCAATACGGCTGGTCGTGGTTGACGTTTGGCGGCTTGATTTTCACCGCTATGCTGATTGCACTGACCTTTATCGACTACGATACCCAATATCTGCCCGATTCTCTGACCTTGTCGCTGGTGTGGTTGGGCTTGCTGTATAACTTCAACGGCGCATTTACCACGCTGCAATCAGCGGTGCTGGGCGCGGTTTGCGGTTATATGAGTTTGTGGCTGCTGTGTTATGTCTATAAACTCTTAACCGGCAAAATCGGCATGGGTGGCGGCGACTTTAAATTATTGGCTGCACTGGGTGCATGGCTGGGTGTCGGGGTGTTGCCGGTATTGGTGTTTATGGCGGCCTTAATCGGCATTATCGTCGCGCTTTTATCACGTGTCGGCAAAGGGCAGCAATTTGCGTTCGGCCCAAGCTTGGCGGTGGCAGGATGGGTTATTTTCATTGCCAGTGAACCGATTCACCAATTGATTCAATGGTGGCTAATGAAATCAGGATTTTAAATGACGGTTTGGGTGGGATTGACAGGCGGTATCGGCAGTGGAAAGTCGCAAGCTGCCGCAGAATTCGTCGCGCTGTGTGTACCGCATATTGATGCTGATGCACTTAGCCGCAGCCTGACGGCAGATAATGGTAAAGTACTGCCTGCCATCCGTGAAACCATTGGTGAGCATGTATTTGAAAGTGAAGGTCGTCTGAATCGTGCTGCGTTGCGTGATGAAGTGTTCAGACGGTCTCAAACCAAAGCCATACTTGAAGCTTTGATATTTCCGCTGATATTGGCAGAAATCCGCCTGCAACAAGCGCAGTATCCGGATAAAATTTACGGTATCATCGATGTGCCGCTGTTGGTGGAAAAGCCGCCGTTTCTTGCTTTGGTGCAACGCGTGTTGGTAATAGATGTGGATGAAGCCACCCAAATCGAGCGTGTCAAACAGCGTAGCGGCTTGAGCGAAGATGAAATCCGCCGTATTATGGCTAGCCAAGCACCACGTCGCGAACGGTTGCTGCATGCTGATGATGTGGTTAAAAATGACGGCAGTCTGAACAATTTAGCTGAAAAAATCCAGCGTTTGCATCGTTATTATCTGCACACACTTAAGGCAGTCTGAATATGAATGAGCACATCACCATCGTTAAATGCCCGACCTGCCAAACGTCGGTTATTTGGAGCAGTGAAAGCAAATACCGTCCGTTTTGCAGCCGTCGTTGCAAGCTGATTGATTTAGGCGAGTGGGCAGAAGAGCGTTACAGTGTCGAAGCGGTTGAAGATGATAGTTTGTCGGATTTATTGAAATAAACGAATCAATAACATACCGAAGGTAACAAAGAGGTAACAAAGGCCGTCTGAAAGATAATCTTTCAGACGGCCTTTGTTATTCTAAAAATAAATTAACCCTTATTCAAAATCTGCTTGTTTTCGCCTTCGCGACGCAATTCTTTCGGTAGTACAAACACAATGCTTTCTTCGGTGCCTTCGCCTTCATGCACGGTGTCATGTCCCCAAGATTGGATGGTTTGCAAGACTTCCTGCACCAACACTTCCGGCGCCGATGCACCTGCTGTCACGCCGACTTTGGTTTTGCCGTTGAACCATTCTTTCTGCAGATAGCTGGCGTTGTCAACCATATATGCATCTACGCCGCGCACCGCCGCCACTTCGCGTAAACGGTTACTGTTCGATGAATTAGGCGAACCGACCACAATCACAATATCGCATTCGGCTGCCAAATCTTTCACCGCTTTTTGACGGTTGGTGGTGGCATAGCAAATATCTTCTTTGTGCGGGTTGCGGATGTTGGGGAAACGCGTATTCAGTGCTTCGATGATGTCTTTCGTTTCGTCCACCGATAAAGTCGTTTGACTTACATAAGCCAGCTTGTCGGGGTTGGCCACTTCCAGCAAGGCCACATCTTCGACCGTTTCGACCAGCAGCATTTTGCCGGGTGGCAGTTGCCCCATCGTACCTTCCACTTCGACATGGCCTTTGTGGCCGATCATGATGATTTGATAATCCTGCTCATCCAGCCGCGCCACTTCTTTATGCACTTTCGTAACCAGCGGGCAAGTGGCATCAAACACACGGAAACCGCGCGCAACCGCTTCGCCCTGCACGGCCTTCGAGACACCGTGCGCTGAATAAATCAGCGTGGCACCGGCCGGTACTTCCGATAATTCTTCAATAAAAATTGCGCCTTTGTCACGCAGGTTATCGACCACGAATTTATTATGCACGACTTCATGGCGCACATAAATCGGCGCGCCGTATTCTTCCAGCGCCCGCTCTACGATTTCAATAGCGCGGTCAACGCCGGCACAGAAGCCGCGCGGATTGGCCAGCATAATGGTTTTGTTTGTCATGTGTGTATTCCGAAAAATTCAGTTTCAGACGGCCTGATTCTCTGCCGCAGTATCCTTTTTATGTTTGCTTGAAAAGCCATCTAATATTAACAATACCGCGCCCACGCAGATAAAACTGTCGGCAATGTTAAACGCAGGATAATGCCAATCTTGCCAATAAAACAGTAGAAAATCAACCACATGGCCGTGAATCACACGGTCGATGGCGTTGCCGATTGCGCCGCCGATAATCATCGCCGCACCGATTTTTCCCCAGCGCGCAAAATCGTTTTTCACAATGCCGCGCCACAAGTAGCCGATGATGACCAGAGCCAGCGTTAAAAAGAAATATTTCTGCCAGCCCCCTGATCGGCCAAAAAGCTGAACGCCGCCCCCGGATTGAATACCAGTGTCCAATCGAAAAAATCGGGAATGATATTGAAGCGTTCCTGATAGCGGAAATTCGCCAGTGTCCAAAATTTACTGATTTGGTCCAGTATGATTGCCGCCAAAGCCAGCAGAAGATAAGGAATTTTAGAACTCATGTTTTCAGAAGGCCTGAAGTCGGTAAAAGAGAGTATTTTACCCGAAAGTAAAGCTAAGGTGGGCAAAATCAATGCGTCTGAAACAGGGAGGATGAAGCAAGAAAATGCGTAATCTGTAGGTTGGAAAATCCGTTTTGAGATAAATAAATATTTAAAATCCCAGTAAATTTGATTATGGAGCATCTTATGACTAATATTGTTGTCGTATAAGTAAAACAAAAATCAAAGAATGAGAAAAAAGTTCTTTATGAAATGTAAAAAATATTTCAAATTGTTTATTTTTTATGCATAACAATCAGCTTGGAAAATAAGTACGCTCACAGGCTAACCCTTTTTTAAAGATACCATTACAGGGAGTTTTCATGTTGAAAAATATCAGGATTAAAACCATTTTATTTACTGCTGTTAGTGCGGCGTTGTTGTCGGCTTGCGGTGGCGGCGGTAGCTCACCTAGTACGGAATTGGTAAATATGCCACCAGTGCGCGCAGCGTGATTGGCAAAGCTGCTGCGTTGAAGCCAGTAGAAGAGCTTACTGCTGCCGATGCCGAGGCAGTGGCTGCCGTTATTAACGCTTATAACAGCCTTTCTGATGCTTCTAAACAGCTGGTCGGTATAAGAGACTTTGGATAAGCTCAAAGCAGTGGCAGAAGCTGTGAAAACAGCGGCGGAAGGAAGTAAGTCTTCTGATGGAGCGGTGATTCAGGAAGCAGATGCGGCAGTAGATATATTAAAGAAGAAAATTTCAGCTTTACCCGACTCAGCCAAGGATGTCGACACTGCTGAGGAAGAGAAAGCCTTGACTGAAGCACAGCAAGCGTTCAATGCTTTGAATGAACAGCAGAAAACATTGATTACTACAGCTGAGAAGTCCAAACTCGACAAGCTGTCTGCGCAATTGGTAACCGACCATAGCCCGTTGGCTGCGCTCAACCTGCCGACTCCGCTGCACACCGATTTTATCGAATCAGCCGCAGCACAACAAAACAACCCGAACATTCAATTGCGTAAAATCGATGGTCAAAATGATTTTACGACCAATCAAGGCGGTTTGATTAGCTCTTTGGCGTCGAATGCCAATCAAGAAGTGAAGTTGGACGGAGTGGTGATTAATAACAGCACAGCTGCGGGTAACGCTACTACTGTTAATTTTACTACGCCATATTCAATGATTGCCAAGGCCTATTCCGGCGGTATTTCGAAATCTGACGTCAGTACACATGCCGGTTTGCCTAAAGGCAGTAAATTTGCTACCGGTACGGCAAGTTTCGATGCCTCAATTGAAGAAGCTTATCAAGCAATCGAATCAGCCAAAAAAGCACTGGAATCAGCAAAAGATGAGGCAGCACGTCAAGCAGCCCAAAAGGAAATTGCCAAATGGCAGCCGCTTTACGATGCTTACATGACAGCACGTCCCCAATTGGCTAACGGTGTGGAAAGTTCAGTTGATGGAATTGCCTACATCAAAAAAGATAAAAACGGTTTGGTGTTTGATAAAAAATTCGACGGTGTATATATTGTACAGTTCTCTGACGGTGCCCGTATTGTGATGCACGATCCGGCGGCGGCTGGTTGGACTTATCAAACTTTTGCGTATCACACCGACCCGAAAAATGGCGTGATTCATGGATATCAAACCTTAGGTGATGAAACCGTATTCGGCAGCCTGCCAGCCAACGGTACAGCAACGTATAACGGTTTGACTACTGCCTATTTGGTTGAAGGTGGAAAACAGCGTCAGTTAACTGCTGATGTCAAAGCTGTGGTTGATTTTGCTAAAAAAGGCGTACGTTTTGAAACCTTGAACTCTCAGGTTCACAGTCTGAATAACAGCGTACGTACCAGTACCGCTGCAGCTGGCTACAATATCAAAGGTACTGCTGCCTGGGGCAATGCTAACCACTTTGTAGGCAATGCAAAAACCACTAACGGCTTAAGCGGTGATTTAAACGGTAAATTCTACGGTGCCAATGCTGCTGAAATCGGCGGTACTTACGGCCTGAAGAATGCGGCCGATACCGAGCAGTTGATCGGTGGCTACGGTGCGAAGCGCCAATAACCTTTAAGCTGAAGACAGGCCGTCTGAAAAAGTTTCAGACGGCCTGTTTGTCTGAAGATGAGGTATACTTGGCGTAAATATATGGCAGTATTTGGGGAAGTGTTGGTTTAAATTATGAAAAAAACAATAATGTTGAGTTGGCTGCTGTTTCCTGCGGCGGGATTTGCGGCGGATGCGGTCAGGCCGTCTGAACCGCGGACGGAAGTGGAATTAAAAATCAATGTGGCAGAGCCGCAAACGCCGGAAATTCCTGTGCATGTGAAAGAAGCAGCCAAGCCGTCTGAAAAAGTATTGCAGGTCGATGAGGAAATATTATTGGCCAATACGGAATTGCTGGAGCGTGCAATGTATTCGGCGGTGGTGGCACAGAATATTGCCGGTATCAAGGCAGTGTTGCCGATTTATGAGAAGTGGCCGCAACACGATCAGCCTATGGCGCGTTATGCGCGCGGTTTGTTGGCGCAGGGCGAAGGTAAGGCGGGGGAAGCGGTGAGCGTGTACCGTGAATTTATTGCCGACAATCCGAATGCGCCGATGGTGCGCTTACAGTTGGCCAAAGCCTTGTTTGAAGATAAGCAGAACGAAGCGGCAGCCGATCAATTCGACCGTTTGCAGAGCGAAGACATGCCTGAAGCGGTGAAAAATGAAATCAAAGCCTACCGCAAGGCTTTGCGTGATCGCGATTCGTGGCAGTTTAATGCATCGCTGAACATTACCCGCGAGCAGAATATCAATCAGGCACCACGTCAACGCCGTTTGGGCGGGCAGTTGGGGAGGAGCAATGCGTCGCGGCCAGACAAATCCAACCTGATGACGATTGTTTCCGCGGATGGACATTCAATGCGCCGATTGATGCGGCCGCCGTCAATTATCAAGCCGGCACCGAAAAAAAATGGTCGCTGCCTAAAGGTTGGTATGCCACGGCCGGCGCGGATGTGTACGGTAAAGTTTATCCCAACCACACCACTTATAACGATTTAATAGGCCGGGTATCTGCCGGAATCGGTCATGCCGACCAGCGTACCGATGCGGGAGTGACGCCTTTTCTCGAGCGGCGTTTTTACGGCAACGACCCTTATACTTACACCGGCGGTGTGCGTCTGCATTGGAACCGCTGGCATACGCCGAAAATCCAAACCTTAACGGCGGCGGAATTTGGCCGTCTGAAAAATACCCGCCGTGCGGATTCGGATAACCAAAGCCGTTTGTTCAGCACCTCACTGGTGTATTATGCCAATGCCCGCCAATATTGGCTGGCAGGTGCGGATTGGTATCGCGAACGCAATAAAGATGATGAGTCGGAAAGCTTCAGCCGTTATGGCTTGCGTGTGGCATGGGGGCAGGAATGGCAGGGCGGTTTGTCGAGCCGTCTGCAACTGAATGCTGCCAAACGGAATTATGATGATGCAAGCTTTTTCAGCAATGGCGACAAACGGCAGGATAAGGAATTGGGTGCAACCTTGTCGCTGTGGCATCGTGGAGTGCATTTCAAAGGCATTACCCCTAGGCTGACGGTGTCGCATCACAAAAACCTGAGCAACGATAAATTCTACGAATACGGTAAAAGCCGTATGTTTATTGAATTGGGCAAGACGTTTTAATCGAAAGGCCGTCTGAAACAAATATTTTTCAGACGGCCTTTGGTTTATTTGCCGGTTAAATTAATTGTTTTAAATTAATTGTTGGCAGGCGTTAAGCGTAATACCGCTCTTCGCCTTTGCCATCGACATTATCGGCGCAGCGTTTGCACACGGTGGCATGGCCTGCTACGCTGCCGATGTCGTCAGTGTAGTGCCAGCAGCGTTCGCATTTTTCGCCGTTGCTGGCTTGGGCGGTCACGCTCAACTCGTCGGCTTTGTGCACGTTGGCTTTGGAAACCAGCAGGGCAAAGCGCAATTCTTCGCCCAAGGCTTTCAGATAGCCTGCCAATGTTTCCGGTGCGTGAATGTCGACTTCGGCTTGCAGTGAAGAACCGACGGTTTTGTCGGTACGCAGCGGCTCAATCGCAGCGGTGACGGCTTCGCGCACTTCGCGCACGGCCGCCCACTTTTTCACGATTTCGGCTTCGGCTTTTTCGTTAATCGGCGGGAATTCGTGCCATGTGTGGAACAAGACGCTGTCTTCTTCGCCGCCGCCGATGATGTCCCAAGCTTCTTCACCGGTGAAACACAATACCGGCGCAATCAGCAGCACCAGGCTGCGGGTGATGTGGTACAGGGCGGTTTGCGCGCTGCGGCGGGCGTGGCTGTCGGCTTGGGTGGTGTACAGGCGGTCTTTCAAAATATCCAAGTAGAACGCGCCCAAGTCTTCCGAGCAGAACGACACCATGTCTTTCACGGCAAAGTGGAAGGCATAGCGCGGGTAGTAATCGCCGGCCACGCGTTCTTGCAGTTGGCGCGCCAAAATCAGTGCATAGCGGTCAAGCTCGACCATTTGGTCTTGCGGTACGGTGTGTTCAAACGGGTTGAAATCCGACAAATTGGCAAACAGGAAGCTCAAAGTATTGCGGATGCGGCGGTAGCTTTCGGTCACGCGTTTGAGGATTTCTTTGGAAATCGCCAGTTCGCCTGAATAATCGGTGGAAGCAGCCCACAAGCGAAGAATGTCGGCGCCGAATTCGTTGTACACTTCTTGCGGCGCGACTACGTTGCCGATGGATTTCGACATCTTTCGGCCGTTTTGATCGACCACGAAACCGTGGGTCAGTAATTGCTTGTAAGGTGCACGACCCATGGCGGCGCAGCCGGTGAGCATAGACGATTGGAACCAGCCGCGGTGCTGGTCGTTGCCTTCCAGATACAAATCCGCCGGCCACGCCAATTCTTCGCGTTGTTTTAATACGGAATAGTGGGTTGAGCCTGAATCGAACCAGACATCCATCGTGTCGGTCAGTTTGTCGTATTGCCCGCAATCTTCCGCGCTCAGCAATTCGCTTTTATCCAGCGAAAACCAAGCTTCAATGCCTGTTGCTTCAATGCGTTGCGTCACTTGTTCCAGCAATTCGGCCGAATTCGGGTGCAATTCGCCGCTTTCTTTGTGCACAAAGAAAGTCATCGGTGTGCCCCAGTAGCGTTGTCGCGAAATCACCCAGTCCGGACGGCCTTCAATCATTGCCTGCAAACGCGCACGGCCCCATGACGGGAAAAATTCGGTGTCGTCCACCGCTTTCATGGCATTGCCGCGCAAGGTTTTGCCGTCGGCACCCGGTTTGTCCATGCCGATAAACCATTGGCCGGTGGCGCGGTAAATCAGCGGGGTTTTGTGGCGCCAGCAGTGGGCGTAGCTGTGTTCCAGCTTGGTGTTGCACAATAAACGGTTGTTTTCTTGCAGCCACTCGATAATCACCGGATTGGCTTCCCAGACGGTCAGCCCGGCCACACGCGGCACTTCGCCGATGTAGCGGCCTTCGCCGTTGACAGGGTTATACAGCTCGATGCCGTATTGGTTGCAGACGGTGTAGTCTTCCAAACCGTGGGCAGGGGCGGTGTGTACCAAGCCCGTGCCGGCATCGGTGGTCACGTGGGCGCCGTTGAGCATCAGAATGTCGCGGCCGATAAACGGATGATTCAAATGCAGGTTTTCCAAATGCGCGCCGGTGGTTTCGGCCACGACGGTTATGCCGTCTGAAAGGCCGTAGCGTTTCAGCGCGTCTTCCGCCAAATCTTTGGCCAAGACCAAATGGCCTTTGTCGGTGGCAATCAGTTGGTACACGACTTCTGCGCCGGCAGAAATCGCTTGGCTCGCCGGCAGCGTCCACGGAGTGGTGGTCCAAATCACGGCGAAGGCTTCGCCGTCAATACTGTTCACGCCGAAGGCTTTGGCCAATGCTGCGTTGTCTTTAAACAGATAAGCCACATCGATGGCAGGGGAAATTTTGTCTTTGTATTCTACTTCGGCTTCGGCCAATGATGAGCCGCAATCCAAACAGAATTGCACCGGTTTGGCACCGCGGTACAGATAACCGGCTTTGTAGATTTCACCCAAAGTGCGCACGGTGTCGGCTTCGGTTTGGAAATCCATGGTCAGGTAAGGATTGTCCCAATCACCCAATACGCCCAAGCGGATGAAGTCTTTTTTCTGGCGGGCGATTTGTTCGGCGGCATATTCGCGGCACAATTCGCGGAAACGTGCTTTAGGCATGTCTTTGCCGTGCAGTTTTTCCACCATCACTTCAATCGGCAGGCCGTGGCAGTCCCAGCCGGGCACATAAGGCGCATCGAAACCGGCTTGGGTCTTGCTGCGGATGATGATGTCTTTCAGAATTTTGTTGACGGCATGACCGATGTGGATGTCACCGTTGGCATACGGCGGGCCATCGTGCAGAACGAATTTCGGGCGACCTTTGGTTTTGTCGCGCAATTTTTGGTAGCGTTTTTGTTCGTACCAGCTTTTAAGCCATGCAGGTTCGCGTTTGGCCAGATTGCCGCGCATTGGGAACGGGCTTTCAAGCAGGTTGACGGTTTTGCTGTAATCGGTCATGTTTGTTCTCGGATTTATATGGTGTAATTGGGTTTCAGACGGCCTTTTGCTTGGTAGGCCGTCTGAAAAAATCGTAATGCGTTATTGTAGCGGAATTGTGTTGTTTTTATAAGGGGTTTGGTGTGGGTTGGGGGATATTTCCATGATTTTAAAAATTCGGTTTGCCGACAAAAAAAGGCCGTCTGAAAAACAGAAATGTTTTTCAGACGGCCTTTTTGATGACAATCACGGCTGCCAGTTTTTCGCCGCTTCCATGTCTTTTAAAATTTGTGTTTTTAGTGCGTCGATGTTATCGAATTTTTGTTCGTCGCGCAGTTTGTGCAAAAAGCGCACGTTTAAGCGTTGACCGTATAAACCGCCTTGGAAGTCAAATAAATGCACTTCCAGCTTCTGTGTTTTTTTGTCGGATACAGTCGGGTTGAAACCAAAGCTGGCTACCCGCGGCGGGTGCCGAAGCGGCCATCGGCTTCGACCACAAACACGCCGCTCAGCGCGTAGTGGTATGGCGGCAGCTGCACGTTAGCGGTGGGGGCGTTGATGGTGCGGCCGAGTTTTTTGCCGTGTTTGATTTTGCCGCCCAACACATAATCGTGCCCCAATAATTTGCGCGCGTAGGCCAAGCGGCCGTCTGAAAGGGCTTGGCGAACGGCGGTGCTGCTGGTGCGGATGTCTTCGACGATGACGGAAGGGGTGCGCTCGGTCTGCATGCCGCTTTGGGCTTGCAGCATTTCAAAGCCACCTTCGCGCCCGGCGCCGAAGCGGAAATCGTCGCCGATGAGCAGGTAGCGGGTATTGAGTTTGTCGCGCAGCAAATCGTCAATGAAGGTTTGCGCGGGCATGTCGGCGAAACTTTGGGTAAACGGCAACACCCACACGATGTCGACACATTCGGTTTGGCGCAATAAATCCAGCTTGGTGCGCAAAGGAGATATACGGTAAGGCTGAGGTTTGCTGAATTTTTTGGCAAAAAACTCTTTCGGCTGCGGCTCGAAAATCACCACGACAACCGGCAGGTTGAGAGTGTCGGCTTGGCGTTTGAGGGTTTGCAGAATGTGTTTGTGGCCGAGATGCACGCCGTCGAAGTTGCCGATGGTTACTGCTGCGCCTTGCGGACATTCGGGCGGGTGATGGCGGCCGAGGTGGATATTCATGGTGGTGGGTGTGTATTTGAATCAGGCGCTATTGTAAATGCAATCGGGCTTGGGATAAATGCTTCGGCATAAATATCGGGCGGCGGGATGTTTCAGACGAGAATGTATGAAACGGAGATGGCAATAGATTCGAGGCCGTCTGAAAGGTTTCAGACGTAGGGGCTTTGGCAAAACACCGGATTTGAGTGCGGTTTGAAGTGATAACAACACTGAAAGCGGAGACGGATTCATGTAAAGGCTGGGCTTTCGAGCAGCGCATAAGGAAGAATGTGGCATAGATGGAAATTTTGCAAAGCTCTCGGCCTGATGAATTAGTGCGTCCCCACTTTAACCTTAACCGGCCTAACTTGATAGCCAACTTGGCGCAGACGCACAATCAAGCCTTGTTCGCCGAACAAATGCGCAGCGCCGACGGCAATCAGGGTCGGTTTGTGCGGCAGGATTTCAATCAGCTTGGGCAGCCAGATTTGGTTGCGCCGGGTGAGTAATTTGCCGTAGATCAGTTCATGCCACAACGGATGGTCTCTGCGTGGCAAGAATCTTAATTGATGCGCGGATCGGCGATTTCCGCCCATACTTTTTTAGCGCGTTGGCGGCGGTAATCGTTTTCTAAGGTGATGATGTCGTTCAGAAAGGCTTGGCGGTGTTTTTCCAAAGCATCAAACGAGCGGATGATGGCATCTTCGGGCAGGTGGACGAAATAGCTGAGCTGCTCCGTACCTTCCAATGCAATCACCGGCTTATTGAGCTTTTGGGCGCGCTGAATCAGCAGATTGTCGATGCCGTATTCATAAGTATAACCCTTGGGATTGAAGGTGCTTTGGGTCAGCAGCCAAAACGCCCACGGTTTGATTTGGGAATCGGGGGAAAAGTCGGAGCGCTCTTGACCGGTGGCCAACATATTTTGCAACCGATGCATGCGTGCATTGCCCAAACTTAGTTTTAAAGGGCGGTTGTCGGCCATCATTTGCAGCATTTTTGAGGTGTCGGCAGCCGTCATGCTAGATTCGTCGCTTTCAACCACCAATTGCGACACGCGGTTGAGTGTGCGGCGGTGATCGGCAGGCAGGGCGGCGTTGAGTTTGCCGACGTGGATGGTGCCGAGCAGGTAGGAAACCGGCCGGCCGGGTTTGCTGATTTCATAAAGAAATGTATCGGCTTCGGGGACGCCTCTGGCTGAAGCGGCGGCGGCAAACAGCCACAACAATAAAAAGAAAAAATAACGCATGGAGTTGAGACGGCCTCTTTATCCAGAAATTAAATTATAGATAAGGCCGTCTGAAAGTAGATTCGTTCAGACGGCCTGAGATCTTTGTAAAATCCCCATCTTTGGCATATTTCTTCGTTGTGTGCCGCTCGAAAGCTTAGTCTTTAAATGATATGTCTGCACTTTCCTGTGCTGCGGTAACTTCGAACTGAACTCAAACCAATCGGGGGCTTGCAAAGGTCTCGATGTAACGAATGGTTTAAGTGCGGTTACCACCAAAACGGGTGGTAAAACGGACGGTACCGGCCCCAGTCGTCATAATAGTCGTGGTAATAGCGGGCTTCACGCAATTTTTGTTGCGCGATGTGGTTTTGCCAAGCCATTTTGTAGCAGGCTTGGAACATCGGGTCGGTGACTTTATCGATGTATTTCAAGCGGAATTCCTGCTGCTCTTTGCTGGAAAGTGCCGTAGGTTGTTCGACTTGTTCAAACTGCTTTTGCATCAATAATGCGGTGTCTTTATCGCACTGTGCGGCAAGTGTTATTTGCAGGTTTTGTTCGTAACGTTTTTGCGCAGCGGCACGTTCGGCTTTTTGCTCGGGCGTGGTGGCGCAGGCGGCAAGTGTGGAAATTGCGCCGAGAATCAATAAGCTGCGTATATTTTTCATTGCGATGCCCCCTGATTGAGTCGGTGAGGTTTGGTGAGGTTTAATGTACGCCATTTTGTTGTGGTTTAGCAAGCGGTAATATTGTTGCTTGGGATTCAGCTCAATGTGAGATGGGTCTGTTATGATGGTGTTTGCAGAATAAATATTCAGGGCGGTCAGGCCGTCTGAAAAAATAAGGAAATAGAATGGCATGACCATCATCAAGCGGCATCTGTTAGGAAAAAAGCACGCAACAAGCGATATGAACGCTTGCATACGGCACCTTTTTGGCAGGCTGATCGGCCGTATTTACGGGAGCAGCATATTTCAGACGAGCGGTTTCGTTGGTTGGGCTATGTGATGGCGCTGTTGGCCGGCGCAATCAATGCGGGTGGCTTTTTTGCGTTTGCCCGCTATACGTCGCATGTTACTGGCTCGCTTTCTTTGATGGCAGACATGGCCTATACGCGCGAATGGGGCGTGGTGCTGGTGGCGTTTATCAGCGTGATTTGTTTTGTGATGGGCGCGGCGCATTCGAGCTGGGTGATTTTATGGATGCAGCAAAAACGCTTTCGTGGTAGCTATGGTTTTTCTATGTGGCTGGAAGCAGTTTATTTTTTGATTTTCGGTTTGTTTGGCGCCACTGCTTTTCAGCTTGATCTCGGCTTTGGCCAGTTTGCCTTGCCATCTTTGGCGTTGTTTTTGCTCTGCTTTATTATGGGTATGCACAATACGGTGATTACTTTGCTCTCGGGCGGCGCAATTCGCTCAACGCACATGACCGGTTCGGCCACCGATTTGGGCATTGAATTATCCAAGGTCATGTATTATTCCAAGCAACATCATCCGCGCCTGCCGCATATTCGTGTCAATAAGCCGAAAATGTGGCTGCTTTCGGGCTTGATGGCTACTTTTATCTTGGGCGGTATTATCGGCGCATTGGGTTATCAGGCCATCGGCCATCATTTTGCTTTGCCTGTGGCGGCGGTATTGCTTGTGCTGGGCGCAGGATCGGTAGGTTATGATGTTAAGGTCAGATTGAAATTTATCTTGCTGCGCTGGTATCAGAAACATCGTGAAAATGTAAAGAAATAAGCCACAAGCAACCATCAACCTGTCTGGAAAGGCGATAAACGGTAGTGTGTCGGCGGAAAAACGTTAGCGCATGAACAGCTTTGTAATATCGGGTTAAACGTGCTTTTAAGCATTTGAAATGTTGGCTATGATAACCATGTCTAAAAGTTGGCTTGGCGAGAGTGCAAGCCGGCAAACTATTTCGGACAGCCTTAAAAAGGCACGTTTTTATCGAAAGGAAAACGAAAACCATGAAATTCTTGAAACCTTTGACACTGGCCATCGTTGCCGCTCCTTTGGCTTTGGCAGGCTGTGTGACCAATCCGACGACCGGTCAGCAAACCGCCAGCAAAACGGCCGTTTACGGCTTAGGTGGTGCTGCTGTGTGCGGTATCGTTGGTGCGTTGACCCACGGCAGCAAAGGCGCGCGTAACTCAGCCTTGGCCTGTGGCGCAGTCGGCGCAGGCGTAGGTGGCTACATGGATTACCAAGAGAAAAAACTGCGTGAAAGCTTGGCCAATACCAACGTGGAAGTAGAGCGCCAAGGCAACCAAATCAAATTGGTTATGCCCGAAAACGTCACCTTCGCAACCGGTAGCGCTGTCTTGAGCACTAACGCGCAAAACGCTCTGAACGCTGCGGCACAAACGCTGGTTCAATACCCAGACACCACGTTGACCATCAATGGCCATACCGATAACACCGGTTCTGATGCCATCAACGAGCCATTGTCTCGCAACCGTGCACAATCTGTGGCCACTTACCTGCAATCACGCGGCGTGAGCGGTTCGCGTTTGACCACCGCCGGTTACGGTTCACGTCAGCCAATCGCGTCTAATGCCACTGCCGAAGGCCGTGCGCAAAACCGCCGCGTAGAAGTGTTGATCACCCCTGATCAAAACGCCATCCGTGCTGCGCAACAACAAATGTAATTATTGTTTTTGTTATTGATTAAACAGGCCGTCTGAAACGTTTCAGACGGCCTGTTTGTTGTTTTCACATGGTCACCAAATGCCGTTAAAGTTTTTGTTTGCTTTCCAAAATGCCCATTTGGATTTTGAAGTCATCACCAATTCGCCGCCGTTTTCGCCATCGGTTGCAATCGTCAGCTGTTTCAGACGGCCTGATTGCAAGGCTTGCCACAAGGGTGAAAACCAGCGGTTTTCCCAATTTTGCAGAATTTCCTGATAGGCGAACACATCGCCGGTTTGCCCGGTCACGACCAAATTATCCAAGAAAATCAGGCTGTCTGAAACGGATAAACCGGATTCGTTGGCTGCATTCAAATACGCGTTGAAATCATCAGGCGCCTTGATGCGCTGGTGCGGGTAAAAGGCTGCCCACGGGCTGTCGCTGGCGAGTAAACCCGTATGCATGCTGATGCCGTGAATGTCTTGCCATAACCACAGGCCGTTGAGTGCGGGGCTGGTTGGCTTTGGCGCTGCTGGTTGAGTGGATGGTTGTGCAGCCACATTTGCATTTCGGTTTGCTTGTTGAGCCATTGCAGGGCATCGCGGCCTGTGGCTTGGTCGGTAGCGCCGATTTGTCCGCCAATATCCCATATCGGTGCCACATCCCAATCGCTTTCAGACGGCATGGTAATTAGCCATAAGTCCGGCCGCAATGGATGGAACTGCCAACTGTCTTCCCGATAAAAATCGCTCAATTCCCGGCAAAACTGTTCGGCTTCTTCGGCTTGAATGTTTAAATGCTCGCCGCTGATAACATTGACTTGGTGCATACCCATTTGCTGCCACAGCGGGCTGGCAAACGCTGCAGCCTGATTGGCCGGAATATTCAGCCTGCGCTTTGCCTGTGCCAATAAGCTGCCTTGCCACAGATGACGGCGGTAAAATTCAGACGGCGTTTGCGGCATTTTGTTCAGACGTCCGTATCGCAAGATTTGGTTAAATGCGTCAAGTTTTAGCGGCGGCAGCGTCTCATCGTTGCGACGGTTGAGTGCGGGAATGGCGAGCGTGAGTTTCATAAGGGTAGGGCGAAGCGAAAACGCTTATTTTACGCCATATTGAACTTGATTCAATGAAGCGTGGACTAATATTGGTTAAGGATGTTTCAGACGGCCTTTTGGTGCGGTAGATGGTTTTGTGCTACAATAAGCACGCGTAAAATTCAGCAAAATCAAGTGTCAATCTATCATTTGGGCCGGATAATCCTGCCTGTAAAGTCGATTTATCTTAATCCGCCGCAAGTCGTTTGGGGCCGTTTGAAATCGGCGGATTAAGATAAATCAGATTTCAAAACATGCAGCTTTAACAATAAATCATGCGGCTTCAACCGCAATAGAAATTAAGAAGGACTGGCGAGTGTCTGAACAAACGAAAAATTCTTTTTTCAGCCGGTTTTGGCGAAACAAGCCGGTGCGTTGGTCATTATTGGGTATGCTGCTGCCGGTTTCCGGTGTAATGACGGCCTATGCAGTGACCGAGCCTATGCCCAAAGCGGGCGGCTTTAAAGTTGAACGCGTATTGGAAGAATTACCGGCAGTTTACGTTGAAACCGGTAATTTTCACTCCAGCTACTGGGTACAAGAAGTGGTACAACAGGGCGATTCCCTGTCGGATGTATTAACCCGCATGGACGTACCGCAAACCGATATCAAAGCAATTATGGCAAAAAACAATGCCACACGCGACATGAAAAATCTGAAGGCCGATCAATCCGTGAATATCCGTGTAGATGCCGCGGGTCAAGTGACCGATGTGCAGTTTTTCATTGATGAAGAATTAGAGCGCAACTTGGTGGCTCTGGAAAAGGTCAAGGGTAAATGGCAGGCTTCTAACGAAGAAATCGACATGAGAACCATGCCGACTCTGCGTTCGATTACAATTCGCAGCTCTGCCATCGGCGATATGCTGCGCGCTGAAATTCCGTCAGATGTCTATCTGCAACTTCGCGAAATTTTTGCTGATACCGTCGATATGCAAACCTTGAAAGAAGGCGACGTTATCCGCTTGCTGTACAACAGTATGTATTTCCGCGGCCAACAAATGGGTGTGGGTGATATTTTGGCCGCTGAGATCGTGAAAAACGGCAAAACCTACCATGCTTATTACTACAGCCAAGGTAAAGACGACGAAGAGGGCGGCAGCTACTACGATCAAAACGGTAAATCGTTGCAGCAGAAAGAAGGCTTTAACATTCAGCCTGTTGAATATACCCGTATTTCTTCGCCTTACGGCTACCGAGTGCATCCGGTTTTACGCACTGTGCGCATGCATACAGGTATCGACTATGCCGCGCCAACTGGTACGCCGATTCGTGCTGCTGCAGATGGTACGATTACATTTAAAGGCTGGAAAGGTGGTTATGGTCACACAGTGATGGTTATGCATGCCAATGGTGTGGAAACCTTATATGGTCACATGAGTGCATTTTCACAACTGACCGGTAGCGTACGCGCCGGTGATATTATCGGCTATGTCGGCAGCAGCGGCCGCTCAACCGGCCCGCATCTGCACTATGAGGCGCGTGTCAACAGCCAGCCTGTGAGTCCGGCTACTGTGGCCTTGCCGACACCGAAACTGACACCGAATAACATGAGCGCGTTCCGCAAGCAGCAAAAAGCCGCCAATGCCACATTGGCAGCCGTGCGCGGTTTGCCGGTTTCTGTGGCGCAAATGGATTAAGGCCGTCTGAAGTGTCAAGCAAAAGCCCTGCATAAGCAGGGCTTTTTTGTGTTTATCAGAAATATGCCCTATATTTTGAGACGGCATTGGATTTTATTTTGGCGAACAACAGATGCGCGCTTGTCAAAAATCCGTTATAATTCATCTTTATCTCTTCGCGAAGCAAAACGTTTCGCGAATGCAACAATTAGGCGGTTTTATCCCTGTAAATCACGTTTTTTCAGAAAGCGACTTGAACAAACGCTGCTTTTCATGGTATAAATCGCGTTTTACTATTAGAAGTTTGGAGACTAACCATGGCACGAGTTTGCAAAGTGACCGGTAAGCGCCCGATGTCTGGCAATAACGTATCACACGCCAACAACAAAACCAAACGTCGTTTTTTGCCTAACTTGCAATCACGTCGTTTCTGGGTAGAAAGTGAAAACCGCTGGGTTCGCTTGCGCGTTTCTAACGCTGCATTGCGCACCATTGATAAAGTAGGCATTGATGTCGTATTGGCTGATTTGCGTGCTCGCGGCGAAGCTTAATTAACGAACGCTTATAATTAAGGATTACTGCAATGCGCGATAAAATCAAATTGGAATCTAGTGCTGGTACCGGTCACTTTTACACCACTACTAAAAACAAACGCACTATGCCTGGCAAACTGGAAATCAAAAAATTTGACCCGGTAGCCCGTAAACACGTTATCTACAAAGAAACTAAATTGAAATAATTAAGTTGCTTGTAGAAATAAAAGCCCTTGTGAAAGCAAGGGCTTTTTTATGTTGAATCAAGTTGCTTGGTCTGACATTGCAAGCTTAAACCTCAAATTGTTTAGGCGATTTGAGCGGATTTGGGGCAAACTAAACGATAGCGGCAACCGACATTAGGCATAATGACCGGCGCCCAGAATGCAGGGTTTGCGCGCACCTGTTGCATGGTGCGGATTGCTTGGTATGCGGTTTATCCAGCAAGCCGCCAGCCAACCGAAAGCAGCCGCTTCGACCCATTGTGGATCGAGATTCAGCTTGCTGGTACTGTGCAGGGCAATATTTTTACGGCTGGTTAAAGTTTCCAGGGTATCCATCAAAGCTTGGTTTTGCACGCCGCCACCGCAGACGTAAATGTTACTGGCATCAGGCGCTGCTTGGCAGATGGCGGTAAAGATGGTACAGGCGGTGTATTGGAGCAGGGTTTGTAACACGTCTTCCGGCTGTTCGCCGCCTTTCAGACGGCCCCGTAACCATTCTAGTGAAAATAATTCGCGGCCGGTGCTTTTCGGATAAGGCTGGGAAAATAAGGGTGGTTGAGCAGGGTAGTTAGTAATTCCGGCAATAATTTACCCTGCATTGCTTTTTCGCCGTTGCGGTCGTAAGGAAGCTGCCAAGTATGTTGCATCCATGCATCCATCAGCATATTACCGGGGCCCGTATCGAAGCCGAATACCGGTGTATCAGGCGGTAAAACGCTGATATTGGAAATGCCGCCGATGTTTAACACTACACGGGTTTCTCCCATATGGTGAAACAGTGCATGATGAAAGGCAGGCACCAAAGGCGCACCTTGTCCGCCAGCGGCTAAATCGCGGCTGCGAAAATCGCCGATGGTAAAAATGCCGGTGAGTTCGGCCAATAGCGGTAAATCGGCCAGCTGCACGCTGTAACCGTTTTCCGGTGAATGGCGCACGGTTTGACCGTGGCAGCCGATGGCGGTGATGTCTTCAGGCGTGAGATTTTGCTGGCGCAAGAGTTGCTTGACAGTATCGGCATACAGGCGGCTTAAGGTTTGAGAGAGCATGAAGCTGCGGTGTAACTCGTTGCTGCCGGTGTTTTGCAGCGCCAATAATTCTTGTCGCAGGCCGTCTGAAAAAGGAGTGAAGCTGTGATCGATGGCGGCTTGCCAGTTGGTGTCCTGCATGCGGATTAAAACGGCATCCGCACCGTCCATGCTGGTGCCGGACATGATGCCGATATAGAATTGGCTGCTCATGGAAATTTTATGGGGAAAACCACTATTTTAACGCGATTTGGTCAAGTTGGCTGGCTCAATGGGAATTTAGCGGATAAGCAGAAATAAATCTGCAACAATTTTGGCAAAACGGTTACAATGCAAGATTATGTTACAATATTGTAATCATACTGTAATATTTAACAGGCTCGCTTCCAATTTGTTTTAAAGGAATCCATCCATGGGTCAGACTCAACCGAGTGCGAACTTAAAACTGATTAATGCTTTATTTGCCGCTATGCTGGTAGGTGTGGCCGGCTATTTTATTTATTGGGGGTTGGGTTACACCCATCACAACCATACTACGCTGTTTGTTTTGGCGACCGTGTTCGGCATATTCATGGCATTTAACATCGGCGGTAACGACATTGCCAATTCATTTGGTACCAGTGTCGGCTCCGGTACCTTAACCATTCCGCAGGCCTTGATTATTGCGGCAGTGTTTGAAGTCAGCGGTGCGGTGATTGCCGGCGGTGAAGTGACCGATACCATCCGTAAGGGTATTGTCGATTTGGGTGCAATGGGTCTCGAGCCTATGCAGTTTGTCTATATCATGATGTCGGCCTTGCTGGCTGCGGCGTTGTGGTTGCTGTTTGCGTCGCATAAAGGATTGCCGGTATCAACCACGCACGCGATTATCGGCGGTATTGTCGGCAGTTCGCTGTGTTTGGCATTTATGTCGCATGTCGATGCCGGATCCTTGATTAAATGGGGCAAACTCGGTGAAATTGCCGTTTCATGGGTATTGTCACCGGTGTTGGGCGGGTTGGCTTCTTATATTGTGTTCTCGCAAATCAAAAAATATGTGTTGGATTACAACGCTTGGGCAGACGAGACACTCAAAGCGATTAAGCAGGAAAAGAAAGCCTATAAAGAGCAGTACCGCCTGTTTTTTGAAACCTTAGATGAAACGGGCAAAGTGGATTATGCTACCAAAATTTCCCGTGACGCAGAAATTTACAACGAGCCTGAATTTAATCCGGCTGAATTGCAATCGGATTATTACCGTGGCCTGTATGAAATCGATAACCGTAAAAACAGCGTCGATTCCTACAAAGCGCTGCATTCATGGGTGCCGTTTATTGCGTCTGTCGGCGGTATGATGATTTCGGCCATGCTGATTTTCAAAGGCTTGAAAAATCTGCATTTGGGCATGAGCAATGTCAACAGCTTCTTGACCATCTTTATGATTGGCGCGGCGATTTGGCTGGCGACATTCGTATTTGCCAAGAGCCTGAAGCGCAAAGACTTGGGTAAATCAACTTTCCAAATATTTTCATGGATGCAGGTGTTCACCGCGTGTGGCTTTGCCTTCAGTCACGGTGCCAATGATATTGCCAACGCCATTGGACCGTTTGCTGCGATTATGGACGTATTGCGTACCGGCGACATTAATACGCAAAACCCTGTGCCACCGATTGCGATGCTCACTTTCGGTATTGCTTTGATTGTCGGTTTGTGGTTCGTCGGCAAAGAGGTAATTAAAACCGTCGGCACCAGTTTGGCCGAAATGCATCCGGCTTCGGGCTTTGCCGCAGAATTATCGGCGGCTTCTGTGGTGATGGCGGCTTCATTAATGGGCTTGCCGGTATCGAGCACACATATTTTGGTCGGCGCGGTATTGGGCATTGGTTTGGTGAACCGCAATGCCAACTGGGCGTTGATGAAACCGATCGGCTTGGCTTGGGTGATTACTTTACCGGCTGCGGCCGCATTGTCGGTGGTGTGTTATCTGATTTTGCAAGCGGTGTTTTAAATAAAATAAACAAGGCCGTCTGAAAAGGAATACTTTCAGACGGCCTTTTTGTATGAGTTGGTTATCGATAATAATGAATGTTTTCTTAAGTCTCGGTTTAATTTTTAAAATACTGCCAAACCGGCCGGCAGCTTTCCGGCAATTCCGGGCAGGCGCCGAGTATGCCGCCGGAGAAATCGTTCAGACGGTGAAAGCCGCTGCCTGAGCTTGCCAGTAAGCCGTGGCGCTCGGCCAAGAGCGCATAGCTCAAGCGGTCGTTTTTATTACAATTGCCGCTGTGTACTTCTATGCCTGCACCGCCGAGCGATTTGAATTCGTCAAACACATTGCGCTTGGCCGTGGCCGACAAGTCGTAACGCATCGGATGCGCAATCACCGCCATGCCGCCCGCGCCGTTGATGGCGGCCACGCATTCGCCCAAATCCGCCCATTCGTGTTTGACCGAGCAGGGCTTGCCGTCGCCCAAATATTTGCTAAACGCCTGCTGCTTGTTGCGAACACGGCCTTCGTTGATGAGAAATTCGGCGATGTGGGTGCGGCTGGCCATTTCCGGATTGCTGACCAAGGCCATCGCGCCGTCAAATGCACCATGGATGCCTTTTTTTGCCAATTTGTCCGCAATCGCCTGCAAACGTTTCAGACGGCCTTGGCGCACAGTAGCCAATAAGTTTTGCAGTGTTTCATTGTGTTCGTCAAAGTCCAAGCCGACAATATGAATCGTGCGGCCGCTCCATGTGACCGACACTTCCACGCCGTTGACAAAACGCAGACCAAGCGCAGCCGCTTCGGCACGTGCTTCAGCCAAGCCGCCGGTGTGGTCGTGGTCGGTCAGCGACAGCAGCGTGCAACCGTTGGCATGGGCAAGGCGTACCACTTCGGTAGGCGTTAAGCGGCCGTCTGAAACGGTGGAATGGCAGTGAAGGTCTATCATGTGTGTATGTCGGGAAAAAGAGAAAGGCTCAGACGGCCTATCGGTCAGGCCGTCTGAAAAAACAGGCTTATCCGCCTTCGGATAAATTTAAGCTTTGCAGCTTTTTCTGCTGCGCATCGTAGCGTGCTTTTTCGTCCCGATAAATGGTTTGAATACACGCATCGCCACAATCGCTGCCGCAGCATTCCCAGCTTTCGGGGCGCACGGGATCATTGAGCAGCGGCTCACCCAACAGTGCTTCGGCTTTAGTCTTCAGGGTCGTATCCATCGGCAATGTCCAATACCGCACCGTTAAACTCAATCACTTCGCCGCCGCGGATTTTGGCGGTTTTGCGGGTTTCCACTTCGCCGTTGCGCAATACCGCACCTTCGGCGATAAAAGCTTTCGCTTGGCCGCCGCTCCCGGTCAAGCCGGCCAGCTTGAGTAGGTCGCATAAGGCGATGTATTCGTTGTCTTCGAGATAAACGGTGGCTTCCATGTTGATGTTCCTAAATTGAATGCGTTTATTGTATCACAGGCCGTCTGAAAATCTTTCAGACGGCCTGTGATGTTTCAAACCCTGCTACAATACCGCTTTAGTGTGACTTTTTTGCAAGATTTCCTATGATTCAACCGACCTACATCCCCCTGCGCGTGCATACCGAATTTTCGATTACCGACGGTATGGTGCGGATTAAAAAGCTGGTGTCCAAAGCGGCGGAATACGGTTTGCCGGCGCTGGGCGTGAGTGATTTGATGAACCAATTCGGTTTGGTGAAATTTTATAAAGCCTGCCGTGGTGCGGGTATCAAGCCGATTGGCGGGGCGGATGTATGGATTGAAAACCCCGAAGCGCCGGAAAAGCCGTTTCGAGCGATGTTGATTATCCGCAACGATGCCGGCTATCTACGTTTGAGCGAACTCTTGACCGCTGCATATGTCGGCAAAGACCGCAATGTCGGCCATGCCGAATTGCGCCAAAGCTGGCTGACCGAAGGCGACAACAGCGGCCTGATTTGCTTATCGGGTGCGCATTACGGCGAAGTGGGTGTGAATCTGTTAAACGGCCACCCCGAAGCAGCCAAAGCAGCGGCGCAAAAGTATGCGGCATGGTTTCCGAATGCATTTTATCTGGAATTGCAGCGTCTGCCGGAGCGCCCCGAATGGGAAACCGCCGTATCGGGCAGCGTGACGTTGGCGGAAGAGCTTGATTTGCCGGTGGTGGCGACGCACCCGACCCAATTCATGAGCCTCGAAGACTTTAATGCCCATGAAGCGCGCGTGTGCGTAGCGGGCGGCTGGGTGTTGAGCGACAAAAAACGCCCGCGCGAATTTTCGCCGAGCCAATATTTCATCGACCCGCAAGAAATGGCAGCACGTTTTGCCGATTTGCCCGAAGCGCTGGAAAACACGGTGGAAATTGCCAAACGCTGCAACCTGCACATTACGTTGGGTAAAAACTTCCTGCCTGATTTTCCCACGCCGGAAGGCATGAGCTTGGACGACTATTTAAGAGTGTTGTCCAACGAAGGTTTGCAAGAACGCATGATGCAGCTTTACCCCGATGAAGCCGAGCGGGCAGAAAAAATGCCGGAATATCAGGCGCGTTTGGATTTTGAGTTGGACATCATTATCCAGATGGGCTTCCCAGGCTATTTCCTGATTGTACAAGACTTCATCAACTGGGCAAAAAACAACGGCTGTCCGGTGGGGCCGGGCCGTGGTTCGGGCGCGGGTTCGCTGGTGGCGTATTCGCTGAAAATTACCGACCTTGATCCGCTGAAATATGCCTTGCTGTTTGAGCGTTTCTTGAACCCTGAGCGTGTATCGATGCCCGACTTCGACGTCGATTTCTGCCAAGCCAACCGTGGCCGCGTGATTGAATACGTGCGCGCGAAATATGGTGCGGAAGCGGTGAGTCAGATTGTTACGTTCGGCACCATGTCGTCCAAAGCCGTGATTCGCGATGTGGGGCGGGTGTTGGAATTGCCGTTTATGCTGTGCGACCGCCTGTCGAAACTGATTCCGCTGGAAGCCAACAAACCTTTGAGTTTGGATAAAGCAATGGAAGCTGAGCCGCAAATCGGCGAACTGATTGCGGCGGAAGAGGCGCAAGAGTTGATTGAGCTGGCGAAAAAGCTGGAAGACTTAACGCGCGGTTTGGGTATGCACGCGGGCGGCGTGCTGATTGCGCCGGGTAAAATTTCCGATTTCAGCCCCGTGTATCAAGCCGATGAATCGGCATCGCCCGTCTCTATGTACGACAAAGGCGACGTGGAAGACGTGGGCTTGGTGAAGTTCGACTTTTTGGGTTTGCGCAACTTGACCATCATCGAAATGGCGCAAAACAACATCAAAAACACCAGCGGCGACATTGTCGATGTCGGCACCATTCCGCTGGATGACCAAGCCGCCTATCAGATTTTCCGCGATGCCAATACCACTGCCGTGTTCCAGTTTGAGTCGACCGGCATGAAAAAAATGCTGAAAACGGCGCACACGACTAAGTTTGAAGAATTGATCGCCTTCGTGTCGCTCTACCGTCCGGGCCCGATGGACAACATTCCCGACTTTGTCGCGCGCATGAAAGGCGAGTCGTTTGAATACATTCACCCGATGCTGGCCGAAATTCTCGAGCCGACTTACGGCATTATGGTGTATCAAGAGCAGGTGATGCAGGCAGCGCAGATTATCGGCGGCTACTCGCTCGGCGGTGCCGACTTACTGCGCCGTGCGATGGGTAAGAAAAAACCGGAAGAAATGGTCAAACACCGCGAGATTTTCGCCGAGGGTGCCGCCAAACAAGGCATTTCGCGCGAAAAGTCCGACCAGATTTTCAACTACATGGAGAAATTTGCCGGCTACGGTTTCAACAAATCGCACGCCGCCGCCTACGCGCTGATTTCCTATCAAACCGCCTGGCTCAAAGCACATTATCCGGCCGAATTTATGGCTGCGACCATGTCGTCGGAATTGGACAACACCGATCAGCTCAAGCATTTTTATGACGACAGCCGTGCCAACGGTTTGACCTTCCTACCACCCGACATCAATGAATCGGATTACCGGTTCACGCCTTATCCCGACCGCAAAATCCGCTATGCCTTGGGCGCCATTAAAGGCACCGGTGAAGCGGCGGTGGAATCGATTATTGCCGCTCGGGAAGCGGGCGGTAAATTTACCGGTTTGCTCGATTTCTGCGAGCGTGTCGGCAAAGAACACATGAACCGCCGCACGATCGAAGCCTTAATCCGCGGCGGTGCGTTTGACAGCATCGACCCTAACCGTGCCATGTTGCTGGCCAACATCGATTTGGCGATGGGCAATGCCGACCAAAAAGCAGCCAATGCCAATCAGGGCGGTTTGTTCGACATGATGGACGATGCCATCGATCCGGTAAAATTGGCCGATGTGCCGATGTGGAGCGAATCAGAAAAGCTCGCCGAAGAAAAAACCGTGATCGGTTTTTATCTGTCCGGCCATCCGTTCGGCCCTTATGCCGAAGAAGTGCATCAAATCGCACCGGCGAAATTAGGCCGTCTGAAACCGCAAGACAGCGTGCGTTTGGCCGGATTCGTGACATCGGTGCGCACCATGATGGGCAAGCGCGGCAAATTGGCGTTTGTCACGCTGGAAGATTTGAGCGGCCAAATCGAAATCATGGTCAGCGGCCAAACCTTGGAACAATGCGCCGGATTGTTGAAAGCCGACCAAGTGTTGATTATCGAATCCAAAGTCAGCCGTGATGATTACGGCGTCGGCGACGGTTTGCGCATCATGGCCAATCAGGTGATGACGCTGCAAATGGCGCGCCAAAATTACGCCCGCGGCCTGAGCTTGGATTTGCGGCCTGAACACGATATCGCCAAGCTCGCTGCCATGCTTGCAGCCGCACGCCTGCCGGATACGCCGCATATTCCGCTTTCCCTGTCATACAGCAACGGCCAAGCTTCAGGCCGTCTGAAACTTCCGTCGAAATGGAGCATAACCGCCAGTGCCGCATTGTTTGAGGAATTGGAAAAACAGTTGGGCAACCGAGCCGTGAGTGTGAATTGGTAGATGATTGAACCGCAGAAAAACGATTTGAAAATCCAAGCAAGGCCGTCTGAAATTTTCAGACGGCTTTTTTTTATGGCTCCAAACCTCGATAAAGAAACAAATAAAAATAATTTGCAAAAAAAATAGCTGATGGTAAGGTTGCCTTACTGGAGAAAATTTGGTTAAATTTATGAAAAATATATATTTTATTCCATTCTGCATATTTCCGTTAGCAGCCTATGCCGACCTGCCATTAAACATCGAAGAAATCCTTACTGATAAAGGCAAGCTGAAGCTGGAAGCGTCTGTCGGCTATGTTAACAGTGAAAGCCGCCGAACCGAATTGGCCGCTCCCGTCTATATTCAAACCGGATTCAAACCGGCAGCGCAACGTTTATCCCCCGTACCCACCGAATTGCAGGAAAACGGCCGCAACAGCGGCCTGCTCACCGGCACCCTCGGCCTGCGCTACGGCCTGACCGGCAACACCGACTTATACGGCAGCGGCAGCTACATCTGGCGTGAGGAGCGCGGTTTTAAAGGTGAAACCGGAGAAAGCAGCAAAAGCCGCGACAGCAGGCTTTCCGACGTATCGCTCGGCATCAGCCACACCTTTTTGAAAGACGACAAAAATCCCGCCCTGATCGGTTTTATCGAAGGCACGGCCTACGAAAAATCACGCGGCAAAGCCGCATCAGGCAAATCATGGCTTATTGGTGCCACCACCTACAAAGCCATCGATCCCGTTGTGCTTTCCTTAACAGCCGCCTACCGCTTCAACGGCAGCAAAACCCTTTCAGACGGCCTCAAATACAAAGCAGGCAACTACTGGCTGATTAACCCCAATATAGCCTTTGCCGCCAACGACCGCATCAGCTTTACAGGCGGCATCCAATGGCTGGGCAAACAGCCCGACCGTTTGGACGGGCAAAAAGAATCCGCCAGAAACACATCCGCTTACGCCCAACTGGGTGCAGGCTACGGTTTTTCTAAAGCCACGTCGCTCAACGCATCCGCACGTTTCAATATCTCGGGGCAAAGCAGTTCCGAGTTGAAATTGGGCGTGCAGCATACGTTTTGACGGGGTGTTTTTTTAACCGCTGTAAACAAAGGAGTTGTAAAATGAAAAAACAGATTTCAGCTTTGATGATTCTATCTGTTATGGCTGTACCTGTAATGGCGCAGGAGGCGAATAAGCAGCCATTGAAATTGAACGTAGATGATAAAGTGCAGGCCTTATCGATTGAAAATCCGATGAAGTTTGAACATCAGGTTTTTGATGTGAAGCAAGATAAGCCTATGCAACTGGCCGAACTTTCTCAGAAAGAAATGAAGGAAACGGAGGGGCTTTGGCTCCTTGGGTAGCTGGTGGTGCCATAGGTGGTATTGTAGGCGGAGCAGGATATGCTTGGGGAGCCTATAAAGGAAACTATAAATGGGATAATGCTAAGTTTGCTGGTAATGTAGGTACTGGAGCAGTAATTGGAGCTTCATTTGGTACAGCAGGAGCTATTGCCAGTGGAGGAGCAAAATTTATCCCAAGCCTTACAAATGCCGGTGCAAATGTATGGCGGGCTAATAGTGCTATTGCCAATAACGGTGCTAATCGTGTTTGGCGCAGATAATCCAACTTTTTAAATTTAAAGAGGTGACGAACATTGTTCGCCACCCCTTATTTAGGGATACAACAATGTCTGATTTATTGGCAGCCATTTTAGGTCATCTGTCTGCAAAATATAGCCAAAAGAAAATAAGTAGATTTGCATTATCTTTTGCTGCCGCAGTTTTTTTCTTTTGCGGATACTTCGTTTTAGATATATTTAATGCCGTAAAAAACGGCAATGATATTGGCTTTGAATTTTTCACTACGTTGATAAGGGATTTAGTTTTATTTTCTACCGCATTGTTCCTGATTTGTTATGTTTTTTTATGGTGTGCCGAAAAAATAGAGAAGCAAATAAAAAAATAGCAAGTGTTTGAAGTGCAAACAGACAAGCCGTTGCAGTTGGCGGAATTGTCGAAGCAGGAGATGAAGGAGACGGAGGGAAAATTCATTCCACTCGGATTAGCAGTTGCAGGAGGTGGAGTATTTGCTGCATGGAAATATCATTATGATGTTTATAAAGCAACTGGAAGAATAGGGACTGCCGGAGGAGCTGCACGTGCCGCCGCAATAGGTAGTGGAACTGCTGCAATTGGTGGAGGTATGGGGGCTGCTGCGGGTGGGGGTATTGCAGGAGCTGTAGCGTGGACACCAGGTACTTTTGCTCTTAATCAAGGAGCTCAAAAAGCAAATACAACACATACTATTAATAATAGACGCTAATTTTACAATATTAATACCTACTTTTTCAATATTGGAAACAGTAGGTTAACTCTAAAAGTTAATTATTCAGTTATGCTTACTTTTATTTTATTTGGTGTCGTACCTATACTGGGTTGGATTTTCATGCTTTGTTTCAATTCCGGTAGGAATAATTTTAAAATAATAGGGGGGGCGGACTGATAATTTGTGTATCCTTATTGATAAAAACATATGATTTTTGGGCAGGTTTGTTTTTGATTTTGGCGTTTATTTGGAATATGTTTGCTTTGATTGTAGGAAAAAATAAAAAAATCAAGCCAAAGGAAGCTATTAAAGAGTTTTGGACTTATTTGAAATTTGATAAATCTTCTAAAGTGTGATAAATACGGCCTCCCGTGAGCAAAGGTAGGTTGGGGCGAGAATCGATATCATCCTAATCATTCAGGCAGACAAACCGTTGCAGTTGGCGGAATTGTCTCGGCAGGAGATGAAGGAGACCGAGGGGGGCTTGGGCACCTTTTGTGCTAGGTGCATTAATTGTGGGTAATATTAGTGCATGGAGCAATCACGGACTAAGCTGCTATCGTACCGGACAACCTGCTTCTACCCGTAGTACACTAGCAGCTGTAGGCGGGGGATGGTGGGTGGCGGATATACTAATGCTATGCTGCGCGGTGCAGGTATTTCAACCAAAGCTTTTGCTAAGGAAGCATGGAGAAATGGAAATGCAGTACCCAATATTGTTATTCGTACTAATGCGTTTGGATTAAATCAATCTTCAAGTGCGGCATTGGGTAAGCATAAAAGATAATTTATGGAAGATAACCTTCTTATTTATTTATTATCAGGGATATTTGGTGGTGAGTTAGCCAAATATATTGCTGAAAATAACCGAATTATAAAAATTTCTCCCATCTTGCTGTATGCTATATGCTTTTCATTGCTATACAGTATAGCTGCGGGTTTTTCTGCTATCGTATACTTATTGAAAGGATATGAGATTGGATGGAAAGGTATCGGTATTTTCAGTATGTCGGTCAGTTTTGTTATTAGTATTTGTATCTATTTTCTAGATAAGATTAGGAGTAGTAAAAAATAACAAAACGATGATAATCTATTGGTTAAGGTTGTCATGCTGACTATAGCAAAGGTAGGTTGGGCCTCGACCCAGCATTATCCTAATCATTTACGGTTTTTGTTAGGTTTGTTCCCAACCTACCTGCTGCCTTGCAATATCTTAGATTCGGAAAAGGCCGTCTGAAAATATTGGTTTGATTTTTCAGACGGCCTTGCTCAAAGGAAAATATGATGAAGCTCCGTCTTTTACTCTGTTTATACCTGCTTCTGCCGATGATCCATGCCGCGCCGATGCCGCATGAGAATCCTTTGGCTTACGGCAAAATCAAGGTACAGAGTTGGAAGGAAAAACGTGATTTCAATATCGTGAAGCAGGATTTGGATTTTTCCTGCGGCACGGCTTCGGTGGCCACGTTGTTGAACAATTTTTACGGGCAGAAGCTGACGGAAGAGGAAGTGCTTGAGAAAATGGACAAAACGCGCGAACGGGCTTCTTTTGAAGATATGCAGCGGATTTTACCTGAGGCGAAGGGCTACGCTTTGACGTTTGAGCAGTTGACGGCTTTGAAAATTCCGGTGATTGTGTATCTGAAATACCGTAAAGACGACCATTTTTCGGTATTGCGCGGTGTTTCTGATGATACGGTTTTGCTGGCTGATCCGTCATTGGGGCATGTTTCGATGAGCCGTGCGCAGTTTCTTGACGCATGGAAGACGCGGGAAGGCGATTTGTCGGGTAAGATTTTAGCCGTGTTGCCTAAGGGTGCAGAAATTCAAAGTAATGCGGCGTTTTTTACGCGTCAACCGAAGAGGCAGACTGAGTTTGCGGTAACACAAGTGAAAAGTAGTAGGGTAGATTAGATAGATAAGAGCATATAATAGGGCAAGGCCGTCTGAAAATGCAGATTTTCAGACGGCCTGTCTGTTTTTGATCTGAGTCAGGAAACGTTGGTTTGCTTGAAAAATTTCATTTTAATAAATATGCACTTATTGAAACAGAATATTTTGATTTCGGCATGGCGGTATGATTTGTGCTAAATTTATATCGAAATTTTGCTGGAAATTTTCTTAATCTGTTTACATTTTATCAATGGAAAGGTGACAAATGGACGGTTGGACTCAAACCCTCAACGCAGGGACGCTGTTGGGGATTGCGGCAGCGGCGATTTTGCTGATTTTGGTCATGATTGTGAAATTCCGCATTCATGCGTTGGTGACACTGGTGTGCGTCAGCCTGCTGACGGCGATTGCCACCGGTTTGCCGATGGGCAATATTGTTAATGATGTGTTGGTGAGAAACTTCGGCGGCACGCTCGGCGGCGTGGCTTTGCTGGTCGGCTTAGGTGCGATGCTCGGCCGCTTGGTGGAAACATCGGGTGGTGCGCAGTCGCTGGCTGATGCCTTGATTCGCATGTTTGGCGAAAAACGTGCGCCGTTTGCCTTGGGTGTGGCTTCGTTGATTTTCGGTTTCCCGATTTTCTTCGACGCGGGCTTGATGGTGATGCTGCCGATTGTATTTGCTACTGCACGCCGTATGAAAGCAACAGTTTTGCCGTATGCCATGGCATCGATTGGTGCGTTTTCGGTGATGCACGTTTTCCTGCCGCCGCATCCGGGGCCGATTGCCGCTTCTGAATTTTACGGCGCCAACATCGGCCATGTGCTGCTGGTCGGTTTGCCGGTTGCGGTGATTACTTGGTATTTCAGTGGTTATTTGTGGGGTCGGATTTTAGGCCGGAAGTTTAATGTGCCGGTGCCTGATTTCTTGAGTGGCGGCGCACAAGACAGCGACTCCCCGAAAGAGCCTGCCAAAGCTTCAACCGTGATCGGCATTATGCTGATTCCGATGTTGCTGATTTTTTTGAATACCGGATTGGCTGCCTTAATCAGTGAAAAAGTGGTCAGCGCCGATGAAGCTTGGGTACAAACATTGCGCATGATTGGTTCTACACCGATTGCCCTGTTGATTTCCGTATTGGTGGCTCTGTATGTTTTGGGTTGCAAGCGCGGTGAAAAAGCTACTGCTTTGGAAAAAACCATCGACGGTGCGTTGGGGCCGGTGTGCTCAGTGATTCTGATTACCGGCGCGGGCGGTATGTTCGGCGGCGTATTGCGTGCGTCGGGTATCGGTCAGGCTTTGGCCGACAGCATGGCTGATTTGGGCATTCCGGTGTTGCTGGGCTGCTTCTTGGTGGCATTGGCGTTGCGTATTGCGCAAGGTTCTGCTACCGTGGCTTTAACCACTGCCGCAGCTTTGATGGCACCCGCAGTGATGGCAGCCGGTTTCAGCGATTGGCAATTGGCTTGTGTGGTGTTGGCTACGGCTGCCGGTTCTGTCGGTTGCAGCCACTTTAACGATTCCGGTTTCTGGCTGGTTGGCCGCTTGTTGAATATGGACGTACCGACCACACTGAAAACATGGACAGTTAACCAAACCCTGATTGCTCTGATTGGTTTTGCTTTGTCGGCATTGGCCTTTACTATCGTTTAAGGAGAATGATATGACCGTACATTTTGTAATGATGGGCGTATGCGGCTGCGGTAAAACCACGGCGGCCTTGTCACTGCAAAAGCATTTGGGCGAATGTGCATATGCTGAAGGTGATGAATTTCACACCCAAGCCAACCGCGATAAAATGGGTGCGGGCATTCCGCTGACCGATGAAGACCGCTATCCTTGGCTGGGCAATCTGCGTGACTGGATGACGGCGCAGGCGCAAGCAGGCGCGGCGTATTCGATTGTGACGTGTTCTGCATTGAAAAAACAATACCGAGATATTTTGCGCGGTACAGAAGGTAAAGTGGCATTTATCCACCTGACTCCGCCGCAAGAAGTAAACCTTGAGCGAATGATGTCGCGCAAAGGCCATTACATGAAGGCTGATATGCTGGATTCGCAATTGGAAATTCTGGAAGAGCTTGAAGCCGATGAATACGGTGTGAAAATCGACAATCCGGGTTCCCCGGAGGCTGTAGAAGCCGATATCGTCGCTTGGGTAAAAGCAGAAGGTTTGTTGCCGAATGATTAAGCCTCATCAGGTATAGAGGTATCAGGCCGTCTGAAAGTTAAATTTCAGACGGCTTTTTTTATAATAATTTTTGACAAGTATTTCTATTTTATATTAATAATGGTAAAATTCACTTTACATTTTCAGCGTGATGCAATTGTTTGTGATCATGTTTGTTTGTATTCCCTTGTTCTACATTGCTGTATGTACAACATTAGGCCGTCTGAATGTATTCAGACGGCTTTTTTTATCGGCCGAACAGGCCAATGGGCTAAAACAGCTTTTGAGAATCCAGCAGCAGTGTCACCGGCCCGTCATTGCACAGTGTCGCCTGCATATGTGTTTGAAAACGGCCGGTTTCCACCGTCAAGCCGTGTCCGCGCAGATATTCGGCTGTGCGCTGATACAAAGCAGCGGCTTGGGCGGCATGGGCAGCATGCGAGAAAGAAGGGCGGCGGCCGCTGCGGGCATCGGCATATAAAGTGAATTGTGAGACCAACAATACCGAACCGCCGACATCTTTGAGTGACAAATTCAGCTTGCCGTTTTCATCTTCAAAAATACGCAGATTGCCGGCTTTATCGGCAATATAGCGGGCATCGGCTTCGGTATCGTCGTGGGTCACACCCAGCAAAATCATAAAGCCGTTGTCGATTTTGCCGCCGGTATCGCGGCTATTGTTTTCAATAATATCGACTTGGGCGTGGGTTACTTTTTGAATTACTGCGCGCATGATGTTCCTTTGAATAGGTTAGGCCTTTGTACAACGCCTTCAAAAGCCAGAGTACACAAAACCGACGTCATTCCCGTCCGCACGGGAATGACTGCTGTTTTGGTTTCGGAGTATTCATGAGATTTTGCAAAGTCTCGAGGCCGTCTGAAAACCGTATTATGGGATAATCTATTGACGCATGCAAAAGCCGTTCTATTATCAAAGATAAAAAACAGATGGATTGGATAGAAAAAAGCCGTCTGAAAAACTGAATTTCAGACGGCCTGTTCATGCCTTAATGCTTTATCAGCGGCTGATGCCGTTGGCTTTCAGCAAGTCGTCAATCTGACGGCGCACTTTCTGCTGTTTGGCCTGTTGCGCCAGTTGGTTGCGCACCAGCTCAAACGGCTGCGCTTCAGGATTGCGCTCGACTGCACCCAGTTTAAAGAGATAAAACTTATCCTGCAGTTTTACCGGATGAGGCGTCACGTCGCCACGACTCATGGGCTCGACAATTTCAGCCATTTGCGGTGGCAACTGCTGCGGCATGATGAATTCGTTGAACGCTTGTTCCGGATTCGGATAACGCTTCATCAAATCGTCAAACGACAAGCCTTTGCGCAGCAATTCCAACGCAGCGCGGGCTTCTTGCTCGCTGTTGAAACTCACTTGTTGCAGCTTAATCATGCGCGTTTGCTGTTCGTAGATTTTGTGCAAATCGTTGTCGTCAACAGTGGTGTTGCGCTCCAGATATTGCGCGTATTGTGTGGCGTAAAACTGGGCTTCCATGGTCTGGAATTGGTTTTGCACTTCAGGGTCTTTATCCAATCCCACTTTCAGGGCTTCGTTTTTCAATACTTCAAATGTCTGCAACTGACGCACCACATCCTTGCGGATGGCTGCACCGTTCGGTTTGGACGTTTGGTTCGGATGCTGGTCGGCTTGGCGCAACACTTCTTTCACCATGCTGTCGATGCGTGCGGCAGGAATTTCCGGTGCGTTGGCAATCGCGAAGCCGGCCACCGCTGCGGCAACAATGCCGGCCACCGCCGTTTGATATTTCATCATTTACTCCGTCGCTGAATTATTTGGCCGGTTTGATGTCGGCTTTTTGCAGCAGCGACTGCACTGAAGCATCAATGCGGGCAGCTTGCAAATCGCGACCGATGTCGTTTTTGGCCTGATCGTAAGTCGGCAGGGTAATGTTGCGGCGGTCGTTTACATAGAATACGCTGTAAATATTGCCGTTTTGCAAAGGTTTGGCGGTCACGCCGCCCTTTTTCAGGTCTTTCACCGCATGATACAAAGGCGGCGCAGATTGTTGCAGATCTTTCAGCGGTACATACATATTCGGAATGCCGCCGGTCTGTTTGGCTTGCTCATCAACCGAGTATTGTTTCAACACGCTGCTGAAGCTTTTTTGGCTTTCAAATCGGCGATGGCTTTTTCGGCATCAGTGCTGCTGTTGGTTGCGATTTCGCCTAATTGCACTTCTTGCGTGCCTTTATAGAATTTGCTGAAATCGTCGTAAGCGGCTTTAACGTCTTTTTCCTGCACCGGATTTTGTTTGGCCACATGAGCGGCGTAGGCTTGGCCTAGCAAGTCACTTTGAAATACCGCCCATTCGGTTTTGAAATTGGCTTTTTTGGAGGCGCCGCTTTTATCGGCGGCAGCACGCGCTTGTTGCAAGGCCTGTTTGTATTCTGCGCTTTGGTCTAGTTTCAAACGTTTGGCTTCTTGGCCGACCACGGTGGAAATCACTTGGCGTTCGGTCAGGTTTCGGCGCAGGGCGGGGGTATCTTGAATTTGTTTGTTTTCAGCGCGAATTGCTTTAACTTGCGCATCAATCATGCTGCTGTTGATGGCTTGGCCGTTGACAGTGACTAAGGTTTGCGCCAGCAGGCTGCCTGAAGCAAGGGCGAAAAATACAGCCGAAGTAACATAGGTTTTTTTCATAATTTTCTCAATTTGTTGTTGAATCAGTTGAAATATTCATCAGGAGTAACGGCTTTGATGCTCAAGGCATGAATCAGGCCGTCTGAAAATAAATCGTTTAATAAGGTTTTGACCATGCGCTGGCGGTTGAGACGGCTGACGTCGCGAAAGGCTTCGCTCACAATCACGACCGCATAATGCCCACCGCCTTTGTTGCCCGCATGGCCGATGTGGAGATGGCTTTCGTCTTCAAATTCAAAAAGCTGGTAATCCAAGCTTTTCAGACGGCCTTCGATTTCTGCCTGCATATCCATGATTACAGACCGAATACCGGTTTAAACGGCTTAATTAAAATTTCTTCGTACACGCCGGCATCGACATAAGGATCTTTTTCCGCCCATTCCTGCGCTACATCCAACGATTCGAATTGCGCAATAATCAGGCTGCCGGAAACGCGTTCCGGATTGTCCGGCAAAGGATTCGGGCCGGCGGTCAGCAAGCGGCCTTCGGCTTTTAAGGCTTCCAAGCGTTGCAAATGATCAGGGCGCGCCGCCATGCGGGCTTCGTGTACGCCGTCGGCATCGGTAGCCAATAACATGAAGTATTGCATAAATGTATCCTTTTGATAAATCGGTGTCGGCAAAGGCCGATACCGCAGATCGGGTTTCAGACGGCATGAGAGAAAAGGCCGTCTGAAAGTATTTATCTTATCACAGCTCAAGCGCTTGTATGATGGATTCTTATTTCATGATTCTTAAGATAACAATCAATCCTAACGAAAAATCATAGCCTATGATACAAGACCTGATTAGGTTTTTGCATCTTTTTCGCTATGGCTGGTACAGCGCTTTGCATTCAGATGCACGACATTTGTACATCTTAAAAATTCAAGTATTTCAGGTGAGCTATCCATCTAGTAAGCTAAGTAATTATTCCAATGTATTTGTAAAAAAGAAACGATAGTAGCTATAAAGTTGCAATTTTCCTGTCGATTTTTAATTTAATTTGATCAGATGACTTGGCAGATAGGTACTTTAGAATATATCATCACGAGATACACAGTTTAAGCACGGATTACGCAGCCGCGCTGCCATTTCAAACAGGGGATTAAGTTTTGAAAAAATACCATAAAATTAAATTAATCGCCGCTTCCGTGGCATTGATGACGTCAATTAGTGCCATGGCCGGATTGGGCGGTTTGAACGTCCATTCACATTTGGGCGAACCTTTCTCAGGCACCATCACCGTCACCGGAAATGAGGCTAAAGCTTTGCTCAACGGTGGTAAAGCTTCGATTTCCAACGGTAATCTGCGCGCCAGCATCCGCAAAACCGGTGGTGACAAAGCCGTGGTCAACATCCGCTCGTCTAAGCCGATTCAAGATCCCGTATTGATTTTTCAGGTCAGCGTCGGTTCGCAATCGCGCGAATATACCGCCATTATCGATCCGGCAGACTACAACGCCAAAACCGACAGCGCCGCCATCCGTGGGCACAAGAACAATCAGGTTGCCCGAGTAGAAGCTGCCCCGGCTGCTACTTCGTTTGATCGCCAAGCCGCCCACGAACGCATTAATCGTGCCATCGGCAGCAGCAATACGCCTGATACACGCAACGATAAACCGGTGCGCCGTGCCGACAGTAACGCCAAAGCTGCGAAGTCAAAACCGCAACAACAATACAGCGGTATCGTTTACGGCAAACGCCACTTGGTACGCCAAGGCGAAACTTTGACCGGTATTGCCAGCCGTGTTCGCCCGCAAGGCATGACCTTGGCGCAAACCGTTCAGGCTTTGGTAAACGCCAACCCGGATGTATTCATCAATAATAATGCCGACCGCATGTTGGCCGGTAAGGTATTGAGCATTCCGGACCGCGGTGAATTCCAAACCTATGCCAATCAAGCGGCTCCGGTAGCGAAGCCGGCGGAAACCCAACCGCCAGCAACAACACCAACAGAAGCGTCGGTAGAAACACCTGCCGTAACCACAACCACACCGGCGGTTACAGAACCCGAAGCGCAAGTTGCCGATCAAGCTGCTTCACAAGAAGAACCTGCCGTAACTGCTGCTTCTGAAGCGGCTGACAATGCAGCGGTCACCGCAGCCTCAGCGCCGGTTGCTGCAGAAGCCGGCGCAATCGAGCCTGCTGATCCGGTGGTAACCGAACCGCAGCACCACAAGAAGAAGCCGCAGATTCAAGTGATAACAGCTTATGGCGTTGGTTGCTGTTAGGCGGTGCGGCATTAATCGCTTTGTTCTTCTTGTCTAAATTGTTGGGTAAACGCAAGGTTGAACCTGCAGAAGAAGCCGTGCAGCCTGTGGTAAAAGAAGAGACGTTCACTCCTGAAGACAACGTTACCGAATACAAACCATTGCCTGAATCAGAACAGCCTGTTTCCAATACGGCTAAAACCATGGCGACTGCTGCCGGTGTAGGTGCAGCGGCAACTGCCGCGGCCGCTTATGTCGCCAAAAAACCGGATGACGAATTGGAAGTGGAAGACGATTTCGGCGACGATATCTTCTTTACTGAAGTGCAAGATGCTCCGGCTGCCAAACAAGGCGATGTCGATGTAGACTTAAATGATATCGACAATGCTCAAGCTGCGATTGTATCCGGCGCGGTAACGCTTGATGAGGAAACCGAAAAACGCCGTAATGCGGATTGGGATACCATTGAATCTACGGAAAGCGTTTATGAACCGGAACCTGAAAATCCCTACGCTTCCGTTGAGGATGTTGCGATTGAAAAACCAGCTACACCGGTTGCCAATGCTTTCGTTACCGAACAGTCGTCTGAACGCGAATCTTGGGACTTTGAAGTAGAAGAAGCCAAAACTGAAGTTAAAGAAGAATGGGATTTCTTTGCTGAAGATGCTAAGGCCAAAGCCGAATCAACAGACAGCAACCCGGCTGCCGTAGATTCTGCTGTTTTGGTTGCTGCCGATGCGAAAGCGCCGGCAGCGGAAACCGATAAAGCCGATGATGAAGCACCTTTGGAATCCGTTTGGCCGGAGGCGGAGCCGGAACCGGTGATTGATGCCACTTTCGAGCCAAGCCCTGAATTGCGTGATGAGGCAGTGGAAGCAGAAGTGGCGGCTGAGCCTGAATTATTCGATATTCAGCAAGCCGAAGCCTTGTCATTCCAAGATGCGGGTGATTTCAATACCGAAGCGGTGCAAGTGACTGAAGCTGATGAAACCATTGAATGGGACAGCATTGCTGTAGCCGAGACGGCTGACAGCAGCTCTCGTGAATCAGGCTTTATTTCAGAATCCGTCGGTATGACCGCGCCATTGGAAGCCAAATATGAATTGGCGAAAATGTATGTCGAAATCGGCGATCCTGAAGCGGCTCGCGAAACCTTGCAAGAATTGCTGGAAGAGTCGGATGGTGCGATTTTGGCCAAAGCCAAAACCATGCTGGAAGAATTAGGCGCATAAATCCCCATCATGACTTACGCCCAGAAAAAGATGCTGTTTTTCAGACGGCATCTTTTTTCTTTATTTTATATAGAATATATAAACCTACCAACCCGATCATCACATTGACTATGCTGGAAAATCCCAATAAGCAACGATGGGCATTAACCTTATCTTATGATGGCAGCCGTTTTTACGGTTGGCAAAAGCAGGCAGGCGAAGTGCCGACGGTTCAGACGGCCTTGGAGCGTGCCGTCAGTCTTCTCGCCGGAGAACCCATCTCCGTGATTGTTGCCGGGCGCACCGACACAGGTGTGCATGCGACCGCGCAAGTTGTGCATTTTGATACCGGTGCCCATCGGCCGCCGCAAGCATGGATAAGGGGCGTAAACGCTCATTTGCCGCAGGGCATTGCCGTATGGCACGCGCAGCCGGTGGCCGCGCATTTTCACGCCCGCTTTGATGCCTATGGCCGGCATTACCGCTATCTGTTGCAATCTGCGCCTGTGCGCTCGCCGCTGCTGGTCGGCAAGGCGGGTGGACGCATTTGGATTTGGATATCGAATTAATGCAGCAGGCAGCGAAATTATTGGAAGGTGAAAAAGACTTTTCCAGCTTCCGCGCTTCCATGTGTCAGGCTAAATCCCCCATTAAAACACTATATAGCGCCAATATTAGCGGCACGCCCGAATTACTCAAGCTGGATTTGCACGGCAATGCTTTTTTACATCACATGGTGCGCAACATCATGGGCGCATTAGTTTATGTCGGCAGTAAGAAGCTTAGTATTGAAGGTTTTGCAAGCTTAATAGAAGAAAAAAGCCGTCTGAAAGCGCCGCCTACCTTTATGCCCGACGGGCTGTATTTGACCGGTGTCGATTATCCGGATGAGTTTGACATACTTAAAGCAGATATACCGAGTTGGTTGTAAATACATCAATCTGGTTATGTAAACATTGTTTCCCAGTTGGAAAAGAAACCATGAAATAAGAATGACTATGGCTTTGCGTTAATTGGCAATAAGGAAGTCAAAGAATCTGTGTTGTAAAAATGCACAACAACTTTTATATGAATTAATAATTGATTTATAAGAAAATTTTTTTAATTTTTAGAGGTAAGTTTCAAATATTTTAGGCGAGGATAACGCAGTTGATGCCTATAAAGTTTGTTTTTTTAGAAGGGAACAATTATAGTGACACTCATGGAATCGCTGATTCCAGCGATAATGTAAGGCCTAAGTAGATGTTCGGTCTGCTTAAGTTAATTTTCATGATAGAAAAGGAATACAGCAATGAAAAAATCTCTGATTGCTCTGACTTTGGCAGCTTTGCCTGTTGCAGCTATGGCTGATGTGACTTTGTACGGTCAAATCAAAGCAGGTGTTGAAGTTGGTAAAACCAAAGTAAAAGAAACCGACGCTGCTGGTAAGGTAACCCGTAATGAAAGCCATACCGAAACTAAAATTACCGATTTCGGTTCTCGTATCGGTTTCAAAGGCCACGAGCCCTTGGCTGACAACCTGAATGCTATCTGGCAGTTGGAGCAAAGCGCTTCTGTAGCCGGTACTGATTCAGGCTGGGGTACCCGCGAATCATTCATCGGTTTGGAAGGCGGCTTCGGTAAAATCCGTGCCGGTAAATTGGATTCTTCTGTGAAAGACACTAGCGACGCATTGGATCCTTGGGAATACAGCAACCCGGCTTTGGGCTTGGGTATGTTTACCCGTGTTGACGAGCGTGCCGTATCCGTACGTTACGACACCCAGTATTCGGCGGTGTAAGCGCTAACGTTCAATACACTCTGCGCGATAATGAATCTACTGTCCGCGGTGTAGGTTTAACTAATGGTCGTGGTGATAATGCCGGTGATACTTCTACCTACTACGCCGGTTTGAACTATGAAAACGCCGGTTTCTTCGGTCAATATGCTTACGGCCTGAAAAAATCTGCTTACGTTGCTAATGGCGAAAGCAAATCCGGTCAAGTACACCGTGGTGTAATTGGTTACGATGCCAACAACCTGATGGCTGCTTTGGGCTACCAATACACCAATGGTTGGGATAGTGAGGGAAGCTACAAGGCTAAATTGGCAAATGATGACAGCTACAATGCTTCTACCGACTCTTCTGCCGGTGTGAAACAACACGAAGCTGCTGCTACTATCGGTTACCGTTTCGGTAACGTGACCCCACGCGTTTCTTACGCTCACGGTTTCAAAGCTAAAGCTAAAGACGGTAAGAAATTGAGCGGCACTCAATACAACCAAGTCATCGTTGGTGCCGACTACGACTTCTCTAAACGTACCAGCGCTTTGGTATCTGCAGGTTGGTTGCGCGCCGGTAAGAGCGACAACAAAACCGAAACTACTGCCGGTATGGTTGGTCTGCGTCACAAATTCTAATCTAAACCGGTTAGTTTGAAAGAAAAGAGTCTGCTTCGGCAGACTCTTTTTTATTGGTGGGTAAGTTGAAGGATATTTATGTTTACCACCTCCGTTATCAGCTGCGCAAGTGCGCTATGCTACTGCTAGCGTAGGGGGAATCCAGAACGCCAAATTACCGCAATAGCTCAATATTCCTGAAACCGATTGGCCTAGATTCCTATCTGCGCGGGGTCTTCTCTATATTCATGGTTTTTGTGGTGTAGAAAATCCTAGCGTTGTTTACACTTTTGCTTTTTTGCTTGAAGATCCATTTTGGGATTTTTGAGTGTTGTCAAGAATGCCGAAAGGCACGGCAACGCCGCATGGTTCTTGATAATGCCCAACAATCCTAAAATAATCATTTAGGCAGAAAATAAAAGCTGTTTTGCATAAAAAGTGTAAACAACCCGACAATTTCCTACATATTAGGCCGTCTGAAAAGATTTTTTTCAGACGGCCTGTCAGCTTGTTAACGCATTATTTGATGATTTGGTTCAATTCGCCTTTGGCGTATTTTTCCGCCATTTTTTCCAAAGAAACCGGTCTGATTTTATCGGCTTGGCCTTCACAGCCGAATGCCAGGTAGCGGTCGATGCAGACTTGTTTCATGGCTTCGACGGTTTTCGCCAAATATTTGCGCGGATCGAATTCTGCCGGATTTTCGGCCATAAAGCGGCGGATGGCGCCGGTTGAAGCCAAGCGCAAATCGGTGTCGATGTTGACTTTGCGCACGCCGTATTTGATGCCTTGCACAATTTCTTCAACCGGTACGCCGTAGGTTTCACCAATGTTGCCGCCGTGCCCGTTGATGACTTTCAACCACTCTTGCGGAACTGAGCTTGAGCCGTGCATCACAATGTGGGTGTTCGGTAGGGCTTCGTGGATTTCTTTAATGCGGTCAATGCGCAATACATCGCCGGTTGGCGGGCGGGTAAATTTGTATGCGCCGTGACTGGTGCCGACTGCAATCGCCAAAGCATCCACGCCGGTATCGCGCACGAAATTAACCGCGTCTTCCACGCCGGTGAGCATTTGGTCGTGGGTTAACTTACCAACTGCGCCTACGCCGTCTTCTTCGCCGGCTTCACCGGTTTCCAAGTTGCCCAATACGCCGATTTCGCCTTCAACCGATACGCCGCAAGCGTGGGCGAAGTTGACAACAGTGCGGGTCACGTCAACGTTGTATCCGTAAGTAGATGGTGTTTTGCCGTCTTCCATCAATGAGCCGTCCATCATCACGGATGAGAAACCCAATTGAATCGAGCGTTGGCACACGTCAGGCGAAGCGCCGTGGTCTTGGTGCATCACTACCGGAATATGCGGAAATTCTTCAACGGCGGCCAAAATCAAATGGCGTAAAAAAGGCGCGCCGGCATATTTGCGCGCACCTGCGCTGGCTTGAACGATGACCGGTGAATTCACTTGGTCGGCGGCTTCCATAATGGCGCGCATTTGTTCGAGGTTGTTGACGTTGAATGCAGGCAGGCCGTAGCTGTTTTCTGCGGCATGATCAAGCAATTGGCGCATGGATACAAGAGCCATAAGAATCTCCTAAAGGTAGTGTGGAAATGAACGGTAGGCAAATTATAATCGCTTTTTCCTTAAAAGACTACATAAGGCTACATTAGTTTCATATGTTAATAACATCCGTTTGAGATGAATTTAGATTCAGGCAAGCCATCGGTAAATATTTGCGATTAACGTAAGATGTTAGATAATAACAGTTTGATCAAGGCCGTCTGAAATTAAAAAGGAACCCTATGCCAAGAATCATTGTAGCTGCGCCTGATGATATTTTGTTTGCCACGCAGATGGCCGTGCAAATCGGCGATATTAATTATGGCCGGCATTTAGCCAATGATGCCGTGCTGCGGCTTTGCCATGAAACGCGTATGCGCTGGCTGAAGCAGCAGGACTGGAGCGAATTGGATGCGGGCGGTGCCGGGCTGATTATGGCCGATGCGGCGGTGCAGTATTTGGCGCAGGCGCATCACGGTGATGATTTACGCATCGACATGGGTGCGGCTGATGTGGGCAAAAGCGGTTTTACGCTGCTTTATCATTTGATTCGTGAGTCGGACGAAAAATCAATAGCCCGCGTACAAACGCGTATGGTGTGTTTCGATTACGCCGCGCAACGCGTCTGCCGCTTGCCGGAACCTTTAAAAGCAGTATTGGAGGCCGTCTGAATATGAAACAGACTCAATTTTTCGCGCAGCAAGATGCCTATTTGGCGGATTTGCAGCAGCAAGGCAAGTCGGCGCACACGCTTACTGCCTATCGGCGTGATTTGGCGCAATTGCATGATTTGCTGGCGGCAAGGCCGTCTGAAGACGGAGAGGTTGTGCGTGCGGATATGGTGGCGGCGTTAAAAAAACTGTCGCAGCAAAATTTGGGCGAACGCAGCTTGGCGCGCAAATTATCAGTGTGGCGGCAATATTGTGCGTGGCTGATGAAGCAGGGTTTGCTGGATAAAGACCCGGCTCATAATCTTAAAGCGCCCAAGCCGCCGCAACGGTTGCCCAAAGCCTTGCAGCAGGAACCGCTCAATCACTGGCTGGATAGTGATGATGACGATTCCGATTTGGCCGTGCGCGATCGCGCGGTGTTTGAATTGCTTTACGGCAGCGGCCTGCGGTTGAGTGAAGTGCATGGTTTGAATCTGGGCGATGTGCTGCTGGATGAAGGTTGGGTGAGTGTGACAGGCAAAGGCAACAAGCAGCGCCAAGTGCCGCTGGTGCAGAAAAGCCGCGAAGCCATTGCCGCTTATCTGCCTGTGCGCATTGCTGCTGATGATGAAACGGCTTTGTTTACCGGCAAAAACGGCAAACGTTTGGGACGGCGGCAGATTCAGAAGCGTTTGGCGCAATGGGCAGCCAAGCAGGTCAGCGGCCAACATTTGTCGCCGCACATGCTGCGTCACAGTTATGCCAGTCATTTGTTGCAAGCTTCGCGCGATATTCGGGCAGTGCAGGAATTGTTAGGGCACAGTAATCTTTCCACCACGCAGATTTATACCAAGCTGGATTTCGACCATTTGGCGCAAGTGTATGACGAAGCGCATCCGCGTGCGAAACGAAAAACGGAAAAATAAACCAAAGGCCGTCTGAAACGCGTTCAGACGGCCTTTGAATAATTGGAAATTATTTGGCAGGCATACAACCCTGCACCAACAAATGATCGACGATGCCTTCTTCGCCGATACCTTCAACCTTTTCATGGCGTATGAGGAAACCGTCGCTTTCCTGATAGAAATCGGTTTGCACAAAGTTGCCGATGGTCCAAGTTAATTCGCCGTTACTGAATGCGCTTAAATCTTCATCGCTCAATTCAGGGCTGTAAGGCGCGCTGATGTTTAAACCTTTGTGGCGGATTTGGGCGGTTGGTCCGGCATCGCTTTTGTAGTAGCGTACATCGATTTTTTGATTTTCTTCGCAAGTGTAGCTCTGCCATTTGGCTTGATTTTGCGCGCTTAACTCGCCGCCCAAGTGTGGAATGGTTGAAGAAGCGCTTATATCCGAAGCAGCCGCAGCGGAAGCCATGGAAGCGGCGGTGATTCCGGCGTATTCCACTGGTGATGCGGCTTGGGGTGCGGATGCGGCCGGCGGCGCGCCGGCCGGTTCGGAAGGGGAGCAGGCTGCCAAAGCCAGCAGCAGCGGCAGGGAGAATAAAGATTTTATTGCGGACATATCAAAAACTTATTCGGTAAATATTGCTGACAGTCTAGCATGAAGCGGCAAAACTTTCACGGCCTCAGGCAAAAGCGGCCGTTTTTCCCTTTTTCAGACGGCCTGTAAAATCAGGCTGATAAATCGGCTGAAGTCTTGCTATAATTCTTCATTACATCAATAAATCACCCCAAAATCACACCATGAGTCATACCCCATTATTAGACCTCATCGAACAGCCGCAACAATTGCGCGCGCTGGATAAAGGCCGGTTGCCGCAAGTGGCCGACGAATTGCGTACTTTTTTGCTGGAGTCGGTTGTCAGAACCGGCGGTCATTTTGCCAGCAATCTGGGGCAGTTGAATTGACGGTTGCGCTGCATTACGTATACCACACGCCTGATGACAAGTTGGTTTGGGATGTCGGCCATCAAAGCTATCCGCACAAAATCCTTACCGGCCGCCGCAACCGCATGCACACCATCCGCCAATACGGTGGCTTGGCCGGTTTCCCAAGCGCAGCGAATCAGAATACGATACCTTCGGCGTGGGGCATTCATCGACATCCATCGGCGCGGCACTCGGTATGGCAATTGCTGACAAGCTGCAAGGTTCGCACAACCGCAGCGTGGCGGTTATCGGCGATGGCGCAATGACTGCAGGGCAGGCATTTGAAGCCTTAAACTGCGCCGGTGATATGGACGTGGATTTGCTGGTGATTTTGAACGACAACGAAATGTCGATTTCGCCGAATGTCGGCGCATTACCGAAATACTTAGCCAGCAACGTGGTGCGCGATATGCACGGATTGTTCTCGACCATCAAGGCACAATCAAGCAAGGTTTTGGACAAATTACCGGGTGCGATGGAAATTGCGCAAAAAGTCGAACACAAGATCAAAAGCATGGCCAGCGAAGCTGACCATGTGAAGCAGTCGCTTTCTTTATTTGAAAATTTCGGTTTTGAATACACCGGTCCGGTAGACGGTCACGATGTGGAAAAATTGGTGGATGTATTGCAGGATTTGCGTGGCAGGAAAGGGCCGCAATTACTGCACGTGATTACCAAAAAAGGCAACGGTTACAAGCTTGCGGAAAACGATCCGGTGAAATACCACGCCGTATCTGCTAAGCCGCAAACGCAAGTGGCTGAAGCGAAACCGGCCGCTGCCAAGCCGACCTATACCGAAATTTTCGGTAAGTGGGTTTGCGACCAAGCAGCGGCCGATCAGCGTTTGGTGGCGATTACTCCGGCCATGCGCGAAGGCAGCGGCTTGGTGGAATTTGAGCAGCGTTTTCCCGAACGTTATTTTGATGTCGGTATCGCTGAGCAGCACGCCGTCACCTTTGCCGGCGGCTTGGCTTGCGAAGGCGTGAAGCCGGTGGTGGCGATTTACTCTACCTTCCTGCAGCGCGCGTACGACCAATTGGTACACGATGTCGCCCTGCAAAATCTGCCGGTGATGTTTGCTATCGACCGCGCCGGTGTAGTGGGTGCCGACGGGCCGACCCATGCCGGTTTGTATGATTTAAGCTTCTTGCGCTGCATTCCGAATATGGTGATTGCCGCACCGAGCGACGAAAACGAATGCCGCTTGCTGCTTTCAACCTGTTACGCATTGGATGCGCCGACCGCTGTGCGTTACCCGCGGGGCAGCGGTTGCGGCACCCCTGTTTCAGACGGCCTCGAAACCGTACCGGTGGGCAAAGGCGTGTTGCGCCGCGAAGGCAGACAAACCGCAATTATCGCCTTCGGCAGCATGGTGCAACCGGCTTTAACAGCCGCCGAAACCTTTGATGCCAGTGTGGCGGATATGCGTTTCGTCAAGCCGGTTGATGAAGCCTTGATTCTTGAATTGGCAAAATCGCACGATTACTTGGTAACCGTTGAAGAAAACGCCGAACAAGGCGGTGCCGGCAGCTTGGTGTTGGAAGTGTTGGCAAAACACAAAATCTGCAAGCCTGTGCTGGTGTTGGGTGTGGCCGATATAGTGACCGAGCACGGTGATCCTGCCAAGCTGCTTGACGATTTGGGCTTGAGTGCCGCTGCGATGGAAAAACGTATAGGCGAATGGTTGGCAGCATAATTTGCCGATAAGGAATAGTGCATAGTCGTTTCAAAATAGAAATAATACAAGGCGGCTCCCTTATGTACATAGTACATAAGGGAGCCGGCAACCCCGTATTATTTTTATTTTAAACGATTATATGAAAAAGGCCGTCTGAAAGATGATATTTCAGACGGCCTTTTTGTATGCGATGATTGTGTATTGTTTTTGCATAAACTTTTTTAAATCAGTAAGTTTGACATTTGTCAAAGCTAGATGGCATAGTCGGGCTATAATGGTTTGCAACACTCCCCAACTAAGAAGGAATGAAAAAATGGAAGTTTTTGCGGAACTCTTTAAATCGCCTGTGGGCATTTTATCGTTAATCACCTTAATTGTCGGTTTGTGTGATTGCAGCGTTTTTGTTTTTCCGGGTGAAAAAGCAGGCGGATAAGTCTGCGAAGCTGTAAGTGCAACAAAAGGAAACAAACCATTTATATCAAAGCAGAGGCCGTCTGAACGCATTTCAGACGGCCTCTGTCGCATTGATGTGCTTACAGCCACGATAACACTTCCACATCATCCCCAATATGCACGCGGCCTTGGTTGAGTGCGACCAGGTTAATGCCGAAAATCGCTTTGCGGGCAATGGCAAGGGTAGAAAGTGGCTCTTGCTGAGGGTGGCGGCGGCCTGAGATTAAATCCACCGTGGTCATTACGCAGCGGACGCAGGGTTTGAAATGCTCGAATTCCACTTCGCCGATGCGGATGCGATGCCATTGTTCTTCTTCAAACGTCTTGCCGCCATCGACCGTGAAATTCGGGCGGAAACGCGCCATTTCTACCGGTTCGTCAAGATAAGTATTCAATTCTGCCAAGGAAGCCGTATGGGTTAGCAGATAAGGCGCACCATCGGCAAAAGAAAGCGGCGTTTGCGAATGCGCCAAGAGGCGGCGGCTTTGTTCGCCCAACCAATGCAAGCGCGCTTCGGTGCCGATTTGTTTGCTCAACCAAGCATTGGCGGCATGGTCGGTGGTGAATGCGGTAAAGCGGTCTTTCCATACCGTGACGTCGCTTTGCTGATTCATATCCTGCACCGAAACCGTTTGGCGGCTGCCATCAGGCGCGGTAAGCATGAGGCCGTCTGAATCGGCTTCGGTTTGCCACAGCAGCATGGCCGGGTGCTTGCGTGCGGTGAGCATATTGCCGTCGGGTGCGGTGACGAGCCATTCACGGTCAAGCGGCAGGCCTTGCGGCGTGATGTCGGATTCGGTCAGCGCATTGCCGCCCATGGATTTGACGGGGTAGCGGTGGATGTCGGTTAAACGCATGGTGGATATTTCCTGAAGAATGTAAGGCCGAATAAAATGTTTGAGCTTTCTGTGCTTCTATAAGAGATCGTTGCAAAACTCTTTCGAAAGTCAGCGTAAACAAACCCGCCGTCATTCCCGCGCAGGCGGGAATCCATTTTTGAGTATAGCAAGCTATTGAATAAAATAGGTTTCTTAGTATGTTACGATGGATTCCCGCCTGCGCGGGAATGACGGCGGGTTTGTGTGTGCCAGATTCTGAAGGAGTTTTGCAAAAACCTCAGGCCGTCTGAAAGATAATCTTTCAGACGGCCTGTTGGGTTTTACAAACGTGTTACACTCAATACGCCTTTGACATCGGTCAGGCCGGCCAACACGCGCGGTAAGTCGTTGACTTGGCGGACTTCCAGCGTAAAGCGCATACTGGCTTCCAAGTCGCGGCTTTGCGTTTGCACGGCGGTGACGTTGAGTTTGTGGCGCGCCAAGGCATCGGACACATCACGCAACAGGCCGCCGCGGTCTTGCGCGCGGATTTCTATGTCCACGGCAAAGACTTGGCCTTCCTGCAAGGCCGCCCAGCCCGCGTTCAATACTTTATCCGGCGCTTGTTCGGCCAGATGTTGGAAGGACGGGCAGGTTTTGCGGTGCACTGAAATGCCGCGCTCGCGGGTAACAAAGCCGATGATGTCGTCGGGCGGGGCTGGTTTGCAGCACTTGGCCAGCGTGGTGAGCAGGCCGTCTTCGCCGTCGATAAGCACGCCGTTTTTACCGCCTTTTTTGATTTTCGATTGTTTGACGATGGTGGTTTCATCTACCGGCAGCGGCGGCGGTTCGTTCAGCGTGCCACAGGCCTTTTGAATCGCGCGCGGCGAGATTTCATCCTGACCGATGGCGGTGTATAAATCGTCGAGCTTTTTGAAGCCGAGTTTTTCCGATAAATCCTGCAGATTCGGCTTCGGATTGATTTTCACCAGCTGCTTGTCGAGCTGGGCGCGGCCGTCTTCTTTAATTGCATCGGCGTTTTGCTGGCGGATAAACGAGCGGATTTTGCTGATGGCTTTGCTTGATTTCACCCAGCCTTCATACAGCCAGTTGACCGACGGGTTGCCTTCTTTGGCGGTGATGATTTCCACGCGTTGGCCGTTTTCCAGAGCGGTGGAAAGCGGCACGATTTGGCCGTCGACTTTGGCGCCGCGGCAACGGTCGCCGATGCTGCTGTGCAGGGCATAGGCAAAGTCGATAGGGGTGGCGCCGGCAGGCAGCGACAACACTTTGCCGTGCGGCGTCAACACATAAATGGTGTCTTGGAACAATTCGGTTTTGAAGGCGGAAGCCAAGTCTTCCTTGCCGCTTTCGGCCATGTTTTCGCGCCAGTCGAGCAATTGGCGCAGCCAGGCGATTTTTTGTTCGTAAGCCGAATCGCCTTTGCCGCCTTCTTTATAGCGCCAGTGGGCGGCAACACCGAATTCGTTGAATTGGTGCATGTCGAAGGTGCGGATTTGCACTTCCACGCCCTTGTCTTCAGGGCCGACGATGACGGTGTGCAAACTCTTGTAGCCGTTGCCTTTCGGATTGGCGATGTAGTCGTCAAACTCGCCCGGAACCGGCTGCCACAAGCTGTGGACAATCCCCAGCGTGGTGTAACACTCAGGCACGGTATCGACCAAAATCCGCACGGCGCGGATGTCGTAAAGCCCGTCGAAACTGAGCTTTTTCTTGACCATTTTTTTGTAAATGGAATAGATGTGTTTCGGGCGGCCGGCCACTTCGAAATGCACGTTGTATTTGGTGAGTTCGCCACTCAAAATATTCAGGAAATTTTCAATGTATTCCAGCCGCTCGGTGCGCTTTTCGTCTAAAAGCTGCGCGATTTCGCGGTATTTTTCCGGCTCTTGGTGGCGGAAGCCCAAATCTTCCAATTGCCATTTGAGTTGCCACACGCCCAAGCGGTTGGCTAAGGGGCAAAAATATCCAAGGTTTCTTTGGCTAATGCGCGTTTTTCCGGTGAATCTTCCTGCGAACCGATGTATTGCATGGTGCGCGTACGCATGGCGAGCTTAATCAGCACCACGCGGATATCGGTGACCATCGCCAGCAGCATTTTGCGCATGGTTTCAGCCTGTTGCGCACGCTCTTCCGGTGTGGCCAAGCTGTCGACCTTGGCAAACTGGGTGAGCTTTTGTACTTCGTCAATGCCTTTGATCAGCTCGCACACGGTGGCGTTGCATTGCTCGGTGACGGTTTCCTGCCAATGGCCGCAATAGCTGGAAATATCGGCCAAAATGGCGGCGGCAACGGCATCGGCGAGCAAATCCATTTCGTTCACCATCTTCGCCGCCCCATCAGATTGCTCAACACAGGTTCGCCGCTGACGGTTAAGGCATCGTGCGGATAGTATTGCTCGGCCAGATTTAAGGCCGTCTGAAGCATTTGGGCATCGCGTTCTGATTGTTTGGCCAAATAGGGCGCAAACCAATCGCGGTATTGTTCGAGATTGGGCGCGATGTTGCTGGTGATGGAGATTCCGTTCATGGCGTAGTGGAAAATTCGGTTACGGAAACGTCATTGTAACAGGATTGGCGGATGTTAATAATAGCTATATTGGTGCTATTGATATACTAAACTTCCGGCCGAAGCAGGCCGTCTGAAAAGACGAATGCTTGTTTCAGACGGCCTGAAGTGATAAGGTAACCGTGTTTATTTTTGGAGCCTTATGATGAAACTTTATATTTACGATCATTGTCCGTTTTGTGTGCGTGCGCGTATGATTTTTGGTTTGCGCGGCTTGCCGTTGGAAACGGAAAATCTGATGAATGACGACGAAGCTACCCCCATCGGCATGATTGGTGCCAAACAAGTGCCGATTTTGCAGAAAGAAGACGGCTCGTTTATGGGCGAGAGCTTGGATATCGTGCGCTATGTGGATGAGCAGGCCGGTCAAGGCCGTCTGAAAGAAGACATCCGTCCCGAATTGCAGGCTTGGTTGGACAAAGTCGGCGAATACAACAATAAACTGGTGCAGCCGCGCACGGTGAAAATCGGCCTGCCGGAGTTTGCCACGCCGGAAGCCGTGAAATATTTCGTTGATAAAAAAGAGCAGAATATCGGTAATTTTGACACCAATTTCAACAAAACCGCGCAATACTTAGAGCGGATCAATACCGATTTGCCGGCGCTCGACGGCTTAATCAGTAACGAAGGCGCAGGCGTAAACGGTGAAGCGGCAATGGAGGATATTCTGCTGTTCCCGATTTTACGCAACCTAACCGTGACACGCGGCATCGAATGGCCGCAAAATGTGATGGATTACCTGATGCGCATGAGCGAAGCGGGTGGCGTGGATTTATATTTTGACCGCGCACTGTAAACGCTAAATGATCAAAGGCCGTCTGAATAAATAAGGCAGCGAAATCATCGATTTCTGCCAAACCTGTTCAGACGGCCTTTGTTTTCAAGTTGCTCTTAACGGCATTTCCAGGGAGTAAAAAAGCCGTTAGCTTGATTTAATGCTGCTTATTGTGCAGCAGAAGCAGGTGCATCAGCCGGAGCCTGTGGAGCTTGTTCACCGGCTTTTCGTTGGAAGCCTTTGTCTTTCATGCAGGCATCAAACGCGGCACGGTCAGCATTTTCACCGGCAGCTTGTTGGCATTGGGCAATGGCTTCTTCCACGCTGATTTGCGGAGCCGGATTTGGCGCTTCAGCAGTTTTATTGCTTGAACACGCGCTCAGCAGCAGCACAGCGGTCGCAACGGAGATAAATAAAGTCTTCATATTGTATATTCCTATATTTTATTGATGTTTACCGGAGTTTTCGGTAGTTGCAGAATCGAGTCTGTAAGGTCATTGAGTGGCAAGGATGGGATTTAGTTTCATTTGACGGTGTAAAGTTTACATCATTTAAAAAGCATAATCGTTAATGACAAAAATGAAATGCTCCATTGCTCAACAGCTTGCATTGTTAAATTCTCTAGCAATTATTCAAAAATCATGGCGAAAAACAAGCCGTAAAAATTAAAACCTACAATATACAATCAAAAATCAACAGTGAGATTGACGGTAAGAATGCCGCGTCAGTAAAATCACGGCTAAAGATTGGTTTGACCAATTTTACCGATTTGCACACGCCATACACAGAAAAAAATCATGACAAAATTAGTTCGTCCGCAAAAGGTCAGCGACCAAATATTGGCGGTTTTGGAAGAGCGCATTGCCGCCGGTGAATATCCCGAAGGCCAGAAGATTCCGCCCGAGCGCAGTTTGGCTGAAGAATTTAATGTTTCTCGCCCATCGGTGCGCGTGGCTTTAAATGTGTTGATTGCCAAAAATGTTTTGGAAGCGCGGCAGGGGGATGGTTATTATGTTTCTGCCAAGCCGCAGCAGGATTTTTTGGCTGATTGGCAGGCATTGTTGGGCAAGCACTCCAATTGGGAGCGCGATGTGTATGATTTCAGTTGCCACATCGAAGGCTGCATGGCGGCATTGGCGGCCATGCGTCGCACCGATACGGATTTGAAGCGCATTGAGTTTTGGTTGGCCAACTTTGAAACCGCCTGCCATGAAGGCAATCTGGACCATCAGGCCGAAGCGGATTATTCTTTTCACCAAACCATCGCCGATGCCGCACACAATATTTTGTTCAGCCATTTATCGGCCAGTTTGCTGAAAATGCTTTACGAACAAACCCGCAGCGACATCATTCATGCCGACCATGAGTATAACCCGCGCCCGACCTTAATCGCGCATCACCGTGCCTTGTATGAAGCCATCAAGGCAGGCGATGCGCAACAAGCTGCCGAAATTGCACGCCGACATTTGGATTTTGTGTCCGAACACATTAGAGAAGGACGTGAATACCAAAGCCGCCGCGAACACGCCGGTACTTTGGCGCAGCATGATTTGGATAGAGTCAAAGATTGGTGATTTGATAAAAAGGCCGTCTGAAAACAGGGTAATCTATAGATTGACACTGTTTCAGACGGCCTGATTGATGATAAGCTGCTTAACGGCAATGCTTAGTCGTCGTCATCGCGTCTGTCGCGACGACGGTTAGAGCGGCTATCGTCGTCATCTTCGTAACGGCGCTCACGTTCATTGCGGCTGCCGCGGCGGTCGCCATCTTCATCGTCTTCATAGCAGCTGTTGCGGCCGCGGCCGTTGTAATAATCGTTGTCGCTGTAATCGGTGACATCGGCTTCGCGGTTGCGGTGATAAGAATACGCCGCACCGGCCAAACCGCCTGCTGCTGCGCCGATTAACGCGCCTTTTTTTGTTTTTACCGACCATGCCACCGGCGACGGCGCCCGCAGCTGCGCCGATAGCAGTAGATTTTACCGTGCTGGTGCGTTTGGTTTGCTCGGCGTGGCTGATGGCCGGCATCATCAATGCAGTGCTGGCCAAAGTGGCGGGCAACATGTTTTTCATGTTCATCTCAATTCCTTTGGTAAGGGATTTTCCTTAAAAAATAGTAGGTTAAGGAAAAAGGTAATTTAGCACGAAATCGGTTACACGGTGCAATAATTGCGATAGAATCCGCTTATCGCGATTGGTTGTGATATGAACGATGGAGCGGTTTGTTCAGACAGCCTGTTGATTGGGATTTGTCGCCGATTCGGGTGGGAGCAGGGCGTGTTTTGTGGCATAATTCATCTTCTAATTTTTTAGCCGCAGACATTTCGCGTTGCGGTTTCAATCTATTATCCTGATTCCTTTTTTCAGACAGCCTAACGGATAGGCCGTCTGAAACAGAAAGATACGTCTATGAATCCATTTGCAACTTTAGGCTTGGGCAACGAAATCGTTTCTGCCTTAAGCCAGCAAGGCTATGAAAACCCGACACCGATTCAGGCGGCCGCCATTCCAAAAGCTTTGGCAGGTCACGATTTGTTGGCCGCCGCGCAAACCGGTACCGGCAAAACCGCTGCCTTTATGCTGCCGAGCTTGGAACGTTTGAAACGTTATGCAACCGCCAGTACTTCGCCGGCCATGCATCCGGTGCGCATGCTGGTGTTGACGCCGACGCGCGAATTGGCTGACCAAATCGACCAAAATGTAACGGGTTATATTAAAAATCTGCCGTTGCGCCATACCGTGTTGTTCGGGGGGTCAACATGGATAAGCAAACCGCCGAACTGCGCGCCGGCTGTGAGATTGTGGTGGCCACTGTCGGCCGCCTGCTTGATCATGTGAAGCAGAAAAATATTAATCTGAACAAAGTCGAAATCGTGGTGTTGGATGAAGCCGACCGCATGTTGGATATGGGCTTCATCGACGACATCCGCAAAATCATGCAGATGCTGCCCAAGCAGCGTCAGACTTTGCTGTTTTCAGCCACTTTTTCGCCGCCGATTCGCAAATTGGCGCAAGACTTTATGAATGCGCCTGAATTGGTAGAAGTGGCTGCGCAAAACACCACAAATGCCAATGTCGAGCAGCACATCATCGCGGTGGACGGCATACAGAAGCGCAATCTGTTGGAGCGTTTGATTGTTGATTTGAACATGAACCAAGTCATCGTATTCTGTAAAACCAAACAAAGCGTGGATCAAGTAACCCGCGATTTGGTGCGCCGTAATATTGCGGCACAGTCGATTCACGGTGATAAGTCGCAGCAAACCCGTTTGGAAACGCTGAATGCATTTAAAGAAGGCAGCCTGCGCGTGTTGGTGGCGACTGATGTGGCCGCGCGCGGTTTGGATATTGCCGAATTGCCGTTTGTGATTAATTACGAGCTGCCGACGCAGGCGGAAGATTATGTGCATCGTATCGGCCGTACCGGTCGCGCCGGTGCCGGCGGTGTGGCGATTTCCTTGATGGATAAAACCGAGCAGAAAATGTTTGAAGCCATTAAGGCCTTAATCGGCAATGATTTGCCGGTGGAGCGCATTGAAGGTTTCGAACCGGGATGGTGGGGTAGCAACGAGGTCGCCCAAACCGAACGCAGGCCGTCTGAAACCCGCAGCCGGGACGATGGACGAAACGAACGCAGCTCGCGCAGTGAACGGTATCAGCGCAACGCCCGCAGCGATCGTGCCGAAAAAACGCGTACCGACAGAAACGATCCCGGTGCGGCATGCGGCAGAATCGCCGGGCGCCGCCGCAGCCGTTTCGAACGCCAACCGTGCGCACTGCTGCAACCGGATTATGGCGCACAACCGAAATAAAAAGCGGCCGCCTGCCTGAGAACGGGGTGTTTTGATGATAAAGGCCGTTTGAAAGCACACACTTTCAGACGGCCTTTTTATTGGCGGTAGAATCCGTTAAATCAAATCCGGTAACAATACCTTGTGGATGTAAACTGAACTGCATTACCGGAAAATGAACGGGAGTCGGAAATCTTGAAAAGGGTTTCAGCCTTATTTCAACAAAATGGCGGGCTGGTAGCCGCGCGCAGCTTCCGAACCGTCAAACGGCACCACGACACCATCATCATAAGTAATGTATACCCGATATTTCACGACGGTGTCGGGCGTGGCCGGATTTTTTGCAATAAAGGGAAACGCGGTATATTCGCCCGCTTCCATGCGGCCGGTGTAAACCACTTTTTCAATATCCCCATCTGTATTTTTCGTAACAGTATGGCGCCAGTTGGGCATCGGGTGGATAAAAAGCATCTTCACCCGCTTGGAACCAGCATCTCTACCTTGGTTACCGCTTTACCGCGGTTGGTCGGCACGTTAAGGCGGAAATGGTCGGATTTACCCGACATGCTGTCCACACCATTGGCGAAATTTCTCACGGTCACATGGGCTTGGGCGACAGATGCCAACCCCAGCAACAAAATCAATGCGGCAGTTGTTTTTTCATACGGACTCCTTGCTACTACTACGGTTATGGGGTGACACGGTGTTTTATATTTTATATCACGGCAGCAGGATAACATGTCCTTAAGTTCCAATCAATTAGGGATATTTGGAAGAAGGGTTTGTCCTGACAAAGGGTTTTGAAAAACCGGATTCCGCCATTGCCGGATACCTGCTCCGACAGTCCGGCATAGCATATCGGTTAAAGTGCGAATCTGTAAAGATTCGCACTTTTTCAGACGGCCTTATTTCTTGTCGTCTTTCACTTCTTCAAAGTCGGCATCAACGACATCGTCGTCTTTCTTAGACGAACCGTCTTGAGCTGCGCCTTCGCCAGCCTGTGCTTCGGCTTGCGCTTGGGCGTAAACCATTTCGCCCAGTTTTTGGCTGGCTGCGCCCAAGGCTTCGGCTTTGGCGTCGATGTCGGCTTTGTCTTCGCCTTTCACAGCTTCTTCAGCGGCTTTCAAAGCTTCTTCGATTTTGGCTTTTTCGTCGGCATCCAGTTTGTCACCGTAGTCGGCCAAAGATTTTTTCACTGAGTGAATCAGGGCTTCGGCTTGGTTGCGTGAAGCGACCAATTCGGTCAGTTTTTTATCTTCTTCCGCGTTGGCTTCCGCGTCTTTCACCATGCGTTCGATTTCTTCTTCGCTCAAGCCCGAAGAACCTTGAATGGTGATGTTGGCCGCTTTGCCGGTGCCTTTGTCTTTGGCGGAAACGTGCAGGATACCGTTGGCGTCAATGTCGAAAGTCACTTCGATTTGCGGCATACCGCGTGGTGCCGGAGCGATGTCGCCCAAGTTGAACTGACCCAGTGATTTATTGGCAGAAGCACGCTCGCGTTCGCCTTGCAACACATGAATGGTTACGGCCGATTGGTTGTCTTCGGCGGTAGAGAAAGTTTGTGATGCTTTGGTCGGAATGGTGGTGTTTTTCTGAATCAGCTTGGTCATCACGCCACCCATGGTTTCGATACCCAAAGACAGCGGAGTCACGTCAAGCAGCAACACGTCGCTGCGGCCGCCGCCCAATACTTCGCCTTGAATCGCAGCGCCCACAGCCACGGCTTCGTCAGGGTTCACGTCTTTGCGAGGGGCTTTGCCGAAGAATTTTTCCACTTCTTCCTGCACTTTAGGCATACGGGTTTGACCGCCCACCAAGATTACGTCGTCGATTTGGCTTGTGCTCAAGCCTGCATCTTTCAAGGCAATGCGGCAAGGTTCGATAGAACGCTTGATAAGGTCTTCCACCAAAGATTCGAATTTGGCGCGGCTCAGTTTCAATACCAAGTGTTTCGGACCGCTCGCATCCATGGTGATGTAAGGCAGGTTGATTTCGGTTTGCTGGCCGCTCGATAATTCGATTTTGGCTTTTTCGGCAGCTTCTTTCACACGCTGCATGGCCATCGGATCACCTTTCAAATCAATGCCTTGTTCTTTTTTGAACTCGTCAATGATAAAGTCGATGATGCGTTGGTCGAAGTCTTCGCCGCCCAAGAAGGTATCGCCGTTGGTGGCCAATACTTCAAACTGTTTGTCGCCGTCTACATCGGCAATCTCGATAATCGAGATATCGAAAGTACCGCCGCCCAAGTCGTAAACCGCGATTTTGCGGTCACCGCCGGATACTTTGTCCATACCGAAGGCCAATGCGGCTGCGGTCGGCTCATTGATGATGCGTTTTACATCCAAACCGGCGATGCGGCCGGCATCTTTGGTGGCTTGGCGTTGGCTGTCGTTGAAGTAAGCCGGAACGGTAATCACCGCTTCAGTTACTTTTTCGCCCAAATAAGCTTCGGCGGCTTCTTTCATTTTACGCAATACTTCGGCCGAAACTTGCGGTGGCGACAATTCTTTGCCTTGCGCTTTTACCCATGCGTCGCCGTTGGCAGATTTGATGATTTCAAACGGCATGGTTTCGATGTCGCGTTGTACTTCTTTGTCTTCAAATTTGTGGCCGATTAAGCGTTTGGCCGCATAGATGGTGTTTTTTGCATTGGTGACGGCTTGGCGTTTGGCCGGTGCGCCGACCAATACTTCGTTGCCGTCGAGGTAGGCGGCCACTGAAGGGGTGGTACGTGCGCCTTCGGCGTTTTCAATGACTTTTGTTTGGCCGTTTTCAGAGATGGCCACGCAAGAGTTGGTTGTACCTAAGTCGATACCGATTACTTTTGCCATAGTGTGATAGCTCCTGGTAAAAAATTAAATTACTGATTAATGAATTTATTGAACTTGTTGTTGAGTTGGCTTGTAGATAAGGGTGTTCAATTTTTTTTCAAGGCTTGAGATGAAATTTTTTTATGATTTAATTCAAGTGCTTGATTTATTTATCCACAGGCTGTTTAGGGTGTTGGTTTGTTTTTTCAGACGGCCTTGTTATCCGAATCTTGTTCCGATGGTTCGGAATGATTTTCCGAAAGCGGCGGATTGTTTACCGGTATGGAATAAGGCCGTCTGAAAATTTTATGCTTGATAAACAGCATCAAGCGGTGCTTTCAATCTTCTTTTTTTGCCACCACAACCATGGCCGGACGCAACACGCGTTCAGACAATGAATAACCTTTTTTCATCACATTGACGATGGTGTTGGGCTCTTGCTCGCTCACCACGGTTTGCACGGCTTGGTGTTGGTGCGGGTCGAGTTTGTCGCCCACAGCAGGGTTGATTTCTTTGATTTGGGTGGCATCGAATGCTTTTTGCAATTCGTTCAAGGTCATTTGCACGCCCATTTTCAAGGCTTCGAAATTACCGCTTTGGTCCAGCAAAGCCATTTCCAGATAATCTTTTACCGGCAGCATTTCAGCGGCGAATTTTTGACCGGCAAATTTATGGGTCGCGGCGATTTCTTCCTGATGACGGCGACGCAGGTTTTGCTCATTGGCCAAACCGCGCAATTGTTCGTCTTTGAGCTGGCCTTCCAATTCTTCAATGCGCGCCTGCAGATCTTCAATGGCCGGCTCAGGCGCTGCTTCGGCTTCAGCGGATTCGGTTTCAGCAACGGCCTCAGCTGCGTGCGCTTCTTGAGTTTCTACTTTTTCTTCTTCGGTGTTTGGGTTTTGTTCAGTCATGTCCGACATCCTTCGTTCAACGGGAAATAGTTTAATAAACCGCATATAAGGCCGTCTGAAAAAATTTCAAGCCAAATAAACTTTAAATCTCTAAGAGAACTTTTGGTTATAAACTTATCTGTTAATCGGCTATGATAAACTCAATGAAAACGGTAAGATAACAGTTTTATCAGTTTCAGACGGCCTTTACCATCATGAAAAAAACCACATCTGCCCCTCCGAAAAAAGACCATCTCAATACCCGCAGTTTCGATTTGTGGAATGCGATTCTTGAAGAAACCGCCGCCGCCGCCAACGCCGAGCCGATGCTGGCCAGTTTCCTGCACCAAACCGTGTTGCGCCACGATTCGCTTGATGCCGTGTTGGCATTTCATTTATCGAGCAAACTCGGCAGTCCGATTATGGATGTGCGCGCGTTGAACGAAATCTGCCTGCAAGCGTTTGCCGATGATTGCTGCATTATCGACAGCATGAAACAAGATTTGCAGGCCATTTACGAGCGCGACCCGGCTTGTGACGAATATTCGCTGCCGCTGCTTTATTTCAAAGGGTTCCACGCCATTCAGGCGCACCGCATCAACCATTGGCTGTATAACAACGGCCGCAAAACCTTGTCTTATTTCCTGCAAAACCGTATGTCGGAAGTGTTCGGCGTCGATATCCACCCTGCCGCACGTTTCGGCCACGGCCTGATGCTTGACCATGCCACCGGTTTCGTGGCCGGTGAAACCGCCGTTTTGGGCAACAATATTTCCATCCTGCACGGTGTGACCTTGGGCGGCTCGGGCAAAGAATGCGGCGACCGTCACCCGAAAGTTTCAGACGGCGTGATGATAGGCGCGAACGCTTCGATTTTGGGCAATATCCGCATCGGCGAAAACGCCAAAATCGGCGCCGGCAGCGTCGTGGTAGCCGATGTGCCGTCGTCGATTACCGTGGTCGGCGTGCCGGCCAAACCAATCGGCCGCTCGTCTAAAGTGCCGTCGCAAGACATGAATCAGTATATTGAATTGTCGGGTGCGGATTTTGTGATTTGACGGAATAAATACAGCCTTTAAAAATACAATTTTCTTTGTAAGGCAAACTTAACGCATGCTTAAAAAGATGAAACAGCCTAAATCAGATGCCGCAAAACTCTGTCGGGTCGTGGATGAGATTCTTTGGCGGATGTGGGATCCGCTGGAAATCAATGATGAAGAAAATTGCCGCGATGAATATCAAAGCTATGCGTATGTGCTGACAGGTATGCTTGGGCGTGGCGCAGATAAACATGAAATTGCGCAATATTTGGCGCAATTGCAAAGCGAGGCGATGGGTTTAAGCGGTATGGACAAACGCCGCACCGAGCAGACGGCACAGGAAATTTGTACCGCTTATGGGCAGTTGAGGTAATTTTGAATGATGAAAAAATGCCGTCTGAAAACAAGTATTTTCAGACGGCATTTTCTATAGGGTTTATTCAATCGGCGGTTGCGGTGCCCCGGCCGGACGTTTGTAGCGGTTGTACATAAACAGATACTGCGTTGGGAAACGTTGAATCCAATACTCCATGTTTTGATTGATGATACGTGCATCGTGGGCTTTGTCGCCGTTGAGTTCGTCTTGCAGAGGTTCGATGTGCAGCGCAAATCCTTGGCCATCGGGCAGGCGTTCGCCGACGAAAAACAGCGCTTTCACGCCTTTGACTTGGGCGAGTTTGCCCGCTAGTGTCATGGTATAAGCCGGACGGCCGAAGAAATCGACCCACACGCCGTCGCCGCCTTCTTCGGGCGCGGGTACATGGTCGGGCAATACGATGGTGGCTTCACCGGCGCGCAGGGCTTTGATAACCTGCTTTACGCCTTGGATGTTGGTCGGCGCGGTTTTGCCCTTGCCGCGCACACGTCCGGCCTGCATGACGGCATCGACGGCTTTGAATTTAGGCGGTTTGTACATGGCGGTCAGCGGAAAAGGCAATTGCTGGCTGATGTAGCGGCCGGCCAAATCATAGCTGCCGATGTGCGGTGTGATGAAGAGCAAGCCCTGCTGATTATCCAAGGCCGTCTGAACGTGTTCCCAGCCGTTAATTTGTTTGAACAGCGTTTCAATCTCTTCAGGCCGTCTGAAAAAAGCCACGGGCAGTTCCAAACCGCCTTTGGCTGTTTCGCGGAACACGGTTTGAATCATCTTATTATCGGGCTGCAAACCGGCTTGGCGCATATTGGCGCGCACGCGCTGCCGGTCTTCCTTGAGAAAATAAAATGCCACACTGCCCGAAACGTTGCCCAGTGTGTGCAACAGCGGCATCGGCAGCGCGGCAAAGCATTTGAATAACAGAATAACGAGGGTTTGCATGGGCGTAAATGTCCAGTCAATTGTGAGAGTGTGATTATAGTATAATGGCAGGGCGTTTCTATCACTTTAAATTTAAGTATTTTTAAGAAACAAGGGAAAACTGGGTGATTGTTTTATTATTTCTCATTTTAGGGCCTTTTATAGGTTTAATCGGTTTGGTATGGTTTGACGGGGCATGGAGTGGGCTGGACGCGGAAATATTGCTACTGGCTTGGTTGCTGGGCGCGGTTCCCGCCGGGCTGTGCGGCTGGGTTGTCCGAATCGCTAAATTAACACGAGGTTGGATGGGCAGTGTTGCGGCGGCATTTATCGGCGCGGCCTGCGGTGCATTATTTGGGACGGTACTGTTCAGAGACTTGGAAGCGGGCATTGTCTTCGGCAGCTGCGGCGCATTTTCCGCACTGGTGCTGTCGGTATTTCTGCCGCCTGAAAAGAGGAAGGATACTTGATAAAACCGCTCGGTTTTGCTACAATCCCAGCTGCATTAAGAGTTGGGAATTCCATGCCAACCTGCTTTTCGAAAAGAAAAGTAAGGTGGACGGTCGCAAGGCCGATGTGGCTCGCCAGAGCAATCCGAACCCGCTTAATGCGGGAATTTTTTTGTCTGTTGCAAAAGAATTTCGTGCATTTAAATAAGTAAATAAGAAAAATTCTTATTTGTATAGTGGGGTTGGGCAAAAACTGCTATGATTTTTGCCGTTTGATTATGTAAGTAAATAGGCCGTCTGAAAACCTAACGGCTTATTTAAAAAAAGAAAGAATGAGTAATGAGCGAATTTTTGTTTACTTCTGAATCTGTATCCGAAGGCCATCCGACAAAGTGGCCGACCAAATTTCCGATGCGGTTTTGGATGCGATTTTAGCGCAAGACCCGACCGCACGTGTGGCGGCGGAAACCTTGGTGGCTACCGATTTGTGCGTGCTGGCCGGCGAAATCACCACCACCGCCGAGATTGATTACGAACAAGTGGCGCGCGACACCGTAAAACGCATCGGCTACAACAATCCCGAGTGGGGCTTTGCCGCCGATACCTTTAAATTGGTGTTGAACTACGGCGAACAATCACCCGACATCGCCCAAGGTGTCAACGAAGGCGAGGGCATTGATTTGAACCAAGGCGCGGGCGACCAAGGCCTGATGTTCGGCTATGCCTGCGACGAAACCCGACATTGATGCCGTTTGCCATCTACTACAGCCACCGCCTGATGCAGCGTCAAAGCGAATTGCGCAAAGACGGCCGCCTGCCGTGGTTGCGCCCTGATGCCAAAGCGCAATTAACCTGTGTTTACGACAGCGAAACCGGCAAAGTAAAGCGCATCGATACCGTGGTATTGTCGACCCAACACGATCCGGAAATCAGCCACGAAGAGTTGGCCAAAGCTGTGATTGAACACATCATCAAGCCGGTGTTGCCGTCTGAAATGCTGACCGGCCAAACCAAATACCTGATTAACCCGACCGGTAACTTCGTGATTGGCGGCCCGCAAGGCGACTGCGGTTTGACCGGCCGTAAAATCATCGTCGATACCTACGGCGGTGCCGCACCGCACGGCGGCGGCGCGTTCTCCGGCAAAGACCCGTCTAAAGTTGACCGTTCTGCCGCTTATGCCACCCGCTATGTGGCGAAAAACATTGTGGCCGCCGGTTTGGCGACACAATGCCAAATCCAAGTGTCTTACGCCATCGGCGTGGCCGAGCCGACTTCGATTTCGATCGATACCTTCGGCACCGGCAAAATCAGTGAAGCCGATTTGATTAAATTGGTGCGCGAACACTTTGACCTGCGCCCGAAAGGCATTGTGCAAATGTTGGACTTGCTGCACCCGCGTTACAGCAAAACCGCCGCCTACGGTCACTTCGGCCGCGAAGAGCCTGAGTTTACTTGGGAGCGCACCGACAAGGCGCAAGCATTGAGAGCCGCTGCCGGTCTTTAATGATGAAAGAACCAAAGGCCGTCTGAAACTTATGTTTTCAGACGGCCTTTTCTCTTATACAATAGCTGCATTATTTTTCTATGAATAAAGGACACAGCCATGTTCGGTAAAAACCTGTTTGAAGAAGTGACCTCGAAATTGAGCGAAACCATTGCCAACAGTCCGGCTAAAGATGTTGAGAAAAACGTCAAAGCCATGTTGGGCAGCGCGTTTAACCGCATGGATTTGGTGACCCGTGAAGAATTTGATATCCAGCAGCAAGTGTTGATTAAAACCCGCACCAAATTGGTGGAGCTGGAAGCGCGTCTGGTCAAGCTGGAAGCAGCGCAAAATCCTGCGGCCGAAGAAAACATGGTTGAATCTGCCGCCAAAGTGGAAGCAGCCGTTGAATCGGTAACCAAAGCAGACAGCGCCGAATAAGGCCGTCAATCATGTCGCTCGCTTTGGTTTACAGTCGCGCCCTAAGTGGCATGAATGCGCCGTTGGTCGAGGTGGAAGCCCATCTTGCCAACGGTTTGCCGCATTTCAATATTGTCGGGCTGCCGGATACCGAAGTGAAGGAAAGCCGTGACCGTGTGCGGGCGGCGATTATCCAAAGCGGCTTTGATTTTCCGGCAAAAAAAATCACCGTCAATCTGGCGCCGGCCGATTTGCCCAAAGAATCCGGCCGGTTTGATTTGCCCATTGCCATCGGCATTTTAGCCGCGTCAGGTCAGATTTCGATGGAGAAACTGGCGCAATACGAATTTGCCGGCGAGCTGGCCTTGTCGGGTATATTGCGGCCTGTGCGCGGCGCATTGGCAATGGCGTGGCAGGGTATGCAGGCAGGGCGGGCTTTTGTGCTGCCATTAGAAAATGCCCGGCAAGCCGCCGTGATGAAAGGCATCACGGTTTACGGTGCGCAATCGCTGGGCGAAGTGGCGGCGCATTTAAATGCCGTCGAGCCTTTGGCGCAAACCGAATGCCCGAATCTCGACAGGCCGTCTCAACATACAAACTTGCCTGATTTAAGTGATGTAAAAGGGCAACATACCGCGCGTTTGGCTCTGGAAATTGCGGCGGCAGGAGGACACAGTTTATTGATGATGGGGCCGCCGGGTACGGGTAAATCGATGTTGTCGCAGCGCTTGCCCGGTATTTTGCCGCCACTGACTGAAGACGAACTGGTCGAAGTATGGGCCTTGCGCTCATTGTTGCCCAATCATCAGCAAGAACTCAGCCACGAGCGGCCGTTTCGGTCGCCCCATCACAGTGCCAGCTCGGCGGCGATGGTCGGCGGCGGTTCGGATCCGCGGCCGGGCGAGATTTCTTTGGCGCACCACGGCGTATTGTTTCTCGACGAATTCCCCGAGTTTGACCGCAAAGTGTTGGAAGTGTTGCGCGAGCCGTTGGAAAACGGTGAAATCCACATTTCCCGTGCGGCGCGGCAGGCGGTCTATCCGGCCAAATTCCAATTGGTGGCGGCGATGAACCCGTGTCCGTGCGGCTATCTCGGTCACCCGAGCAAACCCTGCCGCTGCACGCCCGAGAGCATCGCGCGTTACCGCAGCAAAATTTCAGGGCCGCTGTTTGACCGCATTGATTTAACCATTGAAGTGCCGAGCCTGCCTGCCGCAGAATTGATGCAGCAGCAAGCGGGCGAACCCAGTGCCGATGTGTTACAGCGGGTGTTGGCGGCGCGCGACAGACAATATGCGCGCCAAGGTAAAGTGAATGCCGCCTTGAGCGTGACCGAATTAGACAGCGCGGCCAATATCGAACAGGAAGCGCGCGATGCCTTAGGTGCGATGCTGGAAAAATTATCACTTTCGGCACGCAGTTTCCACCGCATCATACGCGTAGCGCGCACCTTGGCCGATTTGGCCGGCGATAAGGCCGTCGGCCGCAGCCATGTGCTGAAAGCCATCAGCTTCCGCAGGGCGTTGTAATTCCAACACCATTCAGAATAATAAATCCCAGTAGCCCGTTTTTCAGACGGCCTGCTGATAAATGGAGAGGCTGTTAAGTGGCCTGCGCACGGCACATTATGTCGATATTTTGATTTTGCCGAATATAAGAGTTGTTGATAAAATGTCCTATCTGAATAGAGGACGGCGGTTCAGAGTGGTGTTCATACTTTGAGGCCGTCTGAAAAATAAAGGTACGTTATGAAAAAACAGACACAACATGGTAAAGGTATTGCCGGTTTTATTTCAGGGCTGCTGCTCGCGACTGCTGTGATTGTCGGCATTTTGTTTTTCTTAAACAAAGGCAATCAAAACCAATTCAAAGAACTGGCTCAGCCGGAGCAAACTTCCGAGCCTGAAGTTTTGCAGCCGCAAGCGCTGCCTAAGCCGGTGGAAAAACCTGCTTCAGAAGCAGAGCCGGCTGCCCCTGTTGAGCCGGATACCAAAGCCGGCGAAGCGGATACCGCCGCTTCAGAAGCGCAAGATACGCCGTCTGAAACCGAGCAGCCTAAGGCCGATGAAAACAAACCTGCCACCCCTGCGGCGGTGCCTGTGCCAATGCCGAAAGCCACTGTTGGACCTAAAGTCACGACAGATGCCGAAGATGACCGCGATGCCGCCGAACGTGCCGCTCAAGAGCGCGAAGAGCGTGCTGCCGCAGAGAAAAAAGCCGTTGAAGCCAAACGCAAAGCCGAATTGGCACAAAAACGTGCGGAAAAAGCCAAAGCGGATAAAGCTGCCGCTGATAAAAAAGCCGCAGCCGAATTGACTGCCCAACAAAAAGCCCGAGCCGAGCGCAAACTGGCCGAGAAAAAGGCCGCAGAGAAAAAAGCAGCAGAGAAAAAAGCAGCAGAGAAAAAAGCAGCAGAGAAACAGCCTGCCAAGCCAACTCCGGAGCAAATCTTAAACAGCGGCAGCATTGAAAAAGCGCGCAAAGCTGCAGGTGAAGAAGCGAAGAAATCAAGCAAAGCTGTAGGCGAAGAAGCGAAAAAATCAAGCAAAGCTGCCGACAGCAAAGCCAATGCAAGCCCGAAATCTTCGGATAAAAAAGTGATTGTACAAATGGGTTCATATGCCGACCGTGCTTTTGCCGATGCGCAACGTGCCAAATTGGCCATGATGGGCGTGCAGTCCAGTGTGGTAGAAGGATCGGCCAACGGTAAGAAAGTGTACCGCCTGCAAAGCGGTGTGTTGGCACAAGATGCAGCCCAGCGCGTGCAGCAAACCTTGAAGAAAAACGGCATAAGCAGCTTTACCCGTTCGGTTCAATAAGGAATGATGATGAAAATGAAATTATTCTCGGCATTGATGGCCTTGTCTTTGGCCGGTATGGCGCAAGCCGCTACCGAAGGCAAGGATTACCAAGTGCTGGCCAAACCGATTCCGCAGGTTCAGACAGATAAGGTGGAAGTGTTGGAATTTTTCGGTTACTTCTGCGTGCATTGCTACCATTTGGATCCGGTGTTGTTGAAGCACAGCCAATCCTTTGCCAAAGACACATACTTGCGTACCGAGCATGTAGTTTGGCAGCCGGAAATGTTCGGCATGGCACGCGTGGCCGCTGCGGTGAACAGTTCCGGTTTGAAGTACCAAGCCAATCCGGCTGTGTTCAAAGCGGTATATGAGCAAAAAATCAACCTGGCCGACAGTGCAACTTTCAAACAATGGGCTGCGGCGCAAAAAGGTTTTGACGGTAAAAAATTGGTTGCCGCCTATGATTCAGCAGCCAATCAAGCTCAAGCCAGAAAAATGCAAGGTTTGACCGAAACCTACCGTATCGAAAGCACGCCGATGGTGATTGTCGGCGGCAAATATGAAGTGTTGTTCAACGGCGATTATCAAAACGGCATGAGAACCATTGATGAATTGGTTGCCAAAGTGCGCAGTGAGCGCGGTTTGAAGTAGGCAGGCAGCCGTGTAAAAAGTAAAGGGCGGCCTTGGCCAAATCCGCCAATCATTGAGATAGCTACCGATTATCATGAATAACAAACAGGCAGTCTGAAAAGGCTGCCTGTATTTTCATTCCAAATTATAATGCTTGTCGGAAATGGTTTCAGAGGACATGAAACCATTTGACGTGAATATTGTCGTAAGCAATATTTGATGAATGAAGCAGCTTAATGTTTTGATTGATAAACAGGCCGAGACCTTTGTAAAATACTTCATTGGAGCGTATTTCTTCGTTATGCGCCCCTCTAAAGCTTGTCTATCTGTATGATATGTTTGTGCTTTCTACGCTGCTTGCTTTGAACCGCACTCAAATTTGGAGTTTTGCAAGTGTAGAAAAACGTCGGTTGTTTACACTTTTTATGCCAAACGGCTTTTATTTTTGCCTGAATGATTGTTTTAGGATTTTTGAGCATTATTAAGAACCATGCGGCTTTGCCTTCGGAATCTTTGACAACACTCAAAAATCCCAAGATGGGTCTTCAGGCAAAAAAGAAAAAGTGGAAACAACGCTAGGATTTTCTACACCCCAGGCCGTCTGAAAGAGGTTTAATGGATATTATATTGTTGTTGAAAGCCCTGATTTTGGGCGTTGTTGAAGGATTGACCGAATTTTTACCGATTTCGAGCACGGGACACTTGATTGTGGTCGGCGATTTACTGAATTTCCACAGCAACGGCAAAGTGTTTGAAATCGCCATCCAATTAGGCGCGGTATTGGCGGTGGTTTTTGAGTATCGCCAACGTTTTGGCAGGGTAATCCGCGGTATCGGCAGGGAACGCGCGGCGAACCGTTTTGTGTTGAATTTGGCAGTGGCGTTTGTGCCGGCAGCGGTGGTGGGTTTGTTGTTTAGCAAACAGATTAAGCTTTATTTGTTTAACCCGATTACTGTGGCCACCATGCTGGTGTTGGGCGGCTTTTTTATTTTGTGGGTGGAGAAACGCCAACAAAGCCGTGCACCGAAGGTGGTGAATGTTGATGATATACGCCCGATTGATGCTTTTGTGGTCGGTTGTGTGCAGATTTGTGCTTTAGTGCCGGGAACGTCGCGCTCGGGCAGTACCATCATGGGTGGTATGCTGTGGGGATTGGAGCGCAAGGTAGCGACTGAGTTTTCATTCTTCTTGGCCGTGCCGATGATGATTGCGGCAACTTCTTACGATATTTTGAAACATTATAAACTGTTTACCCTGCAAGACATCGGTTTGATTGCAGTCGGTTTCATCGCTGCATTTTTCGCCGGTTTGCTGGCGGTGAAAGCTTTGCTGAAATTTTTGGCAACAAAAAATTATGTGCCGTTTGCCTATTACCGTATTGTTTTCGGCGGCTTGATTCTGCTGACTTGGGCGATGGGTTGGGTGCAGTGGACTGAATAAATCAGTTTGAAAAAAGGCCGTCTGAATATTCAGACGGCCTTTTTATAATCATTCAATTAATCATTCAATAATTTCGGTAAACACAATCGGTTTGCCGCGACGGGTAAGGGTAGCAAAACCTTCCTGAACATGCCAGCGGGTGGAAAGGTTGCTGTATTCTACGCCCTTTGCCCACGATTGGATTTGCTTCAGGCTTTCCACCGTGTTGCCTTGGCGCAGTTCTACCGTCATCGGGCTGTTGCTGTTGATGTAAATGGCGGTAATGCGTTGACCGTCGGCGGCTTCGTAGTTGACGGAATACGTTTCGGCTTCGGCCACAACCGGTATCGGTGCGGAAGGGCGTACAGCTTTATGTGAACCGCAGGCGGCGCAAAGGGAAATCAAGAACAAAATGGCGGCGTGTCGAATCATGGTGTGTGTTTAGTAATGATGATGGGGAATTTCGCCATCTAGATGATAGCGGATACTACAATAGGGGCATTCAATGTCGCTGTTGGACTGAATCGGCAGGAATACACGCGGGTGGCCGTTCCACGTTTCGTATTTGGGACCCGCGCAATGCAGCGGCAAATCTTGCGGTGTGATGTGGATAATGGGATTATCGGTTGTTTGTGGCATGATGATTCCTTGGCAGTTTGCTGTTTATTGTACGACAGAAGCACGGTTTTGTGCACAAGCTTTGTGGGTTTGGATTCGGCAAATAAAAGGCCGTCTGAAATTATCTTGCTTTCAGACGACCCCTACATTCATGGCTTAATCATTAGCACACTTCAACCAACCAGCCGTGTTTGTCTTCAGCCAAACCGTATTGGATGTCGGTGATGGCTTTGCGGATGGCGGTGCCGCGCGCTTGGCTTTGCACGTTGATTTCTTTGCCGTTAATCACAAATGAAGTCACCGGCGAAATCACGGCGGCGGTGCCGGTGAGAATGGCTTCGGCGCCGTTTTTAATCATGGTTTGCAATTCGTCAACGGTGAAGTTGCGTTCGGTTACTGTGTAGCCCAAGTCTTTGGCTACGGTCAATACGGAATCACGGGTGACACCGTGTAGGAATTCGTCGGTCAGCGGTTTGGTCACCAATTCGTCGCCGTTGATAACGATGAAGTTGGATGCGCCGGTTTCCTGTACGTCACCGTTCGGGCAGAACAAGACTTGCGCCGCACCGTGTTCTTCTTTCGCTTTCAGCACCCAAGGCATGGCCGAAGCATAATTACCGCCGCATTTCACGCGGCCCATGTGCGGCGCGCAGCGGATGTGTTCGGTTTCTACCAAAATTTTCACCGGCGAACCCATTTTGAAGTAGTCGCCCACAGGAGAAGCCAAGATATACAGCAGTGCAGTTTGCGATGGTGCGCCGGCTTTGCCGATAATCGGGTCGGTGCCGATTAAGGTCGGGCGCAGGTATAAGGCAGCAGGTGCGTCGGGGATTTCATCAGCGGCACGTTTTACCAGTTCAATCAAAGCGTCTAAATAGGTTTCGGTTTCCGGTTTCGGTAAATGCAGGATTTCCGCGCTTTGCTGCATGCGGGCGATGTTGGCAGTCGGGCGGAACATCACGATTTTACCGTCGGCCTGACGGAAGGCTTTCAAACCTTCGAAGCATTCGCTGCCGTAGTGCAGGGCATGCGCGCCGGCCGGAATGGTCAAATCATTTGAAGGCTGCCATTTGACCGGCTGCCATTGGTTGTCTGTAAATTCGATTACCGGCATTTCGGCGTGAAATACGCTGCCGAATACGGCTGGAACGGGTCTGCTCATGATATGGCCTTTCTTATTCTTAAATGATCTGGATTCGATAGATTAAAAGCTAAACAATACGCCTGTCGATATGGTTTTGGCAAGTGGAAAAAAACGGATTTTTAACGTAATTTTTCAGGCTTAAATACGGCAGAAGCCGAGCAGACGGGCAATGCATGGAAAACAGTTTGCTAAATTGTCAGCAATTAGTGATTACCAAAGGCCGTCTGAAAATGATGGCGGCGAATCTTTCTGCGTTGTACCGTTCTATCCTAAACGAAATAAATCGTTTAAACTTACACAGGATTATTTTCAGACGGCCTCATCAGCTTAGGCCGCATGCACGGAGAATTGAATGAAAGTTGTTTACCTGATTGTTAAAATTTTGATTTTGCTGGTGTTCTTGCTGCTGGCCGTGAGCAATACCCAAGTGGTGTCGTTTTTCTACCTGCCGGGGCAGCACGTAGAAGTACCGTTGATTGTGGTGTTGTTCGGCGCATTTGTGGTCGGCATTGTGTTCGGTATGTTTGCGCTGTTCGGCCGTTTGCTCGGATTGCGCAGTGAAGCCAACCGCCTGCGTGCCGAAGTGAAAAAACACGGCCGCATGACCGAGCAAGACATTCAGAAAGCCACGCCTACTGTGCCGGCGGCGACAACGGCATCTACCCCAATCAATCTGATGCAGAAATAAATAAGGATGCTCATGGATAACGAATTATGGGTCATCTTGCTGCCGATTATCCTGTTGCCGGTGTTTTTCGCGATGGGGTGGTTTGCCGCGCGGGTGGACATGAAAACGGTGTTGAAACAGGCCAAAAGCATTCCGACCGGTTTCTATAAAAGCTTGGACGCGCTGGTTGACCGCAATAATGGCCGCGCCGCCCGCGAACTGGCCGAAGTGGTGGATCAGCAGCCTCAATCTTACGATTTGAACCTGACCTTGGGCAAACTCTACCGCCAGCGCGGCGAGAACGACAAGGCCATCAATATGCACCAAGCCTTGCTCGAGTCGCCTGATACCGTCAATGAGAAGCGCGAACGCGTGTTGTTTGAATTGGCGCAAAACTACCAAAGCGCCGGTTTGGTCGACCGTGCCGAGCAAATCTTCATCGGCTTGCTCGAGGGCGGCATGGCGCGGGAAGCCCGCCATCGTCTGATGAGCATTTACCAACAAGACCGCGATTGGGCAAAAGCCATCGAAATGGCACAATTATTGAGCCACAACGAGCAGACTTATCAATTCGAGATTGCGCAGTTTTATTGTGAAATCGCCCACGGTGCGCTGTTTAAATCCAATTTCGACGTGGCGCGCTACAACGTGCAAAAAGCCTTGGAAGCCAATAAAAAATGTACCCGTGCCAACATGATTTTGGGCGACATCGAAGTCAAACAGGGCAACTTTTCCGCTGCGGTTGAAGCCTATGGCGCGATTGAGCAGCAAAACCACTCTTACCTGAGCATGGTCGGCGAGAAAATGTATGATGCCTATGCCGCCCAAGGCAAGCAAGAGGAAGGCTTGAACCGCTTAATCGGCTACATGAAAACTTTTCCTGATCTGGATTTGATTAACGTTATCTACGAAAAAGCCTTGCTGCTCAAAGGCGAAGCGGAAGCAGCCGCATTGGCTGTGGAATTGGTGCGTCAAAAACCGGATTTAAACGGCGTGTACCGTTTGCTCGGTTTGAAGCTGAGCGACATGCCGGCGGAATGGAAAGGTGATGCCGATATGATGCGCGCCGTTGTCGGCCGCCAACTGCAAAAAAGTGTGATGTACCGCTGCCGTAATTGCCATTTCAAATCGCAGGTGTTTTTCTGGCATTGTCCGGCGTGTAACAAATGGGAAACTTTCGCGCCCAACCGTATTGAAGTGTAAGTGCTTGAATTGTGAAGGCCGTCTGAAAAAATATTTTTCAGACGGCCTTTTTTATGTAGATCGTGATTATACGGCCACCGCCGCTTTAATATGCGGATGCGGATCGTAATCCACCAATTCAAAATCTTCAAAGGTGAAGGCAAACAAATCTTTCACATCCGGGTTGATTTTCATGGTCGGGAGCGGACGCGTGTCGCGGCTCAATTGCAGTTCGGCCTGTTCAAAGTGGTTGCGGTAAAGGTGGGCATCGCCGAAAGTATGGATAAATTCGCCCGCTTCCAAACCGCACACTTGCGCCACCATCATGGTCAGCAGGGCATAGCTGGCGATGTTGAATGGCACGCCCAAGAAAATATCGGCGCTGCGTTGGTAGAGCTGGCAGGAAAGTTTGCCGTCGGCCACATAAAATTGAAACAGCGCATGGCATGGCGGTAAGGCCATTTCGTCCACCAAAGCCGGATTCCATGCGGAAACGATTAAACGGCGGCTGTCGGGATTTTTTTTGATTTGTTCCACCACATTGGCGATTTGGTCGATGTGACGGCCATCGGGAGCCGGCCAACTTCGCCATTGGTAGCCGTAAACCGGGCCTAAATCGCCGTTTTCATCGGCCCATTCGTCCCAAATCGACACATTATTGTCTTTCAGGTATTTGATGTTGGTGTCGCCTTTGAGAAACCACAGCAATTCATGAATGATGGAGCGCAAGTGCAGCTTTTTGGTGGTCAAAAGCGGAAAACCTTGGCTTAAATCGAAGCGCATTTGGTGGCCGAACACAGAGCGTGTGCCTGTGCCGGTGCGGTCGGCTTTGTCGGTGCCCTGTTCGAGAACACGGCGCATAAGGTCGTGATAGGCTTTCATAAGAATTCCTTATATTTGAATGGCTGTCATTTTAGCATTTCAGACGGCCTGATGCATGGGAATTGAATTGGCTGGTTGAATAGCCGCTTAAATGAGATTAAATCACAACCAAAATACATCAAATTGTTGACAAAATTTTGCATTGTATCAAATTTGATGGAAATTTACACAATAAATTTTAGAAATAGAGTTTTTTAATTTTAGTCTGTAATTCCATTTTATATATAAATATAAATAAATAATGCTAATTAATTTTTATTATTCAAAATTAAATTTTTTTAAATAAAAATCCATTTAAAATAATGTCAACAATTTTACAAAAAAATACTTGGCAGCAAAAAAAAATAAGGTTATATTTCATTCCACAAATTTCCTACTTTGGGATGAATTACCATCCGATCATTTTTTTGGAGTGTATCATGACCGATTTAAATGCCTTGTTCGAAAAACTGAAAAAGAACAACCCCAACCAAGAGCCGTTTCACCAAGCTGTAGAAGAAGTGTTTGAAAGCTTGAAACCTTTTTTGAAAGACAATCCTAAATACACCCAGCAAAACCTGTTGGAGCGCATTGTCGAGCCTGAGCGTGTGATTATGTTCCGCGTGACTTGGGTGGACGATAAAGGCGAAGTGCAGGTAAATCGCGGCTACCGCATTCAAATGAGCTCTGCCATCGGCCCTTACAAAGGCGGCTTGCGTTTCCACCCGACTGTTGACTTGGGTGTGTTGAAATTCTTGGCCTTCGAGCAAGTATTTAAAAATGCTTTGACCACCTTGCCGATGGGCGGTGGTAAAGGTGGTTCCGACTTTGACCCTAAAGGCAAATCTGACGCGGAAGTGATGCGCTTCTGCCAAGCCTTCATGACCGAACTCTACCGCCATATCGGCCCGAATACCGACGTACCGGCCGGCGACATCGGTGTGGGTGGTCGCGAAATCGGCTTCTTGTACGGACAATATAAAAAAATCCGCAACGAATTCACTTCTGTGCTGACCGGTAAAGGTTTAACTTGGGGCGGAAGCTTGATTCGTCCTGAAGCTACCGGCTACGGCTGCGTGTATTTCGCACAATTCATGTTGGAAACCAAACAAGACAGCATGAAAGGCAAACGCGTGCTGATTTCCGGTTCGGGCAACGTGGCGCAATATGCTGCTGAAAAATCAATTCAATTGGGCGCTAAAGTGCTGACTGTTTCTGACTCTAACGGTTTTGTTCAATTTGCCGACAGCGGTATGACTGAAGCGCAATTGGCTGCGTTGGTCGAATTGAAAGAAGTACGCCGCGAGCGTTTGTCTGTGTACGCCAAAGAACAAGGCTTGCAATACTTTGAAGACCAAAAACCTTGGGGTGTGGCTGCCGATGTGGCTCTGCCTTGCGCGACCCAAAACGAATTGGACGAAGAAGCAGCCAAAACCTTGCTGGCCAACGGTTGTAAAGTGGTTGCCGAAGGTGCCAACATGCCATCGACTTTGGGCGCAGTAAAACAATTCTTGGATGCGAAAATCCTGTACGCACCGGGCAAAGCATCCAATGCCGGCGGTGTGGCAACTTCAGGTTTGGAAATGAGCCAAAACGCCATCCGCTTGTGCTGGACTCGCGAAGAAGTGGACAAAAACCTGTTCAACATCATGAAAGACATCCATGAGAACTGTGTGAAATACGGTACCCGTGAAGACGGCAGCGTAAACTACGTTGACGGTGCGAATATTGCCGGTTTCGTTAAAGTGGCTGACGCGATGTTGGCGCAAGGTATCTAATCTTTTGGTGATGTAAAATCCGAAAATATATCAAAGGCCGTCTGAAATTTCATACGGCCTTTATTGTTTGGTACCGTGTTGATAAATTTAATCTCCGATAACGGCAAATTTGTCCCAATTGGCCTGTACATAAGCCACCGTTGCGGCCATGTCTTCATCGGCGGTTTCGTAATATTCGCCGTCGAGCTCTTCAAAATCGGCAAACTTGGCACGGATGTTGTCTAACGGTGTATCCGCTTCGGCCAGTTGCTCGATGTCTGCGCCGTATTTTTCATATAAGGCTTCGGCCTTGTCTAAAATTTTCGGGGTCGGCTTAATCCGCCAGCGGCGCAGGCTGTCGGCCACGGGATTGTGAAAAATATATTCGCCGTAACCTGCTGCAATCAGTTGCGCGAAGCCGCCTTCCTGCACTTGGCTGTCGAGATAGCAGTAAGCCACCAGTGTGTGCTGTTCGTCGTTTAACGAAGCCATTTCTTCATCGCCGTTTTGTGCGGTATGGTCGAGATAGGCTGCGCTCAAGGTATAGAGAAACTCGGCAGGGTCGTTGGGGTTGAGTTCGTCACGTTGGAATAAAGTGGTCATATCAGGCCGTCTGAAAAATGGGAATGAACATTATAAGGAAACGGGCAGGGCTGGGAAAGATGGGTAATGATTCAGACGGCCTCATTTATCCGCACCCGCAAATGTGTTATCGTGAAGCCATCATAATAAAGGAAACCATGATGCACACACTTCCCCTGAAAGCGGCGTGTTTTGCCACGCTGCCCAACACGTTTTACAGCACCATCAAGCCCGAGCCGCTGAATCAGCCGTATTGGATTGCGGTCAACGAAACCTTGCTTCAAGAATTGAATATGCCGTCTGAAAGTTTTCAGACGGCCTCAAACCTTGCTTATCTTTCCGGCAGCGCGACGGAATATCAGCCGCAACCCATTGCAACGGTTTACAGCGGCCATCAATTCGGCGGTTACACCCGCGCTTGGGCGATGGGCGTGCATTGTTGCTGGGTGAAACGCCGGATGAGCATGGCAAAGCGTGGGAATGGCAGCTGAAAGGGGCGGGCAAAACGCCGTATTCGCGTTTTGCCGACGGCAGGGCGGTGTTGCGCTCGAGCGTACGCGAGTATTTGTGTTCCGAAGCCATGCATGGCCTGAAAATTCCGACCACACGTGCCTTGGCTTTAGTGGGTAGCGATGATGGGGTATATCGTGAAACGATGGAAACCGCTGCCGTGGTCACCCGCATTGCCCCGAGCTTTATCCGCTTCGGCCACTTCGAATATTTTTTCTACACCGGCCGCGAAGCCGAGCTGAAAACGTTGGCCGATTTTGTGATTGCGCATTATTACTCCGAATGCCGTGAAGCCGAAAATCCTTATCTGGCTATGCTGCAAACGGTGGCCGGGCGAACCGCCGAAACCGTTGCCGCATGGCAGAGCGTCGGCTTTTGCCACGGCGTGATGAATACCGACAACATGTCGATACTCGGCCTGACCATTGATTACGGCCCATTCGGTTTTATGGAAGGCTACGACCGCCGCCACGTCTGCAACCATTCCGACCACGAAGGCCGTTACGCCTATCATGCCCAACCCTACATCGCGCATTGGAACTTGGCGGCTTTGGCCAATTGTTTTGAATCTTTGGTGCCGGAAAAAGAACTCAACGATTTATTGGAACAATGGCCGGACACTTTTCAGACGGCCTATCTCAAACGCATGCGCCCGAAACTCGGTTTGCTGACTGAGCAGGCAGACGATGCGGAATTGATTGCCGATATGTTTGCCGCGTTGCAAGACAAAAAAGTCGATTTCACTTTGTTTTTCAGAAAATTAAGCGAAGTCAGCAATGTGCATGATGATGCGTTGCCGTCTGAATTAATGGCCTTGTTTGGCGAGCATAATTCGCAATTGTTTGTACGCTGGGCCGGCCGTTACCGCCAACGCCTGCGTGCCGAGAATAGCGGCCATACCGAACGCAAGCAGCGCATGAATCAGGCCAATCCGCTGTATGTGTTGCGCAATTATCTGGCGCAACAAGCCATCGAATTGGCGCAGCGAGGTGATTATCGCGAAATCGAACGCCTGCGCCGCTGTTTGGCCAACCCGTTTGACGCGCGGCCGGAGTTTGCCGATTTCGCCCAACCAGCACCGGAATGGGCGGAAGGGATTGCGGTGAGTTGTTCGAGTTAAAGTGAAAGGCCGAGACCTTTGCAAAACCTCATGAAGCACCAATAAAAATCAAAACAGCCGTCATTCCCACCCAGGCGGCAATCTATTTTTGAGCATGGCAAACTATTGAATAAAATAAGTTTCTGAAATTTTAAGGCGGATTACCGCGTGTAGAAAATCCTAATGGTGTTTACACTTTTGCTTTTTTTTGCTTGAAGACCCATTTGGGGATTGTTGAATGTTGCCAAGAATGCCGAAAGGCACGGCAACGCCGCATGGTTCTTGATAATGCTCAACAATCCTAAAACAATCATTTAGGCAGAAAATAAAAGCTGTTTTGCATAAAAAGTGTAAACAACCCGACAATTTCCTACATCTCAGGCCGTCTGAAACAGAATTTTGTTTCAGACGGCCTTTTCATTCAATCGCTTATCAAGCCGGTTCGGCCATTTGCAGCGCTTGTTGGATGTCTACCGACACAATTCTCGATACGCCTTTTTCCTGCATGGTCACACCGACGAGCTGCTCGGCCATTTCCATGGTCAGGCGGTTGTGCGAGATGTAGAGGAATTGGGTTTGCGCCGACATTTCTTTCACCAAATTACAGAAACGCGAGGTGTTGGCATCATCGAGCGGCGCATCCACTTCGTCGAGCAGGCAGAACGGCGCAGGGTTGAGGCTGAACAGGGCAAACACCAAGCTCATGGCGGTGAGGGCTTTTTCGCCGCCGGAGAGCAGATGGATGGTGCTGTTTTTCTTGCCGGGCGGGCGCGCCATGATCGACACGCCGGCGGTAAGCAGGTCGTCGCCAATCATTTTCAGCACCGCTTCGCCGCCGCCGAACAGAGTCGGGAAGAAGGTTTGTACTTTTTCGTTGACCGCGTCGAAGGTTTCTTTGAAACGCGCTTTGGTTTTGTTGTCGATTTGGCCGATGGCTTCTTCGAGCAGGTCAATCGCAGCCTGTACGTCTTCGCTTTGGCTGCGGTAATAATCGTCGCGTTCGCGCGCTTCTTCCAATTCCTGCAGGGCGGCGAGGTTGACCGCGCCCAAGGCTTCGATTTGTTGCGTGAGGCTGCCGATTTGGTTGTTCAACACGTTCAGACGGCCTGCTTCTTTGGCCAAAGTTTCCAATTGCGCCAAATCGGCGTTGCGTTCGGTCAGGTTTTGATGGAAGCGCTTGGCGTTAATCAAGGCTTCTTGCTGTTGGAGCAAAGCAGTTTGCGTGGCTGCTTGAAGCTGCGGCAATTTGGCCTGCAAGGTTTGCTGGCGGGCATATTGTTCGCGGCCTTGCGCTTGGGTTTGGTTCAAGGTTTCCTGCAGCACGGCGTATTCTTCGTCGAGTGTCTGCACAGCTTCGATTAATTCTTCGAGCTTGATGTGCTGCTCGTCATCCTGCATTTCGGTTTCGTAAGCCAGCATCAATTCCTGCTGGCGTGCCTGTAAATCCAAGGTTTGTTCGTCTAAACGCGTAAGCTGCTGTTGCAGGTTGTGTTTTTGCTGTTGCAGTTTGTGCGCGGCCACTTCGGCCAAGCCGTAGCGGCGGTTGGCTTCGAGCAGGGCAAGTTGCGCCTGTTTCAGACGGCCTTGCCGGGTTTGGCGGTCGGCAGAAAATTTGTGTTGCTGGTGTTCCAATTCGGTAATGGCTTCGAGCAGGGCGGCGATGTCGTCTTCAAGCCCCTCTGAAGACTGGATCAGAATGGTTTGTTCTTCTTCAAGCTGCGCCAATTCCTGCGTGATGTGTTCGCGACGGATTTGGCCTTGGTTGGTACGTGCCAATAATTCGGCGGCATGCTGCTGGGCTTGGTGGTATTGCTGGGTGTGCTGTTTTTGCTGCCGGGTCAGGTTTTTGTGATGGTTTTCAGCGGCTTGCAACGCAGCTTGTGCTTGGTTGCGGGTTTGTTCGGCAGCGGACAGTTGCGGCGAGAGTTGGCTAAGTTCGGTAGTGAGTTTGTCCAAGCGGGCTTTCTGCGCAATCAGGTTTTCCTGCTGAGGTTCGGCGTAAAGCAACACGCTGACTTTATCAACCTGATGGCCTTCCGGTGTGAGCCAGATTTGTTGGCCGCTCAAATCGCTTTGGTGGGTAAGGGCGTAATCCAAATTCGGCGCGCACAATACGCCGTCGAGCCAATGGTATAAGGCCGTCTGAAAAGGCGCTTGGGCTTGGATTTGGTTCAACAAGGCTTGTGCGGGCAGCGATTTCTTCAGGCCTCCGGTGAGTTTGTCGCTCAACCATGCAGCCTGATTAGGGGGCAGGGGGAAGGCGGATTAAAGGAGTCGGGTACGGCACGCGCTTGCAAACGTTCGGCCAGTACCACGCTTAAAGCATGCTGCCAGTCGTCCGGTGCGCTGATGTGTTGCCACAGCTGCGGCGCGTTGTCGTGTGCGGTGGCTTGCCAAAAATCGGCGGCCTCCTGCGTTTGCACCAATAATTGCGACAAAGCCTGCTGCTGAGCTTGCAGGGTAATGTGTTGCCGCTGTAGGGTTTGGAAATGATTTGAGGCCGTCTGAAAAGCGTCGCGCAGGGCGGTTAATTGTTCTTCGGCGGCAAAGATTTGTTCTTCGTAATGTTCTTGTTGGCTTTGTAGCAAGGAGGAGCGCTCTTGCGCGGCAGCGGTTTCGATGTCGTCGGGTAGATTTAGGGCGTGGCTTTCCTGTTTCAGACGGCCTTTGCGTGCCTCATGCTGCTGCACAGTTTCTTTGGCGTGGGCAAGTTGTTGCTGCTTCAAAGCCAATTCGCGTTTGATACGGCCGGTTTCGTCTTGCTGGGTCTGATAGGCGGCATTGAGTGCGGCTTGGGCTTCTTCCAATTCGGGCAGTTGGGTTTCGTGTTCGGCCACCTGCATGGCGAGTTCGGCCAGCTCAATTTGTTTTTCTTCGTTTTGAATATCGGTGTCTTCAAGTTGGGCGTGGATTTGTTGCTGCTCTTGGTGAATACGCTGCAGTTGCGCCTGTGCCGCTTGGCGGTCGCGCTCAATGCGTTGGCTCAAGTTGCGTTGGTGGCGCATTTGTTCTTCCAAGCGGGCAATCTGCTCGCGCAACACACCGCGGCGGGTGCTCAATTCATGCACGCTTTGCTGCTGAGCCTGTTCGGCAGCTTGCAGGGTGTGTACTTCATCCATCAGCGTTTGGATTTGCGTGGCGGTTTCGTCCTGTTGCGCTTGCAGCGATTGATGTTGCGCGGTAGCTTTGTCGGCGGTGGCCAGTGCTTGCTGCCACTGAGTGTAGTCGAGCAAATCCTGCTGTCGGTTAAGTTGGGCGGTGAGGGTTTTGTAGCGCTCGGCGGTTTCAGCCTGTTTCTCCAACTTTTCAACCTGACGCCCCAACTCGTTTTGCAAGTCGCTCAAGCGCTGCAAATGTTCGCGCGTATCTTTCAGACGGCCTTCGGTTTCTTTACGGCGCTCTTTATATTTAGATACCCCCGCCGCTTCTTCTATATAAGCACGCAATTCTTCCGGCCGCGCTTCAATAATGCGCGAAATCATGCCTTGTTCAATCACTGCATAACCGCGCGCGCCCACGCCGGTACCTAAGAATAAATCGGTAATGTCGCGGCGGCGAACGGCTTGGTTGTTGATGTAGTAGGTAGAATCGCCTTGGCGGGTAAGCTGGCGTTTGATACTGACTTCCGCATATTGTCCCCAAGCGCCTTGCAGGGTGTGGTCACTGTTGTCAAACACCAATTCTACCGAAGCGCGAGGTGCAGGACGTCGGGTGGCGGCTCCGTTGAAAATCACGTCTTGCATACTCTCGCCCCGCAATTGTTTGGCAGAAGCTTCGCCCAATACCCAGCGCACAGCATCAATGACATTCGATTTGCCGCAACCGTTGGGACCAATCACGGCAACCAGTTGCCCCGGTACGTGAATGGTGGTCGGGTCGGTGAAAGATTTGAAGCCGGAAAGTTTGATATGAGTAAGGCGCATGAGTTTCTTAGAAAACGGGTAAAAGCAAAGGCGGTATTTTAACGGAAATCAACCAAAATTTTGCAGGTTTTGATTAATTAAATGCTCTGAAAATGAAATGGGTTTTATCAGATTTTATATTTGGCGGGGAAGGTGTTGTTTAAACGCCGCAACTTCGGTGAATGAGGGCAGACAACGTATAGTCCATTCACATTAAAAAATAATAAATATCATAAAATCATAAATTTATTATATCTTTAGGATTGGTTGGATTGTTAAATAATGTTGTCAAAATGACGATGACGAGCTGCTATTAACTACCTGTTGTCTGATTAATCTACCGTTAATATTCAATAGAAATATTACTTCGGTTAAAGCGTATATTATATGCTGTAAGGGTTAGTATCGGGCAAGTAGCAGATATTTTTTATGACTATCAAATAATTTAAGCACTGTGTTGGCGATCTGCGTGTGTGTGCTTTGGAAAAATTTAAACTATTATAATCAAATAAATAGGAGCTTAAAATGTTGAAATTTCGTAGCTTGTTATGGGGTTTGTTGCCGGTGACCGTGTTGGTTGGTTGCGCGCACCAACAAAAAGAAACGTGGGTGGATACAACAGAAACCGTTTACAGCACTGATGTGCCGGAAGGGCGCTCTTCGGTGGTGTTCTATCGCCAAGCCAATGCGCTGCAAGGTGCTACTGTAAATATTTACGTGAATGGTGAATACTCAGGGTCTTTGCAGCCTAATGCTTACCGTCAAGAATTGATTTGTGCGCAAAACCAAAAATTCTTTGCTGATTTTACCCGTCAAGATTCAGCATATTATAAAAAAGCCAATTCAGGCGATTACTACAATCTGCCCGAATCTACGGTCTCTTTCTTTAAAGTTGTCGATAACGGCAACGGTCAACCTGTTTTACAAAGTGTGACGCCTGAACAAGCCGAAGCAGAAATGAAAGGTGTAAAACGTCAAAATCATACCTTATCTCGTGTTGTTAGTCCTGCTAAATGTGCGCAGGTGCTGAAAAAATACAATTTAGAAGCGTCGGCTCTGTTTAAGTTTGACCGCTCCGACTACAAAGATATGTTGGAAAAAGGTAAGCAGGAAATTGCCGCCGTATCCGCAGGCATCCGTGAGAACAAAGCCAAAGTGAACAGCATTGAAGTCATCGGCCATACCGATCCGGAAGGTAAACCGGCTTATAACCAAAACTTGTCTGTTCGTCGTGCCGAGACTGTAAAACGTGCATTAGGCGAAAGTGGTTTGGATACTAACCTGATTTCTGCTCAAGGTCGTGGCGCACAAGAATTGCTGATCAACGACTGTCGCAAACGTTTCCCTACAAACGCCAAGGCTCGTAAGGAATGTGACCAACCTAACCGTCGTGTAGAAATCATTCTGCACGGTGAGAAATAATTAACAATAAAAGGTACTTAAAATGTCTAAAAACATTACGTTAAAAATCAATAACGCTAAAGAAACCGTCGAAACCGTTCAATTTCAGACGGCCTCTGGTGAAGTATTGCGCATTCCTGCTCAATCCAAGGTGAACTACCAGTTTATCGATGAGGCGACTCAATTTGGTCCTGAAAACATCATGACCAAACGTGTCGGCGATAACTTGGAAGTAGCTTTTGAAGGCTCTGATATCAGCAATCCCGACTTGATTATTGAAGGCTACTATTCAAGTGAAATTGATGCTTCTAAGAGCAGCCTGTTGATTGGTCAACACGAAAACGGCGGTATGTATCCATACGTTCCGGAGAGTGCCGAACCTGCTGATGCCGTTACTATGCTGGCTGAAGAGGTTGAAGCAGGTCAAGCTTTGGGTGGCGAAATCATCAATAGCCTGTGGGCGCCAAATCCTTTGTGGTTGTTGGCATTGTTGCCGTTGGGTGCGGCAGCTGCTGCATTGGCTAAAAATGATGACGATGATAAAGACAATAAAGCGTTTATCACCGTTGATGCGCCTAATGACCCTTCTAATACTAAGCCTACTATTACCGGTACCGTTGATGATGTGGAGCCGGGCCAAGTTGTTACTTTGACCATTATTGATTCTAAGGGCGACACTCAAATTGTGACTACCACAGTGCAGGAAGGCGGTACTTATTCGGTTGAAGTGCCGAATGAATTGCCTGATGGTCCATATCGTGTTGAAGCTGTTGTAGCGGATAAAGCCGGTAATGTTGCCAAAGCAAACGACTCAAGCGTAATCGACTCAGTTGTATTGTTAACTGTAGATGCACCGGATGAAGTGTCAAATGACAACACACCTTTAATTATCGGCACTTCCGATGCCATCGGCCAAATTGTTACTTTGACAATTACGGATTCTGAAGGTGTTACGCATACCTTGACTGTGCCGGTAAACGAAGAAGGCAAATATTTCATCGAGGTACCTGATGAATTGCCTGATGGTAAATACACTGTTGAAGCAACAGTATCTAATACTACTGGTAAAACAGCTACTGCAACAGATGAAGGTGCAATTGATACAACTGTGTTGATTACAGTTGACGCACCGGATTTAACCAATGACAACACACCTTTGATTACCGGTACCACGACCGATGCAGAAGAAGGTCAAGTGGTGACCCTGACCGTGACCGATGCCAACGGCTCAACCCAAGTGGTGACCACTACGGTGAAAGCGGATGGTAGCTATGAGGTAGAAGTGCCGTCTGAATTGCCTAGTGGTACATACTCTGTTGAAGCAACGGTTACTGATAAAGTTGGTAATGTTGCGACTGCAAAAGATGATGGTAATACCATCGACACGACTGCACCGGTGATTACCGTAGACGTACCGGAGACCGGTAACGACACGACCCCGACCCTTACCGGCAGCACCGATGCGCCGACAGGCACTGTTGTTACCGTAACCGTGACCGATGGCAACGGCGAGACCCAAGTGGTGACCACTACCGTGAAAGACGACGGCAGCTTTGAGGTAGAAGTACCGAACGAATTGCCGGAAGGCCCGGTTAAAGTGACAGCCGAAGTAGAAGATCCGGCCGGCAACAAAGGCACGGCGACCGACGAAGGCACCATCGACACGACTGCACCGGCGATTACCGTCGATGCGCCGGACAACAGCAACGACAACACCCCGACCCTTACCGGCAGCACCGATGCACCGGCAGGTTCGGTAGTGACCCTGACCGTGACCGATGCCAACGGCGCAACCCAAGTGGTGACCACCACCGTGAAAGCGGGCGGCACTTACGAAGCGGACGTACCGGCAGAATTGGCGGACGGTAGCTACACAGTGTCAGCGGAAGTGGCCGATGCCGCCGGTAACAAAGCCACGGCGGCCGACACCGGTTCAGTAGACACCACTGCTGCGATTAGCGTAGACGCACCGGATTTGAGCAATGACAACACACCTTTGATTACCGGTACCACGACCGATGTCGAAGCAGGCCAAGTGGTGACATTGACCGTGACCGATGGCAACGGCGAGACCCAAGTGGTGACCACTACGGTGAAAGCGGACGGCACTTACGAAGCAGAAGTACCGAACGCATTGCCGGACGGTAGCTACACAGTCGATGCCAAAGTGACCGACAAAGCCGGTAACGCGGCCGAAGCCAGTGACGACAACGGCGGCAAAGGCAACGTCATCGACACGACTGCACCGGTGATTACCGTAGACGTACCGGAGACCGGTAACGACACGACCCCGACCCTTACCGGCAGCACCGATGCACCGGCAGGTTCGGTAGTGACCCTGACTGTGACCGATGCCAACGGCGAAACCCAAGTGGTAACCACCACCGTGAAAGCGGACGGCACTTACGAAACAGACGTACCGAACGCATTGCCGGAAGGCGAAGTGAGCGTTGTGGCCGAAGTAGAAGACCCGGCCGGCAACAAAGGTACGGCGACCGACAAAGGCACCATCGACACGACTGCACCGGTGATTACCGTAGACGTACCGGAGACCGGTAACGACACGACCCCGACCCTTACCGGCAGCACCGATGCGCCGACAGGCACTGTTGTTACCGTAACCGTGACCGATGGCAACGGCGAGACCCAAGTGGTGACCACTACCGTGAAAGACGACGGCAGCTTTGAGGTAGAAGTACCGAACGAATTGCCGGAAGGCCCGGTTAAAGTGACAGCCGAAGTAGAAGATCCGGCCGGCAACAAAGGCACGGCGACCGACGAAGGCACCATCGACACGACTGCACCGGCGATTACCGTCGATGCGCCGGACAACAGCAACGACAACACCCCGACCCTTACCGGCAGCACCGATGCACCGGCAGGTTCGGTAGTGACCCTGACCGTGACCGATGCCAACGGCGCAACCCAAGTGGTGACCACCACCGTGAAAGCGGGCGGCACTTACGAAGCGGACGTACCGGCAGAATTGGCGGACGGTAGCTACACAGTGTCAGCGGAAGTGGCCGATGCCGCCGGTAACAAAGCCACGGCGGCCGACACCGGTTCAGTAGACACCACTGCTGCGATTAGCGTAGACGCACCGGATTTGAGCAATGACAACACACCTTTGATTACCGGTACCACGACCGATGTCGAAGCAGGCCAAGTGGTGACATTGACCGTGACCGATGGCAACGGCGAGACCCAAGTGGTGACCACTACGGTGAAAGCGGACGGCACTTACGAAGCAGAAGTACCGAACGCATTGCCGGACGGTAGCTACACAGTCGATGCCAAAGTGACCGACAAAGCCGGTAACGCGGCCGAAGCCAGTGACGACAACGGCGGCAAAGGCAACGTCATCGACACGACTGCACCGGTGATTACCGTAGACGTACCGGAGACCGGTAACGACACGACCCCGACCCTTACCGGCAGCACCGATGCACCGGCAGGTTCGGTAGTGACCCTGACTGTGACCGATGCCAACGGCGAAACCCAAGTGGTGACCACCACCGTGAAAGCGGACGGCACTTACGAAACAGACGTACCGAACGCATTGCCGGAAGGCGAAGTGAGCGTTGTGGCCGAAGTAGAAGACCCGGCCGGCAACAAAGGTACGGCGACCGACAAAGGCACCATCGACACGACTGCACCGGTGATTACCGTAGACGTACCGGAGACCGGTAACGACACGACCCGACCCTTACCGGCAGCACCGATGCGCCGACAGGCACTGTTGTTACCGTAACCGTGACCGATGGCAACGGCGAGACCCAAGTGGTGACCACTACGTGAAAGACGACGGCAGCTTTGAGGTAGAAGTACCGAACGAATTGCCGGAAGGCCCGGTTAAAGTGACAGCCGAAGTAGAAGATCCGGCCGGCAACAAAGGCACGGCGACCGACGAAGGCACCATCGACACGACTGCACCGGCGATTACCGTCGATGCGCCGGACAACAGCAACGACAACACCCCGACCCTTACCGGCAGCACCGATGCACCGGCAGGTTCGGTAGTGACCCTGACCGTGACCGATGCCAACGGCGCAACCCAAGTGGTGACCACCACCGTGAAAGCGGGCGGCACTTACGAAGCGGACGTACCGGCAGAATTGGCGGACGGTAGCTACACAGTGTCAGCGGAAGTGGCCGATGCCGCCGGTAACAAAGCCACGGCGGCCGACACCGGTTCAGTAGACACCACTGCTGCGATTAGCGTAGACGCACCGGATTTGAGCAATGACAACACACCTTTGATTACCGGTACCACGACCGATGTCGAAGCAGGCCAAGTGGTGACATTGACCGTGACCGATGGCAACGGCGAGACCCAAGTGGTGACCACTACGGTGAAAGCGGACGGCACTTACGAAGCAGAAGTACCGAACGCATTGCCGGACGGTAGCTACACAGTCGATGCCAAAGTGACCGACAAAGCCGGTAACGCGGCCGAAGCCAGTGACGACAACGGCGGCAAAGGCAACGTCATCGACACGACTGCACCGGTGATTACCGTAGACGTACCGGAGACCGGTAACGACACGACCCCGACCCTTACCGGCAGCACCGATGCACCGGCAGGTTCGGTAGTGACCCTGACTGTGACCGATGCCAACGGCGAAACCCAAGTGGTAACCACCACCGTGAAAGCGGACGGCACTTACGAAACAGACGTACCGAACGCATTGCCGGAAGGCGAAGTGAGCGTTGTGGCCGAAGTAGAAGACCCGGCCGGCAACAAAGGTACGGCGACCGACAAAGGCACCATCGACACGACTGCACCGGTGATTACCGTAGACGTACCGGAGACCGGTAACGACACGACCCCGACCCTTACCGGCAGCACCGATGCGCCGACAGGCACTGTTGTTACCGTAACCGTGACCGATGGCAACGGCGAGACCCAAGTGGTGACCACTACCGTGAAAGACGACGGCAGCTTTGAGGTAGAAGTACCGAACGAATTGCCGGAAGGCCCGGTTAAAGTGACAGCCGAAGTAGAAGATCCGGCCGGCAACAAAGGCACGGCGACCGACGAAGGCACCATCGACACGACTGCACCGGTGATTACCGTAGACGTACCGGAGACCGGTAACGACACGACCCCGACCCTTACCGGCAGCACCGATGCACCGGCAGGTTCGGTAGTGACCCTGACTGTGACCGATGCCAACGGCGAAACCCAAGTGGTGACCACCACCGTGAAAGCGGACGGCACTTACGAAGCGACGTACCGAACGCATTGCCGGAAGGCGAAGTGAGCGTTGTGGCCGAAGTAGAAGACCCGGCCGGCAACAAAGGTACGGCGACCGACAAAGGCACCATCGACACGACTGCACCGGTGATTACCGTAGACGTACCGGAGACCGGTAACGACACGACCCCGACCCTTACCGGCAGCACCGATGCGCCGACAGGCACTGTTGTTACCGTAACCGTGACCGATGGCAACGGCGAGACCCAAGTGGTGACCACTACGGTGAAAGACGACGGCAGCTTTGAGGTAGAAGTACCGAACGAATTGCCGGAAGGCCCGGTTAAAGTGACAGCCGAAGTAGAAGATCCGGCCGGCAACAAAGGCACGGCGACCGACGAAGGCACCATCGACACGACTGCACCGGCGATTACCGTCGATGCGCCGGACAACAGCAACGACAACACCCCGACCCTTACCGGCAGCACCGATGCACCGGCAGGTTCGGTAGTGACCCTGACCGTGACCGATGCCAACGGCGCAACCCAAGTGGTGACCACCACCGTGAAAGCGGGCGGCACTTACGAAGCGGACGTACCGGCAGAATTGGCGGACGGTAGCTACACAGTGTCAGCGGAAGTGGCCGATGCCGCCGGTAACAAAGCCACGGCGGCCGACACCGGTTCAGTAGACACCACTGCTGCGATTAGCGTAGACGCACCGGATTTGAGCAATGACAACACACCTTTGATTACCGGTACCACGACCGATGTCGAAGCAGGCCAAGTGGTGACATTGACCGTGACCGATGGCAACGGCGAGACCCAAGTGGTGACCACTACGGTGAAAGCGGACGGCACTTACGAAGCAGAAGTACCGAACGCATTGCCGGACGGTAGCTACACAGTCGATGCCAAAGTGACCGACAAAGCCGGTAACGCGGCCGAAGCCAGTGACGACAACGGCGGCAAAGGCAACGTCATCGACACGACTGCACCGGTGATTACCGTAGACGTACCGGAGACCGGTAACGACACGACCCCGACCCTTACCGGCAGCACCGATGCACCGGCAGGTTCGGTAGTGACCCTGACTGTGACCGATGCCAACGGCGAAACCCAAGTGGTAACCACCACCGTGAAAGCGGACGGCACTTACGAAACAGACGTACCGAACGCATTGCCGGAAGGCGAAGTGAGCGTTGTGGCCGAAGTAGAAGACCCGGCCGGCAACAAAGGTACGGCGACCGACAAAGGCACCATCGACACGACTGCACCGGTGATTACCGTAGACGTACCGGAGACCGGTAACGACACGACCCCGACCCTTACCGGCAGCACCGATGCGCCGACAGGCACTGTTGTTACCGTAACCGTGACCGATGGCAACGGCGAGACCCAAGTGGTGACCACTACCGTGAAAGACGACGGCAGCTTTGAGGTAGAAGTACCGAACGAATTGCCGGAAGGCCCGGTTAAAGTGACAGCCGAAGTAGAAGATCCGGCCGGCAACAAAGGCACGGCGACCGACGAAGGCACCATCGACACGACTGCACCGGCGATTACCGTCGATGCGCCGGACAACAGCAACGACAACACCCGACCCTTACCGGCAGCACCGATGCACCGGCAGGTTCGGTAGTGACCCTGACCGTGACCGATGCCAACGGCGCAACCCAAGTGGTGACCACCACCGTGAAAGCGGGCGGCACTTACGAAGCGGACGTACCGGCAGAATTGGCGGACGGTAGCTACACAGTGTCAGCGGAAGTGGCCGATGCCGCCGGTAACAAAGCCACGGCGGCCGACACCGGTTCAGTAGACACCACTGCTGCGATTAGCGTAGACGCACCGGATTTGAGCAATGACAACACACCTTTGATTACCGGTACCACGACCGATGTCGAAGCAGGCCAAGTGGTGACATTGACCGTGACCGATGGCAACGGCGAGACCCAAGTGGTGACCACTACGGTGAAAGCGGACGGCACTTACGAAGCAGAAGTACCGAACGCATTGCCGGACGGTAGCTACACAGTCGATGCCAAAGTGACCGACAAAGCCGGTAACGCGGCCGAAGCCAGTGACGACAACGGCGGCAAAGGCAACGTCATCGACACGACTGCACCGGTGATTACCGTAGACGTACCGGAGACCGGTAACGACACGACCCCGACCCTTACCGGCAGCACCGATGCACCGGCAGGTTCGGTAGTGACCCTGACTGTGACCGATGCCAACGGCGAAACCCAAGTGGTAACCACCACCGTGAAAGCGGACGGCACTTACGAAACAGACGTACCGAACGCATTGCCGGAAGGCGAAGTGAGCGTTGTGGCCGAAGTAGAAGACCCGGCCGGCAACAAAGGTACGGCGACCGACAAAGGCACCATCGACACGACTGCACCGGTGATTACCGTAGACGTACCGGAGACCGGTAACGACACGACCCGACCCTTACCGGCAGCACCGATGCGCCGACAGGCACTGTTGTTACCGTAACCGTGACCGATGGCAACGGCGAGACCCAAGTGGTGACCACTACCGTGAAAGACGACGGCAGCTTTGAGGTAGAAGTACCGAACGAATTGCCGGAAGGCCCGGTTAAAGTGACAGCCGAAGTAGAAGATCCGGCCGGCAACAAAGGCACGGCGACCGACGAAGGCACCATCGACACGACTGCACCGGCGATTACCGTCGATGCGCCGGACAACAGCAACGACAACACCCCGACCCTTACCGCAGCACCGATGCACCGGCAGGTTCGGTAGTGACCCTGACCGTGACCGATGCCAACGGCGCAACCCAAGTGGTGACCACCACCGTGAAAGCGGGCGGCACTTACGAAGCGGACGTACCGGCAGAATTGGCGGACGGTAGCTACACAGTGTCAGCGGAAGTGGCCGATGCCGCCGGTAACAAAGCCACGGCGGCCGACACCGGTTCAGTAGACACCACTGCTGCGATTAGCGTAGACGCACCGGATTTGAGCAATGACAACACACCTTTGATTACCGGTACCACGACCGATGTCGAAGCAGGCCAAGTGGTGACATTGACCGTGACCGATGGCAACGGCGAGACCCAAGTGGTGACCACTACGGTGAAAGCGGACGGCACTTACGAAGCAGAAGTACCGAACGCATTGCCGGACGGTAGCTACACAGTCGATGCCAAAGTGACCGACAAAGCCGGTAACGCGGCCGAAGCCAGTGACGACAACGGCGGCAAAGGCAACGTCATCGACACGACTGCACCGGTGATTACCGTAGACGTACCGGAGACCGGTAACGACACGACCCCGACCCTTACCGGCAGCACCGATGCACCGGCAGGTTCGGTAGTGACCCTGACTGTGACCGATGCCAACGGCGAAACCCAAGTGGTGACCACCACCGTGAAAGCGGACGGCACTTACGAAACAGACGTACCGAACGCATTGCCGGAAGGCGAAGTGAGCGTTGTGGCCGAAGTAGAAGACCCGGCCGGCAACAAAGGTACGGCGACCGACAAAGGCACCATCGACACGACTGCACCGGTGATTACCGTAGACGTACCGGAGACCGGTAACGACACGACCCCGACCCTTACCGCAGCACCGATGCGCCGACAGGCACTGTTGTTACCGTAACCGTGACCGATGGCAACGGCGAGACCCAAGTGGTGACCACTACGGTGAAAGACGACGGCAGCTTTGAGGTAGAAGTACCGAACGAATTGCCGGAAGGCCCGGTTAAAGTGACAGCCGAAGTAGAAGATCCGGCCGGCAACAAAGGCACGGCGACCGACGAAGGCACCATCGACACGACTGCACCGGTGATTACCGTAGACGTACCGGAGACCGGTAACGACACGACCCCGACCCTTACCGGCAGCACCGATGCACCGGCAGGTTCGGTAGTGACCCTGACTGTGACCGATGCCAACGGCGAAACCCAAGTGGTGACCACCACCGTGAAAGCGGACGGCACTTACGAAACAGACGTACCGAACGCATTGCCGGAAGGCGAAGTGAGCGTTGTGGCCGAAGTAGAAGACCGGCCGGCAACAAAGGTACGGCGACCGACAAAGGCACCATCGACACGACTGCACCGGTGATTACCGTAGACGTACCGGAGACCGGTAACGACACGACCCCGACCCTTACCGGCAGCACCGATGCGCCGACAGGCACTGTTGTTACCGTAACCGTGACCGATGGCAACGGCGAGACCCAAGTGGTGACCACTACGGTGAAAGACGACGGCAGCTTTGAGGTAGAAGTACCGAACGAATTGCCGGAAGGCCCGGTTAAAGTGACAGCCGAAGTAGAAGATCCGGCCGGCAACAAAGGCACGGCGACCGACGAAGGCACCATCGACACGACTGCACCGGCGATTACCGTCGATGCGCCGGACAACAGCAACGACAACACCCCGACCCTTACCGGCAGCACCGATGCACCGGCAGGTTCGGTAGTGACCCTGACCGTGACCGATGCCAACGGCGCAACCCAAGTGGTGACCACCACCGTGAAAGCGGGCGGCACTTACGAAGCGGACGTACCGGCAGAATTGGCGGACGGTAGCTACACAGTGTCAGCGGAAGTGGCCGATGCCGCCGGTAACAAAGCCACGGCGGCCGACACCGGTTCAGTAGACACCACTGCTGCGATTAGCGTAGACGCACCGGATTTGAGCAATGACAACACACCTTTGATTACCGGTACCACGACCGATGTCGAAGCAGGCCAAGTGGTGACATTGACCGTGACCGATGGCAACGGCGAGACCCAAGTGGTGACCACTACGGTGAAAGCGGACGGCACTTACGAAGCAGAAGTACCGAACGCATTGCCGGACGGTAGCTACACAGTCGATGCCAAAGTGACCGACAAAGCCGGTAACGCGGCCGAAGCCAGTGACGACAACGGCGGCAAAGGCAACGTCATCGACACGACTGCACCGGTGATTACCGTAGACGTACCGGAGACCGGTAACGACACGACCCCGACCCTTACCGGCAGCACCGATGCACCGGCAGGTTCGGTAGTGACCCTGACTGTGACCGATGCCAACGGCGAAACCCAAGTGGTGACCACCACCGTGAAAGCGGACGGCACTTACGAAACAGACGTACCGAACGCATTGCCGGAAGGCGAAGTGAGCGTTGTGGCCGAAGTAGAAGACCCGGCCGGCAACAAAGGTACGGCGACCGACAAAGGCACCATCGACACGACTGCACCGGTGATTACCGTAGACGTACCGGAGACCGGTAACGACACGACCCCGACCCTTACCGGCAGCACCGATGCGCCGACAGGCACTGTTGTTACCGTAACCGTGACCGATGGCAACGGCGAGACCCAAGTGGTGACCACTACCGTGAAAGACGACGGCAGCTTTGAGGTAGAAGTACCGAACGAATTGCCGGAAGGCCCGGTTAAAGTGACAGCCGAAGTAGAAGATCCGGCCGGCAACAAAGGCACGGCGACCGACGAAGGCACCATCGACACGACTGCACCGGCGATTACCGTCGATGCGCCGGACAACAGCAACGACAACACCCCGACCCTTACCGGCAGCACCGATGCACCGGCAGGTTCGGTAGTGACCCTGACCGTGACCGATGCCAACGGCGCAACCCAAGTGGTGACCACCACCGTGAAAGCGGGCGGCACTTACGAAGCGGACGTACCGGCAGAATTGGCGGACGGTAGCTACACAGTGTCAGCGGAAGTGGCCGATGCCGCCGGTAACAAAGCCACGGCGGCCGACACCGGTTCAGTAGACACCACTGCTGCGATTAGCGTAGACGCACCGGATTTGAGCAATGACAACACACCTTTGATTACCGGTACCACGACCGATGTCGAAGCAGGCCAAGTGGTGACATTGACCGTGACCGATGGCAACGGCGAGACCCAAGTGGTGACCACTACGGTGAAAGCGGACGGCACTTACGAAGCAGAAGTACCGAACGCATTGCCGGACGGTAGCTACACAGTCGATGCCAAAGTGACCGACAAAGCCGGTAACGCGGCCGAAGCCAGTGACGACAACGGCGGCAAAGGCAACGTGATTGATACGGCGGTACCAGCAGTAGCTGCTGAAGATAAGGCTGTTAAAGAAGCTTCTGGTACAGTTGTAAACGGTGTAATTAAAGTATCAGACGCTTTGGTTGCGAGTATTACGGTAGCAGGTAAAGATGTCACAGCTGCTACTGTAGGCAGCCCTGTGACCGTAACGACCAAGCTGGGTACTTTGGTGATTACCGGTTACAATGCAGCTAAAGGTGAAGTTTCTTACCGTTATACTGAAAACGGTAAAGCAAAAGACCACAGTGCCGGCGATGACTCCGTGAAAGACAGTTTCGTGGTTGTTGTACGTGATAAGGCAGGTAATACCGCGATGGACAGTTTGGATATCCAGATTACCGATACTGCCCCGGTAGCAGTAAATGACGCTAACAGCATTGCCGAATCTGGTACGGATGTAAGCGGCAATGTGTTGGATAACGATACCTTGGGAGCAGATAGCCCGGTATCCGTAGTTGCAGGAAATACTGTCGGCCAATATGGTTCGCTGACTCTGGATGCAAACGGTAAATATACTTACACATTGAATACCGGCAATGCAGCGGTAAAAGCCTTAAACAGCGGTGAATCGTTGCAAGAGACTTTCACGTACACGGTGACTGATGCAGATGGAGACAAATCTGCTGCAACGCTGACGATTAATATTAATGGTCAAGATTCCGATAAAGCAATAATTGGAAACAATGATTCAAATAATATTCGTGGGGTACGGTAACGATGTGTTGATTGGCGATACTGGTGGTTATGAGATTATTATCAAGCCCGGTCATGATTACAATGTGGCGGTTATCTTGGATACTTCCAACAGTATGGCGCAGTATCGAACCGATAAGGGTGAATCCTACATTGAGATTGCACGTAAATCCCTTTTGAAGTTGGCAAAAGACTTTGCGAATCACGATGGCAAACTGAATGTAACATTCTTTGCTTTTGGAACGACTGCGACGCAAAAAGTAACCATTTCCCAGCTTACGGAAGCTAATGTTGATAAATTAGTAAACGCTATCTATGGTGTGAAAGCCAGCGGTTTGACTAACTATGACGACGTATTCCGTGATGCGACCTCTTGGTTCAAAGGTGTATCAGGCAATGGCTATAAAAACGTTACTTACTTTTTGACTGACGGAGAACCGACTACACATGGTAATACGGGTTTTGGCAATGTTTACAAAGGCTATGTAAACCAAGGTTCGGTAACAGAAGCGTTGAAGAGCTTTAAAGGCTTGTCGGCCGTTTCGGATGTTCATGCGGTGGGTTTCTCTAAAGGTATCCAGAAAAACATGTTGAACTTCTTCGATAATACAGTTGCACAAGGCAATAAAGTTACCGAACAAGATTTAAGTTTGCATAAACATAGCGGCCGCGTTATTTACCAAGGTGCTGCAGGTGAATCGCAAGTGGTTTCGACTCCGGAAGAGCTTGATGCCGCATTGGAAAGCGGTACAACCGAACGCGTGGTAAACAAAATATCCGGAGACACCTTAAGAGGTGGAGATGGCGACGATGTCATTTTTGGCGACAGCTTGAATACCGATTACCTGAGTTGGACCAACGGTATTACCGGTATCCAATATACCGAAGGTACACACGACGGCATGGGAGCGCGCGCATTGACCGAATACATCAAGTGGACGGAAAACGGCGGCGGCGATGCGACTGAACAGCAAATCGGTGATTATGTCCGCAAGAACTGGACCGAACTGTTGGATGACCGTATCGACGGCGGTAACGATACCTTGATTGGCGGTTCGGGTAATGACATCTTGTTCGGCGGTGCCGGTAATGATACTTTGACCGGTGGCGTGGGTGCGGATAAATTCGTATTCTTGGCCAACGGCAACAGTGGCCGTGATGTCATTACTGACTTCCAGGCAGGCAAAGATAAAGTCGTATTTGCCGACTTGGTTAGTCCGCAGCAGTTAGAAAACGCTGTTTGGGATGATGCAAACCACGTCTTGAGCTTTACCGGTGTGGCAAAAGATGGTCAAACTTACCAAAACAGCATTACCTTCCAAGGTTTGTCTGCCGGTGAGACACTGGAATCTGTGCTGCAAAACCACATTGAAACCCTGGGCTAATCACATAGCCTGTCAAGAAAGCCCTGCTGAAAAGCAGGGCTTTTTTTATCCGGATGATTTCGGCCATGAAGTAGAGATCCACAAAAGGTTTCAGACGGCCTTGAAATCAAACCATGGGTTTATCAATAAATCTTTTTATTTTTTGAAATAAAACAGAGAATTGTAGGCTGAAAACTTTGCAAAACCTCATAAACCACCAACAAACGGCACAACGGCCATCATTCCTGCGCAGATGGAAATCCATCTTTGAGAATGGCAAGCTATTGAATAAAATAAGTTTCTGAAATTTTAAGATGGATTCCCACCTACGCGGGGATGACGTCGATTCTTTGTGCAGTGGCTTTCAGGGCGTTTTGCAAAAATCTCAGACTATTTGCTGATTAAAGCCGGATAAAATCATCAAGGCCGTTTGAAGCGTAATTTGTTTTCAGACGGCCTTTTATTTTATTTGCTTTATTTAAACCACTTGCTCAATGCCGGAATGCGCGACAACAGCACAAAATCCAACACTGCAATCAGCAAAATGGCAATGATGGCGGTCGGGAAGAGCAGTGCCACCAGTAGAAGCGGAAAAGCCATTGCCCACCACACCGGTAATTCTGCCTTGTTTGACGGCGGATTCAAACCGACGGCGTGACTCGGGCGGCGTTTCCACCACATCACAAAACCGCTGACACACATTAAAATTACCGCCAAACAAAACGCCACATTGGCCGCCACGCTCCACCAGCCCAGTGTGCCCATGTGCAGCGCGATGCTGACTGCCATGAATTTGCCGAACGCGTTGTAGTCATCGTAGCGGATATCGGCCAACTGTTTGCCGCTGTATTGGTCGAGATGCACGGTGCGGTCGATAAAAGGGCTGTTGGCATCGTAGCTCATCGAATCTTGCGACAGTGTCCACACGCCTGTTTCGCCTTGCGGCAGATTCAATTGATAGCGGCCTTGAAAACCGATTTCGCGTGCGTAGCGGTCAACGGTTTCCAATGTCATCGGTTCGTCAGGGTTAATCCCGTCTTTGCCTAAAGTTGTGCCTGATTGCGGCATGGGCGTCAGCTCCAATACCCACGGCACTTCTTTGGTTTTGCCGTCATTCAATAATTGGCCGTAGGTGACGACATCCGATTCGGGATTGGGAGGAACGCCCCATTTGCCGGCCGGGAACTGGCTCCAAGCCTGTACTGCCTTGCCGCCCCAAATGCCTGCCCATGCGATGCCGGATAAGCAGAACAACAACAAAATCAGCGAAATCCATGCACCGACTGCACCGTGAATCTCGCGCCAAGCAGAGCGGCCGGAAGTGATATTCGGCAGCAGCATATTTTTCAGACTGCCTTGTTTGCGCCACCATAAATAAACGCCGGTTATGATCAGCAAAATAGTTAACGATGCTGCGGTTTCCAATAAATAATCGCCAAACGTACCGAGCAAAATATCGCTGTGGATTTCGTCCATCAAATGATACCAATCCTGATTGCGCGGAAATACTTTGGCCACCTGTGCTGTGTAAGGATCAATCGCCACTATCATCGCCTTGCCATCATCGTTGACGCGGAACACCGCCGCCATATCGTCGGCACGAGGCGCAATGTATTGCACCACTGAAGCGGTTTCCGACTGTAAGGCTCTGCGCGCCGCTTCAGCTTGTACCGATAAAGGTTGTACCACGGCTTGGGGGTGACATGAATCCGTTCGCCGTCGCGGCCGCTGATGTTGGCGAACAACAGCATGGCCAAGCCCGTGGCCGCCAGTAAAATTAAAAAAGGCGCGACAAAAAAGCCTGCGTAAAAATGCCAACGCCACACAGTCAGATAACGGCGGTTGGCCTGTTGCGCCTTATCCGGCGCGGTAGAGGAAGGGGTCATGTGGTTTTCCGTTGTATTGAAAACAGGCTATTATAGCGATGGCTCGGTTTGCCATAAATACAGTTGCTGTAAAAATGCGACCGAATCTGATATAAGACAAGGTTATCAGTTAATGTGGCTATATTTTGTTGAATTTATAGCGGATTTAATTACTTCGATACAAGGCAGCAAGCCGAAGACAGTGCAAGTAGTACGGCAAGACGCAGCAACGCCGTGGCGAAAGTTAAGTTAATCCGCTATAGAATATACATTCTTATTTTTAAACAAGGTTTATCACGATTGATATTTCATCTTTTATCCGTCAGGCCGTCTGAAAATAAACCCTCAATCATCGTTCAGACGGCCTATAATCCATCATCATCTTTTGTCTGCTTGAGCCTGCCATGTTTTACCTTTATCAATCCAACCGTCTTGAATCGCTCGCCGCTTTGTTCAGCCGCATTCAGCAGCTTCAACCTTTGAAACATGCGCTGGCGGCGGAAGAAATTATCGTGCAAAGCCAAGGTATGCGCCGTTATTTGAGCAGTTATTTAGCGAAAGAATTGGGCGTGGCGGCCAATCTCAAATTCAGTCTGCCGGCCGGTTTGACGTGGCGCTTGATGCGCGAACTGATTCCCGACGTACCCGCGCTCAGCCCGTTTTCGCCTGAAGTGATGCGGTGGCGGTTGCTGGCATTGTTCCGCAGCGAAGCGTTTCAGACGGCCTCAGAATTTGCAACCGTACGCGACAAACTGCAAAGCTATTTAAGCAGCGGCGAATCGGCGGATTACCATTTGGCCGGACAATTGGCCGATATTTTCGACCAATATTTGGTGTACCGCCCGCAATGGATTGATACGTGGCAGGAAGGCAAATTGCTGGAATTGGGTGAAGACGAAATCTGGCAGGCGCAATTGTGGCGTTTTCTTGACGACGGCAGACAAGCTGCGCCGCACCGCGTGGCCTTGTGGGAAACCTTGCTAGCCAATTTATCGCCGCAAAACCTGCCGGAGCGGTTTTTCGTGTTCGGCATTTCTACCATGGCGCCGATGTATTTGCAGCTTTTGCAGGCCATTTCCGAGCATTGCGATGTGATTGTGTTCGCGCTCAACCCGAGCGAGCAGCATTGGGGCAATGTGATAGAAGCGGCGCAGATTTTGAAAAGCGGCGATGATGTTGATTTGAGCCAAACCGGCCATCCGCTGCTGGCTTCATTGGGCAAACAGGGACGCGATTTCTTTGATTTTTTATCGGAAATCGACATGGAAACGCCGGTATACGAAACCGGAGACAGCGGCGAAGCGACTTTGCTGCACCGCCTGCAAAACGATATTCAAACGCTGTCGCTGCCGTCTGAAAATGCTGCCGGGCAGGGTGATGCACTGCTTTCAGACGGCTCGATCCGTGTGGTGTCGGCGCACAGCCCTTTGCGCGAACTGCAAATTTTGAAAGACCAACTGCTGCATATTCTGCACGAACATCCCGACTGGCAGCCGCACGACATCGCCGTGTTGACCCGAATATCGAGCCCTACAGCCCGTTTGTCGAAGCCGTGTTCGGTCGCGCGGCAGACGGCACACAGGCCTTGCCGTATTCGATTTCCGATGTAAAACTCAGCCGCCGCCAACCGCTTTTTATGCGCTGGAACAGGTGTTGGACTTATTGGAAAGCCGCTTTGAAGTAGATAAAGTGTTGCTGCTGCTTGACAGCCGGTTAGTGCAAAAACGCTTTGAAATAAGCGAAGACGATTTGCCGCTGTTGCACGACACCATCGCCGAACTCAACGTGCATTGGGGTTTGGATGGAAAAATGCGCGGCGCAGCGGATAATTTGTTTACCTGGCAGCAGGCATTGTCGCGCTTGGTGCTGGGCTGGATGCTGCCTGCAGGCGGCGACGGCATGTGGCAAAACGTCAGTGCGTGGCACGGCGATGTCAATCAGTTGGCCGTCTTCAGCCGCTTTACCGCTTTTATGCAGACCTTGGCCGACACCGCAAAAACATGGCAAACCGACGCCGCGGCAGAAGAATGGATTGAACGCGTGCGCCAATTGCGCGACGGTTTGTTTGCTTTGAGTGATGATGACCAATACGCCGCACAGCAATTCGAGCAAGCCTTAGTGAAATGGCAGGAAGAAATTGAATTATCAGGCTTTTCAGACGGCCTATTGCCGCAGCACACGGTTATCCGCCACATCAGCCGTTTTTTGAGCAGCGAAAGCCAAGCCGGATTTTTGCGTGGCGGCATTACCTTCTGCAGCATGGTACCGATGCGCAGCCTGCCGTTTAAGGTGTTGTGTTTATTGGGTCTGAACGACGGTGATTTCCCGCGCAACACCAAGCTGACCGTGTTCGACCTGATTGCCAAACACCCGAAAAAAGGCGACCGCGCCCGCCGCGATGATGACCGCTATCTGTTTCTCGAAGCCATCATCAGCGCGCGCGACATTCTGTATTTGTCGTATGTCGGCCGCAGCATTGTCAACGATGACGAGCTGGCGCCGTCGGCCTTGTTGAGCGAACTCATCGACACCGTCGCCGAAATGACCGGAAAGCGCAGCAAAGATTTGCTGGCAGACTGGGTGTGCCAACATCCGCTGCAAGCCTTTTCCACGCGCTATTTCCAACCGCAAGAAGCAGGCCAGCTCATCAGCACGCGCCGCGATTATGCCCAAGCCTTAAATGAAGCGGCATACAGGCCGTCTGAAAAAATGATGCCGTTTTTCAATCAGCCTTTGGGCAACGAAGCCGAACCGCCGAGCATCGTCACGCAAACCGAATTCATCGGCTTTTGGAAAAATCCGGTCAAAGCCTGGCTGCGCCAAACCTTGGGCTGGCGCGAACCATATCGCGATGAAGCATGGGAATCGGCCGAGCCGTTCGAGCCGGAGCAGGGCGAAAAAATCGCCGATGCGTATATGGAAGCGCGCCGACAGCGGCAGGATTTTGCCGCAGTGGAAATCAAGCTCAATGCCGAGAGCCTGTTGCCTACCGGTGAATTGGGCAGCTTGTGGCAGCAACGTTTCCAAGGCGCCGCCAAACAGCTCGACCAAGATTTGCTCGAAAGCCCGAAAGTGCCGCCAGTGGCCTGCGAATTGTCGTTTAACCGGCAAATCTTAAGCGGCAGCCTGAATCATGTGTATCAATGCGGCCAAATCATGTTCCGCAACAAAAAACTCAACGCGCCTGATCGTATTGCCTTGCTGCTGGAGCATGTGTTGTTCAATGCGGTGAGGCCGTCTGAAAGCGAAAGCGGGCTGACCTATTTTGTGTCGAACGACGAAACCGTGACCTATCCCGAAATCGACCGCCAAACCGCCCGCGGCATTCTGCAAACATGGCTCGAATACTACAACATCGGCCAACACCGCCCCTTGCCGTTTTTTGCCAGAACCAGCTTGGCTGCTGCCGATGCCTATCTTAAAAAACAAGAATGGGAAGCCGCACAATCCGCTGCCATCGGCGCATATTTCGGCAACAAAATGAATACAGGGCAGAGCAGTTACACCGAGGTGGCTTTGGTGTTCGGTCATGACGAAGAATCACCGTTGGAGACGCCGTTGTTCCAAAACCTGATTATTGAGATGTTGGTGCCGTTGCTGGCTGCGGTTTCAACATTGAAAGAAGCGTAAGCAGGCATGAGGCCGTCTGAAAGGTGAAATCGGTTTTCAGACGGCCTGTGAACTTCGGAAATCTTATGAATCAATAAGCAACCAAAACGGCCGTCATTCCCGCGCAGGCGGGAATCCATTTTGGCATTTAAGAAGCTTATTTTTATTCAATAGTTTGTTATGCCCAACAGCGGATTCCCGCCTGCGCGGGAATGACGGCTCGTTTTGTATGCTGGCTCTTAAAGGCATTTTGCAAAGGTCTCGACCTTTCTTAATGTAAAGGCAATTGGAAAAACTGCTTAAAAATTGTACAATCACAGCCCTTTCAAACACAGCGATAACCATGCAAATCGGCGCATATCCCATCGATACCCCCATCGCACTCGCTCCCATGGCAGGCATTACCGACAAGCCTTTCCGCCGTTTGTGCCGTGAATTTGGCGCAGGTTGGGCGGTGTGCGAAATGATCACCAGCGATCCCGGGTTGCGCCGCACCAAAAAAACTTTACGCCGCAGCGATTTTTCCGATGAAAACGGCACGGTGGCGGTGCAGATTCTCGGCAATGTGCCGCAAGTGATGGCCGAAGCCGCGCGTTATAATGTCGGGCTTGGCGCGCAAGTGATTGACATCAATATGGGTTGTCCGGCCAAGACAGTGTGCAATGTGTTGGCGGGCAGCGCTTTACTGCAAGACGAAAAGCTGGTGGCCGAGATTTTGCACGCCGTAGTTCAGGCGGTAAATGTGCCTGTCACCCTGAAAACGCGTTTGGGCTGGCACGACGACCATCAAAACCTGCTTACCGTCGCCAAAATCGCCGAAGATGCCGGCATCGCCGCGCTGGCGGTACACGGCCGCACGCGCACGCAGATGTATCGGGGCGAAGCGCGTTACGAATTGATTGCCGAAGCCAAAAGCTGCCTGAAGATACCGCTGTGGGTCAACGGCGACATCACTACGCCGCAAAAAGCCGCCGAAGTGTTGCAGCAAACCGGTGCCGACGGTGTGATGATTGGCCGCGGCGCACAAGGCCAGCCGTGGCTGTTTCGCGATTTGAAACATTTTGCCGAAAACGGCACGCTGCCCGAAGCACTGCCGCTGAAGCAATGCAGCGATACCGTGCTCGCCCATGTCCGCGCCATGCACGAATTTTACGGCGAACAAAGCGGCTTGAGAATCGCGCGCAAACACATCGGCTGGTATCTCGACCCCATGCCTGAAGGCATCGAAACCCGCCGCGAAATCAACTGCTTGGATTCTGCGGCAGAGCAATATGACGCGCTGGCGGCTTATCTGGATACATTGTCCGAAAAGACCGATACATGGGCGTGTGCTTACCGTTGATTGTTGTGGTGCGGATCCGAATGGCGGAAACGTAAAGCACCGCCCTGTCCCAGCCTTCTCACGCCGGACGGCGGAGATAGATTCGCTAGATTCGGCGATGGTGGATGAATGAACGGTTCGATTAAGTAATCAATCTGATTGGGGCTGTCTGAAAGATTCTGTTTAAATAAAATTTTTCAAACGGCCAAACAGCACCTTATCCATCCTAAGCAACCCGTCCCTCTCCAGTTTGGCAGGAGAAGGCCGGGGAGGGCGGTTCGATAAACAACGACAAACCACCAATGCCGTCTGAAACATCAAACACGCAATAAGGACAATCATGGATTTTTGGCAAGGATTTTGGCTCATCACCGGTGTACATATTTTGGCCTGCATGTCGCCCGGCCCCGATTTTGTGTTGGTGTCGCAACAATCCTTAAGCCGTGGCCGTGCGGCAGGTTTGCTCACGGCTTTGGGCATTGCGCTGGGCTTTGGCGTACACATCGTTTATTCGGTGCTGGGCTTGGTGACTGTGGTGGCGCAATCGGCTACTTTGCTGACCATGATTAAAATTATCGGCGGCCTGTATCTGATTTATATCGGTTACAAAGGGCTGACGGCCAAAGCGGCGGGCGAAGTGGCCGAAATCCGTGCCGAAAAAATGACGGCCGAACCGGCTTTGAACATCATTTGGCGCGGCGTGTTGTGTAATGTGCTGAACCCGAAAGCGGTGGTGTATATGCTGTCGCTGTTTACCGTGGTGTTGTCGCCGACCACGCCGCTGTGGCAGATGGCGGTTTACGGCGCATGGATGACGCTGATGCTGTTTGTCTGGTTCGGTTTGGTGGCCTTCATGCTGCCGGCCCGGCAGTCAACCGCCGTTTCCGGCATTTCGGCCATTGGATAGACCGCGTGTGCGGCGGAGCATTGGCCTTATTGGGGATTAAAGTGATGAGCGGCCAGTAATTTGAAGCCGTCTGAAAACAATGTGAAAAGAAAAGAGCAAACGATGAAAACGCAAACAGTCGATATCGCGCAATGTGTCGCGCAGAATTTAAAACAGTATTTCAAGGACTTAGCCGGTGAAACGCCGGTGGGCGTGTACGATATGGTGCTGCACCAAGTGGAAAAACCCATGCTCGAATGCGTGATGGACGAATGCAACGGCAACCAATCCAAAGCCGCCGCCATGCTGGGTTTGAACCGCAATACCTTGCGCAAAAAATTATTACAGCATGGTTTGCTGGATGATTAAAACCATAAAACAGGCCGTCTGAAAACGATTATTGCGTTTTCAGACGGCCTGTCTGCTATAGAGATAGGAAAACTAAATGAGCATCACCATCCGCCCCATGCAGGAACAAGACATCGAACAAGTGTGGTCGCTTATGCGCGATTTGGCCGTGTTTGAGCACTATATCGACAGCTTTGCCATCACGCCGCAAATCGTGAAAGAGCGTGGGTTCGACAAACAACCGCCCGATTTTTACTGCTTGGTTGCCGATTCATACGGCCTGATTGGCGGCATGTTGGTGTATTACTTTTTAAACTACACCGCGCAAAACCAACCGGCGGTGCACATCAAAGAATTATACGTCGCCGAAAATTTCCGCAACCAAAAAATCGGTGAAAAGCTGATGCACGCTTTATATGCCGAAGCGAAGGTCAAAGGCTGCGGCCAAATCAAATGGACCGTCGCCGCGTGGAACGATGCCGGACAACGTTTCTACCAACGCTTAGGCGCGGCTGAAGACAAAGAATGGCTGAATTATGCGTGGAAAGTCGAGTAATCAACAGGCCGTCTGAACCATGATTTTTCAAATTTTCGCTTTATTCATGTGGGGCAGCTCGTTTATTGCGGCCAAATATGCTTATGTGATGCTTGACCCTGCCTTGATGGTACAGGTTCGCTTGCTGATTGCAGGGCTGATTGTGCTGCCGACGGCGCGGCGTTATTTGGGTAGGATTCCGCGCGCGCAATGGAAGCCGTTGTTGTGGCTGTCGTTTGCCAATTATGTCTTGGTGTTGATGTTGCAGTTTATCGGTTTGAAATACACATCGGCCGCCAGCGCGGTAACGATTATCGGCTTGGAGCCGATTCTGATGGTGTTTGTCGGCCACTTCTTTTTTAACGACAAAGCCAAATGGTATCACTGGGTATGTGGCGTGGCGGCATTTTTAGGGGTATCGGTCATGATTGCCGGTGGCGCGGAAGAAGGTGGCGAAATCAGTGTGTCCGGTTGCCTGCTGGTATTTTTGGCCGGCTTGGTGTTTGCGCTGATTATGCGGCCGACTCAGAAGCTGATTGCCGAAATCGGTGCGCCGGCGTATACCTCGGTATCGCTTTTGTCGGCAGCGGTATTGTGTTTGCCGTTTTCTTTGTTGTTGACGGAGAGTTTTACCGTTCAGTGGATTATGCCGGCTGCTTTGGCGGTGGTTTATCTTGGTGTGGGCTGCAGTTGGTTTGCTTATTGGTTGTGGAACAAAGGCATGAACCGCGTGCCGGCCAATATTTCCGGGGTCTTAATTTCGATGGAACCGGTGCTGGGCTTGCTGATGGCTGTGTTGCTGCTGGGAGAAAGGGTTTCGGCCGTGTCGGCATGGGGCATGGTGATAATTCTGGTTTCGGCATTTGCGGTGGTGGCTTTGCCGCGTTGGTTGAAAACATAATATCAGGCCGTCTGAAAATATGCTGTTCAGACGGCCTTTTGTGTGTTGTCTGTAGCAGATTGTTTACAATTTCTACAAAAAACAGTGCTGCAATCATGCAAAAAAAACGTAAAATAGGCGATAATACAGCTTTTCCGATTTGCGCCGTTGCACCGCATTTCAGACGGCCTCTTCAATTAAAATCCAACTCAAAAAGGAATCCGAATGGCAACCGTAAAACGTGCCCTCATCAGCCTGTCCGACAAAACCGGCGCGGTTGAATTTGCCCAAACCTTAACCCGGCTGGGCGTGGAAATTTTGTCCACTGGCGGTACTGCCAAATTATTGGCAGACGCCGGTGTTCCCGTTATTGAAGTGGCCGATTACACCGGCTTTCCCGAAATGCTCGACGGCCGCGTGAAAACGCTGCATCCGAAAATCCACGGCGGTATTTTGGGCCGTCGCGATTTGCCTGAGCATGTCGCCAAAATGGAAGAACACGGCATCGGCAACATCGATTTGGTGTGCGTGAATCTGTATCCTTTTGCCGCCACCATCGCCAAGCCGAATTGCACGCTGGAAGATGCGATTGAAAACATCGACATCGGTGGCCCGACTATGGTGCGTTCTGCCGCGAAAAACTGGAAACACGTGGCCATCGTTACCGATACCGCCGACTTTGCCGACATCGCTGCCGAATTGGAAAACAACGGCGGCGCATTGAGCGACAAAACCCGTTTCAACCTGTCGCGCAAAGCCTTCAGCCACACCGCGCAATACGACGGCATGATTTCCAATTACCTGACCGCCTTGGCCGACGACAAATTGAGAGGCGAGCCGGAAGCGGGCGATTTCCCGAGCCAGTTCAACCAAAGCTGGATTAAGGTGCAAGACATGCGCTACGGCGAAAATCCGCACCAAAAAGCCGCGTTCTACCGCGACCTTTATCCGGCTGCCGGCAGCTTGAGCGCCTACCGCCAATTGCAGGGCAAAGAATTGTCGTACAATAACATCGCCGATTCCGATGCCGCCTGGGAAGCCGTGAAATCCTTCGAACAACCGGCCTGCGTGATTGTGAAACACGCCAATCCGTGCGGCGTCGCCGTGGCCGCCAACACCTTGGATGCCTACCGCCTGGCCTATGCCACCGATACCACCAGCGCGTTTGGCGGCATCATCGCCTTCAACCGCGAAGTGGACGGCGCAACGGCGAAACAAATCACCGACAACCAATTTATGGAAGTGTTGATGGCGCCTGCATTTACCGATGAAGCCTTGGAAATCGTTGCTGCCAAGAAAAACGTGCGCGTGTTGGAAGTGCCGTTGGAAGAAGGTGCGAACCAATTTGAGCTGAAACGTGTGGGCGGCGGCTTGTTGATGCAAACGCCCGACATCCACAAACTCACTGCCGCCGATTTGAAAGTCGTGACCAAACGCCAACCGACCGAGCAGGAGCTCAACGATTTGCTGTTTGTTTGGAACGTGGCCAAATTCGTAAAATCGAATGCCATCGTGTTCGGCAAAGGCGGCCAAACCTACGGCATCGGCGCCGGCCAAATGAGCCGCGTGGATTCTACCCGCATCGCCGCCCGTAAGGCTCAAGATGCAGGCTTCGATTTGAACGGCGCGTGCGCCGCATCCGACGCCTTCTTCCCGTTCCGCGACGGTGTGGACGTGATCGCCGAGCAAGGCATCAAAGCGATTATCCAGCCCGGCGGCTCGATGCGCGATGAAGAAGTGTTCGCCGCAGCCGACGAACACGGCATAGCCATGGTGATTACCGGCGTGCGCCATTTCCGACATTAATGTGATGTGAAGCCAAACAAGGCCGTCTGAAAGCGATTAGGTTTCAGACGGCCTTTTAATATGTTTTCATGAAATTAAAAATGCTAATTCGGAGGTAAAGCCGGAAGCGGGGTGCATTTCGGCGAGATTGGTGCCGACGGTTTGAATCACCTCTTTGCCGATAAACCATAGGCCGACAATCAGGGCGATACCGAAGGTGAGCATGGCTACCGCAGGCACAGGCGATTCGGAACCGATTTCGCCGGTACGCAATACGTCCATAATGGCGGCAAACGGGCCGACGGCGTTGGCGATGTCGTTTGCGCCGTGGCTGAAGGCGAAGCCGGCGGCAGTAAACACCTGCATCCATGAGAACATCAAGAACGTGGATTTGCCTAGATCTTTGCGTTTCAAGGTTTTGGCGTAGATGAAGGCCGCCATCCATACTGCGGCGCCAATCATGCCGATCGTCAAGAAGTTGCCGACAGTGCCGATACCTAAATGCAGGTTTTTCAAACCTTTGAAAATCAACATGGACGCAATCATCATGGCGCCGATGGAAGCAATCAGCGATCCCGGGATTGTAGGGCTTTGTAGGTGCCGATGCTGTTTTTTCGGCTGTCGATTCGTACAAACCTTTATAATAGGCCGATTCCAGCTCTTTTGGGTCTAACTCGGGGTCTTCGTAAATCTGCACGTCGCGCGTCATTGCCGAAGCCGCTTCGATTTTGTCGTGTTCGCTTAAGTTTTCAAAGGTTTGGCGGTGCTGCTCTTTGTAGGCTTTTTTCTCCTGTTTGATTTGTTTCAGGCGTTCGTCGGCGGCGGCATTGTAGTCGAGAACGTGTTTTTTGATTTGGGCAAACAGCAGATAGGAAACAAGGCCGCCCAACACCGGCGACAATACCCAAGAAATGGCAATTTGTGCCAAACGGTCCCATTGCAGCAGCGAGAAGGCATCCGGGCCGCTGCCCAAGAAACACAAACACAAACCACTACCGACGATACCGCCGATAATCAAGTGTGTGGCCGATACCGGCCAGCCTTTTTTGGTGGCGAACAGCAGCCACAAAGCCGAAGCAAGCAGTGCGGACATCATAATATACACAAACTGCATAGGCTCAAGATCCATCGCCTTCAAATCGATGATGCCCTTGCGGATGGTCGAAGTCACTTCGCCACCGGCAATCACCGCGCCGCTGACTTCAAAAACCGCTGCCACCAATAAAGCTTGCGTGATGGTCAGCGTACCGGCGCCGACCGATGTGCCGAACGAGTTGGCTGCGTCATTGCCGCCGATGTTGAAGGCCATAAATACGCCGAACAAAGTCGCCGGCAGAAACAGTATGGTGTGGTTGCCGTTGGTGTAGCCCATGCCCCATACGATAAAGTAGCCGACCGCACCGATTAATAATGCGGCAAATATGGCATTGATTTTTTTAACATTAGCCTCGAAAGGAGCTGGCCCATGATTTTTCCTTATAATAAGTTTGGAAGCTGTGAAATTTCTGCTACTTTAGCGTGGTTTTGTGACAGTTATGTGACAATGTTAAATTTCGTTGGATATAATGGCTTTGCGCAATAAAATTTTGATCGGAATACAGATTCTTATGAAAAAAATGATGACCGTAATCGCGTTGGCTTTTGTACTGTCCGCGTGCAGCCAACCGCGCACCGGCGGCTTTTTTGGTGCGTCCAATAATGGTGCGGCCGGCGGGGTAACGCAGTCTTTTCGCTGGTAAGGAATGATTTTAAAGGCCGTCTGAAATGTGTTTGATTGGATAAAACACATTTCAGACGGCCTTTCTGCTTTTGCGCTTTGGATAAATGATAAAAGCGATACTAGGCTGTTTTGCGACAGCTTTTTGGCATAGTTTGCGAATATTCATGAAACTTTACAATTTGCTTAAAAGTTTCTGATTTTTATTTGGCATTAAATACCAATAAATCAAAAAATCGAAGTTTAAATTTACGATAAAATCCAATTTTTCGTAATTTTAAACAGGCCGTATGAAAAAGACGGGTAACAAAATGGCACAAAATCAAACACACACTTCGACATCAACCTGGCAAAGCCGCATGAGCGCGTTGGGGCCGGGTATCATGATGGCTTCGGCAGCCATCGGCGGTTCGCATTTGATTGCGTCCACACAGGCCGGGGCGTTGTATGGCTGGCAGTTGGCCTTAATCATCATCTTGACCAACTTGCTGAAATATCCGTTTTTCCGTTTCAGCGCACACTACACCATGGACACAGGCAAGAGCTTGGTGCAGGGCTATGCCGAGAAAAGCCGCTTTTATTTATGGGTATTTGCGCTGCTGTGTTTCGTTTCCGCAACCATCAGCACCGGAGCGGTAGCAGTGGTGACGGCGGCAATTATCAAAATGGCTTTGCCGAACCTCGGTTTGGAAACGGGCGTGATTGCTGCCTTGATTATGCTTTCCTGCCTGCTGATTTTGGTGAGCGGCCAATACCGTGCGCTTGACCGCGTATCCAAAGCGATTGTCGCCAGCTTAGCGGTGGCCACCGTCATTGCGGCCGGTATTGCCATGTCGCGCGGCATGCAGATGCAGCCTGACTTTATTGAGCCGACTCCGTGGACGCTCGCAGGTTTGGGTTTCATCATCGCCTTGATGGGCTGGATGCCGGCGCCGATTGAGATTTCCGCGATTAACTCGTTATGGGTAACGGAAAAACAAAAAATCGAACCTTCCAGCTACCGCGACGGCATTTTCGACTTCAACGTCGGCTTCTATACCAGTGCGGCGCTGGCGGTGGTGTTTCTGGTGTTGGGTGCGTATGTGCAATACGGCAACGGAGAAGCCGTGCAAATGGCCGGCGGCAAATACATCGGCCAGTTGATCAATATGTATGCCGTGACCATCGGCGAATGGGCGCATCCGCTGGTGGCGTTCATTGCGTTTGCCTGTATGTACGGCACTACCATCACCGTGATTGACGGTTACGCGCGCGCCATGTCCGAATCGGTGCGCCTGATCCGCCACAAAGAAAGCGTGCGCAAAGGCGAATTGTTCGGCTGGTATCTGTGGGTCGCCGGCACCGGATTGGCGCTGATTTTGTGGTTCAACAGCGCGATGGCGGAATTGCTGAAATTCGCCATGATTTCCGCTTTCTTGGCCGCGCCCGTGTTCGCATGGTTGAACTACCGCCTGGTCAAAGCCGACAAAAAACACAAACTCTCCAAAGGCATGGAAGCCTTGGCGGTTGCCGGTTTGATTTACTTGGTGGGTTTTGCCGTGTTGTTCCTGCTCAATTTGGGTGGATTCTTAGCTTAAGTTGATTGAATGATACAAAGGCCGTCTGAAATATTTCAGACAGCCTTTTATTTCTTTAAAAGAAAAATAGCATTAATTCAATCATTATTGATAAACAAATAGGCAAACATTATATTATCTTCATCTAAACTTGATTGAGCCTATCCCATGAGATTACCGGTTTTATTTTTAGGTCACGGCAGCCCGATGAATGCCATTGAAAACACGCCGTATTCGCAAGCGTGGGCGACGCTGGGTGAAAAGTAAAACAGCAATACGGCGATGAAATCAAGGCTGTTTTGGCCGTTTCTGCCCATTGGTGTACCGATGGCACAGCGATTACCGCAATGGAACAACCGCGCACCATTCACGATTTCGGCGGCTTTCCGCAAGCCTTGTTTGACATGCAGTATCCGGCGGCAGGCAGTAGGGAAACGGTAGAAAAAGTGCGTGCCGCTTTGGCTGAGGAGAATGTGGTTGCTGATGAGCATTGGGGCTTGGATCACGGCACTTGGGGCGTACTGTGCCATCTGTTTCCCAAGGCCGATATTCCCGTGGTGCAATTGAGCCTGAATATGCATCTTGATTTTGCCGGCCATTTTGCATTGGGGCAAAAGCTGTCAGTTTTGCGCAAACAGGGTGTGTTGGTTGTGGCCAGCGGCAACATTGTGCACAACTTGCGCCTGATGCCAGCCAAGCAGCCGCACGCAGCCGGTGCCGCCGTATGATTGGGCGGTTAGCATCAAAGATTGGGTTAACGCGCGTGTGCGGGAAAACGACACCGCCACGCTGACCAATGAATCCGCCTATCCGCCCGAAATGCAGCTTGCCGCACCGTCGCCCGGCCATTACTGGCCGCTGCTGTATGCAATCGGCGCGGCCGATGGTGGCAAAGCAATGCTGTTTAATGATGACATTGTCGGCAGGTCATTGAGCATGACCTCGGTGATTTGGCATTGAATAGGACAAACTTTGCATGCCGTCTGAAAGATTCTCAACTTGTCCAAGTATTTGGGACGCAGTTCAATTTTTGGTTGTGATTTGCGGTTTATCAATACCGCATGGGCTGCGCTCGGTTACAATGTCTCAATCGTTGGGTTGCATACCGGCGATTTCTTCATGATGGCGGGCAAACCATTCGCCGACGACTTTATTCACTTCCTCAATGCCTTGTTTTTTCAAACTGGAGAATAATTGAATGCTGATGTGTTGGCGTTCCATGTAAGGTTTGAGTGATTTTTTCACTTCGCTCAGTGTTTTGATTTGGTCATTTTTGGAAAGTTTGTCGGCTTTTGACAACAGAATATGCACCGGCCGGCCGGTAATATGGAAAAAGTCCAACATTTGGATATCCAGGGCTTTTAACGGGTGTCGGGTGTCCATAATCAGCACCAATCCAATGAGTTGGCGGCGTGTCTGTAAATAGTCGCCCAAGAGTTTGACCCAGTGTGCACGGATGGCTTCCGGCACTTGTGCATAACCGTAGCCGGGCAGGTCAACCATAAAATTACCGTTGGCCAGTTCGAAGAAATTGATGTGTTGCGTGCGGCCGGGGGTTTTGGAAACGTAAGCCAAGCGCACATGATTGGTGAGCGTGTTAATCGCGCTGGATTTGCCCGCATTACTGCGTCCGACAAAGGCGATTTCGGCCGGTGTGTCGGGCAAATCTTTTAAATGGTTAATAGTGGTGAAGAATTTTGCGTTTTGGAAGAGATTCATAGTAGTAATTTAATGTAAATTTAGTATAGAATACCATGTTTATAGAATCATCGGTTTGAATCCGGTAAAAATATATCCGGTATTATGAGTATAAAAAAGGCATTGTTTCGCTACGCAATGCTGTAATCAGGAGCACTCCATGAAACGATTCACTTTATTGGCTTTAGCCCTGGCGGCAGGTGCGGTAACTGCTGCACCCAAAGCCGATGTGGCAAAAGGCAAAGAAATTGCAAACAACGTTTGTGCGGCATGTCATGCTGCCGACGGTAACAGCGGTATTGCCATGTATCCGAAAGTATCTGCCCAACACGAGGCTTATATTTTCCAACAAACGATGGACATTAAAGAAGGCAAACGTACCCACGGCTCTGCTGCGGCGATGAAGCCTTTAGTAATGGGTTTGTCTGAACAAGACATCCGCGATGTGTCTGCTTTCTATGCCAAACAGCAAGCCAAACCGGGTGAAACCAATCCGAAAGAAAATGCGGAATTGGGTGCGAAAATTTTCCGTGGCGGTATTGCGGATAAGAAAGTACCGGCCTGTATGTCATGCCATGGACCAAGTGGTGCAGGTATGCTGGGGGGTGGCGCTGACATTATTGCCTATCCGCGTATTGGCGGTCAGCACAAAGCCTATATCGTGGCACAAATGCAGGCTTACCAAACCGGTCAGCGTGAAAACGCCATGATGCAGGATATTGCCAAACGCATGTCGGCCGAAGAATTAGAAGCAGTAGGTAACTTCATTCAAGGTCTGCATTAATCTTCACGATTAACCAGTTGCATAATAAGGCCGTCTGAAAGGATTTGATTTCAGACGGCCTTAAGCACATACGGTAATAAATCATTTAAAATAATTATTGATATTTTCTGATTAATTGAATCAGATGGTTTGTATGGTATTTTTAAAGTTGTTGTATAGAATCTACATTTTATGAGCACTACTTCCAAACCCGTTCCGTTTATCCGCCGGCCATGGTTTGCTTTTTTAAGCTCCATGCGCTTTGCCGTTGCCCTGTTGAGCTTGTTGGGTGTGGCTTCGATTATCGGTACGGTATTGCAGCAGAATCAGCCGCAAGTGAACTATGTGGTGAAATTCGGCCCGTTTTGGTCGCAAATTTTCGCTTTCTTGGGTCTGTACGATGTGTATGCGTCGGTTTGGTTTGTCATCATCATGTTGTTTTTGGTGATTTCGACCAGCTTGTGTCTGATTCGCAATGTACCGCCGTTTTTACGAGAGATTAAATCCTTCCGTGAAAATGCCAAAGAAAAATCACTGGCGGCTATGCGCCACTCTACTGAGCTGCCGCAGAAGCTTTCACCGGAAGTGGCGCAGCGTTATTTGGAAGTGCAGGGGTTTTCCACCAAAACCGTGCAGCGTGATGACGGTTCGGTTTTGGTGGCCGCCAAAAAAGGCGCGATGAATAAATGGGGTTATATTTTCGCCCATATTGCGCTGATTGTGATCTGTATCGGTGGCTTGATTGACAGTAATTTATTGCTTAAAGTAGGTATGCTCACCGGCCGCATTGTGCCGGACAACAACGCTATGTATGCCAAAGACTTCAAGCCTGAAAGCGTGTTGGGTAAGGCCAATCCGTCTTTCCGCGGCAATGTCAATATCAACGAAGGGCAGAGTGCCGACGTGGTGTTTGTCAATGCCGACAACGGTATGCTGGTGCAGGATTTGCCGTTTGAAGTGAAGCTGAAAAAATTCCACATCGATTTCTACGATACCGGCATGCCGAAAGATTTTGCGAGTGATTTGGAAGTTACCGACAAAGCCACCGGTGAGAAAATCGAACAAACCATCCGTGTGAACCATCCGCTGACTTTGCATGGTATCACTATTTACCAAGCCAGCTTTTCCGACGGCGGTTCGGATTTGAAATTCAAAGCGTGGAGTTTGAGCGACCCGAGCCGTCAATCGATTGAGCTGAAAGCCACGTCTATGCGTGATTTTCCGTTTAACATCGGCGATACCTCATACCGCTTGGAATTCGATCAGTTTACGGCGATGAACGTTGAAGACATGAGCAAGCCGTCTGAAAAAGCGGATGCCGGTTTGCAGGGCGCGATTAACGATGTGCGTGCCGTGTCTCAGGAAAACAAAAAATTCACCAACATCGGCCCGTCGATTATCTACCGCTTGCGCGACAGCGCCGGGCAGGCCGTGGAATACAAAAACTACATGCTGCCGATTAAGCAGGAAGAAGACTATTTCTTCATTACCGGCACACGTGCAGGCTTGGCGCAACAATACCGCTGGCTGCGTATCCCGATGGATAAAAGCGGTAAAATCGATACCTTTATGGCTTTGCGCGAATTGCTGAAAGACGAAGGCGCACGCAATAAAGTGGTGCAACAGGCTACACTTGGTGCGCCGCCTGAAATCAGTGAGCAGTTCAAACAGGCAGCGACCAATACTTTGAGTATTTTCGCGCAAGGCGGCTATTTGGCCTTGGATGAGTTTGTGACGAAAAATATTCCAAAAGAGCAGCAGGAAAAAATGCAGGGCTATTTTTATCAAATGCTGTTTGGCGTGATGAATGCCGCAGTCGATGAAACCCTGAAAAAATATCATTTACCCGCTTGGCCGCAAGATGATGATCGTAATCGTTTTGTGCTGCACAGCATGGATGCCTACACCGGCCTGACCGAATATCCGGCACCGATGCTGCTGCAACTGGACAGCTATACCGAAGTGCGATCATCAGGCTTGCAGATGACGCGTTCACCGGGTGCATCATTGGTGTATTTGGGCTCGGTTTTGCTGGTGTTGGGCACGATTTTCATGTTCTATATCCGTGAAAAACGCGCATGGCTGCTGTTTTCAGACGGCCGCATCCGCTTTGCCATGTCGTCCAGCCGCAACGAGCGCGATTTACAAAAAGAATTTCCGCAACACACCCAGCGTTTGCAACAGCTGGCGAAGGATTTAAACCATGACCACACAAAATAAAGCCGTGCCCGAGCATGAGCTTTTAACACACAAATCATTTATGCGCAGTCTGAATGCCTTGGATTGGAGCTTTGCTTTAGCCATTGCCGCCATTGCTTATTTTGCGCAAACCCACGTCGGTCACCACATGGATATTTACGAAATGGTGATTTTGTGGACAAGCGCAGGCATTGCCGTTTTCCTGGGCTGGTTTTTCAAACCGATGCGCTGGTATATCGTGCTGTGCCTCGCTTTGGCTTATGCAGCGGTGAATTTGTACGCGGGCGACATCAAGCATTCGGACGGCTTCTTGCTGAAATATTTCCTGAGCAGCCAATTGGCGATTATGTGGCAATGCGCGTTTGTGTTTTTTGCGTTGTTTGCCTACATTGCCGGTACGATTATTGCCAACCGCCGACATCAGGAAACCAATACCTTGCTCGGTATGGGTACGGTATTCGGCTGGATTTCTGCGGTTGCAGGCTTTACCGGTTTGCTTGTGCGTTGGCATGAAAGCTATTTGCTGCGTCCTGATGCCGGGCATATTCCGGTTTCCAACCTTTATGAGGTGTTTATTTTGTTCTTGGTGATTACCGGGCTGATGTATGTGTATTACGAAGGCCGTTTTGCCCTGCAGAAGCTGGGCGGATTCGTCTATACCTTTATGGCGGTAGTGGTGTGTTTTGTGTTGTGGTACAGCATTTCGCGTGAAGCGCACACCATTCAGCCTTTGGTTCCGGCTTTGCAGTCTTGGTGGATGAAAATTCACGTTCCGGCCAACTTTATCGGTTACGGCGCATTCTGTATCTCCGCGATGCTGGGTGTGGCGGAACTGTGGGCGTTGCGCAGCGGAGGGAAAGGCAAAAAATCATGGCTGCCTGCTTCGCAAGTGATTGAAGAAGTGATGTATAAGGCGATTGCCGTCGGTTTCCTGTTTTTCACCATTGCCACCATTCTTGGTGCCTTGTGGGCGGCGGATGCATGGGGCCGCTACTGGAGCTGGGATCCGAAAGAGACATGGGCGTTTATTGTGTGGTTGAACTACGCGGTTTGGCTGCATTTGCGCTTGGTGGCTGGTTGGCGAGGCCGCGTATTGGCATGGTGGGCGATTATCGGCTTGTTTGTGACCGCCTTTGCCTTTATCGGCGTGAACATGTTCTTGAGCGGATTACACTCTTACGGCACGTTGTAAATCTCATCGTAAAGGCCGCCTGAAACGTTGCAGTCCACGGCTTTTTAATCTATAGCGGATTTAATTACTTCGATACCAGGCAGCAAGCCGCAGACAGTACAAGTAGTACGGCAAGGTGCAGCAACGCCGTAGCGAAAGTTAAGCTAATCCGCTCTAGTCAAAACATAAAACCGAAACATTAAAAAAAGAAGGCCGTCTGTTGTTCAGACGGCCTTTTGTCTTTCAAGCGGATTAAATCCAATCAGTTTTTATTAATCAGTTTTTATTCAAGTCCAAATCGGCTTTGTATTCGATACGGCCATGGTCTTTATCTTCAATCGATACGTCCAATTCTTGGTTACCGCGTTTGAATTTCAAATCCGCATCGTCACGTTTGATTTCAGATTCGACCACTTTGAAGCCTTTGTCTTCAGCATGGGCAATCACTTTTTTAGCCAATGCAGGAATCGACGTATTCTGTGAAGACAGCTCGGCTTCGTATTCAAATTCGCCATTGCCTTGGCGGTCGGCTTTGATGGTTTTTGCGCCGGCCGGTTTGTAGATTTCAGACGGCACAGGTGCGGCAAAGGCGCTGGCGGAAAACAGAGCCAAAATACCGGTCAACATCAAAGATTTGGTTTTATTCATGATAGATTCCTTTTCTTCAAGTATAAATTGGAATGTGGCGGATTGTAGCCCTGCCTCGAAAAAATCGGCAAGCAGTTAAACCAGTTTTTACCTTGCCGAATTTTCTTACCACTTGACTTACGACTCTTTGCAAAACCTGCGGAAACTTACGCAAATTGCTGCGCATAAACTATCTGAAATCTTCTTAAAGCCTCAGATTATGAGCATAGTCTTCGTCAATCTATGCAGCAAACAAGATTAAAATCGGCTAAAATACAGTATTATTTTTTCAGACGGCCTTAAAAGCGATGTTGGTATTGGGAATTGAATCTTCTTGTGATGAAACCGGTGTTGCCTTGTATGACACCGAGCGCGGTTTGCTGGCGCATCATCTGCACACACAAATGGCCATGCATGCCGAATACGGCGGGGTAGTGCCTGAATTGGCCAGTCGCGACCATATTCGACGCGTGGTGCCGCTCACCGAAGGGGCATTGCAGGAAGCAGGCGTAAGCTATGGCGACATTGATGCCGTGGCCTTCACCCAAGGGCCCGGTTTGGGCGGGGCGTTGCTGGCCGGTTCCAGCTATGCGAATGCTCTGGCTTTTGCGCTGAATAAGCCGGTGATTCCGGTGCACCATTTGGAAGGACACTTATTGTCACCGCTGCTGGCAGATGAAAAACCGGAATTTCCGTTTGTCGCCTTATTGGTATCGGGCGGGCACACGCAGTTTATGGCAGTGCGCGGTATCGGTGATTACACTTTGCTGGGAGAAAGCGTTGATGACGCGGCAGGCGAAGCATTTGATAAAACTGCCAAACTGTTGGGCTTGCCGTATCCGGGCGGGGAAAAATTGTCGGAGTTGGCCAAATTGGGCACCCCTGATGCGTTTACCTTCCCGCGGCCGATGCGGCATTCGCACGATTTGCAGATGAGTTTCTCCGGCTTGAAAACCGCGGTATTAACTGCGGTGGAAAAGGTCCGCACGCAAACCGGTAGCGATGAGATTCCCGAGCAAACACGCAACGACATTTGCCGCGCGTTTCAAGATGCGGTGGTGGATGTGTTAATCGCCAAATCAAAAAAAGCCTTGTTGGATACGGGTTTCCGCACGTTGGTGGTGGCCGGCGGAGTAGGGGCGAACTGGAAGCTGCGCGATGAATTCAGCCGGTTGAGTGTGACCATGCCGTCTGAAAAAGGTAAACCGAAGCCCAAAGAAGAAGCGGTAAGCGTGTTTTTCCCGCCGATGGCTTATTGCACCGATAACGGCGCGATGATTGCCTTTGCCGGAGCCATGCGTTTGCAGGATAGGCAACAGGCTGCCGGTTTTAATGTGAAACCGCGCTGGCCGCTGTCGGATATTGTAAAGGCATAATGCGCATCTGATTTAATGAAGAAGGCCGAGGCCTTGGCAGAATCCCCATCTTTGGCACATTTCTTCGTTATGCGCCCCAAAGCTTGTCTGTCTTTGTGATATGCCTGCGCTTTCTGTGCTCTAACTTCGGACTACGCGCAAATCTGAGGTTTTGCAAAAGTCTCGGGCCGTCTGAAGATGAATATTACCTTCAGACGGCCTTTGATGTATCCAAACCAATTTACTTTTGGTTTTTTTCAATAATTTCTTTAAGCTGCGGCATCGGGCTGTAACCGCTTTGCGTGCGGCCGTTCGGGAACACGATGGTTGGTGTGCCGGTAAAACCCAGTTGCTCGCCCAAAGACATGGTTTCGGCAACCGGATTGTCGCAGGCTTTGGTGGCAGGCGGGGTTTTGCCTTCGCGCATCCATTCCGTCCACGCCTTGGTTGCGTTTGGTTGGCACCAGATGTTTTCGGCTTTGCGCTGCGCATCAGGATGCAGGCTGGCTATCGGCATCATGAAGTTGTAAATCGTGATGTCGGTCATTTTGGCAAATTCGTGTTCCAGGCGTTTGCAGAACGGGCAATCCGGATCGCTGAACACGGCCACTTTTAATTTGCCGTTGCCGCGCACTTCTTTAACCGCTTTATCCAAAGGCAGGCTGTCGAAATCGAGCTTGTTTAATTCCGCCTTGCGCTCGTCGGTCAGGCTCTCGCGCGAGTTTACATCAATCATATCGCCAACCAGCATGTAATCGCCTTCGGCATCGGTGTAGATAATCTGATTGCCGCTGACGACCACTTCATACAGGCCTTGAATCGGGGTTTCCCCCACGCTCATCACTTTCAAATCCTGCGCTTCATATACTTTTTCCAGCTTGGTTTTCAGTGATCCGGCCACGCTTTTGTCGGCGGCTTTCGGTGCGGTAGCAGAAGCGACTGCGGCAGGAGCGGAAACCGCGCCTTTATTGGTCACGGTGGTTTGGCCGCAAGCCATCAAAGGCAGCATAGCTAGGGGAAGTAAGGTATTGATTAATTTTAATTTCATGTTGTTCTGAATGAGAATGTAAAAAACGCATTGTAACAAAAGTCGGTGCGCTATGCAGATAAGTTTATTGCTGTATCGCTTGCTGATAAAATAGCTTTTTTCAGGCCGTCTGAACCATCAGGCGAAAAACAATGACAAATAGCTGATTTGAATTATGATTTATCATCATATTGCCCTTAATGTGCCGCTTTCGGACGGCCTGCTGACTTATGCGTATCACGAAGCCTTGCCGGCGGGTACGCGCGTGGTGGTGCCGTTTCGCAACAAACTGCAAGCCGGCATGGTGTGGGCAAATGATATCACGCCGGATATTGATGTGCTTAAGATTCAAAACATTCAGACGGCCTTCACCGACGAAATGCCACTGCCGCAGGATTGGCGCGCGCTGTTGGCCTTTACCGCGCGTTATTACCATTATCCGCTGGGGCAGGCTGTGTTCACTGCGTTGCCGCAAGGTTTGAAGGAAGCTAAGCCCGCGGTTATGCCTGAGCCGCCGCTGGTTTACCGCTTAAACGAATGCGGTAGAAAGCAAACGCCGCCGCCTGAGCGCTTCCATAAAAAATATGCCCTTTGGCATGCTTTGTGTTCAGACGGCCTAACCTTGCCTGATTTGAAAAAAATCCACACCCAAGCAGAAAAATTGTTAGACGAATGGGCGCAGCAAGACTGGATAGACACGTTTCATGCTGCCGCATCAAGCTTGATGCCGTCTGAACACATATTAAACGCCGAGCAGCAACACGCGTCGCAGCAGATTCAGACGGCCTTTGGGCAATTTCAACCGTTTTTGCTCTACGGTATTACCGGCAGCGGCAAAACCGAAGTGTATTTCGACGCGATAGCCCAAGTGTTGGCGCAGGGCAAGCAGGTGTTGTTTTTGCTGCCCGAAATCAATTTGACGCCGCAGCTTTTGAAACGCGTGCAAAACCGGTTTGCCGATGTGCCGACCGCCGTGTTACACAGCCAGACCGCCGCCGGAAAGCGCACGCAGGATTATCTGCGCGCGATGTCGGGACAGGCGAAATTGGTCATCGGCACGCGGCTGGCAGTATTTACCCCGATGAGTGAACTTGGCCTGATTGTGGTGGATGAAGAACATGATTCGTCGTTTAAACAAGACAACGAACTGCGCTACCATGCCCGTGATTTGGCGGTGTGGCGGGCGAAGCAGGCGGATTGTCCGATTGTGTTGGGCAGCGCGACGCCGAGTCTGGAAAGCTGGCACAAAGCCCAAAGCGGCGCTTATCAGTTGCTTGAATTGACCGAACGGGCCCACACTGCCGCGCAGCTGCCGCAAGTGGAGGTTTTAAATGTAGGCCGTCTGAAACTCGATAACGGCTTTTCGCCGCAAGCCTTGAAATTGCTGCAGCAAAATTTTGCAGCGGGCGGTATGTCGTTGGTGTATCTCAACCGTCGCGGCTTTTCACCGGCCTTGTTTTGCGGCGATTGCGGCCATACCTTCGGCTGCCCGAATTGTTCGGCCAAGATGGTGCTGCACCAGCGCGCCCGGCAATTGCGCTGCCACCATTGCGACCACCGCGAGCCGGTGCCTTACAAATGCCCCGATTGCGGCAATCAGGATTTGACCGCCGTCGGTCACGGCACACAGCGCGTGGAAGAAACGCTGCGAAGTTTCCTGCCGCAAGCCAAAGTGGTGCGCGTGGATCGCGATAGCACGTCACACAAAGACGATTGGTCGGATTTGTACCAACGCATTGCCGCTGATGATGTGGATATTCTGGTCGGCACGCAAATGCTGGCCAAAGGCCACGATTTCGCGCAGCTGAATCTGGTGATTGTGTTGAACGCCGACGGCAGCTTATACAGCTCTGATTTCCGCGCGCCCGAACGTTTGTTTGCCGAGCTTATGCAGGTGTCCGGCCGTTCGGGGCGTGCCGACAAAGCAGGACAGGTGCTGATACAGACGCAATTGCCCGACCATGCCGTATTTGCCGCCGTGAAAGTGCAGGATTACCGCCATTTTGCCGCCAACGAATTGAGCGAGCGCGAAATGTTTGCCATGCCGCCATTCGGTTTTCAGACGGCCATCCGCGCCGACGCGCCGAATGTGGCTCAGGCAATGGATTTTTTGAATGAGATGAAAGCCGTGGTTCAGCCCTTGTTGCAAGAAAACGTGACCCAATTCGGCCCCGCCCCCATGCTGATGGTGCGGCTGGCCGAACGCGAACGGGCGCAACTTTTTTTGGAATCGGCATCGCGCAAGGATTTGCATCATGCGGTGAGCTTGTGGGTGCAGGTGTTGCAGCAAAACCGCGACCGCAAAATCCGCTGGAGCGTGGATGTGGATGTGCAGGATATGTGAAATATGTTAGATAAAACAAGGCCGTCTGAATATTCAGACGGCCTAAAACCTTTGCAAACCTCAGATTTGAGTACAGTTCGAGGTGAGAGCGGCGCAGAAAGTGCAGACATACCATAAAGATAGGCAAGCTTTCGAGCAGCGGATAACAAAGAAATGTGCCAAATCCGGGGTTTTGCAACGGTCTCAGCCTTGTTTTATCTACCCAACCAGCTTCAAATCATCGGCGACCACACGCTTTCTTCTTTTAAAAGCGTGTCGACCGCTTCGGCGGTGCTGATAAAAACATTGCCGGAGAGGCTTTTCATCATCACTGAGTGCTGCAGCTTGTCTACCAACGGGCCTTTGATATCGGCAAAATGCAGCGAAATGTGCTGCTTTTGCAAATCGTAATTGAGCGAGAGCAGCATTTCCTGCGCGGTTAAGTCGATATCGTTTACGGCGGAAAGCATTAAAATCAAATGCTTGCAGCCGGGGTGCGTGGCTAGGCTGCGTTCCAAATAATGACGGATTGGTTGGGCGTTGCCGTAAAACATACTTTCGTCGATACGCACAATCAGCAGGCTGCTGTATTGCGTCGTGGCATAGCGCTTGATGCTGCGAAAGTGGCCGTCTGCCGCTTGGCCGACAATGGTTAAATGAGGATGGCTTGATTTCCAAATCAAGCCGGCAAACGACACTAAAATACCCAACACCAAACCGATATTCAAACCAAACAGCAATACGCCGAAGCAGGCCGTCAGAAAGGCGGCAACATCGGTTTTATCGCTGCGGGCGGCGCGCTTGAGTGTGTTCCAATCCATCATGCTGAGAATCGCCACCATGATGTTGGCCGCCAATACGGCATAGGGCAGGGGTTCGAGATAGTCGGTCAGCAGCAATAAAAAGGCCGCCATCACGCCGACCGAAATGATGCCGGCCAACGGCGTTTGCGCACCTGCATCGACATTGACCGCCGTACGCGAGAAACCGCCGACCACGGGAAAGCTTTGGAAAAATGCGCCGATGATGTTAGCCCATCCCAAGCCTTTGAATTCCTGATTGGTGTCGAAGGCTTCCTGCCGCTTGCGCGCGCAAGTGGCGGCCACGGAGTTGCTGGATACAAAGGTAATCAGCGCAATCAAGGCGGCAGTGGGCAGCAGCTGAATGGCTTGGTTTAACACATCATTCAGGCCGCCTGAAAACGGCAACGTGAAATGCGGCAGCTTGGCCGGCACATACTCAATCACAGCAATGCCGCGCTGTTGAAAATCGAACACTAAGCTGAATGCCACCGCCGCCATCATGATAATTAAGGGTAACAGACGCACGATAAATTGGGCAGTTTTCGGGGTAAGCCAATGCGATAACCAGCGGTTGAGGTAATAGCGGTTAACAAAAAACAGGCCGAACGCCAGCGCACCGACCAGCAGCGTCGGAAAATGCAGCGTGTGAATGCGGTTGATAAATGTTAAAGCGTAATCGATGATGGTGCTGCCGGAAAGGTTAACACCGATTAAAAATTTGATTTGGCTGATAAAAATCAGTATCGATGCGCCGGTCACAAAACCCGCAGTCACTCCTTGGCTGATAAAGCGGGTAATCCAACCTAAGCGAAACAGCGAAGCCAGCCACAACAATGCGCCCATCAGCAAAGCCAAAAAGCCGGCCAACAGCGCATATTGTTCTGGCGGCAAATGCGGGTGGTTTTGCAGAGCATGGGCAGTCATGATGGCGGTCACGGCCACAGGCCCCACGGCATTCACGTTGCTTGCCCCAATCCACGCATACACCAACACCGGCACAATCGAGCTGTATAAGCCATACACAGGCGGCAAGCTTGCCAGTGCGGCATAACCCAAGCTTTGCGGAATCACGATGATGCCGACGATCAAACCGGCCGTGATGTCTTGGTTCAGACAGCCGCGATTGTAGCGGCGTAGCCAAAGCGGCAGTGGAAAGGGTCGGATCATGGTAAATGAGAATCGGATTAACGGTATGGTTTACAATGGTTTTCTTGATTATAAAACGATTTGGGCCGATGCCGAAATTTCGGGCTCGGGTAAGGAAAAGGCCGTCTGAAAACAATATTTCGTCTTCAGATATAGGATGGAGTATGCCGTGAGATGCCTCATATCCGCAGAAAGTATAGTCGTTTAAAATAAAAACAACACAGCGTTGCCGGCTCCCTTAATGTATTAGGCGCACACGGCAGCCTTTATCGCCTTGTCTTATTTCTATTTTAACGGCTGCATACATGAATTTCAGACGGCCTTGTTTTATAATAACGGGTTAACGCTATTTTTGAAGTCTTCTATGAAATTCCCCCGGTCTCTCGCCATATTTATGCTCGCCACCTTCTCTTTACCCGCAATGGCCTTAAACTTCGGCAAAATCCGTGCCGATGAAATCTCGGTGTATGTGCAGGATTTGGACACAGGTAAAGTGCAGATTGACTACCGTTCAGACGTATCGGTGAATCCGGCTTCTACCATGAAACTGGTGACCGCATTTGCCGCATTTCAAGCCTTGGGCAAGGATTACCGTTGGACAACCCACTTCAAAAGCGCGGCACCTGTTGTCGGCGATACGCTCAACGGCGATATTTATTGGGAAGGCAGTGGAGATCCGGTGCTCGATCAAGACGGCCTGATTGCTTTGCAGCAGCAGTTGCGCGATCGCGGAATCCGCAATATTGCCGGACAATTGGTGCTCGACCGCAGCCTGTGGGGCGACATCAGAAACAGCAAGGAATTTGCCGCCGACGAAGCGGAAACCTACATGACACCGCCCGATCCCAACCGCTTGGCCTATAAAGTGGTGGCGGTGAAGGGCGAGCGCAATCCTTTGGGCGATATTGTGTGGACGACCAATCCGCCGCTGCCCAATATCAAGCTCGACAACCAAACCACCATTATCCCTTCTGCCGCCGAGTGCAAATCCATAAACCGTTACATGAGCGGCCGCTACAGCGGCGGCGCATTGATTATCAGCGGCAATGTGCCGGAAACCTGCTTGAGCGAGACTTTGTATGTCAACATGCTCACGTCGCAAGATTTTGCCTACCGCAGTTTCATCAATCAATGGCGCGCTGCCGGCGGCACGATTTCAGACGGCCTTAAGGTCGCTGCTACGCCGCCTGAAGCCAAGACGTTAGCCAGCTTGAAATCCAAGCCTTTGAGCGAGATTCTGGCGGATATGAACAAGTTTTCCAATAATCTGATTGCGCGTTCGGTGTTTTTAAAACTGGGGCAAGACAAAGATTTACACGAAGCTTTACATCGTGCGGATTCGGCGGTGAAGCTGGAATTGGGCATGGCCGGTGTCGATACCACCAATTTGGTGTTGGAAAACGGCTCGGGTTTGTCGCGCAAAGAACGCGTCACGGCGAAAATGATGGGGCAATTATTGGAACAAGCCTATTTCAGTCGCTATAAAGAAGAATTTATCAATACCTTGCCGATTGCCGGTGTCGACGGCACGCTGAAAACACGTTTGAAACAAGCCGGCGACAACCTGCGCTTGAAAACCGGTACGCTGAAAAACGTGCGTGCATTGGCAGGCTATTGGCTGGGTGAGCAGCCCAAAGTCGTGGTGGTGGTGATCAACAGCCCGAATTCGGATGCTTATGTGAAAGACATGGACAGGCTGGTGTCGGAAATCGTCTTGCCCGGCGGTAAAAGCTGGGTCGCATTAGGTACGACTTGCGAAGCGCGGCAAGATGTTTGATTCGGTTGAACACATCTCAACAGGCCGTCTGAAACGATTTCGTTTCAGACGGCCTTCTCTTTTTTAGGGGCTGTACTAGATAACTAGGGAAATCTAATTTCAGGTTAGAATAATCCCTATGAGAAGAAGCCGTTTAAGTCAGTACAAGCAAAACAAACTGATTGAACTGTTTATTGCGGGTGTTACTGCCCGTACTGCAGCTCAATTAGCCGGTGTTAATAAAAACACGGCAGCCTATTGCTTTCATCGTTTGCGCGTACTGATTTTCCATAACAGCCCGCATCCGGAAATGTCTGATGGCGGAGTAGAAGTTGATGAAACCTGTTTTGGCGGACAGCGCAAAGGCAAACGTAGTCGCGGTGCAGCCGGCAAAGTCGCTGTATTCGGGCTTCTGAAGCGCAACGGCAAGGTTTGCACCGTTGCCGTGCCCAATACACAAACTGCCACTTTATTGCCGGTAATACGTGAGCAAGTAAAGCCTGACAGTATTGTTTACACTGATTGTTACAAAAGCTATGACGTACTTGATGTGAGTGAGTTTAGCCACTTTCGCATCAATCACAGCACTCACTTTGCTGATCGGCAAAATCACATCAACGGAATTGAGAACTTTTGGAATCAGGCAAAACGCCGCTTACGTAAGTTTAACGGCATTCCCAAAGAACATTTTGAGCTGTATTTGAAGGAATGTGAATGGCGGTTTAACCACAGTGAAATAAAAGTTCAGATTTCTATTTTAAAACAATTAGTAAAGCAGAATTTATTCTAGTTATCTAGTACAGCCCCCTTTTTTATGTTGGTATAAAAATTCAAATTTAAGCATGATTCTGTTGTTGAATTACTTTTTATTTCAAGAGATTAGCCGGAAATAAGGAAGATATTCCACGGTTGGAAACCAAAATAAAACCGGCTGGTTTTTTTGATAACTATTTGTTTTATTTGTAAAAAATAATTGTATTTTATTCGGTTATCAAAAAAATTATGGCCTGTTGCTTTGCAAGTCACGGAAATTACGGTATGCTGAAACCAAATATTTACAAATCTTGATGTAATTTAAACATATCTGATTGTAAATCAAATCAATTTGTCTTGATGGCGTATGATAAGCGCATAAAAGCCAAATTGTTGTTTTTTAATATAATATAAGAAAAATCTCAGATCTGAATCTGCTTATCAAAAGTAAGTTTACTAAAAATGAGGAGCGATAACATGAATCCCATGTATATCACGTTTGGTTTATACCTTGTGGCGGTGCTGCTGATCGGCTTGGCCGCTTATTTTTCTACCCGCAACTTCGACGATTATATTCTCGGCGGCCGCAGCTTAGGCCCTTATGTGACGGCGATGTCGGCCGGCGCCTCTGATATGTCGGGTTGGTTGCTGATGGGTTTGCCGGGTGCGATTTACGCGGTCGGTTTGAGCGAGGCTTGGATTGCCATCGGTCTGACCATTGGCGCATGGTTGAACTGGCTGTTTGTGTCCGGCCGTTTGCGTGTGCACACCGAATACGCCAACAATGCCTTGACCCTGCCGGATTATTTCTTCCACCGCTTCGGCGCCAAAGGCCAAGCAATGAAAGTGATTTCCGCGATTATTATTCTGTTTTTCTTCACCATTTACTGCGCTTCAGGCGTGGTGGCCGGTGCGCGTTTGTTCCAAAGTCTGTTTGAAGGCATGAGCTACGGCACTGCCATTTGGTTAGGTGCCGGCGCGACCATTGCCTATACCTTTATCGGCGGCTTCTTGGCGGTGAGTTGGACGGACACCGTGCAAGCAACCCTGATGCTGTTCGCCCTGATTCTGACGCCGGTGATGGTCTATTTGAGCTTAGGCGGCGCAGCAGAAATGAGCGCGGCAGTGCAAGCCGTAGCCGCGACTACCGGCCAAGAATACAGCAGCCTGTTTGCCGGAACTACCTTCTTGGGTATTATCTCCACTGCGGCATGGGGCTTGGGTTATTTCGGCCAGCCGCACATTTTGGCGCGCTTTATGGCGGCTGAAAACGTGCAATCGCTGAAAAGCGCCCGCCGTATCGGCATGACATGGATGATAGTCTGCTTAGCTGGTGCCGTCGCCGTCGGCTATTTCGGTATCGCTTACTTCGGCGGCCACCCGGAACAAGTCGGTGCGATGGAAGGCAACAACGAACGCGTATTTATCGCCTTGGCAACATTATTGTTCAACCCATGGATAGCCGGCGTGATTTTGAGCGCGATTCTGGCGGCGGTGATGTCGACCTTGTCTTGCCAATTACTGGTGTGTTCAAGCGCGATTACCGAAGACTTCTACAAAGGCTTCCTGCGCCCTGATGCCACGCAGCAGGAGTTGGTATGGGTCGGCCGCATCATGGTGTTGGCCGTGGCGGTGATTGCCATTCTGATTGCCGGCAATCCGGAAAGCAAAGTTTTGGGCTTGGTATCTTACGCATGGGCCGGCTTTGGTGCCGCATTCGGTCCGGTGGTGATTTTATCTGTATTCTGGAAACGCATGACCGCCAACGGTGCATTATGGGGCATGATTGCCGGTGCACTGGTTTGCGTGGCATGGGCGGAATGGGCGAACCCCGCGCTCAAAGCCGCCGGCATGGCGACCATGTACGAAATCGTACCGGGCTTTATCGCCTGCTGGCTGGTGACCTGCACCGTGTCACTGATGGACAAAGAGCTTAGCCGAGAAATCATTGAAAAATTTGAAAAAGCTGATGCAGATTACCGCGCAGCAAACTGATTGGGATAAGTGAAAGAGGCCGTCTGAAAATAAGATGAACCGTCCCCCAATACTTGGACAAGTTAAGAATCTTTCTCAAACAGCCTTTTCAAGCCGGGTTCTGTAGCCGACAGGACTCAGCTTTTTTAAGTTTAAACTATCCGTTCATGATTGTAGTAATGTATGTAATCATCTATGACCACTGTCAGCTCCGCCACCGACAGCGCACCTTCCTGATAGAAACCCTCCGTTTTCAGTGTACCGAAGAAACGCTCCATCGGCGCATTGTCCCGGCGTGCCTTTGCGCGACATACTTTGCACCATCCCTTTCTCAGCCAATTTCGTTCGATAAGCCTCGGTGCGGCAAAGCACACCTTGGCCGGAATGCAGCAGCGGCGTTTGGCCTTTCAGACGGCCGAATGCTTGGTCCAACATTTGCGCCACCATTTCACCGTTTGCTCTGCGGCCTAAAGAATAGGCCGCAATCTCCCGGTTAAACACATCGGAGACCTTTGCAAAACCGCCATCTGCAGCGCATTTCTGCGTTGTGCGCTGCCCGCTCGCCTGCCTATCGTGTGATATGTCTGCACCCGCTGCGCTGCTGCGCCTTGAACTGAATCCGCATCCGGCGGTTTTGCAAAGGCCTCATCCAATATCGGCGATAAGTACAGCTTCCCGTTTGTGCATTTGAACTCCGCCACATCGGTCAGCCATTTGCCTGCCGGTTTGCCGGCAGTAAACTCACGATTGAGAATACTGTCCGAAGCCTCTCCTATTGCTTGCGGACGGTAGGCTTTTTTACTGCGGACTTTGGCTTTCAGTCCCAACAAACCCATAATGCGCCGCACTTTCTTTTTGTTCCGCGACAATACGGCGGCAATCCGCCGATGACCGTAACGGCCTTTGTGCCGGCGACAGACTTCACCCACGGCGGTTTTGGCCGCTGCATCGGGACCGGCTTTGCCGATATGGTAATGAAAGCTGCTTTTGGGAATGCCGGCACTGTGCGGCAGATATTTCAGCGGGTGTTCCGCCCCCAACGTTTGAACGGTTTCGCAGCTTTGGCGGCGTTCTTTTCGTTGAGGGCTTTCATGTGCTTTAGGTAGCCGTTCCCCGCCCTCATGTAACGCCACTCTTCAATCAGTTCCGCCCGGTTTTTTTTCGTGGCCGGGTTTGTCGGCGATAAACGGGTTTTTGCGTTTGGCCTGTCTGGTCTTCATAAACGTAGCCTGCGGGTGTTGGCGTGCGGCGATACCGCCTTGCCGACAGGCGGCTGTCCAACGGCGCAGGTGGGTGCGTGAGACGTTGAAGTGCTCTGCGGTGCGCTGTCGGCTGTGCACTTGGTGGTAATGGAGTACGGCTCGGTATTTGAAGTGTAGGTTATATTTGGACATAAGAAAACTGCACCTTTTAAAGTTGGCGGGGGTGTCCGACTTTTGGGGTGCAGTTCAAAAAGTTTCAGACGGTTTTGTTAGGCAAATCATTGTTTAGCAAGACACGCCGACTGCGCGTGCTAGTGCCAAACCTTCTTCAACGCTCATATAAATGGCGGTATGCGGTTTGTCAGAGCGGACAATATCGCCTTGTCGGAACATGACTAATTCATTCACGGCCAATTGGTGCCAGGTTTCATCGCGTGTTAGCGGCAGGGTGGCGATAACGGCCACTTTATCGTTGGGGGTGGTCACTTCGGCAAAATCAACCATCACATCATTATCTAATAAGCGGGCTTGGCCGAACGGCGCTTTGCGCACGATGTAGTGCAACAAAGTGCTGGCATGCGCAAACAGGCAATCGCCGTTGGACATCATAAAATTAAACAGGCCGTAGGTGCGAATCTCGTGAGTTAATTCGCTGATGGCGGCAAATAAAGTTGCTTCATCGGGCTTTTCGCTAAATTGCTGACGTAAGTGGTTGAGGATATAGCAAAAGGATCGTTCTGAATCAGTGCAGCCGACCGCACGATAAAAATTGCCTTGTTCAGGTGCAAAATCAATCAGGTGGCCGTTGTGCGCAAACAGCCAATATTCGCCCCACATCTCACGCATAAAAGGATGTGTATTGGCAAGAGAGGTTTGGCCTTGGGATGCTTTGCGGATATGCGCGATGACATTTTCCGATTTAATGGGGTAATCGCGCACCAAATCGGCTACAGGAGAATTGGCACTAGGTTTGTCGTCGTGAAACAGGCGGATGCCTTTGCCTTCGAAAAAGCCGATGCCAAAGCCGTCTGCATGGTGGTCGGTGATGCCGCCACGCCGTCTGAAACCTTCAAATGAAAACGTGATGTCGGTAGGGGTGTTGCAGTTCATGCCGAGCAGTTGGCACATGGACATAGCCTTTATGAATATAGAGGGAAGACATGGGATTATGGTATATCAGACCAGGGATTTCAATAGCTTTATAATGCTATGATTAGCGTGAATCGGAATATGGTTTGAAACCTTTGCAAAATCTCCATGTTTGGCACGTCCTTCGTTACGTGCTTTTAAAAGCTCGCCTATCTTCATGATATATTTTAAATTTCTATGTTAGGCTGACTTCGGACTGCAATCAAATTTGGGGATTTCGTGCGGGCCTCGGCTTAAGGCCGTCTGAAAGATTGGCAAAATGAGGTTTGTTTGCATAATCTTTCAGACGGCCTTGTTTATGATTCAATATCTTTTACAAATACGGTTGTAATGTGCGTTCAAGAATAGTCATATCGGTGATTTCGGTAATGTTAGCCTCGCCTAGGCGGTTTAAACCGATGAAACGCATTATGCCGCTGCTGATTTTTTTGTCGTGGCTCATGTGTTCAATCCATTTTTCAAACGCAAACTTCGGGGGGCAGCAGGCAGTTTGGCGGTTTCCAGCAAAGCGGCTATGCGTTGTGTGTCGGCAGCGGTGGTCTTGCCCAGTTGCTCTGATAAGCGCGCGGCTAAGACCGTGCCGGCGGCGACGGCTTCACCGTGCAGCCAAACGCCGTAACCCATTTCAGCTTCGATGACATGGCCGAAGGTGTGGCCTAGATTTAACCATGCGCGGATGCCTTGCTCGGTTTCGTCTTGTGCCACGATGTCGGCTTTCATTTTGCAGCAATGGTAAACCGCTTGCGCCAGTTTTTCCGGATGTTGCGCCATTAAATCGGGCATATTTTGTTCTAACCAAGTAAAGAAATCGGCATCGCCTAGCGCACCATATTTCACTACTTCGGCCATACCGGCAGACAATTCGCGCTGTGGTAAAGTTTGTAGCGTGCTTAAATCGGCGAGTACGGCTTGTGGCTGGTAGAACGCGCCAATCATGTTTTTACCCAAGGGTGATTGATGGCTGTTTTGCCGCCGACGGAAGAATCCACTTGGCTTAACAGCGTGGTCGGCACTTGGATAAACGGTGCGCCGCGTTGGTAAGTCGCCGCGGCAAAACCAACCATATCGCCGATTACCCCACCGCCCAATGCGATTAAAGTGGTTTTGCGCTCGGCACGGTTTTGCATCAAACCATCGAAAATCAGGTTTAAGGTTTGCCAGTTTTTATGTTCTTCGCCATCGGGAAGAATAATGCTGAAATGGGCGATGCCAAGTTTGTCTAAGGCCGTCTGAAAGCTTTTCAAATACAGCGGAGCAATGGTTTCATTGGTGATGATGGCGGTTTTTTTGGTCAAATAAGGCTGCAACAATTCATCGGCTTGGGCGAACAGGTTTTGGCCGATGAAAATCGGATATTGATGCGAAGGGGTTTGAACGCTTAGGGTGTGCATGATGATTCCTACGGTGTGTCGGTTGACGGGAAAGGCCGTCTGAAAGCACGAAAGGATTTCTGTTTTCAGACGGCCTTTCCCGTAATAATGTTTAAAATAAAAAATGATACAGCATTGTTAGCACTTATGTATGAGTTGTACACGACGGTCGCTGTTGCTTTGTCTTATTTCTATTTTAAAACGACTAGAATTGCAATCTGTGTTAGCCGGCTTGCAGGGCATTGAGTAGGCGGTTGAGCGTTTTTTGATAATGCTCTGATTCGATCACCAGATGTGCGGTTTCACGATAGATGCTGTCGCGGATGTCGTATAACTCTTGCAGCTTGGCCAGCGGGTCTTCAACTTGCAACAAAGGGCGGTTGGTGTCGTAGCGGGTACGTTCCAACAGAATTTCCGGGCGGGTATGCAGATAAACGACGGTGCCGTGTTCTCTTAAACATTTGCGGTTTTCTTCGCGTAAGGGGGCGCCACCGCCGGTAGATAATACAATATTTTCCAGCGCGCACAATTTTTTAAGCATATTGCTTTCGCGATCACGAAAACCTTGTTCGCCTTCCATTTCAAAAATGGTCGGAATAGATACGCCGGAAGCCACGCAAATTTCATGGTCGCTGTCGTAAAAAGGGCGGTTGAGCATTTGGGCGGTGTGTTTTCCCAAAGTGGTTTTGCCGGCGCCCATCAGCCCGATAAAAATTAAGTTGCCGTTGATTTTTTCCATAATAGCGGCATTCTATACGAAATTGGCAGGAAAATGTTTTATTCTGAATATTTTCCTTTTTTACGCAATAAAATATTAAAACGGGCATACATTTCAGAATATGTATGCCCGTTTGGTAGGATTAGTAGCGCAAGTTGTTTCCTATGCTATCCATAATGCGCGGTGTGATGAATATCAGCAATTCGCGGCGCTTTTCATTGCGTGCGCGCGATTTGAACAAGTTGCCCACTACCGGAATATCGCCAAGCAGAGGTACTTTGTTGACCGTATTGGAATTTTCTTCCTCGTAAATACCACCCACAATCAAGGTGCCGCCATCTTCCACCATAGCTTGGGTGTTCAGGCTCTTGGTGCTGATACACATGGTGCTCAATGAATCTACGGTACAGTTTTGCGGTGTGTCTTTATTGATTTTCACCGTCATGATGATTTGGCCGTCAGGCGTGATATTTGGCGTTACCGTCAAGCCCAACACCGCTTTTTTGAACGATACCGAAGTGGCGCCGCTCGAAGTCGCTTCTTGGTAAGGAATTTCCGTACCCGATTCGATGGCCGCTTCTTTACGGTCTTGTGTCAGCACGCGCGGATTGGAAATGGTTTTGCTCTTGTTTTGGCCTTCCGCTGCGGCCAATTCCAAGCCCAATGCGCCAGAGGCAAACGAGCGAACCAAGGCAATTGACGTGGTTGCCGCATTAGTGGTTGGCAGGCTGATGTTTGGGCTTATTTCTAAAGCATTACCAGTATTATTCACAGCATTTGACCAGCTTGAGCCCCAAGTATTGCCTTTCACGCCGAGATTGCGGCCTTTCACGTCGTTATAGCCGAATTTCACACCCAAATCGCGTGAGAAGCCTTCATCTGCTTCTACGATTCGTGCTTCAACCATGACTTGGCGTGTCGGAACGTCCAGTTCGTTAATCAGTTTGCGGAATTTCTCAATCACACTGTGATTATCTGTAACAATCAAGGTGTTGGTAGCAGGGTCAATCAAGGCGCTGCCGCGGTTGCTCAGCAATGTATTGCGGCTGTTGCTGCCACTGCTGCTGCCGTTCTCGTCAATACGCAAAATCTTGCGGAATTCTTCAACGTTTTTGTATTTCAATTGGAAGGTTTGCGACAACAATGGGCCTAATTCGGCAATCTCTTTTTCTGCTTGTAAGAATGCTTTGTCTTTAGCCAGTAATTCATCACGCGGAGCAATATTGATGATATTGCCTTGGCGGCGCATGTCTAAGTTACGTGCCTGCATCACCAAATCTAATGCCTGATCCCAAGGTACGTCTTTTAACGACAAAGTCATTTTGCCGTTAACCGTATCGCTGGCTACGATGTTTACGCCTGACTCTTTAGACAAAATCTGCAAAATAGTGCGGACTTCTACGTCTTGGAAATCCAAAGAAATTTTACGGCCGTTGAAAGATTTGTTGGCATTGTTGTGTAAGCCACGGCTTTCGGTTGTCGCAGCTTTAGGCACGATTTCAAAGGTATGGCGGCCGGCAGCAGATTGGGTGCTGATGTCCCAATTGCCTTTGGTGCGGATAATCAATTGTGTCGCATTGCCGATGCGTTTTAAAGTCACGTTTTGCACCGGCGTATTGAAGTCGCCTACATCTAAATTGCGCTGCGCTTGAGTTGGCAGGGGGTGATTTTTTAAGGTAATGACTACACGGTCACGTTCTTGTTTCATATCAGGGCTGCCTGAGAAGGTAGGGGCTGATAATTCTACGACACCTGAGTTGCGCGAACCTTTGCGAAAGTCAACATTGGCACTGGTAGCGACTTGGCTGGCTTGAGAGGAACGCGTGGCGGCGGAGTCGGTGCGGGAGCAGGAGCAGAATGGGTGCTTGCTGGAGTAGCCACATTTTGATCGGAGGCTTCGCTGACATAAACCCATACTTCGTCACCACGGATTTCGGTATTATATTGACCCGTTTTGTTCAACCCCAACAAAATGCGTGCACGGTTATTATTCTGAGCCGCGGTAATTTGGCTCAATAAAGGGTCTGAATATTCCAATACCGGTTGTGACAATTGAATGTTGGTATTGGCAAAATCCAAGGCGATGCGTGCAGGTGTAGAAGTCACAAAACCGGTAGGGCTGGTAATGTCGCGATCAAAACGGATTTTGATGATTTTTTGGTTGTCAGGCAAAGTCGATACGTTGATATCGGTGATATTGCCGGCAAAGGCCGTCTGAACAGCCATTGCCATGCTCAGAGCAGCAAAGAGTTTTGTCATACGATTGATTTTCATAATAGTGAGACCCCTTAATTTAATTTGTAACAAGCGCAGCATTTTCGCCGACAGGTGCAGATTGTTGTGCTGTAGGTGTAACGGTTTGCGGCAGGTTGCTGCTGTCCGGCTGACTGCTTAAAGGCAATTCGGCTGTGCGGTAAATCCAGTTGCCGTAGCTGTCTTCAACCATTTCGGTAATGATGATTTTATCTTCGGTAATCTTTTGGATTTTACCGTAATTTTGCCCAATGTAATTACCCGGTACGACAGTGTAAACATGATTTTCGGCTTGGATGAAGCCGGAAATACGGTTGTCACTACGCAAGCTGCCAACATAACGGAGGTTTTCTAAGCTGAAAGCTTCTAAAGTCTCTTTGGTACGGCGCAGGTTAGGTGCATTACTGCCGGTTCTTGCAGTCAAATTCTGTAGGCGTCGATAATCGAATGCGTTCGGACCAGAATAGCTTGGCGGAATATACGCTTTAGGCGGCGTTACAGTCGGTTCTTCAAAAGGAATAATGTGTTTCTTGGCATCTGCGCGGGTTTGTGTCATCCATTGACTTAAATCATCATAAGTCGGGGTGCATGCCGCAATGCTAAAAACGCCTAGGAGTAAGATAGTATTTTTCATGATTTCCCTATATTACTTTTTCTATTCTTGTGGTTTGCCGGAGTCGCCGTTTTGCTTGGCTTCTTCGGCTGCTTGTTGTTCGGCAGCAACTTCTTCAGCAGGTCGCGCTTTATAAGTAGTGGCCGTTGCACTCAGTGTGAGTACATCACCTTTGCCATCTTTGCTGTTTTTGTCTTCCGTTGATTGTGTGATTTTCAAGGATTCCAAAGTAATAATGCGTGAAAGCTCGCCGACACCACGGGTAAATTGGCTGATTTGGTTGTATTTGCCGGTAATGGCAATTTCATAAGGCAGCTTTTCAATGGGGCCGTCGGGTACCGGTGGTTGCGGCAACACGCTGTCTAAGCGCAAACCGTTGGTCGAACCGGCCTGATGCAATTCTTGAATTAAGGTTGGAATCTCAGCATCGGTCGGTAATTGTTTGAGCAATACATTAAATGCAGAGCGAATTGATGTTAATTCGGCTTGCAGATTGTTCAGACTGGCAGCTTCAATACTTTTCTTGGTGTAAGTTTCTTTGAGCTTAACTTCGGTTTCTTCGTGTTGCGCCAATGTTTCCAATTGACCTTTGAATAAGGCAAAGTAGCCAATGACCAAAATTGCTAAAATCGACAATGCCGCCAAAACCAACTTAGCAGGTGCGCTAAGCAAGTAAAGGCTTTGAACATCAATATCTTTTAATTTCTTTGCAGTAGCCATTTATTTTACCTCCTGTGCAGGTGTCGTCTGAAGCATAGCTTCCGAAGCGGTAAGATTGGCCACAGGAGCAGTGTTTTGAGTCAGTAAGACACGCAGAGTAAATTCTTGATAATTTTCTACTTTTTTGATGCTTAACAATTCAGGTTGAGAAAATACGCCTGTGCTTGGCAATGCACGCATAAATACGGCGATTTTGTTGTCGCTGATGGCACGCCCGGTTACCTTGTATGTAGTCGGATTCTCAGCTTCTAAAGCAGTCAGGTAGGTATTGTCAGGTGTCAAAACATTCAGCGTATCAATAATGTATGCCGCTTGTGAGCGTTTTTCCTGCAATTCTTCAACCTTGATTTTTTTGGCTAAGAAATTTTCTTTTTCTGCCTGCAACTTTTTAATTTCGCCCAAGTCGTCATCCAACTTTTTAATTTCCGACTCAAGGAATGCATTGCGGCCTTGTTGGCTGTCGATGGCACCATTAATGCTCAGATAAGTTAATGCCGATAGGCCTAGACCAATCAGCAAAGCAGTCAGCATTAATATTTTGAACTGTTGCTTTTTACGTTGTTTAATTTCTTCCCGATAAGGAAGAAGGTTAATTTTAATAAGTTCAATCATATTACAATCCCCTTAAAGCTAATCCGAAAGCCATGGTTAACGATGGCGCATCTATTTGTAGTTGTGGTAAATCTATTTTGCTGCTTCGCTCAGTGTAGGTTACTGGATGAACACATTGAGTCGGCGTATTGGTTTGCGAGAAAATGCTTTCGGCCAAGCCGTTTTGCTGAGAGGGCGCACCTGTGAGCAAAATGTGTTTGACATTTGAGAAAGTTTCCGTGTTTTGTGTGGTGTAGTAAAACTGCAAAACTCGTTGTACTTCTTGTGCGACCTGCACGTTAAAGCGATCGGCAATTTGGGTTTGGTAATCTGACGGCCGGGTTGCCGCTACCATCATTTGGCCCGCTTTTTCTTCGGTGACTTGATAAGTACGTTGGATTAATTGGTTTAATTGTTCTGTACTGACCGGCGTTTCTTGCTTGTAGAGAATTTGACCGTTTTGCATAATCAACGCATACATTTGCGTGGCATAGATGCCGAATACAGCGATTTTCTCATTGGTCAATTCAGGTGCATGATGATTGATCCAGTAGGCATAAGCATTGCGCTGGGCCAATAAATCTAAATCCATCGCATACAAATCCATGCCCGCGTTCTCAAACATCTCAATGCGCGGTTCGATGTCGTCTTTGCGAGAAGCCACCATCAGTACATGCTGGCCGGCAGGGGAAACAGAAGTACCGGTCACTTGGTAATCGTAATTCATCTCTTCAACCGGGCCGATTTGAGAAACTTCAGATTCGGCAAAATCTTCCAAATCTAAATCGGTGTGTTTCGGATTGTAGATAACTTGTTCTACGGTTGCGGTGCTTTGCGGAATGGCGGCAACGAAATTTTTGCAAGAGGTACGCAGTTGGGTATAACTATGTTGCAAATAAGTAACAAGTTGTTCGTAGTCTTGAATTTTGTTACCTTTGACAATATTCTTAGGCAGTTTGGTAATAACGTATTTTTCCAACTGAATTTGGTTTAAACTACGTCCTGACAGCTGAACCATCTTAATGGCATGTTGGCTGATGTCGATGCCGATAGCAGTACGGTTGTTTAACCCGCTTGGTGATTTATTAGTTTTTGTAGTTGTATTTTTAGTGCTTTTTGATAAGCGCATAATATGACTTCCCTGTATCATTACGAAGTGAGTAACAGTTTCGATATCCGTGAGGGATTCTTTTCTTTGCACACCGGTAACTGTGTTTTATAGAAACGGTTAGCTATTTTACTTTATTTAATGCCTTTGATGGCAAAATATTAATTGGTCATGATTAAAAAGATTATAACTACTTGTATTGGGTTGCTCCTCGGATTAGTCCTTTTTGGTATTGGGTTGATTGCAATAGCAATTTTGGTCACTTATCCAAAACTCCCTTCGCTGGATACTTTACAACACTACCAACCGAAAATGCCGCTTACTGTTTATTCTTCAGACGGCGAAGTAATTGGTTTATATGGTGAAGAGCGCCGTGAGTTTACAAGAATTGAAAATTTCCCGAAAGTTCTTAAAGATGCCGTAGTGGCGGCAGAAGACAAGCGCTTTTATGAACATTGGGGCGTGGATGTAATCGGTGTTGCCCGTGCTGTTGTGGGTAATGTGGTGGCGGGTGGTGTTCAATCCGGTGCCAGTACCATCACGCAGCAGGTTGCCAAAAATTTCTATTTGAGTAGCGAGCGCACATTTACCCGTAAATTCAATGAGGCATTACTGGCCTATAAAATTGAACAATCCTTGAGTAAAGATCAGATTTTGGAGCTGTATTTCAACCAAATTTACTTAGGCCAACGTTCCTATGGCTTTACTTCGGCAGCACAAATTTATTTCAACAAAAGTGTGAAAGATTTGTCTTTGGCTGAAGCGACTATGTTGGCTGGTTTGCCTAAAGCGCCTTCTGCTTATAATCCGATTGTAAATCCTGAGCGTGCCAAAATCCGTCAGACTTATATTTTGAACAATATGGCCGAAGAGGGCATGATTACCACGCAACAGCGTGATAAAGCATTGAAAGAAGAGCTGCATTATGAGCGGTTTGTGCAAAAAATCGATCAAAATGCGCTGTATGTGGCGGAAATGGTGCGTCAAGAGTTGTACGAAAAATACGGTGAAGATGCTTATACCCAAGGTTTTAAAGTGTACACCACAGTTAGCACCGATCATCAAAAAGCAGCAACCGCTGCGCTGCGTCGTACTTTGCGTAACTTTGATCGCGGTAGCAGCTATCGTGGTGCGGAAAATTTTATCGATTTATCCAAAGTTGATGATGTAGAAGACGCAGTCAGCCAGCATCTTTCAACACTTTATACTGTAGACGGTATGGTGCCGGCGGTCGTGTTGGAAACGGCTAAGAGAAGTATTCAGGTTCAATTGCCGAGCGGTCGTAAAGTGACGCTGAATAGCAATGCATTAGGCTTTGCCGCACGCGCAGTAGAGAATAAAAAAATGGGTGATGACCGCATTCGGCGTGGCTCGATTATCCGCTTGAAGGGTAGTGGCGACAATTGGCGTGTAGTTCAAGAACCATTGCTGCAAGGTGCGCTGGTGTCGTTGGATGCGAAAACCGGTGCGGTACGCGCTTTGGTGGGGGCTATGACTATCACAGCAAAACATTCAACCGAGCGACCCAAGCCATGCGTCAACCGGGTTCAACGTTTAAACCATTCGTATATTCGGCGGCTTTGGCAAAAGGTATGACTGCTTCGACTCAAATCAACGATGCGCCGATTTCTTTGCCGGGTAAGGGGACTAACGGTACGGTGTGGACGCCTAAAAATTCAGACGGCCGCTACTCGGGTTACATCACGTTGCGTCAAGCGTTGACTGCTTCGAAAAATATGGTGTCTATCCGTATTTTGATGTCGATTGGTGTGAACTATGCCCAACAGTATATTCAGCGTTTTGGCTTTAAGCCGTCTGAAATTCCACCTACGCTGTCGATGGCTTTGGGTACCGGTGAAACCACGCCGCTGCGCATGGCTGAAGGCTATGCTGTATTTGCCAATGGTGGGTACCGCGTATCGGCGCATGTGATTGATAAGATTTACGACAGCCAAGGCCGTTTGCGTGCGCAGATGCAGCCGTTGGTAGCCGGAGAAAATGCGCCGCAGGCAATTGATCCGCGTAATGCATACATCATGTATAAAATCATGCAGGATGTTGTGCGTTCCGGTACGGCGCGCAGTGCAAATACCTTGGGTCGTTCAGATATTGCCGGCAAAACCGGTACCACCAACGACAACAAAGATGCATGGTTTATCGGCTTTAATCCAAGCGTGGTCACCGCAGTGTATATCGGTTTCGATAAACCGAAAAGTATGGGTAAGGCCGGTTATGGTGGTACGATTGCGGTGCCGGTATGGGTTGAATACATGCGCTTTGCTCTGAAAGGCACTAAAATTGTCGGTATGAAAGTGCCGGAAGGTACAGTCACCAAAGACGGTGAGTACTATATGAAAGAGCGTCAGGTGACCAACACTGATTTGTCGTTGGATAACAGCGGCAGCGTGCCACGCAGTAATGCCGCGCCGCGCCGATCTTCTCCTGCGACCACGACCAATCGTGAGGGTACGTCGCGCCTTTCAGGCAATGAAGCGCCGCGTTCGGCTCCGGCAGAAACACCGTTGCCACCAACCAATACCAATAACGGTGATGGCAGTAAACAATTGGATTCATTGTTCTAATGATGTTAACAGGCCGTCTGAAAGCTTATGAACTGTCCCCCAAGTCTTGGACAAATTAAAAATCTTTCTTAAACAGCCTTTTCAAGCTGGGTTCTGTAAGCCGCAGGACTCAGCTTTTTTAAATTCAAACTAATCCGTTCATGATTGTAGTAATGTATGTAATCATCTATAACTCCAGTCAATTCCGCAACCGATAACGCTCCTTCCTGATAGAAGCTCTCTTCTTTTAATGTACCGAAGAAACGCGCCATCGGCGCATTGTCCCAGCGTATCTTTACGCGACATGCTTTGCACCATTCCTTTCTCAGCCGGTTTCGCCCATAAGCCTCGGTGCGGTAAAGCACACCTTAGTCGGGGAATGCAACAGCGGCGTTTGGCCTTTCAGACGGCCTACGACCTTTGTGTATTTTTCGATTGCCAATATATCAACCTGCTTTATATAATCCAAAAAATAATAAATACACAATAGCAGAAGAAATATGGATTTAAATCAAGCATTTGAATTGCTGAAGACGCACGACGGCATCACCGTCGGCGCAGACTGGTTTCAAGGCCGCTCTTTATTCGGCGGCGTAACGGCGGCTTTGATGCTGGCCAAATTGCAGCATATTTTGGATAAACCGCGCCGCTTGCGTTCACTGACGGTCAATTTTATCGGTCCGGTCAATGCCGCCGAAACCGTGCATTTGGATGCGCGCGTGTTGCGGGTGGGCAAATCGGTGGTGCAGGGAGAGGTGCATTTGACACAGGACGGTGAAGTGTTGGCAGTGTTGTTGGCCAGTTTTGGTGAGGCACGCCAATCGAAAGCGGTTCAGACGGCCTCAAAGCCTGCACCGGCATGGCAGCCGCCGCAGAATTTACCGACCCAGACTGATTTGGGTGGTTTGGAATCGGCTTTTCTGTATTATTTGGATTTACGATGGTCAGAAGGGGCGCAGGCGTTTAGCGGGGCGGAACGTGCTTCGTTTGGCGCTTATACGCGTTTTCAAAACCAACAGGGCGATTTTACCTTGGCGCACTTGGTGGCATTGGCCGACGGTTTTCCGCCTACACCTGCCGTTTTGATTGACGGCATCGCACCGATGAGCAGCCTGACTTGGACGCTGGAATTGCTGCATGAACCGCAAAATATTATGATGGATGATTTCTGGCAATACGAAGTGCACACCGATTATGCGGCGGAAGGCTATGGCCACACTGAAGCGCGGATGAGGGACAAAAGCGGTGTGTTGACGCTCATCAGCCGCCAGACGGTGACAGTGTTTGCTTAAAACTGAAACTTTTGCAAAATCTTTATCTTTGGCACATTTCTTCGTTATGCGCTGCCCGAAAGCTTGCCTATCTAGGTATATGTCTGCGCTTTCTATGTTTGCTTACTTCGAACTGTACTCAAATCTGAAGTTTTGCAAAGGTCTCGGGCCATCTGAAGGGCTAAACGACGATAATGTTATGTGTAATGTAATTGAGGAACAGGCCGTCTGAAATGTTTTCAGACGGCCACTTTATATCAATTTACATGATAATAAAATGGTTAAAAATAAAACATTTTTCAACTCATTTTATGAGTTTATAAAAATTAAATTATTTAAAATCATAAGTTTAATATAATTTTTGGGCAGGTTTGTGTAAATTCTGTTTGCGAGGCTTGAAATGTCAATTTAGTTGATATTATACTCAAACCATGTTCAAACAAGCACCCGAATCATATAGAGAAGAGAAACCATGTCATACGAAAACCGCTGGCAGACTGTGAAAGTGGCCGTAGAAAACCAAATTGCGTGGGTATCGTTCTAACCGCCCCGACAAACGCAATGCCATGAGCCCGACGCTCAACCGCGAAATGGGCGATGTATTGGAGGTGTTGGAGCAGGATGCCGATGTCGGCGTGGTGGTGATTACCGGTGATGGCAGTGCGTGGACGGCGGGCATGGATTTGAAAGAGTATTTCCGTGAAACCGACGGCCTGCCTGAAATCGCACAAGAAAAAGCCCGCCGCGAAGCGTGCAAATGGCAATGGCAGATGCTGCGTTTTTACAATAAACCGACCATTGCGATGGTCAACGGTTGGTGTTTCGGCGGCGCATTCTCGCCGTTGGTAGCTTGTGATTTGGCGATTGCTGCCGATGAAGCCGTGTTCGGTTTGTCGGAAATCAACTGGGGCATTCCGCCGGGTAATTTGGTGAGCAAAGCCATGGCGGATACCGTCCGCCACCGTCAATCGCTGTATTATATCAAATAAACTTATTTATCGATACACGCCTGAAACAGCCAATCCACATCCGCCATTCTCAGCCGATTCCCAACACCTTTAATCCAAGCCCGCTTTTTCTCTATCTGATTCAGATCGGGACTATAGGGCGGAAGCCATAACACGGTATGGCCTTTCTCCTTCAGAAGCGCTAAAGCATTCCCCTTATGAAACGCCGCATTATCCATCACCGCCACACTGTTTTGCGGCAGCTCCGGAATCAAAACCCGCTCCGACCAAGCATCAAATATCCGGCGGTCAATACTGCAATCAAACAGCCCGACGGCAAACAGTTTGCCGTGAAATAACGCTCCAACGGCATTGGTCTGATGATGCCCCTGCCAATCATGAAGCGCATAACAACGCCGGCTTTTTAGCGCATAAGCGTAAGGCCGGTAACAGGATTTTCCGAATTTGCTCCCATCTGAACAAACAACCGGACGGTTACGGCGGATGTAGCGGTGCAGTAACTTCAGGAAGTTTTTTCTGAGCCTTCTGCCGGCTTTCGGGTGGCGGTTGGTCTTTTTTTTGCAGCTGATGCCGTATCGCTTTAATGCTTTGTGTATGGCGGTATGGGAACAGCCAAAGCGTTGCGCTCTTTCACAGCAATAGGCATCAGGATAACGCCCGACATCTTCGAGCAGTGCCTGGGCGCTGATTTTGCGGGTTTTCCGTTGCTTTGGAGGGGCCTGGGGAGCCGGAGGGCGTCTCCAAAGTGTGATGGTGGAGAATGGCGGTGCCGGATTCTTTTGCGGTTCTGCGAATCGTCCATCCTTGACGGAGTTTTTTGAGTACGGGTTGTTTGAAGTCTTCTGAATAGGCCATGGGGAATTGTATCGGAGAATATGTTTATTTGCTATATGTATTGCGGCGTACCGGCCGGCGGCATCATCACTTCGCTGGTGGCGATTTCGATGACCAAGCAATTCGGCTGGGAATCGATTTTCTACGTCGGCGGTTTCGCGCCGCTGCTGTTGGTGCCGATTATTTGGATGTGGTTGCCGGAATCGAAAGCCTATCTGCAAAGCAAACTCGAAGCCGAGCAGCGCAGCTTTTCCATCAGCCATATTTTGTTCGGCGAAGGGCGTATTTTCGGCACGCTGCAATTGTGGGTGAGCTTTTTCTGTACGCTGATTGTGCTGTATGTGTTGCTCAATTGGCTGCCGACGCTGTTTGCCAACCAAAATTTCAGCCGCGAAGAAATCAACTATGTGCAAATCGGCTTTAACGTCGGCGGCGTCATCGGCACGCTGGTGTTGGGTCTGTTTTTGGACAAGCTCAATATTAAAGCCGTGGTGATGTTGATTTATGCCGGCATGCCGACCGCGCTGTATGCGCTCTCGTACGGCAGCGAATTGGGCAGCATCATCGCCGCGACTTTGGCTTGCGGTATGTTCATCATCGGCGGACAAGGCACGCTCTACGCATTGGCCGGTATGTTTTATCCGGCTGCCATCCGCGGCACGGGCGTGGGTGCCGCGGTGGCAGTCGGCCGTGCCGGTTCGTTTGCCGGTCCGATTTTGGCAGGCTTGATTTTGGGCGCGGGACAATCCGGACCGGCCGTGATCAGCGCCGCCATTCCGGTGATTGGCGTGGCCTTTGTCAGCGCGCTTGTCTTGGTGTTGCGCTTTAAGAAAACACAAGATACCAAAGCTTAATCACCCTGCCTGTTTTCAGACGGCCTTCGGCATAGAAAGGCCGTCTGAAAAGCAGTAACATACGGGCTTTGAAACACAGGATTCCGGAGTCACGGCTATGAAGAATGAATATTGGGAAGACACCGCCGGCCAACCGACCGTCAGCTACAACATCGGCCGCCTTGACCGCCTAGTCAACCAGCAGTTGAGCGAAGCTTTAAAACCATTGGGCGTGAGCTTGCCGCAATTTACCATGCTGTCGAATCTTCAGCGGCGCGGTGCCACGGCCAACGCCGCGCTGGCCGCACGCTCTTTCATTTCGCCTCAGGCTGCCAATCAGATTGTGAATACCATGGTGCAACACAATTGGGTGACCAAGCGTAACGATCCGAATCACGGCCGCATGGTGCTGATTGAATTGACCGACACCGGCCGCGAGGTGTTCGCCCGCTGCATGAAAGAAGCAGAGGCGTTTGAAGCCAAAATGCTGCATGGGCTGACACCCGAAAGCGTGATTATGCTCAAAGCCACGGTGCAGCGGCTGTTGGATAATTTGCGCGGCGGCTAATGCGGGCCGAGACCTTTGCAAAACTGATGAATCATTAATAAAAACCAAAACCGCCGCCATTCCCGCGTAGGTGGGAATCCATCTCAGCATTTAAGAAACCTGTTTTATTCAATAGTTTGTCATGCCCGGAAACGGATTCCCGCCTACGCGGGAATGACGGCGGTTTTATATGTACCGGCTTTAAAAGGAGTTTTACAAAGCCCTCAGGCCGTCTGAAAGCTAAGTTTATTTTCAGACGGCCTCGATAAAAAATACAGAGAAAATCAATAAAGGAGAAACGATGTTAGGCACAATCATCGCAATAGTTTGTTTGGCCGCATTGGCCTTTTTCAGCGCACCGTTGTGGCTGTGGGTCGCTGTGGGCGTGTTCGGTTTGCTCACGGGCGTGTTCGCATGGTGGTTTGCATTGCCGTGGCTGGCGGTGTGTGCGCTGTCGGGTGTGGCATCGCTGCGGATGAAATTTGTCAGCCGTCCGGCATTTAAGCTTTTTAAAAACATTTTGCCGCCATTGTCGGCCACCGAGCAGGCAGCCATTGATGCAGGCACGGTGTGGTGGGACGCGGAAATTTTCAACGGCAAACCGGATTGGCGCAAATTATCCGGCTTTCGCGACCCGGAATTAACCGAAGAAGAACAATCCTTTATCGATAATGAAACCGAAATCCTGTGCCAAATGCTCAATGATTGGCGCTTTATCCATCACGATAAAGATTTGCCGCCGGAAGTGTGGCAATATGTGAAAGATCAGGGCTTTATCGCCATGATTATCGACAAAAAATACGGCGGCAAACAATTCTCGCATTACGCCCATGCCAAAGTAGAGAACAAAATCGCCAGCCGCCGCCCGGCCGCCGCTTATATGATTATGCTGCCCAATTTTTTAGGGCCTGCCGAACTGATTCAGCACTACGGCACCGACGAGCAGAAAGACTACTACCTGCCGCGCTTGGCGAAGGGCATCGATATGCCGTGTTTTGCTCTGACCGGCCCGTGGGCAGGTTCGGACGCGGGCGCGATTCCGGATACCGGTTTCGTGTGTTACGGCAGCTATACCGATCCGCGCGGCGGCTCGCATCATGAAAACGTATTGGGTGTGCGCGTGAGCTTTGAAAAACGCTGGATTACCATGGCGCCGATTGCGACTGTGATTGGTTTGGCCTTCAAATTGCGTGATCCCGAAGGCTTGCTCGGCGGTAAAGAAGACATCGGCATCACCTGCGCATTGTTGCCGACCGTGATGGAAGGTTTGCATCACCAATGCCGCCATTACCCGAATGAAACGCCGTTTTGGAACGGGCCGGTGTGGGGCAAAGACATTTTCTTCCCGTTGGAATGGATTATCGGCGGCCGTGATTACGCCGGTCAGGGCTGGCGTATGTTGATGGAATGTTTGTCTGTCGGCCGCTGCATTTCGCTGCCGCCGCAATCGGTGGGCAACGCCAAACACGCGGCATGGACAACTTCCGCATGGGCCGGCATCCGCCGGCAATTCGGTTTACCGATCGGTAAATTCGAAGGAGTGGCCGACGCGCTGGCACTCATCGGCGGCCACACTTACCAAATGGAAGCCACGCAAGATCTGGCTTTGACCGGCTTGGATTTGGGTGAGAACCCATCGGTCATTTCGGCGATGGTGAAATTCAATAATACCGAACGCCTGCGCAAAGTGATGAATGATGCCATGGATATTCACGGCGGACGCGCCGTGGTCGGCGGGCCGCGCAACTATCTGGCTTCGATGTACAACGCCGTGCCGATCGGCATCACGGCGGAAGGCGCCAACATTTTGGCCCGCTGCCTGATGATTTCGGGCAGGGCGCATTCCGCTGCCATCATCATGTGTTGACCAAAATCAACGCGTTGCAAAAAGACGATGTGAACGCGTTTGGCCGGGCATTCCAACAACACTTAGGCCAAAGCGCATCCAATGCTGCCCGCAGCTTTGTGTTCGGCCTTACCCACGGCGGCGGCTACGCACCGAAAAGCCCGTTGGCTTTTGCCTACAAACGGCTCAACCGTTTGAGCGCGGCGTTTGCCTTTGCGGCTGATGTCGCCATGTTGAGCTTGGGCGGTGATTTGAAACGCCGTGAGAGCCTTTCCGGCCGCCTGGCAGATGCGTTTTCCAATCTCTACATCGCTTCGGCCTGTTTAAACGCTTTGAGCGCGAAGGCAGCCGTGAAGCCGATTTGCCCATTGCCGAATACGCCGTACGCTTGGCCTTGTATGAAGCAGAACAAGCCTTGTCCGGCTTGGTGCAAAACCTGCCGAACCGCTGCGCCGCTTTGCTCTTACACGTAGTGATGTTCCCATTGGGTAAGCGAGAAAGCGCACCGAAAGACAAGCTGGTGCATCAAGTGGCTGCCGATATGCAGCAACACGGCGAAACACTCGAGCGCTTGACCCGCTTCCGTTTCCATCCGCAAGGCGACGTTGAAAAGGCCGATGAGCCTTTGGCCGTGTTGAAACCGGCGATGGAAGCGGTGCGCCAAACGTCCAAGCTGGAACAAGCTTTGCGTAAAGCCGAAGCCAAAGGCCGGCTCACCGCCGAAAAGCCGTCTGCAAAAATCAGCGAGGCGGTAGAAAAAGGCTTGATTCCCGCCGAACAAGACGACCAAGTCCGCGAAGCCCGCTGCTTGGTGAAAATCGCGATTACGGTGGACGGCTTCGATATGGATTTGAACGAAGCCAATCCGAAACCGTTTGAATTTAGGATGTTTTAATCGGTGATAATTATCGAAGGCCGTCTGAAAATATGTTTTCAGACGGCCTTTGTTGGCTCAAGACACTTGAATTCAAGCCGTCTTAAACCCATATTAACAATTGTTTTTTTTCGATTGTGAAGGCCGGTTGCCATGAGCAAAACCGTACATTATTTAAAAGACTATGCCGTGCCGGCGTTTTCGGTTCGCAAAACCGATTTGCATTTCGACATCAACGAACACGACACGCGCGTTAAATCGCGTTTGATTATCGAGCCTTTGGCGGTAGATGCGCCGTTGGTGTTGGACGGTTCGGCGGAATTGCTGTCGTTTGAAATTGACGGTGAAGCGGTGGATTATGTGCTGGCCGATGACAAGCTGACCGTGGTGCAAATGCCGTCTGAAAGCTTTGTGGTGGAGGTGGAAACGCGCATTGTGCCGTCTGAAAACAAATCGCTGATGGGCTTGTATGCCAGCGGCGGCAATCTGTTCACCCAATGCGAGCCGGAGGGGTTCCGCAAGATTACCTTTTATCCTGACCGTCCGGATGTGATGTCGAAATTCACCACCACCATCGTGGCGGATAAAAAACGCTATCCGGTGTTGCTGTCCAACGGCAATAAGGTCGACAGCGGCATGTATTCAGACGGCCGCCATTGGGTGAAATGGATTGATCCTTTTGCCAAGCCGAGCTATCTGTTTGCGCTGGTAGCCGGCGATTTGGCCTTGACTGCCGACACGTTTACCACCCAAAGCGGCCGGGAAGTGGCGATTGAGTTTTACACTACGGAGGCGGATAAAGGTAAAGTATCCTTCGCGGTGGAAGCGTTGAAAAACTCAATGGCGTGGGACGAAACGCGCTTCGGCTTGGAATACGACTTGGATATCTACATGGTCGTGGCTGTGGGCGATTTCAATATGGGCGCGATGGAAAACAAGGGCTTGAATATCTTTAACACCAAATATGTGCTGGCTGACAGCCGCACTGCCACCGACACTGATTTTGAAGGCATTGAAGCCGTTATCGGCCATGAATATTTCCACAACTGGACGGGTAACCGCGTAACTTGCCGCGATTGGTTCCAATTGTCGCTCAAAGAAGGCTTGACCGTGTTCCGCGACCAAGAGTTTTCCGGCGACCGTGCCAGCCGTGCCGTGCGCCGAATTGACAATGTGCGTATGCTGCGCCAACACCAATTCCCCGAAGATGCCGGCCCGACCGCGCATCCGGTGCGCCCGGCCAGTTATGAGGAAATGAATAATTTCTACACCATGACCGTGTATGAAAAAGGCGCGGAAGTGGTGCGCATGTATCACACGCTGCTGGGCGAAGAGGGCTTCCAAAAAGGTATGGAGCTCTATTTCAAACGCCACGACGGCCAAGCCGTGACCTGCGATGATTTCCGCCATGCAATGGCCGATGCCAATGAAATCAACCTCGACCAATTTGCCTTGTGGTACAGCCAAGCCGGTACGCCGACTTTAGACATCACAGGCCGTCTGAACAACAATGATTTTGTGTTGCACATCAAACAAAGCATTCCGGCCACACCCGATATGCCGGCTGCCGAGAAAAAGCCGATGATGATGCCGGTAAAAGTCGGTTTGCTCAACCAACACGGCGAGGCGGTTGAATTTGAGTATCAGGGCGGGCGCGTGAGTGAAGCGGTGTTGCTGTTGACCGAGGCGGAGCAGGAATTTGTGTTGGGCGGTGTGAACGAAGCCGTGGTACCCTCATTGCTGCGCGGTTTCTCAGCGCCGGTGCATCTGAATTATCCGTATCGCGATGCCGACTTGGCCTTACTGTTGGCACACGATTCCGACGAATTCAGCCGTTGGGAAGCCGCGCAAACGCTGTATTCACGCGCTGTTGCCGTCAATTTGGCGGCGATTCGGTCGGGCGGGGCTTTGCCGCAACATACGGGTTTGATTGAGGCGGTGAAACAGGTGTTGACCAATCCCGATTTGGATGCCGCGTTTAAAGCCGTGTTGCTGCATATGCCGTCTGAAAGTGAATTGTGGGATGGTGACGACAACATTAACCCGTTGCATTACCACCAGGCGCGCGAAGCTTTGCTGAATGCGCTGGCCGAAGCCTGTATCAACGAGTTGGTTGAAACGCGCGAATGGGCGTTGGCGCAAGAAGCCGAAAGCGGCGTTGAAGCACCGTATGAATATCATCCGGAATTGGCCGGTGTGCGTGCGCTGCTGGCGGCAGTTCGCCTGTTGGCCATCCGGGTCGAGCGTCACCTAACCATACAAGTGGGCAATTACGAATGCGGACAGCGTGCCGGTCACGAAGCATCTACCTGCGCACGTTTGCAATATTACATCACACGCTACGAGCAGCTTTCGCCGAATATGACCCATGAAATCAGTGTGTTGAATACGGTAAACCATTTGGAATACGAAGGCCGCAACACCTTGCTCGACCGCTTTGCCGAACGTTACGCCGATGACGCGCTGGTGATGGACAAATACTTTATCCTGATTGGCGCCAGCCACCGCAGCGATACGTTGGCGCAAGTTCAGACGGCCTTAAACCACCCGAAATTCAGCTTGGAAAACCCGAATAAAGCACGCTCATTGCTGGGCAGTTTCAGCCGCAATGTACCGCATTTCCATGCGGAAAACGGCAGCGGTTACGTATTCGTAGCGGATAAAGTGATGGAAATCGACCGCTTCAATCCGCAAGTGGCCGCGCGTTTGGTACAGGCGTTCAATATCTGCCGCAAACTCGAACCTCACCGCCGCACTTTAATGACTGCACAATTGCAACGTATTCAAGCGCAGGATGATTTATCGAAAGACGTGGGCGAGATTGTGGGCAAGATTTTGGCTTGATAGGTTGAAATAAAGAAAAGGCCGTCTGAAAGATTATCTTTCAGACGGCCTGTTGATTTTAAATGTTATTCAGCCAATTCGGTTTGCTCGTGCGACATGATTTCTTGTCCTACGTCTTCCATCAGGCTTAAGTAACGTTCGTAGTTTTTCAGAATGTCGGCAATCAGCTCCTCGCGGCTCATGTATTGCACATCGTAGCCGGTTCGGCCGTCTGAAAAATAAGTAACGGGTGCGTAAGTGATGTTGTTACGAATATGCGGCAGGTTGCTTTCTTGTACCAGCTGCTCGGCAATGTCGTAACGCACGGATTTGATGCCGTATACGAAATTGCGCATGGTCGATTTTTCAATTACCAATTCAATCGACGGCTCTTCATCGTTAAGTGCTTCGGTGTTGACTTGGACAGTCAGGCCGTAGCCTTTGTTCATTTCCATACTCAGTTCACGCATGGCCGGCAGGGCGGTGTATTTCATGAAGCTGTGAATATCCGATTTTTGAGATTGGTTGAGCATGGTTTGCAAACGCTCTTTCCAACGCTCGCCTGTCCAGTAGCTGCTGGTCGGGGTAACCACGGCGTTAAAGTATTTTTGGTCGGCTTCCAAGGCTTTCCACAAGCTGAAGGCCATCAGAATCATCAAAAATGCAAACGGCAAGGCAGTAATCAGGGTCATGGTTTGTAACACGCTCATGCCGCCTGAGTTGAGTAGGGCAATGGCAATCGCCGACATCAAAATCCCCCACATAATGGCCTGCCATTTTGGTGAAGCCATGCTTTTATCGCGTGATGCAATGCTGTTCAACACATAAATGCCGGAGTCGGCAGAGGTAATGAAGAACAAAGAAATGACAATCAAGGCGACGATGCTGCTCAATGTTGGCAACGGTAGGTAATCTAAGAAGGCAAACAGCAATTTTTCCGGTGAGGAAGTCAGGCCGGCCAAAGCACCGTTGGCCACGTTGGTATCCAGCCAGATTGCGCTGTTACCAAAGATGGTAAACCACAACACGCAATACAAGCTTGGAATTACCAATACGCCGAAAATAAATTCGCGAATGGTGCGTCCGCGTGAAATGCGGGCGATAAACAGGCCGACAAACGGTGCCCATGAACACCACCATGCCCAGTAAAGCACGGTCCAGCCGTTGAACCAAGCAGTATTATTGGTTTCGTATACATAGGTTTTGAAGCTCAGCTCGACCAAATTACTCAGATAGTTGCCCAAGTTGTTACTGAATGCGCCCAATAAGTGCAAAGTAGGGCCGGTAAACAATACGAACAACATCAACAGTGCGGCTAATATCAAATTGGATTCGCTCAGAATTTTTACACCTTTACCCACGCCTGAAACGGCTGAAGCCACGGCCAGCGTCATCACTGTGATAATTATGATGACTTGCATGCTGAAGCTGTTTTCCGATACCCAGCCGATTTGCTGTAAACCGGAACCTAATTGAACGGCACCAAAACCCAAAGTAGTAATAATACCGAACAGCGTAGCAATCAGCGCCATCACTTCAATGGCATCGCCCAAGCGGCCATTGATTTTGTCTTTTAAAATCGGATAAAAGCAAGAGCGCAAGGCCAATGGCAATTTATAGCGGAAGCCAAAGTAGGCCAGTGCCAAAGCAATTACGCCATAAATCGCCCAAGCATGAATGCCCCAGTGGAAGAAGGTGTGCAGCATGGCGGATTCTGCTTGGCCATTACTGATGGGGTCGGCATAGTGTGACAAAGGTTCTGCTACACCGAAAAACATCAAACCAACACCCATACCCGCAGCAAACAGCATAGACAGCCACGACATGAATGAAAATTCAGGCTCTTCTTCGTCGGTGCCCAGTTTGATGCTGCCAAGGTTACTGATGGCAAGGAAGATTAGAAAAAACAGAAAAATCGAAAAGGTTAAAATATAAAACCAGCTAAAGTGCTGGAAAATGCCTTCTTTCAGAAAATTGAGCGTATTTTGCATGCCCGCCGGAAAAGCGAGTGTGCCGATCAGTAATAGAACAACAAAAATTAATGTGGTGACAATCACGATCGGATTGAAAGAGGATTTATTGTGGATGAGCGAGTGAAAACTCATTAACTTCTCCATATCAGTATCGCATCAGGAACAGCGATGGAAATTTCAGACGGCTTTCTGTAAACAGAAAAAGCGAGAGTAAGAAACAACTTAACCAAAGCAGTTAAATTGCTTTTTTGAGAAAATAATTAACAATTATAACAAATTAACGGTTTTCTGTAAAATTGCCAACAATTGGGCCGGATTTTTTGAGATATTTTATGCTTTTGGTTATTGGTTCTAAGTCGAAGAATTCTTAAAAAGTAAGGTGTGAAATTTTGGAAAAATATAGGATTTCGATTTTTCTAAATCGACTATAGCGGATTAACTTTCGCTACGGCGTTGCTGCGCCTTGCCGTACTACTTGTACCGTCTTCGACTTGCTGCCTGGTATCGAAACCGCTATATATATCTTTTTAAAACTCAGGGGAAGTTAGAGATGGAATAGGATGAAGCAGGCAATAAAAAACCCGCTTATGAAAAGCGGGTTCAAATCGGGTAAATTAACCTTTGCGGGCAGGCAATTTTTCTTTAATACGGGCTGCTTTACCAGTCAGGCCACGCAAGTAGTACAGTTTCGCGCGGCGAACGTCACCACGGCGTTTCACTTCGATTTTTTCAACGTTTGGAGAGTACAGTTGGAAAGTACGCTCAACGCCTTCGCCGCTAGAGATTTTGCGTACGATGAAGTTGCTGTTCAGGCCACGGTTACGACGGGCGATTACCACGCCTTCGTAAGCCTGCAGACGGCTACGGGTACCCTCTACCACACGTACAGATACGACTACGGTGTCGCCCGGTGCAAATTCAGGGATTTCTTTGTTCAAACGAGCGATTTCTTCTTGCTCTAATTGTTGAATCAGGTTCATTGTTTTTCCTAGATTATGATTGGATTTCCCGTTGCTCTGCCAAGATTTCTTGTAAGAGGCGGGTTTCCTTTGGGATTAAACTGCGCTTTTCCAGAAGATCCGGTCTGCGCGCTAAAGTGCGTTGCAGCGATTGTTTCAACCGCCACTCGGCAATCAATCCATGGTTGCCCGAACGTAAAACATCCGGTACGGTCATACCTTGAAATTCTAAAGGTTTGGTGTAATGCGGGCAGTCTAACAGGCCGTCTGAAAAGGAATCTTGCTCGGCAGACTGAATATCGCCCAATACGCCGGGTATCAATCTTAATACCGCGTCCATCAGCATCATCGCCGGCAATTCTCCACCGGAAACGACGAAATCGCCCATGCTGATTTCTTCGTCAACGCTGTGCTGCAGCAAGCGTTCGTCAATGCCTTCATAGCGGCCACACAATAAAATAAGGCTCTCCGCTTGCGCTAATTCAACTGATTTTTGATGGTTGAACAATGTGCCCTGCGGACTAAGGTAAATGACTTTGCTGTTACCAGTGGTGTTTTTTTTCGCTTCATCAATCGCGGCTTGCAACGGAGGCGCCTGCATAATCATGCCGGGGCCGCCGCCGAAAGGGCGGTCATCGATGTAGCCGAGTTTGTTGTCGGAAAATTGGCGCGGATTAATGGCTTTAAATTGCCAAAAATTCTGCTTTCTTGCCCGTCCGGTCACGCCGTATTCGGTAATACTGTCGAACATTTCCGGAAACAGGGTGATGCTTTGAATCAACATCAGTAATCCAAGCCCCAGTCAACATTGATGGTTTGCTGCTCGGTATCCACTTTTTCAATGTATTGCGACACAAACGGAATCAGCTTTTGACCGTATTCGCCATGAATCACCAACACATCGTTGGCACCGGTTTCCATCAGATTTTTGACAGTACCTAACGTCAAGCCTTCTTGGTTGATAACGGTCATGCCCACTAAATCTGCCCAATAGAATTCGTCTTCTTCGGCAGGGGCAAATTCGGAGCGGGGAATTTCAATGGTATAGCCGCGCAGCAAAAAAGCTTGGTCGCGGTCATTGATACCTTCGAATTTTACCTGTAATTCATCGCCGACAACTTTGCCGGCTTCGACGGAGACGGTTAGTATGTCGCCGTCTTTGCGTAACTGCCATTGTGGGTAGTCAAGCAGACTGTCGGTATACTCGGTGTTGGCGGCGATTTTAAGCCAGCCTTTAATGCCGAATATGCCTTTAATGTAGCCCATGGCTACCCATTGTTGCATGTCTGTCATGGCAATATACGGTTGATTAAGCAGCAGCTTTTTGCTCTTTAACCAACTTGGCAACGGCTTCGCTCACTTGTGCACCTTGACCGATCCAGTGGTTCAGGCGGTCAGTAGCCAAGCGTAGGCGTTCTTGTTTTTCGTTGGCAACCGGGTTGTAGAAGCCAACGCGCTCAATGAAGCGGCCGTCGCGACGGTTGCGCGAATCAGCAACTACGATGTTGTAGAAAGGGCGGTGTTTAGAGCCACTGCGAGCCAAACGGATAACTACCATTTTTGAGTCCTTTTGATAAATTCGGAGATATAGAAACTGTTTATTTTAGGTCAGTTTGTGGTGTTTAGGCAAGTGTTTATTGCCTAAACTTCTCCTTGCTTTTTTCTTCGGCCGATAAAAGGTTGAGTTTGGCTTGGTAAAGATTTTTGTCCTGCTCTGATTCCATCAGGCTAAAGCCTGATTTTTCGGCCAATTTCAGCATGGCGGTGTTTTCTTTTAAGATTGTCGCGCTCATGCTTTGGTAGCCTTGTTGTGTTGCTAATCGGATAATCAGTTGCATCATTTTATGAGCCAAACCGCTGCCGCGCATGTCTTCGGAAAGAGTAATGCCGAATTCGCACTCATCGCGGGTCAGGCGGCTGAAGCGGCTGACGGCGACAATCAGGCCGTCTGAATTTTTGGCAATCCATGCGCCTTCGCTGTGGTAATCGAGCTTGCTGAAACGGGCAAGTGTGGGCTGAGGCAGTTCGTTGGTGCGGGTCATGAAGCGGGTGTAGCGCGATTGGGGTGAGAGTCGGCGGATAAATTGCTGTTTGGCTTCGGCATCTTCAGGTTCAAACGGGCGAACCGATACGGTTTGTCCGTTTTTCAGACGAATTTCGCTCGGATAATCCGTCGGATAAGGGGCGAGCACGTTTTCTACCGGTTTGGGTTTGCCGGTGTTGTTTTTTTGATGCCAAAATTCAGCCGCCGCTTCGCTGGTGGTGCGGATAAATTCACTGGCACGGGCATTACTGTAGCGCAGAAATTCGGCAGCAGCCTGCATGCGGTGGTTGAAACCATCGGCAGTCGGTTGGCTTGGTTGTTCAATGGTTTTTTCAGACGGCTTACTGTTTTTATGAGATGGAGACGTAGGTAGTGCGGGCCATCTGACATCGGTGCTGATTTGATTGCTGCTGATATTCAGAATAATTTCACCATTAACATTAAACAGTTCGGGATTCTGCACTAGGGTATTCATGCTGTGGACAAACTGTTCGATGGCATCTTGATAACGGTTTAAATCGGCAAAACGCAAAAGACGTGCGGTATCGAGCGTGGTAAATGGCGGCAATATGGCGATGGTGCGGTTTAAGTCGGCAGCACTGATGATGGTGCCGTATTGTGGATGCCGTCTGAATGTCAATTTAACCAACGGATAAGTGTTGCCATTTTGATAAGTAGGTAGGTGAAGCGCGGCCGCCAAGCGTTTGGAATTGTCTTTTGCGGCGGTAACGGCTTGGCTGTCAATGTTTTTAAGACGGCCTGATTTTGCCGGTGCGATTTCGTGCTGCACTTGCTGTAAACGGGCGGCGATATTGCGTAAATATAAGGTTTGCAAGGCTTGTTCGGGGGTGGGGAAATGTAGTAGGCCGTCTGAAACATGACTACTGACAAGTAAAGGCTTGCCGGTTTGTTTGGTCAGATGATTCAGCATTTTGGCGATGGCGGTTTCATTTTGGTCGGCGCTCGGCGCAATCACAGCGAGCAGGGATTGGGTATGGTTTTGCTGCAATTGCTGCGCAGCCATGCTGCGGTAATGTGCGGCGGTGGGCATGCTGCCCAGATAACCATTTTGCAGATTGGATTTTTCAGACGGCAGAGTTAATTGGATGCCCATTTCTGCGGCAATCGGCTGCAGCCAGCCAATCGGTGTGTTGCCCAGCGCGGTGAGCTGGTTACTCGGCTTGATGTCGGACAAACGGGCGCGTAGCGCGGCAGACAGTTCGTTATGGTTGAGCGTCAGTAAGAAATTGCAATGGCGGCTTAGGCTTTCGAGGATCGCGCGTTCGGTATCGTCCACGGCATGAGTGCAGTGGACAATCATCGGCGTATGGCGGGTAAAGTGACGGATGGCGCTGAACAATTTGCGCTGGTTTTCGGCAGGATTGTGATGCACCACGGCGATACGCGTGTGGCGGTTGTGGCCGAAGCGGTTGATCCAGTCGGCGGCAGATGTGGGACTAAGGTCGTAATTCAGGCTGATGTGACGCGAAACGCCTTGCTGCATGCGGCGCAGCATGACATCAATTTCACTGCTCACTGAAGCTTGGCCGGTCAGCAGCGCGACATGGCCGGCCGGAAAATCAGGCAAAACGCCGGTATTCAGCCCTTGAGTGGGCAATTGAATGCCGGCAGGACTGCACACGCTGATGTTTAATTCCTGACCGTGATGCTTTTGAATCGCTTGGCGGGCGGTTTGCCAATCTTCTTCGCTGAGGCTTTCCCAATCTTGAATCAAAATCAGGTGGTGAAGCTGCTTTTTACGGCAGGCTTTAAACAGTGTTTCGTAGCTGTCGGGCGGGGTGACGGCAATCACCAAATCGGCTTGGCTGTCGATTTTGTTTAAATTCGGGTAGGCAGGCAAACCGGCCACGGTTTTGTGGCGCAAATTTACCGGCGTGATGTCACCTTGGAATGAAGAACCGAGAAGTGCGGTTAGGATGCGTTCGCCCAAAGTATGCGGACGTTCGCTCGCGCCAACCAAGATAATGTGTTGCGGCATGAAAAAATAGCCGGGCATGGGCTGTGTATTCATGGTGCTTCTTTCGTTCGGAATGATTGCTTTAATGAAAAAGGCCGTCTGAAAACACAGGTATTTTCAGACGGCCTTGATGAGTCATACCGCCGCAGCGTTTTTTTCTTTTTCGCCGGAAGGTTTGCTTTTCGGGAAAATGAACCGCATGTTCAAGCCGTTGGGTTTGACATTTTCAGCGATGATTTTACCGTTGTGTTGCTCGACAATGTGTTTGGCCAAAGCCAAGCCTAGACCGGTGCCCGGTTTGCTGGCGCTGGAGTCGGCGCGGTAAAATGCGGTGAAAATATGCGGCAATTGCATTTCATCTACGCCGGGACCGTTGTCGGTAATATCCACAATCCAGTTTTTACTGTCTTGGCCGATGTGGACTTTGATGTCGCTGCCTTCAGGGCTGTAATTCATGGCATTGCGAATCACGTTGTCAAACGCGCGGTATAAATAGCTTTCATTGGCCGAAACAGCGGCGGTTTCGGGTATTTTCCCCTGAATCTGCAAGGTTACCGACTGATGGTTTTGTTGCGCCACGCTTTGGCTGTCGTCGACCAGGTTGCTTAAGAATGGTATCAGCTTCAGGTTTTCCTTTTCCAGCGGCATGTTCGACGTTTCCAAGCGAGACAAAGTGAGCAGCTCGCCCACTAAGGCATCCATGCGCGTTAATTCGCCTTCCAGGCGTTTCAGATATTGATCCTGCTTTTGCGGCTGTGCTTGAATGAGGCCGACAATCGCCTGCATACGCGCCAATGGCGAACGCATTTCGTGGGAAACGTGGTGCAGCAGGTGGCGCTCTTTGGCAACCAGCTTTTGCAGTTTTTCCGCCATTTTGTCGAATTGCTGTGCCAAGTGCGACAATTCGTCGTCACGGTCGTCAACCTGTTGCGAAATACGGGTTTCCAAATCGCCGTTGGCCACACGATTCATGCCCTTGCCTAAAATACGGATAGGCTTGGTGATGTTGGCTGCCAAAATGTAAGCGGTGAGCAAACCGACCAAAATGATGAAGGAAAGGATAATAAATTCGTGCCAAATCGGCGGTAACGGCAAGCCGGGAATAAATAACGGGCTTGGCAGACGTTGCGCCTGTTGGTTTTCCCAACCGCGCACGAAGAAGAGATATTCTTCGCCGAAGCGGTCGTACTCGATGTGTGCCAAATCTGATTTTGGATTGTTGATGGCGAAGGCGCGGGCGCGTTCAATCATTTTGGCATCGATGTCGCGGTCGAGAATATCGCGTTTGTTGTCACCGAGAATGACAAAAACGCCATTGGAAACCGGGCTGTCTTCCCATTCTGCCAAAATCTCGCGCGCACCGATGTCTCCGCGTGAACGGAACGCGGAGACGATACTGTTCATCAACGTCGTTTCTATGCCGCGGCGTTGGTTAAACTGGTTTTCGGCCAAGGTGTTTTGCATCAGCCAAAATGAAAAACTCGCCACAAAGATTGCGCAGATAATGACTGCGCAAAATGTGGCGAATATGCGTTGAAACAGTTTCATGGGACTGAATCTTAGTTTTTAACAAACAAGTAGCCCAAACCACGCACAGTTTGAATCAGCGATGCATCCCCCAATTTGTGGCGGATGCTTGAAATATGCACGTCGATACTGCGGTCGAATTTGGCCAGTTTGCGGTCTAAAGCTTCTACAGATAAAGTTTCTTTGCTCACCACTTGACCGGCATGGCGCATCAACACTTCCAACAGGTTGAATTCGGTGCTGGTCAATTCCAAAGGTGTGTCTTTGATGGAGGCTTGGCGTTTGGCCGGATAAAGAACCACATCGCTCACGGCAATGCTGTTTGGCGTGTTGCTTTGCTCGGCATTGTTTTGTGCGCGGCGCAGAATGGCATTGATGCGTGCCAACAATTCACGTGGAGTGCAAGGTTTCGGCACATAATCGTCTGCACCCATTTCCAAACCAATGATGCGGTCGATGTCGTCCCCCTTGGCAGTCAACATAATCACCGGTACGGTGCTTTGGGTGCGGACGTTTTTCAAAACATCCAAGCCGTTCATTTTCGGCATCATGGAATCCAATACGACCACATCGTATTGACCCGATAAGATTTCTTGTACGCCTGCTTCTCCATCGGGAACGCTGTGTACGTTCAGGCCTTCGGCGGTCAGATATTCGGTTAACAGTTCGGTCAATAAAGCGTCGTCATCTACCAATAGTACGCGGCTCATGAGAATTCCTTTTCGGTGGTTGTATGCGCTGCCTTTATTTGGTTATTAACAAAAGCAGTGAATCAAGAATAGCACTTATCTTAACACGCATTGCATTAATGTTGATAGCTTCTTTTTCTATGCTTTTGCGCTTTTTTGCAATGAATGTAAAGGCCTTTACATTTCAGACGGCCTATTGGAAATAATAGGCCGTCTGAAATGGGGAAATGCCGATTATCTTGCTTTGCTGCAAGGTTTGGCGGTACTGTGTTTGGGGTCTGCTTGAAAGGTTTGGCAGGCCGATAAAAGTGCCGGCAGCAATGGCTCGAATGCTTGGTGTGCACGGATTTTGCTTTCGTAAAACGGCATCATGTACGGAAAGTAATAATACATGGCCTGCATCCATTGTTCGCCTGTTTGGGTTTCGCCTTTGCGGTAGCGGTAAAGGCCGACTTGATGGGCATTGGCGTAAGGGCGGTAGGTCAGGGCATTCAGTGCGGCTTGCTCCGCCCAAGGCTGAATCACCGGGTCGGTCGGATCGGCGCGGCGGGTCAGGCTCAATTCAGCGTAGTAGCGCAGCATCGGTTGTTGCTCGGCAATACGTTGGAGCCCAGCGATTTTACGGCCGGCTTCAGTCGCGGCTTCGGTTTTCGGTAGGCGACTGTAATCAACCAAATCGGTGTAAGCCCAGCCCAGATTCAAGATGCCGCCAATCATTAAAATGGCCGTTAAGCCGCCCACATAATTGCGGCGTTTGGCTGTGACAGGTCTGTCTGAAATATCTTGATAACGCGCAGGCGACAGCGAAATCATCAGGCCGAACGGCACCAGAAAATAAATATACCAAAGCGGGTATTCCAGCATGCTGTGACACAGGGATACCGTCATCAAAGCCAGGAGCAACAATGAAGCAGCGTGATACGGACGAACCAGCATGCGCCAAACGGCTGCCAGTAAGCCCAATGCCGCCAGCAAGGTTCCGATGAGGCCGACTTCGGCCAAGAGTTGCATGATGATATTGTGTGAATGAGTGAATAAAACGCCGAGGATATTGTTGCCGTAGTGTTTGAGTTCGGCATGCACTAAGAAGCCTTGTAAAGCATAACTATTCCAACCATGACCAAGCCAGGGTGCAGATTGGAACGCAATCCAAGCCTTGCGCCATTCGATTTCACGGGCAGAACCTTCAAAGCCGCTGTTGCCTGAGCGTTCGATTGCTGTTTCGTAATTGGCGTTGCTGAAGAATTCGAGCAACATGCCCATGGAAAATTGGAACAATACCACACAGGCGAGTGCAAATGCGATAATGCCGAGCAAGCGGTTGGCTTCGCGCCCGGCTGCTACACGCCAAAACGGCAGCAATATGCCCACGCCGATGACATAAGCGAGAATGGTGCGTGAGTTGACCAAACCGAGAATGCCGGTGAGCAATATTACCAACGCCACGCCCAGCCAGTTCGGCATTTTGCGCATTGCCCACAAATAAGCCGCGCACAACACGCCCCACATCAGATAATGGCCGAGATGGTTGCGTTGGCCGAGTTGGCCGCTGACATTGTTGCCGCCACCATAAGCCAAAATGCCTTTGAACATTTCTGCGCCTGCCCAGCCTTTAAACTGCATAAACGCGATGGTTGCCTGAATCAATGCGCCGAACAAAAGTGACCATGCGAACACGGTAACAATGTGTTCTTGTCCGTATTCCGCCACCCATCCGCGCACCGCCCATGCGGCCAAGGCCAGAATCACAAACGTCCACACTACCATGTCGTTCATGCCGGGATAGGTTAAATCCAGTACACGCGCTTGCAGCCACCAAAAGGCGGCCAATACCAAAAAAGCCACGCCGGCGGTAGGAAGGCGCACATTGAGCAAACCGTAGCATGCTGTCGCCAATACGAACACCACCGCACCCAACAGCGAAGCGGCTTCCAGATAAAAACTGGATAAAGGTCCGACACGGTAAAGTGATACAAACGGCGCAATGCCGATCCACAAAAACGCCAGCCACACCGGCAGCAGGCGGGTATGCCACTCACTGCGCAGGCCGTCTGAAAAACGCTGATACATCAAGCCACCACCTTTCGTTGCGCCTCTTTAATAAAAAGCAGGCAGCTGATAAAAAACACCACGCAGCATGCTGCTGCCAAGGCCGCGCATACGCGACTGGCCGGTACGGCATCAAAAATCCGCATAAATGCTTCGGCAAAATAAATCAAAATCAGCATGCAGCTGTATTGATAAGTATAAACTTTACCTTTCAAAACGCCGGTCAGCGGCAAACATAAGGGCAGGGTTTTTAAGGCCAGCCACGAGCCGCCCGGGCGCAGCGGCGCAATCCATAATTCCCAAGCAATGCAGATGATAATCAGCGCAATCAAGCTGATGGAAGCGGTGTAATAAGACCAATGTTTCGCAGAATTTTTCATGTCTCTATCACTTTAAAACAGCAGGCAATCTGTCATCAACCTGCCATCAGACCGTAAAAGGCCGTCTGAAAGTTCCGTGGTTTGCTTTCAGGCGGCCTATCAATCAACATTAACGATCCCTCAAACTTGGGCAGGTGGTTGCGCTTCGTCGTCTGAGCTTTCGCGTCCAATCGGTTTGGTAAAACGGCTGAACCAAATACCCGCTTCATACAGAATAATCAGCGGTATGGCGAGCAGAATCTGCGAAATCACATCAGGCGGCGTGATGATGGCGGCAATCACAAACGCGCCGACAATCACATAAGGGCGCGCGAGTTTGAGTTGCACCGTATCGACAATGCCCATGCGCGCCGATAAGACCACCACCACCGGCACCTCAAACGTGGTGCCGAAAGCCACAAACATGCCGAGAATAAACGATAAATATTTGTCGATGTCGGTCGCCATATTGACGCCGGCAGGCGTCACGCTGGCCAGAAATTGGAAAATCACCGGAAACACCAAGTAATAGGCAAAGGCCATGCCGACAAAAAACAGGATAAAGCTCGACAACACCAAGGGCGTAATCAAACGTTTTTCATTTTGATACAGTGCCGGTGCGACAAATGCCCAAACCTGGTACAGCGTATGCGGCAGCGATACCAAAAAAGCCGCCATCAAGGTAACTTTCACCGGCACGAAAAACGGTGCAATCACATCAGTAGCAATCATACTGGTGTCTTTAGGTAAGCTGGCCATCAGCGGCTGAGCGACAAACGAATACAGGGTTTGCGAAAACGGCATCAGCGCTAAAAAACAGACCAACAGGCCGATGATGATCCACATCAGGCGGCGGCGCAGCTCAAGCAGGTGCTCGATTAAAGGCTGGGTCGTAGGTTCGGATGGTTGGATGGGCGTATCAGACACCGTTTACTCACTTTTTACGGACACGAAGTTTCGGTTTGGCTCGGAATTTCGGACGCATATCGCGTTTACGCTGCATGCTCTGCTTGCGCAGAGTGGCGGTGTGCATGCCAAGGGAATAGGTAGGCGTGGTTTCGACATAGCTGACTTCCGGCGCTTGATATGACGTGTTGGCCGAAGTCAGGTAATCGCGCCATAATTGTTCGGCATCATATGCTTCGTCGTTTTGCACGGCTTGCGCAATGTCAGTTGCAGGAGGGGCAATCGGCTGGCCGTTTTCGTCCAGAATCTCGACCGATCCGGCGTTTGGATTTGCTTTGTCATCTTTAATTTCGGGCAGCAAAATGCCGTTTTCATCAACTTTGAAATCGTTAGGTACACGTTGTTCAGGCAGTCGCTCCCAAGGCTTGAGGCCGTCTGAAATGCTATTCAGACTGCTTTGGGCTTCGTTGCCGACTTCCTTTATTTCATTGCGTAATTGATCCGCTGCCGATTCAAATTCCTGCTTGGCCTTGCGCAGCTCTTCCAGCTCGACTTGCACGCTGAGTTCTTGCTTGACGTTGCTGACCAAACGCTGCAGTTTGCCGACCAATTGGCCGGCCGTGCGCGCAGCTTTGGGCAGACGTTCTGGCCCCAGCACAATCAGCGCAATGACGCCGATCAGCAGGAGTTCGCTTAAACCGAAATCAAACATGGATTAGACTTTGTCTTCTTCTTTTTTGTGTTCGATGACTTCGTCTTTGGTGGCTTTTTCGTCGCCTTCGTTCAGGCCTTTTTTAAAGTCGTGCACCGCGCCGCCCAAGTCTTTGCCGACATTGCGTAATTTTTTAGTGCCAAACACCAAAACCACGATGACCAATACGATGATCCAGTGCCAGATAGAAAAGCTGCCCATGGTAAATTCCTTTGATTTTTTAAATGGTTAAATTCGGTAGTGTCGATAATCAGGCCGGTGTGCCCATGATGTGGATGTGCAGGTGGAACACTTCCTGTCCGCCGTCTTTGCCGGTGTTGATTAAGGTTTTGAAGCCGTTGGTCAAGCCCGCTTCTTGTGCGATTTGCGGCACTTTCAGCATCATTTTGCCCAGTAGCGTTTCATGCTCGGCTTGGGCATGTGCCAACGAGTCGAAATGCACTTTGGGAATCAGCAGCAGATGCACGGGGGCCGACGGGTTGATGTCTTTGAAGCACAACATATCGGCATCTTCATAGACGCTGGCGGAGGGGATTTGCTTATCCACGATTTTACAGAAAATGCAGTCGCTCACGGTGTCACTCCAATATGGCCGCCTGGGCTTTCAGACGGCATGAAATCGAATAGGGCTGATTGTAATACAGTTTCAGTGGTCTGTGCGAGCGGCTTTTTCCACCAATCCCGACAAACCTTGACGGCGCGCAAGTTCGGCAATCACATCTTCGACACGCAAACCGTGGTGCGCCAGCAAAACCATGCTGTGAAACCACAAATCGGCGGTTTCGTAAATCAAGTGTTCCGCTTCGCCGTCTTTCGAGGCCATCAACACTTCGCCTGCTTCTTCGATGACTTTTTTCAGGATTTTTCTTCGCCTTTGTGCAAAAGCTGGGCGACATAAGATTCTTCCGGGTTTTGCCCTTTGCGCGAGTCAATCACACTTTGAATTTCGCTTAATACATTATTGCTCATAAGGATTCCGTTTGCTGGGAAAAGGGGGCTGTCTGAATTTTTTCAGACGGCCTGAAAAGCTTCAAGCGTCTGTGGCATGAGATTAAGCATGTCCGCGGCCGTAAATCTCGTTTTCATCTTTTAATACGTCATCAACGGTTTGCCATTGAACGCCGTCCCATTTTTGGTAGAAACAGCTTTCGCGGCCGGTATGGCAGGCAATGCCGCCGTGTTGTTCAATCAGCATCACAATCGCATCGCCGTCGCAATCCAAACGCAGCTCGTGTACTTTTTGCGTATGGCCGGATTCTTCGCCCTTCATCCATTGTTTTTGACGGCTGCGGCTGTAATAGTGGGCAAAACCGGTTTCGGCGGTTTTGGCGACCGCTTCGGCATTCATCCACGCCACCATCAACACGCGGCCGCTTTGCCAATCTTGCGCGATGGCGCACACCAAGCCTTTTTTATCGAATTTGACGGCGGAAAGTAGGGTTACAGTGTTCATGTCGGAATGTCCTGACAGGCCGTCTGAAAGTGGATAGTAGTCGTTTCGAATAAAATCATCCGGCGTGGTCAGTTTCCTTATGTACCGGGTGTACACGGCGGTCGCTGTCGCCTTGTCTTATTTCTATTTGAAACGGCCATAAGTTTTCAGACGGCCTGAAAAATTATTTCAAAAAGGCAGACACTACGGCGGCCAAGGTCATGGCAAACAGGATTTTGCGCAGGGTTTCGGGTTGCAGCTTGATGGCGGTTTTCACACCCAAACGTGCGCCTAAGGCACTGGATAAGGCCAGCACCAAACCCACGTCCCACATCACTTGGCCGCGTGCCACGAAAATTACCAGGGCCACGGCGGTGAAGCCCAAAGTGCAGCAGACTTTTAACGCATTGGCGCGTACCAAATCGTATTTCAGCAAACCGGCCAGTGCGGGCAGCAGCAAAAAGCCTGCCGCTGCTTGCACAAAGCCGCCATACATGCCGACTAGAAACAAAGCGTAACGCGAATTGGGCTTGTCGGCAACCCGAATCGGCTGCGTACCCGGCTCGTGCAGCAGCAGGCCGGGTTTGAACGCTACGACCGCCGCTACGCCAAGCATGGTCAGCAATAACAGGGGCTTTAACACATCCACGGGCGCAAAAGAAGCAAACAATGCACCGGCCACGCCGCCGAACATCATCGGTACCATAATGCCGCGCAAATCTTGGGTAGGCAGCTTGCCCGCTTTATGGAAGCCGCAGGTGCCGGAGACGGATTGCAGCAACACGCCAACGCGGTTGGTACCGTTGGCGACATCGGCCGGCACACCGAATACCATCAACACCGGCAAAATCAGGTTTGAACCACCGCCCGCCATCATATTGATGATGCCGGCGATAATGCCTAAAAAGCCGATGAGCAGATATTGCCCTAAGGTAAAATCGAGTTCCATAAGCGTGGTGTGTGTTTTAGGTTTCAGACGGCATGGAATAAAGGATTAAATGTTTACTTTAGTGAGAGCGCATTCAAACGGCTTGTCGGCAATATATCAGCAGGCCGTCTGAAATGATTACAACCGCACTTCAATCCCTGCTGCCTGCATGGCCAGTTTGGCTTCGTGAATGCTGACTTCGCCGAAGTGGAAAATACTTGCTGCCAACACGGCATCGGCTTTGCCTTCTTTCACGCCGTCGATTAAGTGTTGCATATTGCCCACCCCGCCGGAAGCGATTACGGGGATATCGACTGCTTCGGAAATGGCGCGGTTCAGCGGCAGGTTGAAGCCGATTTTGGTGCCGTCCCTATCCATGCTGGTAAGCAGGATTTCGCCGGCGCCGCGTTTCTGCATTTCCACCGCCCATTCTACTGCGTCCAGACCGGTTGGTTTGCGGCCGCCGTGGGTGAAAATTTCCCAGCGTGTGTTTTCAGGATTGACCGCTTTGGCATCGATGGCCACCACAATCGCTTGCGAGCCGAAAAAGCCGCTGGCTTCGTTGACCAAATCAGGATTGGTCACGGCGGCGGTGTTGATGCTGGCTTTGTCGGCACCGGCATTGAGCAGGCGGCGCACATCGGCCACTGAGCGCACGCCGCCGCCGACGGTGAGCGGAATGAATACTTGCGATGCCACTTCTTCAATCACATGCAAAATGGTGTCGCGGTTGTCGGAAGAAGCGGTGATGTCGAGAAAGGTCAGCTCGTCGGCACCTTCGTCGTTATAGCGTTTGGCGACGTCAATCGGGTTGCCTGCATCGCGCAGGCCGAGAAAGTTGACGCCTTTGACCACGCGACCGTTATCTACGTCTAAACAGGGGATAATGCGTTTTGCCAATGCCATTGAAAGGATTTCCATCAATAAAAAGCGGTTGCGGTGTGTGCAACAGGTTTGAGGCCGTCTGAAAGAGTCAGGCGGCCTAGGTCTAACTCAGCCAGCCGCTGACCCAGTCGGGCAGATATTGCAGCAATTGAAAATAACCGATGCCCGCAGCGGCGGCCATGAGCATGGTGCTCATAAAGCTGGTGCTGAAACGGTTGACGATGATGAAAACAACGGCGATATACACCCATAATGCGCCGTTGAGCGCCACCCAATGACCGTCAATTTCCGGTATGGCAAAAGCGGTCAGTTGGCGCATGATGACGGCCAAAATGGTAAACCACAGACTTTCGGTCAGCGGATAAATGTCGCGGTCGGCAGACCAAATCAACCAAAAGCCTAAGACGAATGCTTCCAGCATGTGTAACCCCTTAATGATTGAATAAAACCGCTTTGCCTGTTGGTTTTATATCGTGGCAAAGCAATCAAGCGTGGTAGGGCGCAGTAAAATGAAACGCAGGCGCACCCTATAAAATATGGTTTGAAACAGATTAGGCCAACGAATCGGCCAGCTTTTGTGCTTCGGCAAAATCAATGCTGCCTTCGTAAATTGCACGGCCGGTAATCGCACCGGCCACGCCGCTTTTTTCGACCGCGCACAGGGCGCGGATGTCGTTCAAATCGGTCAGGCCGCCGGAGGCAATCACGGGAATCTTAATCGATTCGGCCAGCTTGACGGTGGCATCAATGTTCACGCCGCTCATCATGCCGTCGCGGCCGATGTCGGTGTAGATGATGCTGTTGACACCGTCGTCTTCAAATTGTTTGGCCAAATCAATGACATGATGTTCGGTCACGGTTGCCCAGCCGTCAATCGCCACCATACCTTCTTTGGCATCCAAGCCGACGATGATTTGGCCGGGAAAGGCTTTGCAGGCTTCGCGCACGAACTCGGGTTTTTCACGGCAGCGGTGCCGATGATGACGTCGGTCAGACCCAAATCCAGATATTTTTCGATGGTGGCCAAATCACGGATGCCGCCGCCCAATTGCACGGGAATGTGTTGCGCCACGGCGGCCAGGATTTCTTTAATCGCAGGGAAGTTCTTCGGTTCGCCCGCAAATGCGCCGTTCAAATCCACCAAATGCAGACGGCGCGCGCCTTGCTTGAACCAGTGTTCGGCAGTTTGCGCCGGCGTATCGGAAAATACGGTTGCCTGATCCATCAAGCCTTGCTTCAGACGCACGCATTGACCGTCTTTTAAATCGATTGCAGGGATAAGTAACATAATTTTTCCAAAGTAGGTTTCAGACGGCCTGATGATAGGCTTTCTGAAAAACAGAATCATGATGTGCAAATCATTTTACACAATTTAGCGAATTTTAGCACGATTCAGGCGTCTTCGATACGCTTTGTTTCGTGCCGGATCTTTATGGCTGCCAGTTTAAGAAATTGCGCAACAGCAGCAAGCCGCCGTCATGGCTTTTTTCGGTGTGGAATTGGGTGGCAAACACATTATCTTGGCCGACAATGCAGGCAAATTCTTCCGGATATTCGCTGGTACCCAATACGATGTCGCTGTTTTGCGGCGCGAAGTAGTAGCTGTGTACAAAGTAAAAGCGCGTGTTTTGCGCGATGTCGGCAAACAGCGGATGGCTTTGGGTTTGGCGCACCGCATTCCAGCCCATGTGCGGCACTTTCAATTTGCCGCCGTTGGCATCGTGGCGGTTGGCGGCAAAGCGCTTCACGTCACCGGCAAACCAGCCCAAACCGGCGGTGTCGCCTTCTTCACTGTGGTTGAACAATAATTGTGCGCCGACGCAAATGCCGAAGAACGGCTTGTTTTTCAGGCTGTCTGAAACCGCTTCGCCCAAGCCGCTTTGCTGCAACGCGCCCATGCAGTCGGGCATGGCACCTTGGCCGGGGAAAATGATTTTGTCGGCGGCAAACACTTCGTCCGGCTTGTCGGTCAGAAAAATATCGGCCTGCAAGCCGGCCAATTTTTGCGCGGCCTGTACGGATTTCAGCACCGAGTGCAAATTACCCATGCCGTAATCGACAACAGCTACTTTCATGTTGATCCTTTTAATGTGCAAATCATTGTAGTGGACGGTATTGTAACAAAAAATCCGCGTGCTTTTGTTGACAATTTAAAACAAACTAACAAAAGGCCGTCTGAAAGGGGAAATTATTTCAGACGGCCTATTTTGTTATCATTTGCGGTTGGATAACACCAACCCGCAGGCAATCAGTACAATGCCGATGAGATGGTAAGCGTGCAGCTTTTCGCTTAAAAATAACACCGCCAGCAACACGCCGAAGGCCGGAATCAAATGCACCGACAAACCCGTGCGTACCGGCCCGACTTTTTCCACCGCCATTGTATAAAGCAGATAAGCCGCCACCGAGGGCAGCAAGCCGACATAGGCTAAGGCGAGCAAGGCGGCAGGGCTGAACACAATCTCTGCGCCTGAAGCCGTTTCCCACAGCCACAATGGCATTAAAGCGACTAAGCCGATGATGATTTGCACCGCCATCAAGCCTATGCGGTTGATTTCGGCGGGCAGCGTTTTCATCCACAAGGTATAAAGCGCCCAGCAAATCATTGCCGCAAACACAATCAAATCACCCGAATTAAACTGCATGGCCAATAAGTTGTCCCATTCCCCATGAAGAATAATGCTCAATACGCCCGACATCGACAGCACCAAGCCGCCAATCTGCGCCGGCAGCAGCGTCTGGCGGTAAAACAACACACCGAAAAACATAATCAGCACCGGAATGCAGGAATTGAGCAGCAGCGCATTGGTGGTGGTCGTGTGGTGCAAGCCCATATAAACCAAGGTGTTGAACGACGCCACTCCCGCCAGCGATACCGCCACGATTTTGGCTGGATATTGTTTGTATAAAGGCAAATCGCGGCGCATGTGTTGCCACGCAAAAGGCAGAATCACCGCCAGCGCAATTGCCCAGCGGCCAAACGACAAATTTAAAGGGGAATATCGCCACGCACCGCACGTCCGACCACGAAATTGCCCGCCCAAAACAGCGGCGGCAACACCAACAGCGGCACCGTCGACCAAAAAGAAGCATTCGGTTTCATCACAAGCGGCCAAAGAAAAAAGACAGCAGATTTTAACACAGGCCGTCTGAAAGGTTCAGACGGCCTGTGAACTGTGCAAACCCCGGATTTGAATACAGTTCTCAGTTAGAGCCACGCAGAAAGCGCAGGCATTATCTTGATAGTCAAAATTTCGAGAAGCACATAACGAAGAATTGTGCAAAAGGCGGAGATTTTGAAAAAGCCTCAGCCTTAGCGCATATTTATGGCAGCCATGATTTTATTCAATTATAAAAAGATACACGTGTGAATGCTGATTCGGTAAGCGTTTGCCTTATCCACCTGCTTGAAAATAAACTTTATTCATCAAGGCCGTCTGAAAAAGCATTGATAATTTTTCAGACAGCCTTATCTGCTTATATATATCGAAACAACCACACCCAATCAGGAACGATTATGCTCAAACTCTCCATGCTCAACCTTGTGCCTTTGCGCGAAGGCCAAACCCCAAAACAGGCTATCCAATCGATGGTGACGCTGGCGCAGACCGCCGAGCGTTTGGGTTATGAACGCTATTGGATTGCCGAACACCACAATATGCCCAATTTGCTCAGTTCCGCTACACAATTGCTGGTCGGTCATACTTTGGCCAACACGCAGACCATCCGCGTCGGCACCGGCGGCGTGATGCTGCCCAACCACAGCCCGCTGGCCGTGGCTGAGCAATACGGCACTTTGGCCACCATATACGGCGACCGCATCGATTTAGGTGTCGGCCGTGCGCCGGGCACCGATCCGCGCACCGCCTTGGCCTTGCGCCGCAACGCGCAAGACGTGTCGATGAATTTTCCGCACGACATCCAAACCATCCAACGCTATTTCGGCAGCGCAGACGAGCAGGGTTACGTCAAAGCCTATTTGGCGATGGATAAAAACGTGCCTCTTTATATTCTCGGCTCCAGCACCGAAAGCGCCTATCTCGCCACCGGACTCGGTATGCCGTATGTGTTCGCCGGCCACTTTGCCCCACGCATGATGGAAATGGCGGTGCAAATCTACCGCAACGGCTTCAAGCCGTCAAAATATCTCGACAAACCCGAAGTCATCATCTGCGTCAACATCATCGTTGCCGATACCGACGAGGAAGCGCATTTGCTGCACACCTCGCAACAACAGCAGTTTTTAGGCGTGGTCAGCGGCCAAATGAAACCGCTGCAACCGCCGGTAGCCGATATGTCGGCCGTGTGGAGCGACGACCAAGAATTTGCCGTGAAACAAATGCTGGGCGAAGACATCATCGGCAGCAAAGAGAGCGTGCGCAAACAACTGCTCAACCTGCAAGCGCGCGTCCAAGCCGATGAGATTATGGCTTTGAACTATATTTACGACGAAGCCAAACAGGCCGAATCGTTTGAAATGCTGAAAGAAATTGCCGATACGCTGTAAACTGTTGGTTGATAAAACAGGCCGTCTGAAACATCACTTTCAGACGGCCTGTTCATGCCAAACCATGGCGTTATTGCCGTAGGTACGGCTAAGCTTTGCCCAAGCAAAGCGTAACCGTGCGCACGCTTGCCGGGCTTGGCGCATGGTTACTTTAATCATTAACAGAATCATTAACAGACTACCGTACGGTTACGCCGCTTGGGGCGGCTGGCCGTATCTGCGGGTCTGGCTTTGGTCTATCACATCGGCAATATTTCGGCGCAATGAATAGGGGCGCGGTGCGGCACAGCCCAAGCGTATCAAAATTACAGGCGATGTATTAAGCGACAGGGCTTGTGCCATATTTTGTGCGACAGTGCGTTCTTCACAGGGCTGGTTGAGATAGCAATGGGCGAGGCCGTGTGCGGTGGCGGCAAGCAGGAAGCGTTGCAGGGTGCGCCCTAAGTTGATCCAATGCGTGACAGTTTGCTGTTCCAGAGTAAACAGGGCGAAATGGGAGGCTCGGTTTATTTGCCGTTGGCAAGACTTGTGCTGCGGTATTTCGCGCATGGCAAACGACATGGCGGTTTCGGCTATCCAACGCGGCACATTCGGCGCACCAAAGGCAGCGTAACTCAATCCGTCCCGTGTTTGGTCTTGGTGTTTTTTATTGTAGCGCAACCATGTTTTCAGCTCTTGTTTGAAGGCAGGGTTTCGCATTTGCAAGGTATTGGCCTGTAAGATGTATAGCAAATAAACTTATTTATCGATACACGCCTGAAACAGCCAATCCACATCCGCCATTCTCAGCCGATTCCCAACACCTTTAATCCAAGCCCGCTTTTTCTCTATCTGATTCAGATCGGGACTATAGGGCGGAAGCCATAACACGGTATGGCCTTTCTCCTTCAGAAGCGCTAAAGCATTCCCCTTATGAAACGCCGCATTATCCATCACCGCCACACTGTTTTGCGGCAGCTCCGGAATCAAAACCCGCTCCGACCAAGCATCAAATATCCGGCGGTCAATACTGCAATCAAACAGCCCGACGGCAAACAGTTTGCCGTGAAATAACGCTCCAACGGCATTGGTCTGATGATGCCCCTGCCAATCATGAAGCGCATAACAACGCCGGCTTTTTGGCGCATAAGCGTAAGGCCGGTAACAGGATTTTCCGAATTTGCTCCCATCTGAACAAACAACCGGACGGTTACGGCGGATGTAGCGGTGCAGTAACTTCAGGAAGTTTTTTCTGAGCCTTCTGCCGGCTTTCGGGTGGCGGTTGGTCTTTTTTTTGCAGCTGATGCCGTATCGCTTTAATGCTTTGTGTATGGCGGTATGGGAACAGCCAAAGCGTTGCGCTCTTTCACAGCAATAGGCATCAGGATAACGCCCGACATCTTCGAGCAGTGCCTGGGCGCTGATTTTGCGGGTTTTCCGTTGCTTTGGAGGGGCCTGGGGAGCCGGAGGGCGTCTCCAAAGTGTGATGGTGGAGAATGGCGGTGCCGGATTCTTTTGCGGTTCTGCGAATCGTCCATCCTTGACGGAGTTTTTTGAGTACGGGTTGTTTGAAGTCTTCTGAACAGGCCATGGGGGAATTGTATCGGAGAATATGTTTATTTGCTATATTTGGTTAAAAGAGATTTTTTTAATCTTTATTACAGTCGGACAAGCCGATGCCGTTACAAAACTGCCGGATGTGGATGCAGTTCAAGGCGTAGCAGCGCAGCGAGTGCAGACATATCACACGATAGGCATGCGAGCGAGCAGCATACAACGCAGAAATGCTCAAGCCGTCTGAAATTTTCAGACGGCTTGTTAGTAGGTTAGAGATTGATTCTAACTTATAAATTACTTATTTCCACACCAATAAAGCATGGTTACGTTTGCCACGGCGCAGAATCGTATATTTACCAAAGCGCTTGTGTTCATCGGTCAGCAGATAAGCATCATCCGGTTTTTCCGCAGCGTGGTTCGGATTGTTCGGTTCAGTTACGGCTGCTCCATTGATCACAACTGCTTTACTGTTCACAAAGCCACGCGCTTCTTTATTTGATTGCGCCAAGCCGCTGCTTACCAAGGCTTCCACCACATTGACGTTGCCGGACACCTCAAACGCAGGGAGACCATCAAGGGCGAGTTGCTCAAAATCGGCTTCGGTCAGGTTGCTTTGATCTTCGGCAAACAGGCTGGCAGAAATGCGTTGTGCCGCTTCCAAAGCCGCTTCACCGTGAATCAGGCGGGTCATTTCTTCGGCCAAAATGCGCTGCGCTTCAGGCTTGGTGCCGCTGGCTTTGTCTTTTGCTTCGATTTCGTCAATCTGTTCGATGGTTAGGAACGTGAAATATTTCAAGAACTTATAAACATCGGCATCGGCTACTTTCAGCCAGAATTGGTAAAACTGGTAAGGCGAGGTTTTCTTCGCATCCAGCCACACCGCGCCGCCTTCGGTTTTACCGAATTTGGTACCGTCTGATTTGGTGACCAGCGGTAGGGTCAGGCCAAACACTTGTTTTTGATGCAGGCGGCGGGTGAGGTCGATGCCGTTGGTGATGTTGCCCCATTGGTCGGAGCCGCCGATTTGCAGTAATGCGCCGTGGCGTTGGTTCAATTCGGCGAAATCGTAGCTTTGCAGTAAGGTGTAGGCAAATTCGGTAAACGAAATACCCACATCATCACGGTCGATACGCTGCTTCACCGATTCTTTTGCCAACATCGCATTTACCGAGAAATGCTTACCGATGTCGCGCAGGAAATCCAAGCAGTTCATTTGGCCGAACCAATCGGCATTATTGGCCATTACCGCAGCATTATCGCCTTCAAAGCTCAAAAACGGTTTCAACTGATTGCGGATGCTGTCCACCCAGCCGGCCACAGTGTCGGCAGAATTCAAGCTGCGCTCTACTGCTTTAAAGCTCGGGTCGCCAATCATACCGGTGGCCCCGCCAACCAAAGCAATCGGCGTATGATCGGCCTGTTGGAACCGGCGCAATGCCAACACGGGCAGCAGATGACCGATGTGCAAGCTGTCGGCAGTCGGGTCGAAACCGCAATATAAAGCGATTTTTTGTTCGTTCAACAAAGCTTCTAAAGCTTCAATATCAGTAGTTTGCGCGATCAAACCGCGCGCTTGTAAGTCTTTTAATAAGCTCATATTGGTTCCATTATGTTTTCAGACGGCCTTTATTTAATAAGGCCGTCTGAACGTTGCAAGCATTTATCGGTTACACATTGAATAAGAAATGCATCACATCGCCGTCTTTTACGATATATTCCTTGCCTTCTACACGCATTTTGCCGGCTTCTTTGGCTTTGGCTTCGCCGCCTAAGGCTACGAAATCTTCATAGGCAATCACTTGGGCGCGGATGAAGCCGCGTTCGAAGTCGGTATGAATCACGCCGGCGGCTTGCGGGGCGGTGTCGCCTTTGTGGATGGTCCATGCGCGGACTTCTTTGACGCCGGCGGTAAAGTAGGTTTGCAGGCCGAGCAGATCGTAGCCGGCGCGAATCAGGCGGTTCAAGCCCGGTTCTTCCAAGCCCATTTCTGCGAGGAATTCGGCTTTCTCGTCGTCTTCCAATTCGGCGATTTCGCTTTCCATGGCAGCGCATACGGCTACAACCGGTGCGTTTTCTTTGGCAGCCAATTCTTTAAGGCGGTCGAGGTGTGGGTTGTTTTCAAAACCGTCTTCGGCGACGTTGCCGACATACATGGCGGGTTTGGCGGTGAGCAGGAGCAGCGGGCGCAACATGGCCAATTCTTCGGTATCCAAGCCGAATGAGCGAACCGGCTTGCCTTCATCTAAATGCGGTAGTAATTTTTTGCACAAATCGACCAATTTTTGTGCATCTTTGTCGCCGCTGCGGGCGCGTTTTTCTTCGCGGACAATGGCTTTTTCCACGCTGGCTAAGTCGGCCAAAGCCAATTCGGTGCCGATGGTTTCGATGTCGGCAATCGGATCGATTTTACCGGCAACGTGGACGATGTTTTCATCATCAAAACAGCGCACCACATTTACGATGGCATCAGTTTCGCGGATGTTGGCCAAAAATTGGTTACCCAAGCCTTCGCCTTTGCTGGCACCGGCCACCAAACCTGCGATATCGACAAATTCCACAATGGCAGGCTGCATTTTTTGCGGATTGACGATTTTCGCCAATTCGGCCATGCGCGGGTCAGGTACTTCGACAATGCCGACATTCGGTTCGATGGTGCAGAAAGGGTAGTTGGCCGCTTCAATGCCCGATTGGGTTAAGGCGTTGAACAGAGTGGATTTGCCGACATTGGGCAGGCCGACGATGCCGCATTTTAAACTCATGTTTTTTCCTGATATTTGCTAAAATTTTTAAACGGGCAATTATAGCATAATTCGTTGTTAGGGTTAGATGACAAGACCGTCTGAAAAAGGTGTGTTGCTTTTCAGACGGTTTCGAATGGTGTATTGCGTGAATGAAATCTTGGCTAAATCATTTAGGCCGAGTCCTTTGCAAAGCTCCTTTAAAAGCCAGCACACATAAAACCGACGTCATTCCCGCGCAGGCGGGAATCCATTTTTTAATATGGCAAGCTATTGAATAAAATGGTTCTTGAATTCTGAGATGGATTCCCGCCTGCGCGGGAATGACGGCAGTTTTAGTTTTTATTAATGATTGATCAGTTTTGCAAAGGTCTCAGGCCGTCTGAAAACAGATTCTTTCAGACGGCCTCGTACTTATTTAAAAATCAAAATCAGCAGCAGGGCAATGGCAATCAAGCCGAGCCACAGGCTTTGCCGTTGCTGCACTTTAATCAAATGCAGATAAGCGTCGCGCATTTCCTGCTGGCGGGTTTCATCTACCAGTGCATTGAGTTTGCGTGGCAGGCTCGGCAGGATTTGCGCCCAGTCCGGGGCTTCGGTTTTGAGCTGGTTAAGAAAGGCTTTGGGGCCGATTTGTTCGTTCATCCATTTGGTAAGAAACGGTTTGGCTGTGGCCCATAAATCCAAATCAGGGTCGAGTTGGCGGCCTAAGCCTTCGATGTTGAGCAGCGTTTTTTGCAGCAAAACCAGTTGTGGCTGGATTTCGACATTAAAGCGGCGGCTTACTTCAAATAAGCGCATCAGTACCAAGCCGAATGAAAGCTGCGAAATTGGTTTGTTGAAAATCGGTTCGCACACGCTGCGCACCGCAGATTCAAGCTCTTCCGCGCGCGTATCGGCCGGCACCCAACCTGATTCGATATGGGCGGTGGCGACGCGGTGGTAATCGCGGTTGAAAAAAGCGAGGAAGTTAATCGCCAAATAGCGTTTGTCGTAATCGGTCAGGCTGCCGATAATGCCGAAGTCAAGCGCGATGTAGCGGTTGTCATCGGCGACTAAAATATTGCCCGGATGCATGTCGGCATGGAAAAAACCATCGCGGAACACCTGGGTGAAGAAGATTTCCACACCGTAATCGGCCAGTTTTTTTAAGTCGATTCCTTTAGCTTTGAGCGTGGCGATGTCGGAAACCGGTGTGCCTTCCATCCATTCAATGGTCAGTACGTCGCGGCAGCAGTAATCGTAAAATACTTTGGGAATAATCAGCATGTCGCTGCCGGCAAAATTGCGGCCGAGCTGGCTGGCATTGGCCGCTTCGCGCATTAAATCTAATTCGTCATGCAGGTATTTGTCGAATTCGGCGACTACTTCGCGCGGCTTGAGGCGTTTGCCGTCGGCAAATAAGCGTTCCAACCAGCCTGCGCCCAAGCGCATCAGCGCCAAATCCTGTTCGATAACCGGCAGGATATTCGGGCGCAACACCTTTACTGCCACTTCTTCGCCGCTGTGCAGACGTGCTTTGTGTACTTGGGCAATCGATGCGCTGGCAACCGGCTCGATTTCAAACTCGGCATACATTTTTTCAATCGATTGGCCTAAGGCTTTTTCGATTTGGCGGCGTGACAATTGAGCGTCAAACGGTGGCACACGGTCTTGTAGTTTCGCCAGTTCAATAGCGTATTCATAAGGAATCAAATCGGGGCGGGTAGATAAGACTTGGCCGAATTTGATGAAAATCGGACCGAGACTTTCTAAAGCCAAGCGTAAGCGCACGGGCAAGGTTTGATCTTGGTATTCGCCTGATTGTGGCAGCTGGCCGATTAAATTGCGCAACCAATCTTGCTGGATATAATTGATAAATAAATCGTACAGTCTGTAAAGATAGAGGGTACGAAAGATGGTTTTAATGCGTTTGAGCCATTTCATGGTGGGCATTCGGTTGCACTGAAGATGGACGAATTATAAATCATTGCAAGGCGTTGCGCCAAAGCATTCTATTAGGCATGAATAGGTAAACCATACAAAAAGGCCGTCTGAAACGAATATGTTCAGGCGGCCTTTTAAATTAAGAAATTTACAGGAATTTAGCGGCAAAGTAACCGGCTGCAACCAATAAAATCATCAGAATGAAGGCAACTATGCCGATTAAGATGTTTTTGCGTTTGGCGGCGATAGCAATCAGGGTGCGATTTTCCCCCAATTCTTCACGCAGCTTTTCTTCCAATTCCGCACGGATTTGCTTGCGCAGGATTTTTTCTTCACGTTCGCGCTCTTGTTTGAGTTTGTGGGCAATCTCGGTTTGCTTTTTGTGTTCAAAGGCCAGCTTTTCTTGCCATTCAATGCGTTTGCGGTCAATAACTTGGGGCGTGGCACTGGAGAATTGAAAATCACAAACCACGCAATGAGGCTTGTCCGGATCTTCAATAATGGTCATACACACCGGGCATTGGCTGATTTCTGCCGGTGCACCTTCTTCTGACTCAGAATTGAGAGAGCTTGGCGCCAGTTCTAAAGAATGGCGGACGATGACATCTAAGCCCAAGTAATTGAAATAATGTTGGGCATTTTCGCGTTCTTCTTGCGTGCAGTTTTCAGCAATAATAGCTTGTGGGCGCTCTGCCAATGCTTGCACCAAATCTTCTGCTTCGTTTCCCGGCAGATTATCATACAAACAAGCATTAATCCGCTCGCGATCGACATTGGGCGGATAAGAAACATATACGTCGTAAAGCTTAGCTTTTTGGTTCATCAGTATCCCATTTGTACAATTGATAAAACGGCTTATGTAGTTTTTAGTGTGCGGTTTATCAGGAGATTTTCTATTGTTAGAAAAAGTATAAATCTTATAAAGTTGCCTGTCTTCTGCAACAGATAAAGGGTAATTTCTAGGGTTAAAATAGCCTAGTGTAATAAAACTAAAAAATCAGGTCTGTAAACGGTGATTGTCCAATTAGTATTATTGTTCAATAATGGATAATATATTAGTCAATTATTTTATATATATCATAAATCACACAAAACGGATACTTATTTAAACAAAATACCATGAAAAGGCCGTCTGAATCATTCAGACGGCTTTTTGTTGGAAAGCGTTTCTAGGCGATAGCCCAACCTAACCTTGGGTGATTGGTTGAAATATCAGGTCTTAATATATCAATCTATCTGAAGCGGCCTACCCATTAAACCGAGAATGATGAACCGCAGCCACAAGTGGTTTCGGCATTAGGATTGCGAATCACGAATTGGGAACCATGCAGGCTTTCAGTATAGTCGATTTCGGCACCGATCAGGTATTGGTAGCTCATAGGGTCGACCAGGAAAGTCAGGCCGTTTTTTTCGATTTCAAAATCGTCATCATTTTTGATTTCATCGAAGGTAAAGCCGTATTGGAAACCGGAGCATCCGCCGCCGTTTACAAAAACACGCAATTTGAGTTCTGGGTTGCTTTCTTCCGCGATAAGATCCGCCACTTTGGTGCAGCAGCTATCGGTGAATAGAATAGGGCTTTCATCTGACATGATGTGATTCCTTTTATATTATATGAATGTTATGTGTATTGTCGCGCAATCTGCTCACTAAGGCAAGTTGGGACAATGACTTAAAATTCAATAGCCGCCATAAAAATCAGATATTGCGCCCAAACCATTCCACACGGCCGATAATGGCGATGTCGTCACCCAGATGGTTCAAATCAATTTCAAAGGTCGGATAGGCTTCGTTGGCAGAAATGACGTTCACAATACCGCCCGGCATTAACTGCAAACGTTTGACCAATAGATTTTCATTGAGTCGTAACACATACAGTCCGTCGCGTGGCGTGGTTTCGCTGTGGTTAATCAGAATCGAATCACCATCGTTGAGCACACCTTCCATCGAATCGCCTTTAACGGAGATGACGGATAAATTTTTGGTGTCGCGGGTGACGTAGTTTTCAATCCAATAGCGGCGGAAAGCCATAGTGAAGACAGGTTTTTCATCCCCCACCAATTGGCCATGGCCTGCGGCGGCTTGAATGTCGTAACGTGGCACAAACACAAATTCTTCAACATCAACGGGATTGCCGAGCGTATCGTAAGCGGTGGTATTGGGTGTGGCTTGGTCGGGAAAAGGGTCGCCTTCGCCGGTCAGCAGCCAATCAATACTGCAACCTTTCAATTGTTTGATTTTTTTAAGGTTTCTGATTTCGGTAAGCCGCCTTCATTCCAAATTCGGCTAAATCCCGCAATAGTCATATCAATATCGGCAGCAATTTTTGCTTGCTTGGCTTCGCCTTTCCATAAAAAGGCCAGTCTGTCTTTAAAGGTATCCATGTTATTCCTTAGATGAAAGTGTGATTTTGGATACACACTGGTTGATTGTTTTATATTTTACTTCATTTTTTGGAATAATGTAAGAAAAAAATTAGTTAAACTAAGAAAAATTATTGCATTATTTATTTTTTCTTAGTATTATGTCGGAAAGTAAAGATTAACTAAAGTTCCTTTCCATATTTTTGAGTTTGTCTCTGTGTTTATTCTGTCATATGCTTTGTGTATGGTGTATGAAGAGGGGCTTCAAGTTAATCTGATTGATTTCAAAAGAATGGGATTATTTTTAATCATTTTAATTAAAGGAATCAAAATGACAGGCTATCGTAAAAATACTTGGTTGGCAGTAATGGCTTTGGCTTTAGGCTTGATAGCGTTTCCTGTCAGCTACTCGGAAGCGCAATCTCCTAATGTGTCGCTTTCCGCATTAGAGTGTGAGCAGTTGAGCCATTTGGTTTTGGAGAATATGAATGTCAAGCAGCGCAAATTTGCGCGCGAATGTGACATCGTTGAAGCATCGCATGATTGGGAGCAGCAATATGGCGGTCTCAATGAGCAAGAATTCGTAGCAGGTGTGGTTTACGAATAAATCAATTGAGATCGAAAACAATACACAGTAGAAACCCGCAGTAAGGCCTGAGGCCGTCTGAAATATGCAGCATTTCAGATGGCCTCAGGTTTGTTTTCAAATCTTTACTTGAAACTTAAGGTAATAATGGCGCAGCTTGCAAGCCTAAGCGTTCGTCAAAACCAAACATAATATTCATATTTTGAACAGCTTGTCCGGCAGCGCCTTTAACCAGATTATCAATCACCGACAACACCACCCAAAGCCGGCTTTGCGGTGCTTGCTGCACGCTTAGGCGGCAGATGTTGGCACCGCGTACGCTGCGGGTTTCTGGCGTGCTACCCGGCTTCATCACATCCACAAAAGGACTGTCTTGATAGAAGTCGCTCAAGATTTCGTATGGATTGATGTTGTCATTCAAGTGCAGGTAAACGGTGGCATGCATGCCGCGAATCATCGGGGTTAAGTGTGGGACGAACACGAAACCTTCGGCCACATCGGCTTGTAAGCTATTGATGGTTTGCTTGATTTCCGGTAAGTGACGGTGCCCACCGATACCGTAGGCTTTAAAGTTATCGCCGGCTTCGCACAATAACGAACTGACATTGCCTTTGCGGCCGGCGCCGGAAACGCCGGATTTACAGTCGGCAATGAGTGGCATATTGGTTTTCAGATGGCCTTGTCGTAATAATGGCAACAACGGCAGGGACACACAGGTCGGGTAGCAGCCGGGATTGGCCACAATTTGCGCCTGGGTAATGGCTTCACAGTTCATTTCACATAAACCATAAACGGCCTGCGGCACAATATCGGGGCAAGCGTGTGTCATGCCATACCATTGTTCCCATGTTGGAATGTCTTGAATGCGGAAATCGGCAGATAAATCGATAATGCGCACATTTTTGGCCAATAATTCCGGTGCTTCTTTCATGGCAACACCGTTTGGAGTGGCAAAAAAGACCATATCGCATTGTTCAAGGCCGGCTACGTCAGGAGTTTGGAAAACCAAATCATATATGCCGCGCAGGCTTGGGAAATAATCGGCAATCGCTATGCCGGCTTCGCCCCGGCTGGTGACGGCGGTTACTTCAACATTGGGGTGCGTGGTCAGTAGACGCAATAATTCAACGCCGGTATAACCTGTTGCGCCGACGATGCCGACTTTGATTTTAGCGTTCATCTGTATCTCCAAATAAGGATAAATTCAACAGTGGGTTAGTTTAAGGCTTGGAAGGCCGTCTGAAAAGGGTAAGCAATCATAAATTATTCGGCGCAGTGAATCATCTGCATAGTAAATAACAAAGGCCGTTTGAAAAAGATAAACAAAAGTTTCTTTTTCAGGCGGCCTTAATGTTCATTAAAATATTAAAACAGCAATTCGGTTGGCTCGGCATCCGCCGGAATTTCCTGTGTCGGATAAGCAGGTGCAGGAACATAGTTTGAGGCAGGTACAGGCACGTTTGCTTCAGAAGCCGCTGCATTGCTTGGTGCAACCGGTTGAGTAGTTTGCGGTGTCGCCGGGGTCGGGATAACCGGTTTTACAGTATCATCACCGGCATCGATTTCGATTTCCGAACCTGATGGCAATACATCGTCTTTAACCGGAGCAGGTTTCGGCATTGCTTTCGGTTTGCTGTAAGCAGATGAGCCGGCCGTCCAAGCCAGAGATTTTAGCGGGACTTTGAGTTTCACGCCTTTGACACAAGTTAAACAGTTGGCTTGACCGGTGCGGTTCTTCAAAATCGCATCAACGCGTTTGGTGTTGATGTTTTTGCCATGAGCTTTTGTCCATGCCTCAATGCTTTTTTTCAATGCGGCTGTATCAAGGTTTTTCTTGCCGTATGGGTCGCGGTAAGCGGCAAGCCACAGATTTTTATTGGCATCTTCATTTAAAGTCGCCATTTGGTAGATTACGTGAGCCGGTGAGCCGGTAGAGATGGTTTTGGCAAACTCTAAGGCATCGGGCGATTTCATGCGCACGCAACCATGGCTGCGTACCCCGGTACGCTAGACGGTACATTAGTACCGTGAATGCCTAAGCCTAATTTCGGATCGCCAAGTCGGACAAATACTGGCCCTAAAGGATTTTTTGGACCTGGCGGAATCGTTTTCACATTGTCACCACGTTCTTTTTGAATTGATTTTGGAATGTGCCACGTGGGATTAAAAGCTTTGACGCCGATTTTGTGTTCGCCCAAATTCGTTTGGGTCATGGCTTTACCAACTGCAACAGGATAAGCTTTAGTCAGTTTGCCGTTGGTGTATAAAAACAGGCGTTGTTGCGGAATATTGATGAAAACGTGTTGGCCTTCGGTTGCCGGTGCGACATCAGGCAGCGGGGTGTTGGCAAATGCCGTGGTGGTCAGTGTCAGTGCAAATAAACTTAAGCTGATTTTTTTCATGTATTTGTCTGTGTTTTAACAAAGGGTTAAAAGATGATTGTGGAAAATCATACCTTAATATAGTGGTAACTGTGCGAAAATATGCCTTTTCGGTAAGTAATAACTGGTAAACGGTTATTTAAAATCAATATTTGAGTTATGATGAATAGATGGTGAAGGGGAGTGTGTGAAGAATGTGGCGGACGTTTTTTCTTTGGATTACGAAGGGCGCGGGGTGGCGCGTGTAAACGGAAAAGCGGTTTTTATCAAAGGTGCCATGCCGTCTGAAACCGTTAGCTACCGCATAAGTAAATCTAAAAAACAATTCGACGAAGCGGAAATTAAATCTGTCTTAAAGCCATCCGGTGAACGTGTTAAACCAAAGTGTCGCTATTTTGATACATGTGGCGGTTGCGTATTGCAACATATCGAGCCGAATGCACAGGTCGCATTTAAGCAGCGAATTTTAGAAGAGCAATTGGCGCGCATCGGTAAAGTGTTCCCGGAGCAAATTCTGCCGCCGATTTATGCGGCATCTTGGCGCTACCGTGATCGAGCCAGATTGAGTGTCGCCATTGATGCGTCAGGCGAAGTCAAGCTCGGCTTTCAGGCCAAGCGCAGTCATGATGTGGTGGATATTGCTTCTTGCGAGGTGTTGCCACAACACATTTCCGCGCAGATTCCTTCGGTAAAAATGTTGCTGCAAAAATTAGTAAATTCGGGAGAGGAAATCAAATTTGTCGAGTTTTACCACAGTAAAAAATTAACCGTATTGAATCTGTGTTTTTATCAAAGGCCGTCTGAAAAAACAGAGCACCAATTAAGAAAGTGGTTTGGTACGTCTTTAAAAGAAAAAAACGAAACTTGGCAGCTGTGGCTGCAATACGGTAAAGAATCGGCAAAGGCTTTTTATCCAATCCATCATCTTGATTTGTCTTTGTTTTATGATTTGCCTGAGTATGATTTGACTATGCCTTATCGGCCGGGCGACTTTACTCAAATTAATGCCGATTTAAATGCACTGATGATTAGTCGCGCCATCCGGTTGCTGAATATCCGTTCAGGCGAAAGAATTGCCGATTTGTTCTGCGGGTTAGGCAACTTCAGCTTACCTATGGCAAAATGTGGCGCACGTGTAGTCGGTATTGAAGGCGCAGATTATTTGGTTGATCGTGCACGGCAAAATGCCATCGCAAACGGCTGTACACAACAGGTTGAATTTCAAACGGCAGACTTATTTGAAACAGATGAAGCAACAGTAGCCTCGTGGGGCAATTCGATAAGATGTTGCTCGACCCGCCTCGTAGTGGCGCTTATGCTGTCGTCAAATCGCTACATTTACCATATTTGCCCAATTGTATCGTTTATGTGTCTTGTAATCCTGCTACATTCGCGCGCGATGCTGCTGTTTTGATTGGGAAAGGCTATGTTTTTAAGTCAGCCGGCGTGATGAACATGTTTCCACAAACTGCTCATGTCGAATCCATAGGTGTGTTTGAGCGGTGAACCGATAGAATAAGGCTGTCTGTAAAATGGTTTTTAATGTAATTATCTGATGAATCATGCTATCATAATTAATCTAGGGATAACATGATTCGATAGCATAAATAAATGAGTGTCGAACATATTAATACATTGGCAGTATGATTGCGCATTCGCGCATCATCGGGAGGTGTTCTTGAATTATTCGCTTTTAATCATCTTGCTGGCGCTTTTGTTGCTGGTCTTGTTGTTCGTGCGCTATAAACAAGGCGGTGCGACAGCAAAAAAACCGGGCAAAGCGACTAAAGCATCAAGACAAAATAATCATCAAAATCAGGCTGACGAAGCTTCTGATGGCGCAGAGTGGATGGATAAAGTCAATCAGTCCGTTTCCAGTGCCGACAACCAAGATTGGGAGTGGGGCATGGAAGGCGGCAGCGGCGCATCTACGGCTTCCGTATCCGCTCAGGAAGTTGATCCATTAACCGAATATCAAGTTTATAAGCAATTCGGCTACGAAAGCAAAGCCGCCGAATCACTCGCCAGCTATCTCAATGGTTTGCCTGACGGCGCACCTGAAAAATTAGTTCATGAATTGGTTGGCTTAAATCTGCGTATCAGTAATATCGATAAATTAGCCGAAACCTTAGAAAATCATGGTGCTGCTTTGCCGGAAGACAGTTTGGCTGAATATGTGAAACTGGGTTTGATGGCTGAGCCTACTCATTTGCGTCTACGCGTATTGGCGGAGAGCAAACTGGGCTGGAACATACAGGAAGTTGCCCGACAAATTGGTGAAAACAACGGTCTGGATGACAACATCGTAACCAACCCTGTTCTCACCATCGATTCCGCCAATCCGCAAGTTGCTAATGGCCTCTCTAAGCGCGCACCAATTGTTTTGGGTAAAAAGGAATTTGGCGACATTACGCCTGAAGAGATGAATGCGGTAATCGGCTTTGTTAAGCCGGAGCAAAGTGCCAAGATTCTGAAAGATAAAGTTAATTATGAAACAGCAGTAGAACAATACAACCGCGCGATTCACCATTCTGCTAAACCTGCAAGTCTGATTATCGATGCCTTGAAGTTGGACTATCAAAACGAAGAAGTCGGTCAGTTTGCCAAGCATTTGTGGAAGCTTTACTACTCTTTGGGGCAATATGGCCGCCAAGTTAAAGAACGCATGTTGGGTTGGGGCTATAGTCTCGGCTACCATGAGCTCTTTGACGACCTTGAACGCAGTCCGAGTGAGCAGCAAGTGCGGGAGATCGGCTTATCACGTGGTTATTTGCAACCCACTGCCTTACAAATAAAAGCCAAATACCGGGATTTGGTGCAAAAAGATTCTTCTGTCATCAGCGCGAACAATTCGCCTGCCGATGAGGCATTGAAAGAAGTGGAATCCTTGCTGATGTATGGTCAGCTCGATCAAGCCATTGGTACTTTAGAGCAGGCAGTATTGCAATATCCGAAAGAATCTCAGCTTTATGTGATGCTGTTTGACCTTTATGAGCGTGCCGAAGATTGGGCGCGCCTGGAACAATTCTTACGTTTATTGCGCGAACGCGTCGTCAGCTTGCCGGAAGAAGTAGTTTTGGCCATGAGCCGCTTGCTGCAACGTGTCAACCAACATTCTAAAAAATAAAATAACCCAAGAGAGTACCAATAATGGACAATCTGTTACCTAAAATTAAAACCATACGCATTATGCTGCTAGAAGTGGGGGAGCAGCAAGAGGCTGTATTCCGTATGGCTTTTAAAATGCACAATACGACGAATTACGAAATTGTCACGCCGGACTCAGCCGATAAACCGGATTTGATTTTGGTTGATACCGATTCACAACAAGGGATAGAAGCGTGGAAGGCAGCAACAGCAGCCTATTCTCAAACACCGGTGGCCATGTTCTCTTCATCTGAACCGACCGTTACTACACCGTATCTGCCCAAACCAATCAAATTTGATACCTTATTCCCTATTTTGCGCAGCTTGGCGCAAGGCGGACAGATTTTTACCGTTTCAGACGGTGTGACTTCCGGTCAGGAAGCAGGGCAAACCCAAGCCGATGGTACACGCAAAGCAACTATTCGCCGTTTTAATCCGCAAAAAGGTTTGCTGGGGCCTTGAAATTTGCCAGTCAAGGCCATCAAGATATTGCCGTTTTGCATGAAGGCAAACCGGTATTGATTGTTTTTCCCAATATTCAGCGTGTTTTATTGACCGTTAATGCTACTGAGTTGGAAAAATTATGTAAAGATGATAATCTTGCCGTAGTATGTAAGGCTGTGCCGGATAATCCGCAATGGAAAGAAAAGGCTAAAGTTACGATTATGTCGTGCTTGTGGCAAATGGCAATTTGGACTGCACAAGGCCGTCTGATTTATCCGATGACACCGCAAACCGTCTTTACTTTGAAGCGTTGGCCGAATTTAACCCGGTTGGCACATGTGCCTGAATCCATGCGGTTGTCAGCCTTTCTAACCAAAACATCGGTTAACTTGAATATTTTGTATAAAGTTATGCCTTTAGAAATGCTGGATATTTTGAATTATTTGGCCGCGACATCAGTAACAGGTTTCTTAGCGACCGACACAGAATATATTCAGGCAGCGCCGGCTAATTTGACTGATCGTGTTAATGTCAGCAGCGATGTGCCGGACAGCAAAATGGCTAAGGAGGCCGAAAAAGTGGCCGGTCCGTCTGAAGAGCAGCCGCGTGGTTTGTTGCAGCGTCTGATGCGTAAATTGCTTGGTAAACGATAATAAAAAGGACAAGTCAATGAAAGAAAATAAAATTATCTTTACCGGTCCGGTAGGTGTAGGTAAAACAACAGCCATTTCAGCATTATCCGATGAACCGCCGATTCAAACCGATGCTTCCGCTTCCGACATGACTTTGGTGCGCAAAGGCTATACCACTGTTGCCATGGATTATGGTGTAATTCATTTGGATGAAGAAACCAAAGTGCACTTATATGGTACACCGGGTCAAGAACGCTTCAATTTCATGTGGGAAATTCTCAGTCAAGGCAGTATGGGTTTGGTATTGCTTCTGGATAATACCCGCACTAATCCATTGAAAGACTTGCAATTTTTTTGGAAGCTTTCCGTGAATTACTGAAAACCGCTCCCTTGGTGGTCGGTGTGACCAAAATGGATATCCGTTCCCTGCCGGGAGTGGATGTATATCAAAAATACTTGGCTCAAAATAATTTTAATGTACCGGTTTTTGAGATTGATGCCCGTCGTGAAGACGATGTAAAGCAGCTGGTGACAGCGATGTTATTCTCAATTGATCCGGGTTTAGAGGTATAAGATGGAATCGACACTTTCTCTGCAGTCAAATTTGTACCCCAAAATTACGCCGGCAGGTGCCTATTATGCTGTTTCCAACGAAACCCCGAGCGCCAGTCGTACATTGCTCTACGGTTTATTGCGGGCAGAGCCTACTGAAACCATCAGCAGCCAAAGAGTGCTGGCTTGGGCCGATACCAGCGACATCAACACAGCACTGAATTTGCTGTATCGTTTGCAACGCTTGGAATTCTTATATGGCGACGAGCAAATGAGTACAGACGATGTTAATCTAACTGATGAGCAATTGCCGCAACTATTAGAGCAATTGTCTAATTCCGGCAAAGCATTGTTGGCTGATGAAAACGGGCTTTATTTTGCCAATGCAGGCTTTCATCACGAGGCGGCTGAAGAATTGGGCTTATTGGCGAGCGAAGTAGCAAAAGTTGAAGACAATCACCGCTTATTGATCCGTAACAATCTGCACATCAATAACAGCGCATGGGGTATTTGCGACCCATCAGGCCAAAGCGAATTGACCTTTTTTCCACTTTACATCGGACAAACCAAACTGATTTTGGTTATCGGTGGTATGCCTGATTTAAATAAAGAAGCCTTTGTTACCATGGTTAAAGTGTTATATCACCGATACGGCAGTCGCTAATCCGACCTGATATAACCCACTACATTTTGAATGGAATAAAATATGCAACAATTATTAATCTCCGTATTGAGCGATTTGAATAACACCTCTACCGATATTGTCGCTTCTGCCGTGATTTCTCCCGATGGCTTGCCGATTGCAACATTACTGCCAAATCATTTAAATGCCGACCGCGTCGGTGCAATGTCAGCCACCTTATTGGCTTTGGGCAACCGCTCCGTACAAGAATTGGCTTGTGGTGAGCTTGATCAAGTGATGGTAAAGGTAAAAACGGCTATATTTTATTAAGCCAAGCCGGTAACAATGCCGTATTGGCTCTGATGGCCAAAGAAAGTGGGAAATTAGGTTTGATTTTGCTCGATGCCAAACGCGCTGCCAAACATATTGCTGAAATTTTATAATGCAGAGACATTGGATTATCACAAAATTAAAATAATAGGTTGACAGATTAATTATTGTTGAATACAATCAAATTTTTATTCCCTGATAGCTCAGTCGGTAGAGCGACGGACTGTTAATCCGCAGGTCCCTGGTTCGAGCCCAGGTCGGGGAGCCAAATTTTAAAAGACCACTTTATGAGTGGTCTTTTTTTTATAGGTAAATTCTACTTAATTGATGGTGGAATGTCATGCATTTATATAATAGTTGAAAACAAATAGCGAAATATATAATATGCCGTCTGAAAATCATTTCCCGATTTTGATAAAACAACACTCACTTAAAACACATTATATACAATGATGACCGATATAATTCCCTCGGTATCCCGACTTAAATTTGCACTTAAAAATGCAGGTTGGCATTTATTAATCAGCCTTTTTGTCGCAGGTGCAGCAGCACTATTGGTTTTTAAAATCTGGTATCCGCATCCTTATGAAGAGTTAACAGGTGGTTTAGCGTTATATAAATTGGTTGTTATCGTTGATGTGATATGCGGTCCTTTAATTAACCTTGGTATTGGCCAGCCCGAAAAAATCTACTAAAGAGCGCGTAATCGATTTTAGCTTAATCGGGTGCTATCTAATTGGCCGCATTACTGTATGGGATTTACAGCGTTTCTCAAGCACGTCCGGTGGTGGCTGCTTTTGAGCAAGACAGAATCATGGTGGTTACGGCTGCTGAAATTGATGATGAGCAGCTACCCAATGTGCCGGAAGGTTTGCAGCAATTATCATAGTTTGGTGTAAAGCGTGTGGGCCTGCGTGAGCCTGTGGATATGGAAGAAGCCAACCAAAGTTTATCCATGTCTTTACAAGGGATTGAGCCAAGTATGCGGCCGAATTGGTGGCTTGAAGATGATGAGAAAGAACGTGCGAAAATCCGTGCCAAGATGAAACCCCTATCCGTATTGGCACAAGCGCGGGGCTTGAGTGAAGCAGAGATTCTTTCGAGCGCATCAGTGAAATCCGATGAGCAGCTGTATTACTTACCGTTTACCAGTAGTCTGAATAAAGATTGGATTGTTTTGCTTGACCAACATGCAGATTTTGCAGCGTATGCGCCTATAGACGGATTTATCGTGAACCGCTGATGTTATGCAAATATATTATTTAATCGGCATATTAGATATTCATTTAAAATTTAACTAAATTTATCACTCAGTAAGCTAAAATCAGAATAAATGCCTAATTTTTTTCTAGCCGTTTTGGATAGGGAAATAAAGTCATTAAAAACAGTAGGATAAAAATTAATAATGAATGCGGTATTCCGTTCGTTTTAAATTGAAACCGATTATCCAAATATTTAATATATTATCAATATTGGGTTGGAAAGTGACAAAAAACGGCAGGTGACAAAAAACGGCTAAAATAAAAATGACGAATATCCATGAAAATTGACAAAAAATGTCATATTGAAATTTTCAACTCCGCTTTAAGAACAGATATTTTAGGCCGTCTGAAACTAGGAATGGATAGAATAATTATATAAAACAACAGCTTTTGATAAAATATGCGAAAATTTCAAGATTTATTGAAAACTGGCACGCCCATTGCTTGATTGATTATATCCGGCAAAGTTGAAGCGTAACGGATACCGAGCCGGAAGCTGTATATTCCTTCTTCTTTATGGTTTTACTCATATGCAGTAAACAAAAGTGCCAAGCGCATTACGGATTTTTAAAATATAATATACAACCAATTATTCACAAATTTTTTAACTGGAGTTAATTAAATGAAAAGCATGCAAAAAGGTTTTACCCTGATTGAATTAATGATCGTAGTTGCAATTATCGGTATTTTGGCGGCGATTGCGTTACCTATGTATCAAAACTACATCGCTCGTTCACAAGTTTCACGTGTAATGGGTGAATCTGGTAACCTGAAAACAGTTGCTGAGACTTGTATTTTGGATGGTAAGTTGACTGTTGGCGACCAAAATGGTAACTGTAAAATTGGTGCAACTGGATCTAACTTGTTAGCTGGTGCTGCGCAAAGTGGTGAAACCTTAGCAACTGGTACAGGTGTGCCTCAGGTAACTTTACAAGATACTGGTGCAGCCACAATTGTAGCTACTTTTGGTAACAATGCAGCAGCTGACTTACAAGATGATACACTAACTTGGACACGTACTACCGATGGTACTTGGTCTTGTACAACTAATACTGATGAAAAATATGTACCATCAGGTTGTGCTGTAGTAGCAGCTAACGCAGCTAACCCTTAATTGTAACCATTTTGTAATCTTGAAAAGCGTATCATAGAAATATGGTACGCTTTTATAATTATTAAGTTGATAAAGGTTTAAAAGATGCATAAAAACCATATAGCAGGTGGGTTTACATTAGTTGAATTGATGATCGTATTGGTTATTATAGGGGTGTTATCAGCATTTGCGTTACCAATTTATCAAAATTATGTTGGAAAAGCTCAATTAGCGCGTGTTGTACATGAATTATCAAGCACCAAAGCATCTATTGAGACCATTTTGTCTAATGGTGGTTTTCCTACTGTAGATGCTGCGCAAAATGGCACTCCATACTCTGATAATGGAGGTATTTATGAATACATAGGAATTCAAGGTGATAATCCTGTCTCTAATATTATTAGTTTAGCTACTATTAAATCTGCTGATGGCAGTTTTGGCGGAATTGAAGCAGTCATTGGCGGTGATGTTAGCGCGATATTAACAGGTACAACAGTTGAATTATTACGTAATCCTTCAGGTCTTTGGAGCTGTCAAATTACAATGTCAAATAAAGTTGACAAAAGTGATTTTAGTATTAGTGGCTGCAAAATTGTTGATTAGATACTAAATCAGTTGAAATGTTATTTAAATATATTTATGAATGAATTCATGTAATTTTATTTTAAATGAATTAAAACCAATCTAGAGTATTAGATATTCATAAGATAGCAAAAGGCCGTCTGAATTTTCAGACGGCCTTTTGCTATTATCTATTGTGCAAATTATTCAAATCCCTAACCGGTCAACTGCTTAGTAATCAGCTTCTTAATCGGTGGGAAATTATTGCTGGCGCGCAATACCAAGCCGCGTAGGATTTTGGCCGGGGCGGTTTCGTTGGTGAAAAGTTTCAGCAGCATATTGGTGCCGTGGTAAATCGGGTGGGCGTGCAGCATGTGTTTGCTGTTGTATTTTTCCAGCAGGGTGCTTGAGCCGATGTCTTGACCGCGTTGTTCGGCTTCTAAAATCAGTTTGGCCAAAATATCGGCGCTGGATAGGCCTAAGTTGAAACCGTGCGCGGTAACGGGATGCATGCCGACGGCGGCATCGCCGATAAGGGCGCTGCGTTTGCCGTAGAAGCGTTGGGCAATCATGCCGACCAGTGGGTAATTATGGAATGTGCTGACCACTTCCATATCGCCCAAGCGGCCTTTTAATTGAGTTTTGACCATCGCGGCCAGCTCTTCGTTGCTTAAGGCTTTGATGGAATCGGTTTTATCGGCATCGACGGTGATAACGGTATTGGTGATGTGTTCTTCCAGCGGCAGCAGGGCAATGGTGCGGCCATAGTGGAAGCATTCGTAGGCGGTGTGGCCGTTGGAAAGCGTGTGTTTCATACGGCCGACAAACATGGTGCGGCTGTAATCGTGCATGTCGGATGAAATGCCCAATTGGCGGCGGGTTTGTGAGAAGCGGCTGTCGGCGGCCAAAAGCAGGCATGCGGTCAGGATGCCGCCGTTTTCGAGGATGACTTGCGCTTCTTGATCGGATACTTTGACATCTTTAACGTTGGTGTCGGTCAGAATAGTGACATTATCGAGTGTGGCGACCACTTCATACGCGGCTTTGCGGATATTGTGGTTGGAAACCAAGTAGCCTAAGCAGTCGGCCGGTTCGCCGCGTGCTTGGGTGGGTTGTGGAAAATGGAGTTGGTAATCGGATTGGCCGTTTAATACTTTGGCATCGCGTAATGGGTAAATTTCGTCTGCGGGAATTCGTTCCCACATGCCTAGGCGTTGCATGATTTCGCGGGAAAGGTGGGTGAGTGCGATTTCCCGGCCGTCGTATGGCGGATTTTGCAACACAGCCAGCGGGCTGCGTTCGATAAGGGTCACTTTTAAACCGCTGCCTGCCAGTTCTGCGGCAAAGCTGAGGCCTGCCGGGCCTGCGCCGACGACGAGAATATCGCTGTGTAAGCTCATGGAGGTATCCTTTATTGTAATGGCTGTGGATTATTTTCAGACGGCCTTAAGCACTGTGTGCCGGCAGTTGATGGGTAATCCGGAATGATTGGCAAATTATAGCAAAATTGCTTATAGAATAAAGCAAAGATTCATTCGGTATGCAAGCTTTTACGTGGGCTTTAATGTATATCAAGTGTCCACATTAAGACAGGGAAAAGGCGTGGGAATGTCTGATTTGGCAGGGGAGGGTTAATAAAAATTAACGTGGGGATAAGCATGGGGATAAGAAAAAACCGCTTCTTAGCATAAGAAGCGGTTTGATTTGGGTGGGTTACTCTTCAGAACCGGTGTAAGGACGGACGCTTACAGTTTTGCGGTTTAACGCGCCTTTGGTTTTGAACTCTACGTAACCGTCAACTTTAGCGAACAAAGTGTGGTCTTTGCCCATGCCTACGTTGTCGCCGGCGTGGAATTTAGTGCCGCGTTGACGGACGATGATAGAGCCTGCCGGAATCAGTTCGCTGCCGTAGGCTTTCACGCCCAAGCGTTTGGCTTCCGAATCGCGACCGTTGCGGGTGCTGCCGCCTGCTTTTTTACTTGCCATGTTGAATACTCCTTAGCTTGTGTTAAATCAGGCGATTGCCACGATTTCGATTTGGGTGAAATTTTGGCGGTGGCCTTGGCGTTTTTGGTAGTGTTTGCGACGGCGCATTTTGAAAATGCGGACTTTTTCGCCACGACCGTGAGCCACTACTTTGGCTGTTACTTTTGCGTCTTCGATAAAAGGAGCGCCTACTTTTACAGACTCGCCGTCAGCAATCATCAAAACTTCGTTCAGTTCGATTTGGCTGTCGAGTTCGGCTGGTATCTGTTCTACTTTCAATTTTTCGCCAACGGTAACTTTGTATTGTTTACCGCCGGTTTTTACGACCGCGTACATACTCAACTCCATGAGAATTTATGGTTAAATCATTCGCACCCTATGTGCGAAACCTTGAATTTTATGCATATTTTGCTGTTTTGTCAAAGTTTATTTCTGTTGTGATGAAAATGCCGCCTGAAAGGTGTATAAAACGGTCTTTGCTGCTATAATCGCGCGCTGGATATGATATTTTTATGCAACACTCTCTTTTAATTTTCTAGAAATTCCGGTTATGCTCGAAAATCTGCCTTATTTCCAACGTCATCTGTCTGATGATTTAGCCAAAGTCAATGTTGTGATTAATCAAGCTGTTCAGTCGGATGTGGCGCTGATTTCCCAAATCGGTACCTATATCATCAGCGCCGGCGGCAAGCGACTGCGCCCGATTATCACCATTTTGGCGGGAAAGGCCGTGGGCTATGATGATGAGAAGCTGTATTCACTGGCGGCGATGGTGGAATTTATTCATACATCGACGTTGCTGCATGATGATGTGGTAGACGAGAGTGATTTGCGCCGTGGCCGCAAAACCGCGAATAATCTGTTTGGCAATGCGGCGGCGGTATTGGTGGGTGACTTTTTATATACCCGTGCATTTCAGTTGATGGTCGGCTCGGGCAGTATGAAGATTTTGGAAGTGATGGCAGACGCGACCAATATCATTGCAGAAGGCGAAGTGATGCAGCTGATGAATATCGGCAATACCGATATTGCCGAGACTGAATATGTGCAGGTCATTCAGTACAAAACCGCCAAGCTGTTTGAAGCCGCTGCGCAAGTCGGTGCCATTTTAGGCAAGGCTGCGCCGGAGCAAGAGCAGGCGTTGAAAGATTACGGCATGTATGTCGGTACGGCATTCCAAATTATCGATGATGTATTGGATTATTCGGGTGAAACTGAAGAAATCGGCAAAAACGTCGGCGATGATTTGGCTGAGGGTAAACCGACCTTGCCGCTGATTTATCTGATGCGCAATGGCTCGGAGCAGGCGGCGAACGATGTGCGCCATGCTTTGGAAAATGCCGATCGCAGCTATTTTGAGAAAATCCATCATCATGTGGTCAACTCAGACGCTTTGCCGTATTCGGTAAACGAAGCGCGTAAAGCGGTTGAAAAAGCGATTGCGTGTTTGAATGTCTTGCCGCAAAGTGAGGTTACCGAAGCCATGCGTCAGCTTGCCGAAGAATCTTTGGCACGCGTGTCTTAAAGAGCGTGACATGAATTTCAGTTTTATCCCGCTTTTCTTGGTGGCGCTGATTTTGCTGGGCGTGTTGAGCAACAATAATTCGATTACGATTTCCGCGATTGTTTTATTATTGATGCAACAAACGGCCTTGGCAAAATACATTCCATTTGCGGAAAAATATGGTTTGAGTGTCGGTATTATTTTTCTGACCATTGGTGTGTTGAGTCCTTTGGTTTCGGGTAAAGTGCAGCTGCCTAATCTGGCGGCCTTTTTAAATGTCAAAATGCTGGCCGCGGTGGCTGTCGGTATTTTTGTGGCATGGATTGCCGGGCATGGTGTGCCGTTGATGAGCAGCCAGCCGATTTTGGTAACCGGCTTGTTAATCGGTACTATCGCCGGCGTGGCTTTTTTGGGCGGTATTCCCGTTGGTCCGCTGATTGCCGCAGGTATATTGTCGTTTATTGCCGGAAAAGTTTAACGCGCTCGCCATAGTTCAACGGATAGAACGTATGCCTCCTAAGCGTAAAATACAGGTTCGATTCCTGTTGGCGAGGCCAATAATATCAATGCCGTCTGAAAAGTTTCAGACGGCATTGTTGTTTTAAAAATAAAAATAAAAGAGGCCGTCTGAAATTTTCAGACGGCCTAACTTTATTCTTGTGCCACCAGTGTAGCGGAGCTATCGGCATGGTTTGCTTGCAAGGTGGTGAGTTTCTTGGTGAGGAAGTTCAGAATTACGCCATAAGCAGGCAGGAAAAACAGAGTGCAGATGGCGAGTTTGAATAAGTAATCAATAAAGGCGATGTCCGGCCAATGCTGTGCCATAAAGGCATCGCTGCTGGCATAAAAGGCGACGCCGAAGAAAACCAATGTATCTAAGGCATTGCCGATTAAGGTTGATGCAGTTGGTGCAGCCCACCATGATTTCAGACGGCGTAAGCGGTTGAATACAAAAATATCCATCATTTGACCGAGCGCATAGGCGGCAAAGCTGGCAAGGGCGATTCGGCCAACGAAGGTGTCGAATGTGGCCAACGATGCCCAGCCTGTCCAACTGCCTTGGCTGAATAAAACGGAAAATACATAAGAGAGCAATAAGGCAGGGAACATCACCCGAAAAATAATCCGTCTTGCTAAGTGAGACCCGAAAATACGCACGGTCAAGTCGGTGGCCAAAAAGATAAACGGAAAACTGAGCGCCCCCCAAGTGGAGTGCACGCCAAAAATTTCAAAGGGAAATTGCACCAGATAATTGCTGGAAGCGATGATAAGAATATGGAATAAAACGAGCCAAAACAGGGCTTTTTTCTGTTGGGCTTGGGTAAATTGATACATGAGATTCTTTCGGAAACGGCTTTCAGACGGCCTGTTGCAATCATGAGACCGTCTGAAAGAATTATTGGATTTTTTAAATAGATTTAGTGGGCGTCGTGCTCAAACAGGCGCTTGCGTGCCAAGCTTTCGAACTCAGTACCGGTTTTGCCGTAGTTGGCAAAAGGATGAATGGCAATGCCGCCGCGTGGCGTGAAGTCGCCATAGACTTCGATGTATTTCGGATCCATCAGTGCAATCAGGTCTTTCATGACGGTGTTGACGCAGTCTTCATGAAAATCCCCGTGATTACGGAAGCTGAATAAATAAAGTTTCAGTGATTTGCTTTCCACCATTTTGATGTGCGGAATATAGCGGATATAGATGGTGGCGAAATCCGGCTGGCCGGTCATCGGGCACAGACTAGTGAATTCCGGGCAGATGAATTTAACAAAATAATCATTGCCGGGGTGTTTGTTTTCGAATGCTTCCAGAATATTGGGATTGTATTCGGTGGGATATTGGGTATGCTGGTTGCCCAATAGGGAAATACCGTTTAATTCTTCGGTGTTGCGGGACATTTTTGTTGTTTCCTTAGTTTTTTAATGTGGGAGGTTTTCGAACCACGTAATCACTGATTTTAATATAAAAATTTCTATGCGTGTGGGAATTTAATTTCAGATCGGCAAGAGAAAGTGATGAAATAGTCTCACCTTGAATGAACTAATGTACCGCTTGCACTTCTAAACTAGAGTGTTTATATGACAATTATATTTCTTAAGGAATAGTGCGTTGACGTAATAGTCATGAATTTAAAATAAGATGGTCGGTTATTATCGCAGCTAATCATATTTAATATGCATAATGCAACCCGTTTGTAATTTGCGTAAACCGATTATCAGATTTTCATTAGAAAAATAATCAGCTGAATTAATATAGTGTTGAAAAGTAAGTATCTGGTATATTAAGGTAAATGAATATGTCATGATTCATTCTGCTTTATTCGAAACAAATTTAGCCATCTGAATAAGAGAACATACAATGAGTTTTTCACAAGTCGAATTAGTTAATGCGTTGCGCTTGTTGTCAGGCCGACTGCCTGAATTTTCCGAGCATCAAACTCAAGCAGGAAGATTGCTGCGCGTTGTAACCGAGCGTTTAAGCAGCCATTTGAACGAGAGCTTGAAAGTTTTCGGCATCAACGAAAATTTATGGTTTGCCATGATGGCGATTTATGTCAGCCCGAATAGCGAAATTTTGCCTTCGCGTTTGAGCGATTTGATGGATTTGACACGCACCAGTGCAACCCGTCTGTCGGATGAAATGGTAGAACGCGGTTGGGTAGAACGCCATATCAATCAGCAAGACCGTCGTCAGATTGTGTTAAAATTAACTACTGAAGGTGAGTCGTTTATTCAAAAAGTTTGGCCGCAGATTTCAAGCAAAAGCGGTGATGCTTGGCAGGATTACACCAATGATGATTATGTGCAGCTGCAATATCTGCTGACCAAACTGTTAAACCGTTTGGATGGTTGATGTGTCACGCTGGCGGCTGCAAAACATGATAATGGAGTCGTTCATGAAATTCCGAATCGCCAAGACAGGCATGTGTCTCATCGCAGCAGCAACGCTGGCCGCATGTGCCCAATTTGGCAAGCAAGCACCGTTGGAGAACCCAACGGTGCATTCTTTATCGCAGGGCAATTCAGTACTCGGCCAAAATGCTTGGTGGCTGAAATTGCAGGATAAAAAACTCAATATCCTGATTGCGCGCGCCATTCAAACATCGCCTGATTTGCGCGTGGCAAAAGCCCGTTTTGAGCAGGCTCAAGCTCAGTTGGGCATAACCGGTGCTGCCGATAAAACGCAATTGGGTTTGGTGGGTAATGGCCTTGCCATGTATGCTGCACCGAAACCGTCTTCAACGCACAGTAAAACAGACAATCAATTGTTGTCGGCCAATGTGGCGGTGCAAGGTAGTTGGACATTTGATTTTTGGGGTAAAAACCGCGAGCAACTAGCTTCGATTTTAGGTCAGCGCCAGGCCATATTATATGAAGCGCACCAAGCGCGTATTGCCTTAGCACATGCGGTAGCAGCGCAATATTTTACCTGGCAGGCATTGGCTGAACAACAGGCATTGATTGAACAGCGCATGGCCTTGTCCGATAAAATGCTGCTATTGGTCAAACGTCGGATTGATGCCAAATTGATGCCGTCTGAATCGGTTTACCCGATTGAAATGGCGCAGCAAAAATTGGAGTTGGAAAAGCTGGCTCTCGCGCAGCAACAGCTTAAAGTGCGTCACAGCTTGGCTGCGTTAACCGGTACAACGCCGATGGGTTTGGTAGTTTCTGCGCCGGAAAAGCTGGCCAATGCACCTGTGCTGCCGGTGGGTAAATTGCATGCCGATTTATTGGCGGCGCGTCCGGATGTGGCGGCGCAAAAAGCCGTGTTAAGCGCGCGCTTGCATAAAGTGAAAGCAACTGAAGCTGAGTTTTATCCGAATATTGAATTGAAATTGTTGGCTGGTTTGGGGCATATTGACGCGTTTAATGTGGTGCGGAATAAAGCGTCGGGCATGTTGGGCGTGGTGCCTGCGCTGAACCTGCCGATTTTTACTTCTGGTGCTTTGCAATCCCGTTTGGCGGGAAAACGTGCGCAATACAATGAGCAAGTGGCTGTGTATGATCGAGCGGTTTTAAACGCTATGCGCGCCTCGGCCGATGCCATTGCTGATTACCAAAGTTTGCAAGCGCAAAAGCCGGTATGGGAGAAAATGCTGAAAACTTCGGATAAATCAGTACGCGCCGCGCAGGAGCGTGTCAAGGCAGGTTTGGAAAACGGTTTGTCGGTATTGAAGCAACAAGACGAAGCTGTTCAGTTAAGAATGAATCAGGTGCAGCAACAGGCGCAATTGTTGACGGCATGGAGTAATGTGCATATGCAATTGGGTGGTGGCTTTAAAGTCAGTAAATAAAACGAGAAACACAATTGATTGGTTTTTCTTTTCAGACGGCTGAGTTTTAACTTCAGGCCGTCTGAATATTTTTAGCAACATGAAGCGGGTTGGTATTAATCGGTATTTTGTTTTGTCTTTGATTTTTTGGATACGCAATTGTTGGTTTAATCTATGCGTATTGGAAGCTGTAGCAGCAAGGCATGGATGAACCGGCTTTGCTTAATTTTATACACAAGACGCTTATTTGCGCATCGCTATAGAATGTTTGGCTAAGGGTGTGGCTTTTATATACTCACGCTATTGTCGCTTTGATTTTAAAGCTTTGAATTTTCAGCCAAACGTTACGCTTTGCCCTTGGCTTTAATTTTTGACTGTATCGCTGATGCTGACAAGCACTTTATTTGACATGTGCATTATCGGCTTTTTTCCGATTATGCGGCTGCGATGACGACAAACTGTGAAGTGGGCAGTGAAATTCAAGCAATTCAGTATTCTTTTTGGTGGGGGCTTGGCTTTTGTTAATGGCTTTCTTCAAGAATTATTGTTTATGGGTTGGCATTTGCCGCTGTAAGACAACATTCGTCCGTCGCAATTGGTTACATTTATGCTGACATACTTATTTGGCTATCGTTGGTTTAGAGTTTTGTTGTTGTTTTTTTATTGAGAGATGCTGCCTGAAATTTTCGGACGACATATTAATATGGGCGGCTAATATTAGATATTGCTTTGAGATAGAATCTTGATAATGGTCGATCAGTTTATAACAGGTATGCCTGGTGCACTTATGGTTATAGGGTAAGGATATATTCACTTATTGGCTGCTGAGCGTAAATAATTTGTAGGAAAATCACTTGATTGAATATGCATGCAAATATAGAATGCCCCCAATCTGTTTGCTTTTTATTCTTTATGATATAAATGATGGTCAGGTAATAATAAATAATTGTTATTTAAAAAATTAAAGATAAATGACCCAATTTCGAAATCGGATAAGTACACACTCATGGATCAGCAAGACAATCAACAAACGCCCAAGCTTCCTCCAAAGGAATCTTTATTTAATGTAAATAACCATCGCACGCGCAATCTGACGATTTTGACCTTATTCGTAATTGTTTTGGCGCTGGGTGCCGCATTGGTTTATTTCTTGATGTTGCAAAAAGAAGAGGCTACAGATGATGCTTATGTCGCCGGTCATTTAGTACAAATTACACCGCAAGTGAACGGCACTGTGCGTAAAGTGATGTTTGATGATACTGATGTAGTCAAAAGAGGTGATGTACTGGTTTCGTTGGATGACACCGATTTTCAGTTGGACTACGACCGCGCGCAAAATGAATTAATCCAGGCAATTCGTCAAAACAAGCAACAGACTGCAAATAATTCTCAAGTAAAGGCAGAAGTTTTGTTACGCAAGGCTGAATTAGCAAAAGCTCAATCAGATTTGGGTCGGCGCGAAGCATTGGCTGGAACAGATGCAATCTCAGGGGAAGAACTAAGCCATGCGCGGGCCGCAGTGGTTCAGGCGCAAGCGGCATTAAAGGCTGTGGAAGCCCAAGAGGCAGCTGCACAAGCGGTGCTGGGTAACAATATTCCATTACGCCAGCAACCTGCTGTTCAGACGGCCGTCAGCCATATTAAAGATGCATGGTTGAATCTGCAGCGCACGCAAATCCGTTCACCTATGGCCGGACAAATCGCCAAGCGAAATATTCAAGTAGGGCAACGTATTCAGCAGGGGGCGGCATTGATGGCAGTGGTTCCGTTGCATAATTTGTGGGTTGAAGCTAATTTTAAAGAATCGCAATTGCGTAAAATGAAAATCGGCCAGCCGGTGCAGATGGTGACTGATTTGTATGGTGATAAAGTTGTTTATCACGGCAAGGTCATGGGTCTGTCTGCCGGTACAGGCAACGCATTTGCATTACAGTCTACACAAATTTCGGCTGACAGTTGGACAAAAAAAGCACAACGTGTACCGGTGCGGATCAGCTTAGATGAAAAAGAATTGGCTGCCAATCCATTAAGAGTAGGGTTGTTGATGACTGTAACGGTTGATATTTCTTCTGCAGGCACGGGTAAAAATATGGCGGCTACTGCGGAGAGAAATGCTACCTTACCGGAAGCAGACAGCGTAGATTGGACAGCCGCAGACGCCTTGATTGAGCAGATTTTTGAAAAATACGCGAAGTAAGACATCAGATGGTTTTTGCTGTGTAAAGGCCGTCTGAAAAATGAACTGCACCTTTGAAAGTTGGACAATTCCTCCAGCTTTCAAAGGTGCAATTCAATTCTTTCAGATGCCTTTAAAATTAATCATTTAAATTCAGCAATAAGTCGCGGAAAGCGTTTGGATCTTTAATAAAAGTCATTTCACCGGATTGTGGGAAGTGGAAATCCAATAAGCGCGATACCCAAAAGCGGATGCAAGCTGCGCGTTGTGCCGTCGGAAAGTAAGCGCGTTCTTCATCAGATATTGGTCGAATGCTTTCATAGCCTTTAATAAATGCATCGCGCAAAGGTGTATCCAAGTGATTGTCAGCTGTTCGCGCCCAATCGTTTACTGCAATCGCTAAATCATACATGAAATTACCGGTGCAGGCGTAATAAAAGTCGATAAAGCCGGCAACGTGTTCGCCATCCAGCAAAACATTGTCTTTAAACAAATCTGCATGAATAATACCAGAAGGTAGGTGATGGCCTAGGTTTCCATCTAAAAATGCAATTTCCTTTTGCAATAATCGTGCATCTTCATCGTTCAAAACCGGTAAAAGCTGGGAGCAAGCTTCACGCCACCAACGATCGTAACGAGAATTTTCCATGGTCAATGGGAAATCTTGCCCGGCTAAATGCATCTTCGCTAACATCGTACCAGTATTAAAGCATTGGGCTTCTGTGGCCCAGCTGGTGTCGGAGCCTTTTAAGCAAGTCACTAAACAAGCCGGTTTACCGACTAAAGTGGAATCTAATTTGCCGTCTTTACGAATAATCGGTGCCGGACAGGCGACACCGTTATTGCTCAAATGTAAATTCAATTGCAAGAAAAAAGGTAATTCTTCTTGCTTCAGCACTTCAAATACGGTTAATACGTATCGCCCAGTTGTAGTTGTTAAAAAGTAATTACTGTTGGTAATCCCTTGAGCAATACCCTGCAAAGAAACGAAGTCACCTAAATTATATTGAGTGAGAAACGCGCGCATCTCATCATCTGAAACACTCGTATAGACCGACATAATCAAAAGCCTGATAGATAAAAAGATAAAAGTAGCCTGAATCATATCAAAAAATCCCTGTAAAAGTATCAAGGTTGTCTGAAATCTATGGCTACTGATATAAATATGTCGTAAAAAAGACAAGTGAATGCTGTTTGAAAAATTTGATTTCAGACGGCCTATGTTGATTGAGTGGCTGCTGTTTGGTATGGGGTTTTGAGATTTTTGTAATTTAGTAAGGATTAAATCTGATTGTAAAACAGCGGGTTGATGATTTTGTCAGGGGATGGTGTTGGATTTGGGTTGACGGGTTCGGTGGAGGGGGTATAGTTCGGTCTTCGCTGCTGACGCGGTGGCGAAACGAACTGATAATTATAGCACGGTTGATTTGATTTTTCGATGGATTTTGAAAAAAGAGTTGACGAGTGGTTTTAGTGGTGTAATAATTCGGTTCTTGCTCTTTAACAAACAGATTACCGATAAGTGTGAGTGCGGCAAGCCTCACACTGCGACAAAAACAGACAAGATGTAGATTTTCTATTCTTTGTCGGTTTCTTTGAAGCAGACCAGAAGTTATAAAGTTAGAGATTAAACATAAGAGTTTGATCCTGGCTCAGATTGAACGCTGGCGGCATGCTTTACACATGCAAGTCGGACGGCAGCACAGAGAAGCTTGCTTCTTGGGTGGCGAGTGGCGAACGGGTGAGTAATATATCGGAACGTACCGAGTAGTGGGGGATAACTAATCGAAAGATTAGCTAATACCGCATATTCTCTAAGGAGGAAAGCCGGGGACCTTCGGGCCTGGCGCTATTTGAGCGGCCGATATCTGATTAGCTGGTTGGTGGGGTAAAGGCCTACCAAGGCGACGATCAGTAGCGGGTCTGAGAGGATGATCCGCCACACTGGGACTGAGACACGGCCCAGACTCCTACGGGAGGCAGCAGTGGGGAATTTTGGACAATGGGCGCAAGCCTGATCCAGCCATGCCGCGTGTCTGAAGAAGGCCTTCGGGTTGTAAAGGACTTTTGTCAGGGAAGAAAAGGCAGTTGCTAATATCAGCTGCTGATGACGGTACCTGAAGAATAAGCACCGGCTAACTACGTGCCAGCAGCCGCGGTAATACGTAGGGTGCGAGCGTTAATCGGAATTACTGGGCGTAAAGCGAGCGCAGACGGTTAGTTAAGCAAGATGTGAAATCCCCGGGCTCAACCTGGGAACTGCGTTTTGAACTGGCTGGCTAGAGTGTGTCAGAGGGGGGTAGAATTCCACGTGTAGCAGTGAAATGCGTAGAGATGTGGAGGAATACCGATGGCGAAGGCAGCCCCCTGGGATAACACTGACGTTCATGCTCGAAAGCGTGGGTAGCAAACAGGATTAGATACCCTGGTAGTCCACGCCCTAAACGATGTCAATTAGCTGTTGGGCAACTTGATTGCTTAGTAGCGTAGCTAACGCGTGAAATTGACCGCCTGGGGAGTACGGTCGCAAGATTAAAACTCAAAGGAATTGACGGGGACCCGCACAAGCGGTGGATGATGTGGATTAATTCGATGCAACGCGAAGAACCTTACCTGGTCTTGACATGTACGGAATCCTCCAGAGACGGAGGAGTGCCTTCGGGAGCCGTAACACAGGTGCTGCATGGCTGTCGTCAGCTCGTGTCGTGAGATGTTGGGTTAAGTCCCGCAACGAGCGCAACCCTTGTCATTAGTTGCCATCATTTGGTTGGGCACTCTAATGAGACTGCCGGTGACAAGCCGGAGGAAGGTGGGGATGACGTCAAGTCCTCATGGCCCTTATGACCAGGGCTTCACACGTCATACAATGGTCGGTACAGAGGGTAGCCAAGCCGCGAGGTGGAGCCAATCTCACAAAACCGATCGTAGTCCGGATTGCACTCTGCAACTCGAGTGCATGAAGTCGGAATCGCTAGTAATCGCAGGTCAGCATACTGCGGTGAATACGTTCCCGGGTCTTGTACACACCGCCCGTCACACCATGGGAGTGGGGGATACCAGAAGTAGATAGGGTAACCGTAAGGAGCCCGTTTACCACGGTATGCTTCATGACTGGGGTGAAGTCGTAACAAGGTAGCCGTAGGGGAACCTGCGGCTGGATCACCTCCTTTCTAGAGAAAAGAAGAGGTTTTTCGCATTCACACTTATCGGTAAACTGTAGAAGATGCAAAAGATATTGAGAAATCAAAAAAAGAACAGTTTAAAAGCTGAACTTAAACCGATTTCAAAATAACGACCTTGGGTTTGTAGCTCAGCTGGTTAGAGCACACGCTTGATAAGCGTGGGGTCGGAGGTTCAAGTCCTCCCAGACCCACCACAACTCATACTGGGGGCATAGCTCAGTTGGTAGAGCACCTGCTTTGCAAGCAGGGGGTCATCGGTTCGATCCCGTTTGCCTCCACCAAAAACTTTGCAAATCAAAGTCAGTTGGCAGAAGTTAATATAAAAAAGCGCGTAGCGCTGATTTTTTGTTTAACGACTGAAGAAGCTTGACTGCAAAAAGAAGGCTGATATAATGGCCAGCTCATTTTGATTTGCGAAGACAATAGCAATATTGGAAAGCATCGATCTTTAACAAATTGGAAAGCCGAAATCAACAAACAAAGACAAAGTTGATTTACTTTGACAGTTAGCTATTTGCAAATAGCTGGTTGTGACAAAGAAGTAAATCACAGGATTTGGGTGATGATTGTATCGACTTAGCCCTGAAACACAAAAGGCAGGGTTAAGACACAACAAAGCAGTAAGCTTTATCAAAGTAAAAACATCTAGTTCCACTACTCGTCAACGGTAGTGCGGATTAAGTCAAAGAGGTTCTTGAAATGATAGAGTCAAGTGAATAAGTGCATCAGGTGGATGCCTTGGCGATGATAGGCGACGAAGGACGTGTAAGCCTGCGAAAAGCGTGGGGGAGCTGGCAATAAAGCTTTGATCCCGCGATGTCCGAATGGGGAAACCCACTGCATACTGTGCAGTATCCTAAGCTGAATACATAGGCTTAGAGAAGCGAACCCGGAGAACTGAACCATCTAAGTACCCGGAGGAAAAGAAATCAACCGAGATTCCGCAAGTAGTGGCGAGCGAACGCGGAGGAGCCTGTACATGATAATTGTTGAGATAGAAGAACAAGCTGGGAAGCTTGACCATAGTGGGTGATAGTCCCGTATTCGAAATCTGATCAATGGTACTAAGCGTACGACAAGTAGGGCGGGACACGAGAAATCCTGTCTGAATATGGGGGACCATCCTCCAAGGCTAAATACTCATCATCGACCGATAGTGAACCAGTACCGTGAGGGAAAGGCGAAAAGAACCCCGGGAGGGGAGTGAAATAGAACCTGAAACCTGATGCATACAAACAGTGGGAGCGGACGTGTTCCGTGACTGCGTACCTTTTGTATAATGGGTCAACGACTTACGTTCAGTAGCGAGCTTAACCGGATAGGGGAGGCGTAGGGAAACCGAGTCTTAATAGGGCGACTAGTTGCTGGGCGTAGACCCGAAACCGAGTGATCTATCCATGGCCAGGATGAAGGTGCGGTAACACGCACTGGAGGTCCGAACCCACGCATGTTGCAAAATGCGGGGATGAGCTGTGGATAGGGGTGAAAGGCTAAACAAACTCGGAGATAGCTGGTTCTCCCCGAAAACTATTTAGGTAGTGCCTTGAGAATGAGACTGATGGGGGTAAAGCACTGTTATGGCTAGGGGTTATTGCAACTTACCAACCCATGGCAAACTAAGAATACCATCAAGTTGCTCCTCGGGAGACAGACAGCGGGTGCTAACGTCCGTTGTCAAGAGGGAAACAACCCAGACCGCCAGCTAAGGTCCCAAATGATAGATTAAGTGGTAAACGAAGTGGGAAGGCCCAGACAGCCAGGATGTTGGCTTAGAAGCAGCCATCATTTAAAGAAAGCGTAATAGCTCACTGGTCGAGTCGTCCTGCGCGGAAGATGTAACGGGGCTCAAATCTATAACCGAAGCTGCGGATACGTGTTTACACGTATGGTAGGGGAGCGTTCTGTAGGCCGAAGAAGGTGCATTGAGAAGTGTGCTGGAGGTATCAGAAGTGCGAATGTTGACATGAGTAGCGATAAAGCGGGTGAAAAGCCCGCTCGCCGAAAGCCCAAGGTTTCCTACGCAACGTTCATCGGCGTAGGGTGAGTCGGCTCCTAAGGCGAGGCAGAAATGCGTAGTCGATGGGAAACAGGTTAATATTCCTGTACTTTGATTCAATGCGATGTGGGGACGGAGAAGGTTAGGTTAGCAAACTGTTGGAATAGTTTGTTTAAGCCGGTAGGTGGAAGACTTAGGCAAATCCGGGTCTTCTTAACACCGAGAAGTGATGACGAGGCACCAAGGTGCTGAAGTAACCGATACCACGCTTCCAGGAAAAGCCACTAAGCTTCAGTTGAATCAGAACCGTACCGCAAACCGACACAGGTGGGCAGGATGAGAATTCTAAGGCGCTTGAGAGAACTCAGGAGAAGGAACTCGGCAAATTGATACCGTAACTTCGGGAGAAGGTATGCCCTTCGATGTTAAGCCCTTGCGGTGTAAGCATTGGAGGGTCGCAGAGAATCGGTGGCTGCGACTGTTTATTAAAAACACAGCACTCTGCTAACACGAAAGTGGACGTATAGGGTGTGACGCCTGCCCGGTGCTGGAAGGTTAATTGAAGATGTGCAAGCATCGGATCGAAGCCCCAGTAAACGGCGGCCGTAACTATAACGGTCCTAAGGTAGCGAAATTCCTTGTCGGGTAAGTTCCGACCCGCACGAATGGCGTAACGATGGCCACACTGTCTCCTCCTGAGACTCAGCGAAGTTGAAGTGGTTGTGAAGATGCAATCTACCCGCTGCTAGACGGAAAGACCCCGTGAACCTTTACTGTAGCTTTGCATTGGACTTTGAAGTCACTTGTGTAGGATAGGTGGGAGGCTTAGAAGCAGAGACGCCAGTTTCTGTGGAGCCGTCCTTGAAATACCACCCTGGTGACTTTGAGGTTCTAACCCAGACCCGTAATCCGGGTCGGGGACCGTGCATGGTAGGCAGTTTGACTGGGGCGGTCTCCTCCCAAAGAGTAACGGAGGAGTTCGAAGGTTACCTAGGTCCGGTCGGAAATCGGACTGATAGTGCAATGGCAAAAGGTAGCTTAACTGCGAGACCGACAAGTCGAGCAGGTGCGAAAGCAGGACATAGTGATCCGGTGGTTCTGTATGGAAGGGCCATCGCTCAACGGATAAAAGGTACTCCGGGGATAACAGGCTGATTCCGCCCAAGAGTTCATATCGACGGCGGAGTTTGGCACCTCGATGTCGGCTCATCACATCCTGGGGCTGTAGTCGGTCCCAAGGGTATGGCTGTTCGCCATTTAAAGTGGTACGTGAGCTGGGTTTAAAACGTCGTGAGACAGTTTGGTCCCTATCTGCAGTGGGCGTTGGAAGTTTGACGGGGGCTGCTCCTAGTACGAGAGGACCGGAGTGGACGAACCTCTGGTGTACCGGTTGTCACGCCAGTGGCATAGCCGGGTAGCTAAGTTCGGAAGAGATAAGCGCTGAAAGCATCTAAGCGCGAAACTCGCCTGAAGATGAGACTTCCCTGAGGATTTAATCCTCCTAAAGAGTCGTTCGAGACCAGGACGTTGATAGGTCGGGTGTGGAAGCGCAGTAATGCGTGAAGCTAACCGATACTAATTGCTCGTGAGGCTTGACTCTATCATTTGAAGGATTTCAAATGATAAAAGCTTACTGATGATTCAGTCATCACCAAAAGTTGATTAAAGAATAAATAAGTGCAGGAGACTGCATAACGGCTTACCGATTTGTACAGTTTAAGTTTGGCGGCCATAGCGAGTTGGTCCCACGCCTTCCCATCCCGAACAGGACCGTGAAACGACTCAGCGCCGATGATAGTGTGGTTCTTCCATGTGAAAGTAGGTCACTGCCAAACACCCATTCCGAAGCCTCTGACTCTGTCAGGGGCTTCTTTACGCCCGGCAAGTATGCAGCCAAAGTGTGGTGATGATGAAACAATTCTGAAACGGTCAGCAGATAAAGTTTGCGTTATTGATATTGAGTAAATATAATTTACGGTATTATCAACATATTCAGGAGAAAACGCATGAATCCGATGAAGAAAATCATCTTCTACGCACTGACCACTTTAGTTGCTTCCGTCTCTGCTGCCGCGGTGAACGTCAACACCGCTTCCGAGAGTGAACTGACCGCACTGCCGGGAGTAGGTCCGGCCAAAGCCAAAGCGATTGTAGAATACCGCAAACAGCATGGTAACTTTAAGACCTTGGACGAACTGAAAAACGTCAAAGGTATTGGGGAAGGCATCTTCTCGAAACTGAAGAATGAAGCCACTGTTGCTGCGCCTGCTAAGAAAACTGCGCAGACTGCGGTGAAAAAGTAGGGTTGTGGCTGATGGTAAGGGCATAGAGCAGGTGGGGAGCGGCCGTCTGAAACACACGTGTTTCAGATGGCCTTTTGCTTTGGTATATATTAGGTTAATTTTTAGATAAAACCTAGACCGAGATCTTTGCAAAATCCTAACCAAAATCAAAAAAGCTTACTTAGGTTGCCAAGTAAGCTTTTTTTCGATAGCTTTTTCAACTTTCGCCAAACGTTTTATGCCCTATTTGGCTTGTTTGAAACGGTTGTTGGTGCTGTTTTGCGGAGCAACGTACCAAAGCTTTGTTCCACCCATAGCGCGTTTTCGACAATTGCTTATTTCTTGCCTTATCGTCCTCTGTTAACGGATGGCCCCGGTGCGCCTTACGCATAATGCCGTCTGAAAGCCCTTTATGTTGCAGTAAGGCTCGATTGGCTTTGCTGTCATATCCTTTGTCGGCATAAACCTTGGTACCTTCGTCAATTTCTTGAAGCAACGGTTCAAAGTGGTTGCATTCATGTTCGTTGGCCGGTCTGATGTGCAGTTTCTCGATACAGCCTTCATGGCCGGTACGGGTATGCTGTTTGCAGCCGAGTTTGAACTTGCCGTCCTTCTTTATCCGGCGGGCAGCTTTGTCTTTGCCGGGGGTGTTTTCTGAAACCACACCGTTTTCACCGGTTTCAATCGCCCGCCGCTGTTTGCCGCCGGCTGTTTGGATAATGGCGGCGTCAATGACGGCTGCTTTGGCATTTTGGGCTTTTAAGCCTTTGCCGGTTAATTGTCGGTTAATCAAATCCAGTAATTAGGCAAGTAGATTGTTTTGTACCGGCCAGTTGCGGTAACGGCAAAGTGTGCTGTGGCCGGGGGTGTCGGGTTCGTCAAAACCGCAGAAGAGGTAAAAGTCGGTACGGGTAATGAGGCTGTGTTCGAGTTCGGGGCGGACAGGCTGTGCCATTGGCCGATTAAGACGGCTTTAAACACGGACAGCAATGAATAGGCGGGACGGCCGCCGTTATGACGGGCATAGCGGCCTTTTTGCTGTTCGGGATAACCGGCAATGGGTTGCCGGCCGGTAATGAGCTGAACTTTGAGTAAGCGAAAGCAGTTAAGGTTCTTGCCAACCATGGTTTCGGCAGTTTGAAGAAGCTGCCCATGAAGAAAATCCTCTAAATCCGGCTTAAAGGGAATTTAGAGGGTTTTAGGGTGTTTGGGGAGTATTGGAATACTTGGTAACTATGGTTACTTTGTATGAGGTTTAACAAAGGTTTTGCAAAAGTCTCAGGCTGAGACCTTTGTAAAACTCCCTGAAAAGCCACAGCACAAAGAGTTGACGTCATTCCCGCGCAGGTAGGAATCCATTTTTGAGCATGGCAACCTATTGAATAAAATAAGTTTCTGAGATTTTAAGATGGATTCCCATTCCCGCCTTTGCGGAAATGACGGCAGTTTTGGTTTTGGGGCTGTACTAGACAACTAGAATAAATTCTGCTTTACTAATTGTTTTAAAATAGAAATTTGAACTTTTATTTCAATGTGGTTAAAATGCCATTCACATTCCTTCAAATACAGCCCAAAATGTTCTTTGGGAATGCCGTTAAACTTACGTAAGTGGCGTTTTGCCTGATTCCAAAAGTTCTCAATTCCGTTGATGTGATTTTGCCGATCAGCAAAGTGTGTACTGTGATTGATGCGAAAGTGGCTAAACTCACTCACATCAAGTACGTCATAGCTTTTGTAACAATCAGTGTAAACAATACTGTCAGGCTTTACTTGCTCACGTATTACCGGCAATAAAGTGGCAGTTTGTGTATTTGGGCACAGCAACGGTGTAAACCTAAACCTTGCCGTTGCGCTTCAGAAGCCCGAATACAGCGACTTTGCCGGCTGCACCGCAACCGCGTTTGCCTTTGCGCTGTCCGCCAAAACAGCTTTCATCAACTTCTACTCCGCCATCAAACATTTCCGGATGCGGGCTGTTATGGAAAATCAGTACGCGCAAACGATGAAAGCAATAGGCTGCCGTGTTTTTATTAACACCGGCTAATTGAGCTGCAGTACGGGCAGTAACACCCGCAATAAACAGTTCAATCAGTTTGTTTTGCTTGTACTGACTTAAACGGCTTCTTCTCATAGGGGTTATTCTAACCTGAAATTAGATTTCCCTGGTTATCTAGTACAGCCCCTTGGTTTTTATTGGTGGTTCATGAGGTTTTGCAAAGGTCTCAGGCAGTATTCCCTACCGTTTGCCATTGTTTGCCTGTTTCTAGGCCAACGGTAAGGCGGAGCGCGCTGTCTGAATGCTGATCGATATGTGGCACGATAAGGGACAGTTTGAGACTTCGGAACACCGTCAAAAAAAGCTGTGCCGTTTTATTGATCATTACAATACTGTTAAACCACATAGTGGTCTTAAAGGGGGCCTTTTGAAATGTTGTAGACCTGTTTTCCCTACGTATAGCAAATAAACTTATTTATCGATACACGCCTGAAACAGCCAATCCACATCCGCCATTCTCAGCCGATTCCCAACACCTTTAATCCAAGCCCGCTTTTTCTCTATCTGATTCAGATCGGGACTATAGGGCGGAAGCCATAACACGGTATGGCCTTTCTCCTTCAGAAGCGCTAAAGCATTCCCTTATGAAACGCCGCATTATCCATCACCGCCACACTGTTTTGCGGCAGCTCCGGAATCAAAACCCGCTCCGACCAAGCATCAAATATCCGGCGGTCAATACTGCAATCAAACAGCCCGACGGCAAACAGTTTGCCGTGAAATAACGCTCCAACGGCATTGGTCTGATGATGCCCTGCCAATCATGAAGCGCATAACAACGCCGGCTTTTTGGCGCATAAGCGTAAGGCCGGTAACAGGATTTTCCGAATTTGCTCCCATCTGAACAAACAACCGGACGGTTACGGCGGATGTAGCGGTGCAGTAACTTCAGGAAGTTTTTTCTGAGCCTTCTGCCGGCTTTCGGGTGGCGGTTGGTCTTTTTTTTGCAGCTGATGCCGTATCGCTTTAATGCTTTGTGTATGGCGGTATGGGAACAGCCAAAGCGTTGCGCTCTTTCACAGCAATAGGCATCAGGATAACGCCCGACATCTTCGAGCAGTGCCTGGGCGCTGATTTTGCGGGTTTTCCGTTGCTTTGGAGGGGCCTGGGGAGCCGGAGGGCGTCTCCAAAGTGTGATGGTGGAGAATGGCGGTGCCGGATTCTTTTGCGGCTCTGCGAATCGTCCATCCTTGACGGAGTTTTTTGAGTACGGGTTGTTTGAAGTCTTCTGAATAGGCCATGGGGGAATTGTATCGGAGAATATGTTTATTTGCTATATTGTGTAAACACGCGGTTACTTCTAATATCTCAGGGTTATTTTTATCGGATGAAAACTATCTTAATGATCTTTTTTTTTAAAGATTGCAAATAGGTGAAGTATGCTGATCAGTATTGCTGCTTGAGGATTTTGAAAACTAATATAGAATAAAATTTCAAATAATAATAAAAATTAAAAAATTATATAACCAAATGGATTAAAAAATTAGTCTTTTGATATAAAATTTCAATATATTTATTTTACTACTTGTTTAATTCATGTAAAGAAGGTAATCTATACGGCAGTTAGTGAATAATAGAATAGAAAGTTTAACCTAATGAATCAACCACGCCAAACAGATGATGTCCGAATTAAAGCAGTAGCCGAATTATTGCCGCCAATTGTCCACTTATATGAATTGCCGATTAGCGAACAAGCTGCTGAATTGGTTCATCAAACCCGTCAAGAAATTACCGATTTAGTGCATAGTAAAGACAACCGGTTATTGGTGATTATCGGCCCTTGCTCGATTCATGATACCAAAGCAGCCTTGGAGTACGCTGAGCGTTTGTTACCGCTGCGTAAAAAATATGAAAAAGAATTATTGATTGTGATGCGTGTGTACTTTGAGAAACCGCGCACTACAGTCGGTTGGAAGGGTTTGATTAACGATCCTTATTTAAACGGTACTTTCGATATTAACTATGGCTTGCGTCAAGCGCGCAGCTTATTGTTAACCTTGAACAATATGGGCATGCCGGCGTCGACCGAATTTCTCGACATGATTACGCCGCAATACTATGCCGACTTGATTTCATGGGGTGCAATTGGTGCACGTACCACAGAAAGCCAGGTTCATCGCGAATTGTCGAGTGGCTTGTCTTGTCCGGTTGGTTTTAAAAACGGTACAGATGGTAATTTAAAAATCGCCATTGATGCCATCGGTGCAGCGAGTCATCCTCATCATTTCTTGTCTGTAACGAAAACCGGTCATTCCGCTATCGTGCATACTGCCGGTAATCCGGATTGCCATGTGATTTTACGTGGCGGTAAAGAACCGAATTATAGCAACGAACACGTTAAAGCAGCTGCCGAACAGTTAATCCAAGCCGGTCAAACGCCAAAGGTGATGATTGATTTCAGCCATGCGAACAGCCGTAAAGACTACAAACGTCAAATGGAAGTGGCACAAGATGTTGCCCAGCAATTGCGTGATGGTGAAAACAACATTATGGGTGTGATGGTAGAGAGCCACTTGATGGAAGGTCGTCAGGATAAGCCGGAGAACTACGGTCAAAGCATTACCGATGCCTGCATCGGTTGGGACAGTACCGAAGAATTATTGGCATTATTGGCAGAAGCCAACCGCTCTCGGGTATAATTAATTATCTGAACCCATATGGAATATTTCAGACGGCCTGAGCAATATGCAGAGGCCGTCTGAAACATTTGCACATTATGAATATGAAAAAGATTATGAATATGAAAAAGAAACTCACTCCCCAACTACAAAAAGTCCAGAAACAGCTCGACATCATTTCTAGCGCATTTAAGAAAAACATGGCTGCTGGAAATTATGCCCAAGCAGCGGCGGAAGCCATGCGTGCACACAAGCTGATTCCTGCTTCCGTTACCCCTTGAGCGATGCTGCCACGGCCGCTGTTAAAGGTGGTTTGTTTCAAGATGCGATTGCGTATGCGAAAAAAGCCATTCAACGTAATGCGGAACACATCAATTCCTATGATGCCTTGTCTCATGCTTACGGTGGTTTGGAAGACTGGGACAACGCAGCTATTTATGGCTTAAAGGCACTGCAATTGCGTGATCAGAAAATCGCCACGCAAACTGTGCCTGAACTGCCGATGATAACGCCGAGAGCTGATGGCAAAAGAGTTATTTCGTTTTCATTGTTTGGCAATAGCTCAGCTTATATTGAACCGGCGGTGTTGAATACCGAATTGGCTGCCGAAATCTATCCGGGTTGGGTGTGTCGGTTTTACGTTGATAACAGCGTACCTGAATCCGTACGCCAACGCATGATGCAAAACGGTGCCGAGATTATTGAAGTGAGTAGGGAGCAAGCCCAATGGCCGGGTACTTTATGGCGCTTTCTTGCCATTGATGATCCGGAAGTCTCTTACGTGATTTTCCGCGATGCCGATTCGGTGATTTCGCAGCGTGAAGCACAAGCCGTTGCAGAATGGGTGAAGAGCGGTAAGCTGTTCCACACCATTCGAGATGCGGGTACGCATACTGAATTAATTTTGGCAGGATTGTGGGGCGCAGTAGGACAGGCCGTTCCTGATATGGCGGGGAAAATCCAAAACTATTTGCAGAAGCCGTTGGAATCGCGCCATTTTGCCGATCAATTCTTCCTGCGTGACCATATTTGGGCGTATGTTCGCCAAAGTGTGCATGGGCATGACCGTATTTTTGGTTTTCATGGTGCGCAAACATTCAGTGATACAGAAATGCAGGATTTTAGAAACAACCATATCGGCTGCGACGAAGGTAGTTCGTATTTTGAAGCATCGTACCCCTTGTCCGACGGTAGCGCCGTAATATGGAAGCTATACAGCAAAGTCTCACCTAAGCTGCAAGCTGACGGCAGCATACAAACCCTGTCGCAAGAGCGTTTGGTTTGTGCTTATGAAACTACCGTGCAAAACGGTAAAATTAGTGGCTATGTGCCACGCCGCTATAGCAAAGGCTTTGCACAAGGTTTGTCGCGCATGATTGTTGTGCCGGTCGATGCGAAAGCATAGGTTTATATGTAAACCAGTGTCCAAAAGCCGTTTGGAAAATACCAACCATTCAGACGGCTTAAGAAATATTTTCAGTAAAACTTTGCCACGATGGTTTCAAACTGATAAACTATCCAAATCATTATTTTGATAGAGGCATACACATTCCATGAAAGACGCAGAGCAGGATAGTTCGATATTACGTCCTTCATGTATGTGCCGTATTTGAAGCAGCCGGATGAGTCATATGCATCGGGCTGCTTTCTCACATTTAAAGGAATAGAAAAATCATGGATTTCAGTTGGTTAGCCGACCCGCATACATGGATAGGCTTTGCAACGCTTTTAGTACTCGAAGTAGTTTTGGGTATTGATAACCTAGTGTTCGTGGCGATTTTGGCCAATAAAGTCAAACCCGCATTGCGCGATAAAGCGCGTATAACCGGCTTAGGTTTGGCTGTGGTGATGCGCGTCATCATGCTGGCTTTTATGGCGCACATCATTACCCTGACCGAACCGCTGTTTCACGTTGCCGGCTGGCCGGTGTCGGGTAAAGACATGATTATGCTCGCCGGTGGCTTGTTTTTGCTTTACAAAGCAACCACCGAATTACATGAGCGTTTGGAAGGCCACAATCATTTTGCCATTGCGGAAACACAAAAGAGACACGCTGCTTTCGGTGCGGTCGTGACGCAAATTTTGGTACTGGATGCAGTGTTTTCCATCGATTCGGTGATTACCGCCGTGGCCATGGTGGATCACATTGTGGTGGCGATGGCGGCTGTAGTTGTGGCGATGACCGTGATGATTATCGCCAGCAAACCGCTGACTGAATTTGTTGATAAACACCCGACAGTGGTGATGCTCTGCTTAGGCTTCCTGCTGATGATCGGTTTCAGCCTGATTGCCGAAGCCTTCCATTTCCACATTCCTAAAGGCTATCTGTATGCCGCCATCGGCTTTTCGATTCTGATTGAGGTGTTTAACCAAGTTTCGCAGAAAAACAGCCGCAAAAACGACTACATCAGCAGCTCATGGCGCAAGCGCACTGCCGAAAACGTACTGGGTATGATGGGCATCCGCGAAACGATTCTGGCGAAAAATGGCGATGAAGCAGAAGACAGCAGCCATTTCGAAGAAAACGAAAAATCCATGATTCGCAGTGTGTTGACGCTGGCCGAACGTCCGATTCAAGGGGTAATGATTCCACGCCGTGAAATCGAGCGCTTGGATATTTCGCAAAGCAAAGAAGAGCAGTGCGAACAACTGCAAAACACACCATACAGCCGTTTGCTGGTGGTAGGCAAAGCCGGCGTGGATGAGCCTTTGGGCTATATTAATAAAAAAGATTTGCTGACCCAATTATTACAAGGCGGCGAACTGAATATTCAGACAGCCTTGCGTCAGCCGCTGATTTTGCCGGAAACCACCACTGCTCTTAATGCGATTGAATTGTTCCGCCAAAGCAGCGCTGATTACGCTTTAGTAGTCGATGAGTTCGGTGCGGTGTTGGGGATGGTGACGATGAAAGATATGCTGGAAACCATTGCCGGTGAATTCCCTGAAGAATTTGAGCGCGAAGAAGAGCCGATGATGCAGGCCAATGCCGACGAAAGTCTGACCGTAGATGGCGCATTGGAGTATGTTGATTTGGCGCCGCAACTGGGCTTGCCGCCGCAAGGTGAAGATGCGGACTACCACACCGTCGCCGGTTTGATTATGGAAGAACTGGAAAACCTGCCTAATGTCGGGGATTTTGCCGATTTTCATGGTTGGCGTTTTGAAGTGATTGAAAAAGAAGGTCAGCGCATTGATCGCGTGAAAATTACCCGATTGCCGGAAGAGGAGTAATCGCTTATTTAGAGAGGCCGTCTGAATCATGAAGGTTCAGACGGCCTGAGACTTTTGCAAAATCCTCCATCTTTGGCACATTTCTTCGTTATGCGCTGCTCTCACTTCGAACTGTATTCGAATCTGGGGTTTGCAAAGGTATCGGCCTTTTATAGGCTAAAGCTTTAGATTAAAACAATATCATACTGCTCTTGCGTATAAGCTGTTTCCACAGCCAGAGAGATCGGTTTGCCGATAAAATCAATCAGCATAGCCAGTGATTGCGATTCCTCGTCGAGAAACAAATCAATCACATTTGGCGCAGCGAGAATGCGGAATTCCTTGGCATCAAAGCGGCGCGCCTCACGCACGATTTCCCGCTGGATTTCGTAGCACACGGTTTGTGGTGTTTTCAGACGGCCTCGGCCTTGGCAGGAAGGGCAAGGTTCGCACAAAATTTGATTCAGGTTTTCACGCGAGCGTTTGCGTGTGAGTTCGACCAAGCCTAAGCTGGTAAAACCGTTGAGGGTGACGCGGGTGCGGTCGAAACTCAAGGCTTTGGCCAATTCCTGTAACACGGCTTCGCGGTGTTCTGCTTTGGCCATGTCGATGAAATCGATGATGATGATGCCGCCCAAATTGCGCAGGCGAAGCTCACGGGCAATGGTGTGACAGGCTTCGAGATTGGTACGGAAGATGGTTTCATCGAAATTGCGCGCGCCGACAAAGCCGCCGGTATTCACGTCGATGGTGGTCATCGCTTCGGTCGATTCGATAATCAGATAGCTGCCGAAATTCAGGTTTACGCGCGGTTGTAGCGAGCGGTTGATTTCCTGCTCGATGTTGTGGGTTTCAAACAGCGGACGGTCGCCTTTGAACAATTCCAATTTATCCACCGCACCTTGCACATACAATTGTGCGAACTCATTCATGCGGCGGAAATTTTCGGTGGAATCGACCAGAATTTTTTGCGTATCCAGGCTGAACATATCGCGCAACACACGCAAGTTGAGCGACAAATCTTGGTAAAGCAGGGTTTCGGGCGGCTGAGTTTTCGATTGATGCTGAATATGTTCCCACACCTTGGTCAGATAATGGATATCGGCCTGCAATTGCTCGTCGGTGGCATTTTCGGCGTTGGTGCGGATAATGTAGCCGTGGCACGCGCTTTCAGGCAGCAAATTCAGCAAACGTTCGCGCAGGATGGTGCGCTCGGCATCGTCTTCAATGCGTTGCGAGATGCCGATGTGTTCTTCCTGCGGCAGATGCACCAAAAAACGGCCGGCCAGCGAAATCTGCGTCGAAAGGCGCGCCCCTTTGGTGTTGATCGGGTCTTTGATGACCTGCACCAAAATGGTTTGCCCTTCAAACAGCATATGCTCAATGCGCTGCGTTTCATCGGGATTGCGCCGCTGCTCCAATACATCGACAATGTGCAGAAAGGCTGCGCGTTCCAAACCGATGTCGATAAAAGCGCTTTGCATACCCGGCAAGACACGGCGCACCACGCCCAAGTAGATGTTGCCGACCAAGCTGTGGCCGGTGTTGCGCTCGATGTGCAGCTCGCAAATGTTGTTTTCTTCCAAAACCGCCACGCGCGTTTCCTGCGGCGTGATGTTGACCAAGACGGTTTCGGGCGGACGAATGGTGTCCTTAGGAATCGGAATACCTGCTAACATTTTGAATTTCCAGCAATATAAAAAATACTTTTGCAATCTGCCCGCTGAGGGCAAACAGATTGCAAAAGTAGCTTTGCCTTGCCTTGGTAATGATACTTCAAAAGCCGTTTGCCTGCCATGACTATGATGGCTTTAAAACTGCCCGATAGGCCGAGACCTTTGCAAACCCCAAGACTTTTGCAAAACCCCATGAACCACCAATAAAAAAACCAAACAGCCGCCATTAGCTTCGCAAATCCGCTGCGCGGGGGAAGCGCAGCGGATTTGCGAAGCTAATGACGTCGATTTTTTGTGCAGTGGCTTTTCAGGCAGTTTTGCAAAGGCCTCGGGCCGTCTGAAAGTGTAGCAGCAAACATCGCCAACTTTCTGCACGACCGCTTATCTGAATTTACCATCGATTTACACGCCCACTTGTAAAATACGCCTTATGCCCATATAGTGTTCAAAAGCATTCAAGAAAGCGCATTATGCAACCGTCACCATGTACACCGGCGCGTTTTGCCCGTATTGCACCATGGCAAAAAAGCTTTTGGCCGCCGTGGGCGTGACCGAAATCAAAGAAATCCGCGTGGAGTGGATAAAAATCCGGCCGATTTTGCCGAAATGCAACAATTGAGCGGTCAGTGCAGCATTCCGCAAATTTTTATAGGCGACACACATGTCGGCGGTTTTACCGATTTATACCGCTTGCAACGGCAAGGCGAATTAATTGAATTACTCAACCCATAACCCTAAACAGATAGGAAAACAAAATGGCAGAAGAATTGCAACCTGTATTCAGTATTGAGCGTTTGTATGTAAAAGATTTGTCTTTGGAAGTGCCTAACGCACCACAAATCTTCTTGGAACAAGGCGATCCTGAAGTCGATATGCGCGTGTCAACCGCCAGCCAAAAGTTGGAAGAAGGCATTTACACCGTTGATGTCACCGTGACCGTTACCGCCAAACTGAACGCAGAGCGCACCATGTTCCTGAACGAAGTGACCCAAAGCGGCATTTTCCGTTTGGAAAACATTCCGGAAGAAGACACCCAATTGCTGTTGGGCGTGGCTTGTCCGAACATCTTGTTCCCATACGCACGCGAAGCGATTTCTTCAACCGTGACCCGCGCCGGCTTCCCACCGGTATTGTTGGCACCAATCAACTTTGAAGCGATGTACCAACAACAGCAAGAAGGCAATGTTTAATTTGCAGCCTTGATGTTTTATCAAAAGGCCGTCTGAATTTCAGACGGCTTTTTTTCCGTTAAAATACGGCAAACCACGATTGCTTTGAATATAGTCACCATGATGACCCCGAAACTCAAAAACAGCTTAAAGTCACCGATACCACCGCCAAAAAACTCGACAAGCTCCATTTGAATAGCGCGTGGGATTTGGCGCTGCATTTACCTTTGCGCTATGAAGATGAAACCCACATCATGCCAATTGCCGATGCGCCGGTAGGCGTGCCGTGTCAGGTAGAAGGAGAAGTGGTGCATCAGGAAGTCGCTTTCAAGCCGCGCAAGCAATTGGTGGTGCAGATTGCCGATGGTTCCGGCAGCGTGTTGCATTTACGCTTCATCCATTTTTACGCCAGCCACCAAAAGCAGATGGCAGTGGGCAAACGCATTCGCGCGGTGGGCGAAATCAAGCGCGGTTTTTACGGCGATGAAATGATTCACCCGAAAATCCGCGATGCCGACAGTACCGGTTTGGCCGAAAGCCTTACCCCGATTTATCCGACTGTGAACGGTTTAAACCAGCCGACCCTGCGCCGCATTGTTCAGACGGCCTTAGACAGCATCCCGCTGCACGACACCTTGCCCAATGATTTGTTGTGCCGTCTGAAACTGCCGCACTTAGCCGAAAGCCTGCGTCTGCTGCACTCGCCGCTGCCAAGCTTCACCATCCATCAGCTTTCAGACGGCACTTTGCCCGCATGGCAGCGGCTGAAATTTGACGAACTGTTGGCGCAACAATTGTCCATGCGGTTGGCGCGGCAAAAACGCATCAGCGGCGCGGCGGCTCCGTTAAACGGTGACGGCAGCTTGGTACAAAAGCTGCTCGATTCGTTGCCGTTTACTTTGACTCAAGCGCAGCAGCGCGTGGTGGGTGAAATCAAGCAAGACTTGACTGAAACTTTTCCCATGCACCGCCTGCTGCAAGGCGATGTCGGCAGCGGTAAAACCATTGTTGCCGCATTGTCCGCGCTCACCGCCATTGAAGCCGGTGCGCAAGTAGCCGTGATGGCGCCGACCGAAATTTTGGCCGAACAACACTTTATCAAGTTCAAACAATGGTTTGAGCCGCTGGGTTTGACCGTGGCTTGGCTTTCCGGCAGCCAGCGCAAAAAAGAAAAAGACAGCAACAAAACCGCCATTTCAGACGGCCTTGCCCAAATTGCCGTCGGCACACATGCGCTGTTTCAAGACGATGTCGCCTTCCACAATCTCGGCTTTGTGATTGTCGATGAGCAACACCGCTTCGGCGTGGCGCAACGTTTGGCCTTAAAGAACAAAGGCAACGACGTGCATCAGCTGATGATGTCGGCCACGCCGATTCCGCGCACATTGGCAATGAGTTTTTTCGCCGATTTGGACGTATCGGTCATCGACGAATTGCCGCCCAACCGCACGCCGATTAAAACGCGGCTGGTCAACAGCGTGCGCCGCGCCGAAGTCGAAGGGCTGGTGTTGGGCACTTGCCAAAAAGGGCAGCAGGCTTATTGGGTGTGTCCGCTGATTGAAGAGAGCGAAACGCTGCAACTGCAAACCGCCGCCGATACCCTTGCCGAGCTTCAGACGGCCTTACCCGAGCTCAACATCGGCTTGGTACACGGCCGCATGAAACCTGCCGAGAAAGCCGGAGTGATGGCCGAATTTATCGCAGGCCGTCTGAATGTGTTGGTGGCGACGACCGTGATTGAAGTCGGTGTCGATGTACCCAATGCCAGCCTGATGGTGATTGAACACGCCGAACGCATGGGCTTGGCGCAATTGCACCAGCTGCGCGGCCGTGTGGGGCGTGGCGCCGCCGCCAGCGCCTGCGTGCTGCTGTTTACCGAGCCATTAAGCGAACTGGCCAAAGCGCGCCTGAAAGTGATTTACGAACACACCGACGGCTTTGAAATCGCCCGCCAAGACTTAAATATCCGCGGCCCCGGCGAATTCTTAGGCGCACGTCAAAGCGGCGTACCGATGCTGCGGTTTGCCAATTTGGAAGAAGATTTGCACCTGCTCGAACAAGCCCGCGAAATTGCGCCGAAACTGATTGCCGAACGACCGGATACTGTGCAGGCGCACTTGGATCGGTGGTTGAGCAGTCGGGAAGGGTACTTGGGGGTGTGATTTAAGGCCGTCTGAAACGCAATATTTTTCAGACGGCCTGTGTTTACGGTACAATCCAATCACATTATTTATGCCGTCTGAAAAAGGAGAAAAAATCATGAAACCGGAAAATACATTATGCATCGTGGTCGATATTCAGGAGCGTTTGCTGCCTGCGTTGCACGATGCGGAGTCGATGGTTGAGCGCAGCCGCGTAGTGATTCAGGGCTTGCAGGCTTTGGACGTGCCGTTGGTGGCGACGGAGCAGTATCCGAAAGGCTTGGGTAAAACCGTGCCGGCGGTGCAGCTTTTGTTGGGCGATGGGGCGGCGGTGTTTGAGAAAACGCGTTTTTCGGCGGTGATTGCCGAAGTGGAAGCCGTGTTGAATGAGCAGAAGGTTGAAAACGTGATTTTGCTCGGTGCCGAAGCGCATGTGTGTATGTTGCAAACGGTGTTGGATTTGCGCGCGAAGGGTTTGGCGGTGTATGTGCCGTTTGATTGCACCACTTCGCGCAATCCGGCCAATAAAGACAATGCGTTGCAGCAAATGCGTGATGCCGGTGCGGTGGTGAGCAACAGCGAAAGCGTGTTGTTCCAATTATTGGGCGATGCGAAGCATCCGGCGTTTAAAACCGTATCGAAACTGATTCAGTAAAGGCCGTCTGAAATGCAATATGTGGTTGCCGAAGCGGTGCAGGGCGATTTGCCTTCCATTGTCGCTATTTACAACAGCACGATTGAGCCGCGCCAATCGACGGCGGATTTGCAGCCGGTGACGGTAGCCGGGCGCCAGGCGTGGTTTGATGCGCATGGCGGCAAAAGGCCGTTGCTGGTGTTGCGTGATGTGCGCAATGAGATTGTGGCGTGGGGCAGCTTCAGCGATTATTATCCGCGCCAAGCCTACCACATCAGCGCGGAAATCAGCATATATGTACGGCAGGAAGCGCGCGGTGTCGGCGTGGGTAAAGTATTGCTGCGCTACATGCTGGAGCGTGCGCCGTCGTTGGGCATCCGCAATGTGTTGGCGGTGATTTTCGGCCACAATCACGCCAGTATCCGTTTGTTCCGTTCGTTTGGTTTTGAAGAATGGGGGCGTTTGCCGCAGGTGTGTGATTTGGAAACGCAGTTGGCGGATATTGTGATTTTAGGTAAGAAAATTTTGGATTGATTGTATAGTAGTTGAAAATAAAAACAATACAGCGTTACCGGCTCCCTTGTGTACCGGGTATATACGGCGGTCGTCGCCTTGCCTTATTTCTATTTTAAACAACTATAAATCAAAAGGCCGTCTGAATTTCAGACGGCCTTTTGATTTTAGCGGCGTAAAATCGCCGAATCGACATATTTTTGCACGCCTGTGGCAATCGCTTGGGCACAGCGGATGCGGAAAGATGAATCGGCCAGCAGTTTTTCTTCAGTCGGATTGGACAGGAAGGCCGTTTCCACCAGAATAGACGGAATATCCGGCGCGCGCAAGACGGCGAAGTTGGCTTCGTCCACGCGGCCTTTGTGCAGTTGGTTGATCTTACCCAATTCAGTCAACACCGATTGGCCGATCTTGCGGCTGTCGCGCATGGTGGCGGTTTGCGCCATATCCAGTAGGGCATTATCTACATGGCGGTTGCCGCTGGTGCGCACACCACCGATGGCATCGGCGTTATTTTGCGTTTGCGCCAAGAATTTAGCCGCAGCGCTGCTGGCACCGCGTGGGTTGAGAATATACACGCCGGTACCGCGGGCGGTCGGGCTGGTAAACGAGTCGGCGTGTATCGAGACGAATAAATCGGCTCTACGCGCACGCGCTTTGGCCACGCGCACGCCGAGAGGGATAAACACGTCTTCGTCGCGCGTCATGTACACAGTGTAGCCCATGGCTTCCAGCCGTTTTTTGACTTCGCGCGAGATAGACAACACAACGTTTTTCTCTTGCAAACCGCCCTACTGACCGCGCCGGAGTCTTCACCGCCGTGGCCGGGATCGATTACCACAACCGGACGGCGGCCTCTGCTGCTCGAAGGCGGCGGATTGCTGGTGGTGCGGGACAGATGCGGCGCACCGGAAGTCGGACTACCGTTGAGCAAGGCCATCATCGGGTCGTTGACATCCACACCGTACGGATAAAGGTCGATTACTAAGCGGTGTTTGAACCCACCCACCGGCGCCAGCACAAAGACTTGCGGATGCACGCTTTGCTTCAAATCAATCACGATGCGCACGGTGTTCGGCGTGTTTTGGCCGACTCGGATGCTGCGGATAAAAGGATCGTCGGCCAACACTTTTTTAGAAATACCCTGTAAAACGGTATTGATGCTGGCATTTTGAATATCCACGACCAGCCGGTTGGGGTTGTCGAGCAAGAAATGCTGAAACCGCAATACCGCCGATGCTTCAATCGTCACACGCGTGTAGGAGAGTGCCGGCCAGATACGGGCGGCCACAAATTGAACGGGCTTGGCGGTTTTACCAAGTGCGGCGGAAATCGGTGTCAGTGTAAAAAACAAACCCGCCGCTTGGCGGACCATTTGTCGTCGTGTCAGTTTAACCATGTTTCCAAACTTTTTCGGCCGTGAGCGGTGTGGGCGGTGAACACTACTGTTCTGCCGTGTTCTGCGTGATTTAATGAAAGGGTGATGTCTGCGGCGGGTGTAAATTCGCCGCCTTGCTGCGGCCATTCGATCAGGCAAACATTTTGGCCGTCGAATAAATCGTCTAAGCCGGCATCTTCCCATTCTTCGGGTGTGCTGAAGCGGTAGAGATCGAAATGATGCAGCGTGAAACCGGCGAGCGGGTAGGATTCGACAATGGCATAAGTCGGGCTTTTTACCGCGCCCTGATGCCCCAAGCCGCGCAACAAACCGCGTGTAAACGTAGTTTTGCCGGCGCCCAAGCCACCTTGCAGATAAACCACCAACGGTGCACTCAGCGATTTAGCCCAGCTTGCGCCCAACGCCAAAGTCGCTTCTTCGTCGGCGAGAAAACGGCTCACGCTCGCACCATCAGTCATAAAATTCGGCCTTGTTATTGTGATATAAAGTATAAATTATGCTGGAAACTCGCCGATTTGCAAACCTTACAAATGATAAATTTAGATAAAGTTGGCGTAAAAGCCAAGTAGAGAGGCAGGGTTGATTCAAAAATACAGGTGGGCTGCTTTCAGACGGCCTGGATTTACGGATAAAATATCAGCCGAAACGGCTATTAAAATGCCGTCTGAAAGCGTGTACAATAACCGCCATATCGACTTTTAAACCCAACCAATCATGAGTATCAGAAAACAACGCCCCATCGGAGTATTTGATTCCGGCGTCGGCGGCCTGACCAATGTCCGCGCATTGATGGAGCGGCTGCCGATGGAAAACATCGTCTATTTCGGTGATACCGCCCGCGTGCCCTACGGCACCAAATCACGCGCCACTATCGAAACCTTTTCTCTGCAAATCGTTGATTTTTTATTGGAACACGATGTCAAAGCCTTGGTCATTGCCTGCAACACCATTGCGGCGACCGCCGGCATGAAAATCCGCCAAAAAGCCGGGAACATGCCCGTATTGGACGTGATTTCCGCCGGTGCCGAAGCCGCGCTGGCGACTACGCGCAACAATAAAATCGGCATCATCGCCACCAATACCACCGTCAACAGCAATGCCTATGCCCGCGCCATTCACGCGCAAAATGCCGATACCTTGGTGCGCACCCAGGCTTCGCCTTTGCTGGTGCCGCTGGTGGAAGAAGGGTGGCTTGAGCATGAAGTCACCCGTCTGACCGTGCGCGAATATTTGAAACCCCTGCTGGTGGACGACATCGATACGCTGGTGTTGGGATGCACCCACTTTCCGCTGCTCAAGCCGCTCATCAGTCAGGAAGCACCAAACGTGACTCTGGTCGATTCGGCCATCACTACTGCCGAAGCCACCGCCAAAGCCTTAACCGAAGCCGGATTGCTCAATACCGACAATCCTGCACCGGATTACCGCTTTTATGTCAGCGACATTCCGCTGCGTTTCCGAACCATCGGCGAGCGTTTCTTGGGTCGAAGCATGGAGCAGATTGAAATGGTAACGTTAGGCTAACCTAAGAAGATGATAATGGTTTCAGGCCGTTTGGAAATAGTTTTTCAAACGGCCTTGATGCTTTACCGCTTAGCGATCCATATACAGAAACTGAATATGACGCTCATATTGATTCAAAATATCGATAATCGCCTGCTCTTTGGTGTAGCCGAGAATATCGTAATCCTGACTGCCTTCAATTAAAAAGACTTCGGCGCGGTAGTATTTTCATGCTCTTGGCTGGAGGCCAGATTGCCTGCTTGGCCGAGCGCGAAAATCGGTTTTTCCGCTTCAATCAGTTCCACCCGATAGATAAAGTCGCGTTGCTCGGGATAGCGCACGGCGATTTGATGTACCAAACCGCCGTTTTCGGTGGTGAGCTCGACTTCAAGGCGCTGTTTTTCCAATTCAACCGCCACTTCCGCCATGGCTTGTTCCAGCGTGTGGGTCATGAAATGTTTGGCCGTCTGAAAATCAGGGAAGCTGGCCAAACGGCTTAAGCGGTTACGCCAATTCAAGCCGTTGTCGAGCACCAAGGCGCGGTCGACTTGACCGGCTTTGCGCTTCATGCCTTCTTGACGCAGGCTTATCCACATCGAAATCATGTACAGCACCAAAATCAGCGAGAAGGGCAAGCCGGCCACCACCGATACCGATTGCAGCGACGCAAAGCCACCGGCAAACAGTAAGCCCAGCGTTACCAAGCCCGTGCCGGCAGCCCAGAATAAGCGCAGCCACACCGGCGCATCGGCGGTTGACGCCAAATCGCGCGAACTCAAATTCGCCAACACTAATGCGCCCGAGTCGGCAGAAGTGACAAAGAAAATCAAACCGATAATCACGCCCAGGGTCGACCACAAGCCCGCCAGCGGATAATGTTCAAACAGCAAAAACATGCCCATCGCCGGATTTTCGACTGCGGTTTTGGCCAAATCGGCGGCTTGGCCGCTGTTGACCAAATCGATGGCGCTGTTGCCGAAAATAGAAAACCACGCAAAGATAAAGCCCAACGGGATAAACATCACGCCGAACACAAATTCGCGCAGCGTGCGGCCGCGTGAAATGCGCGCGATAAACAGGCCGACAAAAGGCGCCCATGCCACCCACCATGCCAGAAGAAAATCGTCCAAGCCGATTTCCATTCCGCACCAGATTCGCCTTCGTAAGCATACACGCGGAAGGTTTGGTCCATGATGGTTTGGAAATAGCTGCCGATATTGTCGACCAAACCGTTAAATAAAAACACCGTCGGCCCCATCACCAACAGCGCAATCAACAAGCCTGTCGCGCCCAGCATGTTGATTTCGGAAAGACGGCGCACGCCTTTGTCCACGCCCGACATGGCCGATAAAGCCGCTGCCGCGACCACGATCAAGATGATGGCCGTCTGAACCGTTTTGCTGGTGTCGATGCCGAATACATGGTTCAAACCGGCATTGGCCTGCAACACGCCGATACCCAAGCTGGTGGCAATGCCGAGCAGGGTGCACACCACGCCGAAAATATCGACCGTGTTGCCGAGCCAGCCGTTCACGCGTTTTTGTCCGAAAATCGGCAGTAAGGCGCTGCGCAAGGCCAGCGGCATGTTTTTACGGTAGGCGAAATAGGCCAAGGCCATGCCGATCAGCGCGTAAATGCCCCAACCGTGCAAGCCCCAGTGCAAAAAGGTTTGCGCCAAGGCCGCACGCGCCGCTTCAGGTGTGCCGCCCTCGCCGATATTGGGCGCAAGGTAGTGGGTGAGCGGTTCGGATACGCCGAAAAACAGCAAATCAATACCGATACCGGCAGAAAACAACATTGCCGCCCATGCCAAAAACGGAAAAGCGGGTTTGTCTTGGTCTTGCCCGAGTTTGATGTCGCCGTAGCGCGATACGCCGACAAACAGCGAAAACATGCCGTAAGCCGCCACCACCAGCATGTAATACCAGCCGAAATGGTCGGATACCCACTTGAGCGCGCCGCCGAGCACGGTTTCACTAACGGAAGGGAACAAAATGGTGAACAAAATCAGCGCCACCGTAATCACAGACGATGCCAGAAATACGGTTTTATTCACCGCCAGCTTGGCACCGCCGGAAAACGCGGGATTCTGCATAGGCTTTCTCCTTATTGATGATTGATTATTATCGGGATAAGACCGTCTGGAAAGCATTCAGGTTTCCGACGGCCTGAATAAGAAACTCAATCGGGAAACTCTTCGCCTGGTCGATATTGGCAGATTACATCGGCTTGCTTCGGGGAATATCAAACCGGCTGCGGTAGCCAACACAATCAACACCGCTTATTGGTGGTTGATGAGGTTTTGCACAGGTTCGGCCTAAGATAAAGATATCAGGCCGTCTGAAAACCAGTTAAGGCTGCTTATTGCTTTCACTGTTTTGCTGGCGCATTTCTTCATAAATCGCCTGCTGCGCCAATACCGAGCCTTCCGGCGCCTGCGAAGTATCGCCCTCTTCCCACGGCGCGTTATCCGGCACGGTTTCGATGTGAATGGTGCTGAGCGAATAATCCGGTTGGTAGTGCAAATCGTATTTAGCCGCTTTGATGGTGGCCAACATGATTAAACTCATGATGACCAGCAAAGGCGCACCGGCAAAAATCGAGGCCGTCTGAAGGGTGGACAAGTCGCCGATAAACATCAACACCGCCGGCATGAAGCATAAAGTAAATGCCCAGAACAAGCGGTTCCAGCGGTGCGGTTCGTCGTTGACTTCATGCTGCACCACCGAGGAGAGAATGTAGGAAATGCTGTCGAAGGTGGTGGCGGTGAAGATAACCGCCAATACGGTAAACACCGCAATCACCAATTTGGCCATCGGCAAAGTGTTCAATACGGCAAAAATGGCGGCGGTGGCGCCTTGCTCGTTCAACACGGCCACCACATCAAGCGCGCCGCTCAATTGCAGATACATGCCGTAGTTGCCCAAGATGATGAAAAAAACCGAACAGCCGAGCGAGCCGAAGAAAATCGAGCCGGCCGCCATTTGACGGATGGTGCGGCCTTTGGAAATTTTGGCGATAAACAAACCGATGGTTGGGGCAAACACCAGCCACCATGCCCAATAGAACACCGTCCAATCCTGCGGAAAGCCTGTTTTTTGGAAGCCGTGGCCGGAAAATTCGCCGAATGCTTCCGTCCACGTCATCATCTTAATCATATTGGTGAGCGAGCGGCCGATGCTTTCCAAGCCGGTATTGAGCATAAACACCGTCGGCCCCGTGACCAATACAAACAGCAAAAACGCGACCGCCATATAGAAATTGATGTTGGATAAAAACTGGATACCGCCGCGCAAACCCTGATAGGCGCTGTAGGCAAAAATCAAAGTAGTCACCAGCAACACCACCAATTGCATGGTGATGTCTTTCGGCGTGGCGAACAGTTCGTGCAGGCCTTCGGTAATCATCGGCGAGGCCAGACCGAGCGAAGTCGCGCCGCCGCCAATCATGCCGAACACAAAGAAAATATCCACCAGCTTGCCCCAGTTGCTCTTGGCAAATTTCTCGCCGAAAAGCGGCATCAGGCTTTGGCTGACTTTCAAAATCGGCGAATGGCGCACATGGGCGAAATAGGCAATCGACACGGCGGGCACCAAATAAATCGCCCAAGCCACCGGCCCCCAGTGGAACATGCCGTAAGTGGCCGCCCAGCGCACGGCTTCCGGCGATTTGGGCTCAATGCCGAAAGGCGGGCCTTGGTAGTAGTAAACCCATTCCAAAATGCCCCAATACATAATGCTCGCGCCGATACCGCCGCAAAACATCATCGCCGCCCATGAGCCGGTTTTGAACTCGATGTCGTCTTCGGGTTTGCCCAATTTGATGTTGCCGATGTCGGATGAACAGATATACACCACAAACAAAATCGACAATACGCCAAAAGCCAAATAAGCACCGCTGAGTTTGTTGGTGACAAATTGTTTGGTCGCGGCGACCCATGCCGCACCTTGCTCGGGAACAAAACCAAAGGCAGGGTCACGGCAAACAGAATCAGCAGCGTGCCGAAAAAGGTAAATTTATCAATGCGGGTATCGGGTGTGGCCGAAGTTTTTTGGCGGAAATATTGATCGGTATTGAACATACCCAAATGGCGCGAATGCGTCATTTTGACCGGTTTGTATTTGATTTCGGGGCGGGAATCTTTATTCATGGGATGACTTTCTTATTGTTATGTCACGATACGATAAATGAGCATGTGTTTTCAGACGGCCTGATAGATAAAAAAAGGCCGTCTGAAAAACCGTTAGCCGCGTTTGGCTTCGCCGCGCACAGGCGCGCCGTCGGCCACATAATAGGCTGCGTCCGATTTCGGCAGCTTGCGGCCGCGCATGGCATCGGCGATTTTCTCGCCGATCATGATGGTGGTGGCGTTGAGGTTGCCGGTAATGATGTCGGGCATAATCGATGCATCGACTACGCGCAAACCTTCTACGCCGTGAACGCGGCCTTGCGAATCGACCACGGCATCGTTGCCTTCGCCCATGGCGCAGGTGCAGGAAGGGTGGTAGGCAGTTTCGGCGTGGTTGCGCACATATTCGTCGATTTGGGCATCGGTCTGCACGTCCGCCCCCGGGGTGATAGCTGCGCCGCGGTAAGGGTCGAGCGCGGGCTGATTCATGATTTCGCGTGTGATGCGGATGGCGGCGCGGAATTCTTCCCAGTCTTGTTCGTGGTTCATGTAGTTGAACAGAATGCTCGGATGCTCGGCCGGATTACGCGATTTGAGCTTGATGCGGCCGCGGCTGAGCGAGCGCATTGAGCCGACGTGGGCTTGAAAGCTGTGCGATTTGCTGGCGTTGCGGCCGTCGTAGCGCACGGCAATCGGCAGAAAGTGATATTGGATGTTCGGCCACTCGAATTTTTCGTGGCTGCGGATAAAGCCGCCGCCTTCAAAGTGGTTGGTCGCGCCCAAACCGGTGCCGTTGAACAGCCATTCCGCGCCGATGGCGGGTTTGTTCCACCAATGGGTTGCCGGAGCGATGGAGACGGGCTGGGTGCATTCGTATTGCATGTAGAGTTCGAGATGGTCTTGCAGGTTGTTGCCCACGCCGGGCAAATCCAAGATTTCACTCACGCCTGCTTCAGCCAGCCATGCGCCGGGACCGATGCCGCTGCGTTGCAGGATTTGAGGTGAGGCAATCGCACCGGCCGACACAATCACTTCTTGCCGCGCTTCCACGGTTTTCAGACGGCCTTGATGCTCGAAACGCACACCGCGCGCGCGTTTGCCGTCAAACAGCACTACATCGGTTAATGCGCCGGTGAGAATGGTTAAGCGTTCGCGGTGTTTGGCCATGTCGAGATAACCGCGTGAGGTGGACGAACGGCGGCCTTCGGGATTGACAAACCTGTCCATCGGGCCGAAGCCTTCTTGCTGGTAGCCGTTTAAATCGTCGGTACGCGGATAGCCTGCGTCTGCGCCTGCCTGAATCATGGCTTCAAATAAGGGATTGGCATCTTTTTTGGCAGTGGTCACGTGGATCGGGCCGTTGCCGCCGTGGTAATCGTTTTCACCGGCATCGCGGTGTTCCGATTTTTTGAAATAGGGCAGGCAGTCGAGATAGGACCAGTCGGCCAAGCCGTCTTTTTTCGCCCAATGGTCGAAATCGAGCGCGTTGCCACGGATGTAGCACATGCCGTTAATCAGTGATGAGCCGCCCAAGCCTTTGCCGCGGCCGCAGTCCATCACGCGGTTGTTCATGCAGGGTTCGGGATCAGTTTTGTAGCCCCAGTTGTAGGTGGTGCCTTGCAGCGGCATGGCCAATGCGGCGGGCATTTGGGTGCGGAAATCCAAGCGGAAATCGGGCAGGCCGGCTTCCAAAAGCAAAACGGAAACGTTTTCGTCTTCGGTCAAACGCGCCGCCAACACCGCGCCGGCGCTGCCTGCACCTATGATGATGTAGTCGTAAGCGGATTTTAAAGTCGGGTTGGGATGAATCATTTTTATATTCCTTTCTTGCTATCGGCTTGACGGAAAATACGCTTGAGGCCGTCTGAAACGCGTTACTCGCTTTGATTGTTTTGACCGCTGTGGTTCCGGTCGCGATCCAGTGTTTCGATGCAGTCGCGCATCCATTGCCACGCCAGCGTTTGCTGGTCGCCGTAGGCATCCCACAGCGCGTCTTCGCTCAACACGCTGTATTCGCCCTGCGTAGTCAGATCGGGCTGCCAGCCCTGTTCTTCGGCTTCCAGACAATCGCGGTATTCCCCGCCGAAATAAAACGCCGACAGCTCGCGCATAATCGCGTCGCCGCGCCGCCAGTCTTTGCGCGCAGCTTCAAGCCGGGGCAGAAGCTGCGTCCATTCGCGGTAGAGGGCTTGAATTTCGTCAAGACGTTGTTGGGTTGGTTGGCTCATGTGGTTTTCCTTTTTAAAGAATGAAAATGGTTTTCAGACGGCCTTAAAACACTGATTGAAACCCGCCCAAATCCACCAAGACAGATTTGGTTTGGGTGTAGTGCATCAAGGTTTGAACGCCGTTCTCGCGGCCGATGCCCGATTGTTTGCAGCCGCCCGCCGGCATTTGTGCCGGTGATTCGCCCCATGCGTTTATCCAGCAGATACCGGCTTGCAGGCGGCCAATCAAGCGGTGGGCACGTTTGATGTCGTTGGACACCACGCCCGCGGCCAAGCCGTAATCGGTATGGTTGGCGCGCTCGACGGCTTCGTCTTCGGTTTCATAAACCAAAATGCTCATCACCGGGCCGAAAATTTCATCGCGGCAGATGGCCATGTCGTCGGAGCAATCGGTGAACACGGTCGGCGCAACATAAGCACCATTAGCTAAACCTTCATTTTTCAGACGACCGCCGCCGGTGAGCAGCGTGGCGCCTTCCTGTTTGCCGCGTTCGATGTAGCCCAATACTTTTTCCATGTGCGGAAAGCTGGCCAAAGGGCCGAAATTGGTCGCTTCGTCGAGCGGGTCGCCGATACGGATTCGATTCACGCGCTCGATGATTTTTTGTTCAAACTCGGCTTTCAAGGTTTTCGGCACAAACACGCGCGTGCCGTTGGTGCAGACTTGGCCGGAACTGTAGAAATTCGCCATCATGGCAATGTCGGCGGCGGTATTCAAATCCGCATCGTCGCAGATAACCAGCGGCGATTTGCCGCCCAGTTCCATGGTTACGTCTTTCAGGCTGCTTTCGGCGGCTTGCGCCATCACTTTTTTGCCGGTCGGCACGCCGCCGGTAAAGGAAATTTTGGCAATGTTCGGATGGCTGCTTAAGGCAGCGCCGACACGTCCGCCGCCTTGCACCACGTTAAACACACCGTCGGGCAAACCCGCTTCGGTGAAAATTTCCGCCAGCCTGATGGCGCCGGTGGGCGTGGTTTCGCTCGGTTTGAACACCATCGCATTCCCCGCTGCCAAAGCAGGGGCGGCTTTCCACATCGCAATTTGAATCGGGTAATTCCACGCGCCGATACCGCCGACCACACCCAAAGGCTCTTGGCGCGTGTAGGCAAACGCATTCTCGCGCAACGGAATCTGGCGGCCTTCAATGGCCTGCGCCAAACCGGCATAATATTCAATCACATCGGCGCCTGTTACCACATCGACATACAGCGTTTCCGACAAAGGCTTGCCGGTGTCCAGCGTTTCGATACGTGCAAGCTCGTCATTGCGTGCACGCAAAATCTCCACCGCTTTGAGCAGAATGCGGCTGCGCTCCACCGCCGTCATTGCCGCCCAAACTTTCTGGCCTCCGATGGCCGTCTGAACCGCGCGTTCGATTTCAGCATCATCGCTCTCCTGCACGCGGGCAAGGATTTCACCGTTGGCCGGATTGATGTTGTCGAAGGTGTCGGCATTCGGATTCGGTGCGGCGTGGGCGCCGTTGATGTAAGCGGTAAGCATTTGCATGGTCAACTCCTTCACGGTAATCAGTTTTGATTTTGGTAAAAATTCTCAACTACTTTTACCATAACATAATTTCAACATTATTCAAAATCCGCCCGAAAGCAGGGCTTTGCTTGAAAAGTATTCATAAAAATCAAAGAGTCATTTTAAACTAAACAGCTTTTCAGACGGCCTGATTGCGTTTAAAACCTTACGAAAAGCCGATTTTCGGTTAGAATCAGGAAGTCTGAAATTTCTGTTTCAGACGGCCTGTCTTTACATCAAGGCCGTCTGAAAAAAGTAACCATTAAGCGAGAACATTTATGAGCCAATACGTTTATTCCATGCTGCGCGTGAGCAAAGTGGTGCCGCCGCAGAAAACCATTATCAAAGATATTTCCTTGTCGTTTTTCCCCGGCGCCAAAATCGGCTTGTTGGGTTTGAACGGCGCGGGCAAATCCACCGTGTTGCGGATTATGGCGGGTGTGGACAAAGAATTCGAAGGCGAAGCCGTGCCGATGAGCGGCATCAAAATCGGCTATCTGCCGCAAGAGCCTGAGTTAGACCCTGAAAAAACCGTACGCGAAGAAGTGGAAAGCGGTTTGGGCGAAGTAGTGGCAGCGCAGAAACGTTTGGAAGAAGTGTATGCCGCCTATGCCGACCCCGATGCTGATTTTGATGCCTTGGCGGAAGAACAAGGTCGTTTGGAAGCCATTATTGCGGCAGGTTCGTCTAGCGGTGGCGGTGCAGAGCATGAATTGGAAATTGCTGCCGATGCGTTGCGTCTGCCTGATTGGGATACCAAAATCGGCGTGTTATCGGGCGGTGAAAAACGCCGCGTGGCATTATGCAAACTGTTGTTGTCTAAGCCCGATATGTTGTTATTAGACGAGCCGACCAACCACTTGGACGCGGAATCGGTGGAATGGTTGGAGCAGTTTTTGGTGCGCTTCCCCGGCACCGTGGTCGCCGTAACGCACGACCGCTATTTCCTTGACAACGCTGCCGAATGGATTTTGGAGCTTGACCGCGGCCACGGTATTCCGTGGAAAGGTAATTACTCTTCGTGGCTGGAGCAGAAAGAGCAGCGTTTGGCCAATGAAGCGAAAACCGAAGCCGCCCGCATCAAAGCCATGAAGCAGGAATTGGAATGGGTGCGCCAAAATGCCAAGGGCCGTCAAGCCAAATCCAAAGCACGTCTGGCGCGCTTTGAAGAAATGAGCAATTACGAATATCAAAAACGCAACGAAACGCAGGAAATCTTTATCCCCGTGGCCGAGCGTTTGGGCAACGAAGTAATTGAATTCTTGAACGTTTCCAAATCCTTCGGCGACAAAGTGCTGATTGATGATTTGAGCTTCAAAGTGCCGGCAGGCGCGATTGTCGGCATTATCGGCCCCAACGGCGCGGGTAAATCCACTTTGTTTAAAATGATTGCCGGCAAAGAGCAACCCGACAGTGGCGAAGTGAAAATCGGCCAAACCGTGAAAATGAGCCTGATCGACCAAAGCCGCGACGGTTTGCAAAACGACAAAACCGTGTTCGACAACATCGCCGAAGGGCGCGATATTCTGCAAGTGGGCCAATTTGAAATCCCTGCGCGCGCCTACCTTGGCCGCTTCAATTTCAAAGGCAGCGACCAAAGCAAAATCGCCGGCAACCTCTCCGGCGGCGAACGCGGCCGCCTGCACTTGGCCAAAACCCTGTTGAGCGGCGGCAACGTCTTGCTGCTGGACGAACCGTCAAACGACCTCGATATCGAAACCCTGCGCGCCCTCGAAGACGCTTTGCTCGAATTTGCCGGCAGCGTAATGGTGATTTCGCACGACCGCTGGTTCCTCGACCGCATCGCCACCCACATTCTCGCCGCCGAAGGTGACAGTAAATGGGTGTTCTTCGACGGCAACTACCAAGAGTATGAAGCCGACAAAAAACGCCGCTTGGGCGAAGAAGGCGCGAAACCGAAACGGATTAAGTATAAACCGGTAACGCGTTGATTTGAATGAGTAATAAAAAGGCCGTCTGAAAAAATAGTTTTCAGGCGGCCTTTTCCTTTAAAATAATGCTTCGGCATATTCATCACAACGGGGCGACATGAAAAACAAATCAATCAAACAATCAGCCAAGCCGGATTTGAAGGCGGGTTTAATGAAGTTTTGGCGGCGTATCAGCGGCAGGATTTTCAGGCGGCCTTGGAGAAGGCTCGGGGGTTGTTGAAGTTTTATCCGCAGCAGGATGCCGTGTTGAATATGGCGGGGGTGATTTTGGCGCAGTCCAACCGCGAAGAAGAAGCGGTGGCGATGTGGCAGAAGATTCCGGAAGCGAAGAAAAGCCATTCGGTGTTAAATAATTTGGGCAATGCCTGCCGCCGTCTGAAAAAATGGGATTTGGCGGAGCAATACTTGCGCAAGGCCTTGAAATTGAAGCCGGATCATGCCGAGGCGCATTGGAATTTGATGTTGGCGCTCAATGATGCGGGACGCAATGCGGAGGGTTTGCAGGCGGCGAAGGCGCTTTTGGCGTTGAAACCGAATGATGCGAATGGTTTGGAATATGCGGCGATGTTGGCGTTTAATGCGCAGAATTTTGCCGAGGCCGATACGTTTCAGACGGCCTTGTTGGCGCAGCAGCCGGAGCGTGCGGATATTTGGTTGAGCAATGCGTGGGCGAGACGCCGTCTGAAACGTTATGCGCCGGCGGAGGCAAGTTACCTGAAAGCCTTGGCGCTGGACGGGCAGAATTACGATGCTTGGTACGGTTTGGCGAAAATGCGCCATTTTCAGCAGAAATATGAAGAAGCGTGCGAAGCTTTGGCGCGGGCGGTGGCGTTGCGGCCGGACAGCATTGAGGCACAAAGCGATTTGGCCTTGAACCGCCTGTATATTTTGGGGCAGGCCGAACAGGGTGCGGCGGAGGGTTTCCGCTTGGGCGATTTGTATGCGGCGCAGGCGGACAATGTGCGCGTGTATGAAATTCGGCCGAAAGACAGGCTGCACATCGGGCTGGTGTCGTCGGATTTGCGCCATCATCCGGTGGGCATGTTTGCGCAGGGGTTGTTGTGTTCTGAAGCGGCCAAGCAGTTTGATTGGACGGCCTATGCCAATTCGCCGGTTTTTGACGCTTTGAGCGAAACCATCCGTCCGGCTTTTCAGGCTTGGCACAAGATTGACGATTGGTCGGATGAGCAGGTGATGGCACAAATCGCTTCAGACGGCATTGATATTTTGATTGATTTAAACGGCCACACCGCCGGCCACCGCATGGGCGTGTTTGCTGCGCAAGCCGCGCCGGTGCAGGCCGCTTGGTTGGGCTATTTCGCCACCACGGGCTTGCCGACCATGCAGGCACTGATTGCCGATGGGTATTGTGTGCCGGAAGGCGAAGAAAAGCTCTACCGCGAAAAAGTGTACCGCCTGCCGCACACGCGTTTGAATATGCGCGTGCCCGAATTGGATATTGCGGTGAACGAATTGCCCGCCCTGAGCAACGGCTACATCACGTTTGGCTGCTTCCAAAATCTGACCAAGCTGAATGATAACGTGTTGAAAACATGGGCGGTGTTGGCGAAAAAATACCCAAGCGCGCATTGGCGTTTTCAGACGGCACGCTTAACCGAAGGCAGTGATGAGCAAGTTGCGTTCAAGCAAAAATTACTTGATTTGGGTTTTTCAGACGGCGTATTGCATTTTCACGGCATGAGTGGCTACGAAGATTATTTGGCCGCGCATCATGAAGTGGATATGGTGTTGGACAGTTTTCCGTTTCCGGGCGGCACGACCACGGTGGATGCACTGTGGATGGGTGTGCCGACGTTAACCTTGGCTTTGGAAGGGATGTTGTCGCGCCAAGGGCAGCAGCTTTTGTCGGCGGCGGGTTTGCCGGATTGGGTGTGTTCGCGCCTTGATGAGTATTTGATGAAAGCGTTTTACTGGGCGGATTCGGCGCGTTGGGCCGAACTCGATACCTTGCGCCAAAACTTGCGTGCGCAGGTGTTGGCAAGTCCGCTGTATGAGGCGGAAACCTTTGCCCGCGATTGGTGCGATACGGTAAAAACAATATGGCAGGATGCGTGTGAAAATAGATAGTAGATAAGAAGAGGCCGTCTGAAACTTTCAGACGGCCTTTGATGTGTTTCAACGGAGTTTTGTTGTGAAGCGTAAAGGAAAAATCAAACTGTTTTCTTGCGCAGTGAAGGATGGTTTTGCAAGTTATCTAAAAGGATATCAAGCATGCGCGGGGCGACAAGGTGCAGCTCGAAATTATGCGGCGCGGACAGCCATTGCTGAATCAGGCCGTCGATGCTGCATTTGACGAACACCGTAGCAAATTCGATATCCAGATTTTCATCTAAAGCGTGCTGCTCAACGCATTCGGCCAAAACCATATTGAGCTTGTGGTTCCATAAGGTTTGGTATTTGGCCACCAGCGAAATGATGGCTTCGTTTTGCTCGGTGTGTTCGCATTTGAGAAACAGAATATTGTAAAACTTATTATGCAGGCTGTTGTTTTCCAAACGCTCGAAAAATTTCATCAAGGACAGGCGGAAATTGAGCCAGCTGTCTTTGTTGGTGCTTTCCAAATCCTGTACCAAACAATTTTCAATGTCGTCTGAAATGCGTTGGAATAAGCCGTCGAACAAATCTTCTTTGTTTTTAAAATGCCAATATAAAGCACCACGGGTCACACCGGCGGTTTGGGCGATTTCGTTGAGTGAAGTGCGGGCCACCCCTTTTTTGTAAAACGTCTCCAAAGCGGCCAACATTAAATATTCTTTGGTCTTCAAGGCCTCGATTTTGGTTTTTCTCATTTTGTGTTCAAATCTTTATGTAAAAAATTCCGTGTATTATAAAAAATAATTTCATAACATGCAATAATGTATGTATAATGACGCCCGTAACACAGCTTATATAATCAATGTTTTAGTTAAAAAATTGATGTTCTCTTGCCTGCCTTACCGGTTCAAACGTGTAAGCAGGCAGTTAGTGTTTATAGGTTGTGTGTAATAAATTTACAGGAACAATCAAGACGATAGGAAAAGTAATGAATCTTCATGCTTCTCAAATGCTGCGTGTGGCAGCAATTGCCGCTGCAACCGCCTTGGCTTTGTCGGCCTGCGGAAAAGGCGGTGATGCGCAAAAACAAGCCGGTCAAAATGCCCAAGCCCAACAAGAAGCCCGTGCGCCTGAAGTGGGTGTGGTGACGGTGTACCCGCAAACAGTTTCCCTGACCACGGAATTGCCGGGCCGCTTAGAATCCCTCCGCACCGCGCAAGTACGCGCGCAAGTGGGCGGTATTATTGAGAAACGTTTGTTCCAAGAGGGCAGCTATGTACGCGCCGGCCAACCGTTGTATCAAATCGACAGCGCCACTTACGAAGCCAACTTGGAAAGCGCACGCGCGCAATTGGCCACTGCTCAAGCAGCGTTGGCCAAAGCCAATGCCGATTTGGCACGTTACAAACCGTTGGTTGAAGCGGATGCCATCAGCCGCCAAGAGTATGATGCGGCTGTTACGGCCAAGCGTTCGGCCGAAGCCAACGTGAAAGCGGCACAAGCATCGATTAAATCAGCCGGTATTAATGTTCGCCGCAGCCGCATTACCGCACCGATTTCAGGTTTTATCGGCCAGTCTAATGTTTCCGAGGGTACGTTGGTGAGTGCAGGCGATACCACTGTATTGGCCACGATTCAGCAAACTAACCCGATGTATGTGAATGTGACCCAATCGGCCACCGATATCATGAAGCTGCGTCAAGATATTGCCGAAGGTAAATTACAAACTGTCAACGGCGGCATCCAAGTTGGCATTAAATTTGAAAACGGTACCATGTACAACCAAACCGGCCGTTTGTTGTTTGCCGATCCGACTGTGAATGAGTCTACCGGCCAAGTGACTTTGCGTGCGGCGATTCCGAATGAAGACAATATTTTGCTGCCGGGTCTGTATGTGCGCGTGTTGATGAATCAGGCTGATGTGGCCAATGCCTTTGTGGTGCCGCAACAAGCGGTGACCCGTGGCGATAAAGACACTGTAATGATTGTGAATGCCCAAGGCGGTATGGAGCCGCGCGTGGTGACTGTAGCGCAACAGCAGGGTGCATATTGGATCATTACCGAAGGCTTGAAAGAAGGCGACAAAGTGATTGTCGACGGTACCATGATTGCCGGTATGACCGGTGCGAAAAAAGTAACGCCGAAAGAATGGACGCCGCCTGCCGAAGCCGGTCAAGCGCAGCAGGCTTCACAAGCTGGGACTTCAGAGCCGCAAGCCGCTTCTGCACCAGCACCGGCAGCGCAACCGCAAGAAACCGCTGCTGCTTCCGAAGCTAAGAAGTAAGGATGCACTAAATGTCTAAGTTTTTTATTGACCGCCCCATTTTTGCATGGGTGATTGCGATTTTTATCATCGCAGCGGGTATTCTCGGCATTCAAAACCTGCCGATTTCGCAATATCCTTCCGTGGCCGCGCCGACCATTACCATGACCGCTACCTATCCGGGTGCCTCGGCACAGGTAATGGAAGACAGCGTATTGGCCGTGATTGAACGTAATATGTATGGCGTCGAAGGGCTGGATTACATGACGACTTCCGCCGACTCGAGTGGTACGGGTTCGGTGAGTTTGACCTTTACGCCGGAAACCGACGAGGATTTGGCGCAAGTTGATGTGCAGAACAAATTGTCGGAAGTGTTGTCAATGCTGCCTTCGACCGTGCAGCAATACGGTGTAACGGTATCGAAAGCGCAATCCAACTTCCTGATGGTGGTGATGCTGTCGTCTGAAGTACAGTCTGTCGAAGAGATGAACGACTATGCGCAGCGCAACATCGTGCCTGAGTTGCAACGTATCGACGGTGTCGGCCAAGTGCGTTTGTTCGGCGCGCAACGTGCGATGCGTATCTGGGTGGATCCGGGCAGGCTGCAAAACTATAACTTATCGTTTGCCGATATTTCCAGCGCATTGCAAGCGCAGAATATTCAAATTTCTGCCGGTTCGATTGGCGCACTGCCTGCTGCACAAGGCCAAACCATGGCCGCAACCATAACCGCACAAGGGCAATTGAGTACGGCTGAAGAGTTCGGCAATATTATTTTGCGTTCGGATACCAGCGGTGCCAACGTGTATCTGAAAGACGTGGCCAAAGTAACTTTGGGTATGCAGGATTATTCGACCTCTGCACGCCTGAACGGCCAACCAACCACCGGTATGGCGGTAATGCTGTCCAATAGCGGTAACGCGATGGCTACGGCGACAGCGGTGAAGGCGCGCATGGAGACACTGCAACGCTTCTTCCCGGAAGGCATGAGCTGGAAAGCACCTTACGATACTTCGACTTTCGTTGAATTATCGATTGAAAAAGTGATTCACACCTTGCTTGAAGCGATTGTGCTGGTGTTTTTGGTGATGTATTTGTTCCTGCAAAACATCCGCTATACGCTGATTCCGACCATTGTGGTGCCGATTTCGTTGTTGGGTGCGTTTGCCTTTATTTCCTACATGGGCATGTCGATTAACGTATTGACCATGTTTGCGATGGTATTGGTCATCGGTATTGTGGTCGATGATGCGATTGTGGTGGTGGAAAACGTCGAGCGTATTATGGCGACGGAAGGCTTGCCGCCGAAACAGGCTACCAAAAAAGCAATGGGTCAGATTACCGGTGCGGTAATCGGTATTACTGCGGTATTGATTTCGGTATTTGTTCCGTTGGCGATGTTCAGCGGTGCGACCGGTAATATTTACCGTCAATTTGCCATTACCATGGCGGCGGCAATTGCATTCTCGGCTTTCTTGGCGCTGACGCTGACACCGGCCTTGTGTGCCACCATGCTGAAACCGATTCCGAAAGGCCATCACGAAGAGAAAAAAGGCTTCTTCGGGTGGTTTAACCGCAAGTTTGATGCCGGTACGCACCGTTATACCGGTGTGGTGGGTAAGGTATTGAATAAAGCAGGCCGCATGATGGTGATTTATGTCTTGCTGGCTGCAGTGGGTGTGTTCTTCTTTGCGCGTCTGCCGACTTCGTTCCTGCCGTCTGAAGACCAGGGCACGATTATGTTGAACGTGCAATTACCTGCCGGTGCGACTAAAGAGCGTACCGATGCCACGTTGGCGTATGTGAACCAACTGGCCAAATCCATGCCTGAAGTGCGTGATGTGATTGCTGTATCGGGTTTCAGTTTCTCGGGTTCGGGCCAAAACATGGCGATGGGCTTCATTATTCTGAAGGATTGGGCGGAACGTACCGAGCCGGGTAGTGGCGCGGCGGCTGTGGCCGGCAAAATGACCGGTGCAATGATGGGTACGATTAAAGACGGTTTTGGTTTGGCGATTGTGCCGCCGGCCATTATGGAGTTGGGTACCGGCTCGGGCCTGACCATTTACCTGCAAGACCGCAACAGCTCGGGCCACGAAGCATTGTTGGCCAAGCGTAATGAATTGCTGCAAAAAATGCGTCAAAGCCCGATTTTTGATGCCAGCACCGTCCGTTCGAATGGTTTGGAAGATGCGCCGCAGCTGAAAATCGACATCAACCGCCAAGCAGCGGCAGCGCAAGGTATCAGCTTTGCCAGCATTCAAAGCCTGTTGTCTAATGCTTTGGGTTCGTCTTATGTCAACGATTTCCCGAATAAAGGCCGTCTGCAACGTGTGATGGTTCAGGCTGATGCCCCTGCCCGTATGCAACCTGCCGATATTCTGAACATGACCGTAGTGAACAATTCCGGTGTGGCGGTTCCGCTTTCCAGTATTGCCACGGTTTCTTGGCAAAACGGTATGGAACAAAGCGTGCGCTTTAACGGCTATCCGGCCATGGAAGTGACCGGCACACCGGCTACCGGCTATTCTTCGGGTGAAGCCATGGCTGCCGTGCAGCAGATGGTGGACGAAATGGAAGGCGGCTACAGCTTAGAGTGGGGCGGTCAGTCCCGCGAGGAAGCCAAAGGCGGCTCGCAAACCATGATTCTGTATGCATTCTCGATTGCAGCGGTATTCTTGGTGTTGGCAGCACTGTATGAAAGCTGGTCGATTCCGTTGGCCGTGATTTTGGTGATGCCTTTGGGCTTGGTCGGTGCGGCAGTGGGGGCGACAGGCCGTAATATGTTTGAGGGCTTGTTCGGTGCGCCGCCGGCTTATCTGAACGACATTTACTTCCAAGTCGGTTTCGTAACCGTGATGGGTTTGAGTGCGAAAAATGCGATTTTGATTATTGAGTTTGCCAAAGATTTGCAGGCTCAAGGCAAGAGCGCGTTGGACGCGGCATTGGAAGCTGCCCGCCTGCGTTTCCGTCCGATTTTGATGACCTCGTTTGCGTTTATTCTGGGTGTGGTTCCGCTGTATATTGCCAGCGGCGCCAGCTCGGCCAGCCAACGTGCCATCGGTACGACGGTATTCTGGGGTATGTTGATCGGTACGATTCTGTCGGTATTCTTGGTGCCGCTGTTTTATGTGGTGGTGCGTAAATTCTTCAAAGAAACCGCACACGAGCATGAAATTGCCGTTCAACACGCTGCTGAAGCAGGTGTGGCAGTTGAGAAAATCACACCATCTGACACTGATAAGCACTAATCGAAGCTAACAGGCCGTCCGAAAAAGACTTTGTTTTTCAGACGGCCTTAAGGATTTATTATGAAAAATACAACCATCAAACCTGTGTTGAGCGCAGTGGCTGCTGCGGTGCTGTTATCAGCGTGTTCGCTGATGCCCAAATACGAGCAGCCGTCTGTGGCCGTTGCCGACACCTTCAAATACGATACGGCCGAACCGGGTATTCAGGCCGCTTCACTGGGTTGGCAGGATTATTTCGCCGACCCGCGCCTGCACCGATTAATCGAAATTGCATTGGAGCGCAACACCGACTTGCGTCAAGCTGTTTTGAATGCGGAAATCTACCGCAAACAATACATGATTGCGCGTAATGATTTGTTGCCGAGCATTGACGGCAGCGGCAGCGCAACCCGTTCACGTACTGCGCGCGATATGAGCGGTACCGGTTCGTCATACGTCCGTGAAGCCTATACCGTGGGCTTGGGCGTGGCTTCTTACGAAATCGATTTGTTCGGCCGTGTGCGCAGCACCAGCGAAGCCGCTTTGCAAGGTTATTTCAACAGCGCCGCCACCCGCGATGCCACGCATTTGACTTTGGTTTCCAGCATTGCCAAAGCCTATTTCAACGAACGCTACGCCGAAGAATCCATGGCTTTGGCGCAACGCGTGTTGAAAACGCGAGAAGTGACTTACGATTTGTCGAAATTACGCCACCGGGCCGGTGTGATTTCCGCCGTAGACTTGCGCCAACAAGAAGCCTTGATTGAATCGGCCAAAGCCGACTACGCTTCTGCCGTACAAGCGCGCGAACAAGCACGCAACGCTTTGGCTTTATTGATTAACCAGCCTTTGCCGGAAGACTTGCCGAAAGGCTTGCCATTGAACCGTCAGTTTAAAATTGACCGTCTGCCGGCCGGTTTGAGCTCAGAAGTATTGCTGAACCGCCCTGACGTGCGTGCAGCGGAATTTGCGCTGAAACAAGCCAACGCCAACATCGGCGCGGCGCGTGCAGCGTTTTACCCGCGCATCAGCCTGACCGGTTCGTTAGGCACCGGCTCTACCGAATTGGACGGCTTGTTTAAAGGTCCTAACCGGATGTGGTCATTCGGCCCGTCAATCAGTATTCCGATTTTCAACTGGGGCACCAACAAAGCCAATCTCGACGTAGCCAAATTACGCCAACAAGCCCAAGTGGCCGCGTATGAAAATGCTGTGCAATCCGCCTTCCAAGACGTATCCAACGCCTTGGTGACGCGCCAACAGCTTGACCAACGCTACACCGCGTTAATCAAGCAAAGCCGCTCATATGGCGACTACCTGCGCCTAGTCAACCTGCGCTACAAACACGGTGTATCCAGCGCCTTAGATTTGCTTGATGCCGAGCGCAGCAGCTATGGTGCCGATACGCAAGTATTGGCCACCCAGCTGACCCGCTTGGAAAATCTGGCGGATTTGTACAAAGTATTGGGCGGCGGTTTGAAACGCTTTACCAACGATTCGGTTGAAACCAGTAATTAAGGTTCGAATCATGAAAAAAAGGCCGTCTGAAAACAATTTTGTTTTCAGACGGCCTTTAAACATTTGAATTTTTGAATAAATTTATATAAGTGTTTTGTCGGTTTGAGCAAGGATAATGTGGTTTTTATACGACAATAATTTGATATTATATTGTTTGTGGCGTATCCGGTGAATTTTAACGATGTGGGATATTTTGTGATAATTTAATTTTAAGTAAGTTTATAAAAATCATTATCTTAATCGTTATTTAATTCTTGCGTAGAGAAGGTGAATACTTTCTTTAGATTAAGGATGGTGATGTTGTTGGATTATTCTAATATCAATTAATGGGTGTTAATTTAAATATAAGTATTAGTAATCATTATTATCTTCTGGAAATTTCGGTAAAATAGTGCTAAGATTCTTTCCTGTTGGCAGAATGAATTTAGTCAAGGAGATAATTAATGAAAGATTTTAGGAAGTTACCATTGGCTTCGGCGGTGATGTGTGCATTGGTGGTGTTGCCTGTGTCGGCTGAAACCGAAGTGCAGAATGCAGTTGATTTGGATACGGTTGTGGTTAAAGGCGACCGTCAGGGCATGAAGGTTAAAACCAATGTTGTGACCACCAAGAAAAAAGACGAAAGTGTTGAGACTGATTTACGCGGTCTGTTTAAGGATGAACCTGCAATCAGTATCGGCGCAGGTAACGGTACTTCCCAATATCTCTATATCCGCGGCATGGGGCAGAACTCGGTGGACGTGAAAGTGGACAACGGCTACGCCGACAGTCAGTTCCTCTACCACCAAGGCCGCCATATGCTCGACCCTGCTTTGGTAAAAATTGTCTCCGTGCAAAAAGGGGCGGGCAGCGCATCGGCTGGTATCGGACAAACCAACGGTGCGGTGGTTGCCAAAACTTTAGATGCGGAAGACTTGCTGAAAAACAGCAGTAATCCGAATTTCGGCGCACGTCTGAATGCAGGCTACAACAGCAACGACGGTCATAATTACGGTGCGGCCGTATTCGGCAAGGCGGGGGGGTGTTCGATTACCTGATTGCCGGCAACCGCGTCAATGAAGATGAATACAAAGGTGGCAAAGGTTATACCAACGGTTACAATGGTTCAGACCGTGTGCCTTACAGCAAATTGGACAAAACAGGATACTTGGGCAAAATCGGCCTGAACATCAATGAAGACCACCGTGTTGCTTTAAATCACCGTTACGAACAGCATAAAGGCGAGCGATTGGTTCGTGAAGAATTTTCAGTAGGCGGTCGTTTGTCTTTAGATCGTCAAGCACCGGCTATGCGTAAAATGACAGTTAACCATACCAACTTGGAATGGACAGGTAAAAACTTAGGTTTTGCCCAATCTGCCAACGCAAATATTTACCGTTTGGAACAAGGCCGTTGGTCTGCTGATGACAGTGGTAATGGTTATGCGGGTGGCCGACAAAATACTGGTGCGACCAAAACCAAACTCGATACTATCGGCGCAAACGTCAATTTTGACTCTCGTGTGCATGATAAGGTAATATTGAAATACGGTGTGAATTTCCGCAATCAGGAAGTGAAGCCGAATCGGGTTTTCCTCTCGGGCGTACGGAACCAGGAGAAACAGGATATCGGTATGTACGGCGAAGCCATTGCCGATATCAAAGACGTTACCCTGACTGCGGGTCTGCGCTATGATTATTTCAACTTTAAAGCCATGGATGGCAAGAAAATCAGCGACGGCGCAGTCAATCCGAGTGTGGGCGTGATTTGGCAGGCCATGCCGAACCTGAGTTTCAGTGCCAGCCACAACTACGCGACCCGCAGTCCGCGTATGCATGATGCGTTGTTGTCGCACGGTACGCGCGGCGTGGTATCGATTGCAGACGGTACCAAAGCCGAGCAAGCACGCAATACCGAAATCGGTTTCAACTACAACGACAGTACCTTCGGCTTGGAAGGCAGTTACTTCTGGCAAAATATCAAAGATGCTTTGGGTACGACTACCGGCCGCAACAACCATTTGTGTACCGGTGCCAATCTCCAATGCTTTTCAGAAATTGTTAATGCAGGCCGCGTGAAAAACAAAGGCTATGAGTTGGGCGCATCTTACCGCTACGAAGGTTTGACCGCGCGTTTGGGTGTAGCACATGCCAAGCCGCGTTTCTATGGCGAAGGCTTGAGCGCAAACGGCGAATATGCCGCTGCAATCGGCCGTACTTGGACGGCATCATTGGGTTACCGTTTTAACAAACCGAATTTGGAAGTGGCCGTACACCGACGTCAGGTTGAGAAAGTCAAAGCCAAAGATAATTTCTTCCTAAGCAATAATACGGTTAAAGCAGCGGATAAAGGTAAAGCTTCTTATGGCGTAACCGATATTACTGCCAACTGGAAACCGTTGGACAACGACAAAATGAACGTGAATTTTGCCGTAAACAACATTACCAATAAAAACTACGTTCCGCACGCCCAGCGCAGCGATTTGCCAGGCACAGGGCGCGAATACCGTATCGGTATGAATTACACATTTTAAAAGCAGTATGCAAAATGCCCGATTTATGTCGGGCATTTTTTTATGAGATGAATAATTATGAGATGAATAAATTGTTAAGTGAAATTCTTTAAACGGTGCTTAAACTTAACGAGGCCGTCTGAAAATCATATTGGACATCAACCAAGTTTCACGATGTAGAAAATTCTAAATCAATCCTTAATGATTAAAAATATCAACGCTTAATCGCCAAAGTCAGCACACCGGCAGTGACCAAGCCCAAGCCCACCCATTCCTGCGTGCTTGGACGTTCGTCCAAAAACACCACCGCCATCAGCGCGACCAATACCAAGCTGAATTTATCCACTGGCGCGACTTGCGAAGCATTGCCCATTTGCAGGGCTTTGAAATAGGCCAGCCACGATGCGCCGGTGGCGAGGCCGGAGAAAATCAGGAATGTCCAGTTGCGCCCGGTAAAGCTTTCCACACCTTGCCATTTGCCGGTGTAGGTGAGAAACAAGGCCAGCGCGGCGATGATAACCAGCGTGCGGATAAAGGTGGCAAAATCCGAATCAATCCCTTGCAAACCGGCTTTGGCAAAAATAGCGGTCAGTGCGGCGAAAAATGCCGAAGCCAGTGCCCAATAAAACCAAGTAGCACCCATATAAAAATCCCTTTTTTAAAATAAAAACAAACAGATATTTCAAACGGCCTGATGAGCAGTTTCAGGCCGTCTGAAAACAAAAAAAGTTTCTTGATTTGAAAAAATGCGGTTCATTCTCAAAAACGTTATAATGGCATGATACACCCAATTCCATCTATTTGTGAGGAGAACACATGAGTTTCAAAACCGATGCCGAAATTGCCCAAGCCGCGGCCATGCAGCCGATTGCCGACATTGCAGCCAAACTTGGCATCACCCATGAAAAGCTGGAGCCATACGGCCATTACAAAGCCAAGATCAATCCTGATGAAGCATTTGCGTTGCCGGAAAAACAAGGCCGTCTGATTTTGGTGACCGCCATCAACCCGACTCCCGCCGGCGAGGGTAAAACAACCGTGACCATCGGTTTGGCCGACGCGTTGAACTATATCGGCAAACAGGCCGTGATTGCGTTGCGTGAACCGTCTTTAGGCCCGGTATTCGGCGTGAAAGGCGGCGCGGCGGGTGGCGGTTATTCGCAAGTGTTGCCGATGGAAGACATCAATCTGCACTTTACCGGCGATTTCCATGCCATCGGCGCGGCCAACAATCTGCTGGCGGCCATGTTGGACAACCATATTTATCAAGGCAACGAGCTAAACATCGACCCGAAACGCGTGCTGTGGCGCCGTGTGGTTGACATGAACGACCGCCAACTGCGCAACATTATCGATGGTCTGGGCAAGAGCGTTGACGGTGTGATGCGCCCTGACGGCTTCGACATTACCGTTGCTTCCGAAGTGATGGCCGTGTTCTGCCTGGCCAAAGACATCAGCGATTTGAAAAACCGCTTGGGCAATATTTTGGTGGCCTACACCAAAGACGGCAGCCCGGTTTACGCCAAAGATTTGAAGGCACACGGCGCGATGGCGGCCTTGTTGAAAGATGCGATTAAACCGAATTTGGTACAAACCATCGCCGGCACGCCTGCATTTGTCCACGGCGGCCCGTTTGCCAACATCGCCCACGGCTGCAACACCGTATTGGCGACCCGTTTGGCGAAACACTTGGGCGATTATGCCGTGACCGAAGCAGGTTTCGGTGCCGATTTGGGCGCGGAAAAATTCTGCGACATCAAATGCCGCTTGGCCGAATTGCAACCTGATGCCGCCGTGGTGGTCGCCACCGTGCGCGCGTTGAAATACAACGGCGGTGTGGAACGCGTCAACTTGGGCGAAGAAAACTTAGACGCATTGGCCAAAGGCTTGCCAAACTTATTGAAACACATCAGCAACTTGAAAAACGTATTCGGCCTGCCGGTGGTGGTGGCGATCAACCGTTTTGTGTCCGATACCGATGCCGAATTAAAACTGATTCAAGACGAATGCGCCAAACAGGGCGTGGAAGTGTCGTTGGCCGAAGTGTGGGCGAAAGGCGGCGAAGGTGGCGCGGATTTGGCGCAAAAAGTGGTCAACGCCATTGAAACCCAGCCGAACAACTTCCAATTCGCCTACGCAACCGACCTGCCGATTAAAGACAAAATCCGCACCATCGCGCAAAAAATCTACGGCGCAGCCGATGTTGAATTCAGCGGCGAAGCCAACGCCGAAATCGCCTCACTGGAAAAACTCGGCTTGGGCAAATTACCAATCTGCATGGCAAAAACCCAATATTCATTGAGCGACAACGCCAAATTATTGGGCAAACCCGAAGGCTTCACTATCAGCGTGCGCGGCATCACTGTTTCCGCCGGTGCAGGCTTCATCGTTGCCCTGTGCGGGAACATGATGAAAATGCCGGGCTTGCCGAAAGTACCGGCTGCCGAGAAAATCGATGTCGATGAAAATGGCGTGATTCACGGTTTGTTCTGATGGTAGGCAGGTAAAAAGCCGTCTGAAAGTATGTATGATTTCAGACGGCCTTTCTTCAATGGTATGATGAAATCACTTATAATAACGGCAATTCAATACAAAAGGCCGTCTGAAATGACTCAAAACGCAAACAATCTCTGTTGGCTCGACATGGAAATGACCGGCCTCTATCCCGAAACCGACAAAATCATCGAAGTGGCGATGATTATCACCGACCAAGATTTGAATGTGTTGGCGCAGTCGGAAGTGTATGCCATTCATCAAAGCGATGAGGTGTTGAACGCGATGGACGAATGGAACACGGCGACACACGGCCGCACAGGTTTGATCCAACGGGTGCGCGAGTCAAGCTACACCGAAGCGGAAGTTGAGCAGAAATTACTCGATTTTATGGCCGAATGGATTCCGGAAAAAGCCACGCCGATGTGCGGCAACACCATTCATCAAGACCGCCGTTTTATGGTGAAATACATGCCGCGCTTGGAAGCATATTTCCATTACCGCAATCTTGATGTGTCTACTTTGAAAGAGCTGGCCAAACGTTGGCATCCGACTATGGCCAAAGGCGTGGTAAAACACGGTTCGCACCAGGCTTTGGATGATATTTTGGAAAGCATTGAAGAAATGCGTTATTACCGCGAGCATTTTTTGAAATTGCCGCAATAGTTTGAACAGGCCGTCTGAATGTTTCAGTTTCAGACGGCCTTTTATCATTCAGACATCAAACTGCGCTACAATCGTTACACTATTGATAAAATGATTGCCTATGACCTACCGATACCGCCAAACCTTACCCGATACGCCGCTGGATATTGTCGGCGATGTGCACGGTGAATTTACCGCACTGCAAAACCTGTTGCGCCATTTAGGCTACGATTCAGAAGGCCGCCATCCCGGTGGGCGCAGGCTGGTGTTTGTCGGCGATTTGTGTGACCGCGGGCCGGACAGCCCGGCGGTGTTGAAATGGGTAAAACGCGCGCAAGAGCAAGGCCTGGCCTATGTGGCGCTCGGTAATCACGAATTGAATCTTTTGGTGGATGATCGCAAAGACGGTTCAGGCTGGCTTTTTGATTCACGCGCGGAAAAAGACGGAGTCAACTATGCGCCGTGGCGGCGTGCCGATGAAGCGGAAAAAAACGAGTTCACCGCATGGCTGGCCGAGCAACCGATTATTTGCGAACGCGCCGATATCCGCATCATTCATGCTGCGTGGTTGCCGGAAATGTTCCCACGTTTGGACGACGCACAGGCGCGTGGCGAAGATTTGGTCACGCAATACCACCGTTTTGACCAAGAATTGAAACAGCAGCTTCAGACGGCCTCATGGTATGAAGATTACCGCTACGAACAGCAGCATTATGCGGAATTGGCGGAAAATCCCGACCAGGCGCCACCGCCGATGCCGGCTACTGCACAATATGATTTTGCCCGTGGTAAAGCGCACCCTTTGCGTGCCTTGACCAGCGGCGTGGAAAAATTGGTGTCGGAATTGTTTTATGCCGGAGGGCGTTGGCGCGGTACCGGCCGCTGCCCGTGGTGGGAAGATTATCGGGAAGACGTGCCGGTGGTCATCGGCCATTATTGGCGCACTTGGCAGCCGGATCCGAACACCGTTGCCGCCGAACGTAATCTTCTACCTACGCAACCGACGGCATGGCACGGCGCGAAAAACAACGTGTTTTGCGTGGATTTCTCTATCGGCGCCAGTTGGCGCGTGCGCAAGTTTCCCGAAAAATATCCGCCGCAGCAATTCCGCTTGGCGGCGCTGTGTTGGCCGGAGCGGACTTTGATGTTTGATGATGGGGAAGTGGTGGCGACGGATAAATAGCCGCTTTTATCTGTTGGCTGATTGAATGTTTGATTAAGTGAAAAAATGCGTCGATGAATGGATGTAGGCCGTCTGAAAAATGATTTTCAGACGGCCTGAGATGTAGGAAATTGTCGGGTTGTTTACACTTTTTATGCAAAACAGCTTTTATTTTCTGCCTAAATGATTGTTTTAGGATTGTTGAGCATTATCAAGAACCATGCGGCGTTGCCGTGCCTTTCGGCATTCTTGACAACACTCGAAAATCCCAAAATGGGTCTTCAAGCAAAAAAGCAAAAGTGTAAACAACGCTAGGATTTTCTACACCTGAGACCTTTGCAAAACCTCATAAACCACCAATAAAAACCCAAACAGCCGTCATTCCCGCCTGTGCGCGAATGACGTCGATTCTTTGTGCAGTGGCTTTTCAGGCAGTTTTGCAAAGGTCACGGCCTGATGTTTGCTAATCATCATGTTAAGATGATTCTATTGTGGCATATCACGATTGAGAAACCAACGGCTAAGCGGCCAATCAACACTATCAAGCAGGTTTTTGGTTATCAGACCCAGCTCCGTATCGCCTTCAATTTGTAATTTGCGTTTGAAAAATAATGTATCCGGGTCTTCCTCACGCATAATCATGCGCATAAAATCAACACCATTGGCGGCCAAACGTAAATCGGGCGCTCCCTCAAAAGCGTCTGCAATAAATTTTTCTTCATTGGCACCAAATCGGATTTTCACACCGGCATCCAATACATCGATTTCAAACTTTCTTCCGGCAAAAAGGCTCATATCGGCCGGCAGCAGTTCTTTAGCCAGCATGGCGTTTAAGGCGGTGACCAATATAACGCGGGGCGGCTTGGCGGGTAACTTGCCTACCAATTTTCCCAGCCATTGCGGCAAGATGATTTCAGGCAGCACCATAATATTTCTCCTTCACGGCTTCAATTCCCGGCTGGCCAAACCAATATCCATCGACCAAAGTTCCGGTTGATAAACGTTTCAATTCGGGCAGAGCCTCGTTTAAAGACAATATGCCGTCTGTAACGTCACGATGAATTTGAACAATCTCTGCCATACCGGTTATTTGCGGCGACAAACGCAGTATGTCTATACCGATGGCCGCCATGTCTTGATGGTGCGGCAATAGGTTCTGGCAGCAGTAAGACATGGTCTGAATCCCATTAATGGTTAAAAAAGGCTGGCCTTCACGGGTATTCATGGTCATGCCGTGATCGTAATCCAAGCAGCGGAATTCGCAGCTGTCTTTATTCAGATTGTAATGGCGGGCAGTAAAACAGCGGGATGAATAGGCCAGCGGCATTTTCCCCCATGCGAATACTTCGGTTTCAATACCGTTTGTTGCAGAAGTAATCGCAGCCAATTTTTCCCGACTCAATTCTGCAGGAGCCAACCAGCGGTATGCGCCTAAATTTTTAAATAATGTCAGGGTAGTGTCGTTATAGATATTGAGGCTGGCGCCGGCTACAAACGGTATGCCGTGTTCGCGAACCAGTTTGACAGCACCCATATCGTTGGCTTCAATTTTAAATTTTCCTTGCCCGGCAATTTTGCGCAAGCGTTTTAAATCGGATTCACTTTCCAGTAAAACCTGTGAAGATAAAATAATTTCTTTACCGCTGTCTGCCAAGTCTTCTGCCAAGCCGAACCAGTCCGAAAAGCGCATTTTTTGTCGGCGCGAACACACGACTTCTCCAAGATAAATGGTATCGAGCGGGGCATCCAGCATGGTTGTATAAAACTCCAGCAGAGTTTCTTTTTGCCAGAAAAACAATACAGGGCCTAATGATAATTTTAATTTGCTCATACGGTTTATCCTATTTCCACGGACGGCTATATGCCCCTAAAGTTGTTTGGCTGCCTTCAGAGACTTTACCCAAAGCATTGCTCCAAGCAGGTTGGATACGGAAATGTTTCTTATCGGCTGCCGCCGCATCCAAAGCTTGCCGCATGGCTTTCGTCACTTGTGCCGTGTACATCGGACTGCGTTGGCGGCCTTCAATTTTGACGGCACTGACGCCGATATCGATTAATTGCGGCAACATTTCCAGTACATTCAGACTGGTCGGTTCTTCTAATGCGTAATAGGTTTCATCATTCACTTCAAAGCGGCCTTTGCACAAAGTCGGGTAGCCGGCCGGTTCGTTCGGATTGAATTGATCAATCAATATATGGTTTAAACGCACATCCATGCGGTCTGGTTTTTGTTCCCAGCGAACCGATTTCGCCGGAGAACACACTCCCTGCATATTGGGCGATTCGCCGGTAGCATAGCTGGATAAAATACAGCGGCCTTCAACCATCACACACAGGCTGCCAAAACCGAATACCTCGATTTCGACATCGGTATGTTCGATAACATGTTTTACCTGATCAATTGTCAAAACACGGGGCAAAACGACTCGGCGGATGTCAAACAAATCTTTCATCAGGTTGATGGCTTCGTAATTGGTCGCGGAGCCTTGGACAGACATATGCAACCGTAAATCAGGATATTTATCGGCGGCATAAGCCATCAGTGCCGGGTCGGCAACAATAACGGCATCAGTTCTCAGTTGTACCGCCGTATCGATGGCTTTTTGCCACTGTTCGGATTGCCCGGCTTGAGCAAAGGTATTGATGGCCATTAATACCTGCCGCCCGCGCTCATGAGCATAGGAAACCCCTTGCATTGCAGATTTCATATCAAAATTCAAGCCCGGAAAATTTCGAGCATTCGTGGCATTTTTGAGTCCCATATAAACGGTGTCTGCGCCATTATCAATCGCTGTTTTTAAGGCAGGTAAATTGCCAGCCGGGCAGACCAGTTCCGGAATTTTCTGCATATTGTGCTCCTTGCTCATTGTCGTAACTTTGGTTTGAAATCAATATCTGGTATGACAGGGCGGATTTTATGTATAAAAAGCACAATATGTTCTGATTTAAATCAAGCTGATTTTTTTGGTTTTGGCTGTTTGTTCATGTTGGATTAAAGAAGGGACGAATATTTAAATATGTTTTCAATAGGTTACGAAAATTAGAAAAACGTTGTGCTGAAAGAAATTGGCTATTATATTTATAAATTTTTACAATAATAGTATCTTGTTTGGGTTGGATTTGAATAAAAGGCCGTCTGAAAAATCATTTTCAGACGGCCTTTCGTTTACCCAATCAATTAGTTACAAATCAAACACCGCCGTCACCGGCGCATGGTCGCTCGGGCGCTCTTGCCCGCGGGCGGCCAAGTCGACTGCTACGTCTTGCAACACGGCAGACAAGGCCGGGGAAATCAGCAGGTGGTCGATGCGTAAGCCTAAGCCGCGTTGGAACATGGCGCCGCGGTAGTCGAACCATGTGTAAAACGCACCTTCGGGATGGATTTGGCGCAGACTGTCGGTTAAGTCTAAGTTGAGCAGGTTTTGGAACCATTGACGCTCGATGCTTGAGCAATGGATTTTTTCATGCCATTTTTCCGGATCGTAGCAGTCGGCATCGGCCGGGGCGATGTTGAAATCCCCGAGCAAAACCAATTTTTCATGGCGGGCCAGTTCGTCGCGCACAAATTCGTTGAGCGCGGCAAACCATTGTTCTTTATATTGGAATTTCGGGCTGTCGAGGGCTTCGCCGTTGACGCAGTAAACATTAATCACGCGCACGCCGTTGATAGTGGCGGCAATCACGCGCCGTTGCGGGTCGTCGGGCAGGTTGGGCAGACCGGTGTGGACATCCTGCGGTTCGGTGCGGCTGATAATCGCCACGCCGTTGTAGGTTTTTTGGCCGCTCCAAACGGTATGCCAACCCATCATTTGCAGCGCGGCGACGGGGTATTTGTCTTGGTCGAGTTTCAGTTCTTGCAAGGCCAAGACATCGGGTTGGTGTTCGGCCAGCCAGTTTTGTACTTGCGGCAGGCGTACGTTGAGGGAATTGACATTCCAGGTCGTGATTTTCATGGGGATTCCGTGTGTGGATAATAGGCCGTCTGAAAGATTTGGCCGAAAAAACAGCGCGGTGGGCTGATAAACCGCGCTATTTTAGCATTGATTTTGGTGGGATTTAAACTCAGGCAGAGACCTTTGCAAAACCTCATAAATCACCCATAAAAACCAAAACAACCGTTATTTCAGCATAGGCGTAAGTCCATTTTTGAGCATGGAAAACTATTGAATAAAATAAGTTTCTGAAATTTTAAGATGGATTCCCGCCTGCGCGGGAATGACGTCGGTTCTTTGTGCAGTGGCTTTTCAGGAAATTTTGCAAAGGTCTCAGGCAGCTTGTTGGCCGGTTTGTTTCAGGCTTTTGAGCGTGTGCAAAATCACGGCGGCTTCATCGGAAATCAAGCGGTATTCAAGCACGCGGTGGTAGCGGGTGAATTCGACCAAGCCTTCGCTACGCAGTTTGGCTAAATGATTGGACACGGTGGTGGCATGTTGGCCGGTGGCGGCGCATAGTTCATTGACATTGCGATCGCCTTCGAGCAAGAGAAACAGAATACTCATGCGCTCGGGCTGGGCGATGAGTTTTAATAGGGTTGAGAGACGTTGGTTTTCCATGGTTGTGCTTTGTGTCCGGTGGAGTGGATGTGGCTGTAAAAGGTGAAAAGATAGTCATTCTTTTTTCGGTTATTTTGATGCCGAACCGCCTGTTTTGATTGAGTTTAACATCAAAATTGTGCTTTCCGATTTGCTGAGTTTAAAATATCGTAAAGAATTGTTAATAATAGAATTAAAGGCCGTCTGAAATATTTCAGACGGCCTTGGCGTGGATTCAACGCTTATTTTCGGGCAAAACCTTGTTTGTGCAAAAACGGCAGAATTTCAGGGCGGATTCCGCCTTTGAGCGATTCGGTCATTTGCTCGGCCCAGTCGGTGTCCATTTTGCTGCGTTCTTGATAATAAGCGCGGGTAAGGGCGCGGTAATCGGCCAGTACTTGGCTGTCAATCGGCTGATAGTGGTTTTCGGAAACCATGGCTTCCAGCGGCAAACGCGGACGCAGCATCGGGTCTTGTGCCGGATGGCCGAGCGCCATGCCGAACATCGGTACAACGTATTTCGGCAGCTTCAAGATTTCGGCGGTGCGGTTGATGTCGTTGCGGATGTAGCCCAGATACACGCCGCCCAAGCCCAGTGATTCGGCCGCCAGCATCACGTTTTGTGCGATGATGCCGCAATCGACGGCACCGATTAATACCATTTCCGTCCAATCCAGTTGTGATTCAGGGCGAAGGATTGGTGTTTGGCGAAGTCGAAACAGAAAATCAGCAGTTCGGCGCAGGTGTCGATGCTACTTAAAGCGCGGCCGATGTCTCGGATTTGTGTGCGCACTTCGGGGTCGGTCACGCGGATGATGTGGGTGCTTTGGAAAAAGTTGGAGGTCGAACCGGCACGGCCTGCGTTCAAAATGGCGGTGAGTTGTTCGCTGCTGATGGGCTCATCGGTAAACTTGCGGATAGATCGGTGTGCTAAGGCAGTTTCGATGACGGGTTTGCTGGGTAAAGTCATAATTTTCCTTTCTATTTGATTAGGTGTGCTGAGGCCGTCTGAAAGGGGGATGATGATTTTCAGACGGCCTTGGTGTGGTGTTTTCCGGATGGGTTGGTGAAAATGTAAAAAGTTACTGTTAACCGGTTTACGCCAATTTCAATGCCAGTTCGGCCAAACGTTTGCCTTGTGCAAAAGCCAATTCGTTTTCATCGGCGCTTAATGCCGCGTTGCCGTTGTGTCCGGTGACATGCGAGGCACCGTAGGGCGTGCCGCCGCTTTGGGTGTGGCTGAGGGCGGTTTCGCTGTACGGAATGCCGCTGATGACCATGCCGTGATGCAGAAGCGGCAGCATCATGGTGAGCAGGGTGGATTCTTGGCCGCCGTGCAGGGAGCTGCTGCTGGTGAACACGGTGGCCGGTTTACCGGATAATTCTGCCCCCAGCCATTGCGGAATCGTGCCGTCGATAAAGTATTTCATGGCGGCGGCCATGTTGCCGAAACGGGTAGGGCTGCCCAATGCCAAGCCGGCGCAGTTTTTCAAATCATCGGCGGTGGCGTAAGGGGCGCCGCTGTCGGGGATGTCGCTTTCTACCGCTTCGCACACGGTGGAAACTTTCGGCACGGTACGCAACACGGCTTCGCAGCCGGCCACGCTTTCGATGCCGCGGGCGATTTGGCGGGCGAGGTTGAGCGTGCTGCCGTTTTGGCTGTAGAACAAAACTAAAATGTTGAGGGAAGTTGGGTTCATGGCGTAATTCCGTTACAATGGCTTAATCAAACTGCTTTTCAGACGGCCTAAAGGGAAGGCCGTCTGAAAAATCATCATCATACAATACATTAAGGAAAAGAGTATGCCGTTTTTAAAATGGTGGCAAGGCTTGTTGGAAAATAAAGTGGTCGGATTTTTGATGTTTGTGTTTGACCGCTTTAATAATGAACGCGTGCCGCAAGTGGCATCGAGTCTGACTTTTACCACGCTGTTGGCCTTGGTGCCGGTATTGACGGTGATGCTGGTGGTGGTGTCGGCTTTTCCGGTATTTGACCAGTGGACGGCATCTTTTGTCGGATTTATCAACCGCATGATCGTGCCGCAGGGTGCGGATGTGGTGTTCGAATACCTGAATCAGTTTAAAGACAAGGCCAGCAAACTGACCGCCATTGGCAGCGTGATGTTGTTTGTGACCTCTCTGATGTTGGTGCAAACCATCGACAGCGCGTTCAACCGTATTTGGAATGTGCATACCCAGCGTCCGTTGGTGCGCCAATTTTTGGTGTATTGGGCATTATTGACGTTTGGCCCCTTGTCGCTGGGTGTCAGTTTGTCGCTGATTGTCGGCGCGGTAAACGGCTTGGGCTTGGAATACATTTCGCCGGTATTGGCCGAAGCGGTCAGATTTTTGATGTCTTTGTTCTTCAGCACAGCCTTGCTGTGCGCGCTTTACCGCTTTGTGCCGCACCGCTTTGTGCCGGCCAAACACGCTTTAATCGGTGCGGTGGTGACAGCGTTTGCTTTGCAGATTGCACGCTATATTTTTGCGTGGTATATGAGTAATTTTGACGGCTATAAATCGATTTACGGCGCGTTTGCGGCGATTCCGTTTTTCTTAGTGTGGTTGAATCTGCTCTGGTCGATGGTATTGGCCGGTGCGGTGTTGACGTCTTCGTTGTCGTATTGGCGCGATAATGCTTTTCGCCGCAATTTCGATTCCTCCGGCCGTTTTGATGATGTGTTGAAAATTTTGTTGTTGCTCGATGCGGCGCAGCAAGAAGGCAAAGCCATGCCGGTGCAGGAATTGCGTGCGCATATCAATATGGGCTATGACGAATTGGGTGAGCTTTTGGAAAAGCTGGCACGACACGGCTATGTCTATGCGGGCAAGCAGGGCTGGGTGTTGAAAACCAGTGCGGATAAAATCGATTTGGCCGAATTGTTTAAGATTTTTGTGTACAGCCCGTCGTATATGAAGAAAGACAAAGTTAACGCTGCGGTCGATCAAATCATGCAGCCTTGCGTGAAAACCATGAACATGACTTTGGCCGAATTCCGCGTGCACACGGATAATCACGATAAATCCGTTGCCGCCTTAAAGAAAATTTTTGACGATATTTAATATTCAGGCCGTCTGAAAATATTTTCTTTTCAGACGGCCTTCACGACTTCTCACTTAAATCCGCCATGAAAATCACCGCTTTTGTCTCACTCATGCTTGCCACGTCTTCAGCGTTTGCCGCCCACGGTTTGGGTTTGGGGCAGCCGCCTAAATATCCACCGCATTTCAAAGCCTTTGATTATGTGAACCTGAATGCGCCCAAAGGCGGGACGTTTACGTTGCCGGTGCAGGGCGGATTTGACACGCTCAATCCGTTTACGCTCAAGGGCGACCATGAAGCGGGCGTGGCCACCTTGACGCTGGATACGCTGATGGAAAAAAGCTTGGATGAGCCGTTTGCCATGTATGGCTTGTTGGCAGAAGACGTCAGCTTGGCTTCAGACGGCCTGTCGGTCACGTTTAAGCTCAATCCGAAAGCACGTTTTCACAACGGTGAGCCAGTATTGGCCAAAGACGTGGCCGCTTCGTTCAACACCTTGACACAAGACAAAGCGGCCGCGCCGATGTATAGATTTTATTGGAGCGATGTCGCCAAAGTGGAAACGCCTGCCGCGCGTACGGTGGTGTTCCGATTCAAGAAGAAAAACGCCGAATTACACATGATTTTGGGCGAACTGCCGGTGTTTTCACACAAAAGCTATCCGCAAGGTTTGGCGGCTGCGGCCAACACTATGCCCATCGGCTCCGGCCCTTACCGTTTTTCCCGCGCCGACAGCGGCCGCCTGAGCGAATACCGGCGTGATAAAAATTATTGGGCAAAGGATTTGCCGGTACGTAAAGGGCGGTACAACTTCGATACCGTGCGCTTCCGATATTTTAAAGATGACAGCGTGCGCATCGAAGGCATTAAGGGAGGGCGGTATGATTTTGTGCAGGAAAACATCGCCCGCAATTGGGCGCGCGCCTATCCTGACGATATATTGAAAAAGCGCGGCTTGAGCAAACATGAGTGGCAACACGGCAATACCGCCGGTATGCAGGGCTTTGTGATGAACCAGCGCCGCAAGCCTTTTGACGATGTTTTGGTGCGCCAAGCGATGGTGGAGAGTTTTGATTTTGAAAACACCAATACCAAGCTCTTTTACGGCACTTATCGGCGCAGCAACAGCTTTTTCACCAACAGCGCCATGGCAGCGACGGGCAAACCAAGCGGCGCGGAATTGGCATTGTTGAATACGGTGAAAACGCAGTTGCCGCAGGCGGTGTTTACGCAAAATGTGCCGCAGCCGCCGGTGGTGAATCCGCAAATCGGTGTCCGTCCGCAGCTTTTGAAAGCGCGAACCTTGCTGCTGAAAGCGGGTTACCGTTATCAAAACGGCAAGCTGGTGGACAAACAGGGCAGGCCGCTGGTGTTTGAATTTTTAAGCCCGAGCAAAACCTATGAGCGTGTGACCGCCAAATGGCAGCGTGACTTGGCCAAAATCGGCGTGGGCATGAACATACGCATCGCCGACCCGGCTGTGTTTCAAAAGCGCATGAATGCATTTGACTACGACATGACGATTGTGGTGTACGCCAACAGTGAAAGTCCGGGCAACGAGCAGTTTAATTACTTCGGTTGTGAAGCAGCCAAAACCGAAGGCAGCCGCAACTGGGCGGGCGTGTGTGACCCGGCGGTGGATGCGTTGCTGAAACGCTTTGAAAATTTCAGCAGCCGTGAAGAATTGATCGTCTCTGCCCGTGCTTTGGACCGGGTATTGCGCCATCAATATATTGTTGTGCCCAATTGGTTCAGCGACCGTTATCGCGTGGTTTACCTCAATAATCTGGGTATTCCGAGTACCTTGCCGAAATATTACAGTCCGCTTGATTGGGCGCTCAGTTCTGCATGGATAAAGCCGTAAGGTGATTGGAGCCTGCTGATAAGAGGCAAAAAATACTGATGGGCGGTTATTTTCTATTGTAAATAATATCATTTGGTTTATAATAATGGGAAAAAATGCAGCATGAATAAGTGCTGCTTAAACCAATAAATATTATTACGTGGAAAATGCAATGAATGCTTCTTTTAATCTTTCAGACGGCCTGTTTGTTTATCTTCTATGGTGGGCGATACCGGTGGTTTTGTTGGTCGTTTTAGCGAAAACCCGTTGGTCGAGAAATTTTACCGCGCGTTTTTCCGTGAATGTGCGTGCCAAATGCTTATTGGATCCCAGAACTTATCACGCTTTTCCTAATTTGGATGTGTACTGTGGTGGCGAGCATGAGCAAATTGATTGCGTATATGTGTCGCGTTTCGGTATTTTTGTGGTCAATACACCGAATCAGCAGGGAAGGATCGAGGGTGACGACGGCAGCGGTATGTGGACGAGCAAGTTGCATAAGAATCAAGCCAAATTTGAAAATCCATTGTTGAAAAATCAGCAATATATTCAGGTATTGTCGGATCAATTGTCGGTGTCGCAGAAAATGTTTTATTCGGTGGTGGTGTTTCCGAAGTATTGCTATTTTCAAACCATGATGCCGGATAATGTGTTGGACATCAGCGATTTTAAAGAATTTGTCGCGCAATATGATGAAGTGGTATTTACGGATGAAGAAATTGTCGAGATTCGCGCAGCATTGGAAACCAGTGAATTTGATGTGGTGTTTAAACGCATAGGCTTGAGTGCTTAAGCAAGAGAATGAGTGAACGATGAAAGGCCGTCTGAAAGTTTATCTTTCAGACGGCCTTTTGATTGAATCCATTAACGCTTCACGCCGCTTAAACGTGCCCAGCCTTCATCGATTTCGGTAGGTTCGATGTCGAACCATTGACCGTAAATTTCGCTTAATTCTTCTATTTGTTCGTCTAACAAGCCCGATAAAATAATGCGTCCGCCCGGTTTGGTGCGGTCGGCCAGCATTTCGCCGAGCATACGCAAAGGGTTGGCCAAAATGTTGGCGACAACTACATCAAACTGACCTTCAGGCACGCTATCCGGCAGATAGAATTGCGCTTGCACATTGTTTTGGCCGGCATTGGCTTTGCTGGCGCGAATGGCTTGTTCGTCAATATCCACACCCACCGCCGAACCTGCGCCCAATTTCAATGCGGCAATCGCTAAAATGCCCGAGCCGCAGCCGTAATCCAATACGCTTTCGCCGCCTTTTAATTGTGCATCCAGCCATTGCAGGCACAGACGGGTGGTCGGATGGCTGCCGGTACGAAGGCCAAGCCGGGGTCGAGCTGCAGGTTGACGGCGTTTTCATCGGGGCATCGTGCCAGGAAGGGGTAATCCACAGCCTGTCGGAAATCTGAATCGGGTCGAATTGGGCTTGGGTTAAGCGCACCCAGTCTTGGTCTTCCAAGATTTCAGTGGTGTAGTTTAGGTCGTTCAAACCACAGGCTTTTGTGGCGGTTTCGACCACCGCAGCAGCATCGTCGTTTTCGCCAAACAGGACAATCACTTTGCTTTGCTGCCAGATTTGTTCGGTTGGCATACCCGGTTCGCCGAAAATGGCCTGTTCGTTTTCGGTACCGGCGTAGGCATCTTCTATGGCGGCGGAAAGCGCGCCGTGTTCCATTAAGGCATCCGCCAACGGCTCGGCAATGGTGTCTTTAACGGCAAGGGTAATTTGTTGGTATGGCATAATAGGTCTTTATCGGGGATAGGCCGTCTGAAACAGGAAACAACTCTCCAGGCGGTCATGAATAAAATGGGTTTATTGTAACGGATTCAGCCGGATTGAAAAAGGCCGTCTGAACGGTAGGGCAGCTTCCCTTTGTTTCAGACGGCCTTGGTGTTGATCCGCTTACTTCTCAGCCAATTTGGCTTTGCGTTGCTCCAACCATTTTTCCAAATAGTGAATGCTCACACCGCCTTGAGCAAAGCCTTCGTCTTTGAACAAATCGCGGTGCAAAGGGGTATTGGTTTTGATGCCGGTCACAGCCAATTCGGCCAACGCCACGCGCATTTTCGCCATCGCCTGCGCGCGGTCTTTGCCAACCACGCAGATTTTACCGATCAGGCTGTCGTAAAACGGCGGGATGCGGTAACCTTGGTAAATGTGGCTGTCGACGCGGATACCAAACCCGCCCGGCAAATGGCAACTTTCAATCAAACCCGGGCTTGGAATGAAATTGTATGGGTCTTCGGCGTTGATGCGGCACTCAAAGGCGTGGCCTTCGATTTGGATGTCGTCTTGGGTGTATTGCAACGGCAGGCCGCTGGCGATGCGGATTTGCTCTTGCACGATGTCCACGCCGGTAATCAGCTCGGTCACAGGGTGTTCGACCTGAACGCGGGTATTCATTTCGATAAAGAAGAATTCACCGTCTTCATACAAAAATTCAAACGTGCCAGCGCCACGATAACCAATGCGTTTACAGGCATCAGCACAGGCTTGGCCGATTTTGGCACGCTCTTCCGGTGTGATGCCAGGTGCAGGTGCTTCTTCGATGACTTTTTGGTGGCGGCGTTGCAAAGAGCAATCGCGCTCGGCTAAATAAATCGCATTGCCTTGTTCATCGGCCAATACTTGAATCTCAACGTGGCGCGGACGTTGCAGGTAACGCTCCATATACACCATCGGATTGCCGAATGCGGCACCGGCTTCGGTTTTGGTCATTTCCACCGAGCGAATCAGGTCTTCTCTTTTTTCGACCACGCGCATACCGCGACCGCCGCCGCCGCCCGATGCTTTGATAATTACCGGGAAACCGACTTTATCGGCGATTTTCAGGATTTCTTCGTCATCATCAGGCAGAGCGCCGTCCGAGCCCGGCACGCAAGGCACACCGGCTTCAATCATGGCGTGTTTGGCAGAAACTTTATCACCCATCAGGCGGATGGTGTCGGCTTTGGGGCCGATAAAGGTAAAGCCGGATTGCTCAACTTGTTCGGCAAAATTGGCATTTTCAGCCAAGAAGCCGTAGCCGGGATGAATGCCGTCGGCGCCGGTTACTTCGGCAGCAGCAATCAGCGCGGGAATATTCAGGTAGCTTTGTGCGGAATTGGCAGGGCCAATGCATACCGATTCGTCGGCCAATTTGACGTGCAGGCTGTCTTTGTCAGCTTCGGAATGCACGGCGACGGTGGCAATGCCCATTTCGCGGCAGGCACGCAGCACGCGCAAGGCGATTTCACCGCGGTTGGCGATTAATACTTTGTTCAACATAATGATTTTCCTGTGTTTTTCAGGCGGAATTTTCAACAAGGAGGCCGTCTGAAAATGTTTATGCTTCAAATGTTCCGTAAAGTTTCAGACGGCCTATGTTTATCAGGCCGTCTGAAAGCGGATTATTCGATGATAAACAACGGTTCGCCAAATTCCACAGGAGTGGCGTTTTCTACCAGAATTTCTTTGACCACGCCCGATTTCTCGGCTTCGATTTCGTTCATCAGTTTCATGGCTTCGATGATGCACAGGGTATCACCGGCTTTTACGCTTTGGCCGACTTCGACAAACGGTTTAGCGTTCGGGCCGGGGGCGCGGTAGAAAGTGCCGACCATCGGTGATTTTTGGGCATCAGCCAAGTTGCGTACAGATGCTTCTGCGGCAGGTGCGGCAGCGGTAGCCGGAGCAGCGGTCACGGCGGTAGGAGCGGCAACCGGAGCTGGGGCATAAACAGGTGCCGGAGCGGCGGTGGCACGGGTAATACGGACTTTTTCTTCGCCTTCGGTGACTTCGATTTCGGCGATACCGGATTCTTCAACTAAATCAATCAGTTTTTTCAGTTTGCGCAAATCCATTTTGGTTCCTTACTTATTTAGAGACGGTCTGTTGCAGAGCCGTGTTACGTTACATGGTGATGTTGAATCAGATTGTGTTTGCCCGTTATTCACATTAAGACAACGAACAAATGAGATAGTGTATGTGCCAGCCGTAGCCGGAATTTAATCAAGCTATTTTCCCGAAGTCACAGCAAAATGTCTAGCAAAATATCGAAAAACCGCTCATTTGGGCGTTAAATGGTCAGATTGGAAAGTGGGAACGAGATGATTTTGTTAATAAGAGTATATATTCTAATCAGTTGGTTTTATAAGAAAACAGGCCGTCTGAAAAGAGGAAATATGCGTATAATAACGGCTGTTTTGGATTGTGAAAAAAATCATGGATATTGCTGATTTTGACTTTGAACTACCTGAAAAATTAATCGCGCAACGCCCGCCTGAAGTTCGCGGCAGCAGCCGTTTGCTGGCGGCTTTGCCCGAGAAGCCGATAACCGATGCGTATTTTGTCGATTTGCCGGATTATGTCGGACGCGGCGATGTATTGGTATTCAACAATACCAAAGTGATTAAAGCGCGTTTGTTCGGCCAAAAAGCCAGCGGCGGCAAAATAGAAGCCTTGATCGAGCGAGTGTTAGACGAACATACCGCCTTGGCACATGTGCGTTCGTCAAAATCGCCCAAGCCGGGGACGGAATTGATTTTTGAAGGCGGTATTAAAGCGGTGATGGTTGAGCGGCAGGAAGAGTTGTTCTGTTTGCGTTTTGATGGCGCGCAAACGGTTTACGAGTTATTAGAGCAAAGCGGCCATTTACCCTTGCCGCCTTATATTGAGCGCACGGCGGATGATAAGGATGACAGCCGCTATCAAACGGTTTACGCCAAGCATCAGGGTGCGGTAGCCGCGCCGACAGCAGGCTTGCATTTTACCGATGAATTGCTGGCGGCTTTAAGAGCCAAAGGCGTGGAAATGGCGGAAGTGACCCTGCATGTGGGAGCCGGCACGTTCCAGCCGGTGCGTGTAGACAATATTGCCGATCATAAAATGCACAGTGAATGGTTTGATGTGCCGTCTGAAACGGTAGCGGCGATTGAAGCGGCTAAAGCACGCGGTAACCGGGTGTGGTCGGTCGGTACTACCTCGATGCGGGCGCTGGAATCGGCAGCGCGTGAAACAGGCCGTCTGAAAGCCGGACAGGGCGATACCGATATTTTCATTACGCCGGGCTATCGTTTCAATGTGGTTGACCGCTTGATTACCAATTTCCATTTGCCGAAATCAACGTTGTTGATGTTGGTCAGTGCATTGTCGGGTATGCAGCATATCCGTGAGGTGTACCAACATGCGGTTGAGCAGGAATACCGTTTTTTCAGCTATGGTGATGCGATGATTTTAGGGCGCGTTGAACAACGGAAGACTAATTGAATCACAATAAAAAGGCTGTCTGAACGTTTCAGACGGCCTCTGATCTTGTGTCAGCAGTTATTTTTTTGCTTTAGCGTTGTTGCTATAGTTGGCATAAGCATAATAATCATAGCTGCTGTTGTCTTCACGTTTCATGCCGTTCAAGATCACGCCTTTGATTTGAACATTGCTTTGCTTCAAGCGGTCGGCGCTGAGGTCCAATTCTTTGGCAGTGGTGTTGCCATAGCGTGCCACCATCAGGGTGGTGCCGGCATGTTGCCCCACAATCGAAGCATCGGTCACGGCCAACACCGGTGGGGTATCGATGATGATGTAATCAAAATGTGCTTGAGCATAAGCCAGCAATTCATTGAAACGGTTGTCTAACAACAATTCAGACGGATTACTTGGGTAGCCGCCATTGCCGATAATGCTTAAGTTTTCAATGGTCGTGGTTTGCACTGCTTGGGCAGGCGATGCTTGGCCGGACAGGATATGGGTCAAACCAAACTCTGAATCGGTACCGAAGGCTTGCTGCAAATAGCCTTTGCGCATATCAGCGTCAATCACCAGTACTTTTTTGCCGGATTGAGCCATGACCACAGCCAAGTTGGCCGAAATAAACGATTTGCCGGCTTCCGGGGCGGCACCGGTAATCATCAGCACGTTGTTTTTGGCTTCCAACATGGAGAAGTAAATATTGGTACGTAAAGCGCGTACAGCTTCAACGGCTACGTCGGTGCTGTCTTCATTGGCCAATAGGTAAGCAGGTTGATTGGCAAGTGATTTAAATTTACTTTTTAATTTGTCACGCTTCTGTTGGATAGGCGAATGTGGCACCAGCGCCGTCACTTCCATATCCAAATCTTCAATTTCTTCCGAAGAAGTAATGCCGTTGCGCAAACCGCCGCGCAGTAGAATCCACAATGCGGCCAAGGTACCTGCGCCCAACGCGCTCAATAAGGTAATCACTGTTTTGCGTGGTGCGATCGGTGTTTCCGGCGGATAGGCATGATCAACCACGCGTACATTGCCTTGGGCGCTGGCACGCATGATGTTCAACTCTTGCTGTTTGCTCAGCAATTGCACATAAGTCGCTTGATTGGTTTCTACATCGCGGGTCAGGCGGATCACTTCTTGTTGCGTGTTGGGCAGGTTGGCAATTTGCTGATTGATTTTGTTTTTGGCGTTTTCCAAGACCGATAATTTATCCAGCACGGCTTTGTAAGAAGGGTGTTCAGGTGTGTAGAGTTCGGCCAAACCGGCTTCTTCGGTACGCAGCATGGTAATTTGGGTTTCAATGCTGGTCAGGCTTTCTAACGCACCTTTGGATTCTAACGGAATATCCAAAGAGCCTGAACGTTCACGATAGGTATTGAGTTTGTTTTCCGCATCTTGCAGGGTTTCTTTCAGACGCGGTAATTCTTCACTGATAAAGGCTAAACCGCTGGAAGCCACTTGAATATCGCGCTCACGGTTTTGTTCGACATAATTATCCGCAATGCTGTTTAAGATAAGGCTGGTTTTTTTCGGATCAGTGCCGGTATAGGTCAGATTGATAATCGGACTGCTTTTCCCTTTGCTGGAAACGCCCAGTTTGGTTTTAATGTGGGTGATGGCATTGGGTCTCGAAAATTTGGTCAGTAAGAACTCTTGACCCGGATTGGCCAAAATCTGATCGATTTTCAACACGGTTTCATTATTGATGCGTACCGGCACACCGACACGACCTTCAACAGCGCGTTCATCCGGCAGGGTCAAAATAAATGATTTATTGTCGCGTACGGCTAGTTTAATCGGCTGATTCAACCATTCTTCTTGAGCTGTAAACGTGCTGACTTTCAGTTCAGGCTTGAGATCGTTGCTTAGGTTGTAAATCAAAGAGCCGAAAATAGGGAAGAATTTAGGGGTAATTTGTTGATCTAATTGTAAATCGTCAACTGTTTTACCCAATACCAAACGCGATTGAATCAGCTCCAATTCCGCTTCAGAAGGCAATGGTTCATTAGAAAAAATGCTGTTGATTTCAGTCAGAATCTGGTTTTGTTTGGTTTCGATTTCCAGCATGGCATCGGCTCGATAAACCGGCGTAGAGACCATACTGAATAGCGCACCCAATACACCGCCGGCCAAAACGGCCAGTGCGATTTTGTACCTATTCGACCAAAGTTTGTGTATGTGACGATTAATATCGATTTCGTCGTTATTGCTAGGTGCTGATGTTGTTGGTTTCGTCATCAGTAAACTTTCTCTTTAAAACTTAAAAGTAATCTTAATTTATGGCTGGTGAATATTCATCTACCCCAAAGTCATAAAGGGTTATGCTGAGAGTTGCTCAGCTTGTGCGCCCAGCTTTGCGCCGCTTCTTCAAGTTGCTGATAAACGGCTTCAAACATTTCCGGACTTTGGCGAAAAGGGTCGGGAACTGTTTTTTTATTTAACCATTGGGCAAACAAAATAGTTTTGCTGCGGGCAGAGGGGTGAATATTGGCCACCTTGTCGATTTGCTCTGGCTCCATCACCAAAATCAAATCGGCTTTATCACACATCTCAACCGTTAATTGCCGCGCAGTATGGCCGGCAACAACCACACCGTGTTTCAGTGCGGTTTTGATGGCTTGAAAGTCGGCATCTTTTCCGGTCAGTGCCTGAATACCTGCCGAACTGATCTGATGTTTGGGCAGTTTTTTCTGCAAAATGCGTTCGGCAGTCGGCGAGCGGCAGATATTTCCATGACAAACAATTAAAATATTTTGAAACATAGGCAGTTATCGGTAATATCTAATCGTTAGTTACCAAATGTATTATCCAAAGAATTGACGTTGCTGATGGAATTGGTAATCAAAGAAACCACACGATTCCAGCGGGCAACCGGTGCGGCAGTTACATAAATCACGTCTTCGGCACGCAGTTTGAATTCGCTACCGACAGCGTAGGCAGTCGCATCACGCAAATTCAGCTGATACACATGAATCGGTTTTTCCAAATCACTTGGCGCACGACGAATTACGAAGACACCGGTGGCATCAGCGTAGTTTTGGTTCATGCCACCAACATCACCCAAGGCTTGGGTCAGGTTTAGTCCATGGTTGCCGATAGGCAGCGCTGCTTGACGGCCGACTTCACCCATTACATATACTTTGCTGTTGCTGTTGTTCGGTACGTAAATAATATCGCCGTTACTCAGCATATGGTTTTGCGACATATCGCCGTACTGCAACATGTTTTGCAGCGAAATAGTACGGTCAACACCGTTATGCGTCCATTTGATGTTTTGCGTATCAGCATTAGAAGCTACGCCGCCGGCTTGGTTAACCGCATCTAAAATGGTCATTGGGATATTGGTAATGGGCAGTTGGCCTGCTTGATTAACGGCTCCGGCAATGGATATGCGTTGGGAACGGAATTCGGTCACGTTAATCACGACTTGCGGGTTTTTCAGATAACGGCGCAAACGTGAAGTTAAGATATTTTGCAGTTCGTTAATGGTTTTGCCCTTAGCATGGATATTGCCGATTAAAGGATAAGAAATATAACCGCGTTCGTCTACCCATGCGCCTCGGCTGACCTGATGGTCTTGCGGGCTGCTCTGTTGTACCGGTGAATTTAAATCCGCATGCGCCCACACCATAATATTCAATACATCGCCGTTACCGACACGGTATTGGTAGTTGGATTTTTGTTGGGCTAAGGTATGGTTGGTCTGGGCGGTAACGACGGGTTCGCGCATACGCTCAATTAGATTGAGCGTAATAGGGAAGACTGCTACCCGATTGTCTAAATTGATGTCGGCTGCGGTTTCATTTTCACTGTAAATAATGGTTTTGTTTTTGGTTTTTAGTGAAGACCCCGGGATGACAGTTGTGCTGCTGCAGCCGCCGGCAAAAATGAGAAATGATAAGCTGATTAAAGTAAGCTTTTTCATATGTCTGGATGTCCTTGTAAATCTTAAGAATTGTAGATGTCGTCTGAAATAAGCGGCAGTGGTTTAGTAGGTTCAGGCGGCCTCTTGATGTCGTTGCCAAACCAAGTCGCAAATGTCGTCTTTAGGGTTGAAGCCGGTCGGGGCTTCCAATAGTAATGAACGAAGCGTGGCTTGATCCATGTGTCGGCATGCAGACTCCATGCGCGTGAGTATGTCAGATAATTCAGTCCATGACAGCATTACTTCATTGGCGGTCATGATGCGGGGATGAGTGGTTTTTTGTACTTCATCGCCGATGAGAAGTTCTTCATACAGTTTCTCGCCCGGGCGTAAACCGGTGATTTTGATTTCAATATCACCTTCGGGATGTAAGGTATCTTTAATCTTCAGGCCGCTGAGATTAATCATTTGTTTGGCAAGGTCGATGATTTTGACTGATTCGCCCATGTCCAATACAAACACATCACCGCCTTTGCCCATTGCACCGGCCTGAATAACCAGTTGTGCCGCTTCCGGGATGGTCATGAAGTAGCGGGTAATGTCTTGGTGGGTAAGGGTGATCGGACCGCCAGATGCGATTTGTTTTTCAAACACGGGTACAACCGAACCGGACGAACCCAGTACATTACCAAAACGCACCATGCAGAAACGGGTGTGTTGGTCAGGCTCGGCAGCCAAAGCTTGCAAACAAAGTTCGGCCATGCGTTTGCTGGCGCCCATGGTATTGGTCGGGCGAACGGCTTTATCGGTTGAAATCAAAACGAAGGTATCGACATTGGCTTCAACCGCAGCTTGCGCGCAGAAGAGGGTACCGAAAATATTGTTTTGAATGCCTTCGATGGTATTGAATTCAACCATCGGTACATGTTTGTATGCCGCAGCGTGGTAAACGGTGTCGACCTGGTAAGCACGCATGATGCTCAAGAGACGCTCTTTGTTTTGCACCGAGCCCAATAGTGGCAATATCTCAATTTGGCTGCCGGCTTCGGCTTGCGCTTCACGCAATTCTTTGTCGATGCTGTATAAAGAAAATTCAGACAATTCAAACAACAGCAATTTAGCCGGGCGGCAGCGCAAGATTTGTCGGCACAGTTCAGAACCAATCGAACCACCGGCACCGGTCACCATCACGATTTTGTCGGTGATGTCCGCACGCATAAGCTCGGAACGCGGCTCGACAGGATCTCGACCCAACAAATCGACTACCGAGATTTTTTTCAAAGAGCTGACGTTGATTTTGCCGTCAACCAAGTCTTTCATACCCGGAATGGTCAAAACTTCACATTTGTATTTTTCCAAATGCGCAATAATCGTTTTGCGCTCTTGCTGTGTCGAGCTTGGAATCGCCAGCAAGATTTTTTCGACGCCATAGCGGTCGATTAAGCTTTGAATTTGATTCGGTGCATAAACAGTTAAGTCATAAATCACGCTGCGTTGAATGCTTTTATCGTCATCGACAAAGGCCACGGCATGGTATTCGCGTACTTGCTTGATGGCTTCTAATAATTGACGGCCAGAGCGGCCTGCGCCATAAATAATGACCGGTGTCATTTGTTTGGCGTGGCTGTCGGACAAAATGGCACGCAAAATCATGCGCGAGCTGGTGATTAACACTACCAAAAACAAGAAATAAACCAGTGGCAGCGAGAAGGTTAAACGCTGTTCAAACATCAGGATGCTGAAGAAAAATACAACAGCGGAGATAACAGTACCAATTACGGCGGATGTTAATACACGGGTGCTGACATAGCGGGTAACCGCGCGGTAAAGCCCCAAACGCACAAAAACAGCAATACTGGCCGCCGCTGTCACGATGAAAGCCAGCCAGTTGGTCATGCTCAGCCATTCATCGGAATATTGGGATTTCAAGCTTTGGGCAAACCAAAAGGCAATAAAAATCATCGCCACATCATGAATGACAAAAAATGTCTTTTTCATGTTGCGGGGCAAAGCTAATAAGGTTTCCAAATTCATTTTTGGTATTTTCTAAATAATGGCAAAACTGTCGTCAAATGATTTTTCAGACGGCCTTGAAGCGTAGGAGGCCGTCTGAAAACCAAGATGTTTACGCAGTTGCTTCTGTCAAAACTTCTTCAATATTTTGGCAGCAGAAAGCCATTTCTTCTGCGGTCAAAGTAGGGTGTACCAAGAACATCAGGCTGGTTTTACCCAGTTCAACGGCATTTTTCAAACGCTCTTTCGGGCGCCATGGCGTGCCTTCAAAGGCTTTTTCTAAATACACTTCCGAGCAGCTGCCTTGATAAGCCGGTACTTTGCGTGCGTTCAATTCATTCACGATGCGGTCGCGCGTCCAGCCTTCTTTCAAGTTTTCCGGTTTAACGAAAACATAATATTTATACTGCGCATGTTCGATGTAATCAGCGATTTCAACCAAACGTATGCTGCTGAATTTACGGAATGATTGTGTTAGTTGTTCGGCATTGGCTTGGCGTTTGGCCGTCCAATCCGGCATGCGTTTGATTTGAATGCGGCCGATGACGGCTTGTATTTCCATCATACGCCAGTTGGTGCCGAAGCTTTCATGCAGCCAGCGGAAACCCGGAGCATGCTCACGGTGGTACACGGCATCGTAGCTTTTGCCGTGGTCTTTGTATGACCACATTTTGTTCCACAAGTCTTTATCGTTGGTGGTAACCATGCCGCCTTCGCCGCCGGTAGTCATGATTTTGTCTTGGCAGAACGACCATGCGCCGACATGACCGATAGAGCCGACGGATTTGCCTTTGTATTTGGAACCGTGTGCTTGTGCGCAGTCTTCAAGCACCCACAATTTGTGTTCTTCTGCCAACGCCATGATGCCATCCATTTCGGCAGGCATACCGGCCAAATGCACCACAATAATCGCCTTGGTATTCGGGGTCAGCGCCGCTTTAATGGTTTCGGCGCTGATGTTTTGGCTGTTTAAATCAACATCGGCAAACACCGGATTGGCACCGGCAGTGACGATTGATGAGGCGGAAGCCAAGAAGGTGCGTGAGGTCACAATGACATCATCACCCGCACCAATGCCCATGGCTTTGAGTGCAACATCCAATGCTAATGTACCATTAGACAATGCAATGGCATATTCAGTTCCAATATATTGGGCAAATTCTTTTTCAAATTCGCGACATTCGGTGCCGGTCCAATAATTGACTTTGTTTGACAGCAGTACGCGTGATACTGCATCCGCTTCTTCTTGGGTGAAGCTGGGCCACGGAGAGAGAGATGTATTAAGCATTTGCTTTTCCTGCAAAAAGGCTGGTTGAATTTCTTAAATAAAAAGTGCCGGATTAAATGCCGAAGTGTTTTCTTAAATCGGTTAAAGACTCAATCCAAAGATGCGGGTGGTATGCGACATCAAAATCGCCAGATTCATGCTGATGAATATTATGTTCAGAACCTTTCAGCCCAATTGTGAGCCAGCCCATTGCTTTAGGGGTAACAAAGTCTTTTTTAATATTGTCGCCAACATAAATAAATTGATGATTTTTACCATATTTGTTTCGCAGATAAACAAAGCGTTCAGGATGGGGCTTTTCTGATTGAAAAGATTCCGAAATCAGAATATCTGCAAATAAATCCATAATACCCAGAGCTGCTAATTTAAGGCGCTGGGTAATGCTGCGTCCGTCCGTAATCAAGGCGGTTGCGGCAAAATTTTGGGTGATGTCCTTAAGGGATTTGTAATCCATATAAGGTTGGATAACCGGTTTATGTAATCGGTATTGCCATAATAAAGTCTGCTTTTCCGAATCATTCAGACGGCATTGGGTGCAGATTACATCCAGCCAGTCTTTATTCTTGTGATCAATGGCAGATTTTAAAGAATGCAGGTCATATTCAGGATAAAGCGCAGCAATAGTTTGAATCACGGATTGAATACCGGATACCTTATAGTCGTATTCTGAATATAAGGTATCATCCAAATCAAACACCAATACGGCATTCCGAGTATCATTGATTTTCATGAACCAGTACCTTGGCATCATAGCGCAACATCATCAGATTATTTTCCCATTGGTCGAAAAAGGAAATTTCCTGGCCCATTAAATATTCTTGAATCAGCCAACCCGGATAGTTACCGCCTGCAGCATAGGTCAAGGGGAAACCGCCGCCAAAGCGCGGATTGATTTCGACGCTGTAAAATTCTTCGGTTTGGTCGTTGTAGAAAAATTGGGCGGTAATGCAGCCGCGAGCACCTTCCAATACCGCCATTTTTTCAACCAATACATTATATAAATGATTGCGGCGGGTAATCCCTTTACTGACTTCGCCTGTACGCACTTCTAAACGTTCGCGCGGAATCACACATTTCAGACGGCCTTGATTGTCGTAATACATGTCAACGGTAAATTCTTTGAATTCATTAACGATATCGATGAGTTGGCAGAACATTAATTTAGGGTCAGCCATCATCTCATCAGAAATATCCGCTTGCGTATCAACACGTTTGGCGCCGATGGCGCGGCTGCCGTCATAAGGTTTGACGAAGCATGGCAGGGTTAAGTTATTCCGGTCGTAAATTTTTGGAGATTGAATGCCGTATTGTGCAAACAAATAGGCAGTTTTGCGTTTGTCGCGGCATAAGGTAATCAGCGCGCTGTCCGAAACAATGATGTGGATGCCGGCTTCTTCAAAACGGGTACGGGCATCAGCCAATTTTTGCAATTCGGTATCGATGGTTGGAATAATTAGGCCGATGTTATGATCAACGGCCAGTTGGTAAATGCTGTCGATGTAACCGTCGGCTTTGATGGCAGGCACAACAAATGAGCCGTCTGAAACATGACAGGCCGATGACATGTGAGGGAACATGTCCGTTGTGAATACTTTGATACCTTCAAATTTATCGGCTTCGGTTTTAAAGTCTTGAACCAGCTCAACACGGCGGCCGGCAGATAAAATCAGTACATTATTTTTTTTCATTGGTGTCATTTCCTGTGAAAAACGGCATAGTGGCTTCTCCATCAGCGGAAATGCCCTCTTTGATAAATACTTTTTTGACAGTTAAAAATAAGATTTTGATGTCCAACCAAAGGCTGAAATTGTCGATATACCAAATATCGCGGGCAAATTTCTCATCCCATGACAATGCATTGCGGCCATTCACCTGAGCCCAGCCGGTAACGCCCGGCTTCATTTCATGGCGACGGTTTTGAAAGTCGTTGTATAAGGGCAAATAGCTCATCAGCAACGGACGCGGACCAACCAAGCTCATGTCACCTTTTAAGACATTCCAAAGTTCGGGTAGTTCATCAAGGCTGGCGGCACGCAATTTGCGTCCGAACGGGGTGAGCCGTTCGCTGTCAGGAAGGGGGTTGCCGTTGGCATCAATGGCATCACGCATCGAGCGAAATTTAATCATTTTGAACGGCTTACCGTTTTCACCCGGACGCTCTTGGGTGAAAAATACCGGCGAGCCCAAATTTTTCTTGATGAGATAAATCAAAATCAAGAATACCGGTGACAAAATAATCAAACCGGCCGCCGAAGCAATAATGTCGAATAGGCGTTTAATCAGTTTATTCATGACCTAATCTTTCAATAAGGTGGACAATTCTTTGATAAGAAACATCACGCTTAAAGCGGCGGATGATTTCTTTGGATTGCACAGGATCATTTTTATGGTTGAGCATGGCTTTGGCTGCTCGTACAAAGTCTTCTACATTGCCGGATTGGTAATTGATGTGTGGGACTAGTTTTAAGGTTTCGGCAACTTCCGGATGAACTTGGCTGTTTAAAATCGGTTTTTGCAGTGCCAAGTAGTCTGAGAGTTTATTGGTAATCGAAGCTGCCGAGTGGGCATGAATCGGATTTACCGCTATATCGCAACCTTTGGCCACCGACATCATCTCTACATAGGGAATATATCCATAAAATTGAATCGATTCACCCGCATATTTTTTTAACTTTTCTAAATCCGGCCCGCCTCCCATGACATGAAGTTTCACATTCAGACCGTCGGCTAATAATTGCTGCATCCCTTTGCAGACAGTTTCCATGTCGTAACTGAAGCTGAGCGTACCCAAGTAAAAAAAACGGGTTGCCGGCGTGGTGAATACTTTCCGTGGGGCCGTTGCCATCTTGTCAAAATCGGCACCGATAAATACTACTTCTCCCGGTGCTTGAGGATTGGCTTCATGTGCACGCGTTAAGTAAGATTCGGATACTGCTACCAAGCCGTCAGCATAGGCATAAGCTTCATTTGCCCGAGCCGAAAAGGGAAATTTTTGATGTTGGACTTTTTTCATAAAAGGGATGACCGCCGAGAAAGACTCCGGCCAAACATCCTGCACATCAATAATCATTTTATAGCCCAGCTTCTGCTTAAATCTTCCTAGGACCAGATTGGTGGCAATCAAGGGGTATGCTGAATACACTAAATCTATCTCGCCGGCCTGTCGTTGAGAGAGCCAGTCTTCCAAATTTTGGACAAAAACATGATGGCTTTTTAAGCGTGCTATAGAAACATTTTTCTGATAACCGCTTTCTTGTAAAAGCATAACGTTCAGACGGCCTTTTGAAGCAGATTCGGCATCTTCGGGCCGTCTGAAAGATTTGTCGTAATGTTTAAAGTTGCTGGTAACCAGCAATACATTATGTTTTTGCGATAATAATTCTGCTAAATACCAAAAACGGTTGAAGTGCGGTTCGCCGGGTAAAGAGCAATAAGGTGCAACAATGGTAATGTTCATCGTTCAGACGGCCTTACATGTTATATGCAGCCATAGTGGTGCGGTAAATTTCATCATCAGAACATAGGCGGATAACATGTTGATGTAATGCTTTGCCCATTTCATCACGCAATTGGCGGCTCTCCACTAATTTAGTTACCGCTTCGATAAATTGTTCATCGTTGCCAAACGGAATACAGTAGCCGGTTTTACCGGTAATCACCATTTCAGAAATCCCGGCCATATCGTAAGTTACGACAGGAGTATCGTATAAACCGGATTCCAAAATATTGTTACCGACACCGGCACCATGATCGCCTATGCAATGCGGGGTATTGACCAAGATATCGATCTCTTTAAAATAACCGGTCAAATCGCGGACGCCGCCTAAGAAAGTAACTTTATCGTCAATATCCAAACGTTTGGCTTGTGCTTTCAAGTTTTCCATCTCTTCACCGATACCCGCTACGTTCAGGCGAACCGGCAAGCCGCGGTCAATCATTTTTTTGAAGATATCCAACATCAAATGCACAGCGCGAACGGTATCCAAGCGTGATAATGTACCCAGCATGACATAATCTTTGTTGCTTTTCTCGGGAACATAATCTACTTTGTGCAAGGCGTTATAAGTATAGGTCACACGGTTGGCAGGAAAACCATGACGAATCAGTTTTTCTTGTTCGTGCTTACAGTTTCCGATGATATAAATACCTAATTTATCAAATAATTTTGCAATCTTAGGGTAGGTTTGCGGATCTAAACCGCGGGCATGGTAAAACACTTTGGTTTTAGGCGAAGCAATTTTGGCCGTAACAGCACAAGCAGGTACGATACGCGCCATTTGGCAGTGAATGACATCAGGTTGCTCTCGCTTTAACATTTTCATATAGGCAAACATGGCTTTAATGTAGCCTTTTTTACCACCCTGATAGAAATCAATGTGATGCCATTTGATACCCAAATCTTGAGCTTCTTTAATTAAAGGGCCGTCTGAAGAGACCAGAATCACTTGATGACCACGTGCATTTAATAAACGACCTAAACGGAACGTGGCATTTTCAGTACCGCCCAAACCATCCATATTGGAAGTTAAAATAATTTTTTTCATCATAAACATTTTTGAGTTTGAAATTTGGATTTACTGTGTAACAGCGTACTTTTTGTAAATTGGCAAGGTGCTGTATATAAAAATTATAAAACACGGAAACCAAATAAACGGCATCCTGAAAATAGTAGAAGGGATAAAGCCCGCCAATAAAAATAAGACCATCGCTACTAAGGCAATGAATTTCTGCTTAGCATTAAAATTACCGCTTGAAGCAGTCTGCAGCATATACGTCACAACATATGCAATAAAACCTAATAAAGAAATGATGCCAAATCCTAAATAGAGTTCAATAATAAAGCTGTGCGGGTTTTCAAAGCCTAAGCTACCGCTTAAATGACCACCAAAATATTCCCCAAAATTCTTCGGTCCGTATCCGTATAGTAAGAATGGAGGGTTATTCCAAAAATAATTATAAATTTCTTGCCTATATCCGACTGAGTTGTCGCTATCCAGGTCAAATAAGAACAGATACAAACGCGAAGAAATATTTTCTAAAAACACATTACCATTTAAAGATAAGAGAAAATTACCAATCCATTCTTTCGGAATCATCGATAAAACGATACCGCTGATTAAGATCATCAATGTTGTTAGCAAGACATTGTTGCGATAGATAAGATTAAGTAAGAACAGAATGATGTAACAAAGTGTTGCTGTTCGAGAAGCACTGGCAAAAATAATTGCCCCTAAAGCTAAAAAAAGTACCCAGCCTATTCTTTTGTCTTTTTTACTTGCATTGGTGGTAAAAAAAACCAATATGGCAGGTGAGAAACACAGTGCAGCCGTGCCTAAGTTATTCGGATTAAAGAAAAATCCTTTAATAATCCTGAATCTACTGCTAAGATTTCATTTGATTGTACAAATTGAAAACCGGTCGCGATTTCAATTGCAGGAGGTATCACCATACAGCCGGCGAAAAAAATCAATACCCTACGGATAAAACGAAGAGGCTCCTCATGTCTGCTGATGATTAAATACAATAAGTAAAACAAACTCGGTAACGACAGAAAAAACAGGGTATCCATAAATTGAATTCGTGAAAGAGACGAAATTAATAAATGCAAACTGCCCCAATAAGCCATAATAAATACTGCCAATAAGGCGTAGAATGTCTTTTCCGCAATATTTTTCAGCTCAAAAGCCAAAATAAATGGCATGACCAAACTGATCAGAACTGTTAACGGGTTATCAATGCGGGGAATGCCAACTCTATATGATAGGGTTGGCCCTAACATATACGAGAAAATCATCAGGTAAAAAAGAATGATATAAATTTTTTGTTTTTTGATTTTCACAGTAAGTCCTACAAGACAGATTTCAGGCAAGATTTGCCATTATCCGGAAATTTTCCCTAATGTTGTTTAATTCTTTCCCAGGCGTGTTTTAATCATACTGACTGATTCAAGAATTTGTTTTTTATGAAAAATTGTCAATAATATTAAACAGGCTAACCACAATAATGAGAAAATATAATAATTGCTTTTTGTACCAAAATAAGTATAGCTAATACACATTAACAAACATAAAGTGGCATTTGAATATAATTTCATACGCGGCAATTTTTGCCATAGTTTTGACGAAAGCTCTGTTTTAATCATAAAGAAAATAGAGAATGAAATGGCACTTGCAATGGCAGCACCTCTTGCGCCAAGAAAAGGGACAAGGAATTTCAAGAGCGATAGATTTATAGTCAAGCAGACAAAATTAATCACAGTAATAAGCCATGTTTTTTTAATGACATTCAAGCCGATTCCGCTGACTTCAGTTAATGTATAGAAGAGCGGGAACAATAAGCTTGAAAGTAAAATAAATTGAACAGGCTCATATTTTGACGGCAAAATCCATGTCACCACAGGTGAAAAAATACCTACGAGACAGATAATGGCGCTGATTAAAGCCGTCATCGATACCGCCACTTGACTGACTTTATCTAAATTCTCATTCTCTTTGACCCATTTAAATACCATGGGTGCCCAAATTGTAGAAAAATGCTTTGGAAAATGAGAGCGATGGCACCAAAATTTACTGCCATCGAATAAATGCCTAATTGCTCTAAACTGGCCATTTCTTTCAGCACAAAACGGTCTGCAGATGTAAATCCCCAATAGGCTAGGTTGCCGAATGCCAAAGGCAGGCCATATTGTAAAGCTTGATTGGACAAATCTTTTGAGAAAGAAGATGTAATCGCTGATTTCAGTTCGTCTTTCGATTGATAAGCCAATATCATCACAGTCACGATTTGTGCTGCAGTATAAGAAAAGATTAAGCTTAACGTGTTTTTAGGTAAACCGAATGCAACAAGTATCAAAACAAAGACAAGAATAAAAAATTTCGGTATCAGTTGGCTGATGGAAAAGGCAAAGGCTTTTTCCTGCATTCTCAAAATCAAAGATAGGAAGCGGGAAAATAAAGCAGTAGTCAAAAAAAGCAAAAATAGGCCGCCTAACACACCATCGTTTAAATCGAACACCAATACAGAAGGCCAAGCCGGGTTCCATAAGGCGATAGCAATGGAAGCAAGCATGACCAATAAAAACGGTAAAGCCGACAAAGATTTAAATAAGCTGGCTTTGTTCTCAACTTCGTAATAATTTCGGATGTAGGCGTGATCCAAACCTAATCCCAACACCAAAATAATGAGGCTGGATACCGTTTGCAGAAATACAATGCGGCCAATGTCTTCCGCTGGGAAATACCAAGAAATCAGTGGTAGGGAAATCAAACCAAAAGCCGCGCTACCGATAGGGCCGAGTGCATAACCTAAAATTTTACGTGCATTCATATATATGTTTCAGACGGCCTATAGGGGGGACAAGTGGGCGTTTAGGCAATGTTGAGAGCAGCCGACATTTATTGATATTGTTAAAAGGGCTTTCCTGGCATATCTGGAAGACAAATACGCCAAGAAAGCCGACTGACTTGGGTAGCCAGCCAACTTGTCACGATTATGCTTTAATAACTTTGGGATTGTTCACCGGGAATTTGCCGCGGGTATCCACGATTAATTTCGCATGCTCGGTAATCATGGCATAATCAAATTTATCGTGATCGGTTGTCAAGACCACGCAATCGAATTGAGCAATATTCTCAGGGGTTAAAGTCTCGCTCTTCAAATCGAAGTAGTGATGGCCCGGAATATGTGGGAATTCAGGTACGTGTGGGTCAGAGTAAGAAACCTTGGCGCCCAATTTTGCCAAACGGTCCATGACTTCTACTGATGGGCTTTCACGCATGTCATCCACGTTTTTCTTGTAGGCAATACCCAAAATCAGGATTTTGCTGTCTTTGATTGAGCGGTTGTGCTCATTCAATCCCAGGCTTACTTTTTCGATGACATAGTCAGGCATGTATGAGTTTACTTCGCCGGCCAGTTCGATAAAGCGGGTGTTCACGCCGTATTCGCGTGCTTTCCAAGTCAAGTAGAATGGGTCAATCGGGATGCAGTGGCCGCCCAAGCCCGGACCTGGATAGTAAGCAACGAAGCCGAAAGGTTTGGTCGCAGCGGCAGCAATGACTTCATGAATGTCGATGTCCATTTTGTCGGCGACAATTTTCATTTCGTTTACCAAGCCGATGTTAACGGCACGGTGAATGTTTTCCAAAAGTTTGGTCAATTCAGCGGCTTTGGTTGAGCTCACAGGCACGACTTTATCAATCGCCGGTTCATACAGGGCTTTGCCGACTTCCAAACAAGCTGGAGTATGGCCGCCGATCACTTTAGGAATAGTGCGGGTTTCGAAGTTGGGGTTACCCGGGTCTTCACGTTCCGGAGAGTAAACCAAGAATACGTTTTCACCGACTTTCAATCCGCCTTCTTCTACGCGTGGCAGCAGCTCTTCTTCAGTGGTTCCGGGGTAGGTGGTTGATTCTAAAGATAATACTTGACCTTCGCGCAAGTAAGGTTTGACTGCGTCGGTGGTGTCGATCACATAGCTCATGTCCGGTTCGCGGTATTTGTTCAGTGGAGTCGGCACGCATAAGATAACGGCTTCGACTTCGCCAATGCGTGAGAAATCAGTAGTTGCTTCAAACAAAGATTGGCTGGCGGCTGCAATTTTTTCAGAAGGGATATGCTCGATGTAGCTTTCACCTTTGTTCAATTTGCTGACTTTGGTTTCATCAATATCGAACCCCAATACTTGGTAACCGATATCGACATAACGCAGCATCAGCGGCAAGCCAACATAACCCAAACCGACAATACCGATTTTGGCGGTTTTGTCGGCAAACTTTTGAATAGTAATATTTTTCATGATTTTTCTCATGTAATTGATAGGAAATTCATCTTGCATGGCATTTGAACAGGCTGTTCAATCATGTCTGTGATTGCGACTTCAGTACGTTTCAGCAGAAGCCAAGAGGCAAATTGGTTTCTGAGAATTCTGTAATGGGGATAGTGGGCACAATCATAAGTGTTTGTAAGAGTTGTCTCAAACTAAAAAGTTTTACCGTGAGAAAATACGGTTATTCGGTAGCGTTGTTATGGTTAAGAAATATTATTAATATGCTTATCGATAGTATATTATTTTAAATATATGAAAAATAAAGTTTTATTTTTATTTTTCAATATGTCATGAAAGTAACAAACACAAAATGATCGTTTGATTCAGTAAGGATTATAGCGCTATATTTACTTTATTTAACATTCATTAGTCATTAAAAAAGCATACTATGAATATAAATTATTTCAATTTTATTTGAATTGGCGATAAAAAAAGCAAAATAAAAGCACACTCATCAAAAGTGTGCTTTTTTACGGTTTAGCTAAATCGTGGCAGAGCGGATTAATGTCCATTTAATATCCGTATCCAGTATTTCAACCGATTGGCTTTGCCATCGTGGCGGGTGCTGCAAAATATCAGGACATTCATCAAAATCAAACAGCATTTTACCCGGATTACCTAAGATTTTAGGCGATTGGTACAACACGATTTCGTCCACCAAATTTGCTTTCAAAAAAGCGGTATTGAGCGTGGGGCCAGCTTCAATCATTAATTCGCCAATGCCTTTTCCGGCCAATATTGTCAAAAGTTGCTTTAAATCGATACGTTGGCCAATGCTTTCAGACGGTCTGACAATATCGATATGCGGATAAGCCAAATAAGGCTGCCAACGCGCTTGGTCATCAGCCAAAGTAACAATCAAGGTAGGACTTTGACCGTCTGAAACCAGGTGGCTGTCTAAAGGGGTGCGTAATTGGCTGTCTAAGAGCACGCGTATGGGTTGGCGAAGGGTAGGGAAGGTGCGGACATTCAAGCGGGGATTGTCTGCCAGTACCGTACCGATGCCGGTAAGTATGGCGCAGCTTTCAGCACGCATTTGCTGCACATCGTTTCTTGCAGTTTCTCCGGTAATCCATTGGCTTTGGCCGTCTGAAAGCGCAGTTTTGCCGTCAAGGCTGGTGGCGCATTTGAGCCGAATATAAGGGCGGTTGCGCTCGATGCGCGACAAAAAACCACGGTTTAATTCACGTGCTTCGTGTTCCAATAAGCCACTCTCGGTTTGAATGCCTGCTGCGGACAGCATAGCCAAACCTTTGCCGGCCACTAAAGGATTGGGGTCGGCCATCGCGGCGACCACACGCTTGACACCACTTTCAATCAAGGCTTTGGCGCAAGGAGGGGTGCGGCCATAATGGCTGCAGGGTTCGAGCGTGACATAAGCGGTTGCCCCTTTTGCCATGGTACCGGCCTGACGCAGGGCATGTACTTCGGCATGTGGTTCGCCTGCTTTGAGGTGATAGCCTTGGCCGACAATCTGCCCGCCGTGTGCAACCACGCAACCGACGCGGGGATTGGGGGAAGTGGAAAAACGCCCCAGCCGGGCAAGGGCAAGGGCGTTTTGCATCATCCGGATATCGGTATCGCTAAACATTTCAGACGGCCTTTATTTGATTAAATTGACGTTTTTTAAGACGAAAGCCAGTTGCTCGGCAGAGGCCGTAGCCGAACTGGCGCATACGGTATAAATATTGGTTTCGTGAATGGCAATGCAGTTTTCAGAGAGTGTGTTGCCGTCTTCAGTAGTTTGGCTGAAACGGTAATTCATGCGGTTGTCGGTGGCAATGCCAACGCGCATATTATCCATGTCTTTGGCGGATTGGAGGGTTTCTTTTAAATGCGTGAAATAGGTTTTGGCATCGGTTTTTGCTTTGCCCAAATTGGCGGCATAGAGCGTGATGCCGGATGTGTTGTCGCGCTGTAGTAAGGTCAGCTCGTCAGCGGAAATGCCTTCAGGGCGTAAATTTTGATCTTTAATCACATCGGTAAATTGAGCATTTTCAATCACGATGCGGATTTTACTGTCTTTGCTGTTCAGCTCTTGCACGGTGTTTTCTTTGGCCATCGGCGCAGATGCGGTGGAGGCGGCCGAAGCGATTGGCTCAGAAGCAGTTGCTTGGGCAGACGCTTCTCTGGCTTTATTGCATGCACTCAGCAATAGTAATATAGGGATAGACAGTAAAATTTTTTTATTCATGTTCATTGCTCATTGTCTAAGCATGGCCATAGTTTCAGACGGTCTTATTCGGTTTGTTGGGATTGCGGCAGGGTGGCAATCGCTTGGGTGAATTCCGAAACATCATTAAAACTCTTATAAACCGAAGCGAAGCGCACATACGCTACTTGATCAATTTTAGCCAATTCTTCCATCGCCATTTCGCCAACCAGTTGTGACGGCACCTCTTTTTTACCCAATTGATACAGGCGCTGCTCAATCAGGGTAACGGTTTCGTCGATTTTTTCCGGAGAAACAGGGCGTTTGTGCAGGGCGCGGGCAAGGCTGGTGTGGAGTTTATGCGGGTTAAAATTAACGCGGCTGCCGTTGGTTTTCAACACTTGCGGCATACGCATTTCAACTGTTTCAAAGGTGCTGAAACGCTGTCTGCAAGACACGCAACGGCGGCGGCGGCGGATGCTGTTGGTTTCTTCCAGCAGGCGCGAGTCGGTAACCTGTGTGTTGGCATGTTGGCAAAACGGACATTTCATATGCAGCTAAATCGTTTGTTTGTAAATGGATATTATAACTGATAGGCGCATATCCGTATAGCGGAAAAGCATAGCAAAGGCCGTCTGAAAATAAGATGAACCGTCCCCAATACTTGGACAAGTTAAGAATCTTTCTCAAACAGCCTTTTCAAGCCGGGTTCTGTAGCCGACAGGACTCAGCTTTTTTAAGTTTAAACTATCCGTTCATGATTGTAGTAATGTATGTAATCATCTATGACCACTGTCAGCTCCGCCACCGACAGCGCACCTTCCTGATAGAAACCCTCCGTTTTCAGTGTACCGAAGAAACGCTCCATCGGCGCATTGTCCCGGCGTGCCTTTGCGCGACATACTTTGCACCATCCCTTTCTCAGCCAATTTCGTTCGATAAGCCTCGGTGCGGCAAAGCACACCTTGGCCGGAATGCAGCAGCGGCGTTTGGCCTTTCAGACGGCCGAATGCTTGGTCCAACATTTGCGCCACCATTTCACCGTTTGCTCTGCGGCCTAAAGAATAGGCCGCAATCTCCCGGTTAAACACATCGGAGACCTTTGCAAAACCGCCATCTGCAGCGCATTTCTGCGTTGTGCGCTGCCCGCTCGCCTGCCTATCGTGTGATATGTCTGCACCCGCTGCGCTGCTGCGCCTTGAACTGAATCCGCATCCGGCGGTTTTGCAAAGGCCTCATCCAATATCGGCGATAAGTACAGCTTCCCGTTTGTGCATTTGAACTCCGCCACATCGGTCAGCCATTTGCCTGCCGGTTTGCCGGCAGTAAACTCACGATTGAGAATACTGTCCGAAGCCTCTCCTATTGCTTGCGGACGGTAGGCTTTTTTACTGCGGACTTTGGCTTTCAGTCCCAACAAACCCATAATGCGCCGCACTTTCTTTTTGTTCCGCGACAATACGGCGGCAATCCGCCGATGACCGTAACGGCCTTTGTGCCGGCGACAGACTTCACCCACGGCGGTTTTGGCCGCTGCATCGGGACCGGCTTTGCCGATATGGTAATGAAAGCTGCTTTTGGGAATGCCGGCACTGTGCGGCAGATATTTCAGCGGGTGTTCCGCCCCCAACGTTTGAACGGTTTCGCAGCTTTGGCGGCGTTCTTTTCGTTGAGGGCTTTCATGTGCTTTAGGTAGCCGTTCCCCGCCCTCATGTAACGCCACTCTTCAATCAGTTCCGCCCGGTTTTTTTTCGTGGCCGGGTTTGTCGGCGATAAACGGGTTTTTGCGTTTGGCCTGTCTGGTCTTCATAAACGTAGCCTGCGGGTGTTGGCGTGCGGCGATACCGCCTTGCCGACAGGCGGCTGTCCAACGGCGCAGGTGGGTGCGTGAGACGTTGAAGTGCTCTGCGGTGCGCTGTCGGCTGTGCACTTGGTGGTAATGGAGTACGGCTCGGTATTTGAAGTGTAGGTTATATTTGGACATAAGAAAACTGCACCTTTTAAAGTTGGCGGGGGTGTCCGACTTTTGGGGTGCAGTTCAGGGATTTTCAGACGGCCTCTTTATCCATGTTTTAGATTTTATTGATTTGTTATATTTGTGATGAAAATTACTTAATAAACAGTTACAATCATTTGGCATACTGAAGATTTTAATATTCAAAAAGAAGAAAGGGAATAGGCAACCGCACCCGTGCGTGAATTTGATCTGGCCACACGATCAGTTGAAACACATTTGGTTGAAGCTGCTGAAACTGCACAGGCATTGGTTGCCAAACCGGATTTTTTAAATCAGGACAACTGCTTGGGCTAATGCACGATTTCGGTAAAATTCGCCGGCATTTTAGAAATCAAAGCAGCAATGGGCGTAAATCGTGATACGGGTGTGGAAGATACGTTTCCGAACGGCCGGAAAATCGACCATTCAACTGCCGGCGCGCAGTGGACGTGGTCGTCTGAAAAACTCGGAACAGTAAACGGTGTCGGGGAGTTTATCGGGCAGATACCGCCCCTGTGCGTTGTTTCGCCATGGCGCAGGACTGGTTGACCGTTTGAGTTCCGAAAGCAAGACTGTTTGAGTGAAGCGTGTGCTATTGAATTTCAACATTTTTCGGGTAATTTTTTATTAGATGTGGAGTTTAACATGGTGCAAATCTGTAACGGCAAAACTATCTATCACGCCCATTCGGCTGAAAATCTTCCCGAATCCCAATGGCAAACCTTAAGCAGCCATCTTTCCCGAGTCGGCGAGATGGCGGCGGGGTTTGCCGGTTTTTTTGGTGCGGAAGAAACCGCCCGCCATACTGGCCTGTTGCACGACTTGGGTAAATACACGCCTGAATTTGCTGCACGCTTGCGTGGCGGAAAATCGGTTGACCACGCCACCGCAGGCGCGAAAATTGCGGTAGAACGGTTCAGCGACAAGGCAGGCAAGCTGATGGCCTTCTGCATTGCCGGCCACCATGCCGGTTTGGCCAACGGCGATGGCGATGGCGATAACCGCCGCACTTTGACGCAACGTCTTGCCTTGTCTTTCGGTACAGACATTCCCGATCTTGCTCCCGTTTGGCAGCAGGAAATCGCCCTGCCGGAAAAGCTGCCCGCACCACCCTTGAAGGCCGACGCCCATCACAAATGGTTTTCCTATGCTTTCTTCACCCGAATGCTGTATTCCTGCTTGGTAGATGCTGATTTTCTCGATACCGAAGCCTTTTATGCTTCCGTTGAAAACAAAGCTGTGCAGCGCGGCGGCCATCCCGATTTAAAAGCACTGCAACAGCGTTTCAATACCTTTATCGAATCTTTCAGACGGCCTGCCGAGCAGATTCCGGCAAGCGAAGCCGAACAACGCCCCGCCGCGCTTAACCGTCTGCGCAGCAATATTCTCGACCATGCCGTTGCCCAAGCCGGCGAGCAGCCCGGCCTGTTTACCCTTACCGTGCCCACTGGCGGTGGCAAAACCTTCACCTCGATGGCGTTTGCCTTGGAGCACGCCAAGCTCCACGGCATGCGGCGCGTGATTTACGTGATTCCCTTTACCAGCATCATCGAGCAAAACGCCGCCGAGTTCCGCAAAGCCTTCGGCGATTTGGGCGAAGCCGCCGTATTGGAACACCACAGCACCTTCAACGACAGCAAGCTCAAAGATCAGAACAGCAAAGACAAACTGTGCCAAGCCTCCGAAAACTGGGATATGCCCGTGGTGGTAACCACCGCCGTGCAGTTTTTCGAATCGCTGTTTGCCGACCGCTCCTCGCGCTGTCGCAAGCTGCACAATATCGCCGGCAGCGTGATTATTCTCGACGAAGCGCAAATGCTGCCGCTCAACCTGCTGCTGCCCGTGATGCAGGCCATCAAAGAGCTGGCGCGAAACTACCGTTGCAGCGTGGTGATGTGCACCGCCACCCAGCCCGCCGTGCAGGCCGAACACGGCTTTTACCGCGGCTTTGAAAACGTGCGCGAAATCGCCCCGAATCCGACTGCACTTTTCGAGCAACTGCGCCGAACCACCGTGCAGCACATCGGCCTGCAAACCGATGCCGACCTGTTGGAAAAGCTCGGGCACCACCGGCAAATGCTCATCATCGTCAACAACCGCCGCCACGCCCGCAGCCTGTATGACAGCGCCAAGCCGCTTGGCGGCGTGTTCCACCTCACCACCCTGATGTGCGCCAAACACCGCAGCCAAATGCTGGAAACCATCCGAGGCCGTCTGAAAAACGGCGAACCCTGCCGCGTGATCGCCACTTCTTTAATCGAAGCGGGCGTGGATGTCGATTTCCCACTGGTGATGCGCGCCGAAGCCGGGCTGGATTCCGTCGCCCAAGCCGCCGGACGCTGCAACCGCGAAGGCAAAAGGCTGGCTGAAGAGAGCTTTGTCTGGATATTCCAGCCCGAATCGCAATGGAAAGCCCCCGCCGAACTCGGCCTGCTTTCCGGTGTCATGCGTTCCGTGGTGCGGCAGCATGCCGATGATTTACTATCGGTAGAAGCCATCGGCAGTTACTTTCGCGAAGTTTACCAACTCAAAGGCGCTGAGCTGGATCAGCGCCGAATCCTCGCCATGCACCACAACGCAGGCAGCAGCCTCAACTTCCCCTTCCAAACCATCGCGGCAAAGTTCCGCATGATCGAAACCCATATGCAGCCGCTGATTATTCCGTTAGACGATGAGGCAGAACGCCTGATCGACAGCCTGCGTTACGCCGACCAAATCGGCGGACTGTTGCGCAAACTCCAGCCATATACCGTGCAAGTGCCCGAGCGTGCCATGCAGGCACTCTTCAGAGATGGCTGTATCGAACCCATCAATGACGAGCGGTTTGGCAAGCAGTTCTACTGCCTGATTGGTCTGGGTCTTTATGACAAGGTGGCGGGCTTGAGCTGGGATAACAGCATCTTCATTGCCGCTGAAGAAAGTGTTATCTAAAACATGATAAATTGAAAAAAATTATTGGATAAAATGGAAGAAGCCATTAGACTGTGGTCTCTATCAAGTAAAGGAGTTGGCTATGAGCAAGAAAAATCAACATGTTGTCCTCCATTCTGACGGATGGGCAGTTAAGGGAGCAGGGAACAGCAAGGCGACAGCTGTGTATGGAACACAGAAGGAGACCATCGCTCGCGCGGAAGTTATTGCCAAAAATCAGCGTGCAGATACCAAGATTCACGGAGCGGATGGCAGGATTCGGGCGGGCAACAGTTACGGCAATGATCCTTGTCCGCCACGCGACAAAAAATAGGAGGGGTTTTCGATTATCGGAATTGAGATAGTCGCGGGTCGAAATAATTTGTCATGGTTTTAAATGAAAACCGCCTCCCTTCGGGGAGGCGTGGGTTAACAAAATCATAGGAGAACAAAAAATGAATCGGGTACGCCTACACATTTGGGGCGATTACGCCTGTTTTACCCGTCCGGAAATGAAGGTGGAACGGGTGTCTTACGATGTCATCACGCCGTCGGCGGCGCGCGGGGTGTTGGCGGCGGTGCATTGGAAGCCGGCGATCCGCTGGGTGATTGACCGCATTTATGTGTTGAAGCCGATCCGTTTTGAATCGGTGCGGCGCAATGAGTTGGGCGGCAAGATTTCGGAGAGCAAGGTCAGCGGGGCGATGCGGCGCAAGAGCGTGGAAGGTTTGTACATGCTGATTGACGACGACCGCCAGCAGCGCGCGGCGACAGTGTTGAAAGACGTGGGTTATGTGATTGAAGCCCATGCGGTGCTGACGGCTAAAGCGGGTGCGGACGATACGATTACCAAGCATATCGAAATGTTTAAGCGGCGGGCGCTAAAGGGGCAGTGTTTTCAGCAGCCGTGCATGGGTGTGCGCGAGTTTCCGGCGCATTTTGCTTGGGTGGATGATGACGGTGTTTTTCCCGAATCATGCCTGTCTGAAAGCGAAGCCAACCGAGATTTGGGCTGGATGCTGCACGATATTGATTTCGACCACGGCAATCTGCCGAAATTTTTCCGTGCCGAAATGAAAAACGGGGTCATCGAAGTGCCGCCGTTTTACGCCGAGGAGGTGAAAGCATGATTTTGGCTTCACTGGCGCGTTATTACCGCCGCTTGGCAACGCAAAATGATGATGTTGGCAATCCGAAAGTGCCGCCTTACGGCTTTAGCGAGGAAAAAATCGGCTGGGTTTTGGTGTTGGATAAAGAAGGCCGTCTGCAAGATGCAGTGCCGAATTTAACGGCGGATAAAAAGCCGCAGCCGAAACTGATGAGCGTGCCGCAATCTTTCAAGCGCCCTGGGACAACGCCTAAACCATTTTTTCTGTGGGACAAAACCGCTTATGCCTTGGGCGTGGAAGCCAATAAAGACAAGGCGCAGGCGAAAACAGAACCTGTGGTGCCATCCGAAAAAACCTTCGAGGCGTTCCGGCAATATCATTTGGATTTGTTGCAACACGAACAAGACGAAGGTTTGCAGGCGCTCTACCGCTTTTTGCAACACTGGCAGCCCGCGCAGTTTGCTGATTATCCATGCCTGTCTGAAACGCCGGACGCCAATGTGGTGTTCGCTTTGGATAAGCCTTCCGCCTTGATTCACAAGCGCGAAGAGGCGCAAACACTGTGGGCAGGCCGTCTGAAAAGCGACGAAGCCGAGCAGGGCTTGTGCCTGATCAGCGGCGAAGAAGCGCCGATTGCGCGGCTGCATCCGGCGATTAAGGGCGTGTTCGGCGGGCAGAGTTCGGGCGGTTCGATTATTTCGTTTAACAAAGAATCCTTTGCTTCGTTCGGCAAAGAGCAGGGCGCCAATGCGCCGGTGTCGGAAGTGTCGGCCTTTGCCTATACTACCGCGCTGAATTATCTGCTGCGCCGCGAAAACGGCCATTGCCTCACCATCGGCGATGCCAGCACGGTGTTTTGGGCGGAAGCTGCCGATAGCGAAACCGCCGCCGCAGCCGAAGATTTCTTTGCCGACATCATGACCCCGCCCGATGACGAGCAGCAAAGCCAAAAAGTATTCAATGTTTTGGAGCAAATCGCCAAAGGCCGCCCTTTGCAGGAAATCGCGCCCGATCTGTCGCCCGATACCCGCTTTTATATCTTGGGCTTGGCACCGAATGCGGCGCGGATTTCCATCCGCTTTTGGCTGGATACCACGTTCGGGCAGTTGGCGGCAAATCTGGCGCAGCATTGGCAGGATTTGGCGCTGGAGCCGCGGCCGTGGAAAACCGCACCGTCGGTGTGGCGTTTGCTGCTTCAGACGGCCGTGTTGGGCAAAAGCGAAAACATTTCCCCCGTTTTGGCAGGTGAGATGATGCGCGCCGTAATCGGCGGTACGCTGTATCCCATGAGCCTGTTGGCGCAGTTGATCGCCCGCATCCGTGCCGACGGCGATGCCAACGGCTTGCGCGTCGCCATGATTAAAGCCGTGTTACAGCGGCGTTTCAGAAAAGGTCTTATTCACGAGGAGGTTTCCATGAGTTTGAATACCGAAAGCCGAAATCAGGCTTATCTGCTCGGGCGTCTGTTTGCCGTGCTCGAGCGCATCCAGTATCAGGCGCTGGGCGAATTGAATGCGGGCATTGCCGACCGCTATTACGGCTCCGCATCCGCCGTGCCGTTTTCCGTTTTTCCGCGTCTGTTGTCGGGCGCCAAGCACCATTTATCGCGCCTGCGTAAAGACAAAGCCGGCATGGCGGTCAATCTCGACAAAGATTTGGGCGAGATTGTCGCCATGCTGCCTGAAACTTTCCCGCGCCATTTGAGCATCGATGAACAAGGCCGCTTTGCCATCGGCTATTACCAGCAAAAGCAAAGCTACTTCGCCAAAAAGACCCCGCAGTTGCCCAAACACATGAAGGAGAATAAACATGTCCATCCAAAACCGCTATGAATTCGTTTACTTTTTTGACGTAACTAACGGCAACCCCAACGGTGACCCCGACGCCGGCAATATGCCGCGCCTTGATCCCGAATCCAGCAAAGGCCTGGTTACCGACGTGTGCCTGAAGCGCAAAATCCGCAATTTTGTCGAACTTGCCAGCGAAAACCAGCCGGGTTACGAAATCTACGTGAAAGACAAAGGCGTGCTGAACCTGCAAAACAAACGCGCCTATGAAGCCTTGGGCATCGAATCCGAAGCCAAAAAACTGCCCAAAGACGAAGCCAAAGCCCGCGACATCACCGCTTGGATGTGCAAAAACTTCTTCGACATCCGCACCTTCGGCGCCGTGATGACCACCGAAGTCAACAGCGGCCAAGTGCGCGGCCCCGTGCAACTGGCGTTCGCCCAATCCATCGACCCCATCGTGCCGCTGGAAATCTCCATCACCCGCATGGCCGTAACCAACGAAAAAGACCTCGAAAAAGAGCGCACCATGGGGCGCAAATACATCGTCCCCTACGCCCTTTACCGCGTGCACGGCTTTATCTCTGCCAACCTTGCCGCCAAAACCGGCTTTTCCGACGAAGATTTGGGCAAACTCTGGCAAGCCCTGCAATTGATGTTCGAGCACGACCGCTCCGCCGCCCGCGGTGAAATGGCCGCCCGCAAACTCATCGTCTTCAAGCACGACAGCGTCCTGGGCAGCCAGCCCGCGCATAAACTGTTCGAGCGCGTCAAAGTCGAACGCATCAGCGGCGAAAGCGGCACCCCAGCCCAGTCTTTCGCCGACTACCGAATCAGCGTCGATTCAGACGGCCTGGATGGTGTGGAAGTAATTGAAAAACTTTAAAAATTCAGAAACTTAATTTTCAGACAGGCATAGTGCAATGCCTGTCTGAAATTGCGTTCTGCCGGAAAAGCAGATGCCTGCCGCTCCCAATGTTTGGGTATGGCTGCATACGCAAACCTTTCTCTCTTATGGAGCAAACTGGGAGACGAGCTTTCCGGCCTGCTGAAATTTTTCAGGCCGTCTGAAAAAACATTGGAAACAGTCATATAGGCTGGGTTTGGCCCGGCCCGCGCAACGGTAAAAATTTCAGACGGCCTCTTCCCTTTTTTAAGGGTTTCGGCCTGTATGGATTTTTTCATAACCGCCAAACAAAGAAAAATAACCGATGGAAAACATTTCCCTTTCCGCCCTGCAACACTACGCCTTCTGCCCGCGCCAATGCGCGCTGATCCACAACGAACAGGCGTGGGCGGAGAATTTTCTCACCGCGCAGGGCAGGGCGTTGCATGAGCGGGTAGATTCGGGCGAGCCGGAAACCCGCAAAGGCGTGCGCTTTGAGCGCAGCGTGCATGTTGCGGCGGAAAAGTTGGGGCTGAGCGGCATACTCGATATGGTTGAGCACGATATTCGGACAGGCCGTCTGAAACCCGTGGAATACAAACGCGGCAAGCCCAAGCCCGAGCCGTTCGACGAAATCCAGCTTTGCGCGCAGGCGATGTGTTTGGAGGAAATGACGGGGCAGACCGTCGGCGAAGGCGCGCTGTGGTATATGCAGACCCGCCACCGCGTGCCCGTAGCGTTTTCAGACGGCCTCAGGGCGCAGACGCTGGACGTTATCCGCAAGGTGCACGAACTGCTGGACAGCGGCACCACCCCGCCGCCCGAATACGGCAAACGCTGCAAAGCCTGTTCGCTGGTGGAGATTTGCCAGCCTGCTTTGTTGGGGAAGGATAGGTCGGTGGGGTATGTGAAGGGGTTGTTTGGGGAAACTTTTTTAGCGAATAGAAATAATAAATAGGGAGATAAAAATGAATAGAACACCTATCTTGAAGTTAGATTGGGATAAAGCAAGAAGTTTTTTCTTGAAACATGAAAGTTATTGCAATATTGATTTGCCTAAATATTTTTCTTTTTCCGATTTGCTGGAAAAAATATCACAAGAGTTTATAGGAAAAGATTTAAATGACTTTTGCCAATCTAAAAGTGCAATGGGAAAACAAGATGGTGTAAATCATCTGATTTATGCTAATAAAGACGGAAAGCTCTCTTGGAGACCATTTCAAATTATTCATCCATTAGTTTATGTTGCATTAGTTCATGAGATAACGAAAGAAGATAATTGGGGAAAATTGCAAACTCGATTTAAGAAATTCCAGAGTAATGAAAAAATCAAATGTTTAAGTATTCCTGTTCAATCAGAAAATAAACAATCTGATAAAGCGCAACAAATCTCTAGCTGGTGGGAGCAGGTTGAGCAGCAATCCATTTTACTTGCATTGGAATACGATTATATTTTTGATACTGATGTGGCAGATTGCTATGGTTCAGTTTATACCCATGCAATTGCGTGGGCGGTAGAAAGCAAACAAGTCGCAAAAATAGAACGAAGCAATCATTCATTATTGGGTAACTTTATAGATAAGAGTATTCAAAATATACAAAACCAACAAACAAACGGTATCCCTCAAGGTTCAGTTTTAATGGATTTCATTGCTGAAATTATATTAGGCTATATTGACAGAATTTTAAGTGTTACTCTAAAAAAACAAGAAATAAAAAATTATAAAATTTTGCGCTACCGCGATGATTATCGGATTTTTGTTTGTAATCCTAATGATGGTGAGAAAATCTTAAAATATCTGTCTGAAATTATGATGCCGTTTGGTTTTAAACTAAATGCAAGTAAAACTAAAGGTAGTCAAGATGTGATTACTCAATCTATTAAAAAAGATAAATTGGCTTGGCTTGCTATTCCGCAAAATCATAGAATTAGTTTGCAGAAACAGATTTTATTGATTAGACAACATAGTATCAATTTTCCTAATTCAGGTAGTTTGAACGTGGCGCTTAATAAATTTGACAAAAAGTTAGAAAAAGCTAGGGTTATAAATAACCTTGAACAACTTGTTAGCATTGTTACTGATATTGCATACCACAATCCAAAGGTTATTCCTGTCTGTTGTGCCATTATTAGTAAATTATTGAATAGGTTGGATGATCATGGGGCTATGGCCAAGCTTGTTCATCAAAAATTAAGCCGAATGCCTAATTCTGGCTTCACTCAAATTTGGTTGCAACGGATGTTAAAAGCAGATTTAAATACTTACCTTTTTTCTGAAAAAATGTGTGATTTGAAGCAAATTTCTTTATGGAATAATAAATGGGTAAAAGAGAGTAAGATGCTTGATGTTCTAAATAATACGCTTATTTTTCAGCAAGATGAATTTGATAAATTGGAAAGTATTATTCCAAATGAAGAAATAGATATTTTTAATTTAGATATTTTTAATTATTAAATTATGTGAGTTTTTAATTAAATTCAATAGAGTTATTAAATAAATTACCATATTTTTTATTGATCCAATCTGTAATAAAACTGTTTTCAGACAACTATTCTTAACTAGATACTGTCTGAAAGTTTGAATTTTTCAGACGGCTTCTAAAGTGCGGTCAAAACCAAGGGGATTTTCCAAATGCGCAAACTTCAAAACACGCTCTACATCACCACCCAAGGCAGTTATCTGCATAAGGAGCGGGAGACGCTGGTAGTGGAGCAGGAGCGCAGGAAGGTAGCGCAGTTGCCGGTGCATTCCATCGGGCATATTTTCTGTTTCGGCAATGTGTTGGTGTCGCCGTTTTTGATGGGGTTTTGCGGGGAAAACGGGGTGAATTTGGCGTTTTTTACGGAAAACGGGCGGTTTTTGGGGCGTTTGCAGGGGCGGCAGGGCGGGAATGTGTTGCTGAGGCGGGCGCAGTACCGTGCGTCGGAGCAGAATCCTGTGCCGGTGGCGCGCAATATGATTGCGGCGAAGATTCAGGCTTCCAAGCGGGTGTTGCAGCGGCATATCCGCAATCATGGGGAAAATGCGGAGGTTCAGGCGGCGGCGGTGGCGCTGAATTTCGGTTTGCAGCAGTTGAAGCGGGCTGAGGGGCTGGATGTGATCCGTGGGATTGAGGGGGATGCGGCGGCGCGTTATTTCGGGTGTTCCGCTATTTGCTGCGCGAAAACAGCGGTTTTGCGTTTGACGGCCGCAACCGCCGTCCGCCGCGCGACGGGGTGAATGCGCTGCTGTCGTTTCTTTACAGTATTGTGGGCAAGGAGATCGGCGGTGCGCTGCAGGGGGTGGGGCTGGATCCGCAGGTGGGTTTTCTGCACGCGGACAGGCCGGGGCGCGACAGTTTGGCGCAGGATATGTTGGAGGAATTCCGCGCGTGGTGGGTGGACAGGCTGGTGCTTTCGCTGATCAACCGCGGGCAGGTGAAGCTGCAGGATTTTGTGGCGGAGGCGGGCGGCGCGGTAAATATGAAGGCGGAGACGCGCAAGCTGCTGTTTCAGGCGTTGCAGGCGAAAAAGCAGGAGAAAATCGTGCATCCGTTTTTGCAGGAGGAAGTGGCCGTCGGCCTGCTGCCGCATATTCAGGCCATGCTGCTGGCGCGGCACCTGCGCGGCGATTTGGCGGAATATCCGCCGTTTTTGATGCGTTGATTTTTTTCAGACAGGCATTCAGACGGCCTCAATGCCTGTCTGAAAAATAAACAAGGGGAAATGTTGTGCTGATGCTGATTACTTACGATATTGCCCTGGACGACCCGCAAGGCCAAGCGCGCCTGCGCCGTATCGCCAAACATTGTTTGGACTACGGCGTGCGCGTGCAATATTCGGTGTTTGAGTGCGATATTGCGCCCGATCAATGGGTTGTTTTGAAAGAAAAATTGTTGAAAACCTATAACCCGAAACCGACAGCCTGCGCTTTTACCACTTGGGCAGCAAATGGCGGCGCAAGGTGGAGCACCACGGCGCAAAAGCGGCGGTGGATGTGTTTCAAGACACGCTGATCGTGTGAATCGCCAACCTGCGGTGCTCATCAAAATGCGGGCAGGTTGGCGAAACGGGAAGGTTCTTTAACAATCAGGAACTTAGCAAAGTATGTATGGCGGGAAAAGGCTGTGCTATACTCGCTTTGCGCCTTTGTCGGCGACTTTGGCGATTTAGGGCTGTAGAAGCCTTGAGTGGCAAGGGTTTCCGAGGAGGCTTCAGCCGCCCACGGGCGGCTGTGTGTTGAAACTACAGCTTTTTATTATGGTAGGTACTCTATTAGGTCAGCCGCCCACGGGCGGCTGTGTGTTGAAACCCAACAGACCTTTCAGCATCAGTGTTTTGGCCAGTCAGCCGCCCACGGGCGGCTGTGTGTTGAAACTCTATCACCAAAAAACAATGCACATCTACCAGAACAGCCGCCCACGGGCGGCTGTGTGTTGAAACGGTTTGTATGGCCTCAATATTCTGCGCCAACTCGTCAGCCGCCCACGGGCGGCTGTGTGTTGAAACCAACAAATTCCCGCGTGGCCAACACCACTGCCGGTCAGCCGCCCACGGGCGGCTGTGTGTTGAAACGAAAACGAAGAAAGTGATCTAAAACTCAAATAACTCAGCCGCCCACGGGCGGCTGTGTGTTGAAACTGTTATGGGGTAGCTGCTGGCAGCTTTGTTGTGTCAGCCGCCCACGGGCGGCTGTGTGTTGAAACTTTACATAATTGTAAATCTCAAAAATGTATTTACTCAGCCGCCCACGGGCGGCTGTGTGTTGAAACCGAAATCCGAACAGGCAGATTTGCCTGACGAACTCAGCCGCCCACGGGCGGCTGTGTGTTGAAACTGTACAGAGTGGGATTTTCAGACGGCCTGAAAGGTGTCAGCCGCCCACGGGCGGCTGTGTGTTGAAACATAGACTGTTCCGTTTGCATAGCTGGTATTAATGTCAGCCGCCCACGGGCGGCTGTGTGTTGAAACTATAAAAGGCAGTAGAATCATCGCTACTAAGAGCTCAGCCGCCCACGGGCGGCTGTGTGTTGAAACTGCCTAGTTTTGAGCTGTCTGGCGGACAAGTCGAATCAGCCGCCCACGGGCGGCTGTGTGTTGAAACCCCCGCCTAATGCAACATTACCGGCCATCTGTCCGGTCAGCCGCCACGGGCGGCTGTGTGTTGAAACAAAGCTGACGAAAACGCCCCAAAACCTGAACCTGTGTCAGCCGCCCACGGGCGGCTGTGTGTTGAAACAAAACATGGCTTGACGGTTTCGGTTGTGAAGACCTTCAGCCGCCCACGGGCGGCTGTGTGTTGAAACCGAAATCCGAACAGGCAGATTTGCCTGACGAACTCAGCCGCCCACGGGCGGCTGTGTGTTGAAACCCGATATGCCGGAAACTGCTCCAATTTACGATGATTCAGCCGCCCACGGGCGGCTGTGTGTTGAAACCCGATATGCCGGAAACTGCTCCAATTTACGATGATTCAGCCGCCCACGGGCGGCTGTGTGTTGAAACAAAATCTCTTGGGTATGGTTACAAAAAATGCCAGTTCAGCCGCCCACGGGCGGCTGTGTGTTGAAACCATTCTTTTGCGTAGCCCGCGATGTTTGAGGCGGTCAGCCGCCCACGGGCGGCTGTGTGTTGAAACGTCATCAATCGTCTTGCTCGGCTTTTCATGGATTTCAGCCGCCCACGGGCGGCTGTGTGTTGAAACAGGTACTAATCCATCTCCTAATAATTCAGTAGATTCAGCCGCCTTCGGGCGGCTGTGTGTTGAAATGTTCCCGGAGCAAGTCAGATGATGACTAATATCTTTCCGTCGCTTTAGGATGTCTATATGTGGCAATAGCCACTAAACCCCACACGCTAAATTAACGAAAGCAACCGTAAAAAGCGGTGTATTACGATGTCTCTTTGTTATTGAGTTAATCTAAGTTTGAACCAAGTTAAAGTATGCTAAAAAATCATGCCGTCTGAACGTGATTTTGGTATATGATTTAAAAATGAATGCCATTTGATTTCAGGAGAAAAATCCATGTTCCAATTTGCCCATCCCAACAAACTCTGCTGCGCCAAGCGGTGACTGAGGCTTACCGCCGCGATGAAGTCGAAGCGGTGAACGATATGCTGCAGCAGGCGCAGATGACGGATGAGGAGCGTCGTGCTGCCGATGATTTGGCGCGCCGTTTGGTGACGCAGGTGCGGGCGAGCCGTACCAAAGCGAGCGGTGTGGATGCGCTGATGCATGAATTTTCGTTGTCGAGCGAAGAGGGTGTGGCGCTGATGTGTTTGGCTGAGGCTTTATTGCGTATTCCGGATAATGCCACGCGCAATAAATTGATTGCCGACAAGCTTTCAGACGGCGATTGGAAAAGCCATCTGAACCACAGTCCGAGCCTGTTTGTGAACGCGGCGGCTTGGGGTTTGCTGGTAACCGGTAAATTGACCACTACGACCAACGAACAAAACTTGGGTTCGGCATTGAGCCGCGTGTTGGGCAAGGGCGGTGCGCCGTTGATCCGCAAAGGGGTAGACTATGGCATGCGTATGCTGGGTAAGCAGTTTGTGACCGGCCAAACCATTGAAGAAGCGTTGGGAAACGGCAAAGAGCGTGAAAAACTGGGCTACCGTTTCTCATTCGATATGCTGGGTGAAGCGGCGTTTACCCAAGCCGATGCCGACCGCTACTATCAGGATTACGCCACTGCGATTCACGCCATCGGCAAGGATGCGGCAGGTCAGGGCGTGTACGACGGCAACGGCATTTCGGTGAAATTGTCGGCGATTCATCCGCGCTATTTCCGTGCGCAACACGAGCGCGTGATGACGGAATTGCTGCCGAAATTAAAAGAATTGTTTGTTCTGGCGAAGCAATACGATATCGGACTGAACATCGATGCCGAAGAAGCCAACCGCTTGGAATTGTCGCTGGACTTGATGGAAGCTTTGGTTTCCGATCCTGATTTGGCTGGCTACAACGGTATTGGTTTTGTGGTGCAGGCCTACCAAAAACGCTGTCCGTTTGTGATTGATTATTTGGTGGATTTGGCGCGCCGCAACAATCAGAAGCTGATGATCCGCTTGGTAAAAGGCGCGTATTGGGACAGCGAGATCAAATGGGCGCAGGTGGACGGCCTCAACGGCTATCCTGTATACACCCGCAAAGTGCATACCGACATTTCCTATCTGGCTTGCGCGCGCAAACTGCTGGACGCGCAAGATGCCGTGTTCCCTCAATTTGCCACCCACAATGCTTACACGCTGGCGGCGATTTGCGAAATGGGTAAGGGTAAGGATTTTGAACACCAATGTCTGCACGGTATGGGCGAAACCCTGTATGACCAAGTGGTCGGCCCGCAAAACTTAGGCCGCCGCGTGCGCATTTACGCGCCGGTGGGCACGCATGAAACGCTGCTGGCGTATTTGGTGCGCCGTTTGCTGGAAAACGGTGCCAATTCGTCGTTTGTGAACCAAATCGTTGATGAAAAAATCAGCATTGACGAGCTGATTCGCAGCCCGTTCGACACCATTGCCGAAGAAGGCATTCATTTGCATGCCGCTTTGCCGCTGCCGCGCGATTTATACGGCAAAGGCCGTCTGAATTCGCAAGGGGTGGATTTGAGCAATGAAAATGTGTTGCAGCAATTGCAGCAAAAAATGAATCAAGCGGCGGCGCAAGCGTTTCAGACGGCCTCGATGATTAATGGCAAGCTGCGTGAAGCCAACGCGCCGCAAGATGTGAACAATCCTGCCGATCATGGCGATGTGGTGGGTACGGTTTCATTTGCCGATGCCGCCTTGGCGCAAGAAGCGATTGCCGAAGCCGTGGCTGCGCAAGCCGCTTGGGGTGCGACACCGGCTGCCGAACGTGCTGCCTGTTTGCGCCGTTTGGCCGATTTGATGGAGCAGCACACGCCCGCATTGATGATGCTGGCCGTGCGCGAAGCGGGCAAAACGCTGCAAAACGCCATTGCCGAAGCGCGCGAAGCCGTCGATTTCTGCCGCTACTATGCCGATGAAGCCGGGCAAACTTTACCCGCCAATACCCAAGGCGTGGGTACGATTGTCGCCATCAGCCCGTGGAATTTCCCGTTGGCTATTTTTACCGGCGAAGTGGTGGCCGCATTGGCTGCCGGCAACACCGTAGTCGCCAAACCTGCCGAGCAAACCAGTTTGATTGCTTCGTATGCCGTGTCGTTGATGCATCAAGCCGGTGTGCCGTCTGAAGCTTTGCAGTTGGTATTGGGTGCAGGCGAAACCGGTGCGGCTTTAACACAAGACCCACGCATCAGCGGCGTGATTTTCACCGGTTCGACTGAAGTGGCACGCCTGATTAACCAAACCTTGGCCAAACGCGATGACAATCCGGTGTTGATTGCTGAAACCGGCGGCCAAAATGCCATGATTGTCGATTCCACCGCATTGGCCGAACAAGTCTGCGCCGATGTGTTGAATTCCGCTTTCGATTCGGCCGGCCAACGCTGTTCGGCGTTGCGTATTTTGTGCGTGCAGGAAGATGTGGCCGATCATATGATTGAGATGATTAAAGGTGCGATGAATGAATTGGTGGTCGGTAATCCGCAATTGCTGAATACCGATGTCGGCCCGGTCATCGATGCCGAAGCGCAAACCAATCTGTTGGCGCACATTGGTAAAATGAAAGGTACGGCCAAATCGTTCCATGAAATCAAGGTTTCAGACGGCATTGATGACGCACAATCGACTTTTGTCGCCCCGATTTTGTTTGAATTGAACAATTTAAACGAATTGCAGCGCGAAGTGTTCGGCCCTGTGTTGCACGTGGTGCGCTACCGTGCCGACGAACTCGACAGTCTGATCGATCAAATCAACAGCAAAGGCTACGCGCTGACCCACGGCGTACACAGCCGCATCGACGCAACCGTGGATCACATCCGCAAACGCATTGAAGCGGGCAACGTGTACATCAACCGCAATATCGTCGGCGCGGTTGTCGGCGTGCAGCCGTTCGGCGGCCATGGTTTATCGGGTACGGGTCCGAAAGCAGGCGGCCCGTTCTACCTGCAACGCTTAAGCCGTCTGAAACAGTGGGCGGCGCCAACCTTGAGCAAAGTCGGTCAAGCCGATGACGAAGTCTTGAAACGCTTGGAAGCTGTGCTGCACAACCTGCCGATCAGCCAAGAATGCAAGCTCTCGATTGCGGCCGCTTTAGGCCAAGCCCGTATCCGAACACTGCGCCATGCCGAATCGGTGTTGGCCGGTCCGACCGGCGAGCGCAACGTATTGAGCTGGCATGCGCCGAAACGCGTGTGGATTTACGGCGGTGATTTGGTGCAGTCGTTCACCGCGTTGGTGCAACTGGCCGCCGCCGGTGTACAGGGCGTGATTGAAGCCAATCATCCGCTGGCTGCGGAAGTGGCGCATTTGGGCAATTTGCTGATTGTCGATAAACCGGAAAACGCCGGTATCAGCCACGTGGTTGCGCTGGAAGATTTGCCGGGCGGACGCAAACAGGCTCTGGCCGCCACCGACGGCGCGTTAATCCGCATCCTGCCGTCTGAAAACGGCTTGGACATTCTGCAAGTGTTTGAAGAAATTTCGTGCAGCATCAACACCACCGCAGCGGGCGGCAATGCCAGCCTGATGGCAATGTCGGATTAATTAATCTCTTAAATGTTAAAGGCCGTCTGAAAGATTGGGGAACAGTCCAATTTTTCAGACGGCCTAAATCTTTGCAAAACTCTTTTAAAAGTCAGCATGAGGCCTTTGCAAAACTCTCTGAAAAGCTACAGCACAGAGAACCGACGTCATTCCCGCGCAGGCGGGAATCTATTTTTGAGCATGACAAACTATTGAATAAAATAAGTTTCTTAAATTTTAAGATGGATTCCCGTCTGCACGGGAATGACGGTCGCTTGGGTTTTTATTGGTGGTGCATGAGGTTTGGCAAAGGCCTCAGTTTGTCTTATTCTGCTGAGTTTCATCGGATCTAGGCCAGAAAAAGCCATGCCGTCTGAAAGTTTCAGACGGCATGGCTTTTTTATCACGGTTTAAACCGTTAATTTCGCCAAACATTCGTGCAGCGGATTGAAATAGTTGGCCAAATAATCGTCAAACGGGATTTCATCGGCGGCTTTGGCTTCGATTTCGGCAAATTCCTGCAACGATTGCCGGCTTTGCGCTTCCAGCTTGGCTTGTACATCTTGAGGCAGCGGCTGCTTTAAAGTTTCCAGATGTTGCGCGGTCAAGCCCATTGCCCATGGCAGAAACTCTTGTTCGGCCATTTCGGCTTGCACACGTTGCGGCAGGCGCAGGGATTCGCCGCGGTTGGCGCGGATTTGGCTTTGTACGGCTTCGCGGTACCCGTTGTTGCCTGAACCTTGGTCAAGGCGCTCGGCAATCGGCAGGATTTCATGCAGGATTTCGTTTGCCCAATCTTGCGCAGAAATGCTGCGGCCGTTTTTAAACAGTCTGAATCCTTCGCTCAAGCCTGAACAGGCGGTGCGCAGGCGGTTGTGGTTGGCTTCATTGTAATCCGTATTGGTAAATGCAGGCGAATCTTTCAGCAAACACCACAGCATGAAGCTTTCCAAGAAATGGATTTGTTCCAAGCTGATGCCGGCGGGATCATACGGATTATTGTCGAGCAAACGCAATTCGACATAGGCGATGCCGCGAGCGCTCAAGGCGCTGATGGGCAATTCGCCTTTCTTTATCACCTGTTTCGGACGTGCGCCACTATAATATTCGTTGGCGATTTGCAGAATATTGGTGCTGATTTGGCGGTACAGTCCGGCAGGGCCGCGCAAGCCCAAGTATTCGTACACCGGCGCCGGTGTCAGCACTGCCGCACCCAAATCGCGGATGTATTCGTTCAAATGATTGAAGCTGACGCTGAAATCGACTTTATTTTGATAGCCGAGCTGGCTCATGCGCAGGGTGGTGGCGTTTTTCCAGGTAAAGCTTTGCTCGTGCAGACGGTCGAGCACATTTTGCGCCGGTTGGAAGCTTTGGTCGCAGGCAGGAGAAGTGCCGAACAGGTGGCAAATCAGCCAGCCGTAGCGCTGGATATTGCGAATCATGCCCATGTAACGCTCATTGCGCCAAGTGTCGGTCGGTTCCGCGCCTTCTTGCCCGACTAAGGCTGCCCACAGGCTTTCCGGCGGCGAATAGTTGAAATGCACGCCGGCAATCATCTGCATGGTGCGGCCATAGCGGTAAGACAGGCCAATGCGGTAAAGGCGTTTCAATTTTGCGCCGTTGCTTTGGCCGAAGTAGCCGATTTCGATGTGTTCGGGATTGTCGGGCAGACGGCAAGGCATGCTGGCTGCCCACATGCTTTCTTCGCCGATGTTTTGCGCGCTGAATTGGTGTAATTCCAAAAGCTGTTGATACACTGCTTTCGGGAATTGATGCGGATCGGTGACCAGTTCCAATAATGCTTCGCCATAATCGATGGTGATGTTCGGATGGGTATAGACATTGCCCAAGGCTTCTGGGTGGCGTGTCCCGGCAAGGTGGCCGTCGGCGGTGGTGCGAAGGCTCTCGCGCTCGATGCCGATGTTGCCGCCGGACAGTGGAAGGGTCTCGATGTTCATGTATTTTCCTTGGCAGAAAGTGTGGGCTTCTGCGAAAAGTGCCTATCGGGATGGCCGTCTGCTGCCATCAAACAGGGCGATTTTAGCACGGAACGGCAGCGGCGGAATATGCTTATGTGTGAATGAACGGCGGATATTCAGACGGCCAAACGGCAATTCACAAGCTATGCGGATCAGCCGGTAAGATGATAAGCAGAAGTGATTTCAGACGGCATGAGGCAATATTTCAGGCCGTCTGAATGTCAGTTTTGCTGCAAAATCCATTTTGCCCGTTCGATAACCGGCGCATCAATCATTTGTCCGTCTACTTGGAAAACGGCTTGGCCGCTGTGTTCTGCTTCGGCAACGACTTTGGCTGCAAAAGCCAACAAGTTTTCAGACGGCCTCAACGCTTCTTTTACGGCTACGACTTGTTTCGGGTGGATGCACAAAACCCCGCCGAAACCCATATCACGCCAGTATTCGGCATGGCGGCGGTTGGCTTCGTGGTCGTTGAAATCCGGGAAGGTGGTTTCGATGGGCGGGTGCAGATGGTTGATGCGGCTGTGCAGCAGCATATCGGTGCGCAGACGGTCGAATATGGTTTGCGCAGCAGCGGTGCCATAGCTCACGCCCAAATCATTGGACAAATCCAAGCAGCCGTAGGTCATCGCAAACAGGCCGTCTGAACGTGCCAATTGCCCGATGCCGGCCATGCCTTGCGCTGATTCAATGTCAGCGATAACCGGTTTGCCGGTGGCATGATGCAGCGAAGAAATTTCATCGGCCCGAACGGTTTTGGGAAGCACCAATCCTTTGATTTTTCTGATACTCTTTGCCGCCGCCACATCATCGGTATGAAACGGGCCGTGTGTGCCGTTAATCCGTACCCACACTTCGGGTGTATCGGCGCGGCCGCAATAATCCTCCGTATCCGCACGCGCTGCGGCCTTACGTTCGGGCTCAACCGTATCTTCCCAATCGACGATGACTTCGTCCGCACCGCAGTCAAAGGCTTTGGCGATGCGCTCGGGACGCGTGGCGGGAACGAACAGGAAAATTTTCGGAACCGGTCGGTGCAGCATGCTTTCTCCTTATTTTTAGGTTTTGGGTTGGACGATTGTAGCGGATTTTTCGGGGACATGCCGTCTGAAAATTGCCTCCCCTAATCTTTGGACAAGTTGAGAATTCTTCACAAACAGCCTTTTCAAGCCGGGTTCTGTAGGTAACAGTATTCAGCCTTTTTAAATTTCAACTAGGGGCTGTTGACGTTAAGCTTACCGCAAAGTCAAAGCATCTTCTGCCGGAAGCACATCGGTCAAAATGCAGCATTGAAGTTTCTACCTTTCAGACGGCCAAATACTTTATCCACTATTTGGGCCGCCATCCTACCGTTCGCTCTTTGCTCTAAAGAATAAGCAGCAATCTCGGTAGGACACATCCGGTATCGGCGATAAATACGGTTTGCTGTCAGTGCATTTGAAACCGGTCACATCGGCCAGCCATTTATCTCCCTGTTTCTTGACAGTAAACTCACGGTTGAGAAGGTTTGCCGAAGCATCCCCTATTGCTTACGGGCGGCGGGCTTTTTTGTTGAGTGCTTTGGCTTTTAAGCCCAATAAACGTATGATTCCCTACACTTTATTTTTGTTCCGCGACAATGCGGCGACAATGTGGCAGCCTTTGTGCCGGAGATAGGCCCCACTTAACTGCCGTTTGGGATGCCGCATCGGGATCGGGTTTGCCGATGCAGTAATGGTAACTGCTTTTGGAAATATCGGTAATGTGCGGCAGATATTTCAGCGGGTGTCCTGCTCAACGTTTGAACGGTTTCGCAGGTTTGGCGGCATTCCCCTTCCTTTTCATTGAAGGCTTCCGTGTTTTGGCAGCGTTCTCCGCTCTCATATAACGTTGCTTTTCAATCGTTTCTGCTGCATTTTTTCATGGTCGGTTTCGTCGGCGGTAAATGTTTTTTTACGTTTGGCCTTCATGGAATTTGCCTGCGGGTGTTGAAGTGTGGCGATACCGCCTTGCTGATAGGCGGTTATCCGGCAGGTGTGCGTGAGGCGCTGATTTGCATTTAAAAAGCCGAATCCTGTTACCTACAGAACCCGGCTTGGAAAGGTTGTTTGGAAAGATTCTCAATTTGTCCAAAGATTGGAGGGCAGTTCATAATTTTCAGACGGCCTTTGTCTGTCGTGAAGTGCTTATTCTGCGTTTAAAAACTCAAGCAGCTGTCTGCCTCCCCGGTTAAGTGCCGCTGAAAACGCACGCACTTCCTGCTCTTGATCGGCATGATAGCTGATTGTTACCAGCCAGCCGGCCTGTGTAAGCGTGTAGTTGATACCCAGTCCGCCTGGAGTGGTGGGAGCAAAGGCGAAGTTGACCACAACGGTATCATCGCCGACGGTGGAAGTGGAAAGGAAATCGGTAGTAAAGGCGCGATAACCTGCGTTTTTGAAGAATGCGGGCAGACAGGCGGAAACTTGAGGCGACATTAATTGTAAGCCGAGCAGGTGGCGGTTGGCTCCATGGCCTGATTTGGCGGTTTTGATGCGGGCTTTGTGCTCGTCAAGTGCAGCTTTCAGCATTTGACGGTCGGGTTTTCCTATTAGCAGGGTGTCGATGAAGGCCAGTGATTCCTGCGAAACCGGACGTATGCATTCGGTGCGGCCGCTTTGAAAGTGGCTTGCATCGACGGCTTCGTAGGTATTGCGGATGCGGCCGTAGGTGGAAAGTTGGGCGTATTGGAACAAAAATTGCGACAGTGCATCATGGCTCACTCCTTGGGGCACGCTTAGGCCGTTAAAAGGGATAAGCGTACTGCTGACGCGCATTTTGGCGGCTTTTTCGGTGTATTGGTACTGCCATTTGTCCCAGTTTTTTTGCAGGGTCGGGGAAGCTGCCATTCGCAGCGTTTTACGGCGGGCAGCACTTTTACACCTGTAGGCGTATCAAGTTTGCCGGTGGCACGGGTAAGAATGCCTTTGAGTGCGCCACCGTCGGCCCATGTGTGTTCGCAATGAAGGAACAGGCGTCCGGTTGCGGTGTTGTAGCAATAAGTGGTTGGTTTGTAGCACCAAACGCGCTGCTGGGTTTGAAAGGTTGTTTCAGTCAAATCGTCATCGGCGTTCAGTGCGTCGTTGCTGATGCTGATGTGGAACAAGTCTTGTTTGATGTGTTCGAGCAGACGGGCATTGTCGGCTTGCTTTTGCAGATCGGCGCAAACACGGGCGGTTTTGTTGCCGCCGAGATAGCAGGGTGTGGCAACCGGGAAAGGGTTTTGGGCGGTGTCGGCCAAAATTTGCTCGAAAGCCTGTCTGAACGTATCGGGATGGTAGGCTTCGTATTGCTCATCCAGTACGGCGATGCGGTAATAAAAACCGTTGTGCAAAATACCGATATGGCGGCTGCCTTTGGGAGCGAAGTGGAAACTGTCGCTTCTTTTGCCGGGGATGCGGCAGGCACCTTGTAAAATCGCCCATTGATTCATGCACACTGGGACGCCTTGCGGTGTTTCTGCAGGAGGAATGCGTCCGTGGTGGTAATCGGCACATACTGCGGCCAAAGCAGCTGCCCATTGTGCCAGGCTTTTCCCCTGTTTTTGGATACCGAAACCGACATTGCTGGCCAGCGGCAGCGGTGTGCGGATGTCAAGATAGGATTGCAGCCAGGCATCAATCAGCCAGCTTTGTTCTGCTTGTTTGTCAAACCGAATCAGCGCATCCTGCATGGCGCGGCCTTTGCCGCGGGCGGATTGGAAATGGCGCGCAGCGGCTTCGGTTCCGGCATATTCCTCATCGGTAAGCAAGGGACGGACCTGCTTTAGGTAGCGCTCGCAGGTTTCGTCCAAATCGGGTATGGGAAGACGGGATATCGGTTGCATGGGGTTTCCTTTATCGGATGTCGGTTCAGAACTTGTCCGCCGTCCGTCTGCATACTGGAAGTATTACCGCAATGCAAACGGTAAACAGTTTTTCAGGCAGGAGACCGTCTGAAAATCAGTCTTTATCGAAAAAAGCGAGCTTGACGACATAGCATAAAAACAATAAGGCCAAAAACAGCATCACGGTTTCGACAATATTGTCGTACAGGTTTTGGTTCCAATAGAAAATATCTTTTTTCACGGCTCATTCCTTGCACGTACGGGGTACGTCGCTGTTGAGCTGGCGCCAGAGTGCGGCAAACCAGAGATACATCACAAACACAAAAGGAAAGCCCGAAAAAGAACCGACGGCCTTAATACCTTCCATTTTGCCAGAGAAAATCACGGCGTAGCTGATTAGGGTCATGAACACAGACCACACTACCGCACGGAATTTGTTTTCACTGCGCCCGTCATTACTGGTCATAATGCCCAGCGAAATGGCCGCACTGGTAACAGTAGTTACAATAAAACCCAAGAAAAGCGCAATGGTAACGGGTTTGGTAAAACCCGATAACGGCAGCATATTAAGCAGATAATAGAATGTGCCTTCATAGTCGCCTTTATTGGCGATTTCGGCCAAGCGGCCACTTCCTTCAACAGTATCGAGCAGACTGAAGCCGGAGAATACCGAAAACCAAATCACGATAAAGCCGGCCGGTATCATTACTGAAGCAAATACAAATTCGCGCAGCGTGCGCCCTTTGGAAATTTTGGCCAAAAACACGCCTACAAACGGAGCCCACGTTACCCACCAAACCCAATAAGCCATCGGATACCACACCACCCAATCGCGGTTGCGGAACATATAAAGCTCAAACGAATGATGAATGGTTTTGGTAATGATGTTGCCTATGGCAACAGTGACTGTACTCAAAAAATAATGCGTGGGGCCGACGGCAAACACAAACAACAACAAAACAACGGAAAGGTAAACGGTCCAGTCGCCGAGAAATTTCATTCCTTTATCAATCGGCAGCACCGCACCTGCGGTATAGAGCAATGCCAGTGCGGTAAGTATAGCCGCTTTCCAGCCGATGGCGTCAAAAGCGAAGCCTGTGATGATTTTCAAACCCGAAGCAATCTGTACCGACGCCATCGCGATCGAAGAAGATACCGACATCGCAATCGACAAAATTGCCATTCCGGTTACAATGATTCCCAAAGGTTTCGCCCATTTTTTGTGTTTGAACGCATATTGCAGCGGCGCGGCGGGCGTGCATTCGGTTTTGTGCTGATAGGTAAAATAAGCCATCACCAAGCCGGCAATCATATAAAGCGACCAAGCGGGAATACCCCAAACGTGCAAAGCCAGGCTCATCGCGTTTTCCACCTTTTGATATTCCGCCAGCCCTTCGGCCTGAATACCGGCGGGTGAGTGGAAATAATGCCAGAGTGCTTCAATCGGTCCAAAAAACACAATACCTACACCTATGCCTGCAGTAAACAGCATATTCATCCAAGAAAGAAAGGAATATCCGGGTTTGGCGTCTTTCCCGCCCAAGCGGATATTGCCGAAGCGTGGCGAGAGTGCTACCGAAAGCCCCACGGTAAAAGCCAGCAGCGGCAGCCACATAATCAACCAGTCGAATTTCAGATAGAAAAACTGACTGATATCGGAAATCGTGCCTGTGAGCAGAGTGGGATTAACAACGGCGGTAACGGCAAGCAAACCGACTAAAAGCGACGTCCACAAAAAATAATTCGGGCGTTTGCAGGAAGAAGGTGACTTTTCTTGAGATGCAGACATACACGGCCTTTTCAGAATGGCAGATATTTACGGAACAAGTAAGATGCGTGTATTTTTATATTTTTTGGTGCAGCAAAGCCAATCTGAAAGGTTCAGACGGCTATTTGTAAAGTTAAGGTTATTATACTCTATTTTATGTAAACATGATAGTTCAGGCCGTCTGAAAATATCAGTATCATTTCAAAGCAGTGAAGGTATTGCCAGAAAATGGGCAGCCTGAAACCATATTCACAGTGGACTAAAATGAAAATTTCCAATAAAAATATTGGGGCTGACGTAGATCAGCCCTAAATACCACACCATTTCCGCAGGGTTTTCAGCTGCCCGCCTGGAGTGCCGAAGTTAAACCCAACCCCACATTCTTTCAAGAACAGCGGGAATGATTTCCTGTCGATTCCGTTGTATTTGCGAAGGGTGTGCTTTGCCTGATTCCAAAAGTTTTCTATACCGTTAATATGGTTCTGGCGGTCTGCAAACAGCTTGGAATGATTGATGCGGAGGTGGGCAAATCTGCTTACATCCGGTACATCACAGTTTTTGCAAAAATCGGTATAAACAATGCTGTCAGGCATAATTTTCCGTTTAATAACAGTCAGTAAAGTTTCCTGTTCGGTATTATCCGCCACCAAAGCAAACACCTTGCCCTGCCGTTTCAGGATGCCGGAAACAGCCATTTTTCCTACTGCCCCACTACCGCGCTTACCTTTGCGCCGACCGCCGAAGCAGCTTTCGTCCAATTCTGCTGCACCGTCAAACACTTCGTCTGCATACAGTGCCGGATGATGCCCGATGAATTGGCGGATTTTGCGGTAAAACAGCATGGCTGAATTGGGCTGAATACCTGAAAATATCCGCAGCAGAACGGGCACTCACTTCCGGTACGGAAAATTCAAGCAGCTTTTTCTGTATGGATTTTCTTGATTTGCAATGGGTTATCTTCATTTTAGCAGCCTATCATGACTGCCAATCTACGTCAGCCCCAAGATTCTTATGAAAAAATGATGACCGTAATCGCGTTGGCTTTTGTACTGTCCGCGTGCAGCCAACCGCGCACCGGCGGCTTTTTTGGTGCGTCCAATAATGGTGCGGCCGGCGGGGTAACGCAGTCTTTTCGCTGGTAAGGAATGATTTTAAAGGCCGTCTGAAATGTGTTTGATTGGATAAAACACATTTCAGACGGCCTTTCTGCTTTTGCGCTTTGGATAAATGATAAAAGCGATACTAGGCTGTTTTGCGACAGCTTTTTGGCATAGTTTGCGAATATTCATGAAACTTTACAATTTGCTTAAAAGTTTCTGATTTTTATTTGGCATTAAATACCAATAAATCAAAAATCGAAGTTTAAATTTACGATAAAATCCAATTTTTCGTAATTTTAAACAGGCCGTATGAAAAAGACGGGTAACAAAATGGCACAAAATCAAACACACACTTCGACATCAACCTGGCAAAGCCGCATGAGCGCGTTGGGGCCGGGTATCATGATGGCTTCGGCAGCCATCGGCGGTTCGCATTTGATTGCGTCCACACAGGCCGGGGCGTTGTATGGCTGGCAGTTGGCCTTAATCATCATCTTGACCAACTTGCTGAAATATCCGTTTTTCCGTTTCAGCGCACACTACACCATGGACACAGGCAAGAGCTTGGTGCAGGGCTATGCCGAGAAAAGCCGCTTTTATTTATGGGTATTTGCGCTGCTGTGTTTCGTTTCCGCAACCATCAGCACCGGAGCGGTAGCAGTGGTGACGGCGGCAATTATCAAAATGGCTTTGCCGAACCTCGGTTTGGAAACGGGCGTGATTGCTGCCTTGATTATGCTTTCCTGCCTGCTGATTTTGGTGAGCGGCCAATACCGTGCGCTTGACCGCGTATCCAAAGCGATTGTCGCCAGCTTAGCGGTGGCCACCGTCATTGCGGCCGGTATTGCCATGTCGCGCGGCATGCAGATGCAGCCTGACTTTATTGAGCCGACTCCGTGGACGCTCGCAGGTTTGGGTTTCATCATCGCCTTGATGGGCTGGATGCCGGCGCCGATTGAGATTTCCGCGATTAACTCGTTATGGGTAACGGAAAAACAAAAAATCGAACCTTCCAGCTACCGCGACGGCATTTTCGACTTCAACGTCGGCTTCTATACCAGTGCGGCGCTGGCGGTGGTGTTTCTGGTGTTGGGTGCGTATGTGCAATACGGCAACGGAGAAGCCGTGCAAATGGCCGGCGGCAAATACATCGGCCAGTTGATCAATATGTATGCCGTGACCATCGGCGAATGGGCGCATCCGCTGGTGGCGTTCATTGCGTTTGCCTGTATGTACGGCACTACCATCACCGTGATTGACGGTTACGCGCGCGCCATGTCCGAATCGGTGCGCCTGATCCGCCACAAAGAAAGCGTGCGCAAAGGCGAATTGTTCGGCTGGTATCTGTGGGTCGCCGGCACCGGATTGGCGCTGATTTTGTGGTTCAACAGCGCGATGGCGGAATTGCTGAAATTCGCCATGATTTCCGCTTTCTTGGCCGCGCCCGTGTTCGCATGGTTGAACTACCGCCTGGTCAAAGCCGACAAAAAACACAAACTCTCCAAAGGCATGGAAGCCTTGGCGGTTGCCGGTTTGATTTACTTGGTGGGTTTTGCCGTGTTGTTCCTGCTCAATTTGGGTGGATTCTTAGCTTAAGTTGATTGAATGATACAAAGGCCGTCTGAAATATTTCAGACGGCCTTTTGTTTTGATTCGGGAATATGAACTTTCAGACGGGCCTCTGGAGTGAATGTGCCCAAAGGCCGCCCCCGAAACGGTTTGCCCGTTCCACTTCTTTCCATGCGTCGAGAATCAGCGTGCCGTCGTTATCTTTGAGCAGGGTTGCGTCGGATAGCATCCGCCGCCATGCACGTGCGCCTTTGAGGCCGTGCATCAGGCCTAAACTGTGGCGGACGATGTGGCGCAAGATGGTGCCGCGGCCGCTTTGGATTTGCACTTGGCTGTAGGTAAACAGGCGTTGCACCAGGTCGGCGTATTCGATGGGCAGGTGGCTGCTGCCGTAAAACAGTTGATCCCATTCGCGCATCACCATCGGGTTGTGGTAAGCCTCGCGTCCGACCACCACGCCATCGACGTGTCGGAGATGTTCGGCGATTTGTCCGTTGGTGGTAATGCCGCCGTTGATCAGGATTTCCAGCTCGGGGAATTCTTGTTTTAAGCGATAAACGTAGTCGTATTTCAGCGGCGGAACTTCGCGGTTTTCTTTCGGTGATAAGCCGTCCAGCCATGCGTTGCGGGCGTGGACGATAAAGGTTTTGCAATCGGTTTTGTCGCGTAGGGTGCCGACAAAATCCGCCAAGGGTTGGTACTCGGCTTGGCGGTCGACACCGATGCGGTGTTTGATGGTGACTGGAATTTGCACGGCATCCTGCATGGCGTTTAAGCAATCGGCCACTAAGTCGACTTCGTTCATCAGGCATGCGCCGAACGCGCCTTTTTGCACGCGCGGGCTGGGGCAGCCGCAGTTGAGATTCACTTCGTCATAGCCGTATTCTTCCACCGCTTGGGCGGCTTTGGCCAGCTCGGCAGGGTCACTGCCGCCCAGTTGCAGTGCAACGGGATTCTCGCCTTCGTTAAACATGAGAAAGCGGTTTTTGTCGCCATACACAATCGCGCCGGAGTTGATCATTTCACTGTAAAGCCAAGTATTTTGCGTGATTTGGCGTGCCATGTGGCGGTAGTGGCGGTCGGTCCAGTCGAGCATGGGTGCGACGGAAAGGCGGCGCGGCGGCAGTTTTTTTGAAGTCATGATGCGGTGTTTTAGATGGTTTTTCAGACGGCATTATAGCAGGGTGGCAAACCGGCTGTCTGAAAAAGGCCAATACGGGGCAAGGGGAATACGGGACATTTTGGTGTGGCGTATGAACCGTTTAGGTAAGGTGTCGTGCGTAGGAAAAAGCCGGTTCTTTCAAGCTTTATTATGCAAACGGTTTTTGTTTTTTGCCCAAGTGATTGTTTTAAGGTTTTTGAGTATCAGAAACCATTAAGGTTTTACCGTGTCTTTCGGCAATACTCGAAAATCCCAAAACGGTTCTTCAGGCCAAAAACGAGAAGTGTAAACAATGTCAGAATTTCTACGGATATGCTAATACTTACAATAATGTTTAGTTGGGTAAAAATTTTACTTAAATTATATGGTAATGCGGATTTTACAGAAGCAATTGTTTAGTAGTAATAATATGTTCATTTTTAAGGAATTGTTATGAAATCTTTAAAGACCTTGCTGATTTGGGGCCTGGTAGTGTTGGTGGGTTTGGCCTCCTTTACCACATTGGCCGTCAACCGCGGCGAACAGGTCAGTGCGGTGTGGATGGTAACGGCCGCAATTTCCGTTTACTGTATCGCCTACCGCTTTTACAGCCTGTATATCGCTGAAAAAGTGATGGAACTTGATCCCAACCGCCTGACACCGGCCGAGTGCCACAACGACGGTTTGGACTATGTGCCGACGCACCGGGGGCGTGTTGTTCGGCCACCATTTCACCGCAATTGCGGGCGCAGGACCTTTGGTCGGCCCCGTCCTTGCGGCTCAGATGGGTTATCTGCCCGGTACGCTGTGGATTATCTTCGGCGTGGTGTTCGCCGGAGCGGTGCAGGATATGATGGTCTTGTTCGTTTCCATGCGCCGCGACGGTAAATCTCTGGGCGATATTGTAAAACAGGAGCTGGGTACGACCGCCGGTATTGTCGCTTCTGTCGGTATCCTGATGATTATGGTCATCATCATGGCCGTACTTGCGCTGATTGTCGTGAAAGCACTGGTTCATAGCCCGTGGGGTACGTTTACGATTGCCGCTACCATACCGATTGCGCTGTTTATGGGGATTTACTCCCGCTATATCCGTCCTGGAAAATCGGTGAGATTTCCATTGTCGGCTTTATCCTGCTGATGCTGGCGATTGTGTTTGGTGAAGATGTGGCGCAAAGCTCATACGCGCATTTCTTTGATTTGGACGGTGTCCAACTGACTTGGGCGATTATGATTTAGGCTTTGTGGCGGCGGTATTGCCGGTTTGGCTGTTGCTGACACCGCGCGACTTACGTATGGGCAAGCCTGGAAAAACTGTTCCGCAGCGATGCTAAAATCAGCTTCCTGGCGCATGCGGCGAAATTCAAAGATGCGGCGGCGCGCGGCGAAATCCTTGCTCCGGCCAAAGACGTGGCGCAAATGCACCAAATCGCATTCAACGACTACGTCAATTCGGGTTTGACCGTATTGTTCCTGTCGGTTGTAGTATTCGTCGGCATCTATGGCCTGAAAACCGCCCTGAAAGCGCACAAAACCGGTTTCCCTACTGCCAAAGAAGTTCCTGCGGTTTACCGTAACGAGGTCGCAAATGAACAATAATACACTGTGGCGGCGCATCCGTCGCGCATTGGAAACGGCACGCCGAACCGCCAATCTGATGGCCGGTATGCCGGATTATGAAAACTACGTTGCTCGTCAACGCCGCCATAATCCCAATGCGCCCGTGATGACCAAGCTACAGTTTCAGGATTATTGCAGCAAACGCCGTTGCGGAAGCGGCGGACGTTGCTGCTGAATCGTATTGATCTGAAAAGGCCGTCTGAAAATGATTTTTCAGACGGCCTTTATCTGTTGCCGGTTAACAGGATTCCTTAATCTTCCGGCCGTGTTTTCGGCTGACACTTACGGTGTTTTGGCAAAAGGGGCTGTTTCGGACGGTAAAACAGCACCGATGCGCACAGCAGCGGTACGGTTATTTTGGCCGATTCCTCCACCGACTGCACAATAACTGCCGAACATGCGGAAATCGAAACATGAAACAGCTCGGCCAGTTTCGCGTTCAGCCTGCTGCCCAATTTGCCGGCCGGGACGGTACCAAGCTCCAAACGGTGTAATGATAAACCGCCGGCTACGGTCATGGGGCGCAGGTGTTTTAGAAATGTTTTTCCCAAATATAGTCGTTTCAAACAAAAATAATACAGCGTTGCCGATTCCCTGATGTACCGGGTGTACACGGCGGTTGCTGTCGCCTTGTCTTATTTCTATTTTAAACGACTATAAAAACCAGTAACCGCAACATAATACAAATCGCTGCCCCGAACAGTTATCGGATAAAGGGACGGCCTCGCTGCGGTAAAAATTGGTTTTTAGAAAACTCATGCCGGATAGCGATTTGTGCAAATCCATTTCACGCAAGCCGGACAATACCGCGGCAGCGGCGGATAGGCACGTCAGGGCGGTAAAATGGCCAAAGACAAACGACGATCGGCAGGAAGCATAGATACGGTCTGAAGATTTCAAACGTACCTTGCTGAACAGAAAACCGCAAATCTAAAGGCACAGCCACGGTAATGTACGAAGCCGCTGCCCAATAAAATCAGCAGCAAAGAGCCGGCTAAGAAACGACGGGATAAATCCACGATCATTTTAGAATATAGAAGTTTTATATTATAGGAAAAAAATGTGAACGTTTTATGAAGTGATTAGGAAAAGTAAAAGGCCGTCTGCAACTGTTTCGATTCACACAAAACTTTTTCAGACAGCCTTAACTGGTTTGACTGCCCGTGGATTACAGGCTGTAATACATTTCAAATTCCAGCGGATGCGGCGCCATACGTACGCGGCGGACATCTTCTTCTTTAAAGGCAATATAGCTTTCAATCCAGTCTTTGCTGAACACGCCGCCACGGGTCAGGAATTCGTGGTCTTCTTTCAGCGCAGCCAAAGCCTCATCTAAAGAGGCGCACACGGTTGGCACCAAGGCATCTTCCTCCGGCGGTAGGTCGTAGAGGTTTTTGGTTGCCGGATCGCCCGGATGAATTTTGTTTTGGATACCGTCCAAACCGGCCATCAGTAAGGCGGCGAAACACAAATAAGGGTTGGCCATCGGGTCAGGGAAACGCGCTTCGATGCGGCGGGCTTTTACGCTGTTTACCGATGGAATGCGGATGGAGGCCGAGCGGTTTTTCGCTGAATAAGCCAGTTTCACCGGTGCTTCAAAGTGCGGCACCAAACGTTTGTAAGAGTTGGTTGACGGGTTACAAATCGCGTTAAGTGCTTTGGCATGTTTGATGATGCCGCCGATGTAATAGAGCGCGGTTTCGCTCAAGCCTGCGTAGCCGTCACCGGCAAACAGGTTTTGGCCGTCTTTCCAAATAGATTGGTGCACATGCATGCCCGAGCCGTTGTCGCCCATAATCGGTTTCGGCATGAAAGTGGCTGTTTTGCCGAAGTTGTGCGCCACATTCCAAATCACGTATTTCATGTCTTGGGTTTGGTCGGCGCGGCGGACTAAGGTGCCGAATTTGGTGCCCAATTCCATTTGTGAGCCAGTACCTACTTCGCCGTGATGCACTTCGACTTCAATGCCGATTTCTTCCAGAATGTTCACCATGGCCGAACGCAAATCTTGGCCTTGGTCAACCGGTGCCACAGGAGAATAGCCGCCTTTTACCATCGGACGGTGGCCGGTGTTTTGGCCGTCAAGATGTGCGCCGCTTGACCACGCACCGCTTTCGGAAGTAATTTCGTAACGGGTTTTATGCATGGCGGCTTCAAATGCCACGCCGTCAAACACGAAAAATTCAGGCTCAGGGCCGAAGAAAGCAGTGTCGCCGATGCCGGAAGATTTCAAGTAGGCTTCGGCACGTTTGGCAATGGAACGCGGGTCGCGGTCGTAACCTTGGCCGTCGGCCGGGTCGATAACGTCGCAGATAATGACGACAGTAGTGTCATCGTAAAAAGGATCAATAAAAGCAGTTGATGCATCCGGACGCAACTGCATATCAGAAGCCTGAACGCCTTTCCAGCCGCCCATGGAAGAGCCGTCGAAGGCTTGGCCGTTTTCAAACCAGTCTTCAGGATCTTCCAGCACGATGCGCGATGGAATGGTAAAGTGGTGTTGTTTACCTTTGGTATCGGTAAGACGCAAATCAACGAAGCGTGCTTCGCTTTCTTCAATCAGTTTTACAACGTCTTTAATAGACATGTTCAAGCTCCTAAATAGGGAAATCAGTCAATCCAAATAAACATGCGACCGCGCCGGCGGCATTTGGTTGCCTGTTTATTTGGACAAACTGGGTTGGCAGGCAGTAACAGACGCAAGGGCTATTTTATCACGTTTAACAGCTTGTCAATAGCCGTTAAAAAATGGCGCGCGAAGGCTTGAGCCTGCCTGAAAAACAGCGGTAAATATTGCCATTGCGCTGTGTTTTAATCAATTCAAACCGATACGTGAAATATAATTTCAGACGGTCTTATTGTCAACAATTTACTGCTCAAACGGCACAATACATCAACTTGCGGTATTTAACACAACAGCCGCTTCAATCCTGATAAAATCCGTTATAATAACGCTTTTGCCTGATGAGTGAAGGAAGCCAGCCATGAGCAGCAAACCGCGTTACGCCGTATTCGGCAATCCTGTGCAACACAGCAAATCACCGCAAATTCATCAAGAATTTGCCAAGCAGGAAAACGTTGCCATTGATTACGACCGCATTTACGCCGAAATCGGCGGATTTGCCGAAGCTGCGGCTGCATTTTTTGCCGAAGGCGGACAGGGCGCGAACGTGACTGTGCCGTTTAAATTGGATGCCTTCAATTTTGTTGACGAACATTCCGAGCGCGCTTTGGCTGCCGGTGCGGTAAACACCATTATTCTGTTGGGTAACGGTAAATTCCGCGGCGACAACAGCGACGGCGTGGGTATGGTTAACGACATTATTCAGGCGCGGGGTGTGCCGGTGGCGGGCAAACGCATCTTGCTGATTGGTGCAGGCGGCGCGGTGCGCGGCGTGATTCCCGTATTGCAAGGCCATCAATCGGCTGAAATCGTCATCACCAACCGCACCCATGCCAAAGCCGAAGAAGTGGCCGGGCGTTTCGGTATTCGCGCTATTGCCATGAACGAATTGCCGGAAAATCATTTCGACATCATCATCAACGGCACATCCGGCGGCTTAAACGGCGAATTGCCCGAGATCGCACCGGCCGTGTTCGGCGCGTGTGCTTTGGCTTACGACATGGTTTACGGCAAAGATTCCGAGCCGTTTTTAAAATTTGCCGCTGAGTCGGGCGCACGACAAACTGCCGACGGTTTGGGTATGCTGGTCGGGCAGGCTGCATTTTCCTACCAGTTGTGGCGCGGTTTCGAGCCGGACATCAAACCTGTGTTTGAATACATGAAAGACTTGTGATGTTGCGCATTCTCAAATGGCTGATTGCACTGCCGGTGGCGGGGTTTATTCTGTTTAACGCCTATGTATACGGCAACATCATCACTTACCGTGCCGTTGCGCCGCACCAAACCGCGTTCATGAGCATGCGCATGAGCCAGTTTCAGCAAGAAGGGCGCAGCGAAACATTGGATTACCGCTGGGTGCCGTATGAACGCATTTCCACCAACCTGAAAAAAGCCTTGATTGCTTCGGAGGATGCCAAATTCGCCGATCACGACGGCTTCGACTGGAGCGGCATTCAAAACGCCATCAAGCGCAACCAAAAAAGTGGCGAAGTGAAGGCCGGCGGCTCGACCATCAGTCAGCAATTGGCGAAAAATCTGTTTCTCAACGACAGCCGCAGCTACATCCGCAAAGCCGAAGAAGCCGCCATTACCGCGATGATGGAAGCCGTGACCGACAAAGACCGCATTTTCGAGCTGTATCTCAACACCATCGAATGGCATTACGGCGTGTTCGGTGCCGAAGCCGCGTCGCAGTATTTCTATAAAAAGCCGGCCGCCGAGCTGACCAAACAGCAAGCCGCCAAGCTTGCTGCCCGCGTGCCCGCACCTTTGTTTTATGCCGAAAACCCGAAAAGCAAACGCCTGTGCGGCAAAACCAACGTTATCTTGCGGCGCATGGGTTCGGCAGAATTACCGGCCAGTGACACAGAATAATGCCAAATCACGTATTAATGAAAGGGGCTGTACTAGATAACTAGGGAAATCTAATTTCAGGTTAGAATAACCCCTATGAGAAGAAGCCGTTTAAGCCAGTACAAGCAAAACAAACTGATTGAACTGTTTATTGCGGGTGTTACTGCCCGTACTGCAGCTCAATTAGCCGGTGTTAATAAAAACACGGCAGCCTATTGCTTTCATCGTTTACGCGTACTGATTTTCCATAACAGCCCGCATCCGGAAATGTTTGATGGCGGAGTAGAAGTTGATGAAAGCTGTTTTGGCGGACAGCGCAAAGGCAAACGCGGTTGCGGTGCAGCCGGCAAAGTCGCTGTATTCGGGCTTCTGAAGCGCAACGGCAAGGTTTACACCGTTGCTGTGCCCAATACACAAACTGCCACTTTATTGCCGGTAATACGTGAGCAAGTAAAGCCTGACAGTATTGTTTACACTGATTGTTACAAAAGCTATGACGTACTTGATGTGAGTTTAGCCACTTTCGCATCAATTACAATACACACTTTGCTGATCGGCAAAATCACATCAACGGGATTGAGAACTTTTAGAATCAGGCAAAACGCCGCTTACGTAAGTTTAACGGCATTCCCAAAGAGCATTTTGAGCTGTATTTGAAGGAATGTGAATGGCGGTTTAACCACAGTGAAATAAAAGTTCAGATTTCTATTTTAAAACAATTAGTAAAGCAGAATTTATTCTAGTTATCTAGTACAGCCCCTATAAGTTTATATCTTGTACATTTATTCATTAGAGAGAAACGTATGCCCCAACCCCGCCATATCTTTTATATTTCCGACCGCACCGGCCTGACCGCCGAAAACATCGGCGAAGCGCTGCTCAACCAATTCGGCAATCTCGAATTCAAACGCTACACCTATCCTTTTATCAACACCGTTGAAAAAGCAAAGGAAGTGATTGCCAAAGTCAACGCCAATGCCGAAGCCAACGGCGAACGCCCGATTGCCTTTGTCAGTGTGGTGGATGATGAAATCCGCAACATGATTAAAACCGCTAATGCCTACCAAATCAATTTCTTTGAAACCTTCTTGGGTGCATTGGAAAAAGAGCTGAATGCCGAAGCCACTTTGGCCGCGCAAGGCCACCACAGTATCGGCAATACCCAACGCTACGATGCGCGTATGGAGGCGGTAAACTTTTCGCTCAATCACGACGATGGCGTCAGCGACAAAAACCTGCAGGAAGCCGATGTGATTTTGATGGGGTATCGCGTTCGGGCAAAACACCGACCTGCCTTTATCTTGCGCTGCAATACGGTATCCGTGCCGCCAACTATCCGCTGATTCCCGATGATTTGGAATCCAGCGATTTACCGCGCATGGTCAAACCTTATAAAGACAAATTGTTCGGCCTGACTATTCAGCCCGAACGCCTGCAAGCCATCCGCCAAGAGCGCCGTCCGAATTCGACCTATGCACAACTCAACACTTGCCGCAGCGAAGTGGCCGATGCGCAAGCGATGTTTAAACGACACGGCATTCCTTATACCAATACCACCGATAAATCGGTAGAAGAATTGGCCGTGTACATCCTGCAAGCTTGTCAGTTGAAACGCCGTTTCTAATATATGCATCACAAAGGCCGTCTGAAACATCGTGTTTCAGACGGCGTGAGACCTTTGCAAAAAACCCAAAACTCCCCTAAATTCCCCTAAAGAATTCAGAGGAGTTTTTTTTATGAGCAGCTTCTTCCACCAACAAGCCCGAATCATGACGGGTAAACATACCGACAGCTGCCCGTTGCTCAAAATTAACCGGCTGCCCGATTGGCAGCCCGTCGGACAACTGCCCAACCGGCAAAAGACCCGTTACATCCGCGGCCACCGCGGCCGCCCCGCCTATCCGCTGCCGCCCGTGCTCAAAGCCGTATTGCCCGGCCAATGGCACAGCCTTTCCGATCCGGAATCGGAACGCTGTCTGGCTACCCGTCCGGATTTCTGCTTCTTCTGCGGCTTTGATAAACCCGCCTTACCCGACCACAGCACCCCCTGCCGTTTCCGCAACCGGCCGGCACAGGATGACGCCTTAGCCCGGCTTCCCGAACTGATTAACCGCCGGCTGACCGAAAAAGGCTTAAAAACAGAGAAAGCCCCGGCAGCAGTGATTGACGCCGCCATCATCCAAACTGCCGGCGGCAAACAGCGTCAGGCTGTCGAAACCGATGAAAACGGCATCACTGCCGAAACCCTGCCCGGCAAAGACAAGGATGCGCGCCGGGTGAAGAAAGAGGGCAGATTCACCCCGGCCGACGCCCGTGAGTGCAACCATTTCGAACCGCTGCCGGAAGGCACCGCACCCGGAACAACCGTCTATGCCGATAAGGGGTATGACAGTAAAGCCAACCGGGAGCATCTGCAAAGCAAACGGCTGTCCGGCGGCATGATGCGTAAGGCACAGCGGGGCAAACCTTTAACGGAGCAGGAGAAACAGCGCAATACGCAGCTGTCGGAAGTGCGCTGTGCGGCCGGGCAAACCTTCGGTACGCCGCACCGGAAATCCGGCTGTAAAAGAGCGCGTTATTTCGGTTTACGGAAAGTACCGGCGCAAAGCCATTTGAAAGCGGTGTGCCTGAACCTGCCAAAGGCAGCCGGCAGGCTTCGTGTGCCTGCTGCTGCCTGAAAAGGGCAATGTGCACCCGATAAAGGGGCTGATTGGGGGAAATACGGACGGGAAACACGTCTGAAAATGAAAAAACGGTTACCTGATTGTTCAGGTAACCGTTTGGATGGGACGGCCGGTATTTCGCAAAGGTCTCAGAATAACAGAGGAAAAAATGGAGAAGCAGACTGTAGGCATGATTCAGATTACCGTGGCGACGGTGTGTTGGGGTTCGCTCGGTTTTTTGGGCACCTTGCTCAACTTCGCCGGTTTTGACGGTGTGCAGGTGGCAACTTTGCGCATTGTGATTGCGGCGGCGGTTTTGCTGCTGTTGCTGCCTTATTTCATGCGCTTTTTGTGTGGATTGGACATCAAGCGATTACCGATACTGACGGCGCAATCGCTGATTGGTATGTTGGGTATGAGCTTGCTGTATTTTGCGGCAGTGGCCAAAGTCGGCTCGTCGCTGGCGGTGGCGTTGCTGTATACCGCGCCGGTGTGGAGTTTGATTTTCGGCCGTATGCTGTTGGGTGAACCGATTACGCGCAAAGCGGCCATGCTCACGGCGGTGGCTGCATTGGGTGTAGGCTTGACCATGGCCGGCGGCATGAATTTTGATGCGCTCGGGATTATGATTGGGCTGGGGTCGGGTATTTGCTACGCGCTTTATGGCGTGTTGGGCAAAAAAGTCATGACGGGCGCGCCTCCGATGATGTTGCTGTTTACATCAGTCAGCATTTCCTGCCTGCTACGCATCAAACTTTGGCGCAATTGGCTGCACTGGATGTTTCGGTATGGCTGACCGCGGCTGCCTTGTCTTTGGTCGGCACGATTATCGCCTTCGGCTTGTTTGTCAAAGGTTTGGAAAAAATGCCTGCTGCCAAAGCCGCTGTGTTTACCGTGTTTGAACCGTTTACTGCGGTGATGTTGGCGGTGTTCCTGCTGGGCGAACAATTGGGCGTGTTGCAATCGGTGGGCGTGTTTTTGATTATCGCGGTGGCCGTGTTGAATGCGGTGGGGAAAAAAGAGAAGATGGAGCAGGCATTGGGATAGGTGAAAACAGCAAACTCACTGTTATATCATAAAAGGCCGTCTGAAATTTCAGACGGCCTTTATCTTTTCACTCAATCTAAATTAGAGCTTATTTCGCCATATTTTGAAACACTTCACGCGAGATGACGATGGTCTCGTCAATCAGTTCCGGTGTGTGTGCGGCGGATACGAAACCGGCTTCGTAGGCGGATGGGCCGAAAGCCACGTTGCGTTCCAGCATGCCGTGGAAGAAATGTTTGAAGGCGTCGATGTTGCTGCGCGCCATGTCGCCGTAGTTTTGCGGAGTGTGATCGGCAAAATACAGGCCGAACATGCCGCCTACGCTGTCGGCGGTGAACTGCACGCCGTTTTCCTGCGCGGCGGCGGTGAAACCTTGCACCAGTTGTCCGGTGCGGGCAGTCAGGTTTTCATAGAAGCCGTCGCGTTGGATGATTTCCAGCGTTTTCAGACCGGCGGCCACGGCCAGCGGGTTGCCGGAAAGGGTACCGGCCTGATACACGCCGCCGAGCGGGGAAATGCATTCCATGATTTCGCGTTTGCCGCCGAACGCCGCCAACGGCATACCGCCGCCGATCACTTTACCCATGGTGGTCAAATCGGGCTTGATGCCGTGCAGCGATTGCGCGCCGCCCAAGGCCACACGAAAACCGGTCATCACTTCGTCGTAAACCAACACCGCGCCGTGTTGCTCGGTGAGCGTGCGCAGGGTATTGACGAAGCTTTCAGACGGCCGCACCAAATTCATGTTGCCGACAAAAGGCTCCAAAATCACGCAGGCGATGTCGTTGCCGGATTGGGCGAAGGCCTCTTCGAGTTGGGCGACGTTGTTGTATTCCAGCACCAAAGTGTGTTTGGTGAAATCGGCCGGCACACCTGCGGAACTCGGATTGCCGAAAGTGAGCAGACCGCTGCCGGCTTTGACCAGCAGGCTGTCGGAATGACCGTGGTAGCAGCCTTCGAATTTGATGATTTTGTCGCGGCCGGTGTAGCCGCGTGCCAAGCGGATGGCGGTCATGGTGGCTTCGGTGCCGGAGCTGACCAAACGCACTTGCTCGACGCTCGGCACCAGCTTGGCGATTTCTTCGGCGATGATGATTTCGCCTTCGGTCGGCGCACCGAACGACAAACCGCCCGCAGCCGCTTCACGCACGGCTTCCAGCACTTCCGGGTGGGCGTGGCCGACAATCGCAGGCCCCCACGAGCCGACGTAATCGATGTAGCGTGTGTCGTTTTCATCCCAAACATACGCGCCTTGGGCTTTTTTGATGAAGCACGGCACGCCGCCGACGCTGCCGAATGCGCGTACCGGTGAATTCACACCGCCGGGAATGATGGCTTTGGCGCGGTTGAACAAGATTTCGTTACGGTTCATGCTGTTGTCCTTGTTGAAAGGCCGTCTGAAAGGGGGAGGCCGTCTGAAAAATAAAGCGTTATTTTAACATTGATTTGCGGATAAGCGGTTTCAGACGGCATGGCTGAAGCAGCCAAATGCGTGGCGTTTGCGAATCTGTGCAGATAAATATGAAAATTGTTCTTTAAAAACAATCACTCTATTCATTTTTTATTGGGTTGTGCTATAATCTCGCACCTTAACCAATACTTAGAAAAAAATCATGTTACGCGGATTACTGGCAGCCTGCCTTTTGCTTTGTTCGTCGCTGACTTGGGCGCAGCGCGAGGTGCCTATGGATATGAATGTGGCGGTGTTGAAACAAGTTGAATTGCCGTATGTGAAATTGAGCAGCGGCGGCTTTTCGTGGACAAAACTGCTCACCCTAGGCTTGGTCGACGGCAATGCCGGCCGCTTCCAATTATCCCGATTCGTGCGCATCCGCGATGAAAACGACCGCTTTATCATATTAGGCCGTCTGAACGCGCAAGTCGGCAAACCATTGGCCGTCAAACAAGACGGCGCGGGCGTGATTCGTGAAATTTGGGTGCTGACCGAAGGCGAAGTGCAAAACTTTGCCGAGCGCGTACAGAATCAGGCGCAGTAAGTTTCAGGCCGTCTGAAAACCCATTAAATTTTAATCACGGTGGCTTTTATATCAACAGCCCAACCGTGTTGAATTAAATATATCAAATTGAGAGAACCGCACTTTCAGACGGCCTTTGCAATCTTCAAAGGCCGTCTGAAAGTTTTATAAATCAGCCCCGCGATTACGGGCTACCTGAGAAAGCACAATCCATGAAAAAAGTCTTTATCCGCACGTTCGGTTGTCAAATGAACGAATACGACAGCGAAAAAATGCTGGCCGTTTTGGCGGAAGAACACGGCGGTATCGAGCAGGTGTCGCAAGCCGATCAAGCCGATATTATTTTGTTCAACACTTGCTCCGTACGCGAAAAAGCGCAGGAAAAAGTTTTCTCTGATTTGGGACGCGTTCGTCCGCTCAAAGAAAAAAATCCCGACCTGATTATCGGTGTGGCCGGCTGCGTGGCTTCGCAAGAGGGTGAGGAAATTATCAAGCGCGCGCCTTATGTGGACGTGGTGTTTGGTCCGCAAACGCTGCACCGTCTGCCGAAAATGATTGTGGATAAAGAAACCACCGGTCATTCGCAAGTGGACATTTCCTTCCCGGAAATCGAAAAATTTGACCACCTGCCGCTGGCGCGTGTGGAAGGCGGCAGCGCGTTTATTTCCATCATGGAAGGCTGCTCGAAATATTGCAGCTTCTGCGTGGTGCCTTATACCCGCGGCGAAGAATTTTCACGCCCGTTGAATGACGTGTTGACCGAAATTGCCGGTTTGGCGCAACAAGGTGTGAAAGAAATCAACCTGTTAGGCCAAAATGTGAACGCCTACCGCGGCGAGATGGACGATGGCGAAATCTGCGACTTTGCCACCTTGTTGCGCATCGTGCATGAAATCCCCGGCATCGAGCGCATGCGTTTCACCACCAGCCACCCGCGCGAGTTTTCCGATTCGATTATCGAGTGTTACCGCGATTTGCCGAAGCTGGTGTCGCATTTGCACCTGCCGATTCAAAGCGGCTCCGACCGTGTATTGAGCGCCATGAAACGCGGCTACACCGCCTTAGAATACAAATCTATCATCCGCAAACTCCGCGCCATCCGCCCTGATTTGTGTTTGAGCAGCGACTTTATCGTCGGCTTCCCAGGTGAAACCGAACGCGAATTCGAGCAAACCTTGAAGCTGGTGAAAGATATTGCCTTCGATTTGAGCTATGTGTTCATTTACAGCCCGCGCCCGGGCACACCTGCCGCCAACCTGCCGGATGATACGCCGAACACCGAAAAAGTGCGCCGTTTGGAAGCCTTGAATGAAGTCATCGAAGCGGAAACCAAACGCATCAACCAAAGCATGATCGGCTCGGCACAACGCTGCTTGGTAGAAGGCATTTCCAAGAAAGACCCAGACCAGTTGCAAGCGCGTACCGCCAACAACCGCGTGGTAATTTTCAACGGCACGCCGGAGATGATTAACCAAATGGTTGATTTGGAAATCACCGATGCTTATACCTTCTCGCTGCGTGGGGTGCCGGTAGAGTTGTAGAGCGAAAGGTGGTGGCGGCTTTAACCCCAAAAAAATTGCCATAGGAATGCTGAGTACCCAGTCGTCACTGATTTCGCTTTAGTTGAAGGTAATACCATTATTATCGGAATAGGGTACGCTTTATTGCATGATTTGGATTAGATGTTAAGCGTGCAATACAATCTAAAGGGTGGGACAAATAGCCAATGTTGTTTGTGCCGAAAAGTGATTTGCTAAGTATTATTAAAAAACGAAATCATTAAATAGTAAACAGCCTGAGAGATGATGTTCTCAGGCTGTTTTTATTTAGCTTGATGAAGCAAAGAAGAAGCGAAAAGTGGCAAAATATTAGTCAAAATTTACAGATTTTTTACCGATTTTAGGTAAAAGAATGCCATCTAAATTTGATTTTTAGATAGCGCTTAGAATAATAAAATTTACTATTCTGCATAGTAACTCAATAGCTCTCTATCACTATCTTCATTTAATGAATACCTCTGATAAATGTCTGATAATAATTCCTTTTTATCTTCTATTTCCTTAATATTTTCTTTTGATAATTTCAGTCTAGATAACCTATTAAATATTGCCAATATCCAAATATTTACTTTAAATGCATTGGTATATAAAGAGTAATTTAATGTTCTTGCTAAAGGTTTTCTGATAATTCTTATCTCTGAGTTGATTATCTTATCAAATCTAGATAATACTAAAATTTGTTCATCTTCAGATAATTTAGAAATCAGATAATTTAGAAAATAGATAGACAAGTTCATCAGAAAACTTTCCTTCAAGTGCAAATCTGAAATGAATATGCTCGTGATTGTTTTTAATAGCTTTGAACCAGTCTATCTCTAAGTCTTCAAGCCAGTAATTCATTATTTGATTATAAGAAATAAGTCTTTGACTTACCATATTTTCTAGCACATATTCTAGAATCCAGAAATATATATGATATAGCTTGCCTAGTCTTCCTCGTAAAATATTTAAAAGCTCTCCAAGACGGTCATTATCCATAGGTTCGCTAAATTCTATAGCTTTTGACAAAAATATAGGTTTAAATTCATTGTTTCTGAAAACAGATTTTTTGATAACCCATAAAAATATTTTGGTTTTATCCAGCGTGGGATGTCTATCAATAATTTGACAAATTTTATATTCATCTATTTTACTCTCAAAAAATAAAGAAATTATTTTATATATACCTATCCATTGAAGCAAATGATGATTGCTTCTAAAAAGCATAATCCATTTATTTAGACATTCGAAATCACCACAAATATATCGTAAAGCATCAGTAATCAATGCTCTTTGTTGGCTATTCTTTTTGTCAAAGGATGATAATTGTTCATCTAGCCAATTGATAATAGCTTCAGGAGCTAAATTCCATAAAAATTTAATTGCATAATAATCACTATAAGAAATTTCATTTATATCATATTGAAAAATGATTTCTGGGTATTCATTAAATATTAATTTATCAAAGCTCATCGCCAAATAGCTATCTAGATCTAACACGATAGTTTTGCATCTAAGTGATAGGGAATTTTTCCTTGTAGGATCCAGATAAGATAATAAATTATCAACTAATGTGGTTGATATATTAAGATTTCCTATTTCGTAAACACATTTCTCAGCAGGAATATGGGCAAGCAAACAGCCAAATGCATCCCATTCTTCTACAAAATTCTCTGATGAGAATAAATCGCCAAAAAAAGCTAATGGAATATCTGAATATTTTCTTGGTGACTTTCAAAATCTAACTCTATAGAATGTAAATTAGCTTTTAACTCATTTCCAGACAAATGCTCTAATTCTGGTTTTCTCCACCATTTTGCTAATACCCAACCTAATTTAGGAAATTGATAAGGTGATTCAGAATCAAATGATTGTTTTTCTTGTTGATTTTTAGATTGATATTTTGTAGAATCAAAAATAGCAGGTTTATTACTTACATTTTGAGATTGAATTAATTCATCTACATAAGAGAATACAGGATATAGTACATTTAGAGAGATTTCAGTAACTAACAATGGGTTATTTTCATTAGCCCTTTGGATAGAATTAGATAAATGGTACCCCGCTAATGGCTTGCCATTTTTTGCACGAATTAATATCATTCTATCGTGTAGCTTATCAAGCCCAATGACTTTTAATTTTACACATCCTATTGTTTCAGACCAATTCTCACATTGTTTAATTAAATTCTGAATTCTATTATTTTCTTCACCTGCCTCTGATGTAAAAATAAGGGGCTGTACTAGATAACCAGGGAAATCTAATTTCAGGTTGGAATAACCCCTATGAGAAGAAGCCGTTTAAGCCAGTACAAGCAAAACAAACTGATTGAACTGTTTATTGCGGGTGTTACTGCCCGTACTGCAGCTCAATTAGCCGGTGTTAATAAAAACACGGCAACCTATTGCTTTCATCGTTGCGCGTACTGATTTTCCATAACAGCCCGCATCCGGAAATGTTTGATGGCGGAGTAGAAGTTGATGAAAGCTGTTTTGGCGGACAGCGCAAAGGCAAACGCGGTTGCGGTGCAGCCGGCAAAGTCGCTGTATTCGGGCTTCTGAAGCGCAACGGCAAGGTTTGCACCGTTGCCGTGCCCAATACTTTATTGCCGGTAATACGTGAGCAAGTAAAGCCTGACAGTATTGTTTACACTGATTGTTACAAAAGCTATGACGTACTTGATGTGAGTGAGTTTAGCCACTTTCGCATCAATCACAGCACTCACTTTGCTGATCGGCAAAATCACATCAACGGGATTGAGAACTTTTGGAATCAGGCAAAACGCCGCTTACGTAAGTTTAACGGCATTCCCAAAGAGCATTTTGAGCTGTATTTGAAGGAATGTGAATGGCGGTTTAACCACAGTGAAATAAAAGTTCAGATTTCTATTTTAAAACAATTAGTAAAGCAGAATTTATTCTAGTTATCTAGTACAGCCCCAAAAATAATATAATCTCCTGAGTTAAACCCTAGTCGATTTAATAAGTTTATCCCTACATTTTCCATAAAAGGATCAAACCAAGCAATTTGGGCATTAGGATGTTTATTTATTATTTTTTTCAACCATGCAACTAAGTCAAGCCGACTTTCGCCATTAAGTACCAATTTAGGGAAAAAGTGTGCGTCAGTTGATTGTGGTAACACTGTTTTTAGATAGCGGGTAATTTCAATATCAGAATCGAACCATGGATCTTTCTTATCGTTACCAACTGAAAATTCAGAACAATGATTAGTTAACCTTTCTATGGATGTGAAGCTTTTAGCTTTATTTAGAGATGAATTTGGTAAACCTTTTTGTAACCAAGGATCATTTTCGGTATTTGAGATATTTGATATAACATTGCTCTGAACTTGTATTGAACGTACTAGTGGATGCCCTTCTTGGGCTAATATCGTAATATTGGAATCACTTTTTTCAAATAATTCAAATGTGTAAGAGTCAAATATCTCATTGCAAGATTCATTTATGTGAAAGTCTAAATTAAATGGATAGTTAGTTATTTTAAACTCTTGTATTGATGTAAAAAGTAAACTATCGCCATTAAAAAGTTTTAATATAGCAACTAAAGAGTGTTCAGATATTTCTTCAAAAATTTCTAATGTATTTTTTTCTTTAAATCTAAATGGAATTTTGGTTTTTCTTGACTATTAAGACTAGGGCAAAAAGAAACTCTAAATCTCCAAGTCTCCAAGCATCAATACCACCTATATCTAGATTTTCACCTTTTAACTTTTCATTAATCAATTCTAGAATTTTCTTGCTTCTTGATATACCTAATATGTTCCAAAAATTTGTTTTTTCTAATAAACTAATTGCTGCACTATCATAGCTAGCATCAGAGTTTGGGCTAACTTTAGAGGTATTCCAGACGTAATTATCTCTTGGAGGTAAATGCATGACCGGTCTAATGCAATACGGAGGTGAAAGCTTTAATGAATCAAAAATTTCTTGCTGTTTTTCAGCTATATCCACCAAGATTTTTTCGGAGGCTTCTAAAAATGAGTTTCCTTGAAGCAAGCTGGTAATGAATGTATTTAAATTTTCTGCGGATGTAGTAAGCTGAAAAGAAATAATTCTAGCTTTTAATTCCCCGTTAATAGAAACCATTTTATTATGTTTAGATAAATCTGATATCCACTGATTATTTTGAAAATCATATGGGAGCACTCTACCATATAGCAAGCGGTAATCTACTTGAGATTTTTCTTGTAACTCTAAGCCCAAGCTTGTAAACAAATTGATTCTTGACCATGAAATAAATTATTCATTCTTCTATCATCAAGAATATGTTTATTAAATTCATATAGCATAAATATTTCTTTCTAATTTCCCAACAAAAAATCCCCAATATGCTGATGCACAATGCCATCAATATTTTCCTGCCAAAAATCATCCATGGTAATCACATATTTCGGGTGGTTATCGGCAATGGCTTGTAGGGGCGAAAACTCTCGTTCAACGGTTTGTGCATTTTCTAATTTATAGGCAACTTGAATATAGAGCTTTTCATTTTGCTTTTGTGCCACAAAATCAATTTCTTTGGTGCCGAGTTTGCCGATATATACCTGATAACCACGGCGTTTGAGCTCGAGATAGACCAGATTTTCCAAAATGCCTGCAATTAAGCTGGTGCGAAAGCCCATTGTGGCATAAAGCAAAGATACGTCGCCCAAATAGAATTTTTCTTGGGTTTTCAAAATCTCTTTGCCTTTCACATCAAAGCGTTCTACTTGGTGCAAGATAAACGCACTTTCTAGTGCTTTGAGATAGTTATATACCGTATTTAAATCGACTTTGCGTTGCTGGCTTTTGAAATAATCGGCCACATTTTTGCCTGAAAATGTATTTCCGATATTGTCAAACGCATATTTCACAATGCGCTCCAATAGTTCAACGTCACGGATTTTATGGCGTTGCACGGTATCGCGCAAAATCACAGACGCATAAATATCTTGAACGATTTTATAGGCAACTTCTTGCGGATAATCCGCCGTATGCACCATGGGGAAACCGCCTTTTTGCAGATACTCATTGAAAAGTGTGGTTGAATTTTCAATGTTTTCTTGTGAATAAGCTGCTTTAAAATCCAGAAACTCTTTGTATGAAAGCGTGAAAATCGGAATTTCTATATAACGCCCTGCAAGATAAGTGGAAAGCTCGGATGACAACAAATGCGAATTAGAGCCGGTGATGTATAAATCCAAATTGAAATCTACCATAAAGGCATTGACCGCTTTTTCCCAGTCGGTAACTTCTTGGATCTCATCAAGCAGTAGATAATATTTCTCCGCTGTTTGGATTTTTTCTTTAACTAAAGCGTAGAGCTTCTCGGCGGTTTTGTATTCACTGAATGCGAAGCTTTCAAAATTGATATGAATGGTGTTTTGCTCATCAACACCTTGGGAAATCAATTCCGCTTGCAATAATTTCATCACCGTTGATTTTCCTGAACGGCGAATGCCTGTAATGACTTTGATTAAAGGGGTATCGATAAAAGGCTTGAGTTGTTGGAGATAGTTTGGGCGGTTAATCATAGTAAAACCTTTTGGGTATATTCTTAAATTAAGGTTGATTTTATTATTTTATTCTGGTTATAACCATAAAAACTTTTTATTTAGCGGTTTTTTTTAGGGTTATGTTTTGGTGGGGAAGATTTTTTGCGGTTTTATTTATTCAAGAATCAGTGCGCTTTAACCTAAATGTCTTTTTGACACCGGTTGGCACAGCTTATATTGCTGATTACAAATAAGCAGGCCGTTTGAAAATTATGTTTTCAGACGGCCTATTTATATTCAAGCCTTTCAAATCACCCACTGATAAAGCACAATCATCAACGGCATACTCACCACACACAGCAGGGTGGTGATGCCGTAAATCGCGCTGGCTTTTTGCGGATTCTTTTGATACAGCACCGCCATTTGCGTGACCGTAGCCGCGGAAGAGCTGATGGTGGCGAGGAAACTGATGAGTACCACGGTTTGGTTGTGATTGTTTTGTTCGGCGAGGCCGAAGAGCTTGATCATCACCAGCAACACCAGCGGCATCAGAATCAGGCGCAGGAAGGTGACGAGGTAGATGCGTTTGGAGGTGATGATTTCCTTCAAAGGCAGCGAGGCAATCAGCATACCGGCAATCATCATGGCAACCGGTCCGATCATGCTGCCGACGTTGGCCAGCGCGTTATCCACCACGCTTGGCAGTTTGATTTGAAAGGCAAACATGAATAAACCGACGGCGATGGACAAAATATTGACGTTGGTAAAGATTTTTTTTACCGACATTTGGCTGCGTCCGGCAAACATCACGCGCAGGTGCGTCCAGAACAATACGGTTTGCACAATCAAATAGCCTGCGGTGTAAATCAGCCATTCTGCGCCGAATACGGCCAGCACCACCGGAATAATCAGATTGCCCGCGTTGGTGTAAATCACGGCGGCTTGTTCCAGAATATCCAGCTTGAAGATTTTAGCCAAAAGCTTGCCCAGCACAATCAGTGAAAAGCTAAACAGCAAAGCGAGCTTTACCGAAAGCCACAAACCATCAAGAATTTCGGGTGTGTAATCGACTTGGAAAGCGTGAATCATCACCGCCGGGCTGATGAGGTAAAGGGTAATCACGGAAAGCGGGTAGCTGTCGGCCGGTTTGAGCAGTTTGAATTTCACCAAGGCAATGCCCATCAGCACAATCAGCGTGAGTTGGGCAATTTTTTCGGCGAGCAGCAGGGAAGTTTCCATGAGAATATTGATAGGATATGAATGGATTAGGATTTTACGCCTTTGTGATGGGGGCGACAAATTGTGTTGCCTTTTTGCATATTCATGAAGGCCGTCTGAAAATAGAAACGGCTGCAATAAATGCTTTTCCAGACGGCCAGAGACCTTATATATTGCGCCCCATGAAAGGGGCATTTTTAACCAACGTAAAGCCCCTTTAACAAAGGGGCTTTATTCATGTGCATCGTATTCTACACCGTCAATCCCGAACCGCCGACTATTCCAAAGTCGTTCATCGTGCGTATCTTCAAAGAAGACGGCAATTCTTCCCATTGCCTTAAAACCGTTAATTTCCCCATCTCTTCGCCTGACCGAATTTGTAAAACCCAAAATGAAGCCAATGAATACGGCAGATTATCCGTTCGTGAAATCATGAGTAAGGAAATTTCATAATGATGAACAAGGAAATCAAGAAAGCGCGTGTGGCCGCCTTTGGCGGCGGCAGCGTAAGCGACGCGCCAAAGGCGGATACATGCGCGCCGATGGCGCCCCCCTTATCTAACAGGGGGGAGCAGAAACCGGAGCGGCTTTGAGTACCGAACAGGAAACCTTTGAAAATACACCACCTTCCTGACCGATTCGAAAGGCCGTCTGATTGAAGTTCCTTTGCGTCGCGGCAAAGCCAATTCTGCATTCATCGACCAAATCAGCTTTTCCGTTCACGAAGACACCTTTTCCCTGCTCGCCGGTTATCCGTTGGTTGCCGATGATGAATACATCATTCGCGCGTCCATGATTCTGACCGATGTTTTCGGTTTCGGTATTTCCGAAAAAGCCAAGCATTCGGGTGGCCGTTTTTATGATTCGTGTTGGTTGATGGGTACCGATAATGCCCAATATGGCCGCGTCCATTTCGGCGGTCAAAACAATACTATGCTGATTGAGATTACCGCCACGGGCTGCAATGCCGCTTTAGACGGCTGGGAATCACGTCTGTACCAGTTCATTACGCAGGCAGTCCGCCCAAAAATTACCCGTATCGACATCGCCAAAGACTTTTTCCAAGGCGAATACACACCCGAACAGGCCAAAGCCGACCGTCTCGCGGGTAAGTTCACCAACCACCATATGATGCCCGACGGGGAATCGGTCGGCACGGATTGGGAATCCAATAACGGCAAAGGAAAAACCTACTATGTAGGCTCCCGTGAATCATCCAAATATGTCCGCGTTTACGAAAAAGGCAAACAGTTAGGCGATAAAGCAAGCCAATGGGTACGTTTTGAAATCGAATTCAAAGCGAAAGACATTGTGATTCCGTTTGAAGTATTAACCGTTCCGGGCGAATACTTCGGAGGCGCATACCCGATTTGCGCCCAATTTCAGGAAAAAGCAAGGCGCATTGAAGCCGTTGAAAAGAATCTTGAATTGACTTTTGAACGCTGTATCGAAGTGGCTAAAAACCAAGTTGGCCGCGCCATCAATGCCGCCAAATCCATGTTTCCGCATAAAGACCGTTCGGAAATTTTGGCTATGTTCGAAGCCGACCATGATTTGCTGCCCAAACGCTTAAATCCCGAAGTTTTTACATGTACCGAAAACCACGCACCGGCCATACACGATAAGCCAGAAGGCAGTGTGTGGCTCGGCGAATCCGCCCAAATGCTGCTTGAAATGGCCATTGAGCAAAAACGCAAAATGACCAAGCTGATTGAAGCCAAGCACGAACAAGATTATCTGAATCTGATGTATGACCAATACGCATACAGATTTTAAAAGGCAAAACGCTGCCGCCTGAAAGTGTAGCGTATTGAATAAGGAAACCATCATGCAAATGCAAATTCAAGGCCAAATAATGGGCGCAAAACGCTTTAACGGCCAAATCGACGGTAAAACCTTCGACTACTGCCGCGTTATCGTGGCCACACCGCTGGACAGCAGCCAAGGCAACGCTTTAGGCAGTTCCGCCACCGAATACGATTACGGCGGCTCTATTAACTTCGAACAATTCAAAAGCCTGACATTTCCGTTTGAAGCAGTTTTGAACGTTGAACTCGTAACCAACGGCAAAAGCCAGAAACTGAAAATCTTAGGCTTTCAGTCCAAAACTCCAAACAAAGGCTAAACCATGACGATTACCCGCGTTTACATTGTTCAGTCACGGGAAACGGGCGACTTCCTTTATCCGTCTGATACGGGTGATGTGGGTCATACGCCGTTTGTCAACGAAGCCGGATATTTCTACGACCGAAACGAAGCGGTAGAAACCGCTTTAGAAGAAATCGGGATAACTTCATTGTCTTTGGATTTTTATCCGAATTTTAAAAATTCAGACTACAGGTGCGGTCTGAATCATCGAAAAGCACCTACTCCAGTTTAATTTTTTAACTCATTAAAGGAAAAATATCATGCAAATGATGAACACCTGCCGTAAATACGGCTCAAAATTGGCGGTTGTTGCCTCTGCCCCTTTGGCTCTGGCCACTTCCGCTTATGCTGCTCTGCCTGATGGAGCAAAAGCAGGTATTGAAGCCGCTAAAGCTGACGGTCTCGAAGCAGGTTGGTTAGTGGTCGGCGTATTCGCTGCTTTGTTCGTGATTGCCATCGTTAAACGCTTGCTTCGCTAACAGGTAATCAAAATGTACTACCAAGTTGGAAATAAATGTCTTGAGCAAAACCAAGCTGAAAACGTCTATTTTAGCTTGGTAGTACCTCAAATAACCCAAGACGGGCAAATCCTACAGCCACAATATAACGGCTCTGCATGGACACTCAACGGCCAAACACTCAAAGCAGCATTACCGCAATGCAGCCTGGCCGACAATCTGAAAAGCGGTCTTGAAACAGGCTGGATTTTATTCGGTGTCATGGCTGCTGTTTATTTTGTATCCATCACAAAAAGGCTTTTCACATGATGGACTACTATTTCTTTCTCGGCCTGGCCGTTCCGGTTGTAATGGCCTTTGTACTGTTCAAAGACTGATACCGCCGATTATGAAAACATGCTAAATTCACACTTTCGACAACAAAACAGTAACCAACGTTAGAAAGTGGGGTTTGAGATGTTTTATATTTCTGAAGAAGAACTGAAATTCAAAAAGGATACTAATCCTGAATATTTAAATGAAAAATTGTGCCATGTTTTCATGAATGAATTATCTAAATTGAATGAAACTTATCCAATTGATGACTTCACTTCAATTGTTAAAAAGTCTGCACAATTTTATTTAAATAGAACCTATCTAGATGATATGGTTGTTTTTTTTGAAGATGGTTCTCTTCTGAAATTCAAATTTTTAAGTAACGGATTTGAATGTGAAGAACACTATGATTCTGAAATTTCGACAGCTTTTTACTATAGCCGTTATTCTATTAGGGTTTAGTTTTTCTACTAATGTATTGGCGGAAGAAATTATTGTCCAAGATAAAGATGGCAGATTAAGAGTTTTAGAGAAAACTCGGTCAAACGGAATTAGAACTTGGCGATTTTTAGACGGTGGTGCTGGTGGTAATCTTTTTTATCATGATTCAGTAACCGAATCTATGCCAGTTCGCTACGCTCCGACAGGCGATCGTTCCACGTCAAAAGTACCCGCCAAACTAACCGCCTCTGTCTCCCGCCAAACCGTCTTAAATAGCGCATTCAGCATTGCTAAGGGCGGTGCCCGTATAGCTACCCGGGCTTTTCCTCTCTTCGGTAACGCATTGCTTTTAAAGCAAGCCTATGATGTCGTCAAAGGCGACATCGAATCAGCCGGTTATAAATATAACGAAGTATCTGACGAATTTGAAAAATATTACGATGGCGCCTATTGCACACCTGAAAATTTATGCGTGGGTTTAGACTCATCTGTTATTTCAGCCTTAAGAAAATCAGGTACACAATCTCAAAAAGATGCCGTAACTTACGTTGATATGCTTGTTGAAAAAGCTGCTCAAAAAGACTTTGCACAAAAGAAACAAGATCCAGATTATAGACTTAAAGACCATTCTTTCCAGTCTTGTAATACTAGTCATCAGGGGCTAATTGTTATGTTTACAGTTCTAAGGATAGGTTAAGGTCTCCTTATGTTTTTACTTTAAAAGAGTTTCAGATTTCTGAAACTTTAACGCAAGAAGAATTTTTGAAACTCGCCACAGGCTCAATTGACAGCCGTCCAACCCCATTTGTAGAAGGTTCAGGACGTCCGGATTACAAAGAAGAATTAAGCGTAAGCCCTACGACAGTAACCATTGAAACTAAAGACGGCCCTGTTGTCATTAGCTTTGGCCGTGACAAAGACGGCAAAACAAATGTTACCGTAAACATTACAGGAACAGGCACAGGAACAGGTACAGGTACAGGAACAGGAACAGGAACAGGTACAGGAACAGGTACAGGTACAGGAACAGGTACAGGCACAGGTACAGGCGCAGGCACAGGTACAGGCACAGGTACAGGCACAGGTACAGGCACAGGTACAGGAACAGGTACAGGCACAGGAACAGGTACAGGCACAGGAACAGGTACAGGTGGCCAACTTGGCAAAGACGGTAAAGACGGCGTTGACGGTAAAGATGGCAAAGACGGCAAAGATGCCGAACCGCAAGGCTTACTTTGTCAGATTTTTCCCGATATTCTCGCTTGCGACAAAATGGGCAAACCGCAAGAAGGTATGTTTGACGACATAAAAATACCGCATGTCACAGACGAAAAAACATGGTCGCCTGATAACTTTCTGCCTCCTAACGGCGTTTGTCCCAAACCTAAAACATTTCATGTTGCAGGTCGTCCCGTCCAATTGAGTTACGAACCGCTCTGCGAATTAATGAGGCAAGTCCGCTTTGCGGTATTGCTCGCATTCACAATCATGTCGGCCTTTATCGTTTTCGGCTCTTTAAGAAAGTAAGAAAGGGGAAATCATGCCAGCATTAGCCGGATTGATTCCATTATTTGGAATTCTTTTAAAACTTCTGATTGTGCGCATTATCATCGCCACCGGTTTAACCTTTGTAAGCTATGGCGGTTACATCATTGCCTTAGACCAATTTAAGCAATATACCCTAAATGCCATCAGTTCCATGCCTGACGATATTCTGAATCTGCTGCTTATCGGCGGATTCGGGCAAGGCTTAGGCTATCTTTTTGGTGCATTCTCTTTCTATGTCGGCATGGCTGCATTGAACAAACTCACTTTTGTTTTTCCAGGTGGTAACTGATGATTTATTTGTTTACAGGCAACATGGGCACACAGGCAAAACTTCGCGCGTCGTTGCCATGATTCTGAACAACGAAGACGGCTTGTTCAAAATGAAACTGGAAGACGGCACCGAAGTAGACCGTCCACTCTACTTCTGCCATATCGACGGTTTGGATAAACGCAAATTCAACGCGCATGAACTGACAGAAGAAGAAATCATGTCCGCACCATTGCGGGATATTATTCCGCAAGGCGCGGTGCTGATTGTTGACGAAGCACACTACACCTATCCTGTTCGCGCTTCAGGCCGCTCTGTGCCGCCCTATATCCAAGAGTTAACCGAACTGCGCCATCATGGCCATACCGTTATCTTGATGACCCAACACCCTAGCCAGCTTGACGTATTTGTAAGAAATCTCGTATCAAAACACACCCACCTTGAACGCAAAGCCGTGGGCATGAAACAGTATTCTTGGTACAAATGCGTTACCGCTTTGGATAATCCCGCTGCCGTTACAGGCGTTGAATCCTCAAGCTGGAAACCGCCGAAAGAAGCGTTTAAATATTATAAATCATCCAGCCAGCATCAAAAGTTTAAGAAAAAAGTACCTGTCGCGGTTTGGGCATTGGTCGGAATTTTTGCTTTCATGGCTTGGAAAGGTTTTAACGTCTATCAGATTTATCAAAAAGGCACAGGGCAACAGGAAACGCAGATTGTATCAACGGAAACAGTCAATCAACCCGAAAAAAACCAAGTTCCTGAAAATACAAATCCTGTCGATAAATATGCGCCTGAATTGGCAGCTTCATCAGTTCCTGAAAAACCGCACTTGAGCCAAGAAGACTATGAGCCGCGTATACAGGGAATGCCGCATACCGCCCCTTTGTATGACAATTTAAATAAAGTCGTCCAAAGCATGCCCTATCCGGTTGCTTGTGTGAGGAATTCAGACAAATGCACCTGTTATACAGACCAAGGCACACCTATTCACGGTTTTGGTAAAGACCAATGTATTGACTTCGTTCAAAACGGCATTTATAACCCGTACAAAGCCCCTAGGCAGCTTGACAGCCCCGAAACCATAAACAAAGCCCTTGATGGCCTAGAATATAGACAAGAATCGCGTATTTATGCTTTGACAGGCGAAAGCCCGCCAAACCTCATGTATGACGGTTATGTAGAAGCCGGCAAACAGTTCCAGCAGCGTGGTGGTGTGGTTGGCGGTTCTTAAACCGAAAGGCCGTCTGAAACTTCAGACGGCCTTATTATCGTGGGTTATTGACTAAACAGCATGATTAACGCTAATATAGCGCGTGTATCAACCGATACAGTCAAAAGCAGTTTCCCGAATCGAAAGGTTATCTGCATTTTTAAGTTCCTGTAGGTTTGTTTAAAACTGGCAGGAACAGCAAAATCCCCTAGTTCGCGCTTGGGGATTTTTGCTTTGTCCCCACCGCTCGGCTTGTCAATTGTCAAATCTAAGTCATCTCAAAATCCTTTCATGTTTCGTTAATCTATCCGCCCTGCTCAGGATTGTGGAGCCGGGAGGGGCTGAACTGCCAGTGTAGGCGTTTTTTTATATGTCAGTCTTGCTTCGCTTGGTCGGGGTGCGATTGGCCAAAAACAGCCCATACCCAAAAGATAGGGGGAAGGTTTGTAAAGATTCGGAGTGATTTTTGCCGAATCTTTATGAATACCCCCTATCTTTTGGGTATGGGCTGTTTTTAAATCGCAAAACCACGTCCAAGCGAAGCAAGACCGACATTAAAAATTCTGCGCCGGAACGGGTCGCTTCTGAAACTTATAAATAAACCTACATATTCAAGATTGCAATAAAAACCCGATACCGTTAAAATTCCTACGCGGTTCGGATTAGCTGCCCGAACCGCAAAACGTCCAGCTTGAAGAGACCAAAGCCAAAAGGCTGTTGCAAAGATTAAGCGGACGTTTTTTGTTGTCTGAAAATTGGGTAGTATCAAAGAACACACGCAAGTGTGAATCTGCATAGTAAGGGAAATTATGAGAAACGCCGTAGGCTTGGATATTTCACAAAAGACATTTGACGCAGCGGCCATAGTCAACGGCCACACGAAGCAAACCGCATTTGAAAACAATGCCGACGGCTTCGAAAAGTTTAAAAAATGGCTGGACGCATTCCATAGTGAAGACCTGCATATCTGCATGGAAGCCACAGGAAACTACTTTGAAGACGTGGCCGACTACATCGGCCAGTTCTACACAGTGTCCGTTATCAACCCTTACAAAATCAGCGAATACGGTAAAAGCCGTTTCCACCGCACAAAAACAGACAGACAAGATGCCAAACTCATAGCCGAATACTGCCATACCGCCATGAGTAAAGATTTACCCGCACGGCAAAAAATCAGCCATGCCCATTACCGCCTGAAACGCGTATTGACACTGTATGAACAACTGAAAGCCGAAAAGACGGCACAAATCAATCGGCAGAAAGTAGCCAAAGACGAATTTGTACGCCAAATGCATCAAACCCAAATTGAAGAGCTGGATAAACACATCCGGCTTGTAGAAGCAGAAATTCAAACCATCGTCAAAGACGATTCAAATTTAAAAACCGTTTCAGACAGCCTTCAAACCATCCCGCCATCGGCAAGCTCACCGCGGCCATACTCACAAACTATCTGCTTAGCGGCGATTTCAAAACAGCCAACCAATTTACAGCCTTTGCCGGATTGAATCCCCAAAAGAAAGAATCAGGAACCAGCGTCAAAGGCCGTTCAAGCATGACACGCTACGGAAACAGACGACTAAAAGCCGCCCTGTTCATGCCCGCAATGGTTGCACTCAATCGGAACTACTTCCCCGATTTCGTCAAACGCCTAGAAGCCAAAAACAAACCCAAAATGCTGATACTCGGTGCGCTCATGCGCAAGCTGATAGTTATCGCCTTTAATATCTACCGCAAAAGCGGAACTTACAATCCTGGACGCTACAAATCTGCCTGACATTTGCAGAAAATAACAAAGCTGTCTTTGTCCGAATGTCAAGCAAAAACAGCTTAAGCCGCGTTCGCTTTGCAAAAATTTAACATTTAAATGTTATGTGAAATCAGTAACTTGCAAAAATAATGAAAATATCATCTTGTCGTTCATAGTAGTATCTTTGCAAAATCCCCATCTTTGGCACATTTCTTCGTTATACGCTGCCCGAAAGCTTGCCTGTCTTGATGATATGTCTGCGCTTTCTGTGCTGCCCTCACTTCGAACTGTACTCAAATCCGGGGTTTTGCAAAGGTCTCGGCCCGAGCCGATTTAATTGACCGAAGTGCTAGGAATTTCAGTATAATAGCGCCCAAATTTTTCCCTAACTTTTCTTGATAAAGATAAACATGAATACTTCAGATAACAATATGTTTGAGTGCATTTTCAAATTGCGCGAAAACGGCACCAATGTGCGCACGGAAGCGATGGCGGGTTTAACCACCTTCCTGACCATGTGTTACATCATCATCGTTAATCCTTTGATTTTGGGCGAAGCGGGCATGGATGTCGGCGCGGTATTCGTCGCCACCTGTATCGCTGCGGCCATCGGTTGTTTTGTGATGGGTTTTGTCGGCAATTATCCGATTGCGCTGGCTCCGGGCATGGGCTTGAATGCTTATTTCACTTTTGCCGTGGTAAAAGGTATGGGTGTGCCTTGGCAGGTGGCTTTGGGTGCGGTGTTTATGTCGGGTTTGATTTTTATCTTCTTCAGCCTGTTTAAAGTGCGCGAAATGCTGGTGAACGCGTTACCGATGGGCTTGAAAATGTCGATTGCATCCGGTATCGGCCTGTTTTTGGCCTTGATTGCGCTAAAAGGCGCGGGCGTGATTGTGGACAATCCGGCCACTCTGGTCGGCATGGGCGATATTCACCAGCCGTCGGTATTGCTGGCGTTGGGTGGTTTTGCGGCGGTGTGCGTGTTGAGCCACTTCCGCATTAAAGGTGCGATTATCATCACCATTTTGGGCATTACCGTGTTGTCCAGTCTGATGGGCTTGAGCGAATTCAAAGGGGTGGTCGGCAGTGTGCCGAGCATTGCGCCTACTTTTATGCAGATGGATTTTGAAGGTTTGTTCACCGTCAGCATGATCAGCGTGATTTTTGTGTTTTTCTTAGTGGACTTGTTCGACAGCACCGGCACTTTGGTCGGCGTGTCGCACCGTGCGGGCTTGTTGGCAGACGGCAAACTGCCGCGCCTGAAACGCGCTTTGCTGGCTGATTCAACCGCGATTGTGGCCGGTGCCGCTTTGGGTACGTCGTCAACCACGCCTTATATCGAAAGTGCATCGGGCGTGGCAGCGGGTGGCCGCACGGGTTTGACTGCCGTCGTGGTCGGCTTGCTGATGCTGGCATGTTTGGTGTTCTCACCGTTGGCGCAAAGCGTTCCGGCCTTTGCCACCGCACCGGCTTTGCTATACGTCGGCACGCAGATGTTGCGCAGCGCCACCGAAATCGATTGGGACGACATTACCGAAGCCGCCCCGGCCTTTTTAACCATTGTATCCATGCCGTTTACTTACTCTATTGCAGACGGTATCGCAGTGGGCTTTATCAGCTATGCGGTGATTAAATTACTGTGCGGCCGTGCCAAAGAAGTGCCGCCGATGGTGTGGATTGTCGCCGTATTGTGGGCATTGAAATTCTGGTACATGGGTGGCTGATTTACGCTGCTGGAAAATGCTTCAAACAGGCCGTCTGAAAGTAATATGTTTCAGACGGCCTGTTTTTATAGTCGTTGAAAATAGAAATAATACGGCGTTGCCGCGACCTTATGTACTCGGTGTACACGGCGGTCGCTGTCGCCTTGTCTTACTTTCTATTTTCAGCGGCTATATTGTTATAAACAACTGAATAAACGGTTTTGTATGAAAATAATTCAAGTAAAATGCTATTTAGAGTAAAAATCCGTCAAATAGGCCGCCTGAAAAATAGTTGCCGGTTTCAAGTATTTATTAACAGAATTTAACTGAAAGGGGATACGTATTTAAAATCGCTCGACAACCTAACCGATTATTTGTTGGAATCAGTCGAAAAAATCGTTGCTTTCGATTATATATAAATTAAATGATTTTAAATAATAAAATACAATGAGTTATGCGTTAATTTGGTTTGTGTTCAGACTGTTTCTAATTAAGTTGTTTATTTTTAATCGATAAAAGTTATCAAGTGGGTTGAAAAAATATTTGACACACAAAAAATTATGGCTTAGATTTAAATCAAAGAAAAACTACATGAAACTACATCATACAAAGGAACCCGCCATGATTTCCTGCGCGATTTTGCCGCCGCCTCTTCATTTCAACGAAATCTTCTCTTTGTCCGCCGCTGCTTTCGGTTTGTTGCCCGTTAAAGCCGTCACGCGTTAAACGTTAAATCGGTTCATTCTCTCGCCGTATCTTTCTGTCTGTGGGATTTTAAAAATCCAAAAAACTTGAAAAAACTTGAATAATTTTCAATAAGCAGTAGCCGGGTTTGCTGCGGTTGGATTAAACTCAGATGTTAACTGTTTATTGAAAATGATTTTAGTCAATCAAAGCTTGATTTGACAACGATGTGATTGATAGGAGGAGAAGAATGATGACCCAAGCTTCAGCTGGCCTGCGTTTCCGTCAAACCGTCCAAGAATCTAATCCGTTGGCGGTGGTGGGCTGCGTTAATGCTTATTTTGCCCGTTTGGCCACCCACAGCGGCTTTAAAGCGATTTATCTGTCCGGCGGCGGCGTGGCTGCCTGCTCTAACGGTATCCCGGATTTGGGTATCACCACCATGGAAGACGTGCTGATTGATGCGCGCCGCATTACCGATAATGTGGATACGCCTCTGCTGGTGGATATTGATGTGGGTTGGGGCGGTGCATTCAACATTGCGCGCACCATCCGCAATTTCGAGCGTGCCGGTGTGGCTGCGGTACACATTGAAGACCAAGTGGCGCAAAAACGTTGCGGTCACCGTCCGAACAAAGCCATCGTATCTAAAGAAGAGATGGTTGACCGCATTAAAGCCGCCGTTGATGCGCGTGTGGATGAAAACTTCGTCATCATGGCGCGTACCGATGCGCTGGCGGTAGAAGGTTTGGATTCGGCTATTGAGCGTGCGCAAGCCTGTGTGGAAGCCGGCGCCGACATGATTTTCCCAGAAGCGATGACCGAATTGGGCATGTACAGACAATTTGTTGATGCGGTGAAAGTGCCGATATTGGCCAACATCACCGAATTCGGTTCAACGCCGCTTTACACCCAGCAGGAATTGGCTGAAAACGGCGTGCAGCTGGTGCTGTATCCGCTCTCCACCTTCCGCGCAGCCAGCAAAGCGGCATTGAATGTGTATGAGGCGATTATGCGCGACGGCACGCAAGCCAATGTGGTCGATACCATGCAGACCCGTGCGGAATTGTACGAACACTTGGGCTACCATGATTTCGAGCAGAAATTAGATCAATTGTTTCAAAAATAAATAAAGCCGTAGAAATAGAAGTTGTTGGATTTTCAGACGGCCTGTTCCCGGCGGAAAGGCCGTCTGAAAAATAATCATATTAAAAAGCAATCAATAGGAGAAACATCATGACAACCGAGACCCCAACTTTCAAACCTAAAAAATCCGTAGCCCTATCGGGCGTAGCGGCCGGCAACACCGCGCTGTGTACCGTCGGTAAAACCGGTAACGACTTAAGCTACCGCGGTTACGACATTCTTGATTTGGCCGAGCATTGCGAATTTGAAGAAGTGGCGCACTTGCTGATTCACGGTCATCTGCCGAACAAATACGAATTGGCTGCCTACAAAGAAAAACTGCAATCTTTGCGCTGCCTGCCGATTCGCGTGATTAAAAATCTGGAAAACCTGCCGGCACACACACACCCGATGGACGTATTGCGCACAGGCGTATCGATGTTGGGCTGCGTTCACCCTGAGCGTGAAAACCAACCGGAAAGCGAAGCGCGCGACATTGCCGACAAACTGGTGGCCTGCCTAGGCAGCGTATTGCTTTACTGGTACAACTACTCGCACAAAGGCAAAGCCATCAGCGTAGAGAGCGAAGAAGAAACCGTCGGCGGCCACTTCCTGCACCTATTGCACGGCAAGCGCCCGACTCCTTCGCAAGTAAAAGCCATGCATGTTTCTTTGATTTTGTATGCAGAACACGAATTCAACGCATCAACCTTCACCAGCCGCGTGATTGCCGGTACCGGCTCTGATTTGTACTCTTGCATCACCGGCGCTATCGGTGCCTTGAAAGGCCCGAAACACGGAGGCGCGAACGAAGTCGCCTACGACATCCAGAAACGCTACCGCAACGCCGACGAAGCCGAAGCCGACATCCGCGAACGCATCGGCCGCAAAGAAATCGTCATCGGCTTTGGCCACCCCGTGTATACCGTGTCCGACCCGCGCAACGTCGTCATCAAAGAAGTCGCGCGCGACCTGAGCAAAGAAGCCGGCGATATGCGCCTGTTTGATATTGCCGAACGTTTGGAAAGCGTGATGTGGGAAGAGAAGAAAATGTTCCCGAATCTGGACTGGTTCTCTGCCGTGTCTTACCAAAAACTGGGCGTACCTACTGCGATGTTCACCCCGTTGTTTGTGATTTCGCGTACCACCGGTTGGGCAGCACACGCCATTGAGCAGCGCAAAGACGGCAAGATTATCCGCCCGAGCGCGAACTACACCGGTCCCGACGATATTCCGTTCGTGCCGTTGGACGAGCGTTAATCAAAAAGCCGATAAGCTCTTTTCGTGCCTTAATGCGAAATCAGCTTATCGGCTATCGGTTTTCAGACGGCCTAAAAGGTGTACAGGCCGTCTGAACACATCGATCGGAATAAGTTAAAATAATAATAAAAACATCAAGAGATTGGCACATGAACACAAAAGACGCGCTGCTGATGGCTGCTGTGGTCGGCATTTGGGGCATTAATTTTTTCTTTATGAAAACCGCCCTGGTCGATGTGCCGCCGATGGTGCTGGGTTTGTTGCGGTTTTTATTGGTGATTTTCCCGGCAGTATTTTTCATTAAACCGCCGAAAATCGCTTGGTATTGGCTCGCGCTTTACGGTATAGCCATCAGCTTCGGCCAGTTCGGGCTGATGTTTACCGCGTTGCAATTGGGTATGCCGACGGGCTTGGCCGCCTTGCTGGTGCAGCTTCAGGTGTTTCTCACCGTCTTGGTGGCCGGTGTGATGATGGGTGAACCGGTGTTGCGCCATCATCTTTTGGGTATGTTTGCTGCGGCGGTGGGGCTGATGCTAATCGGCATCGGCCAATATCAAGGCAATATGCCGTTGGTGGCTTTACTGGTGGTAGTTGGCGCGGCGGCTTCTTGGGCGGTCGGCAACATCGTGGTGAAATACATCGGGCAGGTGAACCCGCTCTCATTGGTGGTGTGGGGCAGTTGGTCGGCTTTGGTTGCATTTACCGCCGTTTCTTTGATGATGTATGGTGCCGATGGTTTGGTTTCTTACACGCTGTCACTCAGCGGCTGGGGCATAGCAAGCATTTTGTTTTTGGCCTATGTGTCGAGTTTGGTCGGCTACACCGCGTGGGGCGATTTGCTCTCGCGTCATCCGGCAGGCAAGATTACCCCGTTTGCGCTGTGTGTGCCGGTGATTGCATTGCTGGTCGGCTATATCTTCTTAGGCGAACGCTTGGGCGCATGGCATTGGGCGGGTATAGTGGTGGTGATGGCCGGTTTGCTGATTCATGTGTTCGGCAGCAAATGGTTAGGCCGTCTGAACAAATAAAAAAAGGATAACAAAATGCCTCATTTAACCGTTGAATACGGCGGCGTAGAAATGCCGCAAGAAGCCTTGCCTGAATTACACCAAACCTTATTAAACAGCGGTTTGTTTGAAGAACACGATTTGAAAATCCGTCTGTGCCGCTATGAGCAAGCAGAGTATTTGGTCGGCGGCACCAAACAAGCCTTTGCCCATCTGACCTTACGTTTGCTGGAAGGGCGCAGCGAAAGCGCCCAAGCCGAATTGAGCCGCGCCTTGGCCGAAACCGTGCAAAAATTGACCGCACAAGCACCGAGCATACAGATCAGCGTGGATTTGTGCGGCATGGTTCGCACCACCTACACCAAAACCCACCGTTAATCAAACAGGCCGTCTGAAACCAACTTAAAGCGCAATCATCATGAGCAAAGATTGGAATCCGCAACACCATCAGCGTTTTGAAAAAGAGCGCAACCGCCCGCCAGCTGAATTGTTGGCACGGATTGCGGACATTCAAGCGCAACGGATAACCGATTTGGGCTGCGGTTCGGGCAGCAGCACCGCTTTGTTGCGCCAAGCATGGCCGCAAGCCGAAATTACCGTGGACAGTTCGCCTGCCATGCTTGCCGCCGCGCAGGAAAAGTTACCCGATTGCCGTTTTGTTTTGCAGGATTTTCACGACTGGCAGCCGCAAATGCAGCAAGATATTGTGTTTGCCAATGCGTCGCTGCAATGGTCGGATACCCCGCAAACGCTGTTGCCGCACCTGATTCGCCAGTTAAATCAAGGCGGTGTGTTGGCGGCGCAAATGCCGGATAATTTGGATGAGCCGTCGCACTTTCTTATGCGCGACACCGCCGCGTTGCCCAAATGGAAAAATTTAACCCAAGCCACCGATAGCCGTCCGCCGGTGTGGGATGTGGATCGTTATTATGATTTACTGGCGGCACAAGGTTGCGAAGTCGATGTGTGACGCACGGTGTATTACCACGTTTTGCCGGATACCGCCGCCATCGCCGATATGTTTGCCAGCACCGCATTACGCCCTTATTTGGCGTGTTTGGAGCAAGCGCAACAAGGCGAATTTATACAGGCATACATTGAGCAGTTAAACCGACATTATCCGCGCCGACATGATGGCAATGTGTTGCTGGCGTTGCCGCGCATGTTTATCGTGGCGTATAAATAAAGGGCAGGCCGTCTGAAAGCGGTTGCCGACATATAAAACTATTTTTTCAGACGGCTTTGGAGTTAAAGCAGGCCGTCTGAAACCCCAAGCAGTCAAGCAGAAGAAAAACACAAATCACTGGAGATATCACCATGTCTAACCAAATCTATAAAAAACCGTTACCTGATACCAATCTGGAATACTTCGACGCACGTGCCGCGTGTGAAGACATCCGCCCCGGCTCATACGACAAGCTGCCGTACACCAGCCGCATTCTGGCAGAAAACCTGGTCAACCGCGCCGACAAGGTGGATTTGGCCACGCTGCAAAGCTGGCTTGGTCAATTGATTGACAATAAACAGGAAATTGACTTTCCATGGTATCCGGCGCGCGTGGTGTGCCACGATATTTTGGGTCAAACCGCCTTGGTAGATTTGGCAGGTTTGCGCGATGCGGTTGCCGAAAAAGGCGGCGATCCGTCCAAAGTGAATCCGGTGGTTCAAACCCAGTTGATCGTCGATCACTCGCTGGCGGTGGAATGCGGTGGATATGACCCTGATGCTTTCCGCAAAAACCGCGAAATCGAAGACCGGCGCAACGAAGACCGTTTTCATTTCATCAATTGGACCAAAACCGCCTTTGAAAACGTGAATGTGATTCCGGCGGGCAACGGCATCATGCACCAAATCAATCTGGAAAAAATGTCGCCCGTTATCCAAGTGAAAAACGGCGTGGCTTTCCCCGATACCTGTGTCGGCACCGACTCGCATACGCCGCATGTGGATGCGCTGGGCGTGATTTCCGTAGGCGTGGGTGGTTTGGAAGCGGAAACTGTGATGTTGGGACGCGCGTCGATGATGCGTTTGCCGGATATTGTCGGCGTAGAATTGACCGGCAAACGCCAGCCGGGCATTACCGCTACTGACATCGTGTTGGCTTTGACCGAATTCTTGCGCAAAGAACGCGTGGTGGGTGCATTTGTCGAATTCTTCGGCGAAGGCGCCGACAGCCTGTCGATTGGCGACCGTGCCACCATTTCCAACATGACCCTGAATTCGGCGCGACTGCCGCCATGTTTGCCATCGACCAGCAAACCATTGATTACCTGAAACTGACCGGCCGCGACGAAGCACAAGTGAAATTGGTGGAAACCTACGCCAAAACCGCCGGTTTGTGGGCAGAAGCGCTGAAAACCGCCGAATATCCGCGTGTGTTGAAGCTTGACTTGTCGACCGTGACCCGCAATATGGCCGGCCCGTCGAATCCGCACGCCCGTTTCTCAACCACCGATTTGGCTGCCAAAGGCATTGCCACCCCTTACGAAGAACCGACCGATGGCAAAATGCCGGATGGTGCGGTGATTATTGCGGCGATTACCTCATGTACCAACACGTCCAACCCACGCAACGTGGTGGCCGCTGCTTTGCTGGCACGCAACGCCAACCGCTTGGGCTTGAAACGCAAACCATGGGTAAAAACCTCATTTGCGCCCGGCTCGAAAGTGGCAGAAGTGTATCTGAAAGAAGCAGGTTTGCTGCCGGAAATGGAAGCTTTGGGTTTCGGCGTAGTCGGTTTTGCCTGTACCACCTGTAACGGCATGTCAGGCGCGCTCGATCCGAAAATCCAACAGGAAATCATCGACCGCGATTTGTATGCCACCGCCGTGTTGTCGGGTAACCGCAACTTCGACGGCCGTATCCACCCGTATGCCAAACAAGCTTTCTTAGCCTCTCCGCCGCTGGTGGTAGCCTACGCGATTGCCGGTTCGATTCGCTTCGACATTGAAAACGGCGTATTGGGCGTGGCAGACGGCAAAAAAATCCGCCTGAAAGACTTGTGGCCGAGCGACGAAGAAATTGATGCCGTGGTGGCCGGGTTTGTGAAGCCGCAGCAATTCCGCGATATTTACATTCCGATGTTCGATACCGGTGCTGCCGAGCGTGCCCCTAGCCCGCTGTACGACTGGCGTCCGATGTCGACCTATATCCGCCGCCCACCGTATTGGGAAGGTGCATTGGCAGGCGAGCGTACGTTGAAAGGCATGCGTCCGCTGGCGATTCTGCCTGACAACATCACCACCGACCACTTGTCGCCGTCAAACGCGATTCTGCCGACCAGTGCGGCTGGTGAATATTTGGCGAAAATGGGTTTGCCGGAAGAAGACTTCAACTCTTACGCCACCCACCGCGGCGACCATTTGACCGCCCAACGCGCTACCTTCGCCAACCCTAAACTCTTCAACGAGATGGTGAAAAACGAAGACGGCACCACCAAGCAAGGTTCGCTCGCCCGCGTGGAGCCGGAGGGCCAGGTAATGCGCATGTGGGAAGCGATTGAAACCTATATGAACCGAAAACAGCCGCTGATTATTATCGCCGGTGCCGACTACGGGCAAGGCTCAAGCCGCGACTGGGCAGCCAAGGGCGTGCGTTTGGCCGGTGTGGAAGCGATTGTTGCCGAAGGTTTCGAGCGTATCCACCGTACCAACCTGATCGGCATGGGTGTGTTGCCGCTCCAATTCAAAGAAGGCACCAACCGCCACACGCTGGCCTTGGACGGCACCGAAACCTACGATGTCATCGGCACACGCGAACCGCGCTGCGATTTGACCTTAGTGATTCACCGCCGAAACGGTGAAAAAGTAGAAGTGCCGGTTACCTGCCGCTTGGATACCGCCGAAGAGGTGTTGATTTACGAAGCCGGCGGCGTGCTGCAACGCTTCGCGCAAGATTTCTTGGAAGGTGCGGTAGCGTAAAAACATTCAGACGGCCTTTTGATAAAAAGGCCGTCTGAATAAAAATATTCCTGTTTGCTTGAAGGGTTTTATTTTGATACTAATATTAAAATATTGCATTTGACATAAATAAACAGGGGCTTAGGAAGCAAAAATATTAAATTGGGTTATTTCGAAGCATCTTCATTAATATTTCACCTAAATCTTCATGCCGATGGTTAAACCTAAACTCCGTTTCTTTGAGATGCAGATAAAACATCTCTTTGGAAATACGATGGAATTTAGTCAAACGGCCCTTAGCATAACTCCAAAAAGATTCAATACCATTGATATGCTACTTCCCGCGAGCAAAATCATTGGAATCGTGATGTACACGGTAATGCTTCTCATGGCCCATATCGACAAGACCGTCATATGCTTTCCAGCCGTCAGTATTGATTTTACTGTGAGCAGATATGTGGCCACGTATAACCTTGATTAGTGAAGCTTTCGAAGCGTCGGGAACGATTTCCATATAGACCACACCATTGCGTTTCAGTATGCCGAATACGATGGTTTACCTGAAGGCCCGCGCCCGCGCTTACCTCTGACACGTCGTGCGCCAAAGTAAGATTCATCTAATTCGGCCACCCCGGACGGTGGTGAGCTTTGTTCGCACAGAGCAGCAATCCTGTGTCTGATTTTCAGGAAAATAGAATTGATACTGCGGACACTGATGCCGGTCATTTTAGCGGTATCGGAAGCGGTCAAATCAAGAGCGAAACAGCGGATTATTTCTCTAAACTTCTGCTCTGAAATTTTGCTGAACTTTTGATACTTATTTTTTGTTTTCATATTAGTATTAGGAGCTTATCAGGCTTTTTGATGATTTTGTTTCCTAAGCCCCATAAATATTTAAACGAACTTTAATGTACGACGGCATTGGGCTGTACAGGGTGGTTGTCAACCCGCCGTTTTACAGGCTGTCTGAAAACAGACAGGTCCGAAACAAACGGAGGAATTCACATGCCCAACCTGTTTCTAACCTCATCGTTTGCCGATGTTGCCGCGCTGTTCCCTGAGTTTGCAGGCAATCCCGCAGGCCGTAGCGTTGCTTTTATCCCTACAGCCAGTATGGTGAAAGCATACCGCGGCTATGTGGATGACGGTCGTCACGCTTTGCGCTCGCTCGGTATGGCCGTCGAAGAATTGGACATCGCTGCCGCACCCGTTGAACATATTGTCCGAACCCTGCAACAAAGCGGCTATATTTATGTATCAGGCAACACTTTCTGCCTGTTGCAGGAAATGCGCCGTAAAAATGTCGACTGCATGCTGGTCGGCCACCTCAGTCAAGGCAAAACCTATATCGGCGAATCCGCGGGTACGCTGGTTTTAAGCCCCGATATCGCCTGCTACGCACCGATGGAAAATCCTGCCGCCGCGCCCGAACTCAAAGGCACAAAAGGCTTGGCACTTATCCCGTTTTACCCGCTCGTGCATTATCGCAGCGAACCCTTCGTTGAAGTCTGCGAAAAAATAATGGCCGCACAGCAGGGCAGATTAGACATCCGTCCCATTACGAACCATGAACTGTTCGCCGTCAGAAGCGGAGTTGTAGAAAAATGGACGGTGGCAAAGGCCGTCTGAACCCAAACAAGAAAAACAAGGAGAATCCAAATGCCGCAAATAAAAATCCCGGCCGTGTATTACCGCGGCGGCACATCCAAAGGCGTATTTTTCAAACGCACCGATTTGCCCGAAGCCGCACAACAAGCAGGCGAAGCGCGCGATAAAATCCTGTTGCGCGTGTTAGGCAGCCCGGATCCTTACGGCAAACAAATCGACGGTTTGGGCAATGCCGGCTCGTCCACCAGCAAGGCCGTGATTTTGGATAAATCCGAACGCGCCGGCCACGATGTCGATTATCTGTTCGGTCAAGTGTCGATTGACAAACCATTTGTCGATTGGAGCGGAAACTGCGGCAACCTCACCGCTGCCGTGGGCGCATTCGCCATTTCACAAGGCTTGGTTGATTCGGCCAAAATCCCTTCAGACGGCATTTGTACCGTCAACATCTGGCAGAAAAATATCGGCAAAACCATCATTGCCCATGTGCCGATGCAAAACGGCGAAGTGTTGGAAACCGGCGATTTTGAGCTCGACGGCGTGACCTTTCCGGCTGCCGAAGTGCAAATCGAATTTATCGATCCGGCCGATGGCGAAGGCAGCATGTTTCCGACCGGCAATGTGGTCGATGATTTAGAAGTTCCGAATATCGGCACGTTCAAAGCCACCATGATTAATGCGGGCATCCCCACCATTTTCCTGAATGCTGCCGATTTAGGCTATACCGGCACCGAGTTGCAGGATGACATCAACAACGATCCCGCCGCTTTGGAAAAATTGGAAACCATCCGCGCATACGGCGCAGTGAAAATGGGCTTGATTCAAGACGTTGCCGAAGCCGCCACGCGCGCGCATACGCCGAAAGTGGCCTTTGTCGCGCCACCAACCGATTACACCGCTTCCAGCGGCAAAACCATCCGGACAGGCGATATTGATTTGCTGGTGCGTGCCATGAGCATGGGTAAATTGCACCATGCCATGATGGGCACGGCTTCCGTTGCCATCGCCACTGCAGCCGCCGTTGAAGGCAGCTTGGTGAACTTGGCCGCAGGTGGCGGAAAACGCGATGCCGTGCGTTTCGGCCACCCGTCCGGCACTTTGCGCGTGGGTGCATCGGCCGAGTCGGTTGAGGGCCAATGGGCCGCCACCAAAGCCGTCATGAGCCGCAGCGCGCGTGTGATTATGGAAGGCTGGGTACGTGTGCCGGATGATACGTTTTAAGGCAGTTTGTAATTAGGTTTGATGATGATAGGCCGTCTGAAACGGGAGGTTTCAGACGGCCTAATTTTCACCCAACAGTAACTTGGAAATAAACTAACGAATCCGCTGGCGCAGCCGAACGTAGCAGGATTTTGGCAGAGTAAAAGGCTCGTTGTCTGAGACGCCCTAAGCGGCGGATTCAGCCTGCTGCCAAAATCTTGCGTAGTAAAGAAAGTCTGTCTTAAAGGGCGAACCTGCAACTGCGGCCGCCTTTCTTTTGTCTACTTTTTGCGAAGCTAAAAGTAGGTGGTTGCGCGGCCATGAAGCGCAAACATTAAATCTACAGAAATAGCCGATAAATCTGATCAATTAAAATTTGAGAAAATACTTCCGCCGTAGTGTTAAAAAAGTGATGTTTATTTGTTTGCATAGACAAAAGGCCGTCTGAAACCTAAAAACTTTCAGACGGCCTTTTGTCTTTTCAATCAATAAGTTTTACAATATGCGCCGAACCAAAACTATTAAACGCAAAGGACACAAACATGGCACAATTTTTCGCCATTCATCCCGATAATCCTCAAGAACGCCTGATTAAGCAAGCCGCCGACATCGTGCGCAACGGCGGCATGATTGTTTACCCCACCGATTCCTGCTATGCGCTGGGTTGCCAACTCGGTGACAAAAACGCGATGGAAAAAATCCTGCACATCCGCAAAATTGACCAAAAACACCATCTGACCTTGATGTGCGGTGATTTAAGCGAATTGGGCACGTATGCCAAAGTGGACAACAGCCAGTTCCGCCAGCTCAAAGCCGCTACGCCGGGCAGCTACACCTTTATTTTGGAAGCCACCAAAGAAGTGCCCAACCGCACCATGCACCCAAAACGCAAAACCATCGGCCTGCGCGTACCCGACAACAAAATCGCCTTGGCTTTGTTGCAAGAATTGGGCGAACCTTTGTTGAGCTGCACCTTAATGCTGCCCGAAGACGATGAACCGCTGACCGATCCCTACGAAATCCGCGACCGCTTGGAGCACAGTGTCGATTTGGTGATTGACGGTGGCTGGTGCGGCACCGAGCCGACTACCGTGATTGACATGACCGACGGCACAGAATTAATCCGTGAAGGCAAGGGCGATAAAGGGTTGTTTGGCTTGTAAAATTTGCTGAAAAAGGCTGCTGAAAAGTGATGTTTCGGAAGGCCTGACACATGAAGCTGTTAAGATGAAAGGAAAACCGTGAAAACGATAGGCATTATCGGCGGTATGTCGCCTGAAAGCACAGTGATTTATTATCAGGAAATCAACCGCTTGGTGAATCAAAAAGCGGGCAGTAACCATTCTGCGCCGATGGTGATGCTGAGTGTCGATTTTGAAGAAATCGTACGGCGCCAGAAAAGCGGTGCATGGCAGGAAACGGGTGAAATTTTAGCCGAAGCGGCGGTTAAGCTTGAGAGCATTGGTGCACAAGGAATTTTGTTGGCGACCAATACCATGCATAAAAATGCGGCCGAAATTCAGGCGGCGGTGCAAATACCGTTTTTACATATACTGGATGTCACAGTTGAAGTGATTAAAGCACGGGGCATTAAAAAGATAGGCGTTTTGGGGACGTTATTTACCATGCAGGATGCATTTTACAGAGAAGGCCTGAAGCAGCGCGGTATTGAGATGGTGGTTCCTGATGAACAGCGGCAAGCGGAAGTCCACCGTATTATTTTTGAAGAGCTGTGCTTGGGAAAGATTTTGCCTGAAAGTCATGATTTTTATTTAGAGACTGTGCATGATTTGGCTGAACAGGGGGCCGAGGGGATAATTTTGGGTTGCACCGAAATCGGCCTTTTGATTCGGGAAGGCGATCATAAACTACCGTTTTTCGATACGGCTGCATTGCATGCGCAGGCGGCGGCAGAATTTGTGTTAGGGAAGTAGGTGCTTCCCGATTCTTTACGCGCCTTGAATCCCCACCTTATGCCCATATCTGCAAAATCTGTTATATTCTTGACTATCTGGCGGTTCAGACGGCCTTGATATTCGAAAAGCTGTTTCCTAAAACAGCTTTCTACGGAGCGAAAACCATGTTTCAGAATTTTGATTTAGGCATTTTTTTACTGGCGGTGCTGCCGGTGTTGCTGGCGATTACGGTGCATGAGGCCGCACACGGCTATGCGGCGCGTTATTGGGGTGACCATACCGCCGAGCAGATGGGCAGGCTGACGCTGAATCCGTTGGCGCATATTGACCCGATCGGCACGGTGGTGGTGCCGGCGGTATTGTTTTTTACGACCGGTTTTATGTTCGGCTGGGCAAAACCGGTGCCGGTGATTCCGCGTAATTTCCGTGATGCGCGTTTGGGTATGCGTACGGTGGCGATTGCCGGGCCGTTGTCGAATCTGGTGATGGCGTTCGGCTGGGGATTGGTGGCGGTAGCGGCTGTGTATGCGCCTGAATCGTATCAGTTTCCGATGTCGAAAATGGCGCAATTCGGTATTTCCATCAATGCGGTACTGTTTGTGCTGAACATGCTGCCGGTGCCGCCTTTGGACGGTGGCCGCTTTGTCGACAGCTTTCTACCGGCGAAGCAATCCATACAATACCGCAAGATTGAGCCTTACGGCACTTGGATTATCTTGATTTTGCTGATGACCGGTGTGTTGTGGACGGTAATCGGGCCGATGGTGAACTTGATTATATCGTTGGTGGCAGGATTTGTCGGCTTAATCATCTAAAAAGCTGAGGCCGTCTGAAGATTCAGACGGCCTTGTTGTATGTGGATTGGTAGATTATCCTAAAAATCGAGGCTGATTTGTTCGGCGTTGGATCCATCGACAGGGGCGAGTAAATCCAGTTTGCGGTTGCGGATTTTGTTTTTGCGCATACTCAACAGGCGCATGACTTGGTGTTTCTGGTCGTCGCTCATCTGCTGCCAATAGAGCCGCTCTTCACGGCTGCGCAAACAGCCCTTGCAATAGCCTTTGGCATTGGCTTCGCATACGCCGATACACGGGCTGGGAATGGTGAAGAAGTCGGGCTGTTGCATGGCAGGGAAAAATGTCATTTTTCTGTCATGGTAGGTGGTTATTGATGTAAAGTCAATGAGATACGCAACAACCGATAGGCCGTCTGAAAGCAGAATATGTTTTCAGACGGCCTTGTCATGAAGCAAAACATTTTACACGGTTTGCGAATATTTCGCCGTGGTTTCTTTATGGCGCAAGTGGTAGTCGAACACCATAGCAATATTGCGAATCAGGAAACGGCCTTTCGGAGTCACAGTCAGGCCGTGCGGCTTCAAGCGCAGCAAGCCGAGTTCCGCCAGATTCTGCAAATCAGCCAATTCATCGGCAAAATATTGGTGTAACGGAATGCCGAACACGCTTTCGTAAATTTGGAAATCCAATGAAAAGCGGCACATCAAATCTTGAATGATGTTGCGGCGCAATAAGTCGTCTTGGTTTAACTGGTAGCCGCGCATAATCGGCAATCGGCCTTCATCAATGGCGGCGTAATAAGCGTCGATGTCGCGCTCGTTTTGGGCATAGGTGCTGCCGATTTTGCCGATGCTCGACACGCCGATGGCCACCAAATCGCAATCGGCATAGGTTGAATAGCCTTGGAAATTGCGCTGCAACCAGCCTTCTTTCAGGGCGATGGAAAGCTCGTCGTCAGGTTTGGCAAAGTGGTCCATGCCGATGAATACATAGCCGCGGCCGGTCAGGGTTTGCACGCAATATTGCAGCATATCGAGTTTTTCTTCGCTACCCGGTACGGCATTGGTATCGATGCGGCGTTGCGGTTTGAAAATATGGGGCAGGTGGGCATAGTGATACAGTGCCAAACGGTCGGGATCGAGGCTGAGCACGGTATCGATGGTGGCTTTCATGCTTTCTACCGATTGATGCGGCAGGCCGTAAATCAAATCGACGCTGACGGATTTGAAGCCGGCTTTGCGCGCGGCATCAATCACCTCTTTGGTTTCTTCAAAGCTTTGAATGCGGTTGACCGCTTCTTGCACTTTCGGGTCGAAATCCTGAATGCCTACGCTCATGCGGTTGAAGCCGAGTTTGCCGAGGTTGTGTACCGTTTCGCGGCTGACTTTGCGCGGGTCGATTTCGATGGAGTATTCACCGTTGGGCATGAGTTGGAAATGCTTGCGAATCATCTTAAACACACGCTCAAGCTGGTCGTCGCTTAAAAAAGTCGGGGTGCCGCCGCCGAAGTGAAGTTGCGCCAATTGATGACGGCCGTTGAGATGCGGGGCGAGCAGTTCCATTTCACGCTCGAGATACTCAATATAAGCATCGGCGCGGATTTTGTCTTTGGTGATGATTTTGTTGCAGCCGCAGTAATAGCAAATGGTATTGCAAAACGGAATGTGAATATAAAGCGATAAAGGCTTATTGAGCGCGCCCAGACCGCGTAAATGCAGCGCATGGGTGTATTCGGCTTCGCGGAAACCATCGTGGAAGCGGTCGGCGGTGGGGTAGGAAGTATAGCGTGGGCCGCTTGTCGGAAGCTTGGCAATTAAATCGCGGTCGAATTCTGGTAGTTCGTTGTTTTGTATCGGGATTATTTTCATGATGGTCGTGTTGTGTTATATTTTGTTTAACGAATTAGTAAAACTCGATTTAGTTTGCTAGAATGCCACATTATGATAAACCTGTCTTGATATGAGTCAAGGGAAGCTCAGTCAGAACAAGAAGTTTTATAACAAAGGTGTTTGTTTTATGGCCGCACACAATTCTACACATCAATTGAAAGCACTGTGTTCCACGTGTTCCTTGCGTGAACTTTGTTTGCCCGTTGGTCTGATGCCTAACGAATTTTCCCAATTGGATGCCGTTATCCGTCAGAGCCGCCGTCTGAAAAAAGGCGAGTATCTGTTCCGTGCCGGCGAGCCGTTTACTTCTTTGTTTACCATTCGTGCCGGTTTTTTTAAAACCACAGTGGCAAGCCAAGACGGTCGCGACCAAGTAACCGGTTTCTTTATGTCGGGTGAGTTGATCGGCATGGACGGCATTTGTTCGCATGTTCATAGCTGTGATGCCGTGGCCTTGGAAGACAGCGAAGTGTGTGAATTACCGTTTGCACATATGGAAGAGTTAGGGCAAAACATTCCAAGTCTGCAAACCCATTTTTTCCGCTTAATGAGCCGCGAGATTGTACGTGATCAAGGCGTGATGCTGTTGTTGGGTAATATGCGTGCCGAAGAGCGATTGGCTGCGTTTTTGTTGAATTTGTCGAATCGTTTGTATTCGCGCGGTTTTGCCGCCAATGATTTCATTTTGCGCATGTCGCGTGAGGAAATCGGCAGCTATTTGGGTTTGAAATTGGAAACTGTCAGCCGCACGCTGTCGAAGTTCCATCACGAAGGTTTGATTGAAGTGGAACACAAGCATATCAAGATTCTTGATTCGCGGGCTTTGAAAAAAATGGTGTCTGGCTGTGCGCATGCTATGTAAGGCTTGGACATTAAAAGAAAGGCCGGTTTGAAACTTCAGACGGCCTTTTGATATTTTAAGCAAATATGAACGCTTTAAATAGAAAAATCTTCCACAATCGGCGCATACAAAATACGATCGATGGTTTCGCGGTTTAAGTGCGGGGCGAACATTTTGATAAAGTCATAAGTATAGCCGCGCAAATAAGTATCGGAACGGATGGCAATCCATGTGGGTGACGGTTCAAACAGGTGGGCGACATCAATCAATTCCAAATCCTGATCGGCTTGCGGATCGTAAGCCATTTTCGCCATCAAGCCCGCGCCCAAGCCCAGTTTGACATACGTTTTCAATACATCGGCATCGGCTGCAGCCAAAGCTACCTCCGGCTGCTCCAGCTTGGCTTTGCTAAAGGCACGTGCAATGCTGCTGCCGGAATGGAAAGCAAATTCATAAGTAATCAGTGGAAAGCTGGCTAAATCTTCAATGCTGAGCGGATTCCTACAATCCAGCAAAGGATGGTTTTTCGGCACTACCACGGCATGATTCCAATCGTAGCAATTGAGTTTGTGCAATTCAGGGTGGTCATCGAGCTTTTCGGTGATGATGGCGATGTCGGCTTCACCGTTGCTGACCATTTGCGCAATAGCCGAAGGGCTGCCCTGTTTAATGGTAAGGTTAACCTTGGGATAACGCTTCATAAAATCTGCCACAATATGCGGTAGAGCATAACGAGCTTGTGTGTGTGTAGTTGCGATGGTGAGTGCGCCGCTGTCGTGGTCGGTAAACTCGTTACCGATGTTTTTGATATTTTGCACGTCACGCAAAATACGCTCGGAAATTTCTAACACTGCTTTGCCCGGTTGTGAAACCGAAACCACGCGTTTTCCGCTGCGGATGAAAATCTGAATGCCCAGCTCTTCTTCTAATAATCGGATTTGCTTAGAAATGCCCGGTTGGGAAGTGAACAGTGCGTCGGCGGCTTCGGAGACATTCAGGTTATGGCGGTAAACTTCGAGCGCGTAGCGTAATTGTTGTAATTTCATGGTGTTTGAGTTGTGGATATTGTGCGACAAATATGGCGTAATTTAGCATATTTTATTTAATTTTGTCGGCAGGAATCAGGTTTCTTTGGGAAGTTTTTGTTTTTTCAAGAAGTATCTAAATTTACTATGAGAAAGTATTAAAGAGAAACGGTCTCACTTTAAAATGGTTGTTGCTTTTGCGCAACGATAGCGTAAACCTTGCGGGGATTTATCCATAAATAAATGACACAAGATTGATTTTTCGGCATGATTGGTAATCAGGAAGCAGGCAGTTTCATGATTATTCAGAGGCATTGAGTATTGACAGTTTGCCCTCCGCTTCTTTATAGTGCAACCTGATATATCCGATTTGCCGCCATTTTATATGCTGCGGCCTGTATATTGGTAAATTTGCAGCGACGCATTACAGCATCCGTTGCATAACAATTTTGATGAGGGAATAAAATGACCAAACAGCTGAAATTAAGCGCATTGTTCGTTGCCTTGGTGGCTTCTGGCACCGCAATGGCAAGTGAAGCGCATACCAAGCACGGTTACACCGTAAGCAGCAAATCTCAAGAAGTCGTGCGCAACAGCTACGGCGAGTGCTGGAAAAATACCTACTTCGACAAAGCCACTCAAGGCCGTGTTGAGTGTGGTGATGCTGTTGCTAAAGTTGAAGAGCCAGAATATGCTGACGAAACTGTTTCATTGTCTGCTAAGACTTTGTTCGGCTTCGATAAAGACATCCTGCGTCCTGAAGCTCAAGAAAACCTGAATACTTTGGCCCAACGCCTGAGCAACACCAACGTACAAACCGTACGTGTTGAAGGCCATACCGACTTTATGGGTTCTGAGCAATACAACCAAGCATTGTCTGAGCGTCGTGCTAATGTTGTGGCTAACTACTTGGTTAACCGCGGTGTTGCTTCTAACAAGATCTCTGCTGTAGGTTTGGGCGAGTCTCAAGCTCAAATGACTGCAACTTGTGAAGCTGAAGTCGCTAACTTGGGCAAAAAAGTTTCTAAAGCAAAACGTCGTGCTGCTTTGATTGCATGTATCGAACCAGATCGTCGCGTTGATGTAAAAATCCGCAGCGTAGTGACTAAGCAAATTGCTCCGGGTACCGTTCAAGGTGAACGTCCTGCTGTTGATGAGGGGTGGATTCCTTCTCCATACAACGGTGTACACGGTTACGCTAAACCTTAATTAGGTTTTAAAAAAACCGCGTATGAACTGACCCCAAAAAGCCGGACAGTTTAATCAAGCGGTTTTCAAGGACTGAATCCTGTACTGTACAGGACTCAGTCCTTTTAATTTGAGCTTAATCCTCTCGTGGTTGTAATAATGAATATACTCATGCAAGGCTGTTTCCAATTCGGTAACAGAAGCATATTTGCAGGTATGGAAACATTCCGGCTTCAACGTTCCAAAGAAACTTTCCACCGCCGCATTGTCCAAACAGTTTCCCTTACGGGACATACCCTGCACTAATCCTTTGTCTTTTAACTGTTGTTGATAAAAGGGCATTCGATACTGCCCCCCTGATCCGAATGCAGTATCGGCTTTTCAGACGGCATTAATGTCTTAAACGCCTCTTTCAGCATCTTGCCGGCCAAATCGGAAGCCGGCCGGGTTTGGATACGGCAGCTGACGGTTTCCCCGTTAAACAAATCCGTCACCGGCGGCAGATACAGCTTCCCTCCTGCAACATTGAACCCGGTAACGTCCGTAACCCATTTCTTATTCGGTCTTTCCGCTTTGAAATGGCGTAGCAGGATATTGGGCGCAGTTCTACCGCCCCTCCTTTAAACGGGCGGTATTTGCGTTGCCGTATCACTGCCCTCAGGCCCATCTGCGCCATCAGGCGGCCGGCTGCCTTGTGGTTGGCCGATGTCCCTGTATGACGGATGGCCGCCGTTATCCTGCGGTAGCCGTACCGTCCTTTGTGTTGCCGGCAAACAGTGAGGATATGCTGTTTCAAACCGGCATATTTGTCTTCTGCCGATTGAGCAGCCAATTGGTAGCAGAAGGTACTGCGCGGCAGTCCGGCAATTGTCAGCAGCAGTTTCAAAGGATAGTCCTGCCTTAATCCTGCGACGATCCGGCTTCGCTCTGCCGCACTCCGTCCTCCCGGATTAAGGCATCGGGCTTTTTTAAGACGGCCGTCCCTGCACGAAGGTAAAGCAGTTCTTCCATCAGCCCTTCTTTGGTTTTGAGATGGCCGGCTTTTGGGGCGGCCTCAGGTTGCTTGGGCTTCTTCACAGGCTTCCTGCCTTCCGGTTTGGCTTTCAAACCGCCGGTGCCGTATTGGCGGTACCGACACAGCCATTGGGTGAGTAGGGAACCGGTCGGCAGGTTCAACCGGGCGGATGCCCCTTTTTGGGACAGCCCTTCATTTATGACCATTCTGACGGCGTTCGACTTGAAATCCAAAGGATAAACGGTAATACCCGACCATCGGTTGATGCCGTCCCCTCCATGAAGAACATAACGGGTTGCCCGTTTGCGTACGGCAGCATGGCCTAAGCAAAAAACTTTGGCTGTATGTTTTTCACCATGTCCCTCTAAATAGTAGTTTACTACTTGCAACTTGAATCCGTTTGAATACTTTGCCATAAAAAAACTGCACCTCATAAGTTGGGGATGGTGTCCAACTTTTGGGGTGCAGTTCAGTTGGCGGGGTTTTTTTATTTTTTTATTGCTGGCGATACTGATGGTAAATTGGGTTTATATTGATTTCAGGCAGTCTGAATCATAAACGGCATGGTTTGATCTGATTAACTGGCGACGCAGGCAATTGACTTTGCGATAAAATGATAAGATAGATTAAATAATTCAATCATTTGTATAAAAATTATTTTTTAACACATGGTTAGAGTTGTTTCCATTTTTATAATGTGGTTTACTTTTTTGGGAAGTCTAAATGACGGAATTTGATTTTATTCGAAAATACCTGCAAAACCAGCAGCAAGACCATCAAGTTGTACTGGGTATTGGCGATGATGCGGCGATTGTACGTCCTCAGGCCGGGTGTGATTTATGTTTTAGTGCGGATATGCTTTTGAAAAAAAAGCACTTTTTCGAAAGTATTACGCCCGAAAATTTGGCGTGGAAGGTATTAGCGGTCAATATTTCGGACATGGCGGCGATGGGCGCAAAACCAAAATGGGCTTTGTTAAGCGCCGGCTTGCGTGAATTGGATGAAGATTGGTTGCGTCGTTTTTGCAACAGTTTTTTTGATTTGGCGCAACGCTTTGGTGTTACCTTAATCGGTGGTGATACTACCCGTGGTGATTTGGTTTTTAATGTCACAATTATCGGTGAGTTGCCGCAAGGGCAGGCTTTGCGGCGTGATGCAGCAAAAGTCGGCGACGATATTTGGGTTTCCGGAAAAATCGGCTTGGCCGCTTCGGCTTTGAATTGTGTGTTGAAACAATGCGATTTGCCATCTGAAATTTTTCAGCAGTGTGAAGCAGAATTGCTCAGACCTATGCCGCGTGTGGCGTTGGGGCAGGCGATATTGAATGTGGCGCATGCCGCGCAAGATGTTTCAGACGGTCTGGCTCAGGATATCGGCCATATTTTGGCTGCTTCGAATGTCGGTGCGGAAATTTGGGCAGATGAGGTGCCGACTTTGCCGTCATTAAAAGCAGTATTGCCTCGTGAACAATGGTTGCAATACACCTTAGCTGGTGGCGATGATTATGAGTTGGTGTTTACTGCGCCGCAAAATTATCGTGAAGCATTATTGGCTGCTGCGCAAAAAAGTGACACACCGATTACACGCATCGGTAAAATTACGGATACAGGTCGTCTGAAAGTGGTAAACTCCGTTTCAGACGGCACGGAAATTGCATTAATTTCTTTAGGATTTGATCATTTTGGCTGATTTTAAACCAACGTTTTTATGGTTGAAACAAAAACCGTTGTGCTTTCTGGCATTCGGTTTCGGCAGTGGCCTGGCACCGGCTGCACCGGGCACATTCGGCACGCTTTCGGCCTTGCCCATTGCGTTTATACTATCTTTGTCGGGCATTACCGGCTGGTGGCTGGCCTTGATTTGCTTGGGTCTGTTTGTTTGGGGTATCCAGATTTGCAATCATACTGAAAAAGAATTGGGTATTCAGGATTACGGCGGTATTGTGTGGGACGAAATTGTCGCCATGCTGCTGATTTTAGCGTTTGTGCCGTTTAAATGGCACTGGTGGTTGGCGGCATTTGTCGTGTTCCGTTTGTTTGATGCTATTAAACCTTGGCCGATCAAATGGTTTGATGCCCGCGTTCACGGCGGTTTGGGCATTATGCTGGACGATATCATCGCGGCATTCATGACTTTGATTATTTTGCATATCACGGCATGGATTGTGTAAACAATCCGACATTTTGACCGGAAGCATATCTCGGCAAAATGCACGTCATCAAGATGATGGCTTTTTATAAAACTCACTAAAAAAATATTACCATACGGGGTAAACAACATGAATCAAATTGAAATCAATGTACAGTCACGCTATGTGGCTGGGCAAAGCGATGTCTATCGCGACCGTTATGCGTTCAACTATGTGATTACGATCTGTAATCGTAGCGACGAGGTGGTAACCTTGCGTCAGCGTTTCTGGGAAATCACTGACGGCCATGGCGAAACCGAGTCAGTCGGTCATCCGGGCTTGGTCGAAGAGCAGCCGGTTTTATATCCGGGTGAAGAATACGAATACAACAGCGGTTCGCAAATCAGTACGCCTTGGGGCAGCATTGAAGGCGCGTATGAATTTGAAAACAGTATTGGCAAACGCTTTATTGTCGGTGTGCCGAAACTGGATTTTAAAGCCGGTTTTACCTTGCAATAATTATATTGAAATGCCGTCTGAAATAATATCAGACGGCATTTTTTTGATAATTTGTTGCGTATTTCAATATAAATTTTTAAATTATGCAGTAAGTTTGGCAAAAATTAGCATAATTTTGGTATTTTATTTTTTATTTCAAAATAATAATTTAGCTGGTTGAAAGCCAAAATCATTCCTGATTGGCGATAATAAGTTGCGTACATAACATTGCAAAAATTAACGTTTTATGCTGAAATAAATCTACCTTAACAAAAATGACAAAGGAGAGATGTTGCTGGAGGCATTGAAATCATTCTTCGATGTAGTCAGTGGATGGGTCTGGGGGCCGGTTATGTTGGTATTGCTGGTCGGCACCGGCGTAGTGCTGACGTTTATGCTCAAAGGCTTGCAATTCAGCATGCTGAGCTACGCATTAAAACAAGCGTTCCGCCCGCATTCTAAAAAAGGCGGTCAAGACCATGAAGGCGACATTTCCCACTTCGGTGCGTTGATGACGGCTTTATCCGCCACTATCGGTACCGGTAATATCGCCGGTGTGGCCACTGCAGTGGTGGTCGGTGGTCCGGGCGCAGTATTTTGGATGTGGATTACCGCAATTTTCGGTATGGCCGCCAAATATGGCGAAGGTGTGTTGGCGGTAAAATATCGTGTGCAGAGCAGTAAAGGCGAGATGTCCGGCGGTCCGATGTATTACATCGAAAAAGGCTTAGGCAGCAAATGGAAGTGGATGGCCTATGCCTTTGCGCTGTTCGGCACATTCGCATCGTTCGGTATCGGCAGCTCGGTGCAGTCAAACTCAGTAGCCCAAGCGGTGCAAACCAGTTTTAATATCACACCTAGCCTAACCGGTGCAGTACTGACCTTGCTGACTGTGATTGTAGTATTGGGTGGTATCCGCGGTATTGCTAAAGCAGCTTCGGTGATTGTGCCGGTGATGGCGGTATTTTATGTGTTGGGTGGTTTGTTGATTATCCTGATGCACTTGGATATGGTTGCGCCTGCAATCGGCTTGATTTTTCGTGATGCTTTTACCGGTGAGGCAGTGGCCGGTGGTGCGCTCGGCATGGTGATCCGTTACGGTGTGGCGCGTGGTGTGTTCTCGAATGAAGCCGGTATGGGCTCGGCGCCGATTGCGGCGGCAGCGGCCAAAACCGACCATCCTGTGCGCCAAGCTTTGGTGTCGATGACCGGAACCTTCTTGGATACCATTGTGGTGTGTTCGATTACCGGCATCGTGTTGGTAATGGGATTGATGGGTGCAGGTGATGAGTTTGTGAAACCGGAGTTGAGCGGTGCTGCCCTGACTACCGTAACTTTCCAGCAATTACTGCCGGGTGTGGGCGGTTGGATTGTGACCATCGGTTTGATTTTCTTCGCATACTCAACCATTTTGGGCTGGTGTTACTACGGTGAAAAATGCGCGACTTATGTATTCGGCGATGGCTTTGCCAATATTTACCGCGTGTTCTATGTTGCCACCGTGATGCTCGGCACCGTATTGAGCTTGGATTTGGTTTGGTTGGCCGCCGACACCTTCAACGGCCTGATGGCGATTCCAAACTTGATTGCTTTGTTGCTGTTATCTAAAGTGATTGTCAGCGAAACCCTTGATTTTAAACAAAAAGTCAAAAACGGCGAGTTGCCACACTGATTAATGTGATGGATGAAAAGGCCGTCTGAAACGGAAATGTTTCAGACGGCCTTTTGTTATCCTTTTTGTATTTTTTATGTTTAGTGGATGAGGAAATAAATAGGCCGAGACTTTTGCAAAACCCTGGATTTGAGTGCAGTTCGACGTTGTAGCAGTACAGAAAGCGAAGACATATCATGAAGATAGGCAAACTTTCGAGCGGCGTGCAACGAAGAAGTGCCAAAAATAGGGATAGTGCAAAGCTCTCAGGGCGTCTGAAAACAAATCATTCAGAAGACGGCTTTGGGGTATTTGGAATGGTTTTATTTTGCCGTCACGCCCACGCGCACATAATCAATTTGCGTACAATAATCGTCACCACAAAAATCACCGCCATTACCGGAAAAGTAATGCCCAGCGGTGTTTCATCGGTTAAAAAATTGCGGTACAGCAGAAAACCGGCCAACCATAAGCCTAAGCCGACAAAATCAAATTCATGCTGTGAAGTGTCGTGTTTCAGCACAAAATAGTCGGCAATCAAAATTGCCACCATCGGCGCGAATACCGAGCCAATCATCAGTAAAAAGCTTTCAAATCGGGTGACGGGTAAGGTAATGGCCAAGATGGTGCCGATAACAGTCACTGCCGCGCCGACGTGGATTTCATTGGCTTTGCTGAAAATGGTTTTGCTGCTCACGCCGGCGGAATAGGCATCCAAATACGTGGTGGTGACGGTCGATAAAATCACCACCAACACGCCGCCGATGCCGATACCGGCCATCAAGAAAATCTTGGCAATATCCGATTCCTGCAAAAATAATACTGCACCCAAGCCCAATAAATACATCCATGTACTGGTTACAAAATACGCCAAAGCCGCCGCAATGGTGGCGGCTTTCGGGGTGGCGGCGCGGCGGGTGTAGTCGGCCACCAGTGGCAGCCAAGACAAAGGCATGACGGCAGAAAGCTCTACTGCCAAACCGAATGATATGTGCCCCTCAACCGTTTGCATGCCGCCGGTGTTGCCGAACACGCGCGTGCTTAGCCATAGCGTTACCAACAACATCAAGCCCAGCGAGATTTTTTTCAATAAACCCACATCACTGCCGCCGCGGTACAGCCAACCGACAATCAGCAGGCCGACAAATATTCCCCAAACCGCCGGTGAGCCGAAGCCCCACAGCGAATCACTTAATGCCGCCGCAATTTGCGCGCCGGTGTAAATCATAATTGCCGTCCAGCCGATGAGTTGCAGCACGTTGGCACTGGAAAACAATACCGAGCCGCGAATGCTGAATGAACGTTGAACCGTTTCCATCGCGCTTTTGCCGGTTTGCGCACCGATTAATGCTGCACAGAAAAATAACGAACAGCCAATAATGTGGCTGAGAATCACCGCCTGCACACCGCGTTCCCAGCCCAACGGTGCGAGAAATGTGCCGGTTAGGATTTCACTCAGGGAAACCGCCGCGCCGAACCAAATCAGGCCGCTGGCGGCGGTGGAAAGTTTGTTTGATGTCATGACGAATCCCGCAAGGGTGGCTGATAACAAGCGGATTATAAGGCTTTGATGTGTGAATGACCAGGCGGAAAAATGAATCGAAACACCGGTTGGTGGAGAGCTTGAATGTTTCAGACGGCCAAACAGAATAGTCAGGCCGTCTGAAAATATCAATCAAAAAGAAAATGAGTTAAAACTAAAAACGCAACGATGATACGTTCAGACGGCCTCAACCACGGGTTGTACCAACACCCACGGCGCGACCACCACCGCCCACATTTCCTGATTGTCGGCATAAAACACGCGTGCTTGGTCTTCGCTGACCACGCCGAATTTGCCGTCTGCCATCAAGGGCTGCAATTTGACGGCGGCATCGTCGGCAACATAGCGCGCGATTTCAATCAAATCCAAATCGGGTGCCACATAAACCGCAGCACCGCGGGCGAAATGGGGCTGTAATTCCGCCCATGCGATGCGGGCGGTTTCGGTGTTTAATTTTTCATTGAGCAAGGGGGCGGACATGGGCGCGCTTTTGAGTGTAGGTTGTGAAAGGGCGTATTTTAACCCAAATCATGTAGTGATTTGTAGCGGGACAATCGGATTTACAAACATACTGTTATACAGTATCATTAACAACTTTCTATTTATTTCAGACGGCCTGTCAGAGGCCGCCTGAAAACATTGGGTTGGCCATGAATTCGATTTTATTAACCGGATTGTTCCAACGGTTGCTGATTGCGCTGGCCGCACTCGGCGCACTGTGGGGCATTTATTTTTGGGCGGTCGGTACATGAGTATTGTCGTCGATAATTTAACTGTCAGCTATCAACGCCGTCCGGCGGTGCATCATGTGTCGATGGAGTTTCCCGATAACGGCATGTGGGCGGTTTTCGGCCCCAATGGTGCAGGCAAATCTACGCTGTTGAAAGCAGTAATGGGTTTGGAAAAAGCAGAAACCGGCGCAGTATATTGGGCGGGTTTACAGCGCAAAGACATCGCTTATCTGCCGCAGCAGGCCGAAGTTGACCGCACGCAGCCGATGACCGTGTTTGAATTGGCGGCGATGGGCTTGTGGTATGAAATCGGATTTTTCGGCCGGGTAAACGCAGCGCAGCGCAAACGGGTGTATGAGGCGCTCGAGCGCGTGGAAATGCAGGAGTTTGCCCGCCGCAGCATCGCGCATTTGTCCAACGGCCAATTCCAGCGCGTGTTGTTTGCCCGCATGTTGGCGCAAAATGCCAAATTTTTGCTGCTGGACGAGCCGTTTAACCACATCGATGCCCGCACCACTTATGCCTTGTTGGACGTATTGCGCCGCTGTCAGCAAAGCGGCCAAGCGGTGATTGCGGTGTTGCACGATTATGAACAAGTGCGCGCGTATTTTCCTGAAACCTTGCTGATTGCGCGGGAAAAAATTGCCGCCGGTGCCACGGAAAGCGTGTTGGCCGATGAATATTTGCTGCAAGCCAACGCCGCTATGCAGCAGCAAGAACCGGCCGATTGGTGCGAGGCATAATGTTTCAGACGGCCTCAAATAAATATAGTCGTTTAAAATAAAAATAATACAGCGTTACCTAGCTCCCTTATGTACCGGACGTATACGGCAGCCATTGCCAGCTTGTTTTATTTCTATTTTAAACGACTATAAATCAAACGTTTGAAACCCTATCTCAATATTCAGGCCGTCTGAAAACATCAATGTTCAGACGGCCTATCATAGAAATCCATCATGAATATTCAAGAATTATTCATCAAGCCTTTTGTCGAATTCGATTTCATGCGCTATGCGCTGGCATCGGTTTTCTGCTTGGCTTTGAGCGCCGCGCCGGTAGGCGTGTTTTTGGTGATGCGCCGCATGAGTTTGGTCGGCGATGCCTTGGGTCATGCCGTGTTGCCCGGTGCGGCGATCGGCTATATGTTTGCCGGATTGAGCCTGCCTGCAATGAGCATCGGCGGCTTTGTGGCCGGTTTGCTGATGGCTTTGCTGGCCGGGTTGGTAAGCCGCTTTACCACACTGAAAGAAGATGCCAACTTTGCGGCTTTTTACTTAAGCAGCTTGGCCATCGGCGTAGTGTTGGTGAGTAAAAACGGCGACAGCGTCGATTTGCTGCATTTGCTGTTCGGCTCGGTGTTGGCTGTGGACGTGGCTGCTTTGACGCTGATTGCGGCAGCTGCGTCGATTACCGCGCTGGCGTTGGCGGTGATTTACCGGCCTCTGGTGTTGGAAAGCATTGACCCGCTGTTTTTAAAGGCGGTCAACGGCAAGGGCGGCTTTTGGCATGTGCTGTTTTTGGTGCTGGTGGTGATGAACATGGTCGCCGGTTTCCAAGCGCTCGGCACGCTGATGTCGGTCGGCCTGATGATGTTGCCGGCGATTACCTCGCGGTTGTGGGCGAAAAGCATGGGCATGATGATTTCGATGGCGGCTTTGATTGCGCTGCTGTGCGGTTTTGCCGGTTTGCTGTTTTCTTATCACATCGAAATCCCGTCGGGGCCGGCGATTATTTTGTGCTGCGGCGTGTTGTATGCGTTCTCGGTGGTGTTCGGCTGGGAGGGTGGTGTGCTAACCAAATGGCTCAAACGCCGCCGCCACAAAGTCGGTTAAATTTTCAGACGGCCTGCTTGTCTAACCGGGCAGGCTGTTTTAAAATGGTTGAAATGTTACGTTATATCAAAAGGAATAAAACATGAAACAATGGAAATTGGGTGTGTTTGCGGCGTTGTTGTCCGGTGCGGCTTATGCGGCGCCTTTGCCGGTGGTGGCCAGCTTCAGCATTTTGGGTGATGTGGCCAAGCAGGTTGGCGGCGAGCGTGTGGCGGTGACTAATTTGGTCGGCCCTAACCAAGATTCGCATGCTTATCACATGACCAGCGGCGACGTAAAAAAAATCCGTTCGGCGAAACTGGTATTGCTCAACGGCTTGGGTTTGGAAGGTGCTGATGTGCATCGCGCCGTGCAGCAGAGCAAAGTACCGTTTGCCGAAGCGGCCAAAGGCATTCAGCCATTGAAAGCACAGGAAGGCGGCCATCATCATCACGGTGAGGGTGATGGCCACCACCATGACCACGGCGAATTCGATCCGCATGTTTGGACCGACCCTGTATTGATGGTGACATACGCGAAAAACGTTTCCGAGGCACTGGTTAAAGCCGATCCGGCCGGTAAAGCCTATTACGAGCAACGTTTAACTGCTTATCAAAACCAACTGAAAAAATTACACAGCGACACCCAAGCCGCGTTTAACAGTGTGCCGGCCGGTAAACGCAAAGTGTTGACCGGTCATAACGCATTTGCCTATATGGCCAAACGTTACAACGTCAATTTCATCGCCCCGCAAGGCGTGAGCAGTGCGGCAGAACCATCGGCCAAAGCGGTGGCTTCGATTATCCGCCAAATCAAACGAGAAGGCATTAAAGCCGTGTTCACCGAAAACATCAAAGACACGCGCATGATTGACCGCATCGCCAAAGAAACCGGCGTGAAAGCCAGCGGTCACTTGTATTCCGATGCCTTGGGCAACGCGCCTGCCAACACTTATGTCGGCATGTACCGCTACAACGTCAAAATCATGACCGATGCCATGAAAAAATAATGGCTTGATAACGTAATAAGACAAGGCCGTCTAAAACCGTTCCGTGTTTTCAGACGGCCTTGTAACGTTTGGTAACAATATGATACGACTGTATAATATATTAAAAATCTATATACAATCTAAAATCAGGAATCAACCATGATAGAAACCATTGAACGCGACAGTATGCAATACGATGTTGTGATTGTAGGTGCAGGTCCGGCAGGATTGTCGGCCGCCATCAAACTCAAGCAGCTTGCCCAAGCCGCCGGGCGCGAAATCAGCGTGTGTGTGGTGGAAAAAGCGTCCGAATTGGGTGCGCATACCTTATCCGGCGCGGTGATTGACCCGATTGCCTTATCAGAATTGCTGCCTGATTGGAAAGAGCGCGGCGCACCGTTGCGGGTGGAAGTGACGCGAGACAAAGTGTTATTCTTGACCGAAAAACACGCTATTCCGCTGCCGGTTACCCCCAATTTCGACAATCACGGCAATTACATCATCAGCTTGGGTGAATTGGTGCGCTGGTTAGGCGAGCAGGCTGAAGAACTCGGCGTAGAAATCTACCCGGGCTTTGCCGTGTCGGAAATTCTCTATCATGCCGACGGTTCGGTGAAAGGCATTGCCACCGGCAACATGGGCGTGGGTAAAGACGGTGAGCCGACCGATAATTTCCAGCCGGGCATGGAACTTTGGGCACAGCAAACGCTGTTTGCCGAAGGTTGCCGTGGCTCATTGAGTGAACAAATCATTAAGCGTTTCGGTCTCGATAAAGCCTGCGATGCGCAAACCTACGGCATCGGCATTAAAGAAATTTGGGAAGTCGCACCTGAAAAACACCAACAAGGCTTGGTGTTGCACAGCAGCGGTTGGCCACTCGACACCCAAACTTACGGTGGGTCGTTCCTTTATCATTTAGACGACAATAAAGTTGCCGTCGGTTTCGTGGTCGGCTTGGATTACCAAAATCCCTATCTGTCGCCGTTTGAAGAATTCCAACGTTTCAAAACACACCCGGCGATTCGCGACACCTTTGCCGGCGGCCGCCGCATCGAATACGGCGCGCGCGCCTTGGTTGAGGGCGGTTATCAAAGCATTCCGAAGCTCTCGTTTAACGGTGGCGCATTGGTTGGCGATGCAGCCGGTTTCTTAAACATGCCGCGCATTAAAGGCATTCATACCGCCATGAAATCAGGCTTGCTGGCTGCTGAAGCCGTGTTCCCGATTTTGGATAATCTGGAAGAGGTAGAAAACGTAGAACAGGGTAAAGAGGCAGTGCAATACCGTGCCTTGTTCGATCAAAGCTGGGCGCATACTGAGCTTTATGCCGCGCGTAATGTGCGCCCCTCATTCCAATGGGGCTTACTGTTCGGCGTGATGTACACCGGGATGGAGCAATTGTTTTTCAAAGGCCGTCTGCCGTTTACCTTTAAACACCACGGCAAAGACCACGACCAACTGAAAAAAGCCGCTGCGTGCAAACCGATTGTTTATCCGAAACCCGACGGCGTGTTGACCTTCGACCGCTTGAGCAGCGTGTTTCTGGCCAACATCGCGCACGAAGAAAACCAGCCGAGCCATCTGACCTTGAAAAATCCGCAAGTGATGATCGACATCAATCACAAAGAATATGCTTCACCGGAAACGCGTTATTGTCCGGCGGCGGTGTATGAAATCGTGGAAGAAAACGGCGCACCGCAATTGCAAATCAACGCATCCAACTGTGTACATTGCAAAACCTGTGATATTAAAGACCCGACGCAAAATATCGTATGGAATTGTCCGGAAGGGGCAAGCGGGCCGAATTACGGCGCAATGTAAGGGTGTCTGAAAAAGCTAGTCCGAGACCTTTGCAAAACCCCCATCTTTGACACATTTCTTCGTTATACCCTGCCGAAGGCTTGCCTATCTAGATGATATGTCTGCGCTTTCTGTGCTGCTCTAACTTTGAACTGTGCTCAACTCTGAAGTTTGACAAAGGCCTCAGCTATTGGTTTTGATTTTTGATTGTTAAACGAAAAGGCCGTCTGAAACACAATGTTTCAGGCGGCCTTTTTATTAAAATCTCAATTTATTGGCCGGCTTTCAAACCTTGCCACAAACGCACGCTTAATTTGCTGGTTTCAGGCGGTTTCGGTGAAATCACGAAGCTCTTGTCCATCACTTCTTTGCTCGGGAAAATAGACGGATCTTCCGAAAGCTTGGCATCCATCAATTTGCGCGCCGGTTGGCTGGCAGGAGCGTAGGTAACGAATGTACCGTTTTTCGCCGCCACTTTCGGGTCGAGCGTGTAGTTGATGTATTTGTGCGCATTGGCGACGTTTTGGGCATCACGCGGAATCATGAAGGAATCGATCCAAATGCCCACGCCGGTTTTCGGGGTCAAAACTTGCAGGTTTACACCGTTTTGGGCTTCGTTGGCGCGGTTTTTGGCGATGTTTAAGTCGCCGCCGTAACCCACGGCCACACACAAGTTGCCGTTGGCCATGTCATCGATGTAGCCTGAAGAGCTGAATCGTTTCACGTCACCGCGCACTTTTTTCATCATCTCTACCGCAGCTTTGAGATCATCAGCGTTTTCGCTGTTCGGGTCTTTGCCGATGTAGTTCAAGGCCAGCGGCATTTGTTCGATGGCGCTGTCTAAATAGCTGATGCCGCAAGATTTCAGCTTGGCGGTGTATTCAGGGTTGAATACCAAATCCCATTCGTTTTCAGGCAAAGCATCGCTGCCTAAAGCTTTGGCAACCAAGTCTTTATTAATCGCCAAGGTGTTGATGCCCCAGAAATAAGGCACGGCATATTTGTTACCCGGGTCGACGCTGGCCATCAGAGAGAGCAGGTCGGGGTCAATGTTGTTGTAGTTGGAAATCTGGCTCTTATCGATTTCTTGATACGCGCCGGCTTTGATTTGCCGGCCGACGTTGGCAATCGATGGGGCAACCAAGTCGTAACCAGATTTGCCGGTCAGTACTTTGGCCTCCAAGGCTTCATTGCTGTCGTAATAGTCGTAGCGGACTTTGATGTTGTTGTTTTTCTCAAAATCAGCCAAGGTTTGCGGATCGACATAATCAGACCAGTTGTAGATATTCAGATTGCTGGATTGCGGCGCGGCTTGTTGTGGTTCGCTGGCTTGTGGCGCGGTTGTTTCGGCCGGTTTGTCAGAGCCGCCGCAGGCCGCCAGTGCTAGGGTGATACAGGCGGTGAGAAAAGTTTTTTTCATGGTGTACAGTCCTTTTGTCGGGAAATGGAATAAATTGCAGCGGTGGGCAAAGGATTTAACCTTTAAACCACATACAAAAGGGAAACTGTGGTGGGGCGGCAGGCGCTAGATACCTCGTGCCGTCCTTGATTCAGCAAGCTTGCATTAAACGTTAAAAACCTTGCAAATGCAATAGTTTAAAAGCGGTAAAATGACACTTTTAACGGTGCCTTCCGCTATGGGTTTATTCGCAAACGATAAAATTTTTTCAGACGGCCTCGGAAATGTTGTGTTGATTTGTCAAAACCGTATGATTTGTGGGAAAATCAGCACATTAAATTTTTAAAGGGCGAGACCGTGTTAGACAGAGAAGGCTATCGCCCCAATGTCGGTATTATCCTTACGAACGATAAGAATCAAGTATTTTGGGGCAAGCGTGTGCGCGAGCATTCGTGGCAGTTTCCGCAAGGCGGCATCAAACCGGGCGAAAGTCCGGAAACGGCAATGTACCGCGAATTGTTGGAAGAAGTGGGCCTGTTGCCGCAACACGTGAAAATTTTAGGCCGCACGCGCGACTGGCTGCGCTACGATGTACCGACGCACTGGGTGCGCCGAGAATGGCGCGGTTCATACCGCGGCCAGAAGCAGATTTGGTATTTGCTGCGTTTGGTCGGCCGCGAGAGCGACGTCAATCTGCGCGCCACGCACCATCCTGAGTTTGACGGCTGGCGTTGGCACGATTATTGGGCGCCGGTGGATGAAGTGATTGATTTCAAACGCGATGTGTATTTGGGCGCGCTTACCGAGTTATCGCGCTTTATACGCAGTGTGGAAACTTATGGCGAATTTGCTCAACGTATTCAGCAGCAAAAAGAGAAGTAGGGCAAATGCTTTCAGACCGTCTGAATGAGCACTTGCCGGTTTGTAGCAAAGTTGTCCCATAATGTCCCATAACCAAAGAGCAGATGCCGTCTGAAGCTGTTTTCAGACGGCATCTGCTCTGTTTATCGGGCTGAAGCAAAACTGTTTGAAGCACTTTAACGGCGGTCATCATCATCACGGTCATCATCCTGATAGTCATTACGGTCGTGATTACCATCATCGTCACGGTCGGATTGCTCGAATCGTGTGCCGTTGCGGTCGTTGTCGCGGCCACGGTCGTTATCGCCGCCGCACGCGGCCAGCATCAAAGCGGATAAGGCCAAGGCCAACAATGATTCTTTCATCTTCAATAACCTTTTGGAAGTCTGCGAGTAGGTTGAGTCTATAATCAATCCGCTTGCGGGTAAATATGGCTGCGGGTTAATCTTTGTTCAGGCGGAGGGCATAATCGCCGTTATGGCCGTCTGAAAGGAGCGAAACATGTTAAAATCCCACTTTTTGCTGTTGGCGCATTCTCGATTCTTTACCGAACACATTTTCAGACGGCCTGTCTGAATGCATTACCTTAGAAAAAACATCATGACTCAAAAACACTATTCCGAATCCAGTATTACCGTCTTAAAAGGCTTGGAGCCGGTGAAAGAGCGTCCGGGCATGTATACCCGCACCGACAGCCCGACCCACATCTGCCAAGAAGTCATCGACAATGCCGCCGACGAAGCCTTGGGCGGTTTCGCCAGCGAAATCGGTGTGACGATACACGACGACGGTTCTTTATCCGTGCGCGACAACGGCCGCGGTATTCCGACCGGTATGCATCCGGCGGAAGGGTTGCCGGTAGTGGAGCTGGTGTTTACCCAATTGCATGCCGGCGGCAAGTTTAATAAAAAAGACGGCGGTGCCTATGCCTTTTCAGGCGGCCTGCACGGTGTCGGCGTGTCGGTGACCAACGCGTTGTCGAAACGCTTGGAAGTGACCGTCAAACGCGAAGGCAAAATCCACCGCATCGTGTTTGCCGGCGGCGACGTGATTGAGCCTTTAAGCGAAATCGGCAAATGTGCAGTCAAAGATTCGGGCACCGAAGTGCGCGTGTGGCCGGACGGCAAATATTTCGAATCGCCGCAATACAGCATTCCCGAATTAGAACGCCTGTTGCGCGCCAAAGCCGTGTTGCTGCCGGGCGTAACCGTGTCGCTGGCGCGTCCGGTAAAAGGAGAAGCCGAGCCGGAAACCCAAACATGGCATTACCCCAACGGCCTGAAAAGTTACCTGATGGATTTAATCAGCGAAGCGCAGGAAGCGGTGCCGCTGTTTGCCAGCGAAAACTACATTTCAGGCGGCCACGACAGCGATTTTGCCGTGGGCGAGGGAGCAGCCTTTGCGCTGACTTGGCTGGAAGAAGGCACTTGCGCCAATGAGAGCTATGTCAACCTGATTCCGACGCCGTTGGGCGGTACGCACGAAGCCGGTTTGAAACAGGCTGTGTTCAATGCCGTCAACAACTTCATCACGCTGCATAATTTATTGCCGCGCGGCGTGAAAGTGCAAAGCGATGACGTGTTCAACAAAGTTGCCTTCGTACTGAGCGCGCGCGTGCTTGACCCGCAATTTCAAGGTCAAACCAAAGACAAGCTCACCAACCGTGATGCGTTGAAGCTGGTCGCTGCCGTATCGGGTGATCCCTTGGAATTGTGGTTAAACCAAAACGTCGAAGCCGGTAAAAAAATTGCCGAATTGGCGATCAAACAGGCGCAGGCGCGTATGCGTTCGGTGAAAAAAATCGAGAAGAAAAAAGGCAGCGGCGTGGCTGTGTTGCCGGGCAAACTCACCGACTGCGAAAGCGAAGACGTGCGCGAAAACGAGTTGTTTTTAGTCGAGGGCGATTCGGCCGGCGGTTCGGCCAAGTTGGCGCGCGACAAGGCCACCCAAGCCATTCTGCCTTTGCGCGGTAAAGTGTTGAACAGTTTTGAAGTGCATCCCGACCAACTTTTCGGCAATGCGGAAATCCACGATATTTCCGTAGCCATCGGTGTCGATCCGCACGGTGTGAACGACAACCCCGACTTAAGCGGCCTGCGCTACGGCAAAATTGCCATTTTGTCTGATGCCGATGTGGACGGCTCGCATATTCAAGTGTTGCTGCTGACCCTGTTTTACCGCCATTTCCCGAAACTGGTTTCAGACGGCCATATTTATGTTGCCCAACCGCCGTTGTTCCGCGTGGATGTGAACGCGCAAGGCAAATCCAAACCCGCCCGCAAATTCTACGCGCTCGACCAAGCCGAACTTGACGGCATTTTAGAACGCCTGCAAAAAGAAGGCGTCAAAGAAACGGCTTATTCCATCAGCCGCTTCAAAGGCTTGGGCGAGATGAATCCCGACCAGCTCAAAGACACCACCATGCACCCCGATACCCGCCGCCTGTTGCAAGTGCAGATTCCCGAAGGCAGCAGCGAGGAGACCTACGATATTTTCGTGAAGCTGATGGGCAAAGGCGAAGCCGCCAGCCGCCGCGCGTGGATGGAAGCAGAAGGCGATACGGCGGAAGTGGATATTTGATGAGTGAATTGTAATGGAGGCCGTCTGAAGTCACGCTGAGGCCTTTGTAAAACTTTTTAAGAGCTAGGACACCAAAAACTGACGTGATTAGCTGCGCAAGTCCGCTACGCTTCACCCCGCGCAGCTAATGACGGCTTAAAGATTTCTGAAAATTACGAGTTTTGCAAAGGTTTCAAACTATCTTTTTCAGACGGCCTAAACAAAAGAATCGGGTTATTTTTGACCCGATTCTTTTGTTTTTTGATTCGAAATGCACTATTAACGCAATCCAATTACGGCTAGACTGCGGTTTTGATTCCCATCTTTTACACCGCAAGGAGACGTAATATGAAAACCGCATTGTTGATTGTCGATTTCCAAAACGATTATTTCCCAAGCTTTGAAGGCGCCAATTTCCTTTGGCCGGCACCGAAGCAGCAGCGGAGCAGGGCGCGAAATTGTTGAAGGTATTCCGCGACAAAAACTTGCCCGTGTTTCATGTGCGTCATGTGTTCGCCGGTGAGTGTGCGCCGTTTTTTGCAGAAAACAGCGAAGGTGTGCGGTTCCATCTGCTATTTGAACCAAAAGAAGGCGAAGCGGTGATTACCAAGCATGAAATCAACAGCTTCCGCGGTACCACCGATTTACGTGCGCAATTGCAGCAGCAAGGTATTGAGCGCTTGCTGATTATCGGCGCGATGAGTCATATGTGTATCGATGCGGCCACCCGCGCGGCAGCGGATTTGGGCTATCAATGCCATGTTGCCCGCGATGCGTGCGCGACGCGTGATTTGGAATTCGGCGGCAAAACCGTGGCTGCGGCTGATGTGCACGTCGCTTATATGTCGGCATTGGCGTTTGCTTATGCCAATGTGGATACTGCGGATAATTTGGCAAAATTGGTTTGATAATTTTTTCAAAATCAAGAACAAAGGCCGCCTGAAATGTTCAGACGGCCTTTGTTGTATGCATTACTTCAACAGATTTTTAATAATACCCATCACGCTGCGGGAGATGGCGTTGGTCACTTGGCGGTTGATTTGGCTGCCGACGGCATCGGCCACATTGTAGCCTACGCCTTGGCCGGATTTTTTACGGCCGCCCGTCAGGCCGCCGATAAAGCCGCCGAGCAAACCCGGATCTTGATTGGCTTGGGCTTTGGCCGCTTCTTTTTCAGCTTGCACCTGCGCTTTGGCGGCTTCTTCCGCTTGCTTGGCTGCGGCTTGCTCGCTGTCCAGTTCGGCTAAAGCTTCAAAAGCCGAATAGTTGTCGATCATGTCTTTGTAGGTCTGATACAGATCATCGTGCTGATACAAAGCATCTCGTTCTTCTTTGGACAATGGGGCCAATGCGGATTGCGGCGGCAATACATACGCGCGTTCCACCGGTGCGGGCATGCCTTTTTCGTCTAAGAAAGACACCAGGGCTTCACCCACGCCCAGTTCGGCGATGGCTTCAGCGACTTTGATATTCGGGTTGCTGCGGAAGGTTTCGGCAGCAGCACGCACGGCTTTTTGGTCGCGCGGGGTAAAGGCGCGCAGCGCGTGTTGCACACGGTTACCCAATTGGCCGAGAATGGTATCCGGCAAATCAAGCGGATTCTGTGTCACGAAATACACGCCCACGCCTTTGGAACGAATCAGGCGCACCACTTGCTCGACTTGTTCTACCAATGCCGCAGCAGCGTTGTCGAACATCAAATGCGCTTCGTCGAAGAACATCACGAATTTCGGTTTTTCCGGATCGCCGACTTCGGGCAGCATTTCAAACAATTCGGCCAGCATCCACAATAAGAACGCGCTGTACATACGCGGTGAGCGCATCAGCCTTTCTGAATTCAGGATATTGATTACGCCTTTGCCGTTTTCAGACTGCATCCAGTCTGCCAAATTCAATGCCGGTTCGCCGAAGAAACCGTTGGCACCTTCGTTTTCTAAAGTCAGCAATTGGCGTTGAATTGCGCCGATACTGGCGGCGGAAACGTTGCCGTATTGGGTGCGGTATTCGGCGGCGTTGTCGGAAACGTGTTTCAACATGCTGCGCAGGTCTTTCAAATCCCAAATATGCCAGCCCCGGTCGTCAGCCACTTTGAAAACCAAATTCAGCAAGCCTTCTTGGGTGTCGTTCAAATTCATCAAACGCGCCAGCAGCATCGGCCCCATTTCGGATACGGTCACGCGCACGGGAATGCCGGTTTCGCCGAATACGTCCCAAAAGCGCACCGGGAAATTTTGCAGCCAGCTTTCGCCCAGCCCAAATTCGGCAATGCGCTCTCCCACCTTACCGCTGGCGGCACCGACTTGCGAAATGCCTGACAAATCGCCTTTTACGTCGACCAAAAACACCGGCACGCCTTGGCTGCTGAAGGCTTCGGCCATACGGCGCAGGGTTACGGTTTTACCGGTACCGGTTGCGCCGGCAATCAGACCGTGGCGGTTGGCCATTTTGCCTTGGATTTCAAGAGAAACGTCGCCGACGCGGGCGATAGGGAAGGTGGTCATGAAGGTTCCTTTGCTTGGATGGTTTGAAAAATAAGTTATTTTCTTATGTTTCCGCACATAGGGCAACAGATAGGAACAAGGCCGTCTGGAAAGTACGGGACGGTTTTGAAGATTGCTCCGACTCTGAGTATATCGGATACGGGAATCCGTCCGACGGCACCTATGTTCTCGAAAAAAATCAACCTGAAAATTTTGTTAGGCGGTTTTTTTATTGTATTTGGGTGGTGTTTTCATTTATTAATAAAACTTATAAAATAGTTTCAAAAAATAAACTGATACGGATTATCAGTGTCAATATAACAGCAGACAGATAAAAACGTTTGCTGTTATTTTTTCAACTATTTAGGAGTATTTAATATGCAAACATTGAGCATGAATGATTTACAGCAGGTTTCCGGCGGTTTTGACTTAGGTAAAACGGTTGCTTCGGATACAGGCGGATTTGTCGGAGGGGGAGCGGGCGCATTAGCCGGTACCTTTACCGGAATGGCATTAGGTGCGATTGGCAGTCCGGCCGGTATGGCTGCGGGTGGTTATATCGGTGGTGCCGTAGGTGGATATTTAGGCGGCAAATTAGGTTCATTTGTAAGTGAAAAATCGTTTGGCTATTAAATGACCATTGTTATTCCGTATCCTGAAAAATATTGTGCAGGATACGGAATTTTTACAAATTATCGGAAAGGATGCCGATATGAAAAATTTTGGGAAAATTATAAGAAGAATTTACGCTTGCTGATGAGGCTCAGCAGGCGATACTGGAAGATATTTGCCATTATATGTTTCGCCTCCAGTTTTATCGTTACCGTCATAAACTTCGTTCTGAGCTTCTATATTATCGATGCGAAATATTTTCTGGGAGACGACCGTTTTTTTTCTGACGGTATCAAAGCCATCCTTGTGGTTATGCTAATGCATTTTATGTTTTGGGAATACATAAAATATAAGCATAGAAAGAAAAACCCGCTTTCAGATTAGATCAGCAGACTTGCCCAAATCTGTTTGTCAAAGTCGTTCAGACTCATCGAACGCACCGTAAGCAGCGTGCTTCTTCCCGAAATGGTCACGCACACGGGAATACCGGTGTTGCCGTAAGCATCTCAAAAGCTGTACATAGGGTGGGCACTTGCAGCCTATGCTGTTTTGATTTTCCCGAATATCCGAAACAGTGGGCAAATGTCCTCTCTGCGCTTTTTGGGCGTTTCTATTTTAATCCGTGATATTCAGCTGTGTCTAAGCGTTGCCGTATGGTTAGACGGTTTGGCGGTTATGCCGCTATTGGGAGTAAGAGGCCGTCTGAAACGGTAGCCGTGTCTGCTTCACGCGGTAAATGTTCAGACGGCCTGTGCTTTCAGAATAAATTGAAATCTTTTATAATTTCAAACTTTTCAATTGCCGGAAACGGTTTGTGAAGATATTATGACTGTTGCGAAAAAGCCTTTGGGCGAAAAGCAGATGGCGGTGTTGATGGCGATGTTGATTGCGCTGATGCCGTTTTCCATCGATGCCTATCTGCCGGCGATTCCTGAAATGGCGGAAAATTTGGGCTCGAATATTCACCGAATCGAGCAAAGCTTGAGTATGTTTTTGTTCGGCACAGCGTTTGGACAATTGGTCGGCGGCTCGGTGTCGGACATCAAAGGGCGCAAGCCGGTGGCACTGGTCGGGCTGGCACTGTATTTTATCAGCGTGTTGGGGCTGACGATGATCAGCAACGTCGAGCAATTACTTACCTTGCGTGCGCTGCAGGCGTTTGGTGCCGGTATGACGGTGGTGGTGGTCGGTGCTTTGGTTCGCGACCATTACGACGGACGAAAAGCGGCACAGATGTTTGCGCTCATCGGTATTATTTTGATGATTGTGCCGCTTATGGCGCCGATGGTCGGCGCGCTGTTGCAGAGCTTGGGCGGCTGGCGGGCGATTTTCTGGTTTTTAACCGCTTATGCCGTATTATTGCTGGTGTTGGTGACATTTTTTCTGCCGAAACCAACGCGTACCGATAGAATCAGCCGCGAAATTTTTGCCGTGGCCGGCGCTAGGTTCAAACATGTATTGGGCAACAAAGGCGCGATGGGCTACCTGTTTTTCCAAGCGTTCAGTTTTGCCTCGATGTTTGCGTTTTTGACCGAATCTTCGTTTGTGTATATGCACTTATATGAAGTTTCGTCACACGGCTATGCGTGGATTTTCGGCTTGAACATCATCACCATGGCTTTGTTCAACCGTGTGACGGCGTGGCGCTTGAAAACGGGCATTCATCCGCAGAATATTTTGCGCTGGGGCATTATCATTCAGTTTGCTGCCAATTTTCTGATGGTGCTGCTGGTGTGGGTGAACGGTTTGCCGCCGATGTGGGCATTGGTGGGCTGCGTAATGGTTTCTGTCGGCACACAAGGTTTGGTCAGCGCCAATACGCAGGCGTGTTTTATGAGTTATTTCAAGAAAGAAAGCGGCAGCGCCAATGCGGTGTTGGGTGTGTGCCAGTCGGTGATTGGTGCGGTGGTGGGCATGTTGGCCACATGGTTGCACAACGGTACGGCTTTGATTATGCCGGTGATGATGCTCATGGCGACGGTGTGTGGCATTGTGTTGCTGTGGGTGTGTTCGCATGAGGCGTGGATTGAAAATGACAAAAACCAGGGCGAGTTTAAATAAAAATATTGATTTTGCGTTAAGAGCGCAATGAAATACCGTTTAAACGCAATCATTGGGCTTTAATGCTTTCATTTCCGGCATCAGGCCGTCTGAAAGCCTTTCAGACGGCCTGTTTAATGCTAAAATCGCTACATTCACGAATTCATGCAAGAGAAACATCATGTCGATTGATGAGCAGTTAAAACCCCACCGCGATGCGATTGACGAAATAGACGCTACCGTATTGCGTCTGTTAAACGAACGCGCCGGACACGCACACGCCATTGGTGAGCTCAAAGGAACCGGTACGGTATATCGCCCCGAGCGCGAAGCCGCCGTACTGCGCCGTATTCAAGAATTGAACCAAGGACCGCTGCCGAATGAGTCGGTGGCGCGCCTGTTCCGCGAAATCATGAGCGAATGTCTGGCGGTAGAGCGCCCGCTGACCATTGCTTATTTAGGTCCGCAAGGCACGTTTACCCAGCAGGCAGCCATTAAGCATTTCGGCCACGCGGCTTATACGCAAGCCTGTACTACGGTCGATGATTGTTTCAAAATGGTGGAAACACGCCAAGCCGATTATTTGGTGGCGCCGGTGGAAAATTCGACCGAAGGCTCCATTGGCCGTACGCTGGATTTGCTGGCTGTATCGGCACTCAAAGCCTGTGGTGAAGTGGTGGTGCGGATTCATCATAATTTGCTGCGTAAAAACAGCTACGAAATCAATGGTGTAACCAAAGTCTTTGCCCACGCGCAAGCTTTGGCGCAATGTAACGACTGGTTGGGACGCAACCTGCCCAATGCCGAGCGTATCCCAGTATCCAGTAATGCTGAAGCCGCGCGTATTGTAGCCGAGTCTGACGATGGTACCCTGGCTGCGATTGCCGGCATTACCGCTGCGGAAATCTATCAATTAAACATTGCCGGTGAGTGCATCGAAGATGAGCCGAACAATACCACGCGCTTTTTGGTGCTGGGTCATCAAGACACCAACAGCACGGGAAGTGACAAAACATCGTTGGTGATTTCTACGCCAAACCGCGCCGGTGCGGTGATGGGTTTGCTGCAGCCGTTTACTGATTTGGGCATTTCCATGACCAAATTTGAAAGCCGCCCGAGCAAATCGGCCTTGTGGGAATATTTGTTCTTTATTGATATTGAAGGCCATAAAGACGATGAGCGCGTGCAAAAAGCCTTGCAATTATTGAGTGAACGCGCGTCGTTTGTGAAAGTGATTGGTTCTTATCCGACTGTGGTGTTGTAAAGATTTAAGCAGACCAAGGCCGTCTGAAACCTGATTGCATAATGTGAAGAAGGGTTTTCAGACGGCCTGAGACCTTTGCAAAAACCCCAAAACTCCCCTAAATTCCCCCTAAATTCCCCTAAAGAATTCAGAGGCGTTTTTTTATGAGCAGCTTCTTCCACCAACAAGCCCGAATCATGACGGGTAAACATACCGGCAGCTGCCCGTTGCTCAAAATTAACCGGCTGCCCGATTGGCAGCCCGTCGGACAACTGCCCAACCGGCAAAAGACCCGTTACATCCGCGGCCACCGCGGCCGCCCCGCCTATCCGCTGCCGCCCGTGCTCAAAGCCGTATTGCCCGGCCAATGGCACAGCCTTTCCGATCCGGAATCGGAACGCTGTCTGGCTACCCGTCCGGATTTCTGCTTCTTCTGCGGCTTTGATAAACCCGCCTTACCCGACCACAGCACCCCTGCCGTTTCCGCAACCGGCCGGCACAGGATGACGCCTTAGCCCGGCTTCCCGAACTGATTAACCGCCGGCTGACCGAAAAAGGCTTAAAAACAGAGAAAGCCCCGGCAGCAGTGATTGACGCCGCCATCATCCAAACTGCCGGCGGCAAACAGCGTCAGGCTGTCGAAACCGATGAAAACGGCATCACTGCCGAAACCCTGCCCGGCAAAGACAAGGATGCGCGCCGGGTGAAGAAAGAGGGCAAATTCACCCCGGCCAACGCCCGTGAGTGCAACCATTTCGAACCGCTGCCGGACGGCACCGCACCCGGAACAACCGTCTGTCCGATAAGGGGTATGACAGTAAAGCCAACCGGGAGCATCTGCAAAGCAAACGGCTGTCCGGCGGCATGATGCGTAAGGCACAGCGGGGCAAACCTTTAACGGAGCAGGAGAAACAGCGCAATACGCAGCTGTCGGAAGGGCGCTGTGCGGCCGGGCAAACCTTCGGTACGCCACACCGGAAATCCGGCTGTAAAAGAGCGCGTTATTTCGGTTTGCGGAAAGTGCCGGCGCAAAGCCATTTGAAAGCGGTGTGCCTGAACCTGCCAAAGGCAGCCGGCAGGCTTCGTGTGCCTGCTGCTGCCTGAAAAGGGCAACGGGCACCCCGATAAAGGGGCTGACTGGGGGAAATACGGACGGGAAACACGTCTGAAAATGAAAAAACGGTTACTTAATTGTTCAGGTAACCGTTTGGATGGGATGGCCGGTATTTCGCAAAGGTCTCGGCCTTTTTATTGAATTTTAAGGTTGATAAATGCTGCAATCTTGATCTGTGCCTTTGAAAAAAGCATCGTCAGTGTCACATGAACTGGCCGAACGTTCGCAGATAAAAGTCGTCAGCGATTCATCGATTTTCAATACGCGCGGTTCGTTTTGGCTATCGAAGGCAACAGCTTTCAATGTGAATTTTCCATCGTGAGCGCCTCGGGCATTGTTGTTGGGGCGTATGCAGAATTTGTCGGTAGCGGTAATGGGTAATGCAGGCCAGGTGGTTGAAGTTTGTTTGAAGGAGCCTTTTTGCTGGTAAAAACGCTCCATAAATTGACCGTTTTGTACCAACGCAGCTTGTGCAGCACGTAAATCTGCTTTTTTAATATAGATTTGATAAGCAGGATAGGCGACGGCAGCCAAGATGCCCAGCATAGCGATGACAATTAAAAGCTGAACGAGAGAAAAGCCGGATTGTGAAAATCGCATATATAATTACCAATAAAATGTTTACTCAAATTAGCATATTATGCGATTTTAATTGGGGTGTAAATCAAATCTTTAAGCTGGATCAATGTGCTTCTTCGTAGCCGGGGCAAGTTTTACCATCATTGCCGACCGCCCAGAAAATACCGCTATCGTTGAGGAAAACCGTACATGATTCGGTTTGGGCATAATCGGAAGTCGGTGCGGCTTGTAAGATAAAGCCGGAATCCGATGGATTTTGATTATTGGAAGAGAGTGCCGGGGTAGCCGGGTTGGTCGGTAAGACAGATGCAGCCAGTGTTTGGGCACGCATAAACGTAATATTAAAGTATTCGTTTTGAACCAAATTACTTTCATCAAAGCCGATAAATGTGCCTTTTTGCGTGTAATAACGCTCTAAATTCTTTGCATTTTCCGCTAACTCACTTCGCACATTGGCCAAACGAGTGCTGCGGATAAAAGATTGGAACGAAGGCATGGCGATGGTGGCGAGTAGGGCCAAAATCACAATCACAATCAAAAGTTCGATTAAATTAAAGCCGGATTGTCTGGTTTTCATAAGTAAGTAACTATCAATATTGCTATATTTAATTATGCCTTTGAAAGGCTTTGTTGTTTGCCATTATAAATTCTTTCTTGAATTTGGTATGTATGGATAAATGCCGAATTTGGGAAAATATGTAAAAAGGATGCAAGATTCTGGAAAAGTAATTTTAATAATTTTATTTAAAAACATTAAGTTATATGAATAAAGATATTCATGGAACCTTGGCTGGAAAAATGAAATCCAGTAAAATTTGCTCGTTTTTAAAATTTATTCCAAATAACTGTTGGCATTGTGCGACAAAAACCTTAAGCCGCACGCGAACACGACAAATCAGGCAGCTAGAAAATTATGGCAAAAACAATCAAATGGGTGTTGGGGGCGGCAATTGTGGCTGCACTGGCTTATGCGGCATGGAGCTATTTCAAACCGGACGATAAGGTCAATTACATTACCGAACCGGTGAAGCGTGGCACCATCCGGCAAACCGTTTCTGCAACGGGTGAGATTTCACCGTCAAACTTGGTTGCGGTCGGTGCGCAGGCCTCAGGCCAAATCAAGAAGCTGTATGTCAAGCTGGGGCAGGAGATTAAAAAAGGCGACAAAATCGCAGATATTGATTCGACCACCCAAATCAATACCTTGGATACTGCAAAAGCCAAACTGGATACTTACCGGGCACAATTGGCATCAGCAATGATCGCCTTAAACAGTGCCGAGAAAAAATATAAACGCGAATCGGCCTTATGGAAGGAGGATGCCACTTCGAAACAGGAATTGGAAAGTGCGCAGGATGCGCTGGCGGCGGCCAAAGCACAAGTAACCGAGTTGAAATCAGCCATTCGCCAAACCCGGATTTCTATCAACACGGCCGAGGCCGATTTGGGCTATACCCGTATTGTGGCACCGATGGACGGCACTGTGGTGGCCATTCCGGTGGAGGAAGGACAGACCGTCAATGCAAACCAGACCACGCCTACGATTATACAACTGGCCAATTTGGAGACTATGTTGAACAAAATGCAGATTGCCGAGGGAGATATTACCAAAGTCAAACCCGGCCAGCCGATTTCGTTCACTATTTTGTCCGAAGCCGACATGCCGTTCAAAGCAAGATTGGAAAGCATTGACCCCGGCTTGACTACTATGTCCAAGGGCAATTACAGCAACAGTACCGATACCACGGAAAGCGCGATTTATTATTACGCACGTGCCCTTGTACCGAATACTGAAGGCAAGCTGGCGATTGGTATGACCACGCAAAACACCATTGAAATCCGTTCTGCCGAAAATGTATTGGTTGTACCGACCCCGGCCATCAAAAAATCGCAAGAGGGCAAAACGTCCGTACGGGTGTTAGGTGCGGACGGTAAAGAGGTGGGCCGGGATGTCGTTACCGGTTTGAAAGACAGTATGTATACTGAAGTCAAAAGCGGCTTAGACGAGGGTGAGACAGTCATCATATCGGAAATGAACGGGTCTGAAAAAGCACAAGGCAAAAAGCACAACGGCATGGGGCCGCCGATGTAAATCAGACGGTGTAAATCAAAGCGACCGATAGGCTGTCTGAAAACAGAATGTGCGGCCTGCTTTTCAGATGATCGAATTTCCAGTTTATATTTGGTAACACATATGAGTTTAATCGAATGCACCTGCATTAATCGCTATTTCGGCAACGGTGAAAACCGCGTCCATGTTTTGAAAAACGTCAGCCTGAAAGTGGAAAAAGGTGATTTTGTAGCCGTCATCGGCCAATCGGGGTCGGGCAAATCGACCCTGATGAATATTCTCGGCTGTCTTGACAGCGCGACTTCGGGTTCCTATAAAATCGACGGCATCGAAACCTCCGAAATGCAGCCTGATGAATTGGCCGCTTTGCGCCGCAGCCGTTTCGGTTTTATTTTCCAACGCTATAATCTGCTCGGTTTGCTGACGGCACGCGACAACGTCGCGCTGCCGGCCATATACGCCGGTACAGATCAAAAGCATCGTTCCGAACGTGCGGAAAAACTGTTGCTCGATTTGGGATTGGAAAGTAAGGGAACAGCAAACCGGGTGAGCTTTCCGGCGGCCAGCAGCAGCGGGTGTCGATTGCCCGCGCGCTGATGAACGGCGGCGAGATTATTTTTGCCGACGAACCGACCGGCGCACTCGATACCGCCAGCGGTAAAAACGTGATGGAAATCCTGCATCAGTTACACGAACAAGGCCATACCATCATTATGGTTACGCACGACCCGGGCATTGCCGCCAATGCTAACCGCGTAATTGAAATCCGTGACGGCGAGATTGTTTCCGATATCAGCAAATCTGCCGAAATCCCGTCCAGCCAAGTGCAGGCGGTAAAAGAAAAAGTTTCGTGGCTTTTTTACTGCGATCAATTTCTGGAAGCCTTTAAAATGTCAGTGCATGCGATTTATGCGCATAAAATGCGCTCGCTGCTGACCATGCTGGGTATCATTATCGGCATTGCTTCGGTGGTGTCGGTGGTGGCCTTGGGTAACGGATCACAGCAGAAAATCCTGGAAGACATCAATGCGATGGGAACGAATACCATCACGATTTTCCCCGGCAAAGGTTTCGGCGACAGGCATTCCCGCCGGATTAAAACACTGACGATAGCGGACGCGTTGACCATAGCCAAACAAAGTTATGTCGATTCGGCTACGCCGCAGACTTCGTCCGGAGGAACGATGACGTATCGGAATATTGATTTGAACGGCCAGCTTTACGGTGTGGGCGAGCAATATTTCAGCGTACACGGCCTGACTTTGGAACGTGGCCGTCTGTTTGACGAGAGTGATGTCAAATCAGATGCGCAAGTGGCGGTAATCGATAAAAATACCCAAGCCAAGCTGTTCGGCGGTGCCGATCCAATCGGTAAGGTCATATTGTTCAAAAAACGGCCGCTTACCGTAATCGGTATTGCCAACGACCAAACCAACAATTTCGGCAGCTCCGACAGCCTGATGATATGGTCGCCGTACACTACCGTCATGCATCAAATTACCGGCGAGACCCATACCAATTCGATTATTGTCAAAATCAAAGACGATACCGACAGTCAGGTGGCCGAAAAAAGCCTGACGGAATTGTTGAGTGCGCGCCATGGCACGGAAGACTTTTTTATGAACAACAGCGATATCATCAAACAAGCCGTTGAAAGTGCCACCGGTACGATGAAACTTCTGATTTCCAGTATCGCTTTGATTTCGCTGGTGGTTGGAGGTATCGGTGTGATGAACATCATGCTGGTATCGGTTACCGAGCGTACCAAGGAAATCGGCGTACGCATGGCTGTCGGCGCACGCCGCAGCAATATTTTGCAGCAGTTTCTGATTGAAGCCGTATTGATTTGTCTAATCGGCGGCTTGGCCGGTGTAGCGGTATCCGGTGCCATCGGGTTGGTGTTTAACCATTTTGTCACCGATTTCCCAATGAGATTTTCCACCTTGTCGATAGTCGGTGCGGTGTTGTGTTCGACCGTTATCGGCGTGGCTTTCGGCTTTATGCCGGCCCACCGTGCCTCGCAGCTCAACCCGATCGATGCCTTGGCGCAAGATTAACTTTTTTCAGACGGCCGGTTCATCAAGGCCGTCTGAAACATCAGAATGATGAAATCATGAACAGCAAAACTTTTTTTCAGACGGCTTCAGTTATCGCCGTATCCGTAACCTTAAGCGCGTGTGCGGTTAATCCTAAAGTGAACGCACCGAGCTTGGCCGGCAATACGCATGTTATGAGCGCTGCCGAAGCCGCCGAGCGCTATCAGATTAACGGCGACTGGTGGGAAATCTATCAAAACGCCCAACTCAATGCCGTGGTTCAGCAGGCTTTGGACAACAACATCGATTTGAAACAGGCCGCGATTTCGGTGAACCGCGCCTTGTATCAGGCCAATATTTTGGGTGCGAATCTGGTGCCGTCGTTTAACGGCTCGGCCGGTGCATCGGCTTCCAAAAACCTCAAATCCGGCAGCAGCAACAACAGCTTCAGCAGCCAATTGGGCTTGAGTTACGAACTTGATTTATGGAAGCGCTTGAGTGCCACCGCCGATGCGCAAGTATGGGAATACCGCGCCACGCAGGAAGATTTGGCCAATACCCGCCTGACCTTGGTAAATAATGTTGCTGATGCTTATTTCAACATCGCCTACATCAACGAAGCCATTGCTTTAACCCGGCAATCGTTGAAACAATATCAGGAAATCGCCCGCATAGCCGATGCCAAATACCGTTACGGCAAGGCCGATTCCAGCCAAAGCACGCAGGCGAAACAATCTTTGCTGAGCGCGCAAAATAATTTATTGTCACTGCAAAACAGCCGAGATGCGCTCGAGCAAACCTTGCGCAATCTGCTGAATCTGAAGCCGGGCGAAGCCATCGCCGCGGAGCCGTCAGCATACCGCTTGCTGGCGGTGAAAGGTGTGGATTTGAATGTGCCGGTTTCGGTGCTGGCCAACCGCCCCGATTTGCGCGCGGCGGAATACCGTTTGCAATCGTCGGTGCAAACCTTGGCGGCGCAGCAGCGCAGTTGGTATCCGAGCATTACCTTGGGCGCGAGTTTGAGTACGTCTTCCGGCAAAGCGCGCACGATGTTTGACGTGCCGTTTTTGGGTTCGGCGCAAATCAATCTGCCGTTTTTGGATTGGAAAACGCTGCAATGGGAAGACAAAGATGCCCAAGCGCGTTTTGACAGCGCGGCTTTGAATTTCGAGCAGGCGTTAACGACTGCGCTGAATGAAGTCAACACCAACTATCTGGCCTACCAAAATGCGCAAGCCACTTTGAAGAATACCCGTCAGCGTTACGCCTTGGATCAGAAAAACAGCCGCTATTACCAAGTGCGCTACCAACACGGTAAAAACGAGTTGAAAGACTGGCTCGAAGCCTTAAACAGCGAATACAGCTCGGCGCAAAACGTATTAAACCAACGCTATGACGTGTTGAAATACGAAAACATGGTGTATAAAGCCATGGCAGGACGCTACACGCCGAAATAAGGTGCTTAATGCCTCAAGGCCGTCTGAAAAATCTTGCATTATTTTTCAGACGGCCTTGTTTTATTTTCATCACCCTTTTATTTGAAAACCGTTATAATTCCTTCATTCTGTTCAGCCGCAAAACCATGTCCAGCCACCGCATCAACCACGAACCCGTCTTCATGCTCGCATCCGCACCTTGGCGCGAAAGCAGCCTGTGGCTGGAAGTGTACAGCCGCCGTTACGGACGTGTGGCTTTGCTGGCACGCAGCGCCCGTAAGCGCATGAGTGAATTGCGCGGCGTGCTGGTGCCGTTTGTGCCGATGAGCGCGTCGTGGTACGGCAGCCAAGAACTCAAAACGCTGCACCGGGCCGAATGGTTGGGCGGTTGGCCGCAGCCGCAGGGGCGGGCTTTGTTCAGCGGCCTGTATGTAAACGAATTGATGCTGAAGCTCTCCGCACGCGAAGACCCGATGCCCGAGTTGTACGACATCTTTGCCGAAACCATGCAAACCCTGTGCCGCGAACCGAACCACATCGCCGCCTTACGCCGCTTTGAATGGCAATTGCTGCACCAATCGGGCTATGCGCCGGATTTACAGCACGATGTTCACGGAAATGACATCGACCCTGATGCACAATATTGGTTGCACCCCGAAGAAGCCCTGTTGCCACTGGCGGAAGCCAACGGATTGGGCAATCAGCAGCAAAGCGGCATTGTGGTCGATGGCAGCAGTTTGATTCAATTACGCCAAGGCGGGTTTGCAGACGGCGTAAGTTTGCAGCAGGCTTTAAAAATCAACCGATTGCTGATTGATTTCCGCATTCCGGAGGGGATTAAATCGCGGCAGGTATTGCAGCAGTTGCAGCAGTTTGATTTGGATCCGATGTCGTTCAGATGTCATGAAGCGGCAGAGCATTCACAGGCCGTCTGAATCAGCAGTGAAACCAACCTTATTTTTCAGACGGCCTCAATGACGAACTGGCCGTCTGAAACCGAATCAGCGAAAGGAACTCCATGTTATTAGGCGTTAACATCGACCACGTCGCCACAATCCGCAATGCGCGCGGCACCCTTTACCCGAGTCCGGTAGAAGCCGCACTCATTGCCGAAACCCACGGTGCGGATTTGATTACGCTGCATTTGCGCGAAGACCGCCGCCACATCAAAGATGCCGACGTATTCGCCGTGAAAAATGCCATTCGTACGCGCCTGAATCTGGAAATGGCGCTGACCGAAGAAATGCTGGAAAACGCGCTAAACGTTATGCCGGAAGATGTGTGCATTGTGCCCGAAAAGCGTCAAGAGGTGACTACTGAAGGCGGTTTGGACGTGTTGGCGCAGCAGGAGAAAATCGCCCGATTTACGCGCACGCTCACTGACGCCGGTATCCGCGTATCGCTGTTTATCGATGCCGATCAAGCGCAGATTCAGGCGGCCAAAGACGTCGGTGCGCCCGTGATTGAACTGCACACCGGTGCCTATGCCGATGCGCATACACCGTCTGAACAGGCGCAGCAGTTGGCACGGATTGAAGAAGGCGCGCATTTTGCCGATGAGTTGGGTTTGGTCGTCAATGCCGGGCACGGGTTGACTATTCATAATGTCACACCGATTGCCCGCATTGCCGTGATTCAAGAATTAAACATCGGCCACGCGCTCATCGCACAAGCCGTGTTTTTAGGTTTGCCCGAAGCCATTTGCCAAATGAAAGACGTGATGTTTAAAGCACGTTTGTTGGCGAAATAATTTAGCCGTCAGAGAGTTCAGACGGCCTGTTACTTGCAAAGATAATTAAGGAGAAACCCATGATTTATGGTACCGGCACCGACATCGTTTCCCTGAAACGTATCATCCGACTGAATAAAAAATTCGGCCAAGCCTTTGCCGAACGCATTCTCAGTCCTGAAGAATTGATGGAGTTCCCCCAAGCCGGCAAACCGGTGAATTATCTGGCCAAGCGTTTTGCCGCCAAAGAAGCATTTGCCAAGGCCGTCGGCACCGGTATCCGCGGGGCGGTGTCGTTCCGCAACATCGGCATTGGCCACGATGAAATGGGCAAGCCGGAATTTTTCTATGCGCCGGTATTGGAAAAATGGCTGAAAGAGCGAGGCATCAGCCACGTTAGCTTGAGTATGGCCGATGAAGAAGATACCGTATTGGCTTTTGTGATTGCCGAAAAATAAAACCATTCCATGCGCGGGCAAGCAAGGTTTGTCGGCGCATGTCCAATCACGTTCAGACGGCCTGTGAAGCATGGCGTAAAAAGGTCGTCTGAAAATTAATATTCATTTCCCAAAACATCATGACCACATCAGACCCACGCCCCTTAATCCGCGTTGTTGCCGGAATTTTGCTCAATGCCGACGGCGATTATTTATTAAGTTCACGTCCCGAAGGCAAGCCTTATGCCGGTTATTGGGAGTTTGCCGGTGGTAAAGTGGAAGCGGGCGAAACCGAGTTTCAGGCTTTGCAGCGAGAGTTGGAAGAAGAACTCGGCATCCGTATTCATCACGCGACGCCGTGGCTGACCAAAATCCACGCCTACGAACACGCGCATGTGCATCTGCGTTTTTTACGGGTGGAAGCCGATGAATGGTCGGGCGAATTGCAGGCCAAAGAAGGACAGACATGGTCGTGGCAGAAAGCGGGCGATTTTACCGTGTCGCCGATGTTGCCTGCCAATGGTGCGCTGTTGCAATCGCTTTCCGTGCCGAGAGTATTGTCAGGCCGTCTGAAAAGCGGTTTGCACGGGTTTAACCGCATGGGCGAATATCGTGTGGTGCCGCATCGTTTGGCTGAGCCGCAGCATGAACATGTGTTGATTGAGGAACCCGAATTGCGTGCGCTGGGTAAAATGCCGCCGGCGCAAAGCGTGTGGGTGGTGGTGGAAACCGCCGAACAATGGCGCAATGTGCCGGATGCCGATGTAGTGGTGTGGCGCGTACAAAACCAAGCTGCCGCCGAAGCCGTTTTGCAGAGGCTGCAACAAGGTGTGCCCATCCCCTTGGTGATTGCCGCTTTTTCCGATTGGGCGGCGCAGTATCAAACTCAGTGGCTGCAATCAGGTGCGCATGCCGTGGTGGTTGATGATGAGATCGAGGCCGTCTGAACATGAGTCAAAATAAAAAGTTAATCATCGTCGGCGTGTTGCTGCTGGTGTTTGCCGCCGTCAAACTCATTGCTTTGGGCTGGTGGCAGCAGCAACAGCCGCAAGCCAAGCAGGCCGAATGCCAAGTCACACAAGGCTGCACTTTGCCCAACGGCGTGTATGTCAAATTCAGCAATAAACTTGAAACCAAGCAACCCTTTGATATTGTGTTGAAAAACGTGCCGGAAACAACTCAAGAAATCACCGTCAGCTTTAGCATGAAAGACATGGATATGGGCTTCAACCGCTTCAATATCCGCCGCCAAAACGACGGCACATGGGCAGCCAAGCAAATCCGTTTGCCGATGTGTGTTGAAAACCGCCATGAGTATCTGGCAGATATCAACATTGACGGCGGAGTGTTTCAGACGGCTTTTACAGCGGAATAGGCCGTCTGAAAACTGATTTTATCAATGCCGTCTGAAATAAATGGTTTCAGACGGCCTTTTGTTCAAAAAATCCTGAAAAATAAATACTTTACTTTTATAATCTACGCTATAATTCATCTCTTTATTGACACGCAGAAAGCCTGTGTGACCGACCCAGAAAGGAATCACCATGACGCAATACGCCTTATTCACCACTTGTCCGCGCGGTTTGGAAACGCCGTTGGCCGACGAACTCAAATCCCTGAACATTCAAGACATTCAAGCTACCGATGGCGGTGTTGCCTGCAAAGCAACGATGGGGCAGGTTTACCGCATCAATCTGCACTCGCGTACTGCCAGCCGCGTGCTGCTGCGCCTGAACAAAGGCAGCTACCGCAGTGAGCAGGATATTTACAAATTAGCTAAGAATATCAATTGGTTCAATTGGTTTACGCTGGAGCAGACCTTTAAAGTGAAGGTTGAGGGCAAGCGTGCTAACGTTAAAAGCTTGGATTTTGTCGGCCTGAAAATCAAAGACGCGCTGTGTGATTCGTTCCGTGACATTTATGATGCGCGCCCGAATGTGGGTAAAATTCAGCCTGATGTGCGCGTGCATGCTTTTATGGATGAGCGCAATATCGAGATTTTTATCGATACGTCCGGTGAAGCCTTGTTCAAACGCGGCTACCGCCAAGACACCGGCGAAGCGCCGTTGCGTGAGAACTTGGCTGCCGGTTTGTTGTTGCTGACCGGATATGACGGTTCGCAGCCGTTTCAAGACCCGTTTTGTGGCAGCGGTACTTTGGCGATTGAAGCGGCATGGATTGCCGGCCGCCGCGCACCGGGTTTGATGCGCTGTTTTGGTTTTGAAAAGCTGCAAAATTTCGACAAAGCCGCGTGGGTGAAAATCCGCCAAGAAGCGCGTGAACAAATGGTGCCGGTTGCCGCACCGATTGCCGGCAGCGACAATGACCGCCACATGATTCGTGCCGCTGAGCACAATGCCGAAGCAGCCGAAGTGGCCGAGTTTATCCGTTTTGAAGTGAAAGACGCGCAAAATGCCCGCCCCAATGGTGACAACGGCATCATGATTTCCAATCCGCCCTATGGCGTGCGCTTGGCGGAAATGCAGGCTTTGCAGGCGCTGTATCCGCAGTTGGGTTCGTGGCTGAAGCAGCATTATGCAGGCTGGCTCATCGGTATGTTTACCGGCGACCGCGATATGCCGAAATTCATGCGTTTGTTGCCGAAGCGCAAAATTCCGTTGTATAACGGCAATTTAGACTGCCGCCTGTTTTTGATGGATATGGTGAAAGGTTCTAACCGGTAGGATAAGTTGAGGCCGTCTGAAAAAAATATGTTTCAGACGGCTTTTTTTATTGGCTATCAAGTCTGATTCTGTCAATTTTACGGAGTAAGCGCAGCATGAGCTGCGTTTTATCAAACCATTATCAAAAAATTTAAGTCCATGTCGGTAAACGGGTTTATACTGATTCAATAAGATATTCATTATTTCAATAAGGAGCTAGCTATGAAAACCGCTATGTTGTCACTTACCGCCGTGTTGCTGTTAGGCGCGTGCAGCCATCATCAAGAGCTGGATAAATTGAAAAGCGAATTGTCGGAAGCACAAACGGCAGTGAAGCTTTCCGCAGCCAATACCAAACGTTTAGAAGACACTTATTCCGATATTTATTTTGAACTCAACAGTCTGACCGTGGAAAATTTCAAAGCCAAAGTCGCGAAGGGTGATCAGTTTTACGCCTATATCGGCCGCCCAAGTTGCGGCGATTGCAACGCATTCGAGCCAATGTTCAAACGCTACATCACGCAATATCTTCTCGGCGATAAAATTTATTTTGTCAACGTACACCGCCTGCATCAGGATAAAGCGGCGTGGAGCGCATTCAAACAGCAATACGGTTTGAGCGGTACGCCGGTATTGGCGGCTTATGGTGCAGGCCGTCAGTTGAATAAATTGGACTTGGAAGACAACGGCGGCAAATTGAGTGCCGCAGATTTGGAAAAGTGGTTGGATGCAAACCGTTTGCGCCGTTAAATAGCCATTCAACAGTTCAACAAAAGCATAAATAAAAGGCCGGCTGAAATTGATTTTTCAGGCGGCCTTTATATTTAATCCTGATAAAACTACTCAGATTTTAATAATAAAATCAATTAAAACAAATTTAAAATAAAGTTAGACTATCAATGTCGAATGACTTACAATTTACTACAGTAGTTGTAATGTGTCGCAATATAATACTAAAGTATTAGCTTTTAAAGTATTATTACAAAAACAAAAACATAGTGAGGCCGTCTGAAAATTGCGGCTTCCTAATCAAGCAGGAACGAAACCATGAATGTATCAAGACGGCAGTTTTTTAAAGTGACCGCCGCCGGTGCCGGCGCGTCGGGTTTGGCCGTAATGGGCATGATGCCGACCAATGCTTGGGCGGAGGTGCGTCAGTATAAACTTTTGCGCGCCACTGAAACGCGTAACAACTGTACTTATTGTTCCGTAGGCTGCGGTACGATTTTGTACAGCATGGGCGATGGTGCCAAAAATGCCAAGAAAGTCATTTTCCACATCGAAGGTGACCCGGATCATCCGGTAAGCCGTGGCTCGTTATGCCCTAAGGGCGCAGGTTTGTTGGATTTTGTACACAGCCCAAACCGTTTGCATTTCCCGGAAGTGCGCGAGCCGTTTACCAACGAATGGAAACGCATTTCTTGGCACGATGCTTTAACCCGTATTGCCAAACATCTCAAAAAAGACCGTGACGAAAACTTAATTGTCACCAATGAAAACGGCGTGCCGGTACACCGTTTGCCTACGGTAGGCATGTTGACAGCTTCCGCCGCTTCCAACGAAACCGGTATTCTGACCCAGAAATGGATGCGTTCGTTGGGTATTGTTGCCACTGATGCGCAAGCACGGGTATGTCACGGCCCGACCGTATCAGCTTTGGCTTCAACTTTTGGTCGCGGTGCGATGACAAACACTTTTGTGGACATCCAACATGCCGACTTTATCATGGTGATGGGCGGTAATGCCGCAGAAGCGCACCCTGTGGGCTTCAAATGGGTAATCGAAGCGAAAAAGAAAAAAGGCACCAAATTATATGTGGTTGACCCTCGCTTCAACCGTACCGCTGCGGTATCCGACTTTTATGCGCCTATCCGTTCGGGCAGTGACATCGCTTTTTTGGGGGCATTGATTAACTGGCTGATTGAAAACGATAAAATCCAATGGGAATACGTGAAGGCCTATACCAATGCCAGCTTTATCGTTTCTGAAGGTTTTGACTTTGATGAAGGCCTGTTCTCCGGTGCCGCTGCATTCCAGGCACCTGAAGCAAAACAAGGCGAGCAGCAACCTGAAGTGACCAGCCGTACCGGTAACCGTAAAAACTACTACGACAACGCAACGTGGTTTTACGAACTGGATGCCAACGGCTACGCCAAAACCGACCCAACCTTGCAAGACCCACGCTGCGTGTTCCAAATGTTGAAAAAACATTATTCACGCTACACGCTGGATGTGATGGAAACCACTTGCGGCACCAGCAAAGAAGATTTCTTGAAAATCGCCGAAGCATGGGGCGAAACGGCGGCACCGAATAAAGCCGGCACCATTCTGTATGCATTGGGCTGGACTCAGCATACTTACGGTACCCAGATTATCCGTACCATGGCGATGGTTCAATTGCTGTTGGGTAACATCGGCATGGCCGGTGGTGGTGTAAACGCATTGCGCGGTCACTCTAACATCCAAGGTCTGTCGGATTTGGGCTTGTTGTCGACTTCATTGCCGGGCTACTTGACCCTGCCAAACGAAGACAACCACCCGACTTTCCAAGACTACTTGGCTAAGCAAACGCCGAAAGCATTGCAAGCCAATCAGTTGAACTATTGGAGCAACACCCCCGCATTCTTTGTCAGCTTCCTGAAATGGATGTACGGTGAAAACGCCACCAAAGAAAACAACTGGGGCTACGACTGGCTGCCGAAGTGGGACAAAATGTACGATATTTTGCAAACCACTGAATTGATGTATCAGGGCAAAGTCAACGGCTTGTTGGTGCAAGGCTTTAACGCGCAAGGTTCATTTCCTGATGCCCACCGCGTGACCGAAGCATTCTCGAAGCTGAAATACATGGTCGTGATGGATCCGCTGAAAACTGAAACCGCGTCCTTCTGGGAAAACCACGGTGAGGCGCACGATGTTGATCCGTCTAAAATTCAAACCGAAGTATTCCGCTTGCCGACACCTTGTTTCGCAGAAGAAGCAGGTTCGATTGTGAACTCTTCACGTTGGTTGCAATGGCACCATCCGGGCCAAAATCCTCCGGCGAAGCCTTGCCTGACTTGGATATTTTAGGCGAGCTGCATGTCTTGCTGAAAGAAATGTACGAAAAAGAAGGCGGTACTGCGCCTGATCCGATTACCAAGCTGGCATGGCATTACAAAAATCCAGTGGCACCAACACCGGAGGAAATGGCCAAAGAGTCTAACGGTTATGCCTTAGCCGACATTAAAGATGCCAATGGTAATGTGATTCGTAAAAAAGGCGAATTGCTCGACGGCTTCTCACAATTGCGTGATGACGGTACCACCGAGTGTGCGACTTGGATTTTCTCAGGCTCATGGACGCAAGCCGGTAACCAAATGGATCGTCGCGACAATACCGATACCGGTTTGGGCAATACCCCGCGCTGGGCGTGGGCATGGCCTGCTAACCGCCGTATTTTGTATAACCGTGCCTCCTTGGATCCGAGCGGCAAACCTTGGGATCCGAACCGTGTATTAATTGAATGGGATGGCAACAAATGGACTGGTGCTGATGTGGCCGACTTTAGATCTGATGAAGCACCGGGCAGCGGTATGAATCCTTTCATCATGAACGAAGAAGGTGTTGGCCGTCTGTTTGCCCAACGCAAACTGGTTGACGGCCCGTTCCCTGAGCACTACGAGCCCTTGGAATCGCCGATTGGTACCAATCTGCTGCACCCGAAAGTGGTTCAATCACCGGCCATGCGTTTGTTCGACAGTGTGAAAGACCGTATCGGTACGGCTGAAGAGTTCCCATATGTCGGCACCACTTACCGCCTGACCGAACACTTCCAATTCTGGACCAAGTCCGTGAAGCTGCTGATGATTGCCCAACCTGAGCAATTCATTGAAATCAGTGAAGAATTGGCTGCTGAAAAAGGCATTAAGAAAGGTGATTGGGTCAAAGTCAGTTCTAAGCGTGCTTACATCAAGGCCAAAGCTGTGGTAACGAAACGCGTAAAACCATTGACCATCAATGGTAAAACCGTTCACCAAGTCGGTATTCCGTTGCACGGTGGTTGGGAAAATGTATCAGGTCAGAAGCAGTATATCGTGAATACGCTGACGCCTTTCGTGGGCGACTGCAACACGCAAACGCCTGAATACAAAACCTTCTTGGTTAATATTGAGAAAGCGTAAGGAGCGGAACAATGGCATTACAATCATTAGACATCAAACGCCGCTCTGCAACATCGGGCATCACGCCGCCGCCTCAGGTGCGCAAACCGGTTGAAGTGGCAAAATTAATCGATGTCAGCACCTGTATCGGCTGTAAAGCCTGTCAGGTGGCTTGTTCGGAATGGAACGATATCCGTGATGAAATCGGTGAAAACATTGGCGTGTACGACAATCCGATTGATTTGACCGCAAAAAGCTGGACGGTGATGCGTTTCAGCGAAACCGAAGAACACGGTAAATTAGAGTGGCTGATTCGCAAAGACGGCTGTATGCACTGTGCGGATCCGGGGTGTCTGAAAGCGTGTCCTTCTCCGGGGCGATTATTCAGTATGAAAACGGTATCGTCGATTTCCATCAGGAAAACTGTATCGGTTGCGGTTACTGTATTTCAGGCTGTCCGTTTAACATTCCGCGCATCAACAAAGAAGACAACCGTGCGTACAAATGTACCTTGTGTTCAGACCGCGTGGCTGTCGGCCAAGAACCTGCTTGTGTGAAAACCTGTCCAACCGGTGCGATTCAGTTCGGCAGCAAAGAACACATGAAACAAGTGGCTCAAGAGCGTATTAAAGACTTGAACAGCCGCGGTTATCAAAATGCCGGTCTGTATGACCCGCAAGGTGTAGGTGGTACGCACGTGATGTATGTCTTGCACCATGCCGACAAACCTAACCTTTACAACGGTTTGCCTGAGAATCCAAGCATCAGCCCAACCGTGAAAGTATGGAAAGGTTTACTCAAGCCTTTGGCGACATTCGGTATTGCTGCGGCAGCGGTTGCCGGTTGGATGCACTACATTACTGTAGGCCCTAACCGTGAAGATGAAGACAAACCTGAAGTCATCGGCAAAGACGGTAAAATATTGCACGGTGAGGAGGACGCATAATGAAACCAAAGTTAATTCAGCGTTACAAACGCAGTGAACGCATCAATCACTGGGTTGTTGCCTTGTGTTTTATTTTGCTGGCCGTATCCGGTTTGGCTTTCTTCTATCCGGCATTTTTCTGGTTGACCGGTATTTTTGGTACGTCGCAATTGGCGCGGATTTTGCACCCGTTTATCGGCGTGGTGATGTTTATCGGCTTTTTCATTCAATTTTTCCGTTATTGGAAATTCAACTTCTTTGATAAAGAGGATGTGAAATGGATGAAGTCGGTGACCACCATTTTGAAAGGCCATGAAGTGGGTGATGTCGGCAAATACAATGGCGGTCAGAAAGGCATGTTTTGGTTAATGACGGCTTGTATGCTGGTGTTGGTGATTACTGGTGTCATCGCATGGCGTCCGTATTTTGCCGAGATGTTCCCGATTTCGGTGATTCGTTTGGCGTTGCTGTTCCATGCCGGTGCTGCGATTGTCTTGATTGCCGGTATTATCGTGCACGTTTATGCAGCTATTTGGGTTAAAGGCACGGTTCGTGCTATGACCGAGGGCGTGGTTTCGCAACAATGGGCGAAAAAACACCACCCGAGATGGTATCGTGAAGTGATGGCCAAAACCGATGAAAAACCGGTTGAAACGTCAATCACAGATGTCAACCAGCAACACAAGCTATAAAAGCTTAGGATAGCGCCAGAATAATTTAGGGTGCTGCATAGCAAAAGGCCGTCTGAAAAATATTTTTCAGACGGCCTTTTTAATCGTTTTATCAATGCGTAGAATCAGCTGCTTCTGCTTGCTTTCGGTAAGCCAACACATAAAGCATACCGACAAATATTGAGCCACCGACCGCATTACCCAAGTAAACCGACACCATATTGTGCATAAACTGCGCCCAAGAAATATCGGCACCGCCCCAAATCGCAGCCGGAATGACAAACATGTTGGCAACAACGTGTTGAAAACCGATTAACACGAAAATCATAATTGGAAACCAAATCGCCAAAATCTTGCCACCGTAAGTATGCGCGCCGTAGCACAGCCACGCACCCATCGCCACCATCCAGTTACAACCAATGCCGGACACGAAAGCATGTGCAAAGTCTGCCGAGACTTTGGTTTTTGCCACGGTAATGGTTTCGTGTAGGTAATGACCTTCGGTCAAGCCCAAAAAATGGCCGAAAAACCAAGCTACAAAAAATGCGCCGAGTACATTTGTCAACGATACAATCAGCCAGTTGCGCATCCATTGAGCAGCAGTAATCTTTTTCATCATCAGGGCCACTGGCAGCACCATCATATTGCTGGTAATTAGTTCCGCGCCACCCAATAAAATACAAATCAGGCCGATGGGGAAAACAGCCGCGCCGAGCAAGGTGGCCAAGCTGCCCATTTCTTCCGGCATGCCGCCGACTACGCGGATGTAGGCCAGATAGCCGATGGAAATAAATGCACCACCCAAAAAGCCCAAGACGCTGAGTTGCAGCGCGTCACCATTGCCTTTTGCGACGCCTTTATCAGCGGTGGCGCGCAGGATTTCATGTGGATATAAATCACTCATGTTTATTGTCCGTATTGAATATAAGCGTTATTTTACGGTGGTGAAACGCTGTCGCGCTTGATATAACTCAAGGGTGTATTTTTGTTATTCCATGTAATGAGGCCGTCTGAAACGTTTCAGACGGCCTCAAGTCGGTTTCGGCTTATTTTTTCAGTTCGGCCAAAATATCATCAACGGTTTTCTTGGCATCGCCGAAGCACATCACGCTGTTTTCGTTGAAAAAGAGCGGGTTTTGCACACCTGCGTAGCCGGTGTTCATCGAGCGTTTGAACACCACCACTTCTTTGGCTTTCCACACTTCCAACACCGGCATGCCGGCAATCGGCGAATTGGGGTCGGTTTGTGCGGCGGGGTTGACCGTATCGTTGGCGCCGATCACCAGCACCACGTCGGTGTCGGGGAAATCGTCGTTGATTTCATCCATCTCCAATACGATGTCGTAAGGTACTTTGGCCTCGGCCAGCAACACGTTCATATGGCCGGGCAGACGGCCGGCAACGGGGTGGATGCCGAAGCGCACTTCGGTGCCGTTTTTACGCAGAAGCTCGGTGATTTCGGCCACCGGATATTGCGCCTGTGCCACCGCCATGCCGTAGCCCGGGGTAATGATGACGCTCGAGGCGTTTTTCAGCATTTCTGCCACTTCGGCAGGCTTGGCTTCGCGGTATTCGCCCACTTCTTCGCTGCCTGCGGCGGCAGAGGTGCCGTCGGTGCCGAAGCCGCCGGCAATCACCGAAATAAACGAGCGGTTCATGGCTTTACACATGATATACGACAGAATCGCGCCGCTCGAGCCTACCAGCGCACCGGTAACAATCAGCAAATCGTTGCCGAGCATAAAGCCCGCCGCTGCGGCCGCCCAACCGGAGTATGAGTTCAACATCGATACCACTACCGGCATATCGGCGCCGCCAATGGAAGCGACCAAATGCCAGCCGAAAGCCAAGGCGATTAAGGTCATCACAATCAGGGCGAACCAGCTGCCGTCGGCGCCGACAAACAGCAGCAGCAACAGAAACGACACCACAATCGAAGCCAGGTTCAGCTTGTGTTTGTGCGGCAGTTGCAGCGGTGCGCTGCTGATTTTGCCGTTGAGTTTGCCGAAGGCCACAATCGAGCCGGTAAACGTTACCGCGCCGATAAACACGCCTAAAAATACTTCCACCAAATGAATGGTGTGCATTTCCGGGTCAACGTTGCCCGCTTCGATAAAGCTGTTGAAGCCCACCAGCACGGCGGCCAGGCCGACGAAGCTGTGCAACAGCGCGATCAGTTCGGGCATTTCAGTCATTTCGACTTTTTTGGCTTCGTAAATACCGATAGCAGCACCGGCAGCCATCGCCAACACGACCCAGAAAAAGCCTGAAGACTGTTCACTGAAAATGGTAGCAAACAAGGCAATCGCCATGCCGACCATGCCAAAATAGCAGCCTTGCTTGGCCGTTTCCTGTTTTGACAAACCGGCCAGCGCGAAAATAAACAAAATTGCGGCGACGATGTAGGCCGCAGTTACCAAACCTAAAGACATATCGTAACCCCTTATCCTTTGCGGAACATATTCAACATGCGGCGGGTGACATAGAAGCCGCCGAAGATGTTAATGCTGGCAATCAACACTGCGATAAACGCCAACAGCGACACAAAGCCGTGTCCTTGGCCGATTTGCAGCAGCGCGCCGACCACGATGATGCCCGAAATCGCATTGGTTACCGACATCAGCGGCGTGTGCAGCGAATGGCTCACGTCCCACACCACATAATAACCAATCACACAAGCTAACACGAACACGATAAAGTGGTTCAGAAAGGCGGCCGGTGCCACCGCGCCCACCCATAAAACCAACACCGCGCCGATTACGGCAGGTGCCAGTTTTTTCCAAGCGGGAACGGGTTTCGGCTCGGGTTTGGCTGCGGGCGCGGCTTTTTCAGACGGCGTTTGCTGCGGTGCGGCGGAAACCTGGATGGCGGGCGGCGGGAACGTGATTTCGCCCTCGCGGGTAACGGTCATGTTGCGGATAATCACGTCTTCGAAATCCAGCGCGATTTCGCCGTCTTTATTGGGGCTTAACAGCTTGGTTAAATTGACCAGATTGGTGGCGTAAAGCTGGGAAGACTGCCCCGCCAAGCGGTTGGCCATATCGGTGTAGCCGATGATTTTCACGCCGTTGTCAGTGATGAACAATTCGCCCGGTTTCGTCAATTCGCAGTTGCCGCCGGTGGCCGCAGCCAAATCCACAATCACGCTGCCCGCCTTCATGCTTTCCACCATTTCTTTGGTAATCAGCTTGGGCGCGGGTTTGCCGGGAATGGCGGCGGTGGTGATGATGATGTCCACCTCTTTGGCCTGCTCGGCAAACAGCTTCATTTCGGCGGCGATGAATTCTTCGCTCATCACTTTGGCGTAGCCGTCGCCGCTGTCGCCCGCTTCCTGTGGGAAATCGAGTTTTAAGAACTGGCCGCCCATCGATTCGATCTGCTCGGCCACTTCCAAACGGGTGTCAAACGCTTTCACCACCGCGCCCAGCGAGTTTGCCGTGCCGATGGCGGCCAAACCGGCTACACCCGCGCCGATAATCAGCACTTGTGCGGGCGGCACTTTGCCTGCGGCGGTAATCTGGCCGGTGAAGAAACGGCCGAACGCGTTGGCCGCTTCAATCACGGCGCGGTAGCCGCTGATGTTGGCCATAGAAGAGAGCGCATCCAAAGCCTGCGCGCGCGAAATGCGCGGCACCATATCCATCGCCAGCACATCCACTTTTTTATCGGCAAGTTTCTGCACGAGTTCGGAGTTTTGTGCCGGCCACAAAAAGCTCACTAGCGTTTGGCCGGCGTTCAGAAGGCCTATTTCTGATTCGGCCGGCGCGTTTACTTTATAAATTAACGGGCTTTGCCACACCGTATGCGCATCGGCCACAACGGCACCGGCGGCTTCGTAAGCGGCATTATCCAAGCTGGCAGCCAAACCGGCATCGTGTTCCACCACAACCTCAAAGCCCAGCTTCTGCAACTGGGCTACGGTCGCAGGCGTACATGCCACGCGGGTTTCACCGGCCAGAGACTCTTTAGGAATACCAATCCTCATGTCTTCGTCCTTTAAGTTGGTTAATCAAGCTTATGTAAATGAATCTTAACCAATACTTTATAACTAATTTTTGCCTGAAAGACAATGAAAAAATTCTTTTTCTTAATATATTAATTTTAACTATACTTAGTCCGAAAAAGACTTTAGACTGCGGAATTAGACTGCGGAAAAGGAGGTGGATAGCGTAGAGATTGTCGTGTTAAAATAAGAATTTAAAACCAATAAAAGGAACACATCATGCGGATGCTCCACACTATGCTGCGTGTCGGTAATCTGGAAAGATCACTTGATTTCTATCAAAACGTTTTGGGCATGCAACTTCTGCGCCAACACGATTATCCGGACGGTAAATTCTCTTTGGCTTTTGTCGGTTACGGTAACGAAGCGGAAAATACCGTATTGGAGCTGACCTATAACTGGGATACTGAAAACTATAATTTGGGCGATGCCTTCGGCCATATTGCGATTGAGGTGGACGATGCTTACCAAGCCTGTGAAATGGTGAAACAAAAGGGCGGCAAAGTCGTGCGCGAAGCCGGTCCGATGAAACACGGTACCACCGTGATTGCGTTTGTGGAAGATCCCGACGGTTACAAAATCGAGTTCATCCAAAAAAATTCCGGCCATGATTCGGTACAATACGATAAGTAATTCAAGGCAATTAAGAAAGGCCGTCTGAAATTTAAGTTTCAGACGGCCTTTTATTTAACAATTCAATAGGTTAAAGATTCGGGTTCACAATGATTTTTACCGCAGACTCATTGTTGTGAATCAGGCGCTCGAAGCCTTCGGAAATCAATTCGTCCAATTTAATACGCTGGGTAATGAACGGCTCGAGATTGATTTGGCCTTCTTCCACCAGCTTGATGGTTTCGGCATGGTCGTTGCAGTAGGCGATGGTGCCGTGTACATCCAATTCTTTCATCACTACGCTGTGCACATTGATGGTTGCCGGCTGGCTCCAAATCGATACAATCACCACTTTGGCAGTCGGCTTGCAAGAAGCCACTAAAGTATCCAATACTTTATTCACGCTCGTGCATTCAAATGCCACATCCACGCCTTCGCCGTTGGTCAGTTTCAGCACTTCTTCGGTCACATCGACTTCGGAAGGGTCGAGAATATAATCAGCTACACCGGCTTCTTTGGCTTTGTCTTTACGGGCTTTGCTCAATTCGGTGATGATGGCTTTAATACCTTTGGCTTTCAAAATCGCCGCCAGCAACAAACCGATGGAGCCTGCGCCGCCTATCAAGGCAACATTGCCTTCTTTTGCGCCACTGCGCACATAAGCATGGTGACCAACAGATAAAGGTTCAATCAAAGCGGCCTGATCTAATGGGATATCGTTGGGAATCGGATGCACCCAACGGTGCTTAACGGCAATTTTTTCCGCCAAACCACCGCAGCCGCCTAAGCCGATGAAGTTCATATCTTTAGACAAATGGTAATTGCTGCCTTCGCCGGTGTCCACATAATCACGGATAATGTAAGGTTCGACAACCACATGCTGGCCGACTTCGATGTAGTCCACGCCTTCACCTACAGCGTATACCACGCCGGAAAACTCGTGACCCATGGTGACCGGTGCTTCCTCGCCGGAAATCGGATGCGGATGGCCGCATGGCGGAATAAAAATCGGCCCTTCCATAAACTCATGCAAATCCGTACCGCAAATGCCGCACTAAGCCACGTTGATGCCGACGGTACCCGGTGCCACGGTAGGTTCGGGGATGTCTTCAATGCGGATGTCGCCTTTGTCGTAGAAACGTGCTGCTTTCATATGTAACTCCTTATCTGATGGGTTGGGAAATAAATGATAAACAAGTAACAATGTATATGGATTTAAGTAACTGAAAAATATTTTTATAATAAATTCATATCACAATATACAATTCATTTTCAATAAATTATAAATAAATATAAAAGAGGCAAACTATCTTACTCCCATTCCACCGTGAAATAAAGTGTAGCAAAAAGGCCGTCTGAAAATTTTCAGACGGCCTTTAAAGCCTAATCAGACAACTGCAACAGCATTCATTGCATCATTCGCCGAAACAGTTTTGTCCTCAAACGCAAACTCGGTATAACGGTAATGACTGCTACTAAAGAAGTTTTGAACATTAACCTGATCACCTTCTCCATAAGCCTTCACCACCAAATCATTACCGAAACGGCTGAACACCGCATCAGAAAACTCAGCACCATCAAACAGCAAGGTATCGATATGCTCGTCTTTGCTGCCGTAGTCCGATACGGTATCAGTACCGTGGCCTTTGGTAAAGACGTATGTGTCGGCCTCGTTGCTGCCGCCTTCCAATCTGTCATTGCCTTCACCGCCCATGAGAATGTCGCTGCCGCTGCCTCCGACCAATGTATCATTACCGCTCTCTCCGAGCAGACGGTCATTGCCTTTATCGGCTTCGAGACGGTCGTCGCCGTCGGCACCGTTCAAAACATCATTGCCTTCGTAACCGTAAATGGTGTCATTGCCCGCACCGCCGTTAACCGTATCGGCATTGCTCCACCCCTGTAAGGTTTCGTTTTGCTCCGTACCGTTTACAGTCAGTGCAACATCAGCACCTTTAACGGTTTGGTCATCGAAAACAAAATTGAAATTCTGACGGTCACCGTTATAGAAAAAGTAGTCGAGAGTCACTTGGTCTTCCGAACCGTAGGCTTTGACAATCAAGTTATAGCCGTTACGGATAAAGGCAGTATCGGAAAGCTTCGCGCCTGTGAACACCAATGTATCGGTATGTGCGGCTTTGCTGCCGCTGTCGGAAACCACATCCTGTCCGTGGCCTTTGGCGAAGACGTAGGTATCGGCTTCGCTGCTGCCGCCGTTCAGTTTGTCGTTGCCCGCACCGCCGGTCAGGGTGTCGTTGCCCGTTCCGCCATTAAGGGTGTCATGACCATTACCACCGGAGAGAATATCATCTCCATTTCTACCTTCTAACGTATCATTGCCTTCACCACCCAACAGGAAGTTGGATAAATCTGTGCCGCGTAATGTTTCATCGGCATCAGTACCTAATTGATGCCCAAGCTTTGTCAAGGCCGTGCCGCCAAGTTGTTCCGCATATTGTTCGAACATACCTTGCGCCACTGCTGCCTGAACATATTGCGCAAACAGTGATGAAAGCTGCTGAATCCCTACGCTGCCGTTATCCTGAGAATAAGCGACAAACTCCCCCAAATCCACAAACGCTTTTTCAGGATTTTCCGCGTGTACTTCGCCGAATTTAGCCAATACGCCGCTGTAATCGAGTTTGAACTCGTCATTTTCGAGGACGAGGCCGATTTCGTTCAAATACGGCTGCAAACGGGTTTGGAACAACAGTGCCCGGTAGACATTTTTATTAAGGGAATCGTATGCCTTGTCGATAACCGAGAAAATGCGCTTGGTTTCGGTATCGTTCATGCTGAACATTACGTGTGATTTTTCACCGGAGAACGCATCGAGTGTGGCGACTTTTTGGCGGTAGTGCTGGATTTTGTCCAAATATTCTTGCGGAATGGAATAACCCAGAACCAAACCGGCTTGAGTAGGCGTAAGGGCCACACCTTCGTTAGCGGTGCGGAACATGGCGGTAGAGAAAGTGAAGCCGACGTGATAATCCGGATCGGTTTTCGCCCACTCCTGAACCAGTTTGTTCAGCAAAGCCTGTTGCTCCGCCTTGGTTTCCGCATCCGAATAAGCCTTGAGCGTTTCCGCCAAATCAGGCGACAATGCCGCCGCTTCGCGCAAATCGCGTAAGCGGCCGATGCCCTGCAGGTTTGCCGCCCGCATTTGTTCTTCGGTCATTCTTACCGAACCGGCATAGCGGCTGTGCAAAGTATCGTTGGCCAACAGCAGGTCGCCCATATCGCGGGTTTCGCCGCCGGCAGTAGTGTATGAACCTTTTTGGGCGAGGGTGTTGCCGTTGCCCAAACGGGTGTTGACATCTTGATAGGCGGCATCAAGAGATTGGATATTGAGTTCGGCAAGGGTAAACAGTTCGCCTTCCTGAGATACGCCGTCCTGATTCAAATCGCGCCATACCTTGAGTTTGTCGAAATCCGCATCTTGGGCATCGACTTTGCCGTCTGACATTGGTATCGGACTCGGCCAATGCGGCATAACCGTGTGCGGCGTTGCTGCCGTCTTTCAATACGGTGCTGTCGCCGAACAGTTCGCCGCCGTTGTTGATCAGGCCGTCTGAATTGCGGTCAATTACCAGCAAACCGTCGTCGGCGGCCGCCCAGCCCGTTGATGTGCGGATACCGTCTTTATCGTGGTCGAACAACGCACCCGCATAACCTTGCGTGCCGATGGTTTCGATGCCGTCGCCGTCAAGGTCGAGAACCAGCGGGTCGTAGACGTGGTATTTGCCGTCGCGGTTGATGTCTTTCCACGGGTTAAGTTCATCGGGAATAGTTCGTAGAATTGACGCGACCATCGTTCAGCCAAATCCCATCCAAAGCCTTTCCAATTATCAGCATTGAATAAATCATCAGGGGACATTGTTTGATTTCCTAAAGTAGCTTCTCCGTATGCTTTAATACTAAGCCCAATAGCATTCAACTCAAGACCAAGAGCTTCACCTGCTTTCCCACCCACTAATGATGCAGTATCGCCCGCAATACTGAAAACATCACCAATTACATTTTGAACATCTGTAAGTTTTATTGGTTCATTTTTTTCTACTTGTTTCGATAGCCTATTTATATTCATTGTCAAACTGGTAGCAGCAGCACCAAGTGCAATGGCATCGGAACCTTTTGAATTATTTCCAGCAATAGTTGCAATTGAATTTGCTGTAGAAATAACACCTGATGCGGTAGATAAAATACTTCCTGCATCCCCTTTGCTGACCGCTTCTCCAAAGCTGGTTAAAGCCCCATACATATTAGTTGCACCACCACCAATTTGCGTCATTGCTTGTGCTGATTGCTTTGCTATATTAAAAATTTTCATTTAAAATTCCTTTCGAACTGAGAAGATTTTTTTTGTTAATGAAATAAAGAAAACAGATGGAATGGAAAGAATAAAAATAGGAAATATAAATATTTTATAATTTTCAATATCTAAAATTAATGTTAAAAATAAACATATATTCAAAGCAATTAATACTGTTTCAAATTTCCTAATATTCATATCTTTATCATAAGTATCAATCTTTATTCTTCTAAAGAAGAATAAAGATAGCAAAATGAGATATGAACAGACTACAGAAATTCCCACATTATTCTTAAAATTCAACATATTGAATAATATAGATGATATTGCATATAAATAATATAGATAGCAAAAATATTTTTTTTGATTTACCATAAATTTTATCTTTCTGTTTTCCCTAAATTAACTCCTACAATTAAAGCTGTTCCCACTTGCCCAACAGAACCAGGAAACATTAAAGCTACGCTGCCAATTGCCGTTACGGTACCTGAAACGGCTGCTGTGGTATTCCCTTGACTTGTGCTTGCACCAATCATTCCATCTACCGTACCAATCTTACCCCAATATTGGATAATAAATACGTTACACCCTGTTTAGACATAATTTTCTCCTAAATAACAAAAGAACAAATCCTAGAATAAAAAAACAAAAGACACCCCTAAAAAAACAACAAATGATCTCACTGTATTTTTCTGTTCAATTTCCATTAGTATTTTGGCTTGCTCCACCTCCAAATTCTTATATATTTTTCCATCTTTAAAATATATTTCATTAATAAAAAAGGGGCTGACGTAGATTAGCAGTTAGGTTACACTCAAAAAATGAAGATAACCCATTGCAAACTAAGCAAGCCTACCCAGCGAAAACTCCTCCACTTTTTTGTATTGGAAGTTACTGCACGCGCAGCAGCCAACGTACTCGATATTCAACCCAATCCAGCTATGCTGTTTTACCGCAAAATCCGCCAAGTCATTGCCTGCCATTTAGAGCTTCAGGCAGACGAAGTTTTTGATGGTGCTGTCGGGCCGGATGAAAGCTGTTTTGGCGGGCAGCGTAAAGGCAGGCGCGGTCACGGTGCTGCCGGTAAAGTGGCTGTCTTCGGTATTTTGAATACGCAATGGTAAGGTCTATACCGTTGTGGTTAAAAATACCAAACAGGATACTTTACTGCCTGTTATTAAAAGAAAAATCATGCCTGACAGTATTGTTTATACTGATTGCCATAAAAGCTATGATGTGCTGGATGTGAGCGAATTTACCCACCATCGCATCAATCATTCCCAGCTGTTTGCAGACCGCCAAAATCATATCAACGGCATTGAAAACTTCCGGAATCAGGCGAAGCGCGTCCTACGAAAATATAATGGAATTGACCGTAAATCTTTCCCTTTATTCTTGAAAGAATGCGAATTTCATTTTAACTTTGGTACACCAAAAGAACAGCTGAAAACACTGCGGATTTGGTGTGGTATTTAAAGCTAATCTACGTCAGCCCCATAAAAAAAGTTGATTTACTCTGTTGAACTCCAGTGATTTTTTTAGCATCTATCTTTACAGCAAAGCCAACCGAACCACATAAATCATCACCTTCCAAAACAAAGGGCTGTAAAAATCTTTCTTTTTTCTTTATAAATAGCTACTCCTGACTTAGCTGAATTTGTAGCTTTTACTGCTATAATTTGTACATCTTCCAAATTAATTTTTTTTATTTTTTTAGTCACTAAAAAAATATTAAAATTAAAAATAAATAATTAATATTAAAAATATAATAAATATTACCCCAGATAAAGAAAAAAGAAGATTCTGCCATGACTTTAATCTCGCACCTAATTCTTCCATAAAAGTTCCTAACGATAAGATAAATATGCTTGTTAGCATATTTTGAAGTCAGCATATTTATAATAAACACAAAAAACTAAAGGGGTATTTCAGATAACACGGCTTATTCAAAACCATTTAAGATAACCCTAGCTATCTAGAGCAACCCAAATTGAAAGCAAATACCAAGTCTTCCAAATTTTTTCATCTTAATATACAAGCCTAAATTACTCCACCGCAATCAAAACAAACGGCATATTAAGATATCAAATGGCATATATTATGCCGCCAGCAGCAAATCGCCCATTTCGCGGGTTTCGCCGCCGGCAGTAGTGTATGAACCTTTTTGGGCAACAGTGTTGCCGTTGCCCAAACGCTGGTTAACGTCTTGATAACCGGCATTCAGGGACTGAACGCCAACTTCGGCCAAGGCAAACAGTTCGCCTTCCTGAGATACGCCGTCCTGATTCAAATCGCGCCATACCTTGAGTTTGTCGAAACCCGCATCTTGGGCATCGACTTTGCCGTCCGAATTGGTATCGGACTCGGCCAATGCGGCATAGCCGTGCGCGGCATTGCTGCCGTCTTTCAATACGGTGCTGTCGCCGAAAAGTTCGCCGCCGTTGTTGATCAGGCCGTCTGAATTGCGGTCGATGACCAGCAATCCGTCGTCGGCAGCCACCCAGCCCGTTGATGTGCGGATACCGTCTTTGTCGTGGTCAAACAATGCACCCGCATAGCCTTGCGCGCCGACGGTTTCGATGCCGTCGCCGTCAAGGTCGAGAACCAGCGGGTCGACAATGTGGTATTTGCCGTCGCGGTTGACAGAATCCTGCCACTCTTTCCAGTCGTTAGGGTCGCACCAATTTTTTTGATTTTCAGGATTACCCCAATCATCTTGTCGATTATTATCAGGATGACTTTTTATAATATCCTTTAATGTTATCGCACCATTTTTATTCTCCCAAATGGTATAACCTAAACCTGCAACAGTTAGTCCTACCGCAACTAATTGCCCACCTGGAATCATGGCAGCTACTGCCGCACCAGTTGTTAACATATCACCTACAGTCACTTTTCCAATAGTTTCTCCTACACTCCCTGTATCTTTATAATTATTATGAGCATTGATACCAACTTGTAGCATTCCTAATGCTCCGCCTGCTTTGGTAAATTTTGATATACTGGATCCAGTAACTACTTCTCGAATATTACCTATCTGGCCTAAAGTTGCTCCTGTAGCTCCTACTAGTGCAGAAGTTGAATTATTTGGGTTAGTGTTAACAGAGATAGCTTGACCCGCCAAATTACTTACAGTTCCTGCATTTCCTGATGAATAGCTAATAAAAGCTGAATATTTTGATGCCATTTTTAAAATATCCTTAATTAATAGTTTGTTTTTTGTAAAAAATAAAGTAAATAAAAGACATAACCATTAAGTATGAAAATACAATAATGCTAAATGCTCTTTTTATTTTAAAACCGTAAATAGTTGTATTTGCATATTTTTCAATGTATTCTCTAGGAACAGGAAAAACCTTTAGCGTCTGCCCCCCAGATAAAAATTCACCCTCAGTAACCATTGAGTGAGCTATCATATCAGTACCAACGATTTTCAAAACATAAACACTTTTCCCTTTGAATTCCTGACCATGTTTGCTATTTAAGCATAGTGAATCCAAAAAATAAGTACATGATGATAAATATTTAACCCCATTATAGTTAAATGAAATTGAACCACGAGCCCCTCGGTTTTTAACTTCATATAAAACTCCATCAGGAATTTTTTCATGTACTAAATATATTTTCTCATATCCCAATGAAGGAAATAATTCAAAAATCACACTTAAAAAGAATAAAAAAACAGCTAATAGAAAATTTTTTCTTATACTGATTTTATTAAACATTTCATTTATTTCTTTCTAGTTATTAAAAAAGCATATTTTAGAACTCATAGAATCCGTAGGTACGGTCAGCCGCCTCCAACGGCATAACCGTGCGCACCTCCATAAAAGCCATCAGCCCTATCTGCTCCCAGTTTTCCAAATCCGTTTCAGACGGCCTTGTATCGGTTCGCCATCCATTCGTACGGTTATGCTGCCGGGGGAGGCTGACATACCTACGGCTTGCTATCGATTTGTATAGCAATCGTAACATGGGGATTATAACAATCAATTATTGCCGTAAAGTGGGCAATTATGCCCTTACATCAGTATGCCGTCTGAAATATCTGCCCGACCCTAACTTGCCCTTAAAATCCTGTGTCATCATCACATCATCCTACTGTGCATTCTACAATCCAATCATCTTTCATAAAATGACTATCGGATGATCGATTATTCTGTATATCAAACGGAAAAACAGGTTTATTTTTGTAAAATAATTTAAATGACATTTGCGTTTTCATACAAATGAGGCTGTCTGAAAACCCGCTTGGATTTTCAGACGGCCTTTGTTTTTCAAAAATGGGGAAGCAAAACGAACGGGCTTATACGGCAAGTGTTAAGATTGGTATTTATATCCGCTGTAAAATGGCAAACCGTCAGTTTCATTAATCCGCAATTATTTGATGTGGGCAGCAAGTGCCCCTTACGGCTTGCTTTGATTCGTCATTCCCGCGCAGGCAGGAAGCCAGAATTTTAACCGGCTGTAAATTTTTAATATTTCTGAAACCGATAAGTCTGGATTCCCGCCTGTACGGGAATGACGAGCATAGAACTCGTAGAACTCGTAGGTACGGTTAGCCGTCCGCAGCGGCGTAACCGTACGCAGTCACGGCAGACATAGAAAACGGTAATGCCGTCTGAAACGGTTTTCAGACGGCATGTCGGCGTGCAGGGTTGAATTAATGTGTTTGTACGGTTACGCCGCAGTGGGCGGCTAACCTTACCTACTGGTGTGATTTCAGATGGCCTGTTCTCAATGTTTCAGCTGTTTTTGGTATTCCGTAACATAGGCGGCTTTTCTCATGCCGGCCAATACGCGGATATGGGCGGCGGCGGATTTGCCCAGTGATTCGGAGGTATAGCCGCCTTCGAGTGCGGAGACGATGCGGCCGGGGCAGCTTGAGGCCGTCTGAATGATCTTGTGGGTCAGCCATGCGTAGTCGGCTTCATGCAGGTTGAGGTAGCTGGTTTGGTCTTGTTTATGGCCGTCGAATCCGGCGGAAATCAGAACTAATTCGGGCTTGAACTGTTTGAGTTTGGGCAGCCATTGTTCGCGGATTACGGTGCGGAACCGGCGGCTGTCGGTGCCTGCTTTCAGGGGAGTGTGGACGATATGGGGATTACGGCCTGTCGGGATGTTTTCTTTGGGAAAAGGGAAAATGTCGGCTTCGAAACTGTCGAGCAGCATGATGCGCGGGTCATCTTTGAAGATTTCGAGCGTGCCGTCGGCATGGTGGGCGTCGAAATCGATGATGGCGATGCGTTGCAGGCGGTGTTCGGCGATGGCGTGCATGGCGGCGACGGCGATGTTGTTGATGATGCAGAAGCCGCCGGCGCGGTTGCTTTGGGCATGGTGGCCGGGCGGGCGGGCAGCGCAAAAGGCGTGGTGGGCTTTTTTTTGGATGACCATGTCGACGGCTTTGATGAGTGCGCCTGCGGCGAAACGTGCGGCTTCTAAGGATTGATGGCTGATGACGGTGTCGTCGTCGACGCGGTAGATTTTTCCGGGCTGCGGCTGTACGCTTTCGAGAAAGCGCAGGTAGTTGCGCGGATGGACGAGTGCCAAGCGGCTGTCGTTGATTTCGGGGGCGACGGTTTTTTGCAGGCGGGGCCAGATGTTTTCGGCTTTGAGTGCGGCTTCGATGGCTGAAATGCGCTGCGGTGACTCGGGTGGTGGGTGTCGGGTCGGGATTGGGTGAATATGGGATGGCTTATCCAGACTGTGCGGGCGTTTTTACCGATGAGACGGCGCAGGCGTGTGCGGATACGTTGGATAAGGCGTGTAAGAAGGGGATTCATGGATTGCGTGTTTTTCAGACGGCCTGACTGATAAATATGGTTAATAAGTACGGAAATACTTGGAAATTTTTCAGACGGCCTTTAGAATAGCGTAATTTCGGGGCTGGCTCAACTGAAATTTCGGTCCTGCTTTTCAATTGCAATGATTATAGAATGGAAAAACTATGGAACAAAGCATGTTGGCTCAATTTGCACCGCTGGTTTTGATTATGGTGGTGTTTTATTTCCTGATTATGCGCCCGCAACAAAAGAAATTCAAAGCCCACCAGCAAATGCTGTCTGAATTGAAAGCCGGTGACAAAGTCGTCTTGGCTGCCGGTTTCAAAGGCCGTATTACCAAAGTCGGCGAACAGTTTTACGGCGTAGAAATTGGCCGCGGCGTGGAAGTGGAAGTTGACCGCAACGCCATCGCCAGTAAAGCCGAATAAAATTGATTGCCGCAAAAGCCGCCTCATTGTGAGCGCGGCTGTTTGTCTTTAAGAAAAACTGAAGGTTTCCCATGAACCGTTACCCTTTATGGAAATACCTGCTGATTGCGTTCACGATTGTTGTGGCGGTGATTTACGCACTGCCCAATTTGTTCGGTGAAACGCCTGCGGTACAGGTATCGACCAACCGACAATCTATTGTCATCAACGAACAAACCCAAAACAGGGTTGAATCTGCTTTGAAGGCGGCCAATATTTCGACCGACGGTATGTTTATCGCCGATAATTCGCTGAAAGTGCGTTTTAAAGATGCGGAAACGCAGCTGAAAGCACGCGATGTGATCGAAAATACCTTGGGAGAAGGCTATATTACCGCGCTTAACCTGCTGGCTGACAGCCCCGAATGGATGGCGAAAATGAATGCCAATCCGATGTTCTTGGGCTTGGACTTGCGTGGCGGCGTGCATTTCACCATGCAGGTGGACATGCAGGCGGCCATGCAGAAAACATTTGAGCGTTACGCAGGCGATATTCGACGCGATTTGCGCCGTCAAAAAATCCGGATTGGCACCATCCGCCATACAGACAGTAGCCTGACTGTGCCATTCCAAGATGCGGCGGATGTGCAGAAAGCCTTGCCGCAACTGCAAAACCTGTTACCGGAAGCCACGCTGACGGCGGAAGGTAATAATGTGGTGTTGACCCTGTCTGAAGCGGCGGTGGCCAAAATCCGCACTGATGCGGTGAAGCAAAACATCACCACGCTGCACAACCGTGTGAACGAGCTGGGCGTAGCCGAACCGGTGATTCAGCAATCCGGTGCCGAACGCATTGTGGTGCAGTTGCCGGGTGTGCAGGATACGGCTAAAGCCAAAGACATTATTGGCCGTACCGCTACTTTGGAAGTGCGTATGGTGGAAGACGATCCGGCGCAAATTACCGCTGCTTTGAACGGCAATGTGCCGAGTGGTTACGAATTGCTGTATAGCGCGGGCGAGCAACCGCAAGCCACTTTGGTGAGCAAGCAGGTTGAACTTACCGGCGACAACATCAACGACGCACAACCAAGCTTTGATGAAATGGGCGCACCTGCCGTGAGCATTAATTTAGACGGCACCGGCGGTACTATTTTTGCCGAGCTGACTTCACAAAATGTCGGCAAACGCATGGCGATGGTGTTGATTGACCAAGGCAAAGCCGAAGTGGTGACTGCGCCGGTTATCCGCTCTGCCATTACCGGTGGTCGTGTGCAGATTTCCGGCAGTATGAGCAGCGCGGAAGCCAACGATACTTCTTTGCTTTTGCGCGCCGGTTCGCTGGCTGCGCCGATGGAAATTGTGGAAGAACGCACTATCGGCCCGTCTTTAGGTAAAGAAAACATCGAAAAAGGCTTTAATTCGACACTGTGGGGTTTTGCTGCCGTCGCTGTGTTTATGGTCATTTACTACCGCTTGATGGGGGTGTTTTCTACCATCGCATTGACCACCAATATCCTGTTTTTGATTGCGATCTTGTCTGCCTTGCAAGCTACGTTGACCTTGCCGGGTATTGCTGCTTTGGCTTTGACTTTGGGTATGGCTATTGACTCGAACGTATTGATTAATGAACGTATCCGTGAAGAATTACGCGCCGGCGTGCCGCCACAGCAGGCAATTAATTTGGGTTACCAGCATGCGTGGGCGACCATTGTCGATTCCAACTTAACTTCGTTGATTGCCGGTATTGCTTTGCTGATCTTCGGTTCGGGGCCGGTGCGCGGTTTTGCTGTGGTGCATTGTTTGGGTATTTTGACCTCGATGTATTCGTCTGTGGTGGTGTCGCGCGCATTGGTGAATTTGTGGTATGGCCGCAAACGCAAACTGCAAAGCATTTCCATCGGTTCGGTATGGAAGCCGGAGCCGGTTGCCTCAAATACTGTGGCGGATAAGGAGTAAAACATGGAATTATTTAGAATCAAACGTGATATTCCATTCATGAGCTACGGCAAACTGACCACATTTATTTCGTTGGCGACGTTTATCGCAGCTGTATTTTTCTTGATTACCAAAGGATTGAATTTCTCGGTGGAATTTACCGGCGGTACCGTGATGGAAGTGCAGTATCAGCAAGGTGTCGATGTCAATCAAACCCGTGAAAAGCTCAATACGTTGAATTTGGGTGAGGTGCAGGTGCAAGCCTTAGGCACCAACAAGCACATCCTGATTCGCCTGCCTAATAAAGAAGGCGTGTCATCGGCGCAACTGTCGAATCAAGTGATGGATTTGTTGAAACAAAACAATCCTGATGTCACGTTGCGCCAAGTCGAGTTTATCGGCCCTCAGGTTGGTGAAGAGTTGGTTACCAACGGTTTGTTGGCGTTGGGTATAGTTATCGTCGGCATCATCATTTACCTGTCGATGCGTTTCGAATGGCGTTTTGCCGTGGCGGCGATTATTGCCAATATGCACGATATTGTGATTATTCTCGGCTGCTTTGCGCTGTTCCAATGGGAGTTTTCATTGACTGTGTTGGCCGGTATTTTGGCAGTGTTGGGTTACTCGGTAAACGAATCGGTGGTGGTCTTTGACCGTATCCGTGAAAATTTCCGCAAACCGGCCATGCGTAACCATAGCGTGCCGCAAGTGATTGACAATGCGATTACTGCAACCATGAGCCGTACCATCATTACCCACGGCTCGACCGAAGCAATGGTGCTGTCGATGCTGATTTTCGGCGGAGCTGCCTTGCACGGTTTCTCGTTAGCTTTAACCATCGGTATCGTATTCGGTATTTACTCATCGGTTTTGGTGGCAAGTCCGCTGTTGCTGATGTTCGGCCTGAATCGCGAAAATATCTCGAAAGCACCGAAGAAAAAAGAAGAAGTGGTGGTGTAAAAAACATCATGTTTTCAGATGGCCTTATTTGCATACTAGGCGGTCTGAATTAAGAACACGCTGATTTTCAGTGTGTTTTTTTTACGGGTATTCCATTCATATAAAAAATGGAGGCCTTTGCAAAATCCCTATCTTTAGCACATTCCTTCGTTATGCGCTGCTCGAAAGCTTATCTGCCTTAATGATATATCTGCGCTTTCTGTGCTGCTCTAACTTCGAACTGCATTCAAACCTAGGGTTTTGCAAAGGTCTCAGCAGATGGCATTTGGGAAGTGAATTTACGTTTTCAAGGCCGTCTGAAATATTCAGACGGCCTCACAATGAATTCCATTCATATCATATACGCAAATTTAGAATTTGCTTGCACACAGTGAAGTCGTTATAGTGGCGTATTCGGGTGGTATAGCGAATGATAACAAAGCCCGAGTTCTTATTGAAAGAGAAGGTTATTCATGGATTTAAGACAAAAAATTGCCCAAAGCCCGATGAGTGGTTTTCAATGGATGGTGGTTGCATTGACCTTCATTTTAAATATGCTCGACGGATTTGATGTGTTGGCGGTAGCGTTTACTGCAAAAAGTATTCAAACCGAGCTGGGTCTGGATGGTGCGCACATTGGTACTTTGATGAGTGCCGGTTTGCTGGGCATGACTTTAGGCTCGGTATTTTTGGCGCCTTTGGCTGACCGTTTTGGCCGCCGCCCGCTGCTGATTTTTTCAACGTTGCTGTCTGCCATTGGTATGCTGATGACGTATTTCTCGCATTCGATGGAAACGATTGCGTTTTGGCGTATTGTTACCGGCTTGGGTGTGGGCGGTATTTTGCCGTGTACCAATGTGATTGTGAGTGAGTATGCCAACCAAAAATGGCGTGGTTTGGCGATTGCGATTTATGCGTCAGGCTTCGGTATCGGGGCGATGTTGGGCGGTATGTCGGCAGTGATGCTGCAGGGTGAATACGGTTGGCGTTCGGTATTTTTGGTTGGCGCGGTGCTGACCATGTTGGCGGTAGTGTTATTGATGGTGGTGTTGCCGGAATCGGTGGATTTCCTACTGACCAAACGTCCGGCCAATGCCAAAGCGCGTTTGGATAAGATTGCAGCCAAAATGGGCTTAAGCGGCGATTGGGTATTTTCTGAGGTCGAGCAGGGCGTGAAGAAGGCCAAAGTGTCGGTTCTGCGTTTGTTTGAGCCGCAATACCGGGCGACCACGCTGTTGATTTGGCTGGCGTTTATCACTGTGATGGCTTCGTATTATTTTATCAACTCATGGACACCCGCGTTGTTGGAGCAGGCCGGTATGGCAAAAGAGCAAAGCCAGTCGGTCGGCATGGCGATTTCGGTGGGCGGTGCAATCGGCTCGTTGATTTTCGGCTTCTTGGCCAGCCGTTGGGCGGCGCGCACGGTGTTGATCAGCTTTGGGGTGTTGGCAGTGGGTGCAATTTTCGCCTTCTTGTCATCAAGTGCCTTGAGTGCGGCACTGGTGTTTGCCGTATTGTTGGGCGCCTTGATGAACGGTTGCATTGCCGGTCTTTACACCATCAACCCGACCCTTTACGCCGCTGATTTCCGCAGTACCGGCGTGGGCGTAACCATCGGAATCGGCCGCTTGGGTTCGATTTTGGCACCGATTATGGCCGGTGGTTTGCTTGACTCAGGTTGGGCGAAAGATGATTTATATGGTGCAACCGCAGCCGTGATTATATTGGCGGTGGTAGCATTGTTCTTCTTGAAGCCTAAGGTGTAGCGGCTTAAAAAAAATATGCTCGATTATTGAGAATCAGGTCGTCTGAAACGGGAAATCAACCTTTCAGACGGCCTTAATATTTTATGAATGGTTAGTGTTTACAATACATTAATAAATGTAGTTGAATTTCATTTTTTGTGTTTGAAGTGGATATTGTGCAGAGGGAATATGAAATAAAAATAAAAAATTTAGGGGCTGTACTAGATAACTAGGGAAATCTAATTTCAGGTTAGAATAACCCCTATGAGAAGAAGCCGTTTAAGTCAGTACAAGCAAAACAAACTGATTGAACTGTTTATTGCGGGTGTTACTGCCCGTACTGCAGCTCAATTAGCCGGTGTTAATAAAAACACGGCAGCCTATTGCTTTCATCGTTTGCGCGTACTGATTTTCCATAACAGCCCGCATCCGGAAATGTCTGATGGCGGAGTAGAAGTTGATGAAAGCTGTTTTGGCGGGCAGCGCAAAGGCAAACGTGGTCGCGGTGCAGCCGGCAAAGTCGCTGTATTCGGGCTTCTGAAGCGCAACGGCAAGGTTTACACCGTTGCTGTGCCCAATACACAAACTGCCACTTTATTGCCGGTAATACGTGAGCAAGTAAAGCCTGACAGTATTGTTTACACTGATTGTTACAAAAGCTATGACGTACTTGATGTGAGTGAGTTTAGCCACTTTCGCATCAATCACAGTACACACTTTGCTGATCGGCAAAATCACATCAACGGAATTGAGAACTTTTGGAATCAGGCAAAACGCCGCTTACGTAAGTTTAACGGCATTCCCAAAGAGCATTTTAAGCTGTATTTAAAGGAATGTGAATGGCGTTTTAACCACAGTGAGATAAAGTCTCTTGTTCTATTTTAAAACAATTAGTAAAGCAGAATTTATTCTAGTTGTCTAGTACAGCCCCAAAATTTAAGTGGTTAAAGTATTTATTTGCATAGGTTTTGCGGTGTATCAAATTTATATTTCAGATTCTTAAAGGATTGCTTGTCAGTTTCAAACTTTTTAAACATAATAGCTTGTATGTAAATCTTATTACAAATTTTAGATTTACAATAACATGAATTTAAATGAACCAAAGCCCCATTTCTCACACAGAATTCAAACCGAAAATAGTAATTAGCAGGCCGTCTGAATGCAGACGGACATCGGTTATAAATTAAAGTATTCGAACATATACTTTTTTCATTTTGATACTTAGAGTGAGGACTCTTTTTATGAATCAATCCAAACTTCTTTATTGGTCCGTGACCGTTGCATTGGCCGGGTTTTTGTTCGGTTTTGACACAGTGGTGATTTCCGGTGCCGACCAAGCATTGCAGGATTTGTGGGCAGTTCGCCTTTATTCCATGGTTTGGTGGTGATGTCGTCCGCCTTGTGGGGTACGGTAATCGGTGCGCTGTTCGGCGGTATTCCGACTGATAAATTCGGCCGTAAGAAAACACTGATTGTGATTGGTGTGTTATATGTAACCAGCGCTTTGGGTTCGGCTCTGGTGTCGGATCCTTATCTGTTTGCTTTTTTCCGCTTTATCGGCGGTTTGGGTGTGGGGGCGTCCACCATTGCCGCGCCGGCTTATGTAACCGAAATTGCGCCGGCCGAAAAACGCGGCCGTTTGGTGGCGATGTATCAGTTCAATATCGTATTCGGTATTTTAATGGCGTATTTGTCTAACTTCATCATCAGCAATATGGATTTGGGTGAACAGACTTGGCGCTGGATGCTGGGTATCGAAGTGATTCCTGCCGTGATTTATACTTTGATGGTGTTTGGTGTGCCGATGTCGCCGCGTTGGTTGGCGATGAAAGGCCGTCTGCAAGAAGCGGAAGCGGTGTTGAAAAAAATCAACCCGGATGCTGATGTGAAAAGTTTGCTGGAAACCAATCTGGAAGAAGGCCACAAACATGAAAGCATGTGGTTGAAAAAATACCGCTATCCGGTGATTCTGGCCTTTTTGATTGCCTTCTTTAACCAAATGTCGGGCATTAACGCTTTCTTGTACTACGCGCCGCGTATTTTTGAAATAGCCGGTTTGGAGCAAAGCGCCGCGATGTTGAGCAGCGTGGGCATCGGTGTGATTAACTTGTTGTTTACCTTTATCGGTTTGTCGCTGATTGATAAATTCGGCCGTCGTCAATTGATGTATATCTGCTCGTTCGGCTACATCATTTCGTTGAGCTTGGTATCGCTGGCGTTCTTTATGGGTTGGAAAGGCATGGCTGTGCCGGTGTTTTTCTTCCTTTTTATCGCCGCCCACGCGATTGGCCAAGGTACGGTGATTTGGGTGTTTATTTCCGAAATTTTCCCAAGTCATTTGCGTGCTCAAGGCCAGTCTTTGGGTAGTTCAACCCACTGGTTATTGGCTGCTGCGATTCCGGCTGCGATTCCGTTCTTGTTCTCAAGCATCGGTGCGGCATGGGTATTCGTTTGCTTCACGCTGATGATGGTATTACAACTGCTGTTCGTGATGTTTATGATGCCGGAAACCAAAGGTGTTCCGTTGGAAGAATTGTCTAAGTCGTTAATTAAGGAAGATTAAGAATGAAAGTAACCAGTTTCGGTGAAGTGCTGTGGGACGATTTCCCAAGCGGGAAAGTATTGGGCGGTGCGCCGCTGAATGTGGTCGTGCGGCTGAGGGCCTTGGGTGCGGATACCAGCATCATCAGTTGCCGTGGCAATGATGAAGACGGCGAAGAATTATTGCGCCAGATTCTGAGTAAGCATGTGAATGCCGACCTTGTGCAGATTTGTCCTGACCAAGCCACCAGTTTGGTAAAAGTATCGCTTGACAAAAGCGGCAGTGCTTCATACGAAATTGTTTACCCTTGCTCTTGGGACCGTATTCGGGTGCAGCCCGAAGCTTTGCAGCGTGTGGCCGAATCGGATGCCTTTATTTTCGGCAGCCTTGCCACGCGTGACGAAGTTTCCCGCAATACCTTGGCACAATTATTGGAGCAAGCCAAATTCAAGATTTTCGATGTCAACCTGCGCAAGCCGCATTACGATACTGACCGTTTGTTGGCAACCATGAAAAAAGTAGATATGGTGAAATTGAATGACGATGAATTGTACGAACTAGCTGAAGTATATGGTTCGCCTTATCATTCGATTGAACAAAACATCGCCTACATCGCCAAGCTTACCGGCGTGGAAACCTTGGTGGTGACGTTGGGCAGCCACGGTGCGGCTTTGTATCGCGACGGCCAGCTTTACCGCCACAGCGGTTTCCGCGTCAAAGTAGCGGATACCGTCGGCTCGGGCGATAGCTTTTTGGCCGGTCTGACGTATAAACTTCTGAATAACGCCGACCCGCAAGAAGCCATAACTTTTGCTTGTGCATTAGGTGCTTTAGTCGCTTCGCGTCATGGTGCGACACCTGAAATTTCTTTGCAGGAAATCGAAACTTTTATGAATCCGGCTTAATTCTTCCGTCATGCATAAAAGGCCGTCTGAAAAATATTCTTAACTTGTCCAAGTATTGGGGGCAGTTCATATTGTTCAGACGGCCTTTGCCTCTTCATTCAATCCAAATCAAGAAACCTTTGCAACATCCCCATTTGGGCACATTTTTTCGTTGTGCGCTGCTGGAAAGCTTGCCTATCTTTATAGGTTTTTGCTTTCTTTGCTGCTACGACTTTGAACTGCACTTCAATCTAGGGTTTTGCAAAGGTCTCGGTTTTTCTTTTATTTGTATTTGGTTTTGTTCGATTGAATCACCAATACGTCACGAACGAATCCAAATCGGTATTTTTCGCGCCGCCGGTTTCCTCATCGGGCGTACCGACCATAATCAGACCGATGATTTTGTCTTTTTCGCCGCATTCAAAGGCTTTTCGCAACAGCGGGCTGTTGGCCCACAAACCAGTAATCCAGACATTATCGAAACCTTGGGCAGTGGCAGCCAATTGCAAGCCGTAGGCCGAACAGGCTGCGCTGAGCAATTGTTCCCATTCAGGTTTTGGTTTCGGTACGTTTTGATTCGGTGCAAAGGTCACCCCAATGACCATTGGCGCCATATGCCCGACTTTTTCTGCTTTTTGCATTGACTCTTCGCCGAAGTTCAATTCGGTAACGGTTTGGCGCAAGAGTTCACGAAAACGGAATAAACCGGCTTCGCTTTGAATCACGGTAAATTTAAACGGACGCATATTGCCATGATCCGGCACTTGGGTCGCAGCTTGCAACATGATTTCCAATTGCTTGGCATTGGGGCGGGAGCGACCAATTTTTTAGACGAGCGTCGGGTGGTTAATAATTCGAGGGCGTTCATGAGAAATTCCTGTGATTTGATGTGTGATGGTTCTTTATAGCACAAAATATTTTTTCAAGCGAATGGACGAATCATAAAAGAAGGCCGTCTGAAAATGTTCAGACAGCCTATGACTTTGGGTTTAATCAACCATAGCGGCGTTGGAAATCCTGCATAAATTCGACCAAGGCTTCAACACCGGCCAGCGGCATAGCGTTGTAAATGCTGGCGCGCATACCGCCGACGGTTTTGTAGCCTTTGAGCAAACGCAGGCCGCGCAGATCGGCTTCTTGCACGAACAATTTATCCAGCTTGGCGCTGTCGGTTTTGAACACCACATTCATTTTAGAGCGGGCGCTGACGGCAATCGGATTGATATAAAAGCCGCCGCTGCCGTCGATGGCATCATAAAGCGTTTTGGCTTTGAGATTGTTCACCGCTTCGATGGCCTGCACGCCGCCTTGCGTTTGCAACCAACGGAACACCAAGCCCGACATATAAATCGGGTAGGTTGACGGTGTGTTGTACATGCCGTCTTTTTCGATGTGGGTACGGTAGTTGAACACGCTCGGAATGTTTTTCGGGCAGCGGTCCAGCAAATCATCGCGGATAATCACCACCGTCACACCGGCCGGGCCGATGTTTTTCTGTGCACCGGCATAAATCAAACCATAGTCAGCCACATTGAATTCGCGCGATAAAATCTCGCTCGACATATCGCATACCAAAGGCGGCATGCTGTCTGAAAGTTTGGGGACATCTTGATATTGCAAGCCGTTGACGGTTTCATTGATGGCGAAATGCACGAAAGCCGAATCTTTGGAAATGTTCCAATCTTCCACGGCAGGCAGGTCTTTGTAATCAAACAATTCACCGCCGTGTGCAGCGATATTGACCTTAGCGTTGCCTAACAGCGGCATTTGCTCGGCGGCCAAGCGGCTCCAGTTGCCGGTGATGACAGCATCGATGCTCTTGAAACCATGCGCCAGATTCATCGCCGTCATGTTAAATTGCGTGGTGGCGCCGCCTTGTAAAAAAAGCACTTTATAATTATTGGGAATGTTCAATAGTTGGCGCAAATCTTGTTCGGCGTGATGCAGAATCGACATAAACATATCGGAGCGGTGGCTCATGGCCATCACGGGAAAGCCGGTGCCGTTGTAATCCAGCATTTCATGCTGGGCGGTACGCAAAACGGCTTCAGGCAAAACGGCAGGACCGGCGGAGAAATTGTAAATCGGTTGGGTAGACATGACGTGTTGTTCGCAATAGGGAATGATGGAGCTTTTGATTTTAGGGTTTGCCATCAGGTTTAGCAAGTATTTAAACGGACATTGAGGCCGTCTGAAAAGTTATTATTGATTTTAAAATATTGTTTATACTATATTTTATTAATATTTTGTGCGATTGTCGGAGAATGCAATAAGATTATTTTGTTGACAATCAATGCATATGAAAAGGTTTGGCGAAATGCAAGAATACGACTATGCCGTCTGAAAAAAGGTAAGCGAAATCAATGCTTTTCTTTTGCTTTTAAATGCGTTATAATACGGCAATTTTTCAAATTTATAGAAAAATGGCCGCCGGGCCATTTTTTGTTTTTATACTGTGGAGTCGCATGGATATTCAAAATATTCTTGATAAAACCCTGCCCGGTTTGGGCTATGAGCTGGTGGATTTCGAGCTGGCCGCGCAAGGCGATTTGCGCGTGTTTATTGATAAGCCGCAAGGCATTACCGTGGAAGATTGCGCTACGGTGAGCAACCATCTGAGCCGCGTTTTCATGGTGGAAGACGTGGATTACAAGCGTTTGGAAATTTCCAGCCCGGGCTTGGATCGTCCGCTGAAAAAAGCTGCCGATTTTGTCCGCTTTGCCGGCGAAAATGCCAAAATCAAAACCCGTCTGCCGATTGACGGCCAGAAAAACTTTATCGGCCGCATCGAAAAATGTGAAAAAGATGTGGTGACCGTTGCTTTCGACGGCAAAACCGCTGAGATCGAAATCAGCAATATCGACAAAGCCCGTCTGCGTCCTGAATTCAAATTTTAAACATATACATAACGGAGATTCTAAAGATGAGTCGTGAGATGTTACAACTTGCCGAAGCTTTGGCAAGCGAGAAAAACGTAGAAGCAGAAGTGGTGTTTCAGGCTTTGGAGTTTGCGCTGTCAACCGCTGCCAAAAAGAAAGCCAACCGCGAACACATGGATGTGTGTGTTGAAATCGACCGAGATACCGGCGAATACCGCACTTTCCGTCGTTGGTTGATTGTGGCCGACGAAGATTACACTTATCCGGATGTGGAAAAAACCATTGAAGAAATTCAAGAAGAAATTCCGGGTACCGATATTCAAATCGGTCAATATTACGAAGAGCAGCTGGAAAACGAAGGTTTCGGCCGTCAAGCTGCGCAAACTGCCAAACAAATTATTCTGCAACGCATCCGCGATGCCGAACGCGAGCAAATCCTGAATGGATTCTTGCAACAAAAAGAAGACATCATTATGGGTACGGTAAAACGTGTCGAGCGTCACGGCATCATCGTGGAGGTGATTTCGGGCAAACTGGATGCGTTGATTCCGCGCGACCAAATGATTCCGCGTGAAAACTTCCGCAGCGGCGACCGCATTCGTGCCTTATTTGTGCGTGTGGAAGAAATCGGCAATACCAGCCGTAAGCAGGTGGTGCTGAGCCGTACTTCGGGCGAATTCTTGGTCAAACTCTACGAGCAGGAAGTGCCTGAAATTGCCGATGGCCTGTTGGAAATCCGCGAAGTGGCGCGCGATCCGGGGCAACGTGCGAAAGTAGCGGTAAAAGCCAACGATCAACGCATTGACCCGCAAGGCACCTGTATCGGTGTACGCGGTTCGCGTGTGAATGCGGTGAGCAATGAGTTGTCGGGCGAACGCATCGATGTGGTGTTGTGGTCGTCTGAAACTGCACAATTTGTGATTAATGCATTGTCGCCTGCCGAAGTCAGCCGTATTTTGATTGACGAAGATAAACACGCTGTTGATGTGATTGTGGCGGAAGACCAATTGGCCTTGGCTATCGGCCGTGGCGGCCAAAACGTGCGTTTGGCCTCGGATTTGACCGGCTGGCAGCTGAATATTATGACTGTTAAAGAAGCAGACGAGCGCAATGAAGCAGAAGATGCCGCCATTCGCGAACTGTTTATCGGCCACATGAACATCGATGCTGAAACGGCGGATGTCTTGGTACAAGAAGGTTTCCAAACTTTGGAGGAAGTAGCTTATGTGCCTGCGGCCGAGTTGTTGGAAATCGAAGGTTTTGACGAAGAAATCGTTGAAGCTCTGCGCAACCGCGCCCGCGACGCGATTTTGACCTTAGCCATTGCCTCTGAAGAGAAATTGGCCGATGTGTCGGAAGAGATGCGAAATCTGGAAGGTTTGGATTCGGATATGCTGCGCGATCTGGCACAAGCGAGTATCGCCACGCGTGATGATTTGGCCGAATTGTCTGTGGATGAATTGATTGAAATTACCGGTGTAACCGAAGACGAAGCCAAAACCGTGATTATGGCTGCGCGCGAACATTGGTTCACTGAAGAAAGTAACTGAGGGGGTAATAGATGAGTAACACAACCGTAGAACAATTTGCCACCGAAATGAATAAATCCGTCGATGTCTTGCTGAAACAATTGCAAAGCGCCGGCGTGAATAAAAGCAGCGGCAGCGACTCTTTGACTTTGGAAGACAAGCAGCTTTTGGCTCAATATCTGAAAAAGCAAAACGGCAGCGACAATACCACCATCAGCATTTCCCGCACCAAAAAAGAAGTTAGCACGCTGGGCAGCGTTAAGGTAGAAACACGGCGCCGCAGCCGTGTCGTGAGCATTCCTTCTGCCGACGAAATTGCCGCTGAAGCCAAAGCCAAGGCGGAAGCGAAAAAAGCAGCCGAAGCGGAAGAAGCGCGCAAAGTACAAGCTGAAAAAGAAGCAGCTGAAAAGGCCGCTGCCGAGCGCGCTAAAGCCGAAGCGGAAACAGCCCGCTTGAAAGCAGCGCAACAAATCAAAACAGAAGAGAAAAAAGCTGTTGAACCTGAAGTGAAGCCGTCCGAAGAAAAGGCTGAAGAAGCCAAACCGGCTGCTAAACCAAAACAAGACAAACCGCAAAACAAAGGGAAAGAAGCACCGAAAAAAGCCGCGCCTGCACCTGAAGCACCTAAACCTGTGGTGAGTGCTGCGGAACAAGCTGCGCGTGATGAAGAAGCAGAACGTGCCGCCAAGCTGAGAGCTGCCCAAGAAGCCTTGTTGCGTGAAAAACAAGAGCGCCAAGCGCGTCGTGAAGCTGTGAAGCAACAGGCTGCTCAAGAGGCGAAAGAAGCTAAGGCAGCTAAAGAAAACAAAGCGGGCGAAGTACGTAGTGCGAAGCCTTCCAAACCGGCCAAGCCTGCTGATAAAGCAGCTGATGGTGATAAAGGCGCGAATCCGGCCCGTGCGAAAAAAGACGATCGCCGCAACCGTGATGATGCGGATGCCCGTCCGCGCGGCGGCAAGAATGCCAAAGGCGGCCGCAATCAAAACAGCAGCCAAGATGAGCGCGTTCGTGGCGGCAAAAAAGGCAAGAAGCAATTGAAGCTGGAACCAAATCAACACGCTTTCCAAGCACCGACCGAGCCGGTAGTGCATGAAGTGTTGATTCCGGAAACCATTACTGTGGCCGATTTGGCACACAAAATGGCGGTGAAAGGCGTGGAAGTGGTGAAAGCCCTGATGAAAATGGGCATGATGGTCACCATCAACCAATCCATCGACCAAGATACCGCATTGATTGTGGTGGAAGAACTAGGCCACATCGGTAAACCTGCGGCGGCTGATGATCCGGAAGCATTTTTGGATGAAAACGCCGAAGTCGTCGAAGCGGAATTGTTGCCACGTCCGCCGGTGGTAACCGTGATGGGTCACGTTGACCACGGTAAAACCTCCTTGCTCGACTACATCCGTCGTGCCAAAGTGGTTCAAGGCGAGGCTGGCGGTATTACCCAGCACATTGGTGCCTACCATGTGGAAACCCCGCGCGGTGTGATTACCTTCTTGGATACACCGGGTCACGAAGCGTTTACCGCCATGCGTGCCCGCGGTGCCAAAGCGACCGATATTGTGATTCTGGTGGTGGCAGCCGATGATGGCGTGATGCCGCAAACCATCGAAGCGATTGCCCACGCGAAGGCAGCAGGTGTACCGATGGTGGTTGCCGTCAATAAAATCGATAAAGAAGCAGCCAACCCTGAGCGTATCCGCCAAGAATTGACCGCACATGAAGTGGTACCGGACGAATGGGGCGGCGATGTGCAGTTCATTGATGTTTCGGCCAAAAAAGGTCTGAACATTGATGCCTTGCTCGAAGCTGTGTTGCTGGAAGCTGAGGTATTGGAATTGACCGCACCGGTAGAAGCGCCGGCCAAAGGTATCATCGTTGAAGCCCGTTTGGACAAAGGCCGCGGTGCCGTAGCTACCCTGTTGGTGCAAAGCGGTACGCTGCGTAAAGGCGATATGCTGTTGGCCGGTACGGCCTTTGGTAAAATCCGTGCCATGAGCGATGAAAATGGTAAGTCGATTAGCGAAGCTGGTCCTTCTATTCCGGTGGAAATTTTGGGCTTGTCTGATGTGCCGAATGCGGGTGAAGATGCCATGGTGTTGGCCGACGAGAAAAAAGCGCGCGAAATTGCTTTGTTCCGTCAAGGTAAATACCGTGATGTCCGTTTGGCCAAACAACAAGCGGCGAAGCTGGAAAACATGTTTAACAACATAGGCGAAAGCCAAGCCCAATCTTTGTCGGTTATCGTCAAAGCCGATGTACAAGGTTCTTACGAAGCTTTGTCAGGCAGTCTGAAAAAACTGTCGACCGACGAAGTCAAAGTCAATGTATTGCACAGCGGTGTCGGCGGTATTACCGAGAGTGACGTCAACTTGGCCATCGCTTCCGGCGCAGTGATTATCGGCTTTAACGTGCGCGCTGATGCATCTGCACGCAAACTGGCTGAAACCGAGAGCGTAGAAATCCGCTACTACAATATCATCTACGACGCGATTGACGATGTGAAAGCAGCCATGAGCGGTATGTTGGCACCTGAAGAAAAAGAACAGGTAACCGGTACCGTGGAAATCCGTCAAGTCATCAGCGTATCCAAAGTCGGCAATATTGCAGGCTGTATGGTGACCGATGGTGTGGTAAAACGCGATTCGCACATCCGTCTGATCCGTAACAACGTGGTGATTCATACCGGCGAACTGGCTTCGTTGAAACGCTATAAAGACGATGTCAAAGAAGTGCGCATGGGCTTTGAGTGTGGTTTGATACTCAAAGGCTATAATGAAATCATGGAAGGCGACCAGCTCGAATGCTTCGATATCGTCGAAGTGGCGCGTTCGCTGTAAATATTATTGGCTGGTCTTAATAGGCCATCTGAAAAACTGCACCTTTCCAATTGGAAAGGTGCAGCAGTTTTTTTATATGTGAATGTTGCTTTTTAAATATGTTTGATGTGGTGTATTTAATTGATGTTATGTTCTTTTCTTAGGATAATTCCTTTGATTTTAAATGATTTTTTAATTTTTGAGATTTAGTCAATAATTTTTAAAGAAATTAATTGATATTTAAATTCAGGTAAGTTGGCTGAGAAAACATGGCAGTAGTTGTTTGCTTATTTTACTCATATTATAATAATATAAATAAAAATTATTTCTATTTATTTTTTTATAGAAGGAAGAAGCAATGACTACTATCGTCTTAACTGATTTAATCAAGGGTAAGCAGGCTCATATTGATTCCATTGGCAGTAATCCGGAATTTGGCGCATGGGATGCTATTGTCAGTCGAAGGTTGGCGGATTTGGGTTTTTCCCGGGAATGCCGTTGCTGGTTATTGCTACCGGATTGATGGGAAAAGGGCCGTATGCGGTGCGTTTGGGCAACCAGTCCCAATTTTCATTGCGAAGTGGTGAGGCGAAGAAAATTTTGTGCCGCATTGCGGATGGGTAGAAGTTCTGAGATAAAACACTTAATGAAATGAATAAGTTAGAAAATTTTAATAATAAATACAGGTTTTAATTTTCATTTCAGACAGCCTCGTATGCCGTTGGGAGATATCATGAATTCTATACGTTATTATGCACTGGTCGGTGCACCTAATTGTGGTAAAACAGTATTATTTAATGGTTTGACAGGAGCGAATGCCAAAGTTGCCAACTATCCGGGAGTAACGGTGGATCGGCGTGAAGGTGCGTTTATTCATCATCCTCACAATCGTGTCATTGATTTACCCGGTACTTATAGTTTGCGTACCACCAGCCTTGATGAGGCGGTTGCGCGTGATGTGGTTGTCGGAAAGCTAGGGCAGCGTCCGAATGCGGTGATTGCTGTTGCTGATGCCACGAATCTACGCATGACATTACGCATGATTTTGGAACTTAAGACCTTAGGGCTGCCGATGGTAGTTTCCCTGAATATGAGTGATGTGGCCAAATCACGCGGTTTGCAAATTGATGCGGAGAAGCTGAGCCAGCTGTTGGGTGTCAAGGTGTTGGAAACGGCTGCCATTCGTTCTGAGTCTATCGAAGCGGTTTATCAGGCCGCGCTTGAATTGTCGGAAGAGACGCCGATTTTGCCGCGAAGTGAAGATGTGTTGGCAAAACTAGAGAAACTCGACAGTAATCAGCTTTATGAAGAAGTTGAAGATATTTTGAAACAGGTTGTCCGCACTCAGATGGTGTTGCCTGAATGGCATCGGCGTTTGGACGGTTTGTTTCTTCACCCTGTTTGGGGTATTCTGATTTTGCTGGCGATTTTATTGTTGGTATTTCAGGCCGTGTATTCTTGGTCGGAGCCGATTATGGATGCCATTGAAGGCCTGTTTGCTGCCTTGGGCGAGTGGGTGGCGGCAGTTATGCCGGCAGGTCTGTTGCAGGATTTATTAATCAACGGGTGATTGCGGGCTTGGGTAGCGTGCTGGTTTTTCTGCCGCAGATTACGATTTTATTTGCATTTATTTTGCTCTTGGAAGATTCGGGCTATCTGCCGCGTGCTGCGTTTTTGCTCGACAATGTGTTGGCAAAAAGCGGTTTGTCGGGGCGCGCGTTTATTCCTTTGCTGTCGAGCTTTGCCTGTGCCGTGCCTGCCGTGATGTCGGCGCGTACCATTCCCAATCCGCGTGAACGTTTAGTTACCATTACGATTGCCCCGATGTTGACTTGTTCTGCCCGATTGCCGGTTTATGCTTTGATTATTGCAGCCGTTATCCCTGAAAAAACAGTGTGGGGCATATTCAATTTGCAGGGTTTGACATTGTTTGGCCTGTATCTTGCCGGTATTTTGTCGGCAGCTTTGACGGCGTGGGTAATGAAACGTTTTGCTGCGAGGCAGGGCAAAATACGCGCTTTTCCGTTGCTTATGGAATTGCCTACCTTCCGTATGCCGAATTTTAAGCACATTATGATGACTTTGTGGGATAGGGTTCAGGCATTTTTAAAACGAGCCGGTACGATTATCTTTGCTTTATCGGTGGTGCTGTGGGCCTTGGTTAGCTTTCCATCCATGCCGGGAGATACAACAGGCGCCGCGATTGATTATAGTTATGCCGGTACATTGGGGCGCTGGATTCAACCTATTTTTGAACCGCTGGGATTTACTTGGCAAATGTGTATTGCCATGATCCCGGGTGTGGCTGCGCGTGAAGTGGTGGTGGCGGCATTGGGAACGGTATATGCGGTTAGTGCCAGCTCAGAAGACGCGGTTCAGACGGCCTTGATTCCTATTGTGCATGATCAGTGGGGCTTGCCGACTGCATTTGCTTTCTTGGCGTGGTATGTTTATGCACCGATGTGTATGGCAACCTTGGCAGTGATTAAGCGTGAAACCAAATCTATGCGCGATACTTTATTGATTACTGCCTATTTGTTTGCATTGGCATACTTTTTTGCCTTTGTGGTTTATCAGGTCAGCTTGAGGATAATGTGATGATACAAAATATTTTGGTTGGCATAATTGTATTAGGCTGCGTTGTGTATGTATTGAAACATTTCTTCTTTAAACCTAAAGCACAATCTTCAGGTTGTGGCTGCGGTTGCGAAGGTTGCAGCGGAAAAAGCAATGGCTGTCATCATTAAAACCGATATATCCTGATTGTAGTGTCAGAGTATGGAGCTTTATGTTAGGCCGTTTGAAAAATCGATTATCGGTTTTCAGACGGCCTTAATGTTGGCAGAAAACTTAGGATAATATTTGGGCGGTATTGGAACTTTTAGATTTTGATTTGCTGAATATATTTTGTATTTGTTTTTATTAAACTATTTTGTTGGTTGGTGAGGCTAAAACAAGCACTATACGGTCTGGTTTTATTCAGTTTTCAGACGGTCTATAGGCTGCATTCCATTTCACAATTAACTTAATTTATGCAGGCTTAACCATGGAAACGAATCAACAATTACTTGCTGCTCAAAACTTGATCCAACATTTCGAAGGCACGGCTGCCGATGATGCTTATTATGTGAAACCAACCCAAGATACCATTAAAGAACAGGCCAATGGCGGTTATGATACGGTGTACAGCGATGTCAGCTATGTGTTGCCGACCCATGTCGAAGCGCTGGTGTTAAACGGCAGCGCCAATATTTACGGCTCAGGCAACAACAGCGGCAATATGTTGGCAGGCAATGAAGGCAAAAACCGCTTGAACGGCGGTCGTGGTAATGATGAAATATTCGGTAATCACGGCAACGATGTGCTCAACGGCGGTGAAGGCCACGACAAACTTTATGGCGGTACCGGTAATGATGTTTTGAACGGCCAAACCAGTAATGATGAGCTATACGGCGGCTTGGGTAGCGATACTTATCTTTTCCAAGCCAATAGCGGTAAGGATTTTTTATCTGACCGCGAAGGCAATAATACCGTACGTTTTGCTGCCGGTGTCAGTCCTGAGGGCATTCGTATTGAATCGCGTTTAGACAGCGGCGGCAACACCGGCTGGATACTCCATTTTGACGAGCAAAATGCTTTGATTATCGCCAATCAATACACAGCTTCAAGCAACAAACCTGCCGTAGCTGATTTTGTGTTCAATTCCAAAACTTACTCACATACTGAATTGGCTGCTTTGCATGGTGTGGCACTGCCTAGCGCTCATGTGGCGGAAAAAGGCCAAACCATTGAAGGCACACAGCAAAACGATGTGTTAACCGGCACGGCAGGTCACGACAAAATCTACGGCTTGGCCGGCGATGATACACTTTATGGCCTAGACGGCGATGATTTGCTGGATGGCGGCAGCGGCATTGATGTGATGCATGGCGGTTTGGGTAACGATACTTATGTGGTCGAAGGTGTGAAAGACCAAGTCATTGAATCAGAAGGCGAAGGTATTGATACGATTCAAGCTTCGGTAAGCTATACCCTCAGCCGTAATGTCGAAAACCTGATGCTCATCGGCTCGGCCAATATTTTCGGCGCAGGCAACAGCAGCGATAATGTTTTGGTGGGCAACATCAGCAGCTACACCGCCGATGAAATGGCGCGTTTGTATGATTTGCCATACGGTGTGGTTACGCAGTCTGAAGGTCCGAATGGCGAAGTGGTCTATACCGGCAGCAACCGGGACGACATTATTGAATTCAGCGAAGTTGATTTCAATAGCGACCAAGTCATTATCAACACTTTTGTCGGTAGCGACAGCATTCGTGTCGGCACGTTTGCCGGTTCGCACATCAATTACACCATTGACAGTGGCGAGGGCGATGACAAGATTGAGTTCTTGAGCGGCAATGTCACCATCAATGCCGCAGATGGCTACGGCCGCATCGAAACGGGCGAAGGCTATGATGTGATTACCGGCGGTAAGGGCAATGATGAGATTTTCGATTTATACGGCGAAACCCTGGTGAATTTCGGACGGGCGACGGTAAAGACAGCCTTAATCTTGACTTGAATTCTGAGAACGAAATGTTGCATTTCACCGGTGGTTTAACCTTGTCGGACTTAACGCTGACCACTACCACGCAAGGTGTGTCGACATCTTGGATAGTCGGCATCAAGGGCAGCAATGATTCGGTCACCATTGCGCAATACGAAGACGGTATATTGAATGTCAACGATCAACCCGGTACCGGCGTTGACCGCTTTACTTTTGAAAACGGTCAGAGTTACAGCGCTGCCGAATTCAGCGCCGCATTATGCCAGCTTGAGCAAAACAATACTGCTGTGATCTGATGATTATTGATAGGTAACAAAAATAAAAGGCCGTCTGAAAGCCATTGGCTTTCAGACGGCCTTTTTTGTGCTTTATTAATTAATCGTTGATTTATATTGGTTTTGTGATGGTCAAAAGATTAAAGAATTTTTAGTTTTCAATTAACATCGTCACATCTTTGTCACATTCCCTTGCTAAACTGCCTGCGGTCATTGAGCAACAGGCTGTCTGAATTGAGCGGGCATTTTGTCGGGCAAATATATTCAGCAGGCCGTCTGAAACATATCTGAATAGGGAATATCATGGGCAAACCATTTGTCGGCACCATCAAAAAATCACACGCCGAAGACATCGACAACAGCAGCAATAATCCGGCGTTTTCTCAAATTATGGACGCACGCCTGTCACGCCGCCGCGTGTTGCAGAGCTTCGGCGCATTGGGCGTGACCAGCATGCTGCCGTTGAGCCTGATGAGCAAGGAAGCGCAAGCCGCAACCGAAGCAACACGTTTCCAACCGGTGCCGCGCTTTGCCCGAGCCACCGCCTTAGGCTTTAAAAGCGTACCGTTTTCCACCAAAGACAAGGTGATTGTACCGGAAGGCTACACCGCGCAAGTTTTGTACCGTTGGGGCGACAGCACCGGTATTGCCGGTAATATGCCGGCGTTTAAAATTAATGCAGGCAACAGCGCGGCCGATCAGGCAGTACAAGCCGGTATGCACCACGACGGCACCGCCAACTGGTCGCTGGAAAAAGCACGCAAAGGTCAAAACGTGATGGGCATTTCGGTGGTAGAAGTGCGCCGCGATCCCAATGGTTGGCAAGTGGTGCGTCCGTCACTGTTTGCCCGCCGCATTACCGCCAACACCCCGATGAGTGTGACCGGTCCGGCGCGCGGCCACAGCCTGATGCGCACCGAAGCCGACAGCCAAGGTGCGCTGGTGTTGGGGATCATGCAAAACTGTGCCAACGGCCGTACGCCGTGGGGCACTTACTTAACCTGTGAAGAAAACTGGAGCGATATTTTTACCAACAACAGCGGTGAAATCACGCCTTTGGAAAAACGCTACGGCATCGGTAAGGAAGAAAACGATTATCTCTGTGGAGCAAAGTGGACGAGTGTTTCGACAGTAGCAAAAATCCGAATGAGCCCAACCGCTTCGGCTGGATTGTCGAAATCGACCCGTTCAATCCAAAATCTACTCCGCGCAAACATACCGGTTTGGGCCGCTTCAAACATGAAGGCGCCGAGATGACCGTAACCCCGAGCGGCCGCCTGGCAGTATATATGGGTGACGACCAACGCTTTGAATATATTTATAAATTTGTCTCAAAAAAACGTTATCAACCGGGTGAGCAACACCGCGCTGCCAATATGCATTTGTTGGAAGAAGGCACGCTGTATGTGGCACGCTTCAATGAAGACGGCACCGGCGAATGGTTGCCGTTGGTACATGGCCAAAACGGTTTGACCGCAGAAAACGGTTTTGCCGACCAAGGTGAGTTGTTGGTGAAAACCCGTTTGGCGGCAGATAAAGTCGGCGCCACCAAAATGGACCGTCCGGAATGGATTTCTGCCGACCCGTTTAAATCCGGCAGCCTGTATTGCACGTTGACCAACAACAGCGACCGCGGCAAAGAAGGCAAGCCGGGGCGGATGCGGCCAATCCGCGCAATAACAACCTGTTCGGCCACATCATCCACTGGCAGGAAGCCGACGGCGACGGCACGCAAACCGAATTCAAATGGGATATTTTGGTGATGGCGGGCAAGCCGGATGCCGAAAAAGAGCAGCATCGCGGCAACATCAGCGCGACGCCTTCGGCAGTCCTGACGGCTTGGCATTCGACCATCGCGGTGTGTTGTGGATTCAAACCGACGTATCGACTTCTACGTTGAACATGAAAGAATACGCCGGTATGGGCAACAACCAAATGGTGGCCACCATTCCGGGTACCAATGAATACCGCCGTTTCCTGACTGCCCGAACGGTTCGGAAGTGACCGGTATTGCGTTCACGCCGGACAATAAAACCCTGTTTATCAACATCCAGCACCGGGCGAACCAGCCAAAGGTGCGTCTGATCCGACCAATCCGAAAGCGGTATCATCATGGCCGGAAGGCATTCGTGGCGGCCGTCCGCGTTCGGCGACAGTGGTGATTACCAAGAATGATGGTGGTTTTATCGGTAGTTAAAGAAAAACATTTCCCCCCGTTTGATGACAACACAAAGGCCGTCTGAAAATATTTTCAGACGGCCTCTCATATTGAAGATGAATTACTCAATCACTTCTTCGATAATCGTGTTGTAAGAAGAAGGTTCGTAAACCGGCATCGGCGGCGGCAACAGTGCATCCAGGCTGAGGCTGGAGGCTTGCAGGGTCGGGTAGCCGCTGAAGGTCACCGAATAGCCGCCGTTTCCGGTGCTGCGCACTTTGGCATGCGCTCCCAGCGGGAAGGTGGCTTTATTGGTGATGTGGCCGAACGGGAAACCGCTCAACACCGGCACACGCGTGACGCGGTTGATTTGGTTGATGACCGCCGACAAATCATAGCTTGAGTCGTACACATCGCGGATGGTGCCCATGCGGAAATCGCCGAAGATAATCGCGCGTTGCTTTTGCAACACGCCGGAAAGATACAGCGTATTGAGCATGCGCTCAATGCGGTAAGGCTGTTCGCCTACGTCTTCGATAAACAGGATGCCGCCGTTAATGTCTGGCATGTAAGGCGTGCCGGCCAACGAAGCCAATACGCTCAAGTTGCCGCCCCAGAGCGTGCCTTCCACGTTCACATCGCTGCGCTGGATGGCGGCGACATCGATGGTGTTGGTGGTATGGGTGGTGCCGCGGATAAACGAATCCATGGTGTACACGCTCGGGTTGGGTTTGCCGAATTCGCTATACACCATCGGGCCTGCGAAACTCATCATATTGCCTTTGGCCAACAAAGCCAATTGTACGGCGCACACGTCGCTGAAACCGAAAAACAAGGTGCCGCGCTCACGCATACACGCGCCCAACGAAGCAAAATCAATGCTTGGCAACAAACGTGCCGCACCATAACCGCCGCGCAAGCCCATCAATACTTTAGGTGTTTTCACACGGCCGCCGGCGACTTCTTGGAAATCGTTGATGCGCTCGGCATCCGTTCCGGCGAAACGCTGATAACGGCGCGAACCGGCCTGCTGGTTGGTTACGGTAAAACCGGCGTTATAAAGACGGGTCAGGCCGACATTGACGCGGTCGTAAGATTCGGCAAAGCCGGAAGGAGCGACGACACGCAAAATATTGTCGCCGGAGCGGGCAGGTTGAGGACGGCGGGGTTGCACAGTTTGGCTTCTTGGCGGGGTACGGTTAACAGTAGGTTTCTGGGTAGAGCTGGTGCCACAGGCTTGCAGCAATCCTGCGCCGGCCACTGCGGCCGAAGCGCGCAAAAAATGGCGGCGGGAAGGTTTCCAAGACATAAAACATCCTTTTTGATGCGGCGGAAAACCGCCTGTATGTTATTTAACTCAGGCCGGAACCTTTGCAATCTCTCCATCTTTGGCACATTTCTGCGTTATGCGCTGCTTGAAAGCTTGCTATCTTCATGATATGTCTGCGCTTTCTGTGCGGCTATAACTTCGAACTGCACTCAAACCTAGGGTTTTGCAAAGGTTTCAGGCCGTCTGAAAGGCAGCCGAATAAATGGGGTTGATTGACTACTTCAGACGGCCTGCTAACACAAAAAGCCGTCTGAAACTTAAGCCAACAAGGCTTTGACTTGTTGCGGCCAATCTTGCGGCAGCATCATTTCGTGGCTGCGGACAGCCGCTGCCCAAATTGGTGCCGGAAAGTTGGCGTCGTTTTCAAAACGGGCAATCACATGCCAATGCAGGTGCGGTACAACATTGCCCAAGCTCGCCAAATTGATTTTGGCCGGCTGCAGCACTTGGCGCATGGCCGATTCCACTCGATAGACCATGTCCATGATTTCATCGCGTTGTGCTTGCGGTAAATCAGTCATTTCCGCGACATGTTGCTGCCAAATCACGCGGCAGAATGCAGGCGAACCGGCTTCGTTGTGCACGGCAATCACACGCAGGTTCGGCGTTTGCAGCAAAACATCTTCATTTTCCGCATGGCAAATCGGGCAACTCATGACAATCCTTATGACATCAATCGAATCGAAGCGTATTTTAAGGGAAAAGGCCGTCTGAATCATCTTTTCAGACGGCCTTTTGACATAACTTTAGAAAAATGTGGCAATTTGTCGGCCGGAAAACAAGTTGGCAGGAATATATAATGAATCTTTGATTGGCACAAACTACCTAAATTTCGCCGCACCGCGGTTGGCCAATTCATCAGCGCGTTCGTTTTCCGCATGTCCGGCGTGGCCTTTGACCCATGTCCAATGCACATCGTGTCGGCTGACCAATTCATCCAGCGTTTTCCACAAATCATCATTTTTGACCGGCTTTTTGGCGGCGGTTTTCCAGCCGTTTTTTTTCCAGCCGGCAATCCAGCTTTCCATGCCGTTTTTGACGTATTGCGAGTCGGTGCAGATTTGCACGGTGCAGCGGCGTTTCAAGCTTTTCAAACCTTCGATGACGGCGGTGAGTTCCATGCGGTTGTTGGTGGTTTCGGCTTCGCCGCCGAACAGCTCTTTTTCATGCCCGCCATACCGCATCAACACGCCCCAGCCGCCTGCGCCCGGATTGCCTTTGCAGGCGCCGTCGGTATATAGGTAAACGGTTTTATCCATAAAATTCCTCTTGATTCAACCGCCGAATCATAACACAGGCCGTCTGAAAAGATTGAATTTAAAATAAACAAGCATATAATATGAATGTTATTTAAAAAGGAAACCACATGAGCGCGTCACAAGCATTATTCCGCTATCAGCAATCGCCGGCCTAGACGGCCGACACCATTCCCGAAGCCTTATTGAATCAGCACAATACCCAAGAAGGCACATGGGGCAATTTGGTCATCAAAAAAGGCCGTCTGAAATTTTATGAATTGTCGGAAACCGGCGAAATTCTGGCCGAACACGAACTCACCCCCGAGAGTCAAGACTGGCTGATTGCGCCGCAGCAATGGCACAAAATCCAAGCGCAAACGGATGACACCGAAATCCAGCTCGAGTTCTACTGCCGAGCCGCCGATTATTTCCACAAAAAATACGGCATGAGCGCCACGCATTCCGCCGTACGCGCCGCCGGAAACATCGTGCCGCCGGGCAAAGCGCTGGATATGGGCTGCGGGCAAGGCCGCAATGCGCTGTATCTCGCGTTGCAAGGTTTTGACGTGACTGCCGTCGATAACAACCCAATGGCGGTGCAAAACGTGCAGGAGCTGGCCGCGCGCGAAGGGTTGAAAGTTGACGCGTTTGAATACGATTTGAATGCCGCCGATATTCAGGACGATTTCGATTACATTGTGGCGACCGTGGTGATGATGTTCCTCCAACCGCGTTTTATTCCGCAAGTAATTGCCAACATGAAAACGCGCACCAAAGCCGGTGGTTATAATTTGATTGTCTCGGCGATGGATACCGAAGATTTTCCATGCCCGATGCCGTTTCCGTTTAAATTCAGCGAAGGCGAATTGAGCGAATATTATCAGGATTGGGAATTGGTCGAATACAAAGAAGAATTGGGTGCCATGCATGCCAAAGACGAATTCGGCAATCCGATTCGGTTTAAATTTGTGACCATGTTGGCGAAGAAACCGGTATAAATCAATAGGCCGTCTGAAATGTTCAGACGGCCTTATGCTGATTAATATTTTATGGTTATGCCAATATTTCTTCGAATTTGCTAATCAATCGATTGATGACGGCTTCTTCGCTGAATTCGGCCAAACAATCTTGACGCAGCTTTTGCGGTAGGAAACGGTTGCGCTGTTCATACATTTGAATCAAGGCAGCGGCGAGGGCATCGATGTTTTCAGTCGGAATCAGAAAACCGTTTTCCGGCCGCACAATCGACTGTGGGCCGCCGCATTTTGTAGCAATCACCGGTAAGCCTTGTGACAGGGCTTCGATGTACACCACGCCGAAGGTTTCGGTGCGGCTGGCCAACACAAACGCATCGCTTTGACGCATTAAATTCAATACTTCATCGGTTTTCAGCGCACCTAAGAAGCTGACTGAATCGATGATGCCCAATTGTTTGGCAAGATTTTTCAGATTCTCGCCTTCAGGGCCGGCGCCGCCGATGTTGAGTTTTAAACCGGGATATTTCTGTAAGGCTTTGGCAAAGGCGGGCAACAGCAAATCATGGCCTTTTAAGTGGCGCAAATGGGAAACGCTGCAAAAGGTGAAACCGCCGCCTGATTTTTCTGGAAATTCAAACGGCTCGGTAAAATTTTTGCCCAAGATATTCGGCAGATACGACCAATGTGTGCCGGGGTATTTTTGATTGAGTAAGTCGGCGAAATCGCGGCTGACGGCGTAAAGGCCCGAAGCATGTTTGGCTGCTTCACGCATGGCCGGCCATTGGTCGTCACGAATCAGATCGCGGGCGTAGGTGCTGCTGTGTTCGGTGATGATGTAGGGAATGCCGTATTTTTTAAAGATTTTACAGGCCAAAATGCCGGCATAATTCACCACGTGCGCATGAATCAAATCGGGTTTGCCGTTTTCTTTGATGTAGGCTTCAAATGCTTTCATGCCTGCGCGTACCCACAACACGCGGTTTAAATCAATAAAAGGCGAGCGGGGGAACAGATACATGCCGTCATAAGCATAGATATCTATTTGGTTTTCCTGATATTTTCTAAGGCCGTAAGGGCCGCTAAGCAAGGTTTTCGGCTGCGCACGCAGGTGGCGGAACATCGGCGCAACGACACTGACTTTCTTGATTTTACTGCTTTTTTGCAAACCTTGAGCCTGAATTCCGAAAAAAATTCCATCAACATCTTGCTCGGATTTGGGATACCAAGAAGGGAGAACGACAACGTGCATGGGGATTCCTGAAAAGAGATGGGGAATGATTCAAGTCATTCAGACCTAAAGAATCGAAAATAATTCAATTTCAATAATGGATGTTTGATTGGAAGAATGTGCCGTCTGAAAGAAAATAGTTTCAGACGGCCTGAGACTTTGCAAACCCCCGGGTTTGAGTACAGTTCGAAGTTAGGGCAGCACAGAAAGCGCAGACATATCATCAAGACAGGTAAGCTTTCGAGCGCATCACGAAGAAATGTGCCCAAGATGGGGATTTTGCAAAGGTTCCGGCCTGAACATTAATCCTTATTCACCCGCCACAGTCATTTCGCTAATCAGTATCGAGCCGATTTTGTTGGACGAGCGGCGCAGGGCATCGTTGGCAACGCCGAGCACGTTTTGATACATATCTTGCAGCCGTCCGGCGATGGTGATTTCGTGTACCGGGTAGGCAATCACGCCGTTTTCGATCCAGAATCCGGCAGCCCGCGCGAGTAGTCGCCGGTGATGGTGTTGACGCCTTGCCCCATAAGTTCGGTTACCAGCAAGCCTGTGCCCATTTCTTTGAGCAGGTCGGCTTGGGTGGCGTGGGTGTGGTTGAGATACAGGTTGTGTGCGCCGTCGGCGTTGCCGGTGGAGGTCATGCCGAGTTTGCGGGCGCTGTAGCTGCTCAAAAGATAGCCTTGTACCACGCCGTTTTCAATCAGGAAGCGAGGGCGGGTGGCGACGCCTTCGGAGTCGAAATAGGTACTGCCGAAGGCGCGCGGGATGTGCGGTTCTTCGCGTAGGTTGACGAAATCGGGCAGGATTTTTTTGCCCAAACTGCCGATTAGGAAGCTGCTTTGGCGGTAAAGCGCACCGCCGCTCAGTGCGCCGACCAAATGGCCGATTAAACCGCCGGCAACGGTGGTGTCAAACATCACCGGGTAGCTTCCGGTGGGTAAAATCCGGCTGTTGAGACGGCGCACGGTGCGTTCGGCAGCGATGCGGCCGATGTTTTCCGGTAAATCCATATCTTGATGAAGGCAGGACGCATCATACCAATAATCGCGCTGCATGCCTTGCTCGTCGGCGGCGACCACGCTGCAAGAAATGCTGTGGCGCGTACCCTGCTGGTGTGCCATAAAGCCGTGCGAATTACCGTAAACGTATTGATAATGGCTGGTTTGCACGCCCGCACCTTCGGAGTTTTCGATGCGCACGTCAAACGACAAGGCGGCTTGTTCGCATTGTTTGGCCAATTCTATGGCGGCTTCTGCGCTTAAATCCCACTCGTGATAGCGGTCGAGATCGCCGATTTCGGCGGGCATCAAATCTTTATCGGCCAAGCCTGCGCAATCGTCTTCGGCGGTGTATTTGGCGATGTCTATGGCGGCCTGTACGGTATCCTGCAAGGCATGGGGTGAGAAATCGGCGGTGCTGGCACGGCCTTTGCGTCGGCCGACGTAAACGGTAATATCCAGCGATTTATCCTGCTGGAATTCGATTTGCTCGATTTCGTTCAGGCGCACGCTCACGCCTTGGCCGATGGATTCGCTGAAGTCGGCTTCGGCAGCCGTGGCACCCAATTGCTGTGCCAGCGACAGGGTTTGGCCGCACAGTTGGATCAGTTCGTCTTGAGAGTGGTTAAACAGCATAAAGATTATCCGGAAAAAATTGCGCTTATTTTAACTGTTTTCAGACGGCCTCGGTAAAAATGTCGTCATTGGCAGAATATATTGAACCGACAGCGGCGTCATCTCATGGTAAAATCAGCGATTGAAAAATTTTACCGAATCGAATAACGAGATGATTGAAAACGAAGAAGAATGGGTGAGCAAAACCCAGATGAAAAAGCAGATGAGCCATCTGCAGGATTTGGGCATGGAGTTGACCAAGCTGTCGAACGAAACGCTGAAGAAAATCGGTTTGGACGAAGATTTATACGAAGCTGTGCAAGGCTATAAAAAAATCACGTCCAACAGCGCGCTTAAACGCCAAGCGCAATACATCGGCCGCCTGATGCGCGATACCGATCCCGAGCCGATTGAACGTTATCTGGCCAAGCTGCGCGGTGACAATGTGGCGCACAATGCCTTTTTGCAACGCGTTGAGCAAGCCCGTGAACGCCTGATTGCCGACGATGAGGCGTTCACCGCGTTTATGGCCGATTACCCGCAGGCCGATGCCGGTAAGCTGCGCACCTTAATCCGCAATACGCGCAAAGAGCAGGAGCAAAACAAACCGCCGAAAAGTTTCCGCGCGCTGTTTCAGGAAGTGAAGGCTGTGATGGAGGGTAAGACGGGCAGGTATGAAGGCGGCAGCGGTTTGGAAAGCATTGACGGATAAGTGCGGAATGTTTTGTTTCAGACGGCCTTCTCTTAAAGGCCGTCTGAAAAAGCGGTTTGTCCTAAACGAGGAGCGTTAATATGAAGCTGATGAAAACAATGGCTGTTGCAGTGTGCGCGGCGATGACTTTAAACGGTTGTACCATGTTTTATGGGGGGAAAACGACCCGTTCAGTGAAACGACGACGACCCGCCAGGCGGCTCAAGACGAGATTCAGGCGTTCGGCGTCGTGCAACAGGCCAACAGCCAATTGGAAAAAGGCAGCTTGGTGATGATGGGGCGGAAAAACTGGTTTGTCGTCAACCCTAAAGATTCGGCCAAAATTCAGAGCATATTGAACGTAAAACTGGACAAGGCTTTCCAAATCGTCGACAGATACGCCCACAAACCGTTGGAAAGTTTTCCTGTTACCCTCAAGTCGGCAAAAAGCCATGAGTTCACGACCGATTTCTGCCTGCGTTACGATACGGCCAAAGCCGACGACATCGCCAAGCTGAAAGCCTTGTCGTTTGAAATGCGCAAGCCGTCGGAGAAAGGCAAAGACCAAACGCCGTATTATGTGCGCTGCGATACGGCGGCAGGGAAGTTTTACCAATCCCCGCCGAATTACCGCGCCGATTACCACTTTGGAACCCCGTTCCCCGTGTCGGTGAACTATACCGTTAAGCATAAATCCACCGATGCCGGAAAATTAATCAGCAATCTTTTCTGGACGCCGATAACGCTGGCCGGAGATGCTGTTTTGGCGGTGGTGGCCGTGGTTGTATCGCCGTTTTCCCTGATGAACCGGTAAAACTGTTTTTGAAGCGGAATGCGGTTATGTTGCCGTTCCGTAATATTTCAGACGGCCTCTTACATTATTAATGAGGCCGTCTGAAAATCTTTTGAATTCTATCTAAGAAAATCAGAAATGACCGTAAAAATCCAAATTCGCCCTGTCAACCAGTCGGTTTGCAATACTTTGATTAACGCAGGAGCCGACCCGCTGATTGCGCGCCTGTGCGCCGCGCGCGATGTACAGACGCCGCAGGAATTGGAAGACAGACTTAACGGATTGCTGCCGTATCAGTCGCTGGTACAATGCGAAGCGGCGGCGGCGCGTCTGGCGGATGCGGTGCAGAAACAGGAAAAAATCCTGATTGTGGCCGATTACGATGCTGACGGTGCGACGGCTTGCGCTGTCGGTATGAAAGGCTTGGGCGCAATGGGTGCGGTAGTGGATTTTCTCGTCCCCAACCGTTTCGAACACGGCTACGGCCTCACGCCCGAACTGGCGGAAATTGCGGCAGAAAAGGGCACAAACCTGCTGCTGACGGTGGACAACGGCATTGCCAGTTTGGCCGGTGTGGCGCGCGCACAGGAATTGGGCCTGGACGTTGTCGTTACCGACCACCACCTGCCGGCCGAGCAGGTGCCGGATTGCATTATTGTCAATCCCAACCAGCGCGGTTGCGGTTTCGAGAGCAAAAGCTTGGCCGGTGTGGGCGTGATTTTTTATGTGTTGATGGCTTTGCGTGCCGAATTGCGCCGCCGCCACTATTTTTCAGACGGCCTGCAAGAGCCTAATTTGGCGGAATTGTTGGATTTGGTGGCGTTGGGTACGGTGGCCGATGTGGTTTCGCTTGACCACAACAACCGCATTTTGGTGTCGCAAGGTTTGAAACGTATGCGGCAGGGCAAGATGCGGCCGGGTATCCGCGCATTGTTTGAAGTGGCGAGGCGTGATTGGCGTAAGGCGCAGCCGTTTGACATGGGTTTTGCACTGGGCCGCGCATCAATGCAGCCGGCCGTTTGGACGATATGTCACTCGGCATTGCCTGTTTGCTGGCCGACAATGACGCACAGGCTCAAGAGCTGGCGGCGCAGTTGAACAACCTTAATATCGAGCGGCGCGAAATCGAGCAGTCCATGCTGCAAGATGCTTTGGATTCGTTCCCCGAAACCTTGCCAAGCCGGCAAACCACGCTGGTGGCTTACCGCGAAGACTATCATCAGGGCGTGGTCGGCATTGTCGCCAGCCGCTTGAAAGACCGTTTTTACCGACCGACCATTGTGTTTGCGCCGGCGGATAACGGTGAAGTGCGCGGCTCGGGCCGGTCCATTCCCAACCTGCACTTGCGCGATGCGCTGGATTTGGTCAGTAAACGCCATCCCGATTTGATTTTAAAATTCGGCGGCCACGCAATGGCAGCGGGTTTGAGCATTTTGGAACACAATATCCCCGCGTTTCAGACGGCCTTCGAACAAGCCGTGCGCGATATGGTGCGCGAAGACGATTTGTCGCAAACCTTCATCACCGACGGCAGCCTGCCTGCGGTCGAAATTACCTTGGAACAAGCACAAAACCTTGCCCGTCATGTGTGGGGGCAGGGTTTTGCGCCGCCGAGTTTTACCGATGAATTTCATGTCGTGCGCCAGCAATGGATGGGTGCGGAGGGCAAGCACAAAAAAGTGTGGCTGCAAAAAGACGGCTTTGAGTTTGAAGCAATGTTTTGGCGATGCTGCGAAGAAATCCCCGAATACATCCGCACCGTGTATCGCCCCGTAGCCAATGAATGGCGCAATCATGTGGAATTGCAGCTTTATATTGATTACTGGGAAGCGGCGTAAAGAATATGTAAGGTTTAGGCCGTCTGAAATATTGGGTTGGTTTCAGACAGCCTGAATGTTGTTTGGATTTTAACTTAAGTCGTACCATGAAATTTCTCATCTTTTTACTTGTTGCCACTTTAGGTAATGTGCTGTACCACACCGGACAAAAATCCCTGCATGATGTAGCAGCCAATCCGATGAGTGTGTTGTCGGTGTATTATGCCGCGGCGCTGGTGTTGTGTCTGCTGCTGTTGCCTTGGTTCGGCAAAGTGTCGTTTAACGATACCGCCACGCTGGCAGCGAATTGGCGCGTTTGGTTGGTATCCGGTGGTATTTTGCTGATTGAGTTGGGTTTTTTGTTGGCCTATCAATCTGGCGGCTCGGCGCAATGGTCGGGTGTGGCGGTGAACGGTATGGCGGCTTTGCTGTTGATTCCGTTGGCGATTTGGCTGTTTGGCGAGCAGTTTTCATGGCAGAAGATAGTGGGGATTGTGCTGACCTTGAGCGGGCTTTATTTTTTGGTGAGAAAATAGAACGCTGGATTCCATCATAAAAGGCCGTCTGAAACACGATGTTTCAGACGGCCTTTGTGATGCATATATTAGAAACGGCGTTTCAACTGACAAGCTTGCAGGATGTACACGGCCAATTCTTCTACCGATTTATCGGTGGTATTGGTATAAGGAATGCCGTGTCGTTTAAACATCGCTTGCGCATCGGCCACTTCGCTGCGGCAAGTGTTGAGTTGTGCATAGGTCGAATTCGGACGGCGCTCTTGGCGGATGGCTTGCAGGCGTTCGGGCTGAATAGTCAGGCCGAACAATTTGTCTTTATAAGGTTTGACCATGCGCGGTAAATCGCTGGATTCCAAATCATCGGGAATCAGCGGATAGTTGGCGGCACGGATACCGTATTGCAGCGCAAGATAAAGGCAGGTCGGTGTTTTGCCCGAACGCGATACCCCCATCAAAATCACATCGGCTTCCTGCAGGTTTTTGTCGCTGACGCCATCGTCGTGATTGAGCGAAAAGTTTACCGCCTCCATACGCGCATCGTAGCGTTGGGTATTGCCGATACTGTGGTGGCCTTGCGCGGCCAAAGTGGCTTCGGCATTCAGCTCTTTTTCCAATGCACCCAAGAAGGTTTCAAAGAAATTGATTTGGTAGGCATTAGCGGTTTTAATCATGTTGCGGATTTCATCATCCACCACACTGACAAAGGCAATCGGGCGTTCGCCGTTGGCTTCGGCATTGGCGTTGACTTTGGCAATCACTTCCTTTGCTTTTTCAACGGTGTTGATAAAAGGATAGGTGTAGCGTTTGAATTCGAGATTGCCGAATTGGTTGAGCAGCGCTTCGCCGATGTTTTCGGCGGTCAGGCCGGTGCGGTCGGAAATATAAAAGATATGGCGGGGTTGGGGCATACGTTTCTCTCTAATGAATAAATGTACAAGATATAAACTTATTATATATAGCAAGATAATAGCAAGAGACATGGCCGCAATAAAGCAAATCGTTCCAAGCTACAAAGAATTACAACAAAATTAAATAAAGTTAAAATACCAATTTTTTGTAGGAAAAAATTGTTTTTTTGGAATTTTATGCCAATTTATATGATTAACAGAGGTGCCGTAATTTCATTAATTTGTTTTAAACCCTATATTTTACAAGGGTATAAGCTATTTTGATTCGTTTATGATAAATTGATTTCATTTCGCTACATCGATGTAACCCGCAATTTTTCAGACGGCCTGAAGCGTTTTTGAAGTATAAAATGCATGACAGGAATAGTTTGAATGTCTTAGAATTAACGGGCAGATTCATTTCTTTTTTAACATAATACGAATTGGATGAAAAATGGCAGCAAACTATGTGATTTGGTTTGAAAACTTACGCATGACCGACGTTGAAAGCGTAGGTGGTAAAAATGCTTCTTTGGGTGAAATGATCAGTCAGTTGACTGAAAAAGGCGTACGCGTACCGGGCGGCTTCGCCACCACGGCCGACGCATACCGTGCTTTCTTGGCACACGAGGGCTTGAGTGACCGTATCTCTGCTGCATTGGCTGAGTTGGATGTTGAAGATGTGGCCGAGCTGGCGCGTGTCGGCAAAGAAATCCGCCAATGGATTTTGGATACACCGTTTCCTGAACAGCTCAATGCCGAAATTGAAGAAGCTTGGAACAAAATGGTTGCCGATGCCGGCACTGCGGATATCTCTGTAGCCGTTCGTTCATCTGCAACCGCAGAAGACTTACCAGACGCTTCATTTGCCGGCCAGCAAGAAACATTCCTGAATATCAATGGTTTGGAAAATGTAAAAGAAGCCATGCACCATGTATTTGCTTCACTTTACAACGACCGCGCCATTTCTTACCGCGTACACAAAGGGTTTGAACACGACATCGTGGCCTTGTCTGCCGGTGTTCAACGCATGGTGCGCTCAGACAGCGGCGCTTCAGGCGTAATGTTCAGTATCGATACCGAATCAGGTTACGATCAAGTGGTATTCGTGACTTCGTCTTACGGTTTGGGTGAAAACGTCGTACAAGGTGCGGTGAATCCTGATGAGTTCTACGTATTCAAACCGACTTTAAAACAAGGTAAACCGGCGATTTTGCGTAAGACCATGGGTTCTAAGCAAATCAAGATGATTTTTACCGATAAAGCCGAAGCCGGTAAATCTGTGACCAACATCGACGTGCCGGAAGAGGATCGCAACCGCTTTTCGATTACCGATGAAGAAGTAACCGAGTTGGCACACTACGCACTGACCATTGAAAAACACTATGGCCGCCCGATGGATATCGAATGGGGTCGTGACGGTATCGATGGTAAGCTGTATATCCTGCAAGCCCGCCCGGAAACCGTTAAATCTCAAGAAGACAGCACCCGCAGCCTGCGTCGTTACACCATCAACGGCGACAAACAAGTATTGGCTGAAGGACGCGCTATTGGCCAAAAAGTCGGTCAAGGCAAAGTGCGCTTGGTCAAAGATTCTTCGCAAATGGAAAGCGTGGAAGCCGGTGACGTATTGGTTACCGACATGACCGATCCGGATTGGGAACCGGTAATGAAACGCGCTTCTGCGATTGTGACCAACCGTGGCGGCCGTACTTGTCACGCGGCGATTATTGCGCGCGAATTGGGTATTCCTGCGGTAGTAGGTTGCGGTAATGCCACCGAATTGCTGCAAGAAGGCCAAGAAGTGACCGTATCTTGTGCCGAAGGCGACACCGGTTTGATTTACGCCGGTTTGCTGGATGTGAACGTAACCGACGTGGCGTTGGACAATATGCCGAAAGCGCCGGTAAAAGTGATGATGAACGTCGGCAATCCTGAATTGGCGTTCAGCTTTTCCAGCCTGCCGAGCGAAGGAATTGGTTTGGCGCGCATGGAATTCATCATTAACCGACAAATCGGTATCCACCCGCAAGCCTTGCTCGAATTTGACAGCCAAGATGACGAATTGAAAGCCGAAATCAGCCGCCGCATTGTCGGTTACGCTTCTCCGGTTGATTTCTACGTGGATAAAATCGCCGAAGGCGTGGCCACATTGGCTGCTTCGGTTTACCCACGCAAAACCATCGTGCGTATGTCCGATTTCAAATCTAACGAGTATGCCGGTTTGGTCGGCGGTGAAAAATACGAGCCGCACGAAGAAAACCCAATGCTTGGCTTCCGTGGTGCCGCACGTTATGTGTCGGAAGATTTTGCCGAATGTTTCGCGCTGGAATGTAAAGCACTGAAACGCGTTCGCGATGAGATGGGTTTGACCAACGTTGAAATCATGATTCCGTTCGTGCGCACGTTGAGCGAAGCCGAAGCCGTAATTAAAGCTTTGAAAGAAAACGGCTTAGAGCGCGGTAAAAACGGTCTGCGTTTGATCATGATGTGCGAAGTACCAAGCAACGCATTGTTGGCCGAGCAATTCCTGCAATACTTCGACGGCTTCTCAATCGGTTCTAACGACATGACACAATTAACTTTGGGTGTGGACCGTGACAGCGGCGGCCCGATTGCAACCACTTTCGATGAACGCAACCCTGCCGTGAAAGTGATGCTGCACTTGGCGATTTCTGCCTGCCGCAAGCAAAACAAATACGTCGGTATTTGCGGCCAAGGTCCGTCAGATCATCCTGATTTCGCCAAATGGTTGGTTGAAGAAGGCATCGAAAGCGTGTCTTTGAACCCGGATACCGTGATTGAAACTTGGTTGTATTTGGCCAATGAATTGAATAAGTAAGGCCGCCTGAAAAGATTGGCCTAAACCATCAACCGTCCTGTAAATACAGGGCGGTTTTTTTATGACTTGGATTAAATGGTTGCAATTTCAGACGGCCTTGCTTATGTTGGATTTATCGGTTTAAAAATCAGGTTATTCCATTATCATTTTAATGAATTTATTTGCACTTATCCAAAATCGCCTTGACCAACAATAAAAATATTGTATTTAACAAATATAGATACTTTGTTTTATAATAGTTAAATTGCAAAACAATACTTGATTTCTGAATATCGCATGATAGTCAAGCATGTAAATAAATGAAGGCTGGTTGCAGTAGTGCCAAACTTTCTATGGATAATGAAAATGAACCGGATTTTGACAATGGGTTTGGTGGCGGTAACGGTGAGCGTCGTATCAACGACAGCCTGGGCGCAAACTCATTCTGTATATTTCAATCAGCAAGGTAAAATTACTGCGACCATGTCGTCAGTGGCTTATGTACGTCAGTATAAAGTCAACGCCGGTTTGGCACAGGTGCAGGATTTCTATTATCCATCAATGAAAAAGTATTCCGAGCCTTATCAGGTGCAAACCAGTCAGATTAAAGTGTTTGTGCCGGTGTTGGAAAATGGCACATTGACTTTATGGCATTTCAACGGCCAGAAAAAAATGGTTGGCAGTTACCGTAACGGCAAGCCTAATGGCGAATGGATCAACTGGTATCCGAATGGTAAAAAATCAGCAGTGATGCCTTATTTAAACGGTTTGAGCAACGGTGTCGGCGCACGTTATTACCGCAACGGCAATAAAGAGAGCGAAATCCAGTTTAAAAACGATAAAGCCAACGGCTATTGGAAACAATGGTATGCCGATGGCAACTTGAAAACTGAAATGTGGATGGTAAACGATCAACCGGTGGAAATGCTCAGTTGGGATGAGTCTGGCCGGTTGTTGACCGAGATGTCGTTTAGAAACGGGCGCCGTAACGGGATTGTGTTGGATTGGTATGAAGACGGATCGAAAAAATCAGAAGCCGTGTATCAAAATGATCAATTGGTGAAAAAGACCCTGTGGGATCAAGATGGGTTTGAGATTGAATAAATAAGTAAGGGTTGTATCAAGTAAGTTAACGCAATATCCTATCTTTTTCAGATCAAAAAATGGCATATTCTATTTAATTACGAAATAAAGCATTAAGTTATTATTAACAATGCCCAAATATCAGCAAAATTGTCTAAGCTTGCCAAATTTTTAGAAATACACTCTATTTGTTGATTAATTTGAAATAACAAACAGGCAGTTTTACCCATCGGGCCAAAGGTCAAAATACGGCTAAACTGGATAAGCAAAGATCGGCTGAATATGAATATATGGTAGAGCGCCTACCGCCTATTTTTTGAACTGCCCCCAAAAGTTGGATACTCCCGCCAACTTTAAAAGGTGCAGTTTTCTTATGCTCAAATATACACTAGACTTCAAATACCGAGCCGTACTCCATACCACCAAAATACACAGCCAACAGCGCACCACATGACACTTTAACGTCTCACGCACCCACCTGTGCCGTTGGGTAGCCACCTATCGGCAAGGCGGTATCACCGCACTTCAACATCTGCAGACTGTCTCTGTGAAGATCAAACCAAAAAACCATTTATCACCGGCAAACCTGATCACGAAAAAACAAGCGGAACCGATTGAAGACTGGCGTGATATGAGGGTAGAGAAAGGCTGCACCGACAGGGAAAGGAATGGTGCAAAGCATGTCGCGCAAAGACACGTTGGGAAAATGCGCCGATGGAAAGTTGCTTGGGAGCGCTGAAAACGGAGAGCTTCTATCAAGAAGTTATGCTATCGGTGGCAGGCTGATAGAGGACATAGATGATGACATTCATGACTACTACAATCATGAACGGATGAGCTTAAACTGAAAAAAGCTGAGTTCTGTCGGCTACAAAACCCAGCTTGAAAAGGCCGTTTGGGGAGGATTCTTAACTTGTTCAAGTGTTGGGGACAGTTTACCGTTTCAGACGGCCTTGTTGTATGTTGAACCTTATTCTTCGCCCAACAGTTGTTCACGGGTCAGCAGGAAGACGAAACCGTCCCCACCGCTGGTTTCGAGCCAGGTAAATGGCAGTTCAGGGTAGGCGGCTTCAAGCGCATCGCGGTTGTGGCCGATTTCGACCAGTAACACGCCTTTCGGATTGAGGAATTTGGCGGCTTGTAAAATAATTTCTCGGGTGGCATCCAAGCCGTCTTGGCCGCTGCCGAGTGCTAATTCCGGTTCGTGCAGGTATTCGTCGGGCAGGGTGTCGACGGATTCGGCATCAACGTATGGCGGATTGGAAACGATTAAGTCGTATGTGCCTTCCAAACCTTCGAATAAGTCAGTGTGAATCAGGCTGATTCGGTCTTCTAAGCCGTATTCTTCAACATTGATGGCGGCGACTTCGAGTGCGTCCAAGCTTAAATCGACGGCATCAATTTCAGCGACAGGGTAATGATGGGCCATTTGAATGGCCAAGCAGGCGCTGCCGGTGCAGAGATCGAGTGCACGATTGACCAATTCGGGGTACTCAATCCAAGGGGTGAGCGAGTCGCCCAGTAATTCATAGATAAAAGAACGCGGCACGATAACGCGTTCGTCAACGTAAAAGTCAAAATCCCCTTGCCATGCTTGATTGGTCAGGTAGGCAACCGGCAGGCGCTCAGTGACGCGGCGTTCGATGAGTGCTAATACTTCTTCTTTTTCGGTTTGTAACAGCTTGGCATTGAGGTAAGGATCCAGCGTGTCGAGCGGTAAATTCAGCGTGTGTAAAATCAGATAAGCAGCTTCGTCGTGTGCATTGTCGGAGCCGTGGCCGAAGAAAAGCTCGGCATCGTTAAAGCGGCTGACGGCAAAGCGCAAAACGTCGCGGATGGTAGAGAGCTCTTTGGCTGCTTGGGTAAACATGATGATGTCGCCGGAAGGGTTGGAATAGGGGGCATTATAGCAGAAAAGCCGTCTGAAAAATTGTCGGTTTCTGCGCAAAGGAATGAGTTTAACGAGTAAAGTGATGGGTAGGGTTTCTGAAAGTAAGTATGTAAAAGGCCGTCTGAAATATTTCAGACGGCCTTTAAAGTCAGCAATCAAACATTATTTGCTGCGACTGAATACCATTTTGGTGGCTTGCCAGGCGACACAGAACGCACCGCCGATAAACACCAAGTCAGCAGCTGTACGAACCCAGCGCAAGGTATCCAAGAGCTCCATTTGCAGGAATTCTTCGCTACGGGCATACCACAAACCCTGTGATACAGAAGCCCAAGCTTGGATGGCGCCAATCGGCAACAGGCTGATGACAATCATGCCGACCAAACCGCCGTTGAGCAACCAGAATCCCCAAGACATCAATTTGTCGTCGAATTGCACTTCAGGTTTGATGTAACGGGCTACCAGTAATACGAAGCCCAGTGCCAAGAAGCCATATACGCCGAACAAAGCCGCGTGTGCGTGAACTGCAGTAGTGTTCAGACCTTGGATGTAGAACAATGAAATCGGCGGGTTAATCAGGAAGCCGAACACACCGGCACCGATCATGTTCCAGAATGCCACGGCAACGAAACACATCAGCGGCCAACGCAGGCGTTTTGCCCATTCGGTAGTGTTTTGGTAAGACCAATGTTCATAAGCTTCACGACCCAGTAATACTAAAGGTACTACTTCCAATGCAGAGAAACATGCGCCGATGGCCATAGAGGCAGAAGTCGAACCGGTAAAGTACAAGTGGTGCAGGGTACCTGGGATACCACCCATCATGAAGATGGCGGCAGCGGCCAGAGTAGAGGCAGTGGCTGTGCTGCGGCGTACGAAGCCCATGTTGTAGAAAATGAACGAAAATGCGGCAGTGGCAAATACTTCAAAGAAGCCTTCTACCCACAAGTGAACCACCCACCAGCGCCAGTATTCCATCACGGCGATCGGAGATTTTTCACCGTAGAACAAGCCCGGTGCGTAGAACACACCCACACCAACCATAGATGCTACGAAAATCGCCAGCAAGTTTTTGTCGGTGCCTTTTTCGCGGAAGGCATTTACGGTACAACGCAACATCAGGAACAGCCACAACAGCAAGCCGACCATCAGCAAGAGCTGCCAGAAACGGCCTAAATCTAAGTATTCATAGCCTTGGTGGCCGAACCAGAAGTTCAATTCAGGCGGCATGATGTGTGACAAGGCGAAGAAGTTACCGGCGTATGAACCGACTACCACGATAAACAGGGCGATATACAGGAAGTTAACGCCTGCTACTTGGAATTTAGGGTCTTTACCACCGTTGACGATTGGTGCCAAGAACAAACCGGCAGTCAGGAAGCCTGTGGCAATCCAGAAAATTGCCGATTGGATGTGCCAAGTACGGGTCAGCGAGTAAGGCAGCCAGTCGGAAATTTCAATACCCAACGCTTTATCAATGCCATAGAAACCTTGACCTTCAACGGTATAGTGCGCAGTCAAACCGCCTAATAACACTTGTGCACAGAACAATGCAACAGTCAGGAATACATATTTACCCAAGGCTTTTTGAGAAGGGGTCAGCGCAATTTTCGCTACCGGATCTTCAGTCGGGATTTCCACTTCTTCATGTTTGGTCAGGAACGAGTACCCCCACATCAGCAAGCCGATACCCAACAGCAACAGAACGATACTGGTGAACGACCACATATAGTTTTCAGTAGTCGGCACATTGTTGACCAAAGGCTCGTGCGGCCAGTTGTTGGTATAGGTAAAGACTTCGCCGGGACGGTTGGTCGAAGAAGACCATGCAGTCCAGAAGAAGAAGTTAAACAATTTTTCACGCGCTTCTTCACTTGGCAATGTGTTGTTTTTCATTGCAAAGTGTTCACGGGTAGTTTGCAGGGCAGGATCGTCGCCGTAAACGCCATGGTAGTAAGGCAGAATGGTTTCGATGGCTTTTGCACGCGTATCGCTGATGACTACCGAACCGTCTTCTTTTATTGCGCTTTGAACACGGTATTCATCTTGAACACGGGTTTTCAACACAGCTTGCTCTTCAGCGGTCAATTCATCGAATTTTTTGCCGTAATCGGCTTGGGCAGTCAAGTCTAACCATGCTACAAGCTCACGGTGCAGCCAGTCAGCAGTCCAGTCAGGCGCTTGGTATGCACCATGACCCAATACAGAACCGACTTCCATACCGCCGGTGGTTTGCCAAGCGGATTGGCCGGCGAGAATGTCATCTTTGGTCATCAACACTTTGCCGGAACTGGTAACGACTTGTTCAGGGTAAGGAGGTGCTTTTTTATAGATCTCGCTACCCATATAACCAAGAATGGTGAAACAGACTGTCAGCACTGCAATCAGCAGTAGCCAAAGTTTCTTGTACTGTCCCATTTTAGTACTCCTTGTTTTGGTAAATGGTAAATGGCTTATTTAATTCATAAAATATGAATGTTAAAGATTGTAGCATGATTTGTATTTTAGTAAAACGTTTTCTATGCTTATTTATCATTAAAATCTTGATATAAGTTAAATATAAAGTGTTTTAGGTAGTTTTTCAGGAAATGTCTAGGAAGAAACTATCGAAAATTAGGTCTTAATATTCATGGCTTAAGTGCAAAAAAGTAGCAACTGAACATGAAATTTTGATTAAAAAAATACATATTTTATGAATTAATTGATTTAAGTCAAGATACGTAAATTCATAAAGCTACATAATGAGCTCAAACAACAAGCCAATTAACATTTCTTCAAAAAAAGGAAATCACTATGAAACGCCAAGCCTTAGCTGCAATTATTGCTTCTGTATTCGCTTTGGCTGCTTGCGGTCAGCAAGCAGCGGAAAAACCGGCCGAACAACCGGCTGCCACTGCTGAAGCTTCTGCACCTGCCGCTTCAACTGCTGAGCAATCTGCTGCTGCCGAAACTCCTGCTGGTGAACTGCCGGTAATTGATGCAATCGTGACTCATGCACCTGAAGTACCACCTGCAATCGATCGCGATCATCCTGCTAAAGTCCGTGTGAAAATGGAAACCGTAGAAAAAACCATGAAAATGGCTGACGGTGTGGATTACCGCTACTGGACATTCAACGGCGACGTTCCTGGTCAAATGATTCGTGTGCGCGAAGGCGATACGGTAGAAGTGGAATTTTCCAACCATCCTTCTTCTACTGTACCGCATAACGTCGACTTCCACGCAGCAACTGGCCAAGGTGGCGGTGCTGAAGCGACCTTTACCGCACCCGGCCGCACTTCAACCTTTAGCTTCAAAGCATTGCAAGCCGGTCTGTACATTTACCACTGTGCGGTTGCCCCTGTGGGCATGCACATCGCCAACGGTATGTATGGTTTGATTTTGGTTGAGCCTAAAGAAGGTTTGCCAAAAGTAGATAAAGAGTTCTACATTGTTCAAGGTGACTTCTACACCAAAGGCAAATATGGCGCCCAAGGTCTGCAAGCCTTCGATATGGACAAAGCAGTTAAAGAACAACCTGAATACGTGGTATTCAATGGTCACGTTGGCGCGATTGCCGGTGACAATGCATTGAAAGCCAAAGCTGGTGAAACCGTGCGTATGTACGTAGGTAACGGCGGTCCTAACTTGGTGTCTTCATTCCACGTAATCGGCGAAATCTTCGACAAAGTATATGTTGAAGGCGGTAAGCTGATTAACGAAAACGTACAAAGCACCATCGTTCCTGCCGGTGGTTCCGCAATCGTAGAATTTAAAGTGGATATCCGGGAAGCTACACTTTGGTTGACCACTCTATCTTCCGTGCATTCAACAAAGGTGCGTTGGGCCAATTGAAAGTAGAGGGTGAAGAAAACCCGGAAATAATGACCAAAAAAATGAGTGATACTGAGTACAAACCTGCTGATGCATCTGTAGCCGCTACAGCTTCTGCTCCAGCGGCCGAAGCTTCTGCATCGAAAAATGCTTACTAATATACTGAAAGCAGTAAAGTAATAAAAAAAGCCACTGTTATCTTGGCTCAAACTAGGATAACGGTGGTTTATTACATAAAAATATAACAATACAGCGTGTTAACGCAAAAGGAATACCATGAATACCATCATGAAATGCCGAACCATCGCAGCCTTATTGACATCCGTATTCGTATTGGCAGCCTGTTCCGGTTCTGAACCTGCTGCCGAAAAGCTGGCAGAAACCTCGCCTGTAGCCGAAATCCCTGAATCTGCTGAAGCCGATCCTGCCGGGCAGTCTGCCGCTGAAGCACCGGCATCCGTCGGAGTCCCTGCGCCCGCTGCTGAACCAGCATTGGCCGCCGAAGCCGAACCTGCGCCTGCCACCGCAGCCGAATTGTCGCAAGACGAGCAGATCAAGTTGGGTAAGGCTGTTTATGATTCCAATTGTATGGCATGTCACGGTGCCGAAGGTAAGGGCGTAGAAGGTACATTCCCACCATTGGAAAAATCGGATTACTTTGCCAAAGACAATACCAAATTGGTTCATGCTGTTACCAAAGGCGTGAACGGTGCGATTAAAGTGAACGGCAAAGACTACAACGGCGTGATGCCTGCCGTGCCTTTGAGCGATCAAGACATTGCCAATGTGGTGACCTATGTTTTGAATAGCTTCGGTAATAACGGCGGTCAAGTATCTGCTGCCGAAGTCGCTGAAATCAAAAATAAATAAACTCAGTTTCAGGCCGTCTGAAATTTTTTCAGACGGCCTGTCACACCTTAGGTTTATTTTTCAGGCGGTCTGATTACAAATATACCGTCTGAAAAATAAATTTGCGTCATAATCATAAGGGCACACATCATGAAAACCATTTCACTATTTGTTATGAACTTATTGATCTGTGGCAACGCAATGGTGGTTGAAATGGCCACCATTGAAGCGGGCAGCTATCGTCCGCTGTATCTGAAAAAAGATACTCCGATGATTCATGTCAAATCATTCAAAATCGACAAATATCCGGTTACCAATGCCGAATTTGCCGAATTTGTGAAAAAGCATCCGCAATGGCAAAAAGGCAGGGCCAATAAAAAACAAGTTGAGCCGACTTATTTGAAACATTGGAACCAAACCGGCAGCAATACCTACGCACCTAAACCCAATGAAATGAAACATCCTGTAACCAATGTATCATGGTTTGCCGCTAATGCCTACTGTACCGCACAAGGCAAACGCCTGCCGACCATCGATGAATGGGAATTGGCGGGCTTGGCATCGGCCACCCAGAAAAACGGCTCCAGCGAAGAAAGCTACAACCGCACTATCTTAGATTGGTATGCCGATGGCGGTCGCAACGGCTTGCGTAATGTCGGTATGGGGAAACCCAATTATTATGGCTTGCACGATATGCACGGCCTGATTTGGGAATGGACGGAAGATTTCAACAGCAGTCTGTTGAATTCCGGTTCGGCAGACAGCTCCATGTTCTGTAGCGGAGCCTCTTTGGGCTCGACCGATCCGACCAACTATGCCGCATTCTTGCGCTTCGGTATCCGCACCAGCCTGCAATCCAAATACGGTTTGCATAATTTAGGTTTCCGCTGCGCCGCGTCAGCGAAATAAAGGTTTTTTGGCGTTTTATATCACCAAAGCAGCTTGGGCGATGTCGTAAGGCATCGCCACTTTTTTGTCGCTAAAGCAGCAAAGTTGCAATTAGAACGTGCAACATTATCCGAAATATGGCATAATTCAGCCATCTTTGAAAAAGATATCAGGAGTTTGCATCAGTTTCGGCTTGGCAAACTTGTCCGAACCTTAAAGGTTCTTTTATTTTTGGAGTATTCCATCATGGCATTGACCGTAGAACAAAAAGCGCAAATCGTTAAAGATTTCCAACGTAAAGAAGGCGATACCGGCTCTTCTGAAGTACAAGTTGCATTGTTGACTTTCCGCATCAACGACTTGACTCCTCATTTCAAAGCCAACCCTAAAGACCACCACAGCCGTCGCGGTTTGTTGAAAATGGTGAGCGCGCGTCGTCGCCTGTTGACTTACTTGCGTCGTACCAAACCTGAAACTTACCGTAACGTAATTACTCGTTTGGGTCTGCGTAAATAATCTTTATGCATTTGAAAACACCGCTTTTAAAGCGGTGTTTTTTTATTATGGAGGCCGTCTGAAACTTGTGTTTCTTTTCAGACGGCCTTATAGTGAAGCCATATCAATCAAGGAGTGTAAGATGAAAGTGTACGATTTCGTGGTGAAAGACACCCAAGGTCAGGAAGTGAGTTTGAGTGATTACAAAGGCAAAGTATTGTTGATTGTGAATACTGCCACCCGTTGCGGTTTGACACCGCAATATGAAGAATTGCAGCAGCTCTATGCGCAATATGCCGAACAAGGCTTGGAAATTTTAGATTTTCCATGCAACCAATTCCGCGAACAGGCGCCGGAAAGCAGCAGCGAAATTGCCCAAGTTTGCCAAATGAAGTTCGGCACGAAATTTAAGATTTTCGATAAGATTGATGTCAATGGCGAAAATGCCGCGCCTTTATATGTCTATCTCAAATCTGAAAAAACGGAAGACAAGGGCAATCATGTATTCAAAGATTTACTGCTGAAGCTGGCTTCGATCGGTGAGAAGCGTGAAGGCAGCGACATTAAATGGAATTTCACAAAATTTTTGGTAAACCGCAATGGTGAAGTTGTGGCACGGTTTGCTCCGAGCGTGAAGCCGTCTGAAATCGAACAAGATATCCGCGCTTTGCTGTAGTTGATTCATACAGTATAAAGGCCGTCTGAAAACCATTTGATTATTTTCATGGTTTTCAGACGGCCTTTTATGATGGCAACCAATTAAGCGGCGGTGATTTTACCGCGATGAGTCAATAACGTAATCAAATCGCAGAGGCGTTGTTTCATGTCGCGGCGGTCAACGATTTGGTCAATCGCACCTTTTTCCAGCAAGAATTCAGCGCGTTGGAAGCCCTCCGGTAAGGTTTCACGCACGGTTTGTTCAATCACGCGTGGGCCGGCAAAGCCGATTAAGGCGTTCGGCTCGGCCAAAACCACATCGCCCAAGAAGGCAAAACTGGCCGATACGCCGCCCATGGTCGGGTCGGTCAATACGGAAATAAACGGTAGGCTTTTTCAGTCAGCAAATGAAGTGCGGCGCTGGTTTTGGTCATTTGCATCAATGAGTTGACGCCTTCCTGCATACGCGCGCCGCCCGAAGCGGACACACAGATAAATGGGCAATTGTCAGCCACGGCGCGGCGCACGCCTTGGACAAAGCGTTCACCACAACCGACCCCATCGAGCCGCCGATAAAGCGGAATTCAAAGGTGGCAATCACCACCGGCAAGCCGTTCATGGTGCCTTTCATAACCACCATGGCATCGTCTTCGCCGGTTTGTTTTTTCGCGGCGCTCAGGCGGTCAGGGTATTTTTGCTGTCTTTAAATTTCAGCGCATCGGTTGGTTTGACATGTGCGCCGATTTCTTCACGGCCGTTTTCATCCAACAGCAGGTTTAAGCGTTCGCGGGCAGACAAAGGATTGTGGTAGTTGCACTTGGTGCAGACCATATCGTTTTGTTTCAGCTCAGAAGAGTAAATAGTTGCGGAGCAAGAAGGGCATTTGTGCCACAAGCCTTCCGGCACGGTAGAAGATGCACTTTCGGCACCGTCGCGTTTAATCTTGGGTGGCAGGATTTTATCTAACCAACTCATGGATGACTCCTAAGGAATGTTTCAGACGGCCTTGTCATATTCAGGCAGATTGTCCGGCTTAACGGATGGCGTCTTTCAGTTCTTTCACCAACAGGCCGACCGCTTCCGCTTCGAGGCCTGTGTTGTCTTCGATTTCTTTGACGATGCGGCTGCCGACAATGACGGCATCGGCAACGGCACCGATTTTGCGGGCGCTCTCGCATTGTTGATACCAAAGCCGACGCCAATAGGGATATCGATATATTTACGCAAAAGCTCTATTTTACGCGAAACTTCATCAGTATCCAAGCTGGCCGCACCGGTGACGCCTTTTAAGGAAACGTAATACACGAAGCCGCCGGCCAACTTGGCGATGGTTTGAATGCGTGCTTCGGTGGTGGTTGGGGCAACCAGGAAAATGCAGTCGATGTCGCGTGATTCCAGCGCTTTTTGCAGCGGATTGATGGTTTCAACCGGCGAGTCCACGGTTAACACGCCATCCACACCGGCTTCGGCGGCCGCTTGGGCAAAGGTTTCATAGCCCATTTTGTGAACCGGGTTGAGATAACCCATCAAGACCACCGGCGTGCGGCTGTTTTGTTCACGGAAACGGCGCACCACGTTCAATACATCTTTCAGCGAAACATGGTTTTTCAAAGCGCGTTCGGCGGCGCGTTGAATGGTTGGGCCATCGGCCATCGGGTCGGAGAAAGGCACGCCCAATTCTAAAATATCGGCGCCGTTTTCCACCAAGCTGTGCATCAGCGCAAGCGTGGTATCTGTATCGGGGTCGCCGGCGGTAATATAGGGAATCAGGGCTTTGGCACCGTTTAAATCGGCAAAGGTTTGCTGGATTCTGCTCATCTTGTTCTCGTGTTCAAGCTCAGGCGCCCAAACGCAGCGCCTGAATGCAAATCAATAACCGCCTAAGTATAACATTGCCGCCTTGTAAATAGACAGGCCGTCTGAAAAAATTATTCATTTTCAGACGGCCTGTTTGGGATGGGGCAGATTAATCGGGTTTGTGTTCGATAAAATCTTTGTTTTTACTGCGCGGATCAACGCGGGTGACGGTGGTGTATTCGGCATCGATGATGTCGTCGTCTCTTGGCTGGGTTGATTGTTGGGTAAACGGATTTTGTGCGCGGTTGGGATCGAAAGTGGCGGTATGCACGCTCATATCGGCAATCGGTTTGCCCTTAATCGGCAGCAACAAAATCAGTGCAACAAGCATAGACGCAAAGCCCGGGCTCATCAGCAGCAAACCGGCCAATGCAAAACGAATCGGCCACAAAAGCTGATACATGGAAATGTCTTTGCCGCTGCGCATGGTCGCTCCTGCCAATAATACGCCGACATACCGGTGCGGCGTAACATGAAAACGCCGAGTGCAAAGTTGGCAATCATCAGCAAAAATGTCAGGCCGCCGCCGAGCCAATCGGCAACCCAAACAATCGACATGATTTCTAAAAAGATCAGTACCAAAAAGCCGATACCTAAAAATTGCATGGTTGTTCCTTATGGATTGTAGCGTTAGTTTGAGATATTAACATAAAGGTGTTTGCGCTGCCTTTCAAGGTAGCAAAATGTGAAAACGAGTAAGCTTATGTAGCAGTAAAAGTAAGTAAACAGAATGTTAAAAACTCAGCTTTAGGCAGGCATGATTGCGTTTAAATTTTTTGTGTTTGCCTAGGTTTTTGAAATGGCTTGTTTTATGAAAAGGCCGTCTGAACGGTATTTCAGACGGCCTACAAATATTTTGGGCAAACATGCCGGTAAACGTCATGCCGGCATTATCCGCTAATCCCCACATGGCGGATAAACGGCAGATTTGGTATCCTTATGCCTTATGAACACACAAATTATCATCTCAACCCACTGCAAAACGATTTTGTTTACCGGCATGATGGCGCTGCTTACCGCCTGCGCTTCCAATCAAACCAAACCGGTGCCGGAAGGCTATTACCGCGTTCAAGCCGGCGATACCTTATACCGCATCGCCAAACGTTACGGCCAAAACGTGCAAACTTTGGCCGCTTGGAACAATTTGCCTAATTCTTCCAAGATTGAAGTCGGGCAAGTTTTGCGTGTGCGCCGTAATGCCGCCGCTAATCCTTCAGCTTCACGTTCGGTTATGCCGGTCAACCGCCTGCAGTTGCAATGGCCGGCGGATAACGGCAGCAACAGCATTATCCAGCGTTATAACGGCGTCACCAACAAAGGCATCGATATTTCAGGTTATCGCGGCCAAACCGTGAAAGCCGCTGCGGCCGGTCAGGTGATTTACGTCGGTGAAGGTGTGCGCGGCTATGGCAAATTGATTTTAATCAGCCACAACACTTCAACCATCACCGCCTATGCGCATAACGACAATATTTTGGTGCAAAAAGACCAAAACGTGAGTGCGGGTCAGCCTATCGGCAATATGGGCAGCACCGACAGCGGTCAGGTAAAGCTGCATTTTGAAGTGCGGATTAACGGTAAAGCTGTTGACCCGATGACGCATTTGCCACGATAAGCTTTAAAAAAAATCCAAAAAGCCGTCTGAAAACTAAGTTTTCAGACGGCTTTTTGGATGGGTATAGTCGTTTGAAATAAAACTAATCAGCGCCAGCTCCCTTATGTACGGATATGTATCGATATATACCGAGTGTACATAGCGGCCGCTGTCGCCTTGTCTTATTTCTATTTTAAACGACTGTATTTGAGTGCAGATCAAGTTTTTGGCAAGGTCACGCCGGTTTGGCCCATGTATTTGCCGTTGCGGTCCTTGTAAGATGTTTCGCATACTTCGTCACTCTCAAAGAACAACACTTGCGCCACGCCTTCGCCGGCATAGATTTTGGCCGGAAGCGGGGTGGTGTTGGAAAATTCCAGCGTGACATAGCCTTCCCATTCCGGCTCAAACGGGGTCACGTTGACAATAATGCCGCAACGGGCGTAAGTCGATTTGCCCAAGCACACGGTCAACACATTGCGCGGAATGCGGAAATATTCCACCGTACGCGCTAGGGCGAATGAGTTTGGCGGAATGATGCAGCAATCGTCTTCGACGGTGACGAAGTTTTTCGGGTCGAAATTTTTCGGGTCGACGATGGTGCTGTTGATGTTGGTGAAAATTTTGAATTCGTTGGCGCAGCGGATGTCGTAGCCGTAGCTCGATGTTCCGTAGGAAATAATGCGCTGGCCGTTGATTTCCTTGATTTGGTTCGGCTCAAACGGCTCAATCATGCCGTGTTCTTCGCTCATGCGGCGAATCCATTTGTCTGATTTAATGCTCATGCTGATTCCTTGTAAGCGGTATAGTTTTCAGACGGCCTTGTTGATGAGGCCGTCCGGACACTATTTTTTCTTAGGCCGATTGGCGAGTTTGACATCTTTCATCACACCTTTGTCAAACGTGATGACAAACAGCGGTTCATTGTTTTGCGTCACTTGGAACCTCCCTTCGGCAAAGCCTTGTTTGAATCGGCCGGTCAAAACCATTTTATTCAGGCGGGTACTGTTGACGGAAAACGGTTCTAAAAATAAATGCTTGCTGACATTGACGGTATAAATACCTCTGCCGTCGAAGCGGCCGTTTTTGAACCGGCCTTGATAGCTGCGGCCGTCTTGGCAGGCCCATGTGCCTTTGCCGTGCGGCGTGTTGGCTTTGTCCACCTCGCCTTCATAACGGCAGCCCTTGATTTGGTAAGGGTCGATGACTGCCGCACGCACCGGTTGCCACAATGCCAAGCCCAAAGGCAAAAACGCTAAATATTTCAACATAAACCACTCCTTAATGGTTTCAGACGGCCTGTTTATCAGGCCGTCTGAAATTATTCTTGCCAGCCGCCTAAATAAGAAACCAATTCTTCCAGCATGGTGCTGAGCGCTTCGGTCATCAGAATTTGCGAAGCAAAAGTCAGGCTGGCGGCATCATCGCCGTTGTTTTCCGCTTCTTCCTGCAACACATCCAAATACTGAATGCGCTTGAGCGTGAAATCCTGCGTCAGGATAAACGCAATCTGCTCGCGCCACACCAAGCCCAACTGGGTTACGGTTTTACCGTTTTTCACGTGCTGCACCACTTCATCCGCAGTCAAATCCTGCTTGGATATTTTTACCGTCGGTACCACATCGCCCACGCCTTTGAGTTCGCAATCGCTGTCCAACTCGAAACCGCCTTCGCAATGCCCGTCGAGCAGCCAAGAAGTCATCAGCGAAGAAGGCGATTGCTTGGTATCCGGCAGGCCCGCTTCCAAGCCGCCCAAGGCTTCGCGCAATTTGGTCAACAGGTTTTCCGCTTTGGCAGAAGAAGCATTGTTCACCAGCAAGTAACCATGCCGCGTATCCAATACCGCCTGCGTGCGGCTGGAACGGGTAAACGCGCGCGGCAGCAGGTCATCGGTGATGATGTCTTTCAATTCCTGCTTTTCCTTGCGGCCGACATTGCGGCCTTCGTTGTTTTGGATTTCCAAAACCTTGCCGTCCAAAATATCGCGGATCACACCCGCAGGCAAGACTTTCTCTTCTTTTTTCAAAGCCACGCGCCAAGTGTAATCGGCCGGAAAAACCAGTTCCGGCGAGAAAGAAACCGGTGCGGCAAAGCCCTCGCTGAACCAATCCAAACCTTGGCAATGGGTAAATTCCGTTTCGCCCAGCTTAGCCGCCAAAGCCTCCAATTCAGGCAGTTTTTCCTTGTTAACAGGGTAAAAACTGATTTGCTTAAACCACATCTGATTTTCCTTTCCTTAAAACGCTCTCATTATACAGATTTTAGCCGAAAAAATGGATAAAGGCCGTCTGAAAAACATGGCCTGATGAAAATAATCGTGCGGTTATGTTGACAGTATAAAACGGCTTCGGTATAGTTTCGCCTTCGGTTACGCGCCCATCGTCTAGAGGCCTAGGACACTGCCCTTTCACGGCGGCAACCGGGGTTCGAATCCCCGTGGGCGTGCCAGATTTCGATTAAAGCCCTGCTGTAAAGCCCTGCTGGTTTCAGCAGGGCTTTGGTTTTTGTTTGGTTAAGCCCAGGATTTTCAGGCAGCCTTTCCGTTTCACACCGTTTTCAGGCTGCTGAAAATACTTCGGATTTGGTTTACAATACCACTATTCATATTTTTAGTTATTGAGAGAGATTCATGTTAGACATCCAACTTTTGCGTAATGGCACCCATGCGGTGGCGGCCCGTTTGGCGGCGCGTGGTTATGAATTTGACACGGCGCGTTTTCAGGCTTTGGAAGAGCAGCGTAAGGCGGTACAGGTTAAGGCTGAGGAATTGCAGGCGGCGCGCAACAGTATTTCCAAGCAAATCGGTGCGCTCAAAGGTCAGGGCAAACATGATGAAGCTCAGGCGGCCATGGATCAGGTGGCGCAAATTAAGGTGGATTTGGAACAGGCGGCCAAGGATTTGGAGGCAGTGCAGCAGGAATTGGACGCTTGGTTGCTGACCATCCCGAATCTGCCGCATGAGAGTGTGCCTGCGGGTAAAGACGAAACTGAAAACGTAGAAGTGCGTAAAGTAGGCACGCCACGCGAATTTGATTTTGAGATTAAAGACCATGTTGATTTGGGCGAACCGCTCGGCTTGGATTTTGAAGGCGGCGCGCGTTTGTCGGGTGCGCGTTTTACCGTGATGAAAGCCCAAATCGCGCGTTTGCACCGTGCATTGGCGCAATTTATGTTGGACACGCACACGCTGCAACACGGCTACACCGAGCATTACACGCCGTATATCGTTGATGACGTAACCTTGCAGGGCACGGGTCAGTTGCCGAAATTTGCCGAAGATTTGTTCCATGTGACCCGTGGCGGCGATGAGGGCAAGAAAACGCAATACCTGATTCCGACGGCGGAAGTGACGCTCACGAATACCGTGGCCGACAGCATCGTGGCTGAAAGCGAATTGCCGCTGAAGCTGACCGCGCATTCGCCGTGTTTCCGTTCGGAAGCGGGTGCGTATGGCAAAGACGTGCGTGGTTTGATTCGCCAGCACCAGTTTGACAAAGTGGAAATGGTGCAAATCGTGCGCCCGGAAGATTCTTACCAAGCTTTGGAAGAGATGGTCGGCCATGCGGAGAATATCTTGAAGGCTTTAGAACTGCCTTACCGCGTGATTACCTTGTGCACCGGCGACATGGGCTTTGGTGCGACCAAAACGTATGATTTGGAAGTGTGGGTGCCGGCGCAAAATACCTACCGCGAGATTTCCAGCTGCTCCAACTGCGAAGATTTCCAAGCGCGCCGTATGAAAGCGCGTTTCAAAGACGAAAACGGCAAAAACCGCTTGGTGCATACGTTAAACGGTTCAGGTTTGGCAGTTGGCCGCACTTTGGTTGCTGTTTTGGAAAACCATCAAAACGCCGACGGCAGCATCAACATTCCTGCCGCCTTGAAGCCGTATATGGGCGGTGTGGCTAAGTTGGAAGTGAAAAAAATAAAGGCCGAAACCTTTGCAAAACCTCAAGAACTACCAATAAAACCCTAAATGCCGCCATTCCCGCGCAGGCGGGAATCTATCTTGGAATTTAAGAAACCTATTTTATTCAATAGCTTGTCATGTTTAAAAATGGATTCCCGCCTGCGCGGGAATGACGGCGATTATGTTCTGGTATTCAGATGGGTTTTGCAAAAGTCTCTGTTTATCAGAAAATGCCATTTGCTTCTGATTTTACCTTAAGCGATTTTGCAATAATAATAAGGCCGTCTGAAATATTATATTTCAGACGGCCTTATTTATATTTTACCGCATTAAATCAAATTATTTCTTCGCTTCGTCAGCAAAATATTTGGCTTTGATTTGATCGTATTCGCCGCTCTCGCGTACTTTTTTCAGCGCGTCGTTCAGCATTTGAACAGTCGCTTCGTCGCCTTTTCGGGTAGCAATGCCGTAGTTTTCAACAGTGAAATCAGGCAGGGTAACAAAATCCATGCCTTTGGTCGGATTGTTTTTCACATAGTTGGCAATGACAGCGCTGTCACTCACCACAGCATCCAAGCCGCCGTTTTCCAATTCTTTGACTACCAACGGTACGGTTTCAAAGCGGGCGATTTTCGGGCTGTCGTTACCTAAGATTTTAGATACTGAGAAATCGCCAGTTTGGCCGGTTACCACGCCGACTTTGTTCAGGTTTTTCAAGTCTTCAGGATTGGAGATGGTTTTACCTTGCGGCACCAACACCACTTGGGTAATTTCAAAATATGAATCAGTAAAGTCCATCGATTGTTTACGCTCATCGGTGATGGTTACGCCCGAAATCACGATGTCCACATCGCCATTTTTCAACGCCGGGAACAAGCTTTCCCAAGGCTGGTGTTTGTATTCGATTTTGAAGTTGCCGGCTTTGGCCATGACATTCATCAAGTCAACGTCGAAGCCTTCGACTTTACCGTTGGCATCGCGTGATTCGAATGGCGCGAATTCGGCATTCATGGCCACGCGGTATACTTTATTTGGATCGGCAGCAGCAGGTGCAGCGCCGGTGGTGTCTTTGCTTTGGCCGCCGCATGCGACCAAGGTCAGTGCCGAGCAGGCAATGGCTGCGGCCATCCATTTTTTCATGTTCATGGTGAGTTTCCTCTGTGTGGTGAATCGGAATTAAATAAAATAAAGCGCGATTTTAGCATAAGTCTATCATGACAGGGCAATGCGGAGCATAAACTTTTTGCCGTTTATCCGCTTGAATCAGCGCTCTTTTTCTCGGAAAAAGGCATAAGTCACATCGTGGAACAAATCTGTGTGCGGGCTGTCTTGGTAGCTGAGTTCGGCCAAGGCATCTTCAAAGGCCAGTTGGATGGATTCGACCACGTCTTGAGCGGTGTCGCCGGGCAGGGCGCGAATCAAGCCTTTGAGTGCGGTTGCCAATACGTGATTCTGCATACGCAAAACTTCGTTTGACTCTTCCAAAAATTCTAATCGTTGCTCAATGCCGCTCATGTCTATTCCTTAGGAATCTGATAGAATGTCGCATTATAGCAAATCAAGCGGTTTGATTGCGAAACGGAAATTGCAACGAGATAAAAATGGATACCAAAAAGCCAAATCCCTCATCACAAACGGAAAACGATTTCAACTGGGAGCGCCGGTTGGAACAATTGCGCCAAACCCGTCAGATTAACGCGCCTTACACCCACGCACCCTTGATTCGCGAATCGAAAGATGCGTGCCAAAATGTTGCCGCCAAAGCCGACAAACCTTATGAACTCGACCAAAAATCGCGCGATAAGGTATTGCGGGAATACATGCGCAAATGGCAGGAAGAGCACAATGCCGAAGTAGCGCAGCATGAAGACATCGAAACTGACGATATGGTGCTACTGCAGGAAAACTGGTTGAGCGCACAAAACGCGTTGCAAATGCGTGCTTCCGAGAAACACATCGAATCGACCCGCACCGTGTGGCTGAATCCGAAACGCCAAACCGTTGAATTTCCCGAGCCGCAAACCGAAAGCGAAGACATCATGCCGTCTGAAAATATGAATAAAACCGAGCATTCAGACGGCTTTGATGATGTGCCCGAACAAAAAGTAGTGGTGAACATCAATGTATTGAACCCGCAAGCCATCGGCCGCCGAGAAGTGTTTTGCATCTCCGAACAAGAATTGGCCGAGCGCCTGATCAAGCGCATGCGTCCGCACGTTACCGATGCGGTCAACGGCATGATTCGCGTGGCGCTGCAAAAACAAATGGCTTTGCTCTCTTATAATTTGCAGCAAACCTTAAACGAACAAGCGCCGGCTTTGGTGGAGGATTTGCTCGATCACAATGTGAAAAAAGTGCTGGCCGATTTGAAATACGAAATGAAATACAAGCGTGAGAAGTAAGCCGAATGAATAAATGGATTTGGATTGTCGTTGCCGCTGCGGCGTTTTTCGGCTATCAGAAATGGCAGGATACGTCGCAAGAGCCGAAGCAGGGGCAAACGCAGTCAGGGCCGTCTGCACAAGATCAAACACGTTCCGGCAGTGCAACGGGCAGCACCAATGCCGAAGCCGTGTTGCAGCGCGCATTTGAACAACGACGCAACAACCTGCAAATTGAAGGCGAGGGCGTGGTAAAAAAACCTTGCCTGATGACAACAAAGGTTCGAGTCATCAACGCTTTATTTTGAAATTATCCGGCGGCCAAACCTTATTGGTGGCACACAATATCGATTTGGCGGATAAAATCAAAGGCTTGAAAAAAGGCGATACCGTCCGCTTCTATGGCGTGTATGAATGGTCGGAACAAGGCGGCGTGATTCATTGGACGCACCATGACCCCAACGGTCGGCATATTGACGGCTGGTTGAAACACAACGGCAAGATTTACCAATGATTGTTTAAGGCCGTCTGAAATTATATTGCTTTCAGACGGCCTGAGTTATTCAAAAATAGAACGGATAATCTTAGTTTTAGCTTAATAATGACTATCTTATTTTGCATGGTTTTTGTTCTTGAAACCCAATGAAAATAGGCGCAAAATATTAATACATTACATGAAGGCCGATACAGCAGACGCAACGCTGCTTTTTTTATTTCCGTTTTCAGACGGCCTTGGACATTCAGGATTCAACCATGATGAAAAAGCTTCACCCGCAAACCTTGGCCATCCGCGCCGGCAAAGAGCAAACCGCTTACAACGAACACAACCAAGCATTGTTTTTAACCAGTAGTTTTATGTGGGAAAGTGCGGCGCACGCGGCGGATTTGTTTTCCAAAAAGGTAAAAGGATTCACCTACACCCGTACTGCCAACCCGACCACTGCTGCTTTTGAAAAACGCGTGGCGGCTTTGGAAGGCGCTGAGCGCGCAGTGGCGACATCGAGCGGTATGTCGGCGATTCAGGCGGCATTTTTAACTTTTTTGAGTGCGGGCGACCATGTGATTTGCAGCCGCGGTTTGTTCGGTACGACCGTCGGTTTTATCGATACCGTGGTGCAGCGCTTCGGTATCGAGGTAAGCTATGTGTCGACCGTTGATGTGGCCGAATGGCGTGCAGCAGTAAAGGGTAACACCAAGCTGTTTTTTTTGGAAACACCGTCTAACCCTTTGAGTGAAGTCGCTGATTTGCCGGCCTTGGCGGCGTTGGCACACGAAAACGAAGCTTTACTGGTGGTGGATAACAGTTTGATGTCGCCATTCGGCCAACAACCTTTGCAATGCGGTGCTGACATTTCCGTGCAATCCGCAACCAAAGCGATTGACGGCCACGGCCGCGTGGCAGGCGGTGTGTTGTCCGGTTCGGAAGCCTTGATGAATCAGGTGGCGGTATATGCCAACTCTTGCGGTTTGGCGATTTCGCCGTTTAATTCGTTTGAATTGTTGAGCGGTATTGAAACGCTTTCCATCCGCATGGAAAAACAATTCGACAATGCGTTGAAGGTGGCGCAATGGCTGCAACAGCAACCACAGGTGAATGCGGTATATTACGCCGGTTTGCCCGACCATCCGCAGCGCGAACTGGTTGAGCGCCAGCAAAACGGCGGCGGCATTGTGGTCGGTTTCGAACTGGCCGGCCAAGATGCGGCTTGGAAGGTGATTGACAGTGTGAATGTATTTTCACGTACGGCCAACTTAGGTGATGTACGCTCGACCATTACCCATCCGTGGACAACCACCCACGCGCGTATGTCGCCGGAAGACAAGCTTGCCGCCGGTATCCGCCAAGGCTTGGTGCGTTTGTCGGTCGGCCTCGAATATATTGATGATTTGATTGATGATTTGAATCAGGCTTTACGTGCTTGACGTGCGGATTATTCTGTTTCAGACGGCCTTTTGTAAGCAACGGCGCCGTCTGAAAAATTGGTGAGAATCATAAGGAGTGGTTATGGATGAGGCGGTATTTTCCGCATGGGCATTGAAAATTTGCCTGACAGTATTGGTGATTTTTCTTGGTTTTATTGTGTGGAATTTAGGCAAAGAGTCAAAAGCCGGAAAATTCGGCATGATCATGCTGTTTTTAGTGTTGGGCTTGGGTGTGTTTGGCTTTTTGTTCAAAGAATTATTGATCAGTTTTTTGGTGCTGCCAAAGTAATGGCAGCGGGTAGTATGAGTTAAAGTTTTTTTGATTGTTTAAACCGTTTTTTAAAAATAATGACAATCCTTAAATCATTTAAATGTTAAATTTGCCAATGGTAATAAATTGAGTTAATGAAAGGAATCATTCATATGAAAACCGTTAATTCAGCCTATACTGCTACTGCCGTATTGGTGGCAACGTTGGCTTTGGGCGGTTGTGCCATTCCGGTTTATGAAGGAGTGGCTGTTCAGCCAGTTCCGGTTGTTATCGGTGTGCATGATGTTGATCGCAGTTTGGTAAAAAATAACGGTAAAGTGCATGTTTGTAGTATGACTCCGTTTACTCAAACTTATCGAAGCGAACATAGTAGTTTGGGGCGTGCCAAATTGGAGGTGCGCAAACAGTGTTTGACCCGACATCATGAAATGTTCTGCAAACCCCGTGATATTAGTTGTGAAACATATGACTAAATCAAATAAAACAATATGATTATTATGAAACAGGCCGTCTGAATTTTCAGATGGCCTGTTGTTTGGAAGCCTCGTATTTTTCAAAATTTAAATCCAAGTGAGCGGATGGAGGTCATTGGGAAATGATGCGACGTAAGTGACCGCTATGAGTTAGACAAATGCCGTAATAACGGCCAAACCATATTGGATTATTTCGGTTTTCAAAAGTCATCCCGAGGTGTTGGGCATCATAATACAAACCAAAATCACTGGCTTCGCTTTAGGTGTTTCTGATAGGGGGGTTAAGATTTTAGTGCCGCAGCTTCTTTTGCCAAGCGGGTGATGCTATCCCAGTCCTTATTTTGCACTGCTTCTTTTGGAGTCAGCCATGAGCCGCCGACACACAATACATTCGGCAAGGCCAAGTATTCAGGTGCGCTTTCCAAAGTGATGCCGCCGGTCGGGCAGAAGCGGATATCCGGATAAGGTCCGTAAAGTGCTTTGAGCATCGCTTGGCCGCCAACCACTTCGGCGGGGAACAGCTTCAAGGTATCGATGCCGTGTTCCAAGGCCAATTGCACTTCGCCCGGTGTCGCCACGCCCGGAATCAGCGGAATGCTGCTTTGGTGGCTGGCTTTAGCCAAGGTTTCATGCAATCCCGGGCTGATGGCGAAGAGTGCACCGGCATCTTCCACGGCTTTGAGTTGCTCGGGTTGGTTACCGTGCCTGCGCCGACGATGGCGTTAGGCACTTCTTTGGCGATCAGGCGGATGGCATCCACGCCGACCGGTGTGCGCAAAGTAATTTCCAGCGTGGGAATGCCGCCTTCAACCAAGGCGTGTGCCAAGTCAACAGCCGTAGATAAATCGTCAATCGCCATCACAGGGATAACCGCACCTGCACTTAAGATTTCGCGTGGGGTGAGTGTTGCAGACATGTTTGTTCCTTGAAAATAAGTTCGCTTCGTTAATAGGTTTCAGACGGCGTTGAAGATTCATCAGCAGGCCGTCTGAAAAAGATTCAGGCAAATTCGCCGCCGAAACTCATGGCGCCGGTTTCTGCCGAGCTGGTCATGCTGCGGAAGTTGGCAAACAATTCTCGCCCGCAACCTTGCTGGTTGGCGCTCAAATCGATTTGCTCGACTTCGCGTGCTGCCCATTCGGCTTCGCTGGTTAAGACGTTCAGTTCGCCGGTAACTGAATCAAAACGGATTAAATCGCCGGTGCGGATTTTGCCGATGCCGCCGCCCATCAAAGCTTCCGGTGTCATGTGAATGGCAGCCGGAACTTTGCCCGATGCGCCCGACATACGGCCGTCGGTCAGCAGGGCAACGCTGAAACCGCGGTCTTGCAAAATACCCAAAGGCGGGGTGAGTTTGTGCAATTCCGGCATACCGTTGGCGCGCGGACCTTGATAACGAACCACGCACACGAAGTCGCGTTCAAGTTCGCCGCGGTCGAAGGCTTCCAATACTTCGCGCTGGTCGTTGAACACGATGGCCGGTGCTTCGATGATGCGGCAGCCTTCGCGGATAGCAGATACTTTAATCACGCCGCGGCCGATGTTGCCTTGCATCAGACGCAAACCACCATCGGGTGAGAATGGGTTATTGATTTTGCGCAAAATGTCGTCGTTGCCGCTTTCGGTCAGGGCTTCGCGCCATTCCAGTTTGCCATCAATCAAGAACGGCTCTTGGGTGTAGTGGCGCATGCCGCGGCCGACTACGGTGTCGACATCGTCATGCAGCAAACCGGCATCCAGCAATTCGCGAATCACAAACGGCAAACCGCCGGCTGCGGCAAAGTGGTTGACGTCGGCCTTGCCGTTCGGGTAAATACGAATCAGCAATGGAATAATTGAAGAGATTTCGTCAAAGTCATCCCAATTCAGGATTACACCGGCTGCGCGCGCCATAGCGACTAAATGCATGGTGTGATTGGTCGAGCCGCCGGTGGCCATCAGGCCGATCAGGGCGTTGATGAATGATTTTTCCGTCAGCATTTCACCCAATGGCATGGCGGTGCCGTTGCGGATGCTTTGTGCCAAATGGGCAGCGGCGTAGCGGGTGAGGGCTTCGCGCAAATCAGTATAAGGATGCACAAATGCAGCTGCCGGTAAATGCATGCCCATCATTTCCATCATCATTTGGTTGGAATTGGCCGTACCGTAGAAGGTGCAGGTGCCGGGGCTGTGGTAAGACCCCATTTCGCTTTCGAGCAAGGCATCGCGGCCGACTTTACCTTCGGCAAATAATTGGCGTGTCCGCGCTTTGTCTTTATTGCTGATACCGCTGGCCATGGGACCCGCCGGTAAAAACACCGCCGGAACGTGACCGAACGACAAGGCGCCAATCATCAGACCCGGTACGATTTTGTCGCATACGCCCATATACAGGCCGCCGTCGAACATTTGATGCGACATGCCTACTGCCGTACTCATCGCAATCACGTCGCGTGAGAACAAAGATAATTCCATACCGGCATAACCTTGGGTGATGCCGTCACACATGGCCGGTGTGCCGCCGGCAACTTGTGCGGTGGCGCCGTGTTTCTGTACTTCGTCCTTAATCCAGTCAGGGAAATCTTTAAATGGCTGGTGCGCCGACACCATGTCGTTGTAAGAGGTAATGATGCCTAAGTTCGGCACTGTTTCCTGGAGCATTTCGATTTTGATGCTTTTGGGCATAGAAGCATAGCCGTGGGCAAGATTACTGCAACCCAATTGATTGCGCTCCAGACGGCCTTGTTGTTTAGCGGCGCGGATTTTGGCTAAGTATTTGGCGCGAGTTGTCTGGCTGCGGTCGATGATGCGCCGGGTAATTTCCGCGAGTTTGGGATGGATAGGAGTGTGGCTCATGTATGGCTCCTTTTTGGTCGATCGATGCGACTCGGTTTTGTGTGGGCGGCTTGTTGAGGCCGTCTGAAGGAAGTTTGAAGCAAATAAATATGGTCAACATTATAATACAAATATTGTAATTTTGTTACAGTTGGTCTGACTTATCTGCATGAAATTTGATGCAAGTCTTAGTTTGGTCTGATTGTAAGAAACTGTAATCGTGAATGTGTTAAAAACTTAAACTAAGTCAAATAAATTCTGAAAATGAAGATAGACAAAACCTGTAGCGATGTGTAGTATTACTACTAATTTACTGGTTTCGTTGGATTTTCAACAGGCAATATGCATTTAAATTTTCCGATATGCTTACAATGTATCTGATTTTATGCGGATTTGTCACGTTAAGGTTTGTGGGTTTATAAAAAATATTTCTTAAAAATGGCATTTAAGCCTCCTCTTGATGAAAGATGAAACAATGAGTACTCAAACAAATTTTGATTTGGTGTTGTTCGGTGCAACAGGCGACTTGGCCATGCGCAAATTGCTTCCGTGCCTTTATCAGGCACATGTGGCCGGATTGCTGAATCCGCAAGGCCGCATCTTGGGCGTCAGCCGCAGCGAAATGGATACTGAAAGCTTCTTGGCTAAGGTGGAAACCAATTCAAAAATTCATGTGAAACAAAATTTTTCGGATGAGCAATGGGCATCTTTTATCAAACGCATCGAGTATCTCACCGTTGACGTAACCCGTTCTGAAGACTTTGCTGCGCTGGGTGAAAAGTCAAATCCCGCACTGAAACCGAAAGTGTGGTGGTTTATCTTTCGACTGCGCCAAAATTCTTCGCCCAAGCCTGTGAAAATCTGGCGGCAGTGGGCTTGAATGCCGATAATGTGCGCGTGGTATTGGAAAAACCGTTGGGTACCGATTTAGCCTCATCACAACAAATCAATAATGATGTCGGCAGCTTCTTTAAAGAAGAACAAATTTACCGTATTGACCATTATCTGGGCAAAGAAAGCCTTCAAAATGTGTTGGCCTTGCGCTTTGCCAATGTGATGTTCGAGCCGATGTGGAACAATAAATATATTAAAAGTGTGCAACTCACTATCGCCGAGCAGTTAGGTGTGGAAGAGCGCGGCGAGTTTTACGACATCACCGGCGCCTTACGCGATATGGTGCAAAACCACTTGATGCAGATGTTGTGCATGACCGCCATGGAACCGCCTAAAAGCTTGGATGCCGATGATGTACGCGATGAAAAAGTAAAAGTAATTAAATCACTGAAACCATTGACGATTGAATCGGTAAATGAAAACGTCGTTCGTGGTCAATACACTGAAGCACGCGACATGAAAGGCTATCTGCAGGAATTGAATATCCCGGCTGAGAGCTTCACTGAAACTTATGTCGCCATTAAAGCCGAGATTGACAATGAGCGTTGGCAGGGCGTGCCGTTTTATCTGCGTACCGGCAAACGCATGGCCGATAAAGTAGCGGAAATCGTGTTGAATTTCCGTGATCTAGACAGCCACATTTTCCCGGGCAGCCAACCTTTTGCCAACCGCTTGGTGATTGAGTTGCAGCCGTTTGATTCCGTTCGTTTGTGTGTGCAAGTGAAAACACCGGGCACGGGCAATAATGTAGAAGTCACACCGATGACCATCGATTTGGACAAACAATTGACAGGCCGGCGTCCGGAAGCTTACGAACGTTTGCTGCTGGATGTGATTAACGGTAATCTGGCCTTATTTAACCGTCGTGACGAATTGGAAGCCGCGTGGGAATATGTGATGCCGATTTTGGATAACTGGGCGAAAAATACCCAAGCGCCACACGGCTATGCTGCCCATTCATGGGGCCGGAAACAGCGCGTGAATTATTGGCGCGTGACGGCAATAAATGGCACGAAGAGCAGTAGTATCGTTTAGGCAGCCTTCAAATAAATAGGCCGTCTGAAAACAGTTGTCGGTTGGGATAATCGTTCAGACGGTTTAAAGAAGAGCGTGTTGATTAGGCCGTCTGAAACGTTTGCAAAGAATTATACCCATCTTGATTTAATTGAGAGTCTACTTAAATGTTTCAGACGGCCTGATTATCTGAAAGCCGTCTGAACAACGAAAGGAGCGCACGATGTTTACTTGGCACGAATATGAAAACGCAGCAGTTGCCGCCCGCGCACAAGCGGATGCGGTGGCGATCGAATTGCAAAATGCCCTGAATGAAAAGGTAATGCCGTGTTAGCGGTATCCGGCGGCCGTTCACCGATTGCTTTTTTTGAGGCCTTGTCGCAAAAAGACTTAGATTGGGCCAATGTGAGCATCGGCTTGGTGGATGAGCGCATTGTGCCGACCACTCACCCCGACAGCAATACCCGCTTGGTGCGCGGACATTTATTGCAAAACAAAGCGGCGGCGGCCCAGTGGATTCCGATGGTGGAAGACGGTAAAACCGAAATTGAATTACAATCACAAGCTGTGGTGGACTATGCTTTGAAACAATACAAGCATCCTGATGTGCTGGTGTTGGGCATGGGCGGAGACGGTCATACTGCTTCGTTGTTCCCGCAAGCGCCACAATTGCCGGACGCGATTAATCTGGAAAATAACCTGACCCTGATTCACACTACACCGGTTACTGCGCCGCACGAACGTGTGAGCATGACCTTGGATGCAATTTTGAATACCTTGAATGTGTTTTTGGCCATTCAGGGGGCAGACAAAAAAGCCGTGTTTGATAAAGCGGCGGAAGAACCGACTACCGAATATCCAATCAGCCTGATTTTGAATAACGAACGAGTGGATTGCCATGTCTTCTATACCAACTGATTACCCACGTTTGGTCGCCGATATCGGCGGCACCAATGCCCGTTTCGCGCTGGAAGTGGCGCCGCAACAAATCGAGCAAGCGCATGTGTTGCCGTGTAAGGATTACGACACCATCGTTGATGCTGCGCGTGAATACTTACGCTTGACCGGCCAACCGAATGTTGCCCATGCGGCGGTGGCGATTGCCAACCCGATTGTCGGCGATTGGGTGCAAATGACGAATCACCATTGGGCGTTTTCCATTGAAACCACCCGTCAGGCATTGGGTTTGAAGACATTGATTTTCCTGAACGACTTCACCGCGCAAGCTTTGGCTGTGACTCAAACCGAAGACAAAGATTTGGTGCAAATCGGCGGCCAAGTGCCGGCTGAAAAACAGCCTAAAGCCGTAATCGGTCCGGGTACAGGTTTGGGCGTGAGCGGCTTGGTTTATAGCCCGGCCGGTTGGGTGGCATTGGCAGGCGAGGGCGGCCATACCAGCTTTCCGCCGTTTGATGATATGGAAGTGACCATTTGGCAATACGCTAAAAACAAGTATGGCCATGTTTCTGCCGAGCGTTTCTTGAGTGGCGCAGGCTTGAGTTTGATTTACGAAGCCTTGGCAGCCAAAGAAAAAGCCAAACCAAGCAAACTGACGCCGTCTGAAATTACCGAACGCGCCTTGAGCGGCTCATCGCCTTTGTGCCGACAAACTTTGGATATTTTCTGCGCCATGTTAGGTACGGTTGCTTCCAATTTGGCGCTGACTTTGGGCGCGCGTGGCGGCGTGTATTTGTGCGGCGGCATTATTCCGCGTGTGTTGGATTATTTTAAAAATTCCTCATTTCGCAGCCGCTTTGAAAACAAAGGCCGTTTTGAAGCCTATTTAGCCGCGATTCCGGTGTATGTCGTGTTGAGTGAATTCCCCGGCATTACCGGTGCTGCTGCAGCTTTGGATAATCATTTGAAAACAGTTTAAGCAAATGAGTTTGCAGTGCAGAAAAACAGTCTGTCACATTGCGATAACGGAGAGGGATTACCATAATGTTAAGTAAAATCAGTGAGTCATTGCCGAACTTATCGGGCGCGGAACGTAAAGTCGCTGAATCTGCCTTGGCTGAGCCGAAATGGTTTGTGCATGCGGCGGTGGCCGAAATTGCCGAGCGTGCTTCGGTCAGCCAGCCGACGGTGATCCGTTTCTGTCGCAGTTTGGGCTATAAAGGCTTGCCGGAATTCAAATTGGCTTTGTCGGCCAGTATCGGTCACGAAGGCATGCCTTATGTGCATGAAGAATTGAATGCCGATGACGACATGAACAATGTGGTGGAAAAGGTATTGGGCAACGCGGCCGCTTCTTTATTGGGGGAACGCCGTTACCTGAAAGAGGCGGAATTGGAAAATGCCATCGCGACCTTGATGCATGCCCGTCGTGTAGAGTTTTACGGCGTAGGTAGTTCCGGCATTGTCGCGCAGGATGCGCAGCATAAGTTTTTCCGCTTCGGCATTTCAACCGTCGCCTACGTGGACACCCACACCCAACTGATGGCAGCATCGGTATTGACAGATAAGGATGTGCTGGTGGCGATTTCCAACACCGGTTCGTCGATTGAATTACTGGATGCGGTCAGTATTGCCAAGCAAAACGGCGCAGCCGTGATTGCAGTCACGCGTGCCGAATCGCCGTTGGCGCAATTGGCCGATTGCGTGTTGAGCGTGGCTACGCAGGAAAACGCCGAGCTATACACGCCGATGGTGTCGCGTCTGCTGCAATTGGCGGTAATCGACATTTTGGCCATCGGCTTGGCCTTGCGCTTGGGCGATCAGGCCAGCCTGCAACTGCAAAAAAGTAAAAGAAGTATTCACAATAAACACGTTGAATATGATAAGGACTAAAAAATTATGAGACACCTTCACGACCTACCAAGCTGGTCGAAATTGTGGAAGCATTTCGATCAAACCAAAACTGACCACATGCGTGCTATGTTCGAGCAAGACCCACAACGTGCCGAACGTTACTGGTTACAAGTCGGTGGTTTGACGCTGGATTATTCCAAAAACCGTATCAACGATGAAACCTTGTCTTTATTGCTGGATTTGGCACGCGAAGCCGGTGTGCCGGAACGCATCAAGCAAATGTTCCATGGCGAGAAAATCAACTCAACGGAAAACCGCGCCGTATTGCATATTGCTTTGCGTAACCGCACCAATTCACCGATTGTGGTGGATGGCGAAGACGTGATGCCGAAAGTGAACCATGTATTGCACCGCATGGGTGAGTTTGCGCATGAAGTGCGCAGCGGCAATTGGTTGGGTTATACCAATCAAGTGATTACCGATGTGGTGAACATCGGTATTGGTGGTTCGGATTTGGGTCCGTTGATGATGTGTACCGCGCTGAAGCAATATGGGCATCCGCGTATGCGCATGCATTTTGTGTCTAACGTTGACGGTTCACAATTGCGCGATGTATTGGAAAAAGTGCATCCTGAAACCACGTTGTTCATCATTGCGTCCAAAACCTTTACCACCCAAGAAACCCTTACCAACGCCTTGACCGCGCGCGAATGGTTCTTGGCGCATGCTGGTGATGAAAGCGTCGTGGCAAAACACTTTGTTGCCGTATCGACCAACAAAAAAGCCGTAGCCGAATTCGGTATCGACACTGCCAATATGTTTGAATTTTGGGATTGGGTCGGCGGCCGCTACAGTCTGTGGTCGGCGATTGGTTTGCCGATTATGCTGTATTTGGGCGAAGAAAATTTCATCGAAATGCTCAACGGCGCCCACTTGATGGACCAGCATTTCTACAATACACCGCTGGAACGCAATATGCCGGTAATTTTAGCCTTGATCGGCATTTGGTACATCAATTACTACGGCGGCGGCAGCCATGTTATCGCCCCTTACGACCAACATTTGCACCGTCTGCCGAAGTTTATCCAACAGCTCGACATGGAAAGCAACGGTAAACAGGTTACACTCGACGGCCAAGCCGTACAACACGAGACATCGCCGATTATTTGGGCGAGACCGGTATCAACGGCCAACACGCCTTCTTCCAATTGCTGCATCAAGGCACGCACATCACACCGATTGACCTGATTGCCTCTTTGGAAAAACGCAGTAATCTGCGCGGCCATCACGAAATCTTGCTGGCCAATGTCTTTGCACAAGCAGAAGCCTTTATGCGTGGAAAAACCCCGAAGAAGCGCGTGCCGAATTACAGGCGCAAGGCTTGGACGAGAATCGCGTCGAAGAATTGGTGCCGCACAAAACCTTCTCCGGAAACCGTCCGACCAACCTAATCTTGATGGATAAGGTAAACCCACGCAATATGGGCAGCCTGATTGCTCTATACGAACACAAAACTTTCGTTCAAGGCACTATTTGGGGCATTAACAGCTTTGACCAATGGGGCGTAGAGTTAGGCAAACAATTGGCCAAAACCATTTTGGCAGAACTGACCGGTGAGAGCGAACCGCAAAAACACGACAGCTCCACCGAGCGTTTGATTAATCTGTATTTGAATACCAATAAGTAATTCACTATAAATTTGAGAAGAGGCCGTCTGAAAAAATATTTTCAGACGGCCTTGTATTTCACATATCAAGTGCAACAGCACACGAACATTGCTGAAAACAAAACCCGCGGATGTTGCACTTGATATGCGGTTGCGGGCTTCTTAAAATTAATTGAGTCAAATTAGGTGCTGGTTCATCGATCATCTAAACAAAACCATACCGTGTGAAATTTTCAGACGGCATGGTTTTTACCAAAGTGATGTCAATCAAGGTTTGACTGTTTTGCCGTCAACAGTCAAACGAGTCAGACGAAGATTATATGATTTACCGTCGTCTTCTTTATAGACGATTTGTGCCGGAATATTGTTCAATTCGGTAGCAAACGAATAGTTAATCGTATCATCGCCGCGATGAACTACATATTTAGTTACAGGTGTGGAGCCACCACCAAATTTATAGCTGGAAGTGCCTGCATTGGTCATATTGTTGACCGTATAAATTTTTTTACCGTTCGTTACGCTTAAGTTAGGAGGCAATTGGGCATCATTTGCGGCCAATTGCCATGCTAGGGTAAACAAATCCATGGTGGTACCGGAAACGGTTTTGCTTTTCTTGTCGCCGGCTTTACCGTAAGTCACATTGTCACCATTGAAGGTTACCTCGGTATAAAGCTTACCGTCGCGAGTTTCTCTGTAATATTTTGGTTGCAGCGTGTCGCCCGAAATGGTACCGCCGGATTCAAAACGGATGCGGTACAGCGGTACTTTGATGGTCGAAACGATTTTGTAGCTATTACCCGAGCGGGTAAAGTTCATTGTTGCCGGGATCTTGTAATTACCGGAATATTGTAACGTTGCCGATTTGGGCAATTCGGCAGCCATAAGTCCAGGCGCGGCCAAAGCGGCGGTTAATAAAGCAGTAAGGGTAGCGATTTTTTTCATTCTCTCTCCTAATCTTAAACCAGCAATGCGGATGATTGAGGCTGTGAGTCGGTATTTAAAACACGGTTGCCTTGGATGTTCAGACGGCCTGCGACAAAATCGGCTACGGCTTTGGGGAACAATTGATGCTCGACGCACAATACGCGTGCAGCCACATCATCCGCGGTATCGTTATCCAAAATCGGCACCACGCCTTGGGCGATAATCGGTCCGCAGTCTAATTCGGCAGTCACGAAATGAATGGTACAACCAGCCACTCGGCAACCGGCTTCCAAGGCGCGTTCATGAGTATGCAAACCGGTAAACGAGGGCAGAATCGATGGGTGAATGTTCATCAGGCGGCCTTCGTAATGCACGCAAAACTCAGGGGTCAGAATGCGCATAAAACCGGCCAACACTACCAAATCGGGCTGATAAGCGTCGATTTTTGCCATCATGGCTTGGTCGAAAGCCAAACGTGATTCAAACGATTTGTGGTTCAGGCTGTCGGTGGGAATGCCGAGTTCTGCCGCCCAAGCCAAACCGGCTGCGCTTTCGCTATTGCTCAATACCGCGGCAATGCGGGTGTTGGGAATTTGGGCGTTGACAATGGCTTGCATATTGCTGCCGCGACCTGAAATCAAAATAACAACGTTTTTCATGACATAGACTTTCTGTACATGGTTAAATTAAAGCCAATGAGAGATGAGGACAAGCATTTTAGCCTGATTTAACTGGCGTTAAGTTTAAATTTAATATTGTAAATGATATGGGAAAGGCCGTCTGAAACTTTTTTCAGACGGCATGGATTTAAGAAAAGCCAGTGTTGTTTACATTATTTGAAAGGCAATACTCTCCGGCAATACCAAGTCAGCAGAGTCACCATTTACCGTATCCTTAAGGCCGCACGGCTGTAACTTCCCGCACCGCAAAACAGCACCAACAACCGTTTCAAACAAGCCAAATATGGCATGAAACGTTTGGCTAAAGTTGAAAAAGCCATCGAAGAAAAGCTCAAGAAACAGGCTAAGCGCTACAATAAGCCGTACTCCGGCGAAATGGTGCATTTCGACACCAAACGGCTGCCCTTATTGCAGAATCAAAAAGCAACCGAACCGAGGGATTACCTGTTTGTCGCCATTGATGACTATTCCCGCGAACTGTATGCGGCCATTTTGCCTGACCGTACTGCCGCCGGTGCAGCCAAGTTCCTTTTGCATGATGTGATTGATTGCTGTCCGTATACCATTGAGTGTACCTACTCGGATAATGGGATGGAATACCGGGGCAATGCGTCACATCCGTTTGCGGTTGCCTGTGTGCAAAACAATATCGGTTAAAAGTTTGCCCGTATTGCCCGACCGCAGACGAACGGTAAAGCGGAACGGGTGATCCGTACCTTAATGGAAATGTGGCATGATAAGTTTGTGTTTAAAGATTCGGAAGACCGGCAAAAGGAGTTGTGCCGTTTTGTGAATTTTTATAATACGGTTAAGCCGCATAAGGGTTTGAAAGGTTGATACGCCTTTTAAGGTTTTACAGGCTGAGACCTTTGCAAAACCGCCATCTGCGGCACATTTCTGCGTTGAGCGCTGCTCGCTCGCTTGCCTATCTATCTGACTATGTCTGCACTCGCTGCGCTACGCCTTGAACTGCATCCACATCTGGCGGTTTTGCAAAGGTTTCAGGCTTATTTTTCCCAACTTGTATGTAAACAACGCGGCTATTTCTTATCTCAGTGTATCTTTATTTGCGCTTTGGCATCAACCAATTCCATTGTTCGCGGAACGTATCTTCCAAAGCTTTTTGTTTTTCTTGCGGCGTTTCCAAACCATCGGTTAATTGCGCGTAATCCAAGGTAATCGAAGGGTTATGCACAGATCCTTTGATTTTTAACGGTACGGGCCGCGAATCGGGATTGCGGGCATTGTAGATGAGCAGTTCTTCCGACAATTCCTGCGTTTCCAAATTGGTGAAACCGCTGCTGATGACGCGCACGCTGTCGGATAATAATTCGGTGTTAATATGGCGGCTCACGCCTTTTTCAATCACGCTGTGCAGCGAAAAGTGGTGAAAAGGCGTTTGCAGGTTGTTTTCCGTATCTTTTTTGATATTACCGCTTTGCAGAATATTGTTCATGTCGAGGCCGTGCCATGCGCCGTTTGAAACATTCAGGCTGAGCGTGCCATCTAAAAGCTGTAATAAGCTGCGGCGGTCTTGGCCTTTGGATGTCAGATCAATCACCGCATCGCCGGTGCCGCTGAAGCTGTGGAAGCCGAATAAATCCTGTAATAAAGGACGGATTTGCACGCCTCGCGCGTTTTGTTGCAAGTGGTAAGAAGTCGGTACGGTATTGGCCATGCTGATGCCCCCTCAGTTTGACCGCCGTATAGACCGGCTTTGAAATTGGTGAAGGCGATGTGTTGGCGGTTGGCTGAAATCAATGTTTCGATATTATCCAACTTTAAACCTGGAAAATTCATGTTGTTGATTTTAACTTGCGCTTCGATGTTGGGCAGACTGTCGTCGTTGAGAAATTCGGGATAAATATTGCCCGATTGCGCTTCTAAATCTTCCCAGTAGGGCGACAGAGAGAGCTTTTGCAACGCAAGTCCGGCTTCAAACAGAGGCACTTCGCCGGCTTCATTGCTATATTTGAAGCTGAGCGCAGCGGGTTGGCGGTCGAAATAGCCGTTGAATTTGCCTTGCCAATGACGTAAATCAGTCATGCTGAAGCTACCGTCGAGCAAGCTGATGTAGCGTGGGCGTGGCGCACGGTTAACCGTATCCTGTAGGGTCGTAATGTGGAGGGCATCTGATTTTAAGCCGTCGGTTTTTTGCCAAACCAAAGGCCCGGAAACGGAAAGATTGGTTTGCCATTGCGCGGTGCGGTGGTTGGCGTTGAGTTTGAAGCTTTCCAATAAAGCTTTGCCGTCGAGCAGCTTGCCTTTATCCAATTTTAACGAGCCGCTCCATTGTTCGGCTTCGCTGCCGGCGGTGAATGCGCTGTTGAATGTGTCCACAAACACATGGTCGGTATTGAAGGTCAAGCGCGGCACTTGCGCGGTCAGGTGGAAATCGTGGTAAGAGCTGTCGGCACGCAGAGCAAGGTTATCCGCCTGCAAAGAGCTTTGTTTCGGCAGCCAGGTAAGCGCGCTATCGGCGACGACTTTAATGGTTTCATCGTTCAGACGGCCTTCTCCAGTCAAGTGGAATGTGGGGATTTTCCAGCCGTTGGGTGCGGTTTCCAGTAAGCCGGAACCTTGCCAGGAAACGGGGATTGTGCTGTGATTGAAATTACCGCTGACGCTGAATTCACGCGTGCCTGAGTCGGGTGCTTTGGTATTGAGGCCGAATTGTTCAATCAGGTATTCGCCGTTAATCAGGCGCAAACGCAAGGAGCTGTTTTCAATAATCAGTCGGTTAAGATTGGCGTTACGGCTTTGCTGTTGCCAAATGTCCTGCAAGCTCCATTTGCCGTCTTGTGTACGCTGCAAGGTGGCATCGGCGCCGGAAACCACCCATTTTTCGATGACCGGACCATCCGTCCATAAGCTTTGCCAAGCCAGCCCGATCTTCATTTCTCTGATATGAATGGCGGTATCGGTGCTGCGCGGTCGGCTGATGATGAGGTTTTTTAGGGTAATGGTTGGGCGCGGAAACAGATTGCGCGTGATGCTTTTATCGAAGCGGATACTGCGTTCGGTTCGTCCCAAGCTTTCTTGGGCAAACTGGTGAATGCGATCGGCGCTGAGAAAATGGTAAACCGATGCATATAGGCTGACGAACATCAAAAATGATGCCAGCAGGCTGAAAAAAACAATTTTCAACCAGAATTTTCCTGAGTTCAGCAAGCGGTTCAACATAGAAAAAGGGAAACATACAATTAGGTATGTAGTATAGCACAAGGGTTATGCGGTTAATGTAAAGCAGTATGATGAGCGGTAGTGGAACTTATTCGATTAGGCCGTCTGAAAGGTCGAATTATGTTAATATCAGATTCTCAATAGCAGGGAGCACAAAATGATTATTGTGATGCAGAAGCAGGCTTCGGTTGAGGCGGTGGCGCGTGTCATTGAATGCATCCGCAGCCGCGGTTTGCAGGAACATGTTTCCCAGGGCGAGGAACGCACGATTATCGGCGCGGTCGGCGATGAACGCGTGTTTCATCCGAATGAATTGGAGCGTCTGCCGGAAGTAGAACGGGCGATTCGGGTGTTGAACGATTGGAAAATCATCAGTCGTGAAGCGCAGCTGCAAGACAGCCGGATTAGCGTTCGCGGGGTGGTGTTCGGCGGCGAAAAAATGTTGGATATTGCGCTAGGGTTTAAAGCGGATGCCGATGCAGTGTTTATTGATCCGTTTTTTATGTCAGCCAGGCCGTATGCAGATGTGGACAACAGCAGCGAAAAAGCACAAATCATTGCTATGCAGCAGGAAATTGAGCACATTCATGAATCAGGTAAGCCGGTATTGGTGCGGATTCGTGATGTGCGCCAAATCAAATCAGCTTTGGCCGCACAAGCGGATATTTTGTATTTGGGCGGCGAATTGATGAGTAATCGTGCTTTACAAGATGAAGTAGGCCGTCTGAATACGCCGCTGGTACTGTGTAAAGACAAGCATCACCGTGTTGATGATTGGCTGGTAGCTGCCGAACACATTGCCTTGCGTGGTAATCATCATATTATCTTGGGTGAGGCGGGTACGTTGAGTTTTGAGCCCGAGCACACCTACCGATTGGATGTCGATGCGATTGTTCGCGTGCGCAAAGTGACCCATCTTCCGGTAATTGCCAATATTACCGGCTTGTGGCACAGCGATATGCCGCAAGAAGTGTTATACCGTTTGTCAGTGGCATCGGGTGCCAATGGCGTGGTGAGCAGCTTAGACTGATTTTTTAGTATGGATAAGATAAAGGCCGTCTGAAAAATATGTTTTCAGACGGCCTTTTTATCATGTTTTAAAAAAACTCGCAATTAACTCAAATGAAGTTGCGAAAATATAAAAATGCACCGTGTAAACGGTGCATTTTTATACTCAAATTCATGACAGAATTATTTAATCATGTAATCCACAGCAGCTTTGATTTCGTCGTCGGTCAATGAAGGATTACCACCTTTAGCGGGCATCATGCCTTTTTTGCCGGTAAAGCCTTCAATCGAGTGTTTGTACAAGGTTTCTTTACCTTGGGCCAGACGTTCTTTCCAGTCAGCAGCATCACCGACTTTAGGGGCACCGGCTACGCCTGAAGCGTGGCAGGCCATGCACAAACCGTCATAAACAGCTTTACCGTCAATACCGGCAGTGGCTGGTGCAACGGCTTCAGCGGCAGGGACGGCTTCTGCAGGTGCAGCAGTAGCGGCTCCACCTTCGACTGGTGCGGCACCTGAAGCAGCAGCTTCGGCAGGAGCGGTGGCAGCGGCTTCATCAGGGTTAGGGAAAGAGCCGCCTGATTTGTTGGCCATAAATACGATCACGCGTTTTAACTCTTGGTCGGTCAAGTCAGCTGCACCACCTTTGGCGGGCATAGCGTTGAAACCGTTAAGCGCGTGGTTGAACAGGGTGTCGAAACCTTGTGCAATACGCGGTGCCCATTCGGCGTTGTTTTCTAATTTAGGCGAATTCGGCACGTTGCTGTCAGATGCGTGACATTGAATACAGATTTTATTGAAGATAGCTTCGCCTTGGCGTTCCCCTACTGGGATGCCGTCGCCTAAAACAATTTGGCCGGTCGGCTGAATACGGGTTTGTGTAGCTGATTCGGTAGTTTGGTCGACATCGCTGAATGATGCGCTGCCTGCCAGTTTAATCAAGAAAAATACGGTCGCGAGCAAAATAACGATACCGCTCACAAGGGTGAACAATGCTGAGCCTTGGGCTTTGCTGTTACTGAGTTGTTTCATTTGGTAGGCCTCGCCGTTGGGTTAGGTTGTGCTATAAGGTTATATTTGATTTGTTAAACGGAATTAACAATATTTTGCTGGATTATACTGAATTCACAGGTGCTTTCCAATCTATATGCTCGAAATTCTGCAAAAAACTTTAAAAATAAAAATTTTATCCGAGTTAAGGGTTTGTAATATATAAATATTCTAAAGATCGGATTGTGTTGCCGTGTGTAACCTTTCATTCACTTGGCACATTAATTTTGCCAAATGCCCGAATTTAAGCTAATCTTACGTTTTATGTACCCGTAGCTCAGTTGGAAGAGCATCAGTTTCCGAAGCTGAAGGTCGCTGGTTCGATCCCAGTCGGGTGCGCCAAAAAGGTTATTATGTAAGAGGCCGTCTGAAAAGAGAAGTTTTTTCAGACGGCCTTTTGATTTACTTCAAATTACCGCCTTATTTCAATACTCCGGCAAAGGCATCGGCCACATATTCGACGTTGCTCGGATTCAATCCCGCCACACACATGCGGCCGGAAGCCAAGAGATACACGCCGAATTCTTCGCGCAAACGGGTAACCTGCGCTTCAGTCAAGCCGGTGTAGCTGAACATGCCGCGCTGCTTGATGAAGTAGCTGAAATCCTTATCCGGAATTTTTGCGCTCAACACCTCATACAAACGCTGACGCATGGCACGGATGCGGTCGCGCATGCCGTATACTTCGCTTTGCCACAGTGCAAACCATTCCGGCGTGTTCATCACATCGGCGGCGATATAGGCACCGTGGGCGGCAGGGCTGGAATAGATGCGGCGCACGGTGAATTTCAATTGGCCGAATACCAATTCCGCTTCTTCCTGCGTCGGGCAAACTACGCTCAGACCACCAACGCGTTCGCCGTAAAGCGATAAATTTTTCGAAAATGAATTGCTCACAAACAGCGGCAGGCTCATGTCGGCAGCTTTGCGGATGGCGTAGGCATCACTGTCCAAATCTTCGCCGAAGCCTTGATAGGCAATGTCCATAAACGCAATCAAACCACGCGCCTGAATCACATCCAACACTTTATCCCATTGCGCTTCGGTCATGTCCACGCCGGTCGGGTTTTGGCAGCACGGATGCAGAATCAGCACGCTGTTTGGCGGCAGCGTTTCAAAAAACGCCACCATTTCATCGAATTTCACGCCGATGGTGGCCGGGTCGTAATACGGATAAGTGCCGACTTCAAAGCCTGCGCCTTCAAAAATGCTTTTGTGGTTTTCCCAAGTCGGGCCGCTGACATAGGCTTTCGCCTCGGGAAACCAGCGGTGGATAAAATCAGCACCGATTTTCAATGCGCCCGAGCCCCCCAAGGTTTGGATGGTGGCGATGCGCTTTTCTTTTACGGCAGCATGGTCTTTACCGAACAACAAATGCTGCACCGCTTCACGATACGCAGCCAAGCCTTCCATCGGCAGGTAAGGGCTGGTGCGCGGTTTGGCCGCACGTTTCACTTCTGCTTGGCGCACCGATTGCAACACCGGCATTTTGCCTTCATCGTCAAAATAAATGCCGATACTTAAATTGACTTTTCCCGGCCGGGCATCGTTGTTATACACTTCGACCAGACTCAGAATCGGGTCGCCGGGGTAGAATTCGACATGCTGGTACATGATGTTTCCTTTGAGTCACTCAAGAAAATAAGGGGGATAGGTTTTGATGAATCGGATTTTGGCATAAACCAAGATTGTTGACAATTCTATTAACAGGCCGTCTGAATATTTAACCCTTTCAGACGGCCTGTTATAATGCCGTGTTTATGTGTAGCCGTTTGAGATAAGGAAGATTCATGACGCAAACCATCTGGCAGGCAGGTCGTTTCAAGATTGATTTGGCCGAGCCGAAAATCATGGGATTGTCAACCTCACGCCGGATTCGTTTTCAGACGGCGGCACTTATTCGCAAAATGTTCAGACGGCCTTACGGTATGCGAGCAGTTGTTGAAAGACGGGGCGGATATTCTTGATGTCGGCGGCGAATCGACGCGGCCCGGGGCAGATTTTGTTCCGCCCGAAAAAGAGTGGCAGCGGGTGCAGCCGGTGTTGGCGGAAATCGGCAAATGGAATGTGCCGGTGAGTTTGGACACGCGCCGCGCTGTGGTGATGCAACAGGCGTTGGCGCAAGGCGGTGCGGACATCATCAATGATGTGGCTGCGTTGACTGATGAAGGCGCGGTGGAGGTGTTGGCGCGTTATCCCGATATCGGTATTTGCCTGATGCACATGCAGGGCTTGCCGGAAAACATGCAGGATAATCCGCAGTATCAAGATGTGGCCGGCGAAGTGGCGCGTTATTTGAATGAACGCGTGGCGGAGTGCGCACAAGCCGGAATTGCCGCCGAACGCATCACGCTCGATCCGGGTTTCGGTTTCGGCAAAACCTTGCAGCACAATATCGCTTTGTTACGCCATTTGCCCGAACTGATGCAGGCGACCGGTTTGCCGATGTTGATTGGTGTGTCGCGCAAACGCATGATTGGTGAATTGACCGGTGAAAACACGCCGTCTGAACGCGTTCACGGCAGCGTGGCGGCGGCGTTGGCGTCGGTGGCGCGCGGTGCGCAAATTATCCGTGTGCATGATGTGAAGGCCACTTGCGATGCGCTGAAAGTGTGGCAGGCACTGGGCGTTTAAGCGATGGATCAATATCTTGAGGCCGTCTGAAATATAAGGGTCATGAAACTATACCTTTCAGACGGCATCTAATCGCGTTAGGCAGATTTCGCCTGTTGGGTCATCTATACTCTTTTATAATTTTTTCTTACTTTTGAATAACGGAGCAACCTCCATGGCAAAAAAATATTTTGGTACCGACGGTGTGCGCGGTGAAGTGGGGCAATTTCCGATTACCCCTGAATTTGTGTTGAAACTGGGCTATGCCGCCGGTCAGGTGCTGGTGCAGCATGATGCCGAGCAAAAACCGACCGTGTTAATCGGTAAAGACACGCGTATTTCCGGCTATATGCTGGAAGCGGCGCTGATTGCCGGCTTCACCGCGGCCGGTGTCAACGTGATTCAAACCGGCCCGCTGCCGACCCCGGGCGTAGCTTATCTGACCCGCGCTTTGCGTTTGTCGGCCGGTGTGATGATTTCCGCATCGCACAATGTCTATTCCGACAACGGTATCAAATTCTTTGCCGAAGGCGGCGTGAAGCTTTCTGATGAAATTGAGCTGGAAATCGAAGCCAAAATCGATCAGGAAATGAAAACCCTGCCATCCGACAAACTCGGTCGCGCGCGCCGCATTAATGGCGCCGATGACCGCTACATCGAATTTTGTAAATCGACTTTCCCGGCCAGCTTGGATTTGCGCGGCCTGAAATTGGTGGTCGATACCGCCAACGGCGCGGGCTACGATGTGGCGCCGAAAGTGTTCCATGAATTGGGTGCCAAGGTGATTTCTATTGGTGCCGAACCGAATGGTTACAACATCAATGAAAAATGCGGAGCCACCCACACTAAAACCCTGCAAGCCGCGGTATTGCAAAATGAAGCCGACTACGGCATTGCCTTGGATGGCGATGGCGACCGTCTGATGATGGTCGATAAAAACGGAAAAGTGTACGACGGCGACAACTTGATTTACGTCATCGCCAAAGCCCGCGCGCGCGAAGGCATTGAAATCGGCGGCGTGGTCGGTACCGTGATGACCAACATGGCCATGGAAATTGCTTTGAACGAACAGGGCGTGAACTTCTGCCGTGCCAAAGTCGGCGACCGCTATGTGTTGGAACAATTACACCAACGCGGCTGGCTGATAGGCGGCGAGGCCAGCGGCCATATTTTGTGCATGGACAAACACAACACCGGCGACGGTTTGATTTCGGCCTTGCAGGTATTGGCCGCATTGCGCATTTTGGGTCAGGATTTGGCTACCGTGTGCGCCGATTGGCAGCCGTTTCCACAAACCATGATTAACGTGCGCATCCAAAAAGGGCAAAACTGGCAGGAAGCGTCAAAAGATGTATTAGCCGAAGTGGAAAAAGAGCTGGAAGGCAAAGGCCGCGTGGTATTGCGCGCTTCAGGTACCGAGCCTGTGGTGCGTGTGATGGTGGAAGCCAAGCAAGCCGATTGGGCGAAAAAAGGTGCCGAGCGCATCGCTGAAGCAATTCAGGGGGCGAAAAAATAATTCCATTGTAATCAATAGTGAAAGGCGGCTGACCCGGGCCGCCTTTTGTTGCGTTCGGTTAATTTAATGAATATTTGATGAAATCGGCTTGTTATGCTTTCAGACGGCCTTATCTATTGGTAGAATAGCGATAATCAAAAGGCGGTTATACCGCATTCAAATATCAGGCCGTCTGAAACGGTCTGCCAGAATAACTACTTCACTGATGAGAACTACCTGCCGATGTTTGCGTTTTTGGAAGCCTTTTTCGTTGAATACGGTTATGCCGCCGTCTTTTTGGTGCTGCTGGCATGCGGTTTCGGTGTGCCTGTTCCTGAAGACGTAACCTTAGTTACCGGCGGCGTGATTTCCGGTTTGGGCTATACCAATGTGCACGTCATGGTCGTGGTGGGTATGTTGGGCGTGTTGGTGGGCGATGGCTGTATGTTTGCCGCCGGCCGCATTTGGGGGCACAAAATCCTGCAATTCAAACCGATTGCCCGCGTGATGACTCCGAAACGCTATGCACAGGTGCAGGAAAAATTCGATAAATACGGCAACTGGGTATTGTTTGTAGCCCGTTTCCTGCCGGGTCTGCGCACACCGATTTACATTACCGCCGGCATCAGCCGCAAAGTTTCATATATGCGCTTTTTGATGATGGACGGTCTGGCCGCCCTGATTTCCGTGCCGGTGTGGGTGTATTTGGGCGATTATGGTGCCAATAATATCGATTGGTTGATGGCGAAGGTACACAGCTTCCAATCCGGTTTGTTTGTGATAATCGGTATCGGTGCTGCCGTGTTGCTTTGGTTTTGGTGGCGCAAACGCCAGCGCATCCGTTTCTATCACGAAAAATTGGCGGAATTGCGCCGCAAGCGCAAAGCTGCGGCGGCTGCAAAAGCCAGTGCCAAGGCCAAAAAAGCCGATATTTGACTCTTTGTGAAACTTTATTCATTCAAAAGCATCTGACGTTCAGATGCTTTTTTTACGGCCGTACATCGGCACAACCTGCCATTGAAACACATTGATTCATAGGCAAAGGCGGCTGTGCCATGATGTTCGTTACGAATCATAGAGAACAATGGGAGTGGATCAATGAAATGGATGTTAACGGCTTTGCTGTTGGCTGCGGTAATCCCCGCGCAAGCATGCGAACCTGATTTGGCGGCGAAGTTATTTATCGGTGCCAACGACAAAAACAGCGACGGCGTGCTGACAGCCAGCGAATGGGCAAATGTCGATACCGCCGGTTTGATTTTGAATTTTGAAGCAGGTGATGCCGGTGCGTTCAAACAGCTCGACCGCAACCGAAACGGCAAAATCGAAGTGGGCGAACTGATTCACGCCGTGCGCTTTGAAACCAGCCCATGCGAAGGCTGGCCCTGGCAGAAATAATCGGAATTTGAACCGCACTCACAAATATCGTTACAATAGGCCGCCTGAAGGCGTGTAAACTGCTTTCAGACGGCCTTTATTTTCGAGTAAAACCCATGACACAAAAAATCTTCGTTCTCTATACCGGCGGCACCATCGGCATGCGCAGCGGTAGCGACGGCCTGCGCCCCGATACCGATTTGGTTGGCAAAGCCCTGCAACCGTTTTCAGACGGCCTTCGGTTCGACTGGCATGTATGCGAACCTTTAATCGATTCATCAGCGGTCAGCCTGAGCCATTGGCGCGACTGGCTGGCATTGCTAGTCGAAAAAATGCCGCAATACGACGGCATCCTGATTCTGCACGGCACCGACACCATGGCCTACACCGCCAATCTGTTGGCGCTTGCTTTACAAGGTTTGGATAAGCCGGTGATACTGACCGGTTCGCAATGGCCGTATGACGCGTCCGACAGCGATGCGCCGCTGAACTTGGCGACCGCCGTTGCCGCGTTTGAACTGGCCTTGCCGCAAGTGCTGATTGCGTTTAACGGCAAGCTCTATCCGCGATCGGCAGCAGCAAAGTCAGCACCGAAACCGCCGCCGGATTCGGCAACCCACATTTCGGCGCACTCGCGCAATGGCAGCAATCGGGCGGTTGGCAATGGCTGGCAAGGCCGTCTGAAAACCGCAGACAACCCGTTTCAGACGGCTTAGATATTCTATCGCTCGATATTCAAGCCAAAGTGATTGCCCAAACGCTGATTCCCGGTTTCAGCACGCAATATTTTTCAGACAGCCTGTTGCATACCGACGCGCAAGCTGTGGTGTTGCAAAGCTACGGTCACGGCAATGCGCCAAGCGAGGCCGCGTTCATTAAAGCGGTAGAAAGCTTTACCCAAGGCGGTGGCTTGTTGCTCAACATCAGCCAAGTGCCGCAAGGGTGCGCCGCTGCGGTGTATGCCCAAGGCAGCGCATTGCGGCAAGCCGGTGTGGTAAACGGCGGCAAGTGCAATTTGGAAACTGCCGCCGCGCTGCTGACCTTGGCGGTATCGAATCGGTGGAACGCCGAGACTGTGCAACAAAAATTACACGCGCTCGGCTTGATTGAGACCGTCTGAAACGGCTTCTCAGCGCAAATGAAATCTTTTCAGACGGCCTAACCATGCATTTTACCGACAGCCATTGCCACCTTGCCGATCCTGCCTTGCGTGACCGTTTGCCCGACATTTTGGTACAAGCGGCCGGCAGGGCGTGATGCGCTTTATCGTGCCTGCTACACAGCGCAGCGATTGGGCGGATGTGGTACGCTTATTGGCAATGAACACGCCGTCTGAACAGTGCGTACATATTGCTTTGGGCATTCATCCGTGGTTTGTTGAAGCTGCCACCCCCGGGATTTTGCCGGACTCGAACGCTTATTGCTGCAATATCCGCAAGCATGGTGGGCGAAACCGGTTTGGATTTTCTGGTAAATAGGCCGTCTGAAAGGCAAAAGCAGCGGCAAATCGACGCCTTTTGCCGACATCTGGCGTTAGCGCAAAAGCTGGCAAGACCGGTGATTGTGCACAACGTCAAAGCCACAGCCGCGATTGCCGATGCGGTGCAGCAAACCGGTTTTACCCAAGGCGGCATTGCACATGCATTTTCCGGCAGCGTGGAAGAAGCACAGATTTTACTGCGTTGTGGTTTTAAAATCGGTATCCGCTCGCTTCTGTTGAATCCGAAGGCGAAAAAAGTGCGTCAAGTTGTACGGTATCTGGATTTGGACGATATGGTTTTGGAAACCGACAGCCCGTTTATGCTGTGTGACGGGGTTAATACGCCGGAAAACGTACGGCGGATTGCCGAAATTGTAGCGGATTTGCGTGCCGCCGATTTGGCGGAAATTGCCTTTAAAACGGAAAAAACTGTGGAAAAAATACTTAAACCGTAAGTAATATGTCGGGAATTTTACTTGATAATTGGAAAAACCGACTTCTCGGATTGGCATGTTCCCTGTGGAGATAAAATTGCTTTCACGGCCGGAGCGGAGTAAAGGCAAATGCGTTCGCGATGCGGCAGGAAGTATCGGCATACGGTTTTTTGAAGCGCAATGTTATATACCGTTGTTTTCCCCGATAGACCAGGCAATGGTTATTGCCGGTAATCCCTGAAAAAGTGCCGTACGACGCATTTATACCGTTGCCGCCGCAGCCGCGGTATATTTTGAGGAAAGTGGATTTTAACCGCTTCCGCACCGGCCAAGGACACATGTTGCAGAACGGCAGATCACATTAACTGAACCGGGAACGTTGGGAACCGGACAAAACGACATTTACGCAAGTTTGACGGCATTATTCCCAAAGAGCATTTTGATCTGTATTTGAAGGAGTGCGAACGCGTCGTTTTGACAACAGTGAAACAGATATCAAATTTCCATTTTAAAACAATTGGTAAATAATGATATATCCTGGTTATCTAGGATAGCGCCTTATTTTTTATTAAAATAACTGTTCTGTGATTTTTGGATTTTCAGAAAATCAGTATCTTTCGGTACTTTTAACATTCTTAAAAATCTTAAAATGAGCTTTTAACTGAAAAACGAAAAGTGTAAACAACGCTAGGATCTTTGAAGGAAATGAAAGAAAAATGCAAATATTATGGTGTGGTTGCCGTTCAGATGATTCCGGTTGCTGTGGCGGCATGGATATGTATGCGGTTGGCCCGACTGCCGGAACTGTCGGATTCCGGTATCGGCCCGCTGACAGTGGCGATCATTGCCGGAATCGCGGCAGGCAACATCATCCCCCACAGTATGTTATGAAACTGTTTGAAGGTGTGCAGTTTGGCAAAACCAAGCTGCTGCGTTTGGGTATCGTTCTTTACGGTTTCAGAATCACATTGTCGCAGTTGGCGTATGCCGGTTGGCCGGCGTTGCTGACGGATGTCTTCGTCGTGGGCAGTACTTTCTGGCTGGCGATGGTAATAGGCCGGCGTTTCAAACTGGACAGCCATACGGCGGCATTGGTCGGCGCGGGTAGTGCCATTTGCGGTGCGGCGGCGGTGCTTGCGGCGCAGCCGGTGCTGAAAGCCAAGGAGCATGCCGTCAGTGTGGCGGTTGCTACGGTGGTGGTGTTCGGAACGGTTGCCATGTTTCTGTATCCTTTGCTGGCAGGGTTACTGTTTTCCGGCGGAATACCGGATGCCGGACAATTCGCTTGGGGAGTTTTTACCGGCGGCACAATCCATGAGGTGGCGCAGGTGGCGGCGGCCGGATCGGCCGTCAACCAGACTGTGGCCGATGTGGCGGTGATTACAAAAATGATTCGGGTGATATTACTCGCCCGTTTTTGCTGCTTCTGCCGTGGATTATGAGGTATTTCGACAGCATGCCCGCGGAGGAAGGCGGCATAGTTATTCCGTGGTTTGCCTTCGGGTTTCTCGCTGTAGCGGGCGTAAACAGCTTCTTGAAGTTGCCGCCGAAGATTCACGATACAATCCTTAATCTGGATATGTTTTTGCTGACAGCCGCCATGTTTGCCCTCGGTCTGACGACGCGTTGGCAGAGTATCCGCCAGGCAGGCGTAAAACCCTTGTTGACGGCAGGCATACTAATGCTGTGGCTGATGGCGGGCGGCGGGCTGATTTCTTATGCTGCCTGCTGCCTGCTCGGATAACTGCATCTGTTTGAAATGTCATCTGCTATCCGTCAAAAATTGCCGATTAGTGGAGTTTTTTTGGGGGATGGCATTACAGTTTGGGGCTGTACTAGACAACTAGAATAAATTCTGCTTTACTAATTGTTTTAAAATAGAACAAGAGACTTTATCTCACTGTGGTTAAAACGCCATTCACATTCCTTCAAATACAGCTCAAAATACTCTTTGGGAATGCCGTTAAACTTACGTAAGCGGCGTTTTGCCTGATTCCAAAAGTTCTCAATTCCGTTGATGTGATTTTGCCGATCAGCAAAGTGTGTACTGTGATTGATGCGAAAGTGGCTAAACTCACTCACATCAAGTACGTCATAGCTTTTGTAACAATCAGCGTAAACAATACTGTCAGGCTTTACTTGCTCACGTATTACCGGCAATAAAGCGGCAGTTTGTTATTGGGCACAGCAACGGTGTAAACCTTGCCGTTGCGCTTCAGAAGCCCGAATACAGCGACTTTGCCGGCTGCACCGCGACCACGTTTGCCTTTGCGCTGCCCGCCAAAACAGCTTTCATCAACTTCTACTCCGCCATCAGACATTTCCGGATGCGGGCTGTTATGGAAAATCAGTACGCGCAAACGATGAAAGCAATAGGCTGCCGTGTTTTTATTAACACCGGCTAATTGAGCTGCAGTACGGGCAGTAACACCCGCAATAAACAGTTCAATCAGTTTGTTTTGCTTGTACTGACTTAAACGGCTTCTTCTCATAGGGGTTATTCTAACCTGAAATTAGATTTCCCTAGTTATCTAGTACAGCCCCTACAGTTTTGATTACCGGCCGGTGACGGATATTGATAAAATTGATGTTGTAGTTGGAAATGCCGGTAAAGCAGGATTTACGGTCACTTTATTTTCCCGACGTATATTGGGGAGAGTTACACATGGCTTGAAAGCATTACCGATTTGCTGCGCCGGCGGGTGCAAAGACTCGGACAAACAATAAAGTTTGGGACATCGGTGGAAGCACCGGCGTTGTGCATTGGGGTCGGATTGCGCGGTAGGACGGTAAAAATCACCTGCCGTCCAAACGGTTAAAAGCTGTCTCGAACGGTTAGCCTGAAATGGGCATGCGGTTTAAACCGTTTCCAGCAAGCCTGCATATGCCTTTAATTTAAAATGGTGTAACACCGGCCAAAACACGGGTCATTTGCCGCAGATAAATAAAATGCCGGTGGCGGAGTACCGATGTATGAAGGATTCCACCTCAGTCTGAAACAGATTATAATAATGTCCTTTGATGCCGTCTGAAATCAGTTTCAGACGGCCTTTGTCTTGGAAGAAAATATGAAACCGTCTATTTTAGAGAAATTACAACAACTTAGCGAACGTTTGGAAGAAGTTGCCCATCTGCTCGGCCAGCCTGAAGCTACCGACGATATGGACAACTACCGCAAGCTCACGCGCGAACATGCCGAGCTGACGCCGGTGGTGGAAGTGTTCCAAAAATATCAGCAGGCGCAAAGTGATGTGGCGGAGGCGCAGGAAATGCTGGCCGATCCCGATATGAAAGAATTTGCCGCCGAAGAAATTGAAGCGGCCAATGCGCTGATTGAAGAATTGGATGTTGCGCTGCAAAAGTTGCTGCTGCCCAAAGATGCAGATGATGATAAAAACATTTTCATCGAAGTGCGCGCCGGTACCGGCGGTGATGAAGCGGCTTTATTTGCCGGCGATTTACTGCGTATGTACAGCCGCTACGCCGAGCGCAACCGCTGGCAGGTGGAAATCGTGTCGGCCAACGAAAGCGGGTTGGGCGGCTATAAAGAAGTGATTGCCCGCATTGTCGGACTGGGGGCATACAGCCGTTTGAAATTTGAATCCGGCGGCCACCGCGTGCAGCGTGTTCCCGCCACCGAAAGCCAAGGCCGCATCCACACATCTGCCTGCACCGTCGCCGTGATGCCCGAAGCCGATGAGTTGGAAGATATTGAATTGAACACCGCCGATTTGCGTATCGACACTTTCCGCGCATCAGGCGCAGGTGGCCAGCACATCAACAAAACCGATTCCGCCGTGCGCATTACCCACTTGCCCACCGGCATGGTGGTCGAATGCCAAGACGGCCGCAGCCAACACGCCAACAAAGCGCAGGCGATGAAAGTTTTGGCCGCGCGTTTGAACGATGCCCAAAAGCATGAAGCGCAGGCCAAGGAGGCCGCCGAACGCAAATCGCTCATCGGCAGCGGCGACCGCAGCGAACGCATCCGTACCTACAACTATCCGCAAGGCCGCGTCACCGACCACCGCATCAACCTGACTCTGCACAAGCTTGATTTCATCATGGACGGCGATTTGGAAGAATTGACCAATGCACTGATTGCCGAGCATCAAGCCGAATTGTTAGCTGCCATGGGCGATTAACAAACTATTTATTTTTCAATGATGCTGTAAACGGCCATTGCTGCTGCCGCAATGATCAGATAAACCCAATTAATGCCGAAGCCGTATTTCTCTGCGGGAAAAGAATCTTTGAGTTTGAATAATCTACCGAAGAAGAAGCAAAGTAGGAAAATACATACAAAAAATAAAGCAAGGTCATGACGCATAAGTTGATGCTCCATATATCGTCAAAAGTTTTGTAACGCTTTAAAGGGATTAAAGAAGGGAAGGTTTCTCTAAAACTTACCAGATTAAACCTTCCCATTCTTTAGTTAATGTCGGCAATTATTATTTAGTAAGAAAACCTTGAGCCATTCAACCTACCGTAGAGAGACCTACCAAATCAACTGCTGCAGTAATTCCCATTGGCCCACCTATTGCACCTCCTGCTGCGCCTAAGGTTGTGGCGTAACCTGCATCCCGCCAATTGAACTTTCTTCCGCTTGCAGCAACACTTCCGGCATAAGCTCCGTAACCGGCAATGCCTCCGGCAATCGCTCCCGGAACAGCAAAACCTCCATTGACAACCAATAATTCACGGTTATTTAATTCATGCATGGTATATCTCTCTGGTTAATTAACAAAAATATTTGTACAAGAAAAGTGTATATTGTTGTGTCAAAGAAAATAAAAAATAGTTCAAAAATGATAATAATTACTTTTAATTTTAAAGGGGCTGTACTAGATAACTAGGGAAATCTAATTTCAGGTTAGAATAATCCCTATGAGAAGAAGCCGTTTAAGCCAGTACAAGCAAAACAAACTGATTGAACTGTTTATTGCGGGTGTTACTGCCCGTACTGCAGCTCAATTAGCCGGTGTTAATAAAAACACGGCAGCCTATTGCTTTCATCGTTTGCGCGTACTGATTTTCCATAACAGCCCGCATCCGGAAATGTTTGATGGCGGAGTAGAAGTTGATGAAAGCTGTTTTGGCGGACAGCGCAAAGGCAAACGCGGTTGCGGTGCAGCCGGCAAAGTCGCTGTATTCGGGCTTCTGAAGCGCAACGGCAAGGTTTACACCGTTGCCGTGCCCAATACTTTATTGCCGGTAATACGTGAGCAAGTAAAGCCTGACAGTATTGTTTACACTGATTGTTACAAAAGCTATGACGTACTTGATGTGAGTGAGTTTAGCCACTTTCGCATCAATCACAGCACACACTTTGCTGATCGGCAAAATCACATCAACGGGATTGAGAACTTTTGGAATCAGGCAAAACGCCGCTTACGTAAGTTTAACGGCATTCCCAAAGAGCATTTTGAGCTGTATTTGAAGGAATGTGAATGGCGTTTTAACCACAGTGAGATAAAGTCTCTTGTTCTATTTTAAAACAATTAGTAAAGCAGAATTTATTCTAGTTATCTAGTACAGCACCATTTTAAATTATTGTTGATATGCATATTTGAAGAGAATATGCATTTTTTTCTCTGATTTCAAACAAAATTCAGTCGATTTAAGCCGAAATTCCGTTGTAATCGGTGTAAACCACTGCGCCGAAGTGCTAAAATGAACGCGAATTTATTTTTTATCCCAAGAAAAGGAATAAACATGTCAAATGTATTGGTTGTACCCGTTTCCGCCCGCATCGACAGCTGGGCGACCACTCAGGCCTTGGCGGCTGCATTGCCGAATGCCCAAGCCCTGCGTGCATTGGATGAAAACGGCTTTGGCGAAAAGCTGTTGGCACAAGGCAAAAGCGATGACTGGTTGGATGCGCTGGTCGGCAAAATCAGCGAAATGAACGCGGAAAACGTGGTCATCAAGGGCATTCGTCCAAACGCGGATAAAGTATTCTTGGCCACCAAAAACTTTGAATTGGCCTTGTCGTTGGATGCGGCAGTGGTGTTTGCCGTAGGCGCGTGCGACGAGGAAAGCGAATTATGCGAAACCGACGTTGAGGACATCGTGCAAAAATTAAATTTGGCCAAGCAGTCCTACATTACTGCACCGGGCGTATTGGCCGGTTTTGTGTTGGACAATGCCGCGCCGGGTGTGGGCAAAGCCGCTGCCGAGCAAACCGGTTTGACTTTCTTCGGTTCGACCGAGCAGTTGGGGGACGTAGACGAATTGGCCAACCACGGCACCAACCGTTTGTCGCCGTCACAATTCCGTGTGAACATGATGGACTCCGCCCATAAAGCCAACAAACGCATCGTATTGCCGGAAGGTGCCGAGCCGCGCACCGTTCAAGCTGCGGCGATTTGTCATGAAAAAGGCATTGCCCGCTGCGTATTGCTGGCGCCGCGTGCCGAAGTGGAAGCCGTGGCCAAAGAACGCCACATCAACCTGCCGGATTCTTTGGAAATCATCGATCCTGCCGATTTGATCGAGCAATACGTCGCGCCGATGTGCGAATTGCGTAAGAGCAAAGGACTGACCGAAGAGCAGGCGCGTGAGCAGCTGCAGGATACCGTGGTGTTGGGCACCATGATGATGGCGCAAAACGACGTGGACGGCTTGGTTTCCGGGGCTGTTCACACCACCGCCAACACCATCCGTCCTGCATTGCAATTGATTAAAACTGCACCGGGTGCAAGCTTGGTATCGAGTATTTTCTTCATGTTGCTGCCAAACCAAGTCTTGGTTTACGGTGATTGTGCAGTAAATCCTAACCCGACGCCTGAACAATTGGCCGATATCGCCATTCAGTCTGCCGATTCAGCCAAAGCCTTCGGCATTGAGCCGAAAGTGGCGATGATTTCTTACTCAACCGGTACTTCCGGCGCCGGTCCCGACGTAGAAGCCGTGGCACAAGCCACTCAAATTGCGCAACAAAAACGCCCTGATTTGGCGATTGACGGCCCGTTGCAATACGACGCCGCTACCGTGCCAAGCGTGGCTAAATCTAAAGCGCCGAACAGCGCGGTTGCCGGTCAGGCGACTGTGTTGGTGTTCCCGGATTTGAACACCGGCAACTGTACCTACAAAGCCGTTCAGCGCAACGCCAACGTATTGAGCGTGGGTCCAATGTTGCAAGGTTTGCGCAAGCCGGTGAACGACCTGTCGCGAGGCGCATTGGTGGACGACATCGTGTACACCATCGCGCTGACTGCCATCCAAGCAGCGCAAATGGAAGCCTAATCGCTCGAAATATCGCATAAACTCAATCTAGGCCGTCTGAATGATTTCAGACGGCTTTTTGTTTGGCATAATTTATTTATGCAATATGAGACCTTTGCAAAACCCCGGATTTGAGTACGGTTCGAAGTTAGAGCAGCGCATAACGAAGAAATGTGCCAAAGATGGGGATTTTGCAAAGGTCTCAATATATATGCAACGCAATCTATCCCAATCCCCGGCCGCATTTTCTGTGTAATCCTTGTGGATAAATCAGATGATGGTTTGAAAATAAAAGAGAAAATTAGGCTGCTTAAATAATAAGCAATAAATTATTCCAAAACCTGAAGCCATGTTTTCAGACGGCCTATTGGGTTATAATCCGAGCCTAAATCCCTACACAGAGCCAAAAAAGAATGAGCGCTTACCAACAGCAGTTAAACGACAAAATCCGCTACTTATCAGAATTATTCCAAGGATTAGATTTTCCCGAAATCCAAGTATTTGAATCGCCTGAACAACATTACCGCATGCGCGCCGAATTCCGCGTGTGGCACGAAGGCGGCGAGATTTTTTACGCCATGTTCGAGCGCGGGCAAAAAGCCAGCGGCGCGAGCCTGGTGCGCCGCGACCAATTTGATGCCGCTGATACCGCCATCAATGCTTTAATGCCGCGCCTGATTGCCGCAGTCACAGAACAGCCGATTTTGAAAAACCGTTGGTACGCAGTGGAATTTTTGGCTACGCTCAGCGGAGAAATGTTGCTTACCATGATTTACCACAAAAAGCTCGATGCCGAATGGGAAGCTACCGCGCGTGCCTTGCAAGAGCAATTGGGCGTGTGGATTATCGGCCGCAGCCGCGGGCAAAAGCTGGTGTTAACCCAAGATTTCGTCACTGAAATTTTGCGCGTCGGTAATCAAGATTTCCGCTACCGCCAAATCGAAGGCAGCTTCACCCAGCCCAATGCACGCGTGTGCGAAAAAATGCTGGCATGGGCGTGTGAATCCGCAGAAGGGCTGGGCGGCGATATGCTTGAGCTTTATTGCGGCAACGGCAATTTTACCTTGCCTTTGGCCAAGCAGTTCCAACGCGTATTGGCCACCGAAGTCTCGAAAACATCGGTTAACGCTGCGCTGTGGAACATCGAAGCCAACCGAAGCCACAATGTCAAAATCGCCCGATTGTCGGCGGAAGAATTTACCGAAGCCTACACCCAAAACCGCGAATTCCGCCGCCTGCAAGAGCAGGGCGTGGTGTTGGCCGATTATCGGTTTTCCACCATCTTTGCCGACCGCCCCGCGCCGGCATTGATGACGAAACGCTCAAGCTCGTCGCGCAATTCGACAACGTGATTTACATTTCCTGCAATCCCGAAACCTTGCGCAGCAATCTTGAGAAGCTCACGCAAACCCACAGCATCGAGCGAGCGGCATTGTTCGACCAATTCCCGTTTACGCACCATATTGAAAGCGGTGTGTTGTTGAAACGGAAATAAACCCAAGCGCAGGCAGTACGCTTGCGCTTGTTTTTTTTTTTGAAGAAGCAATAAATAATGCCGTCTGAAATTAGAAAATTTCAGACGGCATTTAAACTTAAATAAATTAATTGCTTAACACATCAACACCCTTAGGCGGTGTAAATTTGAATGCGTTGCGCGACAGGTTAGGTTTGGTGTTCAAACCGCTGAAGTTAATCGTGGTTTGGTTGCCGAAGCTGTCTTTTAATTGCATGGCGGCCAAGATATCGCCTTTGAAGCCGATGCGGATGTATTGATAGCCGGCGTTGTTTTTCTTCGGCGTAGCCAAGACGTAATCAATGCCGCCTGCTGAGCCGTCTTCTTTCAGCGTGTAGCTGCTGTCGAGCGCGGTTTTGTTAGACAAAATCGCCGCAGGGCTGTCGCCGATGGCTTGGTTTTGTGATGATTTGGTCACTTGGGCTAAATCGACATCGTAAAGCCAGATGGTGTTGCCGTCGCCGACGATGGTTTGTTTGTAAGGTTTGGTGTATTCCCATTTAAACAAACCGGGGCGCAGGATTTGGAAGGTGCCGTGGGTAGTTTGGGTTTTCTTTTTACTTTTGACGGTTTGGCTGAAGTTGCCGCTGATGCCGTCTGAATCGCTGTTGAATTTTTTCAGCGCATCCACGCCATCGGCTTGGGCCAAGCCGATGGCTGCGCTCATACCGACAGCTGCAATCCATTTCAAAAGAGTTTGTTGTTTCATACTGCGTTTCCTTCGTTTAGGGGAAGATGGCTTAAGTATAGGCGTAATTTCGTGGCTTACAAGGGCAGGAGGGGAATTTAGTTTTTGTAAAGGTGTCAATTTTGGTCTAGAGGTTTGAATCTTAAGTGTTCTTGCACGGGAAAACAGATGGTTTTTCACATTTTTTTAATTTGGAAATTGTTGGATAAACCGTGTTTGCGATGGCCTTTACACAATCTGAGACCTTATAATAATATATAAAATATATAAAATATATAAATATATAATATATAAATATATAAATATATAAAATATATAAAATATATAAAATATGGGAATAATCTAAAGATATAAAGATATAATCTGTCATTCCGGACTGCGCGGCAGCATAGCGGATTTGTGTAGCTAAGTGACGGGCATAGGTCTTTCTTCAGTTTTCTTCCCGGCTTTACTTATAATACTGGCAGGTAAATTCGACGCTGTCTGAAAGGTTTCGCCGCGTTATAATGCGCATAAACCCCGATACGGAGAAATCATTCCTTAATATAATCCTTATCCGTTGCTCGAATGCGCGTTGCTTTCTGATGCGCCCGATGAAAAAGCACGCTGACCAAGCAATTGTTTGCCGAAACCCAGAATGCTGGATTAACGGATGACAGCACGTATCCGTCTTTGGATTTCAGCTTCGCCGGTATCGGCAACCATTGGTACCAATATTATGCCGCGCGCGGTTTGGCCGATAGGCTTATTCCGTAAGACTGCTGACGCGTTACGATATGTTTATTTTCCGTGGCATGCCAACATCGAAGCCCAGGGGGCAGGTGGGATTCAGCGCGTTTGAACTGCCCATGCTGGAAGAATTTGAACACGGATTGAAAGAAAGGCTGTCTGAATTTAAAGGCTTTCAGACGGTCCCAACAAAAATAGAATCAGATTAAGATTGATTAAGGAGTAGCTATGGCACATCATTCACACACTCATTCGCATAATCATTCACATTCCCATTCCCATACCAGCAATAAAACGGTATTGCGCATCTCGTTTTTCATCATTTCTGCCTTTATGCTGGCGGAAGTTGCAGGCGGTTGGATTACTAATTCGCTTGCGCTGTTGTCGGATGCGGGACACATGTTCAGCGATGCTTTTTCCTTGGGCATGGCTTTATGGGCGTTCAAAATCGGCGAAAGGCAAAATACGCTGCAGAAAACTTTCGGCTACAAACGCTTTGAGATTCTCACGGCATCGTTTAACGGTTTGCTCCTGGTGGCGATTGCCGTACTGATTATTTACGAGGCGGTGGAACGTTTTGTCTCCCCGCCGGAAATCGCCACCGCCGGTATGTTGGTCATCAGTGTGTTGGGGTTGCTGGTAAATATCGGTGTCGCCGTGTATATGGTGAAAAACAGCGATACCGAAGCGAACGTCAACATGCGCGGTGCTTATCTTCATGTTCTCAGCGATATGCTCGGCTCCGTCGGTGCCATTGTTGCGGCCGTGCTGATGATGGCTTTCGGCTGGGCATGGGCGGATCCCTTGGCCAGCATATTGGTGGCGGTATTGATCGGACGCAGCGGTTGGAAATTGTTCATAAAGACGCTGCACATTTTAATGGAAGGCACACCGGAAAACCTGCGTACCGATGAAGTATTGGCCGCCATCCGGCAGGTTGAAGGCGTACAGTCGGTACACGATTTGCATGTTTGGACGATTACCAGCGATATCAATGCGTTGTCCTGCCATATTGTGGTGGACGGCAGGCTGGCGGTTGCCGAGGCCGAGCAGATCGTTTACCGACTCGAACATCTCTTGGCGCATCACAACATCACCCACAGCACGGTGCAAATCGAAAGCGACCGCCACCCGCATGAAGATAGCGTGTTGTGTTCTTTCGATACACACACCCATCCGCACACACACGGACATCATTAAAATCTGTTAAAATCATACCGTCCGAAGTTTACATCTGTTCGGACGGCTTTTAAAATAAGGAATAGCCATGATCCAAGCCGTATTATTCGATTTAGACGGCACGCTTGCCGATACTGCGCTCGATTTGGGCGGTGCATTGAATTTCGTGTTGCGCGCTAATGGTTTGGCCGAGAAAACCATGGATGAAATCCGCCCGTTCGCCAGCCACGGCGCAAACGGTTTGCTGGAAATGGGCGCAGGCATGACGCCCGGCCATCCCGACCATCCTCAATGGCGGCAGGCTTTTCTCAATCACTATGATAAATGTTATGCCGATGAAACCGCACTGTTTGAAGGCGTAAACGATTTATTGCGCGAACTCGATCAACGCGGCTTGGCATGGGGCATCATCACCAACAAGCCGGCGCAGTTTACCGATAAGCTGGTGCCGAAGCTTGGTTTTGCCGTGCCACCCGCAGTGGTCGTGAGCGGGGATACCTGCGGAGTCGCCAAGCCAAATGTAAAACCGATGTTGCACGCCTGCGAAAAAATCGGCGTAAAGCCGGAAGATTGCGTGTATTTGGGCGATGCCGAACGCGATATGCTGGCAGCCAAAAATGCCGGCATGAAAGCTGTTTTGGTCAATTGGGGTTACATCGCGGAAACCGACGGTACGGAAGCTTGGTTGCAAGATGCGCGCATTGATGCGCCGATGGATTTATTTGCGGTTTTGTAAAACAAACCATGCCGTCTGAAACATTTCAGACGGCCTTGAGTATAAATTAAACCATACAAAACAAAAGTATATAAAATGGATGTTATTTTAATCATAGGGTTGATTGTATTACTGATTGTGGCTTTGGCCGTGATATTGAGCTGGGCGGAGCAGCGCAAGAAAGCCAAGCTTGAGGCCGAAAAACAGACCGAGCAGGAAAAAGCCTTGTCGCGTCAGGCTGCGAAAGAAAAAATGCAGGTGGCGGTGGTGGCCAATCACGGTGATGAGCCTTTGGAAGAAGGCCAAACCGATATTTCCGACAATGATTTAAATAAAATCAAAGCCGCTTACGCCAAATTTGAAAAAGACGTGTTGTCGTGGGAAGCCAAACTGCAAGTGAAATCGGAATTTTCCGCCGATGAAGAAGCCTTAATCCACAAAGAGCAGCTCAAATACCGCATGTATTTTGAAGAAGCATTTTATGAAAAACACGGCAATTCAGTCGCATCACGAGAGTGGCGCCAATGGACGGATGCCTTTAGCGAATTGCTCGAACGCCACGCACGTTTGATTGCGGAAGACGTATTGCCCGGCGAAGACAATGAAGATGACGAAGAAATAGAAGCTCCGCAAGCCGAAGCGCTCAATCAGATGCTTTCTGAAATAGCATCAGAAGATATGCCGTCTGAAAATCATCAAGGGGCTGAAGAAAATGAAACTGAAGCCAATGACAACACACGAGCGGAAGCAGAATCTTTGTCTGCCGTCGGTCAAAATGAGCTTGAAGGCGAAGCTATTGGCAGGCCTATGCAGCCGCAAACAGCTGTTGCCGCAGAAAATAATGCGCCGGCTACCATTCTGAGTGCCGCCGTATTTCCTGCCGGTTTTACCGCTGCTGATGCGCCGCTTGCCGAAGTCGATGAAGACGAACTGAAAGGCCGCGAGCGCGAATTGTGGGAATATGCCAACCGCCGCAATTTATCCAAACGCGAAGCAGGCGACCGCTATGAGCGTTATCTCGGTTATCTTTACGAGCGTGCAGGCTGGCGTGTGGAATATTACGGCTTAACCGAAGGCGTGGCCAACTCCAACCGCGGCATTGATTTGATTTGTGAAAAAGACGGCATTACTCATTTCGTGCAAACCAAATATTGGAGCGATGGCGTGGCAGCGAAAACCAATGTCAATAATGTCATCTACCGCCTCGTGAAAAACATGCAGAGTATTATCGATAAATGCGTTATTCGCGGTGATGTGCATGCGGTGTTGGCGGCCAAGCCGAAATTATCCGGGAAGGCGGCGGCTTATGCGCAACAGCAGGGCGTGCTGCTGCTGGACGATTTGGCGCTGCAACCGTATCCGCTGGTGAAATGTCATACTGGCAAACGAGGCAGCAAAAAATATTTTCTGCCTTATCTGACCGATAAAAATCCGGCCAAATATGAAGAAATACGCCAAGGCGCATGGGAACCGTATGATTTGGTGCGTATGGATACGACTAACGGCGATGTGTATGTCCATACCATCGAAGAAGCCGAAACCTTGGGCTATAAATACAGTAACCGCGCCTAAGATATTAAAAAAGCACACTGATTTAGAGTGTGCTTTTTGTCGCAAAAAGATTGCAGTTTGTCTGCATAACGTGAAATCCGGTTTGCAGGCGGTCTTAAAAGGCGTAAAATTTTAAAAGTTACTGTTTTATATTCTTATTTTTTTATGGTGGGTCAAACTTGAATCAAAGTCGGTCAGGTGTACCGTTACTTTATCCAAATGATCCGCGATATTCTTCAAATTAAAGCGAGCAAACACATGTTTTTTGATACCATTCAAGCTGCGCCCGCCGACCCGATTTTGGGCTTGGGCGAAGCGTTTAAAGCAGAAGCCCGTCCTGAAAAAGTCAATCTCGGTATCGGCGTGTATAAAAACGCCAAAGGCGAAACTCCGATTGTCAAGGCGGTAAAAGAAGCGGAAAAGCGCTTGCTGGATACCGAAACCAGCAAAAACTACCTGACCATCGACGGCGTGGCCGAATACAATGCGCAAACGCAGATTTTGCTGTTTGGTGCGGATCATGAAATCATCGCCGGTCGCCGCGCCAAAACCGCGCAAAGCTTGGGCGGCACCGGCGCGCTGCGCGTGGCTGCCGAATTGGCCAAACGCCAGTTGAATGTGAAAAAAGTATGGATTTCGAATCCGACTTGGCCGAATCACAATGCCATTTTCAAAGCTGTCGGCATTGAAGTATGCGATTACCGCTATTACAACGCCGCCGAACACAAGCTGGATTGGGACGGTTTGATCGAAGACTTGAGTCAGGCCGGGAAAGGCGATGTGGTGTTGCTGCACGGCTGCTGCCATAACCCGACCGGTATCGACCCAACCCCTGAGCAATGGGACAAATTGGCGCAAATGTCGGCCGACAAAGGTTGGTTACCGCTGTTTGACTTTGCTTACCAAGGCTTCGGCAATGGTTTGGAAGAAGATGCTTACGGTTTGCGCAGTTTTTTGAAGTGCAATAAAGAATTGCTAATCGCCAGTTCATATTCGAAAAACTTCGGCATGTATAACGAGCGCGTGGGGGCGTTTACCGTGGTGGCAGAAAACGAAGACATCGCCAACCGTGTTCACAGCCAAGTTAAAACCATTATCCGCACACTGTATTCGAATCCCGCTTCTCACGGCGCCAATACCGTTGCGCTGGTGTTGAAGGATGACGCTTTGAAAGCACAATGGATTGCCGAACTCGACGAAATGCGCGGCCGCATCAAAACCATGCGTGAGAAATTTGTTGAATTGTTGAAAGCCAAAGGTGCGACACAAAATTTTGATTTCATTATCGAACAAAATGGCATGTTCTCATTCAGCGGTTTAATGCCCGAGCAAGTTAACCGTTTGAAAAACGAATTCGCCATCTATATCGTGCGTTCAGGCCGCATTAATGTGGCCGGCATGACTGAGAATAACATTTCTTACATTTGCCAGAGTATTGTAAAAGTTTTGTAATTAAAATCTTATTGATTAGAAGGCCGAGACCTTTGCGAAATACCAGCCATCCCATCCAAACGGTTACCTGAACAATTAGGTAACCGTTTGGATGGGATGGCTGGTATTTCGCAAAGGTCTCGGCCTTTTTTTATCGGGTAATAACCGCCCCATGCCGTATGAAACCATACTGCCTAAGCCATTGAATAAACCTGCGCATAGCCAACCGCCCAAGCATGGGCAGGGAATTGGTACACAAACACGCCAAACGCGGCTTCGGATGTGCCGGGTAAAATAGTAGCGGAAGTGAAGGCAGAAAATGCCAAGCCAATGTAAGCGTAGAGTAAAGACATTATTAAATTATTCTGTAGGAATATAACGATGAAATTGATTGTAAGCAGTTCAAACAACAATATTATTTGATTTACCACAATTTTATGGCAATTCTGACAAAACCGCAGAAATAATGGTTTGCAAAATAACAAAATGGCAGTATGATTCCGTCTAAATTAACGTAAGTTAACTGTATTAATTTAATTTGATTACAATAAGACGAAAGGCACTTCATGTCTGCGCAAACTCATAAAGGTAATACGCCGGCTTTAACGGTATTAGGTTCTCTGTTCTTCATGCTGGGTTTTATCACCTGTATGAATGATATTTTGATTCCTCATTTGAAAGAAATTTTCAACCTGACGTATGTTCAGGCGATGTTGATTCAATTCTGTTTTTTCAGCGCGTATGCGATTATGTCGATTCCGATGGGTCATTTTGTTGAAAAATTCGGCTACAAAACCGGCGTGATCGGCGGTTTCGTAGTGGCCGCAATCGGCTGTTTGCTGTTTTATCCGGCTGCCGGCAGCCACTCTTATGCCGTATTTTTAGGTGCTTTGTTTATCTTGGCCAGCGGAATTGTATTGCTGCAGGTGGCGGGCAACCCTTATGTGACTTTGCTGGCACCCAAAGGCAAAGAATCAACCACGTTGACCCTGATTCAGGCATTTAACTCGTTGGCGACCATGATTGCGCCGCCGTTGGGTGCAATGTTGATTTTTGTAGACGCGACTGCTTCTGAAGCTGAGCGTATTTCGTCTGTACAAAATCCATACTTGGGTTTGGCCGGCTTTATGTTGCTGTTGGCCGTGGCGGTAGCACTGATTAAGTTGCCGGATGCACGCAAAATTGCTCAAGAAGAAACTGAAGCCAATCACGACGGTAAAACCAGCGTATGGCAATACAAGCATATGGTGTTTGGCGCGGCCGGTATTTTCTGCTATGTCGGCGCGGAAGTGGCCATTGGCTCAATGATGATTAACGCATTGGAAGTGTTGGCCGGTTTGAACCACAGCACCGGCGCGGCATACTTGTCGATTTATTGGGGCGGTGCCATGGTAGGCCGTTTCGTAGGCTCGGCTTTGATGAACAAAATCTCGCCAAACAAATATTTGGCTTTTAATGCGACTGTCGCCATTGCGCTGATTATTACAGCAATTTTGGCCGGCGGCGGTGCGGTAACCATGTGGGCATTGTTGTTGATCGGTTTCTTCAACTCAATTATGTTCCCAACCATCTTCTCTTTGGCAACCAAAGGCTTGGGCAAATTCACCAGTACCGCTTCCGGCGTGATTTGTACCGCGATTGTGGGTGGTGCGGTTGTACCGGTAGTACAAGGTTGGGCGGCCGATACTTACGGCTTGCTGCCTTCTTATATCGTATCGGCGATTTGTTATGTGTACATCGTATTCTTTGCTGTAAAAGGTTACAAAGCCGACGAAGCATAAACTGCTTAACTTTCAAAAGGCCGTCTGAAATTCAGACGGCCTTTTGTTTATTGGATAACCATCAAATGCTGAAGTTTGATGAAAACAGGTGGCTGACGTAAAAAATTGTTTGTAAAATGACGTAAACCCGATAAAATGCCACATGTCTCAAAGATAGGAAGCAGAATATGTTCAGCTTTAAATCACTGCTCGATATGCCGCGTTTAGAAGCGTTGGCAGTGGCCGTTTTATTGGTTGCCATGATGGGCTATACCATTATCTCACTCGGCTGGCTGCCGCATATGTCGATTATCAGCGCGATTGTTGTTCTGATTTTGTATGGTTTGTGCCGCGGTTTGAAATACAACGAGATGCAAAACGGCATGATTCAAGCCATAAGCCAAGGTATGGGTGCAGTGTATCTGTTTTTCTTTATTGGTTTGATGGTGAGTGCGCTGATGATGAGCGGGGCGATTCCGACGCTGATGTATCACGGTTTCGGCTTGATTTCACCGACTTATTTTTATTTCTCGGCATTTGCCTTATGTTCGGTGGTCGGCGTGGCTATCGGCAGCAGTTTTACCACTTGTGCCACGGTGGGCGTGGCCTTTATGGGTATGGCGACAGCATTTGAAGCCAATCTGGCGATGACTGCCGGCGCTGTCGTATCAGGTGCGTTCTTCGGCGATAAAATGTCGCCTTTGTCGGATACCACCGGTATTGCTGCCTCGATTGTCGGCATTGATTTGTTTGAACACATCAAAAATATGATGTACACCACCGTTCCGGCGTGGCTCATCAGCGCGGCTTTGATGTTGTGGGTATTGCCGACGGTGGCGATTGATGATTTAAATAATATTGAAAACTTCCGTAATGCCTTAGAAGCCACGGGCTTGGTACATTTGGATTCACTGATTCCGTTTGTTTTGCTGGCGGTATTGGCGTTGATGCGCGTGAATGCGGTAGTGTCGATGATTTTCTGTACCATCGCCGCTTTAGTAGTGACGTATTTCCACAGCAGCCCTGACTTGCAGCAATTGGGCGCATGGTTTTTCGGCGGCTACAAGCTGGAAGGCGAACAATTTAAAGACATTACCCGCCTGATTTCGCGCGGCGGCTTGGAAAGCATGTTCTTCACACAAACCATCGTGATTTTGGGCATGAGTTTGGGCGGTTTGCTGTTTGCTTTGGGTGTGATTCCGGCTCTGCTCGACATCATCCGTAATTTCTTGACCAATGCCAGCCGCGCGACTTTCAGCGTGGCCGCCACTTCTTTGGGTGTCAACATTCTGATCGGCGAACAATATTTGAGTATTTTACTCGCCGGCGAAACCTTTAAGCCGGTGTACGACAAACTGGGCTTGCACCAGCGCAATCTGTCGCGCACGTTGGAAGACGCAGGCACGGTGATTAATCCTTTGGTACCTTGGAGCGTATGCGGTGTGTTTATCAGTCAGACCTTGAATGTTCCGGTGTGGGAATATCTGCCGTTTGCTTTCTTCTGTTATTTGAGTCTGATTTTGACGTTGGTTTTCGGCTGGTCAGGTTTGACGCTGACTAAAAAATAACTGGCGCAACAAGGCCGTCTGAAATGAACTGCACCCCAAAAGTTGGGCACCATCCCCAACTTTTGGGTTGCAGTTCATTTCAGACGGCCTTTTGATTGAAAAGAACCCGCAATGCAACCCAGTTTGGATGTCATTATTCCTTGTTACAACGCCGCTACTACCTTAGAAACAGCGGTGAAAATCGCATTGCTGCAAGCCGAAGTGCAAAATGTGTGGCTGGTCGATGATGCTTCTACCGACAATACGCGCGATGTGATGGCGGTTTTGGCGGCGCAATATCCGCAAGTGCGCACTGAATATTTGGCGCAAAACGGCGGGGCGGCTAAGGCGCGAAGCTGGGGGGCATGGCAAAGCCAAGCGGATTTGATTGCTTTTGTTAGATGCGGATGACGAATACGAACCGCAGATGTTAACCGCTGCCTACATGGCCTTGGCGCAATTTTCCTATCTCGGTATGGTGCGTCTGAAATGCCGCCCGATCAGTTTTCCTCCTCATTATCTGCAACACGCCGATTTTGCCCAAGCATGGCAGCGGCTTGAAATGACAGTGGGCGGCAATATGGTTTGCCGCCGCCGCATTTTTTGGCGGCCGGCGGTTTTCCGCAAGAAGCCTTGTTTCGTCAGTTTGGCGGCGAAGATGCTGCGGTGCGGCATATTTACCGGCAAGGCATTTATGCGGAAAGATTGCTGGATTCGGCGCTCTACGGCAAAAGCATTGAGGGTTTAACCGAAGCGAACCGCCAACAGGCCGAAGCCGTGACCGACAGTATTTGCCGCCGGTTGGCTGAAGTGAAGGCGCACGGTGCATTTGAACAAAGCGGCATCATGGCGTTCGCCACAACTTATCAAAATCAATGATGAAAGGCCGTCTGAAAGATATTTTTTCAGACGGCCTTTTATTATTTATTCCACCCAACCTTGCAAATTCTTTTTCACCAATTCAGCCAGCGCACTCACCCACACCGGACTATCGTTCAAACACGGAATAAACTGATATTGTTTGCCGCCGGCTTCATAGAATTGTTCGCGCCCCATCAGGGCGATTTCTTCCATGGTTTCTAAGCAGTCGGCCAAAAGCCCGGGCAGAATACGTCTAATTTGGTCACGCCTTGTTTCGGTAATTCATCGAATAAATCCTGCGTGCTTGGTTTTACCCATTTGGCTTTACCGAATTGGCTTTGGAAAGAGACGATGTATTCGCTTTCGTCCAAGCTCAAGGCTTCGGCCAGCAGTTTGGCGGTGTGGTGGCATTCTTTCGGGTAAGGATCGCCATCATCATGATTTTTTTGCGGAATGCCGTGGAAACTGAGCATCAGTTTTTCGCCACGGCCATGTTCCGCCCAATAGGCTTGGATATGCTGTTTCATCGCCTCAATATAGCCGGCATCATCATAAAAACGCGATAGGGTGCGCACACTCATTTGGTTGCGCTGTTGCAGCAATTCGGCAAACACCTTATCCAAGGCCGCGCCGGTACTCGAAGCGGCATATTGCGGATACAGCGGAATCACCAACACATTGCCCACGCCTTGATTTTTTAAATCTTGCAACACTTCCGGCACGCCCGGATTGCCGTAAGTCATGGCATGGCGCACGATGACGTTGGGCAGCGCCGCCGCCAATGCCTTGGCTTGATGCTCGGTATAAACCGCCAAAGGCGAGCCTTCTTTAAACCAGATTTTTTCATAGCCATGCGCGCTTTTTTTCGGGCGTAAAGTCAACACCAACCCGTGCAGAATCGGCTGCCAAACCAGTTTCGGCAATTCCACCACACGCTGGTCGGATAAAAAATCTTTCAAATACGGGCGTACGGCTTGCGCGGTCGGTGCAGCAGGAGTACCCAAATTCATCAAGACCACGGCGGTTTTGTTTTGCTGCTCGTAAGCAAGGGTAGGTTCGGTTAAGAAATGCGGCATGGCTGGCCTTCACGGAAAACAAGAAATGAGAAATTATAGCAATAAAAAAGCCGTCTGAAAGCGGAATTGGGTGTTCAGACCGCCTTTTTAGGTTTGGCTATCATGTTGTTTGTCGATGGAGTAATAATGAGTCGGATAAATATGGCGGATTAACTTAATTTTCGTTACGGCGTTGCTGCGCCTTGCCGTACTACTTGTATTGTCTTCGGCTTCTCTGGTATCGAAAATTAATTAAATCCGCTATAAATCAATAATTAAGGCTGTCTGAAAAACAACGCTTTCAGACGGCCTTACTGTTATATTCAATCATTTAAAACTGATTAATCCACACCCCGCACACGGTTCTCATGGAATTGTGCTTGCCAGTCGCTGAACCTGCCTTGCTCGATGACTTCGCGCATTTCAGCCATGATGACTTGGTAGAAATGCAGATTGTGGATGGTGTTCAGCTGCGCGCCTAAGATTTCGCCGACTTTGTGCAGGTGATGCAGGTATGAACGGCTGAAGTTTTGGCAGGCATAGCAGGTGCAGGATTCGTCGATCGGACGGTTGTCGAGGCGGTGTTTGGCGTTTTTGATTTTCAAATCGCCAAAGCGGGTAAACAGCCAGCCGTTGCGGGCATTGCGGGTCGGCATCACGCAGTCGAACATGTCCACGCCGTGCGCCACGCCGTACACCAAGTCTTCCGGCGTGCCGACACCCATCAGATAATGCGGTTTGTGTTCGGGCAGAGCCGGGCCCACGGCACGCAGCATGCGGTACATTTCGGGCTTGGGTTCGCCCACGGATAAGCCGCCGATGGCCAAGCCGGAGAAGTCGAATTGTTCCAAGCCACGCAGTGATTCTTCGCGCAAGCCTTCATACATCGCGCCTTGCACAATGCCGAAGAGGGCGTTGGGGTTGTTTAAGTCTTCAAACGCTTTTTTGCTGCGCTCTGCCCAGCGCAGGCTCATTTGCAGCGATTTTCGCGCCTGCTCGTGGCTGGCTTCACCGGGGGTACATTCGTCAAGCTGCATCACAATGTCGGAATTCAACACCGTTTGAATTTTCATGGAGATTTCAGGCGAGAGGAATAATTTGTCGCCGTTAATCGGGCTTTTGAAGGTGCAACCTTCTTCGGTGAGTTTGCGCATATCGGAAAGGGAAAACACTTGGAATCCGCCCGAATCGGTGAGAATCGGTTTGTCCCAGCCGATAAATTGGTGCAGGCCGCCGAATTGTTCAATCACTTCCAAGCCGGGGCGCAGCCATAAGTGGTAAGTGTTGCCCAAGATGATTTGAGCGTTGATATCATGCAGGTTTTGCGGTGTCATGGCTTTAACCGAGCCGTAAGTGCCGACCGGCATGAATACGGGGGTTTCGATTTTGCCGTGGTTCAGCTCAAGAGTACCGCGGCGGGCTAGGCCGTCTTTTTTGTGCAGGGTAAATTTCAGCATGGGTGAAGCGTGTTCGGATAAATAAATAATTATAACCTGATAAGCGTTTGTTAGGGGGGCTTAAATAGCCTATCGGGAATAGAAGGTGCGGAAAGTCAGGTTAATGCGCGGCTCGGTGATGTTGATGCTTTTCATCACGGCGTGACGCCAATGTTGCTGGGTTTTCCCGCGCATCACGATTAATTGGCCGTGTTGCAGCATGAGTTCGCACTTTTTGGCGGTGTATTTGTGTTTGAAAGCGAATTTCGGGTAGCGCCCAAACTGAGCGAGGCAATGATGGGCTCATTGCCTAATTCTTTCTCGTCATCACTGTGCCAGCCCATGCCTTCAATGCCGTCTGAATATAAATTCAATAAACAGGAATTAAACACTGTCGGGCTGATGGATTGAAGGTGTTGCTTGATGGTGTGTTTGAGTGAAAGTAAAATCGGATGCCAAGGTAGGGCAGTGCGGCGGATACGGGAATAGGTGTAGTCAAAAGCATGGTCGCCATACCAAGCTACTTGGCGGGCGGTGGTAATGTGTTTGCCGTAAATGATGGCTTCATCGTGTTGCCAAGGAATATTGTGCAATAATTCTTCAAACAAATTATCAGCTTCTTGAGATTTTAGGATGAGGCCGAAATCGTTGACAATGCCGTTATAAGGCAGCAGATTATGTTCGGGTGAGACGGAATGGAATAGGTCAAATTGGCTCATAAAGAAATTTGAATGGTTAATGAATGATTGCGGTGGTTTTTCATACGGCAGAGAGATGATTTGTACCCTTGCTGCAACAGGCGTACGTGATACGGCCTGCATTGGGTCGGCGGCTTGCTAATTAATTGGCAGACATTATATAATTTATAAGATTAGCTTTATGATTGTGTATCGAATAAAAACGCGGCCGCAATCATCATAAAATTAAATTAAACCAGCTTTCAGGCAGTTTGCGTTGTTGGATAAATATAATGAATCATGCCGTCTGAAAAATTACTTACCATTCGGAGTTTTTTTTAATGTTGAACATTACCTTGCCTGACGGTTCCGTCCGCCAATATGAATCACCTGTAACCGTTGCCCAGATTGCGGCATCAATTGGCGCAGGCTTGGCGAAGGCAACAGTGGCCGGTAAAGTCGACGGCAAATTGGTGGACGCTTGCGATCCGATTACCGAAGATTCAAATGTGCAAATCATTACCCCTAAAGATAAAGAAGGCGTGGAAATTATCCGCCACTCGTGTGCCCACTTAATCGGCCATGCAGTGAAGCAGCTTTATCCTAATGCCAAAATGGTGATTGGCCCGGTCATCGAAGACGGTTTCTATTATGACATTGCGACTGAAAAACCGTTCACGCCGGAAGACGTGGCTGCCATCGAAAATCGCATGAAAGAATTGATTGCGCAAGATTATGATGTGGTAAAAATCATGACGCCGCGTGAAGAAACGGTCAAAATCTTTGCCGATCGCGGTGAAGAATACAAATTGCGTCTGATTGAAGATATGCCTGAAGTGGAAGCAATGGGCATGTACCATCATCAAGAATATGTGGATATGTGTCGCGGCCCACACGTGCCGAACACCCGTTTCCTGAAAAATTTCAAGCTGACCAAATTGGCCGGTGCCTATTGGCGCGGCGACAGCAACAACGAAATGCTGCAGCGCATCTACGGCACTGCATGGGCGAGCAAAGAAGAATTAAAAGCCTACATCCAGCGCATTGAGGAAGCGGAAAAACGCGACCACCGTAAACTGGGTAAACAATTGGATTTGTTCCATTTGCAAGATGAAGCGCCGGGCATGGTGTTTTGGCATCCGAAAGGCTGGGCATTGTGGCAGGCAATTGAGCAGCATATGCGCAAAGAGTTGGATGCAGCAGGCTATCAAGAAGTAAAAACCCCGCAGATTATGGATAAAACCTTCTGGGAACAATCCGGCCACTGGGACAACTACAAAGACAATATGTTTCTGACCAACTCGGAAAAACGTGAATACGCCGTGAAACCGATGAACTGCCCGGGACATGTGCAGATTTTCAATAACGGTTTGCGTTCTTACCGCGATTTGCCCATGCGTTTGGCTGAATTCGGTTCGTGTCACCGCAATGAACCAAGCGGTGCCTTGCATGGTCTGATGCGAGTACGCGGTTTCGTGCAAGATGATGCGCATATTTTCTGTACCGAAGATCAAATCGTAGAAGAAGCGCGCGCGTTTAATGAATTGTTGGTGCGTATTTACAAGCAATTCGGCTTCCACGATGTGGCGGTGAAACTGTCTTTGCGTCCTGAAAAGCGCGCCGGTTCCGATGAGATTTGGGATAAGGCCGAGCAAGGCTTGCGCGATGCGTTGACTGCTTGCAGCGTGGAATGGGAAGAGTTGCCGGGCGAGGGTGCATTCTATGGTCCGAAAATCGAATACCATGTGAAAGACGCTTTGGGCCGTTCATGGCAGTGTGGTACCTTGCAGCTTGACTTTGTCTTGCCGGAGCGCTTGGATGCCGAATACGTAACCGAAAACAACGACCGTGCCCGCCCTGTGATGCTGCACCGTGCGATTTTGGGTTCGCTGGAGCGCTTTATCGGTATTTTGATTGAAAACCACGCCGGTTCGTTCCCGTTGTGGCTGGCGCCGGTGCAAATGGTGATTATGAACATCACCGAAAAACAAGCCGATTATTGCCGTGAAGTGGCGGCCAAGTTGCAAGCGGCCGGTTTGCGTGTTGAGTTGGATTTGCGCAACGAGAAAATCGGCTACAAAATCCGCGACAACAGCCAATACCGTTTCCCATACCAAATCGTGGTGGGCGACAAAGAAATGCAAGAAGGCAAAGTGGCCGTACGCCGTAAGGCAGAAGATTTAGGTTCGTTGAAATTGGATGATTTTATTGCGCAATTGCAGCAAGAAATTGCCGAATCAGTGGCATAATTGATTTTTTAAACAAGAGCCCGCTTGCAAAGCCGGTGGGCAACAATACTAATTTTTAGAAGGAGTATTATCATCGCTCAAGAACGCGAAGCACGAATTAACGGCGAAATCACCGCCAAAGAAGTGCGATTAATCAGTGATTCAGGCGAACAGCTTGGTGTGGTGTCTGTTCGTGAAGCTTTGGCTATGGCCGAAGAGCAGGATGTGGATTTGGTAGAGATTTCTCCTACCGCCAAGCCGCCTGTGTGCAAACTCATGGATTTTGGTAAATATAAATACCAACAAGCCAAGAAACGCGACGAAGCTAAGAAAAACCAGAAGCAGGTGCAGATTAAAGAAATCAAGTTCCGTCCGGGCACCGATGAAGGTGATTATCAAATCAAAATGCGCAACATCAACCGCTTCTTGGAAGATGGCGACAAGGTAAAAGTGACCTTGCGTTTCCGCGGTCGCGAAATGGCGCACCAACAATTAGGCGCACAACTTCTCGAGCGCGTGAAAGAAGATTTGGCCGAAGTGGCGCAAATCGAATCTTTCCCGAAAATGGAAGGTCGCCAAATGGTCATGATGATTGCGCCAAAGAAAAAATAAAGTTATAATGTTTAGCTTATTTCGGTTGCTGCCCGAAGTAAGCTGATATTTGGCAGCAAAAACCGTGGTGTTTGGGATACAAGTGTTTGAAATCCATGATTTCAAAGCCCCTCATGCCTTATCTAAAAACAAATGGAGTTTTCCCCATGCCTAAAATGAAAACCAAGTCTAGCGCGAAAAAACGCTTTAAAGTACTGGGTAACGGTGGTGTAAAACGCGGTCATGCGTTTAAAAGTCACATCCTGACCAAAAAAACCACTAAAACGAAACGCCAATTGCGCGGCACCTCTATGGTGAATGAGCGTGATTTGGCTGCTGTTGCTAAAATGTTGCCTTACGCTTAAGGAGTTTAAAGTATGCCACGCGTAAAACGCGGTGTTACCGCTCGTGTCCGCCACCAAAAAATCTTCGCTTTAGCCAAAGGCTATCGCGGTCGTCGTAAAAATGTATACCGTGTTGCCAAGCAAGCGGTAATGAAAGCCGGTCAATACGCTTACCGTGACCGTCGCCAACGCAAACGTCAATTCCGTCAATTGTGGATCGTGCGTATTAACGCCGGTGCCCGTGAAAACGGTTTGTCTTACAGCAAATTCATGAATGGCCTGAAACGCGCGTCTATCGAAATCGACCGCAAAGTATTGGCTGATCTGGCTGTGTTCGACAAAGCTGCATTCGCACAATTGGTTGAAAAAGCCAAAGGCGCTTTGGCCGCTTAATGCGACAAGCTTGAAAAAGGAAACTTCGGTTTCCTTTTTTTATTGTTTAAAGAGGTTCTATGTAATTGATTTTTCTTCTTTAAAGCCTGTTTTTTTGGTGTGATTTGCGTTAAAATATGTGGCGTTTCAGCCGGTTTGGGCATAAGCCTTTTTAGCCGGTCACATTAAAACGGATTGGCCGTTGCAAGATTTACAGGCCGTCTGAAAAAGGTAGCAGGAATCACGATTCTTCATCCTTTCAGACGGCCTTATTATTTCAAAACTTCAATCATCAACTTCTAGACGATAGACAAAAGATTATTATGGAAAATGTAAACCGCATTGTTGCCGAAGGCATTGCCGCCGTAGAAGCCGCGGCAGATTTCAACGCCTTGGAACAAGTGAAAGCCCGCTACATGGGCAAAACCGGTGAATTGACCGGCCTGTTGAAAACCTTGGGACAAATGTCACCGGAAGAGCGCAAAACCATCGGCGCCCATATCAACGAATGCAAAAACCAGTTTCAGACGGCCTATAATGTAAAACGTGATGCTTTAAACGAAGCCAAATTGCAGGCACAGTTGACAGCCGAATCGCTGGACGTGACTTTACCCGGTCGCGGTCAAGCCCTTGGTGGTTTGCACCCTGTAACCCTGACTTTGCAGCGTATTGTCGAGTTGTTTGAAGGTATTGGTTTTGAAGTGGCCGATGGCCCTGAAATTGAGGATGATTTCCATAATTTCCAAGCTTTGAATATTCCGCAAAACCACCCGCGCGTGCCATGCAGGATACGTTTTATGTCGAAAACGGCGATGTGTTGCGCACCCACACGTCACCGATTCAAATCCGCTACATGCTGGATAAGAAAAATCCGCCAATCCGCATTATCGCGCCGGGTCGTGTTTACCGCGTTGACAGCGATGCGACACACTCACCGATGTTCCATCAGGCTGAAGGCTTGTGGGTGGAAGAAGGCGTTACCTTTGCCGATTTGAAAGCCGTGTTTACCGATTTTATCCGCCGTTTCTTTGAACGCGACGATATGCAAGTGCGTTTCCGCCCATCGTTCTTCCCGTTTACCGAGCCTTCTGCCGAAATCGATATCATGGCAGAAAACGGCAAATGGCTGGAAGTCGGCGGCTGCGGTATGGTGCATCCGAATGTGTTGAAAAACGTCAACATCGACCCGGAAAAATATACCGGTTTTGCTTTCGGTATCGGCTTAGACCGTTTTGCGATGTTGCGTTACAACGTCAACGATTTGCGTTTGTTCTTCGACAACGATTTGAACTTCTTGAAACAGTTTAAATAATGTTCAGATGGCTTGAAAAATAAGCAGGCCGTCTGAAAAAAACTTTCCATTCATTTATTGCCGTTTGAAGCATTTTATTTTCAGATGGCCTGAAAAAAGTTAGAGAAAACATCATGCAATTTTCTTATTCTTGGCTCAAAACACAAGCCAATCCTAATTTGTCGGCCGATGAGCTGGCGCATTTATTGACCATGGCCGGTTTGGAGGTAGAAGAAACCGAAAAAGCCGCTCCTGCATTTAGCGGTGTGGTTGTGGCCGAAGTGAAATCAGTAGAAAAACACCCCGATGCCGACCGCTTGAATGTGACCAAAGTCGATGCCGGTGCCGGCGAATTGATTCAAATTGTGTGTGGTGCGCCGAATGTGAAACCGGGTATTAAAGTACCGTGTTCTTTACCGGGGGCGGTGTTGCCGGGTAATTTCAAAATTAAGCCGACCAAAATGCGTGGCGTAGAATCCAACGGTATGCTGTGTTCAACCGATGAATTGGGCTTACCGGATGACGGCGTTGACGGTTTGCATATTTTGCCGGCCGATGCTCCTGTCGGTACCGATATCCGCGAATATTTTGATTTGGACGACACGGTTTTCACCCTGAAAATCACGCCTAACCGCACTGACTGCTTGAGCATTAAAGGCATCGCGCGCGAAGTGTCTGCGTTGACGCAATGCGCATTTAATCCGGTGACGATTCAGACGGCCTCTGTGCAACACGATAAAAAACAAGCCGTGCGCATTGATGCGCCTGAAGATTGTGGCCGCTTTATCAGCCGTGCGATTGAAAACGTAAATGCCAAAGCAGAAACGCCTGCTTGGATGAAACACCGCTTGGAACGCAGCGGTGTGCGCTCGGTATCGGCTTTGGTGGATATCGGCAATTATGTGATGCTGGAAATCGGCCAACCTATGCATGTGTTTGATGCCGATAAAATCAATGGCAGCATCATTGTGCGCCGTGCTCAAAACGGTGAAACGCTGGAATGCTTGAACGAAAAAAACGTAACCTTGTCTGACAATACTTTGGTGATTGCCGATGAAAAAGGCGCGTTAAGCATGGCCGGTTTGATGGGCGGCGAGGGCAGCGCGGTTTCGGATGAGACCACCCGCATTGTGCTGGAAGCGGCGTACTTTAATCCGGTCACCATTTCCGGTAAATCACGCCAATATGGTTTTGGCTCGGATTCTTCGTTCCGCTTTGAGCGCGGTGTTGATTGGCAATTGCAAGCCGATGCGATTGAGCGTGCGACTGAATTGGTGCAGCAAATCTGTGGCGGTGAAGCCGGTGAAATGGTGGAAGCAGAAGGCCAATTGCCGCAAGCCAAACAGGTGGAAATCCGTTTGGAGCGCTTGGAAAAAATGCTCGGCGTGAGCGTACCTGCCCAACAGGTTGAAACCATTTTGCAACACTTGGGCTTAAATCCGGTGAAGTCGGCCGAAGGCTTCACAGTCACCGCACCAAGCTTCCGTTTCGATATTGAAATCGAAGCCGATTTGGTTGAAGAAATCGGCCGCGTGTACGGCTATGAAAACATTCCTGACAACCATACTTCAGGCCGTCTGAAAATGTTAGAGTTGCCGGAAACCAAGCGTCCACGTTTTGCCGTTTATAATGAAATGGCGGCGCGCGGTTATCAGGAAGTGGTCAGCTATGCGTTCGTTGATGGGCAATGGGAACAAGATTTCGCCGCTAACACTAATCCGATTCGCTTGCAGAATCCGTTGGCAGCACAATATGCGGTCATGCGTTCAACTTTAGTCGGCGGCTTGGTGGAAATTCTGCAAAACAATTTAAACCGCAAGCAAAGCCGTGTGCGTGTGTTTGAAATTGCCCGTGTGTTCAGCAAAGATTCAGACGGCCAATTCCAACAAAAAGAACGCATCGGCGGCTTGTGGTATGGCTCGGTTGCGCCGGAACAATGGGGCGAAAAAGCGCGCCCTGTGGATTTTTACGATGTTAAGGCCGATGTGGAAAATCTGCTCAAAGATAAAGCCGTGACCTTTGTTAAAGCCCAGCATCCGGCTCTGCATCCGGGGCGTACCGCCAATATTGTTTCAGACGGCGTGGTGATTGGTTTTGTCGGCGAATTGCATCCGAAATGGTTGCAAAAATACGACTTGCCGCAAGCCGCTTTGGTGTTTGAAATCGACATGGATGCGGTATTGGGACGTGATAAAACACGCTACCAAGCAGTTTCTAAATTCCAAGCCGTGCGCCGAGATTTGGCGTTTGTTGTGCCGGAGAGCATGAGCCACGATGAATTGTTGGCCGCATTGAATACCAAAGCCAATGCTTTGGTGCAGGAAATCAGCCTGTTTGACGTGTATCGCGGTGCCGGTTTGCCGGAAGGTACGAAGAGTCTGGCCGTGAAAGTGATTCTGCAAGACATGGAAAGCACCTTAACCGATGAAGTGGTCGGGCCTTTGATGACGAAGCTGGTAGAATCGGCAACAGCCATCGGCGCACAATTGCGCAGCTAATCCGATTTGCATCACTAAAATGACAAATGCTGGAAAATCCAACGGTAAATTCTGTTTGATTTTTCAGTTTGGTACTTGAATTTTAAGAGAAAATTAGTAATAATCTGCTCCTATTAAAAAGGAAGGTAAGAACATGACATTAACTAAAGCTGAGTTGGCCGACATTTTGGTAGACAAAGTCAGCAATGTGACCAAAAACGATGCCAAAGAAATCGTCGAGCTCTTTTTTGAAGAAATCCGCAGCACTTTGGCGCGCGGTGAAGAAATTAAAATTTCCGGTTTCGGTAACTTTCAATTGCGCGACAAGCCGCAACGTCCGGGCCGTAACCCGAAAACCGGCGAAGAAGTGCCGATTACTGCGCGTCGAGTAGTGACGTTCCATGCCAGCCAAAAACTTAAAGGCATGGTGGAGCATTACTATGACAAACGCTAATCTGTCGATTCCTGCAAAACGTTATTTTACGTTGGACGAAGTGTGCCAATTGGTGCAAATCAGCCCGGAAGAGTTTACCCAATGGCAATATGAAAACGGTGTGGTTATCGGCTATGGCGGTAATCGTTATACCCGTTCTGATGTGGTGAAATTGTTGAAATTAAAAGACACTTTTTCGCCTTATGCAGAAGAGCAGCCGCAAGAAGCACTGGATGCCAATGGTCAGCCTGCAGCCGATACCGATGAAATCCGACAAGGATTGAAAAATGTGTTGGCCGGTTTGGAAACTGTTTTGGTAAAATAATCAATAAAACCGAGAAATTAAGATTTCTCGGTTTTATTTTGAACAAAGAAAAAAAGGCCGTCTGAAAAATATTTCAGACGGCCTGAGACCTTTGCAAAAAAAACCCAAAACTCCCCTAAATTCCCCCTAAAGAATTCAGAGGAGTTTTTTTTATGAGCAGCTTCTTCCACCAACAAGCCCGAATCATGACGGGTAAACATACCGACAGCTGCCCGTTGCTCAAAATTAACCGGCTGCCCGATTGGCAGCCCGTCGGACAACTGCCCAACCGGCAAAAGACCCGTTACATCCGCGGTCACCGCGGCCGCCCCGCCTATCCGCTGCCGCCCATGCTCAAAGCCGTATTGCCCGGCCAATGGCACAGCCTTTCCGATCCGGAATCGGAACGCTGTCTGGCTACCCGTCCGGATTTCTGCTTCTTCTGCGGCTTTGATAAACCCGCCTTACCCGGCCACAGCACCCCCTGCCGTTTCCGCAACCGGCCGTCACAGGATGACGCCTTAGCCCGGCTTCCCGAACCGGTTAACCGCCGGCTGACCGAAAAAGGCTTAAAAACAGAGAAAGCCCCGGCAGCAGTGATTGACGCCGCCATCATCCAAACTGCCGGCGGCAAACAGCGTCAGGCTGTCGAAACCGATGAAAACGGCATCACTGCCGAAACCCTGCCCGGCAAAGACAAGGATGCGCGCCGGGTGAAGAAAGAGGGCAGATTCACCTCGGGCTGCAAACAACACACCCGAACCGGTTTGGAAGGCTGTATCGGGAAACAGCACACCACCCGGCCGACGCCCGTGAGTGCAACCATTTCGGACCGCTGCCGGACGGCACCGCACCCGGAACAACCGTCTGTGCCGATAAGGGGTATGACAGTAAAGCCAACCGGGAGCATCTGCAAAGCAAACGGCTGTCCGGCGGCATGATGCGTAAGGCACAGCGGGGCAAACCTTTAACGGAGCAGGAGAAACAGCGCAATACGCAGCTGTCGGAAGTGCGCTGTGCGGCCGGGCAAACCTTCGGTACGCCGCACCGGAAATCCGGCTGTAAAAGAGCGCGTTATTTCGGTTTGCGGAAAGTACCGGCGCAAAGCCATTTGAAAGCGGTGTGCCTGAACCTGCCAAAGGCAGCCGGCAGGCTTCGTGTGCCTGCTGCTGCCTGAAAAGGGCAACGGGCACCCCGATAAAGGGGCTGATTGGGGGAAATACGGACGGGAAACACGTCTGAAAATGAAAAAACGGTTACCTGATTGTTCAGGTAACCGTTTGGATGGGGTGGCCGGTATTTTGCAAAGATCTCGGCTTTGTTATTATGAGCAAATCAGAATAAGGCTTCAAAGCGAACCAGGGCGCCAACGGTATGGTCGCGATCATCTTTTCGGTTGTTGAAATAGTTGACTTCAGTCTGCACAAACAACCATTTACGCCAAATCGGTTGGCGATAACCGATAAAAGGGCCATAGGTATTCAGATTGAATTTTTTGTCCTGAATATAACCGTGGGTGTGCAAGCCGTAATTGACGTAGCGGTTTTTACCTAAATCGTGTTGGCGATAAAGGTTGTCGCCCCAAGTCCATTCTTCTCTGGCACCTTCATGTTCATATTGAAGGTGGAGTTGGTTGGAAATAAAGGTTTTTTCATCTTCTTGGTATCGCGTATCCCAATTGGTACGGACATGGTGTTCGCTCTTAGAGCCGTAACGGTAAATCTGCTCTAAACCGGTAACCAATTGATCGTTGATTTGCCAATCTTTTTCTGCTTTCACGCGAGCATATAAATCGCTGCCGGAACGGATACCGATGTCAAAATCGGTATCGATGTCGCCACCGCCAAGCAATTCGTTCCAACGCAGAGCGATGGAAGAGTTTTGATCACGGTTGGTGCGGTAATCGTATTTTTTACCGTCGCGATAAGTGCGGTTGCGGTAGTTGCTGGCTTCATTGCGGAATTCGTCGTCTAAGGAATCGTCACCAAACACGACATTCAGCTTTTGTTGTAATACAGGCAGTTTGATGCGGCCGCGGATACGTGGCGTTACCGAAAATTCATCGTATTTGTTCCATTCTGTATCAACCATCACACGCAAATTGGCGCTGGCCGGATTATTGGGATCCGTTTCGCCAAACCAACCATCCATGCCGTGTGACCATTTTTGTAAAGTGCCTTGCACTTTACCGTGTTGGGTATCAATCCAAGTATCGCCGGTGGCCGGTACGGTTTCGTCTGCCATAACCATCGAAGACATACACGCAGCTAAAATAAATAAAATACTTTGATGTCTCTTTTGCATAATGATTCCCTCAGAATAGGACTGCTTAATTAATACCCATATTTTGAGCATACATTATTTTTCAAGGCATCACAAATTTTGCAAAATTTAGGGAAAGTCAGTGACAACATTATGAAAATTATCATTTCAAATGAATATTCATCAGAGGGTTGATATTGTGGTTTTATCATTTTGAAAAATAAAACAAAACAACATTGAGAATGAGTTGAAAATTTTGTTCAGGCTGACACAGTAAGGTTGAATGCTGCAATTAATGAATAAAGTTATTACTCTTTAAACGGGCTTGATGCCTTATTTTGCAAAGGGTTCAGGCCGTCTGAAAAGCTATGTTAAAATCGCATTATTTTCAGACGGCCTCTACTGTTATGCTAAATCCGAAACACAAACTTGCCGAATTGGTGCGTATTTTGGAAGAGCGGGATTATATTTTTCCTGCTGATCCGGCTCAGATTACGGAATCGCTGCGCTATGTTGATGGGCAGCCTGAAGCGAAAATTTTACGCCGCGCAGAAATGATCGACCGCAATCATCAGTTGCAAGATGCGTTGGAATACACCAAAAGCGCGGCGTTTTGGCTGTGGATTGTCGGCGTGTCGTTGATGTTTGCCAGCGGCTTTTCCGGCACTTATATCCTGATGGACAACCAAGGCTTGAATTTTTTTCTGATTTTGGCGAGTGTGTTGGGCATGAATACCATCATGCTGCTGATTTGGCTGGTGTCGGTGGTATTTCGTTTTAAATTCGGCAACGTCATCAGCCACCCGATGACGTTGATGCGCGGCAAAGATCCGGTCAATCAGGCCATGTTGCGTTTATATACTGAAGAATGGAAACAGCCTTCCACACGTTGGCTGATTGGCCGCACGTCACACAGCTTATGGTTGGCGACTTTGTTGGGGATGCTGATTTCCGTGTTGATGCTGTTGTTGGTGCGCCAATATACGTTCAACTGGGAAAGTACCTTACTGACCAATACCGCTTCGGTCAAAGCCATTGAATGGTTGGGGTGGTTGCCGTCGAAAGTCGGTTTTCTTGTACCGGATACCGATGCGGTGTGGCAAGGCCGTCTGAACAGCAATATCGCCGATGCGCGCGCGTGGTCGGGTTTGTTGGTTGGCAGCATTGTATGTTACGGTATTCTGCCGCGTTTCATTGCGTGGCTGGCCTGCAAAATCATGCTCAAAATCAGCCGTAACTCATTGCCGCTGGATAAACCGTACTATCAAAAAATCATTCAGCAATGGCAGACTAAAATCATCGATGCCGACACGCAAAGCGAAACCATTGCCACTGTGTCGCCGAAAATCAACATCAGCGATGCGCCGAAATGGGCGGTGATGTTAGAAACGCAATGGCCGGATGATTCTTGGTTTACCCACACACTCGGTCAAGAGTGGCTCGATAAAGGCGTGGCCGACAGCCGCGATGCTGTACATGCGCTGGCGAACGAATTGCAGCAGCAACCGGCGCAATTGCTGATTGGCGTGCGGGCGCATACCGTGCCCGACCGTGGCGTCTTACGCCAAATCACCCAATTGGCCGAAGCGGCAAAGGGCGGGACAGTGGTGCAACTGTTGGCCGAACAATATCTTTCAGACGGCCTGCAGGAAAACCTGCAATATTGGCATCAGGCTTTGAATGAGCGCAATTTAGCTTGGTTGAATCCGCCCAAGCTGAATCAGGAATTGCGTTTGCAGCAAAATCATCAGGCCGTCTGAAAAACTGAAAAGACAAAACCATGAAAACAAAACCTTTATCTCTGGCTGTGGTCGGCCATACCAACACCGGCAAAACGTCGCTGCTGCGTACTTTATTGCGCGACGGAACCTTCGGCGAAGTGAAAAACGCGCCATCCACCACGCGCCATGTCGAGCAGGCCGCCATTTCAGACGGCACCGATACACTGGTGTATTTATACGATACGCCCGGCTTGGAAGACGCCGGTGGTGTGTTGGACTGGTTGGAAGCCAATACCTCATCGCGTTCAGACGGTATTGAGCGACTACAGCAGTTCCTTGACAGCCCGGCTGCTGCAGGCGATTTCAATCAGGAAGCCAAAGTATTGCGCCAATTACTGCAAAGCGATATGGCTTTGTATGTGGTTGATGCGCGTGAGCCGGTGTTGAACAAATATAAAGAAGAGCTGACCGTGTTGTCGTGGTGCGCCAAGCCGGTGATGCCGGTGTTCAACTTTATCGGCGGACAAGATTTGACCGAATGGATCACCATGCTGGCACGCCGCACTTTGCACGTATACAGCGGTTTTGACACGGTTGCTTTTGATTTTGAAGGAGAAATCCTCCTGTGGGATAATTTGGCCACCATGTTGCCCGAACGCGACATCCTCGACCGCTTAATCGGTATGCGCCGCCGCGAATGGCAAAAATTAGATGAAGACGCCCGTCGTGAAATTGCCGATTTTTTACTCGATGTCGCGGCTTATAAACAAGAAATCGACGAAGCCGATAATCCCGAGCCGACATTGCAAACCATGCAGGCCGAAGTACGCCAATTAGAGCGCAAAATGCAGCAGCAATTATTCCAACTTTACCGTTTCTACCAAAATGACATTGAAAGCGGTGATTGGGCATTAAAAGCTTTCCGCCAAGATCCGTTTGACAGTGATTTGCTTGTGCAATATGGCATCCGCACCGGTACGGGGGCGGCCACCGGCGCATTAATCGGCTTTGGCCTCGATATTGCCACACTGGGCGGATCGCTCGGTTTGGGCACCGCCATCGGCGGCATTTTAGGCGGCGTGTTGCCGAATGTGCAGGATATTTCCGATAAGATTTCCGGCAAACAAACCTTGCATATTGATCCAGAAACCTTAACCCTGCTGGCTGCGCGTGCGCTGGATTTATTAAATGCCCTACAAAAACGCGGTCATGCGGCGCAATCGCAAGTGGCGTTGCAAAGCGGCCAAACGCCTTGGCAGCCGCATAAATTACCGTCTGAATTAAATAAAGCGCGTTCGCAATGGAAATGGTCGTCGCTGAATACTCATTTACCTGATCTTAGTCATCGCGAGCGGGCAGAAGCTGCGCACAATTTGCAACAAAAATTGAAGCGCGAATAGAGCGCCTAAAGCCTTAGGCGCGGATAAAAACATTTTTGTTCGTTTATTTTTCTTTTTTAATTATATGTGAAAATAAAATAATCATAAATAGCCGATAATGTCGGATTTTTGATATTAACCGCAATTTTTTTAGTAATAGATGTTGACGGGCGAAAAAGAAAAGCGCAGAATATGCCTTGTTGAGTTGCTTGATGCAGCTTGATTTTTCTCCTCTATTTCTCCTTTGTAGACTTGGCGCATATCTGAAAAGATGTGCGCGTTTTTTTTCGTTATTGATTGTCATCAAATTGCCATCATTGGAGTGGGTGACGGTTATCAGATACATGCATTTGAAATCAAGCTACATTTAAGGTGTATAGGTGCAACAATTAAGAAACTTTACAAGAAAAATGCTTGCATGTAGGCGCTGAGTTCGGTATGATACTCTCCATTAGCTGGTTCGAGTAGTCAGTTAATAGTTTCTCCTCTATTTCTCCTTTGTAGACTTGGCACACATTTGATTGAATGTGTGCATTTTTTTGTCTGTCGTTTGCGTGCATTGATATTTTTTTTCATATTGCCCGTTGAAATTGATTTTGATGTAATCAAATTGCGCGTAATAGGCGATTTGTTGCTGAATGCGTTATCTTGAGTTTGCTAAAGTATTTGAGGCCGTCTGAAAATATATTGGGTTCTTTGGGAACCTATAGATTTTCAAACGGCCTTTTTTGCGGTGTCGTTTTTTGAATTCTTGTTGTAATATGCTGAAAAATCTGTTGATTTAGTGATAAAAACAATCGTTCAATTTGGAGTGAACGGAAAAACAGGAGAAATAAAATGGAACGCTTTGATTTCAATTATCCGCCGTATCATGTATTAAGCGGCAGCGAACGTTTGTCGCTGCAAAACGTGGTGGATATTGCGTTTTACCGTGATGAAGAATTGATTATCGAGCCCAATACGCCGATTGAATTTTTATATGTAGTTATGAAAGGCGTGGTGAAGGAAGTCGGTTGCGATGGTGAAGTAGTGGCGGTTTATCGGGCGCATGATACGTTTGAAGCGCGTGCTTTGGTAGAAGGTACGAGCCAAAACAGTTTTGTCGTGGCTGAAGAAGCCTTGGTGTACAAGCTGCCGAAAGCTTGTGTACTGCACTTGATGGAAGGCAACAGTCGTTTTGGTTCGTATTTTTATGCTTCTGTAGCGGAGAAACTGGCCAACCGCTCCGAGTCGCCTGGCGAAGACGAATTTGAAAGCCTGTTTACGGCCAAAGTGCGCGATGCCTACCGCGATAATGCGGTGTGGCTGGATGGTAAGGCAACGGTTTTGGAAGCGGCGCATCTGATGAAGGAGCGCAAAACTAAAACGCTTTTACTGCATCATGAAGGGCAGACCGGTTTGTTCACCGAATCAGCCTTCCGCGACATTGTGATGGAAGGCGCTTCGTTTGATGAACCGGTGTATAAATGGTCGCCTCTGCAATTGATTACCGCCGATATCGATGATTTTGTGTTTAATGCTTTACTGCGCATGATGGAATCGCGTATTCAGCGTGTGGTTGTGACTGAAAACGGTAAAGCCATCGGTGCTTTAGAGCAGCTGGATATCTTGGCCTATTTTTCCAACCACACCCACGTGGTGGTACAGCGTATTGAAAAGGCTGAAACCATTGACGATTTGGCCGAACTGGCCACACAGATGAACGGTTCGATTCAAGCCTTACAGAAAAACGGCGTGCGGGCTAAGCAGTTGGCACAGTTGATGCAGGTATCGAACAGCGCTTTGTTTGAAAAAACATGGCGCCTGCTGGCTTCGGAGTATTTATACGAACATTCTTGCTTATTGGTGATGGGTTCGGAAGGGCGTGGTGAGCAGATTTTGAAGACTGACCAAGACAATGCGCTTATTTTGGCTGAGGGCGTGGATTTGGCAGAAGCGCAAGCAACGGCGGAAAAGTTCTCTTCTGCGTTGGAGCGTTTCGGCTATCCGCCGTGCAAAGGCGGGATTATGGTGTGCAATCCGATGTGGCGCAAACCGATTGGAGAGTTTAAAAAGATGATCGGTAACTGGCTGAGTTCGGCCACACCAACCAACATGATGAATTTGGCGATTTTTATCGATGCCAAAGCAGTGGCGGGCGATGTGTCTCTATTAGATGAGCTGAATAACTATCTTTACCGCCGTATGGATAAAGATGTCGGCATTTTGATGAATTTCGCCCGTGAAGTGGATTTGTTTGAAGACCACAGTCGCCGCTTTATGCCGCGCTTGCTGCAACGCAACAACAAGAAAATGGATGTGAAAAAAATCGGTATTTTCCCGATTGTGCACGGCGTACGCGCGTTGGCTTTGGAAACGCATTTGGAGGCGAATAATTCATTTGAGCGCATTAATATCTTAGTGGCACGCAATGTTTTGGAGCATCAAGCCGGGCGCGATCTTGCCGAAGCTTTGGGCTATTTGATGGATTTGCGTCTGAAAGGCGGTTTGATGGCTTTAAACGATCCCATGCAGAAGCTCAATAATCAGGTCGATACCGATAAGCTTTCCACGCTTGAACGCGATTTGTTGAAAGATTCGCTGAATGTGGTGAAACGCTTTAAACAAACGGTACGCCATCATTTCCATTTGGGAGGGTGAGCCATGTTCGAGAAACTGAAACGCGCGTATTACCGACGCCATCTGAAAGATTCAAAATACACTTTTCTTTATGAGGAACACGTCAATGAAATGGTGAGCATTGATTGTGAAACCACCAGTCTGAATGTGAAAGAGGCGGAAATCATTTCCATCGGCGCAGTGAAAATCCGCGGCAATACTATTTTGACCAGTGAGCCGTTTTATGTGCTGGTGAAACCGGAGGGTATGATGGAAGCCACCAATGTGACGGTACACGGTTTGCGCCCGAAAGACCTTTCAGACTGCATTTCGATTGAAAAGGCTTTGTATCAACTGCTGGATTTTATCGGCGGAAGGCCGTTGGTGGGCTATTATTTGGAATATGATGTGGCGATGATTGATAAGTTTCTGAAGCCCTTAATCGGTATTCCTTTGCCTAACCGTCAGATTGAAGTATCGGCCGTGTATTTTAAACAAGAGGTCAAGAAAAATTTTTATTATAACGATTACGTTGATTTACGTATGGCCAGTATGATTAAAACTTTGCGTATTCCGGATTTACCCCGACATAATGCGCTTAACGATGCCATTAATGTGGCGATGATGTGGCAGGCGATACAGGCCAGAAAATAAAATGGAAGGTAACAAACGGTTTGGATTAGAAAAATTGATGTCTATCATCAGTTAAACTGATAATAAAAGGCCGTCTGAAGGCGTTTCAGACGGCCTTTTTGCGGTTTTTTGAACGGTATTTTGAGCCATTTTTTAGAAAAGTTCCCAAATTTTTGAATTTTGCAAATCAAAAAGAAAGGATTTTATGTAAAAAAGTTAATTATAGTGCGGTTTTAATTTATGTAACATCTTAATATTAATATTTTTACTTCATGAAATCGGCTTGGGTTAAATTGGATTAATTTTTTTAACTGCTTGTTGCATAAAATTTTTTAGGAAAAAACTTATCAATTTTATTGATAAATTATTAATTCGGATTCATACGACGCATTTTCATTTCGGGTGGCTGAACCTAGTTCAAAAGATGATATTGAAAGCATAATGAATTGTGCTATTCTGACTTCAAGGCAGTTTTGCCTGTTGCAGTAACACCAATCAAGAAACAAAAAATTCTGGCGCGGGGCGCAGCAGTTTGCTCTGATCACTGGAGTATTCTCTACAATAATAAATTAATAAATAAGGAGATCATCATGTCCGACAACAAACAAAACATGACGGCCTATTGGAAAGCCAATTCGGTCATCGGAATGCGCGCGTTTTGCTGCAATAATTTTAAGATTTTCAAATCAGTTTTATCCAATTCCCTCATGGTTAAAATCACTTTCTAAAAATTAATTTTCAGGATAATAATTTATAAAATTAAAAAAATAAAGTGAAATATCCTGATAAAAATAAATTACACTAAACTACATTCATTTCCAGTAAAACAATGGTGAAATATGAACGTAGTGGTTTTGGGCGCAGGCGTAACCGGCATCGCAACGGCTTGGTATCTATTGGAAAAAGGCCATCAGGTGACGGTGATTGACCGGGCGGAAGCGGCGGGAATGGAGACCAGTTTTGCCAATGCCGGCCAGCTTTCCTACGGCTACACTACGCCTTGGGCAGCACCCGGCATTCCCGCCAAAGCGGCCAAATGGCTGTTTCGCCCACATTCGCCTTTGATTTTAAAACCTGACGGCAGCCGCTTTCAATGGCAATGGCTGATGAGTATGCTGCAAAACTGCACTACCGAGCGTTACCAAGCCAATAAAGAACGTATGGTACGCATTTCCGAATACAGCCGCGAGATGTTCCGCCGTTTTGAAGCCGGAACCAGTTTGGATTTTGAAGGCCGCCACAAAGGCACGTTACAGATTTTCCGCACGCAAAAAGAAGTAGCCGCCGCAGCAAAAGATATTGAAGTTTTGGCGGAATATGGCGTACCGTACCAGCGTTTGCAGCCGGAAGAATGCCTGCAATTCGAGCCGGCTTTGCGTCATGCGTTAGACAAAATTGCCGGTGCGCTACATCTGCCCAACGACAGCACGGGCGATTGCCATCTGTTTACCCAACGTTTGCAAGCTTTATGCGAAGCCAAAGGCGCGGTGTTTAAATTTGAACACAACATCGGGCGTGTGGAGCATCAAGGCCCGAACATCACCGCTGTTATCGCCAACGGCCAACGCTTTGAAGCCGACCGTTTTGTGTGCTGCTTAGGCAGCTTCAGCCGCACGGTGATGGCGCAATTAGGCTTGGATTTGCCGATTTATCCGGTAAAAGGCTACTCGCTCACCGTGCCGATTAGTAATGGAGATGAAGCGCCGGTATCGACGATTTTAGACGAAACCTACAAAGTCGCCATTACCCGCTTCAATGACCGCATCCGCGCCGGCGGCATGGCCGAATTGTCCGGATACGAAATCAAGTTGCCGCAAGAGCGGCGCGACACTTTGGCCTTGGTGGTGCAGGATTTGTATCCACAAGGTGGTGATGTGGCCAAAGCCACGTTCTGGAGCGGTTTGCGCCCGATGACGCCTGACAGCACGCCTATTATCGGCGCAACGCGATACGCCAACTTGTTTTTAAACACAGGCCACGGTACTTTGGGCTGGACGATGTCGCTCGGTTCAGGGCGCATTACCGCAGATTTGGTGAGTGACGTTGTACCCGAAATCCGCACCGATGATTTAGGCATGGCACGTTACGTCTGAATCAAGGCCGTCTGAAATATTCAATTGATTTTCAGACGGCCTTAATCGGTTTTCCCATATTTGAAAAACAACACAATCGGCCTATAATAAACAGCATATAGGTTGAGGCCTTTGCAAAATCTTCATCTTTAGTCTTTAGTACATTTTTCGTCATGCGCTGCTCGAAAACTTGTCTGTCTTTATGATCATGATATGTTTGCGTTTCTGTGCTGCTTTAATTCGAACCGTGCTCGAATCTGATTTTGCAAAGGTTTCAGGCCGTCTGAAAAGGCCGCCGGCTGGGAAATTTAGGTTTATTTTTCCCGGCTAAACCGACTCAAACAAAGGATAAAACATGCGCCCCTTACAAGCCGAAATCCGTTTGGATCATCTGCGCCACAATTACCAAACCTTAAAAAATATCCACGGCAACAAACTCTTAGCGGTGATTAAAGCCAATGCCTACGGCCATGGCGCAGTGCGGTGCGCCCACGCTTTATCCGATTTGGCCGATGGTTTCGCCGTGGCGACGTTGGAAGAAGCCATCGAATTGCGTCAAAGCGGCATCGATAATCCGATTGTATTGCTGGAAGGCGTGTTTGATGTGGCCGAATATGCCCGCATCGATGAATACAAACTCTGGCCGGCGGTGGGCAACCAATGGCAATTGGAAGGCTTGGTGCATCACGAATGGCAAAATCCTGTGACCGTGTGGCTGAAAATGGATTCCGGTATGCACCGTACCGGCTTTTTTCCGCATAATTATGCTGCCGCCTACACTGCGTTGAAACAATGCAAACACGTTGATGAAATCGTTAAATTCAGCCATTTTGCCTGCGCCGACGAGCCGGAAAACGGCATGACCGAAATGCAGATTGAAGCCTTCGATTTGGGCTGCGAAGGCTTGGCAGGCGAAGAAAGCTTGGCCAATTCGCCGGCGATTTTGAATGTACCTGAAGCGCGGCGCGATTGGGCAGGGCGGGCCTGGCTTTGTATGGGGTGTCGCCGTTCGGCGGTGCCGATGAGCGTTTGAAACCGGTAATGCGCCTGACTTCGCGCGTGTTCGGCGAACGCGTGTTGCCGCCGCATTCGCCGATTGGTTATGGCGCGACGTTTTACACATCCAAATCCACCCGTGTCGGCCTGATTGCCTGTGGTTATGCCGACGGCTATCCGCGTCGAGCATCAACCGGTTCGCCAATCGCCGTTGAAGGTCAGCGCAGCCGCATTATCGGGCGCGTGTCGATGGACATGATTACTGTCGAATTGGATGCTTCCAAAGAAGGTTTGGGTTGCGAAGTCGAATTATGGGGCGATGTGGTCAACATCAACGAAGTGGCCGAAGCCGCCGGCACGATTGCGTATGAATTGTTGTGTAACATCAAGCGCGCGAAATTTACTTATTCCGAGTAACGGATTGAGCAAGGCCGTCTGAAACATCAGGCGGCTTTTTATCGGCTTGAATAAATATTGCGATTCAACCATATCATTGTTAACAATTGAATCTCAGGCCGTCTGAAGAATGTTATAATGCGCACATTCGCAAAGATTCAGACGGCCTGATGTCTGGCTGCTTAAGCCACTGAATTAACGTTGACATTTTCTACCATCATCAAAGGAATCCCCATGAGCAATTCTGTTGTGACCGTCATCGGCAAAGACCGCGTCGGTATCGTTTACGATGTTTCTAAAATTCTGGCTGAAAACCAACTCAATATTCTCAACATCAGCCAGCAGCTGATGGATGATTTCTTTACCATGATTATTTTGGTCGATACCGCCAAATGCCCGAAATCGCGCCAAGAAATGTTGGATTTGTTTGCCGAAGAAAGCAAAAAGCTCGCGCTCGACATCCGCATGCAAAACGAAGAAATCTTCCAAGCCATGCACCGCATTTAATCGGAAGTATTAACATGAGCATTCAGTCTAACGAGATTTTAGAAACCGTCAAAATGGTCGCCGACCAGAATTTTGACGTGCGTACCATTACCATCGGCATCGATTTGCACGATTGCATCAGCAGCGATATTGATGAGTTAAACCAAAATATCTACAACAAAATCACCACCATCGGCAAAGATTTGGTGGCCACAGCCAAACATTTGTCGGCCAAATACGGCGTACCGATTGTAAACCAGCGCATTTCGGTGACACCAATCGCCCAAATTGCGGCGGCCACCAAAGCCGATTCGTATGTCAGCGTGGCGCAAACTTTGGATAAAGCCGCCAAAGCCATTGGCGTATCGTTTATCGGCGGTTTCTCTGCTTTGGTGCAAAAAGGCATGTCGCCGTCGGACAAAGTGTTAATCCGCTCGATTCCGGAAGCGATGAAGACCACCGACATTGTGTGCGCTTCGATTAACATCGGCTCCACCCGTGCCGGCATCAATATGGATGCGGTGAAATTGGCGGGCGAAACCATCAAACACACCGCCGAGATTACGCCGGAAGGTTTCGGTTGCGCTAAAATCGTGGTGTTCTGCAATGCGGTGGAAGACAATCCGTTTATGGCGGGCGCGTTTCATGGCTCGGGCGAAGCGGATGCGATCATCAATGTCGGCGTTTCCGGCCCGGGCGTAGTAAAAGCCGCTTTGGAAAATTCAAACGCAACCACTTTGACCGAAGTGGCCGAAGTAGTGAAAAAAACCGCCTTTAAAATCACCCGTGTGGGCGAATTGATTGGCCACGAAGCGTCTAAAATGCTGAATATTCCGTTTGGTATTTTGGATTTGTCTTTGGCACCGACCCCGGCTGTCGGCGATTCCGTTGCCCGCATTCTCGAAGAAATGGGCTTAAGCGTGTGCGGCACACACGGCACCACCGCTGCATTGGCTTTATTGAATGATGCCGTGAAAAAAGGCGGCATGATGGCATCGAGCGCCGTCGGCGGCTTGAGTGGCGCATTTATTCCGGTTTCAGAAGACGAAGGCATGATTGCCGCTGCCGAAGCGGGTGTATTGACCTTAGACAAACTCGAAGCCATGACCGCCGTGTGTTCGGTCGGTCTCGACATGATTGCCGTGCCGGGCGATACCCCTGCGCACACCATTTGCGGCATCATCGCCGACGAAGCCGTCATCGGTATGATCAACAGCAAAACCACCGCCGTGCGCATCATTCCTGTTACCGGTAAAGGCGTGGGTGAAAGCGTTGAATTCGGCGGATTATTGGGTTACGCGCCGATTATGCCGGTTAAAGACGGCTCATGCGAAGTGTTTGTCAATCGTGGCGGCCGCATTCCTGCGCCGGTACAATCGATGAAAAACTAATCGTAATGTAAGCGTATGATTAAAAGGCCGTCTGAAACATTAAGTTTCAGACGGCCTTTTAATAGGAAAAGGTTTTTAACTCAACCAAAATTTAAACACAAAATACAAAACGGCAATCACCACAATCGCCCACACGATGCTCATGAAAATCACCACGGCTCGGCCGGCTTTATAAACGGGGTTGTTGCGTTCGTCTTCGATAGAAGGCTTGTGTGCGTTTGGAGAAGGGTTTTTATCGGTCATTATGCAAACTCGCGCTTGGAATATTCATAGGCTGAAGCGTACGCCGTTTGGTAAGAAGATTCAAGCAAAATGAATCAATATAGTCGTTTCAAATAAAAATAATGCAGCGTTGCCGGTTCTTTTATTTCTATTTGAAACGAGCTATAAAAATTCATCATCTGCTGACCAATCGCTTTTTAAGGCCGCTTGAATTGTGCCCATGTCGAAACCGCGGTAGGCGAGAAAGCGCACCTGTTTTTGTTTTTCTTTTAAATCGCCGCCTGCCGGCTGCTTGAATTTTTTGCGTAAAACCTGAATCGCGGTTTGCAGCTCGCTTTCTTTATCAGGCATTAATTCACGGCTGATGTCGGTATCAATGCCTTGTTGCGCCAAAGCCTGTTGTAAGCGCAATTTGCCGTGTTGGCGGCTTTTGCTGTGGATGTAGGCTTCAGTGTAGCGCTCGTCCGATTGCCAATTGCGTTCGGCAAATTCATCCAACACTTTTTCCAATTCTTCCTCGCTCTCGGCATGCGGCGCGAGCTTGCGCTTCAGTCCGACACGGCTGATTTCTTGGCGCGATAAAATATCCATAGCGCGCGCCCGCAAAGATTTTTGCGGTTTGCCCGAGCGTTTGGGTTGGCCATCAGCATCGCCAAAGTGGATAAAGCCGTTGCTTTCGGACTCGTACATTTCAGACGGCCTTATGCTTCATCGTCGTCTTTGGTTTTTTGCGGTTGCAGGTTTTCATAAATCTCCGGCAGCGAACCAATCAGCCAATCGGGCTTGGTGGCTTTGTCTTGCGACAACAAAGCCATATCACCATAGCCGAAAGTTACGCCCACACTGAAGCAGCCGGCGGCTTTGGCGGCGAGAATATCGTTGTGCGAATCGCCGACCATCATCATGTTGGCAATATCGATGCCCAATACTTCGGCGCAATGTTGCAAAGGCAGCGGGCTGGGTTTCTTTTCGGGCAAGCTGTCTCCGCCGAGAATCAGGCTGAAATCGTCGGCGATACCCAATTGTTTCAATAATTCAACGGCTAAGATTTCGGTTTTGTTGGTGATGACGGCCAAGGGGATGCCCAAGGTTTTTAAGAGACCCAAACCGGCTTCGGTTTCGGGATAAAGGCGTGTAAAGTCGCTCAAATGATCGCGATAATATTGCATGTAAAACACGAAACCTTTTTCCCAAATCTCAGGCGCGGCATCGGTTTCGCGTTCGCGCGTGATGACACGGTGCACTAAACGGCCGATGCCGTCGCCGATGTAGCTTTCAATTTCCGAATCCGGCAGCGTCTCCATGCCCAAATAAGTGCGCATGGCGTTGCCGGCGGCAATCAAATCAGGTGCGGAGTGGCATAGCGTACCGTCTAAATCAAAGGCTACAGCTTGAACGTGTTCGATGGTGGGTGTGGTCATCAGCTTCTCCAAGGTTTATGTTCGGTAAGTAATTTTACCTGAAATAGGCCGTCTGAAAAGGGGCCGCGGTATTTTTAGGCATATTTCCGGCTAGGTTGGCGGTTTTTTATTTCTGTATAAATTAAAAAAATCTTTCAGGTAAAACGGTGCTTTCAATATTCTGACGGCCTGTGTCTGGATAAGGAATGTTTAAAATTCAATCAAATACAATCCTAAAAAATATTTATTAAAATTTTATTTTTATTTTATTACTTTAATAATGTTGACAAAGTAGATTTACTACATTGATTTTAAAATATTTTATTTAAACAAAGCACCAAAATTTGATATAGTCGCATGCATGACACTCGTCTTAACAAACCCTTGTGAAAGGACTTACTGATGTCGAATGCTGCAAAAGAAACGCTGAATCCTTTTGAAATTGCCCAAAAACAAGTCAAAGCTGCGTGCGATCGTTTGAATACCGATCCGGCGGTGTATGAAATTTTGAAAAACCCGTTACGCGTATTGGAAGTGACTTTCCCGGTGAAACTGGATAACGGTACGGTGAAAACCTTTACCGGCTACCGCGCGCAACACAACAACGCCGTTGGCCCTTATAAAGGCGGTATCCGTTTCCATCCGCATGTCAACATGGATGAAGTGAAAGCTTTATCGACTTGGATGACGTTTAAATGCTGTGTGGCAGGTTTGCCTTATGGCGGCGGCAAAGGCGGTATTACGCTTGACCCGAAAGATTATTCCGAAGCCGAATTGGAGCGCATTGCCCGCGGCTACGCCAACGCCATTGCGCCATTGATTGGCGAGAAAATTGATATTCCGGCACCGGATGTGAACACCAACGGCAAAGTGATGTCGTGGATGGTAGACGAATACGAAAGTATTGTGAAATATTCTGCTCCGGGTGTGTTTACCGGCAAACCGGTTGAGTTCGGCGGCTCGTTGGCGCGTAATGAAGCCACCGGTTACGGCGTGAATTTTGCAGCTGTTCAAGCCTTGGAGAAAATCGGTAAAGACGTGAAAGGCGCGACTTATGCGATTCAAGGTTTCGGCAATGTAGGCTACCATACCGGTTTGTACGCGCATGATGCCGGTGCGAAAGTGGTGGCCGTTTCGACTGTGGATGTGGCCATCTATAATGAAAACGGCCTCGACATGGACGCGGTATTGAAAGAATACCAAACCAATGGTTTCATCACCAATGAAGCGGGCTACGGCCGGGAAATCACCAATGCCGAATTGCTGGCCTTAGATGTGGACGTGTTGGCACCGTGTGCGCTGGAAAACCAAATCACGTCTGAAAATGCCGGTGATGTGAAAGCCAAAATCGTGGTGGAAGGTGCCAACGGCCCGACCACCCCGGAAGCAGATGCGATTTTGCAGGCCAACGGTGTGTTGGTGGTGCCGGATATTTTGGCTAACTGCGGCGGCGTGGTGGTGTCGTATTTTGAGTGGGTGCAAAACCTGCAAGGCTATTACTGGGAATTTAATGAAGTGCAGCAAAAACAAACCGTGGTGCTGCGCCGCGCGTTCCAAGATATTTGGAATCTGGCGCAGGAATACGGCGTTGACTTACGTACCGCTTCGTATATGATGAGTATCCGCCGCATTGAAAAAGCCATGAAAGCGCGCGGTTGGTATTGATGAAGGTAGGTCAGAAAGGCCGTCTGAAAGGTTCATGCTTTCAGACGGCCTTTTAATTAGGGGCTGTACTAGATAACTAGGGAAATCTAATTTCAGGTTAGAATAATCCCTATGAGAAGAAGCCGTTTAAGTCAGTACAAGCAAAACAAACTGATTGAACTGTTTATTGCGGGTGTTACTGCCCGTACTGCAGCTCAATTAGCCGGTGTTAATAAAAACACGGCAGCCTATTGCTTTCATCGTTTGCGCGTACTGATTTTCCATAACAGCCCGCATCCGGAAATGTCTGATGGCGGAGTAGAAGTTGATGAAACCTGTTTTGGCGGACAGCGCAAAGGCAAACGTAGTCGCGGTGCAGCCGGCAAAGTCGCTGTATTCGGGCTTCTGAAGCGCAACGGCAAGGTTTGCACCGTTGCCGTGCCCAATACACAAACTGCCACTTTATTGCCGGTAATACGTGAGCAAGTAAAGCCTGACAGTATTGTTTACACTGATTGTTACAAAAGCTATGACGTACTTGATGTGAGTGAGTTTAGCCACTTTCGCATCAATCACAGCACTCACTTTGCTGATCGGCAAAATCACATCAACGGAATTGAGAACTTTTGGAATCAGGCAAAACGCCGCTTACGTAAGTTTAACGGCATTCCCAAAGAGTATTTTGAGCTGTATTTGAAGGAATGTGAATGGCGTTTTAACCACAGTGAGATAAAGTCTCTTGTTCTATTTTAAAACAATTAGTAAAGCAGAATTTATTCTAGTTGTCTAGTACAGCCCCTTTAATTTAATAGGGTTTATTGCTTATCTGCTTCAGGCTCGGGAATTTCGAAAACTTGACGCAAATAGGCTAAAAAGGTGTCGTTGGTGGTCATGGTTTTACCCGGTGAGTCGGAAAGCTTGGCGACGGATTGACCGTTGCACTCGACCAGCTTCAGCACGATATTGAGCGGTGTGTGGCCCATGTCGTTGGTAAGGTTGGTACCGATGCCGAAGCTGGTTTTAAAACGGTCTTTGAAATATTGGTGCAATGCCCAAGATTTTTCGATGTCGAGGCCGTCTGAAAAAGTCAGCATTTTGGTGTGGCTGTCAATTTTGAGCTTTTTATAGTGGGCATAGGCTTTGTCGCCCCACACATACGGGTCACCGCTGTCGTGGCGCAAACCGTCGAACAGTTTGGCAAAGTAAAGGTCGAAATCACGCAGGAAGGCATCCATACCGACCACATCGGTGAGCGCAATGCCTAAGTCGCCGCGGTATTCGTGTACCCATGCTTCAAGAGCGGCTTTTTGGGAATTGCGCAGGCGCACGTCTAAGGCTTGGAAGGCTTGCAGGAATTCGTGCGCCATGGTACCGATGGGCGTGATATTGAGTTTTTTTGCCAAGTAAACGTTGCTGGTGCCGCGCACAATGTGCGGTGCAGCATCGTTTAAGGTACGGACTACGTGTTCCTGCCAGGCCAGATTGTAGCGGCGGCGGGTGCCGAAATCAGAAATCAAAAACGGCGGATCGGAAGGGTCTTGCTGGGCGGCAATTTGTTTTAAAGCCTCGACTTTGGTTTGCAAGCGGCGCTCGCCTTCGGCCAGCACTTCCGGCGTTTCCAAGCGGCGGAAGAAGAGTTCGTTTACAATCGCCAAGATGAAAATTTCGAAGAACATCGCCTGAATCATCGGGCCTTCGATGCGGATGTGCAAGCGGCCTTGTTCGTCGGCATCCACTTTGACGAAGCGGCGCTTGAGTTGGAAAAGTTCGAGATAATCGACAAAGTCGCTTTTGATAAAACGCAGGCGGCGCAGGTAATCCAATTCGTCGTCGGTAAAGCGCAGTTGGCAGAGCGCATCCAATTCGCGCTCGAATTCTTCCTGAATATCGGCCAGCGGATAAACCATTTCTTTGTTGCGGCAACGGAATTCATACAGGCTGTGGGTTTGCGGGAATTGGTGCAAAATCACCTGCAGCATGGTGAATTTGTATAAATCGGTGTCGAGTAGCGATTTGATGATGGGGTCGTGTGAGGTCATAAAAATGTTCTCATTAACGGGGAGAAAAAGTATTAAAACACGTTTGGCCGCAAAGATGACGGAAAGTTTACAAATTTTTATGGGTTTGGGGCAATAAGGCCGTCTGAAAGCGATTCGAGCAACTCGATTTCCTCGGTTTCGGCCTGTTTCAAATGGATTTCGATTTCGTCAAAACTGCTTTCCTGCACAATGCGCACCAAGCCTTCTTTGGCCAATTCCAGCAGTGCGATGAAATTCACCACCACATAAGCCGCACCTTGTTCGGGCTTGAATAAAGTAGAAAAACGGCTGAAACCGTGTTCGTTCAGACGGCGTAAAATCGAGGTCATCTGCGCACGCACGGAAATGGCTTCGCGCACCACTTCATGACTGCGCGTGTGTTTGGCGCGCGATAAAATGCCGAGCCAGGCCTGCGTTAAATCGGCCACGGCCACATTGGGCAGCTTGACTTCGGCGGCAATTTCCAAAGGCAGATACACCCATGCGAAATCGCGGCCGGCACGGGGCAGGGCATCCAAGCCTTGGGCGGCCAGCTTCATTTGTTCGTAAGCCAGCAGGCGGCGCACCAATTCAGCGCGCGGATCGGCTTCTTCGTCTTCGATTTCTTCGGGGCGCGCAGCAGCAGGCGGGATTTGATTTCAATCAGCATGGCTGCCATCAGTAAATATTCCGCTGCCAAATCAAATTGATAAGCTTCCATTTGCGCGATGTAGTGCAGATATTGCTCGGTGATTTTCACCATCGGAATATCGAGTACATCAATATTCTGCTTGCGGATTAAATACAGCAGCAAATCCAGCGGCCCTTGAAAGCTCGACAACACCACTTCCAGCGCATCAGGCGGGATAAACAAATCCTGCGGGATATCGGTAACGGGTTGGCCGAACACATATGCCACCGCGCTTTCAGACGGCCTCATCATCTCGGCAGTGTTCATTTGCCACCTGCAATATGGTCAATCGCCGCCTGCGCACAATACAGGCCGAAGCTGGCGGTGACCAGCATGCTCGCGCCATAACCGGCGCACGACAAGCCTTGCAGTGCGGCATCCGCGGCGCAGGCTTCGCCCGATTGCGGCGGGGTAATGTTTTCGGTGGAATACACGCACGGTACGCGCATTTTGTCGGCGGTGTTGCGGCTGAAGCCGTGGCGTTTGCGCAAGGTGTAGCGCAGATTGGCCAGCAAAGGGTCGTGGGTAACTTTGCTTAAATCGGCTGTCTGAATCAAGGCGGGATTTTTTTGTCCGCCCGCGCCGCCGCTTAAGATAAAGGGCTGCTTGTGTTGCACAAAATATGCCGCCATTGCTGCTTTCACGCGCACTTGGTCGATGGCGTCAATCACAAAATCAAAGCCGTCTGAAAACAAATCGGGCAAATTTTCTTCGGTGGCAAAATCTTCGATTTCAACCACTTGGCAAGCCGGATTGATTTGCAAAATGCGCTCGTGCAAAGCACTGGCTTTGGCCTTGCCGAAATCGCCGGTCAGGGCATGAAGCTGGCGGTTGACATTGGATTCGGCGACATTGTCCAAATCAATCAAAGTTAAACGACCGATGCCGCTGCGTGCCAATGCTTCTACCGCCCACGAGCCGACACCGCCGACCCCGACCACGCATACATGCGCCTGATGAAAGCGTTGCAATGCTGAATCGCCATACAATCGGGCAATGCCGCCGAAACGGCGTGACGACAGGGAATTAATCTCGGACATGGTCAACCTTGTGATAAATCAAAAAATAAATGAAAAGGCGGCCGCGCGAAGTAAAAATTAATCGCAAAAAGCCAAAGGCGTATTATACTTGAACCGTCAAGGCTGTTGTGTAAAGCCGAGAGAACAGTCTATAATCCCATCACTTGAAAAATATCGTGCCGCAAAAAGGCCTTGGAAGGAGATGACAATGTATAAGCATTTAGTGGTTGCCGTTGATGGTAGTGAAACTTCTTTAAACGCGTTGAAACATGCTGCTGATTTGGCCAGTGTCAACGAAGCCCGCCTGACTTTGGTACACGTGGCCAATCCGGCCGAATACATGGCTCTGGCACCTGAATTTTTACAACACGAAAGCTATGAAGCCGCTGCTGTGGCGCAGGGTAACGAAGTGTTGGAATTTGCCGAAAAATCAGCACGTGAATACGGTGTGGCCAACATTGTGAAACATTTGCTGGTTGCCAACAAAGGCGCGCGTGAAATGGCGCAAGAGTTGGTGGATTACGCTGATGCCAACGGTGCCGATTTGCTGGTGTTGGGCACGCACGGCCGCACCGGTCTCATGCATTTGCTGATGGGCAGCTTTGCTGAAACTGTGATGCGCCAAAGCCACTTGCCATTGTTGGTGATTCGCAGCAAAGCCGAAGAAGAATAACGCTTCTTGTAAGCTAAATTAACCCCACGCCGTCTGAATATTTCAGACGGCTTTTTTGTTATGATTTAGCCACCGTGTATATTCATATATCATTATTTTCAAAATGGCGCCAAATAATTTTTCAAAATACCGAAAAAATCCTTATCCTGACATCAATTGGTTTTATAATCGCGTTTTGAGTTTAGCGTAATCATCCTATTTGAAGGGAAGCAAAAATGGCTGCACCGACCATCAGCGAGGTCTGCAATATCCGTTATTGGGGCATTAATTATTATGATGCCGATGAAAAGGGCGAGGTGATTGTGCGTCCGAATCCGGCCGAGCCGGAGAAAACCGTGTCGCTGCAAAAGCTGGCCGAGTCGGTACAGAAAAAGCAGGGCGCGCGGCTGCCGATTTTGTTTTGCTTTCCGCAAATTCTGCAACACCGCCTGCACTCGATTAATCAGGCGTTTCAGACGGCCAGAACCGGTTTTGGTTATGAAGGTGATTATTGCTTGGTGTATCCGATTAAGGTCAACCAGCACCGCCGTGTGATTGAAACGCTGATCCACAGCCGGCAGCCGCATGGTTTGGAAGCAGGCTCGAAAGCGGAGCTGATGGCCGTGTTGGCGCATGCGGGCACCACGCAGACGTTGATTGTCTGCAACGGCTATAAAGACCGCGAATACATCCGCTTTGCTTTGATGGGCGAGAAGCTCGGCCATCAGGTTTATTTGGTGATTGAGAAAATTTCCGAAATCGAAATGGTGCTGGAAGAAGCAGAAAAACTGGGCGTGAAGCCACGCTTGGGCGTGCGTGCGCGTTTGGCTTCGCAAGGTTCGGGAAAATGGCAGGCGTCGGGCGGCGACAAATCGAAATTCGGCTTATCGGCTTCGCAAGTGCTGCATTTGGTGGAGGTGTTGAAGCAGAGCAACCGCTTGGATTGTCTGCAATTGCTGCATTTCCATCTCGGTTCGCAATTGGGCAATATCCGCGATGTGGCCACCGGTGTGCGCGAGTCGGCGCGGTTTTATGTCGAATTGCACAGGCTCGGTGTGAATATCCAATGTTTCGATGTGGGCGGCGGCTTGGGCGTGGACTACGAAGGCAACCGCACGCAATCGGACTGCTCGGTCAATTACAGCCTGACCGAATACGCCGAAACGGTGGTATGGGGTATAGGCCAGTCCTGTCGCGAGCACAATCTGCCGCACCCGACCATCATCACCGAAAGCGGGCGCGGCATTACTGCGCATCACGCCGTGTTGGTGGCGAACGTGATTGGTGCGGAACGCTATACGCCGCAAGAATTGAGTGCGCCGTCTGAAGACGATCCGCGCGTGTTGCACAGCATGTGGGAAACGTGGACGGATATTTTCGATTCGCGTGAAAAGCGTTCGCTCAGAAGCTGGATACACGAAAGCCAGTTTGATTTGTCGGATGTGCACAATCAATACAACGTGGGCCTGCTGAGCCTTGAGCAACGTGCTTGGGCAGAGCAGCTTTATTTGAATATCTGCCACGAGGTCGGCGAATTGTTCAACGAAAAACACCGCTCGCACCGCACCATCATCGACGAATTGCAAGAGCGTTTTGCCGATAAACTGTATGTGAATTTTTCGCTGTTCCAATCGTTGCCCGATGTGTGGGGCATTGACCAATTGTTCCCCGTTTGCCCGATTACCGGTCTGAATGAGAAAGTCGCCCGCCGCGCTGTGTTGCTGGATATTACCTGCGATTCAGACGGCACCATCGACCACTACATCGACGGCGACGGTATTGCCACCACCATGCCGATGCCTGATTATCCGGCAGACAATCCGCCGCTGTTGGGCTTTTTCATGGTCGGCGCGTATCAGGAAATTTTGGGCAATATGCATAATTTGTTCGGCGATACAACCACCATCGACGTGATGGTACAAGGTCAAGACCAATTTGACGTGGCCGATTACGACGAAGGCAACACTGTCGCCGATATGCTCGAATATGTGTACCAAGACCCGAAAGAGCTGATGCGCCGCTACCGCGAACAAATCGAACATTCCGATTTGCCGGCTTCGCAAGCGATGGCGTTTTTGAAAGAGCTGGAAATCGGGCTGAATGGTTATACTTATTTGGAAGAAGAATAATGTTCAGACGGCCTCATGGATGAAAAGGTCTCGAGGCCGTCTGAAAACAGTTACATATAATTAAAGGAAAAAAATGAACCCTTACACCACCCTTGCCGGACAAACCGACAATTCACTGGTTTCCAACAATTTCGGCTTCCTGCGTCTGCCGCTTGATTTCAACCCTTACGAAGGCGATGCCGAGTGGGTGATTACCGGCATTCCTTACGACATCGCCGTATCCGGCCGCTCCGGTGCACGCTTCGGCCCCGAATCCATCCGTCGGGCTTCGATGAACCTGACGTGGGAACACAAGCGTTTTCCGTGGACATTCGACGTGCGCGAACGCTTAAACATTGTCGATTGCGGCGACTTGGTTTATTCCTTTGGCGACAGCCGCGATTTTGTCGAAAAACTCGAAGCCCACGCGACACAATTGCTGCAAGCCGGTAAAAAATGCTTGAGTTTGGGTGGCGACCATTTTGTGACCCTGCCCTTATTGCGTGCCCACGCCAAACATTTCAGCAAGCTTGCCTTGGTGCATTTCGATGCCCATACCGACACTTACGCCAACGGCAGCGAATTCGATCACGGCACCATGTTTTATACCGCGCCGAAAGAAGGCTTAATCGACCCGTCGCGCTCGGTGCAAATCGGCATCCGCACCGAATACAACAAATCATTGCCGTTTACCGTTTTGAGCGCACCGCAAGTCAATGACGACAGCGTCGAAACCACCGTGGCCAAAATCAAAGAAACCGTCGGTGATATGCCGGTATACCTGACTTTCGACATCGACTGCATCGACCCCGCCTTTGCACCCGGCACCGGCACGCCTGTGTGCGGCGGCCTGACCACCGACCGCGCCCTGAAAATCCTGCGCGGCCTGACTGATTTAAACATCGTCGGTATGGATGTGGTCGAAGTTGCCCCGTCTTACGACCAAGCCGACATCACCGCCTTGGCCGGCGCAACCATTGCGCTGGAAATGTTGTATTTGCAAGGGGCAAAAAAGCTGGTTGATGTAATTTAAATTGTTGGATAATCAGTGTTTGGCTAAATCAATATGCCGTCTGAAACTATTAGGATTGATACAGCATATGCTTTGGTCAACTACTCGAAAAGTTGCGAATAATACTTTCGTGTGAATCTGAAAATAACTTGCCTCTCCAGCATAGTTGAAAGTCTGGTATCACTAAAAAGCAGCTTTTAAAATAGTGGAATCCATTACCATGAATAGGATATTTTATGAAAAATAAACTGAGTTTTGTTGTTTTGAGCCTGTTGCTCGTTGCGTGTCAAAAAACGGATATTCAACAGGAAAACGTGAATTTGCAGGAGAAAACAGCGCCGGTATCTGTCGTTGGGCATTCTTCTTCATATCCAACATCTGCTCAAAAAAGATTAAAAGAGCAACTGACGGTTAACCGTGATGCTAACTGTGGCTGCTGCCATCAATGGATAGAACATGCCAAAGCGGATAGCTGGGTGATAAAGGATGTGGTGCTTTCAAGTAATGCCAAAGTGGCTGAAATCAAAGATCAGTATGCGATTGCACCGGAAATGCGCTCATGCCATACCACAGTCAGCAGCTCCGGTTATGTATTTGAAGGGCATGTCCCCATGAAGGCAATGATTACCTTTTTAGAAAATCCCCTGAAAATGCGATTGGTCTTGCTGTACCGGGCATGCCCGTAGGCAGTGTGGGTATGGAGGATGGGGGACATTTTATGCCTTATGAAGTTATGCAGCTGAATCATGATGGCACTTATCAGGTTTTTGCTAAAATCGACCAGCCATCCGATCAGTATTAATTATTCCAATAGCCATGATTATATTGGCGATGGTACCAAACAAAGGCCGTCTGAAAGACTAGACTTTCAGACGGCCTGAGACCTTTGCAAAAACCCCAAAACTCCCCTAAATTCCCCCTAAAGAATTCAGAGGAGTTTTTTATGAGCAGCTTCTTCCACCAACAAGCCCGAATCATGACGGGCAAACATACCGGCAGCTGCCCGTTGCTCAAAATTAACCGGCTGCCCGATTGGCAGCCCGCCGGACAACTGCCCAACCGGCAAAAGACCCGTTACATCCGCGGTCACCGCGGCCGCCCCGCCTATCCGCTGCCGCCCATGCTCAAAGCCGTATTGCCCGGCCAATGGCACAGCCTTTCCGATCCGGAATCGGAACGCTGTTCAGCCGCCCGTCCGGATTTCTGCTTCTTCTGCGGCTTTGATGAAGCCGCCTTACCCGGCCGCAGCACCCCCTGCCGTTTCCGCAACCGGCCGGCACAGGATGACGCCTTAGCCCGGCTTCCCGAACCGGTTAACCGCCGGCTGACCGAAAAAGGCTTAAAAACAGAGAAAGCCCCGGCAGCAGTGATTGACGCCGCCATCATCCAAACTGCCGGCGGCAAACAGCGTCAGGCTGTCGAAACCGATGAAAACGGCATCACTGCCGAAACCCTGCCCGGCAAAGACAAGGATGCGCGCCGGGTGAAGAAAGAGGGCAGATTCACCTTGGGCTGCAAACAACACACCCGCACCGGTTCGGAAGGCTGTATCGGGAAACTGCACACCACCCCGGCCGACGCCCGTGAGTGCAACCATTTCGGACCGCTGCCGGACGGCACCGCACCCGGAACAACCGTCTGTGCCGATAAGGGGTATGACAGTAAAGCCAACCGGGAGCATCTGCAAAGCAAACGGCTGTCCGGCGGCATGATGCGTAAGGCACAGCGGGGCAAACCTTTAACGGAGCAGGAGAAACAGCGCAATACGCAGCTGTCGGAAGTGCGCTGTGCGGCCGGGCAAACCTTCGGTACGCCGCACCGGAAATCCGGCTGTAAAAGAGCGCGTTATTTCGGTTTACGGAAAGTACCGGCGCAAAGCCATTTGAAAGCGGTGTGCCTGAACCTGCCAAAGGCAGCCGGCAGGCTTCGTGTGCCTGCTGCTGCCTGAAAAGGGCAACGGGCACCCCGATAAAGGGGCTGATTGGGGGAAATACGGACGGGAAACACGTCTGAAAATGAAAAAACGGTTACCTGATTGTTCAGGTAACCGTTTGGATGGGGTGGCCGGTATTTTGCAAAGGTCTCGGCCTTATTGCAGCTATTTAATATTTAATCAAAACGACTCAATCATTGTGCGGCAGAAGCAGCAGATGCTTCTGAAGCGGCTTGTTGGGCTTCAGCAGCGACAACTTTGGCTTCGTCAGCAGCTTGACCACCCCATACGGCAGGATATTTGTAACCGGCAAAGCGTTGTTTAGCGTAAGATTTGAATTCTTCCGAATTATAGGCGGCTTCTACGTCTTTCAACCATTGCGCGTCTTTGTCGGCGGTTTTCACGGCTGCCCAGTTGACGTAGGCAAAGCTAGGCTCTTGGAACAGGGTTTCGGTCAGTTTCATGCCGCTGCTCATGGCGTAGTTGCCGTTTACCACGGCAAAGTCAACATCGGCGCGACTACGCGGCAATTGCGCGGCTTCCAGCTCGACAATTTTGATTTTTTTCAGGTTTTCGGCGATGTCGTTTTTAGAGGCGGTCAATGGGTTGATGCCGTCTTTCAGTTTGACCCAGCCCAATTCGTTCAACATCACCAAAGCACGGGCGAAGTTGGATGGGTCGTTTGGCGCGGAAACGCTGCTGCCTTCTTTCACGTCATCCAATGAGGCCAATTTGCCCGGATACAAACCCAATGGCGCGGTCGGCACTTGGAAGGCTTCCACGATGTCTAATTTGTGTTCTTTGCGGAAATCTTCCAAGTATGGTTTGTGTTGGAAGACGTTGATGTCGATTTCACCTTCGGCCAAAGCCAGGTTAGGTCGCACATAATCGGTAAATTCGATTAATTTCACGGTGTAGCCTTGCTTTTCCAAGGCCGGTTGGATTTGTTCTTTCACCATGTCGCCGAAGTCGCCGACGGTGGTACCGAAGACGATTTCTTTTTTGGCACCGGTGCTGTCGGCAGCCGGTGAGGCGGCAGAAGCGGCCGGAGCGGCTTCTTGTTTTTGCCCGCCGCAAGCGGCCAAAGCCAAGGCCAAAGCGGCGGCTGAGAAGGTTTTCAATACGCTGTTTACGTTCATAACGATACTCCTTAAATGTGTGTAGCAGAAATCATAACATGCCGTCTGAAAAAAGATGAATGATTTTTCAGACGGCCTTTATAAACAATTCTTCTATCGTTTGTCGAGGCGGCGCGAAATCCAGTTGCCCAAGCCCTGCATGGCAATCACCATCAGCACCAAAATCGCCACGATGAAGATAATGACCTCGGTTTGATAGCGGTAATAGCCGTAGCGGATGGCCAAGTCGCCCAAGCCGCCGCCGCCGATCATACCGGCCGCCGCGCTGTAAGAGAGCAGGCCGATGGCCAATACGGTAATACTGGACACCATGCCGGCGCGCGCTTCATTGAGCAGCACTTTGCGGATGATGGTGAGCGGTGTCGCCCCCATGCTGATCGACGCTTCAATCACACCGCGCGGCACTTCGCGCAGGTTTTGCTCGACCAAGCGGGCAAAATAAAACAGGCCGGAAACGCTCAACACCAGGGAAGCCGCGTAAGGGCCGATGGTGCTGCCGATGATGGCGCGGGTGGCCGGGATCAGCGCAATCATCAAAATCACAAACGGAAACGCGCGCATTAAATTGACCAAGTTGTCCAACACAAAATTCAGCGGCTTGTTGTAGTGCAATTGGCGGTTGGAAGTGACAAACAGCAACACGCCCAATAAAGTGCCGAACACCACGGCAAACAAGGTGGATAAACCGACCATGATAAAGGTTTCGCCCAAGGCTTGGTAAATCTCACCTTTCATGCCGCTGATGGTGGCGAGGGCTTTGGAAAAAGTCAAATCCGCCATCTCAATCCTCCCGAATCAGTTCGCGCCCGATTTCCGATTGGGCATGAATTTGGTTGTTGTTCACTTCTACCACTTCCAACAGGCGGCCGTTGTCCAGCAGGGCGGCACGGTCGCACAAGCGGCGGATGACGCTCATTTCGTGGGTCACGATGACGATGGTGACGTTGAAGCGTTTGTTGATGTCTTCCAAGCACTCCAACACGCTGCGGGTCGTGGCCGGATCGAGCGCGGAAGTCGGCTCGTCGGCCAGAATCACTTGCGGATTAGGTGCTAACGCGCGGGCAATGCCGACACGCTGCTTTTGTCCGCCCGAAAGCTGGGCAGGGAAGTGACCGGCGCGCTCCTGCAAACCGACAATTTCCAAACATTCCGCCACGCGCGCACGGATTTTTTCAGACGGCCATCCGGCAATTTCCAACGGAAAAGCCACATTATCCGCCACCGTGCGGTTGCTCAACAGATTAAACTGCTGGAACACCATACCGATATTTTGCCGTGCCTGACGCAACTGCGCGCCATTTAGCGTCATCAAATCCTGATTGCCGACCAAAACACGTCCCGAATCCGGCCGCTCGAGCAGATTAATCAACCGCAATAAGGTCGATTTGCCCGCGCCGGAATAGCCCATCAAACCGAAAATTTCACCGTCTTTAATTTCCAAACTGGTCGGCCCCACTGCTGTAAACCACGATTTATCGCGCGTTTGGTAGCGTTTGGAAACTTTGTCTAAAATAATCATAATGTTCTCAAATACAACAAAGCCCGATGTCTGACACAACGGGCTGGTTTTGCAGTCGAAATAAATGTCATCTGCAAACGCTTTAGCTGTTTGTGCCCGCAAGCTGTGTCAAATCGGCATAAAAGTGTGAATGGGAAATAGTAACGAAAACGTGAAATAGTGTCAAGAATCAAGGCCGTCTGAATGTTTGGGGCGGGTTTGTTTTGAAAAATACCGAGTGTTGTGATAGAAAGCCGTCTGAAGTCGGCAGGCAAGTTTTTAGACGGCCTGTTGAGTGTTCTATATCTTATGATTAATCGATAAAAAATGAAAACCATCAAAATTTTAGCCAGCCTAGGCGGGGTAATGGCGGCGGTTCCTGTATGGGCGGCAACCTGCACACCAGCGCAATTAGACGAAATTTTAGCACCGGCAACCGCTCAGCATAACAGCGTAGAAGTTGCCTGCTCGGCCACGTTGCCGAAAAACCGTACCATTAGCAAACGTTTGTATTTTACGGGCGCGGGGCAAGCAATCAGGTGTTTGATTGTAATGGCAATACGGTTGCACCTACCCATATTACGGGTGGAGACAGCATAGTAATTCGCTCAAAAAACAGCAAAACCAATGGCTGCGTCCGGAAAACTTTACCATTCGCGGCTGCAAAGTGGCCGGTTCGGTACGTGTGATGGGTATGGGGACGAATGGGGAAGCGGAAGCATTGCGCTTGTCTTCGCTTGAAGCCGGCCATACGGAGCGTGCGCAGGCAGCTGCGCCAAGCCGTATTCGTTTGGAAAACATGAATATCAGCGGAAATGGCCGTATTCCTTTGTATCTGGCGCCGGGTGTGAATCATGTGACTGTTGCCAACAGCCGCATTACAGGGCATAGCAAAAGTGTGGCTGTTTATCTGGATGCAGAGAGTGGCCACAATACCTTTACCCGTAATAATATTGACGCCAAAACATCAAAGCGGGAATTGATTACCATTGACGGCTCGGCACATAATACGTTCAGCCATAACCGTTTTTCCGCGCTTAATCATGGCGGTATTTATTTTTACCGCAATTGCGGCGAAGGCGGCACCATCCGTCACCAAACGCCATCTTACAATACTTTAAGCCAAAATGTGTTTTACTATCATAAATATAGAGGACACTTGCCGGCAGTATGGCTGGGTGCACGTCATGGCAACCGCAATTATTGTGAAGCAGATGCGGGCTATGCGTTTGGCAGTAGTTTGGATAACCGCGACTTTGCCGATTTTAATGTGGTTGAGAACAACCAAATCTATCGCTTACCCATCCGTAGAATAATTCGTGATGAGGGTAGCCATAATCGAATTAGTGAGAATCGCACGATAAAATAATTTAACTTACTATTTGATTAAATTGATAAAAGGCCGTCTGAAAATGTTTCATACCTTTTCAGACGGCCTTTTTCTTTTCATTCACTTAAGGATTCATAATCCGCGCCACTAAGGCTTTTTCTTTGCCCTGCATATTTGGAATTTTCACCTGAATACCGTTGCCAGGGGCGACATCAACTGCTTCGCCTTTGCGGGTCATATGCTCAAGCGTGATGGTTTGGTTGCCGCTCGGGTGGATGATTTCGATGGTGTCGCCCACGGCAAAGCGGTTTTTCACTTCAACGGTTGCCCAGCCTTCGTTGTCGATGTCGGTCACATGGCCGACGTATTGGCTTTGTTTCGCTACGGAATGGCCGTTGAGGTAGTTTTGGTAATCTTGCGTTTTGTGGCGCTCCAAGAAGCCGGAGGTGTAGCCGCGGTTGGCCAAGCCTTCGAGTTCGCTCAACAGGCTCAAGTCAAACGGGCGGCCGGCGACGGCATCGTCAATCGCTTTGCGGTAGCTTTGCGCCACGCGGGCAACGTAATACAGCGATTTGGTGCGGCCTTCGACTTTGAGGCTGTCCACGCCGATTCGGGTGAGTTTGTCGACCACTTCAATGCCACGTAAGTCTTTGGAATTCATGATATAAGTGCCGTGTTCGTCTTCCATTATCGGCATGAATTCGCCCGGGCGGTTGCTTTCTTCAATCAGGAATACTTTGTTGGCGGCAGGATGGCGCTGCTGGCCGTTGATGCCTTCGAAGTTTTGGTTGGCTTCTTCCTGTGCTTTTTCAAAGTTGAAACCTTGCAGCAGTTTGGCATCACCCATGTCGTCGGTTTCTGCATCGTGTACTTTGTAATCCCAGCGGCAAGAGTTGGTGCAGGTGCCTTGGTTGGGGTCGCGGTGGTTGAAGTAACCTGATAATAAACAACGGCCTGAGTAAGCAATACACAATGCGCCGTGAATAAACACTTCCAATTCGGTGTCGGGCATTCCTGGCGGATTTCGGCGATTTCGTCCATACTTAATTCGCGTGACAAGATGATGCGCTCCACGCCGATTTTTTCCCAGAATTTTACACCCCAATAGTTGGTGGTGTTGGCTTGCACCGACAAGTGAATCGGCATATCCGGCCATTTTTCGCGCACAGTCATAATCAGACCGGGGTCGGCCATAATCAGCGCGTCGGGCTTCATGGCAATTAAAGGTTCCATATCGGCCACAAAGGTTTTCAGCTTGGAATTGTGCGGCAAGGTGTTGACGGTCAGGAAGAATTTTTTATTGCGCTCGTGCGCTTCTTTAATGCCTTGTTCCAACACGTCGAGTTTGGCAAATTCGTTGTTGCGCGCGCGCAGCGAGTAGCGCGGCGAACCGGCATACACGGCATCCGCGCCGAAATCGTAAGCGGCGCGCATGCGTTCCAAACCGCCGGCGGGTAGGAGTAATTCAGGCGCTTTCATCTTGTGTTCTTTGTTTTATAAATGTTTTCAGACGGCCTTGAGATACGTGGAGGCCGTCTGAAATAAAATTAATCGGAATGGGCGGATTATCCGCTTTTTTGCTAGGGGGGTCAATTTTTATCGGCCGATTCAGCATTGTTTTTCTTGGTTTTTACATATGAAACATGGCTTGTGTCATTAAATGGTTGGGTGCGGTAGATGTGGAAGTCAACGGTTTCAGACGGCCTATATTAAGTGTAAAAAGGCCGTCTGAAATCAAATTTGTGTGATAAAAGGCATTCAAAGTTTGTATTTTCTTGTAAAATGTCTCGTTTATTTGCCACGATTTGCCGTCATGCGCTTCAGGCATGGCGGAAACTTCTGATAAGAGCGGGATATGGATTTTCGTTTTGACATTATTTATGAATATCGCTGGATGTTCTTCTACGGCGCGTTGACCACGCTGGGTTTGACTTTGGTGGCAACTTTAGGCGGCACGGTATTGGGTTTGTTCGGCGCGCTGGCGCGGTTGGTGTATTTTGAAAAAGGCGGCGTGTTGCTCAAAGCGGTGGCATGGCTGTTGCGCACGTTGTCGCTGGTGTATGTGACGCTGTTTCGCGGTACGCCTTTGTTTGTACAGATTTTTATTTGGTACTTTATTTGGGTGGTTGCGCTGATTCACCCGACCGACGGTTGGTTGGTGAGCGGTGATGCGGCGGTGGAGCTGCGTCGCGGTTATGGTGCGCTGATTGCCGGTACGCTGGCTTTGATGGTGAACGCGGGGGCGTACATTACGGAAATTTTCCGCGCAGGTATCCAGTCGATTGACAAAGGCCAAATCGAAGCGGCGCGCTCCTTAGGTTTAACTTATCCGCAAGCGATGCGCTATGTGATTTTGCCGCAGGCGTTGCGCCGTATGTTGCCGCCGTTGGCAAATGAATTCATTACCTTGCTGAAAGACAGCTCGCTGCTCTCGGCGATTGCGGTAGCCGAGTTGGCTTATGTGCAAAACACGATTTCCGGCCGCTATTCGGTGTATGAAGAGCCGCTGTATGCCGTGGCACTGATTTATCTGCTGATGACGACTTGCCTGGGCTGGATCTTCCTGCGTTTGGAAAAGCGTTATAATGTGGTACATCGTTGATTAAATGAATAGAAAAGGCCGTCTGAAACTTAATGTTTCAGACGGCCTTTGATTTTGTGCGTTCAAATATAACGTGTCCGCTTGGCGGGTGCAACCGGAGGCCGTCTGAAAGGGGTTAAGCTTGATATTCTTCCGGCCAGTATAAACGCATCGGATTATCAACCAACAGGTTTTGGCGTTCGGCTTCGGTCGGGGCGATTTGCGCAACCCAGTCAACCAGCAACCCGTCGTCCGGCATGTGGTCTTTTAAGTTTGGGTGCGGCCAGTCGGTGCCGAACAATACGCGGTCGGGAAATTCCTGCATCAGGCGGCGGGCAAACGGCACGACATCGGTGTAGGCGCATTGTTCTCCGTCGAGGGCTTTCGGGCCGGTGTTGCTCAGGCGTTCCGGGCAAGAGAGTTTGCTCCAGAAATTTTCGTTTTCGCGCATGAGTTTGACAAACAGCTCAAAATCGCCGCCGTGGGCAGGTTGGGCAACGTCAGGCCGGCCCATGTGGTCAACCACCACGGTGGTCGGCAGCGAGGTGAAGAAATCATAGTATTCGGCCAAATCGGCGGCTTCGAAATAAATCGCGATGTGCCAGCCCAAAGGCGCGATTTTGTCGGCGATGGTGCGCAAAGCTTCGACCGGCGCGGTATCGACCAAGCGTTTCACAAAGTTGAAGCGTACGCCGCGCATACCGGCGGCATGCAAGTGCTGCAATTCTTCTTCCGTCACACCGGCTTTCACCGTAGCCACGCCGCGTGCTTTGTTGCCGGCGGTTTCGAGGGCATCGACTAAGGCGCGGTTGCCGGTGCCGTGACAGGTGGCCTGCACAATCACGTTGCTCAAAGCCGAGCAAGTCGCGCAGGGCAAACAGCTTTTCTTTGCCCGCATCGCAAGGGGTGTATTTGCGATCGGGGGCGTAGGGAAATGTGTCGCCCGGGCCGAACACGTGGCAATGGGCATCGATTGCGCCTTGAGGTAAGGGCAGTTTAGGCTTGGACGGGTTAGGGTGGAAATCCAACCAGCCCGGTGTTTTTTCAAATGCGCTCATGAAGTTCTCCTATGAGGCCGTCTGAACTGTTTCAGACGGCCTTTTTCTTTTAGTAAGGCAGTCCGACGTAGTTTTCCGCCAGCGTTTTGGCTGCGTTTTCGGTCAGATTCAATTGGTTGAACTCGGTTTCCTGCATTTTGCGTTCGAAATCGTCGCTGTCGGGAAGGTGTGCAGCAGCTTGGTCCTGTACCAAGAAAAACGCTCGGCCACCCACACGCGTTTCAAACAACGCTCGGAGTAGCCGTCGATTCCCGCCCTGCTTTGGTTGCGGTAGTAATCGTCAAAGGCATCGGCCAGACATTGCACGTCGCCCGCGGCCAGATTCAAGCCTTTGGCGCCGGTCGGCGGCACAATGTGCGCCGCATCGCCTGCCAAGAACAAAGATTTGTAGCGCATCGGTTCGCTCACGAAGCTGCGCAATGGCGCAATGCTTTTTTCCAAACTCGGGCCGGTGACCAATTTGACGGCGGTTTCGGCCGGTAAACGGTTTTTCAATTCTGCCAGAAGCGTTCGTCTGACCAATCTTCCACTTTGTCGGCCAGCGGCACTTGCAGGTAATAGCGGCTGCGGGTGGTCGAGCGTTGGCTGCACAACACGAAACCGTTGTCGTGTTTGGCATAAATCAATTCGTCGGAAACCGGCGGCGTGTCGGACAACAAGCCCAACCAGCCGAACGGATACACGCGTTCGTAAGATTTCAACACATCCGCCGGAATACTTTGGCGCGATACGCCGTGGAAGCCGTCGCAACCGGCGATGAAGCCGCAATCCAAACGGTGTGCTTCACCGTCTTTGGTGTAGGTCACATAAGGCGCGGCGGTATCGATGTCGTGCAGGGCAACGTTGTCGGCTTCGTAAACGGTCACGCCGCCGGTGGCTGGGCGCGCGTCCATCAAGTCGCGGGTGACTTCGGTTTGGCCGTATACAACCACGTTTTTGCCGACTTCTTTTTCAAAATCGATGCGCACATGCTGGTCGTTGAACAACAACTCCACGCCGGTATACACCAAGCCTTCTTTGTGCATGCGCTCGGCGGCGCCGGCTTTTTCCAAACCTTGCACGGTGGTGTGTTCCAACACGCCGGCACGAATGCGGCTCAACACATATTCGCCGCTTTTGCGCTCTAAAATCACATTGCCGATGCCGTTTTGATACAGCAACTGGCCGAGCAGTAACCCCGACGGGCCTGCGCCGATGATGGCAACTTGGGTTTTCATGGTTTTCTCCTAAACTTGATTCAGTAACTCAATCCCAATGTATGTTCAGACGGCCTTAGGAAAAGATGTGTATAGCTTGGCCGCTTTTTATAGTTGATGTGAAGATGCGGGTGTTCGGGTGTTTCAGACGGCCTGTTTTGATTCAGGCCGTCTGAAAACGTCGGCGGTTTAGTCAATATATTTCAAACCGGCTTTTTCCAAGCCTTCGCGCATTTTGTAGTAATCCAAGCCTAAGGTGCCGTTGGCGAAGATTTGGCGTTTGTCGCCTTCGTTGGCTTCGCGTTTTTCCGCGGCATCAGCAATTCCCATGGCGTGCCCGGCCGGAACCACAACCACACCGTCGATGTCGGCCACAATCACGTCGCCCGGGTTGACCAGCGCACCGGCGCACACCACAGGCACATTCACGGAACCCAAAGTCGCTTTAATCGTGCCCTTGGCGTGGATGGCTTTGGAAAACGCCGGAAATTCCATTTCGGTCAAATCCGCCACATCACGTACGCCGCCGTCGATAATCAGACCTTTGCAGCCTTGTGCTTTGAACGAAGTGGCCAGCAGGCCGCCGAAAAAGCCGTCGGCATTGTCGGAAGTGCAGGCGGCCACGGCTACGCCGCCCGGCTGCAATTGTTCGGCGGCAACGTGCATCATCCAATTGTCGCCCGGTTGTAAGAGAATGGTCACGGCGGTGCCGCAGATTTTTGCGCTCGGGTTAAATCGGGCGTATGTAAGGTTTCATCAGGCCGATGCGACCCATGGCTTCGTGAATGGTGGCGCTGCCGAAGCGCGACAGTTTTTCTACGGCGGCAGGGGCGGCGCGTTTGATGTTGCGTTTCACCACGCCCAATTGGTTCAGATATACGTCGGTCATGATTACAGTCCTTTCGCTTTCAGGCGGGCATCCAAGCGTGGGAACACGCGGCGGGCGTTGCCTTCGTAAATTTGGTGTTTGTCTTCCGCTGAAATGTCGGCCGCTTCGATGTAGCGTTTGGTGTCATCGAAGTAGAAGCCGGTGCGCGGGTCGATATCGTGTACGGCGCCAATCATCTCGGAGGCGAACAAGATGTTTTTGTTCGGCACCACGTCGAGCAGCAAATTAATGCCCGGTTGGTGGTATACGCAGGTGTCGAAGAAAATGTTGTTCAACAAATGCTCTTCCAACTCCGGCTTTTTCAGCACCATCGCCAAGCCGCGGAAACGGCCCAGTGGTAAGGCACTGCGCCGCCGCCGTGCGGAATCAGGAAGCGCAGGGTCGGGAAGTCTTTAAACAAATCTCCTTGCAGCAATTGCATGAATGCGGTGGTGTCGGCGTTCAGGTAATGCGCACCGGTGGTGTGGAAACAGTTGTTGCACGAAGTGGAAACGTGAATTATGGCCGGAATATCGTATTCCACCATTTCTCGTAAATCGGATACCAGTATTTATCGGTCAGCGCGGCGAAGTCCAATGGCCGCCCGATGGGTCGGGATTCAGGTTGATGCCGACGTTGCCGAATTCATTGACGCAGCGTTCCAATTCGGCGATACAGGTTTCAATCGGTACGCCCGGGCTTTGCGGCAGCATAGCTACCGGCACGAAATTGTCGGGGAAGAGTTGCGATACGCGGTAGCACAATTCGTTACAAATCGCCGCCTAAGCGGAAGACACTTCAAAATCGCCGATGTGGTGCGCCATAAAGCTGGCACGCGGTGAGAACAGGGTCATGTCGGCGCCGCGCTCTTTCATCAGGCGCAATTGGTTTTTTTCGATGGTTTCGCGCAATTCGTCATCGCTGATTTTCAATTCGCCGGCTTTCGGCATTTGCGAAGGGTTACCGATGGCGGCGATTTGTTTGTTGCGCCATGCTTCGAGCGAAGGCGGGCGGTGGTGTAGTGGCCGTGGCAGTCGATAATCAGGCTCATGGGTTGCTCCTTGATGATTTTTTATGGGGTAAACAGGCCGTCTGAATTAAACACAAGGGATTTGCCCTTAAGGCAGAATAATTGGAGTAAATTCAAACCGAATGGAATAAATATTTAATAAAAACAGTATCTTATTCTATTTAAAATTTATTGAATAGAATTTTTTTCTTTTTCATTGTCTCCTGTGTTGGAATTAAGATTAGTTTTTTTTTTCCAAATTCTTTTCAATTCTTTTTCATTAAGGAGAATCACAATGAAAGTTTTAACTTACCAAGATTTAGAAAATATACAAGGTGGATTTGGTCCTATTGGTGCCGTAGTAGGCGCTGCTGGCGGAGCAGCTGGCTACTTGGTAGAACAGCAGATCAGTGGAAGCAAATTTTCACCTACCGCGCTAGGGACTTATGTATTGGGCGGCGCGGCTGCGGGCGGAACCGCAGGCCCAATGGGGTTATTTGGGGTTTAACGGTGCATTGGCCGGAGGCAGTGTACGTGGAGTTGCTGCACGTCAAGGCTGGTAATGTATAGTTCTATTAAAATCAAGATATTGCTGAATATCTTATTAATAGCAGGATGGCTGGTTTTACAGTACTTCAACAGTAAGATCAGCAAGGCAGCCTCGGGGGATCTGATTTTGTTGTTCGCAACCATTGCACTCTGGTCTGCAAATACTCCTCAAACAAGTAAGCAGAAAACCTTTCTTATACTGGCTTATTGCTCTGCCTTTATATGTTATCTCCTAATCTATTTAGCAGGACGATACGGCATATAAATCCTACTCATAACCAACGGTGGAACGAAAGTTCCGCCGTTACTGATTAAAAATAGTGCATCTATTTTCAGACGGCCTTGAATCAAATAGGCCGTCTGAAAGTAGGGTTTAGCTGTCGCCGTAGATTTTTTGTTTCAACAGCAGGCAGACAGTCATCACCAGCGAAGGAATCGCCAGAATCACGAAAATGGTGACGAAATCCAGTTTCCAAGCAATCAATTGGCCGGTGAGGAAAGTGCCGGCAATCGCGCCGAAGCGGCCGATACCCAACATCCACGACACGCCGGTGGCGCGGCATTCGGTGGGGTAAAACTTGGCGGCCAATGCAGGCAGCGAGCTTTGCGCCGTGTTTTGCACCACACCGGCAAACAGCACCACCGCAATCAACATGCCCAAGCCTTGGCCGAGTGCCCAGCCGATACAGGCCACCGACAAAGCGGTAAGGAAAGACAATAATGCAATCAATCGGTTGCCATTGAATTTGTCCATCAGCCAGCCGCTGGCAATTGCGCCCAAACCTCCCAAGGCAAACAAGCCGGAAATGCGCGGGCCGAGTTCAGGCGGCATATTCACTTCTTTAAACAACACCGGCATCCAGTTGATCATGGCATAGAAAATAATCAAGCCCATGAAATAGGCCACCCAGAGCAAAATCGAACCGGCGCGGAAGTGGCTGCCCATTATCATCGCCATCGGATTGCTGGTTTGCTGCGCGGCCTTGTTTTCCGGCAGCACAAACACGGCGTTATCCAAATCAGCTTTCGGGTTAATGCGCTTGAGGATTTTGCGAACTTTTTCGGCAGGCTGTTTTTTCGATACCAAAAACGAAGCCGAACGCGGCATGATGAAAATCATCAATACGCCCAAAATCAAAGGCAGCAAACCGCACCACAGCATCGTCGTGCGCCAGCCGTATTCCGGAATGATAAACGACGCAAAGAAACCGCCTGCCGCCGCACCCACCGGGAAGCCGCAATACATGGTATTCAGGATTAACGAGCGTTTGTGGTCGGGGCAGTATTCAGACAGCATCGCCACCGCATTGGGCATGGCCGCGCCTAAGCCTAATCCGGTGATGAAGCGCAAAATGGTCATCTGTGTCAAATCTTGGACAAAAGCAGAAGCCACGCAAAAGCCGGAAAAGACCAAAACCGAAGCCGTCAACACGATTTTGCGGCCGAATTTATCCGCAATCGGTCCTGAAGTCATCGCGCCGATGGCCAAGCCGAACAGCGCCGCGCTTAATACCGGTGCCAACTGGCTTTTTTCAATGCCCCATTCTTCCAGTAAGCTTGGGGCGGCATAGCCGATGGCTGCCGTGTCCATACCGTCAAAAAAGGCAATCAGCAGACAGATGATAAAAATCATCCATTGATAACCGGAAAATTTATTTTCATTTAAAAAATTTTGCACATTAATCGTGCGGCCGGTGGTTTCCATGAGTTTCTCCAAATGTTATTGAATCACCATGTAATCATTAGAAACCTAATGATTTATAGGTATGTTTTTTTGGTTTCATTATTGTAGATAAAACTGTTAAGTTAAAGTGTGTAACCTTTCTAAGAGTTATAACAAAAATGCATAACAAAAAGGCCGTCTGAAAGCGAATCCGCTGCTCTGGAGCAGATTTGATAGCAAAAACGGATAGATAAAACATAAGGGCTATAATCAAAATGATATGGTTCATATGAATGAATTCACTAAAATAGCAGTATGCTACAAATGATTATAAGGGTGGAAACCATGAAGCAGCCAGTACGCGAGAGCATTGCCGATTGGCAGTGCGATATATTGATTGCCGGAAGTGGGGCAGGCGGATTGTCGGCAGCAGTGACGGCCGCGCATCACGGTTTGAACGTTTTAGTGGCCGAGCGTGCGGCAACTTGCGGCGGCGCGACGGCACGTTCGGGCGGCTGGGCCTGGACGCCGGGCAACGCTTTTGCCAAGGCAGACGGCGTCAACGAACCGCGCGATGATTTCCGCAGCTATCTCAAAGCTGTGATTGGTGGGCAGGATTATGATCACGAGCGCATTGAAATGTTTTTGGAAAACGTGCCCCACATGATCGGCTTTTTTGAGCAGAAAACGCCGCTGAAATTCACACCAGGCGCGAAAATTTGTGATATTTACGGCAATCTGCCCGGCGCCGGCACCGGTCACCGTTCGGTGGCGGCTATGCCGTTTTACGCCAAATCGCTGCCGAAACACCTGCTGGACATTCTGCCCGACCAATACAAAATGACTTCGTTTTGGGCATCGGCATCATGGCGGGGCATTTCCTTAATGCCATGAAAAAGCCGCAGAGTTTTCTTCATGCGGCCAAACGGTTTTCGATTCACTTGTGGGACAAAGCCGTATACAAACGCAATATGCAGATGGTCAACGGCTTGGCGCTGATTGCGAAGCTGGTGCAGGCTGCCGATGAAAAAGGCGTGCGTATTGAAGTGAATACCGCCGTCAAAGAACTGATCGAAAATGAAAACGGCCGCATTATCGGTGCGTATCTCGAGACAAGGCAAGGCTTGGTGCGCGTATCGGCAGCCAAAGGCGTGATTTTGGCCACCGGCGGCTATCCGGCCAATGTCGAGCGGCGCAAGAATTTCCCGCGCAATCCGAGTGGTGAAGAACATTGGACGCTCACCCCGCCTGAAGCCGATGGTGCCGGGTTGGCATTGGCCGAAAGTGCAGGCGGTTATTTGGACGATTCCGGCCGCTCGCCGGCGGCGTGGTGCCCCGTTTCACTGGTGAAATTTAAAGACGGCAGCGAAGGCGTGTTCCCGCATATTTCCGACCACGCCAAGCCGGGCATTATCGGCGTATTGAAAAACGGCAAACGCTTTGTCAACGAAGCCAACGGCTATTACGACTATGTGGCCGGTATGCTCAAGGCCGTGCCGGAAGGCGAAAAAGTCGAATCATGGCTGATCGGCGACAAACGCGCAGTGCGCAGCTATATGTTCGGCTATGCCAAACTGCGCCCGATTCCGCTGCGGATTTACACCGATTACCTGCGCTGCATTACCCAGGCCGACACTTTGGATCAATTGGCGGAAAAGTGCGGCATCGATCCGGTGGGTTTGATGACCACGGTGGCCGAGTTTAACCAACTGGCCAAAGCGGGCAAAGACCCGGATTTCGGCCGTGGCGACACGCCGTTTAACCGTTCCGGCGGCGATGGCTCGACCGGTTTTCCCAATCTGTCTTTAGCGCCGTTGGGCAAAGGCCCTTATTACGCGGTAAAAGTGTAGGTCGGCTCGTTCGGCACATTTGCCGGTATTGCGGTGGATGCGCGGTCGCGTGTGTTGCGTTCAGACAGCCTGACAACTATTTTTTACCAAGGAGCAAACAATGAGTAAACGCCTGATCGGTATGGCGCCTTTGAGTGTATTGGGCACCGAACCGGTGGATTTTATCCAAGCTGCGGCGAAAACCGGTTTCGATTTCATCGGTCTGCGCACCCGTCCGGTAACCACTACCGAAAAAGATTTAAACCTGCTGCACCATAATCCGCGCATGAAAGAAGTGTTGGCAGCCTTGAAAGACACCGGCATGAAAGTGGCCGATACCGAATTTTTAGTCATCGACGAACACGTCACGCCCGATGTTTGGCTGCCTATGCTGGATGCCGCGGCGCAATTGGGCGCGCAAAGCCTGACGGCAACCATCACCGACCCTGATTTGGCGCGCGCGACGGATGTGATGGCGAGCTTGGTTGAAGATGCCAAACAATCCGGCATCATCATTACCTTGGAGCCGATTTCTTATCAAACCGTCAAGCTTTTAACCGAAGCGGCGGATGTGGCCGAACAGACCGGCTGTCAGGTATTGTTCGACACGCTGCATTTCCACCGCGCATTCGGCGAGCCGGAACACATCATTCCCGCTTTACCGTATTTGGCCAATATGATTCAATTGTGCGACGGTATTCTGGCCGAACGCGCCGATACGCGTGAAGGCTTGATTGAAGAGTCGTGTGCCAAACGCGGCGTGCCGGGCGAAGGCGACTTCAAACTGGCCGAATGCGTGGCTTTGTTACCGGAAAACATGCCGGTGAGCATTGAAGCACCGAACCCGAAATTTGCCGAATTAGGCTTGGAAGGCTATTTGCGCTATTTGAAAGCGGCCACCGAACAGGTATTGGAAAAGGCGGCGGCTTTGCGTGTGTAAGTCGGCATTTTTTTTAGGCCGATATCAAAGCGGCATTATTCATGATGCTGTTTCCAATACAAATCCTGCGCCACCAAGCGCACAGGAGCGTTGGCTGCGCCGTATTGGTCGTAGCCGCCGCGGCGTTCGCAGATTTCAAAGAAAAATTGGTTTTCGATCAATTGTGAATAAGCATGCAGGAATTCGCCGCCGTTGCCGTCGGCATCGTAGAGCAGATGATGTTCGCGCAGACAGTTGATGAAATCGTCGGCAAAACCGAATCGCGCCTGCAAATCGTCGTAATAATTCTGCGGGATGTCGAGCAGGTTGGCGCCGTTTTGACGCAGGAAGGCCACAGTTTCAAAAATATCGTCGCTGGCAAAGGCGATGTGTTGCAGGCCGGCGCCTTTGTAGTTGGCCATTGAGCGTGAAACCAAAGTATTTTGGTTGTCGGAAATATTCAACGGCAGGCGGATTTGGCCGTTTTGGCTGCGCAACACGCGGCTTTTCATCAGGCCGTAAGGGTCGGGCAGGGTCAAGTCGTTTTCAATATTGAAGCCGAATAATGCGGCGAAATGCAGTGTCCACCGATCCATCATGTCGTTGGGCACGCCATAAGCGGTGTGGTCGATGTGGCTGAGTTTCGGCTCGCCTTGGAATTTGGTTTTGTGGAAATCGACGCTGTAAATGTCGCTGTCGACAAAATACTGCAAGCCGCCATTGGGCAAACGGATGGCGTGCACATGGCGCTCATTCGGGCCGACTTTGCCTTGATAGAAAATATTGCCGTATTCGATGGCGCGCTGATACATGGCTTCGGCATCGCTGACTTTATACGCCGCCGCGCACACCGATGTGCCGTGTACGTTGAAAAAGGCATCGGCCAAAGAATCCGGCTCGGCATTGAGAATCAGGTTGACACCGCCGTGTTGGTAGAGCGAAACGTTTTTGCTTTTGTGCAAACCGGTTTTTTGGAAGCCGAATTGGCGCAAAATATTATCCAAACGCTGGGCGCTGGCATCGTTGACGGCAAATTCGACGAAATCGGTGTCTTGAAATTCAGGCGCGGCAGGCGGGGTGAACAATTCGGCCGATACGGTCAGGTTTTGCTGTTTCAGACGGCCGGCGATTTGTTCTTCCAGATACAGCAGCGAGCGGATGGCATCGGATGTGGTTGATACGCCCGGTGCGGCGTGGAATTTGTCGTTGAACACTTCCAGCGACAAGGGGCCGGTGTAGCCGTTGGCGATAATCGGCGTGAGAAACGCGGCCACGTCCAAATCGCCTTGGCCGGGGAAATTGCGGTAATGGCGGCTCCATTCGAGTACGTCCATTTTCATCAGCAGCGCATCGGCCAATTGCAGGAAGACAATTTTTTCCGGCGGAATCTCGTTCAGACGGCTTAAATCATCGTTAATGGAAAGGGTATGGAAGCTGTCGAGGATAATGCCCAAATTCGGGTGACCGGCTATCCCACGCGTGGCGGTAAGAGGAAACGTGTTTGCCCCAAGCCAAGGCTTCGTAGCCGACCTGCATGTTGTGTTTGGCGGCGATTTCGGCCAGTTTGTGCAAATCATCGGCAATCAGGGCATCGTCGGTGCTGGTGTTGGGTAGGACATTGCTGCACACGAGCAGGCGGTCAGTGCCCAGTTCTGCCATCAATTCGAATTTGCGCTCGGCGCGGTTGAGCTGCTGCGCCAATCTGTCGCGTGCGCCGCCTTCAAAATCGCGAAACGGCTGAAACAGCATGATTTCGAGGTTCAGGTCTTCACACATTTTGCGGATGTCGCCGGGCGGGCCGTTGAAATACAGCAAATCGTTTTCAAAAATTTCCACGCCTTCAAAGCCGGCTGCGGCGATGGCTTGCAGCTTTTCGGGCAGGGTGCCGCTTAAAGATACGGTGGCGATACAGTGTTTCATGAGGTGGCTCCGTTGGCCGTATGGGCGGCGCGGGTGATTAGGAAAAATATGCCGGGCTTGCTGTTTTGATATAACCTTGTCGAAAGGCCGTCTGAAAATCTGATTTCAGACGGCCTATTTTAACGGCTTATTTCAACGCACTCAAACTTCAGCGCCCGGTTGGTTGCGGTACAGGAGGTATTTGATGGCCAACGACACGGCAATCAACAAAGCCGGTATGGTCAAAGCCATTGCCACGGTGGAGAAGTTCCAGCCTGCATTGAGCATCCATGCGCCGGCAAATGCGGAAATAATCGCACCGGTGCGGCCGATACCGTGCATCCAGCTGTTGCCGGTCGCGCGGGCGCTCAACGGGAAGAAGTTGCTCGACAGGGCGTTCATGCCGGTGCCGCCGCCGTTAAACGCCGCGCCGATGTAGAATGATGTGATACAAAGCAGCAGATATTCCGCGCCCAAGCTGCTCATGAATACCAACACCACGGCGCCGCTGATGTAGGAGAGTGCCAATACGCGGTGTGGCTCGAAGCGGTCCATAAACCAGCCCAGCATAATCGAACCCAGCGGGCCGCCCAATTGGAACATGGCCGAAATAATCGAAGCTTGCGCTGCTGTCATGCCGGATTCTTTAATCATGGTCGGCATCCAGCTGCCCAACAGGTATACCAAAAACAGATGGCTGAAGTAAATCACCCACAGCAGCAAAGTGCCTTTGGTATAGTGCTGGTTCAACACGGTTTTAATCGGGTTTTCATTGCTTTGTACTGTTTGCGGTTGCGGAACGAAGAAGGTCGATTGCTCGGTAGTGCTGCCCGGGGCGCATTGTTCCACGATTTTACGGATTGCTTGGCGGTCGGCGCCTTTGTGCACCATATAGGCCAGAGATTCCGGCAATTTGAAAATCATAAACAGGCTCAGCAGCATCGGCACCACGCCGCCGAACCAAAACACGCTCGGCCAGCCCCATTGCGGAATCATCCAAGCCGCCAAAAAGCCGCCGCCTGCTGCGCCGACAGTAAAGCCGGCAAATACGATGGTCACCAACAGCGAGCTGCGGTGTTCGGGTGAGTATTCTTTGGCCAAGGTCGCCACCATCGGCATGATGCCGCCCATGGCAAAACCGGCGATGAAGCGGAATACAATCATGTGCCAGATCTGCGTGGCAAACGCCACCAACAGTGTGAACAGGCCGAAAATAAACACGCTTACAATCAACACTTTGCGTCGTCCGAAGCGGTCACCCAACGGGCCGGCGGCCAGCGCGCCGAAGGTCAAACCGAACAGGGCTGCACTCAATACCGGCGCCAAATCGTTGTTGGATAAATTCCAGGCTTCTTTCAGGCTCGGGCCGACGAAGCCCATGATCACCACATCGAAGCCGTCCATCACCACAATCAGAAAGCAGAGAAAAATCACCAATTTTTGGTAGGTACTCACGCCGCGGCTGTCGAGTAGCTCGCGGACGTTGATTTCATGATTTTGCGACATTGGTTTCTCCTTATCTATCGCGTTTTTCTTATCAAACGGTGTTGAGTTGGTTTCAGACGGCCTTGAAATAAAAAGAGGCCGTCTGAAACCATCAATACTGAATACGCGCCACTTCGCGCAGATGCTCGGCGGTCGTGGTCGGCAGGCCGAAATATTCCAAGTAAACCGGAATCTGTTCAAACAGCATATCGGTACCGACCTGAATCACGCAGCCTTTGGTTTTGGCGGCGGCCAAAAATGCCGTGATTTCGCTTTGCAGCACCACATCACCGACAAACGCTTCCGGCGCAATGCGTGCCACATCAACCGGCATAGGATCGCCTTCATACATGCCCATCGGTGTGGCATTCACCACCAAATCAAAACCTTGCGGGTCGTTGCTGCCGGTTTCAACGATTAAATCGGCATAGTGCTGTTTCAGACGGCCTGCCAATGCCTCGGCAGCGGCTGCGTTGACATCAAACAAAGCCAAAAGCGCCACGCCCGCTGCCGCCAAAGAGGCTGCAATCGCGCAGCCCACGCCGCCGCTGCCGACCACCAAAGCCGCTTTGCCTTCCGGTGCAAAACCTTTGCGGCGCACACCGCGCACAAAGCCTTCGCCGTCGAACATATCGCCTTCCAGCTTGCCGTCGGCACCACGGCGCACGGCATTGCATGAACCGGTAATTTGCGCGGTCGGCGTCAGGCGGTCAACCAAATCGATGGTGGTGACTTTGTGCGGCATGGTCACCAGCGCGCCGATGACATTTTCGCAGGTGAACACGCTTTTCAGAAAATCAGGATAAACCGGCGTTTGCGAAGAAAACGGCACCACCAGCGCATTGATGTCGGCCGCTTCGAAATAAGGGTTGTAAATCATCGGCGATTTGAAGGTTTGGGTGGGGTAGCCGATGTGGGCAATGACTTGGGTCAAGCCGTTGATGTTCATGAAGCTTCCTTTGTATTTGAGTGAAATATGGGTTTTTAACGATAAATTTTTCAGACGGCATTTATATCGATGCTCAGGCCGTCTGAAAAAATAGAATCATAAACCTAATCTGCGGCGGCTGGTTGTTTATTTTTGAATATTCAACCAAGGCCGTCTGAAAAAGTAAGATTATTGTTCAGACGGCCTTTATGACTTCATGAGCCAGCCCAAACACGTGCCGGAACCATCACTTCGCCGCGCATGATGTTGCGGGCAGTGCGGATTAAAGCCGCGCCGCTGACTTTGCCGTTGCCGTCGGTTTCCAACGCCACGCTGAATTCGCCGCTTGGGTGTTCGATGGAAAGCGAAGCCGGATTGTCGGCCACGGCCAAACCGCCGGCCACGCTGTCTTTCATCACACAGGCAGTGGCGATGGTGACGGCTGCCAATACGCCGATGGCTTCGTGACAGACATACGGAATAAAGCAGCGGGTGTGTACCGCACCGCCGTCAACAGGGGCGTTGAGCAGACACATTTTCGGATAGTTTTTGGCGGAAACATCGCCCAAACCCATTTTTAAAGAGGCTGTCAGCCGCAGCTTTTCCAAGATGGTTTTGAGTTCGCCGTCGTTATTTAATTCTTCCACGCTTTCATAGGCAGTGCGCTTCACATCGGTGGCGCGCACCAATATCATCGGCATACCGTTGTCTATGCAGGTGGCTTCGAGCGGGCCGAAACCTTCGATGTCGAACACGTCGCTGGTGTTGCCGGTTGGCAAGAGGCTGCCGGCTACCGAGCCTTCGGTATCTAAGAAACGGATTCGGATGGGGGCGGATGTGCCGGTTACGCCGTCGATTTTGGTATCACCGTCGTAATTGATGATGCCGTCGGGCGTTTCGACGGTGATGTCGCTCAACATGCAGGTGTTCAAGGTCAATACGCGCACAGTCGTTTCATCGCCTTGCGCCTGAATCAACCCTTTTTCCAACACAAACGGCACCACTGCCGCCAGCATGTTACCGCAGTTGGGTTTGGTATCGACAACATCGTTTTTCGGCTGCAATTGCGCAAACAAAAATTCCAAATCCAGGCCTTCTTGTTCGCTCACGGACACCACGCCCACTTTGCTGGTTAAAGGATGCGCGCCGCCGGCACCATCGATCTGGCGCGGGTCGGGCGACCCCATCGCCGCGAGCAACACTTGATTGCGGGTCGCCTCGTCGGCGGGTAAATCGGCAGCGGCAAAAAACAGGCCTTTGGAACTACCGCCACGCATCAGCATGGCAGGGACAGCGGTTTGGGCAGCCATTTCGATTCCTTTGGAAATGTAGTGGTATGTAATGGATTATTATAGGTAAAGAAATGTTTGGCGTTGAGGCAACTATCAGCTATATCAAATTAGTATAATTGCAAAGTCAAGCTATACTATAGTCGTTTAAAATAAAAATAATACAGCGTTGCCAGCTCCCTTATGTATACCTGTACACGGTGGTCGCTGCCGCCTTGTCTTATTTCTATTTTAAACGACTATTAAGATAATCAATATCATAAAACCAATAGCCAGAGATTGAGAAAAAGTCATGGATTTGAAACAGTTACGGTATTTTCAGCAGGTGGCGCAACAAGGCGGCTACACCCGTGCTGCCGATATTTTGGGCGTGGCGCAACCGGTATTGAGCCGCCAAATCCGCCTGTTGGAAACCGAATTAAGGCAAAACCTGCTCAACCGCCACGGACGGGGCGTTTCCCTCATCTAGCCGGGCAGGATTTTGCTGGAACACTGCGGCGTGATTTTGCAACAGATTGAAATGATTCAGGAAGATTTGAGTTTGAACAGCGGCAAGCTCAGCGGCCATATCACGCTCGGCTTGCCTCCGACGATTGCCAAATTACTGTCGCTGCCGATTATCCGAGAATTCCGCCAACATCTGCCCGATGCCCAATTGCGCATTACCGAAGGCTTGAGCGCACAGCTGCAAGGCCGTTTGCAGCAAGGTAAAATCGACATGGCGCTGCTGTATAATCCTGCGTATTCGGCCGATGTGAAAACGCAGTTGCTGTATGAGGAGCATCTGTATCTGATGGCACCGAAAAATGATTGCCTCCTCAATGCCGACACGCCCGTCAACGCCGAGCATTTGGCCGCCTTACCGCTGATTCTGCCTTCCGTGCCCAATACCTTCCGACTGCTGGTCGAACAGGAAATGGCGCGGCATAATCTTGTGCCCAATATCGTGATGGAAATAGACAGTGTGGAAACCATGTTGCAACTGGTGGCTGAAGGCATGGGTTATTCTATTTTGTCGAAATATTCGATTGATTTGATGAATTATAAAGAATCGATTCAGGTGATTCCGATTGAATCGCCGCAATTCGTCAGCCGTCTGTTTTTGCGACTTCGGCCAAACATGCGCTTACGCGCACGCAGAAAGAAGAGGATAAGATTTTGAAGCGGGTATGTTTGAATTTGGTGGAGGAAGTTTCAGACGGCCTTGATGGGCATGAATCAAGGCCGTCTGAAAACAAATAATTTACGACTATCAATAAAGCAGGAGGTTGTCATGAAAGCGCAATGTTTGTGCGGTGCAGTATCGTTGGAAGTCGAGCATAATTGACGTGTTCATGCATGTCATTGCGGAATGTCCAAAACTTGGGGGTCGGGCGCATATTTTGCTGTGGACGCGTTAGGTGCTCCTAAAATCGAAGGCAGCGAATATATATAAGCAGATATCGATCATCAGATTGGAATGAACGTTGTTTTTGCAAACAATGCGGCACGCATTTATTTTGCCACCTCATTCCTTCTGACGGATATGCAGTCAACGCGGGTTTATTCAAAAATGAAGCGTTACATTTGGATATGCAATTTTTCAGCGATTTACAACCGGCCTATTATCAGTTGGAGAATCAAGTAAAGTCATGACAGAGGCGGAAGTTATGAATCAGTTTAGGCAACCGTAAAAATACAGGCTGAGACCTTTGTAAAACTCCCTAAAAACCCACAGCACAAAGAACCGACGTCATTCCCGCGCAGGCGGGAATCCATTTTTGAGCATGGCAAACTATTGAATGAAATAAGTTTCTGAAATTTTAAGATGGATTCCCGCCTGCGCGGAAATGACGGCTGTTTAGTTTTTTATTGGTGGTGCATGAGGTTTTGCAAAGATTTTGGCCTGTTTGTTTTTCAGGATTGCAAACCTAGCTTCTTCAACAAAGCCATGCTGCCAGAATCGACCAAACGGAAAGTTTCGTCAAAATCGCCGGTGTACCACGGGTCGGGCACATGGTCATAACCGCTTTCGGGAATCAAATCGGTCAGCTTGAACAATTTCTCGGGATGTTTGCCGAACAGCTTTTCCAAATCACGCAAGTTGTTGTCGTCCATCGCCAGAATGTAATCGTAATGGTCGATGTCGCTGCGTTTGACTTTGCTGCTGATGAAGCCGGTGTGGTCCATGCCTTGCTGCGCCAGTATTTGCCGTGTGCCTTGGTGCATGTTTTCACCATCGTGCCAGCCGGAAGTACCGGCGCTGTCAGTATAAACGCGGTGGCCGACACCGGCTTCTTTGGCACGGTGGCGCAACACGAATTCACCCATCGGCGAGCGGCAGATGTTGCCGAGGCACACGAATAAAATACGGTATGTTTTCATGATTATTCCGCGAAAAACGGGTTGTGGCCTGCCGATTTCAAGGCTTGGGCGTAAGTTGGCAATTCGCTGTTTTCCGGCACCACATCATGCAGCATGTAAACATGTTCCACGCGGCATTCGGCCATCAAATCCAAGAAGTTTTGCTGGATAACGGCGATATTGTCGGTTGGCGATAAGGCCCAAGTATAGACTTGCGGTGTAATTTCAAACGCGCTGTCGGTGGCATTAAAGCCGAACTGAATCTGTCCGCCGGCTTTGGCGGCCACTACCACACCGACGCGCGGGCTTTGCATGCGGATAGCACGGATGGCGTTGGTGGAGAAGACGTCCATCGCCATCCGTTGGCGCATGTGGCTGCCGGCCGTTAATGCAGACAGCGGCGTATCAGGCGACAGGGGATTGACGAATAAGGTTAAGCCCGGCTGGGCGAGGGCTTCCTGCCACACCTGCATCAGTGGTAAACCGGCTTTTAACAAATTTTGGTTGAGCGAGTCTTGCAGCTTTTTGTCGCCGTAGCCTAAGGCAAACACCACATGCACCGATTGGCCGCTTGGAATCTGTAATTCAGACGGCCTAAACTGCGCAGCAAACTGCGCAGCGGCTTCGGGGTTTTGTTTTGCTTCAAACCATTGTCCGGCGTTGATTTCGCTCAATGCTGTCGAAGGCACGAGAAACGGCAGCCATGTCGCTTGGTTGAACGCACGCAAATGCGGATGGTTTTCCAACACGGCAAACAGCGTGGCAGTCGGTACGTTCAAAGGCAGAGTTTGATCTTGATTGCAACCGGCCACCAATACCAAAGGCATGACAAACCATTGGCTTTCTTCTTCTTTTTCGGCATTCAAAACCGTGGTCAGGTTGTCGAGTAAGACTTTGTAGCTTTCGGCATCGGCTACCATGCTCATGGCCACCGACAAACCTAAATAAAAATTTTGCTGAAACATCCCGCGGATTTCGGTTTGCAGCGATTCGGCGGATAATTTTCGTTGCGCGGCAGACGTGCTGTGTGCCAAGTTAGAAGCGTGCAGCAAGAGATTGTTTTTAACCGGTGTTTCAGGGTAAGGTCGTGTATCGGCAAGAATGAAAGGGTTGTTCATTTTCTACCTTTGATATTGTTGTTTTGAAAAGAGCAAAGATTATAGCAATAACTGACTGAAACAGTCGGGAATAAAGCGGAAAAAATTTCTATCCGCTTGATTTAGCTGATATAGAAATGAAAAACGCACTGATATGAATCAGTGCGTTTTAGTTTTGGCGCGGCGGACGGGGCTCGAACCCGCGACCCCCGGCGTGACAGGCCGGTACTCTAACCAACTGAGCTACCACCGCGCAAGCAATTGCGTTGCCACAACTGCAAGAAACTTGGTGGGTGATGACGGAGTCGAACCGCCAACATTCTGCTTGTAAGGCAGACGCTCTACCAACTGAGCTAATCACCCAAGGATTCGAATTAAACCAAATATCCCCGTTATACGCAAGTGATTTATGCGGCTTGCTTTCCAGCTTGTTGAAACTAAAATAAAAATTTTCAGACGGCCTATCGGTAATTAGGATTTTTCATAAAGAAAATGACCCAATTTATCCGCTTTTGTGTGCAGATAGCGCTCGTTTTCGACATTTTCACCCACCTGTAACGGGATGCGCGCCACAACATTAATGTCGGCTTTTTGCAGCGTTTTGACTTTTTCCGGATTATTGGTCAACAGTTTGACTTCATGCACGCCCAAATGGTCGTAAATGCTTTTTGCTAAAGTGAAGTCGCGTGCATCGACCGGCAGGCCGAGCTCGACATTGGCTTCCACTGTGTCGCGGCCTTGGTCTTGCAATTGATAGGCACGGATTTTGTTAATCAAGCCGATGCCGCGGCCTTCTTGGCGCAGGTAAACAATCACGCCACGACCTTCTTGCTGCACCGCCCGCATGGCTGCCTGCAATTGTGGGCCGCAATCGCATTTTTGTGAGAATAGGGCATCGCCGGTCAAACATTCCGAATGAATGCGTGATAAAACAGGCAGGCCGTCTGAAACATCGCCCATTACCAAAGCAACGTGTTCTTGGCCGCTTTCTTCTTCAAAACCATGCATGGTGAAGACGCCGAATTCGGTCGGCAAACGGCATGAAGCCACAAATTTTACTGCTTTAGTCATCTTGTGCTTCCTCGTCTTCCACTACGTTCAACAGCACTTTCATCGGCTCGCCCAAAGCCAGCGCTAAGGCCGTCCATTCGGTTAACGCCACATCATCCGCTTGGTTTTTATCGTTAAACTCAATATGCACTACGCCCAAAACTGCGCCACTTTTCGTACAAATCGGCACAGATACTTGCGCCTTGCCGGCCGCATTGCGCTCACCGGAAATTTCGCCCAAAGTCAGCCAGTAGCCAATATCGTTGGCCACATTCATCCAACCGCTTTGCGCAGTTCGGGAAGCCAGATAGATTTGGCTGTTGTCGTCATTAACATCCAAATGCGGCTCCAACCCTAAACCTTGTTGGGTGAGTAAAACCAATTTCGGCGTTAGCGTTTCAGACGGCATATGCGCATAAACAGCCGCGCTTTTGATGTTGGTTTGGCGGCTGTACACCGAATCCAAAACCATAAAAATTTTTTTCAATAAAGCACTGTTATCGACATTCGGTTCGATGTGTTCCGCCAGCTTAAAACCGTTTTTTTCTGGCCACAATACCGAGCGGTCAACCTCGGCATTACCCATGTTAATCACTGCCTGAGCCGCGGTATAAGCAACATACACGTCATCGGCAGACAGCTTCAAACCTTGTATTTGAAGGAAATCTTTAATTAGTAATCTTGGCATGTGCCATTCCTCAAGATACAACAGCGAGGCCGTCTGAAAAAATAAGTTAAGCGTTTTCAGACGACCGAGGCCTTTGCAAAATTTCCATCTTTGGTACATTTCTTCGCAATGAGCTTCATTTAACGCGTACCTATCTGTACCTATCTTCGGTAATACGTCTGCGTATTCCGCGCTGCTATTGCTTTGAACTGTAGTTAAATCATGGGGTTTTTGCAAAGGTCTCGGCTATTAAAATAGTTAATTTATTCCGATATGGTGTTGATTATGCCTTTTTTCAAGACAGAATAGGATTTGCATGCTTGTTGATTGTGTGTATAATTCGCTACTTGGTTTGCGGACGTGGCGAAATTGGTAGACGCACCAGATTTAGGTTCTGGCGCCTCGAGGTGTGAGAGTTCGAGTCTCTCCGTCCGCACCACCCAACCCCTTTTTAGGGGTATTTTTTTGTCTAATGCAATCTAACGCAATCGACCAAATTCAATACCAGCAAGGCTTTCAGGCTGATTCAATGCTTGCTTGGTGTCCAATATCATCTAATGCCGTCTAATTGAATAAACCATAAATTTACGGTATTTTATACGGTAGTAGAAAAATGCCTTTAAAAAAGTACCGTAAAATGCCCTTAAATGACCGACAAATAAAGAATGCAAAACCCGCTGATAAAGCCTACAAGCTGAATGATGGGCGCGGCTTATATTTGTATATCAACACCAGCGGCGGTAAGTTATGGCGGCTTGATTTTGCCATTCATGGAAAACGTAAAACCCTATCAATCGGCAAATACCCCGAAATCTCTTTAGTGGAAGCCCGAGAAGCAGCCGAGAATGCCCGCCGTATGATTGCCCAAGGCCAAGACCCCGCCGCCATGAAGCAGCAGGCCAAGCAAGAGCGTAGGGCGGCCTTACTCAATACCTTCGCCCACGTTACCAAGGCATGGCACGAAAAGAACATCATGCGCAAAGGCTGGAAGCCCAATCATGCCGCCCGTGTTTGGCGGTATTTTGAAACTGATGTTTTCCCCGTTATTGGCGAAATGCCGGTAAACGAAATCGGCAAGAAAGAGATAAAGGCCGTATTGGATAAAGTGACCGAGCGGGGTGTATCAGAAACCGCCGAGAAAATCAGGCAATGGATAGGCGCGGTATTTACCTATGCGGGCTTTGAAGAATTAACCGACCGCAACCCCGCCGCCTTGCTGCAAGGCTATATCAAGCCGTCTGAAACACGCCCTATGCCCGCCTTGCCGCGTGAAGAGCTGACCGAGTTTTACCGCCGTTTGATACTGGCAGACTGCAAGCCGTCAAACCGTATTTGTATTATGCTGATTATGCTTTGTTTTGCCCGCAATAAAGAGATACGCGGCGGCCAATGGCAGGAAATCGACTTTGAGCGCAAGATATGGACTATCCCAGCCCAGCGCATGAAGCGGCCGCGTGAGCATATAATCCCCTTATCTGATTGGGCGATTGAGCTGTTAAACGAGCTGCACGGCCAAACAGGGGATACCCCCTATCTGTTCCCCAGCCGCACCGCCGCAGATGGCTATATCAGCGAAAATACGGCAGGCAAAATCATCAACAGCATGGGCTATTACGGCATTGCCACGCCACACGGTTTCAGAAGCCTCGCCAGCAGTGTATTAAACGAACAGGGCTACAACCCTGATGCCATCGAGCGGCAGTTAGCCCACATTGAAGAAAACCGAATCAGAGCAGCCTACAACCGCGCCGACTATATGGCCGAACGTACCGAGTTTATGCAATGGTATAGCGACTTATTGCGCAGCAATTATCGGGAAGCACTGGCCATGCTTGAAGCAGGCGGGGAGCAAAGGCCGTCTGAAAACACACCAGTTTAACCGGCTGGTGTTTTTTATTGCCTTGAGAAAAACACCATACGCGCGCGAGAAAAGTAGCGGGAACAGCGGGAACGCGGGAACACTAATACATAACTATATAATATATATACATATTTTTATAATTAACTATATTCTATCAGCGGGAACAGAGCGGGAACGCAACGGGAACATTTTCAGTTTTCCCGCTTTGGTTGCTGATTGGATTGTTGGTGTGATGGCTGGATATTCAGAAAATCGACAGCAGGGCGGTAAATTTCATCACAGAGCGCATTTTTTGGTTTGGAAATACCTCTTTTTGCATGTCTTTTGAGATAAATGCCGTTAAATCGCAAATTTGAGCCATTTCTGACAGGGCGGATTTTCAGGCCGTCTTGCATTGGGTGTTTGGCCGGTTGCCGGTTCAACATTTCTAAACATACACCGGCTTACTTTTGGCCGTCTGAAGTTCAACATTTCTAAACATATCGACCCTATATCATGCCTGTTCAATAGCGTGCAGCCGCGTCTAATCCCGTGCTACAATGTAGCGACATATCAAACATATTCGAAAACAGGGGGACAGCGCATGAAAACCATGACAGCCCGAGAATTTAGCCAACACAAAAGCAAAGCATACAGAGACGTGCAAACCGCGCCCGTTGTCGTGACCAACCGCAGCAAGCCCGTTTACGTATTTATGACCTATGCCGACTATCAGAAAATGGCAGCCCGCCCGCAAAGCGCGTTAGACGTGTTGCTTTCGTTGGACAGCCCCGATACCGCAGGCGTTGGTTTTGAAGTACCGGCACGCAGCCGTGCGCAAAGACAGCCGGTTGATTTGAGCATGGGGATTGAGCCGTGTATCTGTTGGACACCAACATTATCAGCGAAATGCGGAAAGTGAAAAGCGGCCACGCCGATCCAAACCTTACCGCATGGCTGGCAGAGCAGGACAGCAACAGCTTCTACACCAGCGCAGTAGTCATGATGGAACTGGAACGGGGCATTTTGGGCATGGAACGCAAAGACCCACAGCAAGGCCGCGCATTGCGGGCATGGTTCGACAGCATGACCGCCGCCCTGCTTTCAGGCCGCGTATTGCCGATAGACGAAACCACCGCCGCCGTTTGCGCCAAGCTGCACATACCCGACCGCAGCCCCGAAAACGACGCATGGATAGCGGCCACCGCAAGGCAATACGGCCTGACCTTGGCAACGCGCAATACAAAGGATTTTGAGCCGATGGGCATCAGATTGTGCAACCCGTTTGAGGCCGTCTGAAATGTTTACCGCCACACCTAGCCCGCGATTAGCTACCAACGGCGAAAACAGGGCATTCCCTAGCCTTGCCGGTGTGGCTTTGATTTTGATTTTAGGGGCTTTAGGGAGAGTTTTAGATGGGTATTATTACCACTTCCAATAAGAAACAGACAGATGATTATTTACTAGCAGCAGATGCAATCAAGTACTTAGCCTATATCGACGATAGCACAGACTATTCAGCAATAGCTAAATTTTTAATCAGAAATAGATTTGATGAAAGCACCGCTGAAATTACTTATGGCAAAAGATTGGATGAAACTTTTTATTGTGTAGACAACCAATACGATGAGTTTGGTAATTGGATTAGCCCAGCATCAATAGATGAAGAGGGTAATTTTTATTCAGCAGATACAAGAAATTTCATTCGTCACGTTGCCATTTGCAACAGTCTTGATAACGAGGATATGCTTTCTGGTTATAGACAGCCTTTTAATTTATATTGGAAAAAGGAATTTTTTAAAAAATGGGTAGAAGAAATTTTTAAGTTGGAATCTGCTAATCAAAATACAGATTTGATTAATTTGCCCGATATTGATGGAGTACTATCAAAAATCAAAAAAGAGGAGATGGATTTATCAATAATAAAGTCTAAATATCGTAACGATTCTACTAAAGAAAACAATAAAAAAGCGATTCGAGAACTTCGTACTATTTTGAAATCAAAAGATGAAATTGAGGAATTGAAAGAAGAAAACCAAAATCTTAAATTGGAAATTGAGAAATACCGCAAGCTAACCGAAGTACTAAAAATAGAACTTGAAAAAAAGGTACAGGAATCAGAAAACAATCTTAACTCAGAGTTTGAGATAATTCGAAGGCATCGGCAATACGCCCCTGAATTTGCCGCCCTAATCCAAACTTTATTGCACCATTCAAATGAATATAAGTATAAGACAGGGGAGCAGCCACTAAAGAAAAATGTTGCCCTTACTTTTAAAGAAAAGGCAAATCTATCTAATTCTAGTAGAAGGCCGGATGAAGTAGCCAGAATATTAGGTTTGCCGGAAGATAAAACCTAATAAAATCAGTTATGACAGGGTGTCATGGCAATATGTCATATATTGCCTGACACCCTATTTTATTTTGCACAATGCCCCTATCTCAACCCGATAGGAATCTATCCAATGCAAACAAATAAACTTATCCGAGCTAAAGAATGCGCCGCCCTGTTTGGCGTTTCTGTTTCCACATGGTGGAACTGGAATAACCCTAAAAGCCGCCATCACCGTGCCGATTTGCCCCGCCCGATTAAAGTAGGGGAAAACAGCACCGCATGGCTGGAAAGCGAAATCAGCGACTATATCGGCAATTTGGCCGCCAACAATCGGGCATAAAGGGGGGAAGCATGGAACAAAAAAACAGCCGCCCAAACACCGGCACCAACACCAGCGTTTCAGACGGCCTTAACCACGCCCGCCATGATAACCGTTTCAGCCCTACATCTCAATGCGGCGAAATACTGGCCGTGTTGCAGGGCGGCCGCAGCATTACCCACTATCAAGCCGCGCAAATGGGCATTATGGGCTTCCCAGCGCGTATCAGCGAATTGCGGGCGGCAGGCTATCCGATTGTCTGCACCATGCAAGAGCATGAAAACAAGCACGGCAAAACGGTAAAGCGCGGCATTTACACGCTGGCGGCAGAGAAAGGGGCAGCGGTATGACACCCAAGCAAGAACAGTTTGCCCGTCTGTATGTTGAAACAGGCAATGCAAGCAAAGCATACCGGCAGGCATATGACGCGGAAAACATGAAGCCCGAAACCGTTACCAATGAAGCCTACAAGCTGTTGCAATCCCCCGATATTTCCGCGATGGCGGACGGCCTGAAAGCAGAGCATAAGGCACGGCATTGTGTGATCGTTGATGATGTTATTTCAGAGCTGGAACAGGCGCGGCAGGCGGCGTTAAGTACACCGACACCGCAATCGGGCGCGGCAGTATCGGCCACAATGGGCAAGGCTAAGATTTTGGGCTTGATTGTGGATAGGGCGGAAATCAAAGCGGAAGCGGAAGTACATAGCCGCAAAATCGAACCGCCCCTTGTATCACCGTTGAGCAAAGAAGAGTTGGATAAAGTCATTGATATGGCCGTGAGTGATTTAAACACCGTTACCCTTGCCGATATTCATGCGGTAACGGGTAATGATGACGACAAGCTGTATTGGGCGGTTTTAACCATCGTCTCAATCAAGAAAATAACCCGATAACGGGATTTTCAGACGGCATTAGGGGGCGGGGGGGGGGGAGTCAAAATCCAAGCGGATTTAGCCTGACAACCGGCTCGACAGCTTAGATTGTGTGCTAACCGAAAATATTTTCATGCATTAGGCCGCCTGATTTGAATTTTCCGCCAAGTACGCGCGTGCGCGCGCGAGGAAACCGCCCAAGATGTCGGAAAATTCAGACGGCCACACGCCAACAAAAAACACCGCTTAATCAGCCCGTTAAATCTTGGCAGGCATTTACCGCTTGCAAAGCTGAAAGCAATCGGGCAATAATACGGCCATCTGTTCAATAGCAGATTCAGCCGTGAGAAGCTGACACAAACAGGCAAGCAGCCGCCTTATTCTCAATGAATTTGAGCGGGATTTTTACGCTTGCATTACCCCCTTGCGTTATCTCTTTCAATGGTAAGCGGGGGCAGAGTAAGGCTATGCCTTGCTGGTTCTGTTTGCCAGTTTCTCACCCTTTGCCCTTTGCTTGCCGCCCCGCAACCGTGAGAAGTTGCAGCGGCTTGATTAAGCCAAACAGAAAGAGAGCATTTCAATGCAAAACCATCAAACACAGGCTGCAAAGCCTATCCGCAGCGCATTCACGCGCCCGATTATTTCTCAAAAAATCCGCAGTTTTGACACGCTGGCCGAAGCAGGCCGCCATATCGGCCGCCTGCAACGCCACAAACTCAATTACCGTTTCAACATCATTCAGACCGGCCGCCGCTGGTGTGTTTGCCGTATCGTTTCAGGCGAGGTGTAACCATGAATCACACCGCCGCTTATCGTGTTTACCGCGACACATGGGATACCGACCAACCACACACCAGCTATACGGTTGAAATCATGCGCCCCGACAATCAGCGATGGCAGCGTATTGCCGTTGCTGACACGCGTGAGAGCGCATTACTGGCCGCGCGTTTGTTTTGCAGTCGTTACGGCTGGCAGCTTTCAGACGGCCACATGCCAAACTAACCCCCGATAACCGCCCTTGCTATTGCTGATATGCGTTACAGCAGGGGGAACTACATCTTTAATTGAGCGTGTGTTTCTGTAAGTGATTGATTTATATCAGTCATGACAAAAGCAAAGCACCGCCGGAAAGTGAGCAAATATCATGAAAACCAACACCACCAACGCCCCTAAAACCATCAACGCCACCGCAGGCTATACCTGTCTTTGCAGCTTGTTGGACAACCTGTTCAAACTGGCCGAGCCGCAAATCCGCCAATTGAGCAAGCAGGAGACGGAAATCTTAACCGAATTGATGAAGGGCGCGGAAAACCATCTTGCCGATATTCAGCACGGTATGGGCATAGTAATGAACTCAATACCGCAAGAGAACTTGGAATTGCAGGGAGCTGACTTTTACCACGGCCTGACCCAAACCCTGCTATTGGGCGAAAGCCGAACCATGTTGAGCGATTTGGCCGATGATTTGGCCTTTGCCGCCGAGCAACGCGGCTGAAAGGATAACCGCCATGAAATACGCTATCCGCACCGCTTTGGCCGCCGCCGTTGTCATGACGGTTTACGCCTGCACCAAGCCCGCCACCGCCGAACCGATGGCAGCAGAGCCGCCCGCCGCATGGGAGCAAGTCTATACCGCCGATCCGATGGCAGCCGTGGTTTATGAGCCGATACCGAAAGGAGCAGCGCAATGAGCCGCCTTGATTATCACGAAATCCGACAATGCGCCGCCGGTAACTGGCACGGCATTTTAACCGCACTTGGCTTGCCGTCTGAAAGCCTGACCAACAAACACCAGCCATGCCCTGCTTGCGGCGGAACAGACCGCTACCGCTTTGACGATAAGGGCGGTAACGGCGGCTTTATCTGCACCCACTACAAAAACGGCGCGGGCGACGGCTTTGACTTGCTGATGCACTACTTCGGTTATTCATTCCATGAAGCAGCGTTAGCCGTTGCCGGTGTATTGGGCATGGCAGAGCAGACACCAGCCGCCGCGCCGCGTGCGGTACCGCTCCCACCCCCGAAAACACCGCCCAAAGACCGCCTGAATAAACTGGCCGCGATATGGGAACAGGCCGCACCGTTGACCGATGGCGACCCTGTTTGCGGTTATCTGCAAGGCAGGGGGCTGTCCATTGCCGAGCCATACCCCGAAGCATTGCGTTATCACGCCGCCTTGCCCTATTGGGCGGAATGTTTGGAAGGCTGGAAAGAAATAGGCCGCTTTCCCGCCATGATTGCCGCCATTACCGAAACAGACGGCACATTGGCAGGCCTGCACATTACCTACCTGAAACGCTGCTACACCAAACCGCAGGGCGACGGCGGCGGCCATACGCAGAGCTACACCAAACTGAATTTGCACCACCCCGAAACAGGGGCGCAATTACCGGCCAAAAAAATGCAAGTGAGATTCGAGGGAGTGAGCTGGTTATCAGGCCATGCCGTGCGGCTGTTTCAGCCGGTAAGCAATGCTTTGATGGTGTGTGAGGGCATAGAAACCGCTTTAGCCGCACATGAATTGACCGGCTGGCCGGTATCGGCCTGTTTAAGCACCGGCGGCCTGAAATCATTCAAATGGCCGTCTGAATTGCAGGCATTGGGCATTTACGCCGACCATGACGCAGCAGGATTGGAAGCGGCCGGCAAGCTGGCACGGCGGGCAAAACAGGCGGGCTTAGACGTGTTTATTTGGAAAAGCGACACGCCCGATACCGATGCGCTGGATGAATTGAACGCCATGCGGGCAGCGGAAGCAGCAGGCGGTATCAACGATTGACGGCAAAGCAAAAGCCGCCTGATTTTCAGACGGCCTTTGCACACGGAAAAAGCATTTAACGGAGATTGAATAATGACAGACACCGCAGAGAAAGACAAGCAGACCGGCAGAAAACCCGATTTTATTAAACTGTTCGAGGGCGTGGACAGCATGAACGGCGAAAGCTATCAATTGAAACCCCGCTACGAAGTAAGCAGTAATGGCGTACAGTACATCGGCATTACCCACGATAAAGACGGTAATTCCCGCGAGCAGCCGCCGTTATTGCTGGCCGATCCGATTGAGCTAATCGGGCGGGGCATAGACGAACAGGGCAGCCATTACCGCATTATCGAATGGCGCGACCGCCTGACCCGCCAAACCAAGCAGGCGGCTATACCGCAGGCCGATATAGGCAGCAATGCAGGCTGGCGGCAATTACAGCAATACGGCATTACCATCTTAAGCGGGCGCGTGAAGCGTGAACGTTTGGCCGATTATCTGCAAAACCACGGCAGCAACCGGCCATATACCATTACCGACCGCGCAGGCTGGCATGGCGGCGTTTATCTGTTACCCAATGGCGAAGCAATCCACCACGGCAAGGAAGCCCCGCGCATTATCTACAATGGCGACACCAGCCAAGCAGCAGCCTACACACCGGCGGGAACGCTGGAAGCATGGCAGCAGCAGATAGCCCGTTATGCAGCCGGTAACAGCCGCCTATGCCTTGCCCTTGGCACCGCCTTAGCCGCGCCGCTGTTGTCGTTATTGGGCGAAGAATCGGGCGGTTTTCATCTGTATGGCGATTCATCGGACGGCAAGACCACCGCCGCGCGTGTTGCCTTGAGCGTATGGAGCAGGCCGTCTGAAAGTATCATGACATGGCAGGGAACGGCCTTAGCGTTTAACAACACCGCCGCCGCCCGCAATGACGGCTTGCTGGTGTTGGACGAAATCAGCCAAGCCGCCCCCAAAGTAATCGGCAATACCGTGTATAGCCTGATGAACGGTGTAAACAAAGCACAGGGCGCAAAAGACGGCGGCAATCGGGCTTTGACCCGCTGGCGTGTGTTGATGCTTTCCACCGGCGAAAAAACACCGAGCAGCATTCTGAAAGCAGATAACGACTGGAACGCAGGGCAGGCAACCCGCTTGCCCAATATCCGAGCCGCCGCACAATACGGCATTTATGACACGCTGCACGGCTTTACCGATGGCGCGTTATTGTCGGAGCATTTGCAGGAAGCAGCAGAGCAGCACCACGGCCACGCAGGACGCGCATTTATCCGCCTGACAGACCAAACCGCACCCGCCGCCGTCAAAGAGCGCATCGCCGCATTTACGGCAACGTTGCCCGAGCTTTCAGGCCAAGCCCGCCGCTTTGCCCGCCGCTTTGCATTGGTTGCCGCCGCCCTGGAGATGGCCGCCCCTGTTACCGGCTTGCCCGCCGGTGTGGGCATGGCCGGTGTGAAACAATGCTTTGACGAATGGTTAGCAACCAACGGAACAGGCAAGTATGAAGATGAAAAAATCAAAGAGCAGACAAGCGACTTTATGCAGCGGTTCGGGCAGAGCGTGAGATTTACCGATTGGAACAGCACCATAGGCGGCAGCACCGACCGCAACCACGCAGGCTGGATTAAGCGGGGCGGGCAGAAAGAAGCTGACGAGTATTGGATTATTCCCGCCGTGTTTATTGACGAAATATGCGGCAGCTTTGACCGGAATAAGGTTTGCCGCGTGTTATATGATGCAAACTGGTTAAAGCGCAACGAAAAAGAAAACCGCTTTACCTACAAAAAGCGTGGGTATGGGGCGCATTATGTACTGATCGGCATTGAGCCGCCCGAGCCGAAATAACACCGGCCAAGCAAAGGCCGTCTGAAAATTCAGGCGGCTTTTTTGTGTTTCTAGGGTATTTGGGGCAGGGAAACAGGCTGACCGGCTGAAAATGTTCCCGCTGTTCCCGCTGGTGTATTTTCGATATTTATTGTTTTAAATCATTGGGATAGATAGTAAATAGGGCGGTTTTGGCGGAAAGTGTTCCCGCTGGCCAAAAAGGGAGCGGGAACATTTTGTTACCAAAAATCAATTATTTAAGTCAAATGTTCCCGCGTTCCCGCTGTTCCCGCTGTTTTTTAGCACCTATATACGCTTATTTTTAATTTGGGGTGGATGGGGCTGTTTCAGCCGATAGGTTAGGCCGTCTGAAAAATGATGCAGGCGGCCTAAATCTGATTTGCGCCGGTAAGCAAAAAACAGGGCGAAAAATGGGTGACTTGTGCAAATTTACGGTATTTTTACGGTATTTTTAAATATTGAATAAATTTAGTTATTTAAAATCATATATTTGAATTAAAAATCAGGGTCTCTCCGTCGCAATCTAACGCATTCCGTCACTATGGTTTAAGTAAAAACCGCTTTTAATTATAAAGCGGTTTTGTTGCATCTGAGGCTTTGTTTTTATCATCTATGTGCTAGTATGATTTATTGCTTTAGTTACGCACAATAATTAATATCAGATTATCTTAAATAAACTAATGTTTTTTTACGCTATCATTTTAACTATTTCTTTTTCTTATAAAAAATAAGTAAAGAAAATGGTGTTTTGCTACTTGTGTCTGTTTTTTTAAAGGATAAATAGGGTATTTTTAACCAAACCGGTTTGCTATCTCAAATTAGTTTTGCTAATATGAAATTGTAGTCTGGTGAAATGAATTTATTAATATTAATAATTTAATACGATAGGAGATGGATATGAAAGTAGCTCATTTATTAGCAGTTTTGCCGGTTGCGGCGATTTTGGCTGCGTGTAACTCGGTGCATCCGCAACAGGTTGAGGCGGAGCATGATTTTGTGTGTGACAATGGTGCAAAAATCCGTGTTTCCGGTACGACTAAAGGCGGTGCGGATCGTGTGAAAGTGACTGCTCTGAACGTGGCGGGCAATCCGAGTGCGGTATTGCAAAAAGCGCCTGCAGGCCAAGGTGAGCGTTTCCAAAATAATGCCGGTTTCTTTGGCAATGCGACAGAATTGCGCATTGTAGACGGTGTTACAACCCTGACCTACGATGATAAAAACAATAAATTCCAAACCAAGTGTGAACCGGTACCGCGTTAACGTTAAGAAGTGATTGGCTTGGATGTGAATATAAAAGCCGTCTGAAAATTTATTTTCAGACGGCTTTTTGTATTAATAACAGAATGACGGAATTAATCTAACAATAAAAAAGGATTGCCGCCGGCGCGGTCGAAACCTGCTTCGCCGACCACAATGTCCAAGCCCAGTGAGGCCAAGTCATCGGCTACAGGGTCGGCATATTGCTGTTTGTCGAGCCGGTAAAGTTTGCGGTAGCTGTGGCAGGATTTACAGCTTTCGGCATGCGCACCTTGATATACCGGCGCCAATTCCGGGGTGCTTTTTTCATCGATGTGCTGAATGCGCATATTGCCTGCATCGCCGCAAGTCGGGCATTTGGCGCGCAGTACGTTCCAGCGGCTGTTGCACAAGGGACAATGCATGTAGCGCAAACCGTTTAAATCGCCTTTGATCAACACCACGCTGCCGACCGGTTCGGTGCCGCAGCAAGGGCAGATGGTGCGGTCTTCGGTTGGGCGGACATGGTCTTCGGTCAGTTGCAATGTCCATGCTGTCCAAATTACTTGCAGCGCGGCTTGCGCCCAGATTTCGGCCGATCGGTCTTGGTCTTCGGTGGTTTGGGTCAATACGCGCTTGGCCAAGGCTTCGGCTTGTGCTTGGCTCAAGGCTTTCAACTTGCTCACTTCGATGGCGGCGGTGGCGGTGATTTTGCCGTTCACTTCTTTCAGAATGTCGCCAAAGACTTCAAAAAATTCAGACGGCACATTGCCACTCAAGGCTGCCGGCAAAACGGTTGCGCTTTCTCCCAATTGGTTTAGGGTTAAATCATGGCGCGCCATCACAGTTTGTTGCGCTTCGCAAACGGTGGCAAGCAGTGACAGGTAAAGATTCCATTTGCTTTTGTCTGCCTGCGCCAATTCCTTGAAACGCACCGCACGTTCGGTAAAAATTTCTTTTTCCGGTGCCAGCCAGAAAGGAGTGTGGAACAAGCCTTTTTGGATTTCTTCAACTGGCTTGATGGTGGTGGTTTTCATGTATTTTCCTTGTGGTGTGTTTCAGACGGCCTATTCATCAACAGTCGGTCTGAAAAAATATGTGTCAAGCGGATTTGAATATTTATTTCACAATATATTGCGGATGGGTATAAACGGTAAACTTATGCGGGCGGGCGAAACCGATTAAGGTCATACGGGCTTGTTCGGCCAAGCGCACTGCCAGCGCGGTTGGGCGGATACGGCGACGATGCTGCCTATGCCTATGGCGGCGGCTTTGGCGACCATTTCGTAACTGGCGCGGCTGGAAATCAGCGCGAAGCCGTGCTGCCAATCGTAAGCTTGTTGCGTGCCGTGGCCGATTAGTTTATCTAAGGCATTATGTCTGCCGACATCTTCAAACGTGGCTGAAATACGGCCGTTTTGCACCCAAGCAACGCCGTGCACGGAGCCTACGGATTGCCGTAAGGGTTGATGGTTATCGAAATCGGCTAAGACCGTCTGAATGTCGGTGATGGTCAAGGCTTGACCGCGTGGTACTTGCGGCAATTGCGGTTTGACCGCGGCTAAGCTGTCAATGCCGCACAAACCGCAGCCGGTGCGGCCGGTCATGTTGCGGCGGCGTTCTTTTAAAACTTGAAAACGTGCGGAAGCGATGTCGAGATGAACTTCAATGCCGTCGCAGGCTTCGTTGACTTCGATGTCGTACAGTTCGGAAGCTGTGGTCAAAATGCCTTCGCTCAAGCTGAATCCTAAGGCCAAGGTTTCCAAATTTTGCGGCGTGGCCATCAAGACCACATGGGTAATGCCGTTATAGACCAGGGCAACGGCGGTTTCTTCGGCCAGCACGTCTTGTTCTTTATGCAGGCCGTGTGTATCGGCACGATATACGGTGTAGCTTTGCAAGGGGAGGGAAGTCATGAGTGAGGTCGTCTGAAAAGCACTATTATAGCGCGGTTTTTTCTGCTTCTTAACCCGAATAAACCAAAGTTGGGCGCATAATTGAAATCGTTCATTGAATGATTAAGGTTATCAGCATGAATGCAGTAAATAAAACATTATTGACGGTTGCCGTGGCCATAGGCTTGGGTGCTTGTGCGGCCGTATCAGGTAAGGTGAACCATGACTTGGATTTTTCCAAACAGCCATACACCGAGCAAAGCATGGTGGTAAATGGCGAAACGATTAGATTCCGTGCTTATGAGGGCATTGTGTACGTCAAAAATCTGATCGATGCCGAGTATGAAGTGATGAATATTTATGTGCCGGAGCAATATTATCAAAATGGCAGCATTGACGGCTTTACAGCAGAGACAGCACCGATTTTCTTTCCCAATCAAATTGGTGGCTATATGCCTGCCAAACCGGCGAAGCCTGAATTGAAAAGCCCGTACGGGTCAATAGCTGAAAATGCGGTGCAATCACCGAATGCGGCAGCGGTGGCCTTATCGAAAGGCTATGTGGTGGCTTTGGCAGGTGCGCGCGGCCGAACTTCTGCCAACGGTAAAGCTCCGGCAGCAATTGTCGATTTAAAAGCGGCAGTACGTTACTTGAAAGCCAATGATAAAGTGATGCCGGGAAATGCTGAAAAAATTATTTCCAACGGCACCAGTGCGGGTGGTGCGCTTTCTTCATTATTGGGCGCAAGCGGCAACCATCCGGATTATGAAGCGCATCTGAAAGCCTTGGGCGCAGCGAATGCGCGCGATGATATTTTTGCCGTTTCCGCATATTGTCCGGTTACCGATTTGGAACACGCCGACATGGCTTATGAATGGCAGTTCAACGGTGTCAACGATTACAAAAAAATGAGCGTAACCATGCTCGATTACAACGTCAAGCGCGAATTGGTGCCGGGCACGCTCACCGAAGCGCAAAAAAACTTGTCGGATAGACTCAAACCCATGTACCCCGCCTACATCAACAGCTTGAACCTGAAAGATGCGAAAGGCCGTGCATTGACTTTGGATCAACATGGCAACGGCAGCTTTAAAGATTTCGTGACCGTATTTTTGGCGCAATCGGCACAGAAACAATTAGATGCCGGCAAAGAAGTGGAAGCCGCTTGGTTGGCGGTGAGCAACGGTAAGGTAACGGCGGTTGATTTTGTCCAATATGCAAAAACCGCAGGCCGTCAGAAAACGCCGCCTGCATTTGACGGCGTGGATTTATCGACCGGTGAAAACCAATTGTTCGGCAATGCCGATACCGACAAACAGCATTTCACCGCATTTGCCATGACCAACAGCACCGTAAAAGGCGCAACCATGGCTGCCGCAAAAGACATTAAAATGATGAATCCGTTGAATTATGTGGGCGACGCCAACGCGAAAATGCCGAAAAACTGGCGCATCCGCGTCGGTACCAATGACCGCGACACTTCATTAGCGGTGTCTGCCGTATTGGCGGCCAAGCTGCAAAACAATGGCGCAAAAGTTGATTATGCTTTGCCTTGGGGAGTGCCGCACAGTGGAGATTATGATTTAGACGAATTATTTGCGTGGATGAAGCAAGTAAGTACGCAATAAAAATCAATGCCGTCTGAACCTTTTCAGACGGCATTGATTTTTAGAAAACACAAAAGAATAAAAGCCTGAACATATGTTCAAGCTTTTTAATTTGGCTCCCCGACCTGGGCTCGAACCAGGGACCTGCGGATTAACAGTCCGTCGCTCTACCGACTGAGCTATCGGGAATGGAGCGTATTATAGCGTCTGCAAAAAATGTGTCAACCGATAAAAGGTAATAAACTCGTAGCAATATTACAAATAATTGAAAGCTAAGAAAATTTATTTTATCTGTAGCATTCGATGGCAAGGTTATGTTATTAAGCGGTCTGAAAGCTAGGCGTCATCATGATTTGCGTAAGCTGTGTATTTTGCAGTAATCAGTATTTTGCGCTAACCAATTTGCCGTTTTGGAAAACTTGCTGCTGCATAACGTTGCCGTTGTAAGCATAAGTCGTCAGCGAGCCATTGGCCGGTGTCGCGCGAAATTGCATTAATTGGTCACGGTTGATGGTGTAAGGGTCGGTGCGCTTGATGCTGTTGTCGCTGTAAAAATCTTGCACCACATATTCGTTATTGCGCTTGCTTAACAATTGACGGTAAAAACCGCCTTTCACCGCATTATTAGAAGCATTGCCGTGTGTGTCAAAATAAGTCACGATTTGTTCGTCAATGATATTCACGCCACTGTTTTTGCTTTGGTCGGTGTTGGAACCGATTTTGGTTTGATCCAAGCGAACAGGGATATTCAAAGAAGTGCCCAAGCCGACATGGCTGCCCAATCGGGTACCTACGCCCAAGCCCACAGACATGCCGGGTGTGCCTACCGAGCAGGCGCTTAAGGCGGCAATGGCGAGTGCGGCTGACAGAATTTTTTTCATTGTTTTCCTTTGGAAATTTCTTCATTAAAACTGACGGTTATGAGTATACCGTTTCTTTTGCTGATTTTCGTTATGCTAGGTAAAAATCAAAAATTAGCAGATGTTTTGTTGGTTTTTGGAAACGAAAACGCCAACAAGCGCTTTCTTGGGAAAGTGCTTGTTGGCGCTCGGGTAAACAAGGAGATGTAATAGTTTATTTCAAGCTGGCTTGTTGAATATTTTTGCCTTCTGAAAATTTGATTTCTTTCACAACACTGAATTCTTGAGCAATGCCGTTGATCAATACAGGTGACATGGTCTGCGCTTCCATCCATTGAACAGCGCTGTTGTCGATGCTGCTTGAGCCGCTGCTGCGAACCACGCGTACATTATGAACATCGCCGTCTGCACCAATAGTCAATCGCATGGCTACCTTGCCGGTAATCGGTGTAGTGGCTTCAGAGACTTTTTGATAGAAAGCAACATTGCTTGCCATGACGGTTTGTGAACCGGCTAAAAGGGTGAAAGCAACTAAAGCGGTTAAAGTTTGGCGGATGTTCATGATATTGTCCTTATGAGTTAAACGTTTGTCGTAATTTTGTTAATGTGTAATTTTTTAATTTATAAAAATTTTGTTTTGTCGGAACATATTGTTGTGTTCCGTGTTTCGATGTATGCATTTTGCAATGTTTGTGGATAAATGACAAGCGATAAATGAGCAAAAATTTCGATAAGCGGTTTATTTTTTAGTAGTTATTATTCTAATTGTTGACATTTTAATTTTGAAATTTATTTTATATTCAAGCGGCTTTAAAAAAATATGACAAATTAATTATTTAAAAATCATATATTTGTTTTGGATAAAACGTTAAGGGGTGAAAGATGCTGATGCTTTAAAATTTAAAAATACCGTTTATTTCCTTAAAAATACCGTTTGTCGTATTTTTGCACCGATTGTTAGGAGTGTTGTTTTTCGTGCACAATATTGGGGTTGTGATGAAATATTTTTAGATGATTCTTACAAAATGTAATCAAGATGCTGTGTTATTTCGCTTCAATGTTGTCATAGCTAGAAGTGGTAGGACGTAAAAATTGAGCTGAACTAAGGTAGAATGTGTTCCGATGGTATTTTGAACCAAAATAATTTTAGTATTTAGCAGTTGAAATAGTTTAATTTGACGAGCATGACGCTTTATATATTTATATTTATATTTAAGTCATATAGTAAGTCTGTCTGCTGGCTGAATAATACCTTCAGGCAGATAACGGTTAGGAAGTAATGATGAAAACTTTAAAATTTACAAAAATGCACGGCTTAGGCAATGATTTTATGGTGGTTAACGGCATTGAGCAGCAGTTTGATCCAAAAGAAGCGCCTTTGGCGCAATGGTCTGACCGTTTTCGCGGAGTGGGTTTTGACCAGCTTTTGGTGGTGGAAAAGCCATCATCCGAAGCGGTGGATTTTCGTTACCGAATCTTTAATGCAGATGGCAGAGAAGTAGAGCAATGCGGTAACGGTGCGCGTTGTTTCGTGCGGTTTGTCGTGGATAAAGGCTTAACCGACAAGCAGGAAATATTGGTAGAAACCGCCGGTGGTGTGATTGTGCCGAAATTACTGGATAACGGTTTGATCACAGTAAATATGGGCAAACCGAAATTTATGCCGTCTGAAATTCCGTTTGTACCGGTGAGCAATGAAGCAGATGATGCTTTAACGCATATTGTGTTGGTGGGTCTGGAATCGATTTCGGTGAGCTGCGTCAATATGGGTAATCCGCACGCAATCATTGTGGTTGAGGACACGCAGAATGCACCGGTCGAGCGTTGGGGCGAAGCCATCGAATCGCACAATCAATTTCCGGAACGCGTGAATGTTGGTTTTATGCAGATTGTAGATCGACAATCGATTCGGTTGCGTGTTTATGAGCGTGGTGCGGGCGAAACGCAGGCATGCGGTACAGGTGCTTGCGCGGCAGTTGTGGCCGGTGTGCAGTTAGGTTTACTGGATAGCGGTGTGCCTGTTAAAGTGAGATTGCCCGGTGGGGAATTGTTTATCAGTTGGCAGAATGGTGATGATGTGATGATGACCGGCCCTGCTGAGACGGTGTTTGAAGGCGAGTTGCAATATTAAGATGGTTTTTCATTTTGATTTATGGGCGGCCGTGATTTATGCCGTATTTTTCTTGGGGCTGATTTTCAAAGCTGAGAAATTCCAATGGTTTTGGGCGGCAGTAATCACATGGCTGGCTGTGGGCTTTTTAGGTGCCGAATTGATACCGGGTGCTTGGGGCATCACCCATATCGGGCCTTTGTTTATTCCGCATTTTTATTTAACGGTAGGCAGTATTTTTTTCTTTTTAAATCATTGGCTAAAAACGCCCGACGGCCAATTTTGGCAGGCTGATGAAGCGCATCCCTTGTTAAGCTTGTTTGCAGTCAGTAATGCGTTGATGACTTCGGTGTTTATTTTGCTGGCAGGTATGGTTTGGTATCATTATCCAGAAGGCACTTCTGTTTTTTCCATGCCGGCATTGTTGGTTTTTTATGCTCTGGAACCAAGCTATTGGTTTGTATTGCAATTGGTTTTAATGGCAGTATTTTATGTGCACCGCGCTAAAATTATGAATCAATCGGCCAGCTTATTCAGCAGCCGGCAATTGCAAAGCGGTTTTTTGATGTTGTTGATTGTTCAGGTGGCGGTAATTTTATCCATCATCATGGTAGGGCGTTTTTAAACAAAAAGTTATAAAGTAAGAAATATTAAATATTGGTTTTTCAGACGGCCTCAGATTAACATGCAGGCTGTATTATCTTTATTCAGGAGCAGAACATGAAAATTGCAAACAGCATTACCGAACTAATCGGCAATACCCCGTTGGTGAAATTAAACCGTTTGACCGAAGGTTTAAAAGCCGACGTTGCTGTGAAGTTGGAATTCTTCAACCCGGGCAGCAGCGTAAAAGACCGTATTGCAGAAGCGATGATTGAGCAGGCGGAAAAGGCCGGTAAAATCAACAAAAATACCGTGATTGTTGAAGCAACCAGCGGTAATACCGGTATCGGTTTGGCAATGGTATGTGCTGCCCGCGGCTATAAACTGGCCATCACTATGCCGGAGAGCATGAGTAAAGAGCGCAAAATGTTGTTGCGTGCATTTGGTGCCGAATTGATTTTGACACCGGCTGCAGAAGGCATGGGTGGCGCGATTGCCAAAGCACAATCTTTGGTTGACGAAAATCCAAGCACTTACTTCATGCCGCGTCAATTTGACAATGAGGCCAATCCGCAAATCCACCGTGAAACCACTGCCGAAGAAGTTTGGCGTGATACCGATGGTAAAGTAGATATTTTTGTGGCTGGTGTCGGTACTGGCGGCACAGTAACGGGTGTGGGAGAAGTATTGAAACAACACAAACCCGATGTCAAAATTGTTGCGGTAGAGCCGGAGGCATCGCCGGTATTGAGCGGTGGTGAGAAAGGTCCACACCCGATTCAAGGTATTGGCGCCGGTTTCGTACCGAGTGTATTGAATACTTCTATTTACGATGAAATCATCCAGGCGCCAAATGAAGCTGCATTCGAGACTGCTCGTGCGATGGCGGAAAAAGAGGGTATCTTGGTGGGTATTTCTTCCGGTGCAGCCGTTTGGAGTGCATTGCAATTGGCGAAGCGCCCTGAAAACGAAGGCAAATTGATTGTGGTATTGATTCCTTCTTATGGCGAGCGTTATCTTTCTACGCCATTATTTGCCGATTTGGCATAATATTGGTTTTTGGCATAATATTGGTTATTGAAGAGGCCGTTTCAGACGGCCTTTTTTGTTGTGTTTCATTTTCCACATGATGACGACTTATTCGAAATATGTTGTAATTGAGCAAACTTGATCATGTATCAGTGCGACCATCATTTGGACTATTCGACGAATCTGATTATAATGACCCACATGAAAAAATATATCCCCCTCTTATTTACATTGGCGGCACTTGCCGGTTGTCAATCTATCTACGTGCCAACCTTAAAAGAAGTGCCGGTGCGTCCGACTAATGTCCAAGTAACTGAGAAGCCGGCTGCCGGTTTCCGTTTGGCTTCTAGCCACTGGTCAGATGTTTCCAAAATCCGTGACGAAGCGACACGCTTGAGTTATCAGGTCAGCCAAGGAAAGATGACTAAGGTTCAAGCTGCCCAATACTTAAACCGCTATCGTATTCAATTGGTGGGTCGCAACTCTGTTGACGACAGCATGTATGAAGTTTATCTGCGTTCTGCCGTGGATAGCCAACGTGGTGAAATCACTACTCAACAATCCAAGTTGTATATCCAAAACGCTTTGCGCGGTTGGCAGCAACGTTGGAAGAGCATGAACAGCAAACCAAGTAATCCGGCATTTACCAATTTCCTGATGGAAGTGATGAATATGTCTCCGTTGCAATAATGTGATTTAAAATAAAAAGGCCGTCTGAATTTCAGACGGCCTTTTTTTTGCTGTTTATTTTTTACCTAAAATCTTAGCGGTGGCAATGCGGGCTTGTTCACGAATATCTTCGGTCAGATAGGCTTTCATTTGGCTGTAAACCAATGTGATTACGGCAATATCATCGGTGAATCCCAAGGGTCCCAATAAATCGGGAATGGCATCAATTGGGCTGAAAAAATACACTAATGCACCTACGATAATCATTTTTGCCTGTTTGGGCGTGTGCGGTGATTTCCACAAAAAATACAATGCATAAAGCTGGCGGACTACCGGTGCGCCCAATCTGCCCGCAAAGCGCCCAAGCTTGCGTAGAAAGCCGGGTTCATTGAGTTTTTTGCGTCTGAATTTTGGAATATAGTTTTCAGGGAAGCTGAGTTTGAATCGTTCATAGCATTCATAGAAAAGCCCTTTTAATCGTTGTCATGATATGTGTTGCTTGGCCATTCTTCTTGTTTGATTTGATGAAAAACATTGGAACGGGAAATTATAAGAAGTATAAGAGATTGGATGATTAAGATACGTCAACTCAATGCAGTTTTATGATAAGCAGCAAAATAATGAAATGCTAAAGCAGGATTAAATGATTACCGTACTTAATTAATATCAAAATAATGTCGATTGATCATGAGCGAATGGGAGTTTTACAAGCGCAGCCAGGTGAATAAATTCAGATAAGTTGAATGTTTTTTTGCGGGATAGCAGTTTAGGTTGATATTATCAATTATCAGGCGAAAGGAGTAGTCAAAAAGAAATACGATAAAATTATTTTGTCTCATTTTTGTAAAAATTTATTAGATTGTTTACAAATTGGGCTGTTCAAATGGCGATAAACCATGTAAATTATAGCAAGTGTAATTCATTGTAGTTTTGCGCTACCCGATTTTGAGAAGAAAATAAATTCAGAGGAACAGACCATGTCCGCCAAACCACGTCCTGTCTTTCTAGAAATCCCTAATATCCGCTTACCGATACCGGGGATTGTTTCTATTTTGCACCGTATTAGCGGTGTTGTTTTGTTTATTGCTCTGCCGGTATTGCTTTACTTACTGTCAGGCACATTAAGCCAACAGTCAGATTTTGAAGCCTATCGTGCCTTTGTTTCCAATCCGCTGGTGAAGTTGGCGTTGATTGGCTTGTTGTGGGCGTATCTGCATCACAGCTTGGCCGGCATCCGCTTCCTGTTGTTGGACGCGCATAAAGGTTTGGAATTGAACACAGCCCGCAATACGGCGAAACTGGTGTTTGTTGCTGCTTTGGTATTGACTGTAGTGATTGGAGCCTTGTTATGGTAGATCGTAAATTAACCGGTGCCCACTACGGTTTGAGAGATTGGGCGATGCAGCGTGCAACTGCTGTCATCATGCTGATTTATACTGTTGTGCTGATTGCATTCTTATTGGCATTGCCAAAAGAATATGCCGCATGGCAGGCATTTTTTGACCAAACTTGGGTGAAATTGTTTACTCAGGTGAGCTTTATTGCTTTGTTCCTGCATGCATGGGTTGGTATTCGTGACTTGTGGATGGACTATATTAAATCGTTTGGTCTGCGTTTATTTTTGCAAGTAGCTACTATTGTTTGGTTGGTTGGCTGCTTGGTATATTCAGTTAAAGTTATTTGGGGGTAAGTATGAGTTTTCCTGTTCGCAAGTTTGATGCCGTGATTGTTGGCGGCGGTGGTGCAGGTCTGCGTGCTGCCCTGCAATTGTCTAAATCCGGTCTGAATTGTGCCGTATTGTCTAAAGTGTTTCCGACCCGTTCGCATACTGTTGCTGCACAAGGCGGTATTTCTGCTTCCTTGGGTAACGTACAGGAAGATCGTTGGGATTGGCATATGTACGACACCGTAAAAGGCTCTGACTGGTTGGGCGACCAAGATGCGATTGAATTTATGTGTCGTGCGGCACCTGAAGCGGTTATCGAGCTGGAACACATGGGTATGCCTTTTGACCGTGTGGAAAGCGGCAAAATTTACCAACGTCCGTTTGGTGGTCATACGGCTGAACATGGTAAGCGTGCGGTAGAGCGTGCCTGTGCGGTTGCCGACCGCACCGGTCATGCCATGCTGCATACTTTGTATCAGCAAAACGTTCGCGCCAATACCCAATTCTTTGTAGAGTGGACGGCATTAGACCTGATTCGTGATGAAGAAGGTGATGTGGTTGGTGTGACTGCTATGGAAATGGAAACTGGTGATGTGTACATTTTCCACGCTAAAGCGGTAATGTTTGCTACCGGTGGGGGGGGCGTATTTACGCATCTTCGACCAATGCCTACATGAATACCGGTGACGGTTTGGGTATTTGCGCCCGTGCAGGTATTCCATTGGAAGACATGGAATTCTGGCAATTCCATCCGACCGGTGTGGCAGGTGCCGGCGTATTGATTACCGAAGGTGTGCGTGGTGAGGGTGGCATTTTGCTGAACGCTAACGGCGAACGTTTCATGGAACGTTATGCGCCAACCGTTAAAGACCTGGCGTCTCGTGACGTGGTTTCCCGCGCCATGGCGATGGAGATTTATGAAGGTCGTGGCTGTGGTAAAAACAAAGACCATGTATTGCTGAAAATCGACCACATCGGTGCCGAAAAGATTATGGAAAAACTGCCGGGTATTCGTGAGATTTCTATCCAGTTTGCCGGTATCGACCCAATTAAAGACCCGATTCCTGTTGTGCCGACAACCCACTATATGATGGGTGGTATTCCGACTAACTATCATGGTGAAGTGATTGTGCCTAAGGGCGACGAATATGAGTCAGTGGTAAAAGGCTTGTATGCTGCCGGTGAGTGTGCGTGTGCTTCTGTTCACGGCGCCAACCGTTTGGGTACCAATTCATTGCTTGACTTGGTAGTGTTTGGTAAAGCAGCGGGCGATAGCATGATCGATTTCATTAGAGCGCAAGAAGGTTGGAAAGCTTTGCCGGAAAATGCCGGTCAGTTGACTGCGCAACGCTTGGATCGTTTGGATAACCAAACTGATGGTGAAAATGTTGATGAATTGCGTCGTGATTTGCAGCGTTCTGTTCAACTTCACGCAGGTGTATTCCGTACCGATGAAATTTTGAGCAAAGGCGTAAAAGAAATTATGGAAATCGCCGAGCGTGTGAAACGCACCGAAATCAAAGACAAGAGCAAAGTGTGGAATACTGCGCGCATTGAGGCTTTAGAATTGGATAACCTGATTGAAGTAGCGAAAGCAACTTTGGTATCTGCTGAGGCGCGTAAAGAGTCACGTGGAGCACATGCTTCAGATGACCACCCTGAGCGCGATGATGAAAACTGGATGAAACATACCCTGTATCATTCATTGAGCAACACCTTGAGTTATAAACCGGTACACACCAAGCCGCTGACCGTTGATTATATCGAACCGGCCAAACGCGTTTACTAATGTATCCAGATTTCAGGCGGCGTATTAGCGTATTAAAGGCTGCCTGAAAATATCAGAAAAATAGACCCTACACCGACGGTTTGAAATTCTATAATCATTCATCAAGCCGCTCGTGAGAAAAGGAACACTTCTCATGGAAAAAGTAAGTTTTGAAGTTTACCGCTACAACCCTGATGTTGATGCAAAACCTTATATGCAGAAATACGAGTTGGAGATCGAACCAACCGACGTGAAATTATTGGATGCATTGGTTAAGCTGAAAGCTCAAGACGATACCTTGTCGTTCCGTCGCTCCTGCCGCGAAGGTATTTGCGGTTCAGACGGCATGAACATCAACGGTAAAAACGGCTTAGCTTGTTTGACTGACATTCGTAGCCTGAAGCAGCCGATTAAAATCCGTCCATTGCCGGGCTTACCGGTTATCCGCGATTTGATCGTGGATATGACTCAATTCTTTAAACAATATCATTCTATTAAACCTTATGTGGTAAACGATACGCCGATTGATTCGGATAAAGAGCGTTTGCAAACTCAAGAAGATCGTAAAGAACTGGATGGTTTGTATGAGTGTATCTTGTGTGCATGTTGTTCGACTGCATGCCCTTCATTCTGGTGGAATCCTGATAAATTCGTAGGCCCGTCTGGTTTGTTAAATGCTTACCGTTTTATTGCTGATAGTCGCGATACCATTACCAACGAGCGTTTGGATGATTTGAACGATCCGTATCGTTTGTTCCGCTGCCATACCATTATGAACTGTGTTGATGTTTGCCCGAAACACTTGAATCCTACTCGTGCAATCGGTAAGATTAAAGAAATTATGTTGAAACGAGCAGTCTAAAATGGTATTTGATGATACTGCAAAACGAAAAATCCGTTTTCAAACCCGTCGAGGGCTATTAGAGCTTGATTTGGTTCTTGGCCGGTTTATAGAAAGAGAATTTGAGCAATTAAATGATGAGGAATTATCCGCGTTTGTTGAAATTCTTGAGTTTCAAGATCAAGACTTGTTAGCTTTGGTTAACGGTTATACGAAAACTGAAAAAACTCATCTTATTCCATTGCTTGATAGAATCAGACAGGCATAAAATAAAATATTGATACAGTGTTTTTCAATATATTGTGAAATAGTTTATAGTTCGTCTGAAAATAAGACCGTGCTGTAAAGCAAAACGCATAAAAGCCTCATTTTACAAAGGAGCAGAGAATGTCTAAAACAGTAAAACTCAACACCCCAAACCAAGAGGCATTGGAATTGCCGGTATTGGAAGCATCATTAGGAAATGATGTCATCGATATCCGCGCATTAACCAAACACACTGGTTTGTTCTCTTTTGACCCTGGTTTTGTGTCCACTGCAAGCTGTGAATCTAAGATTACCTATATCGATGGTGAAGAAGGTTTGCTTTACTACCGCGGTTATCCAATTGAGCAATTGGCAGAAAAATCCGATTATTTGGAAGTTTGCTACTTGTTGATTTATGGCGAATTACCGAATGCAGAACAGAAAAAAGAATTTACCAATATCGTAAGCCACCACACTATGGTGCACGAACAGTTGACTTGGTTCTTCCGCGGCTTCCGTCGCGATGCGCATCCAATGGCAATGATGGTGGGGTAGTTGGCGCCTTGTCTGCTTTCTACCAAGACAGCTTGGATATTACCGATCAGAAACACCGTGAAATTGCCATTTATCGTTTGATTTCCAAAATTCCGACGATTGCGGCAATGTGTTACCGCTACTCAAATGGCTTGCCGTTTAACTATCCGAAAAATAATCTGACTTATGCAGAAAACTTCCTGCATATGATGTTTGCCACGCCATGTGAAGAATATAAGCCAAATCCTGTTTTGGCCCGCGCCTTAGACCGTATCTTCATTCTGCATGCGGATCACGAGCAAAATGCATCTACTTCAACTGTACGCTTGGCCGGCTCTTCCGGCGCCAATCCTTTTGCATGTATTGCAGCGGGTATTGCCTGTTTATGGGGGCATCGCATGGAGGTGCCAACGAAGCTGTTTTGAATATGTTGGATGAAATCGGCGACGTTTCTAATGTAGAAGCCTACATGGAAGGCGTGAAGCAACGTAAATACCGCTTGATGGGTTTTGGTCACCGCGTTTACCGCAACATGGATCCACGCGCCAACATCATGCGTGAAACCTGCTATGAAGTTTTGAAAGAATTGGGTTTGGAAGACAGTCCTAAATTCAAACTGGCCATGGAATTGGAACAAATTGCATTAAAGGATCCATTCTTTATTGAACGCAAACTTTATCCAAACGTTGATTTCTATTCGGGTATCGTATTGTCTGCCTTGGGTATTCCAACAGAGATGTTTACCGTTATCTTTGCCTTGGCGCGCAGTGTAGGTTGGATTTCTCATTGGCATGAGATGATTGGTGATCCGGCACTGAAAATCGGCCGCCCGCGTCAATTGTACACCGGTGAAGGCCGTCGTGATTTCGTGCCGGTTGATGAACGTTAATTAGTTTTTTAATCGATTGTCAATTTACATTTTTAAAGACTAAAAAGTCTGTTAGATTAGTTTTATTGATTTAAGACAAAATATTTACAGGCAATTAGTTCGGAATAGGGTAGAATAAAGTGTCATCTTCAGACGGCCTGAAATCCGTTAAAGTAGCACAAAGTTCTACCCTTTATTTATATCTTAAAGAAAAGAGCGCACGCCATGATGGAAGAAAAACTTAATTTCTCTTATCTGTTTGGTTCGAATGCCCCTTATATTGAGGAGTTATACGAAGCTTTCTTGGTTGACCCAAACTCAGTAGAAGATAAGTGGAAGCAATACTTTACTGACTTAACCAAGTTACCGGGGGCAACTGATGTAGACGTTGCCCATGCACCGATTCGTGAATCATTTGCCAATTTGGCTAAGACAAAATCAACGGCTGCTATTGCAGGTAACGTTGATGAAGCGATGTTGAAAAACAGGTTGGCGTGTTGCGTATGATTTCTGCTTACCGCATCCAAGGCGTTGGTGCGGCGCAATTGGATCCGTTAAAACGGATGCCGCCTAAATATTTAGAAGCATTGGATCCTAAATTCCATGGTCTGACAGATGCCGATATTGCTGTGAAATTCAGTATGGGGGAAGGCGATTTCGACGGCCAAGAAAAAATGGCCTTATCTGAAATCGTTAAGAATTTGAAGCAAACTTATTGCGGCCATTTGGCGGTGGAATATATGTATATTCCGGAAACCGAAGAGCGCCGCTGGATTCGCAATTACTTTGAAAGCGTGCTGTCTACTCCACGATATACTAAAGAACAAAAACGATACTTATTGAAACAATTAACTGCTGCGGAAACCTTAGAGCGTTACCTGCATACCAAATACGTCGGTCAAAAACGTTTCGGTGTTGAAGGTGGCGAAAGTGTTATCGCCGGCTTGAATTACTTAATTCAAAATGCCGGTAAAGATGGCGTAGAAGAAGTCATCATCGGTATGGCACACCGTGGCCGTCTGAACGTGTTGGTAAACACTTTAGGCAAAAAACCGGGCGACTTGTTTGCCGAGTTTGAAGGTCGTGCCGAAATAAAGCACCCAAGCGGTGACGTGAAATACCATATGGGTTTCAGCTCTGATATCGCAACACCAAATGGTCCTATGCATGTTTCATTGGCTTTTAATCCGTCGCACTTGGAAATCGTGAACCCGATGGTAGAAGGTTCTGCTCGTGCAAAGCAAGAGCGCTTGGGTAAGAACGGCCGAGAAAAAGTATTGCCGGTTTTGATTCATGGTGACTCTGCATTTATCGGTTTGGGTGTTAACCAAGCGACGTTCAACTTATCGCAAACCCGTGGTTATACTACCGGCGGTACGGTTCATATCGTCATCAATAACCAAATCGGCTTTACCACTTCCGATACGCGCGATACCCGTTCAACAGTATATTGTACCGATGTGGCAAAAATGGTTTCTGCGCCGGTTATCCATGTTAACGGAGATGATCCGGAACGTGTATGCTTTGCTATCCAAGCAGCTTTGGATTACCGCAAAACCTTCAAAAAAGACATCGTTATCGATGTAGTATGTTATCGCAAATGGGGTCACAACGAGGGCGATGACCCGACTTTGACCCAACCGATGATGTACAAAAAAGTTGCCCAACATCCGGGCACTCGCGCCATGTATGTTGAGAAATTGATTGCTGAAAATGTGATTACTCAAGCCGAAGCAGATGCTTTGGTTCAGGCTTATCGTGATGCCTTGGATAAAGGGGAACATGTCGAACAAACCACATTAAGCAATTTCCAACGCACCAGCATTGATTGGAGCAAATACCAAGGCCAAGACTGGCGTGAAGATGTCGATACCAGCTTGCCTGCTGCCGATATCCAACGTTTGGCTGATAAGTTCACCAATATTCCGGATAACTACACCCTGCATGCCACTGCTAAACGTGTAAATGAAGCCCGTAAAGCCATGGCTGCCGGTAAGCAGCCGATTGACTGGGGTATGGCTGAAACCATTGCCTATGCCAACTTGGTGACCAAAGGTGCGGGCGTACGTATTTCCGGTGAAGACTCAGGTCGCGGCACCTTCTCACACCGTCATGCAGTCATTCACGATCAAAAACGTGAAAAATGGGACGATGGTGCCTATGTGCCATTACGTAATATGGGCGAAGGCGCAGCCGATTTTTTAGTTATCGACTCGATCTTGAACGAAGAAGCAGTAATGGCCTATGAATACGGCTTTGCCTGCTCGGCGCCGGATAAACTGACCATTTGGGAAGCTCAATTCGGTGACTTTTCCAACGGTGCACAAGTAGTGATTGATCAATTCTTGTCATCAGGCGAAACCAAATGGGGGCGCTTATGTGGTCTGACCACTATTCTGCCTCACGGCTATGATGGCCAAGGTCCTGAGCATTCGTCAGCCCGTTTAGAACGTTGGTTGCAATTGTGTGCCGAGCACAACATGCAGATCGTGATGCCGTCTGAAGCGTCGCAAATGTTTCACTTGTTGCAACGTCAGGTCTTGGGCTCTTACCGTAAACCTTTGGTAATCTTTATGTCGAAACGCCTGTTGCGTTTCAAAGATGCCATGAGCCCATTGTCTGATTTCACCGAAGGTTCGCGCTTCCGTCCGGTGATTGAAGACAAAGCAGAACGCAACAGCGATGACAGCGTAAAACGTGTGATTCTGTGTGCCGGTCAGGTTTACTATGATTTGGCTTCAGGCCGGGCCGAGCGCAAGCTGGAAGACGATTTGGCCATTATACGTGTAGAACAGCTATATCCGTTCCCGGATAATGAGGTGAAAGCGGAACTAGCAAAATATCCGAATGCCAAACAAGTGGTTTGGGCGCAAGAAGAACCGCAAAATCAAGGTGCTTTCTATCAAATCCGCCACCGTTTGGAGGCAGTTATCGCCGAAGATCAAAAACTGTCTTATGCCGGCCGCCCAAGCAGTGCATCGCCTGCAGTGGGTTACATGAGCAAACATGTTGCCCAACTGAAGCAATTAGTTGGAGACGCATTGAATGGCTAATTGAAGAGAGAAACGCCTACGGCCTGACTCGGGCCGTAGGAATAAGAACACATCACAAGGCCGTCTGAAAGGCGGTAAACCGGAGACTAAAATGATTATTGAAGTAAAAGTGCCAATGTTGTCTGAAAGCGTATCGGAAGGTACCTTGTTGGAATGGAAAAAGAAAGTTGGTGAAGCAGTTGCCCGCGATGAAATTCTGATTGAAATCGAAACCGACAAAGTGGTTTTGGAAGTGCCTTCTCCACAAGCCGGTGTATTGGCTGAAATCATTGTTGGCGATGGTGAAACCGTTGAAGCTGACCAAGTGCTGGCGCGCATCGATACTGAGGCTGCCGCGCAACCTGCTACTGAAGTTGCACCGCAAGCCGAAGCTGCTGAATCCAAACCAGAACCTGCTGTACAGGCCGGTGCCCCTGCTATGCCAGCCGCTGCTAAATTGGCTGCTGAAAAAGGCGTAGATGTGAATTCGGTTCAAGGTTCAGGCCGTGACGGTCGTGTCTTGAAAGAAGACGTTCAAAATGCTGTTGCTAAACCTGCCGCCACTGCCAGCGCGCCAGTTCCTGCCGGTGCACGTCCAGCGCAACGCGTTCCAATGAGCCGCTTGCGTGCACGTGTGGCAGAGCGTCTGTTGGCTTCTCAACAAGAAAATGCCATATTGACCACTTTCAACGAAGTGAACATGAAGCCAATCATGGACTTGCGCGCAAAATACAAAGACAAATTCGAGAAAGAACACGGCACTAAATTGGGCTTTATGTCTTTCTTTGTTAAAGCTGCTGTCGCTGCGCTGAAGAAATATCCGATTGTGAATGCTTCTGTTGATGGTAACGACATCGTTTATCATGGTTTCTTCGACATCGGTATTGCCATCGGCAGCCCACGCGGTTTGGTCGTGCCAATCTTGCGCGATGCAGATCAAATGAGCATTGCCGACATTGAAAAAGCCATCGTAGATTACGCAGTTAAAGCCAAAGATGGCAAAATCTCTTTGGACGATTTGACCGGCGGCACCTTCAGCATCACCAACGGCGGTACTTTTGGTTCGATGATGTCTACTCCAATCATCAACCCGCCACAATCTGCCATCTTAGGCATGCATGCCACTAAAGAGCGTGCCATGGTGGAAAACGGTCAAGTCGTGGTCCGTCCTATGATGTATTTGGCGCTGTCTTACGACCACCGTATCATTGATGGTCGCGAAGCGGTATTGACCTTGGTGGCCATTAAAGATGCCTTGGAAGATCCAGCTCGTTTGTTGTTAGATCTGTAATATATTCAGACGGTCTTAAAGGCCGTCTGAAAGCGTGTCGAGGGTATCAAACATGAAGCAAGCGTTTATGATTTTGGCTACTCTGGCTTTATCAGCTTGTGCCGCTTTTTCCGGTAGGGAATACTCGGTCAATGCTTATAATGCACAAGGTAAGCAGCTGAATAAAAAATTCGAGCTCGATAGTAATAAAGCGGGTATTCAAATGGCGCGGCAATCGCTTTGCCAATCCTATCCGAATGCTACCATTCGTGTTTACAATAACATCACACGCATGGAAGTGAAGGAATTTAGCCCTTATTCATGCCGCTACAAACGCTAGGCATCACTTATTTTCGATACATTCTTTTTGAAGGACAAAGGATTTCAAATGTCACAATATGATGTAATAGTTATCGGTGCGGGTCCTGGCGGTTATGTTGCTGCCATCCGTGCTGCACAATTAGGTTTCAAAACAGCCTGTATTGATGCCGGCGTGAATAAAGCAGGCGACGCGCCTGCTTTGGGCGGTACTTGCTTGAACGTAGGCTGCATCCCATCAAAAGCCTTGTTGCAATCTTCAGAGCATTTCCATGCGGTGCAACACGACTTTGCCGAACACGGTATTACCGTGGGCGACATCAAATTTGATGCTGCCAAAATGATTGAACGCAAAGACGGTATTGTGAATAAATTGACCGGCGGTGTGAAATTCTTGTTCCAAAAGAACAAAATTGACAGCTTGTTCGGCTTGGGTTCGTTCAAAGGTAAAAACGGCGATTTGTATCAAATCGAAGTAGACAATAAAGGCGAAAAAACCGTTGTTGAAGCCAAACATGTGATTGTGGCGACTGGTTCTGTACCACGTCCATTGCCACAAATTGCCATTGATAACGTGAATGTATTGGACAACGAAGGTGCTTTGAACCTGACTGAAGTACCGGCTAAATTGGGCGTTATCGGTTCGGGTGTAATTGGTTTGGAAATGGGTTCGGTATGGAAGCGTGTGGGTTCGGAAGTTACCATTCTGGAAGCCGCACCGACTTTCTTGGCTGCTGCCGACCAGCAAATTGCCAAAGAGGCGTTCAAATTCTTTACTAAAGAACAAGGTTTGGAAATCGAATTAGGCGTGAAAATCGGTGAAATTAAAGCAGGACAAGGCGTGACCGTGCAATACGAAACTGCTAAAGGCGAAGCCAAAACCGAAACCTTTGATAAATTGATTGTGGCCATCGGCCGCATTCCGAACACCAACGGTTTGAATGTTGAAGCCGTGGGCTTGGAAAAAGACGAACGCGGTTTCATCAAAGTAGACGGCGATTGCAAAACCAACCTGCCAAATGTTTGGGCAATTGGTGACGTGGTTCGCGGCCCGATGTTGGCGCACAAAGCCAGCGATGAAGGCGTGGCCGTGGCTGAGCGTATTGCCGGCCAAAAACCGCATATCGACTTCAATAACGTGCCATTCGTGATTTATACCGACCCTGAAATTGCTTGGGTAGGCAAAACCGAAGAGCAGTTGAAAGCCGAAGGTGTTGAATACAAAAAAGGTACTTCAGGCTTCGGCGCCAATGGTCGTGCATTGGCCATGGGCAAAGCCAAAGGCACCATCAAAGTGTTGGCTTGCGTGAAAACCGACCGCATTTTGGGCGTGCATATGATCGGACCGGTGGTGAGCGAATTGGTATCTGAAGGCGTAACCAGCTTGGAATTTTCAGCCAGCAGCGAAGACATCGCCCGCATCATCCATGCGCACCCGACCTTATCTGAAGTGTTGCATGAAGCGGCATTGGCTGCCGACAAGCGTGCTTTGCATGGCTAATTGCTGGATTTTGTTTGAAATGCCGTCTGAAAAATGTTTCAGACGGCATTTTTAATGAAAATGGGAATCAAATTTGAGTTGGGGAAACTATATTTATGAGATGGCGCAATTTCATGATGGCAATGCCGGTGTGACGATTACGTCCAGCCAAACGGGTAAGGAAATTCAGTAGTATGAATATTAGGATGAGATGAATATGCGGTTAGGCCGTGTTTCACCGCATTATTTTAAGCCTATATGCCGATGAATGGAGAAAAACCGCTTGCAGCGTCAGATTCTTGAATATAAACAGATAGTGCTTTTATATCAGCCAATTGCTGTCTTTCAGACGGCCTGACTCGGTAAAACCGATAAAGCAGGGCATGGCAAAATCTTTTATAATGGCATATTGATTTTTCAGACGGCATTAAAGTGATGAATAAAGAATTACTCGGGCTGATTTTCTTACCGACCGGTATTATGTCAATGTGTATTGCCGCAGTTTTCCAGCTGTATGTGATGATGACCGAAACCTATACACTCAATCGTTATAAAGACAAAGCGTTGTTATGGCGCGTGGGGGTTTTATTTCTCAGTTTTAGTTTGGCAGTATATTGGCTTTGTCCGAATGCACGTAAAAAAGGCGTAGTATTTTTCATACTGGGAGTAGGCGGCGCATTGATGTATGCTTTGGCGCGTGTCTGGCTGCCCTTTAACCCGTGATGATATGCAAGGCCGTCTGAAAATATGGATTTCAGACAGCTTGTTTCAGTCAGCCTATTTTTAAGCGCACAAAAGGATAGCTGATCTAATCCGCTTCCGCCAAATCATTTTTAAAAACTTTTCACAGCAAATTTGAATCATTCAAAATCTAACAATCTTTACAAGAATTCAAATTATCTTTATGGAAATTATCTTGTGAGTCGATGTCGTTCTCTCTATACTGAAAAAACATCAAACGAACACGCAAAGGAGCGTAACAATGAAAAAACATGATTATGAAACCCGAAAAGAAGCTCTGTTGAAAGATATTCGTGAAGTAATGAATGATGTAGAAGATTTATACAACGCAGGCGCGGAAGCAACGACTGAAGAAGCCAAAGAGGCCAAAGCAAAATTGCAGGAAAAATTGGATGCAGCCAAAGATCGTCTGACTAAATTTGAAGCTGAGGCTGCCGAGCGTCTGCGCCACCATGCCGAGCAAGCGCGCGACAAATACGCTGAATTTGAAGCCGAAGCTGCCGAGCGTTTCAAAGAAGGTAAAAAACGCTTTGCTGAATTTGAGGCCGAAGCCAGTGAACGTGTGAAACATCACGCCCAACAAGCCGATGAAGCCGTGCGTGACAAACCTTATTACGCAATGGGCTTTGCCGCATTAGCCGGTCTGGTGGTCGGTGTGTTGCTGAACCGCCGCTAATCGCCAATGGATAGGCCGTCTGAAAATAGGTTTCAGACGGCCTTTCTATTTCACACGCGTGAAAACAAAATAAAGTTGAGAAAGGGAAGAGAGATGAATCTCAAAGAGAATATCCAGCATACCAAATTGGTGTTTAATCAAGGTATCGATTTATTGATGCTGCGTCTGCAACTGCTGAATTTGGATTTGGCCGCACAAGCGGGTAATGCTGTGCGCAGCATAATTTGGTTGGTGATTTCGGCCATATTGCTGTTGGTGGCGTTGATTAGTTTGTTATTCGGTTTAAACCGTGTATTGACCGACCAGCAAGCAATTTGGACATTTTTCGGCATTACCGGCTTGAGCCTATTGATTATCGCCATTACCTGTGCCCGTATTGTCTATGGCTGGAAAGGCCAAAACAACCGCATCGGCAACACATTAAAAGACATTCAATCCGATATTGCTTATTTGCGTGGTCAAATTAACGAAGAATAAACAAGGAGAGTCCCAATGAACCAACAACAAAAAGAAACCCGTGAGCTGCTCGAATTGGAAATTAAACTGGCGCGTTTAAAAGTGGCTGCTTCTTATTTGAAACAACGCAGACTTAAAGAAATCCGTGCGCAGAAATCGGCTGAAAATGAAGCCATGTTGTACCGATTGGCTGACTTCGGCAGTAGTTTTGCCGCTTCATCCACCAGCTTGTTGTCGAAAACATCGCATTTGCCTCTGCCCAAACTGTACCGCTACGGCGCCATATTTGCTTTGTTTGCTTTACAAGCGTGGCAGAACCATTTGAAGCAAAAATAAATAAAAATTGCTATCGTTTTAAAAGCTATTGTCTTTAAAATGAAAATTCATTAATATGTCGAGGCTGGTTTAACCATATTTTTGAAAAGGGAGATATTCACCATGCAAAAAACCATTCTCGCACTCACTTACGCCGCATTTTCATGCGGCGTTTATGCAGATGTGACCTTATACGGTCAAATAAAGAGCAGCGTCAGCACCAGCCAAGTCAAAATCAAAGGCGGCGCCGGTACGGAAAAAAGCGCAACCTCAACCCGTATTAACGACAATACTTCGCGTATCGGTTTCAAGGGTAAGGAAAAATTAAGTAATAATTTGACCGCTATTTGGCAGTTGGAGCAGCGCGCATCCATTTTGGGGCAAAGCAACAGCCAAAAATGGGGCAGCCGCGATTCGTTTATCGGTGTAGAAGGCAGCTTCGGTAAGCTGCGGGCCGGTAATTTGAACAATATGCTCAACGAAATGGATACCATTGATACATGGATGTGGAGTAATACCGCCACAGGTTTGGGTGTGTTTACCCGCACCGGATCGCGCAATGTATCGGTTCGTTACGATAGTCCGTCGTTGTCAGGCTTCCAATTCAATGCGCAATATTCTCCGCGCGACAACCAGAATCCTGAAGATAAATACACCCATGCCGAGCCGGGACGCGATCAATATACTGCCGGTGTGAGCTACAGCAATCCTCAATTTTTTACCAAACTGGCTTATAACCTGCGTAAAAACCGTGCCGGCACCGAGGATGGTCACATCGTCCGCTTGGAAACCGCTTACGATGCCAATAATTTATTTTTGGGCTTGGGTGCGCAATATGCCAAAGCTAATGAGAGCGCCAACACTTATCTGGCTAACTTCACCGATGGCTTCAATACCTACAACGGCAGCGACATTACCAAAGATGCCGGCAAAGAAGAAGCCGTAAAAGTTATTGATGCCGCCGTAACAGCAGGCTATAACTTCGGCAACTGGCGTCCGCGCATTACCTACGCACACGGCTGGCCGGCTAAAGGTGTAGACAGTGGCGAAAAATTGGTAGATAAATTCGACCAAGTGATTGTCGGGGGCGATTACCGCTTCAGCAAACGCACTTCAGCACGCGGCCAAGTCGGCTATCTGCGAGTAGGCAACAAAACACTTTTGACCGCAACAGATAAAGGTAAAGTGGAACAAGCAGCCGCTTCTTTGGGCTTGCATCACCGCTTCTAAGATTGTGCATGAAAAAACCTGCCTGAGTCATTCAGGCAGGTTTTGTTTATGTTAACTTTGGCAATAGGTTTGCAAAGGTCTCAGGCCGTCTGAATTAATCATGGCAAGACTTCTTAAGCGTATTTTCCGAAAGTTGCTCAATAATCGCGCATTCGGGATCGTCATTGCCTTGGCAGCAGTCATGCCAAGATTGCAGCGTAGCAGTCATGCTTTGCAGGCGGCTGATTTTTTCTTGCAGCGTGGCAATGTGTTCCGCCACCAATTGCTTCACTTGCGCGCTGGTTCGTTGCGGATTGTGTTTGAGCCGCAATAAAGTTTCGATTTGCGCCAATGAAAAATCAACATCACGCGCGTGTTTGATAAACATCAGTGTGTCTAAATCTTTTTCCTGATATTGGCGATACCCCGATTCGTTGCGCCCGGTGGCCGGAATCAAACCGATTTTTTCATAGTCACGAATCATTTTGCTGCTCAAGCCCGAGCGTTTGGCGATTTCGCTGATGTTCATGGGCGTTAAGTCCTTCAAGAGTTTAAACTTGATATAAGGCCGTCTGAAAAAATTTAAAGTAAAAGGCCGTCGGAAAGCGGGAATTTTTCAGACGGCCTGTTTAATTTTATTTGTTGGTATTGGCCAAGCTTGGTTTGTGGCGGCCGGCGCGTTGTTGCAAGCGCTCAATCAAACCTTTCACTGTATTTGGCGTACCATCGACACAGAATGCGTTATAAAGCACGCTGCGCAGTTCATCGTTGCGGCTCATCGCGCCGCCCATCGGCTTCCAATCTGCATTGCGCGGTTGAATCCAACGGCTGTTTACCGGATCGCCATAGCCGAATATTTTATACGAAGAGCGTTTATCGCCGCCGTAATTGAAGCTGGAGCGGGCGCAGAAAATACCTTCGGCCGTCAGGTTATCGTAACCTTGAGAAGACTGCGTGTTCAAAATATAGCGGATGCTGGTGTCTGGCGAAGGCATGATTTGCAGGCTGTCCAATAAAATTTTCGGCTGCTTGGCATAGGTTTCGCTCACATAAATATCAAACCAATCGCCTGATTTGGTGTCCGGCAGAGCAGGTAAACCGACTTCGGCTTCTTTAAATTCGCGGGCCGCTTTTTCTCCGGCGCTTTCTTGATAACGACTGTTGACCAAGCTGTCTTTATCGCTTTTGGGCAGGGCAAAAGCGGAAGTGGCAGCCAAGACCATAACCAGCAAACTGATGCGGCGCATAACGCTCTCCATGATGAAATATTTTGCATTTTAGGGTTTCAAAAGCGCAGGTGCAAGCAAGTCAGGTATAATTAACCTAATATTTAACCAGATTAAACGCAAACCATCATGACACAAACCTTAGACGTAACCGGCTTGAAATGCCCGATGCCGATTTTGCGTGCCAAAAAAGCCTTGGCACAAATGCAAACCGATGAAGTGTTGACCGTATTGGCCACCGACCCGGGGCGCCGGGCGATTTTGAAGCCTTCTGCCGCCAAACCGGCCATGTTTTATTGGAATCGACTGAAAGCGAAGGTGTGTTTACCTTGGTGCTCAAACACAAATAGGCCGTCTGAAATGCAGAAAACCTTATTGTGTGCAACGCTGTTGGTGTTGGTTGCTTGCGGCGGCGAAGAATTATCGCCCAAGCAAAGAGAAGAGCGGGCGCAAGAAGCGGTGAAGCTTTTTAACGAATCATGCGTGACGCTGCGTGGCGAACCGGCTCGAGTGACCGCTTGGGCGGGCGCACAAGATGCACAAGCCATGACGGAAGACGATGTAAAAAACCTGCCTTTCGGCATGATGGAACTCGATTGGAACGCCGTTTGGAAGCTCGAGAAAAACCAGACGGCTTATTATCTCAGCCTTGCGCCGGAAAGCTGCAGCATCAAAACCGAAAAAGCCGATGAGAATATGGTGCGCCAGCAATTCATGCAACTGGTCGAGCAAGCGCCGCAAGGCATGAACCATGAATTGCGTTCCGAAAAATCCACACAATCGCCGTTTCCTTTCCGTCAGCTTTCCTATGCATGGCGTGAATCGGGCAGCCCTGAAGAATGGGTGCTGACGGCCAATACATCGCCATCGGAGCAGTTGCCTGCGCAAGCCGCATTATATTTCACCCATCAGATTTATCATTCCAAACCGGTATTGAACCAAACAAATTGATTTTCAGACGGCCTGAACAAAAGGCCGTCTGAAACCGTAAAACCAAAAGGAAACCACCATGCAAACCCTGACCATTATCCAGCCGGATGACATGCATTTGCACCTGCGCGACGGCGAAGCACTCAAAGCCGTAGCTCCTTTCACCGCCCGCCAAATGGGCCGCGCCGTGATTATGCCCAACCTGAAGCCGCCCGTGGTCAGCGTGGCCGATACCTTGGCGTATAAACAGCGCATTCTCGATGCCTTGCCTGTAGGCAGCACTTTTGAGCCATTGATGACGCTGTATCTCACCGACAAATCCACACCTGAACTGGTGTGCGAAGCCAAAGCCGCCGGCATGGTTGCCTTCAAACTGTATCCGGCCGGCGCCACCACCAATTCCGATTCCGGCGTGACCGATTTGTTCAAACTGATTCCCGTGTTGCAGGAAATGGCGGCGCAAGACATGCGTTTCTTGGTGCATGGCGAAGTGACCGAGGCCGAAATCGATATTTTCGACCGCGAAGCCGCCTTTATCGAGCGCGTGATGAAGCCCGTGTTGCAGCAAGTTCCCGATTTGAAAGTGGTGTTTGAACACATCACCACCGCCGATGCCGCCCGCTTGGTGTTGGAAGCAGGTGACAACGTGGCCGCCAGCGTGACCCCGCAGCATCTGCTGCTCAACCGCAACGATTTGCTCGTCGGCGGTGTGCATCCGCATCATTTCTGCCTGCCGGTGTTGAAACGCGAAACCCACCGCCAAGCCTTGGTTGCCGCCGTTACCGGTGACAAAGCGCATAAATTCTTCTTGGGCACCGATTCCGCGCCACACGCCAAATCCGCCAAAGAAAATGCCTGCGGCTGTGCCGGTATGTTCAGCGCCATGACCGCCATCGAGCTTTACGCCGAGGTGTTTGAAAACGCCGGTGCACTTGACAAACTCGAAGCCTTTGCATCTAAAAACGGCGCACGTTTCTACGGCTTGCCGGAAAACAGCCGTACCATCACTTTGGTAAAACAAGCGCAAACCGTTCCTGAAAATATGCCTTACGGTGATGAAGTGTTGGTGCCGATGCGCGCAGGCCAAACCGTGGCTTGGTCGGTGCAATATTGATTGATATAAACAAAAATGCCGTCTGAAAATTTTCAGACGGCATTTTTTATACGGCAAAGGATTAACCGCGTTTCGGATCGTCCGGACGCAATTGCACGGCCAAGCGGTCGAGAATGCCGTTGACGAATTTGTGGCCGTCGGTGCCGCCGAAGGTTTTGGTCACTTCAATCGCTTCGTTGATGATGACCGGATACGGCGTTTCCGGCATGGCGGATAATTCGTGGCAGGCCATCAGCAATACGGCGCGCTCGATCGGGCTTAAGTCTTTTTCGTCACGGTCGAGCAGCGGGCGGATGCGTTCCATGTATTCGGCAGCGTTGGTTTTGGTGCCGAAGAATAATTTGGTGAACAATTCTTGGTCTGCTTTTTCAAAATCAGGCAGGTCTTGAATGTTTTTCGCCACTTCAGGAGCGGCGGTATTGTTGATATTGGATTGGTACAGTGCCTGTACCGCAAGCTCGCGGGCGCGGCGGCGTGGTGTTTTCATGGGTGATGTCCTTATAAAAGGTTTCAGACGGCCTGATACATGGCAGGCCGTCTGAAACAAAGCGTCGGATTATTCTTCGTCTTCTTCTGCGTCGAATTGGTTTTCGAGCAAACGATTCACCAAGTTGGCCATTTCTACGGCAACTTTGGCGGCATCAGAGGCTTTTTCTTCAATGCGTGCAACGGCTTGTTCGTCGTTTTCGGTGGTGAGAATGGCGTTGGCAATCGGGATGTTGTAATCCAAGCCGACGCGGGTCACGCCGGAGCCGGATTCATTCGACACCAATTCAAAATGGTAGGTTTCGCCGCGAATCACCACGCCGATGGCAATCAGGGCGTCAAATTGCTCGGATGAAGCGAGGTTCATCAAGGCAATCGGCACTTCCAGCGCGCCGGGTACGGTTGCGATGGTGATATTTTCCTCGGCCACGCCTAATTCTTGCAGCGTGCGGCAGCATACTTTCAGCATTTCGCCGCCGATTTCGTTGGTGAAACGCGCTTGCACGATACCGATGCGCAGTTGTTTGCCGTCTAAAACGGGTTCGATGATGTTCATGTTTAATCCTTTAAAAGTGGTTTCAGACGGCATAACCGTCAGGCCGTCTGAACAATTAATCTTTGGGCTGCCAATCGGCAACGGCTTGGAATTCGCCGTCTTCGCTCAATTCCCACGCGCTGCCTTGCGGCCGGGTGAGCAGGGCGACGATGTCGGGGTTGTTTTTGGTGATGTCCGACATGCTGCACACGGTGAAATTATCCGGGTTGTCGGTGTATTCGTCGCTTTCTTCGCCGGTGAAGAAACGCCAGCCGCTGTCGTTTTCAAACACCGGTTCTTCGCGGTATAAAAAGCCCACGGCTCGGCCTTGCTCGGTCACGGTTTTGGTGGCGATGCAGCGGTCTAGCGCGGTTTGCAGGGCTTGGGCAAAAATATTCATAAGGTTTGGCTTCTCAATGATGTGGGGGGGATTTTACACGATTCGGCTGTTTTTCGCACTTGCTACTGCCCATGAAATGTGGGGATTAATGTTACAATAGGCCTCTTGAAAACCAATCAGCCTTAAAGCGTTTGCATATTTTTAGCGGAGTATGGAAACCCGTTCAGGCTGCGCATAAAGGAAACCGATGAAACCCGATATATTGAAGCAGCAGGCGCACCAAAGAATCCAGCAGCATTTGGGTTATGCGTTCCGCCGTATCGAATTATTGCAGCAAGCCCTGACCCACCGCAGTTTCAATGCGAAACACAACGAGCGGTTTGAATTTGTCGGCGATGCGATTTTGAACTACACCATCGCCAAAATGTTGTTTGATGCCTTTCCGAAATTGACGGAAGGCGAGCTGTCGCGTTTGCGCGCCAACTTAGTGAACGAAGGCGTGTTGGCCGAAATTGCGCTGGAAATGAATGTCGGCGACGGCTTGTATTTAGGTACGGGCGAACTCAAAAGCGGCGGTTTCAGACGGCCTTCCATCTTGGCCGATGCCATGGAAGCCATGTTCGCCGCCGTGAGCTTTGATGCTGATTTTGCCACGGCGGAAAAAGTCATACGCCATTTGTTTGCCGGCCGCGTGAAATCGGTCGATTTCAAAAATCAGGGCAAAGACAACAAAACCACGCTGCAAGAAGCCCTGCAAGCCCGCCGCTTGGCCTTGCCGAAATACCGCATCGAAGAGCAAATCGGCACAGCCAACGACAGCCGGTTTGTGATTTCCTGTGATTTGGGCGAACTCGGTTTCATCTGCAAAGCCCAAGGCGCCAGCCGCAAAACCGCCGAGCAGGAAGCCGCTGCCGAAGCATTGAAATGGTTGGAACAAACATTCCCGATCAAGCGCAAAAAATAAGGGTGAGGCCGTATGAAAGTTTTGATGATAATCGGCACATTGGCCGTTGTGGTTATGGCCGCGTATGCCGCTCATTTGTGGCTTAAAGTGTACCGCCAAAAGCAGCAAGCCGAACAAGCGCAAGACGAGCGCCGCTGCAAACTCGCTCAAAGCATAGATCTGATTGCTATGGCAATGGCGCAAGGACAATGCAATTTATCCGAAGGCGTGTTGCGGCTAAAGCCTTTAATTGAATCAGCCGGACTCGATTTCAGCAGATATCCGGCTATGAATAAGTTGCATGAGGTGGTGGCCGATATGCCGATTTTGGCCGAACGCCGACAGCTTAAGCGCAACGAGCGTATGAAGTTGGATCTAATTCGAGAAAGCAGCGAAACCGAGCTGGAAAGCGAAATTGCAGCCGAAGCCGTAAATATCCGGCAGGCCGTACAAGCGTGGTTGCCGAAGCAGGCAAATTTATGATTTCAAACCGTTTTGTTTTCAGACGGCCTTTATTCCAAAACCTGTCAATACACATTTCAGACGGCCTGTTTTCATAAACAGGCCGTCTGAAAAAATAAGAAAGTAAAACATGGACATCGAAACCTTTTTAAACAACGAATCCCAGCGTAGCGAAAACTACCGTTGCGGCTTCGTGGCCATTGTCGGCCGGCCGAACGTGGGCAAATCCACCCTGATGAACCACTTAATCGGCCAAAAAATCAGCATTACCAGCAAAAAATCCCAAACCACGCGCAACCGCGTTACCGGCATCTACACCGACGACACCGCACAATTCGTGTTCGTCGATACGCCCGGTTTTCAAATCAATCACCGCAACGCCTTAAATGACCGCCTCAACCAAAACGTAACCGAAGCATTAAGCGGCGTCGATGTGGCGGTGTTTGTGGTAGAAGCCATGCGCTTTACCGATGCTGACCGTGTGGTGATGAAACAATTGCCGTCACACACGCCGGTTGTACTGGTGGTGAACAAAATCGATAAAGACAAAGCCAAAGACAAATACGCACTCGAAGCCTTTGTCAACGAAGTCAAAGCCGAATTTGAATTTGCCGGCCACGAAGCCGTCAGCGCCAAACACGGCTTACGCATAGCCAACCTGCTGGAGCAGCTCAAACCGTATCTGCCCGAAAGCATTCCCATGTATCCCGAAGACATGGTCACCGACAAATCCAGCCGCTTTTTGGCCATGGAAATCGTGCGCGAAAAACTGTTCCGCTACTTGGGCGAAGAATTGCCTTACGCGATGAACGTCGAAGTCGAACAATTCGAAGAAAGCGAAACCGGCATGTTAAACATCTACATCGCCGTATTGGTCGACAAAGACAGCCAAAAAGCCATCCTCATCGGAAAAGGCGGCGAACGCCTGAAAAAAATCTCCACCGAAGCACGCTTGGACATGGAAAAACTCTTTAATGCCAAAGTGTTTTTAAAAGTGTGGGCGAAAGTCAAATCCGGCTGGGCGGACGATATCCGTTTCCTGCGCGAATTGGGGCTGTAAGCAAAAATGTAGGTCGGCGATGCTTCGCCGACACAACCGACTGAATATAAAGCAAAACCATGCAAGTGATGCCGTCTGAAAAATTTTCAGACGGCATCACAAATAGGGCGGATATGCCTATCCGCTAAATACAACAAGACAGGGTGCGTAGGTCGGGTATGTTTACCCGACAAATTCATACGGCATTTAAAATCAAAAAAATTAAGGAAAATATTATGAATAATCAAGAAGTTAAAAATATTCGCGGGGGGGGGTAGACTGCCCGACTGAAAACCCGAATACGATATTAAACGGTAATCTTGCCAAACTCAAATCCCTCTTTCCTGAAGTCTTCAGCGAAAACCAAATTGATTTTGAAAAACTCAAATTAGTGTTGGGCGAAGACAATCTTTGCGCCCAAAACGAACGCTATCAACTGGGCTGGGCAGGCAAATCCGATGCCTACCGCACCTTGCAATCGCCCACATTCAACACGCTTGCGCCCTGCGTTGCCGAAAGCGTAAATTTCCACGACACGCAAAACGTATTTATCGAAGCAGAAAATTTGGAAGCCCTGAAAATTCTGCAAAAATCTTACGCGGGCAAAGTCAAAATGATTTACATCGACCCGCCCTATAACACAGGCAGCGACAGCTTTGTCTATCCCGACAAATTCGCCGAAACCCGCGACGAATACGCCCGCCGCGTGGGCGACAAAGATCAGGAAGGCTACCTGAAACGCGACGGCGTATTCCAAGGCGCGTTCCGCAAAAACGGCAAAGACAGCGGGCATTACCACAGCAACTGGCTCAACATGATGCTGCCGCGCCTGCATCTGGCGAAAACGCTGTTGCGCGAAGACGGCGTGATTTTTATCTCGATTGATGACAACGAACAGGCGCAGTTGAAATTGCTGTGTGATGAAGTGTTTGGGGCGGAGAATTTTGTGGCTGATGTGATTTGGCAGAAAAAATACGCTGCAACAAATGACGCAAAAGGATTTTCTACCTTACACGATTACATTTTGGTTTATCAAAAAAGTTCTGAATTTGAAAGAAATTTACTTCCACGAACAGAGGCTCAAAATAAACCCTATAAAAACGATGATAAAGATGGAAAGGGTCTATGGCGAAGCGATAATTTATTAGTTAAATCATTTTCTGCCAGTGCAGTATATCCCATTACAAATCCAAATACAGGGGAAAAATTCTTTCCCCCACAAGGAAGTTCGTGGCGGGCAAGTCAATCCACAATGGAAATTTGGTTAAAGGAAAATCGCATATTTTTTGGGAAAGATGGTTTAGGAGCACCACAATTAAAAAGATATTTAAATGAAGTTCAACAAGGCAGAGTGCCAACAACGTGGTGGAATTTTGAAGAAGTTGGACACAATGATGCCGCCAACAAAGAATTGCAAAATCTTTTTAATTCCAAAGCACCATTTGACACGCCAAAACCAACAACATTATTAGCACAAATGTTAAAAATTGGTTCAAATTCAGACGGCATCATTATGGATTTCTTTTCAGGCTCCGGCACAACTGCCCACGCCGTGATGCAGTTGAATGCCGAAGACGGCGGCAACCGCCGCTATATCTGTGTGCAGCTTCCCGAAGAAACGGATGAAAAATCCGAAGCGCGTAAAGCCGGTTTCGCCAACATCGCCGAAATTGCCAAAGAACGCATCCGCCGTGCAGGCGCGCAAATCCGTAGGTCGGGCATTGATGCCCGACAAAATATGCCGTCTGAAAATGCGGATACTGCTGCGGGCGCGGTGTCGGGCATCAATGCCCGACCTACTGTGGACACGGGTTTCAAAGTGTTTAAATTAACCGAAAGCCATTTCAAACAATGGCGCAGCCCCGCCGATCGCAGTTCAGACGGCCTTGAAGCGCAGCTGGAAATCTTCCGCGATGTCGTCGAACCGCACGCCACCGCCGAAAACATGGCTTACGAGCTGGCCTTGCGTTTGGGCTTCAAGCTGACCGACCCGATGGTTTTTTCAGACGGCGTGGTGTGGCTGGATAATGAAAACGGCAACCGCAAAACGGCTTTGCTGCTGGAAACAGTTTCAGACGGCCTGTTGTCGGAGGTATCGGCGCAGAATCCTGTGAAAGTGTTTGCGCTGGATAAAGCGTTTGCAGGCGGTGATGCGCTGAAAACCAATGCCGCCTTGCAGTTTAAAGATGCCGGTATTGACTTTGAAACGCTGTAACGGGAGTGCCGGATGGAATTGAAATTTGAACAGTTGGATTATCAGCACGAAGCCGTTAACGCGGTGGTGCGTTTGTTTCAGGGCGAACCCAATCAGAAGCAAACCTTTGCTTTGCAGTCGGGTTTTTCGCCTGTTGTGGGCAATCGGCGCGTTTTGCCGTTGGACGGAATCGGCAAAAATTTAAACGGAGTGCAAAAAGATTCCGGTCTGCCTGAAACGCAAATCGGCGAACACGGCTTGAATTTTTCCGTAGAAATGGAAACGGGAACAGGCAAAACTTATGTGTATTTGCGGACGATTTTTGAATTGAACCGCCAATACGGTTGGCGGAAATTTGTGATTGTCGTGCCGGGCGTGGCGATTCGTGAAGGCGTGTTGCAGAGCATTCGCGCGATGACGGCGCATTTTCAGACGGCCTTTGACGGCGTGCATTTTACCCATTCGGTGTACAGCAGCGACCGTTTGAACCGCTTGCGCAGCTTTGCCACCGGCACGCACATCGATATTTTGATTATGAATATTGACGCATTCAAAAAAGACGGCAATGTGATTAACCGCGCCAATGAAAGCGGCGAAGCCCCTATTTTGCAAATCAGCCAAACCCACCCGATTGTGATTGTGGACGAACCGCAAAATATGGAAACCGATTTGGCAAAACAAGCGATTGATTCGTTAAACCCTTTGTTTGTGTTGCGTTATTCCGCCACGCATAAAAATCCATATCACAAAATTTACAGCTTAAATCCCGTGCAAGCCTATAACAAAAAATTGGTGAAGCAGATTGAAGTAGAACCTGTATTGGCGCAAAACGATGTGAATGGCGCGTATGTGGTGCTGAAAGAGTTTGTGGCGGGCAAGAAAAAGCTGGCTGCCAAAGTGGACATTCATTTCAATAAAAAAGAAGTGAAAAAGAAAACGGTCAGCGTGTCTTCTGGCGATGATTTGTTTGACAAATCAGGCGGTAATGAAAGTTACCGGCACGGTTTTATTGTTAATGGCTTGGACGCGGAATCGGGCGAAATGGCGTTATCAAACGGCCAAATCATCACGCTGGGCGAAGGCGATGATTTAATCCGCGACGAAATCATGAAAAAGCAGATGGAATGCACGATTAAAGAGCATTTGAAAAAAGAGAAGCGTTTAAACCCGAAAGGGATTAAGGTTTTATCGTTGTTTTTTATTGATAAAGTGGCGAATTATCGTGAAAACAGCAAATTTGCGCGTTGGTTTGCGGAAATTTACGAGCGCGAAACGGGCGAAAGTGCAAACGGTGTGCATGACGGCTATTTTTCGCAAGACAAAGGCAAGGACAAAGACACCAACGGCAACAGCAAAGCCGATGAAGACACTTACAATCTGATTATGAAAGATAAGGAAAAATTGTTGTCGTTTGACAGCAGATTGCGCTTTATTTTTTCGCATTCCGCGCTGAAAGAAGGCTGGGACAATCCGAATGTGTTTCAAATCTGTACGCTCAACGAAACACGTTCGCCGATTAAAAAACGGCAGGAAATCGGGCGCGGTTTGCGCTTGGCGGTTAATCAAAAAGGAGAGCGGGTGCGCGATGACGGCGTGAATATTCTGACCGTGATTCCGAATGAAAGCTATGAAAGTTTTGCCGCCAATCTGCAAAAAGAATACGAAGAAGAATGCGGTATCCAATTTGGTAACGGCGGCGTGAAAAAGGCGAGTGACAGAACCCGGCAGACGTATCGCAAAGGTTTTACGCTAGACCCTGAATTTTTGGCAATTTGGCAGAAATTGTGTTGCAAAACCCGTTACCAAGTGGCATTTGAACGCGAGCATTTGATTCAGGCAGCCTGCAAATTGATTAAAAATATGCCGCCTATTCAAAAAGCGCAATTAGTCGTGCAAAAAGCCAAACTCAAGCAAACGCAAACAGACGGCATTTGGGGCGAAGAAATGTATTCGCACAATCATGCGCTGGAAAATGATTGGGAAATACCCGATGTGTTGTATGAAATCCAACGCAAAACGCAACTCACGCGCCAAACGATTTTTGAGATTATCCAGCAATCCGAGCGGATTGGCGAATTGACGAATAATCCGCAACGTTTTGTGGATTTGGTTAGCGAGAAAATTTTGTTGGCATTGCATGGTTTGATGATTGACGGCATTGAGTATTTAAGACAGCCTGAGAAAGATCAAACGGCATACACGCAAAGTTTGGCCCGTTGGCGCGATTTGGAACAAAACGGCGCGGAATTTTTTAAAAATGAGCATACTTTCGCCATTGAAAATGCCGATAAAACGATTTTTGCGGATTATATTTCGCTGGATTCCGGCACAGAAAACACGTTTGCCCGACAATGTGAAAGCCATGAAGATGTGCGTTTGTATTTCAAATTGCCCGATTGGTTTAAAATTCCTACGCCGATTGGCCATTACAATCCCGATTGGGCGATTGTGATGAATCACCATGACAAAGTTTACTTTGTTGCCGAAACCAAAAATACAGGCAAAGGCATTCAAGACGGCGTAGATTTGGCTAAATTGTATTTGGAAGAACAGCAAAAAATTGCGTGCGCGAAAAAGCATTTTGCCGTGTTTGACGGGGTAAACTATCGTGTGGTGGAAAAGCTAAGTGAATTGTGATTACGAAATGCCGTCTGAAAAAACGAAATCGGAATGTTTCAGACGGCATTTTTATTTAAAAACCGTTAAATCAGTTCGGCCAAACGCTTCACAATCTCTTTGGCAGCCTGCTGTTTGCTGCTTTCGGGGAACGTGGTTTCTTGTCCGTCATCAATAATCGTAATCTGATTGGTGGCTTTGCCCATCGCTTGCGATACTTGGTTGGCAACAATCATCGGAATGTTTTTACGTAGGCGTTTGGTGCGGGCATATTCCAATACGTTTTCACTTTCGGCGGCGAAACCGATACAAAATGGCGGATGAGGTAGCGCAGCCACCGAAGCAAGAATATCGGGATTTTCGGCAAGTTCGATAACGGGCGGTTTGCCGCTGCCGTCTTTTTTCAGTTTTTGTTTGCTGGCATTGCTCACTTTATAGTCGGCAACGGCGGCAACGGAGATAAAGGCGTCTTGTTTTTCTATATGCTGGTGTACGGCGCGATACATGGCTTCTGCGCTGACTGCCTGCTGGATATGGTGCAAACCGGCAGGGAATGCCGTCTGAATTTGACCGTAGATTAAGGTGACTTCTGCACCGGCTGCGCGGCAAGCACGTGCCAATGCGATGCCCATTTGCCCGCTGGAAATATTGGTAATCCGCGAACGGGATCGATGGCTTCAAAAGTTGCGCCCGCAGTCATCAGGATTTTTTTGCCGGCAAGGGCTTTGGGTGTCCATAAATCGGGGATTAAATCAGCCAGCTCTACTGCTTCCGGCATGCGTCCGACACCGGTTTCGCCGCAAGCCTGTTCGCCGCTGCTGGGCTGAAACACGGTGATGCCGTCTGAAACCAGTTGCTTAATATTGCGCTGATTGGCGGGGTTGAACCACATTTCTACATTCATTGCAGGGGCCACGGCCATTGGGCATTTGCGTGCGGCGGCGAGGTTGCTTAATAAATTATCTGCAATACCGTTGGCGATTTTGGCAATGGTGTTGGCGGTTGCCGGCGCAATTACAAAAACATCGGCTTCTCGCGTTAAGTTGATATGTGCCATGCCGTTACCACCCGATTCACCGGTGTGGGTATCAAATAAAACAGGATTGCCGCTTAATGCTTGAAAAGTCAGCGGCGACACAAATTCTGTTGCTGAACGGCTCATCGCTACGGTAACCGAATGCCCCTGTTTTTTTAGTAGGCGTGCCAGTTCGCAAGATTTATAAGCCGCAATGCCGCCGCTGATGCCCAATAGAATGTGTTTGCTCATATCAATAAAATTTGTATCTATAACTAAAAAGAAATGGAATATTGCCACTATATCATGAAGTATAGACATAGGCCGTCTGAAAAATTTGATTTCAGACGGCCTATGTTGATTGAGTGGCTGCTGTTTGGTATGGGGTTTTGAGATTTTTGTAATTTAGTAAGGATTAAATCTGATTGTAAAACAGCGGGTTGATGATTTTGTCAGGGGATGGTGTTGGATTTGGGTTGACGGGTTCGGTGGAGGGGGTATAGTTCGGTCTTCGCTGCTGACGCGGTGGCGAAACGAACTGATAATTATAGCACGGTTGATTTGATTTTTCGATGGATTTTGAAAAAAGAGTTGACGAGTGGTTTTAGTGGTGTAATAATTCGGTTCTTGCTCTTTAACAAACAGATTACCGATAAGTGTGAGTGCGGCAAGCCTCACACTGCGACAAAAACAGACAAGATGTAGATTTTCTATTCTTTGTCGGTTTCTTTGAAGCAGACCAGAAGTTATAAAGTTAGAGATTAAACATAAGAGTTTGATCCTGGCTCAGATTGAACGCTGGCGGCATGCTTTACACATGCAAGTCGGACGGCAGCACAGAGAAGCTTGCTTCTTGGGTGGCGAGTGGCGAACGGGTGAGTAATATATCGGAACGTACCGAGTAGTGGGGGATAACTAATCGAAAGATTAGCTAATACCGCATATTCTCTAAGGAGGAAAGCCGGGGACCTTCGGGCCTGGCGCTATTTGAGCGGCCGATATCTGATTAGCTGGTTGGTGGGGTAAAGGCCTACCAAGGCGACGATCAGTAGCGGGTCTGAGAGGATGATCCGCCACACTGGGACTGAGACACGGCCCAGACTCCTACGGGAGGCAGCAGTGGGGAATTTTGGACAATGGGCGCAAGCCTGATCCAGCCATGCCGCGTGTCTGAAGAAGGCCTTCGGGTTGTAAAGGACTTTTGTCAGGGAAGAAAAGGCAGTTGCTAATATCAGCTGCTGATGACGGTACCTGAAGAATAAGCACCGGCTAACTACGTGCCAGCAGCCGCGGTAATACGTAGGGTGCGAGCGTTAATCGGAATTACTGGGCGTAAAGCGAGCGCAGACGGTTAGTTAAGCAAGATGTGAAATCCCCGGGCTCAACCTGGGAACTGCGTTTTGAACTGGCTGGCTAGAGTGTGTCAGAGGGGGTAGAATTCCACGTGTAGCAGTGAAATGCGTAGAGATGTGGAGGAATACCGATGGCGAAGGCAGCCCCCTGGGATAACACTGACGTTCATGCTCGAAAGCGTGGGTAGCAAACAGGATTAGATACCCTGGTAGTCCACGCCCTAAACGATGTCAATTAGCTGTTGGGCAACTTGATTGCTTAGTAGCGTAGCTAACGCGTGAAATTGACCGCCTGGGGAGTACGGTCGCAAGATTAAAACTCAAAGGAATTGACGGGGACCCGCACAAGCGGTGGATGATGTGGATTAATTCGATGCAACGCGAAGAACCTTACCTGGTCTTGACATGTACGGAATCCTCCAGAGACGGAGGAGTGCCTTCGGGAGCCGTAACACAGGTGCTGCATGGCTGTCGTCAGCTCGTGTCGTGAGATGTTGGGTTAAGTCCCGCAACGAGCGCAACCCTTGTCATTAGTTGCCATCATTTGGTTGGGCACTCTAATGAGACTGCCGGTGACAAGCCGGAGGAAGGTGGGGATGACGTCAAGTCCTCATGGCCCTTATGACCAGGGCTTCACACGTCATACAATGGTCGGTACAGAGGGTAGCCAAGCCGCGAGGTGGAGCCAATCTCACAAAACCGATCGTAGTCCGGATTGCACTCTGCAACTCGAGTGCATGAAGTCGGAATCGCTAGTAATCGCAGGTCAGCATACTGCGGTGAATACGTTCCCGGGTCTTGTACACACCGCCCGTCACACCATGGGAGTGGGGGATACCAGAAGTAGATAGGGTAACCGTAAGGAGCCCGTTTACCACGGTATGCTTCATGACTGGGGTGAAGTCGTAACAAGGTAGCCGTAGGGGAACCTGCGGCTGGATCACCTCCTTTCTAGAGAAAAGAAGAGGTTTTTCGCATTCACACTTATCGGTAAACTGTAGAAGATGCAAAAGATATTGAGAAATCAAAAAAAGAACAGTTTAAAAGCTGAACTTAAACCGATTTCAAAATAACGACCTTGGGTTTGTAGCTCAGCTGGTTAGAGCACACGCTTGATAAGCGTGGGGTCGGAGGTTCAAGTCCTCCCAGACCCACCACAACTCATACTGGGGGCATAGCTCAGTTGGTAGAGCACCTGCTTTGCAAGCAGGGGGTCATCGGTTCGATCCCGTTTGCCTCCACCAAAAACTTTGCAAATCAAAGTCAGTTGGCAGAAGTTAATATAAAAAAGCGCGTAGCGCTGATTTTTTGTTTAACGACTGAAGAAGCTTGACTGCAAAAAGAAGGCTGATATAATGGCCAGCTCATTTTGATTTGCGAAGACAATAGCAATATTGGAAAGCATCGATCTTTAACAAATTGGAAAGCCGAAATCAACAAACAAAGACAAAGTTGATTTACTTTGACAGTTAGCTATTTGCAAATAGCTGGTTGTGACAAAGAAGTAAATCACAGGATTTGGGTGATGATTGTATCGACTTAGCCCTGAAACACAAAAGGCAGGGTTAAGACACAACAAAGCAGTAAGCTTTATCAAAGTAAAAACATCTAGTTCCACTACTCGTCAACGGTAGTGCGGATTAAGTCAAAGAGGTTCTTGAAATGATAGAGTCAAGTGAATAAGTGCATCAGGTGGATGCCTTGGCGATGATAGGCGACGAAGGACGTGTAAGCCTGCGAAAAGCGTGGGGGAGCTGGCAATAAAGCTTTGATCCCGCGATGTCCGAATGGGGAAACCCACTGCATACTGTGCAGTATCCTAAGCTGAATACATAGGCTTAGAGAAGCGAACCCGGAGAACTGAACCATCTAAGTACCCGGAGGAAAAGAAATCAACCGAGATTCCGCAAGTAGTGGCGAGCGAACGCGGAGGAGCCTGTACATGATAATTGTTGAGATAGAAGAACAAGCTGGGAAGCTTGACCATAGTGGGTGATAGTCCCGTATTCGAAATCTGATCAATGGTACTAAGCGTACGACAAGTAGGGCGGGACACGAGAAATCCTGTCTGAATATGGGGGACCATCCTCCAAGGCTAAATACTCATCATCGACCGATAGTGAACCAGTACCGTGAGGGAAAGGCGAAAAGAACCCCGGGAGGGGAGTGAAATAGAACCTGAAACCTGATGCATACAAACAGTGGGAGCGGACGTGTTCCGTGACTGCGTACCTTTTGTATAATGGGTCAACGACTTACGTTCAGTAGCGAGCTTAACCGGATAGGGGAGGCGTAGGGAAACCGAGTCTTAATAGGGCGACTAGTTGCTGGGCGTAGACCCGAAACCGAGTGATCTATCCATGGCCAGGATGAAGGTGCGGTAACACGCACTGGAGGTCCGAACCCACGCATGTTGCAAAATGCGGGGATGAGCTGTGGATAGGGGTGAAAGGCTAAACAAACTCGGAGATAGCTGGTTCTCCCCGAAAACTATTTAGGTAGTGCCTTGAGAATGAGACTGATGGGGGTAAAGCACTGTTATGGCTAGGGGGTTATTGCAACTTACCAACCCATGGCAAACTAAGAATACCATCAAGTTGCTCCTCGGGAGACAGACAGCGGGTGCTAACGTCCGTTGTCAAGAGGGAAACAACCCAGACCGCCAGCTAAGGTCCCAAATGATAGATTAAGTGGTAAACGAAGTGGGAAGGCCCAGACAGCCAGGATGTTGGCTTAGAAGCAGCCATCATTTAAAGAAAGCGTAATAGCTCACTGGTCGAGTCGTCCTGCGCGGAAGATGTAACGGGGCTCAAATCTATAACCGAAGCTGCGGATACGTGTTTACACGTATGGTAGGGGAGCGTTCTGTAGGCCGAAGAAGGTGCATTGAGAAGTGTGCTGGAGGTATCAGAAGTGCGAATGTTGACATGAGTAGCGATAAAGCGGGTGAAAAGCCCGCTCGCCGAAAGCCCAAGGTTTCCTACGCAACGTTCATCGGCGTAGGGTGAGTCGGCTCCTAAGGCGAGGCAGAAATGCGTAGTCGATGGGAAACAGGTTAATATTCCTGTACTTTGATTCAATGCGATGTGGGGACGGAGAAGGTTAGGTTAGCAAACTGTTGGAATAGTTTGTTTAAGCCGGTAGGTGGAAGACTTAGGCAAATCCGGGTCTTCTTAACACCGAGAAGTGATGACGAGGCACCAAGGTGCTGAAGTAACCGATACCACGCTTCCAGGAAAAGCCACTAAGCTTCAGTTGAATCAGAACCGTACCGCAAACCGACACAGGTGGGCAGGATGAGAATTCTAAGGCGCTTGAGAGAACTCAGGAGAAGGAACTCGGCAAATTGATACCGTAACTTCGGGAGAAGGTATGCCCTTCGATGTTAAGCCCTTGCGGTGTAAGCATTGGAGGGTCGCAGAGAATCGGTGGCTGCGACTGTTTATTAAAAACACAGCACTCTGCTAACACGAAAGTGGACGTATAGGGTGTGACGCCTGCCCGGTGCTGGAAGGTTAATTGAAGATGTGCAAGCATCGGATCGAAGCCCCAGTAAACGGCGGCCGTAACTATAACGGTCCTAAGGTAGCGAAATTCCTTGTCGGGTAAGTTCCGACCCGCACGAATGGCGTAACGATGGCCACACTGTCTCCTCCTGAGACTCAGCGAAGTTGAAGTGGTTGTGAAGATGCAATCTACCCGCTGCTAGACGGAAAGACCCCGTGAACCTTTACTGTAGCTTTGCATTGGACTTTGAAGTCACTTGTGTAGGATAGGTGGGAGGCTTAGAAGCAGAGACGCCAGTTTCTGTGGAGCCGTCCTTGAAATACCACCCTGGTGACTTTGAGGTTCTAACCCAGACCCGTAATCCGGGTCGGGGACCGTGCATGGTAGGCAGTTTGACTGGGGCGGTCTCCTCCCAAAGAGTAACGGAGGAGTTCGAAGGTTACCTAGGTCCGGTCGGAAATCGGACTGATAGTGCAATGGCAAAAGGTAGCTTAACTGCGAGACCGACAAGTCGAGCAGGTGCGAAAGCAGGACATAGTGATCCGGTGGTTCTGTATGGAAGGGCCATCGCTCAACGGATAAAAGGTACTCCGGGGATAACAGGCTGATTCCGCCCAAGAGTTCATATCGACGGCGGAGTTTGGCACCTCGATGTCGGCTCATCACATCCTGGGGCTGTAGTCGGTCCCAAGGGTATGGCTGTTCGCCATTTAAAGTGGTACGTGAGCTGGGTTTAAAACGTCGTGAGACAGTTTGGTCCCTATCTGCAGTGGGCGTTGGAAGTTTGACGGGGGCTGCTCCTAGTACGAGAGGACCGGAGTGGACGAACCTCTGGTGTACCGGTTGTCACGCCAGTGGCATAGCCGGGTAGCTAAGTTCGGAAGAGATAAGCGCTGAAAGCATCTAAGCGCGAAACTCGCCTGAAGATGAGACTTCCCTGAGGATTTAATCCTCCTAAAGAGTCGTTCGAGACCAGGACGTTGATAGGTCGGGTGTGGAAGCGCAGTAATGCGTGAAGCTAACCGATACTAATTGCTCGTGAGGCTTGACTCTATCATTTGAAGGATTTCAAATGATAAAAGCTTACTGATGATTCAGTCATCACCAAAAGTTGATTAAAGAATAAATAAGTGCAGGAGACTGCATAACGGCTTACCGATTTGTACAGTTTAAGTTTGGCGGCCATAGCGAGTTGGTCCCACGCCTTCCCATCCCGAACAGGACCGTGAAACGACTCAGCGCCGATGATAGTGTGGTTCTTCCATGTGAAAGTAGGTCACTGCCAAACACCCATTCCGAAGCCTCTGACTCTGTCAGGGGCTTCTTTACGCCCGGCAAGTATGCAGCCAAAGTGTGGTGATGATGAAACAATTCTGAAACGGTCAGCAGATAAAGTTTGCGTTATTGATATTGAGTAAATATAATTTACGGTATTATCAACATATTCAGGAGAAAACGCATGAATCCGATGAAGAAAATCATCTTCTACGCACTGACCACTTTAGTTGCTTCCGTCTCTGCTGCCGCGGTGAACGTCAACACCGCTTCCGAGAGTGAACTGACCGCACTGCCGGGAGTAGGTCCGGCCAAAGCCAAAGCGATTGTAGAATACCGCAAACAGCATGGTAACTTTAAGACCTTGGACGAACTGAAAAACGTCAAAGGTATTGGGAAGGCATCTTCTCGAAACTGAAGAATGAAGCCACTGTTGCTGCGCCTGCTAAGAAAACTGCGCAGACTGCGGTGAAAAAGTAGGGTTGTGGCTGATGGTAAGGGCATAGAGCAGGTGGGGAGCGGCCGTCTGAAACACACGTGTTTCAGACGGCCTTTTGTACTTGATGACATCAATAGAAGAAAACCTTATTGGTAATCAAACAAATAAAATTAGGGGCTATTCTAAATAACTAGGATAAATTCTGTTTTACTAGATGGTGTAGCCACAATCGGCATGCATGAGATTAGCCAGCCTTCATCCAACATTCTACGTTCCTCCCATGAAACAACTCGCCCACCGCCGCCACGACTTCACAGACCATACTAGCAGTGGTATGGCTACGAGATGCCGGTAAAATTCGTGCTAAGAGAAGGCAGTGCGGCAGATTGAGACCTTTGCAAAAAAACCAAAACTCCCCTAAATTCCCCTAAAGAATTCAGAGGCGTTTTTTTATGAGCAGCTTCTTCCACCAACAAGCCCGAATCATGATGAGCAAACATACCGACAGCTGCCCGTTGCTCAAAATTAACCGGCTGCCCGATTGGCAGCCCGCCGGACAACTGCCCAACCGGCAAAAGACCCGTTACATCCGCGGCCACCGCGGCCGCCCCGCCTATCCGCTGCCGCCCGTGCTCAAAGCCGTATTGCCCGGCCAATGGCACAACCTCTCCGATCCGGAATCGGAACGCTGTTCAGCCGCCCGTCCGGATTTCTGCTTCTTCTGCGGCTTTGATGAAGCCGCCTTACCCGGCCGCAGCACCCCTGCCGTTTCCGCAACCGGCCGTCACAGGATGACGCCTTAGCCCGGCTTCCCGAACCGGTTAACCGCCGGCTGACCGAAAAAGGCTTAAAAACAGAGAAAGCCCCGGCAGCAGTGATTGACGCCGCCATCATCCAAACTGCCGGCGGCAAACAGCGTCAGGCTGTCGAAACCGATGAAAACGGCATCACTGCCGAAACCCTGCCCGGCAAAGACAAGGATGCGCGCCGGGTGAAGAAAGAGGGCAGATTCACCTTGGGCTGCAAACAACACACCCGAACCGGTTCGGAAGGCTGTATTGAAACCCTTTGAGATAAATATATAGACTCTGTGAGATAAATGGGATTCAGGTGGATGTCGGCGGATGCTGTGGGATAGAGGATTTGCAATAATGTTGCATATGGTGCAATAAAAATAGACGGGCAGATTTTGCCCGTTTTTTGTTTTTAGAGGCCTGCTTTGAGTGATTCGATGGCGATGTCGATGAGTTTTTTCTCGGCTCCGTTTTGCAGTTGACCGCTGCCGTTGATGGGGAGGTATGGTCTGGCCGGGATGGTGACTTTTCTTCCGCGTCCTGCTTGGCCGCCGAGGTGGTGGATTGCGGCGTATTTTTTGTTGCTGCCGATTTGGGCGAAGCCGTTTCCGGTTTTGGTGGAGATACTGGCGGCGAGTTGGCCGGTCAGTTGCAAGGTTTTGCCGCTGTCGGCGGCACGTTTGCTTTGTTTCCACTTTTCACTGCCCCAGCTTTCGTTTTCGAAGTTGTCTTCTGTAAGGGAGACCATTTCGGTGGCGATGGCACGCATCATGGGGCGGGTGTCGGTGGCGTTTTTGAGCAGCCGGTTGAGGCCGTGTTCCAGTTGGTCGGCATCTAAACTGATTTCAAGCATATTCGTTTTCCGTTACGTCGCAATTAAATAAATCGGCTAGGTTTTTCATCAGAATGAATGCCTGATGGCCATCTATTCTGATGGTAATGTCTCTATGTATAAGTAAGACGCTGTTTAAACCGACGGTGTGGTCAACTTTAATTTCACAAGCTTGGTCTTTATCCGATAAGTCAAGATGTACCATTTTTATCCTTTAAGTAAATTAAGTACCCAAGCCAGTTCCGCCGCTGACAATGCTGCTTTGAATTTGGCGTTGCCCATCATGGTTTTGAGTGCGATACGGGCGATGTCGGGATGGACGGCCTGTGCTTTCTGCACCGCCACCGAAGCCATGCGCGAGAGCATGGCTTGGCCTTGGTTGGCGTTGAAGCCTGCGCTGGGGGCGACGAATTTGCCGCCGATGCGGATGCCCGTGCGTTGGGCGTAGCGTTCTTCGCCTGTGTATTCGTTGGTGCCGATGTCGATGGTTTGGGTTTCCAGCATCGGGCTGGGTAACACTTTGGCTTCGCCTGCTGCACGCGATAATGGACGCACGCGGCAGCGGCAGCGGAAATCGAGCGGCGGATACAGGGTGTCCCAAACCGGGTCGCCGGCACGGTACACACGGCCGTGCAGCAGGCGGTGGCTGTCGCGGGTGCGGCTGTCGTTGATGGCCACATATTGCCAATACGGGTGTGTGCCTACCGAGTCCATCATCTCGGCATAGCGGCCTGCCATGTAGGCTGACTGCATGTTGGTGAGGTAGATGGTTTTCAGGCGGTGCGGCGTGCCGAGTGTGGCCGTCTGAATGCCGCCTGTGTCAGGATTGGTAACTTCTTGTCTGCCCCACCAGCCTTTTCCTTGCAAAACGGGCGTGAGCTGGCGGGTGAACTCTTCCAAGGTCTCGCCGTTTTCAGCCGCGTGAACTACCGCTTTATAGATGTCTTCGGCCACGTCCATACCCGCGGTTTTGGCCACGGTAAACGCGGTAGCGTGCGTGTCGTCCAGTATATCCTGCCAGTCCCACGAGACGTTCACGCCTTTTTGCTTCAGATATTCAACTGCCGCTTCGGGTGTCATGCCGAACACGGCTTTAATGTCTTCGGGATTCATACCAACTCTCCACGTGCTTCAATGCGTCCGACCAAGTCCGACAGAAAAATCACGCGAGCCAGCTCGTTCTGCAGGTCGGCATCGTCCATATTCGGAAAGGCTTCGGCCAAACGGTCAAGGATATTGTCTTCGGTTTCGCCCTTTTGAATTTCGGCGGCCAAAACAGCGGTTAAGGCTTGGCTTTGTGCGTTCAGACGGCCTGTATCGGGCGCGAGCGTGTCGATGATTAAGCCTGCATCGGTGTGGTTATGCTCGGCAAAGTCGGCCGACGGTTTTTTGCTGCGCGGAAACTCACTGCGTTCGTTTTCAGACGGCATGACCGGGCTTTCCGCCTGTTCGACAATATCGCCATCCTCCAAACCGTAGGTGCGTTTCCAGTATTGCGGCGTAAATTTCAGGCCCGAATCGGCCAAGGTTTTATCCCGTTCGGCACGTTCTTTGGTGCCGGCTTCTTCATTTTCAAACAACTCGAACTTGGGCGCAGGAACATCGCCGAAATTCAGTTCCACCACCCATGCAATCAGTTGATTAAACGTAGTTTCCACGATACGGCTGTCGCTGTCTCGGATGTCGGCGGCCACTTCCAAGCCCGCCGCCGCGCTGGCGTGGTTGGTGTCTTTGTCGGTGGTTTGGTCTTGGCCGAGCAGCGCGATGTTGATTTCGCTGCGGCAGTAGCGGATGAGCTTGTCGTAAGCATCGACCGATGAGGATTTACCGCTGGCTTCGTGGATTTCCACGCTGGAATCGTTGGGAATCGTACCAACCGAGTTTGCGATCAGGGCTTCCAGCGCGTCGAGCAGCTTTTCGGTATCGTCGGGGGTATTGCTGCGCGGCTCTTTGCCGATGAGCCACGGCGCACCATATTTTTCTGTGAACTGCACCCAGAATTTCAGGCCGCCGCGTTTGAAAGTTACCAGCCAGAACACCAAGCCCAAATCGCCCAAACCGTAGGGGTTGAGATAATCGGCTTCGTGGGTCGGACAGAGGAATTTATACGGCGGCAGCGGCTCTTGCTTGAGGCCGTTTTGCGTATAAACCAACTCGTTTTGTCCATCAAACCCGAACCATTCCTGCGGCTTGGCCACAATTTCAGATGGCAGCCACTGCGTATCCTGCTGCCAAATCAGCTCAATGGGTTGATAACCGAACAGCGGCGCGTTGAGAATGTCTTTAATCAGACGGTAAACATCGGTTTCGGCCAGCCAGTTCTCGACGAATTGACGCACGTTTTCCGGCACATCATCGCCCGTAAGCTGCCAATCCAGCCGCGCGACGGCGGCTTTTCGGCGGCGTACCAGACTGCCGACCAAAGGGTCGCGCAGTAGCTCACGGTACACGGAAATTTGCCTGCCCGCTTTGCGCAAAATCGGGTCGGGATTGGGCAGCCAACCGTTGAAGCCACCTAGAAACTGGCGTGATACGGCGATATGGCTGCTCAGGTCTTCGGGTTTGAAGGTTACGCCCTTGCCGTTCAGTTTGAGTTTGAAATGCGGTTTTTTCATTTTTCAGACGGCCTTATTAATAGTGAATCTTTTGCTTACTGATTTTGCCGCAGCAAGCACATTGCCTCAGATGGACAAACCCGATTGGTCGCTCATCTGTTTCGTTCTTGTACAAGGGGATGATTGTCAAATTTTGCCATCGGTGAATACCGAACAAGCACGAAAATTTCATCAAAATCCTCCTGTCAGTCTGCTACGGCGTTTGATTTTACGGCTGGCCACGCGTACCGGCCCGGCATTCAGCTCGCGGCTGGCGTAGTGCGCCAGCACCAAGGCAATGGCCGCGTCGCCGTGGCGTTTTCTGCCGTCCGTGCCTTTGGTGCGGGTATCGGGGATACGCGGTACGCCGCGAACCAGCTCGAAGGCACGCAAATCGGCAAGGATGTCTTTGTCGCGCGGCAAGCCGTCGAGCGTGCCGTCTTCCAGCGCGGCCTTGAACGGCGCGGTGTGGCTGCGGTACCAGTTTTCCGACAACATTAAGTGGCGCAGCGCACGGGCGATTTGATTGACGAATCCATCCGTCGCGCCGAGCTGCAATACGTTGACCGCCCGATTGATGATGCCCTCATCGACAGCTTGGTCGAAACCGTGCGCACCTATCTGGGTACGCTGCCGAGTATCGTCGGCTTTGAAGTGGGCTTGGACTACGATTACGACCTGCCCGATGCGTTCAGTAAAGACCAAGTCCCCATCAAATACGACTACACGCCCAAGCTGCCGGCCGAGCGCATCACCAATACCAGCGTAATGACGCGCAAATACTTGGTCAACCTCGCCTCCGGCAACAGCAATTAAGGAGCTGACACATGAGCGATTACATCCGCGCGATTTACAACGCCAACGTTTACGTTGACGGCAACAGCCTGTTGGGCAAGGCATCCGAAGTCAAACTGCCTGATTTTGAAATCAGCCAAGACGAACACAAAGGCTTGGGCTTGTTTGCCACCATCAAGCTGCCATCGGGTGCCGAAGCCTTGGAAGGCGAAATCACTTGGAACAGCGTCTATCCCGAAGTGGCCGAAAAACTCTACAACCCGTTTCGCGGTGCGCAACTGATGGTGCGTGCCAACCAGCAGCTGCACGATGCGGCGGGTTTGGCCAAGGAAGTGCCGGTGGTAACGTTTTTAACCGTGCTGCCGAGCAAAAACGGCTTGGGCACGTTTAAGCCGAAAGAAAAATCGGAACACAACACCACCTATCAGGCCACCAAAATCCGCCAAGTCATCGACGGGCGCGAAGTGCTGTATTTCAACGCGTTTAAGAATATTTACCGCGTCGGCGGCAAAGACGTGTTGGCGCAGATGCGCAAAAACATCGGCGCGTAGGTTTTAAGACGTATTAAAAGCCGTTTCAGACGGCCTTTGGCAGAATCGCTGTATCTCCCGCAGATACAGCGATTTTTATTTGTATTGAACTTTTAAAAAGGATTGAAAAATGAACGAAGCACAGAAACTGCAAGAAGACTTGGGCGTAAGCCAAACCGTGAAGCTGAAATATCCGGTGCGCTTGGCGACGGGCGAAACGCTGACTGAGCTGAAGCTGCGACGCCCTCGCGTGGGCGATTTTCGTGCCGTGGCGCATTTGAGCGGCGATGCCGAACAGGAACTGGCGATTTTTGCGCGCATTACGGGCTTGGTACCTGAAGACTTGGACGAGCTGGATTTTGCCGATTACAAACAGATGCAAGACTGGTTTCGCCGCTCGCAAGAAGGCAGATCCGAATCAGCCGCCGCTGAGTAGGCAGGAAGCCGACGCACGACTCTTGAATGCAGCGGCAGACGTGGCTTGGTGGTTCGGTTGGAGCGTGCAAGACGTGTATGCGCTGCCGCTGGATGAATTTGAAGACTGGTTAAACGAAGCAACCCGCCAGATTAAGGCGGGTTATGGAAGAACTAGCAGTTTTTAAGTCAGTTTGTCTTTGATAAAGACCAGCCCTGCGGCCAAGCCGCCAACAGCTAAACTAAGCAGCATAGCTGGTAGGCCACCGAGCAGCAGATAAAGTGCGACTGCCGCGGCGAGGATAATAATCAGGGGCAAGACCAATTCAACTAAGGGAGCAGACGAATAGGCAACGAACGCCAAGGCTACCGCTGCCAAATACAGTACAAAGCAGGCATGAAATGCCGCATCACTGACGCGGTGGAAAATTTTCCCGTATTTTTCGGTTGCGTACATGATTCCCTCCTAATGTTTCCATCATAAAGGTTAATAGCAAAAATGGCAAACGGATTCACACTGGGCATTACCGTCGGCGCATCCGTTGGTGCGGCGGTAGCCGGCATCAAATCCGTCAAATCTTCTTTGGACGTGCTGGATAAAACCAGTGCTAATTTGGCTGCACGGCAAAAACTGCTCGGCCAAACTTTGGAAAACCCGTTGCGGATGACCCGCAGCCGCGTCGGTGAGCTGAAGCGCGAATACGATCAGCTCGGCCGCACTATTGCTAAGATTGATGCCAAACGTGCCGATGTTGCTGTTTTGCAGCAGAAACGACAGCAACATTACGACAAACGCCATAACTTTAAAGATGAGATTTTAGGTGCTGCTACTGCCGCCGGTGCGGTGGCTGTACCGGTTAAGCTGGCGGTTGCGTTTGAGTCGTCAATGGCTGATGTACGCAAAGTCGTCGATTTCGATACGCCGCAGCAGTTTAAGGAAATGGAACAGGACATCTTAAAGATGACTCGCACCATTCCGATGGCAGGCAGCGAATTGGCCAAAATCGCTGCATCCGGTGGCCAATTGGGTATTGCACGCCAAGATATTCCGGCCTTTACCGAGACCATCGCCAAGATGTCGGTGGCTTTTGATATGACCGCCGAACAAGCAGGCGACAGCATGGCGAAGCTGGCCAATGTCTACAACATCCCGATTGCCCAAATCGGCAAACTCGGCGATGCCGTCAACCATTTATCCAACAACAGTCCGGCTAAGGCTTCGGACATTGTCAATACGCTCGGACGAGTCGGCGGTGTGGCCAAACAGTTCGGCCTGACCGAACTTCAGACGGCTTCGCTTGCCAATGCCTTTATCAGCTTGGGCAAAACACCTGAAGTGGCCGGTACCGCCGTCAACGGTATGCTGACCAAGCTGATGACGGCAGACAAGCAGGGCAAAAAATTCCAAGCCGTTTTGGAAGGCATGGGTACGGATGCCAAAACCCTGAAAAAGCGATTACCGAAAACGGCGAACAGGCGCTGATGGATTTCCTGAAGCAGATTGAAAAGCTGCCGAAAGAAAACCAGATGGGTGCGTTGGTGGATTTGTTCGGCTTGGAATATGCCGATGATGTAGCCGCGTTGGTTGGCGGTTTGGATACCTATAAAAAGTCCGTTCAAGAGCTGCAAAAAGCAGGAAAAGACGGCAAGCTCGAATTTATGGGCAGTATGGAGAAAGAGTTTGCTGCGCGTTCGACGACAACAGCCAACAATTGGCAGCTTTTGAAAAACGGGCTGGCTGAAATCGGCATTACCATAGGCAGCGTGCTGCTGCCTGCCTTGAACCAAATGATAAATGGCGTCAAACCGCTTATTAACGGTTTTGCCGATTGGGCAGCTAAGAACCCGGAGTTTGCCAATACCCTGTTTTATGTGGCGGCAGGTATGGCCTCGCTCAAAGCCGGCAGTTTCGTTTTCCGATTTTTGGGGAATGAAATCGGTGGCCTGATGACTTCTTTCCGCTTGGCCAAAACCCTGTTGGGTGCGGACTGGATGGCAACGGTCTTACGGTTTAAATCGGGAGTGGGATTTTTGGCCAGAGGCTTCGGTCTGCTTAAAACTGTATTCTCTGCTTTCGGCAGCGGAGTGATGACGGTTATCCGCTTCCTGCCTATGCTGGCTTCGGGCTTTCTCAAACTCGGCATGGCGCTGATGACCAACCCCATTTTCCTCGCACTCGGTTTACTGGCCGCGGCCGCCTATCTGCTCTACACCAACTGGGAAGGCGTGGTCGGCGGAGCCAAGGCACTGTGGCAGGATTTGGGCAACTTCTTCGGCAGTCTGTGGACATCGGTTACGACTGCATTTCAGACGGCATGGAGCGGTCTGACCACATGGTTTTCGGTGGTTTGGCTCAACATCACAACGTTGCTGTCGGCGGTGTGGGAGAGCATCAAAACCACGGTATCGACCGCGTGGGAAAGTATCAAGGCCTTTTTCTCGACCGGCATTGCCGCGCTCTTAAACCTGATCCTGACCTTCTCGCCGGTTACCGCCTTTATGACGGCCTTCCAATCGGTATGGACTTGGTTGTCGGGCTTGGGGCGACCTTTATGAGCTACGGCGGCATGATGATAGACGGGCTGGTCAACGGCATTACGGCAGGTATCGGCCGCGTGGTCGGTGCGGTGCAGAACGTGGTGTCGATGGCCAAATCCGCATTTACCTCCGACCGCAAAGGCATGGGCATCCACTCGCCCAGCCGTGTGTTCCAAGGCTACGGCGGCTTTATGACCGAGGGTCTGGCCATCGGTATCCGCCGCACGGCGGCACGTCCCGTACAGGCCGTCGGCGCATGGGTAGGCCGTCTGAAAGAGCGTTTCGGCAGCCGTGTGGGCAGTCTGCGTGCCGATTTGGCCGCATGCATTTCAAGCAGCGTCGCAGATTTTGCCTCGGCGCGCACACAACAGGCGCAGGCGGCTGCGGGAGCAGGCGGCATTACCGTGAACTTTAACCCGACCATCCATGCCCCGGGCGGCGATCCTGCGCAAATTCATACGGCCTTGCAGATGGGCTTGCGCGAATTTGAAACGCTGTTTCAGCGCATGATGGCCGACCGCGAACGGAGGGCTTACTGATGTATGCACAATTGGGCGATATTCGCTTCGAGCTGCTGCAGAGTTTCAGCAGCTTGGAAGCTACCTACACGGCGAAGTTTGCCAAGCACGAAGTACTGGCGGGACGGCCACGTTTGCAGGCTTTGGAGAACGAGCTGACCGAGCTGCGTTTCTCGCTGAAGCTGCATTGGCTGCTGGGCAATCCCGACACGGCCTACAAGGGGCTGCTGGCGGCATTGGAGGTGAAACAGGCGGTATCGCTGGTTTACGGCAGCGGCCGCTTTGCGGGCTGGTGGGTAATTGAGCGGCTGACCGAGCGCACACTGATACAGGACGCGCAAGGCCGCACGGCCGCGCGCGAATTGGATGTGGAGCTGACCGAGTTTGTCGGTGACCCGAACAATCCGCTGCCCACCCCTGCCGTGATGGGCGGCAAACAGAATCCGCTGCTGTCGCTCTTGCCCGAATCGGTACAGGCGCAAGCAGACGAAGTGATGAAAGCCGTGGAAACGGGCGTGAAAATCTACCGTGCGGCGGAAAGCGGCCTAGATGAGATGCAATCGCTGCTGACGGCGGCCAAAACCTTGAAACACGACCCTGCCGCGCTGTTGAACCTTGCCGGAGACGCTTTTGGCTCGGGAAGCGGCGTGTTGGCCAAACTGAACGGCCTGCCCGAAGTGACCGCCGTGTTGGGCGATTTGTCGGGCGCGGCGCAGATGGCCGAACAACTCGGCCAAACCGGAACGCTGCTGGGCGGTACGGTGGCCGGATTAAGGAGCGGCATTGAGGGCGGCACGGTCGGTAGCTGGCTGGATGCGGCGGTGTCGGGTGTCGAATCGGCGGCCGGTGTGGTGCAGAATGCTTCTGCCGCTGCCGAAACGCTGACCGGCCTGCTGGCCGCAAGGAGAGAGGTATGAGTGCGGTTTTACACCACACCACGCGCGCGGGCGACCGCTGGGATTTGATTGCCCACAAGCATTACGGCAATGCGCTGATGATTGATGGGCTGATTGCGGCCAATCCGCACCTGCCCCTAGCCGAAGAATTTTCAGACGGCCTGACCGTGTTTGTGCCGGTGTTGGAAAGCAAGCCGAAAAACAGTCAGGCGGATATGCCGCCTTGGTTGCGGAGGGATAAATAATGGACGTTTTGGGCGCATTTTTGCAGCAGGCGGGTTTGGTTTCGGCCAACGTCCACCCCGTTACCCAACCCGATTTCCTGCTGGCTTACGAGCAACAGGACATTACCGCCGACATCAAACCCTATCTGCTGTCGCTGACCTACACCGATTATCTGGGCGGCCAGTCAGACGAATTACAGGTGGATTTCGAAGACACCGACGGCCGATGGCTCTCCGGCTGGTATCCCGAACAGGGCGACGCGCTGAACCTGTCTCTGGGCGACCAGTTCACGGGCTTGGTGGATTTGGGCAGCTTTGAGATTGCCGAAATCGAGTACAGCCATCCGCCAAGCGTGGTGTCGCTGAAAGCCTTGTCCACAGGGATTACCAAAGCCAACCGCACCCTGCAGGCCAAAGCCTATGAAAAAACCACGTTGGCCAAAATCGTGCGCATGGTGTCAGGCCGTCTGAAACTGAAAGTGGACGGTGAGTGTGAACATATTGAAATCGAACGCGTGACCCAGTATCAGGAGCGCGACATCGAGTTTTTGGCACGCTTGGCCAAACAATACGGCCACACCTTCAAAATCGCCGGCGACACTTTGGTGTTTATGAGTAATGCGAAGCTGGCCGAACGCGAACCCGCGGCCGAGCTGCTGCCTGCCGACATGATCCGCGTGCGGCTGCGCGATTTGATTAAAGGCGTGCCGGGCAAGGCGGTGGTAACGGGTTACGACCCGAAAACCAAAAAAAGCCATGAAACCGAGCGTAAAGCCCGCCCGCGCCGCCCGAACGCCAAACGCGGCACATCGGGCGACACGCTCAAAATCATCCCCAACAAAGGCGAGAGCCAAGCGCAGACCAATGCCCGCGCCGATGCTGCTTTGGCCGATGCGCAGGATGAGCAATGCGCCGGCAATGTGACCGTGGTCGGCAACGCCAAGCTGGTGGCCGGGCAAGTCGTTATGCTGAAAAGCCACGGCAAATTCAGCGGCCGCTATATGGTCAAGCAGGCACGCCACAGCTATGACCGCATGAGCGGCTACACAACCGATTTGGAAATCAAAATGCTGGAATACATTCCCGAAACCGGACAGGAGGCAGGCAATGCTGCAAACCCATGATTTCACCGCCACCATGCAGTTCGGCATTGTGGCCGCGGTCGATGAAGCGGCGCACAACCTGCGCGTGCGGCTGCCCGCGCTGGAAAACCTGGAAACCGACTGGCTGCCGATGATTACCCCTGCGGCAGGCGGTAATCAGTTTTACAGTCTGCCCGACGAGGGCGAGCTGGTGGTATGCCTCTTGGACGCGCGTGGCGAAACGGGCTGTGTGGTCGGTGCTATTTACAATGCGGTTGACAAACCGCCCGCGGCCGACAAAGACAAATGGGTGCGCCGGTTTAAAAACGGCACGGTTATCGAACATGACCGCCAAACGGGTGACGTGCTGGTTAAAACGCAAGGTGTGGTAACGATTGATGCCGATGCTGTAGTGAAAAAAACGCTGACCGTTAACGGCCTGTTTACCTATACCGCCGGTATGTCGGGCAAAGGCGGCAGCGGAGCGGCAGCAAAAATTGACGGTGCCATCGAAGCCACGGGCGACATCAAGTCCAAAGGCATCAGCCTGCCCGACCACCATCACGACGGCGACAGCGGCGGCAAAACCGGAAAGCCCGAGTAGTTTTAATCCGCATTAAAAGCCGTTTCAGACGGCCTTACCTACAATCCCTGTATCCACCAACGATACAGGGGTTTTTTCATGGAGTTTTCCACGCCTGTTTCCAAACACTGGCAGCTTGCCCAAGGCGGCAGCGGGCTGTCTCAGGGTGTGGACGACATCGACCTGTGTATCCACACCATTTTGTCCACCCGCAAAGGTTCGGACGTGACCCGTCCCGATTTCGGCAGCAACCATTTCGACTGGATTGACGCGCCGGAAGACGTGTTTGTTCCCAACGCCGTGCGCGAGGTGGTGCTGGCCGTTCAGACGTGGGAAAAACGTGTGCTGGTGGACAACGTAACCTTTTCGGGCAACGCGCCGCACATCACGATGACCGTGCATTGGCGCGTGGCCGATGACGTGGCAGGCGAGATTTACGCCACGCAAGTGATTTTGGAGCAGGCAGCATGGATTTAGCAAAACTCAAACGTGCCCACGTGAAGGTGGTGGACGACGATTTGGCCAAAGTGCTGGCCGAAACCATCGCCGACTACGAACAGCGCAGCGGCAAGACCTTACAGCCCGCACACATTGAGCGGCTGCTGATTAATACCTATGCCTACCGGGAAACATTGGTGCGCCAGTCGCTCAATGAAGCCTACCGCCAGCAGCACCCGCGCTTTGCCACGGGCTTGATGCTGGATTTGTGCGGCGACGACGTGAATACGCCGCGTCTGCTCGCGTCGGCCGCCCGCTGCACCATCCGTTTTACCGCCGATTTGAGCGGTGTTCAGACGGCCTATATCCCCGTCGGTACGCAGGTGGCCGCGGGCGAAGTGGTGTTTGCCACCACCGAAGCGGCCGAACTCTCGGCTGCACGCAAACAGGCCGACTTGCAGGCCGTCTGTACGCAAAGCGGCGCGGCGGGCAACGGCTGGGCGGCAGGCCAAATCAGCAACCTGCTGACTGCGTTTTCAGACGGCCTGAACGTCAAGGCCGTCAATATCAGCGTACCTTCGGGCGGTACGGATGTCGAAACCGACGATGCCTACCGCGAGCGTATCCTGCTTGCGCCGGAGAGCTTTTCGGTAGCCGGGCCGGTGGGCGCATACGAGTATTTCGCGCGCCGCGTGAACCCGGCCATCTGCGATGTCCATGTGGACAATAAAAAAACCGCCTCGGGCGAGCCGATAGGCGGGCAGGTGCAGGTAACGGTGCTGACCAAAAACGGCCTGCCCTCGGAAGAGCTGCTGCGCGAAGTGGCCAAAGCCCTGAGCCACGAACGCGTGCGGCCGCTGTGCGACACCGTGACCGTATCGGCACCGACGGCGGTGGATTACGCACTCGATGCCGAGCTGGTGCTGTTTACGGGGATTAATCCTGCCGAAGCCGTGGCCGCTGCCGAAGCGGCGTGGGCGGCCTATGAAGCCGCTCGGCGCGAACAACTGGGCAGGGATATTGTGCCGCTGGACATTCAGACGGCCTTAAAGGTGGCGGGTGTGTACAACGTGGTGCTGCACAACCTGCCGCTTAAGGTGGTGGCCGCCAATCAGTGGGCGCGCAGCACCTCGGTGCGCATCCGCGCCGCCGCCCAAACGGTGGAGGGTTAAAACATGGCCAAACTGAGCTATGCGGCGGTGATTGAGCGCGACCAACGCTACAAAATGCTGGCCGATTTGGGCTTGCGGCTGAACGACACCGATGCCGTCAAGTTGATGCCGCGCCTTATCCATCTGGTCGTACCCGAGCATTTGGAGCTGTTGGCCGAGAGCCGCAGCATCTTGGGGCAGACGGCTACTGGCTGGCCGAATCCGACCAGATGCGCCGCCGCCTGATTAAGGGCGCATACGGGCTGCACCGGCATAAGGGCACACCGTGGGCAATCCGCGAAATCGTGCGGCGGCTGGGCTTCGGCGAAGTGCAGATTATCGAAGGCATGGGCAACAAGCGGCACGATGGCGAAATCACGCGCGACGGTCGCTATGCCCACGGTCACAGCGACCGCTGGGCGCATTACCGCATCATCATGAACAACGTGATTACCAACGATCAAGCCGCGCTGCTGCGCCATACCCTGAGAGCCTTCGCGCCGGCACGCTGCGTACTGGCCGCGCTCGACTATCAGGCCAGCGCATTGAGACACAACGGCCGCGCCAAACGCGGCGGCCAATTCAACAGAGGAACCGCATGACATGGCAAATCTAGTAGAAACCAGCCGCTGGGAAGCAGGCATTTACCAGCTCGAAACCTCCGACCCCGTGATGGGCGGCCCCAACGGCATCGACAACCGCCAGCCCCGCGAGTTGGCCAACCGTACCTTATGGCTCAAAAACGAAATCGCCAAAGCCGTGCAAAGCATCGGAAGCAACAAAACTGCCGCCGACCAAGCCATTGCACTCAAGGCCAACGCCGCCACGCTGTTTACTGCCGGCGCAGGTCTGACAGGCGGCGGGTCGCTGGCGGCCAACCGCAGTTTTGCGCTGGCCACACCGTCCACGCTCAACGGCAGCACCACCAACTGGGCAGGTAACGGCGCAACCGGCCACACCCACGAGCTGGCCAAAGCCACGCCTACCGTGGCGGGCGTAGCCAAACTGGTGAATACGCTAGATGTATCCGCTACCGATGCCGCGCTGACGGCGGCAATGGGCAAAAAACTGCAAGACGAAAAGCTCGGCAACAGCGGCAACCAAACCATCACGAACGGCACATTGACCGTCGGCAAATCAAACGAATGGGCAGCCGTCAGAATCCCTTCCGGCGCGGGTGTGTGGGAAATCGAAACCAATCCCAATCTGCCGCCGCCACCGAAGGCAGTATCAGAATGGGGTTTAAGTTCGTCGAAAGCGGCCAGTCTGCCAAAGGCATCATCATGCCCGCGCTGTCGACCGGTTATGAAACGGTGGCTTATCAAAGCTGGGTGAATGAAAAAATCGCCCATCTGGACAACGGCAAAGTGCCGTCAGTCGCTTACAACTACTCGATAAGAAACTCAACCGACTACAGTAAAAGCGGCTTTTATCGGGCAAATGGTAATGAATTGGATGGAAAAAGATTGCCATGGATGGAAATGCACATTTCCCACCCGGAGCAGAGTGAAAACCAATACGGGCGCGGCATCGGTTTTTCCTACGGCCCGAGTTTCGACCTCGTTACCACCGCATGGGACGCACAGGGCGTGTATCAGGGCATGAAAAAAATCCTCACCGAAGAAAACGGCGTCATGAAAAACGGCGACACGATGACGGGTTTCTTGACTTTTGCCAAACAGCCTTGGCCGAAAATACAGCTGGCCTCAAATAAAGGGGGCAAGCCCTGCTGGTTGAGAGCGGCGGCACCGCAGGTACGCACTGCTTTATCATCAGGAATCATGAAGATGGTGAGGTAAGAAATGGCAATATCGTCAGATTCAATCTGCCTGACAAAACCGGCACGCATACGCTGGCAACGACGGGCGACCTTGAGGCCTTGTCCCGTGTCGACCTGACCGGCAACCAAACCGTCGGCGGCCAAAAAACCTTTGCCGCACGCACCCACTTTTCAGACGGCCTTACCATCAGTGCCGCCAATACCGGCCAGTCCGCCGAGTTCCGGCGCGGCGCGGCCGACTGGTATTGGGGCAACCCCATTTCGCGCAAGGCTTTGCAACTCAAAGACAACGGCGATTTGGCCTACCAAAACCAAAAAATCTACCACGAGGGCAACAAACCGGCATGGAACGATATCCAGAATAAGCCTGATGTAGCCACGCGCGGTACTACGCTGGCACACTACGGAATTACCGATTCCGTGACCGCTGCCGATTTCCAATGGGCTAACGTCAAAACAGGTACGATAATGTATTTTGCCGGCGGTCAAGCTCCGCACGGCTGGCTGGCTGCCAACGGCGCAGCAGTGAACCGCACGACATTTCCGCATCTGTTTGCGATAATCGGCACCCGTTACGGCGCGGGCGACGGACGCACCACCTTCAACCTGCCCGATTTGCGCGGCGAGTTCGTGCGCGGCTGGGATGCGGGGCGCAATGTCGATGCAGGCCGTGCACTCGGAAGCTGGCAGCAAGACGAGTTCCGCAGCCACCACCATATTTATCGGCGCGGCCACCTGACAAACTCGGTGCCTTGGGAGCACCGCGAGGCAAGCCGTGATGGCAGCGCGGCCACGTATGACGGTGACGGCCGCTTTGATGACGGCGGCGACCGCGTGACCACATCTGCCTCAGGCGGCGTGGAAACCCGCCCCCGCAATATCGCACTTTTGGCCATTATCAAAGCATAAGGCCGTCTGAAAATATCTGAAAGGAAAACCGAATGACCCAAAATATCCAATGGCAAAAACCCGTCTGCCAACTCGATTCAGACGGCATCTATCTGCACCAAACCATGGCCGATCTTGACGTGTACACCAAAGACGGCGGCTACATTATCCCCGGCGGCTGCATCGACACCGTGCCGCCCGAGGCGCGCGAAGGCCACGCCGCCAAATGGAACGGCAGCGGCTGGGACTACCTGCCCGATTTGCGCGGCCAAACCGCCTACCGCACCGACAGCGGCGAAACCGTGCTGATTGACCGCATCGGCGCACTTTCAGACGGCTTGACCCTTGAGCCGCGCCCCGGCGAAGCGCACGAATGGCGAAACGGTGCATGGGCGGAAAACCCGAACGCGCCGCCGAGCTAAAGGCGCAGGAGCTGGAGCGGGCAAAAGCCGCCAAACTGGCCGAAATCAACCGCGCAGCGCAAGCGTTTGTCGCCCGCGCCGCCGAGTTGGACAAAACGCCCGAGTTCGAAGTGGCCACATGGCCGCTGCAGGCCGCTGAAGCGCAGGCATGGAGCCGCGACAAAGCCGCCTCCACGCCCGTTTTGGCCATCACCGCCGCCGCCCGCGGTCTGGATTTGGACAAGCTTCGCGCCGCCGCCCTGCGCAAGGCCGACGCCTACACGGCGCTGACCGCGCACGTTGCCGGGCAGCGTCAGGCTTTGGCCGACAAGCTGGAAAAGGCCAAAACGGCCAGGGCGGTGGAAGCGATAGCCGTGTCCTACGCCATGCTCGCCTGATTTTTAATGCGCATTAAATGTGCGTTTTCTTGCCAAGCCTTACCATCCCTGCATGTTGTTGCAGGGATTTTTTATGAAAATTGCGTTTTACAAAGGCACGCTGCGCGGCCGCGCAGGCTGGTTCAGCCGCTTGGCGCGCTGGGCAGACCAAGGCCGCTACAGCCATTGCGAAGTGGTGTTTTCAGACGGCATGTGCGCCTCGGCCAGCTGGTACGACGGCGGTGTGCGCTTTAAAAAGATTGCTTTTAACTCCCTGAATTGGGACATTGTTGAACTGAATTTCACACCCGAGGCCGAGGCGAAAGTGCGTGCATGGTTTACCCGTAACGAAGGACGGCCCTACGACCTGCGCGGCAGCTTGGGCGTGGTGTTCCGTCCGTTCGGGCAAGGCCGGCGCGGCTGGTTTTGCAGCGAAGCGGTGGCCGCCTCACTGGGGTTTGCCGAGCCGTGGCGCATCAGTCCGAACCAGTTGGCCGCGCTGTTGGAGACGGTTAAATGGTAAGGCTGGATATGGAAATCGTGCGCGACGACAAGCAGAGTATTGTGGTGGAGCTGCTGGATTCGGACGGCCACACCATCAATCCGGCCGACATCGACAGCGTAACGGTATGGGTCAAGCCGCCGTTTCAGGACAAGATTTTTCCCGAAACGGTCATTCTTCCCGAAGACCCCGAAAACGGCTTGGGCAGCCACCTGAAAATTACCTTTACCCGCAATATCCTGCAAAAACAGATGTGGACGCAGGCGCAATACGGCATTGAAATTGTCTGCGGCGACGAAGGGCCGACCACCGTCATCGGTGGAAAAGTGATGAGGATTTACTGATGAACCCGATTGTCAGACCCGGCCAAGCGGCCAGTGTGAAAATCAGAGATTTAAAAAAGCATTGCGCCGATACCCCGTCGGGCAACGGCAAAAGTGCCTACGAATTGGCCTTGGCCGGCGGCTTTTCCGGCAGCATTGAAGCATGGCTGCTGTCGCTCAAAGGTTCGGACGGCCTGTCTGCCTATGAGCTGGCCAAGCAGCAGGGCTTTGGCGGCAGCCTTGAAGAATGGCTGCAATCGCTGCACGGCCGCAATGGCGAACCGGGCGGACAAGGCGATAAGGGTGCGGACGGCAAAAGTGCCTACCAAATCGCACTTGAAAACGGCTTTCAAGGCACGGAAACCGAATGGCTGGCATCGCTCAAAGGCGACAAAGGCGAACCCGGAGCGGCAGGAACGGCGACCAGCCCTGCAAGCCCTACCGCCGCAGGTACTGCCGGATTTAAGGTTTACAACGGCCGTAATCCCCTGCAAGACCTGCTTGTACCGGGCAATTACCTGATTTACAGTCCTGCAGTCTTAAAAGAAATGGGGCACCCGGTTACGCCGCCGGCATACTGACGGTCAACAGCACCGACAGCCGTAATATTGTGGTGTGGGAGTGGGTCTGCCCGTTTTATGGTCGGACGGGATTCAGGGTGTATCAAAACAACCGCTGGCTTCCGTGGGAATCGGCCAGCTACCGCAATATCAATGCGTCGGCAGCAGTTCCGCGCACCATGATCGTAACGACGGGCTCTTCAACCGCCGTTGACCTGTATCAGGGCAACACGCTGCAATCGGGCTTGGCAAGTGCGCAAGGCTTAAATATCTATGCGCCTCAAAACGGCTACGAAGCCTTCACTACCGGTATGAGCGGGCAGGTGGCAGAGTATACACTGATGATTAACGGCGGATTAACGCCCGAAATCACGTTCCCGGGCGGCGAAATTCCGGAACACGGCGGTAAAGTCAGCGTACAGGTGGCATTGCCCGGTGCGTCGCAGGTAGATGTAGTCAACGGCAAGGCTTACTTTTTGTCCAACGGACGCAAGGGGACGATAGTCGGTGTGCCGTCTAATCCAATTTGGACGAGTACCGACAATGTCCGTGAAACCACTCCGGTGTTTGCCGACCAGCCGTATGAAGGACGCATCGAATCATGGAGCGGATTTGAAAACTGCATACAAATCATCGCCGTAGGAAAAAACGACATCAATCACGGCAAAACGGCAGCAGAGACTATCCCCATCATCGAAAAAATCACGAAGTGCTTTAAGCGTGAGCGGTTTGTCATCTGCACGTTGTGGAGCAATTACGATTACGACGACGGCAAGCGTGAGGAGATACGCAAACTGAACGAGTGGATACGCAAGAAATACGGGCGGTTTGTCTATGATTTGGAGCGGTTTGTATTATCTGACGAAGCGTTTGCCGAAACGGGCATTTCCAAAACGCCCGATGATACGGCGGCCGTTGCCAAAGGCGTGATGCCGAAATCCGTCAGTAAAGACGGCGGAAAACACATGGCTCCGGCGGTGGCGTGGAAAGCCGTCAGGAACATTGTCGATATGATTAAATCGGCAGGCATCGTTTAGACAAAAGGCCGTCTGAAAACGGTTTTCAGACAGCCTTTAGAAAGATTAAGACGGCGGCGCACCGGTGCAGCAACACCGATACGCCGGCCTGGCAGGGATAGTCTGCATTAGCCAAAGCCGCCACCTCGCGAGGCAGCGGTATTTTATCACTAATGCATAAGGAATGCCCGAAAAATGAAACACCGTTACAAAAACCGCTGCGAATGCAGCAACTGTTGCAAACTGCTGGCCGTCGGCACAGGCGACTTTGAAATCAAATGCCCACGCTGCAAGACAGTCAACCGGTTTGGTTCTTTAACAACCCAGAATGCCGCCGAGCATCCGAATCCGAAAGGAAACAATGGATGCTCAAACCTTTTTCAGACGGCCTGAACCCACCGTTGGCAGCCTGTTCGCAGGCATCGGAGGATTCGACCTCGGCTTCGAAGCCGCAGGATTCCGCACCGCGTGGCAGGTTGAAATCGACCCGGTCTGCCGCGCCGTTCTCGCCGACCGCTTCCCCCATGCTGAACAGCACGAAGACGTGCGTACCTGCCTGCCCGCACTCTCCCGAACAGACGTTATCGTCGGCGGTTTCCCCTGCCAAGACGTTTCGGCAATGGGTAAACGACGCGGCCTTGCCGGAAAACGCACGGGGCTGTTCTTCGACGCAATGCACATCGTGCAGACCCTTCAACCGCGCTGGCTGGTGCTTGAAAATGTCCCCGGACTGCTCTTTTCAAACGATGGCCGCGACTTCCAAACGGTACTTGAAACGCTTGCCGAATGCGGGTATGTGGGATTTTGGCGGGTGCTGGACAGCCGTTATTTCGGAGTCCCCACTAAACGCCGCCGAATATTCGTGGTCGCAGGTTTTCGAGAGCTGCCCCCGGTTGGGCTGCTGGGTGATGCCGGACCAATGGAGCGCGTATCTGGCCAGACGGAAGCGGGCAGCCCGTGGGCGGACGCTCATCCTACGCTGCTTGCAGGTTTCGCCGACGGGACAAGTATCGACATCTCGGGCGGAAATATCGTTGCTGTCGCCGACAGCCGGCATCAGATGGTTGAGCGGCAGCGAGCATCTGAAGATTATGGGCTTCGGCGCGGACTGGATGCGGCCGACGCTACTCAGGCTCGGGCTGCCGGAAACGCCATCTGTCCGAAAGTCGCACAATGGATTGCTGAAAAACTCATCAGTACATTCTGATTAACCGATACCGAGCACCGCAAGTGCCTTTTACTCTATATATAAGGAGTCAAAATGACACCCAAACCGCAACCGCCCGTACCGTGGATGGGCGGCAAACGCCGCTTGGCCAAACACCTGCTGCCCATGTTTCCCGAACACCAATGCTATGTGGAGCTTTTCGCCGGCGGCGCGGCCCTGTTTTTCCTGCGGCCGCAACCGGCAAAATGCGAAGTGCTCAACGACATCAACGGCCAACTCATCAACCTTTACCGCGTGGTGCAACACCACTTCGACGAGTTCGTGCGCCAGTTCGAATGGGCGCTGACCAGCCGCGAAGTGTTCGCCCGTCTGCAATCCACGCCGCCCGATGTGATGACCGACATCCAACGTGCCGCACGCTTCTTCTACCTGCAACACACCGCTTTCGGCGGTAAAACGGTTGACCACCACTTCGGCACGGCCACCACCGGCCGCGGCTTTACCGCCGCCGATATTGCCGACCGCCTAAAATCCGCGCAGCAGCGGCTCAATGGCGTGTTTGTCGAGAACGAGCCGTGGGAAAAATGCTTTAAACGCTATGACCGCGAGCACACCTTCTTTTATGCCGACCCACCGTATTGGCAGACGGCAGGTTACGACAGAGCCTTTGATTGGGCGCAGTACGAACTGCTGGTCAAGCGAGTGCAAAGGTAAGGTCATGCTTTCCATCAACGACCACCCGGATATTCGGGAGCTGTTCAAAGACTTCCGTATTCATCGACTGGAACTGGCTTACTCGGTTGCCCGCGACAAAACGCAAAAGACCAGCGGGGAGCTGGTCATCTGCAATTGGTAGATAAAAAAAGCAAGGGCAATTCCAAACTGCTCTTGCTTTTTTGTAACAGATTTTCATTGAGTGTAATAAAATATATTTTCTATTTTCTCAAAATCCAGCGCGCTTTTTCTCGCGTGGCTTCACTGTATCGGGAAACAGCACACCACCCCGGCCGACGCCCGTGAGTGCAACCATTTCGAACCGCTGTCGGAAGGCACCGCACCCGGAACAACCGTCTATGCCGATAAGGGGTATGACAGTAAAGCCAACCGGGAGCATCTGCAAAGCAAACGGCTGTCCGGCGGCATGATGCGTAAGGCACAGCGGGGCAAACCTTTAACGGAGCAGGAGAAACAGCGCAATACGCAGCTGTCGGAAGGGCGCTGTGCGGCCGGGCAAACCTTCGGTACGCCACACCGGAAATCCGGCTGTAAAAGAGCGCGTTATTTCGGTTTGCGGAAAGTGCCGGCGCAAAGCCATTTGAAAGCGGTGTGCCTGAACCTGCCAAAGGCAGCCGGCAGGCTTCGTGTGCCTGCTGCTGCCTGAAAAGGGCAACGGGCACCCCGATAAAGGGGCTGATTGGGGGAAATACGGACGGGAAACACGTCTGAAAATGAAAAAACGGTTACCTGATTGTTCAGGTAACCGTTTGGATGGGATGGCCGGTATTTCGCAAAGGTCTCGGATTGTCTGTTTGCCTAAGTATTGATTGCCCGGTACGGCCGACAATCTGTTGGCCGATAAAGCTGATGACACCGATGCGGTCAGGTATTTGGCGGCCTCACTTGGAATGGATGCCGTTATTGAGCCTAAGGTCAAGTGCAAGGAGCGACTGTCTTTTGACTGCTATCTGTGCCGTTGCCGCTATTTGGTGGAGAACCGCTTTGGAAATTTCAAAACGCTGACAGGGCATTGCCACGCGTTATTCGAAGAGGTTGGCTTTATTTGCTGCGGTAATAGAAATCCGGATTATTGCGATATGGTTGAAAAATTGTGACTACACTATCTAGGACAGCCAACTAAAAATTTTTTAAACAAATATCAAAAAAATCAGCCTGAAATATTTCAGGCTGATTTTTTGTATCAATGTATTATTTCCAATAACGCCACCAAGGCATGTCGCCATTGCGCCATTCATGGGTTAAGAATGGGCTTTCCGGAAAATTTTGCTGCAAAATACGACGTGTATCCTGAGCCAGTTGCGGTTTTTCCAGTTTTTTGTAGGCCAGTTCCATCATGGCTAAAGATTCTTCAACATAACGCGTATTTTGATACTGTTGAACAATTTTTTGTGCACGGTTAATGGCTGCAACGTATGCGCCGCGTTTCATGTAATAACGGGCAACGGCGATTTCATTGCCGCCCAATGCGTCAACCAATTTGGTCATGCGTGCGGTGGCATCTGGTGCATATTTACTGTTCGGGTAGCGTTCCACCAATTGTGCAAAAGCGTGATAAGCATCGCGGTTGGCTTTAGGGTCACGGTCTGACCAGTCTTGCGATGCCAATTTGTTTAAGAAAGACTGATCTTCATTAAACAATACCAAGCCTTTTAAATATAAGGCATAATCCATGTTCGGATGTTGCGGGTGATGGCGCTGGAAGCGGTCGATGGCAGCCAAGGCTTTTTCCGGCTCGTCGTCTTTATAGTACGCATAAGCAGTATCCAATTGTGATTGCTGCGCGTAGCGGCCATTGGGGAAGCGTGATTCCAAAAGTTCATATAACTTGATGGCTCGCGTATAATTATTGCTGTTCAATTCATCTTGTGCTTCAGCATAAAGCTGTTCCACACTCCAATCCTGAGTAATTTGAGCGTCTTTATCGATGGTGCCTTTATTGGCACATGCGGCGAGCGCCAAACTTAAAGAAACTAATAAAAGAATTTTTTTCATGCAGAATACTTCCTTTGATAATGAAGCTGATTATAGCGATGATTTAGACTTTGCGGCAGTCCCTGAAGCAGAAAGTTGTGTTAAATTGACCGCGCCTGTCGAGATGGCCGGATTGCGTTTGGATGCGGCACTGGCCAAACTCATGCCCGATTATTCGCGCAGCCGTCTAACCAATTGGATTAAAGACGGTGATGTTATGGTAAACGATAAACCTGCCCAGCCGAAAGCGAAAATGATTGGCGGAGAGTTTATCACAGTTACCGTGCGTCCGAGCGAAGAAAATCTAGCGTTTACTCCTGAGGCGATGAATTTGGATATTGTTTATGAAGACGATACCGTGATAGTCATCAACAAACCTGCCGGACTGGTGGTGCATCCCGCAGCAGGGAATTGGACAGGTACGCTTTTAAACGGCTTGCTCGCACATTGCCCAGAATTAAGCCAAGTGCCGCGTGCAGGGATTGTGCACCGCCTCGACAAAGAAACCAGCGGCTTGATGGTCGTAGCCAAAAACTTACCCGCGCAAAATTCTTTGGTGCAGCAGCTTCAGGCACGCACAGTGAAACGCATTTACCGCGCTGTAGCCAATGGCGTGGTGCCGTTTGACGGTAAAATCGATACCTTAATCGGTCGTGATCCACACAACCGCTTGAAAATGGCAGTGGTGAAATATGGCGGCAAACCGGCTGTAACCCATGTGAAAGTGCTGGAACGTTATTTGTCACACAGCTACATCGAATGCGCTTTGGAAACCGGCCGCACCCACCAAATCCGTGTGCACATGCGCGAAGCCAATCATCCGCTGGCGGCTGATCCTGTTTACGGCAACCCGCGCCACCCATGCAGCGAAGGGGTGAAAGAAGCGGTGAAGGCTTTGGGGATGCGCCAAGCGTTGCATGCTTACCGTTTGAGTTTTATCCATCCGAAAACCAATGAAACCGTGTCGTTTGAAGCGCCGTTACCCGATGATATTTATCATCTGCTTTCGGTGCTGCGTTTGGAGGCGGGCTTGGATTCGTCGTTGAGCCATGAAGAAGAATGGCAAGACAAGCTGGACAGCGATGATGACGATGATTGGAACGAAGACGATTACGATGTCGAAGTCGTTTATGTAAGAGAATAATGTTTCAGACGGCCTGTTGATGAAATAGGCCGTCTGAAAAAAGGAAAAGCATGAAAACTTTAAGCGAAACATTAGGTATTGGAGCGCAAAACAAAATATTCTTAACCGCCGACTGGCCTGCGCCTGACAATGTAAAAACCTTAATCACCACGCGCAACGGCGGTGTGAGCGAAGCACCGTTTCACAGCCTGAATGTCGGCGCGCATGTCGGCGATCATCCTGAGTGTGTGATGCGCAACCGCGAAATCGTGCAAAATCAAATTGGTCTTCCCCCGTTGCCTATCTCAACCAAATTCACAGCAATGTCGTGGTGAACGCGACTGATGCGATGGCGAGGCTTACTGATGCCGATGCCAGCGTCGACACCACCGGTCAAGCCGCTTGCGCCAGCATGACAGCCGATTGTCTGCCGGTTTTGTTTTGCGACAAAGCCGGTACGGTTGTGGCGGCAGCGCATGCCGGTTGGCGCGGCTTGGCGGGAGGCGTGTTGCAAAATACTGTACGCGCCATGCAGGTAGTACCTTTGGAAATCATGGCCTACTTGGGACCCGCGATTGGGCCGGAAGCCTTTGAAGTGGGGCAGGATGTGTTTGATGCATTTACCGAACAAATGCCCGCCACCGAAAGGGCGTTTGAATCCATCGGCGGTGGTAAATATTTGGCCGACATATACGCCTTGGCGCGAATGGTGTTGCAGCGAGAAGGGGTGAATATGATTTACGGTGGCGAACATTGCACCGTGTTGGAGCGCGACAGCTTTTTCTCTTACCGCCGCGACGGACAAACCGGCCGTATGGTCAGCCTGATTTGGTTGGAGAAGGATGCATAGCGCGGTTTGCTTAAATTGAAAATCATGATAATGCCGTCTGAAAGGCGGAAATTTTTTCAGACGGCATTGATTTAATCGGCTTAATCCAAGCCGCTTTTATCTCATCAGGCCGTCTGAAATCCAAAGATTTCAGACGGCCTGATAATCCGCTATAATCCAGCTATTCTCGTCTTGAAAACGAAAGCCCAACATGAAAAAAATCATTCTGACCGCCGCCTTGCTGCTGTTGGCTTCCTGCGGTTTCCATTTGAAAGGCACGGCCGGTACATCTCAGCCGTTGCCGTATCAAAATTGGTATGTCAATGGAGGCGCATTGCAACAGGCTTTGGAAAATTCCTTGCGCCGTTCAGACGGCCGTCCGGTCAGTATGGATCAGGCGCAAATGGCGGTAAATGTGACCCATATGGAAACCCGCCGCGATATTTACACCATCACCCGCGCGGCCGACATCAACGAATACCTGTTGATGTTGCGTGTGGACGCCCAAGTGACCCGCAACGGTGAGCCGGTGGCGAACCAATGAGCGTGGTGGTACACCGCACCATGGATTATGCCGACAGCGAAGTGTTGGGTAAAGCCGAAGAAGAACAAACCATCTGGTCGGAAATGCGCACCGATGCCGCCGACCAAATCGTGCGCCGTCTGACCTTTTTGAAAGCGGCGCAGTAAATGGCGGCAATGAATATCGAGCAGCTTAGTGCCGATATGCCGCTCAAACCGCTGTATGTGGTTCACGGCGAAGAAGATTTGCTGCGTATTGAAGCACTTGATAACCTGCGTGCAGCTGCCCGGCAGCAAGGCTATCTCAACCGCGAAGTGCATACCGCCGAAAACAATTTTGATTGGAACGAATGGCTGCAATCGGCCGGCAGTATGGGTTTGTTTGCCGATTTAAAATTACTTGAATTGCACATTCCCAACGGTAAACCGGGTAAAAACGGCGGCGAAGCACTGCAGCATTTTGCCCAACAGTTACCCGAAGACACCGTCACCGTCATCATGCTGCCCAAGCTGGAAAAAGTGCAAACACAAGCCAAATGGTTTGATGCGTTGGCGGCAAACGGCATTATGCTTGAGGCTAAAGCGGTGGGGGCTGCGGCCTTGCCGGCATGGATTCGAGGCCGTCTGAAAAAATGGGGTTTGGAAATTGAGGACGATGCGCTGGCGGTGTTCGCTGAGCGTGTCGAAGGCAACTTACTGGCGGCCAAGCAGGAAATCGACAAACTGGCTTTGCTGCACCCGAAAGGGTATTGGCTGAATATGGCTGATGCCGAATCGGCGGTGGCCAATGTGGCGCGTTTCGATGTGTTCCAACTGGCGGCGCGTGGATGAAAGGCGATGCGCAGCGTGTGGTGCGTTTATTGGATACTTTGGAAGCAGAGGGTGAAGAACCGGGGTTGCTGCTGTGGGCAGTAGCCGAAGACATCCGCACGCTGATTCGTTTGACCGCCGCGTTGAAGCAAGGACAGAATATCCAATCGCTGCGCAACAGCCTGCGCCTGTGGGGAGAAAAACAAACGCTGGCGCCGATGGCCGCCAACCGAATTCCTATCGGCCGGCTGCTGCAAGCGCTGCAAACCTGTGCCAAAATCGACCGCATGATTAAAGGTGCGGAAGAAGGCGATGCGTGGACGGAGTTTAAGCAATTGGTAATGGGCTTGGCGATATGAAACCTATTAACCCATTTCAATGAAAAAGCCGCCAATCTTTGCCCTCAAGCCGAAAAATACTGTAAAATAGCGTAAATCATTCCAAGGCCGTCTGAAAAGCTCAACGGAATTTTTTCAGACGGCCTCAAACTGTTTTAAGGAAACACAATCCATGGATACAAAAGCAAAAATCCGCTTAGCCGGCCTGATGATTCTGGCCACCGCCGTTTTGAGCCTGCTGTTGGTGTTAATCGTCGATTCATGGCCGATTGCCATTTTGATTGCCATTATCATTATGGCTGCCGCTGCCGGTGGTTTCGTGTGGACTTCGCGCCGTCAGCAACGCCAATTCATCGAGCGACTGAAAAAATTCGACATCGACCCTGAAAAAGGCCGCATCAACGAAGCCAACTTGCGCCGCATGTATCACCGTGGCGGACAAGCGCAAAAAGATGCGATTACTTTGATTTGTTTGTCGCAAAAATGCTCGGTTGACGAAGCGCATGCCATGTTTAAAAAACGCCCGACCCGTCAGGAAATGAACCAAATGGCGGCGCAACAAGCCAAAGGCCAAAAACGTCCGCACCGTTGATTTTTTAACCGAAAGGCCGTCTGAACAGGTCAAAGCCAGCTGCAATATTCCTGATTTCGCTTTTGCCTTACAGACGGCCTGAGACCTTTGCAAAACCTCATGAACCACCAATAAAACCCAAACAGCCGCCATTAGCTTCGCAAGTCCGCTGCACTTCCCCCGCGCGGGCGGGAGGTTGTCTTAACATTTCAGAAACTTATTTTATTCAATAGTTTGCCATGCTCAAAAATGGATTCACGCCCGCGCGGGGAAGTGCAGCGGACTTGCGAAGCTAATGATATCGGTTCTTTGTGCAGCGGCTTTTTAGGGAGTTTTGCAAAGGTCTCAACCTTCGTATTCAATCTATGTCCATGCCCGATTTCCTACCGTTTCCCTCAAACGCCGTCTTGCCGCCCTGATGTATGAAATGCTGCTGGTCGGTGCCGTGACCGCCATAGCCGCGATTTTGTCGGGCATACTGGCGATTTTCCTCAATCCGATTTCCACCTATTTATCCAGCTTTGTCACCTGCGTACTGGTGATTGGTTTTTGGTGGTATTATTTCCGCATGAACTGGCTGCAAAAAGGCCAAACGCTGGCGATGCAAACCTGGAAAATCGGCTTGGCCAATCAGCAAAACGTGCAACCGCCGCCGCACCAACTGCGCCAACGATTTATCTGGGCTTGTGTGTTTGTGGTGTTTATTCCCATGCTGGCTTATGCCGGATTGCGTCATTTTCTGAATATTCCGCCTATGCCCGCATTCGGTGCGGCCTTGTTTTGGCTGATTCTGCCTTGGGGCTTTGCACTGATGAATCCCGACCGCCAGTTTTTATATGATTTTTTGGCCGGTACGCGTTTGGTGGATTTGAAGCAGGATAAGAAGAAATAACAGGCAGAGACCTTGGCAAAACTCCCTGAAAAGCCGCTGCACAAAGAACCGACGTCATTAGCTTCGCAAGTCCGCTGCACTTCCCCCGCGCAGGCAGGAATCCATTTTTGAGCATGGCAACCTATTGAATAAAATAAGTTTCTGAAATGTTAAGACAGATTCCCGCCTGCGCGGGGAAGTGCAGCGGACTTGCGAAGCTAATGGCAGCTGTTTAGTTTTTAATTGGTGGTTTATGAGGTTTTGCAAAGGTGTCTTCGTGAACGGAAAAGCTGATTTGGTCGATGAATGCGGAATTGGCTTTGCCGCGACGCAAAGGAACTTCAATCAGACGGCCTTTCGAATCGGTCAGGAAGGTGGTGTATTTTTCAAAGGTTTCCTGTTCGGTACTCAAAGCCGCTCCGGTTTCTGCTCCCCCCTGTTAGATAAGGGGGGCGCCATATCGGCGCATGAAGCCGCGTTTGGCGCGTCGCTTACGCTGCCGCCGCCAAACGCGGCTGCACGCGCTTTCTTAATTTCCTTGTTCATCATTGCGAAATTTCCTTACTCATGATTTCACGGACAAACAATCTGCCGTATTCCTTAGCTCCATTTTGGGTTTTACAAATTCGGTCAGGCGAAGAGATGGGGAAATTAACGGTTTTAAGGCAATGGGAAGAATTGCCGTCTTCTTTGAAGATACGCACAATGAACGACTTTGGAATAGTCGGCGGTTCGGGATTGACGGTGTAGAATACGATGCACATGAATAAAGCCCCTTTGTTAAAGGGGCTTTACGTTGGTTAAAAATGCCCCTTTCATGGGGCGCAATATATAAGGTTTCCTGTTCGGTACTCAAAGCCGCTCCGGTTTCTGCTCCCCCCTGTTAGATAAGGGGGCGCCATATCGGCGCATGAAGCCGCGTTTGGCGCGTCGCTTACGCTGCCGCCGCCAAACGCGGCTGCACGCGCTTTCTTAATTTCCTTGTTCATCATTGCGAAATTTCCTTACTCATGATTTCACGGACAAACAATCTGCCGTATTCCTTAGCTCCATTTTGGGTTTTACAAATTCGGTCAGGCGAAGAGATGGGGAAATTAACGGTTTTAAGGCAATGGGAAGAATTGCCGTCTTCTTTGAAGATACGCACAATGAACGACTTTGGAATAGTCGGCGGTTCGGGATTGACGGTGTAGAATACGATGCACATGAATAAAGCCCCTTTGTTAAAGGGGCTTTACGTTGGTTAAAAATGCCCCTGTAATGGGACGCAATATATAAGGTCTCGGTCTTAAAATTGATTTTTCAATTCACGCAAGGCGGCAAACACTTCCAACTCCGTAGCAAATTTCTTACCGCTTAAGCTTTCCACACGTTCCCAAACCTGTGGCAGGCCGACGCGCAAAAACGGGTTGACTTTGCGCTCGTGCAGCAGCGTTACCGGCAGAGTTGGGGCGCTGGCGGATTCGGCTTCGCGCAAGGCCGTCTGAATATCGGCGTTGTCCGGCTCGATGTGGGCGGCAAAGCGCAGGTTGGATACGGTGTATTCGTGAGCGGGGTAAAACAAGGTATTTTCCGGCAATTGGTTGAAACGCAGGAAGCTGTCGAACAATTCTTCAATCGTGCCGGTAAACACACGGCCGCAACCTGCACTGAACAAGGTATCGCCGCAGAAAACATGCAGGCTGTCTGAAGTTTCAAACAGATAGCTTAAATGACGGCAGGTGTGGCCGGGTGTGGTCCAAACGGTGGCCAAGCCGTCGCCAAACGGAATCTGCAAACCGGCTTCGGCGCGGCGGGTCGCTTCGGGGATGTCGCTGTTGCCGTAAACCGGTGATTCTAAAAATGTGCGCCACAAGGCGGCCGCGCCGCCACGGTGATCGTCATGGTGGTGGGTAATCCATGTTTGCGCGAGCATCAAGCGGTTGTTGACTAAAAATTTCAATACCGGCGTCGCATCGCCCGGATCGACGCAGACGGCCAGATTGCCGTCCTGAATCATCCAAATATAATTGTCGTTGAATGCTTTGACTGGGGTGATTTTCATGTTGTTCCTTTTTTCAGACGGCCCGAGATCTTTGCAAAATCTCTATCTTTGGCACATTTCTTCGTTGTGTGCTGCTCGAAAGCTTGCCTATCTTCATGATATGTCTTCACTTTCTGCGCTGCTACAATTTTGAACTGTGTTCAAATCTAGGGTTTTGCAAAGGCCTCGGCTTGTTCCTGCACATAATCGCGATGGTTGTGGCTCAAACCGTACACGGCAGCGCGGGCTTGTTTGATGGTTAAGCGGTTGTAGGTCAGGCGTTGGGTTTGGTTGTGGTCGTAAATATGGATTTCGCCTTGTTTGCGCGTTTGTTTGTGGGGGAACTCGCTTTTCAGCGTGCGCCATAAATCAAGCTGCACATGCACAATGACGAACATATCGTGGGTGAGGTTTACGCCGACGCTGATTTCTTTTTTTGATTCCTGCAGGCAAAACGAGCGGTCGTTAAACAGGCACAAGCCCGAATTGTCGGGATAGCGGTAAAGCTCGATTTTCACCGCTTCGGGTACGTCAAACGCCGCGCGGAACATCTGTTCAAACAATGAAGGCTGCGACACGCCGTCACTCAACATACCGTAAAGATTCGAGAGCCAATTGACGTAACCGTGAAAATTGAAATCGAAATCCTGCAAAATCGAGCGGATGCGCTTCGGGTCGCGGGCGCGGATTAAATGCACAAATTCGCGGCTCACTTCGGGCAATTGGCGGCGGATGGCCTGATGCAGGCGGTGGGCAAACAAGGTTTTGTGGTTGTTCGGATTGCGCAAAATGCCCAACAGCTTCAAGCGCAGAATCCGCCAAACGGCATCGGGTGCGTTCAGACGGCCTGCAGGCAGGTTGCGCAATAGTTGGCATGAATCTTCGTAGCCGCTTTCATGGCGGTTGAACCAGCTTTCGAGATTGTATTGGTTGGGCGAATTTTCAACAAAGGCCAGTGTGTAAAGATTTTTGGCGGCCAGATTGGTGATGATGTTTACATTATCCACTTCGCCGCGGTAAGGTTTGTGAAACAGACTGATCGGCAGGCGGTAAACATTTTGGTTTTGCGGACCTACCGACGAATTATGCGCATGCTGCCGCTGCTCGGTTTGTGCGACATAATGATGCATTTTGGTCGGGTTGGCGGTCAGCAAGGCAAACGGTTTGGTGTCGCATTCCGGATACTCGCAATCGCTGAGAATAAAAGCGTGTTTCATGTTTCAGACGGCCTAGAAAGCAAATCAGGCTTTATCATACGCTATCTAGGACAGAATGCCAAAAGGCTGAGGCTGTCTGAAAAGTGTTTTTCAGACGGCCTATTGTAGAGTGGTAATTTATTTCTTTTTCAAAACGGAACATTTCGTCAAGCATAGCGTGGCTGTGAGGCTCCGACTCATCGGGAGCAGGGTAAGGCTCGACATAAAATTCCACAATTTTAAAACCGCATTTCAAATAGAAATGGATGTTGCGTTTTTCAAAATAGGGCGTATGCGTTTCCCAAACCTGTGTTTGCGGATAGCGTTGCTCAATCAGTTTCCAAGCCTGTTGGCCGAGTCCTTTGCCGTGCTGGCCGGTGCAGATGAAAAAGAGTTCCAGCCCGTTATGTTGGAGTGTGTGGGTTAATATTGATCACCGCGCCGCCCACTATATTGCCATCGGCTTCAATTTGCAGGCATTGAGCCTGATCGCCCTGCGTACAAGATTCGATTTCTTTGCGGCTGATGATTTCTTCGTTTTCCGCCAATTCATCTTTAAATGCCTGACGGAATGCCTGTTGCAAGGATCGGATAAACCATTCCCTGTTTTCAGCGGCAAGTGCATGAACGGCGAGTATTTGCGGATTGGATTGTTTCATTTGTTCTGTCTTAAGTGATGTGGCTTTAGCCATTGGATTGGCGTTTTAAAAAAGGCCGTCTGAAAAATATTGCAGTGTTATGCCACATAATTTTCAGACGGCCTTGATATGCAAATCCTTGCTTGTGGATTAACCCAACGCTTTACGCGCACCGCCAAACAAACGTGCCCAGCCGGATTGTTCCGTCCAATCTTCAGGCTTCCAGCTCATTTGCGCGGCGCGGAACACGCGTTCCGGATGCGGCATCATGATGGTGACTCGGCCGTCGGCGGTGGTGACACCGGCAATGCCTTGCGGCGAGCCGTTCGGGTTGAGCGGGTAGGTTTGGGTGACTTGGTTCAAACCATCCACGTATTGCAGCGCAATCGCCAAATCGGCCGGCACTTGGCCGCCTTTGAGTGCAAAGTCGGCGCGGCCTTCGCCGTGGCTGACAATCACCGGCAAGCTGGCACCTTGCATTTCGTTCAAAATCAGCGATGGTGATCGGGTTACGTTAACCATGGTCAAACGCGCTTCAAACTGTTCGCTTTCGTTGCGTTTGAATTTCGGCCATGCGGCTGTGCCCGGAATGATGTCGGCCAGGTTGCTGACCATTTGGCAGCCGTTGCACACGCCCAGCGTGAGCGTGTTCGGGTTGGCGAAGAAGGCGGCAAACTGGTCGCGCAAAGCAGGGTGGAACAGAATCGATTTCGCCCAGCCTTCACCTGCGCCCAATACGTCGCCGTAGCTGAAACCGCCACATGCCGCCAGCATTTGGAAGGTATCGAGGTTCACGCGGCCGCTCATCAGGTCGGACATATGCACGTCATACGCATCAAAACCGGCTTGGGTAAAGGCGGCGGCCATTTCGATTTGGCCGTTGACACCTTGTTCGCGCAATACGGCGATTTTCGGTTTCTTGCCGCTGTTGATAAATGGCGCGGCAATGTTTTCGTTGACATCAAAGGTCAAATCGGCAAACAGGGCGCTGCGTTGGTTGTCACCGATTAAGGCAAACTCGCTGTCGGCGCAGGCCGGATTGTCGCGCAACTTTTGAATGGCGTGGCTGGTTTCTTGCCATGCGCGTTGCAGCTCGGCACGGGTTTGCTCCAACAAGATACCGCTTTGGTTGCGGATAATGATTTTTTCGTCGGCCGCCAAGGTGGCGATGCGGTGTATGTGAATACCGGCTTGGGCAAACAAGGCTTCCACAGCAGCTAAGTCGGCTGCGTTTACCTGAATCACTGCACCCAATTCTTCATTAAACAATGCACGGGCAGCGGCAGCGTTTTGGTCTGCTTGCGAAGTGGTCAATACGCTGATATCCACATCCAAACCCAAGCGGCCGGCAAATGCCATTTCCGCCAAGGTCGCAAACAAGCCGCCGTCGCCGCGGTCGTGGTAGGCCAACAGTTTGTCTTCGGTAACCAATTGTTGAATGGCGTTGTAAAACGCTTTCAGACGGCCTGCTTCAATATCCGGCGCTTGGCCTGCCATTTGGTTATACACCTGACCCAAAGCCGAGCCGCCCATGCGTGCTTGGCCGTTGCCCAAGTCCACCAGCAGCAAGGCGCTGTCCGGCACGTTTTGCAATTCGGGCGTGATGGTTTTGCGCACGTCTTTCACCGGTGCAAAGGCGGTGATGATCAGGCTCAAAGGCGATACCACGGATTTTTGTTCACCTTCATCCTGCCATACGGTTTTCATCGACAAGCTGTCTTTGCCGACCGGAATGCTTAAACCCAAGGCTTGGCAGGTTTGCGACGTGGCTTCTACCGTGCGGTAGAGTTTTTCGTCTTCGCCTTCGGTGCCGCAGGCAGCCATCCAGTTGGCGGAAAGTTTGATGTTGCCGATGTCGCCGATGTTGACGGCGGCGATGTTGGTAATCGCTTCGCCGACACACATGCGGCCGGAAGCAGGTGCATCAAACAGGGCGACGGTCGGTTTTTCCCCATAGACATGGCTTCGCCTTGATAGGTGTTGAAACCCATCATGGTCACGGCGCAATCGGCTACCGGTGTTTGGTATTTGCCGACCATTTGGTCGCGGTGGGTCATACCGCCCACGCTGCGGTCGCCGATGGTAATCAGGAAGTTTTTCGCAGCCACAGTCGGCAGGCGCAGCACGCGGTAAGCGGCTTCGGTGATGTCGATGGCAGAGGCGTCAAACCGGCTTTCAGACGGCGTTACGGTGGTGTCGTTACGGGTGGTTTTAGGCGGTTTGCCGAGCAAAACATTCAGCGGCAAATTGACCGGATTGTTGTCATACAAATCATCGCGCACTTGCAGATGACCGTCATCGGTGGCTACGCCGACCACGGCAAACGGGCAGCGTTCGCGTTCGCAAATGGCGCGGAAGGTGTCTAAATCTTGTTCCAAAATCGACAACACATAACGCTCTTGCGATTCGTTACACCAGATTTGCAGCGGCGTTAAACCGTGTTCTTCCAAAGGCACATCGCGCAGCTTGAATTTCGCGCCGCGGCCGGCGTCGTTGACCAACTCAGGGAAGGCGTTTGACAAGCCGCCGGCACCCACGTCGTGAATGGAGATAATCGGATTGCCGTCGCCCAGCTGCCAGCAGCGGTCGATGACTTCTTGCGCACGGCGTTCGATTTCAGGGTTGCCGCGTTGGACAGAGTTAAAGTCTAGAGAAGCGTCATTGGTGCCGGTATCCATAGACGAAGCTGCGCCTCCGCCGAGGCCAATCAGCATGCCCGGGCCACCGAGTTGGATTAATAATGCGCCTTCAGGGATTTCGTCTTTATGCGTTTGTTGCGCCTGAATATTGCCCAAACCGCCGGCAATCATAATCGGCTTGTGATAGCCGCGCACTTGGCCGTCGACTTTTTCTTCAAAGGTGCGGAAATAGCCCAGCAGGTTGGGGCGGCCGAATTCGTTGTTAAACGCCGCGCCGCCAATCGGGCCTTCAATCATGATGTCTAAAGGCGAAGCAATGTGGCCGGGTTTGCCGTAGGCTTGTTCCCAAGGCTGTTCCAAACCGGGGATATTCAGGTTGGAAACGGTAAAGCCGGTCAAACCTGCTTTCGGGCGCGAACCTTTGCCGGTCGCACCTTCATCACGGATTTCACCGCCCGCACCGGTGGCCGCACCCGCAAATGGGGCGATGGCGGTCGGGTGGTTGTGGGTTTCCACCTTCATGATGATGTGGGTGTCTTCTTCGTGGAAACGGTAGCCGTGGTTATCGGCGGCATTCGGGTAGAAACGCTCGATTTTCGCGCCTTCGATTACGGAAGAATTGTCTTTATACGCCACGACCGTGCCTTCAGGATGGGCTTCGTGGGTGTCGCGAATCATGCGGAACAGCGATTTAGGCTGTTTTTCGCCGTTCAAAATAAAATCGGCATTGAAGATTTTGTGGCGGCAGTGTTCCGAGTTGGCTTGGGCAAACATCATCAGCTCGACATCGCTCGGATTGCGGTTTAAGGCTTGATAGTTTTCGACCAAATAATCGATTTCATCAGGTGACAAGGCCAAGCCCATTTCGCTGTTGGCTTTTACCAAGGCTTCTTTGCCGCCGTTTAACAAATCGACGGTTGAGAACGTTTCCGATTGGATGTGGTGGAATAATTGTGCCGCCGCGTCAATGTCGGTCAACACACTTTCGGTCATGCGGTCGTGCAACAGCGCCGCCCATTGTTGCTGCTGCTCGGCAGTCAAATCGCCGCGAATCCACACCGCCATGCCGCGCTCAATGCGCCCGATGCCTTTAAGGCCGCAGTTTTCCGCAATGTTGGTGGCTTTGGAAGCCCAAGGCGAAATCGTGCCTAAGCGCGGAGTAATCAAAAATAAATGCAAGCCATTGGCGGGCTTCGGTGTTTCGGCAACACTTTCGGCTTCCAGCAAGGCTTGCAGTTTTTCAACGGTAGCAGCGTCTAAAGTATTTTCGCTGCTGACAAAATACCAAAATTCGCTTTCCAGCTTCGCTTCAGGCAGGCCGGCGGCGGCTGCTTTTTGAAACAGTTTTTCAACACGGAAATCAGACAGGGCGGTAACGCCGCGCAAGGGCAAAACAACAGACATGGATTCGGCTCTCAAATGCGGTTGGGAAAACGGCATTATACGCATAATAAGGCTGTTTTGCTTGGGTATTTGCCGCAAAGTGTCAACAATTCACATCACAAAACGCGATTGAATAAAAAAGCGGATTGTGATAATTTTCCAGTCATCTTTTCCTGTTCAGGCGGCCTTCATGATGACACCACGCCGTCTGAAAAACAAATAGAAAGCCAGCCATGAAAAAAATCGAAGCCATCATCAAACCCTTCAAACTCGACGACGTGCGCGAAGCCTTAACCGAAATCGGCATCACCGGCATGACCGTGACCGAAGTGAAAGGATTCGGCCGCCAAAAAGGCCACACCGAAATTTACCGCGGCGCCGAATACGCCGTCGATTTCCTGCCGAAAGTCAAAATCGAGCTGGTGTTGGCCGATCACGACGTCGAACGCGCCATCGAAGCCATCATCGAAAACGCCCGCTCCGGCAAAATCGGCGACGGCAAGATTTTTGTTTATCCGGTGGAAGAGGCGATCCGTATCCGCACGGGTGAGCGCAGCGAAGCGGCGGTGTGATTGGTTAGAAATCAGAAAATGCCGTCTGAAAGGTTTGTTTTCAGACGGCATTATTATTACTGGGCGGTGACGATTCGGTTAATTTGCCATTCGAGAAATTCCGTGTACACGCTGCCTTTTTTGATGTGTTTCAGGTCATGCTCATTCGGCTGCGTAGGCGCATCAGCATGCAAATCTCCTTGTGTTTTAGACCAAGGGTGGAATTTTTGATTATGCAGATGATAGAAGCCGTTTTCAGTAATCAGTACTTCTTTATTGTAACCATAACCGCACCAAGGCGAATCGGCTTGTGGCGCAGTCAGATTGCAGCCGGTGTCGTAATAAGATGTTTCAGACAGGCTTAAATGATACAGCGTCGGTAAAACATCTTTGTGTGAACCGGCTCGCTCCGGTTGATATACAGCTTGATGGCGGTATTTCTCAGGAACATAAAGATAAAACGGCACACCATGTCCTAAAGCCACTTCATCGGCTTCGGGATAACCGATGGCACGCATATTATGATCGCCTGTCGCTGCGATAATGGTATCCGGAGCAGTTTGTTTCACGTTGCCGATAAAGCTGCCCAATTGGTCGTTACTGTAGCGGAAGGTGTTGAAAATCTCATTCAGTTCTTTGCCTTTCGCCAATGCTTTTAAGCGGCCGGCTTCGGATTCTGTTAAGCGGAAATCGATACTTTGTTGCGTATCGGGTAAACGGTAAGGCGGATGGTTGGTGACAGACAGCATCATGATGAATACAGGTTGCTTTTGCTGTTCTGCTTTTTGCAGCAACTCTTCTGCGTAGCGGAACATATACTCATCAGGAATACCCCATGTGCTGGATTTTGCTTCCGGAAAACGGTCTTTCAAGCCATTTTCATCAATGATTTCACCCACACCCAAATGACGCAGGAAGGTATCAAAATCACGCCAGCCGCCGTTGCCTGCGGTGAGATAAACGATGTGATAACCGGCATCGGCATAAGGTTTGAACATATTGCTGATGAAGGTTTTGTTTTTCGCAATTGATTGGCTTAAGTCTAAGCGGGGGCTGCGCACAAACAGGCGGTGTAGGGTATCACTGGTGCCATCGCCTTCAGAAATAAACTTTTTATATACCCAATCTGATTGCCAATGTGGTTTCAGACGGCCTAATAAGTTTCTTTCGACATTGTCGAAATCCAATAAATGGCTGCTCATGCTCTCCATCACGGCCAGCACGACATTTGGTTTTTTCTGCGCTACGGCAGGGTTGGCAGGCGTAGTTTTTACCAGCTGCTGCAAATCAGCAGTTGCTTCAGTTTCCAGCAGTTGACTGATTATGCGGCTGCCGTCTGCATTGCTGACAGGCTTAAAACGGCTGCTGTTGCGGTATTCTTTTCTTGCCCAGTCTAAAGAAATCAAGGCATTGGGAACCAGTTTGTTTAATTGCGGGGCAGCGGAAATCTGCATGGCGGTTTGGCGCAAAGGAAATTTACCTACCGAACCACGAATGCCCAATGTCAACGCCAATAATGGCAGCACAATACCGGCAACCCACAGCCATACCGGTGCGGCTGCCTGTTGATTAGGGTGTGGTAATTTGTTGAGCAACCAAGCAAATAACCCACCCAGAACCAGCAATGCCAAGCTGCCGGAAATAACGGGGTAATCCGACCAAATGGTTTTAACAACCGCATTGGTGTCTTCATCAAACAGCCCAAAGACAAAAACATCAAATTGCTTTTCATAAACAGAGAAATAAAACCAGTTGCCCAAGGCAAAGGCGATGGAAATGATGAACAATAAGGTTAAAAGCTTTTTGTGGATTTTTTGATAAACGCGTGCCAATATCGGATGGATTAAACTTATCAGAAGCAAAAGAAAGGCGATGGCAGATAAGAGCGATGAGGCTTTAATATCAAACAATAAGCCTTTTAAAAACAGCGAGGTAATATCATCACGATATTGTTGGGTAATATTTTCGGAAACGAAATGATTCAGCATGAGAAAACGCTCTAAGCTGAATGCTAAGATGAGTGAAAGCCAAAAAACAAAAGTTAGTTTCAGTCCGGAGCGATAAGCTGCCCAACGGGAAAAGGTTTTATTGAAAGTAATATCGTTAGCCATGTCTTAGACCGGTTAAAACAATCAAAACATTATGGCATATTTTTGCTAAACTTAACAAAAATGCCGTCTGAAAGCATATCTTTCAGACGGCATTTTTATTTGACAACGAAACCGGTTTCAAATCTCAAACGTCCCTGCTTCATCACCCTCGCGGATCATGCCGGCGGCGACGGTGTGATTGGTGGCTTCGTCAATCAGGATAAATGCACCGGTTGCCTGATTTTGCTCATAAGTCGTGGTGTTAAGCGGCTGCTGGGTTTTGAAGCTGATGTGGCCGATGTCGTTGAGTTTCAATTCGGTGGCCGATTGCACTTGGCTCAAGGTGTTTACATCCCAAACGTAGGCGGTTTCGCTGATTTTCACGGCGGTGGTTTGGGTGGTGTGTTTGAGCAGGTATTTGCGGCGCAGATTGAGTGGAATATCGTCAAACCAGCACAATGCGGCTTGGAATTGCTGGCTCGGCTCAATAGGGCTGTCGGCGGCGACGATGGCATTGCCGCGAGAGATGTCGATGTCGGTGTCGAGCGTAATGGTCAATACTTCGCCGGCTTCGGCAGTATCGGTTTTGCCGTTCGGATTGTAAATCTCGGCGATTTTGGCGGTTTGGCCGTTGGGTAATACTTTGACTGCATCGCCCACTTTCAGACGGCCTGCTTCCAAACGGCCTTGGTAGCCGCGGAAATCGTCGCTGCTGCTGCCGTCTTGGCGCGCCACACGTTGTACGGGGAAATGGGCGGCTTGGGCAAGCGCGTCTTTGCGGGAGACGGGCAGGCTTTCCAATAAGGGCAGCAGGGGCAAACCTTGATACCACGGCGTTTGCGCGCTGGCGTTAACGATGTTGTCGCCTTTCAATGCGCTGATGGGCAGGAAATGCACATCAGCATTCAGGCCGATTTGTTGGGCAAGCTTTTGATAGGCGGCGGTGATGGCTTGGTATTTGCCTTCGTCAAAATCGAGCAGGTCGAGTTTGTTGACGGCGACAATGATGTTCGGGCAGCCGAGCAGTTTCAAAATGGCGCTGTGGCGCTTGGTTTGCGGCAGTAAAACCGGTTCTTCGCCGCTGAAATCAACGCGGGTGGCATCGACCAAGACGATGGCGGCCTCGGCGCTTGATGCGCCGGTGACCATGTTGCGGGTGTATTGTTCATGGCCGGGGTGTCGGCGATGATGAATTTGCGTTTGGGAGTGGCGAAATAGCGGTAGGCCACATCGATGGTGATGCCTTGTTCGCGCTCGGCGGCCAAGCCCTCGGTGAGGCTGGCGAAATCGGGTGTGTCACCGTTTTCAGAGGCTTTGTTGAGCTTGTCGATTTGGTCGGTCAGCAGGGTTTTGCTGTCGTAAAGCAGGCGGCCGATCAGGGTGGACTTGCCGTCGTCGACGCTGCCGGCGGTGATGAAACGGAGTAATGGGGCAGTGGTGGCGGTCATGTGCGTTCCTTCATATTGGGTTTGCCGATACTTTAACGAGGCCGCCTGAAAATGGGAAAGAATGGTTTGTTTATAATAAAGATGATTTTGTTATATCAATGATGAGGCCGTCTGAAATTGGTGTAGGGGTTTCAGACGGCCTTTTATGATGGGGCTTTCAATCAAAACAAAGGCTTTTCGGCAACCAAAATGCCGTCTTCATCGCTGTAGAGATAGTGGCCGGGGATGAAGGTGACGCCGCCGAATTCAAGCGGTATGTCGGTTTCGCCCTAGTTGTTTTTTGCACTGCGGCGAGGGTTGGTACCAAACGCTTTTACGCCGAAATCCATTTGACCGATGGCTACGCTGTCGCGGATGGCGCCGTAGATGACGATACCTGCCCAGCCGTTTTTACGGCCTTCTTCGGCAATCATGTCGCCCATTAATGCGCAGGCCAACGAGCCGCCGCCATTGATAACCAAAACTTCACCATCGGATGCTTGATTAAAGGTTTGGCGCAGGATGCTGTTGTCGCGGAAGCATTTTCATTTTAAGGTGCGGATTTTGCCGCAGAACCGTTTTTTGCCGAAGCTTTTAAACTGAATTTCGCACGATGGGGTATCGGGAGCGATGTCGATTAAATCGGCGGTGGTGAATGGTATTGTCATGATGGCTCCTTTTTTGACTGGTGTAAAAAGGCCGTCTGAAAAGAAAATGGGTTTCAGACGGCCTTGATAATAAAGTTTAAATGCGAACCTGCCCGTTGCCCAATACCACCCATTTTTGCGAAGTCAGGCCGTGCAAACCGACCGGGCCGCGCACGTGGATTTTGTCGGTAGAAATGCCGATTTCCGCGCCTAAGCCGTATTCAAAGCCGTCGGCGAAACGGGTGGATACATTGACCATCACGCTGGCGCTGTCCACCGCGCGCAGGAAGATTTGTGCATCGGTGTAAGACTCGGTAATGATGGAATCGGTATGGTGGCTGCCGTGGGTGTTGATGTGGGCAATGGCTTGGGTCAAGTCATCGACGATTTTTACCGCCAAAACGGGGGCGAGGTATTCGGTGTCCCAATCTTCTTCGGTGGCAGCGTTGATGCTCGGCAAAATCGCCAAAGTGCGTTCGCAACCGCGCAGCCCAACTTTTTTTTCAGCGTATTTTTCCGCCAGCAAAGGCAATATTTCTTCAGCACGTGCGGCGTGAATCAGCAGGGTTTCCATGGTGTTGCAGGTGCCGTAGCGTGAAGTTTTGGCGTTGAAAGCGATTTCAATGGCTTTTTGCGTGTCGGCGGCTTGGTCGATATACACATGGCAAATGCCGTCGAGATGCTTAATTACCGGCACGCGTGCTTCGGCGGCAATGCGGGCAACCAGCGATTTGCCGCCGCGCGGAATGATGACATCAATCAGTTCAGGGCTTTGCAGCATGGCACCGACGCTTTCGCGGCTGGTGTTTTCAATCACGCTCACGGCGGCCGGCGGTAAGTCGTTTTCGGTCAGGGCTTGGCGGATGAGTTTGGCAATCGCCATATTGCTTTCAAAGGCTTCGCTGCCGCCGCGCAACACACAGGCATTGCCGGACTTCAGGCACAAAGCGGCGGCATCGATGGTGACGTTCGGGCGAGATTCGTAAATGATGCCGATGACACCCAGCGGCACGCGCATTTTGCCGATTTGCAAGCCGTTCGGGCGGATGCGGAATTCGTCCATTTCGCCCACAGGGTCAGGCAGCGCCGCCACTTGGCGCAAACCTTCGCACATGGATTCGACGGTTTTTTCCGTCAGCTTCAAGCGGTCGAGCAGGGCAGAATCTAAGCCTTTGGCGGTAGCGTTTTCCATGTCTTGCGCGTTGGCAGCGAGAATGGCGGTTTGGTGTTGCGCAATCAATTCGGCCATGCGCAACAGTGCGGCGTTTTTCTGCGCGGTGGTGGCGTTTGCCATCAGATAGAAAGCCTGTTTGGCCGCGGTGGCGGTATCTCGGACGTATTGTTGAATATCCTGCATGATGTGTGCCTTTGTTTATATGAACGAGATTGACAACGATGATAAAGCCGTCTGAAAGGGAATTCAAGCAAAAAAGCGTGGGCTTGGCAAAATGCGGCGGGAATAGGTTTGTTTGCCTGATTGATTTATAATCGGGTTTTGTTTGTGCATTTTATTGAATTCATGACCAATACTTTTTACCGCTGGCTGATTGCCGTTAAAAAACCGGCCAACCAACTTTGGCTGGTGCCCGCTTATTGGGCGGTTTTTGCCGTGATTTTTGCGTTTATTGCGCGCTTTTTCGGCGATATGCTGCAAGCGGGCATTTTGCCCGATATTGAACGCAGCACCTTAGACGGCCTGTTGAGCATTGTGGCATCAAGTATGCTTTCGGTGAGTACGTTTTCGCTGTCGATTATGGTGTCGGCATTTTCATCGGCGGCCAACGGCGCGACTCCACGCGCCATGAATTTGGTGATGGCCGATGACAACACGCGCACCGCCATCGCCAGCTTTATTGCCGCGTTTATTTACGCCGTGATTGCCAAAACGGCGCTAGGCATGGAATATTACGGGCAAAACGGCCGTTTTATTTTGTTTGTCGGCACGATTGCGGTCATGGTGTATTTGATTGTGACGTTGATTCGTTGGGTGTTTACCCTGTCGCAACTGGGCAGTTTGGGCAACACGCTGCAGAAAATCAGCACCAAAACTGAAAGCGCGCTGGATCACTATTACATCTCAACGGATATGGGCGCCGCGTGGAAAGGCAGCTTGCAGCAACCCGTGCGTCCGATTTATGCCAAGCAGCCGGGTTATCTCACCCACATCGACATGATGTCGCTGCAAAAGCTGGCGGAAGAGCATGAAACTTATGTCTCAATTATCGTGCGGCCGGGCAAGTTGTTGACGCCAAACACCGTGGTGGCGTGTTTGTCTGCCGGTCAGGGCGATGCGGATTTAATCGATAAATTTGTCGGGTGTTTCGTCATCAGTCAAGAGCGTACCTATGCGCAAGATCCGCAATGGGGCTTGAACGTGTTGAGTGAAGCCGCCCAGCGCGCGTTGTCGCCCGGCATCAACGACCCCGGTACCGCCATCAGCGTGATGGTGATGATATTGCGTTTGCTGACTAAGCCCCATTCCGAAGGCGGGGGCGCACAATATGACCGTTTGTCTATCATTGCCGCCGACAGCAGCCAATGGGTGCCGCAAACATTCTTACCTATTGCCCGCGACGGCGCAGGTGCGGCCGAAGTCGGGCTGACTATGCAAAAAGTGTTGGCCGGTATTGCCGCCAACAGCCAAGATCCGTATATTGCCGCATCGGCTGCAGATACCGCGCATGCGGTGTTAAAGCGTTTTGAACAAATCTTGGATTTTAAAGATGATAAGGAAAAATTGTTGCAGCAGCATAGGGAATTGTTTGGACAAGTGAAACAAGACTAAACTCATGATTTAATTGGTGATATATTGTGAAATAAAGCCATGCCGTCTGAAATTTTTCAGACGGCATGGCTTTTATTATGGCAATTATGCCTGTTCTACATGAATTTTAAATAAAGCCTGTTCGACCATTTGCGGCTCAATTTTATTCAGACAATCGGTGTGTCCCAGCGGGCATTCGCGTTTGAAACAAGGCGAGCAGTCGAGATTGAGGCTGACGATTTCGGCTTGATTACTCAAAGGCGGTGTGTGGTCGGGGCTGGACGAGCCGTACAAAGCGGCAAGTTTGCGGTCGAGCGCGGCAGCAAGGTGCATGAGACCGCTGTCGTTGCAGACTACGTTTTCGGCGCAGGCCAGTAAATCGATGGCTTCGGAAAGCGAGGTTTTGCCGCATAGATTAGTGCAGAGGCCGTCTGAAAGCTGGTTGATTTCTTCGGCAATGTCAAAATCTTTTTGCGAACCGAACAGCCAAACCTGCCAGCCTTTGGCCAGATAGTTTTGTGCCAAACCGGCAAAGTGGCGCGCCGGCCAGCGTTTGGCGGGGCCGAATTCTGCGCCGGGGCAGAAGGCGATGATCGGTTTGTCGGTATTTAGGCCATGTTTGACTAAAGCGGCTTGCTGGCTGGCGGCATCAATTTGGAACAGAGGCTGGCCGGAATGGCCGTTGAAATCAGCTTGGCTCGGATGGGCAAGCGCAGTATAGCGGTCAACCATCAGCGGCAGGGCGGTTTTGTCGAGCTTGCGGATGTCGTTGAGCAAAATATAGCGCGATTCGCCCACGTAGCCGGTGCGCTGTTTGATACCGGTGGCCAAGGCGATGATGGCGGATTTAAGCGAGCCGGGCAGCACGATGACTTGGTCGTAACCGCGTTTGCCCAGTGCGCGCCCGACTTGCCAGCGTTTTTTCAAATCCAATGCGCCGTGGCCGAACGGATTTTCCAGAATCTCGTTCACTTCCGGCATGCGCTCGAAGACCGCCAACGACCACTTCGGAGCGAACACGTCGATGGTGCAGCCCGGATGCAGTTCGTGCAGACGGCGGTAAAGCGGCTGGGTCATGACGCAGTCGCCAATCCAGCTTGGGGAAATGATGAGGATTTTTTTAGACATATTGCGGTTGGGTTTGTGATTGGGTAGGTGTTATTTTAATGCAGAAAGAAAAAGGCCGTCTGAAAAATTGAACTGCCCCAAGAAGTTGGGCGCCCCTCCAACTTTAAAAGATGTAGTTCAAACTTTTCAGACGGCCTGTTTGATTGGATACGCTACTTCAAATAATCCGGCAACAGCCCTGCTTGTTCAAACAATAAGTGGCCGGGCAGCAATTCAAACCGCCCGTCGCGTTCCGCCGCCAATTGCGGCACGCCCGATGCGCCCAGCGGCCGCGCCAGTTGTTGCCCAAAGTTGATTCTCGCCAATAACGCTAGCTTTTCTTACAGTTTTTTAGGCCTTTTCGTTTTATGTCGTTTGGTAGGCGGTTGTATATTGTTTGATTGCTTTTTTTATGAAGAGCATGATCCAAACGGCAGCGATAAAGCCAAAAGTATAAGGAGGCAGACCTGTCGCGGCAGTCACATATTGGATCGGTACGGCCAGGAATACTGCAGTGAGAGCGTAATAGAAATCTGTTGTACGCTTACCGTAGAACATACAAGCGATAAGAATCGCAGAATAACTATAGAGGCCATTTGCCAATAGGTTGGGCTCGATACCGAATAGGATGTGTGCGATGCTTGCAGCGAATACGGCGGAGGCAGTTGCCCACATGGCGGAGCCGGGGCTGTTGACTGCAACGGCTGCCAGCAGGAACAATCCGGTGAGAGGACTGCTGCCAAAATTGACTTCTGCCCAGGCATAAAACGGCATAGATAAGGCTGATGAAGTGGTAGTCAGTTCGGGTAGGGGGGTGTTTGTCAAACCGAATAAACCGTAATAAGTTGTCAATCCATACATAATCCAGCAGATGGCAACGAAGGGAAAAGTCAGGGCGGGTTTGTTGTGGCGCAGAAACAGGCTCACAATGGGTACGGTCAACGCTGCTGTGAAGATTCCCAGCAACCATACTGCCGGATTGGCGGTGTGATTGAGTCCGAACGTGAAGAGGATGCACATCATGGCAAGGCTGGCATTAAAACCGTAGAGTCCTTGGCTAATTTCATTTTCGGGAAAGCGCATCAGGCGGGCGGTCAGAGTGCCGGTAAGGGAGCCGAGCAGACAGGCGGCGCATAGGGCTGGATGGCTAAAATACATGCCAATGGCAATTAATGCGCCTGAGAGCGTATTTCGTTGCAGAAAGATTTGACTGATGCCGGTCAGTATTGTTCGGATGGTTTCCATTTTAATCTACTTTATAGGGTTGGATTCGGTGGTTTGGGAAGGCTCATTTAAAGAAAGCCGCACTTAAAGGGGAGGATTGTGTAGGATGAAGTAAGGTGGCCGCCGTTTTTAAAATCTCTTGCAGACTATATGCATTGTCAGCCAGCACACGCAGGCAAAGTACGGAATCATCAGCTTGGCTCACTCCCCATAAAATGCTTTCCGAGGGATGGTTGCTGCTTATTCTGTTATAAAGCCGGCCGACTTTGCTTCGCATATCAAGTGAGGAATGAGCTGTATTCACATAGAAAAGATTGAGCTGGTGTGTGTAACCTTCCATCTGTCCTAAAGCAGAGGGATGTTGGCTGGCGGGCTGCCATTGGATATTATAGGTAACCAGCTTTCTTTTGCCGTGTCGGATAACCAGATGTGAGGAAAAGCGGTTAAATTTGAATGACTCACCATTGCGGATTCTGCCAGAGGCAAGAATTTCACCATAGATCAAATCGCAATCATCATCTAATTCGATTTCGGTGGTTTGTACTAATGTGCTTCCTTTGTGTAATACCAAAGGATGAGGGAGATAGCAGAGACTGGATCCGGCTTGTTGGGAAATGTGCGTATGTTGCCGTGCTTGTTTACCTTCGTCCATTTCCAATATGTGTGAAGGATTGGGTATGAAGCGAGAGCGCCGTATGCGGTGAGAGTTTGATTTCAATATCAATGCTATCGCCGCCGAGCAAGCCCGGGGATGAGGATATTTGTACGACGCGAAGTATGCCGTCGGGCTCATAGGGAAGACTCATCAGCTTTAATGGCGGAGACGCAAAATTATTTTGGAGTATTGTGCGTCCGCTTTTCGCTTGGGTGGAGAGGGAAAGCTTGCTATACATATTTTGTTTGATGAATAAAAGTAGGTCGGAAAGCGGATGTTTGCAGGCTGTTTGTTTTACTGGTTAAATCCGAAACGGGCCAACGGAATTGTTGAAAGATAAAAACCTCATGGCGACTGATTAAGCCGGCTATTTTTATTTCCTGTCAAACACCTATTTTGTAACAAGAAAAGAAAGAAGCCGGCTCTAAGGCTTAGCGAACCAATCCGGCCGGTTCGTCGCGGTTTTCCAATAACGCGTATTTTTGTATCCAGCCGATCACCGAGTCGAGATTTTCGTCTTTCATCAGGTTGGTGAAAACAAAAGGTTGCCCACCACGCATTCTGCGGGCATCGTGTTCCATTACTTCAAGGCTGGCACCAACATGCGGAGCCAAGTCGGTTTTGTTAATCACCAGAAGATCGGAACGGGTGATGCCCGGCCCGCCTTTGCGCGGAATTTTTTTGCCCTGTGCGACATCGATTACAAAAATGGTGACATCGGCCAAATCAGGGCTGAAGGTGGCAGAAAGATTATCACCGCCTGATTCGATGAAAATAATTTCAACATCGGGGAAGCGTTGCGCCATTTCTTCTACCGCTTCGAGATTCATAGAGGCATCTTCGCAGATGGTTGTGTGCGGACAGCCACCGGTTTCCACGCCCATAATGCGTTCAGGCGGTAGTAGACTGTTGCGGGTGAGAAATTCAGCATCTTCCCGGGTGTAGATATCGTTGGTGATTACGGCAACGCTGTATTTGCCGGCAATTTTTCGGGTCAGCCTCTCGATGAGGGCGGTTTTGCCTGCACCTACCGGGCCGGCAACGCCGATTTTGATGTAGTTGCGCATAATGTTCCTTAAAAAATATATGAAAATGAAGCGTTTTTAATTAAAGGGCTGGTTATTGGCCTGCGTTGTCGCTTCTGTCGTATGTATAGGGAGAGATTTCAAACGGCCGATGATGCGATCGACCGTAGAATATTTGCGTATTATTTCAGTGCAATCGGTAGGTTTAAGCCAACAAAAGGTAGAGGCCGAATGAACCGATGGCTGTACCGAGACTGCGTGTCATCCATACGTTTTGACGTAAAACAGCACCGGCTAAGAATCCGGCGGCATGCAGTATCGCGGTACTGATGACGAAGCTTGTTGCAAATCCGATGGCTCCGCCGCTTGTTTCAGCTCCGTGTGCCAGGCCGTGAAAGAGTGCGAAGGCCCCCGCCATTGCCGCCGCAGCGGTTATGGGCAAGCGTTGTAGCCAAGATGCGGCCAAACCGATGACCAAAACAGACGCGGCAATGCCTTGTTCGGTCATGGCTATGGTGCCCGTGTTGAGGCCGAAGAAAAAGCCTATGGCCATCATGCTGATAAAAGCGGCCGGTAGTACCCATCGGGCTTTGCCTTCAAATGTTGCTGCCCACAAGCCGACAGCCAAAATAGCAGGAATGTGATCCAGTCCGCCGATAGGATGTAGGAAGCCTGCGGCGAAACCGCCTTCTGCTCCGTGCCCCGGATGGGCGAAAGCGGCGGAGATGCTTACTGCCAGTGTTACGGCCAAAATGGTTTTCATGGTGTATTTCATATTGAATGTCCTTTTAAACAAAACATATAAACAGGGAAATAGGGTTTTTGATCAGTTAAGTAAGAAAAACGGTTTCAGACGGCCTAGCTCATATACAGCCGTGTATATAGCCGTTCGTGCTGCATTGCACGAATGTCTGCGGCTGGGCTGGCAACGCCAAGCCAATTCAAATCGGTGTCATACTGAGAGAGACCGCCTGTCCTATGGTCTTACGTAAAGCAAAGAGAATATCTTGTCCGTCGTTTTGACTGAGCGGAATCAATTTCACGCCGTTGGTTACGGCACCTACGGCGGCGTTATAGTAAAACGCGGTCAGTGTATCTTCTTTAGTTTGCACTGTCGCTGCAGCAATCAAGCCAAAAGCCAACGGATAAAACCCTTGTACCCGTTTTTGTGTCAAGGCCGTCTGAAATGCGTTAACCATCGGATGGCTTTCATATCGGGCAAAGATTTTCAGCAGCCTCACGCCGAGCTTAACCGAAGCTTCGCGGATTTCGCGCGGCGTTTTCGCGGCACTCAATATCATGGTCGAGTGTTTCCAGTGTCTCGGCATCACCGGCGAGCGTGGTTGAATAGGCCAGCGAAACATAAGCGCCGTCGTTATGAATCCAATTTTGCAAAAGTTGGGTTTCTACATATTCTTTCAGACGGCTGATGCTGTCCACCGCACCTTCTTGTACGAAGGTTTCCAGGCCGGCGGAATGATTGAAACCACCGATAGGCAAGGTAGGGTCGGCAAGATGCAATAGGGCGGTGAGTTTAATGGCCGTGTCCGTGACTGTGTGAGTGATGACCGCCGAAACCCGGTGCCGAATTGGCGCGCAAAGCAAGGCTTAGGCGCCGTTCAGCCTGTTGTGGCTGAAAACCGGCTGCTTCAAGCCAGAGAAACATCGGTTTGTCGTAAGGCATAGTTAGCTCGTCGCCTTCGAGAAAAAGCGGTGAATGTTTGTTGCCGATCTCGTAGCATGCGCGTGCCATATCCGGCAGATTTTTAGGCGCGATGACGATGGCTGCGCAGGGTTTGATGGTGATTCGGATGAATACCCGGGTATCGGAATATACGATATCGCCGTGCTTCAGTCTTTGGCCTTCCTGCAGCATACGGAAAGAGATGTCTCTGCCGTTGGTTGTTGTTTTGCGTAAAATGTGCCGGCCGGCTTCATACCATTCGAGCTCAACGTAATCTTGTTCGGCTTGTGGATGAGGCGGCGTATCAAGCGGCAGCGTATTTTGGATAATCAGGTTCATGGTGAATCACTTAGAATAAATTCGAACGTAGTTTTTATGCTGGGTAGCGCGGCAGACAGGGCTTTGCGTAAGTAAAGTACCTGTCTGCCGTTTTCTTTAAAATAGAAAGTATCTTTGCGCTAAAGGCAATTTAACGGCAGGTTCGCAGGTAATGTGTTCTCCATTAACGCGCACTTCGTAACGTTCCGGATCAACAGTGATTTCTGGTGTTGCATGGTTATGGATAAGGTCTTTTTTACCGATGTTTCGGCAACCGTATACAGGTAAAGTGAGCTTGCTCAGGCCGTAACGGTCGCGGATTCCAGCATCTACAGCGGCTTGCGAAACAAACAATACAGCGGTTTCGGCCACTGCTTTACCGTGCGCACCGAACATGGGACGGTAGAGAACGGGTTGGGGAGTGGGGATGCTGGCGTTGGGATCCTCCTTTCGGGCGTAGCTGATGAAACCGTTTTTGATGATGATTTCAGGCTTGACGCCGAAAAAGGCGGGTTTCCACAAGACAATGTCAGCCATTTTGCCAACTTCGATTGATCCGACGTAATCGCTAATGCCGTGAGCAATGGCAGGATTAACTGTATATTTTGCTATGTAGCGTTTGATGCGGAAATTGTCGCTATCGGCTTGATCCTCTGGCAAGCTGCCGCGCTGCTGTTTCATTTTATCGGCAGTTTGCCAGGTACGGATGATGACTTCCCCTACGCGTCCCATGGCTTGGGAATCGGAATTCATGATCGAAAACACGCCCATGTCGTGCAAAATGTCTTCGGCAGCGATGGTTTCGGGACGAATGCGTGAATCGGCAAATGCGATGTCTTCGGGTACACGTTTGTCGAGGTGGTGGCAAACCATCAGCATATCGAGGTGTTCATCAATAGTATTGACGGTAAAGGGACGGGTTGGGTTGGTGGAGGCCGGCAGTACATTAGGATACATGGCCGCTTTAATGATATCGGGTGCGTGACCGCCACCAGCGCCTTCAGTATGGAAGGTGTGGATGACACGGCCATCTATCGCTGCCATGGTTTCTTCGAGAAAGCCACTTTCGTTGAGTGTATCGGTGTGTATGGCCACTTGCACATCCATTTCGTCAGCCACTTTCAGGCTGGCATCGATGACTGCAGGAGTTTCGCCCCAGTCTTCATGGATTTTCAGTCCAAGCGCACCAGCGCGGATTTGCTCGCGCAAAGGCTCTGTAGAAGCACAATTGCCTTTGCCGAAAAAGCCCATGTTTACCGGATAGGCGTCGACGGCTTGCAGCATACGTTGCAGGTTCCATGCACCGGGGGTAACAGTGGTGGCATTGGTGCCGTTAGCCGGGCCGGTTCCGCCGCCGATCATGGTAGTGATGCCACTTTCGATGGCATGGGCGATCTGCTGCGGGCAAATATTGTGAATATGGGTATCGATGCCGCCGGCAGTTGCGATCAGATGCGCACCGTTGTGTACTTCGGTGGAGGCACCGATGATCATGTTGGGGTCACACCGTCCATGGTGTCAGGATTACCCGCCTACCCAATGCCGACGATGCGGCCGTCGCGAATACCGATGTCGGCTTTGACAATGCCGCTGTGGTCGATGATAACGACGTTGGTAATGACAAAATCCAGTACGTTCGGATTGGTACGGCCTTCGGTAGCCGACTGTGCCATGCCGTCGCGTACCGATTTGCCGCCACCGAATTTACATTCGTCACCGTGGGTGAGCAAATCGCGTTCGACTGTAGCGAAAAGGCAGGTGTCACCCAAGCGGATTTTATCGCCGACAGTAGGACCGTAGGTGGCGAGATATTGGGCACGTGGGATGTCGAGCGTGGTAGTTTCTGTGGTACATAGGAGTGGGGAAGGCGTTTTCCAGAAGTTTGGTTACGAAAACCATGTAAAAGCCGTTTACCTCCGAATGCAACAAGCGTTACGGTTTTCTCTTCTCCCGGTTCGAAGCGTACGGCGTTGCCACTAGGGATGTTCAGACGGAAGCCTTCGGCTGCGGTGCGATCAAATGAAAGTGCGGGATTGGTTTCGGCAAAATGATAGTGCGAGCCGACCTGAATCGGGCGATCGCCGAGGTTGACTACTTTAATTATGCGTGTAGGCCTGTTACGGTTGGCAACAATATGGCCTTCAGCGGCTAGGTATTCTCCGGGAATCATAGGATTATCCTTTTTCTGGGATGTCGTTGCTACATTCCAAACGGTATGGACTGTAAGCATTGGGCAGTAAAGATTGCTGTATTTTTAAAATTTTCAGCGTATCGGACGGTGTACGGTAACGAGTTTTGTACCATCGGGAAAGGTGGCCTCAATCTGCATTTCGTCTATCATATCGGCAATACCTTCCACAACGTCGCCGTTGGTCAGCAAGGTCGTGCCGTATTCCATTAATTCGGCCACGCTCATGCCGTCGCGCGCGGCTTCTTGGAGATGGCTCGAGATATAAGTAATGGCTTCCGGATGGTTGAGCTTCAGGCCGCGGGCAAGGCGCTTAGCGGCGAGTTCGCCAGCCAGAAAAAGCATGAGTTTTTCTTGTTCTCGACTAGTAAGATGCATAAGAATAATCTTTTCGATTGGAAAATTGTTGACAATATATATTATATGAAAACTATTTTATCAATATTTAAAAAATTAAATATATAAAAAAATATAGTGATAAATTATAGGTTGTCAACAATTTTCAATTTAAAAAATATTATTCATCTTGCAAGATTGATCAGACATGCGGCTGAATGTTGCAAAAAATGCCGTCTGAAAAAATCAAGACGGTCTTAAGCAGGTAGAAAAATGCAGGGATATAGAAAGATTTGATTGAAAGCAGAAATTTTTTGAGTGTTGGCAAAGATAGGGATCGGGATTAGAAATATGAAAGTAATTCAAGCCAACATCTGCTGATAATGTTGCAATCGTTGACAGAGGTTGGCTTGAAATTGTCTTGGTTTGAAGGGGTAAGTGAAATAATTTTTTCAGATTACAGCAGCACTTTTTCCACGCCGCCGTTGTTGGCTTTGTCGACAAACTCATTCAGCCAGTTGTCGCCCAGAATATGCTTGGCCATTTCGATGACGATATAATCGGCGGGTATGTCGTTGTCGTCGCGGTAGCGGCTTAAACCTTGCAGACAGGCCGGGCAGGAAGTGAGCATTTTCACCGGCTGGCCTTGCGGCAATTCTTTAAGGTTTTTCTCGATTTCTTCCTGTTTGCGGAATTTCACCTGCGAAGCGATGTCGGGGCGTTTCACGGCAAACATACCGGATTCGCCGCAACAGCGGTCGCTCAACACCACTTTTTGCCCCATCAATTCGCTGGCCATTTGGGTGGCGTTCATGGTTTTAATCGGGCTGTGGCACGGATCGTGATAGAGATATTGCTGGCCTTCCACACCGTCGAGTTTCACGCCTTTTTCCAATAAGAATTCGTGAATGTCGATGATGCGGCAGCCGGGAAAAATTTCCTCAAAGCGGTATTTTTCCAACTGGTCGTAACAAGTGCCGCAGCTGACGACCACGGTTTTGATGTCAAGATAATTCAGCGTATTGGCCATGCGGTGGAATGAGACGCGGTTATCCGTGCTCATCTGCTCGGCGCGGGCTTTGTCGCCGCCGGCATCTTGCGGATAACCGCAACACATATAGCCCGGCGGCAACACGGTTTGCACGCCGACATGCCACAGCATCGCTTGGGTAGCCAAACCGATTTGGCTGAACAACCGTTCGGAGCCGCAGCCCGGGAAGTAGAATACGGCTTCGCTGTCTTCGGCGGTTTGCGGGTTGCGGATAATCGGGATGCTTTTGTCGTCTTCAATGCCCAATAACGAGCGCGGTGTTTTGGCCGGTACGCCTTTAGGTAGCGGGCGGTTGATGAAGTGAATCACCTGCTCTTTAATCGTCGGCTTGTTGACGGTAGCGGCCGGTGCGGCTTTTTCTTTTTTCACAATCGGGAACATTTTGCCCAATTTATAGGCAAAGTTCTGCGCCGGAAAGCCAGTTTGAATCATCGCGCCACGCAACGCTTTAATGGCTTTCGGGTTGGTCGCGTTCAGAAACGCCATGCCCATGGCTGCAGCCGGCACGGTGGTGCTGTGGCCGGTTTCGTTCAGATAATTGCGAATGGCAACGGTCACGTCGCCGAAGTCGATATTGACCGGACACGGTTTTACGCAGCGGTGGCACACGGTGCAGTGATCGCCGATGTTGGTCAGCTCGTCAAAGTGCTTCAAAGACACGCCGCGGCGGGTTTGCTCTTCGTAAAGGAAGGCTTCGGTGAGCAGACCCACACCGAGAATTTTGTTGCGAGGGCTGTAAAGCAGGTTGGCACGCGGCACATGGGTCGAGCAGACCGGTTTGCATTTGCCGCAGCGCAAGCAATCTTTCACCGATTCGGCAATCGTGCCCAAAGACGATTTTTCCATAATCAGCGATTCGGCGCCGAGTAATTCAAACGACGGCGTGTAGGCGTTGCGCAGGTCGGCTCCTTTCATCAATTTGTGGCGGTTGAAGCGGCCTTCGGGGTCGACTTTGGCTTTGTAATCCCAAAACGGCTGCATGTCTTCATCGCTCAAAAATTCCATTTTGGTGATGCCGATACCGTGTTCGCCGGAAATTACGCCGTTTAAGCTGCGGGCGATTTTCATGATGCGGTCGACGGAATGATAGGCCGTCTGAAGCATTTCGGCATCGTCGGAATTGACCGGAATATTGGTGTGCACGTTGCCGTCGCCCGCGTGCATGTGCAGTGCGACAAACACGCGGCCGCGTACGATTCTACCGTGGATTTTGGCTAAGTCTTCGAGAATTCTCACGTCGGTTTTGCCGCTGAAAATTTCGCTCAAAGGTTTCATCACGTCGGATTTAATCGACACGCGCAAACGGAAATCGCGGAAGGCGATAAAGGAGCTTTCATCATCGCGGGCTTCCGGTTCGGAAAAAACCGCTTTGCCGTAACGCGCTTTATATTCGCCTAAAGGCGCATCGAGATTGGCCAGCAGCCATTCCCAGCGTTCTTTTACTGCGGAAACATGATTCAGTGCGTGGGTGGCGCGGTCGCCTAATAATTCTTTACTTGGCAAGTCGGTGCCCATGGCATCGACCGGCAGGCGGCCTTGCAGGTAATCGAGCAGGGCGGCGCACAGGGTCAGCTTGTTTTTAATCGACAATTCGATGTTGATGCGCTCGATACCGTCTGAATATTCGCCCAATCGCTCCAGCGGAATCACCACGTCTTCGTTGATTTTGAAGGCGTTGGTGTGTTTGGCGATGGCGGCGGTGCGGCTGCGGTCGAGCCAGAAGGTTTTGCGCGCTTCAGGGGTGATGGCGATAAAGCCTTCGCCTTCGCGTTTGCGCGTCATTTCGACCATGTGTTCGGCCACTTCCTGCACGGCTTGTTCATCATCGGAAACCACATCGGCGAGCAACACCATTTTCGGGCGGCCTTTGCCGGCGGCTTTGGTGGCATAACCGACTGCACGCACATAGCGCCAGTCGAGATGCTCCAAGCCGGCCAATTGCACTTTTTCATGGCCGAGCAGGTAATCGCGGATTTCAACGATGGAAGGAGTGGCGTTGGCAACGGTGCCGAAAAATTCCATGCAGACGGTGCGGGTGTGTTTCGGCATTTTATGTAATACAAAGGCCACGCTGGTGATGATGCCGTCGGTGCCTTCTTTTTGGATGCCCGGCAGGCCGCTCAAGAATTTGTCGGTCACGTCTTTGCCCAAGCCGACTTTGCGGAATTTGTGACCGGGGATTTCCAAGCGTTCGGTTTTGACAATGTTGTTACCGCTGGTGTCGAGCGTGTGTACATCGAAAATGGCAGTTTCTTCATCGTGGATTTTGCCGAAATTGTGGCGCACACGTTCGATGCGCTGCCACTCGCCTTTCGGATTGACCATTTGCCAGTAGGCCAGATTGTCGAGCGCGGTGCCCCACAATACGGCTTTTTTACCGCCTGCATTCATGGCAGCATTGCCGCCAACGGTAGAGGCATCGGCAGACGTCGGGTCAACGGCAAACACCAAACCGGCTTTGTGCGCGGTTTCTTCCACGCGGCGGGTTACCACGCCGGCGCCGCAATGGATAATCGGGTGCGTGCCGTCAAGGCCCGGCAGGGTGACGAATTGCACACCGTTGTGCAGATCGAGTTTTTCAGTATTGATGACCGCACTGTTGGCATCCAACGGAATCGCGCCGCCGGTGTAGCCTGTGCCGCCGCCGCGCGGAATAATCACCAAATCCAGCCCAATCAGCGCGCGCACCAAAGGCGCGACTTCGGCTTCGTTGTCGGGATTAATCACCACAAAAGGATATTCCACGCGCCAGTCGGTGGCATCGGTGACGTGGGTCACCCGTGCCAAACCGTCAAACATAATATTATGCGGCTTGGTAATTTGGCTCAAACGCTCAAGAATCTTTTTGCGTTTTTGCTTGGTGATGCCGAAGCTGGCATCAAAATTCTGTACCGCGGTCAGGGCAGATTGCACCAAGGTTTCGACTTGTTGGTTGTCATCGCGGCGGTTTTGAATTTCGGTTAAGCGGTGGCGCATTTCCCGCACCAAAGCTTCGCGGCGTTTAGGATGCTCAAGCAGGTCGTCGACCAAATAAGGATTGCGTACCACTACCCACATATCGCCCAATACTTCAAACAGCATACGTGCCGAGCGGCCGGTGCGGCGTTGGCTGCGCAAGCCTTGCAGAATCAGCCAAGCCTCTTCGCCCAGCAGGCGCTGAACGATTTCTTTGTCAGTGTAGGAAGTATAGTTGTAGGGAATTTCGCGCAGGCGCTGCGGAGCGGTGGTGGTCGTCATGATGAATGGTGTCCGTAGAAGGCTTGTCGTTACAGATACTTTTTTTGCTTTTGCGATTTTGCAAGGTGTTTTCAGCCGGTTAAGAATGTGTTAATGTAATTTATTTTTTATTGTTTTTCAATGAAAAATTGGTATTATTTTAGGACTGTTTTGTGCCGGAAAGAGAAGATTTAATCTGTTTGATTGTTGACAATTTGTCCGGTTTGACGGGTTAAACCGTCGGAAAAGAACGGGAATTGATGTTCAGACGGCCTTAAAATGAAAAACATTTGCGGGGTTATATGACGCACGGTATTGGTATTTTTACAAAAAGCCGTTATAATGGATTTTCTTACGGCGGGTCTCCCCGCATGGTTACTTGGAACACCGGGTCAGGGGCGGAAGCCAGCAGCCCACTCTGATGCGCCAGTGCCGGGGGTTGGGCTCGCCGCCTCATTCAAAAAAGCACCGCAGATTTTTAGTCTGCGGTGCTTTTGTTTGCTCGGAGGAGAAAGATGGGAAAAATCGGCGAGATAGATTGGGGCGGACTGTGGGTGAGGTTTGCTTTGTTCGGCGTGATGTTTCTATTGCTGGGCGTGCTGCTTACTTTGCGCTATTTTGATGTGGTGTTGGGCGAAGTTCAATTGCAGCAGCAGATTTACCGGGTAAAAGCACAGTGTGTTAAAAGCCGGGCGGTATGCGCGCGAGGTGGAAAACGTCCGTGTCGTGCTGGTGTTGCCGGATAAGGAGCGGTTACCGCTTAATTTGGAATTGAAAAGCCTTCCCGTAAGGCTGGCTCAGTTTCAAAAAGAAGGGCTGGAAGTCTTTCCTGCGGATGAAATACGCATAGTGCGGCTGCAACGGCATGCTTATTTTGTCGAAGCATTGCTGTATCACGACCAAGGGTGGTGGTGGATTTTGTCAATCCGGATGTGCAGCAGCAGATGGAAGCGTTTCAACATCAAACTCGTAAAAGGGTGTCCGAACTGGTGATGATGGGCGGCGGGCTGGTGCTGTTTATCGGGGCGGCGGCATTTTGGCGCTAACGGCGCTGGTATTTAAGGCTTTAAAGCTTGCAGGCCGTCTGAAAGATGGTGTTCAGACAGCATGATGTCTTTGAACAGACGGTATTCGTGTTAACATACCGCGATGTAGAATGGTTTTAATCTCACGGTTGATAAGGAGAAAGCGATGACTGCTTCACAATTAATCCAAAGGCTGACGGAAGTCGTCGGCGAAAAATACATTTTAACTGACCCGAACAAAACTGAGCCTTACCGCCAAGGCTACCGTTTCGGCGAAGGGAGGGCGTTGGCAGTGGTACGGCCGGGAACATTGCTGGAGCAGTGGAAAATCTTACAGGCGTGTGTCGAAGCCGATGTGATTGTGATTACGCAGGCCGCCAATACCGGCTTGACCGGCGGTTCGACCCCGACGGCAATGATTACGACCGCGATATTGTGATTGTCAACACCATGCGCATGAACATCATCCAGCCCATCAACAATAATGAGCAAGTGGTGTGCCTGCCCGGTTCGACCCTGAATCAGCTTGAGCTCTTGCTCAAGCCTTTAGGCCGTGAACCGCATTCGGTGATTGGTTCATCGTGTATCGGCGCATCAGTATTGGGGGCGTATGCAACAATTCGGGCGGTGCACTGGTACAGCGCGGTCCGGCTTATACTGAAATGGCTTTGTTTGCGCAAATTAATTCAGACGGCCAATTGGAGTTGGTGAACCACTTGGGTATTGATTTGGGTGATACGCCGGAAGAGATTCTCACCAATTTGCAAGGTCATCATTATCAGCGTAAAGACATCACACAAAATGCCGGCAAAGGCCACGACCATGCCTATTGCGACCATGTGCGCCAAGTCGATGAACCGACCGCCGCGCGTTTTAATGCTGATCCGGCGCGTCATTATGAAGCATCGGGCTGTGCGGGTAAGTTGATGGTGTTTGCCGTGCGCTTGGATACCTTCCCGCAAGAGACAAAAACCGCGGTGTTCTACATCGGCACCAACGACATTAACGAGCTGACCGACATCCGCCGCGCGGCATTGGCCGATTTCAAATCCCTGCCGATTTCGGGCGAATATATTCACCGTGATGCCTTCAATATTGCGGAGATCTACGGCAAAGACACTTTTTATGTGATTAAGAAATTCGGTACGCACCAACTGCCGAAATTATTTGACTACAAAGCGCGCGCCGACCGCTTCAGCAAAAAATTATCCTTTCTGCCAAAACATTTCTCCGACAAAGCACTACAATGGGTGAGTAAATGGTTGCCGCAACATCTGCCGCAATCTTTGCTCAACTACCGCGACCAATACGAGCATCATCTGATCGTCAAAATGGGCGGCGGGGCGTGGACGAAGCGCGTGCCTTTTTGAAAGATTATTTTGCCAACCACAGCGGCACGTATTTCGAATGTAATGCAGAAGAAGCGCAAGCAGCGATGTTGCACCGATTTGCCGTGGCTTCCGCTGCTATCCGTTATCGCGCGGTGCATGATGACGAAGTGGAAGATTTGGTCGCGCTGGATATTGCCCTGCGCCGTGACGACCGCGATTGGTATGAGCATTTGCCGAAAGAAGTCGACGACAAAATCATTCACAAGCTTTATTACGGCCACTTTATGTGCCACGTGTTCCATCAGGATTATGTGGTTAAAAAGGCAACGACTGCATGGCTTTGGAGCATGAAATGTTGGCTGTGCTCGACCAGCGCGGTGCGCAATATCCGGCGGAGCATAATGTCGGCCATCTATACGAAGCCAAACCTGCGCTGAAACAGTTTTACCGCAAGCTCGACCCGACCAATAGCTTCAATCCGGGCATTGGGCACACGTCTAAGAAAAAAAACTGGGCGGAATAAGGTTTGCCCAATTTTAATGATAATAAGGCCGAGACCTTTGCGAAATCCCCATCTTTGACACATTTCTTTGCTATACGCTGCTCGAAAGCTTGCCTATCTAAATGATATGTCTGTGCTTTCTGTAATGCTCTAACTTTGAACTGTACTCAAATCGGGGGGGCAAAGGTCAGGCCGTCTGAAAGAAAAACTTTCAGATGGCCTGAGACCTTTGCCAAACCTCATGCACCACCAATAAAAAACCAAACAGCCGTCATTCCGCGCAAGCGGGAATCCATCTTAAAATTTAAGAAACTTATTTTATTCAATAGGTTGCCATACTCAAAAATAGATTCCCGCCTGCGCGGGAATGATGTCGACTCTTTGTACAGTGGCTTTTCAGGAAGTTTTGCAAAGGTCTCGGCCTGATAAATGAATTCAAACAAAAAAGCTGCTTAAAAATTGAACTGCCCCCCAAAAAGCCGGACAGTTTAATCAAGCGGTTTTCAAGGACTGAATCCTGTACTGTACAGGACTCAGTCCTTTTAATTTGAGCTTAATCCTCTCGTGGTTGTAATAATGAATATACTCATGCAAGGCTGTTTCCAATTCGGTAACAGAAGCATATTTGCAGGTATGGAAACATTCCGGCTTCAACGTTCCAAAGAAACTTTCCACCGCCGCATTGTCCAAACAGTTTCCCTTACGGGACATACCCTGCACTAATCCTTTGTCTTTTAACTGTTGTTGATAAAAGGGCATTCGATACTGCCCCCCTGATCCGAATGCAGTATCGGCTTTTCAGACGGCATTAATGTCTTAAACGCCTCTTTCAGCATCTTGCCGGCCAAATCGGAAGCCGGCCGGGTTTGGATACGGCAGCTGACGGTTTCCCCGTTAAACAAATCCGTCACCGGCGGCAGATACAGCTTCCCTCCTGCAACATTGAACCCGGTAACGTCCGTAACCCATTTCTTATTCGGTCTTTCCGCTTTGAAATGGCGTAGCAGGATATTGGGCGCAGTTCTACCGCCCCTCCTTTAAACGGGCGGTATTTGCGTTGCCGTATCACTGCCCTCAGGCCCATCTGCGCCATCAGGCGGCCGGCTGCCTTGTGGTTGGCCGATGTCCCTGTATGACGGATGGCCGCCGTTATCCTGCGGTAGCCGTACCGTCCTTTGTGTTGCCGGCAAACAGTGAGGATATGCTGTTTCAAACCGGCATATTTGTCTTCTGCCGATTGAGCAGCCAATTGGTAGCAGAAGGTACTGCGCGGCAGTCCGGCAATTGTCAGCAGCAGTTTCAAAGGATAGTCCTGCCTTAATCCTGCGACGATCCGGCTTCGCTCTGCCGCACTCCGTCCTCCCGGATTAAGGCATCGGGCTTTTTTAAGACGGCCGTCCCTGCACGAAGGTAAAGCAGTTCTTCCATCAGCCCTTCTTTGGTTTTGAGATGGCCGGCTTTTGGGGCGGCCTCAGGTTGCTTGGGCTTCTTCACAGGCTTCCTGCCTTCCGGTTTGGCTTTCAAACCGCCGGTGCCGTATTGGCGGTACCGACACAGCCATTGGGTGAGTAGGGAACCGGTCGGCAGGTTCAACCGGGCGGATGCCCCTTTTTGGGACAGCCCTTCATTTATGACCATTCTGACGGCGTTCGACTTGAAATCCAAAGGATAAACGGTAATACCCGACCATCGGTTGATGCCGTCCCCTCCATGAAGAACATAACGGGTTGCCCGTTTGCGTACGGCAGCATGGCCTAAGCAAAAAACTTTGGCTGTATGTTTTCCACCATGCCCCTGTAAATAGTAGTTTACTACTTGCAACTTGAATCCGTTTGAATACTTTGCCATAAAAAACTGCACCTCAATAAGTTGGGGATGGTGTCCAACTTTTGGGGTGCAGTTCACAATAAGCAGCTTTTTCTGATTTGGCGGAAGCGGTGAGATTCGAACTCACGGAGAGCTATCAACCCTCGACGGTTTTCAAGACCGTTGCATTAAACCACTCTGCCACGCTTCCTTAAATAAAAAAATAAAATTCAAGAAAATGGCGGAAGCGGTGAGATTCGAACTCACGGAGGGCTATCAACCCTCGACGGTTTTCAAGACCGTTGCATTAAACCGCTCTGCCACGCTTCCGTTTTCTTGAAGACAGTATAGTAATGAAAACTTGCCTGTTTGCCAAGCAAAATTTACGTATACAGGCTTAGTTTTTTGTTTTTACTTGGTTTGTTCTTTGCGTAAAAATACCCACTCCTTATCATTTGAAGCGGCGGCGTTGAATTCGTAGCCTTCGTAATCAAAATTTTGCAAATCTTGCGGATCGGTAATGCCGTGTTCGGCTGCATAGCGAACCATCAAACCGCGGGCGCGCTTGGCGTAGAAGCTGATGATTTTGTATTGGCCGTTTTTCTCGTCTTTAAACACAGGCGTAATCAACTTGGCTTTGAGTTTTTTGGTGTTGATTGATTTGAAATACTCTTGCGAAGCCAAGTTAATCAATACCTCGCTGCCGTTGGCGGCAAGGGTTTCATTCAGCAAACCGGTGATGCGGTCACCCCAAAATTCATACAGATTTTTACCGCGCGAATTGGCAAACGCCGTGCCCATTTCCAAGCGGTAAGGTTGCATTAAATCCAGCGGACGCAGCAAGCCGTAAAGGCCGGACAGCAGGCGCACGTGTTGTTGCAGGTATTGAATTTGTTTGGCGTTTAGCGATTCGGCAGCAATGCCTTCGTACACATCGCCGTTAAACATATACACCGCCTGCTTGGCGTTTTCCGGAGTAAACGGTGTGTGCCATGTAGCATTGCGCTCGGCGTTGAGCAGGGCGATTTTGTCGGAAACGTGCATCAGTTGGGCGATTTGCTGCGGCGCAAGCCGGCGTAATTCATGCATCAGGATTTCTGATTCTTTCAGCAAATCCGGCTGGGTAAATTCTTGAATGGGGGCGGAATCTTTTTCGTTGAGATTTTTCGCCGGAGATAAGACAAAAAACATGGTCGCCTCGTATCTTTATCAAAAATGAATGGGTCGATTTTAGTTTCAAACGCTGGGCAGGGCAAGAATCGGGGCGGTTGAAATGCTTAATTACACATGATAAAAGGCCGTCTGAAATTTTTCAGACGGCCTATGCATCACACCATAATCAACGATACAGTGACACGATGGTTTCTGCCGCTTTGACGCAGGTTTCCACACCGGCAACCAAAGCAATGCGTACATAGCCTTCGCCCGGGTTACCTTGCTCGGTATCGCGCGCCAAGAACCGGCCGGGTAAAACCTGAATCGCTGCTTCAGTCCACAAGCGCTTGGCAAAGGCCAAATCGTCGCCATCCGGCACTTTCAGCCAGATGTAAAACGATGCGTCAGGAAAATCGACCTCAAATACTTCGCGTAAAATCGGAATCACTTTGTCGAATTTTTCCTGATACAGCCGGCGGTTGTCGATGACGTGGGATTCATCGTTCCATGCCGCAATGCTGGCGCGCTGCACCGGAATACTCATCGCGCTGCCGTGGTAGGTGCGGTAAAGCAGGAAATCTTTCAGTAAAGCGGCGTCGCCCGCCACAAAGCCTGAACGCAAGCCAGGCACGTTGGAGCGCTTAGACAAGCTGGTAAACATCATTAATTTATCAAAGCTGCGCCCCAATTGCGCTGCGGCCTGCAAACCGCCGATGGGCTTTTTGCCGTCGAAATAAATTTCCGAATAGCATTCGTCGGAAGCAATCACGAAGCCGTATTTGTCTTGCAGGGCGAACAATTCCTGCCATTCTTCCAGTTGCAAGACGCTGCCGCTCGGGTTGTTCGGCGAGCAAACCAAAACCATTTTGGTGCGTTGCCACAGGCTGTCTGAAATGCTTGGCCAATCAGGATTAAATGATGGTGCAGGACAGTTGGCAAAATGAATTTCGCCGCCTGCGAGAATGGTACCGCCTTCGTAGATTTGGTAAAACGGATTCGGGCTGATGACAACAGGTTTGCTGTCGGCAACCGGATCCAAAACGGTTTGAATGAAAGAGAACAACGCTTCGCGGCTGCCCAATACCGGCAGGATTTCGGTAGCCGGGTCAACTTTTAAGCCATCATAGCGGCGCGCCAACCAATCGGCACAAGCTTGGTGTAATTCCGGTAAACCGGCGGTCAGCGGGTATTTTTCCAATTCGCTTAACGAAGCCGTGAGCGCATCGGTAATCACTTTGGGCGTGGCGTGTTTCGGTTCGCCGATGTGTAGCGGTACGGTTGGCAAGCCTTCGGGCGCTTCCAAGCCTTGCATGGCTTCGCGTAAACGGGCAAACGGGTAGGGTTTGAGTTGGGATAATAATGAATTCATGATGGTTCCGAGCCTGAAATTTAACCGCTATGTTAACATTTTTCTGATTTATTTTGTTAACAATCTGTGCAGGCTGTGACGGGTGAAGGCCGTCTGAAAAGTTTCAAGATATAGATAAATCACTGCACATCAAAAAGCCGTCTGAAATTCTATCGTTTTCAGACGGCCTCTGCGTTTTATTTTGCGGCAACCGGCATAGCGCCGTTTAACAAATAGTGAATGGTTTCTTGTACCGTGCGCATGGCATTGCCGAATGGCAGCGGGTCTTTGCCGCGGAAAAACAAGCCTTTATCGACCTCTCCACGGAAAGCGGCGGAAAGTTGGATGTCGATACAGAATTGGCCGGCTTTATCCAAACCATCACGCAAACCACAGCTGGTCAGGCAGTTTAAGCCTTGGGTGCAGCGGCGCGGGTCGGCTTTGGCCACAGATTGCAATTTGGCTTCGCGCTTGATGTAATTATCAAGGAATTTGGTGCGCACGCCGCGGGCCGGCAAACCGGCGACCGACATAAATTCAACCACTTGCTCGGTGTCGGCACCGGCCAAGGTTTTCTTGAAATTGATGTGGGCATCGCCTTCTTGGGTGACTGCAAACGCGGTGCCGATCTGAACGGCATTGGCGCCCCATGTTTTCAGCGCGGTAGTGACTTTTTCAAAATTCGCCATACCGCCGGCCAACACCAAAGGGATTTTTTCGCTTTCCAAGCCCAGATTTTTAAAGACTTCCAAAGTTTCTTCGATCACGCGCTTAAACTCGAATTTTTCATCGTTGACACCGGTTACGGTGGCTGCTCCTAAGTGCCCGGCGGCGTGAGCCGGGTGCTCGATTACGATGGCATCGGGCAAGATACCTTTCTTCATCCAGCGTTTCAACACGATATTAATGCCGCGCGATTCCGATAAAATCGGGAATAAAGCCACGTCTTTGTGGAAGCCCTCAGTCATTTCCGGTAGATCCAAAGGCAGACCGGCGCCCATCACAATTGCATCGGCACCCGATTCGCAAGCTTGGCGCACATAAGCGGCATGGTCTTTCACGGCTTTCATCACGTTCACCGCAATCATGCCGTTGCCTTCGGCGCCGCTTTTGGCTTTTTGGATTTCACGGTCAAGCGCAATGCGGTTGAGCTTGGTGTATTTTTCTTCGGTTGAGTTGATTTTCGATTGTTCCAGCAAATCTTCGTGCAGATGGCGCAAATCCACGCTGGCGATGGTGCCGATGCCGTTTTCTCGGGCGACGGCGCTGGATAGTTTAGACGCAGAAATACCCACGCCCATGCCGCCTTGAACGATGGGAATCAATGACTTGCCGCGGATAACCAATGGATCGAAAGAGTGTGACATGCTAATGGCCTCAGGTAGGGTGTTGGAGTGAGTACTGCAATGAGTGTGTCAGTGTATTTTTAATTTTAGGCATTATACTCTAAAAAAATCATAAATTAGAGTAATTCTATAGTTTTTTCAAAAGGTAACACAAAAATGTGAACCGGGTATGCTATATCGCAATAATAAAATCAAAAAAATTAATTGTTTATATAATTATTTAATATCGTAAAGATGCTGATGAAGATAAGAGAAACGGTAAATTTGATGGGAAAGTAGAAAACGTTTGATTTTGTATGGGCACAATAAAGGCCGTCTGAACTTAAATTTTTCAGACGGCCTTTTGATTTCAATCTTTTTTCAAAGTACGCCAATCCAAGCCGTTGATGGCGGCAACTTGGGTTACGGCTTCAGTACAGAGGTTGATGGCGGTGAGTTTGCCGCCCCACAATGCGCCGGTATCTAGCGAGATGATGCCGTTGGTGTTCATGTAACCGAGTGACGACCAATGGCCGAATACGATTTTATGGCTCAGGTTTTGGCGGTTGGGCACGCGGAACCACGGGCGCAGGTAAATCGGCATTTTGTCGAGCGTGGCTTTGAAATCGAAATCGAGTTCGTTTTGATAGGTGAGTGCCCGCATTCGGCTGAACACGTTGACGATAAAGCGCAGACGGCTGTAACCGCTTAAATTTTCATCCCACGCAATTGGGGTGTTGCCATACATTTTGGCGAAGAATTTTTCGTATTTCCGGCCTTGTAGTTCGGCTTCAGCTTCCCGCGCCAAATCTTCGGCTTGGTCGACAGACCATTGCGGCAGGATGCCGGCATGCACCATCACGTGGCTGTCGTTGCGGATCATCAAGGGTTGATGGCGCAGCCATTCGAGCATTTTCCGGCTGTCGGGATGATTGAGAATCGGGGTAATGGTGTCGCTGCGCTTGGTGGTGCCGTACCCGTAGCCAACAGCGAGCAGGTGGAAATCATGGTTGCCGAGTATGATCTGAACGCTGTCGGGATGCTGCATGGCAAATTGCAGCGATTCCAAGGATTTAGGGCCGCGGTTGACAATGTCGCCGGTGAGCCACAGGGTATCGGTGCCGTGGTTGAAGCCGATCTTTTCCAGCAAAACCGAAAGCTCGTCATAACAGCCTTGGATGTCGCCGATTGCATAATGCGCCATGTTGATTCTGATTCCTGATGGGGGGATTTCAGACGGCCTGAGATGTAGAAAATCGACGGGTTGTTTACACTTTTTATGCAAAACTTTTTTTATTTTTCACAGAATGATGGTTTTAAGATTTTTGAGTGTGATCCCGGCATTCTGGGCAACGCTCAAAAATCTCAAAATGGGCCGTCTGGCAAAAAAGCAAAAGTATGAACAACGCTAGGGTTTTCTAACTGCGGACTTGGCAACATCTCCATTTTTGGGCACATTTCTTCGTTATACGCGACCCGAAAGATCAGCTATCTTTATGATATATATTTGCTTTCTTCGCTGCTATAACTTTGAATTGCACTCGAATCTGATGCTTTGCAAAGCTCTCGGCCTGTTAAGATTAAGAGAATAGGCCGTCTGAAAATAATGATAACTTCAGGCCGTTTCAGACGGCCTTTATTTTTTAAACAAAAGGTTTACGCGTTTAACACCAATACCGCCTCCGCTTCGACCTGTACGCCTTTAGGCAGGCTGGCGATGCCGACGGCGGCACGGGCCGGGAACGGCTCAGGGATAAATTCGGCCATCACTTCGTTGAAAATGGCGAAATTGCCCAAGTCGGTCAGATAGGCGTTAACTTTAACGATGTCGCTCAACGAGCCGCCGGCTGCTTCGGCTACGGCTTGCAGGTTTTTAAACACTTGCACTGCTTCGGCACGGAAATCGCCGCCGCCGACCACTTGCATGGTGGCCGGGTCAAGCGGGATTTGGCCGCTCATATAAACAGTGTCGCCCGCGCGCACGGCCTGGCTGTAAGCGCCGATGGCGGCCGGGGCGTTGTCGGTGTGAATGATGATTTTCGCCATGATGTTTCTCCTGAAAAAAAAGCAGTTGGAATAGGCCGTTATGATACAAAATTTTGCGTGGCTTAGGAAGTTGGGCGGCAGGGTTGAGTGCGTTTCAGGCGGTATGTTTTCAATCAAGGCCGTCTGAAAAAGTTTGAGGATGAATTTCAGACGGCCTGAAATCTTTGCAAAATCCCTATCTTTGGCGCATCTATTCGTTATGCGCTGCTCGAAAGCTTGCCTGTCTTGATGATGTGTCCGCGCTTTCTGTGCCGCTCTGACTCTGAACGGCACTCAAATCTGGGGTTTGCAAATGTTCCAGCTTTCATTCTGTTTTATCAATCATTTATAAAAAACATTGCAATAAATCGTTTAAAAGCAGGCGGCCTTGTGCAGTCGGTTTAAACACGGTCGGGTCAGACTCCAGCAAACCTTTGCGGCGCGCGGTTTCGATTTGCGGCATGATTTGGGCAGTTGAAATACCGGTGCGCTGTTGCAGCATGGCGGCAGGCACGCCGTCGGTCAGGCGCAGGGTGTTCATCATGAATTCAAACGCCAAATCATCGCGCCGGATGGTTTGGCGCTCGATGCCGCCGGCCGGTTCGCTTTGCATGGCGGCAAGGTAATCATTGGGATGACGACGACGAGTGGTACGCTTGATGCGGTCGGCGTAGGAAATTTTGCCGTGTGCGCCTGCACCGATGCCGATGTAGTCGCCGAACTGCCAATAATTGAGATTATGGCGGCACTGCATACCGGCGCGGGCGAAAGCGGAAGTTTCGTAGTGGAGAAAACCGGCTTCTTGCAACTCGGCATGCACGGCGTCTTCGATGTCTAAAGCGTTTTCATCGCTCGGCAAACCCGGCGGCGGTGTATGGCCGAAAGCGGTGTTCGGCTCCATGGTGAGATGATACGCGCTGATGTGGCCTGCGCCGGTGGTGATGGCGGTGCGGACATCGTATAAGGCCGTCTGAACGGTTTGGTTTGGCAGGGCATACATCAAGTCGATATTGACTTTTTCAAATAAATTCAGGGCAGTATCGATGGCAGCTAAGGCTTCGCGGCTGTTGTGTATGCGCCCCAAGCAGTTTAACATGTCGTCATTGAAGCTTTGCACACCAATAGAAAGACGCGTAATGCCGGCTTCTTTAAAGCCTTGAAATTTTTCGATTTCAAACGTGCCGGGATTGGCTTCGAGCGTAATTTCGGCATTGGGCTGCAAGCGTACCAGAGCGCGTACGCCGCTGAGCAGCCTGTCGATGGCTTGTGCGCTGAACAGGCTCGGTGTGCCGCCGCCGAAGAAAATGGTTTCGACCGGCCGCCCCAAATATTGGGCAATTCGGTTTGCAAGTCGGCCAGCAAGGCATCAACGTAAGCATCTTCGGGCAAACCGCTTGGGGCAGTTTGAGTGGGTGTGATGGTGGCAAGCGGTTGATAACGCGAAATATTGTGTGAATTGAAATCGCAATACGGGCATTTTTTGATGCACCACGGAATGTGGATATAAAGCGACAAAGGCGGCAGGGCGGTGAGCGGTGTGGCGTGGGGAAGGGTAATCGGGGTCATGGTTTGGGTGTGGGTAAGGCTGTCTGAAAACAGTTATTTCAAAATGGATTTGGCTTAAGCGTTAGGATGAAAAAGTTTCAGGCTGCCTGATGGAGAATTTTTGAATTATAACAGCTGCGATATTTTTAGTTAGGAAACTTGTTAATCGTACATTTAAAATACTTTGATTATTTATCAATATGCCGTCTGAAAGTGATTTCAGACGGCATATTGATATGATTATGGCATTAAAACCGGATCATCTTCCAAGCTTTCATAAGGAACAATTTTTTCCCAATCGAAAACCTTGATTCCTTCACTTGCCTGCACTTCTGAAAAGAACTTATAAGGTAATTTCAGCTTAGTTTCATCAATGCCCAGCCATTCGGCAAAACCATAAATAAAATGGAATCCGCTTCGTTCGGCCTGTTGGCGGATTTGCCCTTTATCATTGCTGGAAATACGTACAAATGGAACATGATATGCCTGTTTGTGCTTCGGTGAGTTAATAAGGGTTACGTCAGCCGAATCTTTATTGACGTGTGCCAAGCCATGGTCAGATAAGTAAATCAAAGAATAACTGCCGTAAGGTTTCAGTTCTTGCACGATATTTTCGATTAATGTATCCGTTTGTTTCAGTGTTTCTAAATAGCAGGCCATTTTTTGATTTTTAAATTTCTCAGAAACAGGTTGTATCAACCGTTTGCAGAAATCAGGGTGCGAGCCGTTGATGTGGAAAACATATAAAGCCGGTTCTTGTGATTGTTTACGCTTGGATAAAACTTCTTTTAATCCATCCAGTACAACCGTGTCGTTGAATGTGCCAATTCCTTCTCTTGGTGCATTCGGTTCATAGAATTTTGAGAACTTAGCTTGAATCCCGACGCGAGAAGCCGCCGTATCCGCATCATGTCCTGTTGGTTGGGTAGATAACCAATGGGTTGTAAATCCTGCTGCATTGGCTAAGGAAATAATATTATTGGGATATACAGCTTGGTTTTCATTCATTAAGTGCAGCATACGTGTTAATGATAACTGGGTATTGGGGGAGGGGAGATAAATTTATCCAGTATCAAACCCGCATGTTGGTTTAAATAAGGACTGGTGTTAATTGGAAATTGATAGAACGGTAAATAATCGGAACGAACACTTTCGCCGATTATCAAGACATAGTTTCGATAATGAGGTGTGACTTTCTTAATTTCCCAAGCCGGTTTTTCTGCAAGAAAAGACTTAGCTAGATTTTTCTCTTCTTGATATTGTTGTAATACCTGCCATGCTTTGACATAAAAATGAATATTTGAAACTAAGGTATTATTCAGATTGAACGGTTGGTTGCGTTTTAAGGTTGCTGTTGTTGGTTTATGTAAGATCAAAAGTGAGAAAATAGTAAATAAAATTAGTGTTCTATAACTTCTAGGCCAGTATAATTTGCTTGCTTGCTTGCTTGCTTGCTTGCTTGCTTGCTTGCTTGCTTGCTTGCTTGCTTGCTTGCGGTGAATAATACACCTACGCCGCTCACCAATACGATTACTGCTGCCAGCCAACTCTGCCAGGGTAAAGTGCTGATAAATTCAATACTTTCGTTTGAATCGGTTTCTAAGGCCGAAGCAACCAGTCCGATATTGATGCGGCCATACAATTGGCCGACAGGTGCAAACAGTGTGCAGACCAATAAATTCAAGCTGAAAATAATTTTGAAAAGTGTCCTGTTAAGTTGAAATAAGGCATACCAAAAGCAGACCATAGCTAGAAAATAACCATCTTCTAATGCATAGCCCAACCCCTATACAGAGATAAGAGAAAATAGAAAAATACTGATTAATAAAGGATACCTAGTTAAAATTGACATCATTATTCCTTTGTTTGATAAGACTTCAGAGAGAAAGGTTTGTAGGCCGTCTGAAACGTTCAGACGGCTTTTTTAGCGATTCACATCTCGGCGTGGATTTTGTCGAGCAATTCCTGCAAAGCCTGTCCGCGGTGGCTGACGGCGTTTTTGACTTCAGGTGCGAGTTCGGCGGCAGTGCAGCCGTGTTCGGGCAGAAAAAAATGCGGGTCGTAGCCGAAACCGTTGCTGCCGGCGGCTTGTTGCTGCCATTGGCCGCGCCAAATGCCTTCGGCGATAATCGGCTGCGGATCATGCTCGTGGCGTACCAAGACCAATACGCAGACGTAATAGCAGCTTTGGTCGGCTTGATCGGCTAAGTCGGCGGAAAGTTTGGCGTTGTTGGCGGTGTCCGATTTGGGGTCTGATCCGGCATAGCGGGCAGACAACACACCCGGTGCGCCACCTAAAGCATTGGCGCAAATGCCACTGTCGTCGGCCAAAGCAGGCAAACCGCTATGCTTGGCGGCATGGCGGGCTTTGGCCAGCGCGTTTTCAACGAAGGTAGAATATGGCTCCGGGCATTCGGGCGTATTGAATTGCGATTGTGGCAGGATATCGATATTTTGTTCGGCAAACAGGCGGGAAAATTCTTTGAGTTTGCCGACGTTGCCGCTGGCCAAAACGATTTTGTCAAACATGGGGTGTTCCTTGATTGTCTTGTGCCTGCATCTGCATATATTGCATCTTGGCTTTTAAACGCAGATAAAGTGCCAAGCTGGCGATTTGGCCGAAGATGGCGGCAAATGCGAATAAGAATGCGGTCACGGCAAACTGTTTGCTGCCGATGGAAAGCAGATAGCTGCCCAGCAGCACCAAGGCCATAAAAAGCAGGGTAAAAAAGACGATGCAGAGTAGGTAGGTTTTGCGTTGGTTCATGAGCCGGTTTGCTTTTGCTGCAGAATGAAATGCCGTATTATATAGCGGTATTTCATCAATTTTCGATACAAGGCAGCAAGCCGAAGACAGTACAAGTAGTACGGCAAGACGCAGTAACGCCGTAGCGAAAGTTAAGTTAATCCGCTATAGCGGATAGAGAAGGCCGTCTGAAACTATTATTTTTCAGCCGGCCTTACCCATATAAAAAACCGCTTTTGAACGTCAAAGTCAAAAGTGGTTTGATGTGTTTGGATTGCCGGATTAACGCAATTCCGAATGCAGGCGACCAATCAGAGTGGAAGCGTCGCTGCCTTTGTAGCTGCTGCCGTCTTTATTCAGCAGGCTGATGCGTGCACCGTTGTTAACCGGTTCAATGTAAACAATCAGTTCAGGTCGTTGCACTTGTTGGGTTTCGGTTTTTTTGCCTTTGCCAAACCAGCGGCTGAACATCCCCGGTTTTTGGTTATTCACAGCCTCGCTTTCGGTCGGCGCTTGTTGTACCAAGAAAGCGTGACGCTCAGCGTTTTGACCCAATACGGTCAGGCCGATGCGATCCAGTGCCAGCGCAGTACGGCGCCAGTTGCGTTCGTAGTCGCCGCTGACCAGCACGGTTTGGCCTTCTACTTTGGCCAAGTCACCGGTATTGGCGGAAGGCGCAACGCTTTGACCCAAGGCGTTTTCAGCCTGTTTTTCGTCCATGCCCAGATATTGCATGAAGCGTGCCAAGAAGGCGGCTTCTAAGTTGGGATCGTTCGGGCGAGGCTGCCACATGGTGGTGTCTTTGTTTTTGTCACCATACACTTCTTCCATACCTTTGTGGGCGAAGAAGACATCGGTAGTGCCGTTTTTGCCTTTTTCAACACGGATGATGAATTTATCGCGCTCGCTGGTTGAGTAAACACCCCCTAAGCCGACTTTTTCAAACAAGCGTCGCAAGGTATCTTGCGGGATTTTGGCGCGGTTTTCCGCCCATTCGGTTTCCATTTGGCCGATAGCCGGTTCTTCAGATTTGATGTCGAAACCGTTTTCTTGCCAGAAAGCTTTCAGTAACGGCCACAATTCAGCAGGCTGTTTGCCGTCAACTACTACCCAGCGTTGTCTGCCGTCGCGCTCTAAGCTTACTCCTTTTACCGATTGCAACACGGCTTGGTTGGCCGGTTGCTGTGTAGCTTGAGTGCGGTTACGACGGTTGTCGAGCTCGGTCGCGCGCACGGCACCATTGCCCGCAGGCAGGTTGTACAAATTGCCTTGATCCGGATTGGTCAAATCAGGCGGTACTTCCAAGTTCACGATTTTACGTGTTTGGCTTTGGTAATCCAGCTTAGGTTGTTCTTTTTTGCCGCTAGAGCAGGCGGTCAGGCTAATCAGGGCGATAGCCACGGCTATCGGTTTGAGGTAAGTCATCTCGGTTTCCTGTTGAGGTTAAATCAGTTTGGCTGCTTCCAATGCGCGGCGTACTTTGGCTTGGCCGTCTTCGGTCAGGGCGACCAAAGGCAGGCGCACATGCGCTTCGCATTTGCCCAATGCTGCGGCGGCCCATTTCGGGGCGGCAGGGCTGGGTTCGCAGAACATGGTGTTGTAGATTGGAATCAGTTGGTTATTGAGTTGACGTGCCGCCGCAATGTCGCCGGCCAATGAGGCGCGGCACATATCGGCAAATAGTTTCGGTGCAACGTTAGCTGCGACGGTAATCACCCGTGGCCACCTGAAAGCATAAAGGCCATGCCGGTCGGGTCGTCGCCCGACAATACGGTGAAGCCTTCCGGGGCGTTGTTAATCAGCTCGATATCACGGCCGATGTCGCCGCTGGCTTCTTTCACGCCGACAATATTCGGTATTTCGGCCAAACGCAGAATGGTTTCGTTGTTCATGCTCACCACGGTACGGCCCGGTACGTTGTACACAATCATCGGAATAGAGGTGGCTTCGGCAATCGCTTTGAAATGTTGGTAGATGCCTTCTTGCGAAGGTTTGTTGTAATAAGGAACCACAGACAAGCTGTAATCGGCGCCGACTTTTTCTGCGGCTTTCGACAAAGCGATGGCTTCGACGGTGTTGTTGGCGCCGGTGCCGGCAATCACAGGCACGCGCTTGTTGACGTGTTTGACCGTGGTTTCAATCACAGCCAAATGTTCGGCAACATCTAAAGTTGCGCTCTCGCCGGTGGTGCCGACTGCGACGATGCCGTCGGTGCCGTTGTCGATGTGCCAGTCAATCAGGCTTTTCAGGTGTTCGAAATTAATGCTGCCGTCTTGATTCATCGGGGTAATCAGGGCAACCAAGCTACCTTTTAGCATAATGAAACCTTTATTTCGATAATGATGAGGTCGGTTATGTCGGCGATTGTAGCTTACTTTGTTGTTGGTGTGAAACACTGCTTAAACAGACGGTCGTGTGGTTGATTGGAGTGTTAGGGGTGTTTTAGGGAATAAGTTTATTAAAAACAGATAATTGCTTATTGTGTTTGACCTTTTTCATGTCAAGGCTAAAAAGTGTTAAATCTTCAAAACGCATTGGGGCCGTCTGAAACTAACAGGGTCTCGGCTTGTGTTCCTTATCCTATATATAGGTCAGTCTGTTTCGTGATGGCCGGAAACACCGATATTCTCTTAAACAATTAATTGCACAATATTGATATATCATAAATCAAATGGAGCCAGTTATTTAGCCAGTGTTGTGACTACATGCGGTTACGCTTTGCAGGCCGTCTGAAAAATTGCCCAAATGATTAAGATTGTATACAATTTTGCCCTTACAAAATTTATCTGTTTATTACTAACCTTAAAGGATGGGTATGGTGCACAACACGGACAAGCAGGCTCAATCGCCTGATTTGGTGTATGGTTTGGAAGACAAACCGCCTTTTATGAATGGGCTTTTGAGTGCCATTACGCACTTATTGGCGATTTTTGTGCCGATGATTACGCCTGCGCTGATTGTTGGCGGTGCGTTGAATCTGCCGGTGGAAATGACCGCTTATTTGGTGTCGATGGCGATGGTGGCTTCCGGCATCGGCACTTATTTACAGGTGAACCGCTTCGGGCCGGTTGGCTCGGGCATGTTGTCGATCCAGTCGGTAAACTTTTCGTTTGTGACCGTCATGATTGCTTTAGGCACGGGTATGAAAGAAGGTGGCATGGATGAAAACGCAATGATTTCGACGCTGTTGGGTGTGTCGTTTGTCGGTGCGTTTTTGGTGTGTTTTTCCGCGTGGTTGCTGCCTTATCTGAAGAAAGTGATTACGCCGACGGTAAGCGGCGTGGTGGTGATGTTGATTGGCTTGAGCCTGATTCACGTCGGCATTACCGATTTCGGCGGCGGCTTCGGTGCGAAGGCTGACGGAACATTCGGATCGATGGAAAATCTAGGCTTGGCATCGCTGGTGTTGTTTATCGTGTTGCTGTTCAATTGTATGAAAAACCCGCTGTTGCGCATGAGCGGCATTGCCGTGGGTTTGATTGTGGGTTATATCGTGGCGCTGTTTTTGGGCAAGGTGGACTTTTCGGCATTGCAAAACCTGCCGCTGATTACCATTCCGGTGCCGTTCAAATATGGTTTTGCTTTCGATTGGCACGCTTTTATCGTGGCCGGTGCGATTTATTTGTTGAGCGTGTTTGAGGCAGTGGGCGATTTGACGGCCACGGCGATGGTGTCAGACAAACCGATTGAAGGCCCTGAATACACCGAGCGCCTGCGCGGCGGTGTGTTGGCCGATGGTTTGGTGTCAGTGATTGCAACCGCATTGGGTTCGTTGCCGCTGACCACGTTTGCGCAAAATAACGGTGTGATTCAAATGACCGGCGTAGCTTCGCGCCATGTCGGGAAATATATTGCCGCGATTTTGATTTTGCTGGGATTGTTTCCCGTGATTGGCCGCGCGTTTACTACGATTCCGAGTCCGGTATTGGGCGGTGCGATGGTGTTGATGTTTGGTCTGATTGCGATTGCCGGTGTGCGTATTTTGGTGAGCAACGGCATCCGGCGTCGCGAAGCAGTGATTGCGGCTACTTCGGTGGGCATCGGTTTGGGCGTCGCGTTTGAGCCCGAAGTGTTTAAAACCCTGCCGGTGTTGTTTCAAAACTCGATTTCCGCTGGCGGTATCATGGCGGTAATTTTGAACTTGGTGCTGCCGGAAGATAAAACCGAAGTCACGGTTCATGTGAATACCGACAGTTTGGAACATTAATCTGAAAGCGGATCAAAGGCCGTCTGAAACCATAGTTTCAGACGGCTCTTTTTTATATTAATTTTTATATTAATTAGTTAGGATAAATCATATTTATAAAATTTTTCTATGTTAAACAGAAATCAGATTTAAACTTAAAAATACCATATTTAGTATTAATATGATTTAATCTGTACAAAATATAGTATCCAATCATTTGATATGCAAGCGCTCACGTTTACTGCCGAACACATTGTCTGGCAGGAAGTGCCGAATGAAACTTCATTGGCGTTTCTGATTGCCGGTTGCCCGCTGCGTTGCCCGGGCTGTCACAGTGCCGACAGTTGGAAAGCAGGTTTGGGTAAGGCTCTAACCGCCGAATATCTGGCAGGCCGTCTGAAACGCTATCAAGGCTTGATTAGCTGCGTGCTGTTTATGGGCGGTGAATGGCAGCCTGAAGCATTGCTGCCGCTTTTGAAGCTTGCACAATCCGCCGGATTGAAAACCTGCCTGTATACCGGTTTGGAGCGCGCGGAATGGGAAGCCGTTTCAGACGGCCTGATTGGGCATTTGGATTATTTGAAAACCGGCCGATGGGTAATGGAATTGGGCGGGCTCGACAGCCCGACGACCAATCAACGGTTCACGGATTTGCGCACAGGCGAAACGCTGAATCATTGGTTTGTCAAAGACCATCCGCAAAAAACGTTCGCCATCACACCTGCACAACCTGATTTTTTTCAAACGGCCTGACCGCTGCTGCTTATTAACCAACCTTACTAGGAGAACAACATGATTCGGCTGCATCCCGAACAGTTAAACGGCAAACTTAATTTTATGCATGACTATATTCACGCGGCCAATGCGGCCGACGGCTCGAAAATGGATGCCAATGCTAATGTTACGCAGAAAAACATCGCCACGATGGAAGCGGAATTGATGAAAGATTTTTTCGTGCAGATTAACCGCAGTCAGGTGTCGCGCAAGATTGCCGAATTGTTCGGGCAGGGGGCAGCCGATGAATACATCCGTCAAATCGAGGCGCACGAAATTTATGTGCATGACGAAACCAGCTTGAAACCATATTGCGTATCGGTGACGCTGTATCCGTTTTTGCTCGACGGTTTGACCAGGCTCGGCGGCGAATCGAAAGCCCCCAAGCACTTGGCTTCGTTTTGCGGGTCTTTCGTGAATCTGGTGTTTGCCATCAGCGCACAATTTGCCGGGGCGGTGGCGACAGTGGAATTTCTGACTTATTTCGACCATTTCGCCCGCCGCGACTTTGGCGGGGATTATTTGGAAACCCACGCCGATGAAGTGGCCAATCACCTGCAGCAGGTGGTGTACAGCATTAACCAGCCGGCGGCCGCGCGCGGTTATCAGAGTGTGTTTTGGAATATTTCGGTGTATGACCGATATTATTTTGAAGCCATGTTCGGCGATTTTGTCTTCCCTGATTTCAGCAAACCCGATTGGCACAGTGTGGCCAAGCTGCAAAACTTTTTCCTGAAATGGTTTAATCAAGAGCGTACCAAAGCCGTGTTGACGTTTCCGGTCATCACCGCCGCCATGCTCACCGGTGAAGGTAAGTGCAAAGACATGCAGTTTGCCGATGAAATGGCGCAGGAATTGGCTGAAGGCAACTCGTTTTTCGTGTATCTGTCCGACAATCCTGATTCACTGGCTTCGTGCTGCCGTTTGCGTAACGCCATCGAAGACCGCACCTTCTCCTACACCTTGGGCGCGGGCGGTGTGGCGACCGGTTCGATTAACGTCATCACCATCAATATGAACCGCTTGGAACAAGACGGACGCGATTTGGCGGCGGAAGTGGCGAAAATCCACCAATATCAATACGCCTGCCGCAAATTGATGGAAGAGTATCAAGCTGCCGGCATGTTGCCGGTGTACGACGCAGGTTTTATCACGCTGGACAAGCAGTTTCTCACCATCGGCATCAACGGCATGGCTGAAGCGGCGGAATTTCACGGCATTAAAGTCGGTTACAACGAAGAATATGTCGCGTTTGTGCAAGGCCGTCTGAAAACCATTTTCGAGGCCAACCAGGCCGCCACCAAACATTACGGCGTGAAGTTCAACACCGAATTCGTGCCGGCGGAAAACCTCGGTGTGAAAAACGCCAAATGGGATAAAGCCGACGGCTATCAAGTAAGCCGGGATTGCTACAACTCGTATTTTTATGTGGTGGAGGACGAAGAAATCAACGCGCTGGACAAATTCTTGCTGCACGGCAAAGAAATGGCCGGTTGGCTCGACGGCGGCTCAGCGCTGCATTTGAATTTGGACGAAGCCTTGCCGAAAAGCGGTTACCGTTCGCTGCTCGACATCGCCGCGCAAACCGGCTGCAACTATTTCTGCGTCAATGTGCGCATCACCATTTGCAACGAATGCGGCCACATCGACAAGCGCACCTTACATGCCTGCAGTAACTGCGGTTCGCACGATATCGATTACGGCACACGCGTCATCGGTTATCTCAAGCGTGTGTCAGCCTTCAGCAGCGGTCGGCGTAAAGAGCATGCCTTAAGACATTATCACCGCCAAGCGGCGTAAGGTTGCCTAAAAGAAAAGCCTCAGGCCGTCTGAAAGTTGTTTCAGACGGCCTTTTACTGTGTTTAAAACCTGATTTCAAACTTTTTAACGCGGATGCACCATATCGGCAGGTACCACCAGTTCGTCAAATTCTGCGCCGCTCAATAAGCCCAGACTGATGGCGGTTTCGCGCAGGGAGCTGTCGTTTTTATATGCGGTTTTGGCGACTTTGGCGGCATTTTCGTAGCCGATTTTACGGTTTAAAGCGGTAACCAGCATCAGTGAGTGGTGCAGGAAATAGTCGGTTTTTTCCGGTACCGGCTCGATGCCGACGGCGCAATGTCCGTTGAAGCTGTTGCAGGCATCGCCCAGCAGGCGGATGGATTGCAGCAGGTTGTAGCCGATGACGGGCATGTACACGTTCAATTCAAAATTACCCGATGCGCCTGCCATGCCGATGGTCACGTCGTTGCCGAATACTTGGCAGCACACCATGGTCAGTGCTTCGCATTGGGTTGGGTTGACTTTGCCCGGCATGATGGATGAACCCGGCTCGTTTTCCGGAATTTTGATTTCGCCCAGGCCGCAGCGCGGGCCGGAAGCCAGCCAGCGGATGTCGTTGGCGATTTTGTTTAAGCTTGCGGCCAAAGTTTTCAATGCACCTGAAGCGTACACGGCAGCATCGCGTCCGGCCAATGCTTCAAATTTGTTTGGGGCGGTGACAAACGGCAAGCCGGATAATTCGGCGAGTTTGGCGGCTGATTTTTCGGCGTATTCGGGATGGCTGTTCAAACCGGTGCCGACGGCGGTGCCGCCCAAAGGCAATTCATAAAGTCCTTTCAAGGCATCGTTCAGACGGCCTAAGCCGTGGTCGAGTTGGGAGACGTAACCGGAAAATTCCTGACCCAATGTCAGCGGTGTGGCATCCTGTAAGTGGGTGCGGCCGATTTTGACAATCGGTTCAAACGCTTTGGCTTTGGCATCGAGCGTGTCGCGCAGGGCTTTCACTGCCGGAATCAGCAGGCGGTTGATTTCGATGGCGGCGGCAACGTGAATCGCGGTGGGGAAGCTGTCGTTGGTCGATTGCGCGTGATTGACGTGGTCGTTGGGGTGGACAGGCTGATACGCCGCCAAACCGCTGCCCGCAATTTCGTTGGCGCGGTTGGCAATGACTTCGTTCATATTCATATTGGATTGTGTGCCCGAGCCGGTCTGCCACACCACCAGCGGGAATTGGCCGTCGAGTTTGCCGTTTAACACATCATCAGCCGCCTGTGTAATCAAATCGCCTTGCTCGGCTTTGATGCGGCCTAAGGATACGTTGGTTGCGGCGGCGGCTTTTTTGACCAAGGCCATGGCGTGGATTAACGGCTGGGGCAGGGTTTCGCCGCCGATTTTGAAATTGTTGCGGCTGCGTTGGGTTTGCGCGCCCCAATAGGCTTCAGACGGCACTTCAACATCGCCCATGGTGTCGTGTTCGGTACGGGTAGTCATGATTTCTCCTGTCTAGTTTAAAATGCGAACCATTCGCATAAAATAATTATAACCAGTCATGAATGTTGTGAAAAGGCCGTCTGAAACAATTTATTTTTTGGATGACTGAACTATTTTTGTTGAGGTTAGTCTGTAATTGACACAGCCAAACCGCCGGCAAAATTTGTCGGCGGTTTGTTGCATATTCATAAAGTAGATAAACCGCAGTGGCCAGACATTAGTTTGTGGTGATGAAGCATAAAAAAAGTGGATAAACCGGTAATCATCCTGCTATACGGTTGTCGGTGAATTTGGGAATTGGGAACTTAAATAATAGACAACCATTAGCCGAGAGCGGGAAAGCAAATTGCTTGACCGTGTTTATGAGTGTTTTGCAGCATCAATATTTTAGTTTGCATGTTGAGCTTCTCTTTGCAGATGATTGCACCTGCAGATGGAGGGCAGGATTTAGAGGCAAGCTGGTGTTTAGGCTGCATCGTTTTTCCGGTGTCAATGTTGATCAGGTTTTACCACTCGGTACAACGGTTTTGTGTTGTGGCGGCATCGGCATTGATTGCTTTTTTTGGTAGAGGCGATCGGGTTTTGCGTCGAGACGGTATGTTTCTGGCGTTGGTTCGCTGCGGCAGCTTCCGTTAGATGAAATTGCCCAAATTCATGAAAGCATGGCGATATTGAGTCAATGGGTAATGGGTTCTACGCAAGAAAGCATGCCTGGTTATGCCTATTTTTTGTGGGTGGTGCCGGGTTTGGTTGTGAGCACACTGATTGGTTTGTCTTTGCTTAAATTTATCCGTCGTCTGCCTGTCAAAGCAGCACGCGGCATTATTGCCGGGGTGTGATTTTTCTTGCGGGGGGCATTGGGTATGGAAATACTTCCCGGCTTGTGGAGCTTCCGTTACAGCGAAAATGCTTATTATCAACTTTTGGTGACATTTGAAGAAGGCATGGAAATGACGGGTATTTCCGTTGCGTTGGTATCGTTGCTTTCTGTGGTTCGTTTTCAGCCGCAGCAAAAAGGCGTAAACATGGTGCTTCAGTAAAAGTTGGAGTAAATACTAAAAAACACTTTCATTTTTCCAAAAAAGGTGTATCATTGCGCCCACTTGCCAGTACGCTACGGGTCGGTTTTGCCGATTCCGGGCGTTTTTTGTTTTTAGTACCTGCCGCTTCAACCCATGGTCATAATCGGCAACCTACTATTCGAGACCGCGTACTGCATGGGGTGTGCAGCTTGTTGCTGTCAGCACCCATTGTGGGGGTTTTATCATATGGTAAAACCTGTTCTTTAGGGCATTTTTATCTTTCCTGCCCGATAACCCTTATCCGAGATGGTAATCAGATATGAGCGTTACGCCTGTAAATCCTATTCCCCATGCCAGCAATGAGCATTACTTAACCCGTCAAAACGAGATGGAATCCAATGTCCGCAGCTATCCGCGCAAATTGCCGTTGGCGATTGCCAAAGCATGCGGTTGTTGGGTGACTGATGTTGAGGGTCATGATTATTTAGATTGCTTGGCCGGCGCCGGAACCCTAGCCTTGGGCCACAATCACCCTGCTGTGATTCAAAGCATTCAAGATACGTTAGCCAGCGGTTTGCCCTTACATACCCTGGACATCACCACGCCGTTGAAAGATGCGTTTTCCGAAGCCTTGCTGGCGCATTTTCCCGGCGGCAAAGAAAATTACCGCCTGCAATTTTGCGGTCCGACCGGTGCAGATGCTACGGAAGCAGCAGTCAAACTGGCCAAAACCTTCACCGGTCGCGGCAATGTCATCAGCTTTTCCGGCGGCTACCACGGCATGACCCAAGGATCGTTGGCCTTGACCGGCAATTTAAGTGCGAAAAATGCGGTGCAAAACCTGATGCCGGGCGTACAGTTCCTGCCGTATCCGCATGAATACCGTTGCCCGCTGGGCATTGGCGGTGAAGCCGGTGTCGATGCGCTGACTTATCATTTTGAAAACTTCATCGAAGATGCGGAAAGCGGCGTGGTGAAACCGGCTGCGGTGATTCTGGAGGCGATTCAAGGTGAAGGCGGCGTGGTGGCGGCACCGGCCAAATGGCTGAAAAAAATCCGTGAAGTCACCGCCAAACACGGCATTCTGATGATTGTGGACGAAGTGCAGGCCGGTTTCTGCCGTTCGGGCAAAATGTTTGCCTTCCAACATGCCGAAATTGAACCGGATGTAGTGGTGATGTCGAAAGCTGTCGGTGCCGGCCTGCCGTTGGCCGTGTTGGCGATTAAAAAAGAATTCGATGCGTGGCAGCCGGCCGGGCACACCGGCACCTTCCGCGGCAGCCAATTGGCCATGGCCGCCGGTTATGCCTCGCTGGAGGTGATGAAGTCGCAAAACTTGGCGCAAAACGCGCAAACGCAAGGCGATTTCATTCAAGCCGAATTGAAAAAAATGGCACAGGAATTTCCCTGTATCGGCAACGTGCGCGGTCGCGGCCTGATGATCGGCATTGAAATTGTCGATGAACGTCTGCCTGCCGACCACATGGGTTCGCTGCCGGCCGATAGCGAATTGGCGGCGGAAATCCAAAAATCCTGCTTTGCCAATAAATTATTACTGGAACGCGGCGGCCGCAACGGCACAGTCGTGCGCATATTGGCACCGCTGATTATCAGCCGCGAAGAGAGCGAAGAATTTTTGCGCCGCTTCCGCCAATCATTGGCTGATGCGCTGAAGAAAGTGCGGGGCGTGTAATGGCGGATTTTGCACAACACCAACGCACATTGCTTTGCAATCACCCGCAATCAGTCGCCGATTATCAGGCGGCGATGAATGATGCGGTGCAAGCGGTGGCAGCGTGGTTGAACGAAGACAAAATGTACACCGGCGGCAGCATTCGCCAATTGCGTGAAAAAATATCGTTCAGGCCGTCTGAAAACGGTTTAGGCTTGAATGATGCCTTGCAACGCGCAGTAGAGCTTTTTTTAAACAACAGTTTAAAAGTGCATCATCCGCATTCTTTGGCGCATTTGCATTGTCCGACCTTAGTCGCCGGCCAAGCGGCGGAAGTGTTGATTAACGCCACCAACCAATCGATGGACTCATGGGATCAAAGCCCGGCAGCTTCATTGATGGAAGTACAAATGATCGACTGGCTGCGCCAAAAGCTCGGCTACGGTAAAGGCACGGCAGGCGTGTTTACCTCCGGCGGTACGCAGTCCAATCTGATGGGCGTATTGTTGGCGCGCGATGCCTGTATTGCCAAGCACTGGAAAACTTCAGACGGCCTTGAATGGAGCGTTCAACGCGACGGTCTGCCGCCTGATGCGCTGCAAAAAGTGAAAGTGGTCTGCTCGGAAAACGCGCATTTTTCGGTGCAGAAAAACATGGCGATGATGGGCATGGGCTTCCAGTCGGTGGTGACCGTACCGGCCAACTGCTACGGCCAAATCGACACCGCAGCATTGGCAAAAACGCTCGACCGTTTGGCAGACGAGGGCAAAATCATTGCCTGCGTGGTGGCTACTGCCGGCACTACCGATGCCGGTGCGATTGACGATTTGAAAGCCGTGCGGGCTGAAGCCGACCGCTACGATGCGTGGGTGCATATCGACGCCGCATGGGGCGGTGCGCTGCTGCTTTCCAATGAGTTCCGCCACATGATTGACGGCATTGAATTGGCCGATTCGGTAACGCTCGATTTTCACAAGCACTTTTTCCAAAGCATTTCCTGCGGTGCGTTTTTGTTAAAAAACGAAGCAGATTTCCGCTTCATTCATTATGAAGCCGAATATCTGAATTCCGCTTACGATGCCGAACACGGTGTGCCGAATCTGGTGTCGAAATCACTGCAAACCACACGCCGCTTCGATGCGTTGAAATTATGGCTCACCATCGAAGCCTTAGGGGAAACACTGTACGGTTCGATTATCGACCATGGCATTAAGCTGGCAAAAGAAGTCGAGCAATATATCAACGCCACTGACGGCTTGGAAATGACGAACGCGTCGCAGTTTGCTTCGATTTTATTCCGCTTAAATCCGCAAGGTTATCCCGCCGGACATATCGACAGCTTGAATCAAAATGTGGCAGACGAATTGTTTGCACGTGGTGAGGCCAATATCGGCGTAACCAAGGTCGGCGATGTGCAATCATTGAAAATGACCTTGCTCAGCCCGATTGCCACGCTGGAGAACGTGAAAAAATTGCTGGCGCAAGTGCAGCAGGAAGCCGAGCGTATCAAAGATGCGATTGCCGCGGGCAGCTACACGCCGCCAATTGATTAATGCTTTGATTGAATAATCAGGCTAAAAGGCCGTCTGAAACATAGTTTGTTTCAGACGGCCTCAAATATAATAGGGCAACACTATTAAATTATTCCCTTCATTTAAATTTAACAACGGCCTATTGCTTAAAAACGGCTTTGTTGTTACATAGATAATCGGGCTGTCCGATTTTTCTGTCGGGCAGTAAGATCCGAGTCAACTTGGACTGTGTGGTTTAGGGTTTAGTTGAATAGCAGTATTGGAATTTTGATGAGTGTTCGTCTGTCGGATTAAAAAATTTTATAAAATTATATTGCAAACAATATAATTTTTGGATATAATGTTTTCACTGTTTAAGCTTGGAGCAAGAAAATGAATAAAATTCACGATTTATTAAATGAGATGTTGGCGGTTTATTGGTCGGCAAGCATTCAACACCGCAGCCATGTGGCGGTAATCGCTGCGGAAGGGGCAAGTTTGCTGGCGACTGAGATGGAAAGCAAAATTGCTGATGAGCCGGAAACAATCATTAAGCTACAAAACCGCTTACTTGATTTGGGCGGCCAAATCCGTTTTACCATCAAACATCCCAACATTGGCACTAATCTGCGCGAGGCACTGGAAAATGATTATGAGCTGCAAAAAATGCCCGTATCGGTTTAAATCAATGGGCAGAAACAGCAAGCAGCGAGCACGATGCCACCACGCGCATCTTGATTGAAGAAATTTTGGCAGACGAAGAAGAGCATTTGTCTTGGTTAGAGCAAGAGTTGGATTTTCTGGAAAAACTGGGCGAGCCGCTTTATCTGTCGAAAAGAATGTAATTTAAGTTTTAATTTTACTGTTGATTATTAAATTGAAAGGAATGTAACATGAAAATTTTCTACCACACTTCAGCCACAGCCACCGGCGGACGCGACGGGCATACTCAGGTTGATGACGGTTCAATCGGTTTTGACTTGGTCGGTTTTCAAAACGAAAGCGGCAAAACCGGTACCAATCCCGAACAATTGTTCGCCATGGGTTATGCGGCTTGCTTTGACAGCGCGATGAACCACGTTGCCCCGACTTTAGGCCTGAAGCCGGAGCAGTCTTCGACCACGGTGGCGGTGGGCATCGGCCAAAAAACCGGTGGTGCATTCGGCTTGGATTTGGACATCACCATCACGGTAAAAGGCTTAAGTGAAGCCGATGCGCGTAAACTGATTGAAAAAGCGCATGAGGTTTGCCCGTATTCTAATGCGGTGCGTGGCAATGTGGACACGCGTTTGCATGTAAACTTAATTCAATCGTTTGATTTGTCATAAAAAAGCAAATAGTTGATTTGCATGTGGCTCAGTCATTTGCATAAACCAAAGGCCGTCTGAAAATATTTCAGACGGCCTTTGGTTTATGCAAATCTACAATTTAATTCCAGTGGGAATTCCAGATGCCAATTCAAACAGTACGGAAAACGTGCTGCCTTTGCTTAATTCACTTTCCACTTCGATTTTGGTGTCATGCGCGGCCAAGGCATGTTTGGCGATGGCGAGACCTAAGCCGGTACCGCCGCTTTGGCGTGATCGGCTGTTGTCGACGCGGTAAAAGCGCTCGGTCAGACGCGGGATGTGTTCGGGGCGATGCCGGGGTCGGTGTCGCTGACGCTGAAGCGGGCGTGGCGCTCGCCTTCCGGTTTGAGGCTGATTTGTACTTTGCCGCCTTGACAGGGTGAGCAAGTCGTTGAGCAAATCGAGCATGCGGCTGCCTTCTTTTTGCATCAGGCTGATGAATTGCCGGCGCTGTTCATCGGGAATATCGGGCATATCGCGCATGGTTTCCAAAAAGCCGTTGATGACGGTTAACGGCGTGCGTAATTCGTGCGATACGTTGGCAACAAAGCTGGTGTGGCTGGCTTGCACGTGCTCGACGGTGCTGATGTCTTGGCTGATGAGCATTTGGGTGTTTTTTTCAAACGGACAGCGCGTCACCAGCAGCGTGCGCGGAATCGGGTGATTTTGCGGCACGGTCAAACGGATTTGTGTTTGCTCGGTTTGCTCCATAAAGGCATGAAACTCGGGCAGGCGGATGAGGTTGAGCTAAAATGCCGTTGCGGACGCGTTCGCGGTTGAGATTGAAATGAGTGGCGGAAAGGCGGTTTTGCCATTCGATGCGCATTTCTTTATCCAAAATCATCACACCGGTAGGCAGGGCTTCGGCAGCGCGGTTGAAACGCATCAATGCGTTTTTAAGTTTGCGCTTTTGCTTGCGGCGGTTGCGGCTTTGCTTGAGCAGGGTGGAAAATACTTCGTCCCAAATACCGTTGGCAAAAGGAATCGATTCCGGCTCGGGGTTTTTCAGCCAGCCGAGCAATTTGTACATCTGGCGGATGTGCAGCAAACTGATCAAGCTGAGCGTGGCAAAGGCGGCAACAAACGCGCCGGACATGCCCCAAAAGGTCAGTCCGGCGGCTGCGGCAAACAAAATGCCCAAAATGGAAGGAATCAGGTAAACGAGATTATTCATTGTTGTTGCCGAAACGGTAGCCGCCGCGGACGGTTTGCACTAAATGGGCGAGCTGGGCTTTTTCCAAGCCTTGACGCAAACGGCGGATGTGCACGTCAACGGTGCGTTCTTCGATGAAGACGTGGTCGCCCCAAATCATGTCGAGCAGTTGGCTGCGGCTGTAGAGGCGGTTGGGGTGTGCCATGAAAAAATGCAAGATTTTGAATTCGCTTGGGTTAAGTTGCAATTCAATGCCTTCGGTGGTATTGACTTTGCGGTTTTCCGCATCCAGGCGGATGCCGAAAATTTCTAAAACCTGTTTGCTTTTTTGCGGTGCCATACGGCGCAGCAGAGCGTTGATGCGGGCGATGAGTTCGCGCGGTGAGAAAGGTTTGGTGATGTAGTCGTCGGCGCCGATATTCAAGCCCAGCTCTTTGTCGCTCTCTTCGCTACGGGCGGTGAGCATGATGATGGGTAAGTTTTGCGTGCGGGTTTGGGCGCGTAACTGTTGGATGTATTCGACGCCGGATACATCGGGCAGCATATAGTCCATCAAGATAAGATCGGGCAATTCGTTTTTCAAAAGCTTTTCAGCCTCGCTCACGCGCTCGGCGGTGGCTACGCGGTAACCGGCCGCTTCGAGGTTGAAACGAATCAAGGTGGCAATGGCCGGCTCGTCTTCTACAATCAGGATATAGACGGACATGTTGTTCTCTCTTTGTTGGGTTGCGTTTGATTTTCAGACAGCCTGACAATCGGTTTGACACACAATACGCAACAGGATTTTCATCAGGCCGTCTGAAAGGTCATTGCTTTGGTTGCAGACGCCTATTAGGACTAAGCAATTCAAACTTAACCGAATTTACCGGTGATATAGTCTTCGGTTTCTTTTTTGCCCGGTTTGGTGAAGATGGTTTTGGTGTCGCCCACTTCAACCAGCCTACCCAAATACATATACGCCGTGATGTCGGACACACGTGCGGCCTACTGCATATTGTGGGTCACGATGGCGATGGTGTAATCGTGTTTTAATTCGGTTACCAATTCTTCAATATAAGCGGTCGAAATCGGATCGAGCGCGGAAGTCGGCTCATCCAGCAGCAAGACTTCGGGCTTGGTGGCGATCGCGGGCAATGCACAAACGCTGCTGCTGGCCGCCGGATAACGAATTGCCGCTTTGCTTGAGTTTGTCTTTGACTTCGCCCCACAAAGCCGATTTGTTTAATGCCCATTCTACACGGCCGTCCAATTCGCTGCGACTGAGTTTTTCATACAGTTTTACGCCGAAAGCGATGTTATCGTAAATCGACATCGGAAACGGTGTCGGCTTTTGGAATACCATGCCGACTTTGGCGCGCAGCAGATTCAGGTCAACATTTTTATCAAAAATATTGCTGCAGTCGAGCAGGACTTCGCCTTCACCGCGGTTGCCGGGATACAGGTCGTGCATGCGGTTTAAGGCGCGCAGCAAGGTCGATTTGCCGCAACCTGACGGACCGATAAACGCGGTGACTTGTTTTTCAGGGATTTCCAGATTGATGTTTTTTAATGCGTGGAATGGACCATAATAAAAGTTAAGGGGCTGTACTAGATAACTAGGGAAATCTAATTTCAAGTTAGAATAATCCCTATGAGAAGAAGCCGTTTAAGCCAGTACAAGCAAAACAAACTGATTGAACTGTTTATTGCGGGTGTTACTGCCCGTACTGCAGCTCAATTAGCCGGTGTTAATAAAAACACGGCAACCTATTGCTTTCATCGTTTGCGCGTACTGATTTTCCATAACAGCCCGCATCCGGAAATGTCTGATGGCGGAGTAGAAGTTGATGAAAGCTGTTTTGGCGGACAGCGCAAAGGCAAACGTAGTCGCGGTGCAGCCGGCAAAGTCGCTGTATTCGGGCTTCTGAAGCGCAACGGCAAGGTTTGCACCGTTGCTGTGCCCAATACACAAACTGCCACTTTATTGCCGGTAATACGTGAGCAAGTAAAGCCTGACAGTATTGTTTACACTGATTGTTACAAAAGCTATGACGTACTTGATGTGAGTTTAGCCACTTTCGCATCAATTACAATACACACTTTGCTGATCGGCAAAATCACATCAACGGGATTGAGAACTTTTAGAATCAGGCAAAACGCCGCTTACGTAAGTTTAACGGCATTCCAAAGAGCATTTTGAGCTGTATTTGAAGGAATGTGAATGGCGTTTTAACCACAGTGAGATAAAGTCTCTTGTTCTATTTTAAAACAATTAGTAAAGCAGAATTTATTCTAGTTATCTAGTACACAGCCCCAGTTAAAGTCTTTTGTAACGATTTTGGCGTTCATGAGGTTTCCTTATTTGGCTTGTTTGCCAAGGTATCGTGTTTGCCAAGGTATCGTGCCAAAATATTGGCGATTAATACGGTAACAGCGATCAGCAGTGCGGCAGCCCAAGCCAGTTGGTGCCAGTCTTCATACGGGCTCATGGCAAACTGGTAAATCACATTCGGCAGGTTGGCAATCGGCTGATTCATGTTGGTGCTGAAAAACTGGTTGTTCATCGTGGTAAACAGCAGCGGGGCAGTTTCGCCGGTAATGCGGGCAAAGGCCAGGATGATGCCGGTCAACACGCCTGCTTTGGCGGATTTCAAGGTCACCATTGTCACCAGTTTCCATTTTGGCGCGCCCAGCGCAAAGGCGGCTTCGCGCAGGCTGTTCGGTACCAATTTCAGCATGTTTTCCGTGGTGCGTACCACGACCGGAATGACCAACAGCGATAAGGCCAATGAGCCAGCCCAGCCGGAAAAGTGGCCTTGTTTCACGACCACCAATTCATAGATAAACAAACCGATCACAATCGGCGGCGCCGACAATAAAATATCGTTCATAAAGCGCGTGGCTTGGGCTAATTTGCTGTTTTGCCCGAATTCCGCCAAGTAAATGCCGCACATCAGACCGATGGGTGTGCCGACCAACAGGCCGAACAGGGTAATCATAAAGCTGCCCAAAATGGCGTTGCGCAGACCGCCCTCCATGTCCGGCGGCGGCGTGTCGAGCGTAAACAGCGTGCTTGATAAACCGCTGAAGCCGTTGCTCAATAAAGTGTAGAAAATCCACGCCAGCCAAAACAAGCCAAATACCATGGTGATGTAGGCCACGGCCAGATAAAAGCGGTTTTGCCACAAGCGTCGTCGGTAAATGCTGTTGCTCATGATTTTTTCCCTTCGGATTGCTGCATTCTGAGCAATAAGATTTTGGCGAAACACAGCACCACAAAAGTGATGAAGAACAGAATCAAGCCCAAGTAGAGCAGTGATGATAAGTGCAGCGGGCCAACCGCTTCGGCAAATTCGTTCGCCAGCGCGGAGGTAATCGATACACCGGAATTGAACAGGCTCGGGCTGATGTTGAAGGTATTGCCGATCACGAACGTTACTGCCATGGTTTCGCCCAAAGCGCGGCCCAAGCCTAAGATAATGCCACCGATAACGCCGGCTTTGGTGTAGGGCAGAACCACGTTGCGGATGACTTCCCATTGCGTGCTGCCCAAGCCGTAAGCCGCTTCTTTCAAAGGTTGCGGCGTGATTTCAAACACATCACGCATCACCGAGGCAATAAACGGAATAATCATAATCGCCAAAATCAGCGAAGCGGTAAAGATACCGATGCCCATCGGTGCGCCTTGAAACAGCGAACCAATCACCGGAATCGCGCCTAAATATTTAATAAAAAACGGCTGGAAGTGTTCGGCAAAGAAGGGCGCGAACACAAACAAACCCCACATACCGTAAATAATCGAAGGAATGCCGGCCAATAATTCCACGCAAATGCCCAAAGGCTTTCGCAACCAAACCGGACATAGTTCGGTTAAAAACACAGCAATGCCGAAGCTCACCGGAACAGCAATCAGCAAGGCCAGGCCGGATGTCACAATTGTGCCGTAAATCGGTGCCAGTGCACCGTATTTGCTGGCCACCGCATCCCAGTTGGAAGAAGTAAAAAAGCCGAAACCGAATTTTTCAATGCTCGGCATCGCGCCTAAAATCAGCGAGAACAAAATGCCGCCCAAGCTGGCCAAAACCAGTATGGCAAAAAACGCGTCGAGCCGACAAACAGCGCATCAAGCTGCTGCTGGCGTTTGAGTTTCTGTGCGGAAGAGGTTTGCATGAGTGTGCCTTTTATAGATTTGATGAGGCCGGATACGCAGAGCGTGATGTAAAGAGGCCGTCTGAAAAAATGTATCGTTTGAAGAGTACATTTTTGTTTTCAGACGGCCTGATTCATACATTATTTAGTGAAAACCGCCTGACCGTTTTCATCTTGGATATTGGCCCATTCTTGACGTACCAAGTCTTTCACTTCGGCAGGTAAAGGCACATAATCCAGTTTTTGAGCCGCTTCGTCACCGCTGGTGTAGGCCCAATCAAAGAATGCCAAGGCTGCTTTCGCTTTTGCCGCGTCAGCATTTTTTTTGTGCATCAAGATAAAAGTAGCCGCAGCCAAAGGCCATACGTTGGCGTCAGGCTGGTTGGTCAAGACCAAGCTGAAGCCTTTTACGCTCTTCCAATCCACTTTGGAAGCGGCAGCGAAAGTTTCTTGAGAAGGCTGCACGAAATTACCGGCCGCGTTTTTCAATTGAATGTGCGACATATTGTTTTGTTTCGCATAAGCGTACTCCACATAACCGATAGAATTGGCCACTCGTGATACATAGTTGGCCACGTCTTCGTTGCCTTTACCGGCCACGCCGCTGGCAGCAGTTGGCCATTTCACGGTATTGGCCGCGCCGACTTGGTCTTTCCAGCCTGCGGATACTTGGCTCAAGTAAGTGGTGAAAATGAAGCTGGTGCCGGAACCGTCTGAACGGAACACAGTGGTAATGTTGGCATCAGGCAGTTTTACATCGGCGTTTAATTCTTGGATTTTTGGGTCATTCCATTTGGTGATGGTACCCAAGCAGATTTCCGCCAATACTTCACCGGTCAATTTCAATTGGCCGGCTGCCACGCCTTCGACATTCACTACAGGCACCACGCCGCCGATCACAGTAGGGAATTGAACCAAGCCTTCCTGCTCCAGTTTTTCACATCCAAAGGCGAGTCGCTGGCGCCGAAATCAACGGTTTTCGCAGTAATCTGTTTCACACCGCCGGAAGAACCGATTGATTGGTAGTTGATGCGGTTGCCGCTTGCCTGTTGGAAAGCATTCGCCCATTGCACATAAACAGGTTGCGGGAATGACGCACCGGCACCGGTTACATCCAAGCCCACCGGCTGCTGCTGTCCGTCAGCCGCTTTGGGCGCTTCATTTGTCGTTGCCGCCACACCGGCTTTAGGTGCTTCAGGCGCTTTAGATTCGCCGCCGCAAGCAGCCAATGCCAAAACAGTTGCGATACTTACCACGAAAGCAGATTTTTTCATTTTAGGCGTCCTTGTTAGGAAGGTTGTTTGGATAACGCGGCCAGTTTATCTAGCAAGTATTACAACTTCATGACAAATTTAAGAAAATGTTACAAACTCTTACATCATTTTGAAATGATACAAATCCGCCACGGCTCAACATTTAAAACCATCAATAGCTTGTGTACTCAATTCATAAACGTTATAATCAAACGTTTTCCAACCCTTGCCTTTTACTTTTCGCATGGTAGAAGGCTGTTTATGAATCCATAAGGAGATAACATGCGTCATTACGAGATCGTGTTTATCGTTCATCCTGATCAAAGCGAGCAAGTGCCTGCGATGGTTGAACGTTACAAAGCCATGATTACCGAAGCCAACGGTACCATCCACCGTTTGGAAGATTGGGGTCGCCGCCAATTGGCTTACCCAATCAACAAAATCCACAAAGCACACTATGTTTTGATGAACGTAGAGACCACACCTGAAGTTGTGGCTGAGCTGGAAACCGCTTTCCGCTTCAATGATGCCGTATTGCGTCATCTGACCATCAAAACCAAAAACGCTGTTACCGAGCCATCTGTAATGATGGGCGGCGAGAAAACCAAAAACTTGCTGAACGGTGCGGCTGAAGAAGTTGCAGCAGCCGAATAAGATTGAATAATCTTATCCACCTTACCGCCCGGCTCGCCGAAATCGGCACGCTGAGGTATACGCCGGCAGGCATTCCTGTATTGGATATTGTGCTCAAGCACGAATCATGGCAGGAAGAAAACGGACAACAGTGTCTGGTCAAATTCGAAATGCCCGCACGGATTTTGGGTAAGCACGCTGAGGAATGGCAGTATCGGCAAGATATGATGGTTGAAGCAGAAGGCTTTTTAGCGCAACGCAGCCAACACTTCCCCGACCGATACTCCGCATACAGAACATTAAAGAATATAAAGGTTAAACGACAATGGCTCGTCAATCATTCAAACGTAGAAAATTCTGCCGTTTCACGGCTGAAAAAATCCAAGAAGTTGATTACAAACAAGTTGACTTGTTGAAAGACTTCATTTCTGAAAACGGCAAAATCATCCCTGCCCGCATCACCGGTACTAAAGCACACTACCAACGCCAATTGGCGGTTGCTGTGAAACGCGCACGTTTCCTGGCTCTGTTGCCTTACACCGATCAACACAAATAATTGGAGCTTAGAACATGCAAATTATTCTGTTAGAAAAAATCGGCGGCTTGGGTAATCTGGGCGACATCGTGACCGTGAAAAACGGTTATGCCCGTAACTTCCTGATTCCAAGCGGTAAAGCCAAGCGTGCTACCGAAGCCAACATGAAAGAATTCGAAGTACGTCGTGCCGAATTGGAAGCCAAACAAGCCGAAATCCTAGCTGATGCTAAAGCACGTCAAGAAAAATTGGACGGCCAAACTGTGACCATCGCGCAAAAAGCCGGTGTTGACGGCCGTCTGTTCGGTTCTGTAACCAATGCCGACATTGCTGAAGCCATCGTTGCTTCAGGCGTTGAAGCTGTTAAAGCCAACGTACGTTTGCCTGAAGGCCCATTAAAAGCTGTTGGCGAATACGAAGTTGAAGTGGCTCTGCACACTGACGCCGTTGCGAAAATCAATGTTGTGGTGGTTCCTGCTGCCGAATAATGATTGACAAATCGTGATCGATTAAAAAGGCCGTCTGAAATTCAGACGGCCTTTTGTTTATTTTTATAGGTACTGATAAACTTTTCAAGCATTATTTTTCAGACGGCCTGATATAGCGGATTTATTAATTTTCGATACTAGGCAGCAAGTCGAAGACAGTACAAGTAGTACGGCAAGGCGCCGCAACGCCGTAGCGAAAGTTAAGTTAATCCGCTATATGAATCCAGATGTTTCCCGCTTCAACTCAAAGGGTTTATCTAAACGTTTAATTTTGTTACACTCAATCCCTTTCTCACATTCACGGATACCTCATGAAAAAGTCTTTTGTATTCCTCTCTGTTGCCGTTGTCGCGGTATTGGCTGCTTGCAGCACGTCTAACAAACCCAGCATTACCCGCGATGGGCAACCATTAAAACCGATTCAGCAAACCGAAAAGCGTCCGACTTTTGACGTGGCGGCTGAATCAGTGGCGAGCAGCGGTTTCAATGCCAATCCTAATGTGCAGAATTTTATCCGTTACGAAGCCGCTAAAGGGCGCTTGAGTGCAGCCGAATTGCAAAACTTCTTTGACGGCGCGGTGTATAAAGGCAATATCATCAATATTATGTATCGTCCGGGCACATCACGACCATGGTATGAATTCCTCACCGGCAATTCGGGAGCAGCTAAATTCAATAACGGCCGCCAATTTTATGCCGACAACCGCGCGGTGATTGACGATGTGGCGCGCAAATACGGCGTACCGGCTGAGTTGATTGTGGCGATTATCGGGATTGAAACCAATTACGGCCGCAATACCGGCAGCTTCCGCGTAGCCGATGCCTTGAGCACGTTGGCGTTTGATTATCCGCGCCGCGCTGAGTTTTTCCAAAATGAATTGAGCGAATTGCTGTTGATGGCGAAAGAAGAAAACCGCGATGTATTCAGTTTTAAAGGCAGCTATGCCGGTGCGATGGGTATGCCACAGTTTATGCCGTCAAGTTTCCGTAAATGGGCGGTGGATTATGATGGTGACGGTCGTCGCGATATTTGGAGCAACATCGGCGATGTCGCCGCTTCGGTTGCCAATTACATGAAACAACATGGTTGGCAAACCGGCGGTAAAATGGTGGTGCCTGTGCACTTGAACCTCACGCCGCATTTGCAGGCAATCATCGATGAGAAAACCGCGCTTACCCGCACTGTAGCCGATTTCAAAGCTTTGGGTGTGATGCCGCAAACGCCGGTTGCCGACCATGAAAAAGCGGTGTTGTACCGTTTGGAAACCAGCCCGGGCGTATACGAATATTATTTGGGCTTGAATAATTTCTACAGCGTTTGGAAATACAACAACAGCCGTATGTATGTCACGGCCGTTCGCGACATTGCCAATGCCGTCGGTGCTGCCGGTTTATAATCCGGTTTATGTTAAAACCACTTTGTTGTTGTGACAAAGTGGTTTTGCTTATGGCAGCAAACAATGCATTTGTACGTTTATGCGTCAAAAATGTTAAAATGCACCATCTTTCAATAGGCCGTCTGAAAGAATATGGCGTTCAGACGGCCTGGTTATCATGAAGCAGAGAAAAGACATGGCTTATCAAGTGCTTGCCCGTAAATGGCGTCCGAAAACATTTGCCGATTTAGTCGGCCAAGAACACGTTGTCAAAGCATTGCGCAACGCTTTGGACGAAGGCCGTCTGCACCATGCCTATCTCCTGACCGGTACGCGCGGCGTCGGCAAAACCACCATTGCGCGTATTTTGGCCAAAAGCCTTAACTGCGAGCATGCCGATCACGGTGAGCCGTGTGGTGTGTGCCAAAGCTGCACCCAAATCGATGCCGGCCGTTATGTCGATTTGCTGGAAATCGATGCCGCCTCCAATACCGGTATCGACAATATCCGCGAAGTATTGGAAAACGCGCAATATGCGCCGACTGCCGGTAAATACAAAGTCTATATTATCGACGAAGTGCACATGCTGTCGAAAAGCGCGTTTAACGCTATGCTGAAAACGCTGGAAGAGCCGCCCGAGCATGTGAAATTCATTTTAGCAACCACCGACCCGCATAAAGTGCCGATTACGGTATTGAGCCGCTGCTTGCAGTTTGTCTTGCGCAACATGACCACGCAGCAGGTGGCCGAACATTTGGCGCATGTGTTGGACAGTGAAAATATTCCTTATGAGGTCACTGCCTTACAATTGTTGGGTAGGGCGGCGGCAGGCTCGATGCGTGATGCCTTGAGTTTGCTTGATCAGGCCATTGCGATGGGTTCGGGAAAAGTGGCCGAATATGATGTGCGCCAGATGATTGGTGCGGTTGATAAACGCTATCTGTATGAATTGCTGCATAGCGTGGTTAATCAAAACGGTCAAGCTTTGCTGAACAAAGCGCAAGAAATGGCCGACCGTGCGATTGGTTTTGACAGCGCATTGAGCGAACTGGCAATGCTGTTGCAACGTTTGGCGCTGATTCAAGCTGTGCCGTCTGCCGTGGCCAACGATGATCCCGAGCGCGAAGCCTTGCTGCAATTGAGTCAAGCCATGAGCGGTGAGCAGATCCAGCTATATTACCAATGCGCGATTCATGGCAAGCAGGATTTGAGTTTGGCGCCCGACGAATACGCCGGATTTGTGATGACCTTGCTGCGCATGCTGGCGTTTGCACCTTTGGCCGCTCAAGCGCACGGTGTAAATGATGTGGTTGAACACACGCAATTGAAGGAGGTGGAATATAAGGAAGCCACCGCAAAAAAGCCGCTGACGATTCCGACGCCGTCTGAAAATCAACCTGATGTTCAGACGGCCTCTACCGCTGCCGCCGTGGCTTCTGAAAATGAACCGCAAGCAAAAGATATTCTGCCTTGGGAAGAGCAGCCGGCAAATGAAGCGGTAGAAACCGAGTTGCTTCAGACGGCCCCGGTTTCTGATGAACCGTCTGCGGTTGTGGCAGAAGTTAATCCGCAAGTTATTGAGACTGAAAGCAATTCTGTTCAACAGCCGACACAAATTCAGACGGCGTTTGATCAATCAGACAGGCCGTCTGAAACCGATGAAGAAGATATACCGCCGCCTTATTTCGGCGAAGATTCCTATGATTTTGCCGCAGAGGCTGATATGCCGCCTGTGCCGCCGATTGCGGATGAAAGCCCTGAAGCCGATGACGAGGAAGAAGACGAGCCGAAATTTGTGGCCTTGCCTGATTTCGAGCCGGAAAATTGGGCGTTGCTGGTGCAACGTTTTGCGAAAAAACTTGGTGCCGCGCAAATGTTGGCGCAGCATGCTGCTTGGGTGGATTACAACCCCGATACGCATTTGATGAGTTTGTCGCTCACCAGCGAAGCCAAAGCTACCGCCAACAAAGAGCGTTTGGACAAAATCCAAAACGTGTTGGCCGCAGCTTATCATTTGCCGCTGAAGCTGCAAACCCAGCCCTGGCAAGACGGCAAAGGCTGGGAAACGCCGATTATGCTGCGCCAGCGTTTGCAGCGAGAAGGGCGGCAGCAGGCACAGGATTTATTGGATGCCGACCCGACCGCACAGCAGATTTTGCAAATATTTGAAGCTCAATGGCTGCCGGATACGCTGGAATTGAAATAAACGAAAGAATCTTGAGCCGAAGGATCAATATTTGGTATCAGGCCGTCTGAAAATGCTTTGCCGCAAACATACGTTCAGACGGCCTTAAATCATTTTTCATCGATTAGCCCGTGCAAGCAGGGGCAAAACCTGATAGGATTCGTCCTGAATAATTTTCTCATACACGCAAATTAGGAGCATACAATGTTCGGAAAAGCCGGATTAGGCGGGCTGATGAAGCAAGCCCAACAAATGCAGGAAAACATGAAAAAAGCCCAAGCCAAATTGGCTGAAACCGAAGTGAGCGGCGAAGCGGGCAACGGCTTGGTTAAAGTCACCATGACTTGTGCGCATGTGGTACGAAAACTCGACATCAGCGAAGATTTGATTAAAGAAGCGGCTGATGACAAAGAAATGCTGGAAGATTTGATTTTGGCTGCGGTAAATGACGCTTCTGCCAAAGCCGAAGAAACCAGTAACAAAACCATGGGCGCGTTTACCCAAGGGCTGCCGGCCGGCATGGGTGATTTTTTCCGTTAACCAGTAAAAGCATTCTCTAAGAAATCAAAAAACCGCTGTTCCGCTCAGATAGAAACAGCGGCTTATCATTGATTTTATTGAAGAAAGAAACGATAAAGGCCGTCTGAAAAATATCGGTTCAGACGGCCTGATTCAATCAATCATGAAAAATCAATACATGCCTTCGCGCTCTTCTCGGGTAGAAATGTAAATGTTTTTCACTTGTGTGTAAGCAGCCAACATCATTTTGTGGGTTTCGCGACCGATGCCGGAAGATTTATAGCCGCCAAACGGGGCGTGTGCCGGTAGGCGGTTGTAGCAGTTTACCCAAACACGGCCGGTTTCCAAGGCGCGGGATATGCGCAAGCAGCGGTTGATGTCTTTACTCCATACGCCGCCGCCCAAGCCGTATTCTGAATCATTGGCCATTTTGATGACTTCTTCTTCGGTTTTAAACTTGATGACAGTCGCCACAGGGCCGAAGATTTCTTCTTGTGCCACGCGTGCATCGTTGTTTTTGGCTTCGATTAAAGTCGGCTCCAAGAATGCGCCGTCGGCCAATTCGCCTTCGGCTTTTTTACCGCCGGTAATGATGCGGCAGCCTTCTTGCTCACCGATTTTCACATATTTCAAAATGGTTTCCAATTGACCGGCATTGACTTGAGCGCCCATTTGGGTGTCGTCTTCCCAAGGCAGGCCGACTTTTACTTTTTTGAACTCTTCCGCCAAAGCTTCAACGAATTTATCGTAAATGCCTTCTTGTACAAAAATACGCGAACCGGCGCAGCACACTTGGCCTTGGTTGAATAAAATACCTTTTTGGGCGCCTTCGAGTGCTTTGTCAAACGGCATGTCGTCGAAGAAAATATTGGCTGATTTGCCGCCTAATTCCAAAGTGGCCGGAATCAACATTTCTGCGGCAGCGATACCGATGCGGCGACCGACTTCGGTCGAGCCGGTAAACGCCAGCTTGTTGAAGCCTTTGTGATGCAGCATGTATTCGCCGGATTTCGAACCTTTACCGGTGATGACGTTGAACACGCCTTTCGGCAACACATCGTTCACTTTTTGTGCGAAAGACAGCAGGCTCAGCGAAGTGCTGGAAGAAGGATGCAATACGATGGTACAACCGGCTGCCAAAGCAGGGGCGATTTTCCAAGCAGCCATCAAGAATGGGAAGTTCCACGGAATAATTTGGCCGACTACACCGATTGGTTCACGCAAAATCAGCGACAAATCTTCTTCGTCCAATTGGGTGGCCGTGCCTTCTTCGCCGCGAATCACACCGGCAAAGTAGCGGAAATGGTCGGAAGCCAACGGAATGTCGGCAGCGCGGGTCTCGCGGATTGGTTTGCCGTTATCGAGGGTTTCTTGCAGGGCGAACAATTCGGCGTTTTCATCAATGATGTCGGCGATTTTGTTCAAGATTGCGGCGCGTTCGGTAACGGTGGTTTTTTTCCAGGTTTTGAATGCTTCTTGGGCGGCGGCAACGGCGGCATCTACGTCAGCATCGCTGGCATCAACGAATTTAGCCAATTCTTCGCCATTGGCCGGGTTAGTGGAAGTCAATAATTTACCTTCGCTGCCCTTGGTCCATTCGCCGTTGATTAATAAGCCGTATTCTTTGTCAAAAACGTTTAAATCTTTTGCCATGATGCTGCCTCCTGTATTTTTTAGCAGTTGTAGTTGACTGTAAGCGAAACGCTTAAGGGCTAGCATAGTATTTTTTGCTATTGAGTTCAAGCGTTAAAAATGCAAAGAAATATGAATTAACAAAGCGAAAGAATGCGGAAGAAAATTAATTCATTCAATAAAATCAATTGGTCAGGGGTTGAGGCCGTATGAAAAAATAAATTTTATTTTATTTAAATATAATAAATATAATCAGTTGCTTGTTCGATTGGAAAATGCATCAGTAAGTATGTTATATTATAACAAATTTTAATAAATTCAATACGATGCAGATTGACGGAACTAATTTTGAAGTACATACTTAAATCGTGATGTAACGAGCGAAATCATCATGTGTATGGTTTGTTCATGTGTGATTGAATGCGTGCATCCCGTTATTGCAATGAAATACCATTCTATCAGTTAAGCCAAACAAGGAGTGTTACCATGAAAATGCGTGCAGTGGTAGTGAATCAAGCTGTTGAAGGTGATGTAGAAGTTGTAGAGCGCGACATCCGCGAATTGGAAGCGGGCGAAGCTTTGGTAGAAGTTGAATATTGCGGCGTGTGTCATACTGACTTGCACGTTGCTGCCGGCGATTACGGCGAAAAACCGGGTCGTGTTTTGGGTCACGAAGGCATCGGTAAAGTCAGCAAAGTAGCTGATGACGTAAAAAGCTTGAAAGTCGGCGACCGTGTGAGTATCGCGTGGCTGTTTGAAAGCTGTGGTTCTTGTGAATATTGTAATACCGGCCGTGAAACTTTGTGCCGTACTGTATTGAATGCCGGTTATACTGCGGATGGCGGCATGGCAACACACTGTATCGTGACGGCCGATTATGCGGTAAAAGTGCCGGATGGTCTGGATCCTGCTCAAGCCAGTTCGATTACTTGCGCCGGTGTCACTACTTACAAAGGCGTGAAAGTATCGAATGTGCGTCCAGGGCAGTGGATTGCTGTGTATGGTGCCGGCGGCTTGGGTAACTTGGGTGTGCAATACGCGAAAAAAGTGTTTGGCGCGCATGTGATTGCCATCGATATCAATGACGACAAACTGGAATTTGCCAAAGAAAGTGGCGCTGATTTGGTGATTAATCCGCAAAAAGAAGACGCAGCTAAAGTGATTCAAGAAAAAGTCGGTGGTGCCCATGCGGCGATTGTGACTGCCGTATCTGCTGCTGCGTTTAATTCGGCCGTCGATGCCGTGCGTGCCGGTGGCCGCGTGGTTGCAATCGGCTTGCCGCCTGAGTCTATGGACTTATCGATTCCGCGCTTGGTATTAGACGGTATCGAAGTGGTCGGTTCTTTGGTAGGGACACGCCAAGACTTGGCCGAAGCGTTCCAATTCGGTGCTGAAGGTTTGGTGGTGCCGAAAGTGCAATTGCGTAATTTGGACGAAGCACCTGCAATTTTCCAAGAAATGCGTGAAGGCAAAATTACCGGCCGTATGGTAATTGACATGAAATGCGCTTGCGGTCACGAGCATTAATCTGACTCGTTCATAAAGATTAAAAGCCGTCTGAATCGTTTTCAGACGGCTTTTTTGCTGCGGAGTGAATAGAATCAGGCCGTCTGAAATATTTCAGACGGCCTCATCAATGCTATTGAATCAAAACGATTCATTCGCTTTCAAATAGCGCCATTTGCTCGGCGGCAGTTTGCCCAGTTTCACTTTGCCCATGCGGATGCGTTTCAAGCCGACCACGCGCAGACCTACCAGCTCGCACATGCGGCGGATTTGGCGTTTCTTGCCTTGTTTTAAAATAAAGCGCAGTTGGTCTTCGTTTTGCCATTCGACTTTGGCCGGGCGCAGTTTCTCACCGTCCAAGCTCAAACCGTGGTTGAGTAATGCCAAGCCTTTGTCATCTAATTTGCCGCGCACGCGTACCAAATATTCTTTTTCGCTGTTGCTGCTTTCGCCGATTAACTGCTTGGCAATGCGGCCATCCTGGGTCAACACCAGCAAACCTACCGAATCAATGTCCAAACGTCCGGCGGGAGCGAGGCCGAATTTGTGTTTTTCGCTAAACGTGATGCGGCTGTCGTCGCCTTCCCATTGGTTTTCGGCGGTAATCAATTCAGCCGCCGCTTTATAGCCTTTTTCCGCTTGCGCACTGACATAACCCACCGGCTTATTCAGCAAAATCGTCACACGGTTGGCCTGCTGCTCATGCGCCTGTTTGTTTAAATCAATGCGGTCGTTTTCGGTCACTTTTTGGCCGAGTACGGCGGTTTGTCCATTGACTTTGACCCAGCCTTGTTCGATATAGCTGTCGGCTTCGCGGCGGGAACAGAGACCGAGTTGCGCCATGCGTTTCGACAGGCGCATGGGTTCATTTGTGGGTTCCATGGTATTTACTTTAAAAAATATTGGCGAATTATAGCATTAACACATCATACCCGTTGTGTGAGGGAGGAACAGAGCTTTCCGTCGGAAATTGTCGGGTTGTTTACACTTTCTATGCAAAACAGCTTTTATTTTTTTGCCCGAATGATTGTTTTAGGATTGTTGAGTATCATTAAGAACCATGCGGCGTTGCCGTGCCTTTCGGTATTCTTGACAACTCGCAAAAAACCCAAAATGTGTCTTCAAGCAAAAAAAGCAAAAGTGTAAACAACGCTAGGATTTTCTACGTCTCAGACGGCCTTTTCATTATTTTATTAATTAAAAATCAAATGCTTATTCCCACTCGATTGTGGCAGGCGGTTTGCCGCTCACATCGTACACCACGCGGTTGATACCTTTGACTTCGTTAATGATGCGGTTGGATACGCGGCCGAGCAGTGAGTATGGCAGCTCTGCCCAATGTGCGGTCATGAAGTCGCTGGTGACCACGGCGCGTAAGGCCACCACATAATCGTAGGTACGGCCGTCGCCCATTACGCCCACGGATTTCACCGGTAGGAACACAGCGAAGGCTTGACTGGTGAGGTCGTACCAAGATGTACCGTTTTCATCAGTGGTGTTGCGCAATTCTTGGATGAAGATGTCGTCGGCTTGGCGCAGCAAGTCGGCGTATTCTTTTTTCACTTCACCTAAAATACGCACGCCCAAACCCGGGCCCGGGAACGGATGACGATACACCATTTCGCGCGGCAGGCCGAGCGCTACGCCCAGTTCGCGCACTTCGTCTTTAAACAAATCGCGCAATGGCTCCAGCAGTTTGAGCTTCATGTTTTCCGGCAGACCGCCGACATTGTGATGCGATTTGATGGCGTGGGCTTTTTTGGTTTTCGCGCCGGCGCTTTCAATCACGTCAGGGTAAATGGTGCCTTGTGCCAGCCATTTGGCATTGGTGAGTTTTTTCTCTTCGGCATCAAATACTTCAATGAATTCGCCACCGATGATTTTGCGTTTTTTTTCAGGGTCGGTTTCACCGGCGAGTTTGGCCATGAATTGGTCTTCGGCATCAACGTGAATCACGCGCACACCTAAGTTGCGGGCGAACATATCCATCACATTTTTGCCTTCGTTCAGCCGCAGCAGGCCGTGATCGACGAATACACAGGTAAGCTGGTCGCCGATGGCGCGGTGAATCAGCGCGGCGGCCACTGATGAATCGACACCGCCTGACAAACCCAAAATTACTTCGTCGCTGCCGACTTGCCCGCGGATTTTGGCCACGGCTTCTTCGATGTAGTTAGGCATGGTCCAGCTTGGTTTCGCGCCGCAGATATCGAGCACGAATCGGTTAATCAGCGCACGGCCTTGCTTGGTGTGGGTAACTTCCGGGTGGAACTGAATGCCGTAGAATTGTTTTTCCGCGTTTTCCATCATGGCAATCGGGCAAGACGGGGTGTCGCCGATGACGGCAAAACCTTGCGGTAATTTGGATACTTTGTCGCCGTGGCTCATCCACACGTCGAGCGTGTTCGGCTGGCCGTCAAAAATATCGCGGGTCAGCTCGCTGTCGATGGTTTTCACTTGCGCGTAACCGAATTCGCGTTGGTTGCCCGGTGACACTTCGCCGCCCAAGTGGTGCGCCATAAACTGCATGCCGTAGCAAATACCCAATACCGGCACGCCTAAATCAAACAGGCCGGTGTCGGCTTGGTAGTCGGATTCATAAACGGAATTAGGGCCGCCTGAAAGAATAATGCCTTTCGGATTAAAGGCTTTGATGTATTCCAATGGCATGTCGAACGAATGCAGCTCGCAGTAAACATGGGCTTCGCGCACGCGGCGGGCGATAAGCTGGGTAACTTGCGAACCGAAGTCGAGAATCAGGATTTTGTCTTGGGTCATGATGTTGGGCTTTGTGGAATGAAAAGAGGAGGCAGCGCAATAAAAAGGCCGTCTGAAAAATGGCGATATTGTACCAGTTTCAGACGGCTTTTGCATAAGCAAACCGATGGTGAATAAATGAGTTGCTATACGGTTTGAAAACTTTTCAGACGGCCTTGGCTTAGATAAAACAGGCCGTCTGAAAATATTTTGGATTCAAATGATTGTTTTATAAATCGCTGCCTTTCGAATCGCGTGTGTACACTTTATCGGCGACGTTTTCCAGGTTTTCATGCAGGCGGTTGGCCAAGATGATGTCGGTGCGTTGTTTGATTCGTTTAAATCCTACACCACTTCCGAGCCGAAGAAATCGCTGCTGTGGTATTCGGGTTCGTACACAATCACTGGGCGGCGACGATTGATAGTCGGTTTCAGCCATACGGCAGATGGGCCGGCGGTGGTGCAGGGTAATCATTTATCTACAATAATTGAATGATTAAATGATTAAAAGAAAAAAGACCGAGAATTCTCGGCCTTTCGGTTTATTGGGACAAGCGGTCAGGATGCTTGGGCATTTTATAGGGAATCATGCTGCTGCGCGAGAGCAACAACAGGCAGCCCAATACCATCATGCCTAAGGCAATTAGTGGCGAATAGGCAAACCAGTATTCAGTGCGCAAATAAATGGCCGCACCGATATACATTAAAATCGGGCCGGAAATAATCGATTGCTTGTTGATGCCGTCCATAATCATGACGGCCAATCCGGCAACGCACAGGCCGATGGCAATCAAAGTGGCGGTGGCGGGCAGGATGCCGGTGGTTTTTAAAAACCAGACCGCGCCAAACAGGATTAAAAACAAAGGCAGGGCAAGTGAGGCTTGTCGCATGGTGTTTTCCTTTGCAGGATAATGGGTTTTCAGACGGCATTATTATTGTGGCAGAAGCGCATCTTGAAAAGCGGATAACGTGCAATCTTGCGTATTTTTAAGAAAGGATTGAGACGGAATGTGTAAAACGTCAGCCGCTGAAAATATTTCAGACGGCCTAGGATTATGTCTAAAGGTCTCAGGCCGTCTGAAAAGCATGGTCGATAAATTAGCGGGTAATTTTCATCAAACGCTGTTTCTCACGTTTCCAATCGGCTTCTTTCAAGCTTTGGCGTTTGTCGTGTTGTTTTTTACCTTTGGCCAAGCCGATTTCCATTTTGATGCGGCCGCGGTTGTAATGCAGATTAAGCGGCACAATGGTGTAACCCGCGCGTTCGGTTTTACCGATGAGCTTGTTAATCTCGGCTTGATTGAGCAGTAATTTACGCGGGCGAACCGGATCGGGTTTGACGTGGGTAGAGGCAGTCGGCAGGGCGGTTACATGGCAGCCGACCAGATAAAACGCATCTTTTTTCCAGTAGATATAACTTTCTTTAAGCTGCACACGACCGGCACGGATGGCTTTCACTTCCCATCCTTCCAGCACCAAACCGGCTTCAATTTGGTCTTCGATAAAGTAATCGTGAAAGGCTTTTTTATTATTGGCAATACTCATAATGCTGATTCTTGATAGGTTTTCAGACGGCCTATTTTATCAGGCCGTCTGAAAAAGGGAAATAACAGGCCAAAGGCTTTGAGGCCGTCTGAAAGCAGATGATGTTTAAAACGCTTTCACTAAGGCAAAGCGCGCTACTGTTTCGCCGTTGAATCCAACGGTTTCGGCGAACATGGCGGCAGGCCGTACCCACAAACCGAATTCTCCGTATAAAGCGCGGTAAACGACCAATTCTTCTTCGGTTTCGCTATGGCGGGCAAGGCCGGACACTTCGTAAAGATTGCCTTTGTAGTGGCGGTAAATACCGGCAGGAATAGAATGTTTCATAATAGGATATGGCGTTGGTAAAAAGGTTGATATCGGCGATGTCTTTGCCGTGATAGGGGTTAAGTCGATTTTTAAATCGGCCAGTTTGATTATTAAAAGGCGGGCTTCTGCTTCGGCGGCAGTGCAGAAAATGTTACTTTGATTGCAAAATATGTAATTAACTCATCGAGTTGATTTAATGCACGTTGATAATTGCCCATGTCGTACCCACAATAAAAAATGGCGGGAGATCCCGCCATCACATTACGGCTTAGGCCGCGCACTCATTAAGCAGCTTGAATGTTAGCGGCTTGTTTGCCTTTAGGGCCGGTGGTTACTTCGAAAGACACGCGTTGGCCTTCTTTCAGGGTTTTGAAACCGTCCATATTGATCGCAGAGAAGTGAGCGAACAAATCTTCTCCGCCTTCATCCGGAGTGATGAAACCAAAACCTTTAGCGTCGTTGAACCATTTTACGATACCGGTTGCCATTGAGAACTTCCTATACTTAAAAAATTTAACAAAAACAGCAAATAAGGCAATACGTTAAACCTAAAAGTTTCAAGTTTCTCCCTAAAAACAATTATGCTTCTTCGAGTGCCGACTCTGCTTAACTGCCTTTTTACATTCGTTAATGTGTGTAGTCAAGTAATGTTTGGGAAAAAGTAAAAAATTTATTAAAATAGTACAAAATACAACAGAAACGCTCCGTTTTTTATTGGTTAAGCATATATTTACGCATGTGTCGTGATGTTGTGCTAAGCCCAGTTTAAAAACGGTTTTGGAGCCATATATATATGAGCAATAGCCGCAGCCACTACGAATCGGAAACATTGATAAGTGACCGCCAAACCCTGCCGCCGAAACGTTACGGCGTTTTCCTGTTAAATGATGATTACACGACCATGGATTTTGTGGTGGCGGTGTTAACAGAAATTTTCATGCTGGGCGAAGAACAAGCCGTCGCGGTGATGCTGCTGGTTCATCATGAGGGCAAGGGCTTGTGTGGCACGTACACACGCGACATTGCCCAAACCAAACAGCAGCAAGTCATGCAGCGGGCTAAGGCAGAAGGCCATCCGCTGCAATGTATCGTTGAGGAGATTTAATCCATGCTGTCACCAGAATTAGAACGTATTTTACAAGTACTTTATACCGAAGCACGCGGTGAACGCTATGAATTCATCAGCTTAGAGCATTTGTTGCTGGTGTTGATTGATGAAAACGAAGCCGTCAGAAACACGCTTACCGAATGTGGTGTCGATTTGAAATTATTATCCGACCAGCTTACCGACAGCGTGACTGAAAACACGCCGCAGATTCCTGAGCATTTGTTGGACAATACTGAAACGCAGCCGACATTAGGCTTTCAACGCGTGATTCAACGCGCCATGGTGCATACCCAGTCGGCAGGCAAAAGCGAAGTCTCGCCGCTGGATTTGCTGGTGGCGCTTATGAGCGAGAGCGACAGCCATGCCGTGTATTTCCTGAAGCTGCAATCCGTCACCCGCTTTGAAATCTTGCGCAGCATTGCGCATGGCGGTTTGAATGCCGCTGCGCAGGAATCTTCAGGCGGCCAAGATGCCGAAGCAGGCGGACAGGGAGAAGAAAAAGGTAATCCGTTGGCCAAATACTGCGTCAATTTAAATGACGAAGTCAACGCAGGCCGCATCGATCCGCTTATCGGCCGCAAACACGAAATGGAGCGTTTGGTGCAGATTTTGTGCCGCCGCCGCAAAAATAATCCTTTGCTGGTGGGCGAGGCTGGAGTGGGTAAAACTGCGCTGGCAGAAGGGTTGGCGCATCAGATTGTCAATGGTGGCGTGCCGGAAACACTGCAAAATGCCGTGGTGTATTCGCTGGATATGGGCGCATTGTTGGCAGGTACCAAATACCGCGGCGACTTTGAAGCGCGGGTAAAAGCCGTGTTGAAGCAATTGGAAAAAGTCGGACACGCCATTTTGTTTATCGATGAAATCCACACCATCATTGGCGCGGGCAGCACCAGCGGTGGCACGATGGACGCATCCAACCTGCTCAAACCTGCATTGGCCAAAGGTTTATTGCGCTGCATCGGCGCGACCACTTACGATGAATACCGCACCATTTTTGACAAAGACCATGCCTTGAGCCGCCGTTTCCAAAAAATCGACATTGTCGAACCGACTGTGGACGAAACCGTGCAAATCCTGCGCGGCTTGAAACCGATGTTTGAAAGCTTCCATCAAGTGCGCTACACCCAAGGCGCATTGGAAGCCGCAGCCGAGCTTTCCGCACGCTATATTACTGAACGTTTCTTGCCCGACAAAGCCATTGATGTAATGGACGAAGCCGGTGCGGCTCAACGCGTTCAGCCCAAATCCAAGCAGAAAAAAGTGATCGGCAAGGCGCAAATCGAATCGGTGATTGCCAAAGTTGCCCGCATTCCGGAAAAAACCGTGTCGCACGACGACAAGCAAGTGCTGCAATTCTTGGCGCGTGATTTGAAAAATATGGTTTATGGCCAAGACGATGCCATTGAAGCTTTGGTTGCTGCCGTGAAAATGTCGCGCTCCGGTTTGGGCTTGCCCGATAAACCGATCGGCAGCTTCCTGTTTTCAGGGCCGACCGGCGTGGGTAAAACCGAAGTCGCCCGCCAATTGGCATTCTCACTGGGTGTGCCGCTGCAACGCTTTGATATGTCGGAATACATGGAGCGCCATGCCGTATCACGCTTAATCGGTGCGCCACCGGGCTATGTCGGTTTCGATCAAGGCGGTTTGCTGACAGAGGTGGTGAACAAACAGCCGCATTGCGTGTTGTTGTTGGACGAAATCGAAAAAGCGCATCCTGATATTTTCAACGTGTTGCTGCAAGTGATGGATGCCGGTCGCTTAACCGACAACAACGGCAAAAGTGCCGATTTCCGCAACGTCATTCTGATTATGACCACCAATGCCGGTGCCGAAAGCCTGAGCCGGCCGACTTTCGGCTTTACCGGCAAGCGCGAGCGCGGTGACGAAATGCAGGCCATCAACAAAGTGTTTACGCCTGAATTCCGCAACCGTTTGGATGCGATTATCCCGTTTGCGCCGTTGTCCGAGCCGATTATTATCAAAGTGGTGGACAAATTCATGCTGCAATTGGAGCATCAGCTGCTTGATAAAAAAGTCGAAGCGGAATTCACACCGGCATTGCGTCAATACTTGGCCGAAAAAGGGTTTGACCCGCAAATGGGCGCGCGCCCAATGCACCGCCTGATTCAGGACAAAATCCGCAAAGCCCTGGCCGATGAACTGCTATTCGGCAAGCTGGCCGATGGCGGCTACGTCAAAATCGACTGGAGCCGCGAGAAAGGCGAAGTGGTGCTTAAGTTTAAAAAAAGCACTGTTAGGAAAAAGCGCAAGAGACTGTCTAAAAAAGATTGCTGATCGTGGTTGGGTAGCACTCAGGCCGTCTGAAACAGGGATAATCGGTTTCAGACGGCCTTTCGTCATATAATTAAACTGTAAGCAAATTTTGTTGATTTATCAATATGAAAATCCTGATTTGCTTGTTTGCCTTTTCCTGACGCTGTTGGTTTATGCCACGGGTACTTATGGGTTATATTGCGTTATGGCCGTGTGCAAGGCTTGTTGAAACTCGAAACATGAAAATGTGGCACTTATCCACAATTCGGCGTTTAGCAAGGCGCTGGTGCAGGCTTTGCCAGAGTGCCGTCTGAAATACGGCGGCGCAGGCGAATGCAGGGTTGAAAACCGTGTATTGAATCTTCGGCGGCTCACGCTAAGAAAGGACATTGGGCTGAAATGCTGCATAAATTCAAGTTAGAATAAATAAAAATGGTTTGAAAATACATGATCTGATCCCATAATCACTTCCAAGCTGGCATTTGTTTTATAATTAAATCTGAATTTGAAAATCATCGACAATCACCATGAAGAAAATTCTCTCAGCATTGATACTCAGCGGTTTGGCCGCCACTGCAAGCGCCGCCGATACCTACGGCTATTTGGCCTTTTGGCAAAATCCGAGCGGCGGCAGCGATGTATTGCATATTAAAACCACACGCGAAAATCTCAATCAGCTCGATGCCAGCAACGAATTGGCCGCTTATTGCCGCGGGCAGGATGCGTTGGCCGGTGTGCAGAAAGATCAGGCCACCGGCTGCCAATCGGTGATGCCGCTGCAAAATACCTGTGTGGCTGTGGCTTATCCGCGAGCGCACAATCGCATGACGACCGAAAACGTGGTGGTCATCAGCTCGCCTTTGTTTAAAAATATCCATCAAACAGCGATTACCCAATGCAGCAAAAAATTCGGTACCGAAGGGCAATGCGCCATTGAAGCTTCATATTGCACGTCAAGCGATTATTATGGCGGCGCAATCAAGACTTTATGGAGTAGAATCAAGTCGTTGTGATATTGAACATGATTTAGGCCGTCTGAAATCTTTATGATTTCAGACGGCCTAAATTTTTGAAAAGTGAAGATTAATCCATACTATGTTTCGTCTGGTCTTCAAATAAGGCGAAGGCCTTTCAATCTTTCAATGCCATAAACTTGCCCACAAACACCGCCGCCAGCTCGCCTTCAGAAAACACGTCAATTTCCAACACTATTTTACCCTTGCCGCGTTTGGCAAACATATCATTCATCTGCTGCCAACTTTCGACGGCAACAGGGCGGGTTTGGATGGTTAAATCACCGTGGGCAGGGCGTAGGTATTGGGTTTCGCCTTGTTGAATCACGATATTGCCGGCCGCTTCGGGCAGATGACTGTGAACCAACGCCCAGCCGCAGGTGGTTGCGCCTAGCGCGATGGAGCCGCCGAAAGCGGTATTTTTGTGATTGCGGTTGGAAGCATGCGGCATGGTAAGGACAACATGTTCGCGGTCGGCTTCTTGTACTTGAATCTGAAGCGCGGCGGTAGCGGGGATGTGGGTGTGTAAAAATGCTTGTAATAATTGAGTTGTCATGATTGGATTGCCTTGCAGTTTGGTATAGAATTTCATGATTGGTTAAATTGAAAGATTCAATCTTTAAGCAGGTCGGCCGTAAGAGAATGTTACTGAGATTTAAGATGGCGGCAGGCGTAAAATAAAACAAGCTTCGGAGTCAAATAATGCGGACTTTTTTCGGCGTATGTTTGTTGGTCATCGGTGGCTGGGTATTGACGCTTTTGGATATGTTGCTGTTTTTTGATATTTTGGCCGAAATCCGCGGCATGTTGTTTGGTATTTTGGCTTTGTCTGCGCTGGCGTTGATTGGCTTGGGCGTGTTGGCGATGAAAGCACGGCGTTATTATGTGCTGGGCATGACTTTGTTGCTGTCGTCTTTGGTGATGTGGGCAACGGTCATCGGTTTTGGCATTATTGATTCACACCCGCACTGGAGCCGCTATCTGCCGACGGATTTTACCGAATCGTTCAGCAATCTCTCATCGGTCTTTACGTGGCTGTTTTTGAAAACGTTGGCCGGCTTCGGCTTGGTGTGGCATTATCGTAAAACATAATATTTGTAAGGCCGTCTGAATATTTCAGACGGCCTTTGTCGCTTAATCAATCAAGCCGAATTCACCTGCTTTAAACGCGCGGATTTTTTCTAAGATTTCTTCGCGCGTGTTCATCACAAACGGACCATAACCGACCACCGGCTCATCGATCGGTACGCCGCCGAACAAGGCCAGCTTCACATCTTCGTCTTGCGCCTGTAAATCAATTTTACCGCTTTCGATTTCAAACGTGACCAGTTCGGTCGGCTTAACCATACGTCCATTCACCGACACATTGCCGCGCAGGCTCACCAGCATCACGTTGTGATTGGCGGGCAAGTAAAATTCGGCATGGCCTTGTGCGGGCAGGTCAACCGTCCATAAATTGATTTCGCTGAATGTGCGTGCCGCGCCTTGGGTACCGTTGACTTCGCCCGCAATCACATTGACTTTGGCATCGCCTTGTTGTACCACCGGAATATTTTCTTTAGGCAAGGCTTGGTATTCCGGAGCGACTTCTTTAAATTCGCGCGGCAGATTGACCCAAAACTGCAATTCTTCCAATACGCCGCCACGTTCGCTGAACTCTTTACTGTGAAATTCTTCATGCACAATACCGCGGCCGGCAGTCATCCATTGCACATCGCCTTCGCGGATAATGCCGCCGCCGCCTGAGCTGTCGCGGTGGGCCACTTCGCCTTGCAGCGCGACGGTAACGGTTTCAAAACCGGCATGCGGGTGGCTGCCTACGCCGCGCGGTGCGCCGAAATTGGGGGCAAATTCGGTGGGGACGCCGTAATCGAGCATCAGAAACGGACTGGTGTGTTTGCTCACTTCATCCATGTGGGAAAACAGCGGAGAAACGTGAAAACCATCGCCAACCCAATGTTTTGGCGGAGCTTGGTAGATTTGTCGGATGGTACGCATAATGTTCCTTAGTTTATTAAAGTGATGGAGTGATTATAGGGGCTATTTTAAAGAAAACAATTCGGTTATGGGAAACGATTGTTTTCTTAAAAGGAAACAAAAGGCCGTCTGAAACCTATTGTTTGCAGACGGCCTTAAAAGAAGCATTCGGATTATTTCACCCACGTCACCAATTCATCAAGCGGACGGCGGAATTTGTGGGTGATTTCTTTGGCGCGGTAGCCGAAGGTACAGGCTACGGAAACCCCCCATTCTTCGGGATCAAACAGGCCTTCTTCGACCAAAACGCGGTTGAATTCCTTGTAGTCCATACCTTCTACCGGACAAGAGTCAATGCCGATTAAAGCGGCACCGGTCATCATATTGGCTAGGGCAATGTAGGTTTGTTTGCCGGTCCAGTCAAAAAGTGCGCGCTCGTTTCCGTAGATTTCGATGTCGTGCTTTTGGAAATTTTCATAAATCGCCACACTTTTGGCCATTTGTTCGTCGGTCAGCCCGCGTTTTTCCAAACCGGCGCGCAAGAAACCGGAATCATAAGTGGCATTTTTCTTTGCCAGATACACCACCAAATGGCTGCACGCATCCAGCTGCCGCGCCATGCCCCAGCTGAACGGTTTCAGTTTCTCACGCAATTCAGGGTTTTGAATTACCAGAAATTTCCACGGTTCTGAACCGACCGAGCTTGGCGACAAACGCGCCAGTTCCAACAGATAATTAAAGTCTTCATCGCTGATTTTGCGTTCTGGATCGTAGTAACGGCAGGCCGAACGGAAGGTAAAAGCGTCTAATACTTGTTTTTTAGTAATACCAAACATATTGATTCCTTTAAGGGTTTGGAAGTTGGGAAAATTGTTTTCATATTATAGGCCCGTCCGGGCCGTCTGAAAAAGCATCTGAAAAAATTGGTATGTAAAGTTCAGACGGCCTCAATCTGCTGCCCGACAAATTCCACAAACGCCCGCACAATGCTGGAAGGATAGCGGTGCGCCGCGTAAATCATCGACACATCGTAGCGCGGGAAATCCACATCGGCCAATACTTCCACCAAACCATGTTGTGCCATCATCCGATTGGCCGAATAATCCGCCAATTGGCACACCGCCTTGCCTGCGACAGCCATATATTCCAAGGCAGAGCTTTCGTTGCAGGCAAACACATAGGGCACAAAATGCGCCTGCTTACCCACCATCACTTTAAGCATGTTTCCGCCATTGCGTGCCCATCCCGCCACGGGTAAAGCGGCTAATTCGGCCACGGTGTGCGGTGTGCCGGATTTGGCCAATAAATCAGGGTGTGCTACCCATTTCGCGCCGACCGACAATACTTTTTTGGCAATGAAATTGTCGCCGTGCAATCCGCCCATGCGGAACGCCACGTCAATGCCGTCGGCTGTCATGTCGAGCACGCGGTCGGTCATGGTGCAATGAATCTGCACTTGCGGAAACTGCGTTTGAAATTCGGCAATCCAATCCAGTACGGGCGTGCAACCGGGTGGGGCGGAAATGCGCAACAAGCCTTTCAGACGGCCTTGTTCGGCAAACAATACCTGTCCGGCATTGACCAGGTTATCCATGCCGGCATACACCTGCTCATACAGCCGCTGCCCGGCCATCGTCGGCTTGACACCTGATTTGAAGCGGTCAAACAATTGGATATTCAGCGATTTTTCCAGCCCGCTGATTTGGCGGCTGATGGTGGCAACCGGTACATCAAGTTTTTCCGAGGTTTTCGACAAACTGCCTTCTTGCACAACGGCAACGAAAAGGCGTAAAGCATTGAGGTTCATAAAATTTCCGTTTATGGAATACAAGTTTCCATTTTAAGGAGTTTTTATTTTGTTTTCAACAAAATAAACTGGGTGCCGTTGCATGATTCAATAAAGAAAAGAGAACGCCATGTTAGATTTTGAAACTACCGTTAAAACCCGCCAGTCTATCCGTAAATTTTTGCCGGCCGAGATGACCGAAGCGGAAATCAAACAAATCCTTACCGATGCGCAAAATGCGCCGTCAGCCTGCAATACCCAGCCGTGGCTGGTGCATATCGCTTCGGGCGAAACCTTGCAGCGCCTGCACAAAATCATCGGCGAGCGTTTCCGTGAGGGCAAATTCAGTCCGGATTTCGAGTTTGACCAAAGCAAGTTCACCGGTATTTATGAACCGCGTTGGCGTAACCAATACGCGCATGTATTCACCACCAGCTTCGGTGTGCCGCGCGAAGACAAAGCCGGCCGCCGGCCGGTCATCGAGCAAAACATCACCGGCTACGGCGCAGCGCACATGGCGTTTTTGTTTATGCCCGGCGTGGATAATCACGATGTCAACATTGCCGCCGATATGGGCATGTATTCGCAAACCTTTTTATTGTCGCTGACCGCACGCGGCTTCGGCGGTATTCCGATGCTGTTTTTAGGTTTGTTCGCCGACGACATCCGCCGCGAATTAGGCGTATCCGGTGATTACAAACTGCTGCACGGTATCGCTTTCGGTCATCCGGATTGGGACGCGCAACAGAACAAAACGCATTTAGGCCGCGTGCCGGTTGAAGAGAGTGCGGTATTGCATTGGTAATGATGAGGCCGTCTGAAAAGTTTCAGACGGCCTGATGCCCTTTGTAAAATCCCTATCTTTGGCACATTTTTTCATTATGCACTGCTCGAAATACTGCACTATATAATTGATAGGTCTACTTTCTATGCTGTTCCAATTTCGAGCTGCACTCAAATCCAGGAATTTTGCAAAGGTATCGGATTTTCTATAGCTAATTTGAGAAAATTAAATTTTGAACAATATAATAATGTGATAGAATTGATTTTATTTAATCTAGATTACTGTCATGTACGAGCAACTCAAGCTTTCAAACCAATTGTGTTTTCCGCTTTATGCCTTATCCAAAGAAATCACCCGCCGCTATACGCCTTTTCTGCAAGCGCTGGATTTGACCTATCCGCAATATCTGGTCATGCTGGTGTTGTGGGAACACGGCGAACAAAGCGTGGGCGGGCTGGGTGAAAAGCTGTACTTAGACAGCGGCACGCTCACCCCCTGCTCAAACGCCTGCAAGCCAAAGGATTGGTTGAACGCACACGCAGCGTTGAAGATGAACGCAGCGTCATTATCCGCCTCACCAACAGTGGCAGGGCCTTGGAGCACCAAGCGGTGGAAATTCCCGGAAAAATGGGCGCGTGCCTGAATTTATCGGCGGACGAAACCGCATTGTTGCGCAAAATCGCCGCCCAATCCGCCCAATAAAAGAAACGGCTCCATTATAGTTTTAGTTGTCTAACCAGATTGTGAAAATATAATTTTATTGAAAGCTAAACACACTTGGAAAAATTATCCAAAATTCAAACTTCATGATTATTCCCTTAACGCCTGTAATACCACTTCAAACGCTCTTGAATGGTGCTTTCGGCTAGGATAATAAGCATAAAATGGCTCATAAGTCATTTTAAATTCGCCCAAAATTTCAACCAGTTCGCCCGATGTTAATTCATTTTCCACCATAAAATATGGCATAAACCCAATACCCAAATGATTTTTGACCGCAGGCAAAGGATTGCTGTTTAAAATTAGCTGACCTTTTGGCACATACGACACCAATTTGCCCGCCACCCAAAAATCCCACGCAATCGGCTCACGGTCAGTCTCCAGGCGCAAGCCAAGCAAGCGATGATTATCCAGTTTTTTGATTTGTTTTGGGATTTCTTTGTTTTGCAAATAACTAGGCGTGGCAACAAGAACGGTCGTCAAAGGGGGTGAAATCTTGACCGCCACCATATCTTTTGCCAAATCATCGCCCAAACGTACGCCCATATCAAAGCCTTCACCCACAATATCCACAAAACGATTTTCGCTAAAAAGCTCAATGTTGATGTGGGGAAACTGCTCAAAAATGGGGGCGAGTTTGGGCAAAATCGCCATTTCTATGGCAACTTGGCTGGCGTTAATGCGAACCGTGCCTGTGATGTTATCTTGGTTTTCGGATATCTTTTTTATTGATAAATCAATAGCTTGTAGGTAAGGCGAAATGTCGTTTAACAGCATTAAGCCTTCGGGCGTGGGCGAGATACTCCTTGTAGTGCGATTGAGCAGGCGGATATTTAAGCGGTTTTCTAAATTACTCAAACAATGTGATACTGCCGATGCCGACACGCCCAACTTTTCACCTGCTTTGGTAAAACTTTTGTGCTGGGCAACCAGCACAAAAGCTCGTAAGTCGTTGAGATTTTGCATAAAAATGGTCAAGTGAGAATTTGGCTTATTATAAGGTATTTTTGAATTAAATTCACAAGTTTATCAAATTTTACCCCGCTAATAAAAGACAATTGGGTGGTTTATAATAACCCGAATAAAATCGCTAACAGAAGAGTATTTTATGAAAAAATTGATGCTTGCCACCGCCCTTTTTATGGCATTTTTAACCGCTTGTAGTACAGCCCCACAAGGCTTAAACATCGCCAAACAAGGTAGTTTTAGCGTGGGCGGGTCGTATGTACAACATACAGGTACTTTTAAGCCTGAAAACTTCATCGCTCCTGACGGTCAGCGTGCTTATGGCGATTTTGCCTATGTCAAATACCAAACACCTGTCAATGCCAAACGCTATCCTTTGGTTTTTCAGCACGGTGGGGCACAGTCGTCCCGCACTTGGGAGAGTACGGTAGATGGGCGTGAAGGGTTTGATAGCCTGTTTGTGCGTAAGGGATACAGCGTGTACCTTATTGACCAGCCAAGAAGTGGCAAATCCAATCTCTCCACCCAAGCCCTAACCCCCGATACCCCTTGGGCAAGCAACCCGATGTATGGCGATAAAACCTTGTGGGTTTTATCCAGAATGGGGCATTTTGATAAAGACGGCAAGCCTATTGCCAATGCCCAATTCCCACAAGGCGAAATGGCTTATCAAGCCTTTCAGCAGGCATGGACAATCGGCTCAGGACCTTTGGATAATGATTTGAACGCCGATGTTTTGGCAAAACTTGTAAACCAAACCAATGGAGCGGTTTTGGTAACGCATTCTATGGGCGGCACAATCGGCTGGCGTACCGCTTTGCGTAGCGATAAAGTTAAAGCGATTGTGGCATGGGAACCCGGCGGTACGCCATTTCTGTTTCCTGAACATGAAATGCCAAGCGTAACCAAAGCCAAATTTGAAGCATTAAGTGGTTCGGCAATGGGCGTGCCACTAGATGAATTTAAAAAATTAACCCGAATTCCGATTGTACTGTACTATGGCGATTACATCAAGGTTGGTTCAAACAATGTTGGTGAAGACAAATGGGGAACAGAACTTGAAATGGCGAAACAATTTGTTGCTACCGTCAATAAATACGGCGGCGATGCGACACTGGTTCATCTACCCCAAATCGGTATTAAGGGCAATTCACATTTTTTAATGGGCGAAAAAAACAATACTCAATTAGCCGATTTAATGGCGGATTGGCTCAAACAAAAAGGGTTGGATAAATGATAAAACACTTTAGCCTAACAACACTGCTGGGCATATCGGCTTGCACTTATGCCGATACTGACCCATCTGAACAGGCTAACAAGCAAATGGACAAGCAAGCAATAAGCGATGAACAGGTTTTAGCGAACATTTACCGCCAAATCAATCAGGCGATGTTGGATAAAAATACCGAAACGATTGGTAAACTGACTACCAACGACTTTACCCTAACCCATATCACAGGTTACAAACAAAGTAAGTTTGAATGGCTAAACCATATTGAAACAAACAAAATGCAATACCACCAAATAGACGAACAAAGCGTAATGTCCGAATAGATGGCAATACGGCTGATGTGATTGGTCGAGCTTATACTCGTGCAACCATTTGGGGAGCAAACGGTACTTGGAATTTACAGCTACATTATCAAGCAGTCAAAACCAATAATACTTGGCAAATGCAAAATGCAGTTGCCGCCTTGTTTTAACTATTTTCCACTTCAACAACGGAGCAATTTATGAATGTTAATCTCCAAACCGAACGCCAAGCCTTAAAAGACTTGGTAGATACTTTTTCTAATTTGGCGGACGAGAAAAAAGTCGCCGAGCAAATGCCATTATTTACGCCTGATGCTGTGGTGCATACCTATATCGGCGGTAAACTTGTGTTTGAGATGAATGGCACGGACGAGATTGAAAAAGTGTTCACAGAATTTTTAACCCCATTTCACAGCGTGTATCATCTTAACGGTCAGCATACAGTTACGTTTGTTGATGACAGCAATGCGACCGCCATTAACTACTGTTTGGTAAAACTTGTTGAGACCAAAGACGGACAAGAAATCTTGCAAGAACACAGTGTCCGCTATGCTGACACCTATGTCAAGCAAGACGGCAACTGGCGAATTGCCAGACGTATCGCTAATTTTATGATTAGTCAGACGCAGGTCATCGCCTAGTCATTGCCGTCTGAAATTTTCAGACGGCATATTGTTTTCATTTTTAGAAAGCATCTTTCAAATTTTCACTATTCCCCGTTTAATATGCAACCTATAAACTGGTTCAATATCTCAACACACAGGATTGTACATAAAATGCAGCCCCATGTGTTGCCCTGATCCGGAAGGGGTTGCACCCCTTCCGGATAAACCCTGATTCCGCCGCCCTGAAAGGCGGTTTCAACCGGTAAGGAAATTTTGATGAAAACCCTACTTAAAACCACCGCCACCATCCAAAAAATCAAAACCCAAGACGGCTTAAACCTGCATTTGGTTAAAAACCATCCCCAGCAAAAAGCTAAAGCCGTTTTGGTGATTTCACACGGCTTGGCCAGCCACTCCGGCGTATTCGACGGTTTTACCCAACGCATGACCGGCAACGGCATTGCCGTTTACCGTTTCGATGCGCGCGGACACGGCAAATCAGACGGCCGCGACAGTATTCACATCAACAGCTATTTTGAAATGGTCGAAGATTTGCGCCGTGTTGTGGAAAAAGCCAAAGCCGAAAATCCGAATTTACCGGTTTTCGTGATGGGGCACAGTATGGGCGGCCACATCACTGCCTTATACGGCACCAAGTATCCAAAAGGTGCGGACGGTGTGATTTTGGCAGCAGGCGTATTGCGCTACAATCAAATGAACTTCGGCTACCTGCCGCGCCCGGAGCCGGAAGGCAGTTTTGTGAACGGCTTTGAAGCCGCCCATAAGACGCTTAATCTGCCCGTACCCGATACCGGCGCAGGTTTGTCGCTGCCAAACGATCCTTTAATGCTGGAAAAATTCTCGGTATCCTTCCGAACAGCTTCAAAGAAGGCATTCAATACCTGAAAGACAACAATGACAAATTTGTTGCCCCTGTTTTGCTGGTGAGCGGTGGTGCCGATTTGTATGTGGTGCCGAAAGATGCCATCCAATTCTATGAAGAAACCAATTCAACCGATAAAAGCTTGCGCTTATACAATGGCTTAGGACATTTGCTGATGCTCGAACCCAATGGACAAATCGTTACCAACGACATCGCCGATTGGATCAACTGCCGAGTAAAATAATCCCCAATCCCACCGCTTGTTGCACTGCAAACGGTGGATTAGGCCGAATGGCAAAACAGCGTGGTTTGATCAACGCCTTTGAAGTGCCAAAAAGCAAAGAAGCCGATGCCTTGCAATCGTGGCAAAAATCCCGTGATTTTTTGCAAACCCAAGACGGCTGCATCAGCACGCAGTTGCACCAAAACCTTGACCAATGGTAAATTTCATCTGGTAGATGTCGCTCGCCGGCGTAGTGCCGATGATTTTAAAAATGGTACCGCCAAAATGCGTGAAGCCCTTGCCTGATAACCAAGTGGAAGGCGTGGTGTTTTATCCGGGTTTGTTTAAAGTGATTGAATCGGAATGCCTTTTGAGCGGAAAATGGGGAAATAAGCGATGAACACCGTCCATAATGGGCGGTGTTCTTGTTTTTCAGCCTTACAAAATTATCTTTCCAAATTCAAAAATAATCCTCTCAGAAATCACCATTCTAATTTAAAAATAAAAAATATAATAAGCCCATACTTTTTAAACAGAGAAACAAAATGGCTGATTATCTTGATAACACAAATAAAAAGATGAAACTGGCGTTGCAACTGGTGTCGGGCTACGGCGGAGAGTTCCAATCATGGCGACTTGCCGACAGCAACGAGCGTGCCTATACCGACATTGATTTTTATGTGGAAATGGCAAAAACCGCCGAGCAAGGCAAAATTCATACGCTGTTTATCGCTGATACGCCGTCCTTTGGTGGGGCTGGCGGTGGCACGGACATCAGCACCCGCACGCCTGCTTTTCCGCTTGAACCAATGGTCATGCTCTCGGCGGTAGCCTATGCCACGCAAAAAATAGGTTTGGTGGCAACTTATTCCACCACTTACAATTTACCCTACAATTTGGCACGCCAACTCAAAACACTGGACACATTAAGCGGCGGGCGTGTCGGCTGGAATGCGGTTACCACAGGCACACGCGAGACCGCCTACAATTTTGGCAACAAACCTTTGCCTGACACTGCCACACGCTACGAAATGGCGCACGAAATGGTGGAAGCGGTGCAAACCTTGTGGGGTACATTTGGTGAACACGCTTACATTGCCGACAAGCAAACAGGGCAATTTGCCGATATGAGCCAAATTAAGCCTGCCAATTACAAAGGCAAGCATTATCAAGTCAAAGGGGCATTGCCCATTCCTGCCACACCACAAGGGCAACCGCCGGTTTTTCAGGCAGGCTCAAGCCCAGAAGGGATTGAGCTGGCAGGGCGTTTTGCCAGTGGCGTGTATGCCAATCCGTTTTCCATTGATGAAGCCCGTGCCTACCGCAATGTTATTAAACAAAGTGCCATACAGCATGGTAGAAACGCCGATGACATCAATATGTTTAGCGGGTTTATGTTCACGATTGGCGATACGTACGAAGAAGCGTTGGCTCGCCGGATGCAGCTCATTGATTTTATGAGTGATGATGAATTTTATGGGCAAATCCGCTATTTGTCGGCGATGATCGGCGTGAATTTGCACGGTTTGGATGTCAATGAACCGTTGCCAAAATCCCTGCAAAATCAGGCGACACCTCACCCACACGACCCCCGTTCGCCACGAGCGGTGGAGCTCATCAAGCAAGGAATGTCGCCCAAAGAAGCCCTTGCCAATGGCGTGATTAATTATCATCCTGTGGTGGTTGGTACGGCAAAAGATGTGGCGGATTTTATGGAAAAATGGTTTAAAGCAGGGGCGACAGACGGCTTTTCGCTTGCCCCGACAGCCAAAAAGGCGTGCAAGATTTTGTGGAAAAAGTCGTGCCGATTTTACAGGAGCGTGGGATTTATCATACTGATTATGAAGGCTCAACCTTGCGAGAGCATTTGGGCGTGCCGTATCAGTATGGCTTAATTGAATCAACCAACTAAGGAGATGAATATGGGAAGATTAGCCAATAAAGCCGCCATTATTACCGGCGCCGCCAGCGGCATGGGCGAGACGACCGCCCGGGTGTTTGCCCGTGAAGGTGCGACCGTGATTATTACCGATGTGCAAGAGCAGGCGATTAAAGATTTGGTTGCCGACATTCAAGGAGAATATGGCATGTGGCGTTGGGTATTGTCCACGACATCGCAGACGAGCAGTCTTGGACAAACGTTACCCAAGAAGTTGTGGCTAAATTCGGCAAAATTGATATTTTGGCCAATAACGCCGCCATTGGCGGAAAAGACTGGAAATACGAAAATGCATCTTTGGAGGAATGGCAAAAAGTGATGAAAGACAATGCCGAAGGGGCGTTTTTGGGGATTTGTGCCGTTGTGCCTTATATGAAGAAAAACGACATCAGCGCGATTGTCAATATCAACACGCTGGGCGTACACGTGGCAGCGAAGGCATTGCCGGCATTCCGTATTCGGCGTCCAAAGGGGCGGTTGATGCCTTGACCCGTGCCATGGCTTTACGTCTTGGCAAATACAATATCCGTGTCAATTCAGTATCGCCCGGCCCGATTTTGACCCCTATGGCCAAGCAGTATTCCGGCGATGAAAAATTGGCAGAAATCGCCAGCTTCAACCCGCTTGGACGCATGGGCGACCCGCTCGATGTGGCACATACCACGCTGTTTTTGGCAAGCGATGAAGTCAAATTCATCACAGGGGCTGAGATTTTGGTGGACGGCGGCTTTAAGATTCATAAGCCTTTGTAAGACATTTGAATCAGCCTGTTCTCAATCGAGAAGTAAAAACATGCCGTCTGAAATTTTTCAGACGGCATGTTTATGATTTAAGGTTTCCAATAATGAAAATTATATTTCGATTTATCGCTATTCTTATTTTTATTTTAGAAATATAAAATACACCCATCCTAATCAAGAAACGAGAAAATATCATGCAAAACCGCATTACCGAAATCCTGAATATCAAACACCCAATCGTGCAAGCGCCGATGTCTTGGCTGACCGACGCGCGCTTGGTGGCGGCAGTGGCTGAAGCCGGCGGTTTGGGTTTTTTGGCGCCACACGCAGGGCAGACCACGAATCCGACTTCCAATGAAGACGTGATTGAGCGTATGCGCAATGAGATTCGCAAAGTGAAAGCGCTGACAGACAAGCCGTTTGGCGTGCCGTTTATTGTGTCTTACGATTTTTCCCTGATTCCACATATGGTGGATTTGTTTATTGAAGAGCGTGTACCTGTGGTGCTGGATAATGGCGCACTTGACCCAGAGATTTACGCCAAATTCAAACAGGCCGGCATCAAAATCATTTGCCGTTTGCCGAATCCGAATTTACCCGATGCTTTGAAAGCGCAGGAATTGGGCGCGGACATTTTGGTGTTGACCGGTTTTGATGAAGGCGGCACCTTGCCGGTGAAAGAAATAGGCAGTTTTTCCGTATTGGCCGAATTTGTCGGTAAAGTCGATTTGCCGATGATGTTGGCGGGCGGCATTGCCGATAAACGCAGCGTGCAGGCGGCTTATACCTTAGGTGCAGAAGGCGTGTGGATTGGCACGGCTTTTATCGCCACCGAAGAATGCCGCGCCAGCGAAAAAGTGAAAGATTGGATTGTGGACTCAAGCGCCAATGATTTATTGCTGTTCCGCACCGAGCCTTATTACTATCGCTCGCTGCCGACCGAATTGGCCAAACAATGTTTTGAATTGAGCGAAAGCGGTGCGCCGCGCAGCGAAATCGCCAAACTGATGAACGCCGGCACAGGCATGCGTTTAGGCATGCTGGAAGGCAATTTTGAACACGGCTATGTGTCGGTGGGCAACGGCATTTCCGCCATCGATAAAATCAAAACCGTGCAGGAAATGATTGATGGATTAATCAACTGAAATGCTTAAATCGAGGCCGTCTGAAAGTGATTTTTCAGACGGCCTTTTGCGTTAAAATACGCTTTTTCCGATGGAAAGAGTGTTATGAACAAATGGGACGAATGCTACGCTGCCGACGAATTTATTTTCGGCACCGAACCGCATGAGTTTATCCGCCGCATTCAGCCACATTTGCCCAAAACAGGGCGTGCATTGGATTTGGCGACCGGCGAAGGGCGCAACGGTGTGTTTCTGGCGCAGCAGGGTTTGCAGGCGGAAGGGGTGGATTTGTCAGAGGTGGGCATTGCCAAGGCGCAAAAGTTGGCGGCGTTGAAAAGCGTAGAGTTTGCCGCACGTGTCGCCGATGTTGCCCGGATGGCGATGCCGTCTGAAACCTATGCGCTGATTAGTTCGGTCAATTGCCATTTTGCCGAACCGGTGCGCAGCCGAGTGGCGCAGAACATTGTTAAGGCACTGGTTTCAGACGGCCTGTTTGCCGGTGTATTTTTCCATCCTGAGCAGGCGGCATTGGATAAAGGGCCGAGCGACATCAACATGCTGGCTGATTTGCCCACGATTCAGACGGCCTTCCGCGGCTTGGATTGGTTGATTGCCGAACATTATCGCACCGGCGAAGGCAATGATGCCAAATCGGTGATTTATTTATTGGGACGAAAGGCCGTCTGAAAATAAAGTATTCTACTTTCAGACGACCCCAGTCTTTTATCTGCAAGCCGACAGCGTTATCATACTGATCATTACGAATTAAATGACGTAAATTGATATGGAAAAACTATTCGACATCAACGAGCGCGGTTACAGTGTGCGTTGCAAATTATTTTACGAAAAAGATCTGCATGCGGTGGAAAACGTGGTAATTGTCATGCATGGTTTCGGCAGCAGCAAAGACGGCCGCTCGACGGTGAAATTCGGCGAACGCTTGATGGCCAAGTATCACCATTATGCCGCGTTGGCGTTCGACTGGCCTTGTCATGGGGCGGATGCACGTAAAAAATTGCTGTTAGATGAGTGCCTTGCTTATTTGGCTTTGGTGGTTGAGTATGCGCAAAAACATCTTGGCGCCAAGCGCGTTTATGCGTATGCCAACAGTTTCGGCGGCTATCTCACGCTGAATTACATCGCGCAAAACGGTAATCCGTTTCACAAAGTGGCGTTGCGCGCGCCGGCGATTCAAATGTACCAGACCCTACTGGACAATATGTCGGCAGACGAGCGCAGCAAGGTGGAGAAAGGTAAGGAAGTGTTGCTCGGCTTTGAGCGCAAAATGAAAATCAGCAAGGATTTTTTGGATGCTTTGCAGGCGGCGGATGTGATGCGGCATGATTATTTGGATGACGCGGATGATCTGTTGATACTGCACGGTACGGCAGACGAGATGATCGGCATCGGTGTGTCGAAAACCTTTGCTGAAAACAATGTGGTCGAACTGATTGCAGTGGAAGGCGCAGACCATCCGTTTTCCCAACCCAAACACATGGACGTGGCGATTCAGAAGATTATCGGATTTTTCGCGGATTAAGGCCGTCTGAACGCCGAATTATTTTTTGCTTATGCCATTGAGCCGCATATTTTCAGACGGCCTTTGTTATAATATTAACTGATTAATTTTTTGAACTCTGTCAACATGACCGAAAGCAACAAAGACCTGCTCGGCTCCGCTTGGATTATTGTGGCCGCAGTGGGTTTTACCATTATGAACCTGTGCATCAAAGCGGCTTCGCAGGAATTTGGTTTGAACAGCGGCGAGCTGGTGTTTTGGCGCATGAGTTTTGCCGCGCTGGTGTTGGGCTTGATGGCCAAAATGCGCGGTGAGAAATTCGGCTCGCCGCATTGGAAGCTGCATCTCAACCGCAGCGTGGTCGGCACCTTGGCGATGTTGTGCCTGTTTTATGCGGTGATGCATTTGCCGCTGGCCACGGGCGTAACGCTGGGCTATACCTCGTCGATTTTTTTGGCGGTGTTTTCTTTATTGGTGTTGAAAGAACACATCGCTCTGTATACGCAGGCGGTATTGGTATTGGGCTTTATCGGCGTTGTGGTGTTGCTGAACCCGTCGTTTGAGAGAGGTCAGGTGTTTCCGGCGCTGATTGGTTTGGCCGGCGGCGCGATGTCGGGCTGGGCGTATATGCAGGTGCGCGAGTTGTCACTTCTGGGCGAACCGGGTTGGCGCGTGGTGTTTTTCCTGTCGGTTACCGGCATGGCCGTGTCGGCGGTGTGGGCAAGTCTTTCCGGCTGGCATGCTTTGTCGTGGGGCAGTGCGCCTTATTTGCTGGGCATTGGTGTCAGTGCGACGGTGGCGCAGTTGTGTATGACTCATGCTTATAAAGTGGGTAACAAATTTACCGTGGCCTCGTTGTCATATCTGACAGTGGTGTTTGCTGCTTTGTCCGGTATGTGGTTATTAGGCGATAAAATCACTTGGCAGGAAGTGCTCGGTATGATTATTATTGTGGCTAGTGGTGTATTAAGCGGTATTAAGCCGGTTTGGATTAAGCGGCTTTTTTCAAATAAAACGAGGAGCAAAACATGATTTCTATCCGCGAGCAGTCTTACGGCCTGAATGTGGCCTTATACAACGAATTTACCTTGGATGATTTCCGCGAGTTGGAGCAGGCTTTGCTTAACTGCAAACAAAAAATCCGCCTGCCCGATATGCTCTTGGATATGACGCTTTTGAAAGATTTCACCATTGATATGGCGGTGGAGCAGATTAAGTTTTTAAACGAACATGAAGACGATTTCGGCCGCGTGGCGGTGGTGACCGACGATATTTGGATTAAGCTCGGCGCGCGTTTATCCAGTCTGATTACCAACCAGCATCCGAAATATTTTGACGATGTGGCTGAAGCACAAGCCTGGCTCTTGGAGCGTAATTCGAAATAATAATCTCAAGGCCGTCTGAATATGATTCAGACGGCCTTTCTCTTTACAAAACATAAAGGAACGGATATGCATTACTATACCATTAACCAAGATTTAAGCATGAGCCGTTTGGTGCATGGCTATTGGCGTGCGCATGAATGGCAATTAGATGCGCAAGGCTATGTGAAGCTGATTCATGAGGTGTTGGATTTAGGTATTAATACTTTCGACCATGCCGCGTGTTACGGTGGTTTCATCAATGAAGGGCAGTTTGGTGGGGCGTTGAAATTAGAAAAAAGCCTGCGCGATCAAATGACGATTGTGAGCAAATGCGGTATTTCATTCCCCAACGAAGCGATGCCGCACATGAAAAGCAAACACTACGACAACAGCGCCGAACACATTATCTGGTCGGCCGAGCGTTCCGTAAAAGAATTGAATTGCGGCCATCTCGATTTATTGCTGATGCATCGCCCGTCGCCGTGCCTGAATCCTGAAGAAGTGGCGGCCGCGTTTGATAATCTGCATTCGCGCGGCTTGGTACGCTATTTTGGTGTATCGAACTATTCTGCCCAAAAATTCAATATGTTGCAATCGTATGTCAACCAAACTTTGGCTACCAACCAAATCGAGGTTTCTCCTTTGCATATTGCGCCATTTGAAGACGGCAGCTTGGATTATCTCTTGGAAAAACGCGTCAAACCGATGGCATGGTCACCTTTGGCCGGCGGTGCATTGTTTGATGATGGCGATGAACGAAGCCAACGCGTTGCGCGAGCTTTGTTGCAGGCAGGCGAAGCCTACAACGAAACCCGCATCGACACGCTGGCCTATGCTTGGTTGCTTAACCATCCGAGCGGCATGATGCCGATTGTGGGTTCAGGAAAAATCGAGCGTGTGAAAAATGCGGCCGATGCCCTTACCATCCGCTTCAGCGAAGAAGCATGGATTAACGTATATTCAGCTGCTTTGGGGCATGAAGTGCCGTAAATATTCAAGATGAATAGACCATGTGAATAATACGGTCGGGCGGATTTTTTTACTGCAAATCAAAAACCTATGTTATGATTAGAGTAGATGTACTAATCGTCATGACAGACATCGCCATTTATCACCAGTAAATCATAGGAGCAACTTATGCTGCAAAAATCCACCATTTTGATGGCCGTATCTGCTGCTTTGGCGTTGAGCGCTTGTGCCGCCCCACACAAACACGACAAAGCGCACAAACACCACCAAGGCGAACGCGCCTGCAAAAAGACCAGCGAAGCAGAAATCGTTGCCTTATTTGAACGCTGGAATGATGCCTTGAAAACCGGTGACGAGAAAAAAGTGGTGGCCAACTACGCACCTAAATCGATTTTGCTGCCAACCGTATCCAACACGCCGCGTTTGACTGCTGCCGAGAAAGAAGATTATTTCGTACATTGGCTGCCGAACCGCCCGTCAGGTGTGATCAACAGCCGCCAAATCCAAATCGGCTGCAATACCGCGTTTGACGCCGGCATCTATACCTTCACCTACGCCAACGGCAAAAAAGTGCCTGCACGCTATACCTTCACCTACAAATGGGACGGCCAAAACTGGCTCATCACCAGCCACCATTCTTCAGGCATGCCGGAAGCGGTGAAATAAGTTTGATTTAAGATAAAAGGCCGTCTGAAACATTTTTATTCAGACGGCCTCTAAAATTTAGTTATTTCAACGCATTTGTTTTAAAATGATTTTTCCAAAGCAAGCAAGCCAACATCACACAAGCGCCGATGCCGCACCACATCATATCGGCCTGCGTATCCCACTCATAGCCTTGCGTGCCTAAAAATGCTTCCGCGCTTTGGCCGCCCAAGACTGCTGCCAGCCATTCAATCAATTCATATACCGCGCTAATGGCCATGCACACGCAAAAGCTGAGAAAAACCAACCATTTCCGGCTGGTGACTACTTGGTTTCGCCATAAAATTTCTGCTGCGATGACTGCCGGTGAAAAGCCCTGCATAAAGTGGCCGAGTTTGTCGTAATTGTTGCGCTCCCAGCCCATCGGTTCTTTCAGCCAGTCAAACAGCGGCACCTCGGCATAAGTGTAGTGCCCGCCGACAATCAATACCACTGCGTGAAACGTCATCACCCAATAGGCAAAATCGCTGAGGCGGAAGCGGCGGTAAGTGGCCAGCAGCAAAACCGCGCCGATAACGGCCGGAGATACTTCCAAGCCCCAAGTCGGGTAGTCTTTCGGGTTGATGCCCGACCAAATTAGGGCAGCGCTGACTATTGCCAGCATCAGATGATAACGGTTCATAAGTATCTTAAAAGAAATAAAGTGGCATAATAGCAAAAAGGCCGTCTGAAAAATACCTTTTCAGACGGCCTTAATTGCATGACGCTGCTTACATCACATCCAGCGTTTCAATACCGAGTAAATCCAAACCTTGTTTGAGCGTGTTGCCGGTGAGTTTGGTCAACTGCAAACGCGTGTTGCGCGCCTGACCTTCGGCTTTCAGAATCGGGCAGGCTTCGTAGAAGCGTGAGAACAATGTTGCCACTTGGTAAAGATAGGCGGCCAAGTAGTGCGGGTGGCTGCTCTCGGCGGTGCTACGCAATACGTCTTCAAATTTCAGCAATTCCAGCGCCAGTTGTTTTTCCAAAGGCTCGGTCAAGGCCGGAGGGGCGGCCGCATCCCAATCGCCGGCTTTTTTAAACACGCTTTGCACGCGGGTGTAGGCGTATTGCAGGTAAGGCGCGGTGTTGCCTTCAAAGCCCAACATCGCATCCCAATCGAACACATAATCGCTGGTGCGGTTTTTGCTCAAGTCGGCGTATTTTACAGCGCCGATGCCGACGGTTTGGCCGATTTGATCCACTTCTTCCGCGCTCAAATCAGGGTTTTTGCTTCGCACCAACTCAGTGGCGCGCTCGACCGCTTCATCGAGCAAATCCACCAGCTTCACCGTGTCGCCCGAACGGGTTTTGAACGGTTTGCCGTCCTTGCCCATCATGGTGCCGAAGCCGATGAATTCCGCTTCTACGTTTGGCGTCAGGTAGCCGGCTTTGCGCGAAGTGGTGAAAAGTTGTTCAAAATGCAAACCTTGGCGGTGGTCAACGATATACAGCAAGCGCTCGCCTTTCAGGCGGCCGACACGGTAGCGCATACAAGCCAAGTCGGTGGAGGCATACAAAAAGCCGCCGCCTTGTTTTTGCACGATAAACGCGGCCGGTTCGCCTTCTTTGTTTTTGAATTCTTCCAAAAACACCACTTTCGCACCGTCATCTTCAACCGCCAAACCTTGCGCCACCAAGTCATCGACCACCGGCTGCAAATCGTCGTTGTAAATCGATTCGCCCGCCACGTCTTCAGGGCGCAGCTTCAAGCCCAGCGTGTCGTAAACGGCTTGCGCGTGGCTTAAGGAAATCTCGACAAACTGCTTCCACAAGGCTGATACGGTTTCATCGCCGCCTTGCAGTTTCACCACATATTCGCGGGCTGTGTCGGCAAATTCCGGGCTTTCGTCAAAGCGCACTTTGGCGGCGCGGTAGAATTGTTCCAAATCGGCAAGCTCAAACGCAGCATTGTCTTTTTGCTGCTCCACCATGTAGGCCACCAGCATGCCGAATTGCGTGCCCCAGTCGCCGACGTGGTTTTGGCGGATAACTTTGTCGCCCAAAAATTCCAATACGCGCGAAATGCTGTCGCCGATGATGCTGGAACGCAAATGGCCGACGTGCATTTCTTTGGCCAAGTTCGGTGAAGAATAGTCGATAACCACGGTTTTCGGCTCGGCATTTTCAGCCACGCCCAAGCGGGTGCCGTTTAAAGCCATCTGAATGTTTTGTGCCAAAAAGTCAGCATGTAAACGCAGGTTGATAAAGCCGGGGCCGGCCACTTCGGCAGATTCGATAACGGCATTACCGGCCAGCGCGTCGGCCACTTTTTGCGCCAGTTCGCGCGGATTTTGCTTGGCCTGTTTGGCCGCACCCATCACGCCGTTGATTTGGAAATCGCCGAAGTCGGCATTTTTGGCCGGTTGCAACACAACAGGCGCACCGGCAATACCGGCGGCGGCGAAAGCGGCTTCGGCTTCACGCGCTACGGTTTGGTGTAAATTCATGGTGTTTCAGTCTCTTAAATAAATGCAAATCATGCGGTCATTTGTTCAGGCGGTATTTTAAGGGAAACCGGCGTTTTAAGACAGCATAAAGGCCGTCTGAAAGGATTATTTTTTCAGACGGCCTTTAATAGGTATATTGAGAATTGTGAAAATCGCCATCTTTGGCACATTTCTTCGTTATGCGTTGTGTTTGCTTCGAGCTATGTCCGAATCAGGGTTTGAAAGGCTTCAGGCCACCGGCGGCTGTCGTCTTGGCACGGAATGCCATCGTTGTCACCGTCCATTTTGGTGTCCGGGCAATGGCGGATAAAGAATTCGGCTTCTTCACGCGAACTCATCTGCGCACACTATTGCTGCCCGTCGCAGCTGAATTGGGCTGACGGCTTGGATGAAGCAGGCGGTTTGACGGCATGATTCCATGCTTTGCGTTCGGCTTCCATTTACGCAGCAATGGTGGCAACCATAGAATCGGACTGCTTGGTAGTGTGAACCGTTTGCGCGCGGTGGTTTTGCCAAACCTGCCAGCCGTACCAAGCGCCGCCAAGTAGCGCCGCAACTAATAAAATCGCCAGCAACACACCGCCTGCACGCGAAGGGCAGCCTTGCTTGCGGTAGGCTGCATAAAATGATGATTCGGCCTCATCGTCAAAGTCATCGGCAAAGCGCACATCTTGGGCTTCGCTGCGGCCTTGGCGGCCTTTGGCGAGATAAAAGGAAACCCGCTGGCCTTCAAAAGGGCCATCGGGGTTGCCGTTGAATGCGGAAAGCGCGACAAATATTTCGTTTTCGGTGCTTTCTTCACGTATTGCACCGAAGCGGCGGCTTTCGTTCCAACGGACAATAGTACCGTAATAACGCATAATTTTTTAAGATATGAATAATTACTTGGAATATTTTAAATCAATCTGCCCGATAATGTGATGTTTAGTTGTCAGATTTTCATTCAGACCTGATTTTATGCGTAAAGGTTTCCAAGGCCGTCTGAAAAATATTGATTTTTAGAAAAAATCACTGATTTGTTATGATTTTTTTGTTCATAGTGTCAAACGTAAGTATCTGGCGGGTAAATTGCGGGATGGAGGCAGATGGGGTGCCGACGGCTTATCTTCACAACAGCGGCTGATGGCGCATAATTGCCCGAATCACGGCGCGGTTGGGATGCAGCGCGGCTTTCAGGCGTGGCGGCAAAGGTTGGGGCAGGTTTAAGATTTCCGCGGCCAGCGATGCGGCGCAAATCGGCGCAGTCGCTAAACCGCGCGTGCCGTGGGCGGTGTTGAGCCAGACATTGGGCAGGTAAGGGCAGGGGGCGTTGAGGCGGTAATGTTTGTCCAAAGCCAGTTTGGCGTACACGTCCTGCATGGCGGCAATGTCGCCCACCGCGCCGACCATCGGCAAATGATCCAGACTGTCGCAGCGTAAAGCCGCGTGGCCGCCGGCTTCAGCCAAGGGATTGAGGCCGTCTGAAAACAGCGAATCAGCCAAAACCGGATGTAAATCATGCAAGGCAGCACGGTTTACCGATTCTTCGTGTTGATGCCACGCTTCATCGCTGCTGTTTAGAACAAACGTCGCGCCGTAGCAGTGTTGCCCTGCCAGCTCGGGCTGACGTAGCATTCGCCTGATAAGGCACAACGCAGCCTGGCCGAAAACGCGCTTGCTTTGGCGACGCCGGTTTGGCCGCGGATTTGGCGGAACGGCAGTTTGGAAACGTTGCGCTCGGGCGCGTTAGGGCTGTGGGCGCCCATACAGTAAATCAGGTGTTGTGCGGTGAAATTACCTTGTGTGGTGTGCGCCGTCCAAGCCGTGCCGTCAAATTCCGCCGAAAGCAGCGGTGCGTGTTCGTGCACGTCAATCAAGGGATGTTCCAATAAAGCGCGCACCAAAGCGGGCGGATTGAGCCACACGCCGTGCGGCCAATAGAGGCCGTCTGAACCGACATCCATGCCTGCGAGTTCCTCCGCTTCTTGTTGGGAAACGGAGCGGTATAAATGCGCATGATGGCGCTGCAAACCCAATGCCTGATTGCGCTTGCGCTCGGCTTCATTAAAATTGACGTGCAACACGCCATCGCCGCCCCAAGCGTGTTGTTCGGGCAGCAAATCGGCCAACAGCCGCCTCGTGTAGCCATAGCCTGCCAGCAGCAATTCGGTTTGCTCGGTCGGGTGCGGCGAGATTTTGGCATACAGCAAACCTTGGCGGTTGCCCGAACCGCCATTGGCAATATGTTTGGCTTCAAGCACGGTTACGCGCACGCCGTGTTCGGCCAATTCCCGCGCGGTGGCTGCTCCGGCTATGCCCGCACCGATGACGATGGCGCCGGTGGGTTTGGCTTGGTTCTCAATCGGGCTGAACCAGGGTTTGACAGCGGTTTCGCGTTGCGTGACGGGGGCGGTCTGCCATTGCAAGGCGTGCGGAAAATGCGTTTGAATATCGGCAGCATGTTCAGACGGCACCAGCCACAAATGCACATCGGGCAACACATTCGCCAGCACATTCACGGCATTGAATTGCAGGCAGCCGATTTTGCGCGCAATGGCTCCGGCTAAAGTCTGCTCTAAGGCGCAAGGGTTTTCAGACGGCCTGAATAGCGGCATTTCCCGCGCAGGCAGGCACACCGCCCAATAAAGCGGTTTAGCATGGCTCTCGAGCGTGCGCACGAGTTCGGTAAGACTGGGAATGCCGTTCCAAGCAAGGTAATTCATGATGAGGCCGTCTGAATAAAAAGCGTATTGTAATGCGGAAATACGTTTTGTTGATTGCGCTGCCGCAAAACCGCTTATTTTTCAGACGGCCTTTGCTTTATAATAGGCCGTCTGAAAAGCTGAACCTAAGGAACACGCATGACCCGAATCCGAACCAAGATCTGCGGTTTTACCCGCCCCGAAGATGCCCGCGCTGCCGCGCAGTTGGGCGTCGATGCGGTCGGATTGGTGTTTTTCGCCAAGAGCAAACGCGCGGTCAATATCCAACAGGCGCAAAAGATTGTAGCCGCGCTGCCGCCGTTTGTGACCGTGGTGGCGTTGTTTGTCAATGAAACAGCCGGGCAGATCCGCGAAACGCTGCGCCAAGTGCCGATTGATGCGATTCAGTTTCACGGCGATGAAGACGATGAATTCTGCCGCCGGTTTGACCGCCCTTATTTGAAAGCCGTGCGCGTGCAAAGCGCGGTAGACATTCAGACGGCCTCAAGCAAATTTCCCCATGCCCGCGCGGTGTTGTTTGACGCCTATCACCCCGACGAATATGGCGGCACGGGTTTGCAGTTCGACTGGAAGCTGCTTGCCGGTTACCGCGACAAACCGTGGGTGTTGGCAGGTGGTTTGAACGCCGGCAATGTGGCCGAAGCGGTTCGGATCAGCGGCGCGGCGGCGGTGGATGTGTCCGGCGGAGTGGAAAGCAGCGGCGGTATTAAAAATGCGGAAAAAATGGCGGCATTTTTGCAAGCCGTGATACAAGCGGATGCGTAGCGATGAACGGCAAGCCTATTGTTGAAACCCATCCTTTTGCGCCGATTCTGCCACCCAATGCGACGGTGATGATGATGGGCACGTTTCCGCCCAAAGAAGACAAACGTGCCATGCAGTTTCATTATCCGAATTTTCAAAACGATATGTGGCGCATTTACGGCGAGGTGTTTTTCGGCGACAAAACGCATTTTCAAAGGCCGGCTGAAAAAGCCTTTGATAGGGAAAAGATTATTGCTTTTTTACATGAGCGCGGCATTGCATCTTGTCCGACGGTGTGGAAAGCTGTGCGCGGACAGGACAACGCTTCGGATAAGTTTTTGAAAGTGGTCGAAGCGGTGGATTTGGCCGCGGTGCTGCACAAGCTGCCGCATTGCAGGCATTTGTTTACTACCGGCGGCAAAGCCACGGAAGTGCTGCTCGGTCTGCTGCCCGAGAAAACCGAACTGCCGAAAACGGGCGAAACCATTGATTATGTTTATCAAGGCCGCGCCCTAACGCTCACGCGGCTGCCGTCCACTTCGCGCGCGTATCCTTTGGGTTTTGACAAGAAAACGGCGGCGTATCGGGCGTTTTTTGAGTTTGCCGGATTGTTATAGGCCGTCTGAAAACAAGGATTTTTGCAGGCGGATAAGCGCGTTCGCACGAAAAATATGTGTATAATCGGCATTCATTAAAGTTATTGTTTTCAGACGGCCCGGAAATAAATCAGGCCGTCTGAAACCCCACAAAGGAATTCATTCATGCAAAATTATCAAGCACCCGACCAACAGGGATTTTTCGGCGAACACGGCGGCCTGTATGTATCAGAAACGCTGATTCCCGCTCTGGAAGAATTGAAACAGGCTTACGCCGAAGCGAAGCAGGATCCTGCATTTTGGGCGGCATTCGAGCATGATTTGAAACATTATGCCGGCCGCCCGAGCCCCGTTTATCATGCCGAACGTTTGAGCAAACATTTGGGCGGCGCGCAGATTTGGTTGAAACGTGAAGACTTAAACCACACCGGTGCGCACAAAGTGAACAACACCATCGGTCAGGCTTTGTTGGCCAAACGCATGGGCAAAAAGCGCGTGATTGCGGAAACCGGCGCGGGGCAGCACGGCGTGGCTTCGGCCACCGTGGCGGCGCGTTTCGGCATGACTTGCGATGTGTATATGGGTGCCGATGATATTCAGCGCCAAATGCCCAACGTATTCCGCATGAAATTATTGGGTGCCAACGTGGTGGGTGTGGAAAGCGGCAGCCGCACGCTGAAAGACGCGATGAATGAAGCCATGCGCGAATGGGTGGCACGCGTGGGCGACACTTTCTACATCATCGGCACCGCCGCCGGTCCTGCACCTTATCCTGAAATGGTGCGCGATTTCCAATGCGTTATCGGCAACGAAGCAAAAAAACAAATGCAGGAAGCCATCGGCCGCCAACCTGATGTGGCGGTGGCCTGCGTGGGCGGCGGCTCGAATGCGATTGGTTTGTTCCACCCTTATATCGGAGAAGAAAACGTGCGCTTGGTCGGCGTGGAAGCGGGTGGCCGCGGCGTGGATACGCCGCAACACGCCGCGCCGATTACTTCACGCGCGCCGATTGGCGTGTTGCACGGCTTCCGCAGCTATTTGATGCAGGATGAAGACGGCCAAGTGTTGGGCACGCATTCGGTATCCGCCGGATTGGATTACCCGGGGATTGGTCCTGAACACAGCCACCTGCACGACATCGGCCGTGTGGAATATACCGTGGCCAATGACGAAGCGGCTCTAAACGCGTTTGATTTGTTGTGTCGATTTGAAGGTATTATTCCGGCTTTGGAATCCTGCCATGCTTTGGCTTGGGCAGTAGAAAATGCACCAAAAATGGATAAAAGCCAAGTGATTCTGGTGAACTTGTCCGGACGTGGCGACAAAGACATCAACACCGTGGCAAAGCTCAAAGGGATTGAGCTGTAAGATAAAATAAAAGGCCGTCTGAAAAAAGAGCAGGAATAACTGCTCTTTTTTCATTTGCCATATGTTTCAACACACAGGGCTGCACATAAAGCGCAGCCCTGTGTGTTGCCCTGATTCGGAAGGGTTGCACCTCTTCCGGATAACTCCCGATTCTGCCGTCCTGAAGGGCGGGGTTTCAACCGGCAAGGAAGTTTTTGATGAAACTTTTTGGGCTTTTATTACTCAAATTTCATTGAGAATGATTTTTATCATCTCAATACGGCAGGTATCAAACAGTAAAGGAGACAAAGATTATGAATGACTCATTCGGCTCAAGAACCCCGCTTTACGTTATAGGGCATGATGGCGCGAATCCGGTTACGAATACTGTAGTAGTACGGGGGGAGCGTCCGGATTCCTTTGCGATGATGAGAAGGCAGGAAGAAGTATCCGGGCAGATTCAGGCGATGAACGACCGGTACTTTTTAGACAGTTTCAGAACACCTGTTCCGCCTGATTTCCAATTTGAAGCCAAACCGCAGCCCGAGCCTGAACCTGAGCACAAGGAAGCCGTAAAGCCCGATGAAGCCCCCAAACATCCTGAAGAAATTGCCGCCCAGGCCGTCGGTAATGCCGTTACCGTGACAGGCGGTGCGGCGGGCGGCATCCACCGTCATTTTATGGAGGAAGCCGATAAGCTGAAAAACACCATATCCGCCACGACGTACAAAACGGCTTGACCCGGGTAATGGCCGGTATCGAACAGGATAAAATATCGTCTGCCGAACTCAGGGATTTCTATGTGAAGCATCCCGAAGCCTTGAAAGAGGCTGTGAAAGAAATCGCCGACAATAGCGCGGAAGTGAAGCAGCAGCATGGCGATTTGAGCGGCAAGGCTTACGGCATCGGTATGCTCACCAAAATCACGGGCGGTGTTTCCCATGTAACGGACGGCTTGGAGCTGGGTAAAAGATTTGGTGCGGCATGGGACAGCGGCGATTGGAGCCCTGTGGTCGGGCAGGTGTCCAAAATCGTCGGTTCGGCGGCGGCGGGTGCGGCCAGTATGGGGCTGGTGCGTACGGGTGGGTTGATATTGGCGGCTGCTATTGGAGGAACAGGAACTGCTGTGGTCATTGGAACAGCTATAGCAGGAGCTGCTATCGGATACGGTATTTCTATTGCATTTGAGGCATTAGAAAAAGACATATCACAATCAGGCCAATATGACTTAAATAAGGTGATGAATAAAGATGGTGAACCTTATGAGGATTTGGCTGTGGTTGGAAATTTCAAATCTTCCGAATCCCTCAAGCTGTCTGCCAAAAACGAAATGACGCTAATCGGCGAGCAACATTTCAAAAACGTGGAGTTGGAAGGCAAAGACATTTCCGTTATCGGCAACGTGAGCGCAGACGAAAACGTGTCTGTCAATGGCGACAATATCCGAACCTACAGCGACGAAGCCGTTAAGGCCATGCTGGCGCCGGAAGACGCAAATCCTGCAGAGCAGATTCCGCATCAGCCTGCAGATACGCAGACTGAAACGGCAAACACGGTCAACGGAGACGAAATCCGCGCAGCCTTAGGCTTGAGGGAAGAGTATCTGGATTTGGAATATCTCGGCCAAGCTGCCGCTAAAGCAGGCGAGAACCCCACCGAATATGCCCTCAAAATCTATAATCTGGCTGAAGAATTGGTACCAAGAGTTTTACGACGAGTATGATGAAGAGTGGGAAAGGATAACGGGCATGATACCGGTACCAAACCAACCGGCCGGTCTCGGCAACGATGGTGTTTACCAAGCTGAGCCGCCGCCTGTCAATTCCATAACTGATGATTACAAAATGCCTTCGATATAAATAAACTTCTTATGGAGAACAGGCTGTCTGGAAATTTTCAGACAGCCTGTAAGGATACTGATATGGACAAAGATAAACTTGACCGTATATTTTTTTATATATTAATTCTTTTTCCAATAGTAATATTTGTTCTAACCCCGGCTGATGCTGTTGGTAGAGTGTCTGTATTGGTTAATAATGTTTTAGATGCTTATTTGTTTGGTAATGGGTATTATAAACCCGACAGATACCCTTTTGCGGCAAAAGTTACTAATATTTTTACCGTAATTTTTGCCCTTTTTATGGATTATTATGCACTATTTTATATGGTAAAGAAGCAGATATAGTACCTAAAGAAAATAGAAAAAAAGGATATGCCTTTATTTTTTTGATGCTTGTATTGTTCTTATGGGTCAGTATATTGCCTCAAGAATTTTCTAGTAGCAGTGGACGTAATTTTGGATTAAGCAGGTCATTTCATAATAACCCCTTTACTTTTCTTTTTTTAATTTTTATTAAACAAATTATGATTTATGTAGGTGTCCGAGTCTTCGGTGGCGTCATATGCAAATTATTTTCAAAGAGCAAAATATAAAGCCTATTTTGATGGGGCTTTCAGATCTCCTTTAGCATGAATCAGATTTATAGTAGGAGTAGTTAATGAGCAGAAAAACAGGTCATATGATTTTTTATATGTTGTTAATTCTGCCAACATTAATATTTTTATTTATACCCGCTCATGCAGCTGCTGACTGGGCGATTTCATTAAACAGCTTTCTAGATGATTATTTGTTTGGAAACGGTTACTACAAACCTGACCGTTATCCCTTTGCTTCTAAAGTAACCAATAGTTTTACTGTTGTTTCGGCGGTTTTTTCAGGTATCTATTGCGGAATATTTAGCAAATACGATCCTGATTCTATAACCGGAAAAGATAGGAAGAAGATGCATGTGTTTTTCTTTGTCGCTTTATCACTTCTATTATGGGTAAGCATATATCCTCAGGAATTCAGTACCAGTATAGGGAGAAGTTTCGGAACAAAACAGTCTTTTCATAATAATTATTTCTATTTTCTGTTTTTAATGACCGTGAAAGAAGTAATGATTTTTCTATCAATAAGCTATTTTGTCCGGTTGTTTTCAAAACGGTTTGAACGGATTAAAAATCCTCGTCAATAAGTATTAGCTGTTTTAAAGCGGCTGGCAATACGAGAATTTCGAGCATCTATAGAAACCATTTCAGCTGTCTGTAAAAGTGCAGGTTCTGTAGCAGAGATAAACTTTTTATTGAAAACAGGCCGTCTGAAAATTTTCAGACGGCCTGTAAGGAGAATCTTATGACAAAAAAGCAGGTGGGAACGGTATTTTTCTACATACTTATCGGTTTTCCGATATTGGTTTTTATACTTATGCCTACGCATGCAATTGATCCTTGGGCGGTTTCATTCGAGCATTTTCTGGATAAATATTTGTTTGGTAACGGGTACTTTAAGCCTGACCGCTACCCTTTCGCCGCCAAAGTGACGAACAGCCTGACGGTTTTATTGGCAGTTGTATTAGGTATACTTTATGCAACTGTTTTTAGAAATGAACCTTACCATATTCCAAAGAAAGACCGAAAAAAAGTTTTAATGGGGTTATTCGTACTTTTTTTATTTTGCTTATGGTTGAGTATCTTTCCTCAAGAATTTTCAACAACTACCGGGCGTGGTTTCGGAATAAAAAGATCCTTTCATAATGATACGGTATTTTTCTTATTTATGATTATTTGCATAAAATTTGCAATTTATACAGGTGTGGTGTTCCTCGGTCAATTTTTCTTTCAAGGTATCAGATGGCTGAAATTAAAAAAATTCAAATAATAACGGGAGGGAAGCTGTTTGTCTGATGATTACGAAATGCCTTCGGTATAAATAAACTTCTTATGGAAAGCAGGCAGTCTGAAAACGAAGTTTTCAGACTGCCTTTTTGTATCTGCGCTACATTTGTTTCACAAATTATGGTTCTGTAGTCAAAAGTAAGTTATACGATAATGTACCGGATTCGGATAAGTTTTTTATTTTTGAATTATAATGCCAAATAAAACGTGTTTGAAAATATAAAATTCTTTTTGTCATTATTATTTGCGTTTCTTTCTTTTTACATATGAACACAAAACGATTACTCCTGCGCTTTTTGCCGCGTTATGCCGTTGGGCGTATTTTGATTTACGCGCAGTTAATGCGTGTCGAAAAACCCATCGGCACCTTATTATTACTGTGGCCGACCTATTGGGCGATGTGGGTGGCGGCTGAAGGCCATCCCGGATATACCATTTTTTTCGCCTTTACCATCGGCACGTTTCTCATGCGCAGCGCCGGTTGCGTGATTAATGATTTTGCCGACCGTAATTTTGACGGCGCGGTCGAGCGTACGAAAAACCGGCCGTTTGCCCGCGGACAGGTCACCAAAGCCGAAGCACTGCTGCTGACCTTGATTTTGTGCCTGCTGGCGGCGATGTGTTTGGTGCCGATGAATACACTGACTTGGCTGATGAGTGTGCCGGCTTTGTTTTTGGCGATGACTTATCCGTTTACCAAACGCTTTTTCCCCTTACCGCAATTTTATCTGGGCTTGGCATTTTCATTCGGTATCCCGATGGCTTTTGCTGCCATCACCAACAGCGTGCCGCCGATTACATGGTTGATTTTTGTGGCTAATGCCTTGTGGACTTTGGCTTATGACACGATTTATGCCATGGCCGATAAGGAGGATGATTTGAAAATCGGCATCAAAACATCAGCCGTCACTTTCGGCCAGCATGATATTGCAGCGGTGATGCTGTGCCATTTTTGGTTTACCGCGCTAATGGTGGTGCTGGGGTTGCAAATCGGCGCGACATGGCCTTATTGGTTGATGTTGCCGGTAACGGTTTGGTGGCAGATTAACCAATACCGCGCAATTAAAACCCGAGACCGCCAAGTGTGTTTCCGCACTTTCTTAGAAAACAACCGTATCGGCTTGGCTTGGTTTTTGGGTTTGGTCGGTCATTATTTGTGGAAATTGGTTTAAGTAAACATGCCCGCCGCCGCAACGGCGGGTATGTTTGTTATGGCCGGATAAGTTTGACGGACGAAAACAGGTTAACGGAGTTTGAAAAATCTATTGATGCCGGTTTGAGAAATAGCGCGAAGCAATGATATGCTGATGGGTTAAATATTTAAATAATCCTCTCATTTTAATGGGTTAAGATTAGGATGAAGCAGGGTGGTAATGTTAAGAGCCATTAAAATGCCGCCTGAAAGCGTAAGGCTTTTAATGTAAATTGTACGCTTAGGATTGAGATTTGTGCCGACTGTCGGTACAATTCGTCTTGTTTTGCTACCTCTTAAAAGAGATTCCTATGAGCCTGATTGGCGAAATTCTACCGTTGTCCCATATTGAATTGGATGTGGAAGTCAGCAGCAAAAAGCGCTTGTTCGAACAAGTGGGTTTGTTGTTGGAAAACGAAGCAGGGCTGCCGAGCGCAGATGTATTTGAATGTCTGTTTGCCCGCGAAAAATTAGGTACGACCGGCTTGGGGCAGGGCGTAGCGATTCCGCATGGCCGTGATGCCTGTGTGCAAAAGGCGGTAGGGGCGTTTATCCGCACCAAAGAGCCGATTTCTTTCGATGCGCCCGATGGCAAACCGGTTTCGCTGGTGTTTGTGTTGCTGGTGCCGGAAAATGCCACTGGTGAGCATTTGGAAGTATTGTCGAAATTGGCCGGCAAATTTTCCCAAAAAGCCGTGCGCGAAGCTTTGATGACTGCTTCGAGCGCCGAAGAAGTGCAAAAATTATTATTAACTGAAGAGTAACATGCCGAGTATATCCGTCCGCCGTCTGTATTCTGATAATCAGCACAAGCTGCAACTGGCTTGGGCAGCAGGTAATTCAGGCGCGGATAACCGCATCGGTGTTGAGGCCGACAAGCCCGTTTTGGCGCTGGTCGGCCATTTGAATTTTATCCACCCAATCAGATTCAAGTGGTTGGTGTGGCTGAAGCCGAATACCTTAATCGCTTGGAATCGGGCGAGCTCAATTACGATTTCGGCGAATTATTCGATATTCCGATGGCCTTGGTGATTGTTGCCAACGGCTTGCCCGTGTCATCGAAATTGCGCGATTATTGCCATACCAACAGTATTCCGCTGCTGACTTCAAAGCTGGAAAGCCCGTATTTGATGGACGTGTTGCGGATTTATCTGCAACGTACCTTGGCCACATCGGTCACCAAACACGGTGTCTTTTTGGATGTATTTGAAATCGGCGTGTTGATTACCGGCCATTCCGGCTTGGGTAAGAGCGAATTGGCTTTGGAACTGATTTCGCGCGGCCACAGCCTGATTGCCGATGATGCCGTCGAATTGTTCCGAACCGGCCCCGAAGTGTTGGAAGGCCGCTGCCCGCCGATGTTGCGCGATTTTTTGGAGGTGCGCGGTTTGGGCGTATTGAATATCCGCCATATTTTCGGCGAAACCTCGATTCGTCCGAAAAAAGTTTTGCAATTAATCATCAACTTGATTCCTGCCGACGACGAATACATGAAGCAGCTTGACCGCTTGAGTATCCGTACGGAAACCGAATCCATTCTCAACGTCAATGTACGCTCCGTTATGCTGCCTGTGGCGGTGGGTCGGAACTTGTCGGTATTGGTTGAAGCTGCGGTGCGCAATTATATTTTGCAATTGCGCGGAAAAGACAGCACGCGAGAATTTTTAGAACGCCATCAAACACTACTGAAAGAAAACGAACAAAGTCATGAAAATAGTATTAATTAGCGGTCTTTCCGGTTCGGGAAAATCTGTTGCGCTCAAACAACTGGAAGACTTAGGTTATTACTGCGTCGATAATCTGCCCTTAGAATTACTGCCCTCATTGGTATCGCATCACGTTGCGCGAAATGAAGTTGATAGCTTAGGCGTGAGCGTCGACATCCGTTCCAAAATCGATATTGATCAAGCCGAAGAGCAAATCCAGTATTTGCGTGAACAAGGCCATCAGGTTGAAGTATTGTTTATCGAAGCGGAAGAGAGCGTGTTGGTGCGCCGCTTTTCCGAAACCCGCCGCGGCCACCCGTTGTCCGGCCACAATTTGACCCTGCTGGAAAGCCTGCGCGAAGAACGCGCATGGTTGTTCCCATTGCGTCAGATGGCCTATTGCATCGACACATCCAAAATGAACGCGCAGCAATTGCGCTATGCCGTGCAACAATGGATCAACATCGAGCGCCACGGCTTATTGGTGATTTTGGAATCATTCGGTTTCAAATACGGCGTGCCGAACAATGCCGATTTTATGTTTGATATGCGCAGCCTGCCCAACCCCTATTATGACCCTGAATTACGCCCGTTTAACGGCATGGATAAAGAAATTCAGGATTATCTCGATCAACAGCCGCCGGCACAAGAAATGGTTAATGACATTGATCAATTCATTAACCGTTGGTTACCGCGTATGCAGCAGGAAAGCCGAAGCTATGTCACCATCGGCATCGGTTGCACCGGCGGTCAGCACCGTTCTGTATATGTGGTGGAAAAACTGGCCGAACGCTTGGCCGGAAAATACGAATTGCTGGTACGCCACCGCCAAGCACAAAACCTTGCCAGCCGTTGATTTTCAGACGGCCTCGACAAAAAGGACAAAATCATGACTGCGAAAATCGTGTTCCCATTAGGAGTCGCTCTGCTATTAGCCGCCTGCAACACCACCACCGTCAGTCCTTACCGCTGGCATCAATCCGGCATGAGCGAAAGTGACGTTGCCCGCCAGCAACGCATCTGTGTTTCACAGGCCAATCACGATGTGAAACAAGGCAAACAGCCTAAATCGCTGGAACAATGCATGGATGAAGCCGGCTACTACCGCTACATTACCGGCAATATGTAAACACGAAACATACCAAAGGCCGTCTGAAAGGGCTAAAATCCCTTTTCAGACGGCCTTTCATGCTGAATCAGCCGATTTAAAAATAACCCATTACAGAAAGCACAACATGGCAATCCAATGGTTCCCCGGCCACATGAACAAGGCTAAAAAAGCCATCGCCGACCGCATCAAATCCGTCGATATGGTCATCGAAATGCTTGACGCGCGTCTGCCCGCTTCAAGCGAAAATCCTTTATTGGCGCAATTGTCGCGCGGCAAGTCCAAGCTTAAAATTCTGAATAAACAAGATCTTGCCGACCCAGAGCGTACTCAAGTCTGGCTCGACCACTACAACAGCCAAACCGATACCCAAGCCATCGCCCTTGATTCCACCGAAAAAAACGCACACGGCAAAATCACCCAAGCCTGCCGCAAAATGATGCCCAACCGCGGCGGCCTCGACAAACCCCTGCGCGTATTGATTTGCGGCATTCCCAATGTCGGTAAGTCCACCTTAATCAACGGCATGATTGGTAAAAAATCAGCCAAAACCGGCAACGAACCCGGTATCACCAAAGCCGAACAACGCCTGTTCCTCGCCGACGATTTCTGGCTTTATGACACGCCCGGCATGCTGTGGCCGAAAATCATCGTCGAAGAAAGCGGCTACAACCTTGCCGCCAGCGGTGCCGTCGGCCGCAATGCCTTGGACGAAGAAGAAGTCGCGCTCGAGTTGCTCGACTATCTGCGCCGCCACTATCTCGCTTTACTGCAAGAGCGCTACCAAGCCGATAAAGACCCAAGCAGCCATTGGGATGATGTGGCATGGTTTGAATGGATTGCCAAAAAACGCGGTTCCTTACTCGGCGGCGGCCGCATCAATTACCAAAAAGCCGCTGAAAATATCCTGACTGATTTCCGCGACGGTCAAATCGGGCGCATCACCTTGGAAATACCGAACCAATGGGAAACTTGGCTGAAAAAAGCCCGCCAAAAAGAAGCCGAACTCAAGGCCATGCGTGAAGTGTGGAAATTGGAGCGTAAAGGGCAAAAACCGCAGGAAAGTGGCGAATAAGATTTTGTTTAAGCCAGAGTTGATAAAAAAATATTTCAGACGGCCTTTGGATAAGGAGATAGGCCGTCTGGAAAAATATTCAGGTAGTTTTAGATTGAGAATTAATCAAGCTGTTGATTGTTAATAAGTTTTATAAATCTAGGCTTGGCGAATAGGGGATATATGAAAGTCAATCCGTTTATCTGGCAAAATTATAAAGATAGTGAACAGGGTAAAGCAGCGATTAAATTATTCGATGACTTGAATCCGCTAATTTATGAAAAATATCTAATTAACTATTTCTTAGATGCTGAAACAATCGACAATATGGTCGATGAACTATATCACTATTCAGATTATCAAGAAGATTATGAATGCTCTGTTGAAAGAATTATTCATAATCTTCTTGAAAAAGGTATTGTATTTAGAGATGAAAATGGCACGTATGATGAAATAAGCCTTAATTTTTCTTGGTATTTGGATTATATTGTGCCACTTTCATCATGGTTATATTTGCTGAGTCCTACTTATTTTAAACCTTATTTCTTTATACATAATGCGGATGAATTAATAAAAATATCAGATAGCTTTGGGCTTGAATTGCCTCCTATGCCAATTAAGCGTAATAAAAGGGCTAGGTTTGAATATTATTTCTTGATGTGTCAGATATTTCATGACTTTGAGCAGGAAAATGGGTTCAGTCCTGAAGAAATGTGTGCATTTCTCTATGATTTCTGCCCTAAATATTTTGGGCAACAAAGAGTAGATAAGCCTGAGCTGCCTGAACCAACTCAGGCTTGGTTTATTGGTTCAAATAAGCAAGATTTTGATTTTTTAGATAAATTTTCGCACGGTGATATTCATTTTTGGCAAGGAAATGTAGATACTAAGTGTAGGGGCATTCTTGTAATGTATTGTTTGTCGTCACGAAGTTATATCCATTCTATTTGGAGAGCGGAGAGAGACGGTATTGCCTCACCGTTTTTCCATTGGTACAGCAGCATTTATATCGGTAAAGGTCAAAAAATTTCTCCTATTTTTTTGAATGATTTAAAGAAAATTCTTATTTTTCTGAAAATAAGTTGGTTCGAAAAAACTTTCAGGGAGTCAATGGTTATGCATTAACTTCAGATGATTATGCAGAGCTGTTGAATCTAATAGAAAAAAATGGGGATAATATAGAGAATCTGCCGCAACTGTTCGCACCGAGTTATCAGAAAAATCTTGAGTTAAAAAATGAGCGAGATGTGGAAGTTGAGCTGATTGAGCCTTTATTGAAGGATATAGGCAAAAATAAGGTTTGGACAAGACAACTTACGGTGAAAATGGGGCGTGGAGAGCGTGTTTTTCCAGATTATGCTTTGTTGAACGAACGACAAAAAAGTTATGAGCAGGCCAGTATTTTATTGGAGGCTAAATACCATATTCAAAGTAATCAGGAATTAGAAGCGGCTTTTAGACAGGTGTGGTCTTATGGTTTGCGGCTTTCGGCTAGATTGTTGATTATTGCTGATAAAAATTCGCTTTAGTTATATGAGAGAACAGAGCAAGGATTTGACCGAAGTAGATACAGCAAATTTTATTGGAAAACTTTGGAGAAGCCAGATGAGTTTAAGAAAATTAAAATATTGGTGTCTGCTTATTTTGAGTGATGCAAAGGTTGGTTATCGTTTTGGAAACCATGTAGATTTCCAAAAACTTGATTACCAGTAATCTTAATAGTGCTGGGTTTAACCCAATATTGAATACACATGAAACATTAAAATACATCCTTTCAGGCGGCCTATCCACCAAAATGCCGTCTGAAAAAAATATTAAAACCACAAATCCTCATGAACGATCAAAAAATCCCCCCGATGCGCTGATTGAAGCCGCGCTTTTAACCCAAACCGAGCCTTTGAGCGAAAAGGCGATGCGCGAATTATGCGTGCCGCCGTTATCGCAGGATAAGCTGATTGATGTGTTGTCGAATTTGAAAACACGCTGGCAAAACCGCGCGCTGCAATTGGTGCATACGCATGAGGGCTGGCGCTTTCAGATTGCGCAGGCGGCATTTGAGCGGTTGGGCAGTTTGCAGGAGCAGCGTGCGCCGCGCTATTCGCGTGCGGTAATGGAAACGCTGGCGATTATCGCCTACCAGCAGCCAGTAACGCGTGGCGATATCGAAGGCATTCGCGGTGTGGCGGTGTCGCAAAATGTGATGCAGACTTTGCAGGATCGGGGCTGGATTGAAGTCATCGGGCATCGTGATTCAGTCGGCAGACCATCGCTTTGGGCAACCACAGCGCACTTTTTGAGTGATTTGAATTTAGACAGCTTGGAAGAATTGCCGCCGCTGACCGAGTTGGGTGAACTGGTGTTGCCGGATTTAATCGAGGCTCCTCCGACAGGCGATGAAGACGAAGAGCAAACAGAATCTGCCGGGCATTCGGGCAGCTTTTGAATTGAATCAATGCCGTCTGAATTTTTCAGACGGCATTTTTTAGTAAGTTGATAATAAATTTAATAAAATCAAGCATAAAAGGTCGTCTGAAAATTCAGGCGGCCTTTGCTTTTCTATTTATAATGTAGACTTGTTATGGTGTTTTACGCCCAGAAATCACGCGGTGCATTGGTAACGGGTTTCACAATACCGGTGCGTACCGAAAAGTCGCCGAAGCTTTCATTGGCTTCGCGGCTTTGTGCCCATGCGCCGACCCATTGGTTGATGATGTCTAAAATTTCCGGCTCGGTGATGTTTTCTTTAAACAGGCGCGGAATGCGGGTACCTTCGCGGTTGCCGCCGGTGTAGAGATTGTAGCGGCCGACGGCTTTGCCGACTAAGCCGATTTCGGCCAACATGGCTCGGCCGCAGCCGTTTGGGCAGCCGGTTACGCGCAAAACGATGTGCTCTTGCGATAAGTGATGGCGGGCAAGAATTTCATCGATTTTGTCGGAAAAGCTTGGCAGGAAGCGTTCGGCTTCGGCCATCGCCAGCGGGCAGGTCGGTAAAGACACGCAGGCCATGCTGTTTTCGCGTTGCGGGGTAACGCTGTTGCTGATTAAGCCGTGTTCGCGGGCGATTTTTTCGATGGCGTCTTTTTCAGACGGCGTCACGTCGGCCACAATCAGGTTTTGGTTGGCGGTCAAGCGGAAGTCGCTGGTGTGGATTTTGGCGATTTCGCGCATACCGGTTTTCAGTGGGCGGCCCGGATAATCGAGCAGATGGCCGTTTTCGATAAACAGCGTCAAGTGCCAGTTGCCTTCTTCGCCTTGCACCCAACCTATGCGATCGCCGCGCGAAGTGAATTCATAAGGACGCAACGGCTCGAATTTCGTGCCCATGCGGTTCTCTACTTCTTCAATGAAGGTCTGCACGCCGACACGATCGAGCGTGTAACGGGTCTTGGCGTTTTTGCGGTCGCTGCGGTTGCCCCAGTCGCGCTGCACGGAAACCACGGCAGCGGCGCAATCCAATACTTTATCCAAACCGATAAAGCCGAATTCGCGCGCGGTGTTGGGGTAGGTTTTGGTGTTGCCGTGTTCCATCGATAAGCCGCCGCCGACCAAGACGTTGAAGCCGGCCAGCTTGCCGTTTTCTTCGATGGCGACAAAGTTTAAGTCGTTGGCATGTAAATCAACATCGTTGTGTGGCGGAATCACCACTGTGGTTTTGAATTTGCGCGGCAGGTAGTTTTTACCCAAAACCGGCTCGGTGGCATCGCCGCTTTTCACGGAATCGGCCAACGGAGCAGTCACCAAGTCTTCGGTAGAGTGCAGTTTTTCACCGTCCAGCCAGATTTCGGCATAGGCGCGGGTTTTCGGCAGCAAATGCTCGCTGATTTTTTTTGCCCATTCGTAGGCTTCTTTGTGCAACCCGCTTTCGACAGGGTTGCTGGTGCACAAAACATTACGGTTCACGTCGCCTGCGGTGGCGATGGAATCCAAGCCCAATTCGTTGAGCCATTGGTGCATCGGTTTGATGTTGTCTTTCAATACGCCGTGGAATTGGAAGGTCTGGCGGTTGGTCAGGCGAATGGAGCCGTAAAGGGTGCTTTCGCCGGCAAACTTATCGATACCCAGCCATTGCTCGGGCTTGATAATGCCACCCGGCAAACGGCAGCGCAGCATCACGTTTTTCAGCGGCTCGAGTTTTTGATCGGCACGTTCGGCACGGATGTCGCGGTCGTCCTGTTCATACATGCCGTGGAAACGGATAAGCTGGAAATTGTCGCCGTTAAAACCGCCGGTCATGCCGTCTTTCAAATCTTCGGCAATGGTGCCGCGCAAGTGCTGGCTTTGGTATTTTAAGCGTTCGTTGTCAGCTAAGGGGGCATCGGGCAGTTTGGCGCGTGGGTCGGTGGTGGACATGCTGGCTCCTAGGCTCATTTTGATATGATTGTTACTTTACCTAGGCCGTCTGAAAATGAGAAAGAATGCTTGGTTGTATGATAAGTGCTTTTGGTTATATTCTTTCTATGCACAAAGCAACGATGTCCTTTACATTGTCATTACACATGATTACAATGATTCTGCCATATGCAATAGTGCTTTGGCTTTTTGGGAGATTGATTATGATGAAAAAAATGTCTTTAATCGTTGCAGGCGTATTGATGTCGGCTCATGTTTTGGCTGCGCCGGGTGTTTTTGTGCAAGGTGACGTAGGTGTATCTAAAGTCAAAATTAAAGATGAAGGTTCGCTTTCCAAAAACGGATTTACGCCTCGCCTAACTGTTGGTTACGATTTTGGCAACAACGTGCGTGCGGGTGTAGATTACACCCATTACAAAAATTTTGAATACAATCTTCTGCCTAAGGGTAACGGTAAAGCCAAATTCCAAAGCGTAGGCATATCGGCGATTTACGATTTTGATATGTATCAGTCGGTCAAGCCTTATGTGGGTGCGCGTTTGGGCATCAACCGTGTTTCAAATGACTGGGTAGAGGAAGGTAACAATTATAAAAAGGCCGGTTCTTACCGCAAGACCCGCACCGGCGCAGGTGTATTGGCCGGCGTTAGCTATGATGTGGCTCAGAATGTTGCTTTGGATGCCGGTTATCGTTATAACTACTGGGGCAAATTTGATGATGTTAAGGTTGATTCTCACGAAGCTTCTGTTGGCGTACGCGTGAAATTTTAATTGAATTTTGCCCAGCTATAAATAAAAAGCACCTGATTATTCAGGTGCTTTTTATTTATAGCTGGGCTTAGGCTGATTTATTGGTCAACGCGGCTTTCACAAATGCGTTAAACAACGGGTGGCCTTTGCGGGGATTTGATGTAAATTCCGGATGAAACTGACATGCGAAGAACCAAGGGTGGTTTGGCAATTCGATGGTTTCTACCAAGCGCTCGCGGCCCATTGATACGCCGCCGATTACCAAGCCGGCTACTTCCAATGCGGGAACGAAGTTGTTGTTGACTTCGTAGCGGTGGCGGTGGCGTTCGCGGATTTCTTCGCTGCCGTAGATTTTAGCAGCCAAGCTGCCCGGTTTGAGTTCGACGTTTTGCGCGCCCAAACGCATGGTGCCGCCTAAATCGGTATTTTCATCACGCACTTCCACGCTGCCGTCGGCGGTTTGCCATTCGTCAATCAGGGCAACCACGGGCGAGGCGCATTTCAGGTTGAATTCGGTCGAATTGGCATCCGGCAAACCGACCACATCACGCGCATACTCAATCAAAGCAATCTGCATGCCTAAGCAAATGCCCAAGTAAGGCACGTTGTTTTCGCGTGCGTAACGTACGGCGGCGATTTTGCCTTCCACGCCGCGCACCCCGAAGCCGCCCGGAACCAAAATGGCATCCATTTCTTTCAAAGCTGAAATATCGCCACCGTTTTTCTCGATTTCTTCGCTGTCAAAATAGGTAATTTGCACATCGGTTTCAGTATGAATACCGGCGTGGCGCAAGGCTTCAATCAGCGATTTGTATGATTCGGTCAGGTCGACATATTTACCGACCATGCCGATTTTGGCAACGTGCTTCGGATTTTTAATAGCGTGAACGATTTTCTTCCATTCGGTCAAGTCTGCTTGCTGCACATTCAATTGCAGTTGTTCGGTAATGATGGTGTCGATGCCTTGGTTGTGCAGCATTTCAGGGCATTCGTAGATGCTGTCTACATCGTAGCTGCCGACAATCGCGCGCTCTTCCACATTGCAGAACAGGGCGATTTTACGGCGCTCGTCCTCCGGCATAGGGCGATCCATGCGGCAAATCAAAATATCCGGCTGAATGCCGATGCCCAACATTTCTTTCACGGTATGCTGGGTCGGTTTGGTTTTGATTTCGCCGGCTGCGGTGATGTAAGGCACATAGCTTAAATGGGCAAACAAGGTATTGTTGCGGCCAAGCTGGCTGCGCATTTGGCGGATGGCTTCGAGAAACGGCAGCGATTCGATGTCGCCGACGGTGCCACCGATTTCGACGATGGCTACATCGTAGCCTGCCGCCCCTTCGTGGATACGGCGTTTGATTTCGTCGGTAATGTGGGGAATCACTTGTACCGTGCCACCCAAGTAATCGCCGCGGCGCTCTTTGGCAATCACGTTTTCATACACTTGGCCTGCGCTGAAACTGTTGCGGCGGGTAAGGGTGGCGGAGATGAAACGCTCGTAGTGGCCTAAGTCGAGGTCGGTTTCCGCGCCGTCGTCGGTGACGAACACTTCGCCGTGTTGGAACGGGCTCATCGTGCCTGGATCGACGTTGATATAGGGGTCGAGCTTGAGCATGGTGACGTTAAGGCCGCGCGACTCGAGAATGGTTGCAATAGAAGCGGCGGCTATACCTTTTCCTAAGGAAGATACAACGCCGCCGGTCACGAATATAAATTTAGTCATGATGAAATACCCATGTTGGAATACATAATTTTACCCTGAAGCAGCCGCACTGGCAAACGTGAACAGGGAAAATGGAACAGGCCGTCTGAAAAATACACATTCTGAACAGCATCCCAAAAGTTGGGCACTCCCGCCAACTGAAAAAGGCGCCATTACCGCCAAGTACACAACCAACAGTGCACCAACGACCATTTAAGTTCTCACGTAAAAAACGTTTATCGTCAATAAACCCGGCTATGAAAAACTTCAGGTGAAACTGATTAAAGGGTTATGTTGCACGAGAGCGAAACGTCCGCCGAAATAGCTGTTACATAGTGACCATATTCCCAAAAGCAGTTTCTCTGACGGCCCCGGCAAACTGAATCCAGATAGAGCAGCTAAAGCGGTAGCGAGTGAAGCAACATAAAGAGCGCTACGGTAAGGCGGTTATGCAAATACTTGGCAAAGCCTTTGGCCGCCGTTATTACAATCATGACCGTATTAATTTGAATTTAAAAAAGCCGGGTTCTGTGACTTACAGAACCCGGCTTTTAATAGACTGTCAGAGACAGATTCTTAACTTGTTCAAGGATTGGGACAATTCATATCTACTCTACGTTTCAGACGGCCTTGCTTAGTATTTATCGGATCTTAATTTAATTTGCTCATAATATCATTCAAAGCTTTTTGCCAGTCGGAGGCTTTTACCTTGAAATCACGTTCAAATTTATAATTATCCATCACGCTGTATGTCGGGCGCTGAGCGGGAACAGGGTATTCGCTGCTTGGAACGCCTTTGAGTTCAGGCATTTTGAAGCCGTCTATGTGTTTGGCTGCGGTTTGGAACACGGCTTCGGCAAATTCGTACCAGCTTACTGATTTGTTGCCGCAATAGTGGTAAATACCGCGATGCATGTCCGGTTTGCCGATAATGCTGACAATTGCAGCAGCCAAATCACCGGCATAGGTAGGGTTGCCGGTTTGGTCGTTGACAACAGATAAACTATCGCGTTCGCCCGCTAAGCGTAGCATGGTTTTGACAAAATTATTGCCGTATTCACTAAACAACCAAGACGTTCGGATAATCACTGCTTCGGGATGTGCCGCCAAGGCCAGCAGTTCACCTGCTAGCTTACTCTTGCCGTAAACGCTTTGCGGATTGGTTGAGTCTGTCGTGCGGTATGGGCTTTTAGCATTGCCGTCAAACACATAATCGGTAGAAACATGAATAAAGCGCGCGTGAATTTTTTGCGCCGCCGCAGCCAAATGATGCACGGCTTGGGCATTCACGGCAAAGGCATTATTGACATCGGTTTCTGCTTTATCAACAGCAGTATAGGCAGCTGCATTGACCACGACATCCGGTTGGAAATTGTGAACCATGTTGTTGACGGCATCGGCATCGGTGATGTTTAAAGAGCTTGAATCCGTGGCAATCAATTCCCAGCTTTCAGGCAGGCGGTCGCGCAGACAATGGGCTAATTGGCCTTTCGAGCCGGTCAGTAAAATTCGCATATGTGCTTCTCCTTGCTGTCGGAACAAAATAAATTAGTGTACTGTAATCAATCGTATTATAGGGCAAATTTGGCTGACCGATTATCCGGAAATTTATTTTCTTATTTATTTTTTTAATCAAAAAATATTTTTTAGGTTATACTCGAAAGCAAGTTTTCAGACAGCCTAAACAATGATGGCGTAATGAAAAATTTTTTGACACATTATGTGATGGAGAGAGCAATGTTTAAAAAATGGTTGGCCGTTTTGGCTGTGATGACATCGGTGTTCAGCTTGAGCGGTTGCGGTTACAACACTATGCAAACGCAAGACGAAGCAGCCAATGCAGCTTGGTCGGAAGTATTGAACCAATATCAACGCCGTGCGGATTTGATTCCGAATCTGGTGAATACGGTGAAAGGTTATGCGACTCATGAAGAAGAAGTGTTTACCAAAGTGACCGAAGCGCGCAGCAAAGTGGGCAGTATGCAATTGAGCGCGGAAGATGCCGGCAACCCTGAGAAATTGAAGCAATTCCAACAAGCGCAGGGCGAGTTGAGCGGTGCGTTGTCGCGTTTGTTGGTGGTGTCTGAAAACTATCCGCAATTGAAAGCCGACCAAAACTTTCGCGATTTGCAGGCACAATTGGAAGGTACGGAAAACCGTATTTCTACCGCACGCAACAACTACATCAAAGCGGTGCAAACTTATAACACCACTTTGCGTCAGTTCCCGCAAAACATTACCGCAAAAATTTTCGGTATGCAGCCGCGCGCGAACTTCAGTGTAGAAAATGAAGGTGCAATTTCAAATGCACCTGCCGTACAGTTTTAAGCGTTAACTTTTCATACGGCCTGTTCATTTGTTGTGGACAGGCCGTATGAAACCATGGGTGAAATGGTTTGTAACCTATAAATAAAAATCCGGAAAGGCAAAGCTATGCAGTCTGTGATTCATAAAACAGCTCTTGCACTGGCCATGGTGTTGAGCAGTTTTTTGCTGTTTGCTGCCGAATTAACCGCCATTCCGCCACTTACTGCGCCGGTGATGGACAGTGCGCAGATGATGAGTGCGGAAGCGCGTGTAGAGCTAAACACACATTTGACACGGTACAGCAAAGAAAAAGGCAGCCAGATTGTGGTGTTGACCGTGCCCGCGATTTCCCCGGAAAGCCCGTTCGATTATGCTTTGCGTGTGATGGAAACATGGCAGCCGGGTCGGAAAGACATCAACGACGGCGTTTTGTTGCTGCTGGTGCGCGATGAACGCAAAACGCATTTGGCCGTCGGCCGCGGCTTGGAAGGCGCGATTCCTGATGTGTACGCCAAGCGCATTTTAGATGATGTGATGCGGCCGTATTTACAGCAGGGCCAAACTGATGCTGCGATTTATCAGGCTGTCGGCCAAATCGAAAGGCTGATTGCCGGAGAAAGTCTGCCGGAAGCGGCTACCGGTGAATATACCGGGCCGGACGGCGAAGATGCTTGGATGATGTTGCTGTTTGTGCCTTTGGCCGGCAGTTTCTTAAAATCCATTTTCGGCCGTATTTTAGGCAGCCTGATTACCGGCGGCATGATGTTCGGTTTAACAGCAATGTTCGGCTGGGCATTGTGGATTGGCATCATTGCAGCCATCGGCGGAACCTTGTTTACTTTCTTATTGGGTTCGAGCGCCTTTATTTCCGGCGGCGGTGGCGGTTTCGGTGGCGGCTTTGGCGGAAGTGGCCCGCGCGGCGGCTGGCGAAATGGCGGAGGTGGCTTCGGAGGAGGCGGCTTCGGCGGTGGTGGTGGTAGTTTTGGCGGTGGCGGTGCTTCAGGGAGCTGGTAATGGAACAAAATAGATTCAAACGGTTATGGCAACACTGGAAATGCCCGCGCTGGCGTGTAGAGAAATTTTTTCCTACAGCAGATTTAGAACGTATCAGCCGCGAAATCGGTTTTTCAGAACAAAAGCACGCCGGCCAAATCCGTTTTGTGGTCGAATCCCGCTATACCAACAGCGAAGTGTTAGCAGGCGTGGATCCGTACACCCGAGCCTTGCAATGGTTCGGGCAACTGGGTGTGTGGGATACCGAGTATAACAGCGGTGTCTTGGTGTATGTTTCCTTTGCCGATCGCATGGTTGAAATTATTGCCGATCGCGGTGTCGGCCGCATAGTGCCGCAGGAAAAATGGCAGGCGGTCTGTGACCTGATGCGCGAATCTTTCCGCAATGAACAATATGTTCATGGTTTGGAAAGCGGCTTGGAGGCAGTGGGCAGTGCGTTGACAGAGTGTTATCCCCGCCAAGCCAATACAGTCTGCCACGACGATTTGGATAATGATGTAATGATGATCTGAGTGTTTTAAATACCTGGCTTGGTGCTGTCTCTTGCGGGTAAGTTTTAAAGTATATTTTCATTTTATAATGGGTCGTCTGAAAAATTCAGGGAATATTTGAGTTTTTCAGACGGCTTTGTGCTGCGGAGGATAAGAGTAAGTGATTGTTATCAGTTATTATTAAGTATGGCGGAATCGATAAATAACGGATGAGAAGCAGATTATTTTGTATGTTATTTACTATAAATAAAGTGAATATTATTTATTTAATGAAATTGAATTCCCTTTATCATGTTTTTATACCGTCCGATTATTTTAAATAATAGTAATGATAAATATCACTAAAATCATAGATGGGTTTCTGTCCGTTTAATTAGGATAAAATCCGTATTTTCATATCTTTTGGGAGTGATAACATGACTTATTTTTCTCGCGGTTTCCCTTCAACTGCCCATAAATTCGGTGCTTCGGCAAAATCATACGGTTTCAAAGGTTATTGTCCGCCGGCAAGTACTTATAAAATTTCCTTTGGCAACTATTGTGCACCTTCATATTCAATCAAATCGTTTTCGGCTTATTCGGCCTATACTTTTCCGGTGAAGTCCGCATATAAAACGACTCGTTATACTTTTGACTTCGATTGTATGCCGAATAAACCGATTAATATTAAACTGTACTATGAACCGAAGCTGGAACCGAAGCTGGATCAGTGCAAGCCGAATAAACCGATTAATACCAAACCGTACTGTGAACCTAAACCGGAACCTAAACCGGAACCTAAACCGGAACCTAAACCGGAACCTAAACCGGAACCTAAACCGGAACCTAAACCGGAACCTAAACCGGATCAGGGCAGCCAGTGCAAGCCGTGCTTGGATGATGGCAACCAAACCAATGAAGAAAACGTAAAAAAACCGGATCAGGGTAATGTTATCCAGGTGGTGAAACCTGAAGACGGAGCAAGCTATACTGAAGGAACCGACGGAAAAGATACCATTTTGGGTACCGACGGTGAAGATGTGATTCACGGCTTAGCGGGTGACGACTATCTTCAAGGCGGCAAGGGAGCCGACAAAATGTACGGCGGCAAAGGCAATGATGTGTACTATGTTGACGACAAATGCGATAAAGTTGTCGAAGAAAGCGATTCGGGTGATGACACGGTACGCAGTTGGATTGACTATACTCTGCCGGAAAACGTGGAAAATCTGTATCTGATGGGCAGCGGTGATTTAGACGGCACCGGCAATGAATTGAACAATACCGTCAACGGTAATTCTGGTGACAACAGCCTCTACGGTTTGGGTGGTGATGACTGCTTGGTAGGCAAAGACGGTAACGACCGCCTTGACGGCGGTGCGGGCAACGACGTGTTAATCGGCGGAAAAGGCAACGATACCTATTTCTTTGACAAAGGTTACGGTTACGACATCATTGAAGACAACGGCGGTAAGGACACCTTATCGTTCGGTAGTGATATATGCGCGGAAAATGTGATTCTGCGCAAGGAAGGCGACGATTTGAGCATTACCTTCGCAAACAGTACCGACAGCATTCTGGTCGGTGATTGGTTTGTCGGTTCCGACAACCAAATCGAGAATTTCACATTTTCTAATGGCAAAACTTATGCCGTTTCAGGTTACGATACCGGTTCGTTGGTGTTGGCCCAAATTCAAGAACAGGCAGCGGCAGCTTGTGTATAATGCCGTTGTGCAGTAAATAACTTGCCGTTAGGAGCCGTCTGAAAATTTTCAGACGGCCTTTTTGCAAACAAATCAAACGGCTGAAAAGTTTCTTTGCTATAATTCCCATCTCTGATAAACCGTTGCAGGGAATTAAAATGTCTGAAATCAGTTTGAAAAATATTTATTCAGGTAAAGTACGTGACTTATATGAAATCGACGACAAATGCATGCTGATGGTCGCTTCTGACCGTTTGTCGGCTTTTGACGTGATTTTGGATGACCCGATTCCCACCAAAGGCGAAATCCTGACGCAGATTTCTAATTTCTGGTTTCAAAAACTGGCGCATATTATGCCGAACCATTTTACCGGCGATACCGTGTACGATGTTTTACCGGAAAACGAAGCCAAAGCATTGGAAAAGCGTGCCGTCGTGGTGAAGAAACTCTCGCCGGTGAAAGTTGAAGCGATTGTGCGCGGTTATTTGGCCGGCAGCGGTTGGAAAGATTATCAGAAAAACGGCACGGTATGCGGCATTAAGTTACCTGAAGGTATACAGGAAGCGCAACAGCTGCCGGAAGTGATTTTTACCCCATCGACCAAGGCCGAAGTCGGTGATCATGATGAAAACATCAGTTTTGAGCAGTGTGAGCAAATCATCGGCAAAGAGTTGGCAGCCGAAGTGCGGGCAAAAGCTATTCAGCTTTATACTGAAGCGGCCGAATACGCCAAATCACGCGGTATTATAATTTGCGATACCAAGTTTGAATTCGGTTTGGATGAAAACGGCACGCTAACCTTGATGGACGAAGTGCTGACCCCTGATTCAAGCCGCTTCTGGCCGGCCGGCCAATACCAAGTCGGCACCAATCCGCCTTCATTCGATAAACAGTTTGTGCGCGACTGGTTGGAACAAAGCGGTTGGAACAAACAAGCGCCGGCGCCGAAAGTACCGACAGAAGTGATCGAAAAAACCGTAGAAAAATATCAAGAAGCGCTGAATTTATTGACGCGTTAGTGTGTGATGAGGCCGTCTGAAAAAGAATTGTTTTTCAGACGGCCTTTTGTCATTTGAATAAAATGACTGTATAGATTTAGTGGCGGTTTGCCGTTATAATTGCGGACTGGACGGCTCTCAAATGCCGTCTGAACATTAATCAACCCGCCGCATCAGCCTGAAACCCTAACCATGCACATTCACGCTTTAGTGTGCATCATTAGTGTTTTAGCGGTGCGGCATCACCGAAAGGACAAGCATGTTCGATAAACACATCAAAACCTTCCAATACGGCGATCAAACCGTTACTTTGGAGACCGGCGAAATCGCACGTCAAGCTGCTGCGGCCGTTAAAGTATCCATGGGCGACACCGTGGTATTGGTTGCGGTAACCACCAATAAAGACGTGAAAGAAGGCCAAGATTTCTTTCCGTTGACCGTGGATTACTTAGAGCGTACTTACGCCGCCGGCAAAATTCCGGGTGGCTTTTTCAAGCGCGAGGGCAAACAAAGCGAAAAAGAAATTCTGACCAGCCGTCTGATTGACCGTCCGATTCGCCCGCTGTTCCCGGAAGGCTTCTACCACGACATTCAAATCGTGGCGATGGTGGTATCGGTTGACCCTGAAATCGATTCCGATATTCCTGCTATGCTGGGCGCGTCTGCTGCATTGGTATTGAGCGGCGTACCGTTTGCCGGCCCGATTGGCGCCGCACGCGTGGGTTATGTGAATGGCGCATACGTTTTGAACCCGACTAAAGCGCAATTGGCTGAATCTCAATTGGATTTAGTGGTGGCGGGCACTGAAAAAGCCGTGTTGATGGTGGAATCTGAAGCCGATATCCTGCCTGAAGACGTGATGTTGGGCGCGGTGGTTTACGGCCACGATCAAATGCAAGTGGCCATTCAAGCCATCAACGAGTTTGCCGATGCGGTCAATCCTGAAGTGTGGGATTGGAAAGCGCCGGAAACCAATCAAGAGTTGGTGGCTAAAGTGCGCGAAATCGCCGGTAATGCCATTGGTGAAGCTTTCAAAATCCGTTCAAAACAGGCGCGTTCGGCCAAATTGGACGAAGCTTGGGCAGCCGTAAAAGAAGCGTTCATTACCGAAGAAACCGACACTTTGTCGGCCAACGAAATTAAAGGCATTTTCAAACATTTAGAAGCCGATGTCGTGCGCAGCCAAATTTTGGACGGCCAACCGCGCATCGACGGCCGTAACACCCGCACCGTGCGCCCGCTGAACATCCAAACCGGAGTATTGCCGCGCACCCACGGTTCTGCTTTGTTTACCCGTGGCGAAACCCAAGCCTTGGCTGTGGCCACTTTGGGCACTGCGCGCGACGAGCAAATCATCGACGCTTTGAGCGGCGAATACACCGACCGCTTTATGCTGCATTACAACTTCCCGCCGTATTCTACCGGTGAGGTCGGCCGTGTCGGTGCACCGAAACGCCGCGAAATCGGTCACGGCCGCTTGGCCAAACGCGCTTTGTTGGCGGTATTGCCTGAGCCGGAAGATTTCAGCTACACCATGCGCGTGGTGTCTGAAATCACCGAATCAAACGGTTCGTCTTCAATGGCTTCTGTATGCGGCGGCTGCTTGAGCCTGTTGTCTGCCGGTGTGCCGTTGAAAGCACACGTTGCCGGCATCGCCATGGGCTTGATTTTGGACAACAACAAATTTGCTGTATTGACCGATATTTTAGGCGACGAAGACCACTTGGGCGATATGGACTTTAAAGTAGCCGGTACCACCGAAGGCGTGACTGCGCTGCAGATGGACATCAAAATCCAAGGCATCACCAAAGAAATCATGCAAATCGCCTTGGCGCAAGCCAAAGAAGCGCGTTTGCACATCTTGGCGCAAATGCAGGAAGCAGTGGCCGGCCCGCAAGAATTGTCGGCACACGCGCCGCGCCTGTTCACCATGAAAATCAACCAAGACAAAATCCGTGATGTCATCGGTAAAGGCGGCGAAACCATTCGTGCGCTGACCGCTGAAACCGGTACCGAAATCAACATCGCCGAAGACGGCACCATCACCATCGCAGCAACCACACAAGAAGCCGGCGAAGCTGCGAAAGCCCGCATCGAGCAGATTACTGCCGAAGTGGAAGTCGGTAAAGTGTATGAAGGTGCTGTGATAAAAATCTTGGACAACAATGTCGGCGCGATTGTGTCTGTCATGCCGGGTAAAGACGGCCTGGTACACATCAGCCAAATTGCCCACGAGCGCGTGAAAAACGTGAGCGACTACTTGCAAGTCGGCCAAACTGTGAAAGTGAAAGCCTTGGAAGTAGACGACCGCGGTCGCGTACGATTGTCTATGAAAGCATTGTTGGAAGCGCCTTCCGCTGAATAATCGCTATTTAGTGCAAACGGCTTGATTCATGTTAACATGAATCAAGCCGTTTTTTTATGGCGGATATTTTCAGACGGCATGAAATGGTGTTGTCGTTTTAAAACTGTAGGAAATTGTCGGGTTGCTTACACTTTTATGCAAAACAGCTTTTATTTTTTGCCTAAATGATTGTTTTAGGATTTTTGAGCATTATCAAGAACCATGAGGCTTTGCTGCCTTTCGGCATTCTTGGCAACACTCAAAAATCCCCAAATGGGTATTCAAGCAAAAAAGCAAAAGTGTAAACAACGCTGGGATTTTCTACATTTTTCAAGAGAATTGAAAGCTTTCAGACGGCCTGACCTTTACAAGGCTTTGCAAAACTCCCTGAAAAGCCACAGCACAAAGAACCGACGCCATTCCCACGCAGGTGGGAATCCATTTTTGAGCATTACAAACTATTGAATAAAATAGGTTTCATAAATGCTAAGATGGGTTTCCACCTGTATGGAAATGATGCGGGTGTTGAGTTTGCTGGCTTTTGAAAGGGTTTTGCAAAGGTCTCAGCCGGTTTATTTAATGCTTAAAATTTCAATACTTGGCCATTGCTCGGCACATGCACGTGCGAGCCTAAGCGGTTGGCTTTCACATATTTGCGCATATCATCGCTGCTGATGGTGGCATGATTGACTGCATCCATATGTACGGTAATGATTTGCGCGTTTGGTGCTGCGCGGTAGGCTTTGCCTACATCTTCGGTACCCATGATGATGCCTTCTTTGAATTGAGGCATACGGGCAAAGCCGGTGTTCATCACGATAATTTCCGGTTTGTATTGCGCTAAAGCGTGATCAACGTGGTAGTTCCACAAAGTATCGCCGATGACATACAGGCTTTTCTCACCTTGGGCTTGAAACACGACACCCATCGCATCGCCCAACATTTCTGCTAATTGCGGGTTGGCATACATTTCATCGCTGCCGTGTTGGCCGCCGGTTTTACTCAAACGCACGTTTTTGAACTCGGTGTTTTGACCGACTACACGCACGTCTTTAAAACCTTGACCACGGATAATTTTGGCATCGTTGGCGTTTTGCACGAATACCGGCAAATCTTTCGGCAGTATTTTTTGCGCCGCTTCGTCCCAATGGTCGTCATGGGTGTGGGTCACGACAATTGCATCTACGCCTTTGATGATGTCGGCAGTGGATTGCGGCAATGCATTCAGGGGGTTACGTAATTGGCTGTTGACCGTGCCTGCAAAACCGGCATAGGTGCCTTTAGGTGCGAGATACGGGTCAACCAAAAAAGTGGTACCGCCGTAATTGATTTTAGCGGTGGCGTTGCGGATATGCTGATAGCTCACTTCGGCCATGGCAGGTGTAGCAGCAAACAGAGCAGAAGCAGCCAATACGGCGGTAAACAAGGTATTCGGTTTCATGATTTTTTCCTTAAACGTGATGATTGAATCGATGAAACGTATTGTACGCAGCATGAGGCCGTCTGAAAATTGACATTCAGTTCAAAAAACATAACAATCGGGTCAAACTCAATCAAAGAATCTCATTATGCTGACCATCGCCTTGCTGCTTTATCCTGAAGTGAATCCGTTTCATTTTTCCGTGCCGTATATGGCATTTCAAGATGCAGCCGAAGACGGCTTGTTTGAGGTGAAAATCGTTACCCCACAGGCAAGCCGTTACATTATCAAATCATGCAGCCACCTATTGATGGTGGTCTGGATTTGATGGTGCAATGTGATATTGTGGTGGTACCGGGATGGAAAGACGAGCAAACGCAACCTGTACCGGAACTACTGACCGCACTTCAGACGGCCTATCAGCGCGGCGCCTATATTGTCGGATTGTGTTACGGTGCGTATGCCTTGGCTTATGCCGGTTTGCTAGACGGCAAAAAAGCGGCGACGCATTGGAAAGGCGAGGCCGATTTCAGCCGCCGTTTCCCAAAAGTAAAATTGGATGTGAATTCGATTTATGTGGAAGACGGCAATATTATGACCTCTGCCGGAACCGCGGCTGCATTAGATTGCTGTCTGCACATTATCCGCAAGTTTTACGGCGCGAAAGCTGCCAATAAGACTGCGCGTTTGCTGGCGGTGCCGCCGCATCGTGAAGGCGGGCAGGCGCAGTTCATCGAGCGGCCGCTGGCGCAATCGACGAAAGACACACAAATCAATGCGCTGTTGGATTATTTGCGAGACCATTTGCATGAGCCGCAAAATATTGATGAAGTGGCCGAACGCGTTTCCATGAGCCGCAGCACCTTTACCCGTCATTTTAAAAAAGCTACAGGCATGACGTTTCTCGAATGGCTACATAAAGAGCGGCTGCAACGCAGCTTGGATTTGTTGGAAAATTCGGGTTTGAGCGTTGAGCAGATTGCCGAGAAAACAGGCTTTCAGAATACGGTGTCGTTTCGGCAGCAGTTTTTCAAATATTATCAAGTCAATCCGCATGTTTGGCGCAAGATGTTTCGTGATGATGGATAAACATTTGAAAATAAAACGGAATATTTGAAACCTCAATGTGTGCTAAGAAAACAATGTTTGTCATTCCCGCGCAGGCCGGAGCGAAGAACTTTAAATTACTGTAATAGTTCATAATTCCTGAAACCCATAGGCCTGAATTCCCATCTGCGCGGGAATGACGGTGTAAAAGATTTCTAAAAGTTTACGAGTTTTACAAAAATATCAGGCCGTCTGAAACCCAATGGTTTTCAGACGGCCTGCTTCATAATATCAACTTACCCCAAAATTATTGGCGCGAAGCGGCTGATGGTATCGCGCAAAACAATCAGTTTGCCATGGAAAAAGTGGCTAGATCCGGCAATAGCAATCACCGGAATATCTTGCGGTTCGGCCCATGCCAACACTTTTCCGATTTCGACCACTTCGTCTTCCGCACCGTGAATGATTAAGGTTTTGTTGGGATTCGGTGCCGCTTCAGGCTCGGCGCGGTCTGTGTAGTGGCGCAGGGCGGCGCCCATCAGCAACAGCATATCCGGCTCGCGCTCCTGTGCGGTGAAATTGGCGACATAACCGCCGAACGAGAAACCGGCCAACACAAATTGTTCCAATTCCGGATGCTGCGAACGGGCGTAATCGATGACGCAGATGCAATCATCGGTTTCCCCTTTGCCGTAGTCGTGCTTGCCGCCGCTGTTGCCCACGCCGCGCAAGTTGGGCAGGTAGCAGTGAAAACCAAGTTGGGTGAGGGCTTTAGCGGCAGTTTGAATGACTTTATTGGTGTTGGTGCCGCCTTGCAGCGGGTTGGGGTGATTCACCACCGCCACGCCGCGCGCCGTGCCTTGGGCAGGCAGGTGAATGGTTTCGAGCGCGCCGACCGGGCCTTGAATGGCGATAACTTCGGGTTTCAACATGATGATTTCCTTTTGATTAAGGGGAGGCCGTCTGAAAATGTTCAGACGGCCTTCATGTTATAAATAAAAATGTTTGCCGTTGTTTTGATTGTGGGCTTTTAAATCGGCCAACATGCGTTTGAAATTCAAATCGTATAATTCGCTGAATTTGTCGGCGCGTTTTTTCAGGTTATCGAGATTTTGCTCTTTCGGGCTGCGTTGAAACGCCATCACTACCATATTGCCGTGACTTTCTGCCGGTAATTCCAACACACGCCCGTCGAATACTTTCAGTAATCGTTCGACAAAACGCTGATAGCGCTTGTCGCCGCTCCACCAATTAGTTACAAATACACCGTCGGGCGACAGCGCTTGGCGGCAGTTTTCAAAAAACGGTTCGCTCACCAAATCATCAATAATCTGTTCGCCGTCGAAACCATCAACCAAAATCACATCGGTATTGTGGCGGAACACCTTAATATATTCCGCACCGTCGGCTTGCACAATTTCAAATTTTTCACCTTCAAACGGCAATTCAAACAAACTGCGTGCCACGGCAATCACTTGAGGATTGATATCGACGGCGGTTTGCTTGGTATCGGGCAGGTAGGCATCAATCCAGCGTGCAAACGAGCCGCCGCCCAAACCGATTTGGGTAATGTGGCGCGGCGTATTTTCGGCAAACAACAGCCAGCCCATCATGGCGCGACTATACGACAAAACCAATTCGGCAGGGTGATTGAGATTCATTGAGCTTTGAATCGTCGGGCTGCCCAAATGCAGCGAGCGGATATTGCCTTCTTCTGAAATACCGACTTCGGGTAAATGCGCTTGCGGCGCGCGCAGGCGGCGGTAGGGGTGTTGGGGCATGGTGGAATCGTGAAATATTGGGAAAGTCGGTTATTTTAACAGATTTTGCGGTCTTTTTCAGACGGCCGAGACTTTTACAGAATAATTGGCCGTATGGATTTCTATTATGTGATTAGCGTGAAATGAGAGAAAGTATATTCAATTTAAAATCAAAGATTTTGGGCGTGGGTAGATTTTTTTCACGGCAGAGCCCTTGTCAATAGCAAGGGTTAAAGGCATAATGCTTTCTTCGTTAGCCGGTATAGCTCAGTTGGTAGAGCACCTGACTTGTAATCAGGGGGTCCCGAGTTCGACTCTTGGTGCCGGCACCAGTTTAAAACTGTATTGCTTTATATGCATATGCAGTCAGTTAAGCCGGTATAGCTCAGTTGGTAGAGCACCTGACTTGTAATCAGGGGGTCCCGAGTTCGACTCTTGGTGCCGGCACCAAAATCAAACAGCTTAATCATGAATGTGGTTAAGCTGTTTTTTTTATTTTTTGACACACATTTGACACGAAAGCCTTATAATGGCCTCGTTTTAACCTATATAAGGCCGTCTGAACAAGGCGGGAAAACCAGACGACATGATTACTGTGAACACACTGCAAAAAATGAAAGCCGAAGGCAATAAAATTGCCATGCTTACCGCCTATGAAGCGAGCTTTGCTGCGTTGATGGATGAAGCGGGCGTGGATGTTTTGCTGGTGGGGGATTCTTTGGGTATGACCGTACAAGGGCGCACTTCCACGCTGCCGGTAAGTTTGCGCGATATGTGTTACCACACCGAAGCCGTGGCACGCGGCACGAAGAACGCCATGATTGTGAGTGATTTGCCTTTTGGTGCCTATCAGCAAAGCAAAGAGCAAGCCTTTAATGCAGCAGCTGAATTGATGGCGGCCGGTGCGCACATGGTGAAGCTGGAAGGCGGGGTGTGGATGGCGGAAACCACTGAATTTCTGCAAATACGCGGTATTCCGGTGTGTGCGCATATCGGTTTGACGCCGCAATCGGTGTTTGCATTTGGCGGTTATAAAGTGCAGGGACGGGGCGATAAGGCGCAGGCTTTGTTAAACGATGCCAAAGCGCATGATGAAGCAGGGGCGGCGATTGTGTTGATGGAATGCGTGCCGGCACAATTGGCCAAACAAGTGACCGAAAGCGTGGTTTGCCCGACCATCGGTATTGGTGCAGGTGTGGATTGCGACGGTCAGGTACTGGTGATGCACGATATGCTGGGCGTGTTTCCGGGCAAAACAGCCAGATTTGTGAAGAATTTTATTCAGGGCAAAGACAGTATACAAGCGGCTGTAAAAGCCTATGTCGATGAAGTGAAAGCGCAAACCTTCCCTGCGCCCGAACATACCTTTGCTGATTAATCAGTAAATCAACCACAAACATGCCGTCTGAAAACTTATTATAGTTCAGGCGGCATATTTGCTTTGATCGCCGGCATTTGGTTATCATCTGCGCTAAGCGTATAATTGAGCCGTTATTTTCAAACGGCCTTGCCGCCTTTAAGGATTATTCAAATTATGCAAATCATTCATACCATTAAAGAATTGCGCGAATGGCGTAAGCAGGCCGGTAAAGTGGCTTTTGTGCCGACCATGGGCAACCTGCACGAGGGGCATCTGGCTTTGGTGCGCGAAGCGAAAAAACGCGCCGATAATGTGGTGGTCAGTATTTTTGTGAACCGTCTTCAGTTTGGCCAAGGCGAAGATTTTGATAAATACCCGCGCACTTTGCAGCAAGATGCCGATAAATTGGCCAATGAAGGCGTGGCGGTGGTGTTCGCACCGGATGAAAAAGAGCTGTATCCCAATGTCGAGCAGCGTTACAACGTTGAGCCGCCGCATCTGCAAAACGAATTATGCGGCAAATTCCGCCCCGGTCATTTCCGCGGTGTGGCAACGGTGGTGAGCAAATTATTTAATATTGTCGAAGCGGATGTGGCTTGTTTCGGTAAGAAAGATTATCAGCAATTGGCGATTATTAAAGGTTTTGTCGAAGATTTAAACTTTAATATTGAAATTGTGCCGGTCAATACCGGCCGTGCCGCCGACGGCTTGGCTTTATCAAGCCGCAATCAATATTTAAGCGAAACCGAGCGCGCCGAAGCGCCGCGTTTATACCGCGAATTGCAAAATGCTGCGGGACAATTGCAGTCCGGTAATGTTGCATATACGCAAATCGAGCAAACGGCAATAGAAAACCTAAATCAAGCCGGTTGGGTGGTGGATTATGTTGAAATCCGCCAAGCGGAAAGCTTGGAAGTGGCGCGTGTGGGCGACAAACATTTAGTGGTGTTGGCAGCGGCTCGATTGGGCAGCACGCGTTTGATTGATAATTTAGAAGTTTCATTAGATTTGTAAATATATTTATGGTTATAATAAAGGCCGTCTGAAGATATTCAAGCGGTCTTTTTTTATGACCAGTGGGAATTTTTATTCATTTTGGGTTATAATGTCAGCATAAAGGCAGTTTTATTATCTCTGCGCATCATAAAAATAAGCGAAACATACTCACGATAAAATAAAAAAGGAAACGCTATGGGAATGCTGGCAATTTTATTGATTCTTGTCTTATTGGCCGGCGTGGTTATTATCTGCAAGCAGAAGTTAATTGCCGGCAAACAAGACTATCAAGAATCCTTTATGGCCTTAAAAATTTCCTTGTCATGCCGTCATCAGGCTGCCAAACATGTTTTGGATGCTTCCCAGCTTTATCTGCTCAATGCCACCGATTTAAACGAAAATCTAACCAAAGCCTGCCAAGAAGCCGAGCAGGTATTGTCACGGACGGAACGCTCGGTGTCGGAAGAATCATTAATTACATTAAGCAAAGCCGAGAGCAAACTCACCACTTTGCTGCGCCAGTTGCAAAATCATTTGCGCAACGAATTGAAACACCGCGAAGATGCCCGCTTGAGCAATCAGCTTGAGATGCTAGAGGCGGCAGAAACCGAAGTCTTGCATACACGCCGTGCTTATAATCGCTCGGCAGAGTGCTACAACCATTTATTGCGAAAATTGCCGATGTCGTTGTGTGCGTATGTGTTGGGACACAAAAACTGTGTCGGTTTGATTAAATTTGAAGACGGCAACACCGCTCAAATGAGCAAGTACTTAATGTAAAATCCACCATACAAAGCCGTTTGAAACAGAATATTGAAATATTTTGTTTCAAACGGCTTTGTTATATGTTTTGGTTATAAATGATAGCAGAAGCATTCTTTGTGTTTGCCGCCAGTATCCATTAGAATAGCCGTTTTAAAGATACACACAGGATCAAGCGATGTTGAAAAAATTCTTATTGGGCAGTATGACGGCTTTGGTATTGGCAGCTTGCGGTGGCGAAGGTGGTTCTGCTGCTTCAAGTACGGCACCTGCTGCTAATGCTTCAGGATCTTTGATTGAACGCATTAACAATAAAGGCACCATCACCGTCGGCACCGAAGGCACTTACGCACCGTTTACTTATCACGACAAATCCGGCAAATTGACTGGCTACGATGTTGAAGTGACCCGCGCCGTGGCTGAAAAATTGGGCGTAACCGTTGAATTTAAGGAAACCCAGTGGGATGCCATGATGGCCGGCTTGAAAGCAGGCCGTTTTGACGTAGTGGCCAACCAAGTGGCTTTGACCAGCCCTGAACGCCAAGCAACGTTTGATAAATCCGAGCCGTACAGCTGGAGCGGTCCGGTTTTGGTGGCGCGCAACGACAGCACGATCAAATCGGTTGAAGAAATTGCCGGTAAAAAAGCCGCCCAATCTTTAACCAGCAACTACGGCGAACGCGCTACTGCAGCCAAAGCCGAAATCGTACCGGTTGACGGTTTGGCACAATCTTTGATGCTGATTGAGCAAAAACGTGCCGAAGTGACATTAAACGATGAATTGGCGGTATTGGATTACTTGAAAAAAAATCCGAACGCAGGCGTGAAAATCGTATGGACTGCCCCTGCTGAGGAAAAAGTCGGTGCCGGTTTGATTGTCAATAAAGGCAACGATGAAGTTGTGGCTAAATTCAGCGAAGCAATGAAAGAATTGCAAGCAGACGGTACTTTGAAAAAGCTGGGTGAACAATTCTTCGGAAAAGACATCAGTGTTAAATAATTTACTGGCTTCATTGCCGTTTATGACCGAGACACGCGCTGATTTGGTAATCAGCGCGTTTTGGCCTATGGTCAAGGCCGGATTTTTGGTATCCATGCCGCTGGCGATTGCTTCGTTTATCATCGGCATGGTAATTGCCATCATCGTGGCGGTGATTCGTGTGATGCCGTCTGAAAGTTGGCTGCACAAAATTTTACTGGGTTTGGCGAAGTTTTATGTTTCCGCCATTCGCGGCACACCGATGCTGATTCAATTGGCTGTAGTGTTTTATGGTTTGCCGGCGGTAGGGGTGTACATTGATCCGATTCCGGCGGCGATTATCGGTTTTTCTCTCAACGTCGGCGCATATGCTTCCGAGACCATCCGCGCGGCGATTTTGTCGGTGCACAAAGGCCAATGGGAGGCTGGGTTTTCCGTTGGCATGACCTATATGCAGACGTTCCGCCGCATTATCGCGCCGCAGGCTTTCCGCGTATCCGTACCGCCTTTGAGTAATGAATTCATCAGCTTATTTAAAAGTACGTCGCTGGCTTCGTTTGTGACGGTAACGGAATTGTTCCGTACCGCTTCCGAGGTGGCCAATCGCGCCTACGACTTTTTGCCGGTGTATATCGAAGCGGGCTTGGTGTATTGGTGTTTCTGCTGGGTATTGTTCCTGATTCAAGCAAAAATCGAAAAACGCTTCGACCGCTATGTGGCTAAGTAAGGGAAAATGATGATTAAAATCCGTAATATCCACAAAACATTCGGTGAAAACACCATTTTGCGCGGTATTGATTTGGATGTAAACAAAGGCCAAGTGGTGGTAATTTTGGGGCCTTCGGGTTCGGGTAAAACCACGTTTTTGCGCTGTTTGAACGCATTGGAAATGCCCGAGCAAGGACAAATCGAATTCGATAATGCCGCGCCTTTAAAAGTCGATTTTGCCCAAAAACCGAGCAAAGCCGAAATTTTGGCCTTGCGCCGCAAATCGGGCATGGTGTTCCAACAATACAATCTTTTTCCACACAAAACCGCTTTGGAGAATGTGATGGAAGGATCGGTATCGGTGCAGGGCAAAGCTAAAACCGAAGCGCGTGCCGCTGCTTTGGCCTTGCTGGACAAAGTAGGATTGGGCGATAAGGTCGATTTGTATCCGTATCAATTGTCGGGCGGCCAGCAGCAGCGTGTCGGCATTGCCCGCGCATTGGCGATTCAGCCGGAATTGATGCTGTTTGACGAACCGACTTCCGCGCTTGATCCGGAATTGGTGCAAGATGTGTTGAACACCATGAAAGAGCTGGCGCAGGAAGGCTGGACGATGGTGGTCGTCACCCACGAAATCAAGTTTGCCATGGAAGTAGCCGATATTGTGGTGGTGATGGATGGCGGCGTGATTGTCGAGCAGGGCGCGCCGGAAGTGTTGTTTGACAATCCGCAACACGAACGCACCCGCCGCTTTTTGCAGCAAATTCGTGCCCAGCATCGATAATTTGTTATCAGGCCGTCTGAAAGAGTATCGTTCAGACGGCTCGAGACCTTTGCAAAATTCCCATCTTTGTCACATTTCTTCGTTATGCGCAGCTCGAAAGCTTGCTTATCTTCATGATCTGTCTGCGCTTTCTGTTCTCACTTCGAGCTGCATTCAAATCCTGGTTTTGCAAAGGTCTCTGCCTTTATGAATTTGAATTACGCGAATGCGTGAATTTTTCATGTCTTTTTGACTTCAGGTCATTAATCAATTCATTTATCAGGCTGCGCCGTAAAACTTCGCCGTTCACGGCGGAGATATAAGGCGCGGACTGCGCTAGCAGTCCTAAAATTGTTGGCATTCAGTCAGGCGTATTTTGCTGCTCAATGTACTGCCGAATAATGGTAATCGGCGCACCGCCACAGCTACCTGCAAAATAAGATGGGGACCACAACGCATCACCCCATAATTTTTCTTTGATGCTGGGATAATTTTTCTTTCTAATCATGCGACTGGATACACCTTTTAGGCTATTCACGAGTTTTGAAATAGACACTTTGGGCGGATAATTCACAAGCAAATGGACATGGTCATCTTCGCCGTCAAATTCCACAAGCTGCGCTTCAAAATCGGTACAAACGCTTTCAAAAACACCGCGCATCATGCAGATACTCAAAGCCTTTAAATTTGAACTGATGCCCAACGGCGAACAAATCCGCAAGATGAAACAGTTTTGCGGTTGTTCGCGCTTCGTGTTCAATCGTGCTTTGGCGTATCAAAACGAGCGGTATCAACAAGATAACTCGTTTAAATTCAGTTACACCAAAATCGCTAACCTGCTGCCTGAATGGAAACATGAGCTGGTTTGGTTAAAAGATTGCCACAGTCAAGTTTTGCAGCAGAGTTTGAAAGATTTGGAAAGGGCATTCAAAAACTTTTTCGCTAAACGTGCAGACTTTCCTAAATTCAAACGCAAGGGTGATAAGGACAGTTTCCGCTTGCCGCAAGGCTGCAAATTGGAGCAAAACAATAACCGTATTTGGCTGCCAAAAATTGGTTGGGTGCGTTATCGCAACAGCCGACACGTTTCAGGCAGCCTGAAAAACGTAACCGTTAGCCAAAAATGCGGCAAATGGTTCGTTTCCATTCAAACCGAAACCGAGCAGGAAATTCCACAGCCAAACGGCGGCGAAATCGGGATTGATATGGGGGTTGCCAAGTTTGCAACGTTGTCTGATGGGCAGTTTTTTGAACCAATCAATGCGTTCAAAACCTTGAAAGGCAAACTGGCGAAACTGCAAAAGCAGTTCAAAAACAAAACCAAATTTTCTAAAAATTGGCAGAAACTCAAAGCCAAAATTTCAAAGTTACACCACAAAATTGCCAATATTCGCAAAAACTACCTGCACCAAATCAGCAGCGCAATCAGCCAAAACCACGCGATTGTGTATGTGGAAGATTTGCAAGTGACGAATATGTCCAAATCTGCCAAAGGTAACGCAGAGCAGTACGGTAAAAATGTTGCAGCCAAATCGGGTTTGAACCGTGCGATTTTAGACCAATCTTGGTTTGAGTTCCGCCGTCAGTTGGACTATAAGCTATTGTGGCGCGGAGGGCATTTGGTGGCTGTTCCGCCGCAAAATACCAGCCGTTGTTGTCCAGCTTGCGGACATACCGCCAAAGATAACCGCCTAACACAGAGCTTGTTTGAATGTGTGGAATGCGGCTATCAAAATAATGCTGATGTAGTTGGAGCAGTCAATGTGTTAAAGCGCGGTCAGGCAATCTTGGCAGCGCAACAGTAAAACGAAGTTTCAGGGCAGGGCGTGTCCGTAGCGTCTGTGAAGTGAACCGTGCAGTAAGGCGGTCAGCAGCAGAAACCCACCGAAGCGATTTGTGAATGGCAGGGTGCCGTTCACAAACGCCGTAGGAATTCCCTCCCTTCAGGGAGGGAAGGACGTCAAGCTTGACGACAAATAAACTTCATTTGAGGAATCTACCATGAGTAAAACCTTACCTTTGCGTGCCGATACCGTCGGCAGCTACCTGCGCACTGAAAACCTGAAAAAAGCGCGTACCGGATTTGCCGAGGGCAAAATCAGCCGTGAAGAGTTGACCCGCGTGGAAGACCAAGAAATTGCCAAACTGGTGCAAGACCAATTGGATGAGGGCATTCAAGTGATTACCGACGGTGAGTTCCGCCGCTCATGGTGGCATATCGACTTTTTGGAAAACCTCAACGGCATCGAAGGCTTTGTACCGGAGCAGGCTTATGCGTTTAAAGGCACCGAAGTGCGCAAATACAATACGCGCTGCAAGGGTAAGTTGTCTTGGAACGAAAACCATCCGTTTATCGCCCATTACAAAGCCTTGGCCGAAATCGTCGGCGACCGGGGCATTGTGAAATACACCATTCCCAGCCCGAACCAATTGATGTATCCGTTTATTTGGGATACCGGCGTCTATGAAAGCAAAGCCGCATTCTGCGAAGACGTGCGCCAAATCTATAAAGACGTGATTAAAGCGTTTTACGATGCCGGCTGCCGTTATCTGCAAATCGATGATGTGTATTGGGGTACCTTGTGCAACAATTTCAGCAATCCTGAATTTGATTTTGAAGCCAGCAAACAATTCGCATTGGAAAACATCCAAGCCATTTTGGCCGACAAACCGGCCGACATGACCATCACCACCCACGTTTGCCGCGGCAACTACAAATCATCTTATTTGTTGAGCGGCGCATATGATCCTGTAGCGCCCGAATTGTTCGGTCAAACTGCGTATGACGGCTATTTTTTGGAATACGACAACGAGCGTTCTGGTGGTTTCGAGCCGTTGAAATACTTCAACGACAACCCACACAAAGGCCGCATCGTGTTGGGTCTGATTACTTCCAAATTCCCTGAGTTGGAAAGCAAAGACGAAATCAAATCACGCATCGCCGAGGCTGCAAAAATCGTGCCGCTCGACCAATTGGCCTTGTCACCGCAATGTGGTTTTGCTTCAACCGAAGAAGGCAACATCATGACCGAAGCCGAGCAATGGGCGAAAGTTCGCTTGGTGGAAGAAATCGCTGCTGAAGTGTGGGGTGAAGACTAAGGTTAAAATATAGGCAAGGCCGTCTGAAACCCAATGTTTCAGACGGCCTTGTTTTCAGCCTAACGAATCACGCTATTCCAATCCTGTTCAAAATAGCTGACTAAAATTTGATTGTTCAAATAATTGGGCTGCACATCGCGCCGTGCCATATCGGGCGGAAAGTGGAACATTGCCGCGGTGGTTTCGGCATTGAGAAAACGCGTCGGTACATCATAACGCTGGGGAATCGGAAAATCATTGTCCGCTGCCGCCAACACAAAGCCCCATTCGCCAAACGAAGGGACATAAACATGATAAGGCGCGGTGTACAAACCTGCCGCCTCCAGCGTGGCGACCACCGACCAATAAGCATTTGGTGCAAAATATGGCGAAGTTGACTGCACTACAATACGGCCTTGCGGTTTCAGATGGCGTGCCACCAAGCGATACATCGGCACGGAATAAAGTTTGCCCAAGGAAAAATTCGACGGATCAGGCAAATCAATAATCACGACATCAAACTTATCTTGATTGGTCTCCAGCCATTTGGCCGCATCATCGTTGACGACGTTCATTTTCGGGTGCGACAACGCGTTTTGGTTGAGTGCGCTTAAGGTGGCGGAAGTTTGAAAAGTGGCGGTCATGTCGGGATCCAAATCCACCAGTGTGACTTTTTTTACTTCGGGATATTTCAATACTTCCCGCGCGGCCAAACCGTCGCCGCCACCGAGTATCAGGATGTTTTCCCGCTGCGCACTCATCTGCATGGCAGGCAAGGCCAAAGCCTCGTGGTAGCGCACTTCATCGCGCGATGAAAACTGCAAATTGCCGTTGATATACAGGCGCGTATCGTCTTTCCAACGTGTCACGACTAAGCGCTGATAGGGAGAATGGCTTTCATACACAATCGGGTCGCCGAAGTAGCGTTGCTCGGCTTGGAAGGTGATGCGGTCGGCGTATAAAAATGCTGCCGCTAAAATCAGCAGCACCGCCGTCGCGCGGATTTGCAACGATTTGTAGTTTTTCAATTCTGCTTTAAACACGTGCGCGGTCAACGCTGCGACGGCCGCATTGAGTAAGCCGAACAACAGGGCCGAGCGCGCCATGCCCAGCTTAGGGGCGAGTATCAACGGAAACAAAAGCGAGACGGCCAACGCGCCCAAATAATCGAAGGTCAACACTTTTGCCACCAACTCTTTGAAATCCGCTTTTTGCTGGTTCAACACGCGCATCACCAGTGGGATTTCCATACCGACAATGGTGCCGACAATCAACACAAGCGCATAAAGCAAAGTGCGAAACGGTGCGGCAGAAAAACCGAATGCCACAAACAAAGCCAGTGCGGAAACGCCGCCGATGATGCCCACCAGCAATTCGATTTCGATAAAACGCGCCAGCGTATCTTCGTCTTTGACGTATTTCGACAAATGCGCACCAATGCCCATCGAAAAAAGATACAGGCCGATGATGGATGAAAATTGCAGAATGCTGTCGCCCAAAAGATAGCTGGCGAGCGCGGCTAAAATGAGTTCGTAAGCCAAGCCGCAACTGGCGACGACGAAAACGGAAATAATAAGCGTGCGGTTGAGTTTCATGTTTCAGACGGCCTGTAGCGGATAAGACGGCGATATCGTGTTTTAAAGGTATTGAGGCCGTCTGAAAAACACAACTTAAAAAATCAACGTTTCAGACGGCATGTGCATTGTCAGCAGCGCATAGTCAATGGCATAATCAGCAAAAATTTCCGGTAATTATACCAAATCAAAGGATGTCTATCGTGAGCATTTCTCCAGCCCAGTATTTTCTGTATCTGCAATACATGCTTGCCGGCGTGGCGATGACGGTGGTGTTTGCCGCGGTTTATCTGCGCATCACACCCGCCGAAGAATTGCGCCTGATTAAAAACGGCAATTTGGCCTGCGCGTTGTCATTCGGCGGCGCATTGGTCGGCTTTTGCGTGACCCTGGCATCGAGCATTTCCCACAGTGTCGGCTTCACCGATTTTATTTTATGGGGCTTGGGTGCGGCGGTGGCGCAGATTTTGGTGTATTTTGCCTCGACCTGTATGATTAAAGGCGCCAATGAAGAATTGATTAACAATAATGTCGCGGTGGGCGCGCTGTTCGGCGCGGTTTCGGTGTCTATCGGCTTATTAAACGCGGCGTGTCTGACCTAATATTCGGGAGCAAAAAATGGCTTTATTCGATTTTATCAAAAAACAATTTATCGACGTCATCCAATGGCCGAATCCGGACGAGCGCCTGCTGATGTGGCGCTTTCCCATGCAGGATGAGGAAATCCAAAACGGCGCCAGTCTCACCGTGCGTGAGGCGCAGATGGCGATGTTTGTCGATGAAGGCGTGACGGCAGACGTATTCGGTGCGGGACGCTACACGCTCAATACGCAGACGCTGCCCGTGCTCACCAACTTGAAAAACTGGGATAAATTATTCCAATCGCCATTTAAATCAGACGTTTATTTCTTTAACACCAAGCAGCAGCTTGCCCGCAAATGGGGTACCGCCCAGCCGGTAACCGTGCGCGATTCGGAATTCGGCGCGGTACAGTTGCGCTCGTTCGGCATGTATTCCTACCGCGTGAACGATCCGGCCAAATTCTTCAAAGAAGTTACCGGTGTGGCTGCGGCATACAGCGGCGAAGAACTGGAAGCGCAATTGCGCAATATCGTGGTGACGCAATTGGCCACCGCCTTCGGTACATCGGGCATTCCGTTTCTCGATATGGCGGCTAATCAAGTGCTGCTGTCGCAAAAAATGGCCGAATTGTTGGCCGCCGAATTTGCCAAACTGGGCTTAATACTGGAAAACTTCACCGTTGAGAGTGTTTCCCTGCCTGAAGCCATTCAAGCGGCCTTGGATAAAAAAATCTCCATGGGCGTGATTGGCGATTTGGGCAGGTATGCCCAATACCAAACTGCCGAAGCCATTACCAAAGCCGCAGAAAACGAAGGCGGTTTGGCCGGCATCGGTGCGGGCATCGGTGTCGGCGCGGGTGTGGGGCAAACCATGGCCGGCGCGATGGCCGGTATGCTTCAACCGAACCAAGCCCAAGCGGCACCGGCCAATCCGGTTCAGACACCGGCAGACTCTGCCGAAGATCCGCAAAGCAAGCTGGCCAAACTTAAAACCTTGCTTGATGAAGGCCTGATTTCGCAAGAAGACTACAACCAAGCCAAAGCCGAAGTGTTGAAAAAATTAATCGGCAAAGATGAATAGGCCGTCGGAAAAGGTTTTGGTGTTCAGACGGCCACCGTTGGGGAAAACAACACAATGGAAAGTCTAATTATTTTTGTCATTGTGGTTTGTTTTGTGTGTATGCTGTTGGTTGGAAAGGGCTCTAATCAGCCGAGTAGACGCAAAAAAACACGACAAAATAGCAATCAAAAGAAGCAAAGTAATCTAAATAAGGAAGAAAAAACTGCACTTAAAGGTGCGATAGGCGAGCAGATTATTAAAGTACAAGTTTTATCAAAGCTTGATACAGCACGTTACCGTTATTTTCATAATCTAATTGTGCCTATAGATGGTGGTAGTACACAAATCGATAATATTGTTATTTCACCTTATGGAATTTTTGTGATTGAAGCAAAATATTTTCAAGGTTGGATTTTCGGGGCGCCAAATCAACCTAGATGGACGCATACCTTACCTTCCGGCAGTAAGTTTTCGTTTCAAAATCCGTTAAGGCAAAATTATAAGCATATCAAAGCATTATCTAAATTGTTAGGGCTTTCGGACAAAGAATTCCATTCGATTGTTGCATTTACTCATCGTAATTGTCAGTTGAAAACAACATTTCCGGAAAATGTATGTTTGGTTTCTGATTTTATTCCTTATGTTCAGAAACATGACAAGGAAGTTTTCAGTATTGAGCAATGCACTGAATTTTGTAGAATTTTATCAAACCCTGATTTTGAAGCGACGCCTGAGCGGATTGAACATCATGTTCAATCATTAAAACAAAAGAGACTTCAGCCGTTCACCATGTCGTCTGAACTTTCCCGATAAAACAAAATATCCATGTCAACAACGCCATTTTTCAAAACCGATTGCCCAAGCTGCGGCGCACCGGTAGAAGCGTATTCGGCCACCGCGGTGACGCTGGTGTGCGGCTACTGCAACAGCATGCTGGTGCGTCAAGACGACAGCATCGTCGATACCGGCCGCGATTCCGCGCTGCTGGAAGATTTCAGCCCGCTGCAAATCGGCACGACGGGACGTTACCTGCGCGGGTTTTCGATTATCGGCCGGCTGCAGGCGCGTTATGATGGCGGGGTGTGGAACGAATGGTATGTGTTGTTTGACGACGGGCATAACGGCTGGTTGTCGGAAGCAGGTGATTTGTATGTGATGACCATGGCCGAACGCTTGCCCGAATCAGCGCCGAAGTTTCACGATATTCGTGCCGGATTCAGCACCTTAAACCACAACGGCAAGCAGTTTATGGTGGCCGACGTGCGTGAAATCAGCTTGAGCCAGGCTGCGGCTCAGGGCGAATTGCCGTTTCGGATTCAGGGCGAAACGGTCAGCCGCGTGGCCGACTGGCGTTGCGAAAACCTGTTTCTGACCTTGGATTATGCCGAAGCCGAGCCGCAAGCCTTTGTCGGCCGCACGGTCAAACTCGATGATTTGTATTTGGCCCATACCCGCAGCGACGATCAAATCCGCGAAACCGCAGGCCGTCTGAAAGGCTCGCGGCAGGCGGAAGATTGTCCGAATTGCGGCGCACCGGTGCATTGGGTCAACGGTATGGCCGAGCATATTGTCTGCCCGAGTTGCGCCAGCCGGTTGCAGGCAAGTGAAGACAAAATCAATCTGATTGAAGCCAACCACATGCGGCAGGCGCAGGAAAAGCTGTTTATGCTGCCGGTGGGCAGCAAAGGCCGTCTGAAAAACCGCGATTATTATGTGATGGGTGCGGTGCGTTACAGCGAAACCGACGCGCAGGAAACCTTTGACAAAATGTTCGGCATGGCCACTCACGCGTTGGTACCGGAGAGCTGGTGGGTGGAATATTTACTGTATCACCCGCAGCACGGGTTTAACTGGTTGGTGCAAACGGAAGACGGCGAATGGAGCATCGCCGAAACACTCAACGAATGGCCGCGCTTGAACCAATACAACCAGCCGCAAGGTTGCGAAAAGCTTTACGATTACGGCGGCCGTGTCGAAGTGGCGGCAGGCGCGTTTTATTGGCAGGTGCGGCAGGGCGATTTGAACTATTACACCGATTACCGCCAAGGCAGCGGCAAATTGAGTGCCACATTGTCGCCAAATGAGTTGGCGTGGAGTAAAAACACACCCATCCGCTACGATGAAATCGTCCAAGCCTTCGGTTTGACACAAAGCCGCGCCCCACAATACACCGCCAATATGCGCTCCGACGGCGTGAGCAACGGCTTGCGCTTATTGATGGTGGGCATTTTGCTGTTGGTTAACGCACCGGCATGGCTGATGATGAACTCGGAGCAAATGTTTGACGAATCGATGATTCCGACCATCATCGGTATCGCATTTATTTGGTTTTTAGGCCGCAGCAGCGACGACGATTAGGAAAACAACATGTCTAAAATCGCTTATATTATGTTTGCTTCGCTGATTGTGCTGATGGTGACGCTCAACAATTATTCCATCGTCAGCGACAGTGATTCCGGCGGCTCGCGTACCCACGGCGGCGGCTATGTGGGCGGCTATGTCGGCGGTTCGGCCGGAGGACACAAATAATGCAGCCCGAAAACCACGGTTTGCTGGATTTATACGGCTGCCATGTCGAATCACTGAAAGACGAAGGCCGTCTGAAAAACTGGCTTACCGAAGCAGCGCAAGCAGTGGATGCGACCATACTCGGCAGCCATTTTCACACCTTCGGCGGCGAAGGCGGTGTGACCGGTGTATTGTTATTGGCCGAATCACACATCAGCATCCACACTTGGCCGGAGCACGGTTTTGCCGCGGTGGACGCGTTTGTCTGCGGCAGCAGCGAGCTGGAAACCGTGCACCAACTCTTGCAATCAGCTTTACAGGCCAGGCACAGCGAATGGACGGTACACCGCCGTGGCAGCGGTTTGGGCTGATTTTTGATTCATTAAGGCAGTTTTCAGACGGTCTGAGACTTTGGCTAAAGCATGCTTAAATGTTCAATGCCCAAAAACAAAACAATGTCATCCCGCAAAGGCCGGAATCCATTTTTGAGTGCGGCAAGTTGTTGCATAAATATCTATCTCAAATTTTAAGATAGATTCCGGCTTTTGCGGTAATGACGTCGTTTTTATATACGTTGACGTTAACAGGATGATTTCAAAAATCTCAGGCCTTAACCTTTCTTCCGAACACCACCCATGAACACCACCCGCCGCCAGTTTCTCGGCTATACCGCAGCCTTAACCACCGCCTCCCTGTTTTCCTATCTCGGCTACCGCCATTTGAATAACGCACCGACGGTATCGGTCAACCGTGTCGGTTTGCCGATGGGGCATTTGCTGCGTGACGGCAAATTGTCGGTTGAACCGAAAAAACATTATCAATGCGATACTCTGATTTTGGGCAGCGGTGCAGCGGGCTTGAGCGCACTGTGGTATTTGGCGAAACACGGCCACCGAGATATATTGCTGGCTGAAGGTTTTGAGCCGGACGGTAACAATGCCGCCTACCGTTTTTCAGACAGCCTGATTGCCCCCCGCGGTGCGCATTATTTGGCCATGCCGTCAAAAGAAAGCAGCCATATCCACGATATGCTGAGCGACTTTGATATTTTGCAGGCCGACGGCAGCTATCGCGAGACGGATTTGGTGCATGCGCCCGAAGCGCGTTTATTTTACGGTCAAATGTGGCAGGCGGATTTGCTGCCTGAAGACGATGACGACAGCCGCCGCTTTTTTGCTTTGATAGGCCGTCTGAAAAATGCCTACGGTAGTGACGGCAAAAAATCTTTGCCATTCCCATTGCTTTGTCTTCTCAAGATACACAATGGCGCGCGCTCGATAAACTGACTTTTGCGCAATGGCTGAATCAGGAACGTTACCAATCGCCGACCTTGCGCTGGTATCTCGATTACTGCTGCCGCGATGATTACGGGCAGGGGATTGGGCAAGTGTCGGCGTTTGCCGGATTGCATTATTTTGCCAGCCGCAACAGCGCTGATACGGTGTTGACTTGGCCGCAGGGCTTGGCGTATTTGTCGGCCAAGTTACGCGAAAAAAGCAGCTTGCAAACTTTGCATTCATGGCCGTCTGAAAACATAATCCGATTGTCGCAGCCGGCTTCTGTCGAGGCAACCGCTGTCAAGATTCGTGAGCATTCAGACGGCGTGGACGTTTTGTTGTACGACCATGCCAGTAGCGAAACCTATGCCGTCACCGCCCGCCATGTCATCAGCGCCATGCCTTTAATGGTGGCGGCGCGCATCATCGACACACCGCAGCAATATGGTTTGCACACGCCCGAATACGCCCCGTGGCTGGTGGCTAATTTTGTGCTCAACCGATTTCCCAAAGAACAAGGCAACAGCGAATTAGCGTGGGACAACGTGGTTTACGGCAGCCCGTCGCTGGGCTATGTGGTGGCCACGCATCAACATATCCGCGTGGACAAACCTGAGCACACCATTTTCACCGCCTACACTGCGCTTAACCACGACACCCCGCAAAACATCCGCCGTTGGCTGCAGAGGGGCGACGACCAAGCATTGTTGGATATGGCTGCCCAAGATTTATTGAGCGTGTACGGCAAATCATTTTGGCAACATGTCGGCCACATCGACCTCACTTTGCGCGGCCATGCCATGAGCGTACCGAAAGTCGGCTATCTTGACGATGAAAACTTACTGGCGCTGCGGCAGCATCACTCCAAATTATTGTTTGCCCACAGTGACTTAAGCGGCTATTCGGTTTTTGAAGAGGCGGCTTATTGGGGGATAGAAGCAGCGAAGAAGGTGTTGGCTTAAAGATTAATGAATATAAAAGGCCGTCTGAAAGATTTTATCTTTCAGACGGCCTGAGCTGTAAGAAAAGCTCCTTCAAAAGCCAGTACACATAAAATTGCCGTCATTAGTTTCTGCAAAGGTCTCGACTTATTTTAAAACCGGTATTATTTATCCACTTTAATCGCTTGCGGCTCGTAAATCGTTGATTCATCGCCGTAATACAGCTTGCCAATTTTAATCGGAATGCGGCCTTGTGATTTGCGGTGTTTGTTGGAATCACGCAGGGAATAAGCGCAGCCGCAGTATTCCTGTTGGTAGAAGTTTTCGCGCTTGCTGATTTCAATCATGCGTGCGCTGCCGCCGCTTTTGCGCCAGTTGAAATCCCAATACACCACGTCGTCGAACAAATCCGCCGCGCGGTGGCCGCAGCCGTTGATTTGCTTCATGTCTTTCCAGCGGGAAATGCCCAGAGAGCTGGTGAACACGGGAAAACCGTTGTCGTGGGCGTATTGCGCGGCTTTGACGAAGCGCATGTCGAAACACATGGTGCAGCGGATACCGCGCTCCGGCTCGAATTCCATGCCTTTGGCCAGCTCGAACCATTCTTTGCGGTCGTTTTCATAGTCGTCGTCTTTATCGACAAAAGGGATGCCGAATTTTTCCGCAAAACGCAGGTTTTCTTCTTTGCGCAGCATGTATTCTTTGTGCGGATGGATATTCGGATTGTAGAAATAAATGGTGTAATCGATACCGCTGGCGAGCATGGCTTCCATCACTTCGCCGGAACATGGTGCACAGCAGGAATGCAACAGCACTTTTTTGTGACCTTCGGGCGGCGTGAGTACGGGGCGGTCAATGTCGGTGACGATTAATTTTTCGTTTGGCTCATGGTTTGATTCTGTGTATTGAAATGTTTCAGACGGCCTGATGAATGGGTAGGCTGAGGCTTGTGTAAAACCCCGGATTTGAGTGCAGTTCAAAGTTAGCGCAGCGCCGAAAGTGAAGACATCACAAAAATAGGCAAGATTTCGAGCAGCGCCTCACGAAACGAAGAAATGTGTCAAAGATGCGTTGTGTCAAGGTATCAGGCCGTCTGAAAGGATAAATGGATGGGCTATTTTAGCAAATTATATGTTCAACTGAAAGGCCGATAAAACATCAAGGCCGTCTGAAGTCTTTGTTTTTGCAATCATTCAGACGGCCTTGATGTGTGGTTTATGGTTGCGCCGGTAATTCAAATTCGCCGGAATCGGTGGTATTCACTTGATTTATTTCTTCAATGGAAAATGGATTTTCCACCGGTTTCATTTTGGGATTGTTTTCCATCGCCGATTCGGTTTGGCTAAACAAAGCTTCGGCATTCGGTTGGGTGGATAATTCTTTCAACAAGCCCTGATATTCTTTGGAATGCTTCATCAATTCGGCGGCAGCGGTACGCAGGTTATCGACATCTTCACCCGGCAGGTAGAAACTGGTCGGAATATTCAACACCGTCTCACGCAGCGGCGACTCAGGCAAATCGCGCAGGCTCAGGCTGACAAAGGTCAGCGAAATCGGATTGCCGTTGGCATCTTTATATTTGGCTTCGTTCCAGCGGTCGGTAAAGGCGCGGAAGCGGCGCAGCGATTCCTGCGAATATTTGCCGATCGGAATGTCGATAATCGCATTCACCACATCGCGCATACCGGGCACAACGGCGGTTTTGTCCAAACCGCTGTTGATTTGATTTTGCGCGTTGACATTAATCACCACAATGCGTTTGATTTTATGCGTGCCTATTTGTTGCACCAGCATATTGCTTGAATACACTTCGGTCATGTCGAGCAGGCTGCGCATACCGAGATTATCGGTCAGGCCGCCATCGAGCAGGTGGATGTAAGGGCGCGATTGGCTGTCGCTGTATTGCGCGATGCTTTCGGCAACTTCTTTACGCGTGATGCTCTGTTGAGTGTTTTTGTTTTTCTGCATGGCCGTCTGGATACGTTTCGGCGGCGTATAGTTGCAATTGCCGCCGTTGTTATTGAGCGTAAGCGGCGCAAACACCACTGGTACGGCACTCGAAGCCGCTACCGCACGAGCAATACTCAATTTGCTTAAGTTCAAGCACATCGGGTCGAAATATTCTTGGGTGAAATTGATGCGTTCACCTATGCCCATGTCTGTTGCGCTGATGATGGCAAACGGGCCTTTGCGGCGTTTTTCCAAATCTTCAAACGTGGTTTTGCCAAATAAATAGGTTTCAAACTGTTCTTGCAGCAAATCGCCACGGCCGAATTCAGGCGAAGCCAAGCGTGGGATATTGGTGGCGGAAAATGCCTGTTTGATGACTTGGCTTTGGAAATTCTGGCTTAAGAAACGTTTATAAAAGCCCGGAATCGTATTCGTACCATGCAGCGAGTAATAAGCCGCTAATACTGAGCCGCCGGATACGCCCACTACTAAATCGACGTTTTCCAGTAGGGATTTTTTCTGGCCGTTGATGCTGACCTGTTGCTGGTGGAGCTGCTCTAACACACCGTAGCCCAACGCCGCTGCACGTGTGCCGCCGCCGGAAAACATCAATACCATTAAGGTATCGTCTTGATTTTCTTTATTGGCGTTTTCAAAACGATAGCCTTGGTTCAAATCCACTTTACTGATGGTTTCGAGCGGTTGGAATTTGACCAGCGAACAAGCCGGAAGCATGGCGGCGAGCGAGACCGTAAGGATGAGTTTGGCAGTTTTTTTCAACATGATGATTTAATCGGAAATAAAGAGAAAAATATTGAATCTGTTTTTCAGACGGCCTTGTTTATTCTAGCCGAATTATATTTGAGTAAGTACATTATTGTATGTATCGAGGCATAAAAAAGCCCGACAATGTCAGGCTTTAACATAAGGCTGCATTGGGAAAAGTTATGAAGCTTTATCGCCGATTTTGCTTTCTTTTCCGGAAAGCAGATTGATAATATTGCTTTTATGACGATACAGCACCAAGACCGCAATCACCGTTGTAGCCCATATCCAAGACGGGTAAGGCATGAAGAAATAGGCCGCAATCGGGCTGATTAACGCGGCCGCTATAGCTGCCAGTGAGGAAACTTTAAAACCGAAAGCCACGACCAGCCATACAATGGCGCATACCAAACCGGTCGGCCAAGAAAGCGCCAGCAATGCCCCAATGCCGTGGCCACGCCTTTGCCGCCTTTGAAGCGGAAGAATATCGGCCACATGTGTCCGACCAACACGGCCACTGCACACGCGCCGATGGTAGTCATGGTAAGGTTGATTTCGGTTTCCATCCACCGAACCAACCACACAGCCGCAAAGCCTTTAAACGCATCGCCCAGCAAGGTTAATGCAGCCGCTTTTTTCTTGCCGCTGCGCAAAACATTGGTCGCGCCCGGATTGCCGGAACCGTAGGTGCGCGGATCATTCATGCCGTATGCTTTCGACACAATTACCGCAAAAGACAATGAACCGATTAAATAAGCCGAAACCACCGCTAAAACATTGTACATTTTGTATGCTTTGCTTAGAATGAAAGGGGTATTCTATCCAAAAAACGGGACAATGCAAATGGATAAAATTTTTTTACGCGGCATGAAAGCCGACACGCTGGTTGGCATCTACGATTGGGAACGCGAGCGCCTGCAAACGCTGGTGCTGGATTTAGATATAGGCGTGCCGGAAAAATCTGCGCTGAGCGACGACATCGGCGACACGGTACACTACGGCGAAGTCTGCGAAGCTGTGCGCAACAGTCTGCGCGAACAGGATTTTTTGTTGCTGGAAGGTTTGGCCGAGCATGTGGCCAAGTTGGTTTTGGAAGATTTCAATGCGTTGTGGGTGCGCGTGAGAATTGTCAAACCGGGCATTCTGCCGGACGTAAAAGAAGTGGGCGTGGAAATCGAGCGCAGCAAAAATTGATTTCAGACGGCCTGTTTGTCTTAATTAAAGAAAGCATATCATGGATTTAAAAGAAACCTGTATCAGCAGCGAACCGATTTACGAAGGATCGTTTATCCGCATCAGCCGTGACCAAATCCGTTTGTCCAACGGTAAAGAAAGCCAGCGCATGGTAATCCGACATCCCGGCGCGGCTTGTGTGTTGGCCGTGACGGATAATGATGAAGTGGTGCTGGTGCGTCAATGGCGCTATGCCGCCGACCAAGCCGTATTGGAATTGCCGGCGGGTAAATTGGATGTAGAGGGCGAAGACCCGGCCGAATGCGCTTTACGTGAATTGGCCGAAGAAACCAACTATACCGCCGACAGCGTGAAGCTGCTGCACACTTTCTACACCGCAATCGGCTTTTGCGATGAAAAAATGTATCTCTACCAAGCCGACGGCGTGCGCATAGGCAGCACCTTGAGCAATGATGAAGACGAAATTACCGAAACCGTGTTACTCAGCCGAGAAGAAGTGAAAGCTGCGTTGAAGCACGATGAAATCAAAGATGCCAAAACCTTAGTCGGTCTGCAATATTGGTTGATGAATAGTTAAAAGGTTAATTGAAGTAACAGGCCGTCTGAAAGATTATCTTTCAGACGGCCTGATTTTATACTTTACAAGCAGCAGCTGCCGAAACGTAATTTCTTGCTGAACACCAATTCATGCGTTTTTTGTTTGAAGACTAAAATATTGGTGGCATCTTCCAAAGCGCGGATGCTGTGCGCCTCGTTCGGCTCAAGACGGACTACCTGCAAGCCTTGCGTGTCGAGTGTGCCTTCGGAAGTGATGATTTGTGCGCGGCCGTTGAGCACCAGTAATAACACAATCGCATCGGTTTCGTAAGTCGGGATTTCATTGTTTTTCTGTAAAGAAAGCTGTACGATTTCTTGGTCGTTGTCGCTGGAAATCACGCCGTCGAGCAGGGCTTTGGGTCGAGGGTATATTGTTTCATGATGTTTCCTTAAGCGTAAAAGTCAGCGGTTAGTATAATCTTTTATTTTGTTTCAATATTAAATATTCCAAGCTGTTTTGACATAAAACAAGGCCGTCTGAAAATTTTCAGACGGCCTGTAAATCACCCAATTAAAGTTTGAACAGTCACAAGCCCATCGCATGTTTGATCAGACGGTTTTTGACGAATGGCGCAGCGTTAACCAAATCCAAACCGGTGTTGCGCAGCCAAGGCAGCGCGGGCAGGGTGTTGTCGGCAAACAGACGGAACAGGCCGTCGCAGCCGTATTGCATGGTGCGTACCGGTTCGAGGCGGTTTTGCGCAAAACGTTTTAAAAATTGATACGCGCCGATGTCGGCTACGCCTTGGCTGAGTTTTTGCAATTCAAGCACGTCGCCGAAGCCTAAATTTACGCCTTGCCCCGCCAAAGGGTGAATGGTATGCGCGGCATCGCCAATCAATAAAATGCGCGACGCAAACGTGGTTTCAGGGCGGCGCAAAATCAGGTTGAAAGAAAACGCGGGCGAGAGCGGCGAGAGTTTGCCCAATATGCCTTCGCCTTGCGCAGTGATGGCCGCGGCCAAATCTTCGGGGCTGAGCTTGGTAAGTTTTTCCGGCTCGGCGGTGCTCCACACCACAGAAATTTTATGGTCGGGCAGCGGCAGATAAGCCAGCACCTCGCCGTTTTTAAACCATTGAAACGCCGTACCGTGATGGTTTTTTTCAGTGATAAAGTTGGCCACCACACCATGATGGCCGTAAGGATTTTCGCGCACTTTAATCCCTGCCTGCGTGCGTACCCAAGAATGGGCACCGTCGGCACCGATGATGAGTTTGGCCTGCACCGTGCCGCCGTTTTCCAAGCGCACAGTTGCCATTTGAATATCGGTTTCCAATTCGACCGCTTTTTGCGTGATGACCGGAATATCCAATGCACGGATTTGCTGCCACAATCCAGCCAATAGCCAACGGTTTTCCGCAATGGCGGTGAGCCGCGGCACGGGAATGTCGGCGGCTTTGAATTCGATGCGCCCGCCGTTGTCGCCGCGTACATCCATGGTTGCAACCGGCTGAATGCGGTTTTCAGACGGCCACGCATCCAATGATTGCAGCAAAGCCTGATTGGCGGGGCTAATCGCAAAAATGCGTGCGTCCCAACCGTTTTCCAAGCGGCTTAAATCGGTTTCGGCAGGGCGGATTTCCAGCAGGGCGGCATCACGGCCTTGGCGTTTGAGCGCCACAGCCGCTGCGGCACCGACCAAGCCGCCGCCGATAATCAGAATTTCGTGTTCAATCATGGCATGGTTTTCTAAAACGGATATGGTGCAGATTATAGCCTGTTTCAGACGGCCTTACTAACACACAAGGCCGTCTGAAACATAGACAAATCCCAAACCGCGCATTTACAATCGCATTCATCATCATTCGGGGATTAGCGCATGAATATTTTGATTTGTAACGACGACGGTTACCTCGCGCCGGGCATCGCGATTTTGGCACGGGTAGCGGCCGAATTTGCCAACGTGCGCGTGGTTGCGCCTGAGCGCGACCGCAGCGGTGTGAGCAATTCTTTAACGCTCGACCGGCCTTTACGTATCCGCCAGGCCGAAAACGGCTTTTATTATGTCAGCGGCACACCGACCGATTGCATCCATCTCGGTTTGCATGCGCTGCCGGAATTCCAACCCGATTTGGTGCTTTCCGGTATCAATAATGGTGCCAATATGGGTGATGATACGTTGTATTCGGGCACGGTTGCTGCGGCAACCGAAGCTTATTTGATGGGTATTCCGGCGGTAGCGGTTTCATTAAACGATTTCAGCGGCCGCTATTGGGATACCGCCGAAAAAGCCGCGTGGCTTCTGCTTGAGCATTTGCTGAAAAATCCGCCGCAACGGCCCATGCTGTGGAACATCAATATTCCTGCCGTGGCACCGGAAGATATTCAAGGCATCAAAATCACGCGCTTGGGAAGGCGCCACCACACGCAAAGCATTGTGCCGACGACCAATCCCCGCGGTGAGCCGGTGTATTGGATTGGTCCTGTCGGCGATATTTCCGACCGCGAAGAAGGCACGGATTTCGGTGAATGCGAAGCCGGCTTTATCACGGTGACACCGTTGCAAATTGATTTGACTTCACATGAAGAGCTAAGCGGTGTACGAATATTTTGGCAAAATGCGCCGCATAAACCGGCTTCAGAATAAGCGTGAAAACCGGTTTACTTTGGTTAATGTAAAAAATTTCAGACGGCCTGAAGCATAAAAAGGCCTAAAGAGAAATAACGAGGGTAAACGCGGCCGATTTTGGGGCGTTTCAATTTCAACGGCAGCGACCAAAGTAAAATTGTGGGCAATTCGTCAGGCGGCGAACGCGGACATTTGCATTTAGTCAAAACTTTATTGAGCGGCGGTAATGTGTTGTTGTTGGACGAACCGTCAAACGATTTGGACGTGGAAACCTTACGCGCTTTGGAAGATGCTTTGTTGGAATTTGCGGGCAGCGTGATGGTGATTTCGCACGACCGCTGGTTCTTGGACAGAATTGCCACGCATATTTTGGTGCGTGAAGGCGACAGCAAATGGGTATTCTTTGATAGAAGCTATCAAAAATGCGAATTCGATAAGAACACCATTTAGGCGAAGAAGGCGCGAAACCGAAACGCATTAAATACAAACCTGTAATGCGTTGATTTGATTATATTTCAGGCAGCCTGAAATATATCTGGTGAATTAAAATTGCAACGATACAGCGTTGCCCACTCCTTTATGTACTTCTATATACACGGCAGTTGTGGTCGCCTTGTCTCGTTTTTATTTTAATCCACTATACATTAAAGAAAAGGTGTTTAGTCATGAAATTCAAAATAAACAAGAAAAATGAAACACTTACTGAAACCAATCGCCATACTGAAAAATGGTTTAGACGTGGTTTGTGGCTGTTGTCGTTTATTTTTGCGTCTTTTTTAATTGGACTGGGTGGCAAAATTGTCAATGATTTACCCAAAGTGGAAAGTCAGCGCGAATGGGAAAGTTACGTTAGCCCAGACAAATTGAATACGATAGACAACGCAAAAAAATCTTGGGAAGCCAAACGCGACCAACATGAAAAATCGCTAGCGCAAGCCAAATTGGCATTAGAAAAACAAGAAAACGAAACGCAAGCACAACGTGAAAAATTTGCAGCTTCATTGGCAACACGCCACACAACAGGGATTCTTTCTGAAAACGAGCGCGTGTTTGAACGCACCAAAGAATACGAGCAACTAATAGACAAAGAACGTCAGTTAAATAATCAAGTTGCCCATATTCGCCAAGAAATTGCCGCAACCGAAGCACAAATGACTGAAGTGGAACGCGGACGCGAACAATTAGAAGCCGAAGGACGTAAACTTAAAGAAATAGACGACCGCAAAATTGAGCTGAAAATCTTTTTGTATCGTTTGGCTTTGACTTTGCCGTTGTTGTTGGTGGCGGCGTGGTTGTTTAAAACGCAGCGGCATTCGCGTTGGTTTCCGTTTGTTTGGGGATTTATTTTCTTTGCGCTGTTTGCGTTTTTTGTGGAGCTTGTGCCGTATTTGCCGAGTTACGGTGGTTATGTGCGTTATTTTGTGGGGATTGTGGGGACGTTGGTGGTTGGCAAATACGCGATAAATGCGATGTATCGTTATTTGGAGCAGAAGCAGGCGCAAGAAGCGTTGCCAGCTACTGAACGCGCAGCGTTAAATTACGAATTGGCGCAGAGTCGTTTGAGTAAACACATTTGTCCAGCGTGTGAGCGTCCGTTGGATTTTAGCAATCCGCAAATGGATTTTTGTCCGCATTGCAGCACGCGCCTGTTTCAAACGTGTGTACATTGCCAGACGCGGACCAGCGCGTTTAACCGCTACTGCTACCAGTGTGGCGCGGCAACAAAATCGCAAGAAAATATTTCCTAAAAATTTTCAGACTGCCTTAATTTATTGGATTTCAGGCAGCCTGAAACAAATCAATCAGCAGATTGGTTTGTCATTTTACCCATGCAACACTTGAGAATGGGGCGTATTTTGATTATGATATGCCCCAACAGAAATAGAAAACCCAAAACGAAGGTCATCCATATGTTGAAAAAAACCGCATTCTATGCCGGCTCGGCTACTTTGGCATTATTCTTAAGCGCGTGTGCCAGCCAGCAACCTGCACCTGTTGTCGCCGGTACTTCTTCCACCGCCCCGACTTCAACGGCAGCCAATCCATACGGCGACAATCCATACGATCCGAATGCGGCTTCCACCGTGGCCACAGATGCGTCATATGTTCCACCGACCGTACCACCTTTTTCTACCCCTGCTTACACCGGCTCGACCAGCGGCACTTACGTGCCTTCTTACGCACCGGTTGACGTGAATGCGGCAACGCATACCGTGGTGCGTGGCGATACCGTTTACAATATTTCCAAGCGCTACAACATCAACCAAAACGATTTGCGTTCATGGAATAATTTGGCTGACAACACCATCAGCGTGGGTCAGGTTTTGCGTGTGAAACCGGCAGGTTATGTGGCACCGGCTACCCCGGCTAGCACCACAGCGAATACGCCAACAGCTGCTCCGGTCCCTACTCCGGCTACAACCGCTGCCGTATCGACCGGCGCAACCCGCACCGTAAGCGGCATTACTTGGCAGCGCCCGACGGTGGGCAATGTAATTACCAATTTCGGCGGCAACAATAAAGGTGTAAACATTGCTGGTAATGCCGGTCAATCTGTGGTTGCGGCTGCGGACGGTAAAGTCGTGTATGCCGGTTCAGGCTTGCGCGGATACGGTAATTTGGTGATTGTGCAGCACAATTCTACTTTCCTGACTGCCTACGGCCATAACCAAAGCCTGATGGTTAACGAAGGCCAAACCGTGAAACGCGGCCAGATTATTGCCAAAATGGGCAGCACCGATGCACCGCGCAACCAATTGCACTTTGAAGTGCGCCAAAACGGCAAGCCGGTAAACCCGACTACTTACGTTCCGTTCTAAACCAACTGATTTTATTGAATCCGGATAAGGCCGTCTGAATCATGCATCTGCATGATTCAGACGGCTTTTTTTTAATTTTTCTTGCCTGAAACAAAATATCGGGAGCATAGTATTTTTTGATTGGACAAATGCCCAATCAAAAACAGAATAATCACAAGGAGAATCTCATGAACAGTATCACCATGCAGTTGGTGCGTGCCGGCATCAAGCTTTATCCAAGCCATGGATATGACGGCTTAACTGCTGAAGTCATCTCCAAAAATCTCAACATTTCTCCACAAACATACGAATCGATGTTCCCCGATAAAGATGAATTTATCAAAATCATGTTGCAGGAATTCAATGCCTGTCCGTTGGGCAGATTGTCATCCGATTTTGCGCCGCAAATGCCGCCGATAGAGCGTTTTCGTCAAATTGTATGGCGCTTGGCGGTGGCTTTGCGCTGCAACTTGGATTGGACGCACCGTATGCTGTTGGATGGCTGCTTAGGTGTCAAAATCATTAGGAGGGCCTTAAAAATACAAAATGAAATCATCGCTTTAGGCCTGATTAATTTGCTGCGTGAATGTTATGAGGGACTGGAAATTTCCGAATTGGAATTGCAAAACCGCTATGAGTTTTTAAAAGGTGCGGTATTCCTGCCGCTCATTATCACATATCGTGATGAGAAAATGGGGTATTGTCGGAAGATATCAGCAGCAATGTACCCGACCTGATGGCCGATACGCATATCCAGCAACATATCAGTTGGGCGTTTAAAGTATTATTCAATGATTGAATGCAATAGGCCGTCTGAACGTGCATGGCTTTCAGACGGCCTATCTGGTTTATTGAAAAAACATGAATTTGAACAAAGTTCTATGTAAACCCAAGAGTGAAAACACCATGTTATATTGATGGATGATAAGTATTTTTATTCTAAAAATTTTCTTGATAGGGAAAAATTTTTTCATCATAATTGGACGGGTGTCCAATAAAAAGGAAGTTGCCATGTCTGAACAAAGCGCACATGACAAATTCATTGCTGCCGGCAGCAAACTGTATCCCAAGTTAGGTTATTACAAGCTTTCGGTGCGCGTGTTGGCGGTTGAGGCGGGGTTAAGCTCGGGTATGTTTCATCATCTTTTTACCAATAAAGATGCCTTTATTCTTGAGTTGCTCAATCATCACAACAATGACATTTCTGCCAATCTCGACATGGCGGCGCTCTCGGATAATCCCTTTGAAAAGCTGCGCGCCATGGCGCAAGTTTTGGCCGAAAACATCCGCAATAATTTACAAATGATTCACCGCATGTTTGCCGATAGCGCGAATGGCGTTGATGTCATCAACCATTTTATCCGCACCACCATCGGGCAACGCATGGAATTATTCAGGAAAGTATTAGAAGAGTGCGGCAAGCTGGACAACGGTGTTCCGGCAACCGATATACAACGCTTGGGCTATTTCAGTGCGGCCGTAAATGCGCCGATGATTATCGGTTCGCGCTTTGGCCAAATGGATTTGCTGCCTCATACCATCAAAGGCCGGGTGGCGGATATTCTCACCGATGAGGCCATTACCGAACGCATCGACTGGTGTCTGAATGCGATGTTTCCCCATCACGCAAAATTCACCGATAAACAGGAAAAATCATGAAAAAAATCATCACGATTACCGTGGTTGCGGCATTGGCTGTCGGCGGTTTTTATTATTGGCAGCACCAACAAAGCGGCAAGTTGCCGGAAAATATTGCTCAATCCAACGGCCGCTTGGAATTAAACCGCATTGATGTCGCCAGTCTGTATGGCGGCCGGGTGTCGAAAATGAATGTGGAAGAAGGAGACGATGTGAAAGCAGGCGATGTGTTGGCGGAATTGTCTTCCGATACAAGCTCCAGTCGTTTGGCAGAAGCGCAGGCAGCGGCACGCCGTCAGCAAGAAGCGGTCACGCGTGCGCAAGCCGCCAAAGCACAGACGCAACAATCCGTTGCCCGAGCACAAGCCAATGTCGATTCAGCCCGTCAGCAGCAACGCGTGGCTAAATTGGAATTAGACAATGCCCGAAAATTGTTGGCCGACCAATTGGTTTCGCGTTCGGAAGTAACGAAACGCCAAGCCGATTATGAGCGTGCGACTGCCGGTGTGAAAGCCGCCGAAGCCGCCCGTGACGAAGCGCAAGCCGTTGTGGTGCAAACCGGTGCACAAATCGCCGAAGCGCAAGCAGGGGTGGAACAAGCCCAAGCACAAGTCAAATCCGCCACGTCCGCCAATGACGATATGAACATCCGCGCCCCGATTGACGGACGCGTGGAATACAAAATCGCCGAAGTCGGCAACGTGATTGCAGCAGGCAACAAAATCGTCAGCCTGTTGGATCCGAGCGATGTGTCGATGAACATTTTTCTGCCAACCGACAGCATGAGCCGTCTGAAAGTCGGTGATGAAGCCCGCATCAAGCTTGATGGCATCGATGCCGTGTTCCCTGCGGCTGTCAAATTCATCGCCACTGAGGCGCAATTCACACCAAAATCAGTGGAAACCGAAAGCGAGCGAGCCAAATTGATGTTTAAAGTGAAATTGCAAGTACCGTCTGAAACCGCTATGCGCTACAACCGTCTATTGAAAGGTGGCTTAACCGGCAATGGTTTTGTGAAAACGCAAGAAGGCGAATGGCCGTCTGAATTGGCGGTGAAGCTGCCGCAATAAGTTTCAATATTTTCAGACGGCCTTGAGGTAACGCAGGCCGTCTGAACCACATGAGTGAAATAAGCATGACAACAACCGCCGTTTCCCTTTCTGCTGTTTCCCACCACTACGGCAAAGTGCTGGCACTGGATAACGTATCGCTTGAAATCGGGCGTGGTCAGACCGTAGGTTTAATCGGCCCCGATGGCGTGGGCAAATCGACTTTATTGTCGTTGATTGCCGGTGTGCGCGTGATTCAAGAAGGCAGTGTGTCGGTGCTGGGTGGTGACATGGGCAACAAAGAGGCGCGGCGCGAATTGTCGCACCGCATTGCCTATATGCCGCAAGGGTTGGGACAGAATCTTTACCGCACCTTATCCGTATATGAAAATATCGATTTTCATGCGCGTTTGTTTGGTTTAAAGGCTCAAGAACGGGAACAGCGGATTACGCGTTTGGTAGCGGCAACGGGCTTGGATCCGTTTGTCGATCGTGCGGCAGGCAAGCTTTCCGGCGGTATGAAGCAGAAATTAAGTCTGTGTTGTGCCCTGGTACACAATCCTGATTTATTGATTTTGGACGAACCGACCACCGGTGTCGATCCCTTGTCCCGTCGCCAATTTTGGACGCTGGTTAACGATTTGCGCCAAGAAAACCAAGGCATGACGGTGATTGTGGCCACCGCTTATGTGGAAGAAGCGCAGCAATTCGAGCAGCTTTTGGCGATGGACGACGGCAAATTGTTGGCCAACCAATCGACGCAATCGGTTTTGGAGGAATACGGCACCGAAGTGCTGGAAGAAGCCTACATCAAAATGCTGCCCGAAGAAAAACAGACCGAAGGCATTTTAAATATTACGCCATTTGCCCCTGATTCCGATTTGCCACCGGCAATTGAAGCACACGGCTTAACCAAGCGTTTTGGCAATTTTACCGCCGTTGACCGGGTCAGCTTTACTATTCCGCAAGGCGAGATTTTCGGATTTTTGGGCAGTAACGGCTGCGGTAAATCCACCACCATGAAAATGCTTACCGGCTTACTGGAAGCGACCGAAGGCATGGCAGAATTGTTGGGCAGACCGATTGATGCAGGCGGCACCGACGTGAAAATGCGCGTGGGCTATATGTCGCAAGCGTTTTCGCTGTATGAAGAACTGAGTGTGCGCCAAAACTTGGATTTGCATGCCAAGCTTTACCAATTGGGTGACAAGGGCAAAGCGGCGGTAGATAGCGCATTACAGCAGTTTGAATTGGCTGAAGTGGCCGATACCGCGCCGTCATCGCTGCCTTTGGGCATCCGCCAGCGCCTGCAATTGGCCGCAGCGTGTCTGCATCATCCCGAAGTATTGATTTTGGACGAGCCTACTTCGGGCGTTGACCCTGCTGCCCGCGATATGTTTTGGCGCCATCTGCTCAAGCTCTCGCGCGAAGACAAAATCACCATTTTCGTCTCCACCCACTTTATGAACGAAGCCGAACGCTGCGACCGCATTTCCTTTATGCACAAAGGCCGTGTGTTGGGCGTGGGCACGCCGGAAGAATTGACCCGGGAGCAAAACGCACCGGATTTGGAAGAAGCATTTGTGCAGTATTTGATTGAAGCAGAAGGTGAAAACGAATCCGGTGAAAAAGTAGGTGGGCCAATCCAATCTGCGTCGGCTGCTTCAGACGGCCCGACCTCAACCGAATCACAACAGCCGGCTTTTCCAAATCAGGCGGCCAACGGCGAAACGGCCACACAATTGGCTGCCCGCGTGATTCAGGCCGACAGACAGCAAGACAGGCCGTCTGAAAACAAACAAGCCGAATCTGATTCATACGGCCTTGTCACCGATTCCGCACAGGCTGTGTCATTTCCTACAGAAAATGACACACAACATGTGACTGGCTCAAAACCACCATCTGTTCGGCAAAATAATGACTTTGCTTCTACGGAATATATCTCTATGCCGTCTGAAAACCAAACGGCAGAGACGCGCTCATTTAATCAACTTTCAGACGGCCCGTATACGCGAAGGCCGTCTGAAAACGCCAATCCCAAGCGCGACACCGAATCATTGAAATACTGGCTGGCAACGGTGTTCACCTTTGCACGGCGCGAAACCAAAGAATTAATCCGCGACAAAATCCGTTTGGTGTTTGCCGTATTCGGGCCGGTAATTATGCTGGCCGCAATGGCATGGGGCGTGTCGTTTGATGTGCAAAATCTAAAGTTTGCCGTGTACGACCGAGATCAAACCAGCGCAAGCCGTGAATTGGTGGAATATTTTTCCGGTTCGCGTTATTTCATCGAGCAGCCGCCGTTGCAAAGCGAAGCCGAAATTCAGACGGCCTTGGAAAGCTCGCAAGCAGTAATGGTGATGGATATTCCACACGGCTTCGGGCGCGATGTGGCGCGTGGTTTGTCGCCGGAAGTGGCTTTTTATATCGATGGTGCCATGCCGTTTAATGCTGCCAATATTCAAGGTTATGTCGCCAGTTTGGCCGGGGCATACAGCCGCGCTAAAATTGAAGCGCAAGGCTTGCCGGTAAATTTGAATCCGCCGGCTGTGGTCGAACCGCGCATGTTGTATAACCAAGATTTCAACAGCATCAACGCGATTGCACCGGGTGTGGTGATGCTGGTGTTGATTATGGTGCCGGCGATGATGGCGGCAGTAGGCGTGGTGCGTGAAAAAGAGGTTGGGTCGATTGCCAATTTTTATGCGTCGCCCGCCAGTGTGCCGCAATATTTAATCGGTAAGCAGCTGCCTTATATCGGCGTCGGCCTGATTAACTTTGCCGCCTTGGCGATGATGTTGGTGTTTTGGTTCGGTGTGCCGCTCAAAGGCTCGTTACTGGGCGTATTGATTGGCACAGTCTTGATTGTAACGGCTTCAACCGCTATGGGTTTGGTGATTTCCAGCTTTGTGCGTTCACAATTGGCGGCGATTTTCGCGGCGGCGATTATTTCTATTATCCCCACCATCAATTATTCGGGTTTCCTGTATTCACTTTCTGCCATGAGCGGGGCTTCGGTCATGTTCGGCAAAATCATGCCTGCCTCTTGGTATCGCAACATTACCGTCGGCAGCTTCACCAAAGGCCTAAACACAGCCGATTACACTACTGAATATGCAGCTATTGCGGCATTTGCGGCGGTGATGTTGGTTTTTGCCTGTATGCTTTTGAAAAAAAAGGAGAAATGATGAGATCCTTGCGTAATATTGTTACGCTGATGTTTAAGGAATTCCGCAGCCTGTTAACAGACCCGGTGCTTTTGGTATTGATTGGATTTATGTTTACCGGCTCAATTATCAGCTCGGCGCAAATCAGCACCGATGTGAAAAATGCGACGGTCGGCATCATCGATCAAGACCGCTCACCTTTGTCGCTGCGCATTCGTGATGCCATCTTGCCGCCTTATTTTAAAATGCCGGTGGAAATCAAGCGAGAAGCTGCCGACGAGCTGATGGATAAAAACAGTTTGATTTTTGTGTTGGAAATTCCCCGAATTTTGAACGCGATGTTCAAGCCGGACGCAGCCCGTCATTGCAGCTTTTAACCGATGCCACCATGATGACGCAGGCCGGTTTGGGGTCGGCCTATCTGACCCAGATTATCAATCGCGAAATTCAGGAATTTGTCGGCATGCCTTCGGTGCCGGCGGTCTCGCCGGTCATGAATATCCAGTTTAACCCCAATGGCGACAGCGTGTGGTTTCTGCCGATTATGCAGGAAGGCAACAATGCAGCTTTGCTGATTTTGATTTTGGTCGGTGCGGCGGTGATTCGTGAGCGCGAACGGGGCACCATCGAGCATCTCTTGGTAATGCCGGTGCGTAGTTTTGAATTGATGATGTCGAAGATTTTGGCCAATAGTTTGGTGATTATGGTGGTGGAATTATTGTCGGTATGGCTGCTTGTGCATCATGTACTGGGTGTGCCGATTAATGGTTCAATCGTGCTTTATGCGGCAGGCTTGTGGCTGTTTCTCTTTTGCGTGGCAGCCTTGGGTGTGATGCTGGCTACTGTCGCCCCGAGCATGGCTCAATTCGGTTTGCTGATTATCCGATCCACATGGTCACGCTGCTGTTTTCAGGGTCAACATCTTCACGCAGCAATATGCCTGAAGCAGCACAAAGGATTAGTGAATATTGGCCGCAAACGCAATTTGCCAATTTTTCGCAAAACGTAGTATTCCGCGGGGCGGGTTTGGATATTGTATGGCCGCAAATGCTTGCCTTAATGCTGCTGGGCTTGGCTTTTTGGGCTATGCCTTACTGCGTTTTAGAAAAATGCTTGAGCAGCAGGGATAATGTTTTCAGACGGCATAATGCCTTGGCGCAATCAAGAGTTTGCAGGCGGCTTATAGTGAACTGAAATAAGAAATTTGCTTCGTTGGCTGAGGCTTGCCGCATTTTGATGCTGCCCGGTCTCTTGCTGTTTAAGACAGTTATATTTTTCAGACGGCCTCAATGGGTAGGCAAGCCATCTGAAAAGAAGATAAATATGCAAAGAAAAAGCCGCCTGCAAAGAATGAGACGGCTTTTTCTGATTGGAGGCAGCCCGATAGAATCAGATTGAAGCCATTCGGAAGAATACATTGGAAACAATGTATCAAGGCTATATCTCTGAAATTAAAAACTGCTTAACGGTTAAGTAACCGGATAAAAATCACCATAACAGCCATTCCGATTGCAAGCCGCCAATAAAACATATCTTTGCCTGGAAAGAAAAATTTAAATCCTATCCCAATAATTAAGGAAGATATGGTAATAATTAATAACAGAAGGCATAATTTTTTCATGGTTAACCGGTTGTTCGTCTTAGAAATAGGGGCTGCCGACCGATGTTCCTATTGCGCTGGTTGCAAAAGCACCTCCGGCAGTCATTGCTGCCGAACGGATACCGTTCACTGGGCTGAATGCACCTCCTACTCCGCCAAGTGCTACCGCACCCAGAAATTTGTTGGGATCTTTGCCTCCCGCGGCTAAATAGCCGTATCCGACACCATATGCGCCGGCTACTGCACCTACTGCATTCGCAACCCAACCTCCGGATACATTTTGGATTTCTTCGGTACCCAGAACTTGCATGATAATTGTCTCCTATCAGATTAAAGCTTGAAACCAAACAGAATTTTCGATTTTTCAAAAATCCTGCACAATAAGAGAAAATATGAGGGTTAAGGTTTTTATGTTTTTTATAAAAAATCATTAAATTCAATTAATTTAAATTATAAAAGTTAAATCATTATGAAGATTGAATTTTGATTGTTACAGGAATACTTAAAGACCGTCTGAACACAAAAAGGACATTCGATGAAAAAATCCGTATCAATATCCGCTTTATGCGCTGCTGTGTTATTGGCCTTAACCGCTTGTCAAAGTACGCAGATTCCGCTTCATTCGGAGATTAATGTGCCGCAATCGTTTAACGAAAGCGAAGCCGCAAAAGGCAGCGAACAAATCGCCCAATGGTGGCAGCATTGGCACGATCCGGTGCTGAGCCGTTTGATTGGACAAGGTTTGGCGCAGGGCTATGACGTCAAAATCGCCATCAGCCGCTTAAACGAAACACGTGCCACCAGTCGGGCAGCCATCGCTGATTTGGGCCCGCAAGCCGGCTTGAGCGGGCAGGGTGCGGTGATGCGCGGAGAAGCGGATAACCCGCTCTCAGGCGTGCCGGCACAACTTCCGCAGGCAGGCACATTGGGCAATGACACGGTGGACATCAAAGGCAACCAGTTAGTCGGCGGCATATCCGCTTCGTGGGAGCCGGATATTTTCGGTCAGAAACGCAGCGACGCCGATGCCGCCTATTACGCCGCTTTGGGGCAGCAAGAGCAGGTCTATGGCGCGCAAATGTTGGTGGCCGGTGATATTGCCGAAAACTATTTTAAAGCACGTGCGGTGCAAGGCCGTCTGAAAGTCGCAGATACCAGTATTAACACACTCAAGCGCTTGCAGCAATATGTGCAGGGGCGTTTTAAAGCCGGTCATGTCAGTGGCTATGAAGTGAATGAAGTCGGTGTGCGGCTGACTGCCGCTGAAGCCAAACGTGCCACGCTGCAGGCCGAATATGAGGCTTATGTGCGCAGTATTGCCGTGTTGACGGGGAATGTACCGCAACGCTTTGATTTACCGCCATCAGGTGTCGATGTATTAGCCAAGCAACCGGCCGCACCGAGCGGGCAAACGCCGCAAGGCATGCTGGAGCGCCGCCCCGATTTACGCGCCCATACCGCGCAAGTGAATGCTTATGCCGCCAAACTGGCCAGTGCCAAAGCCGATTTATTGCCGCGGTTCAGCATTAATTTTTTGGGACAAGGCGCGCGCATCGGCATTGACGGCAGCGATGCCCTGAAAGGCTGGGCAAGCCTGTTGAGCGTAGGTATTCAAATGCCGATTCTCACCAATGGCCGGATTAAAGCCAATATTGCCGCTGCCGATGCCCGCCTTCAGACTGCCTTGCTGCAATATGACCTTCAACTTTTGATCGCATTGGGTGAAGTGGACAGCGCCTATCAAAGCGTGCATGCCATGCAGCGTCAAACCGCGCTGATGCAAACCGCCCACCGCCAGGCCGCACAGCACGCGAGCGACACGGAAAAGCTGTTCCGCAACGATTATAAAACCTTAGATCACGCCTTACGCGCGCATTTGAACGAAAACCAAATGCAGGAAAACCTGATTCAGGCGCAGCTTGCGCACGCGAAAATGCTGGTGTCACTTTATAAGGCTCTAGGCGGCGGTTGGTCGGATAGCCTAAACTCATCGGAATCGGGTGTGTGATATAGAAGGCCGTCTGAAAAGAATCGGATAGAATGCCAATTTATTTTCAGACGGCCTTTTTTGACAACGTGTCGTGTTTGTCACATATTTTTAAGTTTACAAATTTTAACGCACTAAAAATCTGCTCAAAAATCAGTCAAAAAAATCAATCTGCCCCTTTTCAGACGGCCGCACGATAAAATCAAAATTACCTGATTTCATAAGCCTTTAGCCATTTCGCTATTTGATGGAGTCTTCAGCTGCGCTCACGCCAAGGCTTGAATTTTCTAGATTATGGCTGTCAAGAGGGTAAAAATGTAAAAATCTTCAGGCCGTCTGAATCTTGCAAACAATCCAAAAAAAACATGCTTTGTCAAGACTAGATGTTCAAATTGAAATACATTATATTGTGTGCCGTAAGATTAATTTATACCGTATCTTGTGTTTTCAGCTAGGACTTTGATGATGAATGCAACCACTCACTTGCAAGTAACCAAACGCGATGGCCGCTTGGAGCCGATTGATTTAGACAAAATCCACCGTGTTGTCACTTGGGCGGCCGAAGGCTTGAATAATGTATCGGTGTCGCAGGTCGAGCTGAAATCCCACATTCAGTTTTACAACGGCATCCGCACCGACGACATCCACGAAACCATCATCAAGGCGGCAGCCGACCTGATTTCGCAAGATTCGCCCGATTATCAGTATCTGGCCGCACGTTTGGCCATTTTCCACCTGCGGAAAATCGCTTACGGCGAATTCGAACCGCCGCATCTTTTCGACCATGTGAGCAAGCTCACCGAGGCCGGCAAATACGACCGCCATATTCTCGAAGACTATACGCGTGAAGAATTTGATGAGCTGAATGCCTACATCGATCATTGCCGCGACATGACCTTCTCATACGCTGCGGTGAAGCAGTTGGAAGGCAAATATTTGGTGCAAAACCGAGTGACCCGCCAAATCTACGAAACGCCGCAGTTTCTGTATATTTTGGTGGCAATGTGTCTGTTCAGCAAATACCCGAAGGCCACACGCTTGGATTATGTGAAGCGCTTCTACGATGCCGTTTCTACCTTTAAAGTATCGTTGCCTACGCCGATTATGAGCGGTGTGCGTACGCCAACCCGCCAATTCTCAAGCTGCGTATTGATTGAGTGTGACGACAGCTTGGATTCCATCAACGCCACCACCAGCGCGATTGTGAAATATGTATCACAACGTGCGGGCATCGGCATCAATGCCGGCCGCATCCGCGGTTTGGGCAGCGAAATCCGCGGCGGTGAAGCGCAGCATACCGGCTGTATTCCGTTTTTCAAAATGTTCCAAGCGGCAGTGAAATCCTGCTCGCAAGGCGGTGTGCGCGGTGGTGCGGCAACTTTGTTCTATCCGATGTGGCACATCGAAGTCAAAAATCTGCTGGTGTTGAAAAACAACCGCGGCGTAGAAGAAAACCGCGTGCGCCATTTGGATTACGGCGTGCAAATCAATAAATTGATGTACACCCGCCTGATTAAAGGCGGCAACATTACCTTATTCTCACCAAACGAAGTGCCGGGTTTGTATGACGCATTTTTCGCCGACCAAGACGAATTCGAGCGTTTGTATACCCAATACGAGCAAGACCCGAACATCCGCAAACGCAGCGTACCGGCCACCGATTTGTTTTCATCACTAATGCAAGAGCGCGCAGGCACAGGCCGCATCTACATTCAAAACGTCGATCACTGCAACACCCACAGCCCGTTTGACCCGAGCGTGGCACCGGTGCGCCAGTCTAACCTGTGTCTGGAAATCGCCTTGCCGACCAAACCTTTGGACAACATCCACGACGAAAACGGCGAAATTGCCTTGTGTACCTTGTCTGCCTTCAACTTAGGCACATTGAACGACTTGGACGAATTCGAAGAAATGGCTGATTTGACCGTGCGCGCCTTGGATGCCTTGCTGGATTACCAAGATTATCCGGTGAAAGCCGCTTATCAAGCGACCATGAACCGCCGCACCTTGGGCATCGGCGTGATTAACTACGCGTATTACTTGGCCAAAAACGGCGTGAAATACAGCGACGATTCCGCCATCGGCCTGACCCACCGCACTTTTGAAGCGATGCAATATTATCTGCTGAAAGCATCGGTCAATCTGGCCAAAGAATACGGCGCTTGCCCGTTGTTTAACGAAACCGTTTATTCGCAAGGCAAACTGCCGATTGACACTTACAAAAAAGATTTGGACGCCATCTGCCAAGAGCCACTGCATTACGATTGGGAAGCCTTGCGCGCCGACATCGTTAAATACGGCTTGCGCAACTCAACCCTGACTGCCCTGATGCCGTCTGAAACCAGCTCGCAAATCGCCAACGCCACCAACGGCATCGAGCCGCCGCGTGGATTGGTGACGGTGAAAGCATCGAAAGACGGTATCTTGAAACAAGTCGTGCCGGAGTTTGAAAACCTGAAAAATGCCTACGAAACCCTGTGGCAAATGCCGAGCAACGACGGCTATCTGAAATTGGTGGGCGTGATGCAGAAATTTGTCGATCAAGCGATTTCAGCCAACACCAGCTACGACCCGGGCAAATTCGAAGGCGGCAAAGTTTCCATGAAACAAATGCTGAAAGACCTGCTCACCGCCTACAAATACGGCGTGAAAACCCTGTATTACCACAACACGCGCGACGGTGCGGACGATACGCAGGCTGATTTGCAGGATGACGGCTGCGCGGGCGGGGCTTGTAAGATTTGATGAAGTTAGAGTTTTAAATTGCTTATGTATATTAAGGCTTTCTTTCGAAGGCCTTTGCTTGAAGCAATAAGCTCTGGTTCTTTGAAATAAAGCTTTATTTACATAAATTATTACCATATTCATAGGTATTATGAAAAAAAGCTTTATTAAAAACATCACTTCAAACCCAGTAAACTTAGGCATAGTTTGTTTGGCTATTTGTCTCAAACTGGTTTTTGTTCTCTATTTCATGAGCTCAAGTATTTCTAATATTGGAAGTCTTGAATTTAAGAAAAAGGGCGATGAGGTTTTAATCAAATATACGAAGCAGTAACACGATTTAAGTATGCCCGTATGAGCATTTTCAGACGGCTTTTGTACGATAGACAAGAGAGAATACAATGTCTTGCGACCATTTAACCATGTCATACAGCACATTCACCAAAACACCGAACGATGCATTAAAAGAACCAATGTTTTTCGGCCAGTCGGTGAACGTAGCGCGTTATGACCAGCAAAAATACGAAATTTTTGAAAAACTGATTGAAAAACAATTGTCTTTCTTTTGGCGTCCGGAAGAAATCGATGTGTCGCGCGACCGCATCGACTATTCCAATTTGCCGGAACACGAAAAACACATTTTCATCAGCAATTTGAAATACCAAACGCTGCTGGATTCGATTCAAGGCCGCAGCCCAAATGTAGCGCTGCTGCCGTTGGTGTCGATTCCGGAGTTGGAAACGTGGATTGAAACATGGTCGTTTTCCGAAACCATCCACTCGCGCAGCTACACCCACATCATCCGCAACATCGTCAACGATCCGTCGGTTGTGTTTGATGATATTGTGCAAAATGAATACATCATCGCGCGTGCGGAAGACATTGCCTGTTATTACGATGAATTAATTGAATATACGCAGTATTACAATCTGTTCGGCGAGGGCAAGCACAATGTCAAAGGCAAAACGGTTGAAGTTTCGTTGCGCGAGTTGAAGAAAAAGCTGTATTTGTGTTTGATGTGTGTGAATGTGCTTGAAGCGATTCGTTTCTACGTGTCGTTCGCCTGCTCGTTTGCCTTTGCCGAGCGCGAATTGATGGAAGGCAACGCCAAAATCATCAAGCTGATTGCGCGTGATGAAGCCTTGCACTTAACCAGCACGCAGCACATGCTGAACTTAATGCGCGCCGGTGTCGATGATCCGGAAATGGCGCAAATTGCAGCGGAGCTGGAAAACGATTGCTTTGAATTGTTCAAAAAAGCGGCCGAGCAGGAAAAAGAATGGGCGGCTTATTTGTTTAAAGACGGCTCGATGATTGGCTTGAACAAAGAAATTTTGGGTCAATACGTCGAATACATCACCAATCTGCGTATGCAGGCGGTGGGTTTGAAACCGGCATTTGAAGGCGCGAGCCAAAACCCGATTCCGTGGATTAACGCGTGGCTGTCGTCCGACAATGTACAGGTCGCGCCGCAGGAAGTGGAAATTTCTTCTTACCTGATCGGGCAAATCGATGCGGAAGTCAACGCCGACGATTTGGGCGATTTCGAGCTGTAACACTTCACTTACAAAAGGCCGTCGGATTGAGCATTTCTTTCAGACGGCCTTTTATCAAACTATGGCCATTATTAGCACACATGACAAAATTTTTGAGCTGCAAGACGGCGAAACCCTGCTGGAAGGGCTGGAACGTACCGGCCACGAGGTTGAGTACCAATGCCGCAGCGGCTATTGCGGTTCATGCCGTCTGAAAATCATCAGCGGCAAGGTCGGCTATGATGATTTTCCGTTGGCCTTTATCACACCCGGCGAAATCCTGCCTTGTTGCTGTCGGGTCACGGAAGACATCACGCTTGATTGCCGTACTAAAATTCACGAGCCAGATTTGTTTGATGTGGATTTGTTTGACAAAGAATAAAAAATCATTGAAAAGGCCGTCTGAAATATTGGGTTTCAGACGGCCTTTTGATGATAAATCATTCAAAACCAGCCAATCATTTTATTTTAAGGCTTCATCATCCAGCGATTTCAGCCAAGCCAGTTTTTCGCCGATTTTGATTTCCAAGCCGCGTGGCACGGGTTGGTAAAATTCAGGCTCGTCCAAGCCGTCGGGCATATAGGTTTCTCCGGCGGCATAAGCATGCGGTTCATCGTGGGCATAGCGGTATCCGCGACCATAGCCTAATTCTTTCATCAGCTTGGTCGGCGCATTGCGCAAATGCACCGGCACTTCATCGCTGGCATTTTCCCGCACAAATGCGCGCATTTGGTTGTAGGCATTGTAACCCGCATTTGATTTTGCCGCCGAAGCCAAATACAACACGGCTTGTGCCAAAGCCAGTTCGCCTTCGGGGCTGCCCAAGCGTTCGAAAGTGGTGGCGGCATCGTTGGCAATCTGAAAGGCGCGCGGGTCGGCTAGGCCGATGTCTTCCCAAGCCATGCGCACAATGCGTCGTGCCAGATAGCGCGGGTCGGCGCCGCCGTCGATCATGCGGCAGAACCAATACAGTGCGGCATTGGGTGGGAGCCACGCACGGATTTGTGCAGGGCGGAGATCTGGTTGTAGAAGCTCTCTCCGCCTTTATCGAAACGGCGGATTTGCGCCCCAAGCTTTCTGCGAGAAAAGCGGCATCTAAGGTTTTCAGACGGCGCGTATCGGCAGCGCGGAGCAGTTGTTCCAATAAATTCAGCATGCGCCGTGCATCGCCGTCGGCCGTGTTCACCAATAATTCGCGTGCTTCAGCATCAATTTCAAAATCTTGATATTCGGGCAAGGCCAGCACTTTTTCAATTAATTGCTGCAAATCTTGTGCAGATAAGGATTGCAACACATACACTTGCGCACGGCTGAGCAAGGCCGGATTGACTTCAAACGATGGGTTTTCCGTGGTCGCGCCGATAAAGGTCAGCAAGCCGCTTTCCACATGCGGCAGAAAAGCATCCTGCTGCGCTTTGTTGAAACGGTGTACTTCATCGACAAACAAAATCGTCGCGCGCCCCTGTTGCAGGGCGGTTTCGGCTTTCAGGATGGCCTCGCGGATGTCTTTTACGCCCGAAAATACAGCCGATACAGGCAGAAACTGCGCATGGAAACTTTGCGCGAGAATGCGTGCCAATGTGGTTTTGCCGACACCGGGCGGCCCCCACAGCAGCATGGAATGCGGTTTGCCGCCTTCTACCGCCACGCGCAACGGTTTGCCTTCGCCGATTAAGTGCTGCTGGCCGATGACTTCGTCTAAAGAATGCGGCCGCAGGCGTTCGGCGAGCGGGGCGTCGGGTTGACGGGTAAATAAATCGTTCATGACAGATTCCGTTTCAGACGGCATTGTGGTTTTCTTGCCGGATATTATAGCGCAAGCGTTCGCATGATTCAGAGCCTTGCTGTATAATATGCCGGAAATTTAAACCGTGGCGCCGATTAGGCGGCATACGTTAAAAACAGGCGATTCGGGCGAGGTAGCCATGCCCGTTATCATATTGATTTGAATGTTCCGTTTGGAAGGTTACAGAATGAAAAAAATCTTGGCAGCCGCTGTGTCGGCTTTATTGTTGGGCGCATGTGCGAGTGGTACAGGTACGTCCATCAACGGCTTGGGCAGCGGTACCGGCATCGGCAGCAGCGTGGTGAAAATGGCGGTGGAAAACCAATGCCGCACCGAATTGAACAAGCGCAACGAATGGCGCATGGTGGCTTTGGCCATGTCGGCCGAAAAACAAGAAGAATGGGAAAGCAAAATTTGCGGCTGTGCCAGCGAAGAAGCTCCTAACCAACTGACTGCCAATGAAATGATGCAGGTTTTGAATCCAAGCACCCGTACACAAGCTTTGGCGACTGTGACCGCTAAAACCGTGACTGCTTGCGTAAAACGCATTTACCGCTAATTATATTGTTCAGACGGCCCGAAAATACTTCAGGCCGTCTGAAATCTTTAATGATTAAACAGATACAGAGTAGAAAACATGAAATACATCAGCACGCGCGGTGCCACTGCGCCGAAATCGTTTAGCGAAGTATTATTGATGGGCTTGGCACCCGACGGCGGCTTGATGCTGCCCGAGCATTATCCGCAAGTGGGCGAGGTGACCCTGCAAGAATGGCGCACGCTGAGCTACCCTGAGCTGGCGTTTAAAATCATCAGCCTGTTTGCTACCGATATTCCAAGCGATGATTTGCGCGATATTGTCAACAGCACCTATACCGAAGCTACGTTCGGCACCAAAGAAATTACGCCTGTGCGCAGCCTTTCAGACGGCATCAAAATTGAAGCTTTGTCTAATGGCCGACCTTGGCCTTTAAAGACATGGCGATGCAGTTTTTGGGTAACGCGTTTGAATATGTGTTGAACAAAGAAGGCAAGCAAGTCAACATTTTAGGTGCGACCAGCGGCGATACCGGTTCGGCGGCGGAATATGCTTTGCGCGGCAAAAAAGGTGTGAATGTATTTATGCTCTCGCCGGAAGGCAAAATGAGTGCGTTCCAACGCGCGCAAATGTTCAGCCTGCAAGACGAAAATATTCACAACATTGCCGTAGAAGGCATGTTTGATGATTGCCAAGACATCGTTAAAGCCGTGCAAAACGATGCCGAATTCAAAGCCAAATATCATGTCGGCACGGTTAACTCGATTAATTGGGCCGTATTGTGGCGCAAGTGGTGTACTATTTCGCCGGTTATTTCAATGCCACCACCAGCAATGAGCAAAAAGTGAGCTTCTGCGTACCAAGCGGCAATTTTGGTAACGTGTGCGCCGGCCATATTGCGCGCCAAATGGGTTTGCCGGTGCATCGCTTAATCGTGGCAACCAATGAAAACGATGTGTTGGACGAGTTTTTCAAAACCGGCCGTTACCAACCCCGCACCACCGAAAACACTCACGTTACCTCAAGCCCGTCGATGGACATTTCCAAAGCGTCGAACTTCGAGCGTTTTGTGTTTGATTTGATGGATCGCGATGCCGATACAATCCAAAACCTGTGGGCTGAAGTGGCATCAGGTAAAGGCTTTGATTTGAAAGGCCATTTAGAAGAAATCCACGAAAAATACGGTTTTGTATCGGGTAAATCGACCCACGCCGACCGCTTGGCGACCATTCGTCAAGTGTACGAGCAAGACGGCGAATTGATTGACCCACACACCGCCGACGGCGTGAAAGTGGCGCGTGACGTGCGCGAAGCGGGCGAAACCATCGTTTGCTTGGAAACTGCGTTGGCGGCCAAATTTGACCAAACCATTTATGAAGCGGTGGGTAACGTGACCATTCCTCGTCCGGACGGTCTGGCAGGCTTGGAAGATCTGCCGCAACGCGTCGAAGTGGTGAAAAACGATGCTGAGCTGGTGAAAGACATCATCCGCAAAGCATTGGATTAATCACTCATAAGGCCGTCTGAACCTGATTGATTCAGACGGCCTGAACCATGAAATATGGGCGCTTGGCCTCATAAACAGCCCGGTACCCTGATTGAAAACGGTTATATTTCAAAACAGTTAGAAAAAGTGCCGGCAACGGCTTTTGTTCATAGGAAAAGATTCATGTCATCAAAATTTTATACTGAAAAGGTGTTGTCAGTGCATCACTGGACAGATGCTTATTTCTCTTTCACCTGCACCCGCGATGAATCATTGCGCTTTGAAAACGGCCAATTTGTAATGATTGGCTTGATGGTAGACGGCAAACCATTAATGCGCGCCTACAGCGTGGCATCGGCCAACTGGGAAGAGCATTTGGAATTTTTCAGTATTAAAGTGCAAGATGGTCCGTTGACCAGCCGTTTGCAGCATTTGCAAGTAGGCGATGAAGTGTTGATCAGTAAAAAACCGACCGGCACTTTGGTGGCAGGCGACTTAAATCCGGGCAAACATTTGTACCTGCTGAGCACCGGCACCGGCCTTGCCCCATTCTTGAGCGTGACCAAAGACCCTGAAATTTACGAGCAGTTTGAAAAAGTGATTTTGGTGCACGGCGTACGTTACAAGCAGGATTTGGCTTATTACGGCCATTTCACCAAAGAGTTGCCGGAGCATGAATATTTGGGCGGAATGGTGAAAGAAAAATTAATCTACTATCCGGTGGTATCGCGCGAAGAATTTGAACATCACGGCCGCCTGACCGATTTGATGAAGAGCGGTAAATTGTTTGAAGACATCGGGTTGCCGCCGATGAATCCGCAAGACGACCGCGCAATGTTGTGCGGCAGCACCGCGATGAACAAAGATACCGCCGCCATTCTCAACAGTTTCGGCCTGACCGCGTCGCCAAAAGTAGGCCAACGTGGTGATTACTTGATTGAACGCGCGTTTGTGGATCAATAATCGCTGACCGCGTTTAGCCTTCATAAGGCCGTCTGAACATATTATGCTTTCAGACGGCCTTTCATTCTAAAATAAAGGAGAAAAAATGAATACCGTTCAAATCAAAAACGTGACGCTGGGTGCAGGCAGCCCGAAAATTGCCGTGCCGCTGGTGGCCAAAAATTCGGAAGGTCTGCAGCAAGCGATTGCTGGCTTGGCCGGATTGAGTTTCGACATTGTGGAATTTCGTGTCGATTTTTTAGACATTGCCGCCGATGCCGTGTTGGCGCAAACGGAAATGGTGCGCCAAGCTTTGCCGGATACGCCGCTGCTGTTTACCTTCCGCCGTGCAGTAGAAGGCGGCGAATGCCCTTGCGACGACAATTATTATTTTGACTTGGTTCACCTCGCGATTGAATCGGGTTTGGTGGATATTATTGATATTGAACTGTTTGCCGGTGATGAAAAAGTGCAAGCAGCGGTGCAGGCTGCGAAGGCTAAAGGTGTGGCAGCGCTGTTGTGCAATCATGATTTTGACAAAACACCGGAAAAAGAAGAGATTACAGGCCGTCTGAAAAAAATGGAAAGCTTGGGTGCGGACATCTGCAAAATCGCGGTGATGCCGCAAAGCGCTGCCGATGTGTTGACCTTGTTGGACGCCACGCAAGAAGTGTATCAAACCGCCAAGCAACCGATTGTCACCATGTCGATGGGCAAGCTCGGTGTAATCAGCCGTTTGGGCGGGCAAACCTTCGGCTCGGCCATGACCTTCGGTGCCGCAGCCAAAGCGTCGGCGCCGGGGCAGATTGGTGCAAATGATTTGCGCCGTATTTTGGATACCTTGGCTTAAGTCATTTTATATGAATAGGTCGATACCTTGGCAAAACCCCGGATTTGAACGCAGTTCGAAGTCGGAGCAGCACTGAAAGCGCAGACATATCATGGATAGGCAGGCTTTCGAGCAATGCATAAGCATAACGAAGAAATGGGCTAAAGATGGGGAATGTGCAAAGGCCGAAGGCCGTCTGAATTTCAGACGGCCTATTGATTAGAAAGGCAGCATGAATTGGTATATTAAAGCATTTGCCGAATTGAGCCATCTCGAGTTGTGGCAGATTTATCAAAGCCGCGTCGATGTTTTCGTGGTGGAACAAAATTGCCCTTATCCGGAAGTAGACGATAAAGATTTAGCTGCGCTGCATGTATTCGCCGAAAAAGACGGTCAATTAGCCGCTTACTGCCGTATTATCTCAGAAGATACGCTGATTAAAATCGGGCGTGTGTTGGTGGTATCGTCATTTCGGCAGATGGGTTTGGGCAGGGTGTTGATGCAGCAAGCCTTGCAGGTGGTGCAACAGCGTTTTCCCCGACAGGAAATCTATATTGAAGCGCAGCTTTATCTGCAGCGGTTTTATGAATCTTTGGGTTTCCACAAAATCTCGGATGAATATTGGGAAGACGGTATTCCGCACATCGATATGATGTGGTGTAAAGATGAGGCCGTCTGAAAAAGTAGGAATATAAGCAATTCAATGTATTCATTTTAAATAAATTGAGGCTATAATGCTTCATTATAAAGCCGCTTCAGACGGCCTCATTAAACGGAAACTCTTCATGAAGCTCACTTATTTTGTCGTGTCGGCAGTTATCGGCACGACGTTGCCTGCTTATGCCAATCAATCGCTGTATGCCACCGGTAAGCTTGAGAATGGCTTGACTTATCATATTTTCAAAATTCCGTCGGCCGGTAAGCGGCTGATGACACGCATGAATGTCGGCGTGGGCGCAGCCGATGAAAATGACGGAGAAGAGGGCATTGCCCACATCACCGAGCATATGGTGTTTCAATCTTCGCCGCAAAACCCGCAAGGCTTGTCCGGCTGCCTGATGAAAGACGGCTGGCAGATGGGGCGGCATTTCAATGCGCAAACCACTTACGACTATACCGCTATATGCTGACGCCACCACGCGGGATCAAACAGCTTGATGAAACCTTATTGATTTACCGTCAAATTTTGCAGCCTAAGCAATTTTCCGCTGCCGATTGGGAAAAAGAGCGGCAAGTGATTTTGAGCGAGTGGCGCCAACAGCAAAGCCTGCAACACCGCCTAGGCCGTCAGCAGCATGAATTGATGTATAAAGGTGCGCGCCAAGGGCGGTATGCACCGATTGGGCGTTTGGAAGCCATCAAGAAAGCCGACATGAAAACCGCCAGCGATTTTCACAACCGTTGGTATGGTGTCAACAATGCCGTGTTGGTGGTGATGGGTGATATAAGTATTGACGAAACTTCCGCCCTGATTCAAAAAGCATTCGGCAGTTTGCAGCCGATTACCTTGAGTGAGCGCCGTCACGAAGAATATGAGCCGACTTTGCAAAACGGTTGGCACATTGCGCAAGTAGCCGACCGCGATAACGTCGAAAACAAATTATCGCTGGTATTCCGCTTCAAAAAACAGCCGGCCTCAGCTTACGAAGAGCATGCTTATCAGCGTTTGCTGGATAATTTCGCCGCGTTTATCGTCAACCGCCGCATCCAACAATCGGGCGAAGATGTGGTATTGAAAATGGATACGTTGGGACGCAATACCGGCGCTTTGGTGTTGCAATCTGAAACTGCGCCGACTCAGCATAGTGAAATGTTGGACGTATTGCGTCATTTGCGCCAAGATATTTTAAATACACCGGCCACCAACGAGGAATTGGCGGAATACCGCAAAGCGCTGCACAGTAATTTGTCGCCTCAAAAGGCCGGTATTCCCAATGACTTAGGTAAAGTTGCAGCGATGAGCGATGAAACCGTATTGCGTGGTTTCCCCCTGCCTGATGCCGAAATCCAAACCATAGACCGCAGCCAGCTTTACCGTATTAACGCCAAAGTGGTGAATGAGCGCATTGCCGGTTGGTTGAACGCGCCCGATAAAATGATTCAGGTGCAAGCGCAGGCAGATGAGAAAGTAAAATTACCTGAAGTATCGAAATTGAATCATGTGATCAGGCCGTCTGAAAGCAGTTCAGACGGCCTAAGCGAACCGCGTTTTGCTGAAAACCAAGGCGGCAGAATTGTGGCCGAACGCCATGATGCCAAATTAAACCTGCATTACCTGACTTTAAGCAACGGTGATACGGCAGTGGTGATGAAATTGCCGATGGCAGGAAACAACCTGTATTTCAAAGCCTTATCCAATGTCGGCTATTGGAATCAGCCGCAACGGGTCTGGCAGGCAGAGATTTTGGCCGATGTGTTGGCACGTTCAACACCGCAGGGGATGGGGGCGGCCAATTTCAAACAATGGCAGCAAAAGCAGGGCATAAAACAATACCGTTTCCGTTTGGATGGTTATCACCAAACCACCGATGCGCAAGCAGCCAAAAGCGCGTTGCAACCGGTGTTGCAGCTTTACCGGCAACAGCAGACTGCACCTGATTTGAGCGGCTGGCAACAGGCTGTGAAGCGGGAAGAGTCGCGCTTTAAGGTGGCGCAATATGCCAAATCAAGTCGGCAACGCGATGCCTTTAACACGCTGCAATATGGCCGCAATGCGCTGATGCCGTCTGAAAGCCGCGCTTATAATGAATTGAATGAAGCCGCTTTCCGACAACAATGGCAAACGCTGGCTATTGCGCCGACTACTTACTACATCGTCAGCAATCTGCCGATTGAAAACGTGAAGCCTTGGGTAGCGCAATATTTAGCCGATATTCCGCGCCAAGCCGTGCAGCCGACTAAATATCCTTGGCAAAGCGGTCGTCAAATGCAGCAAATTGCCGTTAACGATACGCAAGGCACGGATGTGCAAGCCTTGTCGTGGCAAACCCTGCCGAAACTTTCACCGGCGCAATATGAGCAAATCAAGCTGTTGAACAATATCGCCAATGCACGTTTGAAAAATGAATTACGCAGCAAACAGCAAAGTGTTTACGGTGTGAAATTTCAGGCTGAGCCGAATATCGGGCAAAACCGCATGCAAAGCCACCTGTCGTTTAATGCGTCAAGCGAACAGGCTCAAGCCGCTTGGCAGGCAGCGCAAAAGGTGTTGAACGGCTTGCCTGACAATATCGGCTTTAGCGAAGCGCGCAATTTGCGCAAGCTCTTTGTCGAACAGGAAAATGCCCGCCGCCTTAAGCCCGAATTGTGGTTGGAACGTTTGGTGACCAGCCATCAAAACTACGGCGATGCGCGTTATTTGACCGAGGTTCCCAATATTCCGGCAACTTTCAGCCGTAACCGGTTGCGCGAAACGGCGAAATGGATGTGGTCGGCGGAAAATGAGAAAGTTTTGATGATGACACCGCGGCCATAATCGGCTGATAACAATGCCGTCTGAACAGAGTTTCAGACGGCATTGTTCCACATTCTCCGATAGCTTTCAGACGGCCTGATTAGATTTGCCACCATCTCGAGGAATCAGTAGCGCAATAGATAAGCAGGAAAGCAAAGCGAGTACCAACATCAACCATAAAGCAGCTTGTGCAGCTTGGTGTACGCCTGATGCTTGCAAGGCGCTGAACACCGTGGCGCCGCTGGCAATGCCGAAAGATGCACCGAGTGCACTCGCCATTTTATATACCCCGGCCGCGACACCGGCTTTCTCAAACGGCGCATTCACCATCGCGCAATCGGCTGATGGTGTGGCATAGCAGCCCAAGCCGAAACCGAACAGCGCAAACGAAATCACCACTTGAACCATGTAGGTTTCGTGGCTGACATTGGTCATGGATAAGCCCAAAATGCCTGTGGCGGTAATCAACACGCCAATAAACATAGGTTTTTTATAGCCGAATTTTTGCAACAGTTTCTCGCTGGCCCTAATCATGATTAATACCATGGTCAAATAGCCAGAGATTTCAGACCGGCTTCAAACGGCGTTAAACTGTGACCTTTTGCAGATAAGTGTTGATGATGAAAATGGTGCCGGCGGTGCAGTTGAGCAGGAAATTGGATAAACATGCACCGTTGTAGCCACGGTTTTGAAACAGTGAAAAATCCAAAAAAGCCGCCGATTTTAAGCGGATTTCAGTGAGGAAAAACACAATGGCCATCACGATAAAGCTGGCCAGCATGGCTAAGCTGAACGGATGACTAAAGCCTAAGCGGAAACCTTTGGTAATCAATAAATTGAGTGCGAGTAAGCCTAATACGCAGGAAAACAGGCCGGTGTAATCGTAGCGGCGGATCGCGGTTTGCGGCGATTTGCTTTCCGGTGTGCCGCGCATCAGCAGCATGCCGATGATGGAAATCGCAATCGAGAGTAAGAAAATACTCTGCCAGCCTAGATAAGTGGCGATGGTGCCGCCGACAAAAGAAGACAAACCCGAGCCGCCGAACGAACCGATTGCCCAAAAGCTAAACGCCCGCTGCCGCGCCGCGCCGTGGTAATAGTTTTTAATGACGGAAAGCGTGGCCGGCATGATGCAGGCCGAAGCCAAGCCCTGAAACACACGTCCGAGCCCGAAGCTGACAGGACCTTGGGCGAAATACAAAAATAAGCAGGCAATGATGTTGAGCAGAAAGCCGATATAAGTCAGGCGCACGCGGCCGAATTTATCCGCCAGCCCGCCCATCAATACGATAAAGCAACCGGAAAACAGCGAGCCTAAACTAATCACCGCATTGAGCGACGTATCGGGCATGGCAAGGCTGCGCTGAATGTCGGGGGCGACGTTAAATACGGCCTGATAAAACAGCCAAAACGTCAGCACCCCAATACCATGCCGAAAAGCAGCCGGTCGTTGCCTTCAAATGGTTGAGAATGGTTTTGCATAGTGATACATCCTAAAATATATTCAGACGGCCTGAAGACGCAGATAGGCCGTCTGAAAGATTAACGTAAATATTTTTCAGTCAATGCACACCAATAGGCCGCTGCCGGCACAATAATCTCATCATTGAAATCATAAAGCGGATTATGCACCATACACGCGCCCGGTTCGTCACCGTTGCCGACGAAACAGTAATTTCCGTTAGGATTAGCTTCCAGCATAAAGGCAAAATCTTCGCTGCCCATCAATGGCGGAGCGGTATGCACTTTTTCTTCACCGAATAATTCGGTTGCCACTTCTCGGGCAAAACGCGTGGCTTCACGGCCGTTGATTAAAGGCGGGCAGCCGTTGATGTGTTCTATGGTGGCAGTAGCGCCGAAACTGTTGGCCTGTGCTTGGGCCATTTCGCTGATGCGGCGGCACACCAATTCGCGCACTTCCGGCTTCAAGGTGCGCACAGTCAGTTTCATCAAGGCTTTGCCGTTGACCACATTAGGCGCATTACCTGATTGAATACAGCCCACGGTTACCACGGCCTGATCGAGCGGGCTGACATTGCGCGAAACGATGCTTTGCAGAGCGATGGTGATGTGGCAGGCAACCAAGGTCGCATCAATGCCTGACTCGGGCATGGCGCCGTGGCCGCCGACACCTTGAATGTGAATATGAATTGTATCCGACGAAGCCATGGTCGAGCCTTCGCGGAAGTAAAATTCGCCGGTCTTCATTTTCGGCATATTGTGCAAACCGAAAATCATGTCGCAAGGAAACAAATCAAACAAACCGTCATCCAGCATCACCCGGCCACCGTAAAGCAATTCTTCCGCAGGCTGGAAGATAACGCGTAAGGTGCCATTAAAATTGCGGGTTTCCGCCAAACGTTGGGCCGTCGCCAATAAAATGGTGGTGTGGCCATCGTGGCCGCAACCGTGAAATTTGCCGTCTATTTTACTGCACCAGCCGTGGGTATTTTCTTCATGAATGGGCAATGCATCCATATCTGCGCGCAGACCGATGATTTTTTTACCGCCGCCGTTTTTTAACGTACCGACTACGCCGGTTTTGGCCAAGCCGCGATGCACTTCATAGCCCCATTTTTGCAGTAAATCGGCAATGATGTCGCCGGTGCGCTGTTCTTCAAAGCCAAGCTCGGGGTGTTGGTGGATTTGGCGGCGCAGACGGGTGAATTCTTCTTCTCTTTGTTGCAGTATTTGCAGATGGCTCATGATATTTCCTTTGGATTTTTAGGAATTATTGTAGGTAGAAAAGTTCAACCATCGTAACAATTTTGTTAACAATGTGCAAATGCAAAAAGGCCGTCTGAAATATTTCAGACGGCCTTTGATAATGTAATTTTTTATTGAGCTTTCAAGCGGGCAATGCGGTTATCCAAGGATGGGTGGGTGCTCAACAGCGAATCTTTGCTTTCACTGGCAATACCCATGGCGTTCATCTCTTGCGGCAAATCGCTTGCGGCACCTTTCAATCGTTGCAAGGCGGCAATCATTTTGGGCGCGCCTACCAATTTTGCAGCACCTGCATCAGCGCGGTATTCCCGTTGGCGGCTGAACCACATCACGATAAGGCTGGCCAAGAAGCCGAAGACGATTTGCAACACCATGCTGACCATGAAATACATACCGTTGGATGTGCTGCCGTCCTCATTGCGGGCAACTATGCCGGAAACGATGCGGGCGAAGAACACGACAAAAGTATTGACTACGCCTTGAATCAAGGTCAGCGTTACCATGTCGCCATTGCCGACGTGTGCCATTTCGTGCGCCAAAACAGCTTCTACTTCGTCGCGAGTCATATGGTCGAGCAGGCCGGTGGATACGGCAACCAATGAGTTGTTTTTGCTGGCGCCGGTGGCGAATGCGTTTGGTTCCGGTGAATGGTAAATGGCTACTTCCGGTGTTTTTAAATTCCATTGGCGCGCTTGGGCTTCAACGGTGGACAATAACCAAGCTTCTTCTTCGCTGCGCGGCTGGGTAATCACCTCCGCACTAACCGAGCGTTTGGCCATGGTTTTGGAAAGCAGCAGGGAAATAATCGAACCGCTGAAGCCGACAACGGCAGAATAAACCAACAGGCTGCCGACTTCATCGGAGCTGTTGATGCCTAAAATAGCCAAGACGATGCGGATAACGATCAGGACGGCAATGTTGGTAGCAAGAAACAAGAAAATGCGTTTCACCGGATGGATTCCTTTATGTTGGTGTGTGGTTTGTTTTTATGCTGCCCGAGGTGGCGCAGATCTGACGGTATTGATTGTCTCAAAAAGGTTGATTTTAGGGAATAAGCTTTTGAGCAAAGGTATGCAAATCTGAATGTTAGTATCTGTGGGAAAGTAGGGGTTTATGCAAATTTTAGCGGAATATTTATCCCTGTTTCCATAATCGAAAGGCCGTCTGAACGTTTCAGACGGCCTTGATTCAGTCATATAAAATTAGGATTGGCGTTGTTTCTCCGCCATCATTTCATGCAGGGTTTTTTTCGCAGGTTTCATCGGCACGCGGCTATCAGTCCAGCCCAATTGCTTGTTTGGGGTTAAAGCACGGAATTTGGTTGCTGCCCAACCGAATGCACGGTAGGCTTTTTTGCCGCTGAAAATGCCGTTAAACGTGCGCCATGCCATTTGTTCGCCAAAGGTATGCGCGGCACCTTGGCCGCGAATCGGATGCGGTACCACTTCGCTTGGGGAACGTTGGGCTTCTACGCGCAGACGCTGCATTTGTTCGGTAATCGGGATGCGTACCGGGCACACTTCCACACATGCGCCGCACATACTGCATGCGGTCGGCAGATCGCTGGTGCTTTCCAAACCCAGCAAGTGCGGTGACAGGATTTCGCCAATCGGCCCCGGGTATGTGGTACCGTAAGCGGCACCGCCGATTCGGGTGTACACGGGACAGTGGTTCATACACGCACCGCAGCGGATACATTGCAAAGTGCGGCGCATTTGTTCTTCAACATAGGCTTGCGTACGGCCGTTGTCGAGCAATACCAAGTGCATTTCCTGCGGTCCGTCCAGCTCTTCGCTGCGGCGCGGGCCGGTAATCATATTGAAGTAAGTGGTGATGTTTTGACCGATGGCGGAGCGTGGCAGCAAGCTATACAGCGGCGGCACGTCTGACAATTTGGCTACAACTTTTTCAATGCCGGTAATGGCAATATGCACCGGCGGCACGGTAGTTGACAAGCGGCCGTTGCCTTCGTTTTCAACCAAACATAAGGTACCGGTTTCGGCGACGGCAAAGTTCACACCGCTCAAGCCCACGTCGGCAGTGCGGTAAATATCGCGCAAAGCCATGCGGGCAAAGCCGGTGAGCTGGTCAACGTCATCGGTCAGCGGGGTATCTAAGTTTTGATGGAACAATTCGCTGACTTGCTCTTTGGTTTTGTGAATAGCGGGCATCACAATGTGGGTCGGCTTTTCGCCGGCCATCTGAACGATGAATTCGCCCAAATCACTTTCTACCGCGCGAATACCTCTGTCTTCTAAATAATGGTTCAGCTCGATTTCTTCGCTGACCATCGATTTGCCTTTGACCATTAATTTGCCGTTGTGGGCATTCATAATATTGTGAATGATGGTGCAGGCTTCGGCAGGGGTTTCTACCCAGTGTACTTTTACACCCAAGCGGGTGAGGTTGGCTTCGAGTTGCTCCAGCAAATCAGGCAGGCGTGACAGCGAGCGTTGGCGGATGTGTTCGCACAAATCGCGCAGGGTTTGCAATTCTTCTTCGTCTGACAACACGGCTTTGCGCTTGGTCATCAGCATATCCATCGCCGTGCGCAGGCTTTTGCGCAACGGTTTGTCCTGCAGCGAAATGGCGGTGTTTTGTTTGAAGGTTTCCGGCTTCATGTGGAATCGGATGGTTTGGCTGCTCATGCGGTTTCCTCCAAATCGGCAGGTGAAATGTGGTCGGGCAGAATTGCCAGCACCACCAAATCGCGCGGGCCGTGCGCGCCGTAGGCCAGCGTTAATTGGATGTCGGCGGTTTTCGATGGGCCGGAGATGAGAATGATATTGGTCGGCATACCGTTTTCAACCAGTTTTTCGCCTTCAACGGCGTGGTGGAATTCACCATACATTTTGCTGGTATCAAACAGGCAGAAATGCACCGGCGGCACCAAACTTAAGCTGCGCGGTTGCTCGGGGCTCGATTCCAGCATGATGGTGCCGGTGCGGGCGATGCCGCATTTTGAGCCGCTGAAACCGGCATCGACTTGCAGGAAAAATTCGTCTTTCCAGTCTTCGATTTTACGGTCGAACGACAAGGTTTGAATGTTGCTGGCTTCCAAGGCGGCTTGGGCTTTGAGGCCGTCTGAAGTTTGTAATGGCAATAAGATGTTTTTCAGGCCTTTTTCTTCGGCGGCCTGGCGGAACACTTGCGGCCAATTGTCACGGGTTACCCAGTAAATCTCGGTTTTCACCGCGCGCATGGTCACCGCCCAATGTTTCAGACGTGCCGTTTCGCTTTCCCAGGTCATTTCGTTTTGACGGTAGTAATCAGCGGTATTCGGCTCAATCATCGGGTAGGCATCGGCTTTTCTCAGCTTGGCCAGGATATTGTCGCGTGCGTTCATGCTTTGCCTCCTGTACGTTCTAATAAGAAGGTGGCAATGTGTTTCGGTGCCGGCATGTCGGGTTCGTCTTTAGCAATTTTACCGCCGATGTTCATCATGCAGCCGCAGTCGGCACTGATGATTTCGGTGGCTTGGGTTTCTTTCAATGCAGCCACTTTATCGCTGACCATGGCACCGGAAATGTCGGGATGTTTTACCGAGAATGTGCCGCCAAAGCCACAGCACTCGCTCTCATGGTCGTGTACGATGCGTTCGACATTTTCCATACCGTCAATCAATTCCCAGCCGGAAAGATGCACATTCATTTCACGGCGTGCCGCGCAAGAGGTATGCACAGCCACTTTTACCGGCGCACCTTTGTCTTCAGGGTGATAGCCGATGGCCAATAGGAAATGAGTAAATTCGATCACACGCCCGGCAACGTCTTTGGCTTTGGCTTCGTAAGGTGTGTTTTTAAACAAAGTCGGCCAATGGTGTTTCATCATACCGCCGCATGAACCTGATGGCACGACAATCGGCCAGTTTTCAGGGAACAGATCCAATTGGGCTTTGGCTACCTCAAACGCTTCTTGCGGGTGGCCTGAAGAATAAGCAGGCTGGCCGCAGCAGCTCTGACCCATCGGAAAATGGATGCGGATGCCTTGCTGCTCGATTAAGGTCATGGCATCCATACCGGCTTCGGGCATGAAGATGTCGAGAACGCAGGTACCGAAGAAATATGCATCGGTCGGGACGCTGTCGAAACGGATAATGGGGGTAGGGGTTTTTACGCTCATTTTGGCAGAGATTTCTTTATTGTAATGAGTAAAGGATAATTTTGTACTTTAAGTAATTCGATGTAACAGGTCAAGTTGAATTTTTCAAAATAAATTTGCGGATAAATGATTAAAAGCTAAAAAGCTTATTCCTTCTAATGCTTCATATTATGGTAATCATTATCATTAAATTCAATCGATAATTTGTTTATATTGAAATGAAGATAATTTTCAGATGGCATATCTATATATCTATAATCTATATATCTATAAATAAAAATTATGATAAAAGGCCGTCTGAATCAGTTTTAAAGGTTTGAAAGAAAGATTTGACCTTATGCCGAGACCTTTGCAAAACCTGATGAACCACCAATAAAAACCAAAACAGCCGTCATTCCCACACAGGCGGGAAGTCATCTTAAAATTTCAGAAACTTATTTTATTCAATAGTTTGCCATATTCAAAAATGGATTCCCGTCTGTGCGGGAATAGCGTCGATTCTTTGTTCAGTAGCTTTTCAGGGAGTTTTGCAAAGATCTCAGGCAGTCTGAATTCAGCGGTTTTCCAGACTGCCTTGAATGCCTTAAGCAGGCTTTAAATTCAGGTACAATGCTCGATATTGATGAAAAAAAAACATTATTTAAGCCGAATCATGATGACTCAAGCTGCGAAACCCTCCCGCTGGCTGCCGCTGTTGATGGCTATTGCCATTTTCATGCAAATGCTGGATACCACCATTTTAAATACCGCGTTGCCCAAAATTGCCGAAGATTTGCATGAATCGCCGCTGAATATGCAAATGGCGGTGATTGTTTATACCTTAACTGTAACTGTGGCGCTGCTGATTCCTTTAAGCGGCTATTTGGTGGACCGTGTAGGCACGAAAAAAGTATTTCTCGCTGCAATTTCCATCTTTATGCTGGGCTCGCTATTGTGCGCCGCTGCGCCAAATTTGCCGATGTTGGTGCTGGCCAGGGCGGTACAGGGTATTGCGGGTCTATGCTGGTGCCGGTGCCGCGTTTGACGATTTTGCGTGTGTATGAAAAATCACAATTACTCAATGCGTTTAATTATGCGGTGATGCCTGCTTTAATCGGGCCGGTGTTGGGCCGTTGGTCGGCGGCTATTTGGTGGAATATGCGTCTTGGCATTGGATTTTTCTGCTGAATCTGCCGATTGGCTTGATGGGGCTGATCGTCGGCTGGAAAATTATGCCTGATGTCAAAGGTGAGAAAACGGCGTTGGATTTAAGCGGTTTTCTGATGTTTGCTGCGGCAGCGTGTGCGCTGACCTTGTCGGTAGAAATTGTGTCTCATTCTAATGCCGCGCCGTTTTCATTGCTGCTGGCGGCAAGCGGGGCGGTGTTAATGTGGCTGTATTACGTCATGCGAAAACCGCACCCGATCCGATTTATGCCGGCCATCTGTTTAAAGTGCGCACGTTCCGCCTGGGCTTGACGGGCAATTTGTTTAGCCGCTTGGGAATTAGTTCGGTGCCGTTTTTACTCCCTTTACTGTTTCAGGTGGCCTTTGGCTACAGTGCGAGTTTATCGGGCTGGCTGGTGGCGCCGATTGCACTGGCTTCGTTGCTGGTGAAGCCGGCCATCAAGCCGATTATGGCGTGGTTTGGTTATCGTAATGTGCTGATTTGGAATACGCGTATTCTGGGCGTGTTGATTATGCTGGCGATACCTGACGGACAGGCACCGATAGCGGTGTGGGTGATTTTATTGCTGCTGATGGGTATGTGTAATTCGATTCAGTTTTCATCGATGAACACGCTCACACTGGAGGATTTACGCAGTTATCAGACCGGCAGCGGTAATAGCCTGATGGCTGTCAACCAGCAATTGGCCATTGCTTTAGGTATTGCTGTAGGTGCGCTGATGCTCTGGTTCTGGCGCGGTAGCAGCTTTGCTCAGGCGGATTTGCATATTGCGTTCCAACTCACTTTTGTCGGCGTCGGCTTGATTACTTTGCTTTCCAGCGTGATTTTCAACCGTTTGCATGTTTCAGATGGCCAAGATCTTACAAATTAGCAATAAAAATCAGGTAAAATGCGCGAAGCAACAATTTAAGTTCATTTTTTCAGACGGCATGCAAAAAATAAACCGGCAAGGATGTCTTGTATATTCACAAGGCCGTCTGGAAACAGTATTTCAATGAAGACACCATATTTGACATTCATGTTACCAGCGTTTCTTGTCGGCTGTGCCGCTCTGCCGTCTTTAGACGAGCGGGCGGAAAGCCAATATATCGAAGTGGATTCTGCACCGCGCTTGGAAGCCATTTTAAAACCGTCGCAACAAGGCGAGATTGACAATGATCGGGCGACTTCAGGCATCTATTTATTAAACGATGCGCATGAAGCCTTTGTCGCGCGTGCAGCTTTGATTGAGTCGGCTGATGTCAGCTTGGATTTGCAATATTATATTTGGCACAACGATATTTCCGGCCGCTTATTGTTTAATTTGGTACACCGTGCTGCCGAGCGTGGTGTGCGCGTACGCATGCTTTTAGACGATAACAACACCAACGGTTTAGATAATGTTCTGTTGGCGCTGGATAGCCACCAGAATATCGAAATCCGCCTGTTTAATCCGTTCGTGTCACGCAAATGGCGTGCGTTGGGCTATCTGACCGATTTTCCGCGTCTCAACCGCCGTATGCATAATAAATCGCTGACTGCCGACAACCGCGCCACCATTCTCGGCGGCCGCAACATCGGTGACGAATATTTCCAAGTCGGGGAAGACACCGTCTTTGCCGATTTGGATATTTTGGCAACCGGGCCGGTGGTTACCGAAGTGTCGAAAGATTTCGACCGCTATTGGGCGAGCAATTCTTCCTACAACGCCACCAGCATCATTAAAAAGGCAGCATTGAAAAAGGCTACAAAGAGCTGGAATATGATCGTTCGGACAGCAACGAAGTTTTGGCCAAATACCGCAAAGAAGTCGAAAATTCGGGCTTGTTTAAATCGATGCAGGAAAACAACATCGAATGGTTTAACGTGCATACCCGCCTGATTAGCGATGATCCGGCCAAAGGCTTGAACCGCGACCGCTCCAAGCAATCGATTCAGGAGCGGCTGTTTAAAGCGCTGCAAAAACCACAAAAAAGTATATATTTGGTGTCGCCGTATTTTGTGCCGACCAAAAGCGGCACCGAAGCCTTGTTGCAAATGGCCAAAGAAGGCATTGATGTGAACGTGTTGACCAATTCCTTGCAGGCGACCGATGTGGCGGCGGTACATTCGGGTTATGTGAAATACCGCAAACCCTTACTCAAAGCCGGGGTACACCTTTATGAATTGCAGCCCAACCATGCTGTACCGAAAACCAAAGACCGAGGCTTGACCGGCAGCTCGGCCACCAGTTTGCATGCCAAAACTTTTATTGTCGATGCCAAGCGGGTGTTTATCGGCTCGTTCAACCTTGATCCGCGCTCGGCCCGTCTGAATACCGAAATGGGCGTGGTCATTGAAAGCCCTGAAGTGGCGGGCATAATGCAGCGCAGCTTGGTGGAAACCACGCCGAAATACGCTTATAAAGTGACCATGAACAAATTTCACAAGCTGCATTGGTACAATCCCGAAGATGGCAAAACCTACGGCAAAGAGCCGGAAGCAGGATTTTGGAAACGCGTGACCGCGCGTATTTTATCGTTTTTCCCGATTGAAAGTTTATTGTAAGGCCGTCTGAAAAGTGAAAGGAAAAGCGGTGGAACTGATTTGGAAAGCTTTATTTTTAGCTGCAAGCACCATGCTGTTGGCTTCGTGCGGCACCACCGCCAAAAAGCCGAAAAAAACGGTGAAAACCGCCAAACAGGCATCGGTGCGCAAGATCCAGCCGTACGCATCAGCCACATCGACCGTGCCCACGGTTCGCAAGAAATCATGATTCAAAGCATGGGCTTGGTCGGCACACCCTATAAATGGGGCGGCAGTACCACGGCTACCGGCTTCGATTGCAGCGGCATGATTCAATATATTTATAAAAACGCACTCGGCGTAAATTTACCACGCACCGCCCGCGATATGGCCGCCGCCTCGCGCAAAATTCCCGACAGCCAATTGAAACCGGGCGACTTGGTGTTTTTCAATACCAGCAAGCGCACCAAATATTCGCATGTCGGTATCTACATCGGTAATGGAGAATTCATACACGCGCCAAGCAGCGGCAAAACCATTCAAACCGAAAAACTGGCCAAGCCGTTTTACGCCAAAAATTACTTGGGCGCGCATACCTTTTTTACCAATTGATGCCGTCTGAAAGCGGTATTTGTCAAACCACGTCATCAAGGCCGTCTGAAATCTTTCAGACGGCCTCGGCACCAATAAAAACAAGGAAACATCATGCACACCGAAACCGTATTGTCCGTATTGAAAAACCTGCAAAACCACATCTGTGCCGCATTGGAAGCCGAAGACGGCGGCGCGGTGTTTGTACGCGGCGAATGGACGAGTAAACTCGGTAAAGGTGAATCACGAGTGTTAAAAAACGGTGCGGTTTTTGAGCAGGCGGGCGTAAATTTTTCCCATGTCAAAGGTGAAAAAATGCCGGTATCAGCCACGGCCCACCGTCCTGAATTGGCCGGCGCCGCATTTGAAGCCATGGGCGTGTCGCTGGTGATTCACCCGAAAAATCCGTATGTGCCTACCAGCCATGCCAACGTGCGCTTTTTCATTGCGTATCCCGAAAATCAAGCGCCGGTGTGGTGGTTCGGCGGCGGCTTCGATCTGACGCCGTTTTATCCGTTTGAAGAAGACATTCTGCATTGGCACCGCGTGGCGGAAAAGCTGTGCCGCCCGTTTGGCGCGGAAGTCTATCCCGAATACAAAAAATGGTGCGACGATTATTTCTATCTCAAACACCGTGGCGAAACCCGCGGTGTCGGCGGCCTGTTTTTTGATGACTTAAACTGCTGGGATTTCGACACCTGCCTGAATTTCATCCAAGCTGTCGGCGAAGGCTATATGAAAGCCTACCAACCAATTGTTTGCAAAAGGAAAAACACCGCATACGGCGAACGCGAACGTGATTTCCAGATCTACCGCCGCGGCCGCTATGTCGAATTCAATCTGGTGTGGGACAGAGGCACGCTCTTCGGCTTGCAAAGCGGCGGCCGCACCGAAAGCATTTTGATGTCGATGCCGCCACTCGTGCGCTTTGAATACCAATATCAGCCGGAAGCAGGCAGCCCGGAAGCGCGTTTGAATGAGTTTTTAACGCCGCGTGATTGGTTGAGTGAGTCGGAATAATAATGTTTAGGCTGTCTGAAAAACTTATTCAGGTTCAGACGGCCTCAATTTAATCAATGAAAAGTAAATTCAGTAGTAGCAAATACGGGTATAGTAAATTCATCTTGATTTCATATTAGAAAACGACAAATTAAGATGCTGATTTACGCCTGATTGGTATAAAATAACCACTTTATTTTTGTTAACAATTTCCCAATTTTCAGACGGCCTCAAATACGCCGCCACAATAAACAAAGGAACACAACATGCCGGACTACCGCTCCAAAACCTCTACCCACGGCCGCAATATGGCCGGTGCGCGCGCATTGTGGCGTGCCACCGGTGTGGCCGATGCCGACTTCGGCAAGCCGATTATTGCGATTGCCAACTCGTTTACCCAATTTGTGCCGGGTCACGTTCACTTGCACAATATGGGTCAATTGGTGGCGCGCGAAATCGAAAAAGCCGGTGCGATTGCCAAAGAATTCAACACCATCGCGGTGGATGACGGCATCGCTATGGGGCACAGCGGCATGTTATACAGCCTGCCGAGCCGTGATTTGATTGCCGATTCGATCGAATACATGGTCAATGCCCACTGCACCGATGCGCTGGTGTGCATTTCCAACTGCGACAAAATCACCCCGGGTATGCTGATGGCGGCCATGCGTTTAAACATTCCGACTATTTTCGTATCCGGCGGCCCGATGGAAGCGGGTAAAGTCATCGGCGCCATCAATATTGCCGACGAGCGTCGTTTGGACTTGATCGATGCCATGATTGAAGCGGCAGACGACAATGTGTCCGACGCGCAGATTCAGGAAGTCGAGCAAAACGCATGTCCGACTTGCGGTTCGTGTTCCGGCATGTTTACCGCCAACTCAATGAACTGTTTAACCGAAGCCTTGGGCTTGTCGCTGCCGGGCAACGGTTCTTACTTGGCCACCCATGCCGGCCGCAAAGATTTGTTCTTGGAAGCAGGCCGCCTGATTGTTGAGATTACCCGCCGCTATTACGAGCAAAATGACGAATCCGTGTTGCCGCGCAGCATCGCCACCAAAGCCGCTTTTGAAAATGCCATGACCATGGACATCGCCATGGGCGGTTCGACCAACACCATTTTGCACTTGCTGGCCGTGGCCAATGAAGCCGGCGTCGATTTCAAAATGGCCGACATTGACCGTTTGAGCCGCGTGGTGCCGTGTATCTGTAAAACCGCGCCAAACAACCACGACTATTATATGGAAGACGTGCATCGCGCGGGCGGCATTTTCGGCATTTTGAAAGAGCTGGAAAAAGCGGGCAAACTGCACACCGATATTCCGACCATTCACGCGCCGACTTTGAAAGAAGCGATTGCCAAATGGGACGTGACCAATCCGGAAAACACCGAAGCCATCGAGCGCTTCAAAGCCGCACCGGGCGGCGTGCGCACCACGCAGGCCTTCTCGCAAAACCGCATGTGGAAAACGCTCGATCTCGACCGTGAAAAAGGCTGTATCCGCAGCGTGGAACATGCCTATTCGCAAGACGGCGGTTTGGCCGTATTGTTCGGTAATATTGCCGAGCGCGGCTGCGTGGTGAAAACCGCCGGTGTGGATGACAGTATTCTGAAATTTACCGGCCGCGCGCGCGTGTTTGAAAGCCAAGATGCCGCCGTGGAAGGCATTTTGGCCAACCAAATCGTGGCCGGCGACATCGTCATCATCCGCTACGAAGGTCCGAAAGGCGGCCCGGGTATGCAGGAAATGCTGTACCCGACTTCTTATTTGAAATCAAAAGGTTTGGGTAAAGCCTGTGCCTTGCTGACCGACGGCCGTTTCTCCGGCGGCACTTCAGGCCTGAGCATCGGCCACGCCTCGCCGGAAGCGGCAGAGGGCGGCGCCATCGGTTTGGTGAACGAAGGCGACACCATCGAAATCGACATTCCAAACCGCAGCATCAACCTGATGATTTCCGATGAAGAATTGGCACAACGCCGCGCCGAAATGGAAGTACGCGGCAGCCAAGCATGGAAACCGGTCAACCGCGACCGCTACGTTTCCCAAGCCCTGCGCGCCTACGGCCTGATGGCGACTTCCGCCGACAAAGGTGCCGTGCGCGACGTATCGCAAATCAAACGCTAATCGGCAGTAACAGGCCGAGACCTTTACAAAACCCTAGATTTGAGTACAGTTCAAAGTTGTAGCAACACAGAAAGCGCAGACATATCATGAAGATAGGCAGGCTTTCGAGCAAGCGTACAACGAAGAAATGTGCCAAAGATAGGGATTTTGCAAAGGTCACGGGTCGTCTGAAGCATCATGCTTCAGACGGCCTCCTGAAAGAATGCAATGGATAAATTCGTTATCGCCATGATTGCCTTGGCCGTCATCTTATTGATTTTGATGGGCGGTGGTTTTGTGGCGACCGAATATTTGAAAAAACATCCGGATATATTCCAAGTGCAGCCGAAAAAATGAATCGATTGAACAGCAAGGCCGTCTGAAAAAATAGTATTTTCAGACGGTCTTGCTTTTATGTTTGGTAGAATGCCTGTATTCAAACAATTATGCTCAATGGCTCAATCAAGGCCGTCTGAAACACAATCATGAAATCCCTTATTCTTTGGCTCAGCCTGTTTGCCGCTGTGTTTGCTTTTTTCCGGTATCAGCAACCGCCCAAAATGACACCGGAGCAATTGATGCAGGCGAGTGCGCCGCACGATCGTTCGGCGGTGGCGGGTTTGGGCGGCTTGGGCTATTTGAACTTTTTGCGCAAAACGGCCGGTTTGCAGCCCTTGGCGCATTCTTCGATTTTGGAGCAATCCGCCCGCAATCATGCGCTATATCTGACTGAACATCCCGACGATGGCCATGATGAATACAACCGCGCCAGCCGTTATTTTACCGGCAACAGGCCGTCTGAACGGGCAAGACACGCGGGTTATATTTATGAAGGTGTGCATGAGAATGTCAGCACCAGCAGCCGCTTTCAAGATGCGGATAGGGCGGCGGAATTTGCCGTACATCAGCAGCTTGATGGCTTGATGACGGCGATTTATCACCGCTTTTCTTTGTTGGAACAAAATATTAACGAAGCCGGTGTGGCCTATGAAAACGGCCGCAATCATACCGCGCTGGTGGTGAATCAAGGGCATAAAGGGTTTAACCGATTATGCGGTTTAGGCCGTCTGAAAGCCGAGCCGTACCGTCATTACTACAAGCAATCTTGTCACAACGGTGCGCTGGTGTATGCGGATGAAGTGCAAAACCGGCGAGAGTTGTTGTACACGGTTTATCCGATGGGACATTTCGCCATGCCTGATTTTCAGGGCGAGCGGCCGGATCCGATGCCGGGGCATGAGTTTACCGGTAATCCGGTGAGTATTTCTTTTTCCGACCAAGCAGGACGTGTGGTAATGCGTTCGTTCAAATTATATCAAGGCGAACAGGAAATCACCCATAAACGCGTGCTGACCCAACACAACGACCCAAATCAGCAATTCAGTGAGCGGCAATTTGCGCTGTTTCCCGTTCGGCCTTTGGAATACGGCACGCTTTATCGGGCGGTGTTTGAATTTGAGCGCAAGGGCAAACCGGAGCGGGCTGAATGGACATTCCGCACCAAAAAACCGGATTATCCGTATTTTATTGTGAAAGGTAATGAAAAATTATCGCTGCAATCGGGCAAGAAATACTTTATCCATTGGCAGAATCATTGGTGCTTAAAAACTTGCCCGCAATTGGTGTATCAGCAGCGTGGCGGGGCAAAATTGGAAGTGTTGGAGCGACAAATCGGTGGTGTGTTGGTACGCGTGAGCGGCGTAGCGGGTGGCGATGTGCGGCTGATGTTTGAAGGTGACCGTGATAAGGCCTTGCTGCTGTATGTATCTTCCTAAATATGGTATGCCGAGACCTTTGCAAAACCTATCTTCGGCATATCTCTCCGTTATGCGCTGCTCAAAGGCTTGCCTGTCTCAATCATATTTCTGCGCTTTGTGCGCTAATCTAACTTTGAACTGAACCCAAATCGAGGTTTTTGCCAAACCTGATGAATGATCAATGAAAACCCAAATGACTGTCATTCCCGCGCAGGCGGGAATCCATTGTTGAGTATGACAAACTATTGCATAAAATAGGCTTCTTAATTATTAAGATGAATTCCTGTCTGCGTGGGAATCATGTCGGTTTTGAGTGAGCCGGCTTTTTAGGAAATTTTGCAAAGGTGTCAAATCTGGAGTTTGCAAAGGTAGTGTCTCACTTTGAAATTTGATAGGCTAGTCAATAGGTATATTTTGTGGTAGTTTACACTTACTATGAAAAAACGCCAAAGACTAGATTTTAATCAACTTGCAAAAGCTGTTGCTGAAAAGGCAGAGCAAGAGCATATTATGATTAAGCCTCAAACAGCATCAAAAATTCAGGTCTCATCAATTGCTCACAATGATGAAGATTCTGAAACTTTATTGATGGCATTTATCAATGCTCAATCTATTGAAGAGCAAAGTAAGAAATAGATTAATTTATACGTCTATTCCGCTGCAAATGCTGAATTTGGAAAAGCCGCAGACTGACTTGATACACCATACTTCATGCCTGTTTGTGGTTGCTACAAAATTATCCGAATAATCTCATTCAAGTATGGCAAGATAAGGCGGTTCAGTATAACCATTTGCTGAAAGATTTTCGGGATTGCCTCGATAAATTTCGGCAAATGGTTTCGCAGATGAATCGGAATTTAGATAAAACTTTTGTATATGTTGTGGTGGTTTGGTGCTGTTGTTAAAAATCCAGCTAATTCTGAAAATCCTTTACTCCAAGTTCTTTTCAGAAAAATCATTAAAAGAACCCAAACAGAAATTGTTCTGGGTAATTTAGTAAAAGAAGAACTTCCTGTTGCAACCATTTCTCAATACCTGATTGGTTCAATATGACCCAATAGTAAATCGAGTGAAATTGTAGATGGGGCTGTATTAGATTAGCAGTTATGCTACCCTGCAAAAATGAAGATAACAAACTGTAAATTAAACAAAAAAGCACAAAAGAGATTGCTTGAATTTTTTGTACTTGAAGTTACTGCCCGCGCAGCTGCCAATTTGTTGGAGATTAACCCCAATTCAGCAGCCCTGTTTTACCGCAAAATCCGTCAAGTCATTGCCTACCATTTAGAACTTCAAGCAGATGAAGTTTTTGATGGTTCTGTTGAATTAGATGAAAGCTATTTTGGCGGACAACGTAAAGGCAAACGCGGTCGCGGAGTAGTAGGTAAAGTAGCTGTATTTGGTATTTTAAAACGATATGGTAAAGTTTATACCGTTGTTGTTGAAGACACCAAACAAACTACTTTATTGCCTGTTATTAAACGAAAAATCATGCCTGATAGTATTGTTTATACAGACTGTTACAAAAGCTATGATGTTCTTGATGTAAGCGAATTTATTCATCATCGCATCAATCATTCACAGATTTTTGCAGACCGTCAAAACCACATCAATGGCATTGAAAATTTCTGGAACCAAGCAAAACGTGTTCTGAGAAAATACAACGGAATTGACCGTAAATCTTTTCCATTGTTCTTGAAAGAATGCGTGTTCGTTTTAACTTTGGTACGCCAAAAGAGCAGCTAAAAACTCTGCGAATTTGGTGTGGTATTTAGGACTAATCTACGTCAGCCCCAAATAATTTAACATTGATAATTTAAATTTAAAACATTAAATTTTAGTATTAGGAAACAATCATGAACAAAACCCTCTACAAAGTGATTTTCAATAAAAAACGCGGTTGCATGATGGTTGTCGCTGAAAACACCACTCATGAGGGTAAGTCAGCCGCCGATACAACAGCTTAATCCGTTGAAGTGGCTATGGGTTCGGTTCATTCAGCATTCTCCGTATTATCCTTTTCTGTATCATTAATTTTAGGCGCAGCCAGTATTTTGGTCGCGCCTTTAACTTTTGCAGAGGGTATCGTTGCCGATAAAACCGCCCCTAAAACCCAACAACCCACCATTTTGCAAACAGGCAACGGTACACCGCAAATCAACATTCAACCCCCTACTTCGGCGGGGGTTTCTATCAATCAGTACCAGCAGTTTGATGTCAATAACAAAGGGGCAATTTTAAATAACAGTCGTGGTCATACCCAAACGCAATTAGGTGGCTGGATTCAAGGCAATCCTTGGTTGGCAGGTGGTCAAGCACGCATAATTGTCAATCAAGTCAATTCTGCCAATCCATCTTTATTAAATGGTTATATTGAAGTGGGTGGGCGGCGAGCAGAAGTGGTAATTGCCAATCCTGCGGGCATTCAAGTGAATGGCGCAGGATTTATTAATGCCTCTCGCGCCACTTTGACCACAGGTATGCCACAATACCAAGCAGGGGCTTTAACAGGTTTTGCTGTGCAACAAGGCAGTATTGGGATAACTGGGCAAGGTTTGGATGCCAGTCAAACCGATTACACCCAATTATTGAGCCAAGCAGTCAAAATAGATGCGCCGATTTGGGGCAAAGATGTACGCATATTGGTGGGACAAAATAATGTGTCCGCAGATGGGACGGTGTATGCAGTAAACAATATTTCAGGCAGCCAATCATCAACCAACAACCCATCTACTGCTACCATTTCAAGCACACCACTGTATGCCATAGACACAGGTGCATTAGGCGGTATGTATGCTGGCAAAATCACCTTAATCAGCACAGCACAACAAGCTGGTATTGGTAATCAAGGGCAACTGTTTGCTTCTGCTGGCAATGTTGCCATTGATGCCAAAGGGCAGTTGAGCAATAGCGGCACAATTGCTGCTACGAATGCGCAAGATGCCAACAATTTGGCGGAACACAAAGTCAATATCCGCAGTCAAACTGTTGAAAATAGCGGTACAATTGCATCACAACAAAGCACGCAACTTCAAACCCAATCTATTCAAAATAGCGGCACATTATTGTCTTCTGGCGAATTGTCTATTCGCAATTCAGGCAGCCTGAAAAATGAGGCATCAGGTACGATTGAAGCCGCCCGTTTGGCTATCCATACCGATACGCTCAACAATCAAGGTAAACTCGCCCAAACAGGTTTGCAAAAACTCTATATTGCAGCACAGGGCAAAATGGATAATCGTGGCCGCATTGGTTTGCCGGATACGATACCTGCGTCATCAAATGGTTCAAACAGCAATACAGGAAATCACACTCCGAACACATCTTCAAATTCCTCCCCTACCGCACCGACCACTGCAGCAGGTGCAGGTAGTGCAGCCGTTAGTACAGTTACATCAACCGCAGCCCCGACCTTTGCTGATGGTTTGATTCAAACAAGTAATACTTTAACCAATTCAGGCAGCATCATTGCCAATGGGCAAACCACCGTGGTGGCACAGCAAGGGTTAAATAATGCTGGGCAAATAGATGTTCATCAACTGGACGTAACAGGCGCAGCGTTTAACAATCAAAACGGGGCGTTAATCAGTGATAAGGCCCATATTCAAACAGATAGTTTCAATAATCAAAACGGCAACATCACAACACGTAAACAGCTAACGATTGAAACCACTCGGCTGAATAATACTAATGGCAAATTGTTGTCGGCAGGCAAAGCTGATTTAACCGTTTCAGGCAGCCTGAATAATGCCCGACAAGCAGAAATTCAAGCCAAGCATTTAACGCTCAATACAGGTCATTTAAATAACGCGGGTAATATTTTGGGCGAAGGCAGTAGCCGTATTGCCAGTCAAAACAGCTTACGCAATTCAGGCAGCATTGCTATTGGACAACTGACAGCAAAAGGTCAAATCTTAAATAATGCGCAAGGGCAAATTGTTGTAGATACAGCCAATGTTCAAAGTCAGCAACTGCTGAATCGAAACGGCAATATCACGACCACACAACAACTGACTGTTCATAGCCAAAAGGTAGATAACCAACAGGGCAAACTCTTGTCTGCTGGAAATGCACAATTTACCGTTTCAGGCAGCCTAAACAATCAAAATGGCGAAATAGCAACCAACCAACAACTCGCCATTCATGATGATAAGCGGCATACCCTTGAGATTGATAATACAGATGGCACGATTCAATCAGGTCATGATGTTTCTATTCAAGCCAAATCTTTATCCAATAAAGGCACGCTTGCCGCTGACGATAAGCTCGATATTGCACTGCAAGATGATTTCCATGTAGAGCGCAACATCGTAGCAGGTAATGAGCTTTTATTCAGTACACAAGGCAGCCTGCAAAATGCACATACTTTGCAAGCAGGTAAATACATTCAAATTCAAGCGAACAGCATCAATAATGAAGCGCAAGGCAGTATTCAATCAAGTGGTACAACAGATATTGCCGCGCAGCAAAGTTTGGATAATCGCGGCTTAATCGATGGACAGCAAACCAAAATTCAAGCCGAACAGGTGCGTAACATCGGTACAGGTCGGATTTATGGCGATAACGTAGCCATTGCTGCCACTCGTTTAGACAATCAAGATGAAAATGGCACTGGTGCCACCATTGCTGCACGAGAAAACTTGAACTTAGGAATTAATCAATTAAACAACCGTGAAAACAGTCTGATTTACAGTGGCAATGATATGGCGATTGGTGGTGCATTAGATGCCAAAGGTCAAGCCGTAGGTAGAGCTCAAAGTCTGCACAACGCCAGTGCCACTATCGAAGCCGCAGGCAAAATGCGTTTAGGTGTTGAAACGTTGCGTAATACCAATGAGCATTTGCAAACGCAAGTAGTAGAGACAGGGCGCGAGCGTATTGTGGATTACGAAGCACAAGGACGCAACGAACGTTTACGCGAAGGCATGCAACAAACACAGGGTTGGTTTACCTACGATGATGAATCCATCCATCTGCGTACACCAGACGGCGCAACCCATGAGCAATGGCACAAATACGATTACGACCAAATTACTCAAGAAACCCAAGTTACTCAAACTGCGCCAGCCAAAATCATTGCAGGTGGCAATTTAACCATTGATGCCGAAAAAGTCTTCAATACCGACAGCCAAATCATCGCTGGCGGCAGCCTAATTGCGCCTACCGAACAAAACGGTTTGCACAATAAGCAAACCTTTGGGCAAAAAATCGTTTCCAGTGAAAATGGTAAATTACACCGCTATTGGCGTGAGAGACATAAAGGGCGTGATGAAACAGGTTATGACGTATCCTCATACACACTACCTACCGAAATCCAACAATCTCTCACTGGGTTCATTTGCTTACGAGTCCAACCGTAAAGCAACCAGCCATACTGGGCCCGAACAAAACGCAGGTTTGCAGTTGGGTGGTTGGGACAACATTCGCACGCTAACCAATCAAGTAAACATACTGAATGGTACAGGCAGCTCTGCCTTACTACCCACCAGTAGCCTATTTACCATCCATCCAAATCACAATGGTTATTTGGTAGAAACCGACCCACGCTTTACCAACTACCGCCAATGGATAAGCAGTGAGTATATGCTGTCTGCGCTCAAAACAGACTCTGCTCGATTACACAAACGTCTGGGTGATGGTTACTACGAGCAACGTCTCATCAACGAACAAATTACTGCACTCACAGGACACCGCCGTTTAGATGGTTACCAAAACGATGAAGAGCAATTCAAAGCGTTGATGGATAATGGTATTACGGCAGCCAAAGCCATGAATCTCAGTGTCGGCATTGCATTGAGTGCCGAACAGGTAGCGCAGCTGACCAGCGACATCGTTTGGTTAGTGCAAAAAGAAGTCAAACTCCCTGATGGCGGTACGCAAACCGTATTGGTGCCGCAAGTTTATGTACGCGTTCAAAATGGCGACATAGACGGCAAAGGCGCATTATTGTCAGGTAATAATGTACAAATAGACGTTTCAGGCAGCCTGAAAAACTTAGGTACCATTGCAGGGCGCAATGCGCTTATTATTAACACCGATACTTTAGACAATATCGGTGGACGTGTTCATGCTCAAAAAGCAGCTGTTTCTGCTACGCAAGACATCAACAATATTGGTGGCGGTCTCTCCGCTGAACAGGCATTATTGCTAAAAGCAGGCAACAACATCAACAGCCAAAGCACAACCGCCGGCAGCCAAAATGCGCAAGGCAGTAGCACTTACCTAGACCGAGTAGCAGGTATTTACATCACAGGTAAGGAAAAAGGTGTTTTAGCAGCACAAGCAGGCAAGGACATCAACTTCATTGCCAGTCAAATCAGCAATCAATCAACGCAAGGGCAAACCCAGCTGCAAGCAGGACGCGACATCAATTTAGATGCCGTACAAACCGGCAAACATCAAGAAACCCATTTTGATGCCGACAACCACATTATTCGCGCTTCAACTAATGAAGTCGGCAGCAGTATTCAAACACAAGGCGATGTTACTCTGTTGGCAGACAACAACCTTAATGCCAAAGCTGCCGAAGTCAGCAGCGCAAACGGCACGCTTGCCGTATCCGCTAAAAATGACATTAATATCAGCGCGGGCATCAATACTACTCAAGCTGATGATGCGTCCAAACACACAGGCAGAAGCGGCGGCGGTAATAAATTAGTCATTACCGATAAAGCCCAAAGTCATAACGAAACCGCTCAAAGCAGCACTTTTGACGGCAAACAAGTTTTATTGCAGGCTGGACACGATGCCACCATCAGTGGCAGCAATGTCATTTCCGACAGCGGCACCCTGATTCAAGCAGGCAATAATGTTCACATTGGCACAATCCAAACTCAAAACCAAAGTAAAACCTATCATCAAACCAAAAAATCAGGATTGATGAGCGCAGGTATTGGCTTCACGATTGGCAGCAAAAAAGATACGCTGGAAAACCAATCCCAAAGCACAGAACATACAGGCAGCACCGTAGGCAGTATCAAAGGCGATACCACCATTATTGCAGGCAAACAATACACCCAAATCGGCAGTACCGTTTCCAGCCCTGAGGGCAATCTCCTAATTGCCGCAAAAAACATCAATATTAAAGCTGCGCAAAACCAGTTTGACAACAAAACTACCCAAACCTACGAACAAAAAGGTTTAACGGTGGCATTCAGCTCGCCTGTTACCGATTTGGCGCAACAAGCTATTGCCATCGCACAAAGTGGTAAACAAGTCGGACAAAGCAAAAACGATCGCGTCAATGCCATGGCAGCCGCCAATGCAGGTTGGCAAGCCTATCAAACAGGCAAGAGCGCGCAAGATTTAGTCAATGGAACAACCAATGCCAAGCAAATCAGCATTTCCATTACCTACGGCGAACAGAAAAACCAACAAACCACCCAAATTCAAGCAAACGAAGCCCGCGCGAGCCAAATCCAATCAGGCGGACAAACCACATTAATCGCCACAGGTGCAGGCGAACAATCTAATATCAACATCATAGGCGCAGGCGTTGTAGGCAAAGCAGGAACTACCCTAATTGCTGATAACCAAATCAATCTGCAATCAGCCGAACAAACCAATACCGAACGTAGCCAAAACAAATCAGCAGGTTGGAATGCAGGTGCTGCTGTTTCATTCGGGCAAGGTGGCTGGTCATTAGGCTTTACCGCAGGCGGCAATGTTGGCAAAGGCTACGGCAATGGCGACAGCATTCCCCACCGACATACCCATGTTGGCGATTCAAATAGCCAAACCATTATCCAAAGCAACGGCGACACCATGCTCAAAGGCGCACAAGTCATAGGTAAAGGCGTACAAGTTGATGCCAAAAACCTGCATATCCAAAGCGTACAAGACAGCGAGGGCTACCAAAGCAAACAACAAAACGGCAGCGCACAAGTAACCATAGGCTATGGCTTCAGTGCTGGTGGCGATTACAGCCAAAGCCACATCAATGCCGAACACCAAAGCGTTACCCAACAAAGCGGTATCTTTGCTGGTGATGACGGCTATCAAATCCAAATAAAAGACAACACCGACCTTAAAGGCGCATTGATAACTTCCAGCCAAAGCGCAGAAGACAACGGTAAAAACCGATTTGCCACAGGTACACTCAGCTTCAGCGACATTCAAAACCGCAGCAGCTACGATGGCGAGAGCTTCGGTGTTGGTGCGAGTATTGCTGTGAGTGGCGATACATTAGGACAGGGAGCGCAAAATAATCCGCAAGAAAGCCGCTTAAAAACCGTAGCCGATAAAAACGGCACAGGTTCGTCTATCGGTTACGGCAGCGACAGCAACAGTCAAAGCAGCGTAACAAAAAGCGGCATCAATACGCGCAACATCATCATTACCGATAAACAAAAGCAAATCCAGCTGACTGGCAAAACAGCCGAGCAAAGCAAAGCCGAAATTCACACCAAGCTAAATACTGAAGCCCTACAAGAGAACCCAAATCTTTCAGGCAGCCTGAAAAATACCTTTGACAAAGATGCGGTGCAAAGTGAGTTGGATTTGCAGAGAACGGTTAGCCAGCAATTCAGTCAAACCAGCCAGCAAGCAGGGACGCACATCAACAAAAAATATGATGAGCAAAAAGTAAAAGAAAAAGCTGCCATAAAAGCTGCTGAAGAAGCGTTAGCCAATAATGATATGGCAACCTATGTCATTAAACTGCAAGAAGCGGCTAATGCAGAAAAATCAGCGGCAAATTGGCAACGTGGTGGCGTATTGCTCAATATGATAAGCGCAGGATTAAGTGCGCCCACTCAGAGTACAGCAGGGATTGCCGCAGCGACTGCATCGCCAGCATTGTCATATCAAATCGGACAACACTTCAAAGGATTAGCCCAAGAAAACCAACGCAGTGGCAAAACAGAAAATGCCGAACCCACCACAGGACAACAAACCGCCCATATACTCGCCCATGCAGTATTAGGCGCGGCAACTGCTGCGGCAGGAGAGCATAATGCACTGGCAGGAGCGATAAGCGCAGGTGGTGCGGAAGCGGCTGCGCCTGTGATTGGTAAATGGCTATATGGAAAAGACAAAGGAAGCGATTTAACGGCAGAAGAGAAAGAGGCTGTAACGGCGATTACGAACTTGCTGGGGACTGCTGCGGGTGGGGCTGTTGGGAATAGCACAGCCAATGCGGTACAGGGCAGCCTGAATGCGCAGGGGCGGTGGAGAATAATCACTTACGAAAAGGGCAACGGGAAATTAAAAAAGCTGAATTACGTTCCTGCAAAGGGGATTTCTTGTGTGAATTAAAAGTTGAAGAAAAATGGGAGCAGATAGGCTTACAAAACCTACGAGAACTGTATGCAGCTTGTGATAAAGGTATTAAGACAGCAGAATGTAATAATTTCAGAAATCAAATTGATACATCTACATATCAAGGAAAGCGAGATTACAACTATCCTACTGGATTGGAATTAAAAAGCGAATTGGCTGGAGCAATAGGAGTCGGTCCTCAAGTCAATGGTAAGGTCACTATAACATTAGGTAATAGAGGTTCTTCTGCACAAGCAGAGGGTGGAATTGGTTTAGGCATCGGCGTGATAGCTTCTGGTGGTATATCAAAACAAACAAGAAAATTAGAAATTGATGATAATAAGAGTTTTGATGCAACAACAGAATATACCATATGGAATCCTAAATTCGGTTCCAATCCTTCTGATAATAATGCAACACTAGGTACAAAATTAGAACTGGAAGGTAAAGCATTAATATTTCATGGGAATGCAAGTATATATGGAGGAAGGGAATATAAATCCAATAATAGTTCTTCTATATACAGAGGAGCGGAAGGAAAGGTTTCGACAAAAACACAAATAGGTAGTGGATTGATGCTTAAATGGGATATTTGGAATGGCAGGACTCAGAAATATGACTATAAAATTAAAAGATAAAGAAAACGCTATGTTGGTTGCTAGTAAATTCCAAAGAAAAATGCGTTATCCTAAATTGTTTTTTGTGATTTTTGGCATAATTTCAGGTTTGGCACTTATTCAAAAAATAATAACTGGTCATAGTTTTTTAGATAACACCATATTAGGAGTAATGTTTTTTATGTATTTCTTTTTTGGTGGGATAGGTACTGTTTTTTTTATAATAATTGCTGGAATATGTCCGTATTGTCATGAATTTCAAAAACTGAATGGCACAGCTATTAGTTTAGATGACGATAATGTTACTTATTCAAAAGGGGTATCTCCATTTAATATCGATTATTGCAGTAAATGCGGCAATCCTTTGTCCCCAAAGGCAGTTGAACATGTTTTCAATCAATGTACTGATAATTAGCCAGCGTAGCCTGTGCAACATACCAACCGTGAAATGGCAGGGTGTGCATTCATGCACACGCGGTTTTAGCGATGCTTAACTTTATTTACTGCCTACGGCATGCTGTTCTAGCTTTGCATAAGTTCGTGTGGCTAAATCATAGATTTAGACACTCACTTATAGCCAAATCAGAGATTTGGATAAAACATGCAAGGCTGCCTGAAAAATACCCTTTACACTATTTTATTTTGTTTTAACCCTCCAAACTCCCCCCTTGAACTATGCCTACCCCACCCCTAAACATCATCTCCCCAAAGCTCTTCCCCAATGAGACATGGAACGAAAGCGAAGCACTTGGTGCAATGACTTGGCTATGGCATCAATCTGCCAGCCATCGCCAAGTGACTATTGCTGAGATGATGGCGTATGTATTACCTGTGTTAAAAAACGGTCAATTTGCTCTGTTTTGCAAGGGTACGCAACCAATTGGCTATATCTCTTGGGCATATTTTGATGAAGTGGCGCAGGCGCATTATTTGCAATCCGACCGCTATTTACGCGACAACAGTGATTGGAACTGCGGCGATAATATTTGGATTATCCAATGGTTTGCACCATTGGGACACAGCCATCAAATGCGCTCGGCTGTACGCCAGTTATTTCCCAATACAACAGTACGCGCTCTGTATCATAAGGGAGCGGATAAGGGTTTGAGGGTTTTAACCTTTGGAGCTTAATGCAACCGTGTCTTAAATGTAACCATGTATTCAATCAATACTTATTGATGATTTTATTAACTTTGCGACCACACCATGAAACTTCATTTATTTGCCTAATATTCGCCTCTTGTCTTTGTGCTGCTTATCGGCAGGTATCATCGCTCCTGCTACTTTGTTCGCCGCGCCTAACCCTGCTGAAATCCGTTTGCAACAAGATATTTTGCAACGCCAACGCGAAGAACAGTTGCGTCAAACGATGCAGCCTGAAACAGATGTGCGTTTGGATAGTGGGCAGGTTAATGAAACAGTCAATCAGCCTGTTGGCAATGACGACAGCCAACCGTGTTTTGCGATTAATGAAGTGGTTTTAGAAGGCGAACACCATCAAAAATTCCAGTTTGCTTTAAAACGCGCATTGCATGAAACAGGTTTTCAGGCAGGCAAATGTTTGAATGCGGGCGATATTAACCGCATCATGACCGTAGCGCAGAATGCAGTTATCGGACGCGGTTTCACCACCACACGCATTTTGGCTGCACCGCAGGATTTAAACAGCGGTAAGTTGGTATTAACGGTGTTGGCTGGGTATTTGAAAAACATTGAGATTGATGTGTCGCAAAAGGATGAAACTCATGCGGATAGAATTGCGGCATTTCAAAACGAATTCCCCACCCGTTCAGACGGCATCTTGAATTTACGCGATTTGGAACAGGGTTTGGAGAATTTAAAGCGTATTCCAACAGCGGGCGCGGATATTCAAATTGTGCCAGTGGACGGCGTACCCAATCAAAGCACGGTGTTGGTAAAGTGGCAGCAACGATTGTTGCCTTAACGTTTAAATGTGGGCATTGATGATTCAGGCACGAAAGCAACAGGCAAATATCAAGGCAATATCAAGGCAATGTTACTTTTTCAGCGGATAATCCACTGGGATTGAGTGATTTGTTTTATGTGAACTATGGACATTCAATCGGCAATGTACCCGATGAAACAGGCCGTTCAGGCAGCCTGAAAAAAGGCAACAGCCGCAATTATGCCGTCCACTATTCCGTTCCCTTTGGCAAATGGACATGGGCATTTAATCACAGCGGCTACCGTTATCATCAGGCTGTGGCAGGTTTGGCCGAAGCCTACGACTACAACGGCAAAAGTTACAATACAGATTTTGGTTTCAACCGCTTAATCTACCGCGATGCCAAACGCAAAACACATTTGGGTGCAAAATTGTGGACTCGTGAAACACAAAGCTATATTGATGACGCAGAAATCACGGTACAACGCCGCAAAACCGCAGGCTGGTTGGCTGAGTTAAGCCATAAAGAATACATCGGCAGCAGCACCGCCAATTTTAAAATCGCCTACAAATGCGGCACAGGCATGAGCGATGCTCTGCCAGCGCCCGAAGAAGCCTTTGGCGAAGGCACATCGCGCATGAAAATTTGGACAACAAGTGCCGATGTGAATATTCCTTTCCAAATTGGTAAACAACCATTTGCTTACGACACAACCATCCAAGCACAATGGAATAAAACACCGCTCACAGCCCAAGACAAATTTGCCATTGGCGGTCGCTACACCGTACGCGGCTTTGATGGCGAATTGAGCCTAGCAGCCGAACGCGGTTGGTATTGGCGCAATGATTTGAGTTGGAACTTCAAACAAGGACATCAGTTATATTTAGGTGCAGATGTGGGACGCGTTTCAGGACAATCCGCGCAATGGTTATTGGGACAAACTCTGGCTGGCGCAACGCTTGGTGTGCGCGGACAAATGAAAGCGGGTGGGCAACTGTATTATGATTTGTTCGCCAGCCGCGCTTTGAAAAAGCCCGAGGGCTTTGAAACGAAAAGATGGGTAACGGGGTTTCGGGTGGGGTATGGGTTTTAGGAATATTGAAAGGGCTGTATTAGATTAGCCCTAAATATCACGCTAAATTCATAGAATTTTTAGCTACTCTTTGGTGTGTCAAAACTGATAATCTAATACAGCCCCTAAATATTTATTATCAAATTCAAATTTTGCTTGCGAAAATGTCTTTTGAGTTAATCCCTGTATAATTGGCTGGCTGTTTTTATGTCTTTATGATTCATAATAATTCCTTTGCAAAAATATACGATTAAAATTAAAAAAGTGATTTATTCCATGCTAAAATTCAAACTGAATTTTAAGAGAATTTTAGCTATGAATATTCTACCTATTGATAAAAAAGTACAAGTAATCCAGCTTCTTCTTGAAGGCTGTTCTATGCGTTCAATAGAGAGAATTGTTGGTTGCTCAATCAATACTGTTACCAAATTATTGGTTGATACAGGTAGGGCTTGTTTTGAATATCAAGACCTTAATTTACGCAATCTTACCAGTAAATTAGTTCAATGTGATGAAATTTGGAGTTTTGTTTATGCTAAACAGCGCAATGTACCTGAAGAGTTGAAAGGTATTTTTGGTTATGGTGATGTCTATACTTGGACTGCATTAGAACAGAAAGTAAATTGATATTGAGTTGGCTGGTAGGTGCGCGTAATGCAGGTTGTGCTAAACTATTCATGCAAGATGTAGCCAGTCGTTTAGCCAATCGTGTTCAACTTACAACTGACGGTCACCACCCATATCTACAAGCAGTTGAAGATGCCTTTGGTGGTGAAATTGATTATGCGATGTTAGTAAAATTATATGGCAGCCAACCAACTGATGATAAACGCCGCTATTCTCCATCAGGATTTAAAGGTGCATACAAACAAATTATTTCAGGTAGTCCAGTAGATGAACACATTAGTACCAGCTTTGTAGAACGCCAAAATTTAACCATGCGTATGCACATGAGACGATTTACTCGTTTGACCAATGGATTTAGTAAAAAAGTTGAAAATCACATGAATGCAGTCAGCTTGCACTTTATGTATTACAACTTTGGACGAATACATAAATCTTTGCGTATTACCCCAGCAATGGCTGCTGGCATTAGTGACCATGTATGGAGCATTGAAGAGATTGTGCGATTAGTTCCTGAGCCTGTTGCAAAAAAGCGTGGTCCTTACAAGAAGAAAAGCGAATCACAAAAAATAAAATTTTAAAGTGAGACACTACCTTTGATGATAACCGGTTTATCCGTTGACATAATAATCCCGCCGCCCAAGCAAACATCGCCGTCGTAAAGCACGGCAGATTGGCCGGGAGTCACCGCCCATTGCGGTTCATCAAACACCAATTCGATGGTGTCATCATCGAGATAACGTAATTGGCAGGCGGCATCGGCCATACGGTAGCGGGTTTTGCAACTGTAGCGGCCCGGTTGCGGACGCTCGGGCAGGGTAAAGCTTAGATCGTTCATGATCAGGCTGTTGGTGTAAAGCAGCGGATGTTCGTGGCCTTGCACCACGATTAATTCGTTTTTGCTCAGATCCTTGGCGGCAACAAACCACGGCTCCCCCGCGCCACCGATACCCAAGCCTTTGCGTTGGCCTAAGGTGTAAAACATCAAGCCGACATGTTCGCCGACTACTTTGCCTTCAGGAGTAACCATTTTGCCGTTGTTGGCCGGTAGGTATTTTTGCAGAAATTCGCGAAAAGGGCGCTCACCGATAAAGCAGATGCCGGTGCTGTCTTTTTTCGCAGCGATCGGCAGCTCAAATTCGGTAGCCAAGCGACGTACTTCGGGCTTTTCCAAATCGCCCAACGGGAAAATGGCACGCTTGAGTTGATGTGGCTTTAAGCGGTAAAGGAAATAGCTTTGATCTTTGTTCTGGTCAAGGCCTTTGAGCAGGTAATGCACGCCGTTGCGCACTTCCTTGCGCGCGTAGTGGCCGGTGGCAATGGTGTCCGCACCTTGCCCGATGGCGTAATCCAAAAAACATTTGAATTTGATTTCGGCATTGCACAATACATCGGGATTAGGTGTGCGGCCGGCACTGTATTCTTTTAAGAAATAGGCAAATACATTGTCTTTGTATTGTTCGGCAAAATTCACAATATCAATGTCGATGCCGATAATATCGGCCACGGCAATGGCATCGAATGAATCTTGCTTGATGCTGCAATATTCGTCGTTGTCGTCGTCTTCCCAGTTTTGCATAAATACGCCGTTGACTTGATGACCTTGTTTTTTCAACAAAGCAGCAGTCACGGACGAATCGACGCCGCCGGACAGGCCGACGGTGATGTTTTGCGGGGTGTGTTGAGTATTCATGCAGGTAGATATAGGGTAGAAACGGAAAATTTAAAGCGGAATTATAGCATATTTAGTAGTGTTAATTAAAAACAGGCCGCCTGAAAACCATGATTTTCAGACGGCCTGTTTTCAATCATCAACACATTGCAAATTAGTGTTTGTGTGCGCCTTCGCCGTGGTTGTGTTTATCTGCGGCAGGCATAGGGGCGGTTTTTACCGGCACATTAATGGTCTGCGCTTTCTCGTTTTTGAATTTCAGCGTTACCGGAATGGTTTCACCGTCTTTCAGCGCGCGTTTCAAACCCATAAACATAATATGGTAGCTGCCTGGTTTCAATTCTGTGTTGGCTTTGCTTGGCAATGGCACACCGCCTTTGACTTCGCGCATACGCATCACACCGTTGTCGTTGATGTGGGTATGCACTTCAACACGATCCGCCACTTCACTGCTGCCACCAATTAGGAAATCTTGCTTGGCATTGTCATTGTGGATGGTCATGAATGCACCACTTATGTGCATGCCTTCTACGGTGGCACGAGCCCATGCATCTTTAACCTGAATGCCTGCGGCTGAAGCGGAGGTTGCCAAACCGGCGATGATTAAGGTTGCTAAAAGTTTTTTCATATCATATTCCTTGGTGAATGATGGTAATAGAATAATGTTACAAGAAAAGGCTGGCTGAATACTTTGATATGGGTTAAAACGCAGGTTAAAACAGGTTAAACCCGTATTCGCGCCACAGTGACATCAGCCAGGCCAGCGCCAGCAGGGTTAAAGCCAGAAGCTGAGCGGCCGAACCGGCATCTTTGGCGCGCTTGGCCAGTTCGTGTTTTTCGGTGGAGGTATGGTCAACCGCGGCTTCGATAGCGGTGTTGAACAATTCGGTAATCAAAGAAATAAACGAAGCCATAATCAGCAAAATACGCGTGGCGGGGCCGAAGTTCAGCAAAAAGGCGGTGATAATCAAAATGGCGTTGAGCAACACCAATTGGCGGAACGCGCTTTCAAAGCGGTAAGCGGCTTTCAGGCCGTCTTTGGAATAGCCGAACGCATTGATAATGCGTTGCAGGCCGGTTTTGCCTTTTTTGGCGGCGGCGTAAGAGTCGTTTTTCATGGTGATATGGATTTGTTGTCAGCAAGATAAATAGGCCGTCTGAAAAGGGGAAATAATTTCAGGCGGCCTTGATGGTTGGTTAAGCTTTCGACCAATATTCAACCGCGTCGGCAAACATTGCTGCCACATCAAAGCCTTTTTGCTTCATGATTTCTTGGAAACCGGTCGGGCTGGTGACGTTGACTTCGGTCAGGTTGCTGCCGATCACATCCAAACCGGCCAGCAGAATGCCGCGGCGTTTGAGTTCGGGTGCAAGCGTTTCGGCGATTTCACGATCTTTCTCGCTCAATTCTTGCGCCACACCACGGCCACCGGCAGCCAAGTTGCCGCGTGTTTCGCCGTTTTGCGGAATACGTGCCAAAGCGTAAGGCACAACTTCTCCGCCGATAATCAGAATGCGTTTGTCGCCATCGGCGATTTCAGGAATGTAGCGTTGCGCCATAATGGTGCGTGAATCCAGCTGCATTAAGGTTTCCAAAATGCTGCCGATATTGGGGTCTTGCCAGGTTAAGCGGAAAATGCCCATGCCGCCCATGCCGTCGAGCGGTTTGACGATGATGTCGCCGTGTTCTTTCAAAAAGGCGCGCACGTCTGCCGAGCGGGTAGTGACCAAAGTCGGCGCGGTAAACCGGCTGAAATTCAAAATCGCCAGTTTTTCATTGAAATCGCGCATGGCTTGACCGCTGTTGAAAACCTTTGCGCCTTGCTCAGCGGCCAAGGTCAGAAATTGGGTGGCATAAAGGTATTGCATGTCAAACGGCGGGTCGGTGCGCATAATCACGGCATCGAAATCTTTTAAGGCCGTCTGAATTTTATCGCCGTTTTGAAACCATGAATGATCGTGATCGTCTTTCGCGCCCAAAAATTCAAACGGTGCCGCTTGTGCCACCACCAAACCTTGCTGCACCGACAATTCGCCGCTTAAAGTATGAGCAAGCTGCCAGCCGCGTTTGGCCATTTCGCGCATCATGACGTAAGTAGTGTCTTTGTAGGTTTTGAAAGCAGACATCGGGTCGGCGATAAACAGAACGTTCATGGGGATTCCTTAAGATGAGATAGTACCATCATACACTTATTGAGACCGTCTGAAAATTTTCAAAGCAGGATTTATTTTTATATTTTAAGTAAGAGTAATGTTTGTTATTATATAAGAGGTTTAACCATGAAAAGGGAATAGAAATGAATAAAGTGATGTTTGCATTTTTGGCCTTTGGATTATTGTCGGCGCCGGTTTGGGCAAATGATTATGCCAACTATACCAATGAAGAATTACGTAAACTATGTGAGTTTCAAAAGCAGAGCCTGCAAAGAAAACACAACGGTACGCCTGCTTGCGAAGCTTTGAGAAAACGAGGCCGTAAATAAAGTAGGGGCATGGCGAAGATTAAATAGGCCGTCTGAACGCCGATAGATGTTCAGACGGTCTGCTTTTTGGTTGCCAAATTTAAAAGCGATCAAGCAGCGGCTAGTGTTAACAATTCAGCAGCGTGATGACGGGTGGTATCGGTGATGATTTCACCGCCCAGCATACGGGCAACTTCTTCCACGCGTTCTTGTTTGTCCAACACGCGGATTTCGCTGACGGTTTGCTCACCTTCGCTGTGTTTGCGCACTTGCCAATGGTGTTCGCCGCATGAGGCAACTTGCGGTAAATGGGTCACGGCCAAGACTTGGTGTTGTTTGCCTAAGGCGCGTAAGGCTTTGCCGACCATTTCGGCCACGCCGCCGCCGATGCCGGTATCAACTTCGTCAAAAATCAGGGTCGGTACATGGGTGTATTGGCTGGATACGACTTGAATGGCCAAGCTGATGCGCGCCAATTCGCCACCGGAGGCAACTTTGTTTAACGGACGCGATACACTGCCTTTGTTGGCGGCGACTTGGAATTGAACTTGCTCCAGGCCGTGTGCGGTTGGTGATGATGGCAGTAAAACGATGTCGAACCGCGCGCCTTTCATGGCCAAGTGCTGCATGTGTTCGGTAGTTTCTCCGCTCAATCGGCCGGCAGCTTGGTGGCGCATGGCCGAAAGTGTGTGCGCAGCTTCTTGGTATCCGGCAAATTGTTGCGCCACGGCCGCTTCCAAGGCTTTCAAATCGGCGGCTGCATGTAAGCTTTCCAATTGATCGGAGATTTCTGCTAATTTATCCGGCAGGGCTTCCGGCCCGATGCGGTATTTGCGCGCCATGCTCATGAGTTCGGCCATACGGCGTTCTTGTTCGGCCAATTCATCGGGATCAATGTCGGTGTGGCCGGCGACATCGCGCATATTGGCACTGATTTCGCCCAATTCGGCTTCGATGCTGGCGAGCATATTCAGGCTCTCGGCAAAGCGCGGTTCGATGTTTTGCAGGTTGCCGAGCAGTTTTTGGCATTGGTAGATTTGGCGCTGAATGCCGTTGTCGCCATCGATTTTTTCGCCGATTTGTTCGGCTGTTTGCAACAATTCGGCGGCATGCGCCAAGCTGTCGTGGTTATGGCTGAGGTTTCCCATTCGCCGGCTTGCAGCTTGAGCTGGGTTAACTCGTTAAATTGCCATTCCAAACGTTCGCGCTCGATGGCGATATTTTCGGATTGCTCGTGCGCTTCTTGCAGCGATTTTTTGGCGGCAACCCAGCTTTGGTATTGCTGGCGCACGTTTTCCGCTTGCTCTGACGCACCGGCAAAGGCGTCCAAAAGCTGGCGTTGGGCGGATTCTTGATTTAAGGAATGATGGGCATTTTGGCCGTGAATATCGATTAATTGCTCGCCGATGGTTTTGAGCTGCGCCAAGGTGGCCGCTTGGTTGTTGATGTAGCTGCGGCTTTTGCCTTTGGCATCGATGATGCGGCGGATGTTGAGCTCTTCCGCGTCGTCTTCCAGCAAGCCTTGTTCGCGTAACTGGGCTTGCAGTTGCGGCAGGCTGCCGATATCAAATAAGGCGGAAAGTTGCGCTTCTTTGGCACCGTTGCGCACTTGGCTGTAATCGGCTTTGTCGCCTAAAAGCAGGCCGAGCGCGTCGAGTGTGATGGATTTGCCGGCACCGGTTTCGCCGGTTAAGACGGTAAAGCCGTTTTGGAAATCGAGATTGAGCTGTTCGACAATGACGAAGTCGCGCAATGAAAGTGCCATCAACATAAGTTTTCCTCACTGGGCGGTGTTAAATATGATTTGGTTTAGGTTTTTTGAATTATAACTAAGATTTTATATAGTTTGAATAAGTTTTTTTGTATTTTTATTTGATAGATATTGTGGTTTTGTTCATGGTTTTGAATTTATTGATTTTATTTTGTTGGAAAAAGGCCGTTTGAAAACATATTTTCAGACGGCCTTTGTGTAAAGTCAGGATTAGATAAAGATGTCAACAATCAGAACCAATGCCAGTGCGGAGAAGGCACCGATAAAGGAAACCATCGTTTTGGCCATGAATTGGTCTTTTACATCTTTGAGTCCGTAGAGGCCATTGAACACCCAGAAGCCGCTGTCGTTAAAGTAGCTGAAGGATACCGCACCTGCACAGGTGGACATTGCAACTAATACTGGATTCAAGCCCAATTGCGGTACCAAAGGAGCGGTAAGGGTGGCGGCGGTAATCAGTGCCACGGTCGCGCTACCTAAAGAGATACGCATCAGCGCTGCAATCACAAACGGAATGAGGATACCCGGGATACCGATGTTCAATACGGCTTCTCCTAAGGCGTTGCCGATGCCGGCATCGCGTACTACATAACCCAGCGCACCACCTGCACCGGTAATAAACAGAATCATGCCGGTTGATTTTACGCCGTCTTCGATAGCGTCGGCGGATTCTTTGGCGGTCAAACCTCGGCCTAAGCCGTAGAGTGCAATCAGGAGGCCGACAATCAGTGCAATCACCGGATGGCCGATCATTTTTAAGAATGAGGCAAATGTGCCTTCCATCTTCATGAAATCAACCGTGGTATTGCCCAAAATCAGGAGCAGCGGAATCAGAATTGGAGCAAAAGACAAACCGGCACCAGGTAGGTTTTTATCTTTGTAGATTTGTTCCATGTTTTCAATGGATTTGATGTACTCTTGTTTGAAGTCGGTACGGATAAAATCGGTACCGTCTTCTGTAGGGATTTGGTAGATTCTTTTACCCAGCCATTTGGAATAGAGTGTAGACATAATCAATACTGGTAAAGTCATGACCAAACCCCAGACAATCATCATACCCATATCGATTTCCAAGATGCCGGCCACAGCAAGCGGACCAGGAGTCGGCGGGATGAAAACGTGTGCCAGCTGCAAACCGGTAGCCATTGCTAAACCCAAGCCGATGACACTTTTACCGGTCATGCGTGACAGGGATTTGGCCAGCGGAGTCAGAATTACCAGGCCGGAATCGGCAAAGACGGGAATGGCCACTACATAGCCGGTAAGTGCCAGTGCCCATTCCTCTTTCGCCTTACCAATCAGTTTGATGATAGAAAAAGCCATTTGTTCTGCGGCGCCAGAACGTTCCAAGATCGCACCCATCATCACGCCCAAGCCAATGATGATACCGGTACTGCCCAAAGTGCTGCCGAAACCTTTGGTAATCGAACTGATGACGTCGGCGAAAGGCAGGCCGCCGATCAGGCCGGTTACCAAAGACGAGATAATCAGGGCGACAAATACGTGGATACGGGTTTTCATTGCTAAGATCAATAGCAGGATAATCCCCACGGCCAAGCCGATTAACATTTGGCCGCTGCTTACGGTGGCTTCCATAGTTTTTCCTTTATGTATAAAAGTAGCAAATGCAGTTAGTTGCTTATTAATTGGTCGGATAAGCTTGCTAAAGCGGCAGACCGCTTTTCAGACGGCCTGCATTACCGACCCGTCAAACAGGTATTGTTGTTTTAGCGCACCAAGCAAGGTTTTTTGTTGTCGAACTCCCAGCCCGGAATCAGGTATTGCATGGCCATCGCGTCGTTGCGCGCACCCAAGCTCATATTTTTGTACAACTCATGCGCTTTGGCCACTTGATCCATATCCAATTCCACGCCCAAGCCCGGTTTTTTCGGTACTTCAACCAAGCCGCCTTTGATTTGCAGTGGCTCTTTGGTTAAGCGTTGGTTGCCTTCCTGCCAAATCCAGTGGGTATCGATGGCGGTGATGTCGCCCGGTGCCGCCGCAGCAACGTGGGTAAACATCGCCAAAGAAACATCAAAGTGGTTGTTAGAGTGCGAACCCCAAGTCAAGCCCCATTCGTGACACATTTGTGCAACGCGAACGGAGCCTTGCATGGTCCAGAAATGCGGGTCAGCCAACGGAATATCTACGGATTGCAGCGAAATGGTGTGACCCATTTGACGCCAGTCGGTGGCAATCATGTTGGTGGCGGTCGGCAAACCGGTTGCGCGGCGGAATTCAGCCATGACTTCGCGGCCTGAGTAGCCTTGTTCGGCACCGCAAGGATCTTCCGCATAAGCCAATACGCCTTTCAATTCTTTACCGATTCGGATGGCTTGTTCCAAAGACCAAGCGCCGTTCGGTCAAGGGTTATGCGTGCTTCAGGGAAACGTTTGGCCAAAGCTTTAATCGATTCGGCTTCTTCAAAACCATCCAACACGCCGCCTTTCAATTTGAAATCGTTGAAGCCGTATTTTTCGTAAGCCGCTTCAGCCAAGCGAACCACAGAATCAGGGGTCATCGCCATTTCGTGACGCACACGGTACCAATCGCAAGGGTCGTTTCCTTGGTTTTGGTATGGCAGGTCGGTTTTCTTGCGGTCACCGATGAAGAACAAATAGCCGAGCATTTCTACGGCATCACGTTGTTGGCCGTCACCCAGCAAAGAAGCCACGGTAACATTCAGGAATTTGCCTAATAAGTCCAACATGGCCGCTTCAATGGCGGTGACTACGTGGATGGTGGTGCGCAAGTCAAACGTTTGCAAACCGCGGCCGCCGGCATCGCGGTCGGCAAAGTTATTGCGCACGGCATTCATCACATTTTTGTATTCGCCTAAGGTTTTACCGATGACCAAAGGTTTGGCGTCTTCCAAAGTTTGGCGGATTTTTTCTCCGCCCGGCACTTCGCCGACACCGGTGTTGCCGCTGTTGTCTTTCAAAATCACGATATTACGGGTGAAATAAGGTGCGTGTGCACCGCTCAGGTTCAACAGCATGCTGTCGTGGCCGGCTACGGGAATCACGGTCATTTCGGTAATTACTGGGGTAGACATGGTACAACTCCTTAAACGAATGGGTTTGAAATCAGGGGTTTCAGACGGCCTTTCAGTGATTAAGCCGTCTGAAAGAAATACTGTGTCATTCAATTTGTTTATGGCTATTATAGGCAAATGCATTAGGCGGGGAACTGGCCGAATTCATCAATCTAGTTTGATGTAGTCGGTAATTTTTGTGCAAATGTACAAAACTTGACAAAAAGCAAAGTACTTTCTTTACAAAATATTAACGAACGGTATGAATAAAAGATAAGGGTTAATCAGGTTTTCTATAGGTGTTGAGATGATTTGAATACTTATCTTGGATATCGGCCGCCTGAAACTTTTATTGCAGACGAAATAGGGTATGTTGAGATTAAATTACGCTTAATGTTGCCAGTCAAAGTAATATTAATAGAATAAAAAGAAGGTATTGTGACCAAATGCTATTTTTAGGAAACAGGCCTTCTGAAGGAAATAGCGGTCGGATTGGTTGATCATGTATTGGTATATAAGTTGGCGGGAAAGATTGAAAGAAGCCTTATTCAGCATAATCAACAAAACCCGACCTGCCAATGCACATAATTTTGCCAAATCAGCCGCTGTTTTTTAGGCATTTGCACGATGATAAAACAGACGGAAAATTTTAGACTGTTTCAAATTTCAAAATAAGGAGCCGTAGCATGAATGAGAAATATTTTCCTAACCCGTTGCGTCAGCGTTTGCTGAACCATGAAAAATTAATCGGTTGCTGGAGCGCCTTGGGCAGCCCGATTACTACTGAAGTATTGGGTTTGGCCGGATTCGATTGGATTTTATTGGATGGCGAACATGCGCCGAATGATGTGTTGTCGTTTATCCCGCAATTGATGGCTTTAAAAGACGGCAACAGCATGCCGGTGGTGCGTCCGCCGCAAAACGACCCTGTGGTGATTAAGCGCCTGCTGGATATCGGCTTTTATAATATTCTCGTGCCTTATGTTGAAACAGAAGAAGACGCCGTTCAGGCGGTGGCTTCTACCCGTTATCCGCCGGTGGGTATCCGCGGTGTATCGGTCGGCCACCGTAACAACGGCTACGGCACCATCCCGGATTACTTCAATAAAATCAACGACAACATCGGCGTGCTGGTGCAAGTGGAAAGCCGCTTGGGTGTGGAAAATGTCGACGCGATTGCTGCGGTGGAAGGCATTGACTGTATCTTTGTCGGCCCGGGTGATTTGTCGGCGGCTTTGGGTTATCTCGGCCAGCCTAACCATCCGGAAGTGCAAAAAGTGATTCAGGATATTTTTGCGGCAGCCAAACGTCATGGCAAAGCCTGCGGTATCTTGGCACCGGTTGAAGAAGATGCCCGCCGTTATCTCGAATGGGGTGCAACTTTTGTCGGTGTCGGCAGCGATTTGGGCGTATTCCGCGGTGCGAGCCAAGCCTTGGCAGACAAGTTTTTAAAATAAGTTTCAGACGGCATTCAATCATGAATGTCTTGTTTCAGACGGCATTCATTAGGCCGTCTGAAAACCAATGAGTAAATGCGAACAGAAAGGAAGATTATGAAAATCGGTTTTATCGGCTTAGGTATTATGGGCAAACCCATGAGCAAAAATCTGTTGAAAGCAGGTTACGAACTGGTGGTATTGGATTTTAATCAAGAAGCCGTAGCTGAAGTAGTGGCTGCCGGAGCGAAAAGCGCAGCAACCCGAAAGAAGTGGCAGAGCAAGTGGGTGTGGTGGTGACCATGTTGCCAAACTCGCCACACGTGAAAACGGTGGTATTGGGTGAAAACGGCGTGATTGAAGCCGCCCGCGAAGGCTTGGCCGTGATTGACATGAGCTCGGTTGCGCCTCTGGCCAGCCGTGAAATTGCCGAAGCTTTGGCAGAAAAAGGCGTGCAAATGTTGGATGCGCCGGTGAGCGGCGGCGAACCTAAAGCCATCGACGGCACGTTGTCGGTAATGGTGGGCGGCTGCAAAGATGTATTCGACAAATACTACGACGTCATGAAAGCCATGGCAGGCTCGGTGGTATACACCGGCGATATTGGCGCAGGTAACGTAACCAAATTGGCCAACCAGGTGATTGTGGCCTTGAACATCGCCGCCATGTCCGAAGCCTTGGTATTGGCGACCAAAGCCGGTGTGGATCCGGAATTGGTTTACCAAGCGATTCGCGGCGGTTTGGCCGGCAGCACCGTATTGGATGCCAAAGCCCCAATGGTACTCGACCGCAACTTCAAACCGGGTTTCCGTATTGATTTGCACATCAAAGACTTGGCCAATGCCCTGGATACGTCACACGGCGTGGGTGCCAGCCTGCCGCTGACCGCAGCGGTGATGGAAATGATGCAAGTGTTGAAACAAGACGGTCACGGCCAGTCAGACCACAGTGCATTAGCGCGCTATTATGAAAAATTGACCAATACCGAAGTTAAACGTTCAAATTAATCTCGGCACGATAAAAAGGGGAAGAGATTAGCCCCCTTTTTTCAATCGTGGGGAAAGCGAAGCGACGGAATCATTTCGCCACTGCGGTATTTCGTTTGCGTTTCCCACTGTCTTTCAGACGGCCTGAGCCGGAACCAACAGAGAGAGCAGAGCAAATGAAAATTGTGATTGCACCGGATTCTTATAAAGAAAGTTTGTCTGCCATGCAGGTGGCCAACCTAATCGAACAAGGTTTTCAATCGGTTTTCCCTGAAGCCAAGTATGTAAAAGTACCGGTTGCCGACGGCGGCGAAGGCACAGTCGATACCATGATTGAAGCGACCGACGGCAAGAAAATCACCTGTGAAGTGGTCGGCGCATTGGGTGAAAAACAAAGCGCGTTTTGGGGCTTGTCCGGCGATGGCAAAATTGCTTTTATCGAAATCGCGTCAGCCAGCGGTTTAGAACAGGTGCCGTCTGAAAAACGCAATCCTTTAATCACCACGACATACGGCGTCGGCCAATTGATTTTGGAAGCGCTGGATCAGGGCGTGCGCCATTTTATCATCGGTTTGGGTGGCAGCGCGACCAATGATGGCGGAGCAGGTATGTTACAGGCATTGGGCGTCTCGTTAACCGATAAAGACGGTAAAGAGTTGGCTTATGGTGGTGCAGCATTGGCTGATTTAGACAAGATTGACGTGTCCAACCTTGATGGCCGTCTGAAAGAATGCCGCTTTGATGTGGCCTGTGATGTGACTAACCCTTTGGTTGGTGAAAAAGGCGCCTCTCATGTTTTTGGCCCGCAAAAAGGTGCCACGCCGGAAATAGTGGAAGAACTGGATGCCGCATTGAATCATTATGCCGATATTATCCAGCGCGATTTGAAGGTTGAAGTTAAAGAATTGCCGGGTGCCGGTGCGGCAGGTGGTTTGGGCGCGGCGTTTGCCGGTGTGCTGAAAGGCAGTTTGCAAAGCGGTATCGGCATTATTACCCGTTTGCTGGATTTGGAAGAAAAAATGCGCGGCGCATCTTTGGTGATTACCGGTGAAGGCCGTATCGACCATCAAAGCATTAACGGCAAAGTACCGGTAGGCGTGGCGCAATTGGCGAAGAAACAAAATATTCCGGTGATTGTGATTGCCGGCAGCTTGGGCAAAGACGTCGAAGTGGTGCATGATTACGGTATTGATGCGGTGTTCAGCATTCTTAATAAATGCTGCTCTTTCCCTGAAGCAGCTGCTGAAGCGCCTGAAAATTTAGTTCTTTCTGCGTGCAATATTGCTGCAATCCTGAAAATCAACCTGTCGGATACTTAAAGAAAGGGAGGCCTATGTCGGTTTATTCATTGGATAAAAATCTGGCCCAGCAAATTGTCGAACGCACGATGGACATCATCGGCTGCAACATCAATATTATGGATGCCAAAGGCAGAATCATTGCCAGCGGCGATGAAGAACGCATAGGTGAAACCCACGACGGTGCGCTGTTGGCACTCTCGCAAGAGCGTACCGTCGATATTGACGAGCAGATTACCAAAAACCTGCATGGTGTTCGCCCGGGCATTAATTTACCCTTGCGCTTAGATGGCGAAACGGTCGGCGTAATCGGTTTAACCGGTGAGCCGGATAATTTACGCGAATTCGGTCGTTTGGTGTGTATGACTGCCGAAATGATGCTGGAGCAGGCACAGTTGTTTGAAATGCTGGCGCAGGATGCGCGTTTGAAAGAAGAGCTGATTCTTAACCTGGTTTCAACGGAGAAAATCAGTCCGTCAATGAACGAATGGGCGAAACGCTTGGGTGTAGATTTAGCGACACCGCGCGTGGTGTGTATCATTGAAGTCGATACCGGCCATCTGGATATCGAAGCCATCAGCAACGAATTACATAATCTGCAAAACCTGCTGCATTACCCGAACGCGATAATTTAGTGGCGATTTTGTCGCTAACGCAAATCGTGATTCTCAAACCTGCCCTAGATTCGCTTGGCCGCTGGGATGTACACAATCACATGGAGCGGGTGAAGTTACTGGTGTCGCGCATGAGTGAACAAACGTCATTAAACGTGCGCATCGCCTTGGGTAACTATTTCCCCGATTGTGAGGAAGAGACCAACAGTATCGCCTTGTCTTACCAGACGGCCAATACGACTTTGCAGGTGGGAAAAAATCGGTTTCCCAAGCAGCGCATTTACAATTATCAGGAGCTGATTTTGCCGGTATTGCTCAACCAGCTGAAAGACGGCTGGCAGCGGCGCGAATTGGAGCGGACGCTGAATAAACTCAAGCAGGCAGATAAAAACGGCCTGCTGACCAAAACATTGCTGGCTTGGTTTAATCACAACATGCATTCGGCGGAAACGGCTAACGCATTGTTTATTCACCGGAATACCTTGGAATACCGTTTACACAAAATCGCTGAATTGACGCGCTTGAATCTTGATCATACCGATGACCGTTTTTTGCTGTATATCGCAGTACACATGGTATGATTTATGTCTAAATAAAAGGCCGTCTGAAAAACATTTCTGCTTTTCAGACGGCCTTTCGTCAATTAAACCAGTTGTTCGCCCCAGTGCAATTTCTGGCGCAGGGTTTTGAAATATTGGTAATCGGTGGTGTGCAGCACACGCAGCGGATTGTGGTAGCGGCGGATAATCAGGCGGTCAAGGTTTTGGATGTCGTGGAATGATTGCCCGTCGAAATGTACGCGGGCATCGCCGCTTTTGGTTACCAAAATTTCGATTTCACTGGTGTCGGCCACGGCAATCGGGCGGTTGGTCATGGATTGCGGGCAAATCGGTACCAAGGTAAAGGCGCGCAAACTGGCCTGTAAAATCGGACCGCCGGCAGCCAAGGCATAAGCGGTCGAACCGGTCGGGGTGGAAACAATCAGGCCGTCTGAACGCTGGGTGTACACGAATTCTTGATTGATAAATACTTCAAATTCAATCATTTGCCCTGCCCCGCCGCGTGACAGCACGGCATCGTTTAACGCCAGCGAGCGGTGAAGAATTTCACCGTCGCGGATTAAATCCACTTCCAACAAAATGCGCTCTTCCGGCAGATACTTGCCTTCCAAAACCGGCCGCAAATCTTCGACCATTTGCTCGCGCGGGATTTGGGTCAGAAAGCCGAGATGGCCTTGGTTGACGCCAATCATCGGAATACCGCGCCCAGCCACTTCACGGGCGGCGGAAAGGAATGTACCGTCGCCGCCCAATACAATCACCAAGTCGCAATATTTGCCTAAATCGGCTTTGCAGCAGGTGGTGCAGAGCGGAATATCGTCGGCAAGGATGCTGTGTTCGACGATGGTTTCTTCGTCTAGATAAATCGAAAAGCCGGATTGGCATAGAAATTCCACCAAGGTATGCACGGTGGCTTGGATTTCGGGGTGTTCGGGCGGGTGACAATGCCGATGTTTTTGAATGGACTGTTCATGGCGGTGGGATGAAAGTAGGAGGCCGGCTGAAATCAGAGCCGGATATCGCGCTCAAGCCGGTCAAGGCGGGCGTGTAGGCGGGCAACATCGTCGCGCAGTTGGTCGACTTCTTCCATCCACGTGGCCAGCGTGGCTTGGTCGATGACCGGCGATTTCGGTTCGCGGGAAAACTCGCTGATTTGCTCGGCGATGCTTTTGCCGATTTGTTTGACCGTATGGCCGATAACGGCGGCGCGGGTGGCAATGCTGCCGGCTGCGGCATCACCGAAAATGCGGCTTAAATCATCGTTGGCATAATAGCGTAGTCCGCCGAGAATCGGCAAAAGCGACATACCCAAAATCAAATCGCCATCGATGGCAATATCGCCTACACCGGGCTGCCCGCCTTGCAGGATTTTTTGAATGGCGCTGTTGTGGAAAGTGATTTCGGTATCAGGCGCATGGGAGGCGGCTTCTAAAAAGCCTTTTTCGCTGATGCGGCCGTGAATACGGAAACCGGCAATCTGAACGCTCAGGGTTTTACCTGCAAATCCGGCCAGATCATATTGATGCTCGGGATTCTGCTGAATCAGGTGGTTGATCACTGGAAGGAGGGCGGACATGGTTTTCTCTGAGGCCGTCTGAAAATAAAACAAGCTTGATTTTACAGACTTAAGCCGCGCACGCAAACGGTATTTACAATTTTTCCGCTGCTTTGGCCGTCGGGATTGAAATCGGGTGCGGGCAAACCAAGCTTGGCGGCTTCGGCGGTATAGAATTCGGCGCGGGTCGGATGATTCGGTTCGACCACGTTTTTGATACGCTTGCCGTCGGGATTCGAGGCCGTCTGAAGCAACGCGGCCACGGCCAAATCCTGATGCACCACATTTACCGGCTGTTTGCCACCGCTGATATTGCGTTTCAAGAGTAATCGTGTTACCGGATGGCGTTCGGCCGAATAAAGGCCGCCCAGGCGCAAAATATCGACATTGGGAATGCGGCTGTCGAGCAGCAAGATTTCCACCGCGGCAATCTGCCTGGCGTTGTCGGTCTGCGGGTTCAGCGGGCTGGTTTCATCGCACTCGCGCGCTTCGTCGCCGTAAACGCTGGTGCTGCTGGTGAAAATAATGTGTTGCACATCAAGCGATTCGGCCAATTGCAGCCATTGTTGCAGCGTGGCGGTGTAATCGTTGAGCGAAGACGGCGGCAGCAGGCAGAACCATGTCGGTTTGTCTGCCCAATGGTGCAAGGCCGTCTGAAAAGCATTGGGTTGGTTTAAATCGATGGCATCAAGCTGAATCGGCAGGTTGATATCATCGGAAGTAAGGTGGCGTTTGATGGCGGCCACTTCACAGCCGTTTTCATAGAGTTTCTGCGCCAACGGGCGGCCGAGATAGCCCAGCCCGAGAATGGCGCAAGCAGGAAGTGTTTTGTTCATATTAGACGGCCTTTTATTTTTGCCAGCCCGGCTGCACCCACTTAGGCACATCGACAAACTTATACGCCGTCATTTGGGCTGGCAAATCTGATGGATTATCCGCCACGCAGAGCAAGCCCAGATTGGCTTTAGGCATAAATCCTTGCGCGGCGGTTTGCTGCATTAAGCTTATCAACGGATTAAAAAAGCCTTCGATATTCAATATGCCGATGGGTTTGACATGAAGGCCAGCTGGGATAGCGACAAGACTTCAAACAATCCTTCATACGTGCCGATGCCGCCGGGCATGGCGATAAAGGCATCGGATAGGGTAATCATTTTGGTTTTGCGTTCGGTCATGTCGGCCGTTTCGATAAGCTCGGCCAAAGCCTGGTGGGCGACTTCTTTTTCACGCAAAAAAGTCGGAATCACGCCAATGACTTCGCCGCCATGAGCCAAAACCGCATCGGCAACCGTGCCCATCAGACCGACTTTACCGCCGCCGTAAACCAGACGGCTGCCACGCTCGGCAATGGTTTTACCCATGTCTTGGGCAGCTTGATAAAAAGCAGGCGATTCCCCTAAATTTGAACCGCAATAAACAGCGATATTTTTCATGTTATTCATTTTCTGAGTAAAAGCCGAGGCCGTCTGAAAATCAATTCTTTTTCAGACGGCCTGAACAAAAGTAAAAAATCAAACCGGCAGGTTGCTGATTTTTTGGTCGAATTCAACCATGTAGTCCGGTAACAGATAAGGGCGCAACAGGCTCAATGAGCGTTGTACGCCGCGTGCTTTGGAGTCTTCGGTTAATTTTGTGCGGCCTTGCAGTGAGCCATCGAAATCAAACCAGTATTTGGTCATTATCCACATATTCACGGCCAAGTCGTCAATGGCGGTCTTGTCGGCGCAAATGATGCCGTGGTCGTTGAGTTCGTTCAATAATTTTACCAATAGTGGTGACACTTTGGCGTGGGTAAAGTTGTTGTGTTCGCCCAATAATTCGGCGCTGCGTGCCAAGAGGGTGTTCACATCGCTAAATAAGAAACGATATTCCCACATTACATTGTAAATACCGGCCATGTAGGTAATCGCGCCTTCAACATCTTTAGGCAGCTCCGCTTCTTGCAGGTATTGCAGCAAGGCTTCGCTGTAGCGCTTGAAAAGCTGGATAATGATTTCATCTTTATTGCGGAAATGGTAATACAGATTGCCGGGGCTGATGCCCAAGTGCGCTGCGATGTGATTGGTGCTGATGTTTCGCTCGCCTTCTTCATTAAATAAAACAAGGCTGGCATTGATAATGCGGGTATAAGTATTGATTTTGGGTTCTCGTACCACGTGATTATTCCTTAATGGTATAGCTTACAAACTGTATGAAGCCGGAAGCCAGTTGGGTTCGGCATGTAATGTAACTTGGAATTTTTCTTCAATTACGTGACAAATGTGTTGCGCCAAACGGTAAACATCTTCGGCTTGGGCGTTGTTTTTGTTCACCAACACCAAAGCCTGTTTGTCATGCACGGCCGCACCGCCGATTTGGAAGCCTTTCAGACGGCATTGGTCAATCAGCCAGCCTGCAGCCAGCTTAACGGTGCCGTCGGCTTGCGGGTAATGCGGCATATTAGTGTATTCGCTCGATAATAATGCAGCTTGCTCCGCACTGACAATCGGATTTTTAAAGAAACTGCCGACATTGCCGAGAATGTTCGGGTCGGGCAGTTTACTGTTGCGGATTGCGCACACGGCATCAGACACGTCTTTTGCCGTGGCTTCCCGGCCTTGGCAGATGGCTTCGACTGCGGCGGCTAAGTCGCCGTATTTCAGGTTGGGCGTGAAATGCTCTTTGAGGGCAAACACTACCGACACAATCACATAGCGCCCTTTGCCGGTCTGCTTGAAAAAGCTTTCACGATAAGAAAATCGGCAATCGGCATTGCTCAATTCGACAAAGTTTTCGTTGTCCAAATCAAAGCAGCGTACGCTGTGAATGACGTCTTTCACTTCCAAACCGTATGCGCCGATGTTTTGCACCGGAGAAGCGCCGACTGTGCCCGGAATCAGGCTTAGGTTTTCCAAGCCGCTTAAGCCTAAATCCAGCGTGTGCAATACAAATTCATGCCAAATTTCACCGGCTTGCGCTTCGATATACACAAGGCCGTCTGAACGGGCGATTTCGCGCACGCCTTTATTCGCCATGTGCACCACCAAACCGGAATAGTCTTCCATCAGCAGAATATTGCTGCCGCCACCCAGCCACAAGACGTTGTGGCGACTGAATTCAGGCAGGCGGATAATTTTGCGGATATCTTCAGCCTGTTCCAAAACGGCAAAGGCATGGGCATTGGCTTTAAGGCCGAAGGTGTTGTAGGGAGTCAGGTCGGTTTGATAACTGAGTTTCATGATAAAGCCTGAGAAAAGGTTTCAGACGGCATAGGATAAGGCCGTCTGAAAAAAATAAATATGATGGTTTTCAGACGGCACGTGATTCGCGCCGTCTGAAATTTATCGTGCATAAGATTTCACCAATGATTTGCTACACAATTCCAAACACCAAACCAATGCCATCGCGGCAATGCTGAGCGATACGATTAGGGCCGCCCAAAAACCGTTCAAGCCCATGTCGAAGCGGTAAGCCAAGATATAGCCCGGTAGCAGACCGCACAGCCAAAAGGCAATGGCATGGATATACATCGGCACTTTGGTAACTTTATAGCCGCGTAGGGCGTAGGAAGCAATGCACTGGGTCGAGTCAGACAATTGGAACACCGCCGCCAACAGCAACACACCTGCGGCAATGTTCAGTACCGCCGCATCGTCGGTGTACATGCCCACCAAAGGATAACGCAATGATATCAAAGCCAAGGCGGTGATGACAGCCAATGCCCAGCCTAAAATCAACGATACGCCGGAAATATATCGGGCGCGGGCAAATTGGCGGCGGCCGAGTGCAAAACCCACACGCACGGTCGAAGCTGCGCCGACACTTTGCGGCACCATATAAATAATGCCGGTCAGGCTGATGACCACCTGTTGCGCCGCCACGTAATCTTCGCCCAAACGCGCTACTAAAAACACAATGAAGGTAAACGCGCTGGCTTCCAAAAAGTAAGACAAACCAATCGGTGCGCCCAGTTTCCAAAAATTTTTAAAAGCCGCCCAATCCGGCTTGCTGAAGCGGTCAGTCAGCTTGAATTTTTTGAAATAATCCTGTTTGGTAACATACAGCCATAAAGCGATGGCGTTGAACCAAAACACCAAAGCTGTCGCCAAGCCGCAACCTGCACCACCCAAAGCCGGCATGCCGAATTTGCCGTAGACAAATATATAATTGAGAGGCACATTCAGAAAAAACGCTGCCACGCTGACCCACATAATCACGCGCGGGCGGTTGAGGCTGGAGGCATACGCGTGCAGCGCGCGGTGTATCATCGCCGCGGGCATGCCCAAACCGGTAAAAATCATATACAGCGCCATCGTGTCTTCGATGTAGCCGCTCAAATCCAACCAGTTGCGAAACGGCATAATCACCGTCCACATCAGCAGCATACCGATTATGCCCAAGGTCAGCCCGAACCACAAACCTTGGCGGCCGGTTTCACCCACTTCATCAAATTTACCCGCACCATTAAGCTGGGCGATGATGGGGTTCAGCGCAGTCATGATGCCGATAAAAGTGATGAAAATGGTGGCAAATGCGCCGCTGCCCAAAGCCACGGCGGCTAAATCTTCCTTACCCGCACCACCGGCCATCACGGTATCTACGAAACCGATGCCGATCTGCGCCACCTGTGCCAACAGCATCGGCACCGCCAGCAAAATCAAGTGGCGGATTTCTTTTTTGAAAACGGGAAAAGGATAACGGTTGATATCGAGAAGCATGACAATAGCGCAGAAAATAAAACAGGCCGTCTGAACATTCAAACGGCGCGGAATCGTTAAACATGCATTATAGGCTAAATAAGGCAAAGCGGATAGATTGTTCGGGTGGATTGCCAGGCAATAATCTTATCCCGTTTGCAGGTCGTCTGAACCATAAAGCAACATATAAAAAGGCCGTCTGAAAGTGTGGTTAACTTTCAGACGGCCTTTGATGAATGTCAGCAGCCAAATTCAATGAATGTGACACATGTTACAAAAAATTCGGCCTGAGCCCTCTGCAAAATCTTCATCCTTGGCACATTTCTTCGTTATGCGCAGCTCGAAATCTTGTCTATCTTCATGATATGTCTGCGCTTTCTGCGCTGCTCTAACTTCGAACTGTACTCAAATCCGAAGTTTTGCAAAGGTCTCGGCCTCGCTTTCATTTTACAGTGCAGCCAAAGCCGCGTTCAAAGTGGTGCTTGGGCGCATTGCTTCAGAAGCCAACTCTTCGTTCGGGCTGTAGTAGCCTTTGATGTCCACAGCTTTACCTTGACCGGCGGCCAATTCTGCCACGATTTTATCTTCGTTGGCCGTCAGGGTTTCAGCCAATGGCGCAAATTTGGCTTTCAACTCAGCATCTTTGTCTTGATCGGCCAATGCTTGTGCCCAGTAGAGCGCGATGTAGAAGTGGCTGCCACGGTTGTCGAGTTCGCCGGCTTTGCGTTTTGGAGACTTGCCGTTCAACAGCAATTGCTCGGTAGCGGCGTCCAAAGTGTCAGCCAGAACTTGCGCTTTGCTGTTGCCGGTTTTTTGAGCCAAATGCTCAAATGATACCGCCAAGGCCAAGAATTCACCCAAAGAGTCCCAACGCAAGTGGTTTTCTTCCAAGAATTGTTGCACATGTTTCGGTGCAGAGCCGCCCGCACCGGTTTCAAACATGCCGCCGCCGTTCATCAAAGGCACGATAGACAGCATTTTTGCGCTGGTACCCAATTCCAAAATCGGGAACAAGTCGGTCAGGTAGTCGCGCAATACGTTACCGGTTACAGAGATGGTGTCTTCGCCATTTTTGATGCGTTCCAAGCTGAACTTGGTCGCTTCTACGGGAGACAGAATGCGGATATCCAAACCATCGGTATCCAAGTCTTTCAGGTAGGTTTCCACCTTGTTGATCAGGCTCTTATCGTGCTGGCGTTTTTCATCCAGCCAGAATACGGCAGGGGTGTTGCTCAAGCGGGCACGGTTTACCGCCAATTGTACCCAGTCTTTCACCGGAGCATCTTTGGTTTGGCACATGCGCCAGATGTCGCCGGCTTCAACTTCGTGCTTCATCAACACTTCGCCCGAAGCATTAACTACTTCAACCACACCGTCGGCTTCGATTTCAAAAGTTTTGTCGTGCGAACCGTATTCTTCGGCTGCTTGTGCCATCAGGCCGACGTTTGGCACCGTACCCATGGTGGTCGGGTCGAATGCGCCGTGTTCGCGGCAGAAATCGATGGTGGCTTGGTACACGCCGGCGTAGCTGCTGTCAGGAATCACGGCTTTGGTATCTTGCTGCTTGCCTTCTTTATCCCACATTTGACCGGAATTGCGGATCATCGCCGGCATAGAGGCATCGACAATCACGTCGCTTGGTACGTGCAGGTTGGTGATACCTTTGTCGGAATCCACCATCGCCAAATCAGGGTTGGCCGCGTATACAGCAGCGATTTCGGCTTCAACCGCAGCTTTGGTTTCAGGCGGCAGTTTGTCCAAGTTGCCTAACAAGTTGCCGAAACCGTTGTTTACGTTGACACCGGCAGCGGCCAATTCGCCACCGAATTTTTCAAATACAGGGGCAAAGAAAGCTTTCACGGCGTGACCGAAGATAATCGGGTCAGACACTTTCATCATGGTCGCTTTCATGTGCAATGAGAACAGCAAACCTTGCTCTTTGGCTTCTTTCACTTGCTCATTCAAGAAGCTCACCAAGGCTTTTTTGTTCATCACGGTTGCGTCGATGATTTCGCCGTCTTTCAGGTTAACCGGTTTGCGTAATTCTTTTTTGTTGCCTTGTTTGTCGGTGAAGACAATAGAAACAGAAGTGGCGGCCGGTACGGTAACCGATTGTTCGTTATGGAAAAAGTCGCCGCTTTGCATGGTGGCAACGTGGGTTTTGGAATCTTTAGACCAAGCGCCCATGCTGTGTGGGTTTTTCTTGGCAAAGTTTTTCACGGCTTTAGGCGCGCGGCGGTCAGAGTTGCCTTCGCGCAAAACAGGGTTTACCGCGCTGCCTTTGATTCGGTCATAGCGCTCGCGGATGGCTTTTTCTTCATCGGTTTTCGGGTCGGTCGGGAAATCCGGCACAGCAAAACCTTGCGCCTGCAATTCTTTAATCGCAGCAGTCAGTTGCGGTACAGACGCGCTGATGTTCGGCAGCTTGATGATGTTGGCTTCTGGTTTTTTCACCAGCTCGCCCAACTCGGCCAAAGCATCCGGCACGCGTTGCTCTTCTTTCAAAAAATCCGGGAACGTGGCCAAAATACGGCCGGCCAATGAAATATCTTTGGTTTCTACGTTGATGTCGGCGAATTGGGTAAACACACATACGATAGGCAGGAATGATTTGGTTGCCAAAGCAGGTGCTTCATCGGTGTGGGTATAGATAATGGTGGCTTTGTTAGTCATAGAGATTCTCTTGTAGGTTAAGGTTTTTCTTTTCCATGCCAAGCGGTATGGCACACCTTATTATGGCATAATTTAAAGAAATTGGGGAATGCAGTCATTATCAATAAGCTAGTTTTTTGGTATAGCAAACGCTGCCTAATCAAAGATGGGCGAGTGAGCGATGAATATCGGCTGCGGAGGTAAACCGAGCAAGGTGAAATCAGATTGGTCTTAACTATCCGGAGTAATTAATTTTGTTCCCAATTAATTCAGATGTTTATTGAACCGTTCTTTTTTCATGCTTGACAGCCCTGCGGCAAACCAGTATAGTTCAGGTTTCCTTAGGAGTAATGGCTGAGAGGCTGAAGGCACTTCCCTGCTAAGGAAGCATGTGGGGTCAACCTGCATCGAGGGTTCGAATCCCTCTTACTCCGCCAGAACAAAACAAAACCCGCTGATAAATCAGCGGGTTTTGTTTTGTTCTGGTGGAGATTTATTGTGTTATCAACCATCATGATGCAAACGTGTTGCATTGGTTTACGGTTGTTGCTTGAATATCCAAAACAATATTGAGGCCGTCTGAATGAATGATTTGATTGTTTTAAACAAACCTTATGGCGTGATTTGCCAGTTTTCACCGCATGAGAAACACCCATGCCTGAAAGATTATGTCGAGCAGCCGGGTTTTTATCCAGCTGGGCGCTTGGATACGGATAGTGAAGGTTTGTTGTTGTTGACGAATAACGGGCGTTTGCAGGCCAGAATTGCGGATCCCAAGTTTAAACAGGAAAAAACTTACTGGGCGCAGGTAGAAGGCGTGCCGGATGAGGCAAAGTTGGATTTTTTGCGCCGTGGTGTGGATTTGGGTGATTTTGTGACGGGGCCTGCCAAGGTGCGTGTATTGGCCGAGGGGGAAGCGGATAAACTGTGGCCGCGTCAGCCGCCGATTCGGATGCGTAAAACAGTGCCGGATTTTTGGTTGGAAATTAAGATTACTGAAGGTAAAAACCGCCAAGTGCGACGCATGACGGCGAAGGCCGGTTATCCGTGTTTGCGTTTGGTGCGGGTAACGATTGGGTGCTTGGATATTTTTGAATTGGATTTGGCTTTGGGTGAATGGCGGTTTTCGCCTCGTCGGCCTTGAGTTTTTGATTGAAAAAAAGGCCGTCTGAATGTTCAGACGCCCTTTGACGTTTGCAATGTATTGCCGCGTATTTCGGCAGTTTTTAGACGTATGGATTAGTGGTTCGTATGGCCGATTTGGAAGGTGAGCGTGGAGTAGTTAGACTCTTTTTCGCAGACTTTTTGGTCGCGGAAGTCGGTTTTGTGCTCAACATTGACTTTCCAGAAGCCTTGGCGCAATGGAATGATGTCTACTTCGCCTTTGTCGTTGGTCACATCATAGAATGCTTGCGCTTCTACTTTGTGGGTTTTGCTGCGGTCACTGTTGTCAAAGCCGTCGAAGGTTGCGGTTACCGGATGGTTGGCCAACGGTTCGCCACGATAGAGTACGCGTACTTTAAAGCGTTCGCCGGCGTGAACGTTAGCCGGATTGTCGAGCGGTACGATTTCTAAGTTTTGGCCGACTTGTTTGGTGATGATGGCGGTGTCTGCACTTTCATGGCCGACGTTGACGATGTTTTTGCCGTACATACGGCTTTCTTCGCAGTAAGCGGCATCGGCCATTTCGGTTTTATTCACACGTTTCCAACCAGCGGCGTTTTTCGACCAGAAAGTCGGTTGGTATTCGGCAATTACTAAGTAGCTGCCGTCTTTAACCGGACGGTTGCTGCGGTATTGGTAGTTGAATTGGCCTTTTTGAATCAGGTTTTCTTTGCCTTTTTCGGTCACCAGTTGCAATGGTTTGAAGATGTTGAGGCGGTCTTTGGCAATCGGCTCTAATTCTGGAAATTCGCCGTAGCCCAATTCGGCGGTCAGGTGTTCGCCGCCGTGGGTGTGGGCAGTTTCAACCCATACGCGGTGGGCGTGTGCGGCGGTGGATAGGAACAATACGGAAGTAATCAGCAAAATAGATTTTTTCATGATGGCTGTTCTCTAAAAAGTAAGGTGGTTCAAGTAAACGATTAGTTATGGTATAACATATTTTAAATAATGTAAACGATTTTGTTACGGGGTAACAAAATGCCGTCTGAAATGGTTTTTCAGACGGCATTTATCTTCAATTAAGCTTGTAATGGTTTCAATTGATAAACCAAATTTTCGGCTTTTACTTTAAAGAGCAAATCGATGTTAGGGTGTTTGCCCGGATTGGCTTCGGCATCGGCCACATGCTCTGCAAACAAGGCCAAACCGCGTTCGGCGGCAGTGGTGTTTAATTGGTTATCAAATTCTTGCGCCAGCGCGTGATAGAGTTTTAATGATCCGATCTTGCCCGGTGCGGCAGGAATATGATGAACAGTTTCGCCTTGTTCGGTATTAACGTCCAGACCGCTTAAGTGGTCGATTGCAGGCATGGCAGCCAGATTGTCTTGAAAGCCCATGGTGTTCCTTAATTTGATGTGGTGAAGAAAGGGGGAAACAGGCTGAGACCTTTGCAAAATCTTCATCTTTGGTACATTTCTTCGTTGCGCGCTGCTCGAGAGTTTGCCTATCTTTATGATAGGTCTGCGCTTTTTATGCTGCTGCAACTTTGAACTGTACTCAAATCTAGGGTTTTGCAAAGGTCTCAGGCCGTCTGAAAGCTGATATTTTTCAGACGGCCTGCTTATTTGAATCATCGTGTGCCGAAAATCTTATCGCCGGCATCGCCCAAGCCCGGGATAATGTAGCCGTCTTCGTTCAGATGGCTGTCGAGCGCGGCGGTGTAGATGGTTACATCGGGATGCGCATCATTGACGATTTTCACGCCTTCGGGTGCGGCAACCAATACCAAGGCTTTGATGTTTTTGCAGCCTTTGGCTTTCAATAAATCAATGGTGGCAACCATCGAGCCGCCGGTGGCCAGCATAGGGTCGATAATCAAGGCAGGGCGCTCGTCCATGCTGTCGACGAATTTTTCAAAGTAGGAAACCGGCTTTAAGGTTTCTTCGTCGCGTTGCAGGCCGACCACGCTGATTTTGGCAGTGGGAATCAAATCCAATACACCGTCGAGCATGCCCAAGCCGGCACGCAAAATCGGTACCACGGTTAAGGTTTTGCCTTTGATGCGCTCGCCTTCAATACGGCCGCACCAGCCGTCGATGATGTATTTTTCCATGGTGAAATCGCGGCTGGCTTCGTAGGCCATCAGGCGGGCGAGTTCGGTGGCGAGTGCGCGGAATTTATAGGTGCTGCATTCAGCTTCGCGCATCAGGGTTAATTTGTGTTTGACCAAGGGATGGTCGATGACGGTCACATTCATTGCTTCTACTCGGTATCTGGTAAAGTGAGCTTATTATACTTTTTTTTAGGTGTCGCGCAAACAGTGTAAACCATGAAAAAGGCCGTCTGAACAGGGTTTCAGACGGCCTTTGTTAATAATTAGGCTTTTAACACTTCTTCCAATTCGCCGGCTTCGAACATTTCCATCATGATGTCGGAGCCGCCGACAAATTCACCGTTGACATACAGTTGCGGAATGGTCGGCCAGTCGCTGTATTCTTTAATGCCTTGGCGCACTTCGTCGTTTTCCAACACGTTAACCGTTACATAATCGGTGCAGTTAACTGCATTCAAAATTTGTACGGCGCGCGAAGAGAAGCCGCATTGCGGGAATTGCTTGGTGCCTTTCATAAACAAGACAACACGGTGGGTGGTGACAACTTCTTTGATTTGATCATGAATGCTCATGTATGGTTCCTTTAAAACAATCGGATTGATTCGGTTTGAATGTCATCATTATACGCAAGTTGCGGGAATTTAAAATGACTCTTTTGGCAATACGGTGAGTAAATAGGACGTAAAGGATGAAATTCAAGCAACGGCCATCTGAAAATAAAGTTGGCGATCTTTGCAAAGTTCCTTCAAAAACCAGTATATACAAACGCGACGTCATTCCCGCGCAGGCGGGAATCACCGCAAAATCTAAGAAACCTATTTTATTTAACAGTTTGCTATGCTCGAAAATGGATTCCCGCCTGCGCGGAAATGACGTCGGTTTTGTGCGTATTAGCTTTTGAAAGACTTTTGCAAAGGTGTTTCAGTTTATATTTTCAGACGGCCTATTGTCATTTGCGCTGCAATACCGCCGCAAAGAAACCATCGGTATGGTGAACCGCAGAATTCATACGCAGGTATTGACCGGTGTTTAAGTCCACTTTGGCGGCGGCGAGCAATTCGCTGCTGTCGAGCAATTCAAACTCGGGATTTTCGGCCAAGAAACGCTCGACCTGATGTTCGTTTTCTTCCGGCAAAATGCTGCAGGTGGCATATACCAAGCGGCCTTTCGGTTTAACCAATTTGGCAGCTGCGGTGAGAATGCTGTGTTGTTGTGCCAATAAGTCGGACACGGTTTCCGGCGATTGGCGGTATTTCAAATCGGGGTTGCGGCGCAATGTGCCCAAGCCTGAACACGGTGCATCAACCAAAACGCGGTCGGCTTTGCCGGTGAGGCGGGCGATGCGGCTGTCATGTTCGCTGCTGATGCGCTCTGGGTTGATGTTGGTCAGGCCGGCGCGGGTCATTCGCGGTTTGAGATTAGCCAAGCGTTTTTCGGCGATGTCGAAGGCGTAGATGCGGCCTTTGTTTGCCATTTGTGCACCAATGGCCAAGGTTTTGCCGCCTGCTCCGGCGCAAAAATCGACTACGATTTCCCCGCGTTTGGCACCGACCAGTAAAGCCAGCAATTGGCTGCCTTCATCTTGCACTTCGACCGAACCGTCAAGAAACAAATCGTGTTTGTTTAAGGCGATTTTGTTTTTCAAACGGATGCCCCACGGTGAAAACGGCGTGGCTTCGGCGCTCGGTTCTTCGGCTTGCAAGACGGCCAAGACTTTATCGCGCTTGTTTTTCAAGGTATTCACGCGCAAATCCAGCGGCGCGGGTTGGTTGATGCTGCGGCCGAAAGCGAGAATTTCTTCGTCGCTGTAATGGGTTTGCAATTGTGCAATCAGCCATTCCGGTAATTCGGCAGCGGTATGCAGGCCGTCTGAAAACTCGGCTTTGCGCGCTTTTAAATGGCTGAGAAACTCAGTTTGTTCTTCATCGAGCAAATCTTGGATTTTGCCGATGTTGACGCTGCGGCCGAGCACCAATGCCGCCAGCGCGGCTTTGCGCGATTGGGCGTGGGGGCGGCGTAACACGGCGGCGATTTTTTGATAATGACGCAAAGCGGCAAAGGCGGTTTCGGCGATTTCGTGGCGGTCTTGGCGGCCGAGCTTTTTGTGCTCGCGGAAGTAGGCGGACAAAACCGCATCGGCAGGTTGCTTGAAAGTCAGCATGTCGGCCAGCAATGCGGCGGTGTGTTCGAGTTGAATCGGTGTCATGGGCGGGTTACTTTAAATCATGAAATAGGTCGATTATACGGGATTTTCAGACGGCCTGAAGACGATGCCGTCTGAAAAAGAAGCTAGGCAACAGATTGAAGCGGCACTTACACGCTTTTCATGATACGCAATATTTCGTGCCAATAGCCGTCGGGACGACGCTCGAGTACGGCGACTAAGCCGCTGTCGATTTGGCGCACGGCTTCGGTACTTAAGGTTTCTGTTTCAGTCACACGGGCGGGTGCGAGATAGGCCATGCGCTCGAGCAGGTAATAACGCGTGTCGGTGCGGCTGAAATCGTGTGCGTTCCAATCGCTCAGATACACGCCGCGCCAAGCGTAAGGATTGAGCGGCGCTTGGAAATCAGTAAAGCCTTCGGTAAAAAAGCCGATCCGCGCACAATTGAGGCCGGTTGCAAATGGTTCGGTAATTGATGTTGCTGCAAGGTTTTGAGGCCGTCTGAAAATTTCAGCAGCATCAGTTGCTGCGGTAATTTGTTGGCTTTATCGGCCAAGCGGTCTTGCCGGTTTAAACCGCATAAATCATTAAATTGTCCGCTGGTACTGCCATAATATTTACACGTTAATTCAAGATGATAAGCCTTACCGTTGAGTTTGACGATAAAATCCGCTGCGCCGACGGTGAGGCCGTCTGAAACCACTTGCAGGTTTTGTGCCAACAATTCGGCATGCGGCGCGCGGTTGAACCAAAAGGCCAGCAAATGTTCGGCATATAAACCCAAACGGCGGCCAAACGGCGCGTGTTGCGCCAGATAATCGGTGAGCGGCTGGGGATTTTGATCGAGCGAGAGCAGGTAGCGGAAACCGTGTTCGCCCAGCAATTCGCGCACCGGTAATTCTGCTCCGCTGTGCCACAGGGGCGGGGCGGTAAGCAAGCTTGCCAGCTCGCGCACGGACTGGCTGGTGAGTTTCCACCATAAGGCATCAAGGGCGTAATTCATGAGTCTATTTTGATTCAGACGGGCGTTTTAGGAATGAAGGCCGTCTGAAAAAATTAATCTTTCAAACGTTGTTTCAAGGTATTGAAAAAACCGCGCAAAATGTCGATGTCTTCTGTTTGCGTGTTGGCGCGGCCGAACAGGCTTTGCATACGGCGCATCAGGCGTTCGCTGTTGCGGCGTTTGAAAAAGTCTACGTCATGCATCAACGATTCCATGTGTGACACCATGCCTTTGATTTGCTCGTGGGTGGCGGCGTGGTCTTCCTGCTGCAAGTGCGTCATCGGCACATCGGTTTGGCTGAAAATCTCATAGCAAACCACTTGCACGGCTTGGGCGAGATTCAGCGAGAAATAATCAGGATTGCCGTTGATGGTCATCAAGCGGTTGCAGGCCTGCACTTCTTCAATCGACAGGCCGAAGGTTTCGTTGCCGAACACTAAGGCCACTTGTCCGCCGTTGGCCGCTGCTTGTAATAATTCGGGCACTAATTGACGAGGGGTTTGCAGCGGCGCAGTGATTTCACGGCGGCGGCTGGTGAGCGCGCAACTGATGGTCGTGTCGGCCAAGGCCTCATCTAAAGTAGCAACAATTTTGGCGTTGGCCAATACATCGGCCGCACCTGATGCCAGTGTGAAGCTTTCTTCCGGTAATTGGAAATTTTGCGGGTTTTGCGGGTCGAACACAGGCGGATGTTCCGTCATCGGCGTGGCCATCAGGTTGGGCGCGACAATAGTGAGCTTGTACAAACCCATGGTTTTCATGGCGCGCGCGGCCGAGCCGATATTGGCCGGATGGCTGGTGCGCGTGAGAATGATGTGGATGTGGTTTAAATAGTCGGGCAGGGTGGGTTTGGCAATCATGTTTGTTTCGGTTTCAAAGCTAATCGGTTATAATGCGGCATACTTCCATTTCTCCATTTCTTTCAGACGGCCTTTATCAAAACAGGCCGTCTGAAAATCTGAAACGTTCTTTAACAACATTGGAAACGTGAAAACGTTGCGCTTGGCGTGCGGTTACTGTGCGCCAAGCGGTATTGTACCTTATTCTAGAAAGAAACCCATGAACCCGATTTTAAATACTGCCTTTAAAGCTGCCCGTCGCGCCGGCCAGATGATGACCCGTGCCGGCGGCAATCTGGATACTGTCAAAGTCGACAGTAAAGCCTTTAACGATTTTGTTTCCAATGTTGATCGTGAATCAGAAATGATTCTGGTGGGCGCGCTCAAAGAAGCCTACCCACATCACAAAATCACCTGCGAAGAAACCGGTTCCCACGGTAAAGACAATGCCGAATACGAATGGATTATCGATCCTTTAGACGGCACCACCAATTTCTTGCACGGTCATCCACAATATGCGATTTCTATGGCGCTGCTGCACAAAGGTGTGTTACAAGAAGCCTTGGTTTACGCGCCTGAACGCAATGATTTATATATGGCATCGCGTGGCAAAGGCGCATTGCTGAATGATCGCCGTATCCGTGTTTCCAGCCGCGTTGAATTAAACCGTTGCTTAATTGGTACAGGTTTTCCGGTGGTTGATCAAAGCATGATGGACAAGTATTTGGCTATCTTGAAAGATTTTTTGTCGAAAACCGCCGGTGGTCGCCGTGAAGGTGCGGCTGCGTTGGATTTGTGTGCCGTGGCTTGCGGACGTTTGGACGGTTTTTTGAATTTAACTTAAAACCTTGGGATATTGCTGCTGGTGCATTGATTTTACAAGAAGCGGGTGGTATCGTGACTGATATGAAAGGAAACGAAAGCTGGTTGGAAACCGGTGATGTAGTGGCCGGCAATCCGAAAGTATTGGGGCAAATGTTGCAGATTATTTCTTCTCATCAATAAGTTAGAATTATTGCAAGAGTTTGTTTCCAACGACCTCTTGTTTTGTCTGGTTTGCATTAATTAGCAAACGATACATACGGTTCATAGATTCTGATGATAAACAAATAGTCACTTTATTGACAGTATAAAGAAACGTGTACTTTTGGTAGCGTATCGATACCTTTTATCTGAGAAATGATGAGAAATGTTAAATATGATGATATGCTGTGAACATTAATAGAATAGGCTGTCAACCAATTAAATTGCAAGAATTTTTTAGCCCATAACAAACACATATACGGATACACTTGTTGTGAATCATATGCGCCCCCCACTTTCCCATCTTATGCCGTTCAGCGCCCGCCAATCGGGGTTTCTGAAAAAAATTTCCTTACTTTCGATTGTTTGTATGATGTCTGCGCAAACTGTTTCTGCGCAGGATCTCAAAGATATTCTCAAAGCATCCATGCTTTCCGACCCGACCGTGTTGGAAGCGAAAGCTACGGAAGAATCTGCCAAAAGCACCACCAAAGCCACCCGTGCCGGCCACTACCCGATATTGACCTTGACCGGAGTCCAGGTATTGGCTGAAAAAAACCAAGACAAAAGCGATGATATGGACGGCGGCTTGGGTGTGCGCGGCACGCTCAATCTGTATTCTTGGGGCGGTATCGAAGCCGCTGTGCGACGTGATAAAAACAAAGAAAAATATTACAAACACAAATATTTCGAAACGCAAGAACAATTGGGCAGCGAAGTGGGCAAGTTATACCTGACTGCTTTACGTGCCAAAGAAATGTTGCTGGTGAATCAGCAGAGCCTGGTTCGCCATAATAACCTTTTGAAAGATTTGAATGTTATTGCGAAGTATGACAGCGGCCGCCGTTCTGAGCTGATTGAAGCCAGAGCGCGTCAATTGCAAGTAGAAACCACCATTTCGCAACAACGCCGTACCATGGAATTGGCCTTGAGCCGTTTATCGCGCTATACCGGTAAGAAAATGACAGAAGCGGATTTGACTGATCCATTCCGCAGCGATACGTCAACCAGCTTGGTACAAACCTATCAGAATCCGGATAAAAACATTAATCCGTCTTATCAGGCGCAAATCGCTGAGCAGGAGAGTGTAAAAGCCGAGTTGGATGTTTCCAAATCGCAACGCCTCCCAGCCATCAATTTGGAGGGCAATGCTACCAAAGAAACCAAGCAACTTTATTTAAATGTGGCTTGGAATGTGTTGGATATTGCTGCCCGTCATAATGTGCAAAAAAATGCGCATGCTTTGATTGCGGCTGAATCTAAATCCGAACAAATACTGCGTGATGTCAACGAAAAAGCACAAACTGCTGAAATTGACATGAGACAAAGTGAGCAGCGTGCCGAAATCACATCACAACACATCGCGGCGCAAAAAGACGTAGTGAAAACCTACGAATTGCAATTCCGAATTGCCCGTCGCACTTTGACTGACGTATTGGGTGCCTATACCGAGTTATCGCGCATCGAGCAGGAAAACATTACCGCGCACAACGATTTCCGTGATGCCGCTTTGGAATACCTTGTCACACAGTCACAAGTGGCCAATTGGGCCGGCGTGAAGCAATAAACATCAGAAAATTTATCATCATTACGTGAATCCATCATCATGAAAGCTATTATTGAACATGTTGCATTAGTTACCCGCTTATTAGGGGCTCCTGTGTCGGAAGCAGCGCTTTCGGCAGAGGTGGTGCGGGATCAAAAACTGAATGTCAACTATCACTCTCTTACTGAAGTCTTACGCAGCCACGGCTTTGAAAATACCTTGTCCAAACGAAATTTGGAAGACATTCCGTCTTTGGCGGCGCCTGTGCTGATTATTTTGCACAATGAAGAAGCCGCCGTGATTACCCAAATCGAAGGTGCGGGTAAGGGGCGTAAATATCACATCCGCCAGGTGGATGGTTTAGAGCAAGAACTGGATCATGAGCAATTATCGGTGCTGTATTTGGGCTATTGCTGGTTTATTAAACCAAAAATGGTGTCGGATACCCGCTCGGAATTGCCAGAGTACCATCTGCCTAAAGCATGGTTTTGGAAGGTGATTTGGCGTTTCCGCGGTTATTATTACCAAGTGATTTTAGCGACCTTCATCATTAACTTTTTGGCTTTGGTCAGCTCGTTATATGTGATGAATGTTTACGACCGCGTGATTCCCAACCAAGCTTATGAAACCTTATGGGTATTGAGTATTGGTGTGGTCTTGGCGATTACATTTGAATTTGCCGCAAAGATGATTCGCGGCCATCTAACTGATATTGCCGGTAAAAAAGCCGACTTAATCATCAGCTCGGCTTTGTTCCGCCGCGTGATGGCTTTACGTTTGGCTGACCGTCCGGCTTCTTCAGGTTCATATGCGAATAACTTGCGCGAATTTGAATCAGTGCGTGAATTCATGACCAGCGCCAGTTTGCTGACTTTGGTGGATTTGCCATTCTTGCTGTTATTTATTACTGTAATCGGCATTGTTGGCGGCAAATTGGCTTTGGTGCCTTTGGCCATCATTCCGATTGTGATTATTGTCGGCTTTTTGGTTCAGCGTCCCTTATCACGCCACATCAATGAATCAATGAAAGAAGGTTCGCAACGTTCGGGCTTGGCCGTTGAAGCCATTGAAGGCATTGAAACACTTAAAACCAACAATGCGACTTCTTGGGCGCAACAACGTTGGGATGAATACACTGCCAAAACATCGGCATCTGCGATTAAGGTTAAAGATACCAGCAATTTCATGGTTAATTTTGCCGTGGGTATGCAGCAGTTGAATACTGTATTTTTGGTATTGGTGGGCACGTATCTGATTCATGCGGAAAATACTGCTGACCGTATCACCATGGGTGCGTTGATTGCTTCGGTAATTCTATCGGGTCGTGCGTTGGCACCATTGGCACAAATCGCCGGCTTGGCAACCCGCTTCCAGCAAGCAAAATTAGCATTGCAGGGCATCAATGAAATTGTTGAGCGTCCTATTGAGCGCAGCCCGGAACGCAAATACATTACTTTGGATAATGTCCAAGGTGCGATTACCTTTGAAAACGTATCATTTAAATATCAAGACGATGCAAATGCCGCCGTAAGCGACTTGCGCGTTACCATCAAACCGGGTGAAAAAGTCGGTATTTTGGGCCGTATCGGTAGCGGTAAGAGCACCATGCTGAAATTGGCAAGCGGCCTTTACGACACAGATAAAGGCAATGTGACCTTAGATGGCGTAGATATGCGTCAATTGGATCCGAATTTTCTGCGTAATCAAGTGGTTTTGCTGAGTCAGGCGCCACGTTTGTTCTTGGGTACTTTGCGTGAAAACATGGATTTGGCGCGTACCGATGGTTATTCTTCCGACCAAGATTTGCTGAATGCCTTAAAACGTTTCGGCTTGGATAAAATTATCCGCAGCCACCCACGCGGTTTGGATATGCCTTTGGGCGAAGACGGCTTAGGTTTGTCAGGCGGCCAAAAACAAATTATCGCCTTGGCGCGCATGACGTTGCGCAATCCCAAAGTGGTGTTGTTGGATGAGCCGACGACCAGTCTTGACCAAGCTACCGAGCGCATGGCCTTGAATGCGATCGCACAATGGGGTAAAGACCGTACCATGGTTTTGGTGACGCACCGCCCGCAAGTATTGCAAATTGTCAACCGCATCATTGTCATGGATAACGGTAAAGTGGTGATGGACGGTCCGCGTGATTTGGTATTGCAAAACCTGATGCAAAATGAGCAAAACAAAAACAAAGCGGCGCAACAAGGCAATAATAATGCACCTGCACACCAAGCAACTGCCAATGTTCAGGTAAGCGCGCAAGCTTCGGCCAATCAGTCGTAAAAACCGATTCACATAATAAAAAGGTTTCAGACGGCCTTTAATAAAAACACCCAATTGAGGTTTATCATTATGAGTAGTGAAAACAACGTCAAACATAAGGATTTGCATTTAATCAATGATTTGAATGCAGCCTTGCAAAAAGAAAAACACAGCGGGCAATTTTGGGTCATTATCCTGTTTTTCCTGTTTCTGGTGGTCTTCGTGATTTGGGCTTATAACAGCCCGATTGAAGAAGTGACCCGTGGTAACGGCAATGTGATTCCCAGCAGCCGTGAGCAAGTGATTCAAAGTTTGGATCCGGGCATCATCACCGAAATCTCGGTGAAAGAAGGTGATATTGTCGAAAAAGGCCAAATCTTGCTGAAATTAGACGATACACGCAGCTCGGCTGTATTGCGCGAAAGCGAAGCTAAAGTGGCCAACTTAGAAGCCATGGTAGCACGTTTGAAGGCAGAAGCTTACAACACAGCGTTGACTTTTCCAAAAGGCATCAGCAACGAATTGCGTGCGCGTGAACAGGCTGCTTACAATGCCCGCCGTCGTGCAGTGACTGATGCGATTCAAAGCCTGAGCTTGAGCAAAGCAACGTTGGATAAAGAAATTGAAATCACTGCACCAATGGTGGCGCAAGGCGTGGTTTCGGAAGTGGAATTGTTGCGTATGCAGCGTCAATCCAGCGAATTGACTTTGCAAATTGCTGAGCGACGCAACCGCTATATGGCTGATGCCAATAATGAATTGGTGCAGGCTGAATCTGAATTGGCTCAAGCCAAAGAAAACACAGCCATGCGCGCCGACCCAGTAGAGCGTTCGCAAATCCGTGCACCGATGCGTGGTATTGTGAAGGATATTCAAATCAATACTGTTGGTGGTGTGGTGAATGTGGGTCAAGACATCATGCAAATCGTACCTTTAGACGACAAATTGTTGGTAGAAGCCTATATCCGCCCGCAAGACGTAGCCTTTATGAGCCCGGGTTTGCCGGCTGTGGTGAAAATCAGTGCGTATGATTATGCCATTTACGGTGGTTTAGACGGTAAAGTGACCTTAATCAGCCCAGATACCGTAAGTAACTCTATGCAAAACCGTGCCAATGATTTGAAGCTTGATCCGAACCAAGTGTATTACCGTATTTTGGTACAAACGGACAGCAACAGCTTGACGGACAAAAACGGCAAAGAAATGCCGATTATCCCGGGTATGGTGGCAACAGTTGATGTGAAAACCGGTGAAAAAACCGTATTCCAATACTTAATCAAACCAATTACCCGTATGAAACAGGCTTTAAGCGAGCGTTAATTGGATAATCAATAATTTGGAACGGTTTGAAATATGCGTTTCTATAAAAGCTTACTTAATCGCTTAAGTAAGTTTTTTTGTGGGAAATGCACAAATCGTTTCGGTGTGAAAATAATCAAAATGTCAGATTTTTAAAATTCACTGAAATTAATATTCCATGAATAAGGCCGTCTGAAAGTAAGCAATTACTTTCAGACGGCCTATCTTTTTATTCATATTGCCCGATTAATAATGAATCACGCTGCGAATCGATTTACCTTCGTGCATCAAATCAAACGCGGTGTTGTCCAAAGGCATGGTGTGAGTAATGAAATCACTCAAGGCAAATTCGCCGCGCATGTTGGTCGATAATGCCCGGCAATTCGCTGCGGCCTTTTACGCCGCCGAATGCTGAACCGCGCCATACGCGGCCGGTAACCAATTGGAACGGACGGGTGGAAATTTCCGCTCCGGCCGGTGCCACACCGATAATGATGCTTTCCCCCCAGCCTTTGTGGCAGCATTCCAAAGCCGCGCGCATTACTTCCACATTGCCGATACATTCAAACGAATAATCCACACCGCCATCGGTCATCTCGATAATTACTTCTTGAATCGGTTTATCGAAATCTTTCGGGTTGATAAAATCGGTAGCACCAAGTTTCTCTGCCAAAGCAAATTTAGACGGATTGGTGTCGATACCGATAATGCGGCTTGCGCCACTCATGCGTGCGCCGATAATGGCAGCCAAGCCGATGCCGCCCAAGCCGAAAATCGCTACAGTGTCGCCGCGTTTTACTTTGGCCGTGTTCATCACTGCGCCCATGCCGGTGGTCACGCCACAGCCGAGCAGGCAGACTTCTTTTAAATCGGGGCTTCAGGTTGGATTTTGGCTAAAGACACTTCGGCAACAACGGTGTATTCCGAGAAGGTCGATGTGCCCATATAGTGATAAATCGGCTGGCCGTCTTTGAAAAAGCGCACTGTGCCATCGGGCATCAAACCTTTACCTTGGGTGGTGCGGACAGACGAACACAGGTTGGTTTTTCCTGAAGTACAGAATTTGCATTTGCCGCATTCGGCGGTGTAAAGTGGAATCACATGATCGCCAACGGCAAAACCGGTAACACCTTCGCCGACTGCTTCGACAATACCGGCACCTTCATGCTCTAATACGCAAGGGAACACGCCTTCCGAATCTTGTCCGCTAAACGTATAAGCGTCGGTATGGCACACGCCGGTGGTGACAATGCGCACCAACACTTCGCCTTTTTGTGGCGGCATTAAATCTAATTCTTCGATTTTTAAGGGCTCATTGGGCGCCCAAGCAACGGCAGCGCGGGTTTTTGATAAATTTCATGGTTGGCTCTCTCTGTTGTGATTATGTCTGAACATTATACTCCATATAAACGCTTCTCATATTTTCAGACGGCCTTTTAAGCCGATTTCCGCTATAATGAGCGTTTTTGAACAAGATATTTGCATCATGAAACACATTCACATTATCGGAATCGGCGGCACATTTATGGGCGGCGTAGCAGCCATTGCCAAAGAAGCAGGTTTTAAAGTCAGCGGCTGCGATGCCAAAATGTATCCGCCGATGAGTACGCAACTTGAAGCCTTGGGCATTGATGTGCACGAAGGTTTCGATGCCGCGCAGTTGGATGAGTTTCAAGCCGATGTGTATGTGATTGGTAATGTCGCCAAGCGTGGCATGGACGTGGTTGAAGCGGTGTTAAACCGTGGCTTGCCATATATTTCCGGCCCGCAATGGTTGGCAGAAAACGTGTTGCATCATCATTGGGTCTTGGGCGTGGCAGGTACACACGGCAAAACCACCACAGCATCTATGCTGGCTTGGGTGTTGGAATATGCAGGTTTGGCGCCGGGCTTTTTGATTGGCGGCGTGCCACAGAATTTCAGCGTGTCGGCGCGTTTACCGCAAACTCCGCATCAAGACCCAAACAGTAAATCGCCGTTTTTCGTGATTGAAGCCGATGAATACGATACGGCGTTTTTCGATAAACGCAGCAAATTCGTGCATTACCGCCCACGCACGGCGATTTTGAATAATCTCGAGTTTGACCATGCCGATATTTTTACCGATTTGGGCGCAATTCAAACCCAGTTTCACCACTTAGTGCGCACGGTGCCTTCAGACGGCCTGATTGTTGCCAACGGTCGCGAAGAAAGTATTCACGAAACCTTAGACAAAGGCTGCTGGACACCGGTCGAACTATTCGGCAACCAAGCCGGTTGGCAAATTGGTGAAGCAGACGAGCAGGGTGGCTTTGACGTATTTTTCAAAGGCGAACAAGTCGGCCACATTGCATGGGCATTATTGGGCGAACACAACCGCATGAACGCATTGGCCGTGATTGCTGCCGCACGTCATGTCGGTGTGGATGTTCAGACGGCCTGCGAAGCCTTAGGCCAATTCCAAAACGTGAAGCGCCGCATGGAAATCAAAGGCACGGTTAACGGCGTGACTGTTTACGACGATTTTGCCCACCATCCGACCGCGATTACCACCACCGTGGCCGGTTTGCGCCAAAAGGTGGGTAACGCCCGCATCTTAGCCGTGCTGGAGCCACGTTCCAACACCATGAAACTGGGCACCATGAAAGCCGCGCTGTCCGAAAGCCTGCGCGAAGCCGACCAAATATTCTGCTATGCCGGTGGCGTGGATTGGGATGTAGCTGAAGCGTTGGCGCCGCTGGGCGACAAACTGCATGTTGGTCAAGATTTTGATGCCTTCGTAGTCAAGATTGTGAAACACGCGCAAAGCGGTGATCAGATTTTGGTGATGAGCAATGGTGGCTTTGGTGGCATTCACGATAAAATTTTAGCAGCGTTAGCGGCGTGAATTTTTTCTGATAGATTGGTTTGAAGGATGTGAAACATCATATTTAGAAAATATATCAGAAGTAATTGATTGGCTTTTTGTAGTTGCTATTTGTACAATTGACAGATTGTTAACAGTAATTTTTGATTAGGTGGTTAGTTAATACATACACCCTCAATCTGAAATGGATGCATTATTTGGTGGATTTATAGGGGCTGAACCAGTCATAATTGCTTTACTGACGATTAATTCTGATTAAGCTTCTTAAAATGAAGTCCAATGAAAATCAAATAAGCTAATTTCTCAAATTTCTTAAATCAATGTTTTAAAAGTAAAAAAAAGCCGTCTGAAAATTTCAGACGGCTTTTCATCTATTTAAAAAACAATATATTAGTTACTTCTTCACGCCTAAGAAAGCGTTATACATCCAAATCAATTTCTCTTGCGCCTGTACATAGCCGGTAATCAAATCAACCGTGCCTTCATCACCGGCTTCGCCTGCCGCTTCAATCACAGAGCGTTGCTCTTCAATCAGTTCCTGTAAGCCACTGACCAGACCTTCTACACATTCGCGGCCGTCAAACACATTCTTATCTTCTTTGATAGAAGAATATTTCGTAAAGTCGCTGTAAGCATGCAGCGGTGTGCCTGCCAGCGTCAAAATGCGCTCGGCAATTTCATCAATCTGCAATTGCAGCTCGGTATAGAGTTCTTCAAATTTGGTGTGCAGTGAGAAAAAATGCTCGCCTTTAACATTCCAATGATAGCCGCGCACATTTTGATAAAACACATGATAGCTTGACAACAGAGCAATTTAACTTCTCATTAATCGGTGCAGTTTCGCTTTTTTCCAAACCGATTTGGTTGGTTTTCACTTTTTCTTCTGCAGCAGTTTTCTCTTTTTTTGCTTTAGCCAAGATGATTTTTCCTTTAAGTAAATAGATAAACAGATGTAGCCGCTAAACTTCATTGATTCTTGAAATATAAGGTTAATGTAGTCCTATGGCTTGGACTTATCAAGGATTTTTCCAAATCTTAACCTGACAAATTTTCAGTATAAAAATACTTTTTATAATATGATTTACATTAATAATATAGGGCTTAGGAAGCAAAACCTATTTTAAGGGGCTCTCGGACAACATTCACAACAGCTCTTTGTACAAAATTATGCCGGTCATTGAACCCGAATTCGGTTTCTTTCAGGTGCAGTTAAAACGTATGTTTTGCTGCAGCATTAAATTGTACCAAGCGGTGCTTGGCATTGCCGCAGAAGAATTCGATACCGTTTTATATGCTGCGCACTAAGGGTAAATTCATTGTCACGTTGATGCACTCGGAGATACTTTGCAAAACCCATGTCAATCAATTCCCGATAACCGCATCATCCATCAGCATTGGGACGCCATCAACCGCCCTAATAACCTTTTGCAGCCTTGCTTTGAACGAAGAAATGTGCCAAAGATGGCGATTTTGTAAAGGCCTCAGTTTACGATTATTTTTTAAAGGACTAAGGATGATTTTAAAAGCGATCTTGAAATCAAAACATGCCGTCTGAAACGTTTCAGACGGCATGTTGACTGGAGCGGACAACCTTACTGTACACCATTTTGCTTGGCTTCCAAACGTTCCCACAATTCCAGTTTATCCAACAGCAGCATTTCAATTTCTTCCGAACGTGCTTGTAATGCGCCGGCTTTCTCGTAATCTTTGAAGATGTCGGGGTCGGAAAGCTGAACGTTGAGTTCGGCCTGCTCCTTTTCCAAGGCCGTAATTTCTTCGGGCAGGGCATCGAGTTCGCGCTGTTCTTTGTAGGAAAGTTTGACCGTGCGGTTGGCTTTAGGCTTTTCTTTCACCAGCTCGGCTGCGGCTTTCGGCGCTGAGGCCGTCTGAAGGGTTTGCTCGCGCTTTTTGGCATCGAGATAATCTTCATAGCCGCCGATGTATTCTTTCAGACGGCCGTTTCCTTCAAAAACAATGCTCTGTGTAATCACATTATCGAGGAACATACGGTCGTGGCTGACCAAAAACACCGTGCCTTGATAATCGCGCAGCAGCTCTTCCAGCAATTCTTGCGTGTCGATATCCAAGTCGTTGGTCGGTTCGTCCAGCACCAAAATATTGGCCGGTTTGGTGAATAATTTTGCCAGTAACAAGCGGTTGCGTTCGCCGCCGGAGAGTGAAGAAACCGGTGATTGCGCGCGCGCAGGGTGGAACAGGAAATCTTCCAAATAGCTCATCACATGGCGTTTTTTGCCGCCGATTTCAACAAAATCATTGCCTTGACCGAGCGTGTAAAACACGGTGTCGTTTTCGTTCAATGCGCTGCGGAATTGGTCGAAATAGGCCACTTCCTGCTTGGAACCGATGCGGATGCGGCCGTAAGTAGGCTGCAATTCGCTCAAAATCAGTTTTAAAAACGTGGTTTTGCCGATACCGTTGGAGCCGATTAAGCCGATTTTGTCGCCGCGCTGAATAATGGCGGAGAATTTGTCCATAATGACTTTGTCGCCGTATTGGAAAGATGCGTGTTCCAATTCAGCGATGATTTTGCCGCTTTTTTCACCACTGTCGAGCTTGAAGTTAACTTGGCCTTGCACATTGCGGCGTTCGGCACGTTGGCGGCGTAATTCTTCCAAACGGCGAACGCGGCCTTCGTTGCGCGTGCGGCGGGCTTCAATGCCTTTGCGAATCCACGCTTCTTCTTGCGCGTGTAATTTGTCGAACAAGCGGTTGTGTTCGGCTTCAACGGCCAATTCCTGCTCTTTTTTTTCGCTGTATTTGGAAAAGCTGCCAGGATAGGAGCGCAGCGTGCCGCGGTCGAGCTCGACAATGCGGGTGGCGACATTATCCAAAAAGCGGCGGTCGTGGGTAATCACCACTAAGCTGCCTTCAAAGTTTTTCAGCAGGTTTTCCAGCCAGATAATCGCGTCGATGTCCAAATGGTTGGTCGGCTCATCAAGCAGCAACACATCGGGCTTTTGTACCCATGCTTGCGCCAAGGCCACACGCTTTTTCTGACCGCCGGAAAGGTTGCTGATTTTTTCGTCTTCCGGCAAGCCCAGTTCGCTGATGGTTTGTTTTACCGCTGCATCCAGTTTCCAGCCGTCTTGTGCTTCGATTTTCAGCTGCAATTCGTTGAGTTCTTTTAATAAACTTTCATCGCTGCTGCTTTCCAGCTGATGGCTGACTTGGTGATAACGGCTCAACAGCCCGCGCATTTCGCCCAAGCCTTCAGCCACAATATCAAACACCGTTGCCGCGTTATCGAAAAACGATTCTTGCGACACATAAACGATTTTCAGGTTGTTTTGCAGAATAATCTGGCCATCGTCCAGTTTTTGCGCGCCGGCGAGAATTTTTAAAAACGAAGATTTGCCCGCACCGTTGCGGCCGATTAAGCCGATTTTTTCGCCGCTGTCGAGCTGGAAAGCGGCTTTGTCCAATAAAGCGACATGGCCGACGGCGAAAGAAGCGTTTTCAACTTGCAGAATATTCATAACGGTAGCGGTAAAGTACAGAAAGGGCGTATTTTAACTGATTTTGCAGCGGTTTATAAGGTGACAGGTTGAGCCCTTTGAAAAATCTCCATCGGGGGTTTACAAAGGTCTCAGGCCGTCTGAAAACGAAGTTTTAGACGGCCTAGCCTATTCCTGATAAAACTCAATCGGCAAGCCATCGGGATCTTGGCAGAAGAAAAATGCTTTGCCGGTGTATTCATCGATGCGGATGTCTTCGCACGCAATGCCTTTTTTGCTTAATTCATCGCGTTTGGCGGCAACATCATTTACGGCAAAGGCCAAATGGCGCAGGCCACAGGCTTCGGGATAACTTGGGCGCGGCGGCGGATTGGGAAAGGAAAAAAGCTCCAGCACATAATGCGAGCCGATGCCTAAATCCAATTTGTAGGAATCACGTTCGGCGCGGTAGTGTTCGGCGAGAATGTTTAGGCCTAAGATTTCGGTGTAGAAATGTTTGCTTCGCGGGTAATCAGAGCAAATTAAGGCGACGTGGTGTAGGCGCATGGTTTAATGGTTCTCTTTTTTAATGAGGCCGTCTGAAAAAGAAGTTTCAGACTAAGAAAAGCTAGCGTTTTTTACAGTATTTGAAAGACAATTCTGCCATGAACATCCACAAAAACACCCGCCTTACTCCGCACCAACGCCAAGCCGTTTGGCGCGCCTATACACAGGATAAAATTACCGTTACTTCACTGGCTCGGCAATACCAAGTCAGCAGGGTCACCATTTACCGTATCCTTAAGGCCGCACGGCTGTAACTTCCCGCACCGCAAAACAGCACCAACAACCGTTTCAAACAAGCCAAATATGGCATGAAACGTTTGGCTAAAGTTGAAAAAGCCATCGAAGAAAAGCTCAAGAAACAGGCTAAGCGCTACAATAAGCCGTACTCCGGCGAAATGGTGCATTTCGACACCAAACGGCTGCCCTTATTGCAGAATCAAAAAGCAACCGAACCGAGGGATTACCTGTTTGTCGCCATTGATGACTATTCCCGCGAACTGTATGCGGCCATTTTGCCTGACCGTACTGCCGCCGGTGCAGCCAAGTTCCTTTTGCATGATGTGATTGATTGCTGTCCGTATACCATTGAGTGTACCTACTCGGATAATGGGATGGAATACCGGGGCAATGCGTCACATCCGTTTGCGGTTGCCTGTGTGCAAAACAATATCGGTTAAAAGTTTGCCCGTATTGCCCGACCGCAGACGAACGGTAAAGCGGAACGGGTGATCCGTACCTTAATGGAAATGTGGCATGATAAGTTTGCGTTTAAAGATTCGGAAGACCGGCAAAAGGAGTTGTGCCGTTTTGTGAATTTTTATAATACGGTTAAGCCGCATAAGGGTTTGAAAGGTGATACGCCTTTTGAGGTTTTACAGGCTTATTTTTCTTAACCTGTTGTGTAAACAACGCGACTATTTCTTACACCTGAGGCCTTTGTAAAACCCCAGATTTGAGTGCAGTTCGAAGTTATAGCAGCACAGGAAGCGCAGGCATATCACGAAGATAGGCAAGCTTTCGAGCAGCGCATAACGAAGAAATGTGCCAAAGATGGGGATTTTGCAAAGGTCTCAGCCTTTGGGTTTATTTCATTAACTCAGGCGGAATATTGCACACCGGAATCGGGTTGATTTTGTGTTGCATGGCTTTGTGCAAGCGCGTGTAGATTTCCAAAACTTCGCGCTCGCGGCCACTGAAGTCTTCAGGCTTATGGGTATTGTAAACGCTCATCGCCCATTCAAGCTCGGGATAGCTCGCGCCCATTTGTTCTTCATCGGTGCGCTCGGTGTCCCACAAACCATCGGTCGGTACGGCTTGTTGAATGGTTTCGATGACATTCAGCTCTTTGGCCAACGCGTAAACTTGGGTTTTGGTTAAATCGGCAATCGGGCTGATGTCTACGCCGCCGTCGCCGTATTTGGTGAAAAAGCCCACGCCGAAATCTTCGATTTTGTTGCCGGTGCCGGTGACGAGCAGGCCGTGCAGTTGTCCGTAGTAATAAAGTGTGACCATGCGCAGTCGGGAGCGGGCGTTGGCCAGCGCAAGCTGTTTGTTAGGGAATGCGCTTTCATCGACTTCTACTGTTTCGGCAAAGGTGTTAAATGTGGGGTTAAGTCCACACTTATGGCGGTCACGTTGGTGTAGCGTTGTTGCAAATTATCCATGTGTTCGCGTACGCGGTTAACTTGGTCGGCTTTTTGGCGAATGGGCATTTCAATCAGCAACACGTTTAGGCCGGTTTCGGCGGCCAGCGTAGACACAACGGCAGAGTCAATGCCGCCGGATACGCCGACCACAAAGCCTTTGGCGCGTGCGCTTTCTGCATAGTTTTTCAACCAATCGACAATATGGCGGACAACAGCTTGGGTTTGCATAAATCAGCTCCTGATGGCGGGATATAAGATGATAATGCTATTTGAGGCCGTCTGAAAGTAAATCAGGCAATTTCTTGGGTTCTTTTGTTAAAAATAGTTATTTTGTGGCGTAGAGAAAAGGTTGAAAACTGATATAGTTGTCGACAATTTTTACCTTGTTTATAGGTAAAATCAATCAGTTAATCTATTGTTATTTGAGGTTGCCATGAAATCTCTAAGCCGTGAGGCTACCATAGCCAAGCCGGGTTTCAATCGATGGTTGGTGCCGCCTGCGGCATTGGCCGTGCATTTGGCCATCGGCCAGATTTATGCGTATTCTGTGTTTAATGCACCGCTGACTAAGGTAATCGGGATCACCGAATCGGCAGCAGGCGATTGGAAACTGACCACAGTCGGCTGGATTTTCAGTATTGCCTTAGCAGTATTGGGTGCATCAGCAGCGATGTGCGGTACATGGATGAAGTGTATCGACCCAGGAAAAGCGATGTTTGTGGCGGCCTGCTGTTTCAGCTTGGGCTTTTTGGTGTCGGCAATAGGTGTCAGCACCCACAATTTAGCCCTGCTGTATTTGGGCAACGGCGTAATTGGCGGTATTGGTTTGGGGCTGGGCTATATCGGACCGGTTTCAACCTTGATGAAATGGTTTCCCGATAAACCGGGCATGGCGACCGGATTGGCAATTATGGGCTTCGGTGACGGCGCTATGGTGGCACCGCCTTTGCCAGTATGGCTGATGGGTTTATTCAGCAGCAATGGTTCTGTGGGCGTGGCGCAAACTTTTGTGGCATTGGCGTTTATTTATTTTGCCTTGATGATGTTCGGTGCGTTCACTATCCGCGTACCGGCGGCGGATTGGAAGCCGGAAGGCTATGTCGCACCGAAAATCAAAAATAAGCTGGTCAGCAGCAATCATGTCAACGTTAACCAAGCAATGAAAACACCGCAATTTTGGCTGCTGTTTTGGGTGTTGTGCCTGAATATTACCGCCGGTATCGGTGTATTGGGGCAGGCGGCAGTGATGATTCAGGAATTGTTTTCAGAAGCATCGGTGGGTAAGCAGGCAGCAATTAGCGTGGGTGCCGCGGCAGGGTTTATGAGTTTGCTGAGCTTGTTCAATATGGGCGGGCGTTTTTTCTGGTCGAGCATTTCCGATAAAATCGGCCGCAAAAATGTTTATACCATTTTCTTTGTGCTGGGTTCGCTACTGTATTTTGCCGTGCCGTCGATTGGTGCCAGCGGCAATAAAGCCTTATTTATGATTTGCTTTTGCGTAATTTATGTCGATGTATGGCGGCGGTTTTGCGGCGATTCCGGCTTACTTGAAAGATTTATTCGGCACTTATCAAGTCGGTGCGATTCACGGGCGGATTTTGTTGGCTTGGTCAACCGCCGCCGTGATTGGCCCGGTGTTGGTCAACTATATTCGTCAAAGCCAAATCGACAATGGCATTCCGGCGGCGCAGGCGTATAGCGTGACCATGTATATTATGGCCGGTTTGCTGTTGGTGGGTTTGCTGTGCAATTTGTGCGTGAAAGTCGTGCATGAAAAGCATCATGAAACGGATATTCACAAAGCTGCTTCAAGCAGCAATCCGGATGACGAAACTGCGATTTCCGACGCCTATCTGCTTCAGGAAAGTATTAAGCGCGGTGGTTTTTCAGTATGGTGGCGCTGGGCATTGGTGGGAATTCCGTTGATTTACGGTATGGTGATGGTATTTGTGAAATCATTGGATTTGTTCCGCTAAATTGATGAAAGGCCGCCTGAAACGCTTCAGACGGCCTCTGTTTGTTTGGGAAATAAGCAATATATTCCTGAGACCTTTGTAAAACCCTAGATTTGAGTACAGTTCAAAGTTGTAGCAGCGCAGAAAGCGAAGACATATCATAAAGACAGGCAAGCTTTGGGGCAGCGCAAAAGAAAGAAATGTGTCAAAGATGGGTATTTTGCAAAGGTCTCGGCCGAGACCTTTGCAAAATACCGGCCACCCCATCCAAACGGTTACCTGAACAATCAGGTAACCGTTTTTTCATTTTCAGACGTGTTTCCCGTCCGTATTTCCCCCAATCAGCCCCTTTATCGGGTGCCTGTTGCCCTTTTCAGGCAGCAGCAGGCACACGAAGCCTGCCGGCTGCCTTTGGCAGGTTCAGGCACACCGCTTTCAAATGGCTTTGCGCCGGCACTTTCCGCAAACCGAAATAACGCGCTCTTTTACAGCCGGATTTCCGGTGTGGCGTACCGAAGGTTTGCCCGGCCGCACAGCGCACTTCCGACAGCTGCGTATTGCGCTGTTTCTCCTGCTCCGTTAAAGGTTTGCCCCGCTGTGCCTTACGCATCATGCCGCCGGACAGCCGTTTGCTTTGCAGATGCTCCCGGTTGGCTTTACTGTCATACCCCTTATCGGCACAGACGGTTGTTCCGGGTGCGGTGCCGTCCGGCAGCGGTTCGAAATGGTTGCACTCACGGGCGTCGGCCGGGGTGGTGTGCAGTTTCCCGATACAGCCTTCCGAACCGGTGCGGGTGTGTTGTTTGCAGCCCGAGGTGAATCTGCCCTCTTTCTTCACCCGGCGCGCATCCTTGTCTTTGCCGGGCAGGGTTTCGGCAGTGATGCCGTTTTCATCGGTTTCGACAGCCTGACGCTGTTTGCCGCCGGCAGTTTGGATGATGGCGGCATCAATCACTGCTGCCGGGGCTTTCTCTGTTTTTAAGCCTTTTATCGGTCAGCCGGCGGTTAACCGGTTCGGGAAGCCGGGCTAAGGTGTCATCCTGTGCCGGCCGGTTGCGGAAACGGCAGGGGTGCTGCGGCCGGGTAAGGCGGCTTCATCAAAGCCGCAGAAGAAGCAGAAATCCGGACGGGCGGCTGAACAGCGTTCCGATTCCGGATCGGAGAGGTTGTGCCATTGGCCGGGCAATACGGCTTTGAGCACGGGCGGCAGCGGATAGGCGGGGCGGCCGCGGTGGCCGCGGATGTAACGGGTCTTTTGCCGGTTGGGCAGTTGTCCGGCGGGCTGCCAATCGGGCAGCCGGTTAATTTTGAGCAACGGGCAGCTGCCGGTATGTTTACCCGTCATGATTCGGGCTTGTTGCTGGAAGAAGCTGCTCATAAAAAACTCCTCTGAATTCTTTAGGGGGAATTTAGGGGAGTTTTGGGTTTTTTGCAAAGGTCTCGGCCTTTGTTTGTTCAACAAATAAGCAATATATTCCTCATAAAAAGAGCCACTTTAAAAGTGGCTCTTTTCTTTGCTTTATGCGGTTGATTTATTGAATCGCTGCTTTTTCTTGGCGGTAAGCTTCGGCAGCTTCACGGTCACGCTTGGTGGCTTGGCGCATCATCCAATAGTTACCCAGAATCACCAGTGTGCCGATCACGGCGATAAAGATGGTTGCCAATACGTTCATCTGCGGATCCAAACCCAGTTTGATTTTAGAGAAAATCACTTGCGGCAAAGTCGAAGACCCCGGGCCTGACAAGAACGATGTAATCACCAAATCATCCAGCGACAAAGTAATCCCAACAGGAAGCCGGAAGCAATTGCAGGGGCAATCAGCGGCAGGGTAATCACGAAGAAGATTTTCAGCGGACGAGCACCTAAGTCCATGGCCGCTTCTTCCAACGATTGATCTAATTCAATCAAACGCGAGCGAATCACCACCGTAATATAGGCCATGCATAAAGTGGTGTGACCCAAGAAAATGGTAAAAAAACCGCGCTCGAAGTAAAGCGCTTGCAGCCATTCGCTGTTTTGCAGGAACATTTGCACCTGGATAATCAGCAGCAACATCGACAAACCGGTAATCACATCCGGCATCACCATCGGCGCGGAAACCATGCCCGCAAACAAGGTGTTGCCACGGAAACGCTTAATACGCGCCATCGCATAGCCGGCCAGCGTGCCGAGCACCACTGCGGCCAATGATGAAACCACGGCAATGCGCAGCGACAACCAAGCGGCTTCCAGAATGGTACTGTTTTGCATTAAGGCTGCGTACCATTTGGTGGAAAAACCGCCCCAAACCGTTACCAGCTTGGATTCATTGAATGAGTAAATCACCAGCACAAACAGTGGGATATACAAAAATGCCAATGAAATGAACAGCATCAACTTTAAGAACCAAGATAATTTTTGTTTATGCATTATTTCGATCCTTCTTCAATTTGACGGTTGTCGTAATGCTGATACAGCGCAATCGGAATCACCAGCAAAATCACCATCACCACGGCAACGGCAGAAGCCAGCGGCCAGTTGTTTTGGTCGAAGAATGCCTGCCACAATACTTTACCGATCATCAGGTTTTCCGAGCCGCCGACCAATTCCGGAATCACAAATTCACCGACCGCCGGTACAAATACCAGCATAGAGCCTGCGATAATGCCGGTTTTCGACAATGGCAGAGTAATGGTGAAAAAGGATTTAATCGGCCCGGCACCTAAGTCGGAAGCGGCTTCCAGCAAACGGCCATCGAGTTTCACCAATTGTGTGTACAAAGGCAGAATCATAAACGGCAGGTAAGCGTAAACCATCACCAGATTTAGGGAAAAGGCATTGTAGAACAAATCCAGCGGCTGGCTGATGATGCCGTTTTTCATCAAGAAGTTGTTGATAATGCCGTTGTGTCCCAATAAGCCCATCCATGCGTAAACGCGTAGCAGGAATGATGTCCAAAACGGCAACATAATCGCCAGCAGCAAGCCGTTGCGAATCGACGGATTGGCGCGGGAAATGGCATAGGCTGTAGGATAGCCGATGAGCAGACAGATAATTGTTGTTGTCAACGCGGTTTTAATCGAAGACCAATAAGTCAGCAGATAAATGTTTTCGCCATTGTTACTGAACGGATTGAGCAATTGACCAATGTCGCCCAGAAATTCTGGAAAATATCCGCATAGTTTTGGAAACTAAGCAGAATATTCAGACGGCGGAAATCTTCATCATAAGTAGTGAGTGGTGTGAACGGCGGAATGGCGATTTCCTGCTCGGCGAAGCTGATTTTCAGCACAATCACAAACGGAATCAGAAACAGCACCAGCAGCCACAGATACGGGATGCCGATCACCATGCGCTGCCCCGGTTTGCGGAACAGCTTTTTCTTTAATTGGATTAGATTCATCGCGGTATTCCTTGTTTATCGGAACAACGGCGTAGGTTGGTTTTCAGGCCAGCTTACGTAAACAGTTTCGTCCCAAGTCGGCGGTGTGATGTTACGCACGTACCAGTAAGGCGCAGGCACTTGGCTCTTAATCACACGGCCATTGGGCAATTGGATGTGGTAGATGGCAAAGCTGCCCAAGTAGGCGATTTCTTTTACTGTGCCTTGCGCCCAGTTGTAATTGCCTAAATGCTCTGGTTTGTCTTTGTACACATCGATGTCTTCCGGACGAATACTCACCCATAAATCTTGCTCGGCAGGGCCGCCCAGACCGTGGTCGATGCGCACATGATTATCCAAGCCTTCGCATTGGATAATCGCGTAATCGGCATGGTCTTCCACTACCACGCCTTCGAAAATATTGGTTTCGCCGATAAATTCAGCGGTAAAGCGGCTGTTTGGATAATCATACACATCGCTTGGCGTGCCGACCTGCTGTAATTGGCCGTCGGACATAATGGCCACGCGCGTGGCCATGGTCATGGCTTCTTCTTGGTCGTGCGTCACCATGATGCAGGTTACGCCCACTTGCTCCAGTGTGTTTACCAATTCCAATTGGGTTTGCTGGCGCAGTTTTTTATCGAGCGCGCCCAAAGGCTCGTCAAGCAACAGGATTTTCGGGCGCTTGGCCAAGCTGCGTGCCAAGGCGATACGCTGCTGCTGACCGCCGGACATCTGATGCGGTTTGCGTTTGGCAAATTTGGTCATTTGCACCAAGCGCAGCATTTCTTCTACGCGCGCATCAATTTCGCCTTTGGGCATTTTGTCTTGTTTCAGACCGAAAGCGATGTTTTGTTCAACCGTCATGTGGGGGAACAGGGCATAGCTTTGAAACATCATATTAATCGGGCGGTCATACGGCGCGAGCTTGGTAATATCTTGGTTATCCAGAATAATTTTGCCCTGGTTCGGGATTTCCATGCCCGCCAGCATACGCAGCAGCGTGGATTTGCCACTGCCCGAGCTGCCCAAAAGGGCGAAGATTTCGTGTTGATAGATATCCAAGTCGATGTTATCGACAGCGTAATTGTCACCAAACTTTTTCACCAAACCCTGGATTTGCAAATAAGGTTTGGCAGAAGACGCAGTGGTTGCGGTCATAATGGCAATACTCCAAAATTGAAACGAGTACCGGCAAAACGGATTTTCGATGGGTGATAAAAAGCTGTTTTGATTGCTGGAGGGCGTTTCATACGGCATAAAAAAAGGCCGTCTGAAAACGCTTGCAGAGCGCACGGGCAGCGGGAAAGGGGGGAACAACGTTCCCAAAATTAAATAAACTGGCTGATTTGCAGACTATTTAATTTTGAAGACGTGAAAAGACTTACTTCAAGTGAACTTAACATTATATTAGTCTAAGTGGGTTGGGGGCAATATTAAATTTTTGTTAACGGCTTATTTAAATAGATTCGCCGTGATTCAGCGGCAAAAAAGGGATAAGGTGGAAAGCCGATTGATTTAAGCCGATGATATTTTCAGACGGCCTGAAATGCCGTCTGAAAGCAAAATGGTCATATTATTAAGAGTATATTTGGCCTGAGTTTTTTGTTAAGATAAGCATGAGAAGATTATCATGGCAGTATGGAAGGGAAGAGATGGAACTCAAAAAAATAGTCAAAATCAGCAATATCATCGGCTTGATTTCGATATTGTTGTTGATGTATTGGGTGTTTTCATTTGTGTTGATTGAAGTGTTCGGGTTGAAAGTTTTCCGTGAACACATGACCGGTATGTTTGGCTTGAGCATTTTGGGTATTTTGGCTTTGATGGCCGGCGCATTGATGTTGAATATCATGGCTAACTTAACGCGCATTGCCGAGCGCGGGCAGCAAGCAACAGTTGTCGGCGGTAAGAAACTGATTCATGGCGTATTGCTGGTGTTTCCTTTGTTGGCAGCAATCTTATTCGGCGGCAATTATCTGACCATTCAGAAAAAGCAGCAGCTGTTAGAGCATTCTGCGCAAAGCTTGATTCAGGATAATCAGCAACAAGTGGCATGGCTTGCCGGCTATCGTTTTGCCCCCAAGCAATTTCAGACGGCCAAAGAGATTTTGATCTTACTGAACAAGCAAGGCCGCTCGTTTAATCAGGTTTCCTTGATTGTGCCCGATAAGATTAACGGTAAACCGGTATTACTGAATTTAAGCCTTGATAAAATGGCTTATTTAGGTGATAAAACTCAACCGGCCGGTAAAAGCGATTTTCTTTATGCCGCCGATTTAGCCGAGCGCGATTATTTAAATGCCGCTTTCCGGCAGCACGCCAATGCGTCGCGTTTTGATCATGCAAATGGCCATTATGTCTTGCTTTATCCTTATCAAAAAGACGGTAAAACCGTGGGTGTGCTGCGTTTGAGTGATTATCAGGCTTATGGCAAATTAGGCAGTTAAAATGTATCCATGCCGTCTGAAACCGATTTCAGACGGTATTGTTGTATACAGCAAACGTATTCGCCATGATTTCTATATTTTGAATAAAGAAAGATTGGATACTACCTTAAATTAATATAGTATAAAACTATAATAAAAGTAATTATTATAAAGGTTTGTATGAGTATTAAAGAATGGCCTGAAGGGGAACGGCCGCGTGAAAAATTATTGGCACGCGGGGCAGCAGCATTGAGTGACGCCGAATTGCTGGCGATTTTGCTTAGAGTAGGCACGCGCGGTATGAGCGCGGTGGATTTAGCGCGTTATCTGCTGCAACAATTCGGCAGCTTGGGCAAGCTGATGAGTGCAGAAGCGCGCGCATTATCTGCGCATAAAGGCATGGGCTTGGCCAGCTTTACCCAGTTTGCGGTAGTGAAAGAAATCGGGCGGCGGATTTTAAGCGAAGAGTTGCAGCAAAACATGACGCTGAGTAATCCGCAAGCCGCCGGCGATTATTTGAGGCTTAACTTAGGACACGAAAAAGTTGAAGTCAGTTTAGCCTTGCTGCTCAATCGTCAAAACCAACTGATTGCCGTGCGCGAATTGTCGCGCGGAACGGTGGCGGAAAACACGGTTTATATCCGTGAAATTGTCAAACTGGCGCTTGACGAATACGCCGACAGTCTGATTATCGCCCACAACCATCCGGGCGGACACGCGAGGCCGTCTGAAGCGGATATTCAGTTCACCAAAAGATTGGCGCAGGCGCTGAATTTGGTGGATATTTGGCTGCTGGATCATTTTGTAGTTACCGCGCGGGAAGCTTATTCTATGCGGCAGGCGGGGTTGATGGACTAACATCATCAAGGCCGTCTGAAAGCAAATCAAGTTTCAGACGGCCTCATCATTCCCATTACTCACGCTCGCTAAGTTTATCGGACAAACCCACTTCGTGCGGATTCAAACGTGCGTGTTCCTCCTGCCCCAATCCGGCCAATTTACGCAAACGCGTCATGTAAGCATTGACATCCAAACCGCGGCCATAGCGTTGCGCTTCCCACAAGGTTTCCGCCAGCGCGTCCATCATCTCATGCTCGGCACGAACCCAGTCATAATGATAACGCGCGCACAATTGCGCATGTATCACACGAATGCCCGGCGGCTGGTCGATGGCCGCTTGTTCCTGCAAAGACAAATGCAGCGACATGTGCAAAAAAGGATTGCTTTCCCCATCTTCCGGCAGCCAGTTTTTATCTAAATAATTGTCGATGTCTGCCAAGTAATGTTCATATTCCGGATGAGCTTCAATGATGCGCAAAGCCTTTTGCTGCAAACCATCCAGTTGCAGCGGTGTGAAGCGGTGTTGCCATACATGGGCAAAGAAACGGCGCACATCGTGGGTGTTGACATCATACATGTTGGGTATCCTGTTCAGACGGCCTTGTATATTTGCTTCAGATAGAAATAATATAGCGTTGCCTAGGTGTACACGGCAGCTGCTGTCGTTTGTCTGATTTCTATTTGAAACGAAATATCTATATCAATAGATATCAATGGGCCGTCTGAAAATTAAGTAGGTGTTGCGGAATAATCGAGAGAGTGTAGCCCTTTTTTATCCTGCTTGCCACAAACAATCGTTTCAGACTGCCTGATAAAGATTGGCAAAACCGCATACTCTGCGTATAATGAACCTTTCCTATCTGGGGGCGATCTTGGTTTCGACGGGGGTTGCGAAGCAGATGCGGGCATACCGGGGTCTCAGATTCCCGTAAAACACTGAATCTAAATAGTCGCAAACGACGAAACTTACGCTTTAGCCGCTTAAGGCTAGCCGTTGCAGCAGTTGGCCGATGGGCTGTGTAGGGTCAAACCTACGGCAACGTCATTTCACATTGGCTGGTTTTCCGTCGGGTTACTTGGCGGAAAATAAGATTTAAGGTAACTGGCTTCCCAAGAGCCTGTCTGTCGGCGCAAGGGAAGCAAGATTTCAAGTAGGCAAGACTAAGTATGTAGAACGCTTTGTAGAGGACTTTCGGACGGGGGTTCAATTCCCCCGCCTCCACCAGATTCTCTAAACGCCATGTTGCAAAACATGGCGTTTTTTATTTCATATTATCTCAGAAAAATCTTGACAAAAGCATAGGTATAATTCCGGTTTTGAAGCTATTTTTATGACGAAAGCTTATATTTCAAGACCGTGGAAATCTATACACAAACTTTGTGGATAACCTTGTGGGTAAACTTTGAATAAACAAAAAAAACGTTTTAGCGACAATCATGCTGTTAAGTTGCTTAAAATTTAATCAATTTAAATTCAATAAAATCAATATGTTATATATTTAATGGTATTTGGGACCCTGTGAAAATAAAATTTTTAAGTAAAACAAAGTGCTGCAAAGGTGTGCACAAATTTCCGTTGACAGGTGAAAAATTATTAAATTTCTGCCAATCGCGTTACAATAGCTGTTTATTTTGAACATTCGAACCAGACATCATGAAAGCCAGTCAATTTTTTATCTCTACTTTAAAAGAAGCGCCTGCGGAAGCTTCGCTTGCCAGCCATCAATTAATGCTGCGTGCCGGTTTGATCAAATCGGTGGCGTCGGGTTTGTACACGTGGATGCCTATGGGCTTGCGTGTGTTGCGCAAAGTGGAAAATGTGGTGCGTGAGGAAATGAATCGTGCGGGCAGCGTGGAATTGCTGATGCCGGTAGTGCAGCCTGCTGAATTGTGGCAGGAATCCGGCCGCTGGGAGTTTTACGGTAAAGAATTGCTGCGCTTGAAAGACCGTAAAGATGCCGATTTCTGCATGGGGCCGACTTGTGAGGAAGTGATTACAGATATTGTGCGCAAGGAAATCAGCAGCTACAAGCAATTGCCGAAGAATTTTTACCATATCCAAACTAAATTCCGTGATGAAATCCGCCCTCGTTTCGGCGTGATGCGTGCGCGTGAGTTTGTGATGAAAGATGCTTATTCGTTTCATGCGGATTTTGAATCTTTGCAGGCGACTTATCAGGATATGTATGACGCGTATTGCCGTATATTTAACCGTTTGGGCTTGGATTTCCGCCCGGTGGCGGCGGATACGGGCAGCATCGGCGGCACGGGTTCGCATGAATTCCAGGTGTTGGCCGATAGCGGTGAAGACGTAATTGCTTATAGCGATGCGTCTGATTACGCCGCCAATATCGAATTGGCACCGACGTTGCCTTTGAGCGGCGAGCGTGCGGCAGCGCAAGCAACATTAAATAAGGTTCATACGCCGAATGTGAAAACGATTGCGGCCTTGGTCGGATTTTTGGATATTCCGATTGAGCAAACGCTGAAATCGATTGTGGTTGAAGGTGAGGAAGAAGGCGAAATCGTGTTGCTGCTGTTACGTGGCGATCATGAGTTTAACGACATTAAAGCGGAAAAATTGGCCGGTGTGAAATCGCCTTTGAGTATGGCGGCTCCGGAAGCGATTTTGGCGCAATTTGGTGCCAATGGTGGTTCGCTGGGGCCGGTTGGCTTCAAGGGCAAGATTTATGCCGATTTCGCCACTGAAAAAGGCACAGATTGGGTAATTGGTGCCAATGAAGACGACTACCACTACACCGGCTTCAACTTTGGCCGCGATTCGGCAGAGCCTGAATTTGTCGATTTGCGCAATGTGGTAGAGGGGGATACCAGTCCGGACGGTCAAGGCCGTCTGAAACTGGCGCGCGGTATTGAAGTGGGTCATGTGTTCCAATTGCGCGATAAATATTCTAAAGCTTTGAATGCGTCTTTCTTGGATAATAATGGTAAGTCGCAGATCATGGAAATGGGTTGCTACGGCATTGGTGTGACTCGTGTGGTGGCGGCGGCGATTGAGCAAAATCACGATGATCGCGGCATCATTTGGACGCCGGCAATGGCGCCATTTGAAGTGGTGATTGTGCCGATGAACTACAAAAAATCTGAAGCGGTGCGTGAAGCGGCCGACCGTATCTATGCCGAACTGCAAGCCCAGGGGGTGGATGTGTTGCTAGACGATCGTGATGAGCGCGCGGGTGTATTGCTGAACGATTCCGAGTTGTTGGGTATCCCACACCGTATCGTGATTGGCGACCGTGGCCTGAAAGAAGGCAATGTAGAATATGCGCAACGCCGTGATGCCGAATCGCAAAGCGTTGCGGTTGATGATGTAGTGGCTCAAGTTGCGGCAGTGCTGAAAGCTCATTAAGGCAGTCATACTAAAAGATCGAGACCTTCGCAAAATTCCTATTGGGGTACATTGCTTCGTTATTCGCTATTCGAAAGTTTGCCGATCTCAATGATATGTCTGAGCTTTCTTTACGCTCTAACGTCGAGCTGTACTCAAATCCGGGATTTTACAAAGGTCAAAGCCGTCTGGAAAGGATAGTTTCAGACGGCCTTTTTTATAAACAAAAAACAGGGCAGAAAACACATTCTGCCCTGTTTGATTTTGAATTCAGACCAAGAATTATTCCTTATCTTCTTTTTTATTGTCCTTTTTGGGTACCGGTTTTTTCACAGCCAAACCTAACGATTTTTGCCATTCGGTCGGGTTTTTTACCAAATCCAAAGCTTTACGTAATTGATCGTCTTTGGCTGGATTCGGCGTGCGGCGTGCGATGATGTCTTCTTCTATTTCCTTGTCGGTTTTCGGTTTGGCATCTTGTTTTAAGGCTTCTTCGGCCACTTCAGGAATCTCATTGCTGCTGTTGACATCCGTGCCGCCGAGTGGGTTGCCGATATGGCCGATTAAGTCGGCTTCGCGGCTTTCGTAGGCGCGGTCTTTGTCTTTGACTTCGACATCAGGCACAATGCCTTGCGCTTGAATCGAGCGATCATTCGGGTGTAGTATAAAGCAGTAGTCAGTTTGACTGCGCTGCCGTTGGATAACGGAATCACGGTTTGCACCGAACCTTTACCAAAGCTTTGCGTGCCGACGACTACGGCGCGTTTGTGGTCTTGCAGCGCACCGGCCACGATTTCCGAAGCGGAAGCGGAACCGGAATTAATCAACACCGTCATCGGAATGGTCTTCAGCTCGGTAGGCAGATCGTCGAGTGGATCTTTGCCGCCGGATAAAATGTAATCTTCAGGCGTCGCTTTCAAGACCATACCGGCTTTGCCGTCGCGACCTTTGGTGCTGACAACGTTAACATCATTCGGCAGAAAGGCTGCCGATACGCCGACCGCACCGTTAAGCAGCCCCCCGGGATCATCGCGCAGGTCTAAAATCAAGCCTTTCAATGGGGCGCCGTTTTGCTTGGTTAAATCTTTTGCGGCATCTTTCACGCCGGCGATGGTGCGCTCTTGGAACTGGGTGACACGGATGTAGCCGTAACCCGGCTCAAGCAGGTGATGGCGCACGCTTTTCACTTTGATGATGGCGCGGGTCAGGTTCACCACAATCGGTTTGTCGGCATTTTTACGTGACAGGGTCAGAGTAATTTTAGTGCCGGGTTTGCCGCGCATTTTTTTCACGGCTTCGCTGACGGTCAGGCCGCGCGTTGAAGTATTGTCGATTTTGACGATGAAGTCGCCGCTTTTCACGCCCGCACGTTCGGCCGGAGTATCTTCAATCGGGCAACCACTTTGATAAAGCCATCTTCTTGACCGATTTCCATGCCCAAGCCGCCAAATTCGCCGCTGGTGTTTTCTTTCAAGTCGGAATAGCCTTTTTTATCCATGTATTCGGAATGCGGGTCGAGACCGGCAACCATGCCTTTCATTGCGCCTTCGAATAGTTCTTCATCGGATTTGTCTTGGTAATAATTGGCTTTGATTTGGCCGTAAACTTCGGCCATGGTGCGGATGGATTTCACTGGCAAAGATTCGTCTTTAGCGCTTTTTTCGGCGGCAATGCTTTGAACGCTGAGGCTGATTGCCACACCGCTGAATGCACCTAAGGTGTAAAGTGCAACTTTTTTCAAAGTGGATTTCGACATTATTGTTAACTTTCTTTGTGTGCTTTATGAGGCAGTCTGAAAAGATGAGTTGATTTCAGACGGCCTAAATACATCGTTCATGAAACTTTAGGCGATTTGGCCTGAGGAAACAACCGTTTTAGGGTAAAAAAATGCTAGCAACTGTTTGTTTCATGCTTTTTGTTATGTTGATCAATATTCAGACGGCCTTGATATGCTTTGGAAAACATATCAAGGCTGTCTGAACATCAATTAATCCAAGAGAGCGGATTCATGTTTTGACCGTTGTAGCGGATTTCTAAATACAAGCCTTCTTCACCGCTTGGCAGGGTGCCGCTGGTGCCGATTTTATGGCCTTGGCCCACACTGTATCCTTTAACAACGCCGATTTCGCTCAAGCCTGAATACACGCTGACGTATTGGTCGCCGTGATCGACCACGACCACATTACCGTAGCCTTCCAATTCGCTGGCATACACCACATTACCCGCAGCAATGCTGTTTACCGCGGCAGGTGGCGTACTGTAGAAAACGCCTTTCCAAATCTCGCCGCTTTCACGCTGATGTCCGAACAAACCTGAGAGCATGCCGTTAACCGGCTTGTTCAGACGGCCTTGCATGCGGCTGAAGCTGTTTGGATTGCTGATGGTTACAAAGCTGCCCGATTTCGGCGCTTGCAGCTTCAGATCTTCGTCGGTGAGGTTCGACATGGCGGCACGCTCTTTCTCGGCTTGTTCCTCTTTGGCTTTGGCCGCTTGGCGGGCTTTTTCAGTAGCGGCCAAACGCGCTTCTGCTGCTTTCTTACGCGCTTCTGCTTCTTTTTTGCGCTGCTCGGCTTTTTGTTTGTCCAAATCTTTAATCAGATTGTTCAAACGTTGCTCGTTGTCTTTTTGGGTGACTGATTTTTTCGCCTCTTTGGCCATCGCGGCATTTTGGCGGCGGCTTTCGACTTGTTCGGGGGTATTTTGTGCACCTTGTTTTTTTAACGCAGCTTGTGCATTGGCCTGCAGGCGTTTCAGACGGCTTAATTCATTGTTGATTTTGCTCTCTTGCGTAGCCAGCTCTTTTTGCTGCTTGGCCAGATCTGCCATCACCTTTTCGTTTGAAGCATTGATGTAGCGGGTATAACGCAGAAAACGCGTTTTCTGGCCCGGCTCGGCATTTTTCAAAAACAAGGCCACGGCATTCGGTTGGCTGTTTTTATAATTACCGGAGACAAAACGTGAAATTTGTGCGCGTGTGTTGCCGACTTCGGCTTTGAGGCGGGTCAGTTCTTTATCCAATTGTTGCAATTTGTTCCATGCATCGCGTTGTTGGCGGTTGATGTTGGATAAATTGTTGCGGGTTTGTTGCAGCTTTTTTAAATCGGCATTTACGCGGACTAAGAAACCGGCGGTGCGCTTGCTCAAGGCTTGTTTGGCCTCCAAATCATTGGTAGCGGCGCTGACAGCGGCGCGCAATTCGTCGCTGTCTTTACTTGGTACAGTGGCGGTTTTCTTATCGTTGGCCGCATTGGCTTTAGCGGCTTCTGTTTTAGCGGCTGCTTTTTTTACCGGTTCTTTTTTAGCTGTTTCTGGCTTGGCTGGCTGTTTGCTTGTTTCTTTTTTATTGTCTTTATTGTCTTTATTGTCTTTATTGTCTTTATTGTCTTTTTTTGCTGTGGCTTCCGATTTTGCAGCTGCTTTTTTAGCCGTTTGTTTGGCGTTGCCGTCTTTCTCTTTTGCCGATTCTTTTTCTTTAGGGGTTCGGGCTGTGGCTTTTTTTACCGGCTGCTCATTGGCTTTGGGCGCTTCTTTTTTATTGTCTGCCGTTTTGGTGTTGTCATTTTTGCTATCGGTTTTGGTTTTATCGTCTTTTTTAGCAACGGCTTTGGCTTTTTCAGCAGGTTTTTTGTCTGCTTTTTCTTTGGCTTTGGACGCAGTTTTTTTATCCGTGGTTTTAGCTGCTTCTTTTGACGTGGTTGCTTTTTTGGTTTGGGTGTTTTTCTTCGCAGCGGTGGTTTTTTCTTTGGTTGAATCGTTGGCCGCGAAAGAAGGTGCGGCAAAACTGAGCAATAAGGCGAGTAAAAGAGGTTTGTAACGCATGATGTATTTTCTTAAAAGTCATTAAAAGCAACAAAACACGATTATACTGATTGTCAGGCCGTCTGAAAATCTTATTTAAACGCGTTTCACAAATGCTTGCAATCTTGTCAAACGGTCTTATATAGTATCTGTAAACTTTATCAATGAAAAAAGTAGCGATGTTGAAAAAATTGGCATTGGCCGCCGTTACAGCGGTATTGTTGGCGGCTTGCGGCGGCGGTGATTCGGATAAAATCGGTAAGGCCAGTACGGTTTTCCACATGCTGGGTAAAAACGACCGCATCGAAGTGGAAGCGTTTGATGACCCTGATGTGCAGGGCGTGGCATGTTATATTTCCTATGCCAAAAAAGGCGGGCTGAAAGAAACCGTGAATTTGGAGGAAGACGCCAGCGATGCTTCAGTATCCTGTGTGCAGTCGGCCAATATCATCCGCTACAGCGAAGCAGCAGTCGCTAAGCCGAAGCAAGTTTTCAAACGCAGCGCCAGCGTGGCGTTTAAGAGCCAGCAGATTATCCGTTATTACGACCCGAAGCGTAAGGCTTTTGCCTATTTGGTGTACAGCGATAAAATTGTGCAAGGTTCGCCGAAAAACTCTTTGAGCGCGATTTCCTGCTTCGACGGGCAGCGTGCAGATGAAAAAGAAATCGCCGGTTTGGCCAATAAGCAAGTGTATGGTGTATGTATTGTCGAAGTGGCGACGCCGGCGCAATCCTAAATAATCAAGAGAGCATATGAATTTAGCAAACTACTTTTTGGTGGCCATGCCCAATATGGACGATCCGTTTTTCCAAGACAGCGTAATTTATCTTTGCGAGCATGATGAAGAAGGTGCGTTGGGCATCATCATCAATAAGCCGTCGCCGATTACAATGGATATGATTTTTGCCGCGAGTGACCGCAATATTCCGTTGCGTATGCAGCATGAGAGTGTGATGATGGGCGGGCCGGTTCAGGTTGACCGCGGCTATGTGGTGCATACACCTTTGGGTAATTGGCAAAGCACGCTGGCGGTTACCGATAACGTGGCACTGACATCTTCGCGCGACATTATCGAGAATTTATCCGAACCCGGTGCGGTGGATAAGGCTTTGGTGAGCATTGGTTATTCAAGCTGGGGCAAAGGGCAGTTGGAACGCGAATTGGCCGATAATGTATGGCTGACCGTGCCTGCCGATGAGCATATTTTGTTTGACGTGCCGTATGAACACCGCTATGCGGCTGTGTTTGAAAAGCTCGGCATTCAGCCTGACCGTTTAGTTACAGGGGCAGGGCATGCATAAAGTACCCAAAGGCACTACGCTGGCGTTTGATTTTGGTGAAGCGCGCATAGGTGTGGCACAGGGAGATGCCGAATTAGGCATGAGCCATCCGCTGACCACCGTGACCGGCAACAGCAACGGTGCTAAGTTTGAATCGATCGCCAAGCTGATAACAGAATGGCAGCCGCGTCAATTGGCAGTCGGCCTGCCCACGCATACCGACGGCACCGAGCATAACTTAACGCGCTTGAGCCGCAAGTTCGGCCGTCGTTTGCATGGGCGGTTTAATTTGCCGGTATATTGGGTGGATGAGCGTATGTCGTCGCTGTATGCTGAAAGTTTGCTGGTTGAAGCGCAGGTATTTGGCCGGAAACAGAAATCAGTATTGGATCAAGTGGCGGCACAGGCGATTTTGCAGGGCTTTTTTGAAGGTGGTGCAGCGGAATATTTTAATGGTCGGGAAGCAGAAGACGACGAATAAAAAGCCTTTGGAGACCGTCTGAAATAAACTGATTGCTTTGTGCAACATCTTTTCAGACGGCCTGCGTATATTTTCGTTAAGAAAACAGGTAAACACGCTAATGTTTGCTACACTCAAGCCGTTTTACAACAACACATTATTTAAATTTAATTTAAAGGATAAATCATGGCTTTAATGAATACTTTGTTGAATGTGGCAACCCAAGCCCTAAATAATAATGACAATGCTAACAGCCAAAACCCATTGGTTGATATGGCGATGGATTTGGTGCAGCAGCAAGGCGGTGTGGGTAACTTGATTAACCAATTGCAACAAGGTGGTTTAGGCGAGACATTGGGTAGTTGGGTTTCTACTTCTCAAGACAATGCGCCGGTTTCAGGCAACGAATTGCAAAGCGCCTTGGGCAGTGATGTGATTGGCCAAGTGGCACAAAAATTCGGTATGGACGGTCAGCAAGCCAGTGATTTGTTGGCTCAAGTGTTACCAAACCTAGTTGACAGCGCCACGCCAAACGGCAATCCGCAAGAAGCCGATGGCTTTGGTTTGGACGACATTGCTTCGTTGGTGTTGAAAAACTTCATTAATTAAATAAGCCACCTGAAACATTGGTGTTTCAGACGGCCTTTTCCAATCTGTGAGACCTTTGCAAAACTTCCCCAAATCCTCTAAATTTGCCTCACATCGTGCCAAGGAATTTAGAGGATATTTTCATGAGCAGTTTTTTAGACCCCGACGCCTTCAACACATCGAAAAACATCTCCGATGTAGGAAATTGTCGGGTTGTTTACACTTTTTATGCAAAACAGCTTTTATTTTTTGCCTAAATGATTGTTTTAGGATTGTTGAGCATTATCAAGAACCATGCGGCGTTGCCGTGCCTTTCGGCATTCTTGACAACACTCAAAAATCCCAAAATGGGTCTTCAAGCAAAAAAGAAAAAGTAAACAACGCTAGCTTTTCTTATATCAAAAAATACTTAAGCTAAGGGGCTGTACTAGACAACTAGAATAAATTCTGCTTTACTAATTGTTTTAAAATAGAACAAGAGACTTTATCTCACTGTGGTTAAAACGCCATTCACATTCCTTCAAATACAGCTCAAAATACTCTTTGGGAATGCCGTTAAACTTACGTAAGCGGCGTTTTGCCTGATTCCAAAAGTTCTCAATTCCGTTGATGTGATTTTGCCGATCAGCAAAGTGTGTACTGTGATTGATGCGAAAGTGGCTAAACTCACTCACATCAAGTACGTCATAGCTTTTGTAACAATCAGTGTAAACAATACTGTCAGGCTTTACTTGCTCACGTATTACCGGCAATAAAGCGGCAGTTTGTTATTGGGCACGGCAACGGTGCAAACCTTGCCGTTGCGCTTCAGAAGCCCGAATACAGCGACTTTGCCGGCTGCACCGCGACTACGTTTGCCTTTGCGCTGTCCGCCAAAACAGGTTTCATCAACTTCTACTCCGCCATCAGACATTTCCGGATGCGGGCTGTTATGGAAAATCAGTACGCGCAAACGATGAAAGCAATAGGCTGCCGTGTTTTTATTAACACCGGCTAATTGAGCTGCAGTACGGGCAGTAACACCCGCAATAAACAGTTCAATCAGTTTGTTTTGCTTGTACTGACTTAAACGGCTTCTTCTCATAGGGATTATTCTAACCTGAAATTAGATTTCCCTAGTTATCTAGTACAGCCCCTTATTTTTTTTAGAAATGTTGCATGTATTTATTCATATTTTAAATAAATACATAATATACTGATTTTCGTTAAAATAAACGGAAATCATCAACCATACTCATCAATTTTAAATTTTGGAGCATTTATGAGCCACTATCGCATTTCCCCAAGCATTCTTTCTGCTGATTTCGCCCGATTGGGCGAAGAAGTCAGTAATGTGATTGCTGCCGGTGCCGATTTGATTCATTTTGACGTGATGGATAACCATTACGTGCCGAATCTCACGTTTGGCCCCATGATTTGTTCGGCATTGAAACCTTATGCCACTGTGCCGATTGATGTGCATTTGATGGTTGAGCCGGTAGATGATTTGATTCAGTCTTTTGCCAAAGCAGGTGCCGGTATAATTACTTTTCACCCTGAGGCGAGTAAACACGTTGACCGCAGTTTAAGCCTGATTTGCGATTTGAGCTGCCAAGCGGGCTTGGTACTGAATCCGGCCACTTCCGTAAGTGTGCTGGAGAATGTTTTGGATCGCTTGGACATGGTATTGTTGATGTCTGTGAATCCGGGTTTTGGCGGACAAAGCTTTATTCAGCAAACCTTAGTGAAAATCCGCCAAGTGCGTGCCATGTTGGACGAATATGAGGCGCAGAGCGGCCGACACATTGCGCTGGAAGTGGATGGCGGCGTAAAAGTGGACAATATTGCCGAAATTGCCGCTGCCGGTGCAGATACTTTTGTGGCTGGTTCGGCTATTTTTGGTAAACCAGATTATAAAGCGGTGATTGGCCAAATGCGTGAAGAATTGTCGCGCGTTTGAAGAAGAAAAATAGGCCGTCTGAAACTTTAAATCGCCTGATATTTTAGGTATTGTTAAATATTTGTTTGATAAAAGTGCACACAATAAAAAGGCCGTCTGAAATTTCAGACAGCCTTTTTTATTTCAAATCAGATATTAAGCACGTTTACGGAATTCGCCGGTGCGGGTATCAATTTCGACTTTGTCGCCGGTTTCGATGTAAGCCATCACTTGGATTTCGGTGCCGCCAACTAAGCGGGCAGTTTTCATCACTTTACCTGAAGTGTCGCCTTTAACCGCCGGCTCGGTGTATTCTACTTCGCGCACGATGATGGTCGGCAATTCGACAGAAATCGGGTTGCCTTCGTAGAAAGTCACTTCGCATTGGTCTTCCATGCCGTCCACGATGAATTTCAACGCGTCGCCGATGTTTTCAGCTTCGATTTCGTATTGGTTGAATTCTTCGTCCATGAAGACATACATTGGGTCGGCAAAGTAGCTGTAAGTACAGTTTTTACGTGACAATACCACGACGTCGAATTTGTCGTCGGCTTTAACGATGGTTTCGGAAGCAGCGCCGGTCAGCAGGTTTTTCAATTTCATGCTGACTTTGGCTGAGCTGCGGCCGCCTTTGATGTATTCGGTTTTTTGTACCACCATCGGGTCGCTGCCGACCATGAATACGTTACCCGGGCGCAGTTCTTGAGCTGTTTTCATTGTGTGTTTCCAATCAGATTTTAGTTACAAAATAAACGCGCTATTTTAGCGTATTTGAAACAAATTTGGCTAGTTTTTCCAGCGCGGTTGGTTGGGAAAACAGGAATTTCTGCCAATCTGCGACACTTTGCTGCCATTGCTCCCGGTGTGCCGTCAGCGTTTGCCAAGCGAAGAGGCGCTGTTCGGCCGATAACTCATGCGCTCCGTTGAGTTCGTCAGATAAGGCTTGGTGTGCGGCCATGAGATTGGGCGGATAAAACGGTGCGGTTTTTTGCCAAAACGCGTGCAGTTTATCTAGATGCACCATTTCGTTTTGCGGATAAATGTGCCAGAAAAACGGCTTGGCGGCTAATTGGGCGCGCACGAAGCTGTCTTCGCCGCGAATCATCAGGCCGTCTGAAAGTTGCAACAGCTTGTCGAAATCCTGTTGCGGTACAAAAGGGACTTTAACCAGTGTCGCACAGGCCGTCTGAAAGGTATCGCCGGCGTGTTGTAAGGCGGTTTGCGGAATGGCTTGCGCTGCTTTCAGGCTGTCGATAATCTGATTACCGGCCAACAGCAGGGTAATGGGTTGGTCGTGTTGTTGCCACATTTCTAGCCATTTTGCCCAAACCGGGTTGTGATAGCCGAACAACAGCCATTCATCGGCAGTTTTGTTGGGTAAGCCATAATGCTGTCTGAAAAGGCCGGTCTCGAAATCGATGCGTTTGCAAAAATCGGCTTCGCGTATTAGGCCGCCGCTCCGGTCACTAAAGCCCATAAACCAGAAAAATTTCTTCAAACCGTTGGCTTGCACCGACGGCAGTAAATGTAGGCGTTCGTTGCTGTCTTCCGCGCTCAAATATTCCCAGTTGAGCCAAAGCGGCCGGTGTTGCAGAATGATGTGTAAAACGTTGTCAGGCAGGTCACAGGCGAAGGTTTCGATGACGATGTGGGGTGGGGGCAGGAGGGGGGTATCATTTGCCGATTGCAGCGTCCATTGGTGTACGGCGATGTTTTGATACGTGCAGGGAACAGCCGGTAAATCAGGGCAAATTGCTTGTAAGGCGGCTACGTCGTCCACCCACAAATGCACTTGCCAATCCAGCTCATGATAAAGCGCTTGCGCCAAACGCCAAGATACACCGATGTCGCCGAAATTGTCGATGACATTGCAAAAAAGCCAGCAGGTTTTTTTTTCAGACAGCTTGGTTATTTCATTATTCATAAATTGTATTCGCAAATCAACAATGGGGATGGAGTAAAATATTATGCGGCTGCACAAATCAGATTTTTGATAATTTACCGATTAAAGACAATTGCTTAAATAGTTAAGCTGTAATGTTTTGTAACTTGATTTATATCAATTTCTTTTCGGGTATGGAGTATAAAATAAGGCTTAATTAAGATTTTTTCTACGTTAATGAAAGAGAAGGTAGCTATGATTAAAGGTATCCAAATTACACAAGCGCAAAACGAAGCATTGTTGAACTCATTCTGGTTGCTGGACGACAGTACCAACGAAGCCCGTTGTTTGGTGGCAAAAGAAGGAAGCGGCTATCAAGCTGATGCCGTGGTGGCTTTGGCAGATTTGGGCGAAGTTTCTTACAAAGAAATTCCGCTGGATGTGAGCGCGCGCCCTAAAGTGGAAGGCGGCCAGCATTTGAACGTCAATGTCTTGACTCGCGAGACCTTGGAAGATGCCGTAGCCAATCCGGATAAATATCCGCAATTGACTATCCGCGTTTCCGGTTATGCCGTGCGTTTTAATTCTTTAACGCCTGAGCAACAACGCGACGTGATTACCCGCACATTCACCAACAGCCTGTAATTTGCTTTAAGGTGTATCAAAGGCCGTCTGAACTTTTTCAGACGGCCTTTTGCATTACAATCCACCGAAATAATGTACCAAATAAACAATCAGCAGCACAATTGGAATAAACAGCAGCATGGTTTTGCGTTTTAACTCAAATTCGCCTTTTAAATGATGCTTAATCACGTCAAAAATCACGAATTTAAATAAAAATGTCGCTTCGCAAGTCAAAATGATGCCGTTAATTAGATATTGTGTGTGATCCGGCGGCGGAATTAAGGCAAAAGCCAGCATAGTAAAGAGCGGAATCAGGCAGACAATCAGCCAGCGAATAAGCAAACCTTTGGAATTATTCATTATTCAATCAAACCGCATTATTTCAATAAAGGCGTATTATTCACGCAAGCGGCAGAGTCGTCCAGTAGCATTTCTCATTCATGGTATAAAAATGATAGGCTGTCTTAAAACCGATTCGTGATTGCCACCATTAAATTTAGCAAAAATCAGCGCCGTCTAAATGGATTTAGGGAATGCTTGTCGCATAGGTTAGCACCAAAATACCGTTCCATTAAGTGGTTCGGACAGTATTCTTTACACTTTGAAAGCTTTGTTATATAGTTTGTAGCGTTATGTTATTTTTAAGGCCGTCTGAAAAACAGATTGTCAATTTTTAGTTTAAAAAACAGCGGCTACACTCAAGATCCAAATCAAAGGAGAAAGCAAATGATTAATGCAGAAGAACGCATCCACCACGAAGGCTTACGCAACAAGATTATGTCTGCCGAACAAGCAGCCGAATTTGTACAAAACGGTATGAATGTTGCCATCACGGGCTTTACCGGAGCAGGCTATCCGAAGCTTCTGCCGACTGCTATTGCTGAAAAAGCCAAAGCCGAACACGCTGCTGGCCGCCCATTTAGCATCGGTATGATTACAGGTGCTTCGACTGCGCCTGAGTGTGACGGCGTATTGGCTGCTGCCAATGCCGTGCATTTCCGCAATCCGTTCCAATCGGATCCATCGCTGCGCAACAGCATCAATGCCGGTAATATTGCTTATCAAGACATGCACTTGTCGCACGTTGAACAACAAATGCGCCAAGGTTTCTATGGCGATTTTGACTTGGCCATTATTGAAGTTTCCGGCATTACGAAAGACGGCAAACTGATTCCGGCGATGGGTATCGGTCACGCCAACGAAGCCTTGAAAGCGACGGAAAAAGTCATTATTGAAGTAAACTTTACCCAAAATGCCAAATTAGAAGGCATGCACGACGTAGTATTCGATATCGGCGTGCCGCCACACCGCAAACCGATCGCCATTACCGGCCCATTTGACCGCGTAGGTTCACCATATTTGGAATGCCCGGAAGAAAAAATCATTGCCATTGTATTGAGCAATTCAGGTGACCGTAACAGTAAATTTGCCGACCCTGATGAAAATTCAAAAGCCATCGCTGCCCAAATCATCAATTTCTTCAGCCATGAAGTAAAAGCAGGGCGCTTGCCGAAAAACCTGTTGCCATTACAATCAGGCGTGGGCAACGTCGCCAATGCCGTAATGGCAGGCTTGCTGGATGCCCCGTTTGAGGAATTGACCGGCTATACCGAAGTATTGCAAGATGGTATGTTGGACTTGATTTTGGCAGGAAAAATGCAACACGCATCAGCGACTGCTTTGTCGTTCAGCCCGGATGCATTGCAACGCTTTAACGACAATATTGATTTCCTGCGCGATAAATTAATTTTGCGTCCGATGGAATACACCAACAATCCAGAAGTTATCCGCCGCTTAGGTGTGATTGGTATGAACGCCATGATTGAAGCCGATATTTACGGCAACGTAAACTCTACCCATGTGATGGGTACAAAAATGATGAACGGTATCGGCGGTTCGGGCGATTTTACCCGTAATGCTTTCTTCTCATTCTTTGTATCGCCGTCTGTGGCCAAAGATGGTGCCATTTCATGTATCGTACCGATGGTTTCGCACCACGACCACACCGAACACGATGTAATGTTTATCGTAACCGAGCAAGGTATGGCGGATTTGCGCGGCAAGTCACCACGGCAACGCGCCCAATTAATTATCAATAACTGTGCGCACCCTGAATACCGCGATATGTTGCGTGACTACTATGACCGTGCCGAAAAAGCAGGTGGCTTGCACACCCCACATCTGTTAATGGAAGCCTTGTCATGGCACCAACGTTTTGTTGAAACCGGCGATATGCGTATTAAATAAGATTAAGTAGATCTTCATTTAAAATAAAAAAAGCAGCTTGATGTTGTCAAGCTGTTTTTCTATTTGTGATCATGATTACAAAAGGTTATAAATGTAGAGACCTTGCAAAACCTCATAAACCATCAATAAAAACCAAAACAGCCGTCATTCCCGACCACAGCACACTTTGCCGTTTCCGCAACCGGCTGGCGTAAGAAGACACTTTAAGTGCAACTGATGACGCTGATTAACCCCCAAACTTACCGAAAGAGGCCTCAAAGCTGGGAATGCCCAAGCAGCCGTTATTAATGCCTTCATCATCTAAAACGCTGTCAAACAACACCAAGCCATCGAAGCAGGCAAAAGCGGAGCAATCTGCGGCGAAATCATCCCCAGTGTTCCGCTACAGCTTTGAACTGCATTCAAATCTAGGGTTTTGCAAAGGTCCCGGCCTGTTTGTTAGGCAATCCGAGAAGGCAAAAGAGAGGCTTCGGGTTAAAACCAATGAAAACAGTCGAAACTGTACTTTGTAGTTTCGGCTGTTAGTTTGATGCGGAGTTTGGCAAAGGTCTCGGCCTTGTCCTAATAGATTGATTAATGGGTAAAGCTGTATACCGCATAGCCGACTACCGCCAAGGCTACTGTAGCCCAGCCCAGCATTTCGATATAATGGCGGATTTTATCGGCATATTTTTCCCCGCCCCAAGCCGATAATCTGGCGACCAAGAAAAAGCGGGCAAAGCGGGAAACCGCTGCTGATAATACAAACGGTAAAAACGCCATATTCATCACGCCGGCGCAAATGGTGAACACTTTAAACGGAATCGGTGAAAAACCTGCCAAAAATACCACGACCACGCCCCACGTTTCAAACCAAAGCTGTGCCTGATCGAATTGAGTCTGGAAACCCCAGCTTTGAATATAGCCGGATATCCAATCAAAGGCGAAATAGCCAATGGCATAACCGATTATGCCGCCTAAAACCGAGGCCAGTGTGGTGTATACCGCGAAACGCAAAGCTTTTTTCGGTTCGGCCATCGACATCGGAATCAACATTACATCCGGAGGTACAGGGAAGAAAATGGCTTCGATAAAGCTGACAAAACTCAACCAAAACGGCGCAAAACGGTGTTTCGACCATTGCAGCGTTTTATCGTAAACGGTTTCAAAAATTTTCATTCTAGAGCTTTCAAACAAGAAAAACGGCGGCCACGCACAAAGCAACCGCCAAAGACAGCGAGCATTTTAAACCAAATGCAGGCTTGGACAAGAAAATTTTGCTTAAGTTTGCAGGCCGTCTGAAACCTTGATACAAGCCGCCAAAACAACGTAAAATAAACCCGATTCCCATACAGGCCGAAATATTTCCGTGAACCAACTCATTTTCGATTTTGCCGCGCACGATTATCCCAGCTTCGATAAATTTCTCGGTACCGAAAATGCCGAGCTGGTGTACGTTTTGCGGCATAAACACGGCCAGTTTATCTATGTTTGGGGCGAGCAGGGGGCAGGCAAAAGCCACTTGCTGCAAGCATGGATTGCCCAAGCCTTGGAAGCCGGTAAAAATGCCGTGTATATCGATGCCACTATTCATCCGCTTACCGAAAAAGCCTTTGACGCCGATTATTTGGCTATCGACAAAGTCGATCGTCTCAATAATGAAGAACAAGCCCTGCTGTTTGCCGTTTTCAACCGCTTTCGCAACAGCGGTAAAGGCTTTCTGCTGCTCGGCTCCGAATACACCCCGCAACAATTGGTTATCCGCGAAGATTTGCGTACCCGCATGGCCTATTGCTTGGTTTACGAAGTCAAACCTTTAACCGACCAAGAAAAAATTGATGCCCTAGCCAGCATGGCCGCTGCAAGACAAGTCACCATCGATACCGAAATCTTTGAATATCTCTTAAACCATTGGCGGCGGGATATGGACAGCCTCGTGCAAATGCTCGACACGCTTGACCACTACGCCGTCATGATGGGCAAACGTATTACCTTACCGCTTTTGCGCCAACTTTTGAAACAACAGGAAACAGAATGAAAAACCTCGCCATCTTCGATCTCGACAACACCTTAATCAACACCGATTCCGACCACACGTGGCCGCAATACCTGATGAAAAAAGGCTTGGTCGATGTCGAATACACTGAAGCGCAAAACGAAAAATTCTACCAAGATTACCGCAACGGTTGCCTGAATATCGATGAATTTCTGAAATTCCACCTTGCCCCGTTGAAAGAATACAGCATGGAACAATTGGCCGAGATGCATCGCGAATTTATGGCCGAATTCATTACCCCGAACATCACACCCATGCAGCGTATGCTGGTCGACAGCCACAAAAATGCCGGCGACGAATTATTGGTGATTTCATCAACCAACGAATTCATCATTACCCCGATTTGTCACGCATTCGGTATTGAAAACGTCATCGGCACCCAGCTCGAAATCGGTTCGGACGGCCGCTACACCGGCAATTACTACGGCACACCGAGCCTGAAAGAGGGCAAAATCACCCGCCTGAACGAATGGCTGGCCGCGCGTGGCGAAACCTTAGACAGCTACGACAAAGTGTATTTCTACAGTGATTCCAAAAACGACTTGCCGCTGCTGCGTCATGTGAACGAGCCGGTGGCGGTAAATCCCGATGCCGAATTGTTGGCCGAAGCGCAGGAAAAAGGCTGGCCGGTGTTGAATTTTAAATAAAGGCCGTCTGAAATGCCCGCATTCAAACCCGTTATCATTACCACTACAACCGCCACGCGTGAAGAAGCCGAGAAAATAGGCATGGCTTTGCTGCAAAACCAAATTGCTGCCTGCGTGCAGTATGAAGCCATCAGCAGCCATTATGTGTGGCAGGACGAGGTGTGTTGCGATGAGGAAATCCGCGTGGTGATTAAATCTTCGCGTTGTCATTATAAAGCGGTGGAAAAGCTGATTATGGCCAACCACAGCTACGATTGCCCACAGATTTTGATGCAGCCGGTATCGCGCGGTTTATCGGCATATTTGCGCTGGATGAAGACGCAAATGGGGTTATAATAGCGGTTTGTTTTTCAGACGGCCTGAGTTAACGCTTGAGGCCGTCTGAAATGCTGTAAACCCAAAATTGATTGAGAAAGAAAAAGAAACCCATGTTCCGTACCATGCTCGGCGGCAAGATTCACCGCGCCACCGTTACCGAAGCCGATTTGAATTATGTCGGCAGCATCACCGTTGACCAAGATTTGCTGGATGCCGCCGGTATTTGCGTTAACGAAAAAGTCGCCATCGTCAACAACAACAATGGCGAGCGCCTTGAAACCTACACCATTCCCGGCGAGCGCGGCAGCGGCGTGGTGTGCTTGAACGGCGCAGCGGCGCGCTTGGTGCAAAAGGGCGACATCGTGATTATTATGTCGTATGTGCTGCTGTCTGAACCGGAAGTGGCCAACCATGAGCCAAAAGTAGTGCTGGTGGACGAACACAATAAAATCCGCGATGTGATTTCGTATGAGCCGCCGCATACGGTGTTGTAATGCACACAGGCCGTCTGAACGGTGAAACTTTCAGACGGCATTTCAATATTCAGTAGTTTTTAAATAGCGACGAGCGCCGTTGCCTTCAGACGGCCTAGTAAAAGGATTCAGCCATGAATGTTCAAATCAACCAAATCCACGTCGGCAACGATTTGCCGTTTACCCTGTTTGGCGGCATTAATGTCTTGGAAGACATGGGCTCCACGCTCAAAGCTTGCGAGCATTACGTCAAAGTGACCGATAAATTGGGCATTCCGTATGTGTTCAAAGCATCGTTTGACAAGGCCAACCGCTCGTCGATTCATTCCTTCCGCGGCGTGGGCTTGGACGAAGGCCTGAAGATTTTTGAAGCGGTGAAGCGCGAATTTAATGTGCCGGTGATTACTGATGTGCATGAGCCTTACCAATGCGCGCCTGTGGCACAAGTGTGTGATGTGATCCAATTACCTGCATTTTTGGCGCGTCAAACCGATTTGGTGGTGGCGATGGCGCAAACCGGTAATGTCATCAACATCAAAAAGCCGCAATTTTTAAGCCCGTCGCAGATGAAAAATATCATTGAAAAGTTCAAAGAAGCCGGCAACGACCAATTGATTTTGTGCGAACGCGGCAGCAATTTCGGCTACGATAATCTGGTGGTCGATATGCTCGGTTTCGGTGTGATGAAGAAAACCTGCGAACAAACTCCGATTATTTTCGACGTCACCCACTCGCTGCAAACGCGTGATTCCGGTGCCGCCGCTTCCGGTGGCCGTCGCTCGCAAGTGGTCGATTTGGCTCTGGCCGGCATGGCTACCCGCCTGGCCGGTTTGTTTTTGGAATCACACGAAAATCCCGACCAAGCCCGTTGCGATGGTCCGAGCGCATTGCCGTTGGCGAAATTGGAAGATTTCTTGCTGCGTGTGAAAGCGGTTGATGAAACGGTGAAATCATTTCCGCCGTTGGTGATTGATTAAGATTGGCATGATAATAAAAGGCTGCGACCTTTGTAACCCCCCCTGAAAAGCCACTGCACAAAGAACCGACGTCATTAGCTTCGCAAGCCCGCTGCGCGGGAGAAGCGCAGCGGGCTTGCGAAGCTAATGACGGATGTTTTGGTTTTTATTGCTTCATAAGGTTTTGCAAAGGTCTCAGGCCGTCTGAAAGTTAATTTTTCAGACGGCCTTTTGATTTATAGCTGTTTAAAATCAAAAAAAGCTGATTAATCATCCTATCTGTTTGACCGCCCATACCGACAAGCTGCCGCCACGTACGGGGAACATTGCCCAGCCTTCGTCATCAATCTCGATTTCGGCATCGTGATGGCCGAGATAATCAACAAAGGTTTTACCTGCGTTGAGAATACCGACGTGCATTCTTTTTTCTGCTTCACCGCTGTTGCTGATGATGGCGGCTAGACCGTCGGGGTATTCTTTATTGCCTAAGCGCGTCCAGCCGATGCAGTTGGGGTCGTCTAAATAATCGATTTGCTCGCCATAGGCGTGATATCCCCGCAAATAAAGCAATTTGTCGATAACTTCGCGGAAAGACTCTTGGCCGAATTCGCCTTCAATACCGTAATAATCGCCATAAAACACGCACGGCAAGCCGTGTTCGCGCAGCAGGATAATGCCGTAAGCGATTGGTTTGAACCAATCATCCACGGTGGATTGCAGTGACTGGCCTCGTTGGGTATCGTGGTTATCGACAAAGGTTACGGTCGAAATCGGGATATGTTCGGCCAAGCTTCCTTGGAAAATCTTCGTTAAATCATAGGCTTCACCGGATTGAGCGGCATTGAAGAAATTCATGTGCAAGCCAACGTCGACCAAGTCGAAGATAAAATCGGTGCCGTTGAGATAATCGTCTTTAATGTCGAAATCACCGTGCCAATATTCACCGAACACATAAAATTCATCGCCGTAAAGCGTTTTGGCGTGTTGCATCAGTTCGCGCATAAAGTTTTGATCAATGTGTTTGATGGCATCCAAACGCAAACCGGTAACGCCGGTGGTATCGACAAACCATTTGAGCCAATCGCGCACATGGGCAGCTACATCGGGGTGTTTGTAATCGATGTCGGTAAACATTAAATAGTCGTAATTGCCATGCTCGGAATCGACCGATTCGTTATCTGCCCAGCCTTTATTTTCGCCCAGAATCATAAAGATTCCGGTCTCTTCGTTTTTGGCATCGTAGTCGGTGCCGCTGAAATGTTGCCAGTGCCATTGGAAATCGCTGTATGTATTGTTGCGCCCGGGAAAGGTGAAATGCGTCCGGCCTTCGATTTAGTAAGGCTCGGAAATCGGTTGTTGGCGGTTGCCGGGATTCATTTTCAATACGGTAAACGCTTCTTTTTCATCGCCGCCGGCCTTGTGATTCAAGACCACATCGGCAATTGGGCGAATACCTTTTTCTTTTAAGGCTGAAATCGCGTGAAGGTATTCGTCTTTGGTGCCGTATTTGGTGCGGACGGCACCTTTTTGGTCAAATTCGCCCAAGTCGTAAAGGTCGTAAATGCCGTAGCCGACATCGTTGGTGCCGGTGGCTTTGCAGGCGGGCGGCAGCCAGACTTTGCTGATGCCGATATCGGCCAGGCGTTGCCAGTGTCGGCCGTCATCGGGCAGATACCACTCGAAATATTGCATGATGGTTTGATTTTTCATGAGCGAACCTTTGATTAGGAATTTTATTTCTCTGTTATTGTGTTTAGGACAGTGATTTTGATGTTGGATGACAACTTTTTGAATGTAGTACCAATCTCGGTGAACTGCCAAACTTATTTTTTTGTAGTTGGCTGAGTTTAATCAGTAAGGATACTGAAAGTGAATATTGCTGATTAATGTATTGATTTTTGCAAATAATCGGTAAAAATCAAATGATGCAAAAAGCCGTCTGAAATGTTTCAGACGGCTTTTTAGACAGTCAAAAAAGGGTTATGGTGCAGTTGATGCCGCTCTATCTTCAAAGGCCTCATCGCGCAGCATATCGCTTTCGTCGAATGCCGCTTCCGGTTCGATTTCCAATACTTTACCGTTAAGCTTCAGCTCGCTGTTTTGCAGATTGAGATGTGTTTTCACAAGATTATCTTGCAAGGTCAGGTATTGGTCGCGCGCCATGCTTTGGATGGTGCTGTCGACCATCAGGCGCAAGGTTTCGTTGATGTCGTCAATGGTAGTGCGTCCGGCAGCTTCGTCTTCAGGATTCACGCTGAAAATGCTGCGCGCTTGGTTGATGGCCATTTGCTCCAACAATTTTTGCGGCACTTGGATATTGAAATCGGCTTCGGTTTTCTTGAGCATATCCGCCAGATTATCCAAATCTTTCTGCACCAAGCCTTTAAAGGCCAATGTACCGGAAGCATCGACATTGCCTTGCGGCATGGTGAATTTAAATGCCTTCACGTTTAGCACCGGGTTTTGGGTGAACAAACCTGAAGCATCGGTCTTGGCCGTCTGAATCAATTCGTTTTGAATCTGCTCTTCGCTCATTTCCGTATCGGCAATTTGCGCAAATTTGGTTTTGAGCGCTAACAAACCTTGTGCATCCAGATGCTCTGCGGCGACATTGATGTCGAGCGGGCCGTAGCGGTCTTTGCCGTAGGTCAGGGTGTCGAATTGGAAGCGGCCTTCGCTATTGATAAATTTATCGACTTCGTTGGTTTGGGTCTCAAATTTCAACTTCGTCACTTCAATGGTGGAAGGTGTAATCGTGCCGGTCGGATTGATAAACGCGCCGATTTGCAGATTGGTCACCAAATTCACCAGTTCGTTTAATTTGACATTGTAATCAATGCCTTCTTTCCATTGCAGCAGGAATTTATCCAGCGTGATGCTGCTTTTGCCTAAAGAAAGTTTGTTGAGGCCGTCTGAAGTTTCCGATTTGAAATGCAAATTTTCCAGGGAAATATCGCCTTTGTCGGCCAATTTGACTTGTAGTGAAGGCGCGGCGTAGTCGTGTGAATAGCCGATGAAGTCGTTTTGATAATCGGTTTGGCCGCTTAAGCCTTGCCATGTCAGCTTAATGCCGGACAATTCTTCGTAATCGAATGCCGGAATGCTGAGTTTCATCACGCCGTTGCCGTTGAAATAAACGGTGTTGGTCATGCTGACCGGTGTTTGGTCGCCGAAGAAACGAGCCAATACTTTAGCTGCTTCAGGATGGTATTGAAATTCGGTTTTTACTTTCGCGCGCGTGCCGAAGCCACCGGCAAAAGGACCGTGGGTCACATGGTTGACCACGGTAATCGGCTCTTTTAACACGGTTTTCAGATTGTCAGGCAGGTATTTTTGCGTATTTTTCAGCAAGGTCGGTTTCAAGCGGATGACGGTGGTTTCGGTGGATGTAAACCAGCCGCGGTCGTAGTCGTGTGACTCAATGGTCAGAAAGCCCGATTCTTGCAGTAATTTTTGCTGCGAAGTCAGGCTTTTTTCGGCTTGAATGCCCAGATAGTAAGGTGTGCCGAGTGCTGCAGCGGTAATAAGCGCAGCGGTCGGATAAGAAACTTTTTCATTGCTTCAAACAATCAGTTCGACAGATTTAAAAGAGAAAGCATAGCATTTTTTCGCAGATTTGTCTTGGATAAAGGCTGTTCAGACGGCCTTTGCATCATTAATAACTGTTCGGGATATGCTTGAAATACAGCATAATCAAATACCAAATCAGTGTTGCTACCGAGGCGCCCGCCAATACCCACGCACTGATTTGTGCCACTTCGCGCATGGCACGTTTCTGCTTGCGGTTGAACAGACGGTTGATAATCAGGGCAATAATGGCAAAAAGGAAAAAAATTCGCAGCAGGCGGCCTATCATGGGGTGGCTCTTTGGTGATTTCTTAGAATAAGGCCGTCTGAAAGAAGGCTGTAAAGGAATTTTATGGACAGGATATGTCAAAATGTTGGCTAAACGCTATAATACATTTTTTGCATCACCCTTGGAATAATCATGAATAAAAATGGCTCGTTGGGCATTGTAACCCCCGAAAAATTGCATTTGAAGCGCCCTTTGTACTGGTCAACGGCCAGACTTTGCCGCGTTTTGATTTGATGATTGAGACCTATGGCGAGCTGAATGCGGAAAAATCCAATGCGGTATTGATTTGCCATGCTTTGTCGGGCAATCATCATGTGGCCGGCTACCATACCGCAGAAGATAAATATCCCGGCTGGTGGGACAACATGGTCGGCCCCGGCAAGCCGATTGATACCGAGCGTTTTTTGTGGTCGGGTTGAACAATTTGGGTGGCTGCCACGGCACGACGGGGCCTTTGTCGGAAAACCCGGCAACCGGCCAAGATTATGGTGCTGATTTTCCGGTGGTAACGGTCAAAGACTGGGTGAAATCGCAAGCGATGTTGGCCGATGCTTTGGGTATTCAACAATGGTCGGCGGTTGTCGGCGGCAGCTTGGGCGGTATGCAAGCATTGCAATGGACAATTGATTTCCCCGAGCGCGTGCGCCATGCTTTGGTGATTGCTTCTGCGCCGAAACTTTCCACACAAAACATTGCGTTTAACGACGTTGCACGACAGGCTATTTTGACCGACCCTGATTTTAATGACGGACACTACGCACGCGAGCAAAAAATCCCGACCCGCGGCCTGCGCATCGCCCGTATGATGGGGCATATTACTTATCTGGCGGAAGAAGGTTTGGGCAAAAATTCGGCCGCGAGCTGCATTCGGACGGCTATCAATATGGTTACGGCGTAGAGTTTGAAGTCGAATCGTATTTGCGCTATCAAGGCGATAAGTTTGCCGGACATTTTGATGCCAACACCTATTTATTGATGACCAAAGCCTTGGATTATTTTGATCCGGCGGCCGATTTTAATAACAATCTGAGCAAAGCGCTGCAAAACGTGCAGGCCAAATTTTTTGTTGCCAGCTTCAGCACCGACTGGCGTTTTGCGCCCGAGCGCTCGAAAGAGTTGGCCAAAGCGCTGATTGCTGCACGCAAATCGGTGCAGTATATTGAAGTGCAGTCCAACCACGGCCACGATGCCTTTTTGATGGAAGACGAGGCCTACATCCGCGCCGTTGCCGCTTACATGAACAATGTTGCCAAGGAGGTTCAATCATGAATTTACGCGATGATTTACAATTGATTTATGACTGGATTCCTGAAGGCAGCCGCGTATTGGATTTGGGCTGCGGCGACGGTGAATTGCTGGCTGCGTTGGTGGCGCATAAAAATTGCAGCGGTTACGGCATTGAAATCGACACCGACAGCATCATTGCCGCCATGGCACGCGGTGTGAACGTGATTCAGGCCGATTTGGAGCGCGGTTTGGAAGAGTTTGGTGACAATTCGTTTGATATGATTGTGTTGAGCCAAACCATTCAGGCCATGCAGAATACCGAATTGATTTTGCAAAGCCTGATGCGCGTATCCAAGCAGGCCATCGTCAGTTTCCCGAATTTCGGCTATTGGCGCAACCGCATTCAAATCGCGTTGGGCGGCCATATGCCGGTGTCGGAACGCATGCCTTATCATTGGTACAATACGCCGAATATCCATTGGTGTACGCTCAAAGATTTTGATTTGCTGTGTGCCAAAACAAAATCCGTGTGCAGGAACGCGCAGTGATGGCCGGTAGTAAGCAGGTGAAATATTTGCCGAATTTGTTGGGCAGTTTGGCGTTTTACCGTGTAGGTTGAGTAGAAATATCGAGACCGTCTGAAAAATGTTTTTCAGACGGTCTCGATCCTTTTGTATTGAATTATCGGATTGAATCCAATAATGATGGAATGAAGATTTCTGAGGCATTTCGGGTGTTGCAACAGTCTCGTTATTTTAATGATATAAAACAATGCCGTCTGAAAAGCTTCAGACGGCATTGTCAATGGGGTTTAAAGAAACCTGTAGTTAAGATTCGCAAGAAATCTTGCTGCTTTGCAAGCTCATTTCTTTGCGTTTTTTGGCTTTTTCCCAGCGGCAGCGTTGTAATTCGGTTTTCACTTCCAATTGCGGAATTTCAACCGTTTTGCCGTTTTCCATGGCGACCATGGTGAAATAACAGCTGTTGGTGTGGCGGATGACGCCGGTGCGGATGTTTTGCGCTTCGACACGGATGCCTATCTCCATGGATGTTCGGCCGGTGTAGTTGACGCTGCCGTAGAAGGTGACCAGTTCACCAATGTGAGAATCGGCTCTTTAAACAACACGCGGTCGCAGGAAAGGGTGACGCAATAGTAGCCGCTGTAACGGCTGGCGCACGAGTAGGCCACTTGGTCGAGCAGACGCAGTAAATCGCCGCCGTGAACGTTGCCGCTGAAGTTGGCAGTATCGGGCATCATCAGTTCGGACATGATCAATTCGTGTGATGCTTGGCGTTGGGTATTTTCCATATTGATGGCTTATGTTTGCTATAGATTTAATAATTATAATAAATTAAAAAATAAAATCCAATTTAATTTGTAAATTTTGTTATAACCATTTTCTACGGGAGAAGAAAATCAACAGGCCGATGATAATCGTCGCCATTAGGCCAAGCACGGCGTAATAGCCGTAATACCAATGCAATTCGGGCATATTGTCGAAGTTCATGCCATAAGTGCCGGTAATCACGGTTAGGGGCATAAATATAATGGTGATGACGGTTAATACGCGCATTTGCTGGTTCAGGCGGTTGGATTGGAACGACAAATACACGTCCATCATGCTGACGACCATGTCGCGCGAGGCTTCCAACGTTTCGATCAGCTGCAAATTATGATCGTACACGTCGCGCAGGTAAACGGTAGACTCGCCTTTGAAAATATCGTAGTCGCCACGTACGGCAAGCTGGTAAAACACGTCGCGCATGGGCAATAAAGTACGACGCAGACGCACGGCATCGCGTTTGAGACGATGAATGCGGCTTAATAAGGTGTCGTCGTTTTCATTTTTGAATAGGGCGTTATCGATGGCCTCGACGCGGTTGTCGTAATCTTCCAAGACGATGAAATAATCATCCACAATGCGGTCAAGCAAATAATAAGCCAAAAATGCGGCGTTTTTATCCAAAACATGATGGGGGTTGTGGCGCATAAGCTGGCGGAATTGGCTGAACAAGCCCAACGGCTTTTGCTGGAACGACAAGACAAAATCTTTACCGATTACCAAATACACTTGATCCGAATGCAGCTTGGTGGCGCCATAATTGTACACTTGCGCGGCGATGAAGATATAGTGGCCGTAATCTTCGATTTTTGGGCGTTGCTTGCGGCTGAGAATGTCTTCAATCACCAATTCGTGAATGCCATAGGGCTGAAGCGCGTGCTTGAGCAGATCGATGTTGTTGATGCCGATAAAATGCAGCCAATTGGTTTGCCCGGCTTCGGCGGCAATGATTTTGGGCAGCTTTTTGCCTTTGGCTAAATAATCATGCTGCGCAAAGTTGTCGGCAGAATATAAGGTTTGGTGGATGGCGGCTTTGGGCGCGTTGCTGGTGTTGCTACGCGGCGCAGTTTGCTCGACATTGGTGTCGGGCTGTTCACCTTCGGTAGTGTGAGCAGGGTGATTCTTCATGATAGACAAGTTAACATTAAAAAGGCCGTCTGAAAAAACATTATAGCTTTTCAGACGGCCTTTGTATGGTTAAATCGAAATTAATCCAATTTTTTGAAGTGGCGGCGGCGTTCTTGTTCGCTCAAGTGGCGTTTACGCAGGCGGATGGATTTTGGCGTAATTTCTACCAATTCATCATCGTCGATAAACTCTACCGCGCCTTCCAAAGTCAGCTTGATTGGCGTGGTCAAGCGCACGGCTTCGTCAGTGCCGCTGGCGCGTACGTTGGTCAGTTTTTTACCTTTTAATGGGTTAACGACCAAATCGTTATCGCGGCTATGGATACCGATAATCATGCCTTCATAGATTTTTTCGCCCGGAGACACAAACATGCGGCCGCGGTCTTCCAAGTTCCACAAGGCATAAGCCACGGCTTCGCCTTGTTCTTGCGAAACCAACACACCGTTGTGACGACCCGGCATATCGGCTTTCACCGGTGCATAATCATCAAAAACGTGACTCATCAAGCCGGTGCCGCGGGTCATGGTCATGAATTCACCTTGGAAGCCGATCAAACCGCGTGCCGGAATGTGGTATTCCAAGCGGGTGCGGCCGTTGCCGTCGCTTTCCATGTTGGTCAATTCGCCACGGCGGCGGCCAAGCTCTTCCATGACTGCGCCTTGGTTGTCGTCAGGGACGTCAACGGTCAGGTTTTCATAAGGCTCGCATTTTTCACCGTTGATTTCGCGGTACACCACGCGCGGTTTGCCGACGGCCAATTCGTAGCCTTCGCGGCGCATGTTTTCCAACAAAATGGTCAAGTGCAATTCACCACGGCCGGAAACGCGGAAAATATCGGCATCATCGGTATCTTCGACACGCAGGGCGACGTTGGTCAGCAATTCTTTTTGCAAACGGTCGCGGATTTGGCGCGAAGTCACGAATTTGCCTTCGGTGCCGGCCAATGGAGAAGTGTTTACCATAAAGTCCATAGTCAACGTTGGTTCGTCAACGCTGAGCATAGGCAGGCCTTTAGGGTTGTCTTTTTCTGTGATGGTGACGCCGATACCGATGTCTTCGATACCGGAAATAATCACGATGTCACCGGCTTCGCCTTCTTCCAATGGCACGCGTTCCAAGCCTTTGAAGCCCAGCAATTGGTTAATGCGGCCTTGAGCGACTTGGGTGTCGTGGTTCATTACGGCAACCACTTGACCCGGCTTGATACGGCCGTTCAAAATGCGGCCAATACCTAAGCGGCCGGTGTAGTTGTCGTAGTCGAGTTGGGAAATTTGCAGCTGCAGCGTTTCATCGGCGCTGCCGTTTGGTGCCGGAGTGTGTTTCAAAATGGTTTCAAACAGCACACGCATGTCGTTTTCAGTGCCGTCTTCTTCCAAACGGGCAAAGCCGCTTAAGCCGGAAGCGTATACGATTGGGAAGTCGAGTTGCTCATCAGTCGCACCCAAGGCATCGAACAGTTCGAAAGTCTGATCGATTACCCAGCTTGGGCGGGCGCTTGGTTTGTCGATTTTGTTGATCACAACAATCGGTTTCAAACCCAAAGCCAATGCTTTTTTGGTCACAAAACGGGTTTGCGGCATAGGGCCTTCTTGCGCATCAACCAACAACACCACGCAATCAACCATGCCCAATACACGTTCTACTTCACCGCCGAAGTCGGCGTGCCCCGGGTATCGACGATGTTGATGTGGTAGCCTTCGTATTCGATGGCGGTGTTTTTAGCCAAGATGGTGATGCCGCGCTCTTTTTCGATATCGCCGCTATCCATCACGCGTTCGTCAACCTGCTGGTTGTCGCGGAATGTACCGGATTGGCGTAATAATTGGTCAACTAATGTGGTTTTGCCGTGATCGACGTGTGCGATGATGGCAATATTGCGAATTTGTTTCATGGCTTAAATCGTGCCTTAATAAGATTTTTAAGATAACTCGACATTATAGCACGATAAAAATAAAGCCGTCGGGTTGAGACGGATATTTTTCAGGCAGGATCTAATGGTGTTGTAGGATAATGTATAAAAGCAGTTGAGAATAATTCATAATTAAATTTGATGGATTTTTTTACTTTATTTGCTTTTATTTATGGTTAAAAAATGTAAATATCTGATTGCGTTGCAAGAGATTCTTAATACCAATGGCAACAAAAAGTGATAAAAATCAGCCAATTGATTTTTTCAGACGGCCTTTTTTCTTTAAGATATTTTTGATAATTATTTGTATTTTAAATAGAAAATTTGTATCGGGCGGCAATCTTCAATACAATATATTACATCCAATCCCGAAACCAACACATTTGCCCGAAACGGCATTCAAAAAAGAGGAAACACCATGCAAGGCAATCAACAAGTTATCGACTATATGAACGAATTGCTGGCCGGAGAATTGGCCGCCCGCGATCAATATTTCATTCATTCGCGTCTGTATTCAGAATGGGGCTACACCAAATTGTTCGAACGTCTGAATCACGAAATGGAAGAAGAAATCCAACACGCCGAAGCCTTCATCCGCCGTATTCTGATGTTGGGGGGCACGCCGAAAATGGTTCGTGCCGATATCAATATCGGTACTGATGTAAAAAGCTGCTTGCAAGCAGATTTGAACACCGAATACGAAGTGCGCGATACGCTGAAAAAAGGTATCAAATTGTGTGAAGAAGTTCAAGATTACGTTACCCGCGACTTGATGATTCAGCAATTGAAAGACACCGAAGAAGATCATGCCCACTGGCTGGAGCAACAATTGCGCCTGATCGAATTGATTGGTGAAGGTAATTATTACCAAAGCCAAATGTAATTGAACGAGGAGGCTATTTATGAAAGGCGACCGTTTAGTTATCCGCGAGCTGAATAAAAACTTAGGCTTGCTTTTGGTAACCATCAACCAATATTTTTTACATGCCCGCATTTTCAAAAACTGGGGCTTTGAAGATTTGGGCAAACATTTCTACAAACAATCCATCATCGAAATGAAAGCTGCCGATGATTTGATTGAGCGTATTTTGTTTTTGGAAGGCTTGCCGAACCTGCAAGAATTGGGCAAATTGCTGATTGGCGAGAGCACCGAAGAAATCATCACTTGCGATTTGACCAAAGAAAATGAAAAACACGAAGCCTTGGTCGCTGCTATTGCCTTGTGTGAAGAAAAGCAAGATTACGTCAGCCGCGACTTGTTGGAAAAACAAAAGATACCAACGAAGAGCAAATCGACTGGCTTGAAACCCGGCAGGAACTGATTGCCAAAATCGGTTTGGCAAACTACCTGCAAACCGGGGCGCAAGAGGACTAAAACACAAACCACTACCATATATAGCGGTTCTCTTAACCCAATCAACGGTATATCTGTGAAGATATGCCGTTTTCTTTATGGTTTTTAGTCATCAAAAGGCCGTCTGAAAGCAATGAGCGTTCAGACGGCCTGGTTTTCATTTAACAAGTATTAAGTATTTTTATCCGCTTTACCGGCCCAATAAAGAAGCCAGCAGCGAACCGGAAATATTGTGCCACACGCTAAACAGTGCGCTCGGTACGGCCACCACCGGTGCTGCGGCAAAGTGTGCAGCTGCCAAAGCTGCGCCTAAACCGGAATTTTGCATACCCACTTCGATGGCCAAGGTTTTTTGCGCATCGTAAGACAGCTTGCAGAATTTGGCTGTCAAAAAGCCCAACAAATAACCGATACCGTTGTGTAGAACCACTACGCCGAAAATCAGCAAGCCGCTTTCAATAATTTTGCCTTTGCTGGCGCCGACCACCGCACCGATAATCAGCGTAATCGTAATCACCGAAATCAACGGCAATATGCCGACGGCTTTTTCGGTTTGGGTTTTAAACAGCGTATGCGCAATTACGCCCAGCACAATCGGGAGTAACACTATTTTCAAAATCGACACAAACATCGATGTGGCATTGATGTCGAGTAATTCATTGGCCAGCAGCATAAAAATCATCGGCGTGAGAATCGGTGCCAATAAAGTAGAAATCGAAGTTACAGCCACCGATAAGGCCACATTACCGCGCGCGAGATAAGTCATTACGTTGGATGACGTGCCGCCCGGGCAGCAGCCGACCAAAATCACACCAACGGCCACTTCGGGCGGCAGACTAAATAATTGGGTCAGCAGATAAGCCACCAGCGGCATAATCACGAATTGCGCCACCACACCGATAATCACGGCTTTCGGGTGTTGGGTAATGATTTTGAAATCCGAAGGGCTGAGCGTCAAGCCCATGCCGAACATCACCACGCCGAGTAAAACCGGTACATATTGCAGCACCCATTTAAAGGTTTCAGGGGAAACAAACGCGATGATGGCGCATAAGGCTGCCCAAAAAGCAAAGGTTTTGCCGATAAAATGGCTGATTTGAGTAAGTTTGTTCATCATTGTTGACAATAAAATAAAAATCGCAAGCATACACGCGTTAGCGGCAGAATGCAAAACAGGCCGTCTGAAAATATATTTTTGGGTTTTCAGAAAATATATTTTTGGGTTTTCAGACGGCCTTTACGATAATAATGAAATAACTAAGCATGCCAAAGCTTAACCGGATTGGTTGTCTGATTGGTAAGCCGATTGCGCAACCAACGCGCGACCGGTGCAATTTCGCCGGCCAGCATACCGATTTCGCCGATTTGGCTGTCGCGCAAGACATCCGCTGCTGCGCCGTGCAACCACACACCGGCTTGAACGGCTTCTTGCGTATCAATACCCTGTGTTAATAGGCTGCCGATGATGCCGCTCAACACATCGCCGCTGCCTGCCGTCGCCAATCCGGCATTGCCGCTGAAGTTGGTATAAATCTGCCCGTCGGGCGTGGCGACCAAGGATTGATGACCTTTCAATACAGTGATGGCATTGAATGTTTGGCTGATGGCTTTTGCCGATTCCATACGGTTGGCCTGAATATCGGCGGTGGTGGCTTGCAACAATCGCGCGGCTTCGGCCGGATGCGGCGTGAGCACCAATTGGCCGTGTTGCTCAGCCATATTGCGGTAGGTTTGTGAGCGGGCAATTAAAGTGAGCGCATCGGCATCGAGTAATAAAGGCCGATTTCGGGTGTGTTGCAATGCCCATGTGATGATGTGTTCCCCATCTTCCTGTAAACCCAAACCGCAGCCGACTACCCATGCACCGATATCTGTACGCTGGCAGAGTTGTCCTGCTGTGGAGAGCATGATTTCAGGCCGCTCGGGAATCACGGCAAAGGGCAAACCGGTTTGGTTAAACCCTGCCCAAACCTTGCCGCAGCCTTGATACACCGCCGCTGTAGCCGCCAATACAACGGCACCACTCATGCCCGCTGCGCCGCCGATTATGGCTAAAGTGCCGTAAGTGCCTTTGTGCGAATCGCCCACGCGCGGGCGGAACACATGCGGAAATTGTGTGGCCGTCTGAAAAAGATGTTCCGGGTTAAGAATTCGATAAGGTGGATAAATCATGATGATACCGTCGGCAAATTTGTTTAAAATGGGGCAAACACAAATCTTCTCCATCTTATAAGAAAGAGCATAACAATGAAACAGAAAATCAAAGTTTGGGATTTGCCCACACGCATTTTTCACTGGATGCTGGTGTTGGCCATTGCCTTTATGTGGTACAGCGGCGAGACTGGCGGTAACTTGCTCGCTTGGCATTTGCGCTGCGGCCTGTTGGTTTTGGCTTTGGTGGTGTTCCGCGTGTGTTGGGGTTTTTGGGGCAGCGATACGGCCAAATTCAGCCGATTTGTGCGCGGGCCGAAGCAGATTATCCGCTACCTTAAAGGCGAAATTACCGAAAACGAGCAGCCCGGCCACAATCCGCTGGGCGCTTTGATGGTGTTGGCTTTGCTGGGTGCGGTGTTGGTGCAGGTAACCACGGGCTTGTTTTTACCTGATGACAACACGTTTATTTTCAACGGCTATTTAAACAGTCTGGTAAGCAGCAGCACGGGTGCGGCCATGCGCAAAATCCACTTTGGTTTCTTCAATCTGCTGTTGATTTTGGCCGCAGTGCACATCATCACCATTTTGGCATATAAGTTTTTGAAAAAACACAATTTGATTACGCCGATGATTACCGGCTGCAAAGAATTGGAAGGCAAGCTGCCGTTACTGAAATTCGCCGGTTCCGGCAAATTTGTTGCGGCTTTGGTGGTGGCGGTGATTGTAGTAGCGATTGTGGCGAATATCGGCTAAGTTGATGTTTAGCTAACAAAAAGGCCGTCTGAAAGATTTTCTTTCAGACGGCCTGAGACCTTTGTAAAACCGCGGATTTGAGTGCAGTTCGAAGTTATAGCAGCACAGAAAGCGAAGATATATCATAAAGACAGGTAAGCTTTCGAGCGCATAACGAAGAAATGTGTCAAAGATGGGGATTTTGCAAAGGTCTCAGCCTTTAGTTTAACCGCGTTTTTTTTGAAAAAAAGCCTGTAACAGATTCCGGCATTCATCGGCCAACACACCGCCCAAAACGGCAGTGTGTTTGTTTAATAAGCTGTTCTCGAACAAATTCAACACACTGCCTGCTGCGCCGGTTTTCGGTTCGACCGCCCCGAAAATCACCCGTTTTACCCGCGCCTGAATCAGAGCCGAAGCGCACATCGCGCAGGGTTCGAGTGTGATGTAGATATCACAGCCGTCGAGACGGTAGTTATTCAATGCCGCGCCTGCTTGTGCCAAAGCGCGGATTTCAGCGTGGTGGCTGATGTTGCAGTCTTGTACGCAAGTGTTGTGGGCAGCGGCGATGATTCGGCCGTTGTGTACCACCACTGCGCCGACGGGAATTTCACCCGTTTGGCCAGACTGCTCGGCTTGCCGCAACGCTGTCTGCATAAAGCTTGCCATTTCAGACGGCGTAGGGAATACGGACACGGGCATATGCTGCTTGATTTTTTGGTTTAATGCCGCTTTTTGCGCCTCACTTAAATCGGTAGCGGCAACGCCCAGCAGCAGGGCTTCGAGTTGCCATAAGGTGCTTTGGGTGACGGTGCAGCCGGCAGCTTTGAGCAGCAAGAATGCTTTTACCGAACCGGTTTCACGCAAATCCGCCAAGGTTGTAATACCTAAGCGATTCAGCGCGGTTAAAGTTTTTGGTGCAATGGGCGGAGTGCTCAATTTCATTTCAGACGGCCTGTTGGTCAAAATGATGGCGCACTAAGTTTAAGGCCGTCTGAAGATAATTATCTCCGCTATAAGGATCAAGCGCGTGGGCGAACGGAATTTTGTGCAGCCAGGTAAGCTGCCGCTTAGCCAGTTGGCGGGTGGCGACAATGCCTTTTTCGACAAAGGTGTCGTAATCGGTGAGGCCGTCGAGATAATCCCATGCTTGGCGGTAGCCGACGCAGCGCATGGCGGTGGAATCGGGCGTCAATTCAGGATAGCGGCTTTTGAGCAGCAGCATTTCGTCTAAAAAACCTTGTGCCAGCATCTGCCCGAAGCGCTTGCCGATTTGCGCGTGTAATAAGGCGCGGCTTTCGGGAATCAGCGCAATGGTGCACAAATCCAGCGGCGGCGTGTAGGCGGATTGTTCGGCAAAATGTCGGCTTAAGGGTTTGCCGGTCAGCATAAATACTTCAAGGGCGCGTTCGATGCGCTGGCTGTCGTTGGCTTTCAGACGGCCTGCGGTTTCGGGATCGATTTCCTGCAAACGCTGATACAAATGCGCCAAACCGTGCGCGGCTTTATCGGCTTGAAGCCGGCTGCGGATGGCGGCATCGGCTTCGGGCAAATCGTTCAAACCTTCGGTCAGCGCGTGGAAATACATCATGGTGCCGCCGACAATTAAGGGCAGCCTGTCACGCGCATGAATCTCGTTGACCAAGCGCACGCAATCGGCGACAAATTCCGCCGCGCTGTAGCTTTCCAGCGGCGAAATGATGTCAATCAAATGGTGTGGCACGGCAGAGCGTTCTTCAGCGGTAGGCTTGGCGGTACCGATGTCCATATCGCGGTACACCAGCGCGGAGTCGAGGCTGATAATTTCCACGGGCAGGGTTTCGGCGATTTTGAGCGCGAGGCCGGTTTTGCCGCTGGCGGTCGGGCCGAGAATGGCAAAGGCTTTGGGCGTGTTCATACAATGATTCAGATAATAGGGAACGGTAAACTATAACAAAAAAGTTGAGACCTTTGCAAAATCCCCATCTTTGGCACATTTCTTCGTTATGCGCTGCTCGAAAGCTTGCCTGTCTTCATGATATGTCTGCGCTTTCTGTGCTGCTTTAACTGCGAACTGTACTCAAATTTGAAGTTTTGCAAAGGTCTCAGGCCGTCTGAACGTTTTGAGTTTCAGACGGCCTTGACATATTAAACCTTACAATGCTTCGGTAATCTCACCGAACACGTCAAAATAAGTCGGGAAGGTTTTGTGCGTGCATTTCGGGTCGTTGATGATAACCGGCACGCCCAGCAGCGACACCAACGAGAAACACATGGCGACGCGGTGGTCGTCGTAGGTATTGATGACAGCATCGGCGTTTAATTGTGCCGGCGGTGTGATGTGGATGGCTTCAGGTTCTTCCACCACTTCCGCGCCGAGTTTACGCAATTCATTGGCCATTGCGGCGATGCGGTCGGTTTCCTTCACGCGCCATGAGCCGATGTTGCGCAGGGTGCAGGGTTTGCCGCTGGCCAGCGCAATCACGGCCAGCGTCATGGCTGCGTCGGGAATATGGTTCGCGTCCAAATCAAAGGCTTGCACGATTCGGTTTTCGGGACGCGAAACTTCGATGAAATCGTCCCCCATACTACGCCTGCGCCGATTTTTTCCAATTCGCGCGCAAAAGCCACGTCGCCCTGAATGCTGTTCAAACCGATACCCGTAACGCGTATCGGCGCGCCGGAAATCAGGCCTGCGCCCAAGAAATAAGATGCGCTGGAGGCGTCGCCTTCGACGTGCAGAACATCGGGCGCATGGTAACGCGCATCTGCCGGAATTTTGAACAAGCGGTAGTCTTCGTTAGCCACGTTCACGCCGAACTGCGCCATAAGCTTCAGCGTGATGTCGATGTAGGGCTTGGAAATCAGCTCGCCGACCATATGGATTTCAAAGGCCTGACCGGTCAGCGGCAAGGCCATCAACAGCGCGGTCAAAAATTGGCTGGATACGTTGCCTTTAATCGGAATCACGCGCGCGCCGTTGTCGGTAAACGCGTTGATATTCAGCGGCGGATAGCCTTCGTTGCCCAGATATTCAATGTCGGCACCGGCAATGCGCAGCGCATCGACCAAATTGCCAATCGGGCGCTCGTGCATACGCGGCACGCCGTGTAAGTGGTAATTGCCACCTAAAACGGCCAAAGCAGCGGTTAACGGACGGAATGCGGTGCCGGCGTTGCCCAAGAACAAATCGGCTTCACGATTGGGGAAAGCGCCGCCTGTGCCGTGTACTTTCAGACGGCCTGTTTCTAAAAATTCGATTTTCACGCCCAGTTTATCCAAGGCTTCGAGCATGCGGTCGGTATCGTCGGATTTCAGCAGGGAGCGGATTTCGCAGACATTGTCGGATAATGCGGCCAGCAGCAAAGTGCGGTTGCTGATGCTTTTAGAGCCGGGCAGGGCAATGGTGGACGGTTTGAGGCGGGAAGCGGGTAAGCGGATGGATTCGGTCATGATGTCGGGAATGAAAATGGTGGAATAACAGAATAAACGCATTATACACAGTTCGCCCCGATTACGGATAAGCAGTATGCAAGCCTGATGTGGGTTTTCGCCATTCTAATCAAGCTAAATGAATTTTCAGACGGCCCGAAACCTTTGCAAAACCTCAGATTTAAGGCAGTTCAAAGTTGTAGCAACACAGAAAACAAAGGCCTATCATGAAGATAGGCAGGCTTTCCAGCAGCGCAACGAAGAAATGTGCCAAAGATGGGGATTTTGCAACGGTCTCGGCCTTATATTGGAAAATAGATAAATCACGCATAAAAATGGCGCAAGTTGGATAAATAAAATATAAATGATGAGCGTGTATAGATTGAAAAAGGCCGTCTGAAAGATATTGTTTTCAGACGGCCTTTTATTCATGGCGCTTAGCCCACTTTAGCCAAGGCATCAGCAAATGAAGCAACCGTGCGGTCGGTGTTTTGCAGTTTGTCCAAGCCGAACAAGCCTAAGCGGAAGGTTTGGAAATCGCTGCGCTCGCCCACTTGCAGCGGAACGCCTGATGCGATTTGCAAACCTTGTGCGATAAAGGCTTTGCCGTTTTGAATGTCGGGATTATCAGTGTAGGCCACCACAACACCCGGTGCTTCGAAGCCTTCGGCAGCCACGCTCGGATAGCCGCGTTCGGCCAATAAACAGCGGATTTTGTTGCCCAATTCGGTTTGGCGGTCACGCAGGGTTTCAAAGCCGATGGCTTCGGCTTCGCGGATGACTTCGCTCAAGCGGAACAAACTGTCGGTCGGCATAGTGGCGTGATAAGCATGGCCGCCGTTTTCAAAGGCTTCTATGATTTGCAGCCATTTTTTCAAATCTACGGCGAAGCTGTCGGACTGGGTTTCTTGTGCTTTTTGGTAGGCGGCTTCGTTCAACATCACCAAGCCGGCACATGGTGAGCCGCTCCAACCTTTTTGCGGCGCGGAAATCAACACGTCGATGCCCAGTTTTCCATATCCAGCCAAATGCAACCTGAGGCAATACAGTCAATGACCAGTAAGCCGCCGGCTTCATGCGTGGCTTCGGCTAAGCGGGCGATGTAGTCGTCAGGCAGGATGATGCCGGACGCGGTTTCAACATGCGGCGCAAATACTACAGCTGGACGGTATTTGGCAATTTCGGTGCATACTTCATCAATCGGTGCAGGTGCGAAAGGTGCTTGATATTCGTCGGCTTGGCGGGCGGTCAAGACTTTGGTGTCATCGGTAATACAGCCTTGCTCGATGATTTGTGTCCAGCGGTAGCTGAAAAAGCCGTTGCGCACAATCAGGCATTTTTGATTACGGACAAACTGGCGTGCCACGGCTTCCATGCCGGTGGTGCCGCTGCCCGGAATCACGGCAACGTGCCGGGCATGGTAAATGGATTTTAAGGTAGAGGAAATATAGCGTAAGGCCGTCTGAAACTTTTGTGACATGTGGTTTAGGGCGCGGTCAGTGTATACCACCGAATATTCCAGCATACCGTCCGGGTCGATTTCCGGGCGGGGTAATGTAGCAGACATGGCGTTTCTCCTTGCGTTGTAGTTGGATGTTGTGCGGAAATCATATCATTTAAAAAAGGCAAATAAAAGGCTGACTTTACAGTATGAATGAAATGAAGCCGCCCGAACTTGATTTTCAGACCCTTTAAAAAATTCCAAACGAGAAATAGAATAGGTTTGAATGGTTTTGAATATTTTAAGTAATTGAAATAAATATATATTTAAACAAATTATCAGTAGAATTAATGCAAATTATCAAAAAAGATAATTAGCCAAACCGCCTTGCTTGCGTTTTTAATGGTGTCAACGACAGGCACTTGCCGATGGTGCCAGAAGAGGTTTCGGGTTAACAACTTGCGTGTCGCAAACTTAAGCGGTATGGCTTTGAAGACGGTCATACCGCTCTTTTTTTGTTATTAACTATGCTTTCATTACTAGGCCGTCTGAAATTTCAGACGGCCTGAGACCTTTGCAAAATACCGGCCGTCCCATCCAAACGGTTACCTGAACAATCAGGTAACCGTTTTTTCATTTTCAGACGTGTTTCCCGTCCGTATTTCCCCCAATCAGCCCCTTTATCGGGTGCACATTGCCCTTTTCAGGCAGCAGCAGGCACACGAAGCCTGCCGGCTGCCTTTGGCAGGTTCAGGCACACCGCTTTCAAATGGCTTTGCGCCGGTACTTTCCGTAAACCGAAATAACGCGCTCTTTTACAGCCGGATTTCCGGTGCGGCGTACCGAAGGTTTGCCCGGCCGCACAGCGCACTTCCGACAGCTGCGTATTGCGCTGTTTCTCCTGCTCCGTTAAAGGTTTGCCCCGCTGTGCCTTACGCATCATGCCGCCGGACAGCCGTTTGCTTTGCAGATGCTCCCGGTTGGCTTTACTGTCATACCCCTTATCGGCATAGACGGTTGTTCCGGGTGCGGTGCCTTCCGGCAGCGGTCCGAAATGGTTGCACTCACGGGCGTCGGCCGGGGTGGTGTGCTGTTTCCCGATACAGCCTTCCGAACCGGTGCGGGTGTGTTGTTTGCAGCCCAAGGTGAATCTGCCCTCTTTCTTCACCCGGCGCGCATCCTTGTCTTTGCCGGGCAGGGTTTCGGCAGTGATGCCGTTTTCATCGGTTTCGACAGCCTGACGCTGTTTGCCGCCGGCAGTTTGGATGATGGCGGCGTCAATCACTGCTGCCGGGGCTTTCTCTGTTTTTAAGCCTTTTTCGGTCAGCCGGCGGTTAACCGGTTCGGGAAGCCGGGCTAAGGCGTCATCCTGTGCCGGCCGGTTGCGGAAACGGCAGGGGGTGCTGCGGCCGGGTAAGGCGGCTTCATCAAAGCCGCAGAAGAAGCAGAAATCCGGACGGGCGGCTGAACAGCGTTCCGATTCCGGATCGGAAAGGCTGTGCCATTGGCCGGGCAATACGGCTTTGAGCACGGGCGGCAGCGGATAGGCGGGGCGGCCGCGGTGGCCGCGGATGTAACGGGTCTTTTGCCGGTTGGGCAGTTGTCCGGCGGGCTGCCAATCGGGCAGCCGGTTAATTTTGAGCAACGGGCAGCTGCCGGTATGTTTGCCCGTCATGATTCGGGCTTGTTGCTGGAAGAAGCTGCTCATAAAAAAACGCCTCTGAATCCTTTAGGGGAATTTAGGGGAGTTTTGGGTTTTTTTGCAAAGGTCTCAGCCTAGTTTTAATTTGGTTTGATTTGCCAAATCTCTTCCACGCTTTGTTTCAAAAGCTGCAAATCGGGATTGTCTTCGTATTCGCTGGTATAAATAAAATGCATAGGCATGGTTTGGCGGTATTCTTCCAATACCGATACCGGACGGCCGTCGCGAATGGCAGCATCGGCTTTATTGCTCGGCACCATCGCTACTCCTATACCATTAATCACCAAATCCAAAATGGCTTGCGGGTAATCACACAAGATTTGGCGTTTGGGCGACAGACGGTTGGCACGCCAGAATTGTTGCAGATGCTTGCTGCTGCCGGACACGCCCGACATTTCGATCCATGTGTAATTTTCCAAACTTTTCGGATTGGCGCGGATGGTGGCTTCTTCGCCTTTCGGACAAATCAACGAATAAGACAGGTTTTGCAAAAACAGGCTGCAAATGCCGCGCTGGTTGATGTTGCCCAAGAAAAAACCACCGTGCAGTGTTTTATTTTGAATGCGTGAGAGAATTTCTCCACTCATGCCGTATTGAATGTGCAGGCGGGTATTAGGCGTGTTTTGGTTGATGAGGGCGGTCAGGTTGGCAAGCTTGGTGGAATCAATCGGGTGGATAATGCCCAGCTGGGTTTCTTCGGTGAAGTCTTGCGCCAGTGTTTTGGCAAATTGTTCGAGCTTGTGTTTATGCTGCAGCAGGGCTTCTGCTTCGGGAAGGAATACTTCACCGGCGCGGGTGAGTGTCATGCCGTTGCTGGTGCGGTTGAAAAGCGGGGTACCCAAATCGCTTTCAATGGCTTTGATTTGGGCGGAAACGGCAGGTTGCGAGAGAAAAAGACGCTCGGCCGCTTGGGTCAGGTTGCCTTGATGCGCGACAGTTACAAAGGATTTTAATTGGTTGATGTCCATTTTTCGAGTTGATTTTGTTTTCTTATAATCGATTTTTAACATAATTTTTCTTTTTCTGAAAGTCAAAACAGGCTATCAAATCAATGATTTCGGTAAACATCATCAATAAATCGGATAGCAGCTATCAGAAAATAAGATTTGTTTCCTTGCTCAGACGGCCTTTTAATAGGCAGAGGTTTGTTGTGGAGAAGGATAAAATACGGCAAACCGTGACACACGAAATTATATAAAACAGGAAGTGAATAATGGATACGCAAGAAAAAAGCTATGCCGAGCTGCATCAACCCAGCTCGGCCTTCGAATCGCGCGAAGCGTATTTGAACCATGAATTGCAAATCATGCAGCCTAAGCGCTGGCGGCCGAATCTGCCGTTTCGCGATTACCGTTTTGAATGGGAAGACATGATTCCCACTATTGCGGGAACCATCGGTAAAGTGGTGATGGTGGGCGCAGTGGCCGCGGCTTTCGCAGGCCCTTTGGGCTTGCCGGAAGATTTTATTTTGGAAAATGTGCGCTATGAATTGCTGATTGCGGCGGCGTTTATTTTGATTTTGTCGGGTTTTTTGCTGCCCGGTGCCAACTTACCCGGAACCCACGGCCCCCTGATTCCGCTGATTCCGATTGTGGTGGCGGCAGGCGGCCATCCGTTGGCTTTCGGTATTTCGATTGCAATATTGGGCTTGCTCATGGCATTGTTCAAAGGCGGCTCGCTGATGGCCAAGCTCACGAGTAACGGTGTGTGCGGCGGCTTGCTCTTGTATCTCGGCTTTATCGGCACCACGGGGCAGGTGAAAAAGCTCTTTGATTGGGCGGGTACCTTCGGCAAACCGCATATTGCCTTTATCGTGATTATGGGCACGATTCTGATGTATGCCTTGCTGGAGCATTGGCGCAAACGCTGGCTGGCGGTGCCTGTGGGCTGCGTATTGGCCGGTGTGGCCGCGTTTATTTTAGGCGCGCCGTTTGCCTTTGAAACCGAACCGGGTTTGCCGCCGATGAGTCCTGCTTACTGGTGGGGTGAAAACAGCGGCTGGATGCTGGGGCTGCCGGACATGAACAGCTTCTTGGTGGTGTTCCCGTTTGCTGTGTTGGCGGTGGCGATGTGGTCGCCGGATTTTCTGGGCCACCAAGTGTTCCAAAAATTGAGCTATCCTGAAAAAACCGAAAAAATGCATATGAACATCGATGATACGATGGTGGGCTGCTCGATGCGTCAAGCAGTCGGCTCGGTGTTGGGCGGCGCGAACTTTACCTCATCGTGGGGTACGTATATCGTTCCCGCTTCGATTGCCAAGCGTCCGATTCCGGCCGGTGCGGTTTTGACCGCGTTTCTGTGTATCATCACCGCTCTATGGGGCTACCCGATGGACTTGGCGATTTGGCAGCCGGTGTTGAGCGTGGCTTTGGTGGTGGGCGTGTATGTACCGCTGCTGGAAGCGGGCATGGAAATGACGCGTAAGGGTAAGACCACGCAATCGGCTGCGATTGTGGTGTTTTCTTCGGCGCTGGTGAATCCGGTGTTCGGTTGGTCGCTGACCATGCTGCTGGGCAATTTGGGTTTAATCGGCGACAAGAAACGCAGTGTCGAATTGGGCTTTGCCGGCCGTGTGCTGGTGCCGGTGATTGGCTTTACCGCGTTGTGTTTGGCGATGGCGGCTGTAGGCATGTTGCCGGGCATTCCGGCCTTGCTGCCGCAATTTAGAATGTAAATCCGCTTCATCAAAAATGCCGTCTGAAAATTCTTCAGACGGCATTTGATTATTATAATTAAGCGACTTGGGTTTGGTGTTCGTCGCCGTTTCGCTCGCGGATTTCGCCCAGGCGGTAAACGGTTTCACCTTGTTCGCGCAAGAATGCGGCTACTGCTTCGGCATCTTCCTTGGCGATAATCACCACCATGCCGATGCCGCAGTTGAAGGTACGGTACATTTCCTGCTGCTCGACATTGCCGGCTTGTTGCAACCATTGGAACAATTTCGGTAATTCCCATGATTTGGCATCGATTTGGGCAACGGTGTTTTCAGGTAAAACGCGCGGTACGTTTTCAGTGATGCCGCCGCCGGTGATGTGTGCCATGCCTTTGATGGTGAATTGTTGCAAGGCAGCCAAAATCGGTTTTACATACAGACGGGTTGGGGCGATGATGGCTTCGCGCAGGGTTTTGCCGTTGTCGAATTCGGCATCCAAATCAGGATTATCACGCTCGATGATTTTGCGCACCAATGAATAGCCGTTGGAATGCGCGCCATTAGATGCCAAGCCCACCACCACATCGCCGGCCACAATCGATCGGCCGTTGATCACGCGGTCTTTTTCTACCACGCCAACGGCAAAACCGGCCAAGTCGTATTCGCCTTCCGGATACATGCCCGGCATTTCGGCGGTTTCGCCGCCAATCAGAGCGCAGCCGGATTCTTCACAGCCTTGGGCAATGCCTTTGATTACATCGGTGGCACGCGCCACATTGAGTTTGCCGCACGCAAAGTAATCCAGGAAAAACAGCGGCTCGGCGCCTTGCACCAAAATATCGTTGACGCTCATGGCCACTAAATCGATGCCCACCGTGTCGTGTTTGTCCCAATCAAAAGCCAGTTTCAGCTTGGTGCCGACGCCGTCGGTGCCGCTTACTAAAACCGGATTTTGGTATTTTTTGCTGATTTCGACCAAGGCGCCGAAACCGCCCAAATCACCCAGCACTTCAGGGCGCATGGTTCGTTTGGCAAAGGGTTTGATGTTTTCAACCAGTTGGTCGCCTGCGTCGATATCGACACCGGCATCACGGTAGCTTAATGAAGTGCTCATGCGGGTAATTCCTCGTATAAGGGATGGGACAAATAAGTGCGCGCTATTTTACCTTATTTTGCGCAATTTGGCGTGATTATGTCGGCAAATTTTTGCGGATTTTGTAAACAATCTGTAGGCCGTCTGAAAAGCATACATCTTTATTCTGCATTCAGACGGCCTCTGTTATACTTCAAGACGTCTGAATGTTTATGAACGGTTTAATCCATGTATCAAAAGAAACCACGCGGCCATAAGCCGTGGATTATCATGACCGTGGTTTTGGTCTTGTTGGTGTGGCTGCTTTATGCGCTGGGCAATATTTTGACGCCGTTTATTGTGGCGGCGGTGTTGGCCTATGTACTCAATCCGATGGTGGAATGGTTGCAGCGCAAGCGTTTCAAGCGCGGTATCGCGTCCATGATTGTGATGGTTTTTGCTTTGGCGGTGTTACTGGCTTTACTGCTGATTATTGTGCCGATGTTAATCGGTCAGTTTAACAATTTAATCGGGCGTTTGCCGCAAATTGTCGATTTTCTGCAAAACACACTGTTGCCGTGGGCAGACCGCGTCGGTGGCGAGTTTATAGATATTGATGCCGAATCGCTGATTGCTTGGGTGCAGTCGAACACAGGTGAATTGAGCAACACGCTCAAATCGGTGATGCCGACCTTGATGAGGCAGAGCAGTAATGTGGTGATCGGTTTGACCAATTTAATGCTGCTGCCGTTTTTGCTGTATTACTTCCTGCTCGACTGGAAACGCTGGTCTTACGGCATTAGCGCCTTGGTGCCGCGCCGGTTTATCGGAAGCTACACGCGCATCACCAATAATATGGACCGCGTGCTCGGCGAGTTTTTGCGCGGCCAGTTGATGGTGATGCTTATTATGGGTTTGGTGTATGGCATAGGATTGATGCTGGTCGGTTTGGACTCAGGCTTTGCCATCGGTATGATTGCGGGTATTTTGGTGTTTGTGCCTTATTTGGGCGCGTTTACCGGCTTGCTGTTGGCGACAATTGCTGCGGTGTTGCAGTTTGATTCGTGGCATGGCTTACTGATGGTGTGGGGTGTGTTTGCCGTGGGCCAATTTTTAGAAAGTTTCTTCATTACCCCGAAAATCGTTGGCGACCGCATAGGTTTGTCGCCATTCTGGGTGATTTTCTCATTGATGGCGTTTGGTCAGTTGATGGGGTTTGTCGGCATGTTAATCGGCTTGCCGTTGGCTGCGGTTACGCTGGTGTTGGTGCGTGAAGGCATGATTAATTATTTTGACAGCCATTTTTACAAACATAAATAATTTTTACAAACATAAATAAACGTGTTAATCAGGCCGTCTGAAAGTCGTTTTTCAGACGGCCTGAAACCTTGCTCCCCGGCTTTGAGTGCAGTTTGAAATGGCAGCAACACGGAAAGCACAGGCACATCGCAAAGATAGGCAAACTTTCGGGTAGCGCATAAAAATGTGTCAAAGATAGGGAGCTTGCAAAGGTCACGGCCTTTTGTTGCATTTTTTAGTGATAACCGCTAAGCTAAATCCGCTTGATATTCAAAGGAGAACAATTATGTTGGCAGTAATCGGCGGAAGTGGCTTTACCAAGCTGCCCCAATTGAGTATTACCGATCGCCGGATTGTGCGCACGCCTTATGGTTTGGCCAGCAGCCCTTTACTGTTTGGCAAACTCGGCAGCCAAGATATTGTGTTTTTAGCGCGTCACGGTTTCGGCCACACCATCGCCCCGCATGAAATCAACTACCGTGCCAATATTTGGGCATTGCATTCTATTGGCGCGCAAGACATCATTTCCGTGGCTTCTGTGATCAGTATTAATCAAGTCTTGGAAAGTGGCGGCTTGGTGATGCCGCATGATTTGATTGACTATACCTGCGGACGTGACACCACCTTTTTCGAAGGGCAGGAAAAACCGGTTGTTCACACCGATTTCACCTCGCCTTACACCCAAGGCCTGCAAGCAAAATTGATTGCCCACGCGCAAGCTCATCACACGCCTGTTTACCGCAAAGCCGTGTATGGCTGTTTGCAAGGACCACGCTGGCCGACCCGTGCCGAAATCAACCGCTATCGCCAAGACGGTGTCGATGTGTTGGGGATGACCGGCATGCCCGAAGCCATTTTAGCGCGTGAATTAGACATGAATTACGTACATTTCTGCGGCATCATCGGCATGAGCTGTATTGGCGAAGGCGCAAGCCAAAACGGCTGCGTGATTGATTCTCACCAGTCTATTGAAAAAATCCGCCGTTTGTTGGTTGATTTGTAAATCCATTGCAGGCCGTCTGAAACATTTATCATTGGTTTTATCCGCAGGCCGTCCGAATGTTTCAGACGGCCTGTTTCAAATAAAAGAAAGCAACACAATGACCGAATCTACTTTAGCCACCGTCACCATCGGCTTGGTGTCCGCCAGTGACCGCGCCAGCAGCGGCGTGTATGCCGACGAAGGCATTCCCGCATTGAAAGATTGGCTGCAAAGTGCGGTAAAAAATCCGATACATTTTGTCGAAGCCCTGATTCCTGATGAACAAAGCGAAATAGAAAACGCCTTGAAAACCATGGCTGACAAGCAGCAATGCGATGTCGTGTTTACCACCGGGGCACCGGCCCTGCACCGCGTGACGTCACACCTGAAGCCACGTTAAATGTGGTCGAAAAAGAAATGCCGGGTTTCGGTGAACAAATGCGTCAAATCAGCTTGTTTTATGTGCCGACTGCCATTTTATCGCGCCAAACCGCCGGCATTCGCGGTAAAACCTTAATCGTCAATCTGCCCGGACGTCCCAAAGCCATCGCTGAAACACTCGGCGGCGTGCGTGATGAACATGGCGGGATTAAAGTGCACGGTTTATTCAGCGCGATTCCGTATTGCGTTGATTTAATCGGCGGCGTATTTATCGAAACTGATGAAGCCGTGAGCAAAGCGTTCCGCCCGAAAAAGAAATAAATCGGATAAGTCTCTCAAAAGGCCGTCTGAAAAGCATGAATTAGTGCGGATTCACGAAAAAAACGTTACAATGTGTGTTTGCCATCCACCTATCTTTATCGAGTAGTTATGTTCCATTCCGTTGAAAAATATAAATTGCCCGCCCAGATTTTATTGGGCTTGATTGCGTTGACCTTTGTCGGTTTCGGTGTCAGTACCGTCGCCGCGCCGGGTTCGGATTATATTGTTAAAGTCGGCGACCAGAAGGTCAGTGATCAAGATTTGAATGTGGCCGTGCAAAATGCACAGGCGGCCGGCGGTAACGAATCGCGCGATGCGGTGTTCCAATCTTTGCTGCAACGCGCTTACCTGACACAAGGTGCGAAAATGATGGGCATTGCGGTATCGCAGGAACAAATCAAACAAATCATTGTGGATGACCCGAGCTTTCACGATTCCAGCGGTAAATTCAGCCAAGCTATGCTGACGCAGTATCTTGAGCAGCGCCGCATGAGCGAAGACCAGTTTGTGGATGAAATCCGCGAGCAGTTTGAGTTGCAGAATCTGTTGAACTTGGTGCAAAACGGCACCATCGTCAGCGATGCGCAAGCGGCGCAATTGGTGAATCTGACCCAAGCTACGCGCACAGTGCGTTCGGCAACGTTCAGTCCGGAAGCGTTTGCCGGTCAAATCAAGGCTGACGATAAAGCGGTGCAAGGTTTTTACGAGGCCAATAAAAAAGATTATGTGATTCCACAGGCGGCCAAAATCGAATATGTGGCTTTGGATGTCAATGAATTGGCGGCCAAGCAAAGCGTCAGCGAAGAGGAAGTGCGGAAAGCCTTTGATGAGCAAGCCGCGGCGGCACCAGTCGACAACAAGCCGGTTTTCGAGCAGGAAAAAGCCCGCATTGAAAACGAATTGAAGCTGAAAAAGGTTTCAGGCGAATTCAACAAACTTAAAGAACAACTGGCTGAAGAAGCATTCAATAATCCGAACGGCTTGACCGAAGTCGCCAAAAAGCTGAATTTGAAAGTTGAAGCGCCTGACGAATGGCTGACTCAAGCCAACGGTAAAGCTGCAGGTATGCCGGATGGGCTGATTGCGGCAATTTTCAGCGAGGATGTTTTGCAGAAAAAACACAATTCCGAGCCGATTACCGTTGCGCCGGATGTGGTGTGGGTGGTGCGCGCCAAAGAAGTGCGTGAAGAGAAAACCGCACCGTTTGAAGAGGTGAAAGAAGAAGTGCGTTCGGCTTATTTATTGGCTGAAGCGCGTAAACTGGCGGAGAAAAAAGCCGATGAAGCCTTGGCTGACTTGAAATCAGGTCAGAAAACGACGGTAGAATGGTCACCGGTTTCTGATTTGAATGCGCAACAAGCACGACAATCCATGCCGCCTGAAGCTTATGCGGAATTGTTGAAAGCGCGTCCTGCTGAGGGTAAACCGGCTTATGTGAAGCTGGAAGGTTTGCCGGCGCCGGTGATTTTGGAAGTTCAGGCCATTAAGCCGCCTGAAAATGTCAACGAACAACTGCCGGCAGCCAAGCAAGCTGTGGTGCAGCAGCAAACAGCCAATGTGTTTGACCAATTGTTGCAATATCTGAACAAAAAAATCAAACAAGAGCAAGGCGCTCAAAAAGTGAATCCGACAGAATAACGGATGGACTCAGACGGCCGGTATTCCGGCCGTTTGGTTTATTAAGATTCATGGAAAGCGGCGAGGCCGTCTGAACAATATGAGTAAACAACCCGATGCATTCGGCCGACTGATTAATGCCTTGAAAGTGCTGCCCAATGTCGGCCCCAAATCCGCGCAGCGCATGGCGCATCAATTGCTACAGCACAAGCGTGAGGAAGCGCAGGAATTGGTCGATGCCCTGCAACATGCCCTCAAGCAGGTACACCATTGCCGCTTGTGCAACACATTTACCGAAAACGAGATTTGTGACATTTGTGCCGATGGAAACCGCGATAAAAGCCGCCTGATGATTGTGCATATGCCGGCGGATGTGTCGAATATGGAAGCCGCGCATTGCCATGATGGTTTGTATTTCGTGCTGATGGGGCAGATTAGCCCCGCGCAAAACATGGATATTTCGGCAATTGCGTTGGATAAGCTGGTCGAGCGCTTGCAGCAGAGCGAAATCGATGAAATCATCATTGCCACCAACTTCACCGCGGAAGGCGATGCCACGGCCTATGTATTGTCGGAATTATTCAAAAACCTGCCTTATAAAATCAGCCGTTTGTCGCGCGGCATCCCGTTGGGCGGGGAATTGGAATACGTCGATGCGGGTACTTTGGCGCAGGCAGTGTATGAGCGGCGTGTGGTAAAAGAATAAAAGAAGAATGTTCCCAATATGCAAAAGGCCGTCTGGATATTTCAGACGGCCTTTTGCATATTGGGAGCAGATTATTTGCAGTTCACACCCTGAATTTTAGGGGAATCGCCTTCGCCTACTTTAAAGGTACATTTGGTGCTGCCGCTGCCGGATACGACAACATTGCCCCCGAGCGGGTGAGGCTGACCGGTTCTTTCACGCCCATGCCTAAGGCAGTGGCGGCTAATTGCTGCACGTGTGTATCAGAGTAAGGTGTGTTGTTGGAAGCAATTTTAACTTCTTTAGCCGCATACGCATTCACGCTGAACGCTAAAGCAGCAGCGACTACGGATGAAGCCAAGAGTTTTGTGGTTTTCATCGGATATTTGTCCTTATTCATGGCGCCAGACAGGCCCCGTTGAACCTAGAATAAAACTGATTCACCACAAATGCAAATTTTCCGGCGGATTTTACCGAAATTGTGGTTTACAAGGTCAGTCTTTACAGTTGTTTTTTTATGCCGTAGGCGTTTCAGACGGCCTACACGTTTTACGGTACAATACCGCTTTTACTTTGAAACGAAGGCAGCTTGAAATAAATGACTTCTTTAGAATCTTGGATCGGCCTGCGCTATCTGCGGGCGAAAAAGCGCAACGGATTCATGTCGTTCATCACCATGATTTCGATTGCCGGCATTGCATTGGGCGTGACTGCGCTGATTGTGGTGCTGTCGGTAATGAACGGCTTTCAGAAAGAAATCCGTGGGCAGCTATTAAACGTTGCGCCGCATGCTGAAATCGGTTATTTCGATAATGGCAATGGTGCCGAGTGGCAGGATTTGCGCCGTTATATTAAAGACAAAAAAGAAGTGTTGGCCAGCGCGCCTTATGTGTCCGACCAAGCCTTGTTGGCCAACTCGGGCGAAGTGCGCGGTGTGCAGATTCGCGGTATTTTGCCGTCTGAAGAAAAAAATGTGGTCGATTACGGCAAAGACATGCCGGTGGGCAGCTTTGACGATTTGAAACCGGGCAGCTTCGACATTATTTTGGGCGAAGGTCTGGCTCAGGCTTTGGGTGCGGAGCCGGGCGGAAAAGTGACGGTCATTACACCTGAGGGCAATGTTACGCCGGCAGGCGTGGTGCCGCGTTTGAAGCAGTTTAACGTGGTCGGCATCGTCAAAACCGGTGTATATGAATTGGATAACTCACTGGCGATGACGCATATTCAAGACGCGCAAGTTTTGTATCGCTTGGGCGACGGTGTCGGCGGCTTACGCCTGAAACTGGCGGATCCGCAAAACGCGCCTGATTTTATCGCTAACCTGATTCCTGCAGCCGAGCAGCAAGACGTTTGGGTGCGCGATTGGACTTTCAGCAACCGCAGCTATTTTGAAGCGGTTGAATTAGAAAAACGCATGATGTTCATCATCTTAATGTTGATTATTGCCGTAGCAGCATTTAATTTGGTGTCGTCATTGGTGATGGCGGTGACCGAGAAGCAGGCCGATATTGCGATTTTACGCACCTTGGGTTTGTCGCCTGCCGGTGTGATGAAGATTTTTATGGTGCAGGGTGCGTTTGCCGGATTTTTCGGCACCTTAATCGGCGTAGTGTGCGGCGTGTTGCTGGGCTGGAATGTCGGTAAAATCGTGGCATTCTTTGAAAAACTGTTTGGCGTGCATTTGATTAATTCGCAGATTTATTTCATCGATTACCTGCCAAGCGATGTCAACATGAAAGACGTGGCCGTGATTGCGTGTATTTCTTTGGCTTTGGCCTTTATCGCCACGCTGTACCCAAGCTGGCGCGCGGCAAAAACCCAACCTGCGGAGGCTTTGCGCTATGAATAATATTGTGTTGAAATGTGAAAATGTCGGCAAAAGCTACAACGACGGCGCGCTGAACGTGCAAGTATTGAACGGCTTGAATTTGGAAGTGATGCAAGGTCAGAGCGTCAGCATTATCGGTTCGTCGGGCAGCGGTAAATCAACGCTGCTGCATATTTTGGGCGGCTTGGATATGCCGTCTGAAGGCCGTGTGATGCTGATGGGCAGGATTTAGGGCAAATGAGCCAAAAGCAGTTGGGCTTATTGCGCAATCAATATTTGGGATTCGTGTATCAATTCCATCATCTTCTGCCTGAATTTTCTGCTTTGGAAAACGTGATGATGCCTTTGCTGATCGGCAAGAAATCGAAAGCTGAGGCTGAAGCACAAGCAGCGGGGATGCTGGAAAAAGTCGGTTTGAAACAACGTATGCTGCACCGCCCGAGCGAATTGTCGGGAGGAGAACGCCAACGTGCCGCCATTGCCCGCGCGCTGGTTACTCAGCCGAAATGTTTGCTGGCTGATGAACCGACCGGCAATCTCGACCGAAAAAATGCGCAAAATGTACTCGACATGATGTTAGATTTGAAAAACGAATTGGGTACCAGCCTGATTGTGGTAACACATGATGATGAATTGGCTGTGCGTTTCGAGTGCGTGATGACCATGCAGGACGGGCGTTTGCAAAACAAATAACCCTTATGGCAAATAAATGTAAAACGGTATAATAGGCCGTCTGAAAAGTATTACGTAAAACTTTCAGACGGCCTCTGAGACCTTTGTAAAATCCCTATCTTTGAGCACATTTCTTCGTTGTGCGCTGCTCGAAAGCTTGCCTATCTTTATGATATGTCTTCGCTTTCTGCGCTGCTACAACGTTGAACTATACTCAAATCTAGGGTTTTGCAAAGGTCTCAGTCTATTTCGTGAGAAAACAAAATGAATGCTTCCATCGATTTAAACCAAGCGGCGGCCTTGGCTGCGACACAGTTTTTGCAACACTACGCGCCCGAAGAAGCGGCCGTGGTGACACCTTATGTTGAAGCCTTGTTTAGCGCACTGCAAAGCGGGCATTCGTTTATTTGGGTTAGCGATAAAGAAGCGGCAACCTTGAAACGTGCTGCTTTGGTGGTCGGGTCAGATGGCGAAACGCCGCTGGTGCTGAACGGGCGGCGTTTGTTTTTAGGCAGGCTTTGGCAGTTGGAGCACGACTTGGCTGTCGAGATCAAGCGGCTGGCGACAGCAGCCACCGATGATGTCGATTGGTTGCAGGCTTCGCAAAATCTGCGGAACTGGTTTGCCGAAAAAGGCAGCGAAGGACAGCGTGATGCTGCGGGTTTGGCTTTGTTGCAAGCTTTTATGCTGATTACCGGCGGCCCCGGTACCGGTAAAACGACCACGGTCGCCAAATTATTGGGCTTGATTTGCGACAATGCCACCACTTTGCCGCGCATCGCCTTGGCCGCACCTACAGGCAAAGCAGCCGCGCATATGACACGTTCGCTGCATCGTGCCTTAGACGGCTTCGATTTGCCCGAGCACATCAAGCATCATTTATTGCTTTTAGAAGGCCAAACCGTACACCGCCTGTTGAAACTTCGTCCGCCGCAAATGCGGCCGGCTTTTCATGCGCAGCAGCCTTTGCCTTTAGACGTATTGGTAGTGGATGAAGCATCGATGTTGGATTTATCACTGTTGCTGCAATTGCTCAAAGCTATCCCGAACGGTTGCCGCGTTATCTTCTTGGGTGATGAATTTCAGTTACCATCGGTTGGCGTTGGTGCGGTATTGGCTGCCTTGTCACGAAAAACCGTTCTGGATGAAGATACTCATCGCCGTTTGAGCGAATATCTGCCTCAGCATGCATTTAAAGTTGCCGAAAATCCGTCGGCGTTGTCGCAAAACATCGCCCATTTGCATGTCAGCCACCGCTTTGGTGCAGATAGCGGCATTGGTTGTTTGGCTCGGGCGGTGGTTTCCGGAGATAGCGAAACAGCGTGGGCGCAGTTTGCACGCTTTCCTGATGAATTGCAGGTATTGCATGCCGATATGAAACATCAAGCCGAATTGCTGTATCACAAGCATGAAAAATACTGGCAGGCTGTAGATAGTGGCAACGTGGCGCTGGCATTCGGTCATGTGGCGGATGTGGTGGTGTTAACGGCATGGCGCCAAGATGCGGAAAATTTTAATCAGGCTTATTTCCGCCATTTGCAGCGGCAGCAGCGCATATTGGGTAATATACCGTGGTTTGCCGGACAAATGATTATGGTCATGCGCAATGATTATGCACTGGATGTATTTAATGGCGACATCGGCCTGATTATGCAGGATAGCGAATCGGCTAATGGTTTGGCCGCTTATTTTCCATTTGCGGAAGGTTTCAGAAAAATCCCCATCAGTCGCTTGCCCGCTTTTGAAACGGCGTTTGCCATGACCGTGCACAAAAGCCAAGGTTCGGAATATCGGGAGGTGTGGCTGTTGCCACCAAGTATTGGTATGGCAAATGAAAGCGATGATGTGTTAAGCAGCCTGAATAATGCGCTGTTGTACACAGGTATCACTCGTGCGCGAGAGCGTTTTGTGTTTTGGGGCGACAAAAAAATATTTGAATGGGCAGTAAAAAACCAAAAAAAACGTCAAACAGCGTTAGATGAAATGATTAATGCACTGTTTTAAAATAAATTAAATAAAACTACATTGTATTTCTTTTTTTGAAATTTATAGTAGTTTTGCATAAATTTTTAGGTTAAACAGCTTTCAGACGGCCTAAAATAAAGTTGATATTTATCAAATTAGTTGTTTTTTTGTTTGTTTCATGTAAAATTTTCTTGACGTAATACAGCAAACTACATAGGATTGTTATCACATTAGTTACATAATTTAATATGTTGCATGATATAACGCCACAAAATTTTAAGCTTGTAACTGAATAACACCGATGTGGTTTGTAGTCGGTTCAACCACCTTATCCATAAATTTGTTGTCAACCGGCTTCAAACTCGGTTTCGGCAATGAAAATTACAAACGGTTGTTTACTCGATAAACTGGAGATTTGCATGAAAATTCAAAAAAACTTTGCTGTTGTTTGTGCTGCTTTAGCTGCTGCGTCTTTTGCTGTGGCCAATCCTGCTGATAGTGAACGCGATGCCGCTGCGCTGTCGACCACCGGCGATTACGTCAATTCCGGCAGTATTATCCGTAAAGACGATGATAAAATCAGCATTTTCAATGATTTGCTGACAGTAAACGGCGCTTTCCGTGTTCGTGTCGACAGCGAAGACACTAGAGCCAATAACAGCGGCGTAAATCCGACACCTGAAAACACCCACAGCGAATTTAACGCCGAATTTTGGGTGCGTGCAAATCTGTATAAAGATTGGAAAGCCGTAGCGCAAATCGAGCCGAACATCGATTTGGAAACCGGTAAATTCCGTGGTGACCATGATGTGCCGGTAAACAAACTGTATGCCGAAGGTACGGTTTACAATTTTGGTGACAACAGCATCAAAGCCCGTGTGGGTAAGTTTGGCGCATTCTCTTCATACGGTCGGGTTTGGGATACTGAAGTGACCGGTGCTGAATTATTCTTTGACAACAAAGTATTGCCGACTAAAGTGACGGCAGGTCGTCGCACCGGCTACTTTAACGACAATATCTGGGGCGTAGGTGGCCGTCGCAAACATTTTGCTTCGATTCAAAGCACTTACCCTATAAATGAAAATATCAATGTAGGCGCAACCGTCAGCTACATGAAGGATGTTGATATCGGCGACCGTCACGATGCCAAAAATGCCGTATTCGGCGAATTGGGTACCGACATCAAATTCAACGACGATTGGCGCTGGATGGCTGCGGTCAGCAAATCCAACATCAAAGCCTATAACGATGTCGGCCAAAAAATCAAAAACGACGGCGTATTTACCGAAGTTCGCTATAAATTGGCGGATTGGGACGTGCGCAATTCTTATGACGTGTTTTTGAACTACCGCCGTGTGGGTTCATTGTCGGGTGTATCTTCAGTTGAAGACTACAGCAAAAACGTTCAAGGTGTTCAATTGGGTGCAACTTACATTCCTTGGAAAAACTGGAAAGTAAAAGGCTTCTACTTGCACGGTAAACAAGTTACCGCTACAGTTGGCGGCGATAAACAAGACGTGAACGTGGTTCGCGGCCAAGTAGAATACAAATTTTAATTGGCTTTGAAAGCTGACAAACAGAGTGTATTTGTATGTCGGCTTTCAGAATATTAGCAAGGCCGTCTGAAATTTCAGACGGCCTTGCTAATATGGCTTTACCAAGTATCGCGTTTGACTTTATCCAATTGTCGGCGGTCGCGTTTAGTCGGTCGGCCGTCGGGATAAGCAGCGGTAATGCGGCTGGCTTCATTAAGCAGCTTTTGGTTTTCGCGTTCGGTGGCGGTTTGGGCATCTTCTTGGTAAAGCAATCTTGCTTCCGGTGCAGGACGGCGTTGGTGGTTGAGCGCCAATACTTTGAATTTGTAGGGCAGCGAATTCAAGCTCATATCAATGGCGTCTCCGACAACGATGTATTTGCTGTTTTTCACCTTTGCCCCGTTGACGTGAATGCGGCCAAGCTCGATATGCTTTTGTGCCAGCGCACGGGTTTTGAAAAAGCGCGCGGCCCACAGCCATTTATCTAAGCGCATGGTGTGATTGTCTTGTTCGTTTTTCATAAGCGTGTCAGAAAAGATTTGAATTGCTTGCGAGTTTATCATAAGATACGCCACTTGATGTATTAGTGTATCTATACTAAAAATCAATCAGACCGTCTGAAAATCATGGAAAAGCCCTGATTTTTATCAAAATGCTGCATATTTTTTGTGCAAACTGCTGCTAAAATTGCCTGATTAGCGTATGATTGCAGCAGAATCTTATCCATTGAGAGCGTCATCGTATGAAACCTGTTTTTTTAGATTTCGAACAGCCTATTGCTGAGCTGACCAACAAAATCGACGAGCTGCGCTTCGTTCAAGGTGAGTCGGCTGTCGATATTTCAGACGAAATTTTCCGCCTGCAAAAGAAAAGCAATGATTTAACCAAATCTATTTTCAGCAAACTGACACCTGCCCAAATTTCACAGGTTTCACGTCACCCGCAGCGTCCTTATACCTTAGACTACATCAACGCGATTTTCACTGACTTTGAAGAATTGCACGGCGACCGTCATTTTGCCGACGATTATGCCATCGTAGGTGGTTTGGCGCGTTTCAACGGTCAGAGCGTGGTGGTCATCGGTCATCAAAAAGGTCGTGACACCAAAGAAAAAATCCGCCGCAATTTTGGTATGCCGCGTCCGGAAGGTTACCGCAAAGCCTTGCGCTTGATGCAGACTGCTGAAAAATTCGGTTTGCCGGTGATGACTTTCGTCGATACCCCGGGTGCTTATCCGGGTATTGGTGCGGAAGAGCGTGGACAATCGGAAGCCATCGGTCGCAATTTATACGAATTGACCCGCTTGCGGGTGCCGGTAATCTGCACCATTATCGGCGAAGGGGGATCGGGCGGCGCTTTGGCAATTGCCGTGGGTGACTATGTGAATATGTTGCAATACTCAACTTATTCGGTAATTTCTCCGGAAGGTTGTGCATCGATTCTTTGGAAAACCGCCGAAAAAGCCGCCGATGCCGCACAAGCCTTGGGCATTACCGCCAAGCGTCTGGAAGAATTAAACTTGATCGATCGCATCATTGACGAGCCTTTGGGTGGCGCACACCGCAATATGGAAGCGGTGATGTTGAGTGTAAAACATGTTTTGGAAGAACAATTGCGTGATGCACAAAGCATTCCGATGGCAGATTTATTGTCCCGTCGTTTTGACCGTATCATGGCATACGGTAAATTTACCGAGAAATAATTTAATACTGCAATTGTCTTAAAACAAGCAGGCTGGTGCCTGCTTGTTTTTGCATTTTAGGCTGAGACCTTCAAAAACTCCGTATCTTTGGTGCATTTCTTCATTGTGCGCTGCCCGAAAGCTTGATGATTCAGATAATCCCTGCGCTTTCTGTGCTGCTCCAACTTCGAACTTATTCAAATCTACGGCTTGGGCAAAGGTCTCATTTGTAGAAAATCCTAAAACAATCATTCAGGCAAAAAATAAAAGTTGTTTTGCGTGAAAAATGTAAACAACCCGACGATTTCCTATATCGGCTGTCTAAAAAGAACGGAGTTGAAAATGGATTTATTCGCTTTATTGGCAGCAGAATTACCACAGCCAAGCAATGAATTGAGCATTGAGGTCGGCTTGAGCGGCGGATTGGATTCGGTGGTCTTGCTACATTTATTGGCTCGTTTACGTGAACAGAAAAATTTTAAGCTCCGTGCCGTACACGTCCATCACGGTTTAAGCCCGTTTGCTGATGAGTGGGCCGATTTTTGCGAAACATTATGTGTGCAATTGAATGTTGATTTAAGAGTCGCTAAAGCCGCCATTAATGCAAAAGGAAAAGGCATTGAAGCGGCAGCAAGAGCAGGGCGCTACCGTATATTTTCAGACGGTCTATGTAATATTTTGGCGTTGGCGCATCATCAAGACGATCAAGTCGAAACCTTTATGCTCGGTGTTGCTCGTGGCGGTGGGACACGTTCGCTCGCAGCGATGCCAAAATGGCGTGATTTGAATCAAAGCATCAAAATTTGGCGGCCGCTTTTAGATACGCCAAGAGCCGCTTTAGAACACTATGCGTTTGAGCATGATTTGGCTTATGTTGCAGACGAAAGCAATCAAGACACAAGCTATTTGCGCAATTGGATCCGCCATAAAGCATTGCCGCAATGGAAACAGCGAGTGCCGAATATTCATCAGCAAATTTTGGCCAACGTGCGCAGTCTGCAAGACGATTTGGCTTTGTTGGACGAAGTCACCCAAGATGATTATCACCGTATGCTTTCAGACGGCCTGTTTCAGGTCGATTGGTGGCGTGGTTTGAGTGAATTGCGACGTCGTCGTGTGTTGCATTATTTTTTTCAGATTTACAAAATTCGCTTACCGTCGCATAAAACTTTATCTGATATGGCCAGAATTTTGCTGGAAGCCGAATCTGCACAATGGCAGTTTGACGATATAAGCATAGAATTGTATCGAGATATTTTGTATGTCAGAACCATTCATACGGAAAATTATCCGTGGCTGGGTCATAAAGGAATTCAAGGCCGTCTGAAAGATGTTTTGTTGGAAAACGGATTTACCTTAAAACCGCATCGGTTTGGTTTGAGCGAACAAGTATTAATGGATGTGGGAATAGTCCGAAAAGTAACTAGTAGTGATGTCATAAAATTAGAGTTCGGACAAAAATCAACCAAGAAAATGTTGCAAGAATGCCATATTTTGCCGTCAGTGAGACAAATCTGGCCGATTATCGCAAATGCCGACGGTATATGCTTGGCAGTTGCTAATCTTAAGGCAAATCAGGATTTTCGGGATTTTGATGGTTTTTTACCTATTTATGATCCATTAACGAAATATATTACGGAACTAAATTCCACTAAAAATGTCATAAGGTAACACAGCACGCTTTGCTATTTTATGACTTATAATGTAGTTACATAAAAGGTTAAATAATGAATGATCGCCAGATCGATCAAATGCTGGTAGAGCGCGCACAAAAAGGCGAACAAAAGGCGTTTGAGATGTTGATGAGCAAATATCAACGCCGATTAATCAGATTGATTTCACGTTTCGTTAAAGATGAGCATGAAGTAAACGATGTAGCGCAGGAAGCCATGATTCGGGCCTATCGCGCCTTACCGAATTTTCGTGGCGAAAGCGCGTTTTATACATGGTTGTACCGCATCAGCATCAACGCAGCAAAGAATTTTTTAGCCACTTCAGGAAAGCGGCCGTTCATTAGTGCAGAAGCCGCAAACGAAGAAGGTGACATTTTTGATTTAGCAGATCAGATTGCGGATTACCACACGCCGGAAGCTGAGATGATGAATCGCGAAATTTTACAAACCGTCGAGGAAGCCATTTCGAAGCTGCCCGATGATTTACGGAAAGCCATTTCATTACGCGAAATGGAAGGGCTGTCTTACGAGGAAATTGCTCAGATAATGAGGTGTCCGATAGGGACTGTGCGTTCACGGATTTTCAGGGCGCGCGAAGTCATTGCAAAAGACTTAAGGCCGTTATTGGATACCACTGAAAACCAAAGGTGGTAAGGAAAATGACAACAATAAACAATAAAGATAAATATGAATATGTTTCCATTGCAATGGACAACGAAGATTTATCTGACGAAATGTTGGATAAATTGTTAGCCGATGATGAAGCCGGCCAGAAATGGTATGAATATCATCTCATCAGCGATTGTATGAAACAGCAAGCAGTGGGGCGCAATGCTGATTTCATGCAAAGCGAAGTGTTTACAGCCGCTTTGGCTGAAATCAGCCGCGAGCACCAGGCCAATTATGCGGCCAATGCTTCAAATCTGACAAGCAAACAGTCAAAAGCAAGCAATCACGCATTTAAAGGCTTTGCCGCAGCCGCCAGCTTGGCAGCTGTGGCAGTATCGGTGTGGCAATTCTGGCCGCAAGCGGATACGCAGCAAATGACGCCTGTAGCGGTTGAGAAGCAGCAACAGCAGGTTGATCAAAATATTGTGCCTGTACGCGCCGTTGCTGAAAATAAAGCTGCTTCGGATGTGGTCGTGCCGAATGCTGCGGAGCAGTTATCAATACAGAAGCAGCAAAATACGGCAGTTCGTGTTGAAAGCCAAGCAGTCATCAACACCCCGCCAAAAGAAATTGTGCAATAACTCAAAAAGCCTTTACGTCATGTAAAGGCTTTTTTATTTTCAGACGGCCACACCATGCCGTCTGAAAGCAGCTATAATGCACGGCATGAAATTGATTACTTCTACTCAAAACGAGCAACTCAAGCATTTGGCCAAGCTGCTTTTCCAATCCAAAACGCGCCGGCAATGCGGACAAACTGTATTGGAAGGCGTGCATCTGCTGCAAAGCTATCTTGAAGCAGACGGTAAACCCGTGCAGGTTTATCTGCCTGAGTCCAAAGCCAATCATCACGAAACCCGCCGCTTAGTCGAAGCGGTTCCGGTCAATTTGATAACATGGGTCAGCAATGAAGCCTTATCCAAAATCACCGGCCTGACCGATTCCGATGATGTGATGACCTTGATTGATATTCCGCACCAACAAACATGGCCGAAACAAGGCGATTGCGTGGTGTTGGAATGTGTACAAGATCCCGGCAATGTCGGCACCATCATCCGCAGCGCCGCTGCTTGTACTATACCGCATTTGATACTCAGCCAGGGCAGCGCAGACGTATGGTCGCCGAAAGTATTGCGTGCCGCAATGGGCGCACATTTTTTACTGAACATCCACAGCCGTGTGCCGATGATGCAATGGCTGGCCGAATATCAAGATACGGTGTGGGCAACCGCCTTGAGTGAGCACAACAATTTTAATCTTTACGACATGAATCTGCGCCAACCGGCTGCTTGGGTGTTCGGCAACGAAGGCAGCGGCGTGAGTGCGGAAGTGTTGGAAAAAGTGAGCGCCAGCGTCAAAATTCCCATGCTGGGGCAAACTGAATCACTGAATGTTGCTATGGCGGCCACCGTTTGCCTGTTTGAGCAGATGCGCCAAAGAATGATTACTTAACGGTTTTAAGGCCGATACCTTTGCAAAACGCCGGATTTGAGTGCAGTTTAAAGTTAGAGTAGCGCAGAAAGCTCAGACATATCATAAAGATAGACAAGCTTTCGAATAGCACATAACGAAGAAATTCACCACAGATGGCGATTGTGCAAAGTTTTCAGGCCGTCTGAAAATATTGGGAAGGAACCAATCCATGCAAGCAAGCACTTTTGACGAAGCCTCACGCAACCGCCTGATTGGGTTGCTCGATGCCAAATCCTTAGAACACAACACGATGCGCTGCGACGAAGTACAGGGCTTTATGATGGCCTTGTTAAGCGGCCCTGATGCATTAAATCCGAATGACTGGCTGCCGGAAGTGTTGGGCGACGAATCATTGTTTGAGGCCAAAGAGCGCACCGAAGTCGAGCGTTTGGTATTGGCTTTGGCGATGGACATGCGCAGCCAATTGGCAGATAAAAAACTGCCCGATTTGTGGTTGTATGAAGATGAGGCGGGCAATCCGATTTTTACACTTGGTGTAATGCCTATCTTTATGCATTAGACGTGGTGCCGACCGATTGGTTTGAAGCGGTCAACCAAGAAGAATTCGAAGATTTGTTCTACCCGGTTATGGCCTTGGGCGGCATTTATGATGAAGAAGAAAACGGCGAAGTGATTCTGCATTTGACTGATAAAGAATTGACCGAGCTGGAGTCTGATCTGCCGCATGTGCTGCTGGATATCTACAGCTACTGGCAAGCCGTTATCAACAAACCGCAAACCGTGCGCCGCGAAAGCGGCAAAATCGGCCGCAACGATCCTTGCTCTTGCGGCAGCGGTCAAAAATACAAAGCCTGTTGCGGTAAAAACTGATTGATTTTTGAATAGCAAAGGCCGTCTGAAATATTTCAGACGGCCTTTGGCTCATGAAAAATACCTCAAAAAAGGCTGACAATCCATACGGTAAGCAAGGTCAGGATAACCGCCAATGCGCAGCCGACTTTGGCGGCTGTGCCGATGATGAAACCGATAAAGCTGCCGATACTGACTTTACCCGCCTGCCACATGTCTTTTCGGGTTAGAAATTCGCCAATGCCTGCACCCAATAATGGGCCGAACAATAAGCCCGGCAACCCTAAGAATGCACCGGCCACACCGCCGATAAATGCCCCCCAAATGGCTAATTTACTGGCACCGGTATATTTCGCCCCAGCATCCCCGCCACATAATCCATCGCCGTACCGATGACGGTGATAATGCCTAAAAATACCAAAGTGATGGTACCGAAAATTTGATAATCGTTGACATGCGCCAGCAGCCACGCGCCGCCGAACATTAAACCCAAGCCCGGAATGGCGGGTAAATCGTGCCGAGCAGGCCGACGAGAATCAGGATTAAAGATAGGGTGATTAAAGCAGCAGTCATGCGTGTTCCTTAAGGATAAGTGTGTATTGTGTTCAGACGGCCTATTGTAGGGCAAAGCCTTGCATTGCGGGTTAATGCTTTGCAAAAATATCAAAATCCGGGCAAATACCGCCCGGATTTTGAATTTGGCTTTTCAGACGGCCTCTCAAGCGCCGCAGTTTTTCGGTTTGCCGGCCAAGATATTAATCACTTTGCGGCTGGGTTTTTCCACAGCGATTTTGACTTCGCTGCCGTCTTCATCATCGGGGCCGTCTGAAACAAAACGTTCGGGTACGGTTTCGCTGTCAAATGCCAAATCGCCGCCGTGTTTCAGGCTTTGACCACGTTCCAAACCGGCAAAGTCGAATAATTCAGGGTCGGCCAAATGCGACGGCACCACGTTTTGCAGCGCGGCAAACATCGATTCAATGCGGCCGGGAAAGCGTTTGTCCAATCGCGCAGCATATCGCCGATGACTTGGCGTTGCAGATTCGGCTGCGAGCCGCATAAATTACACGGAATAATCGGGAACTGCTTCAATTCGGCGTATTTAATCAGGTCTTTTTCCTTTACATACGCCAAAGGACGAATGACGATATGCTCGCCGTTGTCGCTGACCAATTTAGGCGGCATGGCTTTGAGTTTGCCGCCGTAAAACATATTCAGGAACATGGTGGCCAAAATATCGTCGCGATGGTGGCCGAGCGCAATTTTGGTACAACCCAATTCTTTTGCCGTGCGATACAGAATGCCGCGGCGCAAGCGGCTGCACAGCGAGCAAGTGGTCTTGCCTTCTTCCAATACGCGCTTTACGGTGGAATAAGTGTCTTCTTCGACAATTTTATAATCGACACCAATGCTTTGCAGATACTCGGGCAGCACATGTTCGGGAAAGCCGGGTTGCTTTTGGTCGAGATTGACCGCCACCAAATCAAATTCAATCGGCGCACTGGCTTGCAGTTGGCGCAAAATATCCAACAGCGCATAGCTGTCTTTGCCGCCCGACAAGCAGACCATAATTTTGTCGCCCGGCTCAATCATATTGAAGTCGTTAATTGCTGCGCCGACTGCGTGGCGTAAGCGTTTGTTGAGTTTGTTGTTTTCTAATTCTTGTTTGGTTTTTTTGGACATGATTTTGTGGGGAAATAATGGAGACATTCAAGCGCGTATTTTACCTGAAACTGCGCTGCCATGTTTTATTGATTCATATGCAAGGTCTGATGCCGTCTGAATAATCCGTGCCTATTCATTCAACAAATACGCAACCGCTTTGGCCATACGCTGTGGCACTTGCTCGAAATGGCCGCCGTTGTTGAGTTCAAAAGTGGTTTCGATACCTTGCTGCTGCCAGCTGGCCTGCGTAGCACGTATGGCATCTTCCACAATGCTCATGCGCGGATTTTTGGTATTTTTTTCTTTGTCGCCGACTGAGAAATAGGCTTTTTTCGGCAGTGTGTACAAGTTGCGCTGGGTCACAAATTCCGTCCAGCCATCAAGCCACAACGAGCCGGAAACCGAAGCAATGCGGCTGAATGGTGTAGCGTAATAAGCGGAATAGGCAGCAAACAAGCCGCCTAAGGAGTAGCCGGTTAAGGCTGTCCATTGCGGTTGCAAGGAGAATGATTTCGTGACTTCAGGCAAAACCGTATCAATCAGCCAGCGCAAATATTCGTCTGCGCCACCGCTGAAGTCAGGTACTTTTTTAAACGCAGCAGGTGCCTGCCACGGCGTGAAGGCATGTTCCCAATTGGGTTCGTCGATTGAAACCAAAGTGGCTTTGTTTTCAATCAAGGCGGCTAAACCGTCGGATTCTTCCGGGCTTAAAAAGGTTAGGAATAGCGGTGTATCTGCCCGGTTGCTTAAATAAACAGAAACTGTTTTATTGTTGGGATTAAGAAGTTGTTTGTTCATGAAATGCCTTGAATAAAATGCCGTCTGAATGTTTCAGACGGCCTCTCATTAATTTATAGAATTCACAGCGTTTTTCTTGCCGAAATACACAAAGCCAACCGCACCCAACACAATCATCGGCACGCTCAGCCATTGTCCCATCGACAAGCCCAACGTCAGCAAGCCCAAATAATCGTCTGGCTGGCGGGCAAATTCGGCAATGAAACGGAAGAAGCCGTAACCGCCTAAAAACAAAGACGCCACTTGTCCGGTAGGGCGCGGCTTTTTGGAAAACACCCACACCAAGATAAACAGGCAAATGCCTTCCAGCGCGAATTGGTAAAGCTGCGAAGGATGGCGCGGCAACATGCCGAATTGGTTGAGCCATTCTGCCCATTGCGGATTGTGCGCCGCGGCTTCCAAGTCTTCGTAACGGGCTTGCGGGAAGCCCATCGCCCAGAAAGCGATCGGGTCGGTGATGCGTCCCCACAGCTCGCCGTTGATGAAGTTGCCGATGCGGCCGGAAGCCAAGCCCAGCGGAACCAGTGGCGCCACAAAATCCATGGTTTTCCACACGCTGATGTTGTGTTTGCGGCTGAAGAGCCACATCGCCACGACCACGCCCAAGAAGCCGCCGTGGAACGACATCCCGCCTTCCCACACTTTGAACATGCTGATCGGGTCGGCCAGATAGTCGGACAATTTGTAAAACAAAATATAGCCCAAGCGGCCGCCGAGAATCACACCCAAAATACCCCAAGTGAGAAAATCATCCAGCATTTCTTTGGTAAACAAGGTGTTGCCTTGCGCGATGCGGCGGCGGCCCAGCCAGATGAACAGCACAAAGCCGACAATATAGCTTAAGGCATACCAGCGGATGGCCAACGGGCCTATGCTGATGAGTACAGGGTCAAACTGGGGGTGAATAATCATGGGGAATCCTTAAATGGCAGATAAAGGCTGAGACCTTTGCAAAATCTCCATCTTTGACACATTTCTTCATTATGCGCTGCTCGAAAGCTTGCCTATCTTTTTGATATGTCTGCGCTTTTTGCGCTGCTCTCACTCCGAACTGTACTCAAATCCGGGGTTTTGCAAAGGTCTCAGGCCGTCTGAAAAATGTCTCGCTTTCAGACGGCCTTTTAATCATTAAAATACTTAGCGCAAATCGCCCGATACATTCCAAATCGCCGACACCATCGCTTCGCCCAAACGCAGCGAGCGTTGGCCGTTCCAGCCGAAATCGTCGTCGGGCAGGTTGTTGTTGTCTTTAAACGGCATTTCCAGTGTGTAGGCCAAGCATTTGAATTGCTCGCCGACCCATGACGTGGCCATGCTCAAATTGGCTTGGCCGGCTTCGTCTTTCGGATAGCCGATTTCGTCTTGGAAATCAGGGCTGGCCGCCAGCAGGGCTTGTTTGAACCGGGCTTCCAAAGCGGCAATGCGCTCGTTATAGCTCGGCACGCCTTCGGTACCCGCCACAAAGACAAACGGCAAACCCTCGTCGCCGTGAATATCAAGGAACAAATCCACACCGGTTTCGCGCATTTTTTCGCGCACCACGTATACTTCCGGGCTGCGTTCCATGCTTGGGTTTTGCCATTCGCGGTTCAGATTGGCACCGGCGGCATTGGTGCGCAGGTTGCCCAACACCGAGCCGTCGGGGTTCATGTTCGGCACAATGTAAAACGTGGCGCGGTCGAGCAGGGCGCGGGCGGTCGGGTCTTGCGGGTCGAGGAGGCGGCCTAAGAAGCCTTCGACAAACCATTCCGCCATGGTTTCACCCGGGTGCTGGCGCGCAATAATCCAGACTTTCAAATCGCTTTCCACTTGGTTGCCGATGGTGAGCAAATTGATGTCGCGGTCTTGCACGGTGCTGCCCAAATCATCGATTTGACACAAGCCGCTGCCTTGCGCATCGCCCAGCAGGTTCAAATGCTGCTCGTGCGAATAAGGCTCGAAATAGGCGTAATAAACGCTGTTCGACAAAGGCGTGTGGTTGATGGTCAGCACACCGTTTTGGTAATCAGTCGGCACGCGGAACCAATTTTGGCGGTCATAAGACGCACAGGCTTGGTATTCTTCCCAGCCGTCGGGATAAGCCGCTTGAGCCGCATTGTCGAAATGCATCACACAATTTTGATAGGCCGCACCTTGCAGACGGAAATAAAACCATTGCGCAAAATCGGCGGCATTGTCGGGGCGCAGCGACAGGCGGATATTGCCCGGGTGGCTCAAATCGTTCACAATCACCGAGCCGGCATCAAATTGGGTGCTGATTTTCATCATGGGGATTCCTGTGTGGAATAGAAGTTTAATAGCTCGTTATTCTAAAACATTTCAGACAAATCATAAATCCTTTTACGTTTCGGCTTGTTTCAGACGGCCTTTGGTATTAATATTCCAAAACTAAAATTGTTAACAATTAAAGAGTAGATTCATGAGTGATGTGAAACATATTTCGGCAGCCGACAAAGCCGCGATTTTATCCGAAGCCCTGCCGTATATCCGCCGCTTTTCCGGCTCGACCATTGTGATTAAATACGGCGGCAACGCCATGACCGAGCCGGCTTTGAAAGAAGGCTTTGCCCGCGACATCGTGTTGCTGAAATTGGTCGGTATCAATCCTGTGATTGTTCACGGTGGCGGGCCGCAGATTAACGACATGCTTGAGCGCGTCGGCAAAGAAGGTGTGTTCGTGCAAGGCATGCGCGTGACCGACGGCGAAACCATGGACATCGTCGAAATGGTGTTGGGCGGCCATGTCAACAAAGAAATCGTGTCGATGATCAATACCCACGGCGGAAAAGCCGTCGGTGTGACCGGTCGCGACGGCCATTTTATCAAAGCCAAAAAACTGCTCATCAACACCCCTGAAAACCCGGGCGTGGACATCGGCCAAGTCGGTGAAGTGGAAAGCATCGACACCACACTGATTCAAGGCTTGATCGACAACGGCCAAGTCCCTGTGGTTGCCCCGATTGGCGTGGGCAAACGCGGTGAAGCGTTCAACATCAATGCCGATTTGGTGGCGGGTAAATTAGCGGAAGAACTCAACGCTGAAAAATTGTTGATGATGACCAACATCACCGGCGTGCTTGATAAAGAAGGCAACCTTTTAACTAACCTGACCCCGAGCCGCATTGACGAATTGATTGCCGACGGTACGCTTTACGGCGGTATGCTGCCGAAAATCAGCTCGGCGGTAGAAGCTGCGGTCAACGGCGTGAAAGCCACCCACATCATCGATGGCCGTGTGCCAAACGCGTTATTGCTGGAAATCTTTACCGATTCCGGTATCGGCTCAATGATTTTGGGTGCAGACAAAGTGTAAGGAAATTAATAAAATCAAGGCCGTCTGAAATATTTCAGACAGCTTGGGAGCTTTGCAAAACCTTCCTTAAAACTCATATAAAGTAACTACAGTTACTAAGTAGCCTAATACTTCCCAACCTCCCTAAAATCCTCTAAATTCGGCTTATGGGATTTAGAGGATTTTAGGGTGTTTGGGAAATTCAAACTGTGGTTATTTTGTATCGGGTTTAAGGGGGTAAGGGGTTCGGCCTTATTATTAAGAGACAAAGAAAATGCCGTCTGAAGCAATATTCTGTTTCAGGCGGCATTTTGTTATTTTAATTTATGTCGACGAATCCGTTTTCAGACGGCCTCATCTTCTTTGGCAAAGAGCTTGTCGCGGTCTTGCTCAAATTCGCCCCACATCGCATTCATGATGGCGAGCAACACGGCAAAACCCAAACCTAAAATCCATGCAAAATACCACATTGTCGGTTCCTTTCTTTTTTCAGACGGCCTCAAACCAATAGGCCGTCTGAATCGTGTTAATACGCGCCGTGATCGTTTTCCCGGATGTCTTCCACCGTAACTTTACCGCTCATTACCTTATACGCCCACGAGGTGTAGGCCAAGATAATCGGCATCATAATCGCAGTAGAAAACAGCATCACCACCAAGGTCAGATGACTGGAAGTGGCATCCCACACGGTCAAACTCGAACGAAAATCGCTGCTGCTCGGCATGATAAATGGAAACAGGGACACACCGAATGTGCCAATCACACCAATTACGCCCAAGGCCGAGAAGAAAAACGCCGCGCCCATTTTATCCATGCGCGCCAATAATGTGCCGATGATGAATCCGGCGTAGGTAATCAGCGGCACCAGCATAGTCAGCGGATATTGCTGATAGTTGTTGAGCCAAGCGCCGGTTTGCCGGGTTACTTCTTTGCCCAAAGGGTTGGGCAGCGTATCCGGGCTGAGCGTGCCGGCAGTGACGACATAGCCGTCTAAGCCCGTAGCCACCCACCAGCCCCCGATACTGAACAACACCAGCGTGGCGATTAAAGCAGGCAGCAATACTTTGCGCGTGCGCTGATAGACTACGCCTTCGGTTTTGTTCATCAGGAAAATCGCGCCGTGTAACACCAGCATCGCTACCGACACCAAGCCGCACAATAAGGCAAACGGGTTCAGCAATGCCCAAAACGAGCCGGTGTAAAACGAGCGCATGGTGTCGTCAAAGTGAAACGGCACGCCCTGAATCACGTTGCCCAAAGCCACGCCGAACAACAAAGCCGGAACAAACGAGCCGACAAACAAGCCCCAGTCCCACGTTTTGCGCCATGTCGGTTTTTTTACCAAGCTGCGGTATTTGAAGCCGACCGGCCGGAAAAACATCGCCCACAATACCGCCAGCATCGCCCAGTAGAAACCGGAAAACGCAGTGGCGTAAATAATCGGCCATGCGGCAAAAATCGCGCCGGCACCGGTAATCAGCCAAGTTTGGTTGCCTTCCCATGTGGCGCCGATGGTGTTGATCACCACGCGGCGTTCTTCGTCGGTTTTGGCCACAAACGGCAGCAACGTGCAGATGCCCATGTCGTGTCCGTCCATCACGGCAAAACCGGCAATCAGAAAACCAATTAGCAGCCACCAAACAAATTTCAGGCTGGCGTAATCAAAGAAATTGACAATATCCATTCTCTGTCTCCTAATGCGCTTCGTTGTCGTAGCGGCCTGTGCCGAGCGAACCCGGCCCTTGGCTGATGTATTTGCGCATCAAATACACTTCTACCACCAGCAATACGGTGTAAAACGCGATAAAGCCCGCCAGCGAACCATACAATGATGTCACCGATAATGAAGAAGCGGACAAATGCGTCGGTAATACGCCGTAAATCGTCCACGGTTGGCGGCCGTATTCGGCCAGCAGCCAGCCTGCTTCAATCGCAATCCACGGCAGCGGCAACGAAACCACCGCCAGGCGCAACAGCCATTTTTTGTGGGCGAAGGTGTTTTTCACCGAATGCCAGAAACTTAAGCCGAACACCAGCAGCATTACCACACCGCTGAACACCATCACGCGGAAGCTCCAAAACAGCGGCGCCACTTTCGGAATGGTCTCACGCGCCGCACGGTCTTTCATTTCCGGCGTGGCGGCGGCCACATCGTCGGTGTATTGTTTCAACAGCAAACCGAAGCCGAGATTGTCTTGGTGCCGCTCAAACACATCACGAGCGGCGGCATCATCGCGGTTTTGGCGCAGCATGTCCAAAGCGGTCACGGCTTGCTGCCCCGATTCGATGCGTTGGCGGTTTTCTGCCACGATGTCTTTAATACCCGGAATTTCCTTATCCGGCGAACGCGTGCCAATGATGCCCATCACATAAGGAATGTGCACGGCAAAATCGTTTTTCATCTCTTTTTCGTTAGGAATGGCAATCAGGTTAAACGAAGCCGGTGCAGGCTCGGTTTCCCACATAGCTTCCAACGCCGCCATTTTGGTTTTCTGGGCATGGCCGATGCTGTAGCCCGATTCGTCGCCCAATACGATAACCGACAAAATTGACGCCATACCGAAGGCCGCCGCGATGCGGAAGCTTTTCTTGGCAAACTCAATGTCTTTCTTACGCAGCAGATACCAGCCCGATACCGACAGCACAAACATCGATCCGGTGACATAACCTGCCGATACGGTGTGCACGAATTTGTTTTGTGCTTCCGGATTGAAAAACACATCGGCAAAGCTGGTCATCTCCATACGCATGGTTTCCAGATTGAACACCGCGCCGACGGGATTTTGCATCCAACCATTGGCCACCAGAATCCACAAAGCAGAAAGATTGGTGCCCAGCGCCATAAACATGGTCACCAGCAAATGCTGGCGGCGGGTCATGCGATTCCAGCCGAAGAAAAACAGCCCGACCAAAGTTGCTTCCATAAAGAAAGCCGTTAAGCCTTCCAAAGCCAGCGGCGCGCCGAAAATATCGCCGACATAATGCGAATAATACGACCAGTTGGTGCCGAACTGAAATTCCATGGTAATGCCGGTGGTCACGCCTAGGGCAAAGTTAATACCGAACAACTTGCCCCAAAACTGGGTCATGTCACGGTAAATCACCTTGCCCGTCATCACATAAACGGCTTCCATAATCACCAAAATCCACGATAAGCCCAGCGTGAGCGGCACGAAGAGAAAGTGATACAGCACCGTAACGGCAAACTGGAGTCGCGAGAGCTCAATCACATCCATACGAAATACTCCTTTAAGTATGCGGTGTTAATCATAAGAAAATGTGTAGGTAACGTATTCATTATTTATCTGTTTTTCTCGTTTTGGTTTCAGACGGCCTTATCATATTTAAAGCCGTCTGAACAATGATTCGCTGTTTATATCTAAAATGTAATAACCCGAATCCTTGGGCAAATGATGGCTGGCGGCAATCAAAAAGCCATCAGCTTGGGCTTCACGCAACATCTGCCAAATCTGCCCGCGCGCGGTTTCATCTAATCCGGCAAACGGCTCGTCCAACAGCAAAACAGGCTTCGGCCGCAACAGTAAGCGCGCCAAGGCAACTCGTCTGGCCTGCCCACCTGATACTGCCGCGCCGTATTCGTTCAAAGACGTTTGCAAACCCTGCGGCTGCGCCCTTGCCCAATCGGCTAGCGCCACTTGATCCAACACGCGCCACAAGTCGTCATCATGAATGGTGTCGTCGCCCAAGCGCAGGTTATCGGCTAAGCTCATGTCGAAAATATCGATTTGCTGTGCCAAATAATTCACCGTCGCAAAATCGTATGACTGCCCACTCATGTTCAGACGGCCTGATTGCGCCGGCAGCTCTCCGGCCAACACGTCCAATAATGTCGATTTACCGCAACCGGATTTACCGCGGATAATCAGCGCTTCGCCTTTTACCAGCGTAAAGGAAACATTCTCCGCACCATTCAGTGCGCCTGTGTATCGGGCGTAAATATTCTCGACATTAATATGGTCAATATCATTCAAGGCCGTCTGAAGATCATGGCCGGGCGTGTTCAAAACCGTTTCAGACGGCCCGGTTAATTCATTCAAACGGTCGCGGGCGGCAGCGGCAAAACCATAAGCCATAAATTGCGCCGTTAAAGGCGACAACACTTCATTCAACCCGAACACCGCCAACACCATCGCCAACAATACGGGCACGCCCAAATCCTGCGTTTGTAATAAAGGCAAGGCCTGCCAAATCATCAGGCCGATTACCGCCGCCAATAAACACTGCTGTAACCAACCATACAATGAAGCCCAAGCTTGCTGGCGGCGCTTCAATTGGCCGTATGCTTCATCGGCGGCGACAAACTCACGGCGGCAATCTGACCAACGCCGCCACAGCAGCAGGGATGTCAGCATTTGTAAAGGGCCGAGCAGCAAAGTGCGGCGGATTTCGGCCTGGTCGGCATCATCCCGCGCCAATTGTTTGCCGTGAACGGCAGCCCAGGCAGGTAACACGATTCCGGCCAGCAATAAAGGTAAAGCAACTGAAACCGACAAACCCGGTGACACCAAAACCAGCCACAATAAAAAGGCTGTCTGAAGCAACAAAGCCCACAGCCACGGCATAAAAAAACGCAGCGGCAGATTATCGAGCAAATCAACGTCGCCCGTCAGCCGGTGCATGATTTGTGACGAAACGTTCGTTTTATTCCAAGCTTGCGTCAGGTTTGCAAACAGGCGGATACGCAAATCCCGCAAGAGCGACAACACCGCATTGTGCGAAGCCAAACGCTCGCCGTAGCGGCCGGCCGTGCGGATAATCGCCAAAGCGCGGATAATGGCGCCGGGGCGGAAATAGTCAAACGTATAAGCCGTGGCCATCGCGGCCAAACCCGCCGCCGCTGCCGCACTGATGAACCAGCCGGATACCGCTAGCAAAGCCACCGCAGCCAATAGGGTTACTGCGCCCAAAGCCCATGCTGCCAGCCATTTTTCAGCTTGCGGCCGCCACAGTTCACGCAGACGGAGTTTATGCTTTTCCATGCCGCACCCCCAAAATCACCGTTTTATCCAACCAGTCGATTTCCTGCCAATCATGGCTCACCAATAGCACTGTTTTACCGCGGCTAAGTGTGTCTAACAATGTGTGAATCTCCGCAGCGGTTTGTGCATCCAAATGGGCGCAAGGCTCGTCCAATAGCCACAAACCGCAATCGTGCAGCAATAATTGGGCCAGAGAAAGCCGCTGCCGCTGCCCGCCGACAAACCGCGTCCGCGCTCGCCCAAAAGCGTATCCAAGCCTTGCGGCAATCGGTCAACCACTTCCCACAAGCCGACCTGCCTTAAAACATACTGCATCTCGTGTTCATCGGCATCAGCTTTGGCCAAGCGCAAGTTATGGCGGATACTGCCGCGCATCAGCGTGGCCGATTGTGCCAGATAAGCGGTTTGCTGCCTTAGTGGGGAAATATGTTCCCTATGGTTTTCACCATTTATCAGAATTTCACCCTGATAGTCAGCAAAACCAAGTAAAGCTTGCAGCAGACTCGATTTACCGATACCGCTTTCGCCACCTATACCGATACGTGCTGAAGACGGAATGTGCAGTGAAAACTCGGCCAAGCGTTGCCGTTCTCCATCGGTAATACTGACGTTGTTTAACAAAATTTCCGGCGCATGATGGGCAGTGATCTCATTCAATAGGCCGTCTGAAAAATCGTTTGGCTTCGCCTGTGCCAATAAAGGTTGCAAGGCTTCCGCGGCAGCTTGCGCCTGCGCTTTGGCATGGTAATCGCTGCCCAGTTGGCGCAATGGCAGATAAAATTCCGGTGCCAACAATAAAATAAACAGCGCGCTTTCATACGGCACCGGCACCACACCCTGCGCCCACGGTAACACACCGATCAGCCCCAAGCCGAGATATACCGCCACCAGCGCAATCGCCAGCGAAGCAAACAATTCCAATACTGCGCCCGATAGAAATGCCAAGGCCAGCACACCCATGGTTTTGCGCTGGTAACGCGAAGTCGATTGCGCCACCTGCTTTTGCGCCCAATCCGTCGCACTCAACCGCCTGAGCGTCGGCATGCCGCGTACCAAATCTAAAAAACGCCCGCCTAATTTCGCCAATACGTCTAGCTGTTCGCGGTTTTTATCGGCAGCCATGCTGCCGACCAAAATCATAAACAGCGGTACCAGCGGCGCGGTCAGCAGCAAAAGTACGGCTGCCAGTTTACTGTGAAAAAACACCGCCGCCACAATGGCCAGCGGCGTAATGACCGCCACCAGACTTTGCACATAAAAGCGGCTGATGTAGCCATCAAGCGCATCGACCTGTTCTAAAAGCAGCGTGCTCAATGCGCCGTCGTTGCCATAGCGATGCCGTGCAGGGCCTAGATTTGCCAAGGTATCTAATAGCTTTGCCCGCACGCTGTTGCGTGCTTCCAAGCTGATGTTTTGCAGCAGCCGCTCTTTAGCTAAATTCAATAGCGGCCGCAGCAGCAAACAGACCGACAGCCACGGCAAAATATGCATCAATACGTCGCGATTAACCGCCGCACTGGCTGTCACGGCATTCAGCCAATCGGCAAACAAGTGCGCCAACAATGCGCTTTGCACAATCAACAATGCGACCGATACACACGCCAAAACCAACGGCAGCCACAAGCGGCGGCGGTAAGGTAAAAGCAGACTACGCAGCAGATTGTCGGAACGCATTCGCGGCATAGAAATTCCTGAGATGAAAACAAACGGCCATCTATCACTAAAGTTTAGCTAAGGATAAGCCAAAAGGCTTACGGCATTATATGCCTTATTTGATTTATATCAAACCAAGTAAACTGTAAAAGCATTGAGAAAACGATATGATATTAATAGAAAATATTTATTTGTTTTATAAATGAATTATGCAAAAAGATAAAGGCCGTCTGAATATACAGACGGCCTTTAATTTAAGAAATGAATTTCTTAACGGCTGCGTTCGATAAAACGGTAATAAGTTTCACCGTCTTGCACATAGCCTAATTCCACGCGGGCAATCTCGGAAATGGCTTCTTGGCCGTTGGCCAAATCATCCACTTCCGCCGCTAAAAAATTATTGCGCAAAATGAGCGTTTGGTTTTTTTCTTCCTGCACCGCAAGCTGTTCCTTCAACTCATCCGAGTGCCCCCAGCTGCCCTTGCCGAACCACAGGCTATACTGAAACCACACCAGTGCGATGGATAAAACGATGGTCACCCACTTCATGCAACATATTTCCTATTCTTATTTACCCAATTGGTAGAAGGCGGCTTTGCCCGGGTAGTAAGCGGCTTCGGCCAATTCTTCCTCGATACGCAGCAATTGGTTGTATTTCGCCATGCGGTCAGAGCGGCTCAATGAACCGGTTTTGATTTGCATGCAGTTGGTCGCCACGGCCAAGTCGGCGATGGTGCTGTCCTCGGTTTCACCCGAGCGGTGGCTCATCACGCTGGCATAACGGTTGCGTTTCGCCAAATCAACGGCTTGCAAGGTTTCGCTCAAGGTGCCGATTTGGTTCACTTTCACCAACAATGCATTAGCGACACCTTTTTCAATGCCTTCGGCCAAGATTTTCGGGTTGGTCACGAACAAATCGTCGCCGACCAATTGTACTTTGCCGCCTAATTTCTCGGTCAGCAGTTTCCAGCCGTCCCAGTCGTTTTCATCCATACCGTCTTCGATAGAGATGATTGGGTATTTGGCTACCAAGTCAGCCAAGTAGTTGGCAAATTCTTCGCTGCTGTAGGCTTTGCCTTCAGCTTCCAAGTGGTACTGGCCGTCTTTGTAGAATTCGCTTGATGCGCAATCCAAGGCAAACAATACATCGTCACCGGCCTTGTAACCTGCGGCTTCGGTGGCTTCCACCATCAATTGCAATGCTTCTTCATGGCTGTTCAGGTTAGGCGCGAAACCGCCTTCGTCACCTACGGTAGTCGGGAAGCCTTTGCTGTCGCACAATTTTTTCAGTGCGTGGAAAATTTCCGCACCGCAACGCAGGGCTTCACGGAATGATTTCGCACCCACCGGCATAATCATGAATTCTTGGATATTCAAGCTGTTGTTAGCGTGTTCGCCACCGTTGATGACGTTCATCATCGGCACAGGCAAAGCCATCGGACCGGCGCCGCCCAAGTAGCGGTACAGCGGCAAGCCTGAATCTTCGGCCGCCGCACGGGCAGCCGCCATAGACACAGCCAAAGTCGCATTCGCACCCAAACGGCCTTTGTTGTCGGTGCCGTCTAATTCCAACATGATTTGGTCGATGTAAGATTGCTCGTTGGCATCCACACCAATCAGGGCTTGGGCGATTTCATTATTGACATGTTCAACTGCAGTCAACACACCTTTGCCCAAGTAGCGGCTTTTATCGCCGTCGCGCAATTCCAGCGCTTCTTTTTGGCCGGTTGACGCACCGCTTGGTACAGCGGCACGCCCCATTACGCCTGATTCCAACAACACATCACACTCAACGGTAGGATTACCGCGTGAGTCCAAAATTTCGCGGGCAAAAATATCAACAATTGCGCTCATGAACATTCTCCAAATCAAATAAAGGGAAGGGAAAAATCGGCTTTTGAAAAGCTGCCGGTGTTTTCATACGGCACCATAAAAGGCCGTATGAATCGAGCAGCAGCTTTTCATCAATCTTTTCACATCGGTTTAATCATTTTATGAAACCGACTCAATCAAACCGCTGTAGTTTAACAGTTTTTCAGACGGCCTGATAGCCGGAAAAGGCAGATATTGTGCAAAAGGCCGTCTGAAAAGCATTATAAAGCAAACTTTTCAAACGGCCTTGATTCAGATTAATAAATTAACGATGATAATTCGGCGCTTCTTTGGTAATTTGCACATCGTGAACGTGTGATTCGCTCATGCCGGCGGAAGTGATTTCCACAAATTCGGCTTTTTCGTGCATTTCATTAATGCTGGCGCAACCCAAATAGCCCATACTCGAGCGCAAACCACCCATCAATTGATGAATGATGTTCACAATCGGGCCTTTGTAAGGTACACGGCCTTCAATGCCTTCCGGTACGTATTTGTCGGTGCTGTCGGTTTTGTCTTGGAAATAGCGGTCGGCTGAACCTTGGCTCATCGCACCCAGCGAACCCATGCCACGGTAAGATTTATACGAACGACCTTGGTAAAGTTCGATTTCGCCCGGTGCTTCTTCGGTACCGGCAAACATCCCGCCCAGCATCACGCTGTACGCCCCTGCGGCTAAAGCTTTGGAAATATCGCCTGAGAAGCGGATGCCACCGTCGGCAATCAACGGCACGCCGGTGCTTTTCAGGGCTTCGGCAACATTGTGAACGGCAGTTAATTGCGGCACACCGACACCGGCCACAATACGCGTAGTACAAATTGAGCCGGGGCCGATACCTACTTTCACCGCGTCCGCACCGGCGGCCACCAAATCTAAAGCAGCTTGGGCAGTGGCAATATTGCCGCCGATTACCTGCACTTGCGGATAGTTTTCTTTCACCCAGCGCACACGCTCAATCACGCCCTGACTGTGACCGTGGGCAGTATCGACCACAATCACGTCTGCACCGGCTTCTACCAAGGCTTTCACACGCGCTTCAGTATCACCGCCGGTACCCACCGCCGCACCGACGCGCAGACGGCCTTCGGAATCTTTGTTGGCATTCGGAAATTCAGTGTTTTTCAGAATATCTTTAACCGTAATCAAGCCTTTGAGCTCGTCTTGCTTGTTCAGCACCAACACACGCTCGACTTTATGCTGATGCATCAATTCACGCGCGTCTTCAATGCTTGTGCCTTCAGATACGGTCACCAAACGTTCGCGCGGAGTCATAATGGCCGATACCGGCAAATCCAAACGCTCTTCAAAACGCAAATCACGGTTGGTCACGATACCGACCACTTTGCCGTTTTCCACCACCGGCAAGCCTGACATTTTGCGTTTGCGTTCGGCACGTTGCTTCAGCAAATCGCCAATCAATACATCCGACGCTACAGTAACCGGATCTTTTACAATGCCGCTTTCATGGCGCTTCACTTTCGACACCGCACGCGCTTGCAGCTCAGACGTCATGTTTTTATGAATAATACCGATACCGCCTTCCTGCGCCATCGAAATAGCCAGCTTGGCTTCGGTTACGGTATCCATCGCAGCGGAAAGTAAAGGAATATTGAGCGTGATTTCGCGGGTGAGTTTGGTTTGAAGTTTGACGTCGCGCGGCAGCACGGTTGAGTGTGCAGGAACCAATAAAACGTCGTCAAAAGTATAGGCTTTTTCTACGATACGCATGATGCTCAGGCTTTCAGTTTGTGCAAGATGCACGGCATTATAACATGTAAAGAATCGACTTAACAGAATCGCTTGCTCATTTGCGCTAATTTTTTACAATTTCAACAACCCGCCGCACAAGAAGCATATACATACTAAATTTTTCTCTGATTTTTATGACATTCTCTTTAAAAACCAAGTAAAATATCGAAAACAACACAAATACTCTTTTTACTCGGAAAACCCTATGAAAACGACTCTAACATACACCCTGCTGACCGTTTGTTTCTCTCTTACCGCCGCTGCCGTTTCAGCCAACAGCGTCTACACATGGCGCAATACCAACGGCACCACCACTTATTCCGATGTGCCACACCGCCTGCAACCGGCGCGCAGCAATACCATGAATGTGCGCACGCACACGATTTATCAGCCGGTAAAAGCCCCTGCCGCTGCACCAAGCGAAGGCTCGATTGCTGAGCAGCAAAATCAGCTCAATCAACGAATTACCGAAGCCAATAAACAGATTGAGGCGCAGAATCAAAAAATTGCCGAAGACAACCAGGCCATGAAAGACGACAACTGCAAAGCCGCCCGCCTTAACCGCGATTATGCCGAATCTGCGCGCGCCAACAACCGAGAGGCATTGAAGCAGCGTTACGATGCCGACATCAGCAAATATTGCAACTAATTGCGTAATCCATAATAAAAAGGCCGTTTGAAATTTCAGACGGCCTGAGAGCTTTGCAAAACCTTAACCAAAATCAAGAAAGCTTACTTAGCTAAAGTAAGCTTTTTTATTATCCCAAACGACACATGGTTGCCTGTAATTCCCTCCTTAGGGGCCTGTTTCCACTCTTTCAGGCGGCAGACACACAAAGCCTGTTGGCAGCTTTCAGCAGGTTTGATACCCATCACCTTCAAATAACTTTGTAACGGTCAATAAGCCAAAATAAACAGCATGGTGACAGCGGAATTGACAGTGTAACGTACCAAAACTCTGTTCCACCACATAGCGCGTTTTTGACATGTGCTTATTTTTTTGCGCTCTCTTCTTCTGTTAACGGACGACCACGGTGTGCCTTACGCATAATGCCGTCTGAAAGCCTTTTTCGTTGTAGTAATATTCGATTGGCTTTGCCGCCATAACCTTTGCCGGCGTAAATCTTGGTTCCTTCGGCCATGTCTTGCGGCAACGGTTCAAAGTAATTGCACTCATGTTCAAGTGTGGTCGGGAATATGGAGCTCGTCAAACCACAGAAGATGAAAGTCAATGCGGGTAATGAGACTGTGTTCGGGATCGGATAGGCCGAGACCTTTGCAAAACCTCATAAACTATCAATAAACAACCAAACAGCTGTCATTCCCCGCAGGCGGGAATCCATCTTAAAATTTCAGCAACTTATTTTATTCAACAGTTTGCCATGTTCAAAAATGGATTCCCGCGCAGGCGGGAATGACGTCGATTCTTTGTGCAGTGGCTTTTCAAGGAGTTTTGCAAAGGTCTCAGGCTGTGTCATTAGCCGGGTAAAACGGCTTTAAACATGGGCAGTAATGAATAGGCGGGACGGCCGCCGTTATGACGGGTATAAAGGCCTTTTTGCTGTTTGAGATAATCAGCAATGCAAACCGGTCAATATGTTTGGTAATGATGGTTTCGGCAGCTTGTTTGAAGAAAGCTGCTCATGAAGAAAATCCTCTAAATCCGGCTTATGGGGGATTTGGAGGATTTTGATTTTAGGGAGTTTAATTGATAACTATGGTTATGTTGTATGGTTTAAGAGGGTTTCGCTCTTTTGTCATTCAAAGCATTACTTGTGCAAACCACATTCTTTACTGTCTTTGCTTTCCCACCACCAGCGCCCGGCGCGGATATTTTCACCTTCTTTTACCGGACGGGTGCATGGTTCGCAGCCAATGCTCGGATAACCTTGGTGATACAAATCATTCAGCGGCACATCATATTCTTGCGCATAAGCCCACACGTCCAATTCTTCCCAATCGAAAATCGGATTAAATTTAGCGATATTGCGGCCTGAATCATGCTCTTCAAAATTCAATTCACTGCGCGTGTCCGACTGGCTGCGGCGCTGGCCGGTCAGCCATGCGGGCGCGTTGCCCAAGGCGCGGTTGAGCGGTTCGATTTTTCGGATATGGCAGCATTGGCGGCGTAATGCCACGCTGTCGTACATGGCGGTGGTGCCGAATTTCTCTTCAAAGGCTTGTGCTTCGGCTTCAATCGGGTGGAATACTTCCAATTCGGTTTGATAACGCGCATTGGTGGCGGCAATCAATGCTTCGGTTTCGGGATTGAGTTTGCCGGTGTTGAGCGTAATGATGCGGATGGGCAGTTTCAGACGGCATATCGCATCGGTAATCACCATGTCTTCAACCGCTAAGCTGGAAGCGGATACAGACTGTGGAAAGCGTTCGGCAATTTCTTGCAAACGTTGTTCTAAGGTGGCGGTTAGTTGGGGCAGGCGTTGGCGCTCTTCGGCGGTTACTTCCGGAATCTTCCAGAAGCTCGGGCGGAAAAATGAAGTCATGGCAGGTGTTCCTTATTGTGTTTCAGACGGCCTTCACATGATTTCAGGCCGTCTGAACATTATTGTCATGCTGTCATTGTCCGCCTGTAGTAAACCGAAAGGAAAGAATGCTTTTCTATTTCTTTATAACCAAAGCGATTGCTGCTGATTTTTCGGTAATAAATGGCTGACCCCGATGCCGATTAAACGAAAAGCATCTTCCGTTTGTGGCGGCACGCGTTCAACCAAGGTGTGTGCGGCTTTCAATAAGGCTTGGCGGTCGGGCAGCACCGAAGAGTAAGTCAGCGAACGGGTGATGATACGGAAATCATGGGTTTTGAGTTTGAGCGTCACGCCTTTGACATCGACATTTTTACGCTGGATTTGTTGCCATAAATCTTCGGCCAAATGCGGTAAGTGTTCGATCGTTTGCGCCAGCGATAAATCTTCCGGCAGCGTAATTTCGGTCGAAATCTGCAAACGCTCGCGGCTCGCTTTCACCGGCCGTTCATCCACCCCGCGTGCCAAATCGTAAAGCCGGTAGCCGTAGCGGCCAAAATAGTTTAACAGTTCACCCCGCTCGAAGCGGCGCAAATCACCGGCCGTCTGCATGCCCAATGCCTGCATTTTTTTCAGCGTCACTTTACCCACGCCGGGAATTTTGCCCAGCGGCAGCGTTTCTAAAAAAGCGTCGATTTTTTTCGGATGCAGCACAAATTGACCGTTGGGCTTGCGCCAGTCGGAGGCGATTTTGGCGAGGAATTTGTTGGGCGCAATACCTGCGGAAGCGGTCAGCCCCGTTTCGGCAAAGATTTCGGCGCGGATTTTTTCGGCAATTTCGCTGGCATAGCGGATATTTTGTTTGTTGGCCGTCACGTCCAAATATGCTTCATCCAACGAGAGCGGTTCGATTAAATCAGTATGCCGTCTGAAAATGGTGTGAATCTGCCCAGAAACTTGGCGATACAGTTCAAAATGCGGCGGAATATAAACAGCCTGCGGGCAAAGCCGTTTCGCCGTCGCCACCGACATGGCAGAATGCAAGCCGAATTGCCGCGCTTCATAAGAAGCCGCGCAAATCACCGAACGCGCGCCATCCCAAGCCACGACCACCGGCTTGCCTTTCAGCTGCGGCTGTTCGCGCAATTCTACCGAAGCGTAGAACGCGTCCATATCGATATGGATGATTTTGCGGTCGGACATTTATCTTCTAAAAAAACAGAAAACATTATTTTAACGGAAAACAAGCGGCAAAAGGCCGTCTGAAAACGCAAATCCATTTTCAGACGGCCTGTTTTTAACACATCAAACTTTATTTTTTAGGCGACAGTTGATCCACCAAACCGCCGTCGGCAAAATATTTTTTCATGATGTCTTCCCACGCGCCGAATTTTTCGTTTGGCGTGAAGGTCTCGATGGCCGGGAAATCGGCTTGGTGTTTGGCCAAGACATCGGCATTACGCGGGCGCAGGTAGAGTTTGGCCGCCAATTCTTGCGCCGGTTCGCTCCACAGGTATTCCAAATATTCTTTGGCGGCTTCCTGTGTGCCTTTTTTCTCAACCACAGAATCCACCACCGCAACCGGGCTTTCCGACAAAATGGTGTAACTCGGGTAAACGATTTCAAATTGGTTTTGGGTCAGTTTTTTGCTGACGTGGTTGGCTTCGTTTTCAAAAGTTACCAAGACGTCGCCGATATTGCGTTGGCTGAAGGTGGTAGTGGCGGCGCGGCCGCCGTTTTCAAATACGGGCGCATTTTTCAGGAAAGCAGCGACAAATTCGTTGGTTTTAGCTTCATCGCCGTTGTTCACTTTCAAGCCATAGCCGTATGCGCCCAAGAAGGCGTAACGGCCGTTGCCGGTGGTTTTCGGATTGGCCAATACAATTTGCACGCCGTCTTTGGTTAAGTCGTTCCAGTCTTTAATCTGCTTCGGATTGCCTTTGCGCACCAAGAAAACGGTGGTGCTGGTAAACGGCACGGCATTATCCGGCAGGCGTTTCGCCCAACCGTTTTTCACCAAGCCTTTTTGTTCCAGCAATTCGATATCGGATGTTTGGTTCATGGTCACCACATCCGCCGCCAAACCGTTGGCCACAGATAAAGCCTGTTTGCTCGAGCCGCCGTGCGACTGCTGCACATTGATTTCTGCGCCATTGTGTTTGGCTTGGTATTCTTTGATAAACAGCGGGTTGTATTCTTTATAGAAATCGCGTGCCACATCGTAAGACACGTTCAGCAAAGTAATGCCTTTGCCATCGGCGGAAGGGGCGGCCGCATTGCCGTCGGCAGCTTTTTCTTCTTTCGGGGTGCAGGCGGTTAAAGCCACGGAAGCTGCTAAGGCGGCAAGGGTCAGGTTACGGATGATCATGTATCGGCTCCTTAAATTGATGGGCGTACTTTATACCGTCTGATTAAACATGAGAAATAATGTTTGATTTGGTGGTTATCAGTTTTGGTTATAAGTAACAAGGCCGTCTGAAAGGCTTTCAGGCGGCCTTGAAGGTTTACTTTGCTGTAGTCGTTAATTCGTCAAACATGCCACCGTCAGCAGAAAATTTCTGCATAATGTGCGGCTATGTACCCAGGGTTTCGTTGGGACGGAAGGTTTCCAAATCGGGAAAATCGGCATGATTGGCGGACAAAATAGATTTGTCGCTCGGGCGGAAGTAGAGTTTGGCGGCCAATTCCTGCGCGGGTTTGCTCCATAGAAATGCCAGATATTCTTTGGAAACGGTTTCGGAATCTTTTTTCTCGGCTACACTGCCTACCACGGCTACGGGTGTTTGCGCTTCAACGGTATAGCTTGGGTAAACGATGTCGAATTGGCCGGGCGCAAGGTGGCGGCTGACGATATTGGCTTCGTTTTCCAAGGTAATCAATACATCGCCGATTTGGCGTTGGGTGAAACTGGTGGTCGCGGTACGGCTGCCGTTTTCAAACATCGGCACGTTATTCAGCAGTTTGCGCATGAAGTTTTCCGCGTTGGTTTCGCTGCCTTTATTCGCTTTCAAGCCGTAGCTGTATGCGCCTAGGAAGGCATAGCGGCCGTTACCGCTGGTTTTCGGATTGGCAAACACAACTTGGACGTTATCACGCACCAAATCAGCCCAGTCGTAAATGTGTTGTGGATTGCCTTTGCGCACAAGAAATACGGTCACGCTGGTAAACGGCACGGCATTATCCGGCAAGCGTTGCGCCCAATCAGACTTAACCAAACCGCGTTGTTACAACAAATCGATGTCGGACGTTTGGTTCATGGTCACCACATCGGCAAACCATTGGCTACCGACACAGCCTGTTTGCTCGAGCTACCATGAGATTGCTGGATATGTAAGTCGATGTGCGGATGGCTTCTGCGGAAGTGTTCGATGAACAAAGGATTATACGCTTTGAAGAAATCGCGTGATACATCATAGGAAACGTGGTAGTGTCTCACTTTAAAATTTTATTTTTTGTGATTCGCTTTTCTTCTTGTAAGGACCACGCTTTTTTGCAACAGGCTCAGGAACTAATCGCACAATCTCTTCAATGCTCCATACATGGTCACTAATGCCAGCAGCCATTGCTGGGGTAATACGCAAAGATTTATGTATTCGTCCAAAGTTGTAATACATAAAGTGCAAGCTGACTGCATTCATGTGATTTTCAACTTTTTTACTAAATCCATTGGTCAAACGAGTAAATCGTCTCATGTGCATACGCATGGTTAAATTTTGGCGTTCTACAAAGCTGGTACTAATGTGTTCATCTACTGGACTACCTGAAATAATTTGTTTGTATGCACCTTTAAATCCTGATGGAGAATAGCGGCGTTTATCATCAGTTGGTTGGCTGCCATATAATTTTACTAACATCGCATAATCAATTTCACCACCAAAGGCATCTTCAACTGCTTGTAGATATGGGTGGTGACCGTCAGTTGTAAGTTGAACACGATTGGCTAAACGACTGGCTACATCTTGCATGAATAGTTTAGCACAACCTGCATTACGCGCACCTACCAGCCAACTCAATATCAATTTACTTTCTGTTCTAATGCAGTCCAAGTATAGACATCACCATAACCAAAAATACCTTTCAACTCTTCAGGTACATTGCGCTGTTTAGCATAAACAAAACTCCAAATTTCATCACATTGAACTAATTTACTGGTAAGATTGCGTAAATTAAGGTCTTGATATTCAAAACAAGCCCTACCTGTATCAACCAATAATTTGGTAACAGTATTGATTGAGCAACCAACAATTCTCTCTATTGAACGCATAGAACAGCCTTCAAGAAGAAGCTGGATTACTTGTACTTTTTTATCAATAGGTAGAATATTCATAGCTAAAATTCTCTTAAAATTCAGTTTGAATTTTAGCATGGAATAAATCACTTTTTTAATTTTAATCGTATATTTTTGCAAAGGAATTATTATGAATCATAAAGACATAAAAACAGCCAGCCAATTATACAGGGATTAACTCAAAAGACATTTTCGCAAGCAAAATTTGAATTTGATAATAAATATTTAGGGGCTGTATTAGATTATCAGTTTTGACACACCAAAGAGTAGCTAAAAATTCTATGAATTTAGCGTGATATTTAGGGCTAATCTAATACAGCCCTTTCAATATTCCTAAAACCCATACCCCACCCGAAACCCCGTTACCCATCTTTTCGTTTCAAAGCCCTCGGGCTTTTTCAAAGCGCGGCTGGCGAACAAATCATAATACAGTTGCCCACCCGCTTTCATTTGTCCGCGCACACCAAGCGTTGCGCCAGCCAGAGTTTGTCCCAATAACCATTGCGCGGATTGTCCTGAAACGCGTCCCACATCTGCACCTAAATATAACTGATGTCCTTGTTTGAAGTTCCAACTCAAATCATTGCGCCAATACCAACCGCGTTCGGCTGCTAGGCTCAATTCGCCATCAAAGCCGCGTACGGTGTAGCGACCGCCAATGGCAAATTTGTCTTGGGCTGTGAGCGGTGTTTTATTCCATTGTGCTTGGATGGTTGTGTCGTAAGCAAATGGTTGTTTACCAATTTGGAAAGGAATATTCACATCGGCACTTGTTGTCCAAATTTTCATGCGCGATGTGCCTTCGCCAAAGGCTTCTTCGGGCGCTGGCAGAGCATCGCTCATGCCTGTGCCGCATTTGTAGGCGATTTTAAAATTGGCGGTGCTGCTGCCGATGTATTCTTTATGGCTTAACTCAGCCAACCAGCCTGCGGTTTTGCGGCGTTGTACCGTGATTTCTGCGTCATCAATATAGCTTTGTGTTTCACGAGTCCACAATTTTGCACCCAAATGTGTTTTGCGTTTGGCATCGCGGTAGATTAAGCGGTTGAAACCAAAATCTGTATTGTAACTTTTGCCGTTGTAGTCGTAGGCTTCGGCCAAACCTGCCACAGCCTGATGATAACGGTAGCCGCTGTGATTAAATGCCCATGTCCATTTGCCAAAGGGAACGGAATAGTGGACGGCATAATTGCGGCTGTTGCCTTTTTTCAGGCTGCCTGAACGGCCTGTTTCATCGGGTACATTGCCGATTGAATGTCCATAGTTCACATAAAACAAATCACTCAATCCCAGTGGATTATCCGCTGAAAAAGTAACATTGCCTTGATATTGCCTTGATATTTGCCTGTTGCTTTCGTGCCTGAATCATCAATGCCCACATTTAAACGTTAAGGCAACAATCGTTGCTGCCACTTTACCAACACCGTGCTTTGATTGGGTACGCCGTCCACTGGCACAATTTGAATATCCGCGCCCGCTGTTGGAATACGCTTTAAATTCTCCAAACCCTGTTCCAAATCGCGTAAATTCAAGATGCCGTCTGAACGGGTGGGGAATTCGTTTTGAAATGCCGCAATTCTATCCGCATGAGTTTCATCCTTTTGCGACACATCAATCTCAATGTTTTTCAAATACCCAGCCAACACCGTTAATACCAACTTACCGCTGTTTAAATCCTGCGGTGCAGCCAAAATGCGTGTGGTGGTGAAACCGCGTCCGATAACTGCATTCTGCGCTACGGTCATGATGCGGTTAATATCGCCCGCATTCAAACATTTGCCTGCCTGAAAACCTGTTTCATGCAATGCGCGTTTTAAAGCAAACTGGAATTTTTGATGGTGTTCGCCTTCTAAAACCACTTCATTAATCGCAAAACACGGTTGGCTGTCGTCATTGCCAACAGGCTGATTGACTGTTTCATTAACCTGCCCACTATCCAAACGCACATCTGTTTCAGGCTGCATCGTTTGACGCAACTGTTCTTCGCGTTGGCGTTGCAAAATATCTTGTTGCAAACGGATTTCAGCAGGGTTAGGCGCGGCGAACAAAGTAGCAGGAGCGATGATACCTGCCGATAAGCAGCACAAAGACAAGAGGCGAATATTAGGCAAATAAATGAAGTTTCATGGTGTGGTCGCAAAGTTAATAAAATCATCAATAAGTATTGATTGAATACATGGTTACATTTAAGACACGGTTGCATTAAGCTCCAAAGGTTAAAACCCTCAAACCCTTATCCGCTCCCTTATGATACAGAGCGCGTACTGTTGTATTGGGAAATAACTGGCGTACAGCCGAGCGCATTTGATGGCTGTGTCCCAATGGTGCAAACCATTGGATAATCCAAATATTATCGCCGCAGTTCCAATCACTGTTGTCGCGTAAATAGCGGTCGGATTGCAAATAATGCGCCTGCGCCACTTCATCAAAATATGCCCAAGAGATATAGCCAATTGGTTGCGTACCCTTGCAAAACAGAGCAAATTGACCGTTTTTTAACACAGGTAATACATACGCCATCATCTCAGCAATAGTCACTTGGCGATGGCTGGCAGATTGATGCCATAGCCAAGTCATTGCACCAAGTGCTTCGCTTTCGTTCCATGTCTCATTGGGGAAGAGCTTTGGGGAGATGATGTTTAGGGGTGGGGTAGGCATAGTTCAAGGGGGGAGTTTGGAGGGTTAAAACAAAATAAAATAGTGTAAAGGGTATTTTTCAGGCAGCCTTGCATGTTTTATCCAAATCTCTGATTTGGCTATAAGTGAGTGTCTAAATCTATGATTTAGCCACACGAACTTATGCAAAGCTAGAACAGCATGCCGTAGGCAGTAAATAAAGTTAAGCATCGCTAAAACCGCGTGTGCATGAATGCACACCCTGCCATTTCACGGTTGGTATGTTGCACAGGCTACGCTGGCTAATTATCAGTACATTGATTGAAAACATGTTCAACTGCCTTTGGGGACAAAGGATTGCCGCATTTACTGCAATAATCGATATTAAATGGAGATACCCCTTTTGAATAAGTAACATTATCGTCATCTAAACTAATAGCTGTGCCATTCAGTTTTTGAAATTCATGACAATACGGACATATTCCAGCAATTATTATAAAAAAACAGTACCTATCCCACCAAAAAAGAAATACATAAAAAACATTACTCCTAATATGGTGTTATCTAAAAAACTATGACCAGTTATTATTTTTTGAATAAGTGCCAAACCTGAAATTATGCCAAAAATCACAAAAAACAATTTAGGATAACGCATTTTTCTTTGGAATTTACTAGCAACCAACATAGCGTTTTCTTTATCTTTTAATTTTATAGTCATATTTCTGAGTCCTGCCATTCCAAATATCCCATTTAAGCATCAATCCACTACCTATTTGTGTTTTTGTCGAAACCTTTCCTTCCGCTCCTCTGTATATAGAAGAACTATTATTGGATTTATATTCCCTTCCTCCATATATACTTGCATTCCCATGAAATATTAATGCTTTACCTTCCAGTTCTAATTTTGTACCTAGTGTTGCATTATTATCAGAAGGATTGGAACCGAATTTAGGATTCCATATGGTATATTCTGTTGTTGCATCAAAACTCTTATTATCATCAATTTCTAATTTTCTTGTTTGTTTTGATATACCACCAGAAGCTATCACGCCGATGCCTAAACCAATTCCACCCTCTGCTTGTGCAGAAGAACCTCTATTACCTAATGTTATAGTGACCTTACCATTGACTTGAGGACCGACTCCTATTGCTCCAGCCAATTCGCTTTTTAATTCCAATCCAGTAGGATAGTTGTAATCTCGCTTTCCTTGATATGTAGATGTATCAATTTGATTTCTGAAATTATTACATTCTGCTGTCTTAATACCTTTATCACAAGCTGCATACAGTTCTCGTAGGTTTTGTAAGCCTATCTGCTCCCATTTTTCTTCAACTTTTAATTCACACAAGAAATCCCCTTTGCAGGAACGTAATTCAGCTTTTTTAATTTCCCGTTGCCCTTTTCGTAAGTGATTATTCTCCACCGCCCCTGCGCATTCAGGCTGCCCTGTACCGCATTGGCTGTGCTATTCCCAACAGCCCCACCCGCAGCAGTCCCCAGCAAGTTCGTAATCGCCGTTACAGCCTCTTTCTCTTCTGCCGTTAAATCGCTTCCTTTGTCTTTTCCATATAGCCATTTACCAATCACAGGCGCAGCCGCTTCCGCACCACCTGCGCTTATCGCTCCTGCCAGTGCATTATGCTCTCCTGCCGCAGCAGTTGCCGCGCCTAATACTGCATGGGCGAGTATATGGGCGGTTTGTTGTCCTGTGGTGGGTTCGGCATTTTCTGTTTTGCCACTGCGTTGGTTTTCTTGGGCTAATCCTTTGAAGTGTTGTCCGATTTGATATGACAATGCTGGCGATGCAGTCGCTGCGGCAATCCCTGCTGTACTCTGAGTGGGCGCACTTAATCCTGCGCTTATCATATTGAGCAATACGCCACCACGTTGCCAATTTGCCGCTGATTTTTCTGCATTAGCCGCTTCTTGCAGTTTAATGACATAGGTTGCCATATCATTATTGGCTAACGCTTCTTCAGCAGCTTTTATGGCAGCTTTTTCTTTTACTTTTTGCTCATCATATTTTTTGTTGATGTGCGTCCCTGCTTGCTGGCTGGTTTGACTGAATTGCTGGCTAACCGTTCTCTGCAAATCCAACTCACTTTGCACCGCATCTTTGTCAAAGGTATTTTTCAGGCTGCCTGAAAGATTTGGGTTCTCTTGTAGGGCTTCAGTATTTAGCTTGGTGTGAATTTCGGCTTTGCTTTGCTCGGCTGTTTTGCCAGTCAGCTGGATTTGCTTTTGTTTATCGGTAATGATGATGTTGCGCGTATTGATGCCGCTTTTTGTTACGCTGCTTTGACTGTTGCTGTCGCTGCCGTAACCGATAGACGAACCTGTGCCGTTTTTATCGGCTACGGTTTTTAAGCGGCTTTCTTGCGGATTATTTTGCGCTCCCTGTCCTAATGTATCGCCACTCACAGCAATACTCGCACCAACACCGAAGCTCTCGCCATCGTAGCTGCTGCGGTTTTGAATGTCGCTGAAGCTGAGTGTACCTGTGGCAAATCGGTTTTTACCGTTGTCTTCTGCGCTTTGGCTGGAAGTTATCAATGCGCCTTTAAGGTCGGTGTTGTCTTTTATTTGGATTTGATAGCCGTCATCACCAGCAAAGATACCGCTTTGTTGGGTAACGCTTTGGTGTTCGGCATTGATGTGGCTTTGGCTGTAATCGCCACCAGCACTGAAGCCATAGCCTATGGTTACTTGTGCGCTGCCGTTTTGTTGTTTGCTTTGGTAGCCCTCGCTGTCTTGTACGCTTTGGATATGCAGGTTTTTGGCATCAACTTGTACGCCTTTACCTATGACTTGTGCGCCTTTGAGCATGGTGTCGCCGTTGCTTTGGATAATGGTTTGGCTATTTGAATCGCCAACATGGGTATGTCGGTGGGGAATGCTGTCGCCATTGCCGTAGCCTTTGCCAACATTGCCGCCTGCGGTAAAGCCTAATGACCAGCCACCTTGCCCGAATGAAACAGCAGCACCTGCATTCCAACCTGCTGATTTGTTTTGGCTACGTTCGGTATTGGTTTGTTCGGCTGATTGCAGATTGATTTGGTTATCAGCAATTAGGGTAGTTCCTGCTTTGCCTACAACGCCTGCGCCTATGATGTTGATATTAGATTGTTCGCCTGCACCTGTGGCGATTAATGTGGTTTGTCCGCCTGATTGGATTTGGCTCGCGCGGGCTTCGTTTGCTTGAATTTGGGTGGTTTGTTGGTTTTTCTGTTCGCCGTAGGTAATGGAAATGCTGATTTGCTTGGCATTGGTTGTTCCATTGACTAAATCTTGCGCGCTCTTGCCTGTTTGATAGGCTTGCCAACCTGCATTGGCGGCTGCCATGGCATTGACGCGATCGTTTTTGCTTTGTCCGACTTGTTTACCACTTTGTGCGATGGCAATAGCTTGTTGCGCCAAATCGGTAACAGGCGAGCTGAATGCCACCGTTAAACCTTTTTGTTCGTAGGTTTGGGTAGTTTTGTTGTCAAACTGGTTTTGCGCAGCTTTAATATTGATGTTTTTTGCGGCAATTAGGAGATTGCCCTCAGGGCTGGAAACGGTACTGCCGATTTGGGTGTATTGTTTGCCTGCAATAATGGTGGTATCGCCTTTGATACTGCCTACGGTGCTGCCTGTATGTTCTGTGCTTTGGGATTGGTTTTCCAGCGTATCTTTTTTGCTGCCAATCGTGAAGCCAATACCTGCGCTCATCAATCCTGATTTTTTGGTTTGATGATAGGTTTTACTTTGGTTTTGAGTTTGGATTGTGCCAATGTGAACATTATTGCCTGCTTGAATCAGGGTGCCGCTGTCGGAAATGACATTGCTGCCACTGATGGTGGCATCGTGTCCAGCCTGCAATAAAACTTGTTTGCCGTCAAAAGTGCTGCTTTGAGCGGTTTCGTTATGACTTTGGGCTTTATCGGTAATGACTAATTTATTACCGCCGCCGCTTCTGCCTGTGTGTTTGGACGCATCATCAGCTTGAGTAGTATTGATGCCCGCGCTGATATTAATGTCATTTTTAGCGGATACGGCAAGCGTGCCGTTTGCGCTGCTGACTTCGGCAGCTTTGGCATTAAGGTTGTTGTCTGCCAACAGAGTAACATCGCCTTGTGTTTGAATACTGCTGCCGACTTCATTAGTTGAAGCGCGAATAATGTGGTTGTCGGCATCAAAATGGGTTTCTTGATGTTTGCCGGTTTGTACGGCATCTAAATTGATGTCGCGTCCTGCTTGCAGCTGGGTTTGCCCTTGCGTTGATTGATTGCTGATTTGACTGGCAATGAAGTTGATGTCCTTGCCTGCTTGTGCTGCTAAAACACCTTTTTCCTTACCTGTGATGTAAATACCTGCTACTCGGTCTAGGTAAGTGCTACTGCCTTGCGCATTTTGGCTGCCGGCGGTTGTGCTTTGGCTGTTGATGTTGTTGCCTGCTTTTAGCAATAATGCCTGTTCAGCGGAGAGACCGCCACCAATATTGTTGATGTCTTGCGTAGCAGAAACAGCTGCTTTTTGAGCATGAACACGTCCACCGATATTGTCTAAAGTATCGGTGTTAATAATAAGCGCATTGCGCCCTGCAATGGTACCTAAGTTTTTCAGGCTGCCTGAAACGTCTATTTGTACATTATTACCTGACAATAATGCGCCTTTGCCGTCTATGTCGCCATTTTGAACGCGTACATAAACTTGCGGCACCAATACGGTTTGCGTACCGCCATCAGGGAGTTTGACTTCTTTTTGCACTAACCAAACGATGTCGCTGGTCAGCTGCGCTACCTGTTCGGCACTCAATGCAATGCCGACACTGAGATTCATGGCTTTGGCTGCCGTAATACCATTATCCATCAACGCTTTGAATTGCTCTTCATCGTTTTGGTAACCATCTAAACGGCGGTGTCCTGTGAGTGCAGTAATTTGTTCGTTGATGAGACGTTGCTCGTAGTAACCATCACCCAGACGTTTGTGTAATCGAGCAGAGTCTGTTTTGAGCGCAGACAGCATATACTCACTGCTTATCCATTGGCGGTAGTTGGTAAAGCGTGGGTCGGTTTCTACCAAATAACCATTGTGATTTGGATGGATGGTAAATAGGCTACTGGTGGGTAGTAAGGCAGAGCTGCCTGTACCATTCAGTATGTTTACTTGATTGGTTAGCGTGCGAATGTTGTCCCAACCACCCAACTGCAAACCTGCGTTTTGTTCGGGCCCAGTATGGCTGGTTGCTTTACGGTTGGACTCGTAAGCAAATGAACCCAGTGAGAGATTGTTGGATTTCGGTAGGTAGTGTGTATGAGGATACGTCATAACCTGTTTCATCACGCCCTTTATGTCTCTCACGCCAATAGCGGTGTAATTTACCATTTTCACTGGAAACGATTTTTTGCCCAAAGGTTTGCTTATTGTGCAAACCGTTTTGTTCGGTAGGCGCAATTAGGCTGCCGCCAGCGATGATTTGGCTGTCGGTATTGAAGACTTTTTCGGCATCAATGGTTAAATTGCCACCTGCAATGATTTTGGCTGGCGCAGTTTGAGTAACTTGGGTTTCTTGAGTAATTTGGTCGTAATCGTATTTGTGCCATTGCTCATGGGTTGCGCCGTCTGGTGTACGCAGATGGATGGATTCATCATCGTAGGTAAACCAACCCTGTGTTTGTTGCATGCCTTCGCGTAAACGTTCGTTGCGTCCTTGTGCTTCGTAATCCACAATACGCTCGCGCCCTGTCTCTACTACTTGCGTTTGCAAATGCTCATTGGTATTACGCAACGTTTCAACACCTAAACGCATTTTGCCTGCGGCTTCGATAGTGGCACTGGCGTTGTGCAGACTTTGAGCTCTACCTACGGCTTGACCTTTGGCATCTAATGCACCACCAATCGCCATATCATTGCCACTGTAAATCAGACTGTTTTCACGGTTGTTTAATTGATTAATTCCTAAGTTCAAGTTTTCTCGTGCAGCAATGGTGGCACCAGTGCCATTTTCATCTTGATTGTCTAAACGAGTGGCAGCAATGGCTACGTTATCGCCATAAATCCGACCTGTACCGATGTTACGCACCTGTTCGGCTTGAATTTTGGTTTGCTGTCCATCGATTAAGCCGCGATTATCCAAACTTTGCTGCGCGGCAATATCTGTTGTACCACTTGATTGAATACTGCCTTGCGCTTCATTATTGATGCTGTTCGCTTGAATTTGAATGTATTTACCTGCTTGCAAAGTATGTGCATTTTGCAGGCTGCCTTGTGTACTGAATAAAAGCTCATTACCTGCTACGATGTTGCGCTCTACATGGAAATCATCTTGCAGTGCAATATCGAGCTTATCGTCAGCGGCAAGCGTGCCTTTATTGGATAAAGATTTGGCTTGAATAGAAACATCATGACCTGATTGAATCGTGCCATCTGTATTATCAATCTCAAGGGTATGCCGCTTATCATCATGAATGGCGAGTTGTTGGTTGGTTGCTATTTCGCCATTTTGATTGTTTAGGCTGCCTGAAACGGTAAATTGTGCATTTCCAGCAGACAAGAGTTTGCCCTGTTGGTTATCTACCTTTTGGCTATGAACAGTCAGTTGTTGTGTGGTCGTGATATTGCCGTTTCGATTCAGCAGTTGCTGACTTTGAACATTGGCTGTATCTACAACAATTTGCCCTTGCGCATTATTTAAGATTTGACCTTTTGCTGTCAGTTGTCCAATAGCAATGCTGCCTGAATTGCGTAAGCTGTTTTGACTGGCAATACGGCTACTGCCTTCGCCCAAAATATTACCCGCGTTATTTAAATGACCTGTATTGAGCGTTAAATGCTTGGCTTGAATTTCTGCTTGTCGGGCATTATTCAGGCTGCCTGAAACGGTTAAATCAGCTTTGCCTGCCGACAACAATTTGCCATTAGTATTATTCAGCCGAGTGGTTTCAATCGTTAGCTGTTTACGTGTTGTGATGTTGCCGTTTTGATTATTGAAACTATCTGTTTGAATATGGGCCTTATCACTGATTAACGCCCCGTTTTGATTGTTAAACGCTGCGCCTGTTACGTCCAGTTGATGAACATCTATTTGCCCAGCATTATTTAACCCTTGCTGTGCCACCACGGTGGTTTGCCCATTGGCAATGATGCTGCCTGAATTGGTTAAAGTATTACTTGTTTGAATCAAACCATCAGCAAAGGTCGGGGCTGCGGTTGATGTAACTGTACTAACGGCTGCACTACCTGCACCTGCTGCAGTGGTCGGTGCGGTAGGGGAGGAATTTGAAGATGTGTTCGGAGTGTGATTTCCTGTATTGCTGTTTGAACCATTTGATGACGCAGGTATCGTATCCGGCAAACCAATGCGGCCACGATTATCCATTTTGCCCTGTGCTGCAATATAGAGTTTTTGCAAACCTGTTTGGGCGAGTTTACCTTGATTGTTGAGCGTATCGGTATGGATAGCCAAACGGGCGGCTTCAATCGTACCTGATGCCTCATTTTTCAGGCTGCCTGAATTGCGAATAGACAATTCGCCAGAAGACAATAATGTGCCGCTATTTTGAATAGATTGGGTTTGAAGTTGCGTGCTTTGTTGTGATGCAATTGTACCGCTATTTTCAACAGTTTGACTGCGGATATTGACTTTGTGTTCCGCCAAATTGTTGGCATCTTGCGCATTCGTAGCAGCAATTGTGCCGCTATTGCTCAACTGCCCTTTGGCATCAATGGCAACATTGCCAGCAGAAGCAAACAGTTGCCCTTGATTACCAATACCAGCTTGTTGTGCTGTGCTGATTAAGGTGATTTTGCCAGCATACATACCGCCTAATGCACCTGTGTCTATGGCATACAGTGGTGTGCTTGAAATGGTAGCAGTAGATGGGTTGTTGGTTGATGATTGGCTGCCTGAAATATTGTTTACTGCATACACCGTCCCATCTGCGGACACATTATTTTGTCCCACCAATATGCGTACATCTTTGCCCCAAATCGGCGCATCTATTTTGACTGCTTGGCTCAATAATTGGGTGTAATCGGTTTGACTGGCATCCAAACCTTGCCCAGTTATCCCAATACTGCCTTGTTGCACAGCAAAACCTGTTAAAGCCCCTGCTTGGTATTGTGGCATACCTGTGGTCAAAGTGGCGCGAGAGGCATTAATAAATCCTGCGCCATTCACTTGAATGCCCGCAGGATTGGCAATTACCACTTCTGCTCGCCGCCCACCCACTTCAATATAACCATTTAATAAAGATGGATTGGCAGAATTGACTTGATTGACAATTATGCGTGCTTGACCACCTGCCAACCAAGGATTGCCTTGAATCCAGCCACCTAATTGCGTTTGGGTATGACCACGACTGTTATTTAAAATTGCCCCTTTGTTATTGACATCAAACTGCTGGTACTGATTGATAGAAACCCCCGCCGAAGTAGGGGGTTGAATGTTGATTTGCGGTGTACCGTTGCCTGTTTGCAAAATGGTGGGTTGTTGGGTTTTAGGGGCGGTTTTATCGGCAACGATACCCTCTGCAAAAGTTAAAGGCGCGACCAAAATACTGGCTGCGCCTAAAATTAATGATACAGAAAAGGATAATACGGAGAATGCTGAATGAACCGAACCCATAGCCACTTCAACGGATTAAGCTGTTGTATCGGCGGCTGACTTACCCTCATGAGTGGTGTTTTCAGCGACAACCATCATGCAACCGCGTTTTTTATTGAAAATCACTTTGTAGAGGGTTTTGTTCATGATTGTTTCCTAATACTAAAATTTAATGTTTTAAATTTAAATTATCAATGTTAAATTATTTGGGGCTGACGTAGATTAGTCCTAAATACCACACCAAATTCGCAGAGTTTTTAGCTGCTCTTTTGGCGTACCAAAGTTAAAACGAACACGCATTCTTTCAAGAACAATGGAAAAGATTTACGGTCAATTCCGTTGTATTTTCTCAGAACACGTTTTGCTTGGTTCCAGAAATTTTCAATGCCATTGATGTGGTTTTGACGGTCTGCAAAAATCTGTGAATGATTGATGCGATGATGAATAAATTCGCTTACATCAAGAACATCATAGCTTTTGTAACAGTCTGTATAAACAATACTATCAGGCATGATTTTTCGTTTAATAACAGGCAATAAAGTAGTTTGTTTGGTGTCTTCAACAACAACGGTATAAACTTTACCATATCGTTTTAAAATACCAAATACAGCTACTTTACCTACTACTCCGCGACCGCGTTTGCCTTTACGTTGTCCGCCAAAATAGCTTTCATCTAATTCAACAGAACCATCAAAAACTTCATCTGCTTGAAGTTCTAAATGGTAGGCAATGACTTGACGGATTTTGCGGTAAAACAGGGCTGCTGAATTGGGGTTAATCTCCAACAAATTGGCAGCTGCGCGGGCAGTAACTTCAAGTACAAAAAATTCAAGCAATCTCTTTTGTGCTTTTTTGTTTAATTTACAGTTTGTTATCTTCATTTTTGCAGGGTAGCATAACTGCTAATCTAATACAGCCCCATCTACAATTTCACTCGATTTACTATTGGGTCATATTGAACCAATCAGGTATTGAGAAATGGTTGCAACAGGAAGTTCTTCTTTTACTAAATTACCCAGAACAATTTCTGTTTGGGTTCTTTTAATGATTTTTCTGAAAAGAACTTGGAGTAAAGGATTTTCAGAATTAGCTGGATTTTTAACAACAGCACCAAACCACCACAACATATACAAAAGTTTTATCTAAATTCCGATTCATCTGCGAAACCATTTGCCGAAATTTATCGAGGCAATCCCGAAAATCTTTCAGCAAATGGTTATACTGAACCGCCTTATCTTGCCATACTTGAATGAGATTATTCGGATAATTTTGTAGCAACCACAAACAGGCATGAAGTATGGTGTATCAAGTCAGTCTGCGGCTTTTCCAAATTCAGCATTTGCAGCGGAATAGACGTATAAATTAATCTATTTCTTACTTTGCTCTTCAATAGATTGAGCATTGATAAATGCCATCAATAAAGTTTCAGAATCTTCATCATTGTGAGCAATTGATGAGACCTGAATTTTTGATGCTGTTTGAGGCTTAATCATAATATGCTCTTGCTCTGCCTTTTCAGCAACAGCTTTTGCAAGTTGATTAAAATCTAGTCTTTGGCGTTTTTTCATAGTAAGTGTAAACTACCACAAAATATACCTATTGACTAGCCTATCAAATTTCAAAGTGAGACACTACCCGGTTCTTTGTACAGTGGCTTTTCAGGAAGTTTTGCAAAGGTCTCTGCCTATTTATTTCAAACAGGGTATCCGTACTGATCATGAAGATTATATTGAGAACTGCAAATCAGTTCTGCCAACGACCTATAAATGCCCAGAACCGTTGCGCGCTGTCTGAAAACATTGTTTCAGACGGCATTTTCTTTATCTTTTATATATAATAAGGCCGTCTGAAAAGGAAATCCATGTTTGAGATGACTACTTATCCGTTAGCCCAAGCGCTCGAAATCATCGCTACTGCTCCGCAAGCTTTGCTGTATCTTTCCGGTACGGATTGCGGCGTGTGCCATGTGATGAAACCGCGCGTGCAGGCATTGGCTGAAAAGCATAAGCTGACGGCTTTGGAAATCGATTTGACCGAGCAAACCAAAGCAGCGTCAGCGTTTGAAATATTAACTATTCCGGCGGTGCTGCTGTATGCAAACGGTAAAGAATACCACCGCCAAGCGAGGTTTATCGATTTGCAAGCGCTTGGGAAGCAAATTGAGCAACCGCTGCCGGGTTATACCGATTATGCGGAAATCTTTAAATAGGCCGCGACGTTTACAAAACTCATTGAAAAGCCACCGTACAAAGAACCGGCGTCATTCCTGCGCAGACGGAAATTCATTTTTGAATATAGCAAACTATTGAACAGAATAAGTTTCTGAAATTTTAAGATGGATTCCCGCCTGCACGGGAATGACGGTTGTTTTGGTTTTGATTAATGGCTGATGGGGTTTGCAAAGGTCACAGGCCGTCTGAAAACAGTTTCAGACGGCATTCCCAGATTGAAAACCGCCGTTCCATCCCTATCTTTACCACCTGTCAAACCCTTACCAGACGAGCCGTTCCGTGAGCGAAATCGAAGACTTCAATCTAGATCTATTCTTAAAAAACCTGCCCAATTTACCGGGCGTATACCGCATGTTTGATGCGGAAAACAATGTGTTGTATGTCGGTAAAGCGGTGAATTTAAAGCGCAGGGTGCCGAGCTATTTTCAAAAAAACGATTTATCGCCGCGCATACGTTTGATGGTGAAACAGATTCATCATATCGAAACCACGGTGACGCGCAATGAAACCGAAGCTTTGATTTTGGAAAACAATTTCATCAAGGCCTTGTCGCCGAAATACAATATTTTGTTCCGTGACGATAAAAGCTATCCGTATTTGATGTTCAGCGGGCATGAGTTTCCGCAGATGGCGTATTACCGCGGCACGTTGAAAAAGCCGAATCAGTATTTCGGCCCGTATCCCAACGGCTATGCCGTGCGCGACAGTATTCAGATTTTGCAGAAAGTATTCAAACTGCGCACTTGCGAAGACAGCGTATTCGGGCATCGCGAACGCGCCTGCCTGCTTTATCAGATTAAACGCTGCTCGGGGCCTTGTGCCGGTCATATTTCGAAGGAAGATTATCGTGCCGATGTCAATCAGGCGGCCACGTTTCTCAATGGCAAAACCGACGAACTCACGCAGGTATTGCACCATAAAATGAATCGTGCGGCAGATATGCTGAATTTTGAAGAGGCAGCGAAATACCGCGACCAGATTCAGGCTTTGGGCGTGATTCAGAGCCGCCAGTATATCGACAGCAAAAATCCGAACAACCCCAACGACATTGATTTACTCGCCGCCGTAGTTTCAGACGGCTTCGTGTGTATCCATTGGGTGAGTGTGCGCGGCGGACGGCATGTCGGCGATAAGAGCTTTTTTCCCGATACGCGTCACGATCCGGAGCCCAACCTGCAGGATTACGCTGAAGCCTTCGTTGCCCAGCATTATTTGGGCAAAGACAAGCCCGACATCATCATCAGCAATTTCAGTTTGCCCGAAAGCCTGCAACAGGCTTTGATTGACGAGCAGGGCAGACAGATCCAGTTTGTCACCAAAACCATCGGCGAACGCAAAGTCTGGATGAAAATGGCCGAACAAAATGCGCGCATTGCCATCGGCCAGCGCCAGTTGCAGCAAAGCAGCCAGCAAAACCGCATCGAAGCATTGGCCAAAGTGCTGAACATGGATTCAGACGGCCTCAAACGCTTGGAATGCTTCGACATCAGCCACATGCAGGGCGAAGCGACCATCGCTTCCTGCGTGGTGTATGACGAACAGGCGATGCAATCTGGCCAATACCGCCGCTACAACATCACCACCGCCAAAGCCGGTGACGATTATGCCGCCATGCGCGAAGTGTTGATACGCCGCTACGGAAAAATGCAGCAGGCCGAAGCCAACGGCGAAGCAGTGAAATGGCCGGATGCCGTATTGATTGACGGCGGCAAAGGCCAAATCGGCGTGGCCGTGAACGTGTGGGAAGAATTGGGCTTGACCATTCCGCTCATCGGCATCGCAAAAGGCCCGGAGCGCAAAGCCGGTTTGGAAGAGTTGATTTTACCGTTTACCGGCGAAGTGTTCCGCCTGCCGCCGGATAGCCCGGCGCTGCACCTGCTGCAAACCGTGCGCGACGAATCGCACCGCTTTGCCATCACCGGACACCGCAAAAAACGCGACAAAGCACGCGTTACCTCATCGCTGACCGACATCCCCGGCGTAGGCAGCAAACGCCGCAAAGCCTTGCTGACCCGCTTTGGCGGCTTGCGTGGCGTGGCAGCAGCGAGCAAGGAAGATTTGGCGCAAGTGGAAGGCATCAGCAGCGCCTTGGCAGAAAAGATTTATGAGCATTTGCATTAGTATAGTGAAGAATGTCGGATACAAGTATCCAACCCTGCGTCGGCAGGGAAATGTCGGTGTCGAAGGCGGTGCCGTGTCATTACAGCAGCGCAGAAAGCGCAGACATATTATGAAGATAGGCAAGCTTTCGAGCAGTACATAACGAAGAAATGTGCCAAAGATGGGGAGTTTGCACGGCTGTAGAACATGCTAGCGTTGTTTACACTTTTTCTTTTTACCTGAAGAGCCATTTGGGGATTGTTGAGTGTTGTCAAGGATTACGAAAGGTACGGCAAAGCCGCATGGTGCTTGATCATACTCAAAAATCCTAAAACAATCATTCAGACAAAAAATAAAAGCCGTTTGCATAAAAATAAAAAATGTAAATAAACCGACGATTTCCTATCTCAGGCCGTCTGAAATATATCTGTTCGGACGGCCCGGTTTCATGGCGAAATCTAATAAAATTTATTTCGCTGCAGAAGCGGCGTTAGGAGCCGTTGCGCTGGCTGTTGTGTTGCTTGGCATGGAAGCAGCAGAAGCAGCTTCAGGCATGGCGGCGGAAGCGGTAACAGATTCTGCGGCTTGTGATGCCGGTGCTGTGGCGGGTTCGCTGGCCGGAGCGGGTGCGGCTTTTGGTTTGTCAGAAGAAGCAGGTTTATCGGTTACGCTGCTGCCGAATGCGGTCTTGAACCACAAGACAATACTGTCCCATGTGCGGCTGAACCAGCTGCCTTCGTCAACGCTGTTGAGCGCGACCACATCTTTTTCCGCCACGACTTCATTGTCTTTCATCAGCTTGAGTTTGCCCAAGATTTGGCCTTTTTCAATCGGCGCCAATACGGGCTGCACGGTTTCTAAAATCGGTTTCAGGCTTCTACCGGTGTTGTGCGGGATGGTGATGTAGGTTTCATCGACAAAACCGATGTTCACGGCGTTGACCGCGCCTTTATACACTTTCACTTGCGAAATGGCTTCGTTGGCATTGTAAAGCTTCGGCGTGTCAAAGGCTTGCAATGCCCAGTTTAACAATTTTCCGCTCTCGGCCGCTCGTGCTTCGGTAGATTCGGTACCGACCACAACCGATACAATGCGGCGGCCGTTGCGTTTACTGGAAGCGGCCAAATTATAGCCGGCGCTTTCGGTATGTCCGGTTTTCAAACCATCGATGTTCGGGTCGCGGTAGAGCAGCAGGTTGCGGTTGGGTTGCTCGATATTGTTGTATTTGAAAGATTTAATCGAGAATACGGGTAGTATTTGGGAAAATCTTTAATCAGTGCGGCCGACAGCAAAGCCAAATCGCTGACGGTGGAAACGTGGCCGTCTGAAGACAGACCGGTCGGGTTGTTGAAATGGGTGTTCTTCATGCCCAAAAGTTTGGCTTCTCCGTTCATTTGTTTGACGAATTCTTCCACCGAGCCGTTGCCCATGGCTTCGGCCAAGGTGATGGCGGCATCGTTGCCGGATTGAATCACCATACCTTTAATCAAATCGCTGACGCTGGCCGGCACATTCGGATTAAGGAACATGCGCGAGCCTTCGATTTTCCAGCCCTGATCGGATACGGTCAGCATTTGGTCGGCTTTTAAGGTACCGTTTTCCAAGGCTTTGAAAGTCAGGTAGGCAGTCATCATTTTGGTTAACGAAGCCGGCTCGATTTGGGTATCGGGATTATTGGAAGCCAAAATTTGATTGCTGTATAAATCTTTGACGATAAAGGCAGTGGCGGCGATTTCCGGTGGAGTGGTCGGGCTGTTGATGCTCGGCATCAAGATTTCCGGCTGCGCGGCGGAAGCGGCTTGGCCGGCCGGCGAGGGTGTGGTGTTGGCCGCAGGTTGCGGCGCGGCCAAGGCGTGGCTGCTTAATAATGCGGCTAAGGTCAGGCTCAATAGCGTTTTTTTCATAACTTAGGTTGTATCAATATTCGTTGGCGTAATGCGTAAAAAGGCCGTCTGAAAAGCTGAATCGTGCAGTTGCGCAAGATTACATCGCAACAACTGGCTAAAAATCAGTAGGACAGAAAGCTGAATATTCAGACGGCCGCTAAAGGACAGCCGCACATTATACCGATTCGGGCTTGATTTGCTAAGATTTTTCTTGCGTTCAGACGGCCTGAGGGGTAAGGTTTTACCTTTTCGCTGTTTTGTTGACAAAGTTTGACGAAGATTTCGACGGCGATGGCTTAGTTATTTTGTAAATGATTGATTCTATATAGAATAGATACCCATGAACGCTCGCCCTTCCTATTCCGATTATCTGATTCGTATTTTGACCGCTTCCGTATACGATGTTGCGGTGGAAACCCCGTTGGAGCCTGCCCGTGGTTTGTCGGGCCGTCTGAACAACAATATCCTGCTCAAGCGTGAAGACTTGCAGCCGGTATTTTCATTCAAGATTCGCGGTGCCTACAACAAAATGGCCAAATTATCCAAAGAGGCCTTGGCCTGCGGTGTGATTGCGGCATCGGCGGGCAACCATGCGCAAGGTGTGGCATTGTCGGCACACCGTTTGGGTTGCCGTGCGGTTATTGTGATGCCGGAAACCACGCCGCAAATCAAAATCGATGCGGTGAAAAACCGTGGCGGCGAAGTGGTGTTGAAAGGCGTGTCGTATAACGATGCTTATGATTACGCAATGGAATTGGCGAAAAAAGACGGTTTGACCTACATCGCGCCGTTTGACGATCCCGATGTGATTGCCGGACAAGGCACGGCAGGCATGGAAATCGTGCGCCAGCGTGCGGATAAGATCGATGCTGTGTTTGTGCCGATCGGCGGCGGCGGTTTGGCGGCAGGGGTAGCGGCGTTTATCAAACAAGTGCGCCCTGATATTAAGGTTATCGGTGTGCAAACCGATGATTCCTGCTGCATGAAGCAGTCGATTGAAGAAGGCAAAATTGTGCCGCTGAAAGATGTCGGCCTGTTTTCCGACGGTACGGCGGTGAAAGTGGTGGGCGAAGAAACTTTCCGTTTGTGCAAAGAATTGCTCGACGGTGTGATTACCGTTGATACCGATGCCATTTGCGGCGCGATTAAAGATATTTTTGACGACACGCGCAGCATTATGGAGCCTGCCGGTGCGCTGGCCTTGGCCGGATTGAAAGCCTACATCGCCCGCAACGGTGTGCAAAACCAAACCTTAATCGCCGTTACCAGCGGCGCTAACATGAATTTCCACCGTCTTCGCCACGTTTCCGAGCGCAGTGAGCTGGGTGAGGGCAACGAAGGCATTTTTGGGGTAACGATTCCGGAGGAGCCGGGCAGCTTCCGTAAGTTTATTGATTTGCTGGGCAACCGCAACATCACCGAATTCAACTACCGCTACGGCAATGAACGCAACGCCCATGTATTTGTCGGCCTGCAAACCGCCGGTTCACGCGATTTGGCAACCATTCACGCTCAGCTCAACCATGCCGGCTTGCCGAATGTGGATTTGACCAACGATGAAATTTCTAAAATCCACATCCGCTACATGGTCGGCGGGCGCACCGACAAAGTAAAAAACGAACGCTTGGTCAGTTTTGAATTTCCGGAGCGCCCGGGTGCATTGGCACGCTTTCTGAACCATATGCAAAGCGACTGGAACATTACTTTGTTCCACTACCGCAACCATGGCGCCGATTACGGCCGCATTTTGGTCGGTATTGACGTGCCGCCTGCTGATGAAGCCGCGTTTAACGAATTTTTAGACAGCTTGGGTTATGTCTATCAAGACGAAACGGGTAACCAAGCCTATCAATTATTCTTGGCGTAAATGTAAAGGCCGTCTGAATGTTCAGACGGCCTTTATAATAGTCGTTTCAAATAAAAATAATACGGCGTTGCCAGCTCCCTTATGTACTACTTGTATACGGCGGTCGCTCTCGCCTTGTCTTATTTCTATTTTAAACGACTAAATTAATCTGTGAATTGATTAAACCTGCCAATCAATTTCCGCCAAGCCTTGCGCCTTTAAATACGCATTGGCTTGAGAGAAATGGCGGCAACCGAAAAAGCCGCGATACGCAGAAAGCGGCGACGGATGGGGCGCGGTCAACACCAAGTGACGGCTGCGGTCGATAAACGCGCCTTTTTTCTGTGCGTGGCTGCCCCACAGCATAAACACAATATGCTCGCGGTGTTCGTTAAGCTGGGCGATTACGCGGTCGGTGAAGCGTTCCCAGCCTAAAGGCGCGTGCGAATGCGCTTGTCCGGCGCGCACGGTCAACACCGTATTGAGCAGCAACACGCCTTGTTCCGCCCAGTGCTGCAAATAGCCGTGTTGCGGAATGTGAAAGCTTTCGATGTCGGTGGCCAATTCCTTATAAATGTTTGCCAAAGAAGGTGGAATCTGAATATCCGGCCGCACCGAAAACGACAAACCATGCGCCTGACCGGCACCGTGATACGGGTCTTGCCCTAAAATCACCACTTTCACCTGATGAAACTCGGTCGCCTTAAACGCATTAAACACATCAGCAGCAGGCGGATAAATTACCCGCCCGGCTTGCCGCTCTTGCTTGACCGTGTCGATAATGTGTCGGAAATAGGGCTGCTCTTTTTCCGCGCCGATGGCTTCGTGCCAAGTTTGCATAATCGTCTGCCTGTAAACACCAATGCCGCGGATTATAGCATTTTCAGACGGCCTGAAGGCTGTTTGAATGTGTTTTTGAACGGCGCCGATAAATCCATTAAAATAAACATAAACCCGCTTTCATTTACCCGAAAGGAAACATCATGCGTTCACACCGATTGCGCGAACTTTTAGAATTGCTCGAGCCTTATTGGAAACAAGAGCCGGAAATGCACTTAACCCAAATTTTGCAGAAAATTGCCGACGAAGCAGGTTTTGACAAGCCGGTTGCCGAGTTGACCGACGAAGTGATTATCTATCATTTGAAAATGCACGGTAAAGACAAAACCGCGCCTGTGCCGGGAATTGCCAAAGATTACCAAGAAGATTTCAAAACCGCATTGCTGCGTGCGCGTGGGATTTTGAAGGATTGAAAAAAGGCCGTCTGAAAATTATTCAGACGGTTTTCTCTAGACTAATCATTTTCACTTGCCGTAATAACTGCAAGCGTTTGGTTATCAGGGTTATATACGCTCAAACACCACACGCCCCACCAATCCAAGCCTTCATCGAAGTAATTGCTGAATAATGAATTTTCTTGGAAATTATCGGCATATGCTTGATGGCTAACCCAGTCCAAAATCTTGGCTTGAGATTGGTTTAATCCACATAAATCGCAGAAATCCAACCATAAAGCCAAACGTGCAGCTTCATCAATGTTTTGCAACTCATAGGGTGGGTGAATGAACTGATGGCAAAGCTGTGTGCCCCGGTTTTGTGTATATTCAACATGGTTTAAAGACATTTCGTCATAAGCTTGTTGAGCCGATAAAGGCGGTAATGGTGCACAAGACATGCGCTCGGGCATTAAGCGTAAAGTAAAGTATGCATCATCGTCTGCCATTTTCTTAAGCAAGCGTTGTTGGTCTTGTTGACGGCTTTTGGGATTGGGATGGGCTCGAATATTGTGTAGCTTATGAAGATTTTCTGTGTGTACATTTTGTCGTAAATCGTCGTATTGCGGACGAATCACGTTTTCAAAAAATGCGGTGACAGCAGCTTGTTGATCAGCTTCTGTGGGCGCAGTTGCTTGAGGCCATTTTTTAACGCTGAATTGAAAAGCGCAACCGGATTGTTGCATTCGATATATTAAATCTTGCTGTTGTGTTGTCATGAATAAGGGATTGTTGTGAAGAAGCATTTTTATTCCTTAAAAAAGCTTTCATGGATAAAAGGCCGTCTGAACATCAAATCGATTGTTCAGACGGCCTGAGACCTTTGCAAAACCCTAGATTTGAGTACAGTTCAAAGTTGTAGCAGCGCAGAAAGCGAAGACATATCACTTAGATAGGCAAGTTTTCGAGCAGCGCACAACGAAGAAATGTACCAAAGATAGGGATTTTGCAAAGGTCTCTGTCTTTGTTATGTTCAAACCTTATTTCAATGCACGGATACCCACAGCATCGCGCACTTCGTCCAGCAACACGCGCGCTTCTTTGCGGGCTTTGGCGGCACCGGCCTGCAAAATCTCTTCGATTTGGGCGGGATTGGCCGTCAGAGCCGCGTAGCGTTCGCGCGGTTCGGCCAATTCGGCGTTGATTTTGGCGGCCAACAGTTTTTTCGCTTCGCCCCAAGCCAAGCCTTCGGCGAGCATTTGGGTAAATTCGGTGGTTTCAGACGGCGTGGCAAAAGCTTTGTAGATTTCAAACAACGGGCTTTCGTCGGGCTGTTTCGGTTCGCCCGGCTCTTTCAGGTTGGTGATGATTTTGTTGACTGATTTTTGGGTTTTCTTGTTGTTTTCCCACAGCGGAATGGTGTTGCCGTAGGATTTTGACATTTTGCGGCCGTCCAAGCCGACCAGCAATTCAACCTGCTCGTCAATTTTCACTTCGGCAGGGTGAACACTTCTTTAAAGCGGTGGTTGAAGCGGCCGGCAATGTCGCGCGCCATTTCGACGTGTTGGATTTGATCGCGGCCGACGGGAACTTCGTTGGCTTTAAACATCAAAATATCGGCGGTCATTAAAATCGGGTAACTGTATAAGCCCATTTCAATTTGGTGGTCTTGGTCTTCTTGGCCGTTGTTGAGATTATCCTGCACGGCGGCTTTGTAAGCATGGGCCCGGTTCATCAGGCCTTTGGCGGTGATACAGGTTAGAATCCAATTGAGCTCCATGATTTCAGGAATGTCGCTTTGGCGGTAAAACGTGGTGCGCTCGGGTCAAGGCCGCAAGAAAGCCAAGTGGCGGCCACGGCTTGGGTGGATTCGTGAATCATTTCCGGATCGTGGCACTTGATGATGCCGTGGTAATCGGCGAGAAACAGGAAAGATTCGGTATCATCGGCTTGCGCGGCGCGGACAGCGGGGCGGATAGCGCCGACATAGTTGCCCAAGTGGGGAATACCGGTGGTGGTGACACCGGTGAGAACGCGTTTCTTGTTCATGGTGTTTCAAACTTTCTTTAAAAGAAAAGGCTTTCAGACGGCCTGAATAACCGAGGCTGTCTGAAAAATGATGGTTTTATCAGATTATACATCCTTCAAAAGCCACAATGTTCAACTTGTTGCACAAGCCAGATTCTTTAAATCATATTTACTCAAATGAAATAAATCAACTAATCGATACCAAACTTTAAAAAAAAAACAGATTAACGCAAAACTATTACCCGATAACAGACTCCTATGGTTTAAGAATTTTAGCAAAATAATTATTTGCTGATTCTTAAATTGTTTTAAACTTTACTCAATAGGAGATTTTACGATGAAAGTATTGAATTCAAATGAGCTGAATCAAGTGTCTGGCGGCTGGGTCGCCAATGCGTTAGGTGCCGCAGCAGGAGCATACGGAGCCGGATACGGCTATCTTGCCGGAGGCGGCAAAGATCCCAACAAATTTTTAGGAGCTGTAGCACTGGGAGGGCTTACTGGCGCAGTAAGTCCTGTGAACGGTATTCGTTCTGCCGCAAAGACAGCAGCTGTCTCATTTGGAGGTAGTGCCGCCACCACTGCAATTGGAAGCCCTTATTTTTAAATAAATGAAAAAAGATTTTCTATTCTTTTTTGTTATTTTGTTGTTAGTTGTTACCATAATAATGGGGTTAAAATACTTATTTCCTGATAGAGATATGTTTTACTGGCAGCTTGGGATAAGCTTAACTGCCGCAGTTATTGTCCGAAAACTGTTCAAATATTAACCCTCAATCTACAGGGAAGAATAATTTAATTCTTCCCTTTCTACAAAATAACTGAGCGTTATATGTCTAAGCATATATTCTTTATTCTCCTTAGAATATTTAGCGTAGTTATCATATTCCATTATCTGTTTGGAAAAATATTAGAAATGCCGCATTAATTTACCTTGAGTATATTCAGTCTCCTGAATTAGTTTCAGACGACTGTTCTAACTGTTAGAAATTATATTTACTTATAAAAAAAACAACAGGATATAAAGCATGTCGGATATACTGTATAAAACCTTAGGGGCTGTCCTAGAGAACTAGGCCAAACTTTCTCTTACCAATTGTTTTAAAATGGACAATTGAGACTTTATTTCACTGTTGTTAAAACGCCATTCGCACTCCTTCAAATACAGTTCAAAATGAACCTTGGAATGCCGTTAAACTTACGCAAATGACGTTTTGCCTGATTCCAAAAGTCCTTAATACCGTTTATATGGTTTCGCCTGTCTGCAAAATGCGTGCTGTGATTGATGCGGAAATGGTTGAATTCGCTGGCATCCGGCACATCATAACTTTTGTAGCAATCCGTATAAACAATGCTGTCGGGCTTAACCCGTTCCCGGATAATCGGCAGCAAAGTAACGGTTTGGTGTTCGGAACGGCTACGGTATAAACCCTGCCGTCTCGCTTTAACAGTCCGGATACCGCTACTTTTCCGGCCGGACCGCGACCGCGCCTGCCTTTTCTGTACCCGCCGAAATAGCTTTCGCCGGCTTCGGCTTCACTGTCGAACATTTCCGAATGCGGGCTGTTTTGGTAAATCAGCAGACGCAAACGGTGAAAGTAGTAAGCGGCAGTATTTCGATGGGTACCTACTAATTCCGCTGCGGTTCCGGCGGTTACTCCAGCAACAAACAGCCCGATTAGCTTTTGTTGTTTTGATTGGCTTAAGCGGCTTTTCTTCATACAGGTTATTTTAAATGTTTTTGAATAACCCTAGTTATCTAGGGAAGCCCCAAACCTTATTTGTCTGCCTGAGCGTTTTACAGATAATGCTTGTCGGCGGAGTCTTGCTTGGAGCATATGTTTTTTACAAACTTGTTATGAAGTTCAGAAAAAACCGATACTGGCCTTTGCATTACAAATAAGTGCGACAGTTGTCATCAGCTATCTTTTTTTCAAAATTATGCAGATACATAAGTAATTGGCTGCATAAATAACGTAAAAAGCCGTCTGAAATATTTTCAGACGGCTTTTTTGTTGTATCTAATAAAAGTTATACACAATTAATAATAATATAAAACAGCAAGTTGTAAATATTTTTTTAAAATAGGTAATTTGGTATTGAGTTATCCACAGATGGCTTTATATATATATAGGGAATAATAGAAATTTCTACGAGAAGGAAACAAAAGATGAGATTCGACAAACTTACCGCAAAATTCCAACAAGCCCTGCAGGAAAGCCAAAGCCTTGCCTTGGCGGCAGACAACGGCTATTTGGAAGCGGGACATGTTTTAAAAGCATTATTAGACGATCAAAACAGCGGCGCGGCGGCTTTGCTGGCACATGCGGGTGTGAATGTGGCGCAGGTGAAAAGTGGCCTGCAAACTTTGCTGGGCAGCCTGCCGAAAATATCGGGCAACGGCGGCGAGATTTTGCCGAGCCGTGAATTGCAGGCGGTATTGAACCTGATGGACAAAGCCGCGATGAAACGCGGTGATGCCTATATTGCCAGCGAATTGTTTTTGTTGGCTTTGGTGCAGCAAAACGATGCTACCGGCAAAGTGTTGAAAAACGCCGGTGCGACCGAACAAAACATCAATGCGGCGATTGATGCCGTGCGTGGGGGACAAACCGTGAATGATGCCAATGCAGAAGACCAACGCGAAGCCTTGAAAAAATATACTACCGATTTGACCCAGCGCGCCCGTGAAGGCAAGCTGGATCCGGTGATTGGCCGCGACGATGAAATCCGCCGAGTGATTCAGGTGTTGCAACGCCGTACCAAAAACAATCCGGTATTGATTGGTGAACCGGGCGTGGGTAAAACCGCGATTGTAGAAGGCTTGGCGCAGCGCATTGTCAATGGCGAAGTGCCGGAATCTTTGCGCGGCAAGCGCTTGCTGGTGCTGGACTTGGCGGCATTGATTGCCGGTGCGAAATACCGCGGCGAATTTGAGGAACGCTTGAAAGCCGTGTTGAACGATTTGGCCAAAGATGATGGTAACACACTGATTTTCATCGATGAAATTCACACTTTGGTCGGCGCGGGCAAAACAGATGGCGCAATGGACGCAGGCAATATGTTGAAACCGGCTTTGGCGCGTGGCGAATTACACTGTATCGGCGCGACCACCTTAGACGAATACCGCCAATATATTGAGAAAGATGCCGCGTTGGAACGTCGTTTCCAAAAAGTATTGGTTGGCGAGCCGAGCGTGGAAGACACGGTAGCGATTTTGCGCGGTTTGCAAGAGCGTTACGAAATCCACCACGGCATCGACATTACCGACCCGGCGATTGTGGCCGCTGCCGAATTGAGCGACCGATACATCACCGACCGTTTCCTGCCCGATAAAGCCATTGATCTGATTGATGAAGCCGCCAGCCGCATCAAAATGGAATTGGATTCTAAACCGGAGCAGATGGACAAACTCGACCGCCGCATAATCCAGTTGAAAATGGAAAAAATGCACGTTGAGAAGAAAGCGACGAAGCCAGCAAAAAACGCTTGGAATTGATCGACGAAGAAATCGACGGTTTGCAAAAAGAATATGCCGATTTGGACGAAATCTGGAAAGCAGAAAAAGCCGCATCGTCAAGCTCGGCCGACCTCAAAAAACAAATCGATGATTTGAAAGTGAAAATCGAGCAGGCCAAACGCAGCGGCGATTATGCCAAAGCGTCTGAGTTGGAATATGGCGAGTTGCCGAAATTGAGCGAGCAATTGGCCGCAGCCGAGAGCAATCCGGAAACCAAAAAAGCCAACAAGCTTTTCCGCACCGAAGTGGGCGCGGACGAAGTGGCCGAAATCGTTTCGCGCATGACCGGCATTCCGGTGGCGAAAATGATGGAAGGCGAGCGCGAGAAATTGCTGAAGATGGAAGATGTATTGCATCAGCGCGTGGTCGGTCAAGACGAAGCCGTGCGTGCCGTGGCCGACGCCATCCGCCGCAGCCGCAGCGGCTTGGCCGACCCGAACAAACCATACGGCAGCTTCTTGTTCTTAGGCCCGACCGGTGTGGGTAAAACCGAGTTGTGCAAAACGCTGGCAGGTTTCTTGTTCGACAGCGAAGACCATTTAATCCGTATTGATATGTCGGAATACATGGAAAAACACAGCATCGCCCGCTTAATCGGTGCGCCTCCGGGTTATGTCGGCTACGAAGAAGGCGGCTACCTTACCGAGCAAGTCCGCCGCAAACCGTATAGCGTGATTTTGCTGGACGAAGTCGAAAAAGCGCATCCGGATGTGTTCAACATCTTGCTGCAAGTGTTGGACGACGGCCGCCTGACCGACGGACAAGGCCGCACGGTTGACTTCAAAAACACCGTGGTGGTGATGACCTCGAATATCGGCAGCCAGCACATTCAGCAAATGGGCACCGCTGATTACGATGCGCTCAAAGAAGTGGTGATGGAAGACGTGAAAGAGCATTTCCGCCCAGAACTGATTAACCGCATTGACGAAGTGGTCGTGTTCCACGGTTTGGCGCAGGAACACATCCGCAGCATTGCCAAAATCCAGCTGCGCGGTTTGGAAAAACGCTTGGCGGCGCAAGACTTGCACTTGCGTGTGTCTGATGCGGCGTTGGACATCATCGCCGAAGCCGGTTTCGATCCGGTATATGGCGCCCGTCCGCTGAAACGCGCGATTCAAGCCGAGATCGAGAACCCGCTGGCCAAAGCCTTGTTGTCAGGCCGCTACGCACCCGAGAGCGTGATCAACGTGACTGCTGACGGCGACCATTTGGCATTTGAATAAACTGAGTTAATTAAGCATTAATTGCTTTAGCAGGCCGTCTGAAAGAGCATCATCTTTCAGACGGCCTTTTTATTTTTTTTAATAAGAATAGATTTCATTATTATTTTAATTTAAGATAAGCACCATAGCGTTTTATCGATGGAGTAGTGCGCATGAAATTCAATTTTCCCATTGCCGTCAATATACACGAATTTCTGAAAACCGGCCGTTTTGATTACATTGAAATCGGCCAGAGCGATGAGCAGATTTTGCAGATGTTCCCCGATCCCGATTGCACGTCGCGGGGCTTAATCGTCAAACAAGGTTTGAGTATTTGGCTTTACGGCAACGTCGAATTTCATTTTTCAGACGGCATATTGAACCAAATCCGCTTGGAACAGCTGCCTTTTGGCAGCTTAGACGGCGGGCGTTCGATTTTGCTGCATCCGTGGCTATTTGGTCAGCCTGAAAAACTGAATTTGAATTTTGTGCTCAAGCAATTAATCCGCCATCACATCGATTTTTTCAAAATTGAAGATGCAGCCAACGTGATTTTGCGCCTGCAAAGCGGTGTGGATCTGGTATTTGAAAAAGACGGGCAGCAGCGTTTGAATACGGTGTGTAAACGCAAGGCGGCATTACCGCAATGGTTGCTGGAGGCCGTCTGAACAAATTTAAATGATATTGAATAGTGAATAAAAGGCGTAAGGCGTTATGGGTTTGACTATTTTTTAAAATTAATTGAAATAATCTACTAAAATAAGAAAGACGATATTTTAATCATTTTTTAAAAACGAAATGAAATTGCTTAAAATGAATTTCTCATCTTTGTGTGCCAAGGTTAAAATAACGCACGAGTAAACCCTAAGGAAAAATGATGAGAAAATTATTGATGGCTGCCGTGTTGTCGGCGTTGGCTGTTCAAGCACATGCCGCTACCGCACCGGATACATTGGCCAAAGTGATGAAAAACAAAGAATTGCTGGTGTGTTCGCCGGGTGATTACAAGCCTTCAGTTTTGACAATAACGGCAGATTTGAAGGCATCGACAACGATTTGGCCGAACGTTTGGCGCAAAGCATGGGCGCGAGAGTCAAGATTGTGAAAAGCAGTTGGCCGACCTTGATTGCCGATTTCAAATCAAAATGTGATTTGGGCGTGGGCAGCATTTCGATTACTTTGCCACGCCAGAAGCAAGCGTTGATGAGCGAACCGTATTTTACTAATGGCAAAACGCCGCTGATGCGCTGCGAAGATGTGTCCAAATACCAAACGGCTGAACAAATCAACCAGCCGCATGTGCGCATTGTGGCCAATCCGGGCGGCAGCAATGAAAATTATGCCCGCACGGTATTGACCAACGCCAAGCTGACCATGCATCCGGAAAACTTGACCATTTTTGATGAGGTGATACAAGGACGGGCGGATGTGTTTGTGACAGGCAGCCGAAGCGATGGTGAAAGCCTATGAACACAAAGGCGTGCTGTGCGGAGTAAATCCTGATAAACCGCTGCGTCCGGCGCAAAATGCTTGGCTGATTCGTGACAACGATTTCCGCTTTAAAGCCTATGCCGACCAATTCTTGCGTTTGGAAAAATTATCCGGCGGATTGGATCAAACCATCCAACGTTGGTTGCCGCGCTAAGTTTCAAATATATAAAAAGGCCGAGACCTTTGCGAAATACCGGCCATCCCATCCAAACGGTTACCTGAACAATCAGGTAACCGTTTTTTCATTTTCAGACGTGTTTCCCGTCCGTATTTCCCCCAATCAGCCCCTTTATCGGGTGCCATTGCCCTTTTCAGGCAGCAGCAGGCACACGAAGCCTGCCGGCTGCCTTTGGCAGGTTCAGGCACACCGCTTTCAAATGGCTTTGCGCCGGCACTTTCCGCAAACCGAAATAACGCGCTCTTTTACAGCCGGATTTCCGGTGTGGCGTACCGAAGGTTTGCCCGGCCGCACAGCGCACTTCCGACAGCTGCGTATTGCGCTGTTTCTCCTGCTCCGTTAAAGGTTTGCCCCGCTGTGCCTTACGCATCATGCCGCCGGACAGCCGTTTGCTTTGCAGATGCTCCCGGTTGGCTTTACTGTCATACCCCTTATCGGCATAGACGGTTGTTCCGGGTGCGGTGCCTTCCGGCAGCGGTTCGAAATGGTTGCACTCACGGGCGTCGGCCGGGGTGAATCTGCCCTCTTTCTTCACCCGGCGCGCATCCTTGTCTTTGCCGGGCAGGGTTTCGGCAGTGATGCCGTTTTCATCGGTTTCGACAGCCTGACGCTGTTTGCCGCCGGCAGTTTGGATGATGGCGGCGTCAATCACTGCTGCCGGGGCTTTCTCTGTTTTTAAGCCTTTTTCGGTCAGCCGGCGGTTAATCAGTTCGGGAAGCCGGGCTAAGGCGTCATCCTGTGCCGGCCGGTTGCGGAAACGGCAGGGGGTGCTGTGGTCGGGTAAGGCGGGTTTATCAAAGCCGCAGAAGAAGCAGAAATCCGGACGGGTAGCCAGACAGCGTTCCGATTCCGGATCGGAAAGGCTGTGCCATTGGCCGGGCAATACGGCTTTGAGCACGGGCGGCAGCGGATAGGCGGGGCGGCCGCGGTGGCCGCGGATGTAACGGGTCTTTTGCCGGTTGGGCAGTTGTCCGGCGGGCTGCCAATCGGGCAGCCGGTTAATTTTGAGCAACGGGCAGCTGTCGGTATGTTTGCTCATCATGATTCGGGCTTGTTGGTGGAAGAAGCTGCTCATAAAAAAACGCCTCTGAATTCTTTAGGGGGAATTTAGGGGAGTTTTGGTTTTTTTGCAAAGGTTTCAGGCCGTCTGAAAATAATTTTTTCAGACGGCCTTTTTATTAAACGATTATTTCAAAATCGATGAAGAATTTTTATTTCCTTCCACAATCTTCAAGCCTGCAGAAACCAAGCTACCGATATCTGCCACGTTGGCCGGCATAATCAAGGTATTGTTTTCTTTAGCCAGTTTGCTGAAGGCTTCGACATATTGTTCGGCCACTTTCAAATTCACCGCTTCATTGCCGCCCGGGTGTTGCAACGCAGCGGCGACAGCGCGGATGGCATCGGCGTTGGCTTCGGCCACCAAGCGCAGGGCTTCGGCTTCACCTTGGGCGCGGTTGATTTGCGCTTCTTTTTGGCCGCGTGATTCGTTAATTGCCGCCTGCATTTCGCCTTCGGATTGTTGGATTTCGGCTTCGCGCTGACCGCTGGCCAAGTTGATTTGCTCGATTTTGCGGCCTTCTGATTCGGCGATGCGGGCGCGTTTTTCACGCTCGGCGGTGATTTGCGCCTGCATAGAGCGCAGAATTTCTTGCGGCGGAACCAAGTCTTTGATTTCGTAACGTAACACTTTTACGCCCCAAGAAGTGGCTGCTTCGTCCAGCGCCGCCACAACGATGCTATTGATTTCGTCGCGCTCTTCAAAGGTTTTATCCAATTCCATGCGGCCGATGACCGAGCGCAGGGTGGTTTGCGCCAATTGGGTGATGGCTATAACGTAGTTGCTGGTGCCGTATGAAGCCAATGTCGGGTCGGTGACTTGGAAATAGATGATGCCGTCGACAGTCAGCTGGGTATTGTCGCGCGTGATACAGACTTGGCTCGGCACATCCAGCGGAATTTCTTTTAACGTATGTTTGTAGGCCACGCGGTCGATAAAAGGAACCAGAATGCTCAAACCGGGATTGAGCACTTTGTGAAAACGCCCCAAACGCTCGACCACATAGGCTTCCTGCTGCGGCACGACCACAAAGGCTTTGAAGCCGAATACAATTACCGCTGCCAAAATCAGAATCGGGAAGCTGTATAAAATTTCCATATTTTATTCCTTAATGTGAATGGATTAATGTAAGTGAATCAATAAAATATTGCCGTTTTTGCCGGTAATCACGCCGGTTTGCGCAGTGGTGGCGGCCAGTGCATTTAAGGCCTGCGCCTGCCAATGTGTGCCGCGGTATATCACTTCGTAATAATCGGTGTGTAAATGGCGCGAAATCTGCACGGTTTGGCCGACATCGAGATCATTGGCAAGGTTTTCAATTTCATCCGGTTTGCGGTGTTTTTGAATCCAACCACGCGCCCACCAAATGCCTAAAGCAGATAAAACGGCGGCGGTTAGAATCGCGGCTACGGTGTTGGCGGTCAACCATGCCACCAAACCTGCGCCGAATAAAGCAGCGCTCACCACCATCAGATAAATCGTGCCGATGAAAAGCTCGAGTATCAGCAGGGTGGCGGCTAAGATAAACCAAATCATTGCGCGTCTCCTTATTATTGTTGTGGTCAAATCAATTAAATGTATCAAATAGCTTTGGAAATTCAAAGTTTTATAGCATATCTTTACATATTCATTCGAAATAAAAAGGCCCTCTGAATGTTTCAGACGGCCCCGTTTGAATCAGTTAGGGAAATAAAGCCTTATAAATCAAGTAGCCACCGAAGCATAGGAAAAAAAAACCGGAAAAATTATCCAAATAGCGGCTGTAGCGGCTGTAAAACCGTTTCACGGCTTGGCCGGAAAACAAAACCGCCAAACCGCTGAAGAAAACGATGGTTTCCACCCAAAGCAGCAGCAAGACACCGGCGATTTGCCACGTTTCGGTGATGTCTGCCAACACCGCCGACATCACGCTGCTGAAATAGACCACGATTTTGGGGTTGGAAAGGTTTATTAGCAATCCTTTTTTCGCTTCGTTTAACGGAGTGGCAGGCTTAGCAACCGCAGCGGCTTCGGCATTGCTGAAATCGGCGTTTTGCCGCACATTCACCATTTTCCATCCCAAATACATCAAATAGCTGCCGCCCAAACACATCAATACGCTGTTGAACATGGGAAGGTTTTCAGCAGCAGCGACAAGCCGAGCATGGTAGCGCTGGCCCAAAACATCACACCGGTGACGATGCCCAATACGGCAAACACGGCATTTTTGCGGCCGTGTAAAGCGGCGGTGCGGGCGATGTAGAAAAAATCGGGGCCGGGGCTCATCATGCCGAGCAGGTGGATGATAATAATGTTCCAAATCATGGGGTTTTTCGTGGGCTTGGTGGGTATCAAAACCATTACAGGGTGGCTATAATAACATTTTCCGAATCATTCCGAATCGTTAGGATAAAAATCATGCAGAAATACGCCTTATTGTTATTGCCACTGCTGCTGGCGGCCTGTGGCGGCCAGCCTGATAAACCGGCCGATGAAGCCCAAGCCGGTGTGCCGCCGAAGCCTGTGTTTAAAGTGAAATATATTGATGAAGCTGCGATTAACGGTTTAGCATTGGGGGCAGCTCAATCGGGTAAAACGGTTGACGGCAAGCCCAACGCGGTTTACCCGATTGACGGTATGAGTGATGGCAATCAAGTCGGACTCGTCGGCGAGCGCAGCAACGATTTGGAGATGATTCGCGGCAAATGTATGGAAACCGATGGCGGTAAAAACATCGGCTGGCCCAAAGGCGGAATTTGCCATACTTTATTCGCCAAGCTGGTGGACAATGTGGCGGAAGACAGCGCAAAGCTGACCGATTATCTGATTGGTCATGCCGGTTTGAAATCATATTCCGAAAACAAATCAGGCTATGCTGCCGTACAAACCGGCCGCTATATTTTGGAAGCCGACAGCGATGGTGCATTTTTCTTCCGCCGCCGCAATTATTAATTTATTTTTCAGACGGCCTTAAAGTCAATGATCAGGCCGTCTGAAAACATTTTGAAAGGAGTCTTATGGAACAGCGCAAACTCGGACGCACCGGCATTGAAGTGAGCAAAATCTGTTTGGGTACCATGACATGGGGCGAGCAAAACACCGAGCAAGAAGCCCATGAGCAGCTGGATTACGCTTTGGCCAACGGCGTGAATTTCATCGATACGGCGGAAATGTATCCCGTACCGCCGGGTAAGGAAACGTATGCCACCACCGAGCGTTATATCGGTTCATGGATCAAAGCACGCGGCAAGCGCGATGATTTTGTGTTGGCCAGTAAAATTGCCGGTCCGACCGGCGCCAACCGTTTGGGAAGCTATATCCGCAACGGCAATGATTTTTCGCGCGCACAAATTTTGGAAGCCTGCGATGCCGGTTTGCAGCGCTTGAACACCGATTACCTGGATTTGTACCAATTGCATTGGCCGGAGCGCAAGGTGAATTTCTTTGGCAAATTGGGCGTGGCCGACTTGCCGGATAACGAAGCGTTTACCCCGATTGAAGAAATCGTCGACGCTTTGGGCGAATTGGTGAAGCAAGGCAAAATCCGCGCCTTCGGTTTGTCGAACGAAACGCCGTGGGGCACCATGCGCTATCTCAACCGACACGAGCAAAACGCTGATTTGCCGCGGGTGGCTTCGGTACAAAATCCGTATAACCTGCTCAACCGCAGCTACGAAGTGGGCTTGAGCGAAATTTCATTGCGCGAAGACATTCCGCTGCTGGCTTACTCACCACTAGCGTTTGGCGTGTTGACCGGAAAATACCGCCACGGCGCGAAACCCGAAGGCAGCCGCTTGGCCTTGTTTGAACGTTTCCAACGCTACACCAAGCCGAAAGCGGAAGAAGCGGTCGAACGTTACGCCAAAATCGCCGGAGATGCAGGTTTGACGCTGACGCAGTTGTCTTTGGCGTTTGTGACGCAGCAAGCATTTGTCGGCAGTAACATCATCGGCGCGACCACAATGGAACAATTATGCGAAAACATCGCCACAGCTGAGGTGGTGTTGGGCGAAGATGTATTGAATGCGATTAATGGCGTACATGCGGAAATAAGCAATCCTTGCCCTTAAGTATTAAGCAATGTCGCAAGGCCGCCTGAAAACAAATTAGGTTTTCAGACGGCCGAGACCGTTGCAAAACTTCGGATTTGAGTACGGTTCGAAGTTAGGGCAGCACAGAAAGCGCAGGCATCATGAAGACAGGCAAGCTTTCGAGCAGCGAATAACGGAGAAATGTGCCAAAGATGAAGATTTTGCAAGATCCCGGTCTTGATTACGTTAATATGAGAATGGCAGGCCGTCTGAAAATAATCGGAAAATAAATAGAATCATCACAAAGGAGAAATCATGGCATACCTGACTTACCGGTTAGTGCAAATCAGTTCGGCGGCGATTAAAGCGGCCGATGTTTATTATCATGATGCCGTCGGCTTGAAAATCCGTGAATTGCGTGTTTTGCGTTTGCTCCACGACATGCCCGGCAGTACGCCGACGGAGCTGCTGGAAAATTTGGAGTTGGATAAAACGCTGTTGTCTAAAAATTTGGCTGCGTTGGAGCAGCGCGGTCTGATACCCGCACGGTAGATGAGCGCGATAACCGCCGCCAATGTCTGCATTTGAGTAAACGCGGCGAAGAAGTATGGTTGGTGGCGGAAACCATCGGCCACAATTTGGAAAAAGAAATGTTTGCCGATTTATCCGATGAAGAGTGGATGCAATTGCAAAACCTGCTTGAGCGGGTATTGGAATCGTTTAATAAATGGCAGAAAAGTCATTCTAGAATGAAAATATAAAAAAGCCGTCTGAAATTCAGACGGCTTTGATTCTTTCAAACTTGAAAATGTACTGCTTTAAGCCAAATTTTACAAAGGTCTCGACTTGCTTATTTGATTTACAAAGTTTGCACATCAAAAGGTTGGTTGATTTTGTTCCATTGCTGGCTTTCGTATTCCAATGCCGAAGCAATCAAAGGATGCTTATCGAGCCAATCGGCACTGATGCGCAGCAAGACGCTTTGCTTGTCTTTATTGGTGCGGAACTGAAGTTGGTTCGGTAATTCGAGCGGCAGGCGTGCGCGGCAGAAGAGTGCGGCCAAGCGCAGCGATAAAATGGCGTACCACAGCATTTGATCGTCGCCGACAATGTCGGCCATTTTTTTCAAATCACCACGATGGCCGAGCACCAATTTCGACAAGATGATTTGTTCTTTGCGCGAAAAACCGGGCATATCGGCGTATTCCAAAATATAGGCCGAATGCTTGTGGTAGCCGGTGTGCGCGATGTCCAAACCGATTTCGTGCAGCAAACCGGCCCAGCACAGGAATTGCTTCCAATTGGCCAAATCCTGCACCGGCACATTCAGCGCCAAACACATATTTTCCATAAACGCTTGCGCCGTTTCCGATACGCGCTTGGCTTGGTTTTGGCTGACATGGTAGCGTTTTTGGAATTCGGCCGTGGTTTGGTCGCGCATATCGGCGTTTAATTTACGGCCGATGAAATCGTAGAACACGCCATCGCGCAATGCCGCTTCGGTAACCATCATTTTTATGATTTCCAGCTCCTCAAAAGCAGCCATCATCACGGCCAAACCGCCGGCGAATACTTCGGCGCGTTCAGGTTTCAAATCGTTCAACTTGGCTTTTTTCACCGAGCCGGCATCGATGATGCGGTCGGCAAGCTTTTTCATGCCTTCGTAAGTGATGTCGGATTCTTGCGGATATTCGGCAGCCAACACGTCACGGATGGATTTGGCCGAACCGGAAGTGCCGACGGCGAAATCCCAGCCGGTACGCTTCATTATTTTGCTGATGCGCTGGATTTCGTTGCGTGCGGCGGAAATGGCGGCTTGGAAATCTTTGGCAGTGATTTTGTTTTGGAAAAAACGCATGCTGTAGGTGACACAGCCTAATGCCAAACTTTCGGTGTTGGTCGGTTTCAGGTCTGATCCAATGATAAATTCAGTCGAACCGCCACCGATGTCGATAACCAACATGCGGTCGCCATTGGGCGGCAGGGTGTGCACCACACCGGTGTAAATCAAACGCGCTTCTTCGCGGCCGGCAATCACTTCAATCGGAAAGCCCAAGGCGGCTTCGGCTTTCGGGATAAATTGGGCGATGTTTTTGGCTACGCGGAAGGTGTTGGTGGCCACCACACGTACTTGCTCGGGCGGGAAACCTTGCAGACGCTCACCGAATTTGGCTAAGCATTCTAAGGCGCGCTCTTGCGATTCTTCGCTGAGGATTTTCTGCTCGTCCAAACCGGCGGCAAAGCGCACCATTTGTTTAAAAGAATCAATTACTTTCAGTTGGCCATTGTTGTTCTCACAGATTTGCAGGCGGAAGCTGTTGGAACCTAAGTCCACAGAAGCAAGAAGATTTGAGCTGGGAGCTGTCATAGGAGAGTGAATAGGGTGGGTGTGGAATGAAGACATTATGTTACATGGTGCAAAAAATACTGTCATCCCCTAATGTGGATATCCTTTGATTCAATGCAAAGATACTCATATAATAGGCCGTCTGAAAAAATAAACCGGAGATTCAGACGGCCTGTTAAAAGGTGCAAATCCTATATTCATAACATCTTTAAACACAATACGTTAGCTTATGGAAAAAACTGCTCATCTGATTGTCGAACCCTCTTTGTCACGCCGCCGCTTGCTGGTTGCGGGCGGCGCGTTGCTTTTTAGCCCTGCTTTGGCCGTTGCCGGTGCGCAACGGGAAGAAACTTTGTCGGATGACGTGGCTTCGGTGATGCGCGGCTCGATTAATAATGTCAACCCGGCACGTTTGATATTTGCTAATGCAGCTGAGGGCGAGCGCTGGCTGCAAACCATGTCGTCACGCATGGCCAGATTTGTGCCCGATGGCGTAGAACGCCGCCGTTTACTCATTAATATCCACTACGAAGCCAGCCGGGCCGGATTGGATCCGCAAGTGGTATTGGGCTTGATTGAAGTGGAAAGCGCATTTCGCCAATATGCCATCAGCGGCGTGGGCGCGCGCGGTTTGATGCAGGTCATGCCGTTTTGGAAAAACTATATCGGCAAACCTTCACACAATCTTTTCGACATCCGCACCAATCTTCGCTACGGTTGCACCATTTTGCGCCACTACAATAATGTGGAAAAAGGCAATTTGACGCGTGCTTTGGCGCGGTTTAACGGCAGCTTGGGCAGCAACAAATATCCCAATGCCGTTTTGGGTGCGTGGCGCAACCGCTGGCAATGGCATGGCTGATGGATTTCACATACGAAATCAGGCGGCTGCGATAAAGCAAATGCAAAGAAATTTGAATCCTGTATAATCTTTCCGTTAACGACAACGACTTTTTAGGTTTCAGACGGCCTGATGCTTCATGAGGCCGTCTGAAAAATAATGATGGCTAGAGATAACCGCATACAAATGTTTCCACACGAATGGCGTGCCAGTACGACGCTTTCGGGTGTTTATGCGCTGCGCATGCTGGGCATGTTTTTGGTGCTGCCAGTGTTGGCTTTGTATGCGGCAACCTTGCCCGGTGCAGAAAACAACAAAGCCTTAATCGGCTTGGCGATGGGCATCTACGGCTTGACGCAGGCATTATTGCAATTGCCGATGGGTATGGCCTCGGATAAGTTTGGCCGCAAAAAAGTGATTTACATCGGCCTGATTATCTTTGCTGCCGGCAGTTTCATGGCTGCAGTGGCCGATTCTTTACCCATGCTGGTGGTGGCACGCGCTTTGCAGGGGGCGGGTGCGGTGAGTGCAGCGGTGACGGCTTTATTGGCCGACTTGACGCGAGATGAAGTGCGCACCCGTGCTATGGCGATGATCGGTTTGAGCATCGGTTTGACTTTCTCTGTGAGCCTGGTGCTGGCACCGATGATGGCAGCCTGGGTTGGCGTGCAGGGTTTGTTTGCCCTGACCGGTGTGCTGACAGTAAGCAGCATAGGCGTGGTGGCATGGATGACGCCTAATCCCAAGCAGTCCCGCGTACACGATGATGCGCAGGCACAGCCGGCTCGGGTGGCCGAAGTATTGAAAACCGCCAATTATTAAGTTTGGATTTCGGCATTTTCGCGCTGCACGTGGCGCAAATGGCGCTGTTTACTACCTTGCCGTTTGCCATGGAGGCATTGGGCTTGCATAAAACCCAACATTGGAAAGTGTATCTGCCGGCGACCATCATCGGTTTGGTATTGATGGTGCCTCTTATTATCGTGGGTGAAACACGCAATAAACTGAAACAAGTGTTTATTTTTGGTATTGCGTGTATCGCTTCGGCACAAATCGCTTTGATGTTCGGCTTGAGCTCCATTTGGCTCATTACGGCGTTTATGATTATTTATTTTATCGGTTTTAATGTGTTGGAAGCCAGTCTGCCGTCGATGGTGTCGAAAATCGCGCCGTCGGATTTGAAGGGTACGGCAATGGGAGTATACAATACCATGCAATCCATCGGCCTGTTTGCCGGCGGTATGGTTGGCGGGGTCTTGTTTCAGCATTACGGCTTCAACGGCGTGTTTGCCTTTTGCAGCGCGTTGATGTTGCTATGGTTGCTGGTTGCTTGGGTGTCACCTGCGCCCAAGCCTGTGAAGAATATTGCTTATGCGGTACAGCCGCAATGGCAGGGGCGAACCGACGCGCTTTACCATGCGCTGACCGGATTATCCGGTGTGGAAGCAGTGACGTTCAGCCAAGACAAACAAACCGTTTATATTAAAGCGCTGCAAAAAGGTTTCGACCTGCCGGCAGTGGAAAAAATCATTTCAGGAGATTGATATGTCATTGAATAAAGTCATCCTTATCGGCCGCTTGGGACGCGATCCGGAAGTCCGTTACATGCCCAACGGTGAGGCGGTGTGCAACTTCAGCGTGGCCACCAGTGAAACCTGGAACGACCGTAACGGCCAGCGCCAAGAACGTACCGAATGGCACAACATCACCATGTACCGCCGCTTGGCTGAAATTGCCGGCCAGTATCTGCGCAAAGGCAGCCAAGTGTATTTGGAGGGCCGCATTCAAAGCCGCAAATACCAAGGCAAAGACGGCATTGAGCGCACTGCTTACGACATCATCGCCAGCGAAATGAAAATGCTGGGTAGCCGAAATGACAATTCAGGCGGCGTACCTTATGATGACGGAGGCTATGATCAAGGCGGCTATCAAGGTTCTCAAGGCGGTTACCAACAATCTGCACCGCAGCACTCTTACCAATCTGCTCCGGCTCATCAGCAAGAAGCACCAAGCGCGCCACCGGCTGCACAGGCACGCCGCGCGCCAACTGCACCGGCTGCTCCGGTTGACGATATTGACGACGATATTCCGTTTTAATGATTGGCACAAGCAGACAGCCCGACAAGATCGATTCAATTTGTTTCAGACGGCCTGTGCTTGTGTGACCAATAAGCCACGAATCACCTTGAAATCCCTTTTTAGCATTGCGGTTTTCAGGTTTGGTGGTACAATAACACTATTCAATTTTTACGAACAAGCCGCCGAACACAGGCGGCTTGTATTTTTATTTTGCGCCCGCGGTCTGACCGACCGTGGGCGTGACACCATCAATGAAGAAACGTATAAACGCTTTGCGGAGAACATACCATGCAAAAAATTCCATTGACCGTGCGCGGTGCAGAATTATTGAAACAAGAATTACAATACTTGAAAAGCGTTGCCCGTCCGGAAGTGATTGAAGCGATTGCCGAAGCGCGTTCGCACGGTGATTTGTCGGAAAACGCGGAATACGAAGCCGCCAAAGAACGTCAAGGTTTCATCGAAGGCCGTATTTCCGAATTGGAAAACAAACTTTCTTTGGCACACATCATCAACCCGGCTGAAATCCATGCCGAAGGCAAAATCGTGTTCGGCAGCACCGTGACTTTGGAAGATTTGGAAACCGAAGAGCAGGTTACCTACCAAATCGTCGGTGAAGATGAAGCCGATATTAAAGAGCGCAAAATTTACGTCGGTTCGCCGATTGCCCGTGCTTTAATCGGCAAAGAAGAGGGTGATATAGCAGAAGTACAGGCGCCGGGCGGTGTGCGCGAATACGATATTATTTCGGTGCAATATATTTAATTAATCAAAGATTCGATTACGGATTATCAGGCCGTCTGAAAGGATTTGTTTTCAGACGGCCTGAGACCTTTGGAAATCCTCAGGTTTGAGTGCTGTTCGAAGTTATAATAGTGCAGAAAGTGAAGATATATCAATCGGATAGGCAAGCTTTCGAGTAGTGCATAACGAAGAAATGCGCTAAAAATAGAGATTTTGCAAAGGTCTTGGTCTGAATCAAAGGAGGGCAGTATGAATAAATCGGTTGTTGCGTTAGCCGGCATATGGCTGGGCATGCAAATGATGGCGGGCTATATCGCTGCGCCGGTGTTGTTTGAAATTTTGCCTAAATTACAGGCCGGTGCGATTGCGGGAGAGTTGTTTAATGTGGTGTCTTGCACGGGTTTGGTGGTTTGGGCGCTGGTGTATTTTGCCGGTAAACGTGTAGCAGCGGCGCACAATATACGCTCGATAAACGGCAAGTTGATTGCAGCATTGTGGCTCGGTTTGGCTGTCAATCAATTTTTGGTCACGCCGGTGATTGAAGCGCATAAAACCCAAACTACCAATTGGCTGCTTAGCTTAACTGGCGGTTCATTCGGTATGTGGCACGGTATTTCCAGTTTGATTTATATGATTTGCGCGATTTTGGCATTGGTGCTGATTTGGCGGATTTCTGCTCTTGAATGGAAATGAATTAATGAATTGGAAAATCAAAAGGCCGTCTGAAAATCATTTTTTCAGACGGCCTTTATAATGCAATTGTTTAATCGGCTTACATTTCTAAGTTTTTACGCCATAAAACCAATAATTTGCCAATGTGTTGCACCAATTGTGCGTCCACTGCTTCGCACAATGCATTGCAGATTTCTACGCGCTCTTGACGGTCGTCACCCAATACGCGCACTTTAATCAATTCGTGGGCGGTGAGCGCGGCATCGGTTTCTTTGATTACAGATTCTGTCAAACCGTGTTGGCCGATCATCACCACCGGATTCAGGTGATGCGCGCGGGCTTTGAGTTCCAAAATTTCTTTGGTGCTTAATTTATCGTCAGACATGTTTGTATTGCTTAAATTAAAAAATAATAATCTGATATTGTACGCGATTTAACGGCGGGCTGCGAGAAAATAACGTACAATAGCGCCATTCAATTTTCACATTCACACACTATGGCAGTACGTTCCAAATCCTCCAAAGCATGGCTCAACGAACATGTGAACGACCATTATGTCCACATGGCACAAAAAGACGGCTATCGTGCGCGTGCAGCTTATAAGCTTTTGGAAATCAATGAAAAAGACAAGCTCATTAAGCCGGGCACGATTTTGGCTGATTTAGGCAGCGCACCGGGCAGTTGGTCGCAGGTGGCGGCCAAATTAGTTGGTAAAAACGGCCAGGTATTTGCTTTGGATATTTTGCCGATGGATGAAATCGACGGTGTTTCATTTATTCAGGGGGATTTTCGCGAGGACGATGTGTTGGCGCAATTTGAGTCGCTGTTGGATAATCGCCCCTTAGACCTTGTAATTTGCGATATGGCACCCAATATGTCGGGTAATGCCGTGACCGATCAGGCCAAGAGCTTTTATTTATGCGAATTGGCTTTGGATTTTGCTGTCAACCATTTGAAAACAGGCGGTGATTTTTGGTTAAAGTATTTCAGGGCACAGGCTATCAGGAATATCTGGCGGCCATGCGGGAAATTTTTGCCGTGGTGCAAACGCGCAAGCCTGAGGCTTCCCGCAATCGTTCCAGTGAGATTTATTTATTGGGCAAAAATAAACGCTGACAATATGGGCAGCGTGCATTAAAATCGTTTCTTTCGTTTACCTTTATATATGGAGCCTGATTCAGTGGGGAATACCATTAAACATGTATTGGTCTGGTTGGTGCTGGGTGTCTGCCTTATGGCGGCATTCAATGCCATTAATGACAAGCAGGAAAATAAACAACAAATCGAATATTCGCAGTTTATCCAACAGGTAAACAACGGTGAAGTGACCAGCGTGAATATCGAAGGTTCGGTCGTGAGCGGTTATCTGATCAAAGGTGAGCGCGCCGATAAAACTTCGTTTTTCACTAATGCGCCGCTTGACGATAAGCTGATTCAGACTTTATTGGATAAAGATGTCCGCGTCAAAGTGACACCTGAAGAAAAACCGAGCATGCTCGGCAGCTTGTTCTTCAGCCTGTTGCCGGTATTGCTGTTGATCGGTGCATGGTTCTACTTCATGCGTATGCAAAGCGGTGGCGGTGGTAAAGGCGGTGCGTTTTCATTCGGTAAGAGCCGCGCCAAATTGTTGGATAAAGATGCCAACAAAGTGACTTTTGCTGATGTGGCCGGTTGCGATGAAGCCAAAGAAGAAGTTCAGGAAATTGTTGATTACCTCAAAGCGCCAACCCGCTATCAAAGCTTGGGTGGCCGTGTGCCGCGCGGTATTTTGCTGGCCGGTAGTCCGGGTACAGGTAAAACCTTGCTGGCCAAAGCAATTGCCGGTGAGGCAGGTGTGCCGTTCTTCAGCATTTCCGGTTCGGATTTCGTGGAAATGTTCGTCGGTGTCGGTGCCAGCCGTGTGCGCGATATGTTTGAACAAGCCAAGAAAAATTCGCCTTGCATCATCTTTATTGATGAGATTGATGCCGTAGGTCGCCAGCGTGGTGCCGGTTTGGGTGGTGGTAACGATGAACGCGAACAAACTTTGAACCAGTTGCTGGTTGAGATGGATGGCTTTGAAAGCAATCAAACCGTGATTGTGATTGCCGCAACCAACCGTCCGGACGTATTGGACCCTGCTTTGCAGCGCCCGGGTCGTTTCGACCGTCAAGTCGTGGTGCCGTTGCCGGATATCCGTGGCCGCGAGCAGATTTTGAAAGTGCATGCTAAAAAAGTGCCTTTGGATGAGTCGGTTGATTTGACTTCATTGGCGCGCGGTACCCCGGGTTTCTCCGGTGCCGATTTGGCCAACTTAGTGAACGAAGCAGCTTTGTTTGCCGGTCGCCGCAATAAAATCAAAGTCGATCAAAGCGATTTTGAAGATGCCAAAGACAAAATCTACATGGGTCCTGAGCGCCGCTCAATGGTGATGCATGAAGATGAAAAACGTGCGACGGCTTACCATGAATCGGGTCATGCCATTGTTGCCGAGAGCTTGGATTTCACCGATCCGGTGCATAAAGTCACCATTATGCCGCGCGGCCGAGCCTTGGGCTTGACTTGGCAGTTGCCGGAACGCGACCGCATCAGCATGTATAAAGACCAAATGCTGAGCCAAATCGCGATTCTGTTTGGTGGTCGTATTGCCGAAGATATTTTTGTCGGCCGTATTTCTACCGGCGCTTCCAATGACTTCGAGCGCGCTACGCAAATTGCCCGCGAAATGGTTACCCGCTACGGCATGAGCGATAAAATGGGTGTAATGGTTTATGCAGAAAATGAAGGTGAAGTGTTCTTGGGCCGCAGCGTGACCCGTTCGCAAAACATTTCCGAGAAAACCCAGCAAGATGTGGATGCCGAAATCCGCCGTATTTTGGATGAGCAATACGCCGTGGCCTATAAAATCTTGGATGAGAACCGAGATAAAATGGAAACCATGTGTAAAGCACTGATGGATTGGGAAACCATCGATCGCGATCAGGTATTGGAAATCATGGCAGGCGAGCAGCCTAGTCCGCCAAAAGATTACAGCCACAATTTGCGTAAAGATGAGTCTGAAGAAGAAAAAGGCGAGCCGGAGCAGGTGATGGTGATTACGCCTGAAGGTCCGCAAACCGAAGTGCAAAATGTGAAACCTGAGCATTCTTCCAGTAATGATTCGGGTGTGAGCAAGCCATAACCGGTATATGAAACGGCAGCGTCAACGCTGCCGTTTTTTTCATATCCGAAACAATCGAGGCGAAGTAAAAATAACATAAATATTGAAGATTATTCCTTCAGGCCGTCTGAAAAGACCGGCAAATTCGTTTATAATGGTACTTTTGCTAAGCTTAATTCCACCATGAAAACAGTAGAAAAAAGCGTGTTGGTGTTACACAGCGCCAAGCAGATGTTTGAGTTGGTTGACCGGGTGGAGGATTATCCGAAATTCCTGCCGTGGTACAGCAAAACCGAAATCATCGGGCGCACCGATACCGAATTGAAAGCGCGCCTGTTTATGGACTATATGGGCGTTCGTCAATCGTTTGCCACGCATAATCACAATGTTCCCGGTCAAGAAATCAAAATGGATTTGTTGGAAGGGCCGTTTAAAACCCTGCGCGGGACATGGCGGTTTGTTGATTTGGGTGATGATATGTGCCAAATTGAATTCAAATTAGAATACGAATTCAACAGTTCGATTTTATCGGCGATGATTTCGCCGGTATTTAATCATCTGTCCGGCACCTTGGTGGACGCATTTGTTAAAGAGGCTGACCGCCGCTATGCTTAACATTGAAATCGTGTACGGCTTGCCCGACAAGCAAGTGCTGAAAACCATGCGGGTAGCCAAGGGCTCCACCATTCGTCAAGCTGTCTTGCAAAGCGGTTTGGAAAAGGAGTTTCCCGATTTGGATTTGCATTCGGCCAAGCTCGGCATTTTCGGGAAACTGACCAAAGACGATACCCTATTGCGCGATAAAGACCGCATTGAAGTGTATCGACCTTTGTCGATTGATCCGAAAGAAGCGCGAAGACAGCGTGTACAAAATCAGGAAGATTGAAGTTTGAGGCCGTCTGAACCATTCAATTTCAGACGGCCTTCGTAAGAAACACACACCAACGAGAAAATTATGTCTACCCCAATCAAAATGATCGTCGGTCTGGGTAACCCCGGTAAAGAATATGAAGCAACCCGTCACAATGTCGGCTTTTGGCTGCTGGATGAATTGGCGTGGCAATGGAAGGCGACGTTTAAAGAGGAGAAAAAATTCTTCGGGGAAGTGGCGCGGGTGAGCCGTTCGGAAGGTGATGTTTGGCTGATTAAGCCGATGATGTTTATGAACCGTTCCGGTCAGGCGGTGGCGGCCTTGGCACAGTTTTACAAGATTGAACCCGAAGAAATTCTGGTGGTGCACGATGAACTCGACATCGAATGCGGCCGCATTAAATTCAAGCTCGGCGGTGGTAATGGCGGCCACAACGGCTTGAAAGACATTCAAGCCCGATTGGGTACGCCGAATTTCTACCGCCTGCGTCTGGGCATTGATCATCCGGGCGATAAGGCGTTGGTGCCGGCTTACGTGTTGAACAAACCGAGCGCCGAACACCGCCAGCTGATTGAAGATTCAGTCAATAAATCCATCAAAGGCATACCGCTGCTGACTGCGGGTGAATTTGAAGAAGCTCAGCGTTTTTTACACAGTCGATAACCCTATATTTCAGACGGCCTAAACCATGAGAGAATTGATTGATTTGATTGAAACCGAAAGCGTTGGCACAGTCGAAGAAACGCTTGATTTTTTATTATATGAGTGCAGCTTGGATGATGCCCCAAGCCGAGAAGAAGTGGTGCAATGGTGTGATTTGCTAAACGGGCGCGGTGGTAAATTCGTGCGCTTGGCCAAAATCTGCCAAATATGGCTGGACGAAGAGGGTGAAAATGACCTTGCCGCGCAATAAATTTACCACATTGGCCGCGCTTTGGTTTGCCGCGATCATTTATTCACTGCTGTTTCGTGAATCAACAGGCGGTGTGCCACCGTTTCCGAATTTCGATAAAGTGGCGCATTTTGCTTTGTTTTTCGCACAATTTTGGCTGCTGGCCAAAGCATATATGACCGATAAACGGCCGATTCCGTATCGAGGCCTGATGATTTTTGCTGTGGTGTTTGCCGCAGCCAGTGAGTGTGGACAGGCAATGTTTACGCAAACACGCGAAGGCTCGTTTTGGGATGCGGTCGCTGATGTGTGCGGCGCAGCGGCAGCTTTGTGGTTTGCCCGAAAAATCAAGCAGGCCCAAACTTTGAAATCACCTGATTAGTCTTTGATTGTAAATCATATTAATAATAATGAGGCCGTCTGAAGGGCTTTAAAAATTTCAGACGGCCTTAAGGAAACATGATGAACAATACTCCGTTTATCCAACGCCGCCAGCTCGTGCTGCAACAAATCGGCAGCGAAGGCGTGGCGGTTTTGTTTGCTTCGCCGGAACAACGCCGCAGCAACGATACTGAATTCCCGTTCCGTCAAGACAGCTATTTTCATTACCTGACCGGATTTGACGAGCCGCAAGCGGTGTTGTTGTTGGATGGTGCGACGCAAAAAAGCATTTTGTTTTGTCGCGAAAAAGATGCTTTAAGCGAAATTTGGCATGGTTTCAGATATGGGCCTGAAGCGGCGCTGGAAGTTTTCGGTTTTGATGAAGCCTATGCCAACAGCGAATGGCCGGCGAAACTAACCCAAGCACTGCTGAATAAAAAGAGCCTGTATGCCTTGTGGGGCTTATATCCCGAACACGATAAGGAAGTGATGGCCAACTGGCACAGCGTGCAGCAAAGTGCCGGCCGCCGTATTCAAACCAATACTTATGCACCGGAAAATTTGGCCGATTTGGCGACGCTATTGGACGGTATGCGGCTGATCAAAGACGAACATGAAATTGCACTCTTGAAAAAAGCAGGTGAAATCAGCGCATTGGCGCATATCCGAGCCATGCAGAAAACACGCCCGGGTATGAATGAGCTGCAAATCGAAGCGGAAATCCTGTACGAATTCATGTGTCATGGTGCGCGCTTTCCGTCTTACAACAGCATTGTGGCAGGAGGTAAAAACGCGTGCTGCCTGCACTATGTTGACAACAAAGATGCGTTGCAAGACGGTGATTTGCTGCTGATTGATGCCGGTGCCGAATACGCTTTTTACGCCGGCGACATCACGCGTACTTTTCCGGTAAACGGTAAATTTACCGCGGCGCAAAAAGACATTTACGAAGTCGTGTTGACCGCCAATGAAGCGGCTATTGCCGCCGTGAAACCGAATGTCGATTGGCGTGAGATTCACCTGATTGCGTTGAAAATTTTGGTACAAGGCTTGATTGATCAAAATTATTGCGCGGCACGGTTGACGGCAACATTGAATCGCAAGCCTATCAGCGCTTCTACATGCACGGCTTGGGTCATTGGGTCGGCTTGGATGTGCATGATGTCGGCAAGCGCTGGCATGATGGCAAGCCTTTATTGCTGCGGCCGGGCATGTGCAGCACCATCGAGCCGGGCTTATATATTGCCGCGGCCGATGATATTCCTGAAGCCTTCCACAATACTGGTATCCGCATTGAAGACAATGTGTTGGTAACCGAAAGCGGTTGTGAAAATTACACTGTGTTGGCACCGAAAAGGGTGGCGGATATTGAAGAAGTGATGCGCGAGTAGGTCGAAACCTTTACAAAACTCCTTCAAAAGCTAGCACACAAAAAACCGACGTCATTCCCGCGCAGGCGGGAATCCATTTTAAATCATGGTAAACAGTTGAATAAAATAGGTTTCTTGGATGGTGCGATGGATTCCCGCCTGCGCGGGAATGACGGCTTTAGGGTTTTATTGGTGGTTCTTGAGGTTTTGCACGTATCTCAGACCATCCGAAATTGAATACCGCGGAAAAGGCCGTCTGAAGCATTAAGTTTCAGACGGCCTCATTTTGATTAATTCATTTACAAAATCATTTTCCGAATCGATTCAGCTACCGCATTGCCTAATATTTCATTGCCAAATTCATTGAAATGCAGCCCGTCGCAGACAGTCAGCGCGGTTAAGTCCTGTACAAACATCAACCCATATAAATCATTAATGGCAAAACCGAATTCATGTGCCAAGTCTTGGGCTATTTGGTTATAGGTTTGAACATCTTTCAGATAGCGGCGCGATGATTTGGTGACATTGTGTACGCTTTGCAAAAAAGGTGTGCTTGCCCAATAATTTGTGCCCCGGCTTGCCGCAAGCGGCTAAAAATGTGTCGCAGATTGGCTTGGTAGGTTTGGAGATTGGTTAAGGGCTTGTGGCTTCCGACATTGTAGCGGATGTCGTGCAGACCGCAGTTTAGGTGAATAATATCCCCGGCCTGTGCGCCTTGCGTCCATTGTTCGATATGCCGCAACACATCATGTGATGAGCGGCAATTGTTGACCGGTGAGAGAACAGCGACATCGGGTAGGGCAGCTTGCACCGTAGCTTCATAGCCCAGTCGGATTGAGTCGCCAATAAGATAAACCGTCATGTTTCCCCCTGCTGTTAAGGCCGTCTGAAATAATTAACATTATAATATTAATTATTTCAGACGGCCTTAACATGGGTTAAATCACCAGGCCGGGTTTTGTAAAGCTTATTTGGCTTGATGATTTGACGATAAAAATCAATTAATTGTTTGGCTTGCAACATGGGCAGACCAAAGCGGTCGGCCACGGCTTTTAAATCTTTGATTTCTACGCCGGTAAGGTTTTTGCTGATCCATTCAAATGTATCCGGTTTGCTTTTGATGTGTTCCAAATAAGCCTGTTTGCGTTTCCAATTGCGCGACCATACCAATAATACGGTAAAAATCAACAACGCAATTAAAAAGATATTCATTGCGGCCATCATTTCCATGGTCGGGTTTCCATCAAAAATAAAAGCGATTATAAACGAAAAAAGGCCGTCTGATACACACAGTGTTCAGACGGCTTCCGACCTTTTGGATACGGCATCAGTCAATTTTCACGTGTTTCAAACGTAAAGCACTGGTTAATACCGATACCGAGCTCATTGCCATGGCCGCACCGGCAATCACCGGGCTGAGAAAACCCAAAGCGGCCAGCGGATGCCGAGAATATTGTAGAAAAAGGCGAAAAACAGGTTTTGCTTGATGTTCTTCAAAGTGGCGCGGGAAATGAGCAGGGCATCGACCAATTGGTTAACCGAATACTGCATCAGCGTGGCCGAAGCGGTGTGTTCGGCCACATCGGCGCCGCCTTTCATGGCAAAGCTGACATTAGCGGCAGTCAAAGCAGGGGCATCGTTGATACCGTCGCCGACCATGGCGACAACTTTGCCTTCGTCTTTGAGTTTTTGCACCGCCGCCGCTTTATCGCGCGGACTCATGTTGCCGAACGCGTGTTCAATGTCCAGTTGCGTGGCGATGTATTCGACGGTATTTTGATTGTCGCCACTCATCACATACACCTCGATATCATGTGCTTTCAGACGGCGTATTGCTTCGGCGGTGTCGCTTTTCAGTGCATCAGCTAAGGCGAATGCGCCGACAGGGCGGTCGTCAACCGATACCGCTACCAGGCTGGCAATTGGCCATACGCCGTCTAAATCAGCCGGTAAGGTCAAATTGGCGTAATTGGTTTTGCCGACTTTCACCAAGCCCAAACCGCTGATTTTTGCGGAAATGCCGGCGCCGACTACCGTTTGTGCCTGACTGGTTGGCGGTAAATCCAAATTGCGCGCTAAGGCAGCCGAAACAATCGCGTTGGCAAGCGGATGAGTCGCATTTTGCTCGACGGCAGCGGCGATGCGGAACAAATCATCTTCGTCAAAACCGCTATCCAGCATCAGATAAACCGCCGCCACTTGCGGTCGGCCTTCGGTGAGCGTGCCGGTTTTGTCGAACACCACGGCGTTGACATGTGCCGATTCCTCCATCGAGGCGGCATCTTTAAACCAAATGCCGTGTTTCACCGCTTTGCCCATGCCGACCATAATCGCTGCCGGTGTGGCCAAACCCAGTGCGCAGGGGCAGGCAATCACCAACACGGCCACCGCATGCATCAAGCCGGCCTGCCAATCGCCTTTTAGGCTCCATGTGAGCGCGAACGTAAGCAGCGAAATGCCGACCACCACCGGCACAAACACCGCCGCTACTTTATCGGCCATGCGCGAAATCGGCGCTTTGCTGCCTTGCGCCTCGGAAAGCGCGTTCATCATGTCGCCCAGTAAAGTGTGGCTGCCTAATTGCGTAGCGCGGTAAATCAAGCTGCCGTCGGTGACCAGCGCACCGGCCAAAACCTTGCTGCCTTGTTGTTTCATTTCGGGATTGGATTCACCGGTCAGGTGGCTTTCGTCTGTCCAGCCGCTGCCGCTTTCGACCACGCCGTCAGCGGCAATGCGCTCCCCATGGTTGGCGCGCAGCATATCGCCGGTCTGCACTTGGTCTAAAGACAATGAGTGCCATGTCCCGTTGCGCTGAACATTCACTTTGCTTGGCGTGAGTTTCAGCATCAGCGATAAGCTGTTGAGGCTGGATTTTTTGGTACGATGTTCCAAAAATTTACCCAGCGACACAAAGCCGATTACCATCACGCCCGCTTCAAAATACACATGCGCCATGCCGTCGTGCCCCATGCCGCGGTGTTGGAACATCATATACACCGAATAAAGATAAATCGACACCGTGCCGGTGGTGACCAGCACATCCATGTTGGCCAAGCCGCCCTTAATCGAAGCCCATGCGCTTTTGTAGAACGGAATCGCGAGCCAAAGCTGCACAATGCTGGCTAAGGCAAATTGCCACATGACAGGCATCATCCAATCGTGGCGGCCAATCATCATGCCTGACATGCCGATGAGGAACGGGGCATTAATGGCCAGCAACAGCCACAAACGCCATCCGATATGCACTGGTTCGCCGCTGTCGGCTTTAGGCAGCGTATCAGTTTTTTGTTGCGCGCCGAAACCGGTTTTTTCGATGATTCGCGTGATGTCGGCTATTGAACTGCGGCTGTCGTCAAAGACGACCTGCGCTTCTTCGCTGGCAAAATTCACACCCGCGCTTTCGATAAAGTCTTTTTTGTTCAATACTTTCTCAATGCGTGAGGCGCAAGCTTGGCAGGTCATGCCTTCGATTTGGAAACGGACTTTTTGTTTCATTTTCGTTGTCCAGTTAATGACGAGATATAGAAAGCTTAAACCTTAATGATGGGTTAAAGTCAAGCATTCCCAAAGATAAAGGCCGTCTGAAAATCCTGTTTTCAGACGGCCTTGAGCATATGATCAAAGCGAAGCATCAAAGCCGCCGTCTTCAATCGCTTCGATTAAAGCATCGACATTGGTTTTGGTGGCATCGAATTCAATCACGGCGCTTTTGTTTTCCAAGCTCACTTCGGCTTTGGCAACGCCGTCGGTGTTTTCCAAAATGCGGGTTACGCTTTTCACGCAGCCGCCGCAGGTCATACCTTCTACGTTTAAGGTGATGCTTTCCATGATTTTTCCTTTCGTTTGCTTGTTAGGTTATCAAAATATAAACCTTAACATGGGGTAAGGGTCAAGTGTTGTTTCAGACGGCCTATCTATCTTATAAAGATCATATGAAATATTTGAAATCAAAATAAATATAGGCAATTGTTATTGTTTTAATTATTGTGTGAAGGGAGTAGAATAACGCCCCTGTTTTGATAGGGAAGATTAAGATTATGTCGGCAGCAAAAGAGAAAAAACAATGGCTGAGCGTGTTGGCCTTGGCGGTGGGGCGTTTATTTTCAACACCACCGAATTTATTCCGATTGCACTGTTGAGCGACATTGGCCAAACCTTCGGTATGGCCTCCACCGAAGCCGGTATTATGCTGACCGTGTATGCGTGGATCGTGGCGTTGTTGTCACTGCCGCTAATGCTGGCCACCAAAAATTTTGAACGCCGCAAGCTTTTGCTGGTTTTGTTTGCTGTGTTTGTAGTCGGGCATTTGTTGTCTTTTTTCGCATGGAATTTCAGCGTGTTATTTGTCAGCCGGATTTGTATTGCTCTGACGCACGCGGTGTTTTGGTCGATTACGGCGTCTTTGGCCGTGCGGGTTGCGCCGCAAGGCAAAAGCACACAGGCGCTGGGTTTGTTGAGTACCGGTACGGTGATGGCGATGGTGATGGGTATTCCGCTGGGGCGGGTGATTGGACAGTTTTATTCGTGGCAAATCAGCTTTTTGCTGATCGGCGTTTGTGCTGCGGTGGTGATGATTGTGCTGGCGAAAAATTTGCCCTTGCTGCCGAGTGTGAATTCCGGCTCATTGAGCAGCCTACCTTTACTGGTAAAACGCAAAAATCTAATGCTGCTGTACGGCTTTACCATTTTGATTATTACTGCGCATTTTACCGCGTATAGCTATATCGAGCCGTTTGTGCTGCAAATCGGCGGCTTTAAGCCGGAGCAGGTAACGATTGTGTTGGGCCTGTATGGTGCAGCCGGTTTTGTGGCTTCGTTTGTGTTCGGTAAATGGTTTGCCAAGTTCCCGCGCCAATTCTTTATCGGCGCAGCGGCCTTTGTGGTATTGATGACGGCTTTGCTGTGGCCGTTGGCCGGCTCGGCATGGGCGGTGTATGTGTTGTGTTTTGTCTGGGGATTGGCCATCAGTATAGTCAGCTTGTCGATGATTGCCAAAGTGTTGAACTTTGCTTCTGATGCCACCGATGTTGCCACGATTTATTTATTCGGGCTGTATAATGTTGGTATCGGCGACGGTGCGCTGTTGGGGCATTATGTCACCGTTTGGCTGGGTTTGGGCAGCATTGGATTTATTGGGTCGGGCACGGCATTGTTAGCGGTGGTATTGGCTTATATTTTGATCAAACGCGATGATTTTATGAATAAATCGGTTTGAAACCCACACAATAAAGGTCTCAGGCCGTCTGGAAAGGATGAACTACACCCCAAAAGTTGGAACCCAACTTTTGGGGTGTAGTTCACTAATCTTTAAAACGGCCTGATTACTGCTATACATATTTGCGCATTAATTCGCATTTGACTTTGACATGTTCGTTTAAAGGCAGCACCGCTTCGCCTAAGGATTCGTAGCCGTTTAAGCGGTAAAACGGCACGGAATTGAGCGAAGCGTAAAGTTTTAAAAAGCTCAAGCCTGCGTCGTGCGCCAATTCCTCGGCACGCTGCAGCAGCGCCGTGCCTAAGCCTTTGTTGTGCATTAAAGGATGGACATAGAGCGCGTCAAGTTGGGCTTCTTTGAAATCGACTTGGAAAAAGCCTTGAATTGCGTCACGGTATTCCACCACCCACAAGGCCTTGGTTTTATCGGCCATCGTGGCGTGATAGCTTTCCATACCGAGCAATTTTTCCCATGCCTGCAATACGCGTTCGTTGTAACTGCGGATACAGGTATATTGAACGGCATGCAGATGCGCGCTGTGAATGAAAGGGCAGTCTTTTTCGGTAGCGGGGCGGAGCACGGTGAAGAGATTCATGGCAGGGTTCACATTACAACGTTCAGACCGCCTGTAATACCGAAAGGCCGTCTGAAAAATCAACAATCGGTAGGATGATTATAGCAGGAACACGGCATATTCAGACGGCCTTGCGGCAGAAATTTTTGTCAGCGCCATTCGCTTTTGAAATGCTTGCGCAACACGAAAAACATAATGCCCATGCAGCTGAGCATCACAATCAAATCACCGAATGCGGTGAATTCGCCCCAATACCGGCCGCCGGCAAACACAAAGGCAAAAAAAGCATGCAGCGCGGCCAGCAGGAAAAACATGCCCGCCCAAGCCCAATTGAGTTTCTTCCAGCCATCGGCCGAGAGCACCAATACCGAATCAAACATTTTTTGCACGGCAGAGCGGCGGTCGTTGAAGAAAAAGTGCGACACCAGCATGCCCAGGCCGAATGCGGCATTGAGCAATACGGCTTTCAGGCGGATATAGTAATCATCGCTTAACGCCAGCGTCACACCGCCGAACACCACCGTCATGGCCAATACAAGCCATTGCTGGCGCTCCAGACGGAATTTCTGTTTCACCAGTTGATAGCCGTACACCAACACTGTGGCGATAATCAAACCGGCGGTAGCGGCTAAAACGTGGTTATTGTCGCTGCCCGCCGCGCCGGTAAGTTGCAGCAGCGGATGGTTGGTATCGGTCGGCTCGACGGTTTTATAAAGGTAGAAAAAAACAATCAGGGGCAGGAAATCAAGTAAAGCTTTCATAAGATGGGGGAACTTAGGGTTCAGACGGCCTGAGACCTTTGCAAACTCCCCATCTTTGGTACATTTCTTCGTTATGCGCTGCTCGAAAGCTTGCCTATCTTCATGATATGTCTTCGCTTCCTGCTCTGCTCTAACTTCGAACTGTACTCAAATCCGGGGTTTTGCAAAGGCCTCAGTCTTTGGTTTAAATCATGGACAAAAGATTTAAGGCCGTCTGAACAGTCAATAAAAAATGTCGGATATAGAATCAGACCCGATGCAGACGTTTTCAGACGGCATATTGTAGCGCAAATGCCGTCTGAAAACAGAAAACGATTGTAAAGCCCTTAAGCGCGTTTCAATGTGGCGTGTAAGGCTTGGGCTTTTGCAAAAGCCGCATCGGCATCCTTGGCTAAAGCGACAAAATGCCCCATTTTGCGGCCTGCACGCGCGGCTTTCTTGCCGTAAAGGTGCAGGAAAGAAGCCGTATCACTTTGCAGCGGCAGCCAATCCGGTTCGCTGCCGTCGTCGCCCCACACATCACCCAAAATATTCGCCATGCAGCAGGCCGAGAGCAGGCGGGTGTCAGCCGGCGGCAGATTGCACATTATGCGCACTTGCTGTTGAAATTGGCTGACCGCACAAGCGTCGATGGTGTGGTGACCGGAGTTGTGCGGACGCGGTGCGATTTCGTTGACCACCAATTCATGCGTGTCGCCGACGACAAACATTTCCACCGCCAACACACCGATATAATCCAATTCATCGGCCAAACGCTGCGCCATCCGCCGCGCCTGTTGCTGAATGTCGGCACTCAAACGCGCCGGAACAATAGAATAGGCCAGAATGCTGTTCTCGTGAATATTTTCTGCGGGGTCGAAGGTTTGCACATTGTCGCTGCTCAGACGGCAGACCACCACTGAAATTTCGCCGCGCAAATCAACCATTTTTTCCAACACACAATCTACGCCGCCATGCTCGGCAAAAGCGGCTTTCAGCTCATCCAAGGTTTTCACGCGGATTTGGCCTTTGCCGTCGTAACCGAGTGTGGCGGTTTTTAAAATACCCGGCAAAAATGCTGCGCTCTCTTCAGTAATGTCTTCTGTTTTACAGACGGCCTGATACGGCGCAGTTTTCAAACCGGCCTTTTGAATCCACGCCTTTTCCTGAATACGGTTTTGCGCCACCGCCACACAATCGCCGCTCGGGGAAACATTGGTGTGGTTGGCTAAAAAGCGCATGGCATCGGCATTGACGTTTTCAAATTCAGTCGTCACCGCCGCGCATTGGGCCAATTCGGCTAAGGCAGCCTGATCATCAAATGGTGCGCAAAGATGGAGGTCGGCAAATTCTGCTGCCGGTGCATTGGGATCAGGATCAAGCACGGTGACTTGATAGCCCATGGTTTTGGCAGCGATGGTGAACATACGGCCGAGCTGGCCGCCGCCGAGAATACCGAGCATAGCAGGAGGAAGGATAGGGTTGTTTTTCATAGCAGGGTTGTTTGATAAAAATAAGATTAAAATCGGCTGAAACAGTTTAGATGCTATCAGCTGACAATATTGTCCAAGCCCAACAGTTTATCCGTACTGCCGGCCACAGGTTGGAACGCAACGCCCAAGCGGTTCCATGCGTTGATGGTGCCTGAAACCGCTTATTGTTCAAATGTCGCAGCAATTCATTCTGCCGGGCGATTATCGTTTTACCATCGGGCTACTTACCACCGCACCGACAATTTGACCATCATGCAACAATGATACCTGCCTTACAAAGGCAAAATATTCGGCGTTGCCAGCATGGGCGGAGTACCTTGATTCACAAAACCTTCAAATCATTTTGACGGTGCTTTGAGATAAGCGGCGGTTTCAGGCTTTGTCCCCGGCGACATCGTATGTGATGAAAGTGGTGCCGTTTATCCGCGCAAATGCAAGCAAGTGACCACTGCTTTTGACAACGGCAATAGCCAGATTAAAGCTTCCCAGCCTGACTTACAATAATTGTTGTGCGACCTTAAGGGGGCAATGTCGGGGTGAGGTTGAATTTTTGTTTCGTGAGTGAATCCCGCAGATAAAATTTTAATGATAGGCTCGGTTGAGACGGACTGAAAATGCACGACATTTTGTGTAACTCTCCCAATCAGTTTGCAACATTTAATTATCCAAGCCTTCCTGTACCATTTGCGCGGCACGTATCACGGCGCGCGCTTTGTTTTGTGTTTCCTGCCATTCGGATTCGGGCACGGAATCCGCCACTACGCCTGCGCCGCTTTGTACATAAAGCGTATCGTTTTTAATCACGGCGGTGCGGATGGCGATGGCTAAGTCCATGTCGTTGTTGAAGCTCCACACGCCCACGGCGCCGCCGTAGATGCCGCGTTTGCTCGGTTCGACTTCTTCGATGATTTCCATGGCGCGGATTTTCGGTGCGCCGGATAAGGTGCCGGCAGGGAAGGTGGCGGCGAGAATTTCCATATTGGTGATGTCCTCTTTCAGACGGCCTTCGACATTGGAAACGATGTGCATCACATGGGAATATTTTTCCACCACCATTTTGTCGGTAACACTGACTTGGCCGGTTTGGCTGATGCGGCCGACATCGTTGCGGCCGAGATCAATCAGCATGACGTGTTCGGCGATTTCTTTGGCATCATTCAATAAATCTTGCTCGTTGGCCAAGTCTTCGGCAGGGGTTTTGCCGCGCAGGCGGGTGCCGGCAATCGGACGCACGACCACGGTGTCTTGTTCGCGGCGCACGAGAATTTCCGGCGAAGAGCCGACAATATGGAAATCGTCAAAATCGTAATAAAACATATACGGTGACGGATTGAGCGTGCGCAGGGCACGGTAGAGTGAGAGCGGGCTGTCGGTATAGGGCATGGTCATGCGCTGGCTGGGCACGACCTGCATGCAGTCGCCGGCAAAGATGTATTCTTTGATTTTATCGACACAGGCTTTGAAAGGCGCCTCGCCGAATTCGCTGGTCGGTTGGGTGGTGGCGCTGCCTAGAGATAAGGGAATGGCGCAGCTTTGGCGCAATTGGGTGCGCAAGTCTTCCAAGCGTCCGCGTGCGGCTTCGTAGCCGTTGGTTTGGCTTGGGTCGGCATAGACAATCAGGTAGATTTTGCCGGAAAGGTTGTCGATTACCGCCAATTCTTGCGACAGCATCAGCAAAATATCCGGTGTGCCCAGTGGGTCTGCTTTGGGCGGATGTTTCAGGCGGTGGGCAAAATGTTCGAAATTATAGATGGTTTCATAGCCGAAATAGCCGACCAAACCGCCGGTAAAGCGTGGCAGGCTTGGAATTTCAGGCGTTTTGAAACGTGCATGGAAGGCTTCGATAAAGGGGAGCGGGTTACCATCGTATTGTTCGACAATTTCGCCGTTGAGATACACACCGACATGTCTGCCGCCGGCTTTTAAATAATGATGGCAAGGCAGACCGATGAAGGAATAGCGGCCGAAACGTTCGCCGCCGACCACGGATTCCAGCAAATAGGTAAAGGGTTTGTTGGCCAGCTTGAGATAGAGCGACAAGGGCGTGTCAAGATCGGCGAGGACTTCCTGCACTAATGGAATGCGGTTGTATCCTTGTGCGACTTGGGCTTGATATTCTTGTTTGCTGATCATGTTCAGACGGCCTTACCTGAAAAATGCGATGCGTGTATGCAGCGAAATGGTTGATGTTAAAGAGTGCAAAGAGTATAGCAGCTTATGGGGGTATTGTTAACCGATTTGCCGATGCGGCAAAGGCCGTCTGAAGCAAAAAAATAAACACCGTTTTGATGGAAAACGGTGTTGGTTAAAATCAGAAACTGGAAGCCGTATCGATTTTGGTTTGGCGTGCGCGCTTGAATTTAATGAAATAGCCGAGGGCAACCGGAATCAGTGCCAGAATGATTTTAAATGTCCAGCTTGCATACCAAGGCTTGGCCACCACAATTGCATGGCTTTCCGTGCCCGGTACGATGAAATCCTTAATCGCAAACCAATCGAGAAACGGCCACCAGCAAGCCACCAATAAGCCTAAGAACCAAGGCCATATCATGCGGCTCAAATCACGCTGCCACAAGACGAAACACACCACTGCCCAAAGCAGGGTAAAGCCGGTAATCACTAAAGAGGTGTAGGTGTCGGCACCGAAATAGGTGGTGAGAAAATAGGTAAAAGCGACCCACAATAATCCTAAAACGAATACGATGAATTCTTCAGGACGTTTGAACATTCGGTTTCTCCAAAATAGCGCATATTGTATCAACTTGATGAGTAGAGAATACTATACCTGAAAAGCGTTTTTGTGAAGATGATTCTGGCGCGCGTTTCAGACGGCCTGATTTTTCAGATAAAAAGAACTATGGCAAAATATTGCTACTTTGAATACCTCAAACGGAACCTGTCATGCGCCAAAAAATCATCACCACCGGACACTCAAGCGGTTTAGGCAAAGCCTTGGCCGCACATTATTTGAATACCGGTGCGGCCGTATTGGGGATTACCCGACGCGGATTGCCTGCACAAAACGGTTTGCAGCAAGCGGCGTTGGATTTGGCCGACACGGAAAAATTAAACACATGGCTGCAAACCGGTGAGATTGAAGGTTTTATGCAGGATGCCGATGAGTTGGTGCTGATTAATAATGCCGGTACGGTTCCGCCAAGCGCGATATGTGGCAGGCAGAGGCCGTCTGAAATTGCGGCAGCGGTGAGTTTGAACATTACTGCGCCTTTATTGTTAAGCAACCATGTTTTGGCGGTAAAAGCAGAAAGCCAGACGGTTAAAATGGTGCACATCAGCAGCGGCGCAGGGCGCAATGCTTATCAGGGTTGGAGTATTTATGGTGCGGCCAAAGCGGCTTTAGATCATCATGTACGCTGTGTGGAAGCGGAAAATCACTACAATGTGAAGGTGTGCAGTATTGCGCCCGGTGTGGTCGATACCGACATGCAGGCGCAGATTCGGGCTCAAGACGGTGATGACTTTCCGATTTTGCCGCGTTTCCAGCAACTTCATGCTAAGCAGGAATTGAGTTCGCCCGAATCCGCAGCGAAAATCATTGCCGAAATGATTGCCGATGTAGATTTCGGGGATGAAATTATTCAAGATGTCCGCACATGGCAATCATTGAAACAGACTTTTCAGACGGCCTTATTGCAAACACCTTACAAAACAGGCCGTCTGAAATAAAATAAGGAACATCAAATGAGTATGGATTTTCAAGCCACATTAAAAGCTTTGGGCAAACAAGCGAAAAAAGAAGCCGAGCAGCGTAAAATCGAAGCGGTGGAAGCAAAAAAGCGTGAAGAGGAGCAGGTTGATTTTGCCAAGGCGGCCGGTGCCGTGACGCCTTTGAAAAATTCGCAACGCTATGAAGCACCTCGTCCGAAAACCACCATCAAACCGCGTCCGAAAGCGGAAAACGATTTGGCGGAAGAAGATTATTTCTATGTCGGCCAAGGTGGTTGGGATGAGCCGCCGGCCACCTTCAGTAAAAACGGCCAAGGCAAAAATGACATCCAACGCCTGCGCAACGGCCATTATCCGGTGGTGGCTGATGTGGATTTGCACGGTTACACGCAGGAAGAAGCGCAGCAAGTGTTGAACGAATTTATCGAATTTACCAAAAAGCGCGGCGTATGCGGTGAAATCGTGCATGGCAGTGGGTTGGGTTCGGCGGGTTATAAACCTGTTTTGAAAAACCTGACCCGCCGCTGGTTAATGCAACATCCGGATGTGTTGGCTTATGTCGAGCCACGTCAAGGGAATGATGGTGCGGTACGGATTTTACTGAAACGTCCGCGTCGCGAAGAAGAATAAGCTCGCGATATGACTGGTTTCATCTCAAGCAGATGTACAAGGCCGTCTGAAAGCCAACAGGTTTTCAGACGGCCTTGATTTGTTTGGCATACAAATGAAAATTTTATCTATTTAAATCTTTACGCTTTTTTGCTTGCAAAATGAGAGCCAAAGTGAAGGCACTCTTTTTCTTAAATGATGGTTTCAATGCTTGAATTGAAAATAAAATATTCGATTTATTTCGATTATGAATTTTTTAGAAAATTGCACAAATGTTCAGACTCAAAAATTTTGATTTTTATTGAATAATTCATCGGATTGGTTTGCCAGTCGGCATAAATACTGATACGATTTAAGGCGTCTTTTTAAGTAGGGTAAGTTTTGACAAATGCTGTCATAAAGTAGCATTGGTAAATTCTGCCTGTAAATCAGATATTTGGACGGTAAATCCGTCATATTATTTCACTTGAATATTCGATTTTGAAAATCAGGTTTTCTAAATTGAAAATATACGAATTGACTCGAACCGATACTTCGATGTCGGTGTTTGTAACCCAATATAAGGATACTGATATGTCCACTCAATTGCACGATGTAGATCCGATTGAAACACAGGAATGGTTGGATGCATTAAGCTCGGTTTTAGAAACTGAAGGCACCGAACGCGCCCACTTCCTGCTGGAAAATCTGGTGAAATACACCCGTCGTCGCGGCGTTCATATGCCGTTTGACGCCACCACTGCTTACTTGAATACCATTCCGGTGGGTAAAGAGCAGAAATCTCCGGGTAACCATGAATTGGAACACCGCATCCGCTCGGCAATCCGTTGGAATGCAGCTGCCATGGTGTTGCGTGCAGGTAAAAAAGATTTGGAATTGGGTGGCCATATCGCATCTTTCCAATCAGCTGCCACGCTGTATGACGTAGGTTTCAACCACTTCTGGCGCGCTAAAGGCGAAGGCGAAGAAGGCGATTTGATTTTCTTCCAAGGCCACGCTGCGCCGGGTATTTATGCACGTGCATTCGTTGAAGGCCGTTTGACTCAAGAACAACTGGACCATTTCCGTCAAGAAGTGGACGGTAAAGGTATTCCTTCTTACCCACACCCGCACTTGATGCCTGATTTCTGGCAATTCCCTACCGTATCGATGGGCTTGGGTCCATTGATGGCGATTTACCAAGCGCGTTTTTTAAAATACTTGGATTCACGCGGCTTGAGCAAAACCAAAGGCCGTAAAGTTTGGGTATTCTGCGGCGACGGTGAGATGGATGAACCGGAATCTCAAGGCGCCATCGCATTGGCAGCCCGCGAAGGTTTGGACAATCTGATTTTCGTCATCAACTGTAACTTGCAACGCTTGGACGGTCCGGTACGCGGTAACGGTAAAATTATCCAGGAATTGGAAGGGAACTTCCGCGGTGCCGGTTGGAACGTACTGAAAGTGATTTGGGGCAGCAAATGGGATGCCTTGTTGGCGCGAGACACCACCAATGCATTGAAACAACGCATGGAAGAAGTGTTGGACGGCGACTACCAAACCTACAAATCTAAAGACGGTGCGTATGTGCGCGAGCATTTCTTCAATACGCCTGAATTAAAAGCCTTGATTGCCAACATGTCTGACGAAGAAGTTTGGGCTTTGAACCGCGGCGGTCACGATCCGCACAAAGTTTATGCGGCTTACTATGAAGCGGTAAACAACGCCGGTGGCCGTCCGACTGTGATTTTGGCGAAAACCATCAAAGGCTACGGTATGGGTGCTTCCGGTGAAGGTCAAAACGTTGCCCACCAAGCCAAAAAAATGGACGTGAAATCGTTGAAACAATTCCGTGACCGTTTCGGCATCGATGTGACCGACGAGCAAATCGACAGCGGCGACTTGCCATACTACCGCTTTGCTGAAGACAGCGAAGAAATGAAATACTTGCGCGAACGCCGTAACGCCTTGGGTGGTTACCTGCCGCAACGCAATCCGAACAACGAAGCCTTGCCGATTCCTGAGTTGAGCGCGTTTGACGGTCAATTGCAATCAAGCGGCGATCGCGAATTCTCGACTACCATGGCGTTTGTGCGTATCTTGTCAACCTTGTTGAAAGACAAACAAATCGGCAAACGCGTAGTACCGATTGTGCCGGATGAAAGCCGTACCTTCGGTATGGAAGGCATGTTCCGCCAATACGGCATTTGGAACCCTAAAGGCCAACAATACACGCCGCAAGATAAAGACCAGTTGATGTTCTATAAAGAGTCGGTTGACGGTCAGATTCTGCAGGAAGGCATTAACGAACCGGGTGCGATGGCAGACTGGATTGCTGCGGCAACTTCATACGCCAACAGCCGCTATGCCATGATTCCGTTCTACATCTACTACTCAATGTTCGGTTTCCAACGCGTTGGCGACTTGGCATGGGCTGCCGGTGATATGCACGCACGCGGCTTCTTGTTGGGCGGTACTGCCGGTCGTACGACCTTGAACGGTGAAGGCTTGCAACACGAAGACGGCCACAGCCAAATCCAAGCCGATTTGATTCCAAACTGCGTATCTTACGATCCTACTTTCCAATACGAATTGGCCGTAATTATTCATGATGCATTGCGCCGCATGTATGTAGAAAACGAAGACGTGTTCTACTACCTGACGTTGATGAACGAAAACTACACCCACCCAGCCTTGCCGCAACGCAAAGGCATTGAACAAGAAATCTTGAAAGGTATGTATTTGCTGGAAGAAGGCGGCAAATCCGACAAGAAAGTTCAATTGATGGGTTCGGGTACCATTTTGCAAGAAGTGATTGCCGGTGCGAAATTGCTGAAAGAAGATTTCAGTGTCGAAGCCAACGTTTGGTCTTGCCCTTCGTTCAACGAGTTGCACCGCGATGCCATGGAAGTAGAACGCTACAACCGTCTGCATCCGCTGGAAGAAGCCAAAGTGCCGTTTGTGGCGCAACAATTGAAAGGCCATGAAGGTCCGGTCGTTGCCGCTACCGACTACATCCGCAGCTTTGCAGAACGCATCCGCGCCTACATTCCGAATGGCTTCCACGTGTTGGGTACCGACGGTTTCGGCCGTTCCGACAGCCGTGCAAATCTGCGCCGCTTCTTTGAAGTTGACCGCTACAACGTAGCCGTTACCGCTTTGGCTGCCTTGGCCGATGAAGGTAAAGTAAGCAAAGAAACCGTACAGAAAGCCATTGAAAAATACGGTATCGCTACCGATACCGCACCAAGCTGGAAACGCTAAAAAGTTTCAGACGGCCAAATCATAAGGCCGTCTGAAAAAAGATTTTGAGTGTCTGTTCTTATTCAAAATCAAGCGTCAAACATGTAAGGCTGTTGTTTCAGACGGCCTTATGATTTGAGGCCGTCTGAAAACAAACGTATCTGTTTCAAAAAAACCTTACTGCGACGATAAGCGTTGCAGCACAACTAAGGAATAAAACGATGAGTCAAATCGTAGAAATTAAAGTACCCGATATCGGTGGCCACGAAAACGTGGACATTATTGCCGTAGAAGTTAAAGCCGGCGACACCATCGCCGTTGACGATACCCTGATTACTTTGGAAACTGACAAAGCCACCATGGATGTACCTGCTGATGCCGCAGGTGTGGTGAGAGAAGTAAAAGTAAGCGTTGGCGACAAAATTTCCGAAGGCGGCGTGATTTTGCTGGTAGATACCGGTGCTGAGGCTACTGAAGAAAAACCGGCGGCTGCCGAAGCGCCTAAAGCTGAAGAAGCCAAAACAGAAGCGCCTGCCGCTGCCCCGGCTCAAGCCGCTGCACCTGCCGCTGCCGGTGGTACGGTAACCGTAGCTGTGCCGGATATCGGCGGTCATGAAAATGTTGATGTCATTGCCGTTGAAATCAAAGCCGGCGACACCGTGGCCGAAGACGACACGCTTATTACGTTGGAAACCGACAAAGCGACTATGGATGTGCCATCTACTGTTGCGGGTGTGGTGAAATCTGTGTTGATTAAAGTTGGCGACAAAGTATCTGAAGGTTCGGCAATTATTGAAGTTGAAGTTGCCGGTGGCGCACCTGCTGCCGCAGCACCTAAAGCCGCTGAAGCTGCCCCTGCCCAAGAAGCCCCTAAAGCAGCAGCTGCTCCTGCACCTACTGCTGCTCCTGCACCGGTTGCCGCTTTCGGCAGCACACCGGTTGATGAAGCCGCTTTTGCCAAAGCACACGCAGGTCCTTCAACGCGTAAATTGGCGCGTGAACTGGGTGTGGACTTGGGCCAAGTAAAAGGTACCGGCTTGAAAGGCCGTATTGTTGGCGACGACATTAAAGCATTCGTCAAAGCCGCTATGCAAGGCGGTGCGGGCAAAGCGGCTCCTGCTGCAGCCGGTGCTTCTTTGGGCGGCGGTTTGGACTTGTTGCCATGGCCGAAAGTGGACTTCAGCAAATTTGGTTCGGTTGAAGTAAAAGAGTTGTCGCGCATCAAGAAAATTTCCGGCCAAAACCTGTCGCGCAACTGGGTGATGATTCCGCACGTGACCCAACACGACGATGCCGACATGACCGAGCTGGAAGAATTCCGCAAACAGCTCAACAAAGAGTGGGAGCGCGAAGGCGTGAAACTGTCGCCTTTGGCCTTTATCATCAAAGCCTGTGTTAAAGCGCTGCAACAGTTCCCCGAATTCAACTCTTCGCTCGACGGCGATAATCTGGTGCTGAAAAAGTACTACCACATCGGCTTTGCGGCGGATACGCCCAACGGCTTGGTGGTGCCGGTGATTAAAGATGCCGACAAAAAAGGCCTGAAAGAAATTTCGTTGGAATTGGGCGAACTGAGCAAAAAAGCCCGCGATGGTAAGCTGAAACCGCAGGAAATGCAGGGCGCAAGCTTCACCATTTCCAGCTTGGGCGGCATCGGCGGCACCTACTTTACGCCGATCGTAAATGCGCCCGAAGTGGCGATTTTGGGCGTATGCAAATCGCAGATCAAACCGGTGTGGAACGGCAAAGAGTTTGCGCCGCGCCTGATGTGCCCGCTGTCGCTCTCTTACGACCACCGCGTGATCGACGGCGCTGCCGCCTGCCGCTTCACCACTTTCCTGGCGCAAGTGCTGGCCGACTTCCGCCGCGTATTGGTGTAAGGCAGATTCAGACGGCCTGCCGGACACCGCAGGCCGTCTGAATTTATCCGCATCATGCATGATTAACGAACAGAAAGCCATTCATGACACTGGAAGAAGCATATCGCCGCTGCTGTGCGGTTCGCTAGGCCTATCACGGCTTGGAACAGAAACATCACGGTTCGGTTTGGTCGGTCGAAGAAGATTTGCTGGCATTGGGTAACGATATCGGTAATCTCAATCGGCTGGTAATGACGCGGCAAGGGCGTTATTACGATGAAACGCCTTACTGTTTGGAAAACAAATTGGCCGAGAATATCTGGTGGCTGCTGGAGTTGGCCGGCCGTTTGGATATTGATATCGTACAGCAAATGCAGAATTTCTTAAGCAAAAAAGAGGCATTGCTGGGTATTCGGGTCGACTCCGGCGTTTTGAGCCAAACGCAGGAACAATAAGCCGCTATTTGGAAAAATGCCGGACATCAGTTTTTCAGACGGCCTATTATATATTATGAAAGTTTGAACATGAGCTTAATCGAATTGAAAGTCCCCGACATCGGCGGACACGAAAACGTAGACATCATCGCAGTGGAAATCAAAGTCGGCGACACCGTGGCGGTGGAAGACACCCTGATTACTTTGGAAACCGACAAAGCCACCATGGACGTGCCTGCCGAGGCTGCGGGTGTGGTGAAAGAAGTGAAAGTCAAAGTCGGCGATAAAATTTCCGAAGGCGGCTTGATTGCGGTAATCGAAGCCGAAGGCGCAGCTGCTGAAGCACCAAAATCAGAGGCTCCTAAAGCCGAAGCGCCTGCACAAGAAGCGCCTAAACAATCTGCACAGGCACCACAAGCCGCGCAATTTGCCGGTACTGCTGATGCCGAATACGACGTAGTAGTATTGGGCGGCGGCCCCGGCGGCTATTCAGCTGCCTTTGCCGCAGCAGACGAAGGCCTGAAAGTGGCGATCGTTGAGCGCTACAGCACCTTGGGCGGTGTCTGCCTGAACGTGGGCTGTATTCCTTCAAAAGCCTTGTTGCATAATGCGGCAGTGATTGACGAAGTACGCCACTTAGCGGCCAACGGCATTAAATATCCTGACCCTGAACTGAACATCGACATGCTGCGCGCCTACAAAGAAGGCGTGGTTAACCGCTTGACCACCGGGCTGAAAGGCATGGCCAAAGGCCGTAAAGTTGATGTGATTCAAGGCGAAGGTCAATTTGTCGGCCCCAACCACATGGAAGTGGCGTTGACCACCAGCGATGAATACGAGCAAGCCACGCAAACCGGTGAGAAGAAAACGGTTGCGTTCAAAAACTGTATCATCGCAGCGGGCAGCCGTGTAACTAAATTGCCGTTTATCCCTGAAGATCCGCGCATTTTCGATTCAACCGGCGCGCTGGCATTGAAAGAAGTGCCAGGCAAAATGTTGATTATCGGTGGCGGCATCATTGGCTTGGAAATGGGTACGGTATACAGCACTTTGGGCACACGTTTAGATGTGGTTGAAATGATGGACGGCCTGATGCAAGGTGCCGACCGCGACTTGGTAAAAGTATGGCAAAAAGCCAATGAATACCGCTTCGACAATATCATGATCAACACCAAAACCGTGGCGGTTGAAGCCAAAGAAGACGGTGTATATGTGACTTTTGAAGGTGCGAATGCGCCGAAAGAGCCGCAACGCTATGATGCCGTGTTGGTGGCCGCAGGCCGTGCGCCTAACGGTAAACTGATTGGTGCGGAAAAAGCCGGTGTGGCTGTGACCGACCGCGGCTTTATCGAAGTCGACAAACAAATGCGCACCAATGTGCCGCACATCTATGCCATCGGTGATATCGTCGGCCAGCCTATGTTGGCGCACAAAGCCGTTCACGAAGGTCATGTTGCCGCGGAAAACTGTGCCGGTCACAAAGCATTCTTTGATGCACGCGTGATTCCGGGGGTTGCCTACACTGCGCCTGAAGTGGCTTGGGTAGGTGTAACCGAGTTGTCTGCCAAAGCCGAAGGCCGCACAATCACCAAAGCCAACTTCCCTTGGGCAGCTTCAGGCCGCGCGATTGCCAACGGCTGCGACAACGGCTTTACCAAGCTGATTTTTGATGCCGAAACCGGCCAAATTATCGGTGGCGGTATCGTTGGTCCAAATGGCGGCGATATGATCGGTGAAATCTGTTTGGCTATTGAAATGGGTTGTGATGCCGAAGACATCGGCAAAACCATCCATCCGCATCCGACCTTGGTGAATCCATCGGTATGGCTGCTGAAGTGGCGTTGGGTATTTGTACCGACTTGCCGGCGCAGAAGAAAAAATAATAGGTACAGGGCAGCATGGATTGCTGTCTAATCCTATGAAACACAAGGCCGTCTGAATTTTCAGACGGCCTTTTTGATTTGTTGCCCATACTTGTCAAGCAGCATTACCTTCTTGAAACCATTTCAATTCATCACGCAGTGTCACCACTTCACCGATAATCATCAAAGCAGGAGGCGCGTTTTCTGCCATTTGCGGCAGATCTTTCAGATGGCCTGTTTGCACCGATTGGTTCGGCAGGGTGCCGTTGGAAATGACGGCAACGGGCGTGTTTTCGCTGCGGCCGTATTCAATTAGTTTTTCCGCAATGACTGAAGCGCGCAATGTGCCCATATAGATCGCTAAGGTTTGGCGGCTCAATGCCAAAGTGCGCCAATCGGGTTGGTCGCCGTCGTGTTTGCTGTGGCTGGTAACAAACAGTGCACTCTGCGCGCAATCGCGATGTGTCAGCGGAATACCGGCATAGGCAGTCGCGCCCAAAGCGGCGGTGACGCCCGGTACAATGCGGTAGGGCACACCGGCTTCATGCAATACCTGCGCTTCTTCGCCGCCTCGACCGAAGACAAACGGATCGCCGCCTTTTAAGCGTACTACACGGAGACCTTGCAAAGCGTATGTCACCAATAATTGATTGGTTTCTTCCTGCTGCACATGGTGGCAGCCCGCGCGCTTGCCGGCGCTGATTTTTTCGGCATCTTTGCGCACCATACCCAGAATTTCATCAGAGACCAAAGCATCGTACAACACAATATCTGCCGCCTGAATCGCCTGCAAAGCATGAATGGTCAACAAACCGGCATCGCCCGGACCCGCACCTACCAAGACCACTTCGCCTTTCGCAGGTCGGTAGCCGTCAAGCTGGGCGGATAATTCGGCTTCGGCCGCGTCAAGGTTGCCTTGTGCGGTCAAAGTATTAAAGCAGCTGTCGAACAGGTGTTCCCAAAAACGGCGGCGGTGTTCCATGCCGTCGATTTTTTCCTTGACACGGCTGCGCCATTTGCCTGCGATGGCCGCCATTTTACCGGTATGCAACGGCAGCAGCGTTTCGATGATTTGCCGCCATTTTCGTGCCAACACAGGCGAGGTGCCGCCGCTGGAAATGGCGATTTGAATCGGGCTGCGGTCAATAATAGCCGGTACGATATACGAACATAAACCGGCAGTATCGACCGTATTGCAAAATTTGCCGCGTGTTTCAGCCGCATGAAAAATACGTTGGTTGAAGCCGTGGTCATCGGTAGCGGCAACGGCTAAAAACACATCGTCCAAATAAAAATCGTGAAATACGCCGCCCAGCCAAATAATCCTGCCTTCGCTTTGCCATGCCTGAAAAGCCGGATTCAGCTTTTGCGCCACCACGCGCACAACGGCACCGGCTTTCAACAGGCTTTCCGCCTTGCGTTCGGCAACTTTGCCCGCACCCACCAGCAAAACGGTGCGGCCGTGCAAATCGGCAAAAATCGGATAATGGCTCATGGTGGGTTCTTTCTTATTTTGATAAGGCCGCATGTTAAAGGCCGTCTGAAAAAATAGGAAAGAATCGATTTTGCTTATCTTATGGTGTTTGGTTATAAGTTGGAGCGATGTATGGACAAGGCTGGTTTTACAGCCAATTGAGCAGCATCTGCCAGCCTTGTTCCAGCAGCACAAACAGGTTTTGAATCAGCCAAGCACAAGCCGCGCCCACAGCCGCAATCCCAACCACCGCAAAAATGGCTTGGCCGCGAACTTTGCGGATAATCTGCGGATTATTTTGGCTGAAGCCTTCTACCAGTAGAAAATTGCGTTTGTAAGAGCGGTGGAAAAAGTCCAAAGCCGTACCGATTACCGGAATCAAACCGATCAACAAATCCAGCAGGCTGTTGAAAATCACCACCAGGGTGAGCGGAATCGAGCGGGTTTTAAACAGCGAAATACACAAACACCAAATTGAATGTTTGGCTGAACACATCGCCCGCTACAGGAAACAGTCCGATAAAGCCGTCTAGATAATAATCATCAAGATAACGCTTGAGTAGGTGGCTTAAACGGTAGCTTCGGCTGTTTTCAATATCGGGGCGGGTAAGAGTAGTGTTCATGAGTGCTTTCGTGAAAAACAAAATAGGCCGAGACCTTTGCAAAACTCCCTGAAAAGCCACGGCACCAAGAATCGACGTCATTCCCGCGCAGGCGGGAATCCATTTTTGAGCATGGCAAGCCATTGAATAAAATAAGTTTCTGAAATTTTAAAATGGATTCCCGCCTGCGCGGGAATGACGGCTGTTTGGGTTTTTATTGGTTCATGAGGTTTTGCAAAGGTTTCAGGCCGTCTGAAAACTTCAGACGGCCTGTATATGGCGTATTTTAAACGGCTTTCAAGCGGTAGAGGCAGGTGGTTTCGTGCGCGCGGGCAAAAGCAAGCGGGGCGTCGGCGTTGGAGGCTTTGCCGTGTTGCGGTTTGGTATGCAACACATCGATGATTTCTAAAGAAGCCGCCTGAAACCATGAGCGTAAATCATCGGGCTGGCGCAGGTGTAAATGTTCGGCCAAGTCGGAAATAATCAACCATGCTTCACCGCATTCGTTTAAATGTGTAGCCACCCGTTGAGAAAAGCTTTGAGCATGCCGTGATCGGTATCATATAGGGCAGTTTCGATGGGGGACGTCGGTTTGGCGGGCAGCCACGGCGGATTACAAACAATTAAATCGGCGCGTCCTTCGGGAAACAGGCTCACCGTCTGAATTTCAACTTGTCTTTCATAGCCGAGATGACGGATGTTTTTTACAGCACAAGCGATGGCTTGCGGGTTGGTATCGGTGGCGGTGATGCGGGCGATGCCGCGTTTGGCCAATAAGGCAGCAATCACGCCAGAGCCTGTGCCGATGTCAAAGGCCGTCTGAAAGTTTGGGTTCAGCGGTACCTTGGCGATTAAGTCCAAATATTCGCCGCGTAACGGTGAAAACACGCCGAAGGGTACGTGGATTTTGCCGCCTAAGGCTTCGAGATGAATACCTTTCTTATGCCATTCATGTGCACCGATAAAACCGAGCAACTGATTCAACGGCAATAAAAAAGCGCGGTCATTTTCTTTGCCGAACACGTCCAACAGCGCAGGGCGGATGTCGGGCGAGCGGGAATGTTCAGCGTAAACCCTGCGCCGATTTCTACTGCCAACATATTGATTACGCGGCTTTGCTGCGCCTGCTGCATGCGGTGGGTATGAAAGGCCGTCTGAATATCTGTTGGAACTTTCCTAGGTTTTTTCGGTTTGCGTACACGTTTTTTTACCGCAGCCAACACCTGCTTGGCTTGGTGAAAATCGCCCGCCCAAACTGTAGCGGTGTGTTCGTAGGCAGCTTTTAATACGGTATCGGTGTTGGCATCGTGCAGATAAACTGCTTTTTTCGGCGGCTTTTGCGTGCTTTGGTTGAGCCATTCGATTTCGGTATCTTGAGAAGTAGGAATCAGCGAATTCATGGGAAAACATATATTTGCAGAGATTGAGAGTGTACTATACTTTTCATACGGCCTCATTAATAATGAACAAATTAGACAATATGTATAATAATTTTCGTATTTTTAAAAGAACTATCTGCTTTTAAGTAAAAAATATTGTCGTTTTGTCCAATTTGCGTATAATGCTTTTCAACCGAACTAAAAAATTTCCAAAGTTTTAGACAAGGAACATCATGCAACTGGACATCGACCGCTTGGTCGCTTATTTCGGCGGTGTGAATGCGTTGGCCGAGGCGCTGAAACAACACGACCCTGAAAATGCCGCAACCACAGCTGCCATCTACAAATGGCGCACCCGAGGCTCGTTGCCTTTGGCGCAATTGCAAAAATTAACCGCCCTAGCCGAAGCACAAGGCCGCCGCTTGGATTTGAATGCTTTTTTACAAAAACAAGATTCTCTGGAGAGAAATGATATGACACAAACAAACCGCGTAATTATTTTTGACACCACTCTGCGTGACGGCGAGCAGTCCCCCGGTGCAGCCATGACTAAAGAAGAGAAAATCCGCATTGCCCGCCAATTGGAAAAATTGGGTGTCGATGTGATTGAAGCCGGTTTTGCCGCAGCCAGCCCGGGCGATTGGGATGCGGTGAATTCGATTGCTAAAATTATCACCCAATCAACGGTTTGTTCATTGTCTCGTGCGGTTGAAAACGACATCCGCAAAGCGGGTGAAGCGATTGCTCCTGCACCGAACAAACGCATCCACACGTTTATCGCAACCAGCCCGATCCACATGGAATACAAGCTGAAAATGAAGCCGAAGCAAGTGGTGGAAGCTGCGGTGAAAGCGGTGAAAATCGCCAAAGAATACACCGATGATGTTGAATTCTCTTGTGAAGATGCATTGCGCAGTGAAATTGACTTTTTGGCCGAAATCTGTGGTGCGGTGATTGAAGCCGGTGCGACTACCATTAATATTCCGGATACCGTAGGTTACTCGATTCCTTACAAAACCGAAGAATTTTTCCGCGAACTGATTGCCAAAACCCCGGGTAGCGACCGCGTGGTTTGGTCGGCACATTGTCACAACGATTTGGGCTTGGCCGTAGCCAACTCATTGGCCGCCCTGAAAGGCGGTGCGCGCCAAGTGGAATGTACCGTCAACGGTCTAGGCGAGCGGGCGGGCAATGCCTCCATCGAAGAAATCGTGATGGCCTTGAAAGTGCGCAGTGATTTGTTCGGCTTGGAAACCGGTATCGACACCACTCAAATCGTGCCTTCTTCCAAACTGGTTTCGACGGTAACCGGCTATCCGGTTCAACCAAACAAAGCCATCGTCGGTGCCAATGCGTTTGCCCACGAATCGGGTATTCATCAAGACGGCGTGTTGAAACACCGCGAAACCTACGAAATCATGTCGGCCGAATCAGTAGGTTGGGCAACCAACCGACTGAGCCTGGGTAAATTGTCCGGCCGCAATGCCTTCAAAACCAAGCTGCACGAATTGGGCATTGAATTGGACAGCGAAGAAGCACTCAACGCTGCATTTGCACGCTTTAAAGAGCTGGCCGACAAAAAACGTGAAATTTTCGACGAAGATTTGCACGCTTTGGTGTCCGATGAAATGACGTTGGCGACCGAACAATACAAATTCATTTCGCAAAAAATCCATACCGAAACCGGCGAATTGCCGACTGCGGAAATCGTGTTCAGCGTAAATGGCAGCGAACACCGCGCGACGGCCAATGGTTCAGGCCCAGTCGATGCAATTTTCAAAGCCATTGAAAGCGTGGCACAAAGCCAAGCGACTTTGCAGATTTATTCAGTGAATGCCGTGACCCAAGGTACTGAAAGCCAAGGCGAAACGTCGGTTCGCCTGCAACGTGGCGATCGCGTGGTGAATGGTCAGGGCGCGGATACCGATGTATTGGTAGCCACCGCTAAAGCTTATCTGTCGGCATTGAGCAAATTGGAATTTGGCCAAGCCAAACAAAAAGCGCAGGGTAGTGGTTTGATTTAAGCTTTTAAATAAAGCCCAATGCGAACAGGCCGTCTGAAATGAAATTTCAGACGGCCTGTTATTATTTTAAGGATTAAAAATTTATATAAAAATCAGATATTTATTTTATGGTTATCATAATATTTGAGGCTGTATTAGATTCAATAACAATGGTGTAAACCTTAGCTTGTCGTTTTAGAATACCAAAAACAGCTACTTGACCACCAGCGCCACGACCGCATTTGCCCATGCGTTGTCCGCCAAAATAACTTTCATCTAACTTACCAGAACCACCAAAAACTTTATCAGCCTGAAGCTCTAAATGGTAAGCGATAACTTGACGGATTTTGCGATAGAACAGAGCTGCTGCATTGGGATTAATTTCCAATAAATTAGCAGCTGCACGAGCGGTAACTTCAAGTATAAAAAATTCAAGTAGCTTCTTTTGTACTTTTTTATTTAATTTATAGTTTGTTATAGCGGATTTATTTAATTTTCGGTATAAGGCAGCAAGTCGAAGACAGTCAAGTAGTACGGCAAGGCGCAGCAACGCCGTAGCGAAAGTTAAGTTAATCCGCTATATCTTCATTTTTAAAGGGCAAGATAACTGTTAATCTAATACAGTTCTAAAAAAACCGTCTGAAAAGCAGAGATATTTTCAGACGGCCTTTCTTTTGCCCGGATTAAAAGTTCATCGGTACTTCCATCAGCAAGATTTCGCTGTTGCCGATGGATTCGACGGTAAAGTTGTCGGTTTCCCAAATGCCCAAGCCGTCACGCGTTGCCAATTCTTGGCCGGCAATTTTGGCACGACCTTCAATCACAAAAGCGTAAACACCGTTATCGGCTTGCTTGAGTTGATAGGTTTTTTTGAGGCCGTCTGAAAATTTAGCCAGCGAAAACCAAGCATCTTGGTGTATCCATACGCCTTCATCGTCGGGATTGGGTGAAAGAATTTGTTGAAAATCTTGCTGTGCAATGTCATTTGCCAGTGTGATTTGCTGGTAGCGCGGGGTAACATTTTTCTCACGTGGAAACACCCAAATTTGCAGGAATTTGACGTCTTGATCAGGATTGGGGTTCATCTCGCTGTGGGTTATGCCGGTTCCGGCGACATCACTTGAATGTCGCCGCTGCGGATAACGCAGCCGTTGCCCATGCTGTCGCGGTGAGCCAAATCGCCGGATAAGGGGATAGAGATGATTTCCATATTGTGATGCGGATGCGTGCCGAATCCCATGCCGGCGGCAACGTGGTCATCGTTGATGACACGCAAGGCACCGAAGTTCATCCGTTGGGGATTATGGTAGCCGGCAAAACTGAAGGTATGACGGCTGTGCAGCCAGCCGTGGTGGGCTTCGGCGCGCGTATAGGCGGCATGGTAAACAGTTTTCATATTATGCTTTCTGTGATGGATTGATCGGCATGATATGTTTTGTCATGAATTAAATCTAGCAGTCAAATATTGAAATAACTTTTCCTGAGAAGAAATAATAAAGGCCGTCTGAACATTCAGACGGCTCTGTTTGATCTATCTTAGAGCAAGATGATTTAATCTTCCAGCGTCATTGCCAAAACAGTTTGCTCTTGTTTGGCTCGGAAATCTGCCAATTTTTGTGCCAATTCAGCGTTTTCGTTCGCCAGCAAAGAAATGGCGAACAATGCAGCATTGGCCGCACCGGCTTCGCCAATCGCAAATGTGGCTACCGGCACGCCTTTGGGCATTTGCACGATAGACAGCAAAGAATCTTCACCGCGTAAATATTTGCTCGGCACCGGCACACCCAATACCGGTACGGTTGTTTTTGCAGCAACCATCCCGGTAAGTGTGCCGCACCGCCCGCGCCGGCAATAATCGCTTTGATGCCGCGCTCGCGCGCGGTTTCGGCGTATTCAAACATCAAATCCGGTGTTCGGTGTGCGGAAACGACACATGCTTCAAATTCCACGCCGAAATCTTTTAGAAATTGCGCAGCCTGCTGCATCACCGGCCAATCGCTGTTGCTCCCCATAATAATGCCGACTTGAACCATGATTTTTCTCCAAAAATAAAATAAAAATTTCAGACGGCCTGCATAATGCAAAAGGCTGTCTGAAAACCGTTTAGCGTTGTTTAATTCGGACTGCGGCGCGTTTGGCGGCCTCGCTCTCAGGATAAGTCTGAATCAGTTTACGCCATGTGCTGCGGGCGATGTCTTTTTGCTGCATGTTGTATTGGCAATGACCGATGCTGAAGAGTGCTTCCGGCGCCTGCGCGCTGTCGCGGAAACGGTTGGCATAGCGGCCACCGATTTCAATCACCGATTCACAATTGCCGATGCGTTGTTGGCTTTGCAACAGCAAATACATATTACGGCGCGCCGCTTCGCTGCCGTTGCCGCCGTCTGCGCCGCGCAATACCGCTGCAGCCGCCACATAATTGCCGCGTTGGTAGTATTTCAGGGCCTGGTTATACAGACGGGTTTCATTCAGCGCCACTGCATCGGCATCGCTGACGGCGACACTGTTGTTTTTCAGATAAGCCGCTTTGAGTTTGTTATCATTCAAACGCCGGGTGGTGGCCGGTTTTTTAACCGTAATAATCGGTTTGGCTGTCGGTTTGGCCGGGTGGATTTTATTCACACGCTCGAGATGCTCTATGCGCGTTTGCAGCGTACCCATTTCGCGCTCTAAACGCGCCACCTGAATGCCCAATTGGTCAATTTGTGTTTGTTGGTTTAGTTGCGGATAGGGAATGCCCTTTGGCGGCTGCAGTGGCGCGCCCGGAATATCCGGCAGAATGAAGGATTCTCCCTCATAATCAGCAGGCCGGTTAGCAGCGCACGCGCTTAAGATGAGTGCGGATAAAATGGTAAGGATAAGCTTGGGAGTAGTCATTTTATTTTTTTAATAACAAGGTTAAGCCGTCACCCACGGGCAGGGTAATCGGCACAATGCGGTTATCGTGCGGTAGATTGCGGTTGAATTGCTGCAAAATATGCAGGCTTGGTGGGGCATTATCAGGCGCTTCGTGAATCACGCGGCCATTGAGCAACACGTTGTCAATCGCCACCACGCCGCCGCTGCGTACCAACTGCAGGCAACGTTCGAAATATTGCGGTGTTGGCGGTTTGTCGGCATCAATTAAGGCTAAATCGTAACTGCCGCTTTTGCCTTGGGCGATTAAATCGTCCAATGTGAGCAAAGCAGGTTGCAGATGCAGGCTGATTTTATGTGCCACACCGGCAGCCTGCCAAGCTTCGCGGGCAATGTCGGTAAAGGTTACATTGATGTCACAGGCAGTAATGCGGCCGGTTTCGGGCAGGGTTAAGGCCATAGCCGTGCTGCTGTATCCGGTAAATACGCCCACTTCCAGATAGTTTTCCACTTTGAGCAAACGCGCCAGCCAAGCCAGCAAGGCCGCTTGCTCGCGCGCAATTGCCATTTTACCTAAGCGGTGATGCGTCGTGCGCCCGCGTAAAGCCGCAAGCACGGGATGCTCTGCTTCGCCGATGGCGTTGAGATAATCCTGCAATTCGGGTGCGATGTTGTGCGTGTGGGTGGCCATGCCGTCTGAATCATCAATTTTGGTAGTAAGTATACGGTTTTTTTGCCACTTTTGCCGCTTCAAAACCGGCTTGCTCTTCAGGCTTGAGTTCGACATCCCACAATAAATCGCGGTTGGCCAAACGCTCTTGCTCCAGCTCAGGATTGTCGGCAACCAATTGGTCTAAAAATTGGGTGGCATCGGATTTGTAGTGATACATTTTTGTTGCTCCAAAGGCGCGTAAAATGTGTTAAGGCCGATATTATAGCTGATTTTGTTGGGGGAAACAGGGTTTCGGGTATAATGGCGGATTATTGTTGCAAAACGGCGGTTTAAGGTGTTTTGCAGTTTGAATTTTAAATGTAAGGCCGTCTGAAACCTTTGCACAATACTTTGCCCACAGAATATTGTGCAAAGGTTGCTTTCAACCGTCAGCGTTTCAGACGGCCTCAATTGAAAAGAATTTTGAGTATGTTGAAAAAATGGTTGCACAAAGTTTTGCCGTCGAAAGCGGGCAAAGCGGTGCAAAAAACGGTTTTACCGTATAGCGAACACCGCATCAGTGCGGATATGTTGAGCTTTGCTGCCGAAAAAGTGGTGAAGCAATTGAGTAAAGAAGGCTTTCAAGCCTATGTGGTGGGCGGTGCGGTACGTGATTTGTTGTTGGGCGTGGAACCGAAAGACTTTGACGTTGCCACTGACGCCACGCCCGAGCAAGTGCATAAAATTTTCCGCCGCAGCCGCATCATCGGCCGCCGTTTTCAAATCGTGCATGTGATGGTCGGCCCCGAAACCATTGAAGTGACAACGTTTCGCGGCGGTGACAAAGCCGTGCAAAACGCGCATGGCCGCATCATAAAAGACAACACCTACGGCAGCATCGAAGAAGATGCCATGCGCCGCGATTTCACCTGCAATGCGCTTTATTATGATCCCATCCGCGAAGAAATTCTCGATTTTCACCAAGGTGTCAGCGATATTGCCGATCGACAATTGGTGATGATCGGCGACGCGGCGGAGCGTTATCAAGAAGATCCGGTGCGCATTTTGCGTGCGGTTCGCCTATCGGGCAAACTCGGTTTTGATGTGGAAGGACACACCGCCGCCCCGATTCCGCAATACGCAGGCCGTCTGAAAAACGAGCCGGTGGCGCGCTTGTTTGACGAAATCATGAAGCTGCTGTTTTCCGGTCACGCCCGCCAATGCCTGCAAAAGCTCAATACTTTAGGCGTGAGCAACGATATTCATCCGCTGCTCACCGCTTTGAAATCCGCCGATAAAGCCGAAAACCGCATCATTGCCATCGCCCTGAAAAATACCGACGAGCGTTTGCGCGCCGACAAATCCGTGTCGGTCGGTTTCGTATTGGCGGCGATTTTATGGCCGCAGCTTAACGCTTATTGGCAGGAATATCAGCAGCAAGGCCAAAAATCAGCACCGGCCTTAAACGATGCCATCACTACTTTGCGTGACACGGTCGAAAAAGGCTGGGGCGTGCCGCAACGCTTTTCCGCCACCATGCGTGAAATCTGGCAGTTGCAACCGCAATTTGACAATATGCGCGGTGCCCGTCCGCATAAATTATTAAGCCAGCCGCGTTTTCGCGCCGCTTACGATTTTCTCGTGCTGCGCGGTCAAGCCGGCGAAGTGGACAACGATACCGTGCAATGGTGGACAACCTTCCAACATGCCGACGACGAAACCCGCAGTCAAATGAGCATGGCCGCGCAACAACGCCAGCAGCAGGAACATCGCGGCAACGGCGAGGCGCAAAAACGCAAACGCCGTCGCAAGCCGCGGAAGAAAACGGTTGCGGTTGAATGATATCAGCTGGAAGCAACTAAACATGCCGTCTGAAAGGTTGAAGTTCAGACGGCTTTTCTTTCGCCGCATTTTGTAGTTTGATTTGATACGCTCGACAGGCTGTTCAGATTTAGAAGATGTTGAATCATGCACCCATCTGCCTACTTCATCTGTTTGCCATGCTTGTTTTTAGGGCTGTCTGAAGCTTTCAGACGGCCTTGTTATTCAATCAGCAATCATATCAAATTCAATTCTTTACTGGCCACGCAAAAATAACGCATCCAACTCCTTCAAAGTCAGTTTTACCCAAGTCGGGCGGCCGTGGTTGCATTGGTTGCTGCGCGGTGTGTTTTCCATGTCGCGCAACAGGGCATTCATTTCGGGAATGGTGAGCTGTCGGCCGGCACGCACGGAGCCGTGGCATGACATGGTGGCTAAGATTTGGTTTTCGCGCGCGGCAATGGTTTGGCTCTCGCCGGTCTGTGCCAATTCTTGCAACACGTCTTTGGCCAGCGCTGCGACATCGGCTTTGCCGAGCATATTCGGCACGGCACGCACGGCGATGGTGTTGCCGCCCATGTCGGACATATCCAAGCCGAAGGCCTGTAATATTTCGGCATGGTCGGCAAGGGTGGCGCATTCTTCGTGGCTGGCGGAGAAGGTGACGGGAATCAGCAGCCGCTGGCTTTGCAGGCTGCCGAGATTATCGCGCTGGCTTTTCATTTTTTCGTAATTCACGCGCTCGGCCGCGGCGTGCATATCGATCAGCAGCAGGCTCTCTTCGGCTTGGGCAAGAATGTAAATGCCTAATAGTTGGGCGATGGCAAAACCCAGCGGCGGCGTTTCGGGGCGGCTTAGGCCGTCTGAAAGCGGATTGGATGCTGCAGAACTATGTTGCTCCATACCGCCAAATCGGGCTTGCTCGAATTGCGCCAATTCGATGTCGTCAGGCCCGGTTCGCTTAAATAATTCGGCATAGGTGTTCATTGCCGCTTGGCTTTCGCGCAAAGACAACGAACGCTGCTGCGGCACGCGTGCGGTCTGATAAGGCATAGGCGCAGTTTTGCCGGAAGAGGATGGCAGGCCGTCTGAAACATTCGGACGGGCAATATCGGCATAGCTGGTGTGAAACGCTTGGTTTTCCCGCCGGACGGAATGTTCAGACGGCATATCGCTTGCTGTGTTCTCCGATTCAGACGGTTTGTTCACGCCCCGCATATCGTGCAAAATACCGCCGGCGTTGGTCACGCTTTCGGTTTGGTCGGCGCGGGTATCGGCCAAGGCTTTGTTGAGCGTGTGGAAAACCAATTGGTGCACCTGCTGGCTGTCGCGGAAACGGATTTCGGTTTTGGTCGGATGCACGTTGACATCGACCGCTTCCGGCGGCAAATCGAGAAACAGCACAAAGGCCGGGGTGAGCGCATTGTGCAATACATCGCGGTAAGCCTGTTTTACCGCGTGCATGATGACTTTGTCTTTCACAAAACGGTGATTGACGAAGCAATATTGTTTGTCGGTTTTGCCCTTGGCAAAAGTCGGTTTGGCAATCGCGCCGTATAAACGCAAAGCGCCGTTACCGCTGCCGATTTCCAGCGAGGCCGTCTGAAAATCATCGCCGACAATCGCCTCAATACGCTGATTCAGGCTTTGAGTTGGATAATGGAACACGCTTTTACCGTCGCGCTTGAGTGAAAAGGCGATGTGCGGATGCGCCAAGGCCAAGCGCTCGAGCATGGTGGCGCAATGGGCGTATTCGGTGTTTTCCGATTTGAGAAACTTGCGCCGTGCGGGCGTGTTGAAGAAAAGTTCGGCCACTTCGATGCTGGTACCGACAGGATGCGCCGCTGCGCTTGGTTCGCTGATTTTGCCGTCTTCCGCTTTCACTTGGTTGGCATGTGCGCTGCCGGCTTGGCGGCTGGTTAAGGTCAGGCGCGATACTGAAGCGATGCTGGCCAAACCTTCGCCGCGAAACCCCATGCTGGCGACATGTTCCAAATCATTTAAGCTCTTAATTTTACTGGTGGCATGGCGGTGTAGCGCCAATTCAATGTCATCGGCGTGGATACCCGAGCCGTTGTCGGTGACACGAATCAAGCGGATGCCGCCGCCGGAAAGCTCGACATCAATCGCCGTCGCACCCGCATCAATACTGTTTTCAACAATTTCTTTCAACGCATTGGCAGGCCGTTCAACCACTTCGCCGGCGGCAATTTGGTTGACAAGATGATCGGGCAGGGCGGCAATTCGGGACATGGCAATTTTCCGTGTAAAAAACTTAAAATCAGAATGGCGATTATAGCAAAAGGCCGTCTGAAAAGCTGTGTGGCTTTTCAGACGGCCTTTAAACCATCAAAACTAAATTATTAATCTTTCCACCATACGCCGTAAATCGGGCGGGCAAAGTGTGCCAAAACAGCAATCATACAAATCTCAATCGAAACCGACCAGTAAACATGACCTAAGAATTCGCTCCACAATTCGGCGGCGTTCAGATTCCACAGCCAACCGTTCACGCCTTCAGGCGCGTAAGCCGGATAGCGGAAGCCGAACATCGGAATCAAAGCGCCATGCATAACCACGGTGATGATGATGCCGTATAACGCGCCGTACCATGCACGCATTTTCGACCAATACATCGAACCGACTACATAAACAAATGCGAACACAAAGCTAAACAGCCAGTGATACAGCGTCACCGCGCCTAAAATGCTGTTGCCTTGAAACATGTAATCCAAGGAATGCTGGTTAAGCCCAACCAGCCAAGCCACGCATCGATATTGGCACCCGGCGGCGAAATTTCGCCCGGCATACGCGGCGGCATGTTTACTTCTGAGCCCCATTTCACCAAAGAGCTAATGAAACCACCGATTAAGGTTGTCCATAAAATTACTTTACCATTGACATTACGCTGAGTACTCATTTTATTTTCCTTCAATTTAGCGTGGATAATGATGTAACTTTATTTCGGAATAGGGGCTTTGTCGATTAATATAAGAATTATTATTGATTTAAGTCAACTAAATACAAAAGAATGTTATCCTAATAAATCAATAATTACAATATTTTACTTAAAATGCTGAACAATACGGATAGATATTATTGATGTCATGTAAATAATAGTAATTATTTGATATAAATGAGATGTAGTCGCAGAAAAGCCGTCTGAAAAATAAAGTGTATTTTCAGACGGCCTCAGTGAATAGCTACGCGGATAATTACAGTCCCAATGCTTCGGCATGAAATTCGATGTGGCTGTCGATAAAGCTGGCAATGAAGAAATAGCTGTGGTCATATCCTTCGCGTTGTTTGAATTGAACGTTAAATCCATTACCGCGGGCAGCGTTGACAAAGGTTTCCGGTTGTAATTCTTTCGGATAGAACTGGTCGGCATCGCCTTGATCGATCAGAATAGGCAGTTTTTTTGAGGCCGTCTTAACGAGGGCGGTGCTGTCGTAGGCTTGCCATGCGGTTGGATTATCGCCCAAATAGGCGGCGAAGGCTTTTTGCCCCCACGGTGTTGCGCTCGGGTTCACAATCGGTGCAAAGGCAGAAACGGCAGCGTAGCGCTCGGGATTTTTCAAGGCAATTTGCAATGCGCCGTGGCCGCCCATGCTGTGGCCGAAAATACTGCGCTGTGCGGTGACCGGAAAATTGGCTTCAATCAAAGCGGGCAGCTCTTCGACTATATAGTCGTACATGCGGTAATGTTCTGCCCAAGGCGCTTGCGTGGCGTTGACATAGAAACCTGCGCCTTTGCCCAAGTCGTAGCCTTCGTCATCGGCCATGTTGTCGCCGCGGGGCGAAGTGTCAGGCATGACCAAGGCAATGCCCCATTGTGCAGCACAGCGTTGCGCGCCGGACTTTTGGGTAAAGTTTTCATCGTTGCAGGCCAAACCTGAGAGCCAATACAACACCGGCACGCGGTAGCCTTGCAGCACTTGGGGCGGCAGATAAATGCTGAAAGTCATGTCGCAGTGATTGACACTTGATGCGTGGCGGTAGCGCTCTTGCTGACCGTTGAACATTTTATTGCGTGAAATCAATTCGAGTGCAGACATCATGTCTCCTTATGTTTAATCAGTTGTTTTTCAGACAGCCTTGTTTGATTTCAAGCCGTCTAACTATTTATGGCGTATTTCCCAACATTGATGGATTTTTTTGTTGCGGAAATCATCGGGAACAGATTGTTTGCTTACATCTTTCACGGTGTATTTTTCGCTGACTTCGGGATTCAGTTCAAAGCTGCGTAAATTGTTTGAAAAATACATCAGGCCGTCTGAAGCAAGCAGCTTCATGGCGCCGTTGATTAAGGTCATCTGGTCGCGCTGGATGTCGAGAATATCGAGCATTTTTTTGCTGTTGGAAAAGCTCGGCGGATCCATCACAATCAGGTCAAACTTTTTGCCTTCGGCTTCGGCGCTTTTCAAATATTGGAACACATCGGCGCGTACGATTTTGTGTGTGGCCAAGTTGATGCCGTTTAATTCAAAATTGCGTTTGGCCCAATCGAGATAAGTATTGGATAAATCGACGGTTTCACTGCTGACGGCGCCGCCGGTTGCGGCGTATACGGTAAAGCTGCCGGTATAGGAAAACAGGTTTGAAAAGCGTTTGCCTTGCGCGCTGTCACCGACTTTTTTGCGGGTGTTGCGGTGGTCAAGAAAGAGGCCTGTATCTAGATATTTATCGAGATTGACCCAGAAGCGGCGTCCGTTTTCGCTGATGATGAAATCTTCGCCGGATTTACCGGTTTTCTCATATTGCTGCGTGCCTTTTTGGCGCTCACGGCGTTTGAGGTGGATTTGCCCGGGCGCAAAGCCGGTGACAAAACCAACGGCTTCCAAAACATCGTCCAGCCATGCCTCATATTCTTCCGGCTGCATCAACCAGCCGGTGTCGTATTCCTGCAAATGGATGTGGTCGCCATACACATCGATGGCAAAGGGAAATTGCGGAATATCGCGGTCGTAGATGCGCCAGGCTTCGATTTGGTTGCGTTTGGCCCATTTCATCAGGTGTTTGATGTTTTTGCCCAAGCGGTTGGCGAATGGTGTGATGTCGGTCATTTTCAGACGGCCTGCTGAATAAAATGGCTATTTTACGCCAATTAACGTATTTGTGCTTGACCGAATATGGCGAAGTCTATATTATCCGCCATTCGTCTTTATTTTTTATGAAGCCATCGTCTTCAAACCTATTAACCGGTATTCTGCCGTGTTTCTTATATCTTTTTGCTTTCACGCATATTTGCAGGTTGTTGTCGATGTTAACTTACAAGCCAAAGGGCTTGCGACAACCTTGTAACTTATTCCCGTTACTTATCCTTTGCTTCAGGCCGTCTGAAATGTTCAGTCGGAAGTTGTTGTTGTGTCTTTAGGATAGTCATGTCTATTAAATTTGTTGATTTAAATCTCGATAAAAATATTTTGTCTGCGTTGCAAAGCGTGGGTTACGAATCCCCAACCCGATTCAGGCGCAGTCGGTGCCGGTGGCTTTGGAAGGCAGCGACATCATGGCCTCGGCGCAAACCGGCTCGGGTAAAACTGCCGCATTTTTACTGCCAACCTTGCAACGCTTGACCAAACGCAGCGAAAAAAACGGTAAAGGACCGCGCGCTTTGGTGCTGACTCCGACTCGTGAATTGGCCGCGCAAGTAGAGAAAAATGTGCTGACTTACGCGCAAAACATGCGCTGGTTCCGCACGGTCAGTATTGTTGGCGGTGCCTCTTTCGGCTATCAAACCCGTGCTTTGAGCAAGCCGGTTGACTTGGTGGTAGCTACGCCGGGACGTTTGATGGACTTGATGAGCAGTGGCAAAATCGATTTCGACCGCTTGGAAGTGTTGATTCTGGACGAAGCCGACCGTATGCTGGATATGGGTTTCATCGACGACATCGAAACCATCGTTGAAGCCACGCCGGAAGACCGCCAAACTTTGTTGTTCTCTGCAACTTGGGACGGTGCTGTCGGCAAATTGGCGCGTAAACTGACCAAGAACCCGGAAGTGATTGAAGTTGAACGTGTTGACGATCAAGGCAAAATCGAAGAACAATTATTGTATTGCGACGATATGCGCCATAAAAACCGCTTGCTCGACCATATTTTGCGCGATGCCAATATCGATCAGTGCGTGATTTTTACCTCAACCAAAGCCATGACCGAAGTTTTGGCTGATGAGCTGTATGAAAAAGGTTTTGCCGCCAACTGTTTGCATGGTGATATGCCACAAGGCTGGCGTAACCGTACCTTAATGGATTTACGCAAAGGCCGTTGTAAAATCTTGGTGGCGACCGATGTGGCTGCGCGTGGCATCGATGTACCGACCATCACACACGTGATTAATTACGATTTGCCGAAGCAGGCAGAAGATTATGTACACCGTATCGGACGTACCGGCCGCGCGGGCCGTACTGGTATTGCAGTGACGTTTGCCGAAGTGAACGAATACATTAAAGTACACAAAATTGAAAAATACATCGACCGCAAATTGAATGAAGTGACCGTGGAAGGCATGGAACCGACCCGCAAACGCAAATCTACCGGCGGTAAACCGAAAGGCAACGGCGGCCGATTTACCAAAGGCGGCTACGGTGATCGTGACCGTAAATTTGGTGATCGCAAAGGCGGTAAACCTCGCGGCGAAGGTGGCTTTGCTGGAAAGACCCGCAGCGAACGCAGTGACGACGGTTTTAAACCACGCAGCGAAGGCTTTAAAAAATCAGAAGGCTTTAAAAAGAGCAGCTCGGATTTTAAAGGAAAACGTAAAGCAGGCGGTGATTTTGGCGGTAAAGGCGGTTACGGTAAATCAAGCCGTCCGGCAGCTAAATGCGGGTAATTGGCTCAAGGCCGTCTGAAAATAAAAGGAATGCGGTTTTCTGCATTCCTTTTTTTTATATAACCGATTAGATAATCTACCGTAGCGATCAAAACAATAGAAAAAAGAACCGCATTGCGGTTCTTTTTTCTTGTATTAACTGCCTTGTAATTTCAAACGTTGGCCGGGCGTAACAGTACGGGTATTTTTGTTCCAGCGGCGAATATCATTGACATTTACATCGAACCGGTTGGCGATGGTGTTCAAAGTATCACCTTTGCGCACAGTGTAAGCTACGCTTTTTACTTTAGCTGCATTGGCTTTTGGCTTCGCAGCAGCAACACGTAATAATTGGCCTTTACGAATGTTGTTGCCTTTGATGTTGTTGGCGGTAATCAAGTCGGCTACGCTCAAATTATAGCGTTGCGAAATATTGTACAAAGTATCACCTTCAGCTACGCGGTGCATGCCGCCGGCAACGGTTTGTGTTGATTCGGCTGTTTTAGCGCGCGCCAAACGGGTAGCAACGCGTTGTTGCTGTTTTGCTTTATTTTCAGCCAATCGTGTTGCGCGAGCTTTCGCTGCATTTTCTTGCTCATTCAGCTTGTCAACGGTTTCTTGAACAATTTCTGCGGCCTGAATGCGCGAAGTAGAATCTTGTACCAAAGCCATCAAAGAATCAGTATCTTGGTTAGGCTCTTCAGCTTGCTGACCTTGAGTCGGCAGCGGCAACGGCTCAGTCAAAGCCACTTCTGCTGTAACCGGTTCCGGTGTAGCGTTGAGGGCGATTTCAACTGCTTTTTCAGTTGTCGTGTCTGCTGCGTTGGCAACTAAGCCTGAAGCCAAGCTCATTGGTGCAGGAGCTGATGGTTTCGCTTCTGCAACAACCGTTTCGGTTTGTGCAATAGCGGCAATCACTTCAACCGGATCAGGGGTAGGCTCAACAGATGGCGGTTGTGGTGTAGCCGCGGCAATAACAGCTTCAGTAGTAGGCGTGGCACCATATCCAGCCTGTGTTCGGCTGACAAAATCAATCGATTTGCTTGATTTGGCAGTCGGGGTCACGATATTGGCAGCAAAAGTATCGGCTACTTTGGCGTTGCTGGCCAATTGAATCGGTGCCATTTCAGGCATATTTGAACGGTAAGTATCCGGCGTATTGTCGATGTCAATGAAATTAATCGACGTGTTATTGTCACTGCTTAAACTGTTTTTCGCCACCAAAATGCTGCGTCCGCCAGACAGTGAATGACCGCTGATGCCGTTTAAACGTTTGATTTCGGCCACGCTCATGCCGGTTTCCGCAGCGATATCGCTCAATCGTGTATTGTTGAAGGAAGTGTATACATCCCAAGACAGTAAAGTTTCCGGTTTGGCGTTACGGTAGTTTTTTTCAAAGGTTTCAGCGGCGCTGGCCGGTAATAATAATTTGCGGTCGGGTTTAGGAATGAACACCGGTGCATTAAACGCGGGATTCAATACTAAAAATTCGCTTTCGCCAATGTTAGCCAAACGGGTAATGGCGCTGTGGTCAATCGGTCGGTCAATGTCAACTGCTTTGAAATATGGCTGATTGCTGATTTCGCTGACATTCATGCCGTAAGCTTGCGGATTGGCAACAATGTTACGCACAGCCAATAATTTCGGCACGTAATTGCGTGTTTCGTTCGGCATACGTAGGTTTTCGTAAGTTGGTTCCAAGCCTTGCGCACGTGCGCGGTTAATCGCACGGCCAACATTACCTTCACCCCAGTTATAGGCAGCCAAAGCCAAAGACCAGTCTCCGAACAGACCATGCAGATATTCCAAATAATTTAATGCGGCATTTGTAGCGGCGTAAACGTCATGGCGTCCATCGTATAATGCAGTTTTTTCCAAACCGTAATGGCGGCCGGTAGCCGGCATAAATTGCCACAAACCTGAAGCACCGACATGTGATTTTGCTTTGGTCACATACGCACTTTCAATGAAAGGCAGCAGAGCGATTTCGGCAGGCATATTGCGCTTTTTAACTTCAGTGGCAATATGATACATATAAGGTTTGCTGCGATTGATGGTTCGGTCGAAATAAGCACGGCCAGCCGCAAATTTACCTTCATGGTGACGAACCAATTCGGTGTTGACTTCACTCATGCGGAAGTCTTTACGCAGGGAAGCCCATAAGCTGCCGGAGCCGAAGGTTTGTGATTTGGCTTGGTCGAGCAATGCGGAATTCAAACGCATCATTGCCATACCGACTTGATTAGGAGTAGCGTTGCTGGCTGCTTGTGCGTAAGTAGCGCCGGAAACGGCGGAAATACCGGAAATGGTGAGAGCAATCGTTTTCAGTTTTGCCATAGTCAAAAATAATAGTAAGATAGAATAAATTTTGTCAGTTCGATACTACTGTTTGATGTTGTGAACGTCAAGCTAATAAGCTTGGTATTTGTCGATACTGTGGCCTTAATGCCAACTTTTTGATTAAGGTTATGATGTTAGTGTAAAAACTTGACATTATGGTATAAATTGATACCCGAATTTATAATGAGGCCGTCTGAAGACAAGGAGCGCAAATGAATAATTGGTTTGAACAAACCGTAATAGGACAATATGTTGCGCAAAAAGAGCGGAAGTTTTTCCAAAAACATGTGCATCTTGCTGCAAATGAACAGGCAGTACAAATCGGGCAAACTTGGTTGAGGCCGTCTGAACGGCTTATTTATGTTCCCGATGATATACGCATGAGCGCGAGTGAAATGGCTTGGGAAAGCCAATCTTTGAATATGCTGCTGCTGCCACACAGCCATGAATACAGTGATTCGCCGCTTTTGGCGCTGGCTGAATCGGCCAGAGTATTGAAGCATGGCGGCAAGCTGGTTGTGACAGGCTTTAATTTGAATTCGCTTTGGTGTGGCCGCGAGTGGTTTGATGGTAAACGCTTGCCACAGAAAGAGAACTGTTTTACCTTGTCGCAATTTAAGCAGCAGATTCAGGATTTGGGTTTTGAAATCGAATACGGGCAATTTATGGTGTACGTGCCGCCGGTAGAGCAGGCATCTTCGTTGAAATTTTGGCAATTTTTGGAAAAGGCGGCGATCGTTGGTGGCCGCAGTGTGCAGCGGTGTATGGTTTGGTATTGGTCAAGCGCATGGCAGGGGTAACGCCGTTACCTGAGCTTGAGGAAGAGTTGGCAGAGCAGCCTGTGGCTTTAACGATTGCCCGCGCGGAGGGTTATTAGGGTATTTTGCAGAGTTTTACCTTTTTCAGACGGGCTGACCCTTTAAAATAAATGTTGTTGGTTTTATTGTTTCGCTTTCTTTGTAAAATTATTCTTATTTAACGATTATGCCGGAATTGCCTGAAGTAGAAACCACCTTGCGCGGGATTAGCCCGCACATTGCTACGAAAACCGTATCAGCGGTTGAGGTGTGCCAGCCTAAGTTACGTTGGCCGATTCATCCTGAATTGGCGCAGATTTTGACTGGGCAAACTGTACTTGATTGCCAGCGTCGCGCGAAATATTTAATCATTCAATTTGATACCGGTATTTTGCTGATTCATTTAGGTATGTCGGGTAGCTTGCGGATTTTTACGGCAGGTGACGAACACATAAAGACGCATGATAAACATGATCACGTTGAAATATGTTTTTCAGACGGCACATTGCTTCGTTATCATGATCCGCGCAGGTTTGGCGCATTTTTATGGTATGAAGGCATTGCCGAACATCATCCTTTATTGGAAAAATTAGGCCCCGAACCTTTGTCTGATGATTTTAATGCCGAATATCTGTATCAAAAATTAAAACCGCTGAAGCGTGCGGTGAAACTGGCTTTAATGGATAATACCGTTGTGGTGGGCGTGGGCAATATTTATGCTAACGAAAGCTTGTTTAAAGCAGGCATTTTGCCACAGCGCCCGGCTAATAAAGTGACTAAAAAAGAATGCGCCTTATTGGTTGAAACCGTTAAAGCAGTGTTGCAACGTGCCATTGATACCGGTGGCAGCACTTTGCGCGATTTCGTCAATAGTGATGGTAAAAGCGGTTATTTTCAGCAGGAATATGCTGTTTACGGTAGACACAACGAGCCTTGTCTGCAATGCGGCCAATTGATTCAAAAGCAGACTTTGAGCCAACGCGGTACTTTTTATTGTCTGCATTGCCAAAAATAAGGCCGGGTAAAGTTCCGGCTGTCTGAAAACAAATGGAATATAAGAAAAATATGTCTTCTCCAAAAGCCTCATTTACCACACGCCTGCGCCGCTTATCCCGTTTGACGGCGTGGCTTTATCAAACTGCTAAAAACTTGAGCAATATTGATGGTAATAATCCCGCACAACGCAATCAGGCAGTGCTCGCTTTAGGCCAAGGCGCGCTGAATGCATTGGATATCGAACTGGAAATAGGCACTCCGCCGCAGCAACAATCGGTAAACGGTACTTTAGTTGTGGCCAATCATGTGTCTTGGTTGGACATTTTTGCCATGAGTGCGGTGTACCCGAGCAGTTTTATTGCCAAACAGGAAATCGGCAAATGGCCGGTATTGGGCAAAATGGGCAAAAATGCCGGCACAGTGTTTATCAACCGTAATTCCCGCCGCGACATTGAGCCGATTAATCAAGCGATAGGCGCGGCATTGCGTTCCGGACAAAGCGTAAGTTTTTTTCCCGAAGCGCGCACTTCTTCAGGCAGAGAGGTCTTGCCTTTTAAAGCAGCCTTGTTCCAATCTGCCATTAACGCCGGTGCGCCGATTCAGGTGGTGGCTTTGCGCTATTACGACAGTTTGGGGCGGCGCACTATTGAACCTTCCTATGCCGATGTAAACTTGGTGTCATCGTTGTGGCGTATCATTTCTATGAAAAAAATCCGCATTCGATTAGACTTTGCGCCTTTATACAGGCCGTCTGAATATCCGGACAGTGACCGTTATGAATTGAAAGACATTGCGGAAAATTATGTGCGGCAGACTATTGAATCAGATAAAGATAGCTTTGAATAAACCTTGAAATTTTTCAGACGGCCTATATTTGCAGCTTTAGAAGCAATGACATAATTTATAGTTTTAAATTATTAAGATTATTTGAACTATAAATTATACAAATGGAAATCGGTGGCTTAGAATGTGCTTATGGATTTTCAACACCCTTACTAAACCCTAATCTAAAAGGAGCTTAAAATGGCTTTGCAAGATCGTACCGGTCAAAAAGTACCTAGCGTCGTATTCCACACTCGCGTTGGCGACACTTGGAAAGACGTATCTACCGATGAATTGTTTGCCGGGAAAAAAGTAGTGGTATTCTCATTGCCTGGTGCGTTTACCCCAACTTGTTCTTCTTCTCATTTGCCGCGTTACAACGAATTAGCTAAAGCATTTAAAGAAAACGGCGTAGATGAAATTTGCTGTGTTTCTGTAAACGATACTTTCGTGATGAACGCTTGGGCTGCTGAAGAAGAATCTGACAACATCGTGATGATTCCTGACGGTAACTGCGAATTTACCGAAGGCATGGGCATGTTGGTTGATAAAAACGACTTAGGCTTTGGCAAACGTTCATGGCGCTACTCTATGCTGGTCAACGACGGCGTAGTAGAAAAAATGTTCATCGAGCCGGAAGAACCAGGTGATCCGTTCAAAGTATCTGATGCTGATACCATGTTGAACTACATTGCACCAGACTGGAAATCTCAAGAATCCATCGCCATCTTCACCAAACCAGGTTGCCAATTCTGTGCTAAAGCTAAAAAAGCTCTGGAAGACAAAGGTTTGTCTTACGAAGAAATCGTATTGGGTAAAGACGCAACTGTGACTTCTGTACGCGCCATCACCGGCAAGATGACCGCTCCTCAAGTATTTGTCGGCGGCAAATACATCGGCGGCAGCGAAGAGCTGGATGCTTACTTGGCAGCTCTTTAATCATTCATGATTAATCATTAATCGCTAAAAGATGAAAAGCAGCCTTAGGGCTGCTTTCCTGAATAATGTTAGAGTTATTCAGGTAATGCCGAACATAGCGGTATTACCTGAATAACTCTATATTTACAAGGGAAGCCGGTTATTACTAAATTTAATCGGAATTTCTTAAAAACCAATCAAGCCGTTTGAACAGTTTTAGGCAGCAATCATAAAGGAATCAACAATGAAAAAAATTCAAGCAGATGTAGTGGTAATCGGTGGCGGTACTGCCGGTATGGGCGCGTTCCGCAATGCCCGTTTGCACACAGACAGCGTTTACTTGGTTGAAAGCCACGTCTATGGAACAACCTGCGCACGCGTCGGCTGTATGCCTTCGAAATTATTGATTGCCGCTGCCGAAGCCCGTCATCATGCTTTGCATACCGATCCATTCGGTATTCATTTGGATAAAGACAGCGTGACGGTTAACGGCGAAGAAGTGATGAACCGCGTCAAATCCGAGCGTGACCGTTTCGTCAGCTTCGTGTTGAGCGACGTAGAAGAATGGCCTGCCGACAAACGCATTATGGGCACCGCTAAATTCATCGATGCCAATACCGTACAAATTGACGACCACACCGAAATCACAGCCAAAGCCATCGTGATTGCCACCGGGTCACGTCCGGTTATGTTGCCGCAATGGCAAACATTGGGCGATAAAGTCATCATTAATGACGATGTATTTTCATGGGATACACTGCCGGAAAGTGTCGCAGTATTCGGTCCGGGCGTGATTGGTTTGGAATTGGGCCAAGCTTTGCACCGCTTGGGTGTGAAAGTCGAAGTATTCGGCGTGGGCGGCAACTTGGGCGGTATTTCTGATCCGGTAGTGTTGGAAGAAGCCAAAGCCGTATTTGGCGAAGAAATGACCTTGCATTTGGATGCCCAAACCGAAGCTGCATTGGATAAAGACGGCAATGTCGTGGTGAAATGGGAGCAAGACGGTGAAAGTGGCGAATTCACTGCAGAATACCTGTTGGCTGCTGTTGGCCGTCGCCCGAATGTGGATAACATTGGTTTGGAAAACTTGGACATCAAATTGGACGACCGCGGTGTACCGGTTGCTGATCCGTTGACCATGCAAACCAGCATTCCGAATATTTTCATCGCCGGTGATGCGTCTAACCAATTACCATTGCTGCACGAAGCTTCTGATCAAGGTAAAATCGCCGGTGATAATGCCGGCCATTATCCGAATTTGGAAGAAGGCTTGCGCCGCAGCACCATCGGTGTTGTGTTTACCACGCCGCAAATTGCTTCGATTGGTTTGAAATACACACAAGTTTCTGCCAAATACTCAGAAGAACAATTTGTCATCGGTGAAGTATCATTTAAAAACCAAGGCCGCAGCCGTGTGATGTTGGTTAACAAAGGCCATATGCGCGTTTATGCCGAGCAAGGTACCGGATTATTCTTAGGTACAGAAATCTTTGGCCCTGCCGCCGAACACTTGGCGCATCTGTTGGCGTGGGCGCATCAAATGAAGATGACCATTCCGCAAATGTTGGATATGCCTTTCTATCATCCGGTTATCGAAGAAGGCTTGCGCACCGCATTGCGCGATGTGAATGCGAAATTGAAATCAGCTTAAATAAAGTTGCCATTCGAATGAGCAGTCAAAGGCCGTCTGAAAATAATATCGTGCAAAATCATTTCAAACCGTTTCATAAACTATTTTAAGGATGAAACCATGCAAAAAATCCTGTTGTTAATTGTTGCCGTTGCATGGGTTGCCCCTTTGTCTGCGCATGCTGTGGGTGCCAAGCCGACTGAAAAAGCAGTTGCTGCACAACCTGCCAAAGCAAAAGGCGTATGGATTGATGTGCGGACACCGGAAGAATTTTCTCAAGGTCATTTGCGTAATGCGGTTAATATTCCGGTAAATGAAATCACCGCCAAAACCAAACAAGTCAGTCCGGATAAAAATGCGCCGGTTAATTTATATTGCCGCAGTGGCCGCCGCGCCCAAGCCGCTTTGAAAGCGCTGAAAAAAGAAGGCTACACCAATGTGACCAATCATGGCGGCTATGAAGATTTATTGAAAAAAGGTTTGAAATAATCATTGAGGCCGTCTGAAAGAAAGTATTTTCAGACGGCCTTGATTTAAAAATATAAGAAGGAGATTTCATGAAATCATTAAAAACTTTAGCTATTGCAGTATTTGCTACCACGGTAATTGCCGCTTGTACTACCTCTGCCATTAAACCAGCCCAAGCCATACAACAAGACGCGCAGACGAATAAAACGCATTCAGCCGCCAGCCGGTATACTTTTGACGAAACCGTTAACCGCCTGCAAAGCGCAGTCAAAGAAAAAGGCATGAATGTGTTTGCCGTTATCGATCATCAAGCGGCGGCAAAAGAAAGCGGCTTGGATATGCAGCCGGCGAAAGTGATTGTGTTTGGTACGCCGAAAGCCGGTACGCCTTTGATGGTAAAGGATCCTGAATTTGCATTGCAATTGCCGCTGCGCGTATTGGTAACGGAAGCCGACGGTCATGTGAAAGTGGTGTTTAATGATACTCGCGCATTGATTGCGGACAGTAAAATCGACTATGCTGAAGTAGAAAACACGTTGGCCAACGCGGAGAAGTTGATTCGTAAGGTGGTTACGGAATAAGCGATTATCAATGAATGAGGCCGTCTGAAACGTTTGAACTGTCCCTCAATACTTGGACAAGTTAAGAATCTTTCTTAAACATCCTTTTCAAGCTGGGTTCTGTAGCCGACAGAACTCAGCTTTTTCAAGTTTAAACTAATCCGTTCATGGTTGTAATAACGTATGCAATCATCTATCACTCTAGTCAATTCTGCCACCGACAGCGCACCTTCCTGATAGAAGCTCTCTTTTAATGTACCGAAGAAACTCTCCATCGGTGCATTGTCCCAACGTGCCTTTGCGCGACATGCTTTGCACCATCCCTTTCTCAGCCAGTTTCGTTCGATAAGCATCGGTGCGGCAAAGTACACCTTGGTCGGAATGCAGCTGCGGTGTTTGGCCTTTCAGACGGCCTTTGCGTATGGTATGGATAAAAACATTTGCAAAAAACGAAAATTCTCGGAAAACGACAATCCGCTGTTATTTTCGCAAGTCCTCTGTATTTTCCTACATGGACGGGAATCGGGCTGGGAATTTTATACCAATTGCATGTTATCACTCATGTTCAAACGTCTGCCAGCGCCGAAACAAATTGCCTAATCAGTCGCGCCACTTCCTCGGGATGGCTGAAGGCCATGTCGTGCCCGCCTTGCGGTATCACGGCCAGCTGCGCATCGGGTAGGGTGCGTTGCAGGAATTTGCCTGCGGCCAGCGGACTGATGGCATCGCTGCCTCCCCAAATCAGCAAGGTTTTTTGGCGGATTCGGGCGAAGTCGGGCATAAAATCCTGTGGGGCGTCGGCAAACCATTGCGGTAGTTGTGCCATTTCGACCTGATAATCGGTGCGCCAGTCGGCCGCTGCAAAACGCCGCATATCCATCCCGCCCGAAGTGGCAGCCAATACCAACCCCTGCACCAAATGCGGTTTCTGCAAAGCGGCCTGCACGGCGATAATGCCCCCATTGATTGCGCCACTGGAATGACCGGTTCCTGAATTTGTCCGACTATCCAACGGCTTAAATCATCTAAACTGTTCACATCCGGCTGCGGCGGTTCACCCCAAAATCCCGGATAAGCCTGTATGACGCAGTCAGGTGGCGGCGGCAGACGGTCGATGACAGGTTGCCAGAATTCGGTGCTGCCAGATGCCCCGGGCAGGAAAAGCAGTTTGTTGGCGGTTGCGGTCATCATTGCGGAATGCCTGTCTGAAAATTGGAAGGAGAGGCGGGCATAGGGATTGGAATGTTTTAGCTGTGTTTGTGCGTAGATGCCACCTTAATTTGAACTTGATTTGAACTGATTTCGCTGATACCGTCAATTTTTACCGGTACTGAAAGCATGACAAGCAGAAATCTATTTAGCCAAGGGCGGTTTGTAAAAAAAATCTTCAATCTTAATTGTCTGCATTTCTGCAAACCTCCACCGCTTCCTGCAAACTCGCTACACCGAAAATCTCCAAATTCGGAAATTCTTTTGCATTGCGCGGCATATTGGCTTTCGGCACGATGGCACGTTTGAAGCCGAGTTTCTCTGCTTCTTTGAGCCGTTCCTGCCCGCGGGCAACGGGGCGCACTTCGCCGCTCAAACCGATTTCGCCGAAGGCGACCATTTTTTCCGGTAAAGGGCGATTACGGAAGCTGGAGAGCATGGCGAGAATCACGGCCAAGTCAGCTGCGGGTTCGCCGATTTTCACACCGCCGACAGCGTTGAGGAACACATCTTGGTCGAAACAGGCGATGCCGCCGTGGCGGTTTAACACAGCCAACAGCATGGACAGGCGGTTTTGTTCGAGGCCGACGGTAAGGCGTTTGGGCGTGAAACCGTGGGCATCGTCGACCAAGGCTTGGATTTCCACCAACAAAGGCCTTGAGCCTTCCTGCGTCACCAATACACACGAACCCGGCACATCATCTCGATAGCTCGCCAAAAAAATTGCCGAAGGATTTGAAACTCCTTTCAAACCGGTTTCCGTCATCGCAAAAACCCCCAACTCATTGGCCGCACCGAAGCGGTTTTTAATCGTGCGAATCATGCGGTAATTGGAATGCTGGTCACCTTCGAAATACAGTACCGTATCGACCATGTGTTCCAACACGCGCGGACCGGCAATCGCACCGTCTTTGGTAACGTGGCCGACCAAAATCATGGCGATGCCCATCTGCTTGGCCATGCGCGTCAGTTGCGCCGCACATTCCCGTACTTGCGACACCGATCCGGGTGCGGAAGTGATTTGATCGGAATACATGGTTTGAATCGAGTCAATCACCACCACTTCCGGCTCATGCTGTTTTAAGGCCGTCTGAATCGCTTCCATGCGGATTTCGGCCAACAGATTCACACCATCGGTCGGTAAATCCAAACGCTGCGCACGCAAGGCGACCTGTTGCGCCGATTCCTCGCCTGATACATACAACACCTTGCGTGTTTGCACCATTTTGGCAATGGTTTGCAACAGTAAGGTTGATTTGCCGATGCCCGGGTCGCCCCCAACAAAATCACCGCGCCGTCAACCAAGCCGCCGCCCAGTACACGGTCAAGCTCGCCCATGCCGGTCGGATTGCGCGGCACTTCCGTTGCAGTGACGGCAGATAAAGACTGCATGCTCGAAGTATCCGCCGCCCACGATTGGAAGCGTGCGTTTTTCGGATCGGGCGCGGCCAAGCTTTCCTGCAAAGTGTTCCATTCGCCGCAATGCGGGCATTTGCCTTGCCATTTGGGCGATGTGCCGCCGCATTCGGTGCATTGGTAAACGGTTTTCGGTGCTTTTGCCATGACGGATTCCGTGAGTAAGTGTGAGACCGTTATTATACGCATGCCGCCCAATGCCGTCTGAAACTTTTCAGACGGCATTGCACAGGACTGTTGAAATAACTATTGCATTTGTGTTTGCCCGTCTGACATTCAGACGGCCTGTAATGGCGCTTTAATCCGATGAATCATTGCTTTTCACAATGATAGCTGCCAAAATTTTTCATGACGATTGTCGCCGATTGTGATATAAATTAGTAAATAAACTCTAAAACACATCATCTAAAAAAGAGGTTGTATGACATCTGCAGAATCTACATTGCAGCCGGTGAACATGGATACGGCTGCTTTTTTGCGACATATCGAAGAAACGTTTGCGCGCGTATTCGGCGGCGGATTGTGCTTGATGCAATATCTGCCGGAAGACAAATGGCTGGAATTGAAAAATGCCGGATTGCTGCTGCCGTTTTTGGATGAAAAACACGGAGGCCGCAAAAATAATCAGTTTGAAATTCAAGAAGTATTGCGCTTGGCCGGTCATTACGGCGTACCGGTAACCTTGCGTACCGGCATAGAAGGCGCACTGGTATTGCAGCCTTTGCAAGAATTCGGCAGCGAATCGCAAATCAAGCTTGGTTTAGACTTGATTTTCAAAGGTGAGGGCGGCGGCTTGGGCGTGACCGAACCGGAAACCTCCGGCGCGGCGATTGCACGTGAAATGCAGTCATTTTACGAATACGCCGATGATGAAACCGTTTACGTTAAAGCGGCCAAATATTGGCAGGGCAACTCGCAAAGCGATTTCCTGCTGGTGGCGGCCAAAGAACGTAAAAACGGCAAATTGTCTAAAGTCATCGATTTGTTGTTGGTGCCGAAAGAATACATCCGCTGCGAAGTGTTGAAGTCGGAAGGTTTGCGCGCGGTGCGTTATGCGATCAACCGCATCGACGGCACTATCCCGGCCGATTTGGTGGTGAAACTTTCAGATAGTGATGCCGCCAGTTTGCGTGCGTTTCAGAATATTTTCATCCGCAGCCGTCTGCAATTGGTCGGCATGACGCACGGCATCATGGAATATATCGTTGCGAACACGCAAAAATATGTGCGCAACGACATCAAGTTTGTCGAATTCGAGCGCCGTGAAATTCAGCGCCGCTATGAAGTGTCGCAAGTATTGTACGGCTTTACCTGCAATTGCGTGTCACCTGACCAGCCGGTGAGCCATCAAGTGATGGAAGCCAATATCATCAAGACCTTGGCGACTGAATACACTTACGAAGCCGCGCAAAAGCTGCAAAAATTACTTGGCGCCAAAGGCTTTGAGAGCGGGCATGTGGCCAGCAATATCGCCATCGATTTCCGTCCGTTTACCATTTTTGAAGGGCCGAACGACATGCTGTATGCCGAAATCTATGATGCATTTAACCGTGCCACGGCTGAAGAAAAAGAAGCAGGCATCAAGCTCGATAAAGAGCAAACCCTGCTGCAACGCTTCAACAGCGACAAACGCCTGACGTCGGTGAAACTGGATAAAAGAAGCCTGCCGCAAGACATCGCCGATTTCTTGGCATCTTACAAAATCGCCGAAGCCTGTGCGTTGAAGAAAGTATTTATCGGTAAAGTGGTGGCGAAATTATTTGTGTTCATTCAAACCGAATCCGACAGCGCTGCTGAATTCTTGCTGAAGAATATCCGCAAAGACATTTTGGATTGCGAATATTGTTGATAAATATACGAGGCCGTCTGAAACAGACGGTCTGAAACCTTTGCAAAATCCCCATCTTTGGTACAGTTCAAAGTTAGAGCAGCACAGAAAGCGCAGACATATCATAAAGATAGGCAATTTTTTGAGCAGCGTACAACGAAGAAATCTACCAAAGATGGGGATTTTGCAAAGGGCTCAGTCTTTATTTTTGCGTTGCGTCAAAAGATGAATATAAAAGTTATGTTATGATGACCGAAGTTTAACCCCAAAGCGAGATTGAAGCCATGAGCGAAGAAAACAAAATCAAAGTCAACGATTTGCCGAATCAACAACCCGAAACCAAAGAAGAAGTGGAATTGCCGGTTTTGGATAATCAAGAAAAACGCGGCGGCCACAGCGAAGGCGGTTGCTGCGGTGCATGTGGCGGTTGATTTATTGCGATTAAGGCCGTCTGAAAACATAGTTTTCAGACGGCCTTTTCGTTTCTTAACGCTTTAATCCGCTGAATATTGTATTAAGTAAGAACAATTTATCCTTTTCTCGGAATATGATACAGTTATCCCACATAACAAAAAGCCGCGCTGGTTGAGCATGGCGAAAGGAAAGAGATATGTTTTGGTATATTATCGGTTTTTTAGCGGCGGCGGCCGGGCTGCTGTCGCTTTGGGTCAACGCCAGCGCATTCGGAATGGAAGACGATGATACACCGCCATCCGATTATGAAAAAAAGCTGGGCTTAGGTACAACTTTAAAAGATAAAGACACGGTTGCGCGTGAGCGCGCGGCAGCCAGATTTCACCCTGACGATTAACTTAAAGCCGTCTGAAAGTTTCTGATAAAATGCTGATTTCAGACAGTTTTAATGAAATCACGGACAATAACTTCATAACACACAAACTTCACAATACACAAAAGGATAAACATGTTAAAACTTTACTATATGCCGGGAGCTTGCTCATTGGTACCGCACGTGGCTTTGGAATGGGTGAAAGCCGATTTTGAAGCGGTGAAAATGGCGCATGATGAATTGAAAACGCCGGAGTTTTTGGCCTTGAATCCCTTAGGCTCTGTCCCGGTTTTGCAAGACGGTGATTGGACGCTGACGCAGAATATGGCGATTTTGGATTTCATTGACACGCAATATCCCGAAGTCAAGCTGTTTGGCAAAGGTGGTGTGCGCCAACAGGCTAAAGCGCGTCAATGGTTGGCGTTTGCCAATGCCGATTTTCATTCGGCATTTGCTTATGTGTTCTACCCCAACCGTTTTATCGAAGGCGAGGGCGAAGGTGCGCAAATCCGTGCACGTGCAATGTTGCAAGTGAGCGATTATTTCGGCTTGGTTAACGAAGCCCTGCAAAACCAGGATTACTTGATCGGTGAATTAAGCATGGCCGATGTGTACGTGTATGTGTTGCTGCGTTGGGCGAAGGCATTTAATATCGATTTGAACCACTTGAATAAGCTTGAAGGCTTTTATCAGCGCGTAGAAGCCGATGAAGGTGTGCAAAAGGCATTGGAAACGCAAGGTTTGTTGTAATTTAGGTTGTAATTTATAGAGGCCGCCTGAATGGATTGATCACATTCAGACGGCCTCAATCAGAACGGGGCAACATGAAAAAATGTGTGGTCTTAACAGGCGCGGGTATCAGCGCCGACAGCGGCTTATTGACTTTCCGCGATGCGGGCGGTTTGTGGGAAGGACATAAGGTGACCGATGTCTGTACCCCGAAGCCTTGGCGAAAAATCCGAAGTTGGTGATTGATTTCTACAACCAACGCCGCCGCCAAGCCAATGAGGCCGAGCCGAATGCAGCACACAAAGCGCTACTGGATTTGGCCGAACATTACCGCGTGCACATCATCACGCAAAACGTCGACAATCTGCACGAAAGAGCCGGCAGCAAGAATGTGCTGCACCTGCATGGCGAACTGAATAAATTACGCAGCGTTGATTACCCCGATGAAATCATTGAGTTTACCGGTGAGCAAACTGCGGAAACTTTGAGTAGCACCGGTGGCGCGATGTGGCCGCATATTGTGTTTTTCGGCGAAAAAGTCCCATGTTTGATGTCGCGGTGGAAGAAATGCGCGATGCCGATGTGGTGGTGATTGTCGGTACCTCGATGCAAGTGTATCCGGCGGCTTCTTTGGTGCATTACGCGCCGCCGCATGCCGATTTGTATTTGGTTGATCCGAATCCGCAGAACGTGGCCGCGAATATCGAAGTGATTCCGAAACGCGCGACAGAAGGCGTGCCGGGTTTGGTGGCCTATTTGATTGAGCAAGCAAAAAGCTGATTATTGATTCCGGGCTGTCTGAAAATAGTTTTTTCAGACGGCCTGAGACCTTTTATTTTGACTAAGAATAATCCCGAATCAATTGCGGTAATTGCGCCATATCGTCAAACAAAACCTGCGCGCCGGCTTTCTGCAAGGTTTCGCGCGGTGCCCAGCAGGCATAGCCAAACGGTGTCATGCCGGCAGCAAGTGCGGCGGTGACGCCGGTGGGGCTGTCTTCAATCACCACACAATCTGGCGGCACGTAGCCCATGGTTTCGGCAGCGAGCAGAAACAAATCAGGCGCGGGCTTGCCTGTTTTGACCTGCGTGGCGCTGAACATTTTGCCTTGAAAACGCGGCAGCAGGCCGGTAGCGCCAAGCGTGGTATTCATCTTGTCAAAATCGCCGTTAGAAGCCACGCAATAAGGAATTTCAAGCGCATCAAGTGTGGCTTCGATGTTTTTTACCGCTTTGACTTTTTCTTTCAACTCAGCATTGGCACGCTTGGCAAAGTCCTGCCACATGCTTTCAGACGGCCTTTCGCCCAGCATTTCGCCGATCATCTCCATGCTTTTGGGAATGGATTTGCCGACGAACAAACGCCAGACTTCTTGGCTGTCCATCACCAAGCCGAGTTCGGCCAGACATTGTGTCAATACTTCGCAGGTAATGCGTTCGCTGTCGACCAAGACACCGTCGCAATCGAAAATCGCTAATTTGAATGCACTCATAAAAAAATCCTTTGCAGTGGTTTTTTAAACAGGTTACACTTTCCGCGCCGTCTGAAATCATAGCCTAAATAAGGGCATAAAGATATGCTTGCGTTTCAGACGGCCTTTATCCGCCGCTGTCGTCATTGTGCCGACAGTCAAGCCATCAGCGTCATTGCGCCGCTGTGAAACCAGAAAGAACACAACATGACCCTCTCTCCTGTAGCCTTGCGCCGCCAAACCGAGCGCAAGCCGCATCCGACTGCGCGTTATTGGAAAAAATGTGATGTAGAAGCTTTGTTTGCCTTGCCGTTTTTAGACTTGGTTTATCAGGCTGCCGAAATCCACCGCCAACAATTCAATCCGCGTGAAATCCAGCTTTCCACCTTACTTTCCATTAAAACCGGCGGCTGCCCCGAAGATTGTGCATATTGTCCGCAATCGGCGCATCACCATACCGATTTGGGCAAAGCGCAGATGATGGATGTCGATGAAATCGTCGCCAAAGCCAAAATAGCGCAAGCACGCGGTGCCAGCCGTTTCTGCATGGGCGCGGCGTGGCGTGGGCCGAAGCCGAAAGATGTGGAAACCGTGTCCGAAATCATCAAAGCCGTGAAAGCCTTGGGTCTGGAAACCTGCGGCACATTCGGTATGCTTGAAGACGGCATGGCCGAAGATTTGAAAGAAGCCGGATTGGATTACTACAACCATAATCTTGATACCGATCCCGAGCGCTACAACGACATCATCCACACGCGCCAACACGAAGACCGCATGGATACTTTGGGCAAAGTGCGCCATGCCGGTTTGAAAGTGTGCTGCGGCGGCATTGTCGGCATGAACGAAACCCGCGCCGAACGCGCCGGATTGATTGCCAGCTTGGCCAATCTCGACCCGCAGCCGGAAAGTGTACCGATTAATCAGTTGGTCAAAGTCGAAGGTACACCTTTAGCCGGTGTCCAAGATTTGGATTGGACGGAATTTGTGCGCACCATCGCCGTAGCGCGCATTACCATGCCGAAAAGCTTTGTGCGCTTGAGTGCAGGGCGCACAGGCATGAGCGAATCGACCCAAGCCATGTGTTTTTTGGCCGGAGCCAATTCGATTTTCTACGGCGGCAAGCTACTAACCACTGATAATCCTGATGAAGACGGCGACCGGCTGCTGATGGATAAATTAGACCTGATGCCGCTGAACCACCAAACCGAAGCAGCTCAAGCACCACCCGCAATTAAAGTGGATTATTGAGAACCAAAGGCCGTCTGAACCATATAATTTCAGACGGCCTGATTTTTATCATCACAAAATCAGCGTGTTTGCATAATATCCATCAAGTTTGTATATATTTGATTGACACAATTGCAAGCTATTTTTATATTATTAGGAATATCTTTCATTTTCCGCCCCCTATGTCAGGAAGCGGCATAACCAAGCGAAAAGGAGTGTAACCATGGCAGCATTTGAATTACGCAAGAGCGACGACGGTCATTTCAGCTTCAGCCTGCTCGACGGTGATGATAAGACCTTATTGAAAAGCGAGCAGTACAACAGCAAATCGTCTGCGCAAAACGGCATTGAGTCGATTCGTAAAAATTCTGCCGAAAATGCACGCTATGAGTTAAAGGAAAGTAACAACGGTAAATTTTACTTTAATCTCAAAGCGACCAACGGTCAAATCATCGGTACCAGCCCATTGCTTCCCGATGAAGCCGCGCGTGAAGCCGCTATCGCCAAAGTGAAGGCAGAAGCCGCTTCAGCCAGCGTATTGGAAGGCTAAAATAGTTTGCATGAAAAAGCCGTCTGAAATTCAACTTTCAGACGGCCTTGATTGTTACCGGTGTTTACAAGACAGCCAAAGCCGCATCGTAATTCGGTTCTTCACCGATTTCAGGCACCAATTCGCTGTATAATACCTGGTCATTTTCGTCCAACACCACAACCGCTCGGGCGTTTAAGCCTTTGAGCGGTGAAGACTGAATTTCAGTACCGTAGTCTTGCTTGAAGTTTTTGCAGCGGAAAGTCGAAAGCGAGGTCACATTTTCAATGCCTTCGGCACCGCAGAAACGCGCCAAGGCAAACGGCAAATCGGCAGAAATACACAAAACAACGGTGTTGTCCAAGCCGGTGGCGCGCTCGTTGAATTCGCGTACCGATTTTGAGCACACGCCTGTGTCGATACTCGGGAAAATATTCAGCACTTTGCGCTTACCGGCAAAATCCGACAGACTTTTTTCGGATAAATCGGTGGCCACCAAGGTAAATGCAGGGGCGGTTTGGCCGACTTGGGCAGGGTGCCGCCCACTTCTACGGATCGCCTTTAAAGGTTACTTGAGCCATATTGATTCCTTTCTGTTAAGTTAAGTCCTACGGTTAATGGATTTCGTCGATGCGGCGATACCATGCTTCTTTTTCCGCATCACTGATAAACGAGGCCTTGAACGAATTTTTGCACAGCATGCGGATGTCTTCATTGCTCAAATCCAAAGCCTCGGCTAATTCTATAAAATTTTGATTCACATAGCCGCCGAAGTAGGCAGGGTCGTCTGAATTTACCGTCACCAACACACCGCGTTGCAGCATACGGTGCAGATTGTGTGCGCTCAGATGATTGACGACGCTCAATTTCAGGTTACTCAACGGGCAGACCGTCAGCGGCATTTGCAAATCAATCAAACGCTGCATCAGGGCATAGTCTTCTTCGGAGCGCACGCCGTGGTCGATGCGCGCCACCTTGAGCAAATCTAAGGCTTCATACACATATTGCGGCGGGCCTTCTTCACCGGCATGCGCCACGGCGAGAAAACCGTGTTCGCGAGCTTTGGCAAACACACGTTCGAATTTAGACGGCGGGTGGCCGACTTCACTCGAATCCAAGCCCACACCGATGATTTTGTCGTGAAACGGCAAAGCCCGGTCTAAGGTTTCAAACGCCGATTCTTCCGACAAATGACGCAGAAAACACATAATCAGGCGGCTGGAAATGCCCCATTCCTGCGCGGCATCACGGCAGGCGCGGTCTATGCCGTTAATTACGGTTTCAAATGCCACGTCGCGCTCGGTATGTGTTTGCGGATCGAAAAATATTTCAGTGTGGGTAACATTGTCTTTGCGGCAGCGCAACAGATAGGCGCGGGTCAAATCGTAAAAATCACGCTCATGCAGCAAAACTGCCGCGCCGGCGTAATAAATATCCAGAAAAGACTGCAAATTATGAAAATTATAAGCGGCTCGAATGTCATCGACATTGGTATAAGGTATATCAACCTGATTGCGACGGGCGATTTCAAACATCAATTCAGGCTCAAAGGTACCTTCGATATGGACATGGAGCTCGGCTTTGGGCAGGGTGGCGATCAATTCATTGTGCGTCATAATGGTTTTCTTGTTCAGACGGCCTTTACCTAAAACCGTTATTCGTTGATTGATTGTCGTCTTTTCAACTGACGCGGTCAATGTTTGCGAGTGTAAGATTCTGTATGGGCGCAATGGTAAAATAGCTCAATTGTCATGAACAACGGTTGATACTTAAAGCCGACCGTGATAGCTACTTTCGGCGGTAGAGCGACTTTCAGACGGCCTTTTCCTGCCTTCGGGCTTGTCTAATCGGGCAAATCAGCCTAGACTCCGTATGAATCTGTTTCCGGGAAAATAGCATGTCTAAAACCAAACAAGATATTTTTGAACACAACCGTCAATGGGCCGAAGAGCAATTGCGCAACGACCCGCATTTTTTCGATAAGCTCTCCATCAACCAAACACCGGATTATCTCTACATCGGCTGCTCTGACAGCCGCGTGACCGCTGAAGATATGATGGGCATGCAGCCGGGCGAAGTTTTCGTGCACCGCAATATTGCCAATATGGTCAATGCCATTGATATTAATGTAGCTTCGGTCATCAATTATGCGGTTTACCATCTGAACGTGAAACACATTGTCGTGTGCGGCCACTACGAATGCGGCGGCGTAAAATCCGCTATGCAGGCCAAAGATTACGGCATGCTCAATCCTTGGTTGCGCTGTATCCGCGACGTGTACCGCCTGCACCGGGAAGAACTGGACGCGATTGAAGACGAGCAAGCGCGTTACGACCGTTTAGTCGAATTAAACGTGCAAGAGCAATGCATCAATGTCATCAAAAGCGCAGGTGTGCAGAAACGTTATTTGAAAGAAAAATTTCCGGTGGTGCACGGCTGGGTATTTGATATCCGTACAGGCCGTCTGAAAGATTTGAATATCGATTTTGACAATATTCTGAAAGAAATTCAGAAAATCTATGATTTGACCAACAGCGATTGGAGTGTACCGCAATCGTGAGGTAACGGTAGTTTGATAAACACGGAATTAAAAGGTCTCGGCCGTCTGAAATATTGGTTTCAGACGGCCTTTTAATTGCGGATAAGCCTAAAGGTTAAGCAGCCAACCACTCATTAATCGCGACTTCCAAGCGTTGCATGCCTTCTTGTAAATCTTCATTATTCAGTAGCAAGCTTGGTGCGAAGCGCACGACATTGGGTCCGGCCACTAATACCATCAGGCCGTGTTTCAGGGCGGCGTTGAAGATTTCGCCGGCGCGGTTTTCGTATTGGTCGGCCATCACCGCGCCGAGCAGTAAGCCCATGCCGCGGACTTGTTTGAATACGCCGGTGCGCTCGCCGATTTGTTGTAAGGCCGTCTGAAGTTTTTCGCCTTGGGTTTGTACATGGCTTAAGGTTTCAGGGGTGTTGATGATGTCGAATGCGCGGTTGGCGACGGCGCAGGCTAACGGATTACCGCCAAATGTAGAGCCATGCGTGCCGGGGCCGAAGGTTGGGGCAATGGCATCAGTGGTGACAATCGCGCCAATCGGGAAGCCGCAACCTAGTGCTTTGGCCAAACTCATGATGTCGGGTTTGACGCCGTAATGCTCGTAGGCAAACAGTTTGCCGGTGTGGCCGACGCCGGTTTGCACTTCATCAAAAATCAGCAAGGCATTATATTGGTCGCACAGGCGGCGGGCAGCTTCAAGATATTCTTGTGTGGCAGGCAAAATGCCGCTTTCGCCTTGAACCGGCTCGATAATCACGGCGCAGGTTTTATCACTGATGGCGGCTTCGAGCGCGGCGATGTCGTTAAAGGCAACGTGGCTGATGCCTGGCGGCAACGGCGCGTAATCTTGGCTGTATTTCGCTTGGCCGCCGACGGATACGGTAAACAATGTGCGGCCGTGGAAGCTGTTGATGCAGGCAATGATTTCGGTTTTGTGTTCGCCGAAATGGTCGCGGCCATATTTACGGGCAAGTTTAAGCGCAGCTTCGTTGGCTTCGGCGCCTGAATTACAGAAAAATACTTTGTCGCCAAAGCTGTGTTCCACCAAGCGGCGGCTAAATCTTGCGCAGGCTGAGTGGTGTAGATATTGGAAATGTGCCACACCTTTTGCGCTTGCCGGTTCAGGGCATCAATTAGCTCGGGATGGCTGTGGCCCAAGGCATTTACGGCGATGCCGCCCGATAAATCAATCAGCTCACACCCTTCGGTATCCCACACGCGACTGCCCGAAGCACGCTCGGGAATCATGGGGCGAATGAGAAATTGGGGGTGAGATAGTTGCTCATGGCGGCTTCCTTTATCGAAATGGGTTGGCTATTTTTACAAAAACGAGCATTTGATTATGCGCCGATTGTTAACGATTTTCAAGACAAAAGGCCGTCTGAAAACGATATTTTCAGACGGCCTTTAATCATCGCAATCAAATCGAATATTCGATTAATTCGTTTTGCGAAAAGATGTAGATTTGTTTCGGCACTAAAGCCAACTCTTTGCCCACGGATAAGGCCAGACGGGTGGCATCGCTGCCGGCTAGGGTGATGTGTACATCGCGTTTGTCGTGTTTGACGGTGACATGGGTCAATGCGCCGACAGCGTGGATTTTTTCAACCGCGGCGGTCAGCATCGGCGTTTGTCCGGCTTGGGCGATTTGCCATTCGTGCGGACGGATGTAGCCGATGGCCAATTGTTCCTGCCATTTGTATTGGCGGTCGAGCGGCCATTGGTAGCTGCCGTAATGCCACACGCCTTTTTCGATGCGGCCTTCAAAGGCATCGGTTTCGCCCAAAAACTCGGTGACAAACGCATTTTCCGGTTGGCGGTAAATGTGGTCTGCGCTACCGGTTTGTTCGATATGACCGTGGTTCATTACCACGATTTCGTCGGACACTTCCAAAGCTTCTTCTTGGTCGTGGGTGACGAGAATGCTGGTCACGCCGAGATTATGGTGAATGTCGCGCAGCCATGTGCGCAATTCTTTGCGAACCTTGGCATCGAGCGCGCCGAATGGTTCGTCCAGCAGCAGTAATTTGGGTTCTACCGCCAAGGCGCGGGCAAGGGCGATGCGTTGGCGCTGGCCGCCTGAAAGCTGGTGCGGATAAGATTTGGCCAAATGCGAAAGCTGCACCAAACCCAATAATTCTTCTACTTTGGCGCGGATTTTTTCTTTGCTCGGGCGCTTGCTTTTCGGCAATACGGTCAAGCCGAAAGCCACGTTGTCGAACACGTTCATGTGGCGGAACAAAGCGTAATGTTGGAATACAAAGCCGACTTTGCGGTCACGAACATGCTTGTCTGTCACGTCTTGTCCGTCGAACAGAATTCTGCCGTTGTCGGAAGTTTCTAAGCCGGCAATAATGCGCAACAGCGTCGTCTTGCCGCAGCCGGATGGGCCGAGTAGCGAAACCAGTTTACCGGTCGGTACGTTTAGATTGATGTTTTTCAGTGCGTGAAAATTGCCGAAATGTTTGTTTAAATTTTCAATGGTGATGCTCATGCGTTTCTCTCCGCTGCGGCGAGTTTTTTCTCTTGCATTTTGGTAATAAAGTTTTGTAAGGCTAGGGTGGCTAGGGCTAATAAGGCCAATACGCCGGATAGGGCAAAGGCGCCGGTAAAGCTGTATTCGTTGTAAAAGATTTCCACCAACAGCGGAATGGTGTTGGTCTCGCCGCGAATATGGCCGGACACCACGCTGACGGCACCAAATTCGCCCATAGCGCGCGCGTTAGTGAGAATGATGCCGTAGAGCAGCGCCCATTTGATATTGGGCAGGGTAACGCGCCAAAACATCTGCCAGCCGCTTGCGCCCAAAATCAGCGCGGCCTGCTCTTCGCTGTCGCCCTGCGCCTGCATCAGCGGAATCAGTTCGCGGGCCACAAAAGGAAAGGTAACAAACAGCGTGGCCAAGATAATGCCCGGAATGGCGAAGATAATCTGTATGCCCTGCGCTTCGAGCCAGCCGCCGAAAGCGGTATGCGCGCCGAACAGTAACACGAACATCAAGCCGGCCACCACGGGTGATACGGAAAACGGCAAATCAAGTAGGGTGGTCAGCAATTGTTTGCCACGAAAATCAAAGCGCGTGAGTAACCAAGCCATAGCAATACCCAATACGGCATTCGCCGGCACCACAATAGCAGCGGTAATCAAGGTTAATCGAATGGCCGACCATGCTTCGGGATCGGTAACGGATTGCACATACAAACCCCAGCCGCCTTTTAAGGCTTCGTAGAACACGGCCACCAGCGGCACAACCAGCATCACCAGTAGAAACAGTAATGCAATCGCGGTTAGGATCAAACGCAGCCAGCGCGGTTCGGTCAGGTTTGGATTGGAAGAATGGGTTTGCATAATGAATGTCTTTTTTCGGTTCTAAAATTTTCAGACGGCCTATCATGTAGGAAATTGTCGGGTTGTTTACACTTTTTATGCAAAACAGCTTTTATTTTTTACCTAAATGATTGTTTTAGGATTTTTGAGCATTATTAAGAACCATGCGGCGTTGCCGTGCCTTTCGGCATTCTTGACAACACTCAAAAATCCCAAAATGGGTCTTCAAGCAAAAAAGAAAAAGTGTAAACAACGCTAGGATTTTCTACACCATCAGGCTTTGGCACCCGCCCGTTTGCTCAATGCCCATTGAGTCACGTTTAAAGCAAACAAGATCGCAAACGAAATCATCAGCATAAACAGCGCCACCGCTGATGCCCCCTGCACATCAAACTGCTCCAATTTTCCGGTAATAATCAGCGGCAAAATCTCGGAAACCATCGGAATATTACCTGCAATAAAAATCACCGAACCGTATTCGCCGGTCGCGCGGGCAAACATCATGCCTGCGCCGGTAATCAAAGCCGGCATGATTTCCGGCAGCAATACGCGGCGGAAAGTGGTGAACCGGTTTGCGCCTAAAGTAGCCGCGGCTTCTTCGTATTCGCCCGATAATTCTTCCAGTACCGGCTGCACCGCACGCACAATAAACGGCAGGCTTACCACCACTAACGCAATCCAAATGCCGATGGGCGTAAAAGCAATTTTGATGCCCAAAGGCGCGAACCATTGTCCGATCCAGCCATTCGGCGCGTATAAAGTGGCCAAGGCAATACCGGTGACGGCAGTAGGCAGGGCGAAAGGTAAGTCCACCAGTGCATTAGCCAGATTTTTTCCCGGAAACTCATAGCGCACCAACACCCACGCGACTAAAGTGCCGAACACAATATTAGTCAGCATGGCATAAAACGACATTTTCAGGCTCAACCATACCGCTGCCAGAACGTTGGGTTCGGCAATTGTTTGCCAAAAAGCCGTCCAACCAATTTCGCCGGCTTTGGCGGCCATCATGACAAACGGCAACACGACCAAAAGCGACAAACACAACACGGTCAACCCTAAGCTGATTTTAAAGCCCGGTAAGACGCTGGGGGTTTTCAGTAATAACATGGCTTGATAACAGAGTAGTGATTATGGGCGAACTTTATAGAAGCTGTCGGAAAAAGGGAAAGAATGGTTTGTTTATTGCAAAGATGATTTTGTTATATATGTTTATAAAGGGGTGATTTCTTTAAACACAAAAAGGCCGTCTGAAGCCGATGTTTCAGACGGCCTCTGAATGAAAAATGTTTATGCATCAAACTGTCGGCTAAATTCGATAAATTCTGCTTTCTTGGCCTTGGCTTTACCCGAATCAATCGCTTCTTGTGCGGCGGTGACACCGGCAGCCAAAGAGTCCACCACATTGCCCGCATACAGGGCGGCGGCGGCATTGAGCACTACGATATCACGTGCGGCACCGTGTTCGCCGTTTAAAACGGCATCCATTTTCTGCAGTGATTCTTCGCTGTTTTCCACGCGGATATCGTCAAGGTTGCGGCGCAGTTCTATACCGAAATCTTGTGGGTTGATGTCGTATTCGCGGATGGTACCGTCTTTTAATTCCGCGATGCGGGTGTTGCCGGTGAGGGTGATTTCGTCCAAACCGCCTTCACCGCACACCACCAACACATGTTTCGACCCCAATTGCTGCAACACGCGCGAGAGAATGCCGCATAAATCAATGTGGAATACGCCTAACAGCTGGTTGGGCGCCCCGCCGGGTTGGTTAACGGCCCCAGAATGTTAAAAATGCTGCGGAAACCCAGTGAGCGGCGCACCGGCGCAACATGGCGCATGGCGCTGTGATGGTTTTGCGCAAACATAAAACCTAAGCCGGTTTGCTCTATGCTTTGGGCGACTTGCTCGGGCGTAACATTCAATACCGCGCCCATTTGCTCCATCACATCGGCCGCGCCGCAGGAAGACGATACCGATCGGCCGCCGTGCTTCGCGACTTTGGCACCGGCTGCGGCAGCAACAAACATGGCCGTAGTGGAAATATTGAAGGTTTTCGCACCGTCGCCGCCAGTGCCGACAATATCAACCAGATTATCGGCATGGCTAACCGCTACTTTGGTGGAAAATTCACGCATCACTGCTGCGGCAGCTGTAATTTCAGAAACGGTTTCTACTTTGATGCGTAAGCCCGTCATAATGGCGGCGATTTGCTCCGGCTGCACTTGGCCGCTCATGATCTGTCTCATCAAATCGGTCATTTCATCGTAAAAAAGCTCGTTGTTGCTGATTAGGCGTTCAATTGCCTGTTGCGGCGTAATCATGTGTTTTCCTTCGGTAATAAACAAATGCTATGCACTTTCTTTGAGGCCGGGTTCGGGTTTGGGCGGTGCGCCTGCCAGCCAAGCGCACAGCATGACGGCACTTATACAAAACCATAACCAAATATAAGCCAATGCAGACGCAAAATCGGAGGGCGGCAGCCAGATAGTATGCGCTTCCATGTAGTGGGTAATCATTTTAAACAGCCATGCGCCAATCACAATGGCCAAGAAAACGGCCGTAGCGAAAAAGCCGATAATATACCCGCCGCGTTTGTTGCGGTAAACCCGTTTGGCCACGCAAATCGCGACGGTAAGCAAAACCAAGGGCAGGCAGGTCAGTGTGGCATACAGCAGAATTTCAAAAAGATGGGCGGATATACCGGTTGGCGGATGATGATAGCCGTCTTGCCGCTCGGCCCACCTGAGAATCTGCCAATTGGCTTCGATAACGAGCAATGATACGCCGAAACCGCAGATGAGTGAATAGAAAAGCACTTGGCGGCTGGGATAAGATGGGGTAGGCATGACGCAGCAATATCCTTATTGTATTGTTTTGCCATAAATTATGGATTTGCCGGTAGCGCAAAGAGGAATCTTTGCAGGACTTGTTTGGCCGGAAAATAAACAGCGCGGCCGCCAAGGCAAATTTGAAATCTACGGTGGTTTGTGGAATAGATATTGAGCAGGCGTATTGTCGAATGTGTTGTGCCGAAAGGGTTTTCGACATGTAAAGAGAGTATATTATGAAACCGCCTGAACATATTTGGGGGATAAACAGATTCAGACGGCATTTATTGTATGAACATACAGACCGCTGTCATGGCGGTTAGTTCATTGGAATTCAATTTTTTGTTTCAATCAGCTTGATCGCAGAAATCTTTGAATTCTTCCAAAAAATTGTGCAGCATTTCATGGCCATACTCGGTCAACAAAGCTTCGGGATGGAATTGTACGCCTTCGATAGCATATTGTTTGTGGCGTACGCCCATGATTTCTTGGTCATCCGTCCATGCAGTAACTTCAAGGCAGTCGGGCAGGGTATGGCGGTCGATGACTAGGCTGTGATAGCGTGTGCAGGTTACAGGATTTGGCAAATCTTTAAACATACCTTTATTGGTATGGTGAACCGGCGAGACCTTACCATGCATTAAGGTTTGCGCACGCACCACATTGCCGCCGAATGCTTCGCCTATGGTTTGATGACCGAGACATACACCCATAATCGGCAGCTTACCGGCAAAATGCCGCATGGCCGCCACGGAAATGCCCGCTTTTTTCGGAGAACAAGGACCGGGGCCGATAATCAAGTATTGCGGATTGAGTGCGGCGATTTCTTCTAAAGTAATGTCGTCATTACGGCGCACGACGACTGCTTGGCCTAGTTCGGCAAAATATTGCACGATGTTATAGGTGAAGCTATCGTAGTTGTCAATAAAGAGTAGCATTATTAACCTTTTGTATTTACTCGTTTTATATTTCAGACAGCCTAATTTTTTACCATTGCCAAATTATCGGGGTCATTAATAAACAACCACATTTTTTCATCGGTGGTAAACACGCCGTTGCGGATGAGATAGTGCAAATCATGCTTCACTTGGGCATCGGCTTTACGTATCACTACGCGCATATTGTTGCGGAAAGCGGCCATTTCAAGAATTTTAGCGGCAAACTTCGGCTGGTGTAAACGGGCATGGGCGAGCGGGTTGCGGTGGATGTATTCATTTAACTTCCGGGCGCTACTTTTGAAATCAGTGTGCAGCGGATCGATGAATACGATATGAAACGGCATCCGGCTGAGGTAATCGTGTTCGATATCCATCATCTTCGCCTTTTCTATTAAATCTTGAATGATGCTTATCTTATCAGCAATTCAGGCCGTCTGAAAGAATTTTTGCCTAGGGTAAATAGCTGCCCATCTTTCAGACGGCCTGTTGAAAACTGCTTTAGTTTAAGGTAATTTCGGTTTTACTTTGACGCTCAAAGGCAGATGGTCGGAAAGCATTTGCCAGTTGCGGCTGTTGTGAATTTTAGTATCCATGATGTCCAAATTACGCGTGTAAACCCGATCAAGGCTCAACAGCGGCATACGCGAAGGGAAAGTTTTCGGGCGTTTGCCGTTACTGTCGAGAAACACTTCATCTAAGTTGAGCGCCTTACCAAAAGAAATGGCTGATTTGTAGCGCCAATCGTTGAAGTCGCCGGCAATAATCAATGGGCTTTGGGTATCGATGTGTTGGCTGACGTATTCAAAAATCGTCTGATATTGCTTGGCGCGGTCAGGTTCACGCAAATTCAGGTGGGCGCACAAACACACTAAAGGAACATCCCAGCCTTCCGGCAATACTTCGCAATGCAACATGCCGCGCTGCTCGTGTTTATTGACTGTAATATTCAGATTATTGCGGGTTTCAAGCGGTAGATGGCTGAGGATGGCATTACCGTGGTGGCGTTGCGGATAGATGGCATTTTTGCCATAGCTGCGGTTGAAGGAGAGATGGTTACCCAGCACATCATAATGCGGTTCGCTCGGGTATTCGAGAATTTTGCTGCTGCGGTTGGCGTGCATACCTTGCACTTCTTGAAGAAACAATACATCTGAATTGAGCGATTGTAAGGCATCTCCCATGATGTCGAGCTGGTATTTTCGGTTGAGTGCCGACATACCTTTGTGCATATTGTAGGACGTAATGGTAACGGGACGTGGTGACATGATATGACCTCACAGTGTGTTTTGTTATGTGTCGGCGTGGTTGGATTTTTATTGAAGCCGACTATTTATTCCTATTACAGTATAACACCATTGAAGCAATGGTTTTTTGCGCTATGTAAAAAACTTCAGTTTTAGCAAGCAGTAATAAGACAAAGGCCGTCTGAAAATAAACTTTCAGACGGCCTTTGGCTCTCTAATTTAAGATTTAGCTTTGCTGCGGCCTTTGCGTTTGCCGGAAGGCTCGCCGCTGTTTTTTACTTTGATTTTAACGCCTTTATTTTTAGATGATTTTTTGCTTTTTGCTGCCTTTGATTTGGCCGCTTGCTTGTGTTCATCCGTTTTATGGCGTGAAGTTTTTTGCTTGGCGGCAGCCATTTGCTCGTCAATTTCCTTTGCCGACAGTTTTTTACTGCGCGTTTTGACTTTTTCGGCTGCGGCTGATTGATTACTTTCGGTTTTGCCGGGCGCGCGGCGTGAATTTAGGTGGCGGCTTTTTGTGCCGTTTTCATTACCGTCTGCCAATACCAAATCAATCTTGCTGGTGTCCAAATCCGCACGGGCAACTTTAACCATCAATTCATCACCCATATTGAAGCGTACGCCGCTGCGTTCGCCTTCAATCGCCATGATTTCAGGTCGGAAGTTGAAATAATCTTCGCCCAAGTCGCTGATGTGTACCAAACCGTCGATGTGGATGTCGTCCAAGGTAACAAAAATGCCAAAGCTGGTCATGCCGGAAATTTTGCCCTTGAACACTTCCCCCACTTTATCGCGCATATAATAAGTTTTCAGCCAGTTTTCAACATCTTTGCTGGCATCATCGGCACGACGCTCGCAGAATGAAGTATGCACCCCCCAAGCCTGCCATGTTTTTAGCGGCGTGTATTTTTCGCCTTGCAACACGGCTTTAATGGCGCGATGCACGGTCAAATCCGGATAGCGGCGGATAGGCGAAGTGAAGTGGGCGTATGATTCGTAAGCCAAACCAAAGTGGCCATCGTTATGCGGTTCATATACTGCCTGCTGCATTGAGCGCAACATCATCACTTGCAGCAACTCTTCATCCGGTCGGCCTTTGAATTGCTGCGCCAAGACAGCATAATCTTTCGGGTCGGTTTATCGCCGCCACCCAAGATCAAACCCAGCAAGCCCAATTGTTCGCGCAAAGTGGCTAATTTTTCAGGTGTGGGGCCTAAGTGGTTGCGGAATAGGGCCGTATGTTTGTTTTTCAACAGAAAATTCGCCGCACATACATTCGCTGCCAGCATACATTCTTCAATCAGTTTATGCGCATCGTTGCGGAGCACCGGCACAATTTTTTCGATTTTGCCGTTGTCGTCGAAAATCATCTGAGTTTCCACGCTGTCAAATTCGACGGCACCACGATCTTGGCGTTTTTTCTGTAATACTTGGAAGAGTTTATATAAGGTATCGATTTGCGGCTTCAGCGGATCGTCGGAACCTTCTTCAATCCATTGCCACACTTGATTATAAGTTAACCGCGCATGCGAGCGCATAACCGCCGGATAAAATTGATATTCCTTGACATTGCCCGCGTAAGTGATGGACATATCGCAAACCATACACAAACGCTCGACATCTGGATTGAGTGAGCAAATGCCGTTGGAAAGGTTTTCCGGCAGCATTGGAATTACACGGCGTGGGAAATAGACGCTGGTGCTGCGTTCGACTGCATCATTGTCGATCGCATCGCCCGGACGCACATAATGGCTGACATCGGCAATTGCTACCACCAAGCGGAAATTGCGACCCATGCGCTCGGCATAAACCGCATCATCAAAATCACGTGCGGTTTCGCCATCGATGGTCACCAAAGGCAAATCGCGCAAATCTTTGCGTCCCTTCAAATCGCTTTTACGCACATGATCGGGGATTCTGGCGGCAGCTTTTTGACAAGCTTCACTGAATTGGTGCGGCAAATGATGCTTGCGCACAGCAATTTCGATCTCCATGCCGCTGTCGGCATATTCGCCCAATACTTCAATGATTTTGGCCACAGCAGGGCGGTGTAATTCAGGGTAGCTCTCGATTTCAGCCACAATTACTTGGCCTGATTCAGGCTTAAATCGCGCCACACTCTCAGGCTCCAGCACAATACTTTGTGTCAAGCGTTTATCTTCCGCTTCCAAAATAGCGATACCACGATCAATATAGAAGCGGCCGACCACTTGAACTTGCGCACGTTCGACAATATCCAGCACCATGCCTTCGCGGCGGCCGCGGCGATCGATGCCGGCAGGGCGCACGGTGACAATGTCGCCATGCATTACGCCACGCATTTGGCGTTCGTATAAAACAAAATCGCCTTCGCCGGTTTTTTCCAAAGGCACGGCAAAACCGAATCCGTCTTTGTGTGCTTCAACACGGCATTTCACCAAAGCCAGTTTGTCCGCCGCACACAGCGCACCGCGACGGTTAATCAACACCTGACCATCACGCGCCATAGCTTTCAGGCGGAGTTCGAAAAATTCGTATTCTTCGTCTTTAATGGAAAGCTCGCGCGCCAAAACCTCTATTTTGGTCGGCACGCCTTTTTGCTCTAATAATTCAATCACCCACTCTCGGCTGGGCAACGGTTCAGCATAACGTTGCTTTTCTCGCTCTAAGTAAGGATCTTTTTCTCGTAGATTTAATGATTTAATTTTTTTATTCATTTTTACAGTTGACATTCTTCGTTGTAAATATATAATAGCCACTTCGTTTTCGTTTTCAGCGGCACCTTCTTCGGTACTGTAACGTAAAACGGTAAATAAAGCAAAGCCCAGGTGGCGGAATTGGTAGACGCGCTAGCTTCAGGTGCTAGTGTCCTCACGGGCGTGGAAGTTCGAGTCTTCTCCTGGGCACCAAGATTGGTCTCTTTGCTCTGAAAAATTGAATGCCCAGGTGGCGGAATTGGTAGACGCGCTAGCTTCAGGTGCTAGTATCCTCACGGGTGTGGAAGTTCGAGTCTTCTCCTGGGCACCAAAACTTCCGGTTTGAAACCGGATTTTTATTATTTGCTTAAAGCCTACAGGCAAATAGTCTTTTATTACAGAGGGGTGGATGAGTGGTTTAAGTCGCACGCCTGGAAAGTGTGTATACGTTAATAGCGTATCGAGGGTTCGAATCCCTTCCCCTCTGCCATATATATGAATCCCAAGTCAATATTGACTTGGGATTTTTTATTGTCTAACTGTAGTATTCTCAAATAATGGGATCTTTGCAAAACCCTAGGTGTGAGTGCAGTTCAAATTGCCGCAGCACAGAAAGCGAAGATATATCATGAAGATAGGCAAGCTTTCGAGCAGCACACAACGAAGAAATGTGCCAAAGATAGGAATTTTGCAAAGATCTCATAATATTTGAAAATCACTCCTATTCTTAATGACTTATTTCATTTATTCATGCTATACAAAGCAGCCAAACCGGTGTATCCTTGCATTCATTAAATACATTCATAAAATATGTATCTTTAAAAAAGGCCGTCTGAAAGCCTTTAACCAACACAAGGAACCTGACCATGACTGATTTTACCGTTTGGGAAACTGCGCCTTTTCATGCAACCATCGACCATATTTTGCAGCGTTATCATAATGTGCATCGCGCGCAGTTTGATGAATTGGTACCATTGGCGCAAAAAGTGGCAACGGTGCATGCCGATATTTTTCCGGCTGAAATTGCTGAATTATTGGCCTATATGCAAAACGAGCTGCTCAGCCACATGATGAAGGAAGAGCGCATGCTGTTTCCGATGGTGAATCAGGGGGTCGGGCGCGGAGCGGCGATGCCGATTAGCGTAATGATGCACGAACATGAAGAACACGACAAAGCCATCCAACGCCTGCGCGAATTAACCAACAATTTTGAAATTCCGGAACATGCCTGCGGCAGCTGGACGCGCTTGTACCGTTTGGCGGAAGAAATGGTCAGTGATTTGACCGACCATATCCATTTGGAAAACGAAGTGTTTTTCCCGCGCGTATTGGCTTCTTAATCTAATTTTTCTTAATCTAATTTTATTGCGCTAGAAATGCCGTCTGAAAATCTTCAGACGGCATTTTTTCAGACGGCCTGTTGTTCTGTTTCAAATGCCAACAATACTTGTTTCACTTCATCCGCTTCTTTCAAGGTTCGCACGCGCTCAAACAAATCCTGCGCTTGCGGAAATTCTTTTTTCATCATGCCGAGCCATTGTTTCAAACGCGCCACGGGATATTTATTGTTGGCTTCTTTGGCCACGCACAAATCAAAAAAGAGATTAATCCAACCGGCAATTTCAGCAAAATTGGTGGGATACACTGTTTCGCCACCCTCGTACTGTTTGATTTGCCGCGCCAAATCGGGCCGAATCACCGCACCGCGCCCCAGCATCACGCTGTTGCAGCCGCTGACATCTTTAATTGCCAAATAATCTGCCAGCGTGAACACATCACCGTTGGCGGTCACCGGAACGGACACTGCATCGCGGATTTTACGTACCCAATCCCAATGCGCGGGAGGTTCATACCCCTCGACTTTGGTCCGGGCGTGAACGGTCAAACCGCATGCGCCGCCTTCGGCAATGGCAGCCGCGCATTCCAAGGCCAAATCGGTGTTTTCAAAGCCCAAACGCATTTTTCCGGTCAGCGGAATATGTTCGGGTAGGCGGCTGCGCAAGGTTTTGACAATATGGTGAATCAATTCCGGCTCTTTCAGCAAAGCCGCGCCGCCTTTGTGTTTGTTGACTGTCGGTGCAGGACAGCCGAAATTTAAATCTATTTTATCGGCACCGAAGCGTACTGCCTCCAAAGCATTGACGGCCATATTGTCGGCATCGCTGCCCAAAAGCTGCACTGTACAGGGCGTACCGGCAAAGGTTTTGTTGCCGCTGGCGATTTCGGGCACATATTTCAACCATGTAGCGCGGGAATGCACGGTGTGGGTAATGCGCACAAATTCACTGATGCACTCGTCATAACCGCCGATACGCGTTAATAAATCACGCATCACGTCGTCGCATAATCCTTGCATGGGGGCGAGCAGCAATCGCATAGTCAATAGGCCGTCTGAAAAATGAAATGCGTATTGTAGCGGTATATCGGGTAAAATACAGCCGTTTAAGATATTTTTCAGACGGCCTGACTATGATAAACACAAGAATTCCGGCAACTGCCGCGATGTTGGTCAAAAATTCCGAACGCTATTTGGTGGAAGTGTTGACCGCGCTGGGCGATTTCGATGAAGTTTTGCTGCTCGACAACGGTTCGACCGACCGCACATTCGAGATTGCCGCGCAATTTAAAAACGTCAGCTATTTCAAGCATGATTTTATCGGTTTCGGCCCGATGAAAACATGGCCGCACGTTTGGCGCAAAACGATTGGATTTTCAGCATCGACAGCGACGAAGTGCCTGATACGGAGTTAATCGGCAGCATACGCGCTGCCGTGGCGGAAAATAATCCGCAAAATATTTATACCTTGTCCCGCCTGAATCATTACAACGGCCGTTTGATTAAAGGCTGCGGCTGGTATCCGGATATTCTGCCACGCCTTTATCACCGCCGTTTTACCCGCTTTTCTGACCGCCAAGTCCACGAATCGCTGGTGCTGCCCAAAGATGCGCAAAACCATTCTTTGTCAGGCCGTCTGAAACATTATTCTTTTGAAAACGCGGAAGGCTTGATTCAGAAAATGCAGCAATATTCTTCGTTGTATGCCGATGAAAACCGCTTTAAAAAGCAGACTTCTCCTGCTCAAGCTTTATTGCACGGCGGCGTGTCGTTTATCAAAAATTATTTCCTGAAACGCGGTTTTGCCTACGGTTCAGACGGCCTCACGATTTCGGTGGCCAATGCGCAAGGTTCTTACTATAAATATGTGAAGCTGCATGAGCGCAACCAGAACCTGAAAGTATCGCTGATTATTACTACGTATAACCGGCCGGATGCGCTCGCTTTTGTGTTGCAATCGGCTTTATCGCAAACGCGCTTGCCCGATGAAATTATTGTGGCCGATGACGGTTCGACCCGCGAAACGGCAGATGTGATTCAATACGTTAATCGGCAGAGCCCGGTGCCGGTGAAGCATTCTTGGCGGCCTGACGATGGTTTTCGTGCTGCCGAATCACGCAATCGTGCGTTGGCGGTGGCCAAAGGTGATTATATTGTATTGATTGACGGGATATGCTTCTGGATGCTTCGTTTATTGCCGATCATTTAAAACTGGCACTTAAAGGCCGTTTGGTGCAAGGTTCGCGCGTGATTTTGACTGAAAAACGAACTCGGGAAATTCTGGCCTCTGATCAATTGCCGAATCTTTCTGTGTTTGATTCAGGTATTGAAAAGCGTCTTTCCGCTTTAAGATGCCGTTGTTTGTCTGCTTTGGTCGGCAAAAACGGCAGCCAAAACCACCGCGGCATCAAAACCTGCAACATGAGCTTTTTCCGCGAAGATGCCTTGGCCGTAAACGGCTTTAACAATTGGTTTGTCGGTTGGGGACGAGAAGACAGTGAGTTTGTGGCCCGCTGCTACCACAACGGTATGAAACGACATAATCTCAAATTTGCCGGCATTGCTTATCATTTGTGGCATCATGAGGCAGAGCGCGATGCGTTGCCGCAAAACGATGTGCTCTTAAAGCATACTTTAGAAACGCAGCAAATTCGTTGTGAAAGCGGGGTAAATATGTTCTTGAAGAAAAATACCATAAGCTAAATGCCGGGCCGTCTAAAATCGTTTTCAGACGGCCTCTTTATATAGAGCAGATGACGTTTAAGTTAAAAATCCAACAGCTTGTCATCATCATTCGGTTCATCTTTTTAGTACGGTTAGAATGTCAAAACAATATAAATAAATAAAACGCCATATGACACAGACAGCCGAAAATCTTTATCACCAAGCCAATCAATTTTTGCTGCAATCCCCGCCTGATTATGCGCAAGCTGTACCTTTGTTGCAGCAGGCTGCGAAGATCGGACACAGCGAAGCCGCTTTTCAGCTGGCTGCGTGTTTGATTAACGGCAATGGCATTGCAGCGGATTTTGCCGCCGGTATTGAATTCTTGAAGCAAGCAGCCAGAGCAGGGCATGTTTATGCCCGTTATAATCTGTTGCAATTGCAAGAATCGGAAAACGGCGATGTTCAACCCCTTTTGCCGCACTACACAGAATTGGCCGAAGAGGGTTTGGTGCATGCGCAATTGCGTTTGATGCGTGCATTTAACGATAGGCGACAAACCCAACAGGCATTGCTTTGGGCGAATAAGGCAGCCGAGCAAAACCACCCGCAAGCGCAGTATTTTTTGGCGCAATATCATCAATATGCTGCCGAACCCGATTTATACAAAGCACATCATCTTTACCGTTTGGCTGCCGAACAGGGTTTTGTCGCAGCGCATTGGCAGCTTGGATTGCAATATAAACTGGCGCAAGGTGTAGCAAAAGACCTGAAGCAAGCAATGGCGCATTTGCAGGTTGCCGCTCAACACGGTATCGCGCCTGCACAAACCGCACTGGCTGAGATTTTATTGTCACAAAACAGTGATGAAGCGCTGACTTGGTTTCAGACGGCCGCACAAAACGGCGAAAATGATGCTCATGCTGCTTTAGCGGAAATTTATCTATTAGGCCGGTATGTTGAGCGAAATCCGCAAAATGCATATCATCATGCGAAACAGGCTGCTGAAAACAACCATCCGCAAGCCTTGCGTTTATTGGGCGATATTTACCGTTATGGCTTGGGCGTGGCGGCGTATCCGCAAAAGGCTCGTGAATATTACCGTCGGGCGGCAGATTTGGGCGATATGAAAGCGCATCAAAAATTATTGTCCGACAGCGCATTGAACGACCATCAGCATTATGAAGAGGCCAAACAGGCCGCTTTACAACGCCAACAAGCAGAAAGCCTTTATCAAAAAGCCTTTGCCGCCCATTATGGTTTGCAGCGGCGTCAAAGCTGTGCCGAAGCCTTACCGCTTTATCTCCAAGCAGCAGAGTTGGGGCACATTAAAGCCAAGACCAATTTGGGAATGATGTATTACAGCGGCCAGGGGGTGGAGACCGATTTCAGCCAAGCCGCGCAATGGTTTGAATCTGCCGCCGAGCAGCAAGATACTATGGCGCAATACAATCTGGCCTGCCTGTATTTTCACGGCATTGGCGTTCAGAAAAATGCGGCCAAAGCCTGTGAGTGGCTTTGCAAAGCGATTGAACATGGCCATGAGCAAACCGATATGTTGAAAGCTTTGCTGGCGCAATGGCAACAGGCGGTCTGAAAGTATAAACATCAAGAAAAGGCCGTCTGAAAGAAGCATAATCAGGTATAATTGTGCGCTATATATTCCAAGCTGTTTGTTTCAGGCTGCCTTTCATTTCGATTATAAAAATTTAACCAGTATGACAGATTCCACTCAAAACCACGAAGAAAACCAATTACCTGCAGAGCATTTGCGTTCTATCCGCAGCTTTGTATTGCGCCAAGGACATATGACTGCCGCGCAACAGCGGGCCATCGACACCATGTGGCCGCAATTCGGTATCGACTATCAAGATGCCGTCATCGATTTAAACCAACAGTTTGGCCGCGGCAATTCGAAAGTTTTGGAAATCGGATTCGGCATGGGTACGGCTACGGTAGAGATCGCCAAGCGTTTGCCGGAAACTGATTTTCTGGCGATTGACGTACACGGCCCCGGTGTCGGCAATATTTTGAAACTGATTGAAGAAGAGCAAGTCGGCAACATCCGCGTGATGCGTCACGATGCCGTAGAAGTAGTGGAAAACATGCTCGCTGACGACGCATTATCGGGTATTCACATCTTTTTTCCGGATCCGTGGCACAAAAAGCGCCATCACAAACGCCGTTTGGTGCAAACGCATTTTGTCGGAAAACTATTACCGAAATTAGCCATAGGCGGTTACATCCACATGGCAACCGACTGGGAAGAATACGCGGTGCAGATGCTGGAAGTATTAAGCGCTTTCGACAGCCTGCAAAACACAGCTGAAGATTATGCCCCAACACCGGATTACCGTCCGGAAACCAAATTCGAAGCCCGCGGTAAGCGCTTAGGGCATGGCGTTTGGGATTTGGTGTTCAAGCGGATTAAATAGAACCCATGAAAAGGCCGTCTGAAAGAAATCTTTTCAGACGGCCTTTTCATAGCGGTAAAACACACAAAAAATCAACGCAATTCGCGTGAATCTTTCCAGCCGTCACTGGTTTTAACCAGTGTAGCCGTTTGTACGCGCACTTCGTCCAATGGCAATTTGGCATTGCCGCCGGCTTTCAATAAATTGCCAATCCATTTTTCCGGTACAAATTTCGCTTCGTAAGACACGCGCGAAACAGTCATACCGTTAGACGGGCCAGGCTCGGTGTACCAATTGATTTTACTGACCTCTTGGTGCCCAATGCAGAAATGCGGCATTCTTTCTTTGGCGCGGGTTTGTTTTCCGCCTTTTTCAGTCAGCTTATAAACCAATATTTTGATAGTCTCATCGCTGTTAGGGCAACCGGCATGGTTTCTTTAGATTTTTCGTAGAAATCTTCTTTTTCGAGAATATTCAATTGCTTCAACGCGGTTTTGTTGATGTTGTTGCCTTTGCGGTCTTTTTCTGCCAACTTGATTTCAGGCGCGCCGATCGGCACTTGCGTGAAGCTGTCGCCGGCGCTTGGATTTTGTACATTCAAAACCAAAGGCAAACAAATGCCTTGTTTTTTTGCATATTGATTGATGGTTTTTTCAAATAAAGAATTGCTCGGCTTATTGTCTGAACAGCCCGCCATAAGCACAGCGGCGGCAATTAAAGAAAGCGTGACGTTTTTTTTCATCGGGTCGCTCCGTAATGATGTCGTGTGTCGGAATATCGGCCAAAGCCATTGCTGGTTATTCTACCGTATTTTGTGGCAAACTGTACAAGCTCTCGGTAGAATGGAAGGGCAAAAATAAAAGAAAGGCTGAACATGATTAAATTATATGGTATTCCCAATTGCGACACAGTCAAAAAAGCCCGCATATGGCTGGCAGATAACGGCGTAGAAGCCGAGTTTGCCGATTTTAAAAAATCACCGCCTACACCTGAATTGATTACGGCATGGTTGTCGCAAATTCCTTTAGAAAATTTATTGAACAAACGCGGCACGACTTGGCGCAAATTAGATGCCCAAACACAGGCGCGAGCGACCGAACAGCAAGGAGCCGTTCGCATTATGGTTGAACATCCGAGCGTAATTAAGCGCCCGGTGTTGGAGAAAGACGGTCAGTTTTATGTTGGTTATTCTGCTGACCGTTATCAGCAGATTTTTGGCTGATACGGCCTTTGTTTATAAAACAGAATTTTGCAGATTTTTCTTCGTGGGGTGGTACGCGCAACACTTCACGATCATTTCATTGAATATCAAGAAATTTCCCATATAAGCAAACAACCAAATACCCAAAATATTAAACAGTATGCCAGGGATCAATGTGGCCATATAAGCTAATGGGTCAGCGACGCTGCTTGAAAAATAGCTTCTACATTCATTGTTCTATATTAAATCATTAGCCGGCTCAGCCCAACCTTACATACGCCCCAATTCGCGTTGCAGAGCTTGAATGTTTTGCTGGCGGTCGAGCACCGCACCTTCCAGATTTTTGATTTGCTGGCGGTCAATAGTGCCACCTTTCACTGCACGCGCTTGTGCCAACGATTTTTGCGCTTCTGACAATGCCCTGCGCTCGTTGCTCAATTCGATTTCCAAAATAGTGCGACGGCTGTTGCTGGCGGCAGGTTTCGGTGCAGGAGCGGCAACGGATGCCGTGGTCGGGCGAATCGGTGCCGCCGGTGCTTTTGCTTTGGCGTTCACTGTTTTACTTGGGCTACGCTTGGTGTTGTTAGCAGCTTTACGCTGCGACTCAGGCGCGGCCATCATTTCAGGCGCATCGTAACGTGCGCTGCTGTATCGGCCAATCGGCGGTAAATCAGGTGCATGACAGTCGCCGGACGGGCGTGATGTATAGACCACCGTGCCATTGATTTCGCAGGTATAGATTTTGCTGGCTTCTGCCGTAAAGCTTGAAAACGCGATGACGGCGGCAAATGTATTTAAAGCAAAGTATTTCATGTTCATTCTGAAACACCACACCTACCTTTCAGACGGCATGGTGATGATTTTAAAGTGAGTGGGACAATGTGCATTCGGCCGCTTATAAAATCACCCAAACGATTTCTTAAAAATTAGAATCAGAATCTTATGATTTTTTCAGACAGCTTTTTATTATTTTATTATTAAGATGAAACGATTCAAGCAAACTCGGCATCAATTTGAGTCAAGATCTCTTCCAACTCCTGCTGCCAAAGCAGCCAATTTTCTTCCAATTCGTTTAATTTTACTTTAGTTTCAGCCAATTGCGTGAGTGTTTCCTGTAACTTGGCTTTGTTTTCATCAAAATACGCGGCTTCTTGTCCCAAAAATGCTTCACAGGCCGTCTGAATTTCAATCAGCTTGGCTATTTCTTTTTCCGTTTTGTCGATTTCCTGCTGAACCGGCTTGCCACGCTTGGCTTTTTCCTGACGGATTTTCGCTTCAATGCGTTTGGTGTCTTTGCGGTTTTGCGATTGAACGGAGTCAGCAGGTGCGGTAGCGGCATTTTCTTGCGCCAAGCGCCATTGGCGGTAATCATTCAAATCGCCGTCAAACGGATTCAGACGGCCTTTATCGATTAATAAGAAACCGTCGGTCGTGGCTTCGAGCAAACTGCGGTCATGTGACACCACAATCAATGCACCTTGGAAACTTTGCAAGGCCAAGGTTAAAGCGTGGCGCATATCCAAATCCAAATGGTTGGTCGGTTCGTCAAGCAAAAGCAGATTCGGTTTTTGCCACACAATCATTGCCAAGGCCAAACGTGCTTTCTCTCCGCCGGAAAACGGCTCGATTTTCTGCAAAGCCATGTCGCCGACAAAGTTGAAACCGCCCAAAAAATTGCGGATTTCCTGCTCGCGCACTTCCGGTGAAAGCTGCTGGATATGCCAAATCGGGCTTTGGTCATCGCGTAACGTATCGAGCTGATGTTGCGCAAAATAGCCGATATTGAGTTTTTCCGAGCGCACAATCTGGCCGGAAAGCAAATCCAGTTCACCTGCTAACGCTTTAACAAAGGTCGACTTACCGCTACCGTTAACACCCAGCAACCCGTAACGCGCGCCGCTTTCCAGCGACAATCTCAAATCGTGCAAAACCACATGATCGCCGTAGCCCAAATCGGCTTTATCCAGTTTCAGCAAAGGATTGGGCAAATGCGCCGGACTCTCAAATTCAAACGAAAATTCGCTGTCCAAGTGAGCGGGTGCGATGCGCTCCAATTTTGCCAAGGCTTTCATACGGCTTTGCGCTTGGGTGGCTTTGGTGGCCTTAGCTTTAAAGCGGTCGATAAATGACTGCAAATGCTTGATTTGCGTTTGCTGCTTCACATAGGCGGCTTGCTGCTGCGACAAACGCTGCGCGCGCTCGTTTTGGTAGAAATCGTAATTGCCGCCGTATTGGGTTAATTTTTGGTTCGATAATTCAATTGTTTGCGTGGTGGTAGCATTGAGAAAATCACGGTCGTGCGAAATGATGATTTGCGTGCACGCCAAATTGGCCAAATGATTTTCCAGCCATAACACGGTTTCCAAATCCAAGTGGTTGGTCGGTTCATCAAGCAGCAGCAAATCAGCGCGCCGCATCAAGGCTTGCGCCAAATTCAGGCGCATACGCCAACCGCCGGAAAACGCTTTCACCGGCCTGGCGTGCTCTTCTTGCGAAAAGCCCAAGCCGCTCAATAATTTGGCCGCGCGTGCCGGCGCAGTGTAGGCATCGATTTCTTCTAATTTGGCATGATATTCTGCCTGCTTCATGCCGTCGTTTTGCGCTTCAGCTTGGCTTAAGGCCGTCTGAAACATTTGCAATTCGGTATCACCCTGCAACAGATAATTCAGTGCCGATGTCTCCAGAGCCGGCGTTTCCTGCGCTACAGCCGCCAGCTTCCATGTGCGCGGAATCAGAATATCGCCGCCATCCTGACTGATTTCGCCTTTAATCAACGCAAAAAGGCTGGATTTGCCTGTACCGTTTTTACCGATTAAGCCTACGCGCTGGTTGGGGTTGATGGTAACGCTGGCTTTATCCAGCAACACTTTCAAACCGCGTTGTAAGGTTAGGTTTTTTAATTCGATCATGGGGAGCTCTATATCAAGATGGCTAAGCGCAAAGGCGGTATTTTACCTGAAATCAATACAAAAAGGCCGTCTGAAAAACAAGTTTTCAGACGGCCTGATGGGGTTCACTCAAATCAGACGCTTTTCTCTTTACGCCCGTAAATATCGAAACCGGGCTGCTTCACACGTAACAGGAAGGTTACGCAGAAAGCAAAAATATACAAGGCAGTATAAGCATACACCACGCCGATAAAACTAAACATCGGCAACACTAAAGTCGCAATTGCGGGCGCAACGAAATTCGACAAACCGGCTGACAGGTTATACACCGAGATGGCCGCGCCTTGGTGTTTCGGTTCCAACGTAGTAAACACAGCCGTCATCGGCACAAATGCCGCCACAAACCATCCCAGCAAAATTGCCGGAATCCATGCCATCATGAATTCGGACGTTGAGGCACCTTCTATGCCCTCCGGTGCGATTTTGTTGTACCATTGCGGCAGATAATAAAACACCAGTGAGGAAACCGCCATACCGATACAGCCGAACCAGCGCACTACTTTTACCCAGCCGAGCTTCTCGCCGACAATACCCCAAAACACATTCGAAATCAGTGTGGTGGCAAAGAATACCGTCCAGATTTGCAGCCATTGCGAAGTGGTAAACCCCAACTCTTTGGTAAACATCATCGGCATGATGACGGCAAAACCGAACAGTGACAAGGTGTTGATAATACGAATCCAGCTTGAAAACAGAATTTGGCGGTTGGTAATCAGCAGTGTCACCGCACGGCTCAATTCGCCGAATTTTTCCTTCATCGGCAAATCGTGCATCGGCGATTCGGAATTGACATTGCGCAACATCACCATTGCCATCAGACCGCCGGCAATACAGAACACCAAGGCCAGCCAAAGTGTACCCATTTCCCCCATAGCAGGAATAGTCAGGCTTGGGATGAAGCTGCCGAACACGCCGATACCCACGGAATAAGTTGTCCAGAACCAACCCATAGACGGACTGATTTGGGTGCTTTTCACGTTTTGTACAATCATCACGATGAATGAATAGAGAAACAGCGGATAAGCAAAACCACGGATGCCGTAAAACAGCATAATCAGCGGATAGCTTTTGTCTCCCAAGCCAAAAATTAAAAACAACACGTGAAAAACACACCACATGATAAAACCGATAATCATGGTTTTACGCGGAGTGATGATTTCCGCCAATACGCCGGAAATCCAAGCCGACAATGCTGCGGCAAAGCCGTAAACTGCAAAAGCCGAAGAAGATTGCGCTTCCGTAAAGCCTAAGTCGGTAATGTATTTTGACAAAAATGCCAATTCAAAACCGTCGCCGGTCATAAACAGGGCAATGGCAAGATAGCCCCATACCAAATTCAAGGGCATACCCAGCCATTGTTTGGTTTCTGTTTCTAATTTATTCATCATCATCCTTTGATTTGAGATTCAATAAATGCCGTCTGAAAGCAAACAGACGGCATTCATCACTGTGCTTATGATTCATAAAACTTCAGATCGCCTGAGCCTGTCTAAAAGCTTTATCTTGTTGGTACAAAGCACGGAACAGCGCATAACGTTTGACCAAGTAGTCCGCATTGGCGGCTTCAGGTTCAAAAACTTGCGCAATTTCAGGCTTGGTACAAACCTCTTTTTCATCGGCACCGGCAGCCAAGGCCGCCAAACGTGCCGCTCCCAATGCGCCACCGGTTTCGCCGCCTTTATGGGTTACAATCGGTAATTGCAGTGTATCGGCCAGCAGTTTTGCCCAGAAAGGGCTGCGTGCGCCGCCACCAATAACGAACATTGTTCGATATGCGTCCCGCTTTCCTGTAAAACGCGTACACCGTCGGCAATGCCGAAGCCCACGCCTTCAATCACAGCATAACCCATTACCGCGCGGTCGCTGCTATGGCGGATACCGTGGAAAACACCGCTGGCAAACGGATCGTTATGCGGTGTGCGTTCACCTGAAAGATAAGGCAGAAAAATCGGCGCATTGGTTTTTTGTTCCGCACTCAAGCCGGCGATTTCGGCCAACAAATCAGCTTCACGCGCACCAATCAGTTTGCAATACCAGCTCAAACAGGCCGCCGCACTCAGCATTACGCTCATTTGATGCCAGCGCTTAGGCAATGTGTGGCAGAAACAATGCACCGCGTCTTTGGGCGCAGGACGGTAGGCTTCGTTCACCACAAACACCACACCCGAAGTACCCAGTGAAATAAATGCATCACCCGGGTTTACCGCACCGACACCTACCGCGCTGGCAGCATTGTCACCGCCGCCGCCGGCCACGATAACATCCGAGGCCAAGCCCCATTTTTCGGCAATTTCCGGCAAGAGCGTGCCGCTGCTTTCACTACCTTCAATCAAGACAGGCATGTTTTCCCGGGTCAAACCTGTGGCCTCCAACACTTTATCCGACCAATCGCGCTTGGCCACATCCAGCCACAACATACCGGCCGCATCCGACATTTCCGATACTTTTTTGCCGGTCATTAAAAAGCGGATGTAGTCTTTCGGCAGCAATACTGAGGCCGTCTGAACAAAAATTTCCGGCTCATGTTTTTTCACCCACAATAATTTCGGCGCAGTAAAACCCGGCATGGCCAAATTACCGGTGATGCCGTGTAAATCAGGTACGGCAGCTTCCAATTGAGCACATTCTTCCGCACTGCGGGTGTCGTTCCACAAAATCACCGGGCGCAGCACTTGATTGTCCTGTCCCAGCAACACCGCGCCGTGCATTTGGCCGGATAAACCGATGGCCTTTACCGCATACCAAGCCTTACCGGCTTTTTCACGCATTTTGGTCATGAGATCGTTGGTTACCTGCCACCATTCCGCCGCTGATTGCTCCGACCATTGCGGATGCGGACGCTGGATAGAAAGCGGCAAACCGTGCGTACAAACGATATTGGCGTGTTCGTCCAGTAATAGCGCTTTGATTTCGGATGTGCCGTAATCTAAACCGAGATACATAATGATTTCCTTAAAGGCAATGAAAAGGCCGTCTGAAAGATATTTTTCGAAGTTTTGTCTTTTCAGACGGCCTGGTTCGGTTTATTTCACAAATTGACGCGCTTTGGCGACTTGTTCGCGCAACAAGGCTTCAAAATCGGCATTCTCAGCCAATTCGCCGAACAACGCTTTATCGGTGGCAAACACATGAATCGGGTCATCAGATTCAAACATCGCATGCACCGCAGCTTCATCCAAAATACCGTCCTGATATGCATAGGGCAGCTTGCCTTGGTGCCATTGTTCCATAAATACGAAGAAAATTGCCGGAATCAATGCGGTGGCCGCCGGGCGTGCGCCTTGTTTATAGCGTTCGATTAAGGTTGGCTGGATTTGCGCCGGAATTTTTGAAAAACCGTCGGCCGCAACGCGTTGATTGGTGTCTTTGATGTGCGGATTGGTAAAACGCTCCAGCACCACATCGCGGTATTTACCCAAATCAATCAAATCGTTGCCCAAGCTGGCAATCACGTCTTCGGTGACATAATCATAGGCCACTTGGCGTACTTTATCGTTTAAGGTGCTGTCGTGGATAAATAGTTCGTCCTGCAAAGTGCCCGCCCATGCAATTGCAGCATGCGGCACATTCAACACTCGGATTTTGGCTTCTTCGTAAGGAATCACCGATTCCACCAATTCCACACCGACTTTTTCCAAAGCCGGACGGATACCGTCTTTAAAATTATCTTCAATTACCCATTGGATAAAGGTTTCACCCATGACCGGCGCTTTATCGTCGATGCCGGTTTTTTCTTTGATACGCGCAGGCAAATCTTCAGCAGGACGCGGCACAATGCGGTCAACCATGGTGTTCGGCGTAGTGGCGTTTTGCGCCAGCCAATCAATCAAATCGTTTTGATCGGTTAATTGCAGAAATTCAACCAAACCATCATGGAAACGCTCACCGTTGTGGCGTACATTGTCGCAACACAATAAGGTCACGCGGCCGTCTGAAAGCTTCATGCGCTCGCGCAGGATTTTAACAATCACGCCGTAGATGGTTTCATGGCCGCCCTTCAAATCCGCCTGCAAAGCCGTATCGTTTTGTACCAGCTTGAATTTACTGTCAAGGTAATAGCCTGCTTCGGTAACGGTAAAGGCGATTACTCTGGTGTTTTCCGCCGCTCCCACGGCAATCAGTGGCGCCAAATCGGCTGCCCAGCGAATCGGTTGCTTGATGGATTTAATCACTTCATATTCACGCTCATCATGCGGACTGACGGTTTCTAAAACATATTCGCCGTTTTGAGCCAACATTGCTTCCACAGTGTGCTCGCTGTCGTTACGGATATTACCTGCCGCAATCGCCCAACTGTCGTCGCCGGATTCAATCAATTCATTAAAATACCATGCTTGGTGTGCACGATGGAATGAACCGAGGCCGATATGCAGCCATATGTATTGTTGACTCATTGCAAACTCCTTTAAAATCGCATTATCCGTGAAGTTAAGTTATATAATGTAACGAATTTCGTTTGATTTATATGTAACTTTCTGAAACTCATTTTTTGATTTTACTTGAACTTAATTTCAGGTCAAGAATTAATTTTACTACACGACAACCAATATTTTATTAACATAATTTAAATATAAATTATTTAAATTCAAAATATTATGTAAAACTACATCTAATAAAAGGTTAAGACTGATGATAAACCAGCTAAAATCAATCTTCTGCTTATCATGTTGTAAGTATTAAATATTGAATTTTACTACTATATGACACTAGATTAGTGATTTATGTTGATTGCATTTTTTGAAAGATAATTTCAAGAAACCAATTCACATTTAAGCTCTACTCAGCAGCATTTTGAGTAGTCAATAGTAAAAAATGTAAAAGTAGATATTGTTCTTTTGAATGTCTAGGCTCATAAAAAGGGCTTTATTGTGCTGTATAACTAAAAAATTATGATGAAGAAACCAAAAAAAGGCCGTCTGAAAAACAAGTTTTCAGACGGCCTTTAAATCACTTCAATCAAAATTCAATGCATTACGCGATTTCCAACCACATCACTTGATACGGACGCAATTCCACATCTTGATTCAATTTTACGGTTTCGCCGCTGATTAAATCTGTCGCTTGGAACGGCATCGCCTGCAACGCGTGTGCAGTGATGGTTTGTGGGAATTCACTGAAGTTGGCAAAGGCCAACAGCGCATTGTTGCGGATGTAGCCGATAACGTGTTTGTTGTGCGTATAGAACGTTACCAAACGGCCACCGTCGAAACGCGGATTGTTTTGGCGAATCTCAATCATGTGGCGCAAACCTTGATAGATTTGGCCTGCAGTAGTCGATTCATCGTGACGCTGATTGTACAATTCTTCATTGTAACGCGGACGGTGTGCCCAGCGGCTATCATCACGTTTGTTTTCGTCATGTGACCAATCGGTATCGTTTAAAGTGCCGACTTCATCGCCCAGATAAATCAATGGCAAACCGCCCGTACTCATCACAATGCTATAAAGTAGTTTCAAGCGATCAACGGCAAACGGGTCGTTTTGCGCCAAACCGACCAATGCTGCTGCCGTACCGCTCACGCGGCAATCGCCGGTAGTTGGGTTGTATTGGAACGGTTCGCCGCGGGCAAAGCTGCCATCGTAATGATTGACAAAGAAGCGGTTAAGGAATTGGCGGTGGTCATAACCGTGAATACCGAATTGACCGGCATCTTCGTCGGCAAATGTCCAGCCGATGTCGTCATGGCTGCGCACATAGTTCACCCATGCGGTGTGTTCCGGCAGATTGTGGCGGTAGGTCAATGCATGATGCAGTAAGTTGACTTCGCGCGTAGCTAAGGTGTTCCATAGTAAGGCCATCTGCAGTGGGTTGTAGCCGATTTGGCATTCATTTTGGCTGATGTATTGCACTACTTCATCAGGGTGAACAATGGCTTCGGATTTGAAGAACACGCCCGGTGCGGCAATGCGCATCACGGAATTAAACGCGCGAATCAAGGCATGGGCTTGCGGCAGGCTTTCGCAGGTCGTACCCATCTGTTTCCAAATAAAAGCCACCGCATCCATGCGCAGAATATCCACGCCCAAATTAGCCAAGAACATCATCTCACCGGCCATAGCGTTGAACACCCAAGGGTTGCTGTAGTTTAAATCCCATTGGAAAGAATTGAACGTCGTCCATACCCAACGGCCGTCTTCCAATTGAGAGAAGCCGCCCGGATGTTGATCAGGGAAGATTTCACGCAAGGTACGGTCATATTGGTCAGGCATCCAGCGGTCGGGGAAAATATAGTAGAAATTGTCATATAAAGGATTACCGGCCGCGCATTCTAATGCCCAATGATGCTCGTTTGACGTGTGGTTGAAAATAAAATCGACTACCACAGAAATACCGGCCTCGTGTAAGGCTGCAATCACATCGCGTAAATCGTCAATCGTGCCTAAAGCGGGATTTACATCGCGGTAGCTGCTTACGGCATAGCCGCCGTCACTTTTACCTTCCGGACATTTAAACAGCGGCATCAAGTGCAGATAAGTCAGCCCCAATTCCTTGAAATAAGGGATTTTTGTTTTCAAACCCTGCAAATCGCCGGCAAACAAATCGACATAACACACCCCGCCGACTTGTTTGTTCGACAAAATCCAATCGGGATCGGCTTCACGAGCCGCATCGGTTTGCTTCAGTGATTTGGCACGTTGTGAATAGCTTTGCCATGCTTGGGAAAACAATTGCTCCAGCATCGGCAAAACAGCTTCATTGCTGCCGTAAACATTATCCAACTCATACATCAAGCTCGGAAAATGCATTTGCAAACGCTCGTTGAATTTTTGCCAATCTTCCGAACGCTCAATACTTGCCCGCTGCTCGGGCGTGTAAATCGTCAATACACGCTCTTTTAAGTGCTGAAGGGTCAAATCGACCTGCTGGGTTTGAGTCAACATAATGCCTGCTCCGATTAAGGTAAAATATCAAACAGTCTGAATTAACAGGGAAATTTTTTAAAATTCTTTTACACTGCCAAACATCATACTGCAAGTCATAGCCCATGCCTAGAGGCTGCCAACCGGTTTTCATTACAATATTGCCAATCGCTTCATACGGCTATTTGTTTATCATGAGGATGTGATTATAAAATCATATTTATCTAATTGATTTTATAATAATTAAATTTAAATCATGGTTAAAATTTATCATCTACATGCTTTAAATGAATACCTTTATTTCATATAGAAACTGTGCATATCGTTTGACTCAAATCAAAGGTCGTCTGAAAGAAAATTTTTTCAGACGGCCTTTGGCATTATAAAGTGGCAATCTCATGCGCATAATCATCTGATAGCACAAAAAAAGTGGTTAATTGCATCGGAGTTGATGTACTGTAGGCAGATGAGCCGTAAGCAGTAATTTATAATTTTGGCAGAATCAGGCCGTCTGAAGATGAAAACAGGATTCTTTTGTTGAAGAATCCTGCTGACGATTGCTTTTAAAGAGGTTAGTGTGATTTTTGATCGCCGTTATCTTTGCCGTTACCATTGGCACTGCTTGGAATCTGTACGGATAAACCAATTGCAGCGGGTTGGTTTTGACTTGGGCCCACACGTTTTTGATGAGGTTCGACATACTGCTGATTTCTGTGCCGCGTGAACGTAAGGCGACGTATAAAGCCAAAACAAAACTGACAATCAGATTTACTGTGCCGATAGCTAACACGCCGATCATGCCGTAGATGAACGCAGCCGCGCCAATATCACCGCTTACTGCTGCATAGCCCAAGTTGGCCGAAGAAAAAGCCACATGACGGATATCGAGCGGCAGATTAAAGAGATGGCCGAAAAAGCCGGTCATTCCCAGCAGCATACCGAAAATAAAATTGCCCATCAGCGAGCCGTAATGATTGTGCATGTATTCAGCAAAGTGCTTGCGCAAGGCCGCAGGCATGATTTTGCGTAAAAAGGGATTCACAGTCAGGCGGTTGCGTAAATCCAGATAATCGGAACGGTTGTCAAAAAAGCCCGCGATAATCCCCGAGCAAAACAGCCAAACTCCGGCAATAGCAGCATACCACAGTGTCGGCTGAGTAAAGATATCAATCGATTTTAATTGATAGGCCACGCTTTGTTCACTCAATAAAGGCTGCTGGTTGCTGCTGATAAAAGCTGCCGAAATCACACCCGCCAACAAAATCGCCACCACCACATTGCCAAATACAGCCACACTTTGCGAGCGGCACACATCAATCAGCAGCTTAGCCAATTTATTGTCGACCGCGCGACCGCGTTCGTTTAAATCAACTTTTTCGGCAAATCGCGCGGCGGTCATGGCCGGTTGCTTGGTGGCGACGGTGAAATGCAGCATATGGATAATCATGAAGCCTATGCCGTAATTCAGGCCGGATAATACAGATTTGATGAATTCGCTGTAGCCCAGGGTGCTGATATGGATTTTGTTCAGCGCCATTAAAGCGATAATCACACCACCACCGGCTGCCGAGTAGAGCATGCTCATATATTCTCTACGGTCACGCGTGATGTAGTGTTCGCCGTGGTTGCTGGTATTTTCGGTGATGCTGCGCGCCAACATGCGGATGCTGCTTCGGCGTAATTCACGTGTGCTGTATTGGCCGACGGCAGCATTAATCAGGTGATTCATCAGCACAATAGTCAAACGTGTGCGCTGCTGCGGCTGGGTTTGAATATTGGTTAAAAGTTTCAGGCGGCCTAAGGTCTGCTGCAAGCGTTCCAACAAATGTGCTACTTTGACTGATGAGCCGGAGCCTGCACCAGTGCCGCGACGAGCCAAGTATTCCACTTGTTTAACGCATTGATCGAACATCACTTCCAGATGAGCGGTGTCGTAAGGCGTGGTTTCGAGGCGATAATGTTCAATCAGCTTGGCCATTTCGCGTTGCAAGGCGACAAAAGGCGAATCGGAATGCAGCAAGCGCGGCGCAATGCGCACCAATTCCGGCTCAATGGCTTCGGAGGCAATCCAGAGTGAGAGCATTTCCATTGAGCGGAGCAGAGAATCGGTCAATTTGCGTTGCACAATTTGCAGCAAAGTCGGATCCGCATGCTCTTCAATCAGCTCATATAAAGCCAACCATTGTCGCAAATTCAGGGTTTGCAACCATTTTTCATCGCTTTGGGTATGGAAAAGGTAAAGAAAAACTTCCAATAAATTATTGAAATCTTTGAAAGATGGGCTAAAGCGCTCATAAATGCGGATGGTAATTTCGCGGATAAAGCTGTCACGTGAAAATAAGCCGAGTTTGATGAGCGCCGGATAAACGTGTACTTTTTCCAGCCAAATATAAAAACGTTGGCTGAATTTGCGGGCTAAATCCGGATTGTTTTTCAGTGTGGCAATGATTAAATCAAAACGCTCTGAGGCCAGTCTTCTACCGCCGTTGCGCAAAAACCTGATGATGGCGTTGAGAATCAACACAAATTCTTTGCTCTCGAGTGCTTCGTTGAGCTGTACGTGCAGGTTTTGGGCAGTGAGTTTTTTCATTGAGTGTTTTCCATAAAAAATATGAGCTTAATGGATATTACTGATAGATAGCACAAAGCGTTGTTTTTATGTATGGCTAGATTTTTGCTGCGGAGAGCCATAAGAGTGATGCCGATTATAACCATATTTTGCTTTGTGTATGTGTCAGATGCAGCAGGGTATGGTTAAACGGCAATTCTTTAAGCTTATCATTGAATATATTACAAAAGGCTGTCTGAAACGTTCAGACAGCCTAAGTGAATGAATATTTAAAGAGTTTGGCTGTCTAACCAACGTTCTGCATCCAAAGCCGCTTGGCAGCCGGAAGCGGCGCTGGTAATGGCTTGGCGGTAGGTATGGTCTTTCACGTCGCCGGCTGCCCATACACCCTCGATATTGGTAGCGCCGACATTGTCTGCCGTACCACCTTTGGTTTTCAGGTAACCCGTGGCATCCATATCCAGTTGGCCTTTGAAAATATCGGTGTTCGGTTTGTGACCGATGGCGATAAACACGCCTTTGACGTCGATATTTTCGATGTTGCCGTCGTTGTGTTTCAAGCGTGCGCCAGTCACGCCCATGTCATCGCCCAATACCTCGTCTAAGTTGGTATTCAGTTTCAGAATGATTTTGCCTTCTTCAACGCGTTTCATCAGTTTGTCGACCATGATTTTTTCCGCGCGGAAGGTTTCGCGCCGGTGAATCAGGGTAACGGTTTTGGCAATGTTGGCTAAGTACAGCGCTTCTTCGACAGCAGTGTTACCGCCGCCGACCACGGCCACATCCTGCTCACGGTAGAAGAAACCGTCGCAAGTGGCGCAAGCGGATACGCCTTTGCCGGCAAAGGTTTCTTCGCTCGGCAACCCCAAGTATTTGGCCGAAGCACCAGTGGCGATAATCAGCGCATCGCAGGTGTATTCGCCCATATCGCCTTTGAGTGTGAACGGGCGGTTTTGTAGGTTAACCGTATGAATTTGATCGAAAATCATTTTTGTACCGAAGCGTTCTGCATGGGCTTGGAAACGTGCCATCAATTCAGGGCCTTGCACACCTTCTGCATCGGCCGGCCAGTTGTCGACTTCGGTGGTGGTCATCAATTGGCCGCCTTGTTCGACACCGGTAATAATGACCGGATTCAGATTAGCGCGTGCGGCGTAAACGGCGGCGGTGTAACCGGCAGGACCCGAACCCAAAATAATCAGTTTGTGATGGTTGCTCATGCTGTTTCCTTTATGGTTGGCATTTTCAGACGGCTTATTGTACTGAAAAGGCGTGTGCTTTGGAATAAATGGTTTTTACTATCTTTAATAATAGCAATAAAATATATTAAATTAATGAATTTTGATATTTTAATATATTTTAAAAATGAATAAGGCCGTCTGAAAGAAAAGTTTCAGACGGCCTGTGTAGATTATAATTAACGTCGGCGGCCAAAACCACGACGGGCAGGGGCTTTGCGGCGAATATTAGACGGTGCGGCCTGCGTTTGACGATAGTTCGGTGTGGTGGCCGCACGGTTTTGCGCCGGTACGGAACGGGTGTTCAGTTGCTGGCTGGTGCGTGCGTTCGGGCGGGCGCTTTGGTAATAGCTGTTGCGCGCACGTTGGGCAACCGGGCTGTTTTGGTTATTGGCTTTGGTAAATTTATTGGCCAAAGCATTACCGATAAATGCACCGGCAGCGGCACCAATCAGGCTTTGCAGCAGCCAGCTGCCGGTGGATTGGTCATAGATATATTGTTGGCCGTCGGTACCGGTTACCGGTCCGCCGTTGCCGTTGTTGGCCAAGGCTTCGGCAGGAATGGTCTCTTTAACGGCATCTTCTGTCAATTGGTAAACGGTATTGTCTTCTTGTGCGGTGGCTTGGTTATTTTGTTGGCTTAATTGTTGTTGCAACGCTTCGATTTGTTTTTGCTGTTGTTCCAATTTTGCTTGAGTATCGTCTTTGCAGGCAGCTAACGCGAAAGTCGATAATACAGCTAAGGCAATGATTTTTTTCATTTTGGCTTCCATAATAAAGATGGTGTTGTCTGAGCCGATTGACTCGGCAAAATCCGTCAAACAGATTATGAGTCGTAATATAGGGGAAATTCAGTATTTATCAAGTCAGGTTGCGGTTTTTTACAAAGGCATACGCGGCAATTTGGCGGCAAAGGCCAGAGTGTTCGCGATCAAATTGCCTTGGCTTTCCATTTCGTGTTCAGTTTCGATAATGAGCAGGTTCGCCGGACGGTTGGCGTGCAGCGCCATTTGGATATCAGCCGGAATAAACGGCAAATTATGTTTGAATGCGAAAGCTTGGGCGCGTTGGTTGGCGGTTTTGAGCATAGGGATTAAGGTGATGTCGAGATGGAAACGGCGCACGCCCAAAACCAAAATACGGGCGGCAAAGAAATCGGCCTCTTCGGTAAACACAGCCGGGCTGGCTTGGTTGAACTGATGACGCTCGGCAGCGATTAAAGTGGCGATGGTGCGGATATTCGGCAGCATGGCTTCGCTAATCAGATTTTCTGGCGCATCAGGCAATGTGCCGTCGCACAAATCGCTGCGGTGGATATTGCCATCGACAATCATGCGGCAGCGGTGTAATAGTTTGGTTTGAGTAAAAATGTTGGCGGCGGGTTTCATGGGTTGCTCCTTAAAGTAAGTTCGAATGTTCTTAATCTTTGGGGGCGGCAACCGTTGAAACTGAAAAACAAAAATGCCGCCCGATTTCACGTGGCGGCATGTTTCGCGTTTGCTTATTTTTCTATGCTTCAGACAAGCGCAAAAAAGTACCGCACGTTGGTGTGGTACCAATAGTAATAAGCAACTGAGCGAATTTGCGTTTGCATGTTGGAAAATCTGCTTTATTAAATGAATGATTGGGCTTAGTTTAAAACAAAAAGTCGAGTAATTTCAATATCCAATTCACAAATGCGATTAACATTTGTATAAGCTGTTGTAATCCTTCCAATTTATTTTACCTTATTGCTGTGTTTAAGTGGCATTATACTGGATTTTCACTGCCAAACATGTAAAGGCCGTCTGAAACATTTCAGACGGCATAAGCTACTTCAAGATGGAGGAAAATCGGGATATTTAATCAATACACATCGCGTTGGTAACGTTTGTCTTCACGCAAATCATTGAGATAGTCTTCCGCATCATCGTGGCTCAATCCGCCTTGCTCGGTAATCACGGCCAGCAAGGCTTCTTCAACATCGCATGCCATGCGGGTGGCATCGCCACATACATATACATGCGCGCCTTCTTGCAGCCATGCCCACACCTCGGCGGCATTTTCAGTGATTTTGTGCTGTACATACACTTTGTCTTTGCCTTGACGGCTCCAGGCCAAATCGGCCCGGGTTAGTAAGCCGTCTTTGCGGAATTGCTGCCATTCGATTTGATACAGGAAATCATCGTAAAAACGTTGGTTGCCGAAGAAGAGCCAGTTTTTGCCGCTATCACCGTTGGCTCCACGTTGTTGCATAAACGAACGGAACGGAGCCACGCCGGTGCCTGCGCCAATCATGATAATCGGTGTGTCGCCATTTGCAGGTAAACGGAAATGCGGGTTGGGCTCGACGAATACTTTTACCTCACCACCTTCTTCCAAACGCTCGCCGATAAAGCCCGAAGCAGCGCCGGTGTAGGTTTGGTCGTGATGGTTGAAACGCACTACGCCGACGGTGAGATGCACTTCTTCGCCAACTTCATCCTGCGCCGAAGCAATGGAATACAGGCGCGGCGTTTGCGGACGGAACAGGCCGAACAGGGTTTGCGCATCCAAGGCTTTCGGATAAGTCGCCAACACACCCACCGGCGGCGTGATGGCCAGATAGGCATCGAGTTTGTCGCTATCGGACACAATCTCACGCAATTCGGCATGGTCGGTCAGTTCGGTATATTGCTGCAAGAATGCAGGGGTGTTTTGGGTAATGTCGGCAAACTCGATTAAGGCCGTCTGAAGGTCGGTTTCTCTGCCATCGGCGAGTTTAACCGTTTCCGAGCCGCTCAATTGGGCAAGATTCAAGATTTCTTGCACGGTATCGGGCGCGTTCAACGGCCAAATGCCCAAAGCATCCCCGGCTTGATACTGAATGCCCGATCCGCTTAAATCGATTTCGATGTGTTCAACGTCTTTTTCCGCATTACGCGCGGTAATTTTTTGGCGCACGGATAAAGTGGCGGTGTAAGGCTGCTCTTTGGTATAAATCGCGCCGCTTGCTGCGGTTGCGCATGCAGTAGCAGCATTGGGGCAGGAGCAGCAGAGGCTTGAGTAAAGAGTTCGGCCACTTTCGGTACCAGTGCATCAATCCACGCATCGGCAGCAGCTTGGAAATCCAAATCGCAAACGCCTAAATCAGTCAAACGGCTGCCGCCCAATCCGGCGAATTTGCTGTCGAAATCTTTACCGGCTTGGCAGAAATTCGGATAAGAAGAATCGCCTAAACCCAATACGGCAAAGGTGAGTTTGCTTAAATCAGGCGATTTTTTACCGAACACGAATTTATACAGCGGCACAGCTTCTTCCGGTGGTTCGCCTTCGCCTTGGGTGGACGTGATCAGCAGTAAAACGTCTTCTTCAGGCAGGGTTTTGCTTTTGAAATCGGCTACCCCGACCAAGCGTGCACTCACACCGGCGGCTTCAAGTTTCTGATGCAGGGATTCGGCCACCCGGCGGGCATTACCGGTTTGCGAAGCAGATAACACGGTAACGCGGCGGGCAACAGCAGACGCAGCGGTTTCGGAGGCAAAGGCGGCTGGTATCACACCGGCACTGCTTGCCGCGCCTTGGCTTTGCGCCCAGCAATAGCCCGACAGCCAAGCCAATTGGGTTGGTGACAGGGTAGATAATTGCGCCGAAATTTCGGCAGGTAGCGGATGGGCTTGACTCATGACGGTTCCTTTGTCGAGGCAGTGCGTTGCTGAATATTTCCGCTAACGGCCGCCACATTTTGATTTTGTGCTGCGTATGCCTGCAACGGCAGGCATTTGAAGGTAGCGCTACTTTATACAGGCCGTCTGAAAAAGGGAAAGAATGGTTGATTTTAATTTAATGCGTTTTCGTTATAAGTTTTCAGACGGCCTGTACGATAAGGCCGTCTGAATCAGTAAGATATTCATTATTTGGAATAAAATAAGAAAAAGCCGTCTGAAACGCATTTCAGACGGCTTTCAAAGGAAACAAACTGGTTTCAGACGGCCTGACAAATAATAATCTGAGACCTTTGCAAAACTTCAGATTCAAGTACAGCTTGAAGTTAGAGCAGTGCAGAAAGTTCCGACATATCATGGAGACAGGCAAACTTTCAAGCAGCGCATAACGAAGAAATGTGTTAAAAATGAAGATTTTGCAAAGGTTTCAGGCCGTCTGAAAAAATTACGCGCCGTAAACCGGATATTTATTACACAAATCGGTAATTTGTTCGTGCACTTTAGCCAAGTTGGCTTCGTCTTCCGGATTTTCCAATACATCGGCCAGCAAGTTGGCTAACACGCGGGCATCAGCTTCTTGGAAGCCGCGTGTGGTCATGGCAGCCGAACCGATGCGGATGCCTGAAGTGACGAACGGTTTTTCAGGATCGTTCGGGATGGCGTTTTTGTTCACGGTGATGTGTGCGTTACCTAATGCGGCTTCGGCAGCTTTACCGGTAATTTTCATCGGTTGCAGGTCAACCAAGAAAACATGGCTTTCTGTGCGGCCGGAAACGATGCGCAAACCGCGTTTGACCAATTCTTCCGCCATCGCAGCCGCGTTGATTTTCACCTGTTTGGCGTATTCTTTGAATTCAGGTTGCAGGGCTTCTTTGAAGGCCACGGCTTTGGCCGCGATAACGTGCATCAGAGGACCGCCTTGCAGGCTTGGGAAAATGGCGGAATTCAAAGCTTTAGCATGATCTTCGTTACGGCACAAAATCACACCGCCGCGTGGGCCGCGCAAGGTTTTGTGGGTGGTGGTGGTCACGAAATCGGCAAAAGGCACCGGATTCGGGTATTCGCCACCGGCCACCAAGCCCGCATAGTGCGCCATATCGACAAACAGATACGCGCCTACTTTATCGGCGATTTCGCGGAATTTCACCCAGTCGATTTCCAAAGCGTAGGCAGAAGCACCGGCCACGATCATTTTTGGTTTGTGTTCCAAAGCCAAGCGTTCGACTTCGGCATAATCCAATATTTCGTTTTCATCCAAACCGTAGGTCACAGCGTTGTAAAGCTTGCCGGAAATGTTCACGCTGGCACCGTGGGTCAAGTGGCCGCCGTGTGCCAAGCTCATGCCCAAAATGGTATCGCCCGGTTGCAATACGGAAGCGTAAACCGCTTGGTTGGCTTGCGAACCGGAGTGTGGCTGTACGTTGGCATAAGCTGCGCCGAACAATTCTTTTACGCGGTCGATGGCCAATTGCTCGACCACGTCAACGTGTTCGCAACCGCCGTAGTAACGTTTGCTTGGGTAACCTTCGGCATATTTGTTGGTTAATTGTGAACCTTGGGCTTCCATAACGGCGCAGCTGACATAGTTTTCAGAGGCAATCAGCTCAACGTGGTCTTGTTGGCGCTGCACTTCCAAATCCATGGCAGCGGCTAATTCTGGGTCGTATTTTGCGAGGGTTACGCTTTTTGAAAACATGGGTTTATCCTTTGAGGTGGAATGGTCGTGAAGGGGGAAATGATGTTGCAGACAAATAAACTGAGTAATGTACCAAATTGGCTGTAATTGTCAACAATTTTAGGCGTTTATTGGAAAATATTGTTAAGGCCGTCTGAACACTAACGGTCAAACATATCTTCCTGCTTCAAATAAAAATCGATTTTGCCGATAAGCTGTTCCAAATCATATTCAGCCTGCGCCGCTTGCAGGTTTTTGGCCAAATCCTCCAGTGCCAGCATCTGTAAGCGTTTTTCTTCCAAGCGGCGGGCTTCTTCGCTGAAGATTTTCACGTTATCAGGTAATTCAAACGCCACGTCATTGCCGTCAATCGGATAAAAAGCTTCATCGTGAATGCTAAATTCGCCGCTTAATTGGGGAGCATGGTCGTAATCGGCATCGTTGACCGGCATCCAGTAAGGGCGGCCGGCAAACAATACAAACTGCCCGCCCGCACCGAAAACGGCACGGATTTTAGTCATGTTGGCCGCTGCCCAGCCAGCCTTGTTGAAAAATCAACGGCTCGTTTTTCGGCTCGGTGCTGCTGTAATAGCGGGCGAATTTTTCACGGTAAGGCAGCTTTTCACGCGCTTCGCCGAATTCGGTCATGGTTTGCTCGTAGGCCTCCAGACCGTCTGAAAGGGTTTGGTCATCAGGATAGCGGTTTTCGGCGTAGACGGTGTGCTCGGGCAAACGCGGTTTGACGCGCATTTCAATGTCGGGCGTGCCGATACACAGGCCGAATAGGGGAAACGTGTTTTTCGGCAGATTCAATAATTCGATGATGTGCACCGCAATCATGCGGATGCCGCCGATGTAGCATGTGCCGTAGCCCAGGCTTTCGGCAGCGACAACGGCATTTTGTGCAGCCAGCGAGGCATCGGTGACGGCAGTAATTAAGTTGTCGGAATGAGATGCGGCGGTAAACGTGCCGTTATAGGCTTGCGAACACAATTCGCTGCGGTGTAAATCGGCGATGAAAATCAGAAAAATGCTGCAGGTGGCGACTTGCGGGTTGGCCGGCTGCAGGGCAGCAATTTGCTTGCGCAATTCTTCATCCGTGATGTTGATGATGGTGTAATGCTGGCCGTTCATCCACGAAGCCGCTTGGCGTGCGCAATCGATGATGGCTTGTACGTCTTCTTTGGGCATGGTGATGCCGGTTTTGAAATGGCGGAATACGCGGTGGTTTTTCATGGTTTCGATGGTGTGATTCATGTTTTGTCCTTGCGTTTGCGTGTTTTGATGATTGTAAGGCGGTGTTTTTACGCCGTCTAGGGGAAAGGCCAATCCTTGGTGGGAGATGTTCGGCGGATATTTGATTTAAAGCAGATTACAACCGCAAAAAAAACTGGCTAAAAATATTGCCTTTGCTATAATGTAATCAAGAAATCGACAACACAACACAGGTTTTACCGTGTTATTTTTACTTTGATTTGAAAAAGAGAGGAAAACAGATATGTTCCCAGAATATCGCGAATTGATTTCTAAATTAAAACAAGAAGACGCACACTTCGCCCGCTTGTTTGACGAACATAACGAGTTGGACGACAAAATCACCGGCTTGGTCAATAATCCGGTGACTGCGGGTTCGGACGGTATTGAAGAGCTGAAAAAGAAAAATTGGCATTGAAAGACCGCTTGTACGAAATCTTGTTGAAAGCCGACGGTAAGGCTTAAGCATAGTATAAAAGGCCGTCTGAAACGAATGAGTTTCAGACGGCCTTTCTTTTATACCCAATCCGCCAAATCTTCTGCATGAATATCCCACGACCAAATGCCGTTTTCCGTGCCGTTCATGCCGCGCAAAAACAGATAGCGCACGGCGATTTGCGGCAAAGCAAGGCCGCGCAGCTTGAAATAGCGGCCTACGGCGATGGCGTAAATCAGGGCTTGCAGGTAGTAATGATGTTCGGCCATGGCTTCGTTCATGGCTTGCGGAGTGTAAGCCGCTGCATTGGTGCCCAAGTAATTGGATTTGTAGTCAATCACGCAGACTTGGCCGTCTGAAGTGAGGCAGGTCATGTCGATAAAACCGTTGAGATAGCCCTGCACATCTTGAAAATCCAGCCTTTGCGCCGCTTCGAGGCATTCCGGCGGTAAGCCCAAATGTGGCTGGGCAAACCATGCGCGTAATGCGGCAAGGTTGAAATCATGCATATACAGGGTGAAGCCCATTTCGGGTAAACGCTCGTTCGGTTGAATGTCCGACAAGGTATCTTTGCCTGAAATCGGCGTTTCGCGGCAACAATCCAACAAGGTCATCACAGCGGGCAGCCATTTTTCTTCAAAGCCGTGGCGGGTCAAGGTTTCTAAAATCTGTTTGCTTTGTTCGGCGGCAGGTGTTTGGAACTCGAGATTTTCCAGCATATCGTGCAGACACAAGCCCGCATTCGTGCCGCGCGGGAAACGATGGATGCTCAATTCGTCATGATCGCTTTCTTCAACCACGTTTTCAGACGGCCTGATGTTGCTTTCTGCGGCATCCAAGCTCGGTTGCAATTCTTCGCGTTCGCTGTCATGCGCTTTGACGTGGCGGCTCAAGCCGGTAAAGCTGGTATGGCGGATGTATTCAAATCCACGTGGCGGAATACTGGCGGCTTGATACTGTACATCGGTTTGTCTGGCGGAATGATAAGCGGCGGAGAGAGGTGCATCTTCCGTGAATACAAAATCGGTATTTTCATTTTCGGCCTGCCCGCTGATGAATTTTATCCAATTGTTTTTCAGCATGGCCATTTCTGCCGCTCCTTTTCCGGCTTTGCGCTCACTTTCATAAGCGGCTTTAACGGCTTCACGCGTGCTATCGGCACGGCCTTCGAGCAGATAGGCGAAGGTGTTGTCGTCGGTATCTTGGCAATAGGCGGCGTAAATATTCAATTGTTCTTCGGCGCGGGTGAGGGCGACATAGAGCAGGCGCAGGCGCTCGGCCATTTCTTCGTCAGACAATTGGATATGATCGCCATCATCCAGTTGGTGTTCGGCCAGTAATTCACTTTCCCCTCCGTCGCGGTGTAGAATCTGCCAATCATGCGCTTTATTGTCTTGCGCGTCCCATACAAAAGGACAATACACCAGCGGATACTGCAAACCTTTGGCCGCGTGCATGGTGACGATTTTGACTAAGGCTTCATCGCTTTCCAAACGCAAAACATGACTTTCGCTTTTATTGCCGTTTTCTGCCAGATTGATTTGTGCCAACAGCCATTGATGCAGCGATGCCGGGCTGCGGCTTTGCTCGTTTTCTGCGGATAATCGTTCCAGCAATTGATGATAATTGGTCAGACTTCGGTTGTTGCCGTCTGAAAGCAGACGGGTTTCGATACCGTGCTCGGCAGAAAAATGCTGCATGGCAGTGTAAATGCCTTTTTGCTGCCACTCTTGGGCGGCGCGCTCGGCGGAATCGATCCACGCCAACAGTTCGGCTTCGTTTTGATTGAGTGCGTAAAGTGCATCGGCATCATAGCCGAACAATACGCTGCTTAAGGCAAAACGCAGTGATTCGGTTCGGCGCGGATTGAGATAAAAATCCAATAAAGCAGACAAACCTTGTGCTTCAGGCGAGGCGAATACAGATTCGCGGTGCAGCAATACGCTTTGAATGCGGCGCGATTTCAAGGCTTGCGCAATCATGCTGCCTTCGTTGTGGGTGCGCACCAATACCGCAATGTCGCCTGATTCCAGCGGCTGCCCTTTGAAATTCAGACGGCCTTCTGCCGCTTCATTTAAAGCAAAAGCGATTTCATCGGCACAATATTCAGCGGCACGTTTGCGCAAGGCATCTTTATTCATCGGCTCGGTTTCACTGCCATGTAACCAACGCACCTGAATAGCGGGACGGCCGGGCGACAAACGGCTTTCTTCACGCGCCGCGCCGACGGGGTTGTAATCAATATTTTCCAATACAAACGGACGGTTTTTGCATTGAAACAGCGAGCCTATGCCATTAATCAGCTTGGCATGGCTGCGGAAATTGGTCGCTAACGTGTAATGCTGTTGTGCATCTTCTGCGGCTTGCAGATAGGCATAAATATCGGCGCCGCGAAAACTGTAAATCGCTTGCTTCGGATCACCAACTAAAAATAAGGGATTGTTTTGACGTATAAAAATTTGGCTGAAAATCTGATATTGCAGCGGATCGGTGTCTTGGAATTCGTCAATCAGGGCGACCTGCCAAGTGGCCGCGACTGCTTCGGCCAAAGCTTGGGCGTGCGGATTGCCGGGTTGTAATGCGTTGGACACATCCAGCAATAAATCGTCAAACGTGCGTTCGCGGCGGGATTTTTTCTGTTCGGCCAAAGCCAGGTTAATGTGGTCGAGCAAGTCGAACTTGAGCAGGGTGAGGGCATTTTTTTCTTCTTCCTCGGCTTGGGTCAAATCGCGCCCGAGATTGGCCAGCATCTGCAAATCAGCCAAAGCGGCGGCATCAAGGCTTTGGCCTTTTTTGGCTTTGCCGGCCAACAAATCTGCGCCAAGCATCGCTAATTTATCGTAATTTTTCGGCAGATAATCTTGTTCGGCCGCGTGTTTGAGCTGATTGAACAATGCTTGGAAAGTGTTGCTACGGTAGCTGTTGCCGTTCAGATCGGGGTGAATACGCCAAAAGATTCCTTCCAGTTCGGGCAGATTGGCTTTGACTTTGGCCCACGTGTCGGCAACTTTTTGCTGCGATTCGGCCAATAGGTTTTCAGGCCTTCTGAAACGCAAATACGGGCGGCCGGTAAAGCTTTGAATCTCGGCCAACATATTTTGCGGCGTATATTGATGCTTGAAAACCAGCTTGGCCAACTGCGGATTATTGCTCACGCGTCCACGCCAAAAATCCTGTGCGGGCACCAGCAACCGCTCGCGGCTGTCGTCGGTGAGTTCGACATCAAATTGCGTTTGGCACAAAAAGGCAAAATCGCGCAACACGCGCTGGCAGAAACCGTGGATGGTATAAATCGAAGCGTTGTCGAAACCGCCGATAGCGGCTTTCAGGCGCACGATCAAGCGCGCTTGGCTTTCTTGTTCTAACGCTTTTTGCAGCAAGCCGTAGAGGAATACATCACCGGAGTGTTCGCGTTCGCAATATTGACTGAGGCCGTCTGAATCTTCAGCCGCGTTTGCCACGCTTTCTAAAGCTTGCAACACTTCGTCCAAACGCGCGCGCAAACGGGTTTTGAGTTCGGCAGTGGCGGCTTTGGTGAATGTCACCACCAACACTTTGTCTACCGGCATTTTTTCCAACACAATCAGGCGGGTAAACAGGGCGGCGATGCCGTAAGTTTTGCCGGTGCCGGCAGAAGCTTCTATCAGGTTGGTGCCTTGGATGGGAACCGACAGCGGTTTAAAAGCGTGAACGGAATGGGACATATCGCAAAAGGCTTGAATGAAAAAGGAATGTGCTTATCATAACAGAGGCCGTCTGAAAACTCATGGACTTTCAGACGGCCTTTCAAAGATCAAATTGCCGACTAAAGGTTTTGCAAACGCTCAACCGGCGGCGCAAAATAATAGGCACCGGAAACAGCAGTCAAAATATGCTTCAGCAGCAAATCGACTTTGCCGTCGGTTTCACCGAACATGCTCAATAATTGCGCTTCAATGTTGTGCAGCGTATGGCAATAGGCAAGGAACATCAAGCCGTGTTCGCCGGTGATTTTGCCGTAGGGCAGGCTGCGGCGCACGATTTTCAGGCCCACGCCGTTTTCTTTCAAGTCTACGCGGCCTAAGTGCGAATCGGCCAAGCGCACGCTTTTGTCCAGCTCTTCGTCGGTTTCCTTGCTGCGGCCGATGCAGCTTTCTTGGTACGGCACATCAACCTTGCTCCAGCGTTTCAAATCGTGGCGGTATTTTTGCAGCAACACATAGCTTCCGCCCGCATCAGGCTGATCTTTAGGAATAATGCCTGCTTCGTAAATGGCTTGGTCTTGCGGGTTTTCCGTGCCGTCGACAAAGCCGTCTAAGCCGCGCTCTTGGTAAAGGCGGTAGCCGTGTTCTTCGGTGACGATGGTCAGGCTGTCGCCGAAGGTTTCCAATACGTCTTGCGCCAAAGCCAAAGCCGCATCTTGTTGCAGCGATTGAATGTGAATCAACACGTCTTGCTGCGCGGCCGGCGCCAAGCCGTTGCCCAGAGGCGTAAACGGTTTGATTTCGCGGCCTTCATCGGCATGGCCGAAAATACGCCAAGCTTCGCTGCCAAATGCGATGGTCAAGCCCAAATCGGCTTGCGGAAACTTGGCCTGCAAAACCTGAAGATGGGCAACGCTGTCGCGGCAAGCGGTTTTGACGGCATCGATTTGGCCGATGCGGATGTCGGCTTCGATAAACACGCCCGATTTGGCATGGTCGGAAATAATGGCGGTTTGCGGATTCATGGTTTGCTTCCGGATATCGGTTTTTAACGGGCAATATTATAACGCAATTTGTATAGGCGGTTTACAGTTGCTTGCGTTCAGACGGCCTTTGTTGATATGGCTTTATGCTAGAATGTGCGCCTTATTTTCAGGCAGGTTGATTCATGCGCATCGGATTTTTTATTATCGTATTGGTGTTGATGCAGCTCTTTACCTTTGGTTTGGGGCGTTCGCTGCAATGGCTGCTGGCACCGTTTATCGCCAAACGCGGCCGCCGCTGGCTGATGGGATTGGCCTATTTTATTACCAATAGTTTGATTGTCGGCCTGTTGCTGCAAGTCGATCACGCTATTTTCCGTGTGACGGCGTTTTGGATGGTGTTGCTGCTGTTTGTGATGTATTCGGCGTTGGCAACATTTATTCTGTATTTATTATTGCGTAAGTTTATGGCGCAACCGCCTTTGTCGCGTAGCTTGCGCGTGTTTGCGCCGCTGTTTCTCTTGTTCTTGACTGTTTTATCGGTGTACAACGCCTATACACCGGTGGTGCGCCATCAAAGCATTGCCATCAATAAGAAATTAGACCGGCCATTGCGCATCGGTTTGGCCAGCGACACCCATTTGGGCCTGCTGATGGGCAGCAAGCAATTGGACAAACTCGCCGCCATCATGCAGCAGCAAAAAGTCGATTTGATTTTGCTGCCGGGTGATTTGATGGATGATGATACCGAAGTGTATAGTGCCAAAAACATGCAGCCACATTTGGCCAAGCTGACTGCACCTTTAGGCGTATATGCCACGCTCGGCAATCATGATTTGTTCGGCCATCAGAATGAAATCCGTGCGGAATTGGAAAAAGCCGGTATCCGTGTGCTGGTGAACGAAGCCATCGAAGCGCATGGCTTATTGCTGGTCGGCCGTAATGACGACATGGACAAATCACGCCCATCCACCGAACAACTTTTGCAAGGCCAAAATACCGATCTGCCGGTTTTGCTGCTGGATCACAGGCCGTCTGAAATTGATTTACATGCCGAATTGCCGGTGGACATCCAAGTTTCCGGCCACGTGCACAACGGCCAAGTGGCGCCGGCCAATTTAATCGTAAAAACCATTAACCGTATAGCCTACGGCTACGAAGCAATCGGCAAAGGCCATTATTTCGTCACATCAGGCTATGGATTTTGGGGTATACCCATGCGTTTGGGATCGCAAGCGGAAGTGTGGATTATTGATGTGAAGGGCCGATAAGGTCGAGAACCAAAAAAGCCGTCTGAAAATTCAGACGGCTGTTTGGGTTTTTATTGGTGGTTTATGAGGTTTTGCAAAGGTCTCAGGTTTTGACCTTATTCCGCAACCAATACCTTTTCTTTCAAAGTCTTTAACATTTCCTTCACCATATTAATCCGCACATCGATATTTTCCATTTCCGCGCTATACCGCAATTTGTCGGCACCGGCCAAGCGGTATTTTTTGTTGGTTTGAATCAGCATGATGATTTCGGTCGGGTCGATGCGGTTGTTGTTACCGAAAGTGACGGTAACCGCTTCGTTAGCGGCATCAATGCCGGCAATGCCCATTTCTTTGGCTTGCAAACGCAAATGGTGGCTTTCGATCAGGGTTTTTACCGGCTGCTCGGGCAGGCCGAAGCGGTCGACCAGCTCTTCGTGAATGGCGTTGATTTGCTCGCGCGTTTCGGCGGTGGCCAAGCGTTTGTAGAGTACCAAGCGTTCGTGAATGTCGGGGCAGTAGCTTTCGGGCAGCAGCGCGGGGCTGTGCAGTTTGATTTCGGTGGTCACGCCCAAGGGTGCGTCCAAATCGGGCTGGCGGCCTTTTTTGAGGTCGCGCACGGCCTGTTTGAGCATTTCGGTGTAGAGCGTGAAGCCGACCTGCATCATTTCGCCGCTTTGGCCTTCGCCGAGAATTTCGCCGGCGCCGCGGATTTCCAAATCCTGCATCGCCAGCGTGAAGCCGGCGCCGAGTTCGTCTGCCGCCGCAATCGCGTCGAGCCGTTTTTCGGCATCTTTGGTGATGTATTCGGGGTGAGCAGGTAGGCGTAGGCTTGGTGGTGGCTGCGGCCGACGCGCCCGCGCAATTGGTGCAGCTGCGCGAGGCCGAATTTGTCGGCGCGGTTGATGATGATGGTGTTGGCGTTGGGGATGTCGATGCCGGTTTCGATGATGGTGGAACACAGCAACACGTTAAAACGCTGTTGCAGAAAGTCGCGCATCACCTGCTCCAGCTCGCGTTCGCGTAACTGGCCGTGGGCAACGCCGATGCGCGCTTCGGGCAGCAGCGTTTCCAGCCGTTCGTGCATATTTTCAATCGTATCTACTTCATTGTGCAGGAAAAACACTTGTCCGCCGCGCTTGAGTTCGCGCAGCACGGCTTCGCGCACGCTGCCTTCGCTGAAGGGTTTGACGAAGGTTTTCACCGCCAAACGGCGGCTGGGGGCGGTGGTAATCAGCGAGAAATCGCGCAGCCCTTCCAATGCCATGCTCAAGGTGCGCGGAATCGGCGTGGCGGTGAGGGTGAGAATATCGACGTTGGCGCGCAGGCGTTTGAGCTGCTCTTTCTGGCGCACGCCGAAGCGGTGTTCTTCGTCGATAATCACCAAGCCCAAGTTTTTGAATTGATTGTTGTCCTGCACCAGTTTGTGGGTGCCGATCACAATATCCACCGTGCCCTCGGCCATGCCTTTGAGGGTAGCGGTGGTGGTTTTGCCGCTGTTAAAGCGCGACAGGCTGGCCACTTTCACGGGGAAGTCGGCGAAGCGGTCGGCAAAATTCTGCGCGTGTTGCTCCACCAGCAGGGTGGTGGGGCGAGCACGGCCACCTGTTTGCCGCCCATCACCGCCACAAACGCGGCGCGCAGGGCGACTTCGGTTTTGCCGAAACCGACGTCGCCGCAAACCAATCTGTCCATCGGCTTGCCTTGGGTGAGGTCTTTAAGCACCGCGCCGATGGCGGCGGCCTGATCTTCGGTTTCTTCGTAGCCGAAGCCGTCGGCAAAGGCTTGGTAATCCTGTTCGTTGAAGGCGAATTTGAAGCCTTCCTGCGCCGCACGTTGAGCATAAAGGTTGAGCAACTCGGCAGCGGTGTCGCGTGCTTTCTCGGCTGCCTTACGCTTGGCTTTGCCCCATGCGCCGCTGCCGAGTTTGTGCAGTTGCACGCTCTCATGTGCCTGACCGGAGTAGCGGCTGATGAGGTGCAGCTGCGACACCGGCACATAAAGCTGTGCTTCGCCCGCATATTCGAGCAGCATCATTTCGCTGACGCCTTCGCCCAAATCCATGCCCACCAAGCCCATATAGCGGCCGATGCCGTGTTCTTCGTGTACCACCGGGTCGCCGATGTTGATTTCGGCCAAATCACGCAACAGGCCGTCTGAAACTTCGGCATGCTTTTTGCGGCGGTTGGTTTTTCGGGATTTAGCAACGTATTGATACAAATCCGATTCGGTAATGACCGCGATGTTTTGCTCGGGCAACTGGAAACCGTAAGCCAGCGGCGCCACGGTAATCATCAGCGGCTCGTGTGCCGATAAAAAGCCCTGCCAATCGCCCACGGCTTTGGCTTTGATGCCGTTTTGCTGCATAAAGCCGGTCATGGTTTCGCGGCGGCCGAGACTTTCGGCGCACAATAAAATGCGGCCGTCAAAGGCCTTCTGAAAGTCGATTAAGGCTTGCAAAGGCTGTTCGGCTTGGCGGTTGACCGCGACATCGGGCAGGTTTTGGTCGTGGCTGTACACGTCCGGCCATACTTGCGCATAAGCTTTCAGACGGCCTGCAAATTGGTCGGAAGCGAGATACAAATGCTGTGGAAGCAAAGGCGGGTAGGTTTCATTGCCTTGTGCCATTTGATAGCGTGATTTGACATCGCTTTGAAAACGCACCGCTTCGGCATATACATCACCCAAACAGACAAACAATGCTTTATCGCCGACATAATCAAACAGCGTATCCAGTTCGTTTTCAAAAAACAGCGGCAGATAATATTCCACGCCCGCGCCGAAATGGCCGTTGCTCACTGCTTGATACACCGCTGCTGCGCGATAGTCGGCATCGATTTCATCGCGGAAACGGCTGCGGAAAATTTTTTGCGCGTCGTCGTCGGTGGGGAACTCGTGCGCGGGCAGCAGGCGGATTTCACTTACCGGCGCGACGGTACGCTGGGTATCAGGGTCGAAGATTTTGATGCTGTCGATTTCGTCGTCAAACAAATCCAAGCGGTAGGGCATGTCACTGCCCATCGGGAACAAATCGACAATGCCGCCGCGCACGGCAAATTCGCCCGTAGCGACCACATTCGATACATGGCTGTAACCGGCTTCGATTAAATCGCCTTTGAGCGCGTCCAAATCCAAAGACTGGCCGGTTTTCAGCCAAAAGGTACGCCCGGCGAAGAATGACACCGGCGACAATTTCTGCATAGCCGTCGCCACCGGGACGAACAACACATCTGCCGCGCCGCTTTTAATCTGCCACAAAGCGGCCAAGCGTTCCGACACCAAATCGTGATGCGGCGAAAAACGCTCATACGGCAGTGTTTCCCAATCGGGCAGGAAAACCGCCGTATCGTGCGGCCGGAAAAACTGCCAGGCCGTCTGAAGGCGCAGCGCTTGCTCGGCATCTTGGGTCAACACCACTTTAAGCTGCTTGTGGGGCAAATGGCGCGCCAAAGCCAGCGGCAACGAGCCTTGCGAAAGATTGAGCCAGTGGGTTTTTTCTTGGGGTTTGGGAATCGGATAAGTCATGATGGCAGATGAAAACAGGTTGATGCCGTCTGAAAGGCTTCAGACGGCCTGAATGTTAGGAATGCTTATTTTATCAGAGAAACAAAATAATGTTGGCGGCAGAAAGGCCATACAAGAGAAAAATCATCAAGGTCATAGCATGATTTTTTTCGGTTTGGCATTATAATGCGCTGCACAAGATGCCTTATTTGGAAATATATGTTTCAGAATTCACAACCGCTATTCGGGCAGCAAATTCAAGCTGCTGGCTTTTATTGAGAACGTGATTCGCACGCATTGCCGCGATTGCCATACCTTTACCGATTTATTCGGCGGCACGGGTGTGGTGGCGCATCATTTCAACGACCGTTTCCGTATTCAAATCAACGATACCTTATCCGGTAATTTTTTGGCTTATCAAACGTTCTTTGCTGCTGAACCGGTCAATTGGCCGCACATCAAAGAATGGATTGACGGCTACAATCAATTAACCGATATGCCGTCTGAAAACTACTATTTGCGCCATTTTGCCGGTATCTTTTTGAGCCGCCAGAATATGCTGAAGGTCGGTATCATTCGTGACGACATCGATGCCTTGTTCGCCCAAGGCAAAATCAATGCGCGTGAACGGGCGGTGTTGATTACATCATTATTGTATGCCATCGACCGCATCGCCAATACCGTCGGCCATTACGATGCTTTCCGCCGCAGTGGCGATTTGGCCAAGCCGCTGGTGTTGCGTTTGCCGCAGACGCAGGAAGCGCACAATCAGGGCAATCAAATTTTTCAGCAGGATGCCAACGAGCTGGTGAAAAGCATTCGCAGCGACATCGTATATATTGATCCGCCGTATAATTCGCGCCAATACGGCGATGCGTATCATTTTTTGGAGAATGTTGCCGTCAATGCCAAGCCCGAAGTGCACGGCGTGGCACGTAAAATGGACAGAAGCCATCTGAAAAGCGGTTACTGCACGCAAAAAGCAGCGGCTGAAATCATTTGCCTTGATAAAAACGAGCAACTGATTGATTTGTTGAAATTTATTCAAAGCCAAAGCTATGCCGGTTTGGTTGCGCAATTGGAACAGAAAATTGCCTGTTACGGTTTGAGCGATACCTTCCGCCACGATTATGATTTTTACGAATGCAACAGCAACAATGGTTTGGGCAAATTCAATAAACAGCCGTTTGCCCGATTGCGGCAGGATTATAACCAATCGAAAGACAATTTATTGTTTCTGCTGCTGATTTTTTACGGCTTCAACAACCAGATCCGTTTCAATCAAAAAGGCGAATTCAATCTGCCGGTAGGCAAGCGCGATTTTAATGTCAGCCTGCGCAACAAGCTGCGCCTGTTTATGCAAAGGCTGCGCACGCGCCATATCCGTTTTGCCTGCCAGAATTTCCGTGATTTAGACATTGAGCATTTACAACGGCAAAACGCCTTTCTTTATCTCGATCCGCCTTATTTGCTGGGTATGGCGGCCTATAATGAAAAGGGTGGCTGGACGGCGCAAGACGAGCGGGATTTGTTGCAATTTCTCCAAACCTGCAACGAGCATCAGATTCGTTTTGCCTTATCGAATGTGATGAAACACAAAGGCGAAACGCATCAGCAATTATTGGATTGGTATCGCGCATTCGTTTCACATCAACTATCTGAATTTCCATTACCAAAACGCCAATTATCAGGCGAAGCATAAAAGTGGAGAAACGCAGGAAGTGTTGATTACCAATTATTGACCAAACAAAAAAAGGCCGTCTGAAAAATGCTTTTCAGACGGCCTTTGTATATGAATCACATTATTTTTCGTTTTGCCGATACCATTCGATAAACGCATCCGGTTTCACAAAGCCCAATAAGGCTTCGCTGCGCGTACCGTCGGCACGAATGACGAACACACCCGGCGGGCCGAATAAGCCGTATTCTTTCAGCAAAGCTTGGTGCTCGGCGGTATTGGCGGTGACATCGATTTGGAAGAAGCGCTGCATATCCACCGCTTCATGCACTTGCGGCTGGTTGAGCGTGTAGGCCGCCATTCCTTTACAGGAAACACACCAGTCGGCATAAAAATCAAGCAACACCGGTTTAGACGGGTCGGCTTTCAAAGCGGCATCCATCGCGGCTTTGAGCTCGGCCACATCAGTGAACATGATGCCGTGATCGCTGCCTTGGCCGGCTTCAGACGGCGGCGTTAAGGTTAAGAAATGGTGCAGGGCGGTGGTTTGGCGCTGATAGCTTTGCCAGCCGAACCATGAGCCGCTAATCAGCAGTAAAAATCCCAATACCATCGCCACACTTTTCAGACGGCCTGTTTGCTTGCCGGCGCGCACCAGCAACCACACCGCCGGTACCAACAGCAATAAAGTATAAAGCGACGCCACCAATGCGTAAGGCAGGTAAGGCGTAGCCAAATACACCGCCACTGCCAGCAGGATAAAACCGAACGCGGATTTGATGCCGTTCATCCAATCACCGGCACGCGGCATGATGTGGCCGCCGAAAGTGCCGATGATAATCAGCGGCACACCTGTACCCAAAGCCAACGCATATAAGGCCAAACCGCCCAATACCGCATCGCCGGTCTGGCCGATATAACCCAAAGCAAAGGCCAGCGGCGGCGCCACACAGGGGCCGACAATCAGTGCAGAAAGCATGCCCATTACAAATACCGAAGCCATGCGGCCGCCGGAGAGTTTGTTGCTTTGATTTTGGAAATAGGATTGCACCGAGCTTGGCAATTGGATATTGAAGAAACCGAACATCGACAAAGCCAGAATCACCATAATGGCAGAGGCGGTCAGCACTACCCAAGGCTGTTGCAGCCAGACGGTCAACAGCGCACCGGTCAGGCCGGCAAACACGCCGACCAGCGTGTAAGTGAGCGCCAAACCCTGCACATACACCATCGATAAGGCAAACGCGCGGCCTTTGCCGGCATTTTTATCGCCGACGACAATGCTCGACACAATCGGCAGCAACGGATACATACAGGCGGTAAAGCTCAAGCCCAAACCTGCGAGAAAAAACGCCAACAGATTGGCGTTCAAGGTATCCCAAGACAGTTTGAAGCGGCTGTCGCTCTTGGCAGGCGCAGATTTCAGGCCGTCTGAAGACGTGGCAGGTCGGGTGAATCGTTCTTTTGCCGACACCGGCGCACCGCCGCCTTGCGGTTCATACAGGCCGTTGCCGTTGATGTCAAAAGCCGTATCCACCGGCGGATAGCACACGCCGACTTCAGCACAACCCTGATAGCTCAAGGTTAATCTATATTGGCCGAACGCTTGTTTGTAAGGCCAATTCACTTGTGCCGCGTAGCGATACACGATTTGCCTGCCGAAAAATTCGTCTTCTTTTTCTTCGCCGGGGCTAAGTTGCGGCGTATCGCCCAACACACCGACAGGAACGGTGTCAGCGATGATTTTGGATTGGTAAAGGTAATAACCTTCGGCAATCTGAAATTGCACATTAATCCCTTGCCCGGTCACGTTCACTTGCGGGCGGAATGCTTGTTCGGGCGGCAACAGCTTCGACGCATCAACCGGCCCGGCAAAGGCCGTGTTGAACAAGGCGTGGAAGGCCAAGACAAAATAAAAGAGTTTGTTCATATCGACAACCTGTCGGTGTGGAGTAGATTCGCGCTGGTTAAACAAGAATTTAATATATTGTTTTCAGCATTATAAGTGATTTGAGGCCGTCTGAAAAACAGGAAACAGGTTTACTTGCATTAAAGCAGTTTCAGACGGCCTGTCTGATTGAATATCCATACAAATACGGCCGTCTGAACATATTGATTTCAGACGGCCTGAAACGTTTGCAAAATCTTCATCTTTGGCGCATTTCTTCGTTATGCACTGCGCGAAAGCTTGCCTGTCTTCATGATATGTCTGCGCTTTTTGTTCGACTATAACTTCGAACCGTACTCAAATCCGGGGTTTTGTAAAAGCCTCTGCCTTTGATAAAAGGAGCATTACATTTAAGGATAAGCAATCACCGCATAAGCCGAATGGTTGTGAATCGATTCGAAGTTTTCACTTTCCACTACAAAGCTTTCCACGCGTGCATCGGCAATTAGGGAAGTAGCCACATCGCGCACCATGTCTTCCACGAATTTCGGATTTTCATACGCTTGCTCGGTCACGAATTTTTCGTCAGGGCGTTTGAGCAGCCCGTAGAGTTGGCAGCTGGCCTGCGATTCCACGCAGTCGATGACTTCTTCAATCGCCACATCGGCATTGGCTACCAGCGATACGGTAACATGCGAGCGTTGGTTGTGTGCGCCGTATTGCGAAATCTCTTTGGAACACGGACAAAGCGAAGTCACCGGCACTATGACTTTCAGGCTGTGGCTGTAAACACCGTTTTTGATTTCGCCGGTGAGGGTAACATCATAATCAAGCAGCGACTGAATGCCCGATACCGGCGCAGTTTTCTTGCGGAAAAAAGGAAAGCCCATGCTGATTTTGCCCGAATGCGAATCCAGTAATCCAACCATTTCGCGCGTGAGCTGCTGCAAACGCTCAAAGCCCAAGGCTTCGGTTTGCTGCTCCATCAAAGCGACAAAGCGCGACATGTGCGTGCCTTTTTGGTCGGCAGGCAGATAAACCGTCATCGTCAGGCGGGCAACGGTGGCCTGTTCGCCCTCGGCGGTACGCAAGGTAATCGGGAAACGTAAGTCTTTAATACCGACTTGGTTAATCGGCAGGTTGCGTAAATCGCGGGTGGATTGCACGTCTGCAATGGCGTTCATGCGTGTTTTTTCCTTAGAAATAAGCCTAGGCCTGATAAGTGTGGGCGGCAAACGGTAATTCAAGGCCGTCTAAAAAAGGCCGGCTTGATGACCGGTTTTATAAATGCGAGATTATATCACTTAGCGGGCAGGGCGGTATTAATTGTTTCTATTTTTCAGATAGTGATAGAATGAATGCCATTCATATCGAAACAAGGTTTGTGTCATGAAATTCGCCACCAAAGCAATTCATTCCAGCTACGATTGCGACGAACACCAGCGCGCGCTGATGCCGCCGATTTACCAAAACAGTATGTTTGCCACCCACGAAATCGGCGAGCAAACCCTTACCGCTACTCACGCCTGAGCAATCCAACGCGCAAGATTTTGGAAGACACGGTCGCCGATTTGGAACACGCCGCCGCCGGTTTTGCGTTTTCCAGCGGCATGGCCGGTATTGATGCCGTGTGGCGCACTTTTTTGAAGCCGGGCGATACCATCATCGCCGTAGCCGATATTTACGGCGGTGCGTATGATTTGTTGAATGAGGTATATGCGCCTTGGGGCGTAAATGTGGTGTTTGCCGATTTGAGCCATCCTGATAATCTCGATGCGCTGCTGGCCAAACACGCCAACGTCAGAATGGTGTGGCTCGAAACACCGTCGAATCCTCTATTGCGTCTGGTGGATATTCCGGCCTTAGCCGCCAAAGCCAAAGCAGCCGGGGCGCTGGTCGGCATCGACAATACCTTTGCCACACCATACCTGCAACGTCCTTTGGATATGGGCTGCGATATTGTGTTTCATTCCGCCACCAAATATTTATGCGGCCATTCCGATGTGCTGATGGGTGTGGTGGTGGTGAAAACCAAAGAATTGGCCAAGCCTTTGCATGCCATGATGGTCAACAGCGGCGCAGTGGCAGGCCCGTTTGACTGCTGGCTGGTGTTGCGCGGCATCAAAACCTTGGCCTTACGCATGAAAGCCCATTGCGAAAACGCTTTGGAAATCGCCAAGCGTATGGAAAATCATCCGGCGGTGGAAAAAGTGTTTTATCCAGGGCTGCCGTCACATGAGCATTATGAATTGGCCAATGCGCAAATGCCTAAAGGCAGCGGCGGCGTGGTAACGGTTTATTTGAAAAACGACGCCAAGCAAGCAGCCAACAGCGTGATCCAAAACATGGATTTGGTCAAAATGGCATCCAGCTTGGGCGGTGTAGAAAGCTTGGTCAACCATTGCTATTCACAATCACACAGCGGTGTGCCGCACGATGTAAAAATGGCAATGGGCATTAAAGTCGGTTTACTGCGCTTTTCCATCGGTATTGAAGACGTTGACGACATTTGGCAGGATATTTCCAAAGCCTTGGACACGACTTTGTAAATATTCATGCCGTCTGAAAAGCTATAACCTTTGCAAACGAGCAGCACATAACGAAGAAATGTGCCCAAGATGGGATTTTGCAAGCGTCTTCATCTTTCATACGGCATAATCTATTTCCATAAAAACTTTACCGTTATTTTTCAGACGGCCTTAGCGTATAATCAAGGCCGTCTGAAATATTTTTGACCAAAGGAAACCTTATGGCCGCCGCACCTGAAGCCAAGTTCACCGAAGAAAAAGTGTTATGGGTGAAACACCGCACGCCCAAACTGATGACATTCGCCATCACTCGCCCCGAAGCCTACCGCTTTTCCGCCGGCCAATTCTCACGCTTGGGTTTCCGCGACGGAGAAGGTTATATCTGGCGCGCCTATTCTGTGGTATCGGCCGAATATGCCGACACCTTGGAATATTTTGCCGTATTGATCGAAGACGGTCCGATGTCGGCTAAATTGGCAAAAATGCAGGCAGGCGATGAAATCCTGCTGGACAAAACCGCCACCGGTTTCCTGTTGCCCGAACGTTTCCCAGACGGCAAAGATTTGGTCATGCTCTCCACCGGCTCGGGCATTGCACCGTTTTTATCCATCATCGAGCAGCCGGAAATCCGGCAGCGATTCGAGCGCTTGGTATTGGTGCATTCCGTATCGTATGCCGATGAATTGATTTTCAACCAACGCTTAGCCGATTTGAAAAACCATCCGCTGATTGAAGAGCATTTCCACAAATTGGTATTCGTGCCCGTAACCACACGCGAAACCACCGAAAACGCCTTATCCAACCAACGCATTCCGGCTTTGCTGCGGGAAGGCATTTTGGAAAAACACATCGGTTTCACGTTTAATAAAGCCGACACGCGCTTTATGGTCTGCGGCAATCCGGCGATGGTGAAAGACACCTTCCAGGCCTTGATGGACTTGGGCTACACCATGCACCGCAACCGCGAACCCGGCCAAATCATGATGGAAAACGGGTTTTGATTAAGCTTGAATCACCGTTCAGATGGCCTGTGACCATAGCAAAATCTTCAACTTTGGCACATTTTTTTGTTATGTGCTGCCCGAAGCTGCTCTCACTTCGAACCGTACTCAAATCCGGAGTTTTGTCAAGGTCTCGACCTGTTATTTAAACAGGCCGTCTGAAAAAATGCTATCCAAAGAACACATTATGCCTGTCAACCACTACGAAAACTTCCCTGTCGGCTCCATCGTTTTGCCGCGCCGCCTGCGCCAGCCCATTCATGCGGTGTATGCCTTTGCCCGAACCGCCGATGATATTGCCGATGAAGGCGAAGCAAGCAATGAAAGCCGTTTGCAGGATTTGACCGGATTGGAACACGAGTTAGACCGCATCCGAAAGGGCGAAACGCCGCAAACTAAGCTCATGCAGCGGCTCAACAATGAAGCAATTGCACCTTTCAGCATGCCGCTTGAGCCGTTTTACGATTTGCTTTCTGCCTTTAAACAAGATGTAGTGAAAAAACGCTATCAAACTTTCGGCGAATTGGTTGATTACTGCCGCCGCTCCGCCAATCCTGTAGGGCGCATTCTGCTGCATCTCTACGGCGAACACGACCCTGTCAGCATCGCCCGCAGCGACGGCATCTGCACCGCTTTACAACTGATTAACTTTTGGCAGGATGTCGCCGTCGATTGGGAAAAAGGGCGCGTGTATATTCCGCAAGACGATTTGGCACGCTTCAACGTTACCGAGCAGCAAATAGCCGAAGGTAAAGCCGATTTCGCCTTCCAACGGTTGATGGCACACGAATGCGAACGTGCGTTCAGCATGCTCAAAGGCGGCTCGCCTTTGGGTAAAACGCTCAAAGGCCGCATCGGTTTTGAGTTGCGCATGATCATTATCGGCGGCCAGTTGATTTTACAAAAACTCGACGGCATTAAATACGATGTGTTTAACGAACGGCCGGTGTTGGACAAAAAAGACTGGATGATTATCGTCAAGCGCGCGTTTCAGAAGAAATAACTTCTGAATAAAACAGGCCGTCTGAAAGCAGAAATCACATTGGGTGATTGCTTTCAGACGGCCTGAGACTTTTGTAAAACTTCATGACCTACCAATAAAAACCAAAAATGCCGTCATTCCCGCGCAGGCGGGAATCCACCGCAACATCTAAGAAACCTATTTATTCAACAGTTTCCCATGCTCAAAAATGGATTCCCGCCTACGCGGGAATGACGGCGGTTTGGGGTATGCTAACTTTTGAAGGAGTTTTGCAAAGGTTTCAGACGGCCTGTTTCTTGACTATCTAAGCCTTATTTCCCTGCCTTCAAACCCTGCCATTGCTGCACCATAAACTTCAACGCATTCGGCTCAATCGGCACCATAATGAAACTATTCTTCAAATCTTCATCGCTCGGGAAAATCGTATTGTCGTCACGATATTCTGCGTTCATCAACGCTCTTGCCGGCATGCTTGATGGCGCGTAAGTGACAAAATTACCATTTTGCGCTGCGGTTTCCGGCTCTAAGAAATGATTGATGTATTGATGCGCATTGGCCACATTTTGGGCATCTTTCGGAATAGCAAACGAATCCACCCAAATCCCTACACCTTCTTTCGGCATCATCACACGGATTTTTTCTTTGCCGCCGGCTTCTTCGGCGCGGCGCTTGGCAATGTTCAAATCACCGCCGAAACCGATGGTCACGCAGGTGTCGCCGCGCGCCAAATCATCGATGAAACCGGATGACGTGAAGCGCTTGATGTTGCGACGGTTTTGCTTGAGTAAATCAGTAGCCGCCTGAATGTCTTCAGTTTGGCTGCTGTTCGGATTTTTACCGAGATAATTCAATACCATCGGATACATTTCCGCCGCACTGTCGAGATAGCTGATACCGCATTGCTTCAACTTGGCAGTGTATTTCGGATTGAATACCAAATCCCATTCGTTTTGCGGCATGGGCATATCGCCCAAGGCTTTTTTCACGCGCTCAGTATTGATGGCAAAGGTGTTGGTGCCCCAGAAAAACGGCACGGCGTATTCATTGCCGGGGTCAACATTTTCCATTAAGGCCATTAATTGCGGATTGAGATTTTTATAATTAGGAATCAGCGCTTTGTCGATTTTTTGATACGCACCGGCCTGAATTTGACGGCCGATAAACGCATTAGACGGGCCGACCAAATCATAGCCGGATTTGCCGGTTAACACTTTGCTTTCCAAGGTTTCGTCGCTGTCGTAAACATCATAGCTGACTTTGATGTTATTTTTGCGTTCAAATTCAGCCACGGTTTTCGGATCGACATAGTCCGACCAATTATAGATTTTCAATGCGCCGCCGTTATTGCCAGTAGGTTGGCCGGCGCTTTGTTTCGTTTCGGGATTACCGCTACAGGCGGCGAGAGTCAACACGGCCAAGCCGATTAAAGACAAATGTTTGCGCATCGTGTGTTCCTTAATGTCGTTCTCGGGTGTAAAAGCCAGCGATTATAAGCGATAAAATCTTGATTCGGCGAAAAATTATCGATGTTAACATTTATTTTTGAAACACTCCGCTGCAAATGCGTGCGTTTGCGCCCGATAATCAGGCCGATAGATAGCTTGAAACAAGGATTTGCGGTAAGATAGGCGGAATCTGAAAATTACATTCAGACGGCCTTTGAAAAGTTCAACAGGCCGTCTGAAACCGTTTAAACCTGTTACAGAAAATATTATGAAAACTTCTGAATTACGCCAAAAATTCCTGCAATATTTCGAACAACACCAACACCAAATCGTGCGTTCGTCTTCACTCGTACCGCATGACGACCCGACCCTGCTGTTTACCAACGCAGGTATGAACCAATTTAAAGATGTCTTCTTGGGCTTCGACAAGCGCCCATACAACCGCGCCGCCACCGCGCAAAAATGCGTACGCGCCGGCGGCAAACACAACGACTTGGAAAATGTCGGCTACACTGCGCGTCACCACACTTTCTTTGAAATGATGGGCAATTTCTCATTCGGCGATTATTTCAAACGCGAAGCGATTCATTTTGCTTGGGGCTTTTTGACCGGCAAAGAATGGCTGAACCTGCCGAAAGAAAAATTATTGGCTACTGTCTACGCGGAAGACGATGAAGCCTACAACATCTGGCTCAACGAAATCGGCCTGCCTGCCGACCGCATTGTGCGCATCGGCGACAACAAAGGCGCGCGTTACGCGTCTGACAACTTCTGGCAAATGGGTGACACCGGCCCTTGCGGCCCTTGTTCGGAGATTTTCTACGACCACGGCGAAGAAATCTGGGGCGGCATTCCGGGCAGTCCTGAAGAAGACGGCGACCGCTGGATTGAAATCTGGAACAACGTTTTCATGCAGTTCAACCGCGACGAACAAGGCAATATGAATCCGCTGCCAAAACCAAGCGTCGACACCGGCATGGGCTTGGAGCGTATGGCTGCCGTGATGCAGGGTGTACACAGCAACTACGAAATCGATTTGTTCCAAGACTTGATCAAAGCCGTTTCCCGCGAAACCGGCGCACCGTTCAGCATGGACGAACCAAGCCTGAAAGTGATTGCCGACCATATCCGCTCTTGCTCGTTACTGATTGCCGATGGCGTGATGCCGGGCAACGAAGGCCGCGGTTATGTCTTGCGCCGCATTATCCGCCGCGCGGTACGCCACGGTTACAAATTGGGTCAGAAACAACCGTTTTTCCACAAACTGGTGCCGGATTTGGTGAAAACGATGGGCGCTGCCTATCCTGAATTGAAAGAAAAGCAAACCCAAATCATGGAAGCCTTGCGCGGTGAAGAAGCGCGTTTCGGCGAAACCTTGGAAAAAGGCATGGGCTTGTTTAATAACGTATTAAACGGCATGCGCTTTTTGAAATTAGAAAGCCTGTTGCCGCTTGAAGGCCAAGGCAAACCATTGACCTTGCGTACTTCAGACGGCATCGAATTTACCGCCGCTGCCCGCAACAAAGGTGGCGACAAACAAATCGTTATTCAAACCCAAACTGAAGGCCGTCTGAACGAAAGCCGAACCATCGGCCTGAAAGAAGTGATCGGACAAGGTAATGTTTCCGAAGAAGGCAAACCGTTTGCCGCAGCGTTGGAAACTTACGTTAAAGACAACATTGCCAACAGCAAAATGGTGATTGGCGGCGAGCACATCTTCAAACTCTACGATACCTACGGCTTCCCATACGACTTAACCGCCGACATGGCGCGCGAATTGGGCATCGAATTGGACGAAGAAGGCTTCGAGCGCGAAATGGAAGCCCAACGCGCCCGCGCCCGCGCCGCACAAAGCTTCAAAGCCAATACCCAATTGGCTTACGAAGGTCAAGATACCGAGTTCCAAGGCTACACCGAACGCCGCACCCAAGCCACCGTATTGGCTTTGTACAAAGACAGCGAAGCCGTGAACGAACTTGCTGAAGGCGAGAGCGGTGCGGTCGTGATTGATTTCACTCCGTTCTACGCTGAATCAGGCGGCCAAGTGGGTGATGTCGGCTTTATCTTTGCCGGAGACAACCGCTTTGAAGTGCGCGATACGCAAAAAATCAAAGCCGCGGTATCCGGACAATTCGGCGTGGTAACGTCAGGCCGTCTGAAAGTAGGCGATGCGGTGACAGCAAAAGTGGATAACGATGTGCGCGATGCCAATATGCGCAACCACAGTGCCACCCATTTGATGCACAAAGCCTTGCGTGATGTATTGGGCGAACATGTCGAGCAAAAAGGCTCGTTGGTGACTGCCGATTCAACCCGTTTCGACATTTCCCATCCGCAAGCCATCAGCGCGGAAGAAATCGCCGAAGTCGAACGCCGCGTCAACCAAGCTATTTTGGCCAACGTGGCGGTTGATGCCAATATTATGAGCATGGAAGACGCGCAAAAAACCGGCGCGATGATGCTGTTTGGCGAAAAATACGGCGACGAAGTACGCGTGTTGCAAATGGGCGATTTCTCTACCGAGTTGTGCGGCGGTACCCACGTTGCCCGCACCGGCGACATCGGCCTGCTTAAAATCATCAGCGAAGGCGGCATCGCTGCAGGCGTGCGCCGCGTCGAAGCGATCACCGGCCTGAACGCTTTGAAATGGGCTCAAAACCAAGAGCGTTTGGTGCGCGACATCATCGGCGAAGTGAAAGCCCAAACCGAGCGCGACGTATTGTCCAAAATCCAAGCCAACGCTGCTCAAACCAAAGCCTTGGAAAAAGACTTGGCCAAAGCCAAAGCCGAATTGGCCGTACACGCAGGTGCCAAGCTGCTGGATAACGCCAAAGACTTAGGCGCAGCCAAACTGGTTGTCGCCCAAATCGAAGCCGATGCCGCCGCTTTGCGCGAAATTGTGACCGACCTGAGCGGCAAATCCGATAAAGCCGTGATTCTGCTGGCTGCGGTAAACGACGGCAAAGTTTCCTTGTGCGCCGGTGTATCCAAACCGTTAACCGCCAAAGTCAAAGCCGGCGATTTGGTCAAATTCGTGGCCGAACAAATCGGTGGTAAAGGCGGCGGCCGCCCTGATTTGGCACAAGCCGGCGGCACCGAAGCCGATAAGCTGCCGCAAGCCTTGGCAAGTGTTGAGGCTTGGGCGAACAAAAAATTGGTTTAATGAGCACAAAGGCCGTCTGTAAAGGGTTTCAGACGGCCTTCTATCCCAAAATCACTGCATAATTATGCCTTAAATATATGGACAAATCAGGCTAACAAGATTATCTTATTCCCTGTGTAGCCGTGTGCCGGCGATATTAATATTTTCTCAAAGAGGGTTTTAGAGTATGGCTTATCGTGTTGAATATGATTTATTGGGCGAACGTGAGATTCCGAACGATGTGTACTGGGGCATCCACACCTTGCGCGCTTTGGAAAACTTCCAGATTTCTTTGCAAAAAGTCGCAGATATGCCTCATTTTGTGCGCAGCTTGGTGCAGGTGAAAAAAGCGGCGGCGCAGGCCAATGGCGAATTGGGGACGTTGTCAGTAGACGTAGCGGCTGCAATTGATAAAGCTTGCGATGAGATTTTGGTAAACGGCCGCTGTATGGATCAGTTTCCGACCGATGTGTTTCAGGGTGGCGCGGGTACTTCGGTGAACATGAATATCTGCGAAGTGATTGCTAACTTGGCTTTGGAGCAATTGGGGCAAGAGAAGGGCAACTATGAAGTCGTGAACCCGATTGATGATGTGAATGCCAGCCAATCGACCAACGACGTTTATCCGACTGCTTTCCGCTTGGCGGTGTATCACAGCATCGGTGATTTCTTGAAAAACCTGGCTGTGTTGAAAGATTCGTTTGCACAAAAAGCAGATGAATTTAAAGACGTATTGAAATTGGCGCGCACACAATTGCAAGATGCGGTGCCGATGACGCTGGGGCAGGAATTTAAATCGTTCCAAGTATTGTTGGACGAAGAAATCATCAATTTAGAGCGCACGCGCCAATTGTTGTTGGAAGTGAACTTAGGCGCAACCGCCATCGGTACGGGCGTGAACACGCCGGAAGGCTATGCCGATTTGGCAGTGAAAAAATTGGCAGCCATCAGCGGCTTGGATGTCAAGCTGACCGAAAACCTGATTGAAGCCACTTCCGACTGCGGCGCGTATGTGATGGTACACAGCGCGGTGAAACGCACGGCGGTGAAAGTATCGAAAATCTGTAATGACTTGCGCTTGCTGTCGTCCGGCCCGCGCGCCGGTTTGGGTGAAATTAATTTGCCGGAAATGCAGGCAGGCTCTTCGATTACACCGGCCAAAGTGAATCCGGTAATTCCCGAAATGGTGAGTCAAGTCTGCTTTAAAGTATTGGGTAACGATACTACCGTTACCTTTGCTTCCGAAGCAGGCCAACTGCAATTGAACGTGATGGAACCAGTGATTGCCCAATGTATGCTGGAATCGATTTCATTGCTCAACAACGCTTGCGCGGGCTTGGCGGAAAAATGCGTGAAAGGCATTACAGCCAACCGTGAAGTATGCGAAAGCTATGTGTTCAATTCGATCGGTCTGATTACCTTCCTGAACCCGTACATCGGCCATGAAAACGGTGATTACATCGGCAAAATGTGTGCGGCCACCGGCCAGAGTGTGCGCGATGTGATTTTGGATTTGGGCTTGATGGAAGCTGCGGATTTGGATCGTATTCTGTCGCGTGAAAATATGCTGAATGCGCAATTGAATAAATAATAGGCACCAAGAGAAAAGGCCGTCTGAAAACAGACGGCCTTTTTTGTATTTGACTATTGGCGGTAATTTTTCAAGAAACGCTCCAATTTCGCCATCGCTTCTTCGATTTGATGCACATAAGGCAGGGTGACGATGCGGAAGTGGTCGGGCTTAATCCAGTTGAAGCCCGAACCTTGCACGAACAAGACTTTTTCCTGTACCAACAAATCGTAAACGAATTTCATGTCGTCATGGATGTTGTACATTTCCGTGTCGATTTTCGGGAACATATACATCGCGCCCATCGGCTTCACGCAGGTAATGCCGGGAATTTGGTTCACCAGCTCGTAAGCTTTATTGCGTTGCTCGAGCAAACGGCCGCCCGGCAAAATAAATTCATTGATACTCTGATAGCCGCCTAAGGCCGTCTGAATCGCGTGTTGCATGGGTGTGGTAGCACACAAGCGCATAGAGGCGAGCATTTCCAAGCCTTCGATATAGCCTTGGGCATGTTGTTTCGGGCCATTGAGCACCATCCAGCCCTGGCGGAAACCGGCTACGCGATAGGCTTTTGACAAGCCGTTAAAGGTGACGGTCAGCAAGTCAGGAGCGAGGGCGGCGATATGGTGATGTACGGCACCATCGTACAAAATCTTATCGTAAATCTCATCGGCAAAAATAATCAGGCCGTGTTTGCGTGCCAATTCGGCGATTTCCAGCAGGATTTCTTTGCTGTATACCGCGCCGGTCGGGTTATTCGGGTTAATCACCACAATCGCTTTGGTCTTCGGTGAGATTTTGGCTTCCATATCGGCTAAATCCGGAAACCAATCTTTCTCTTCGTCGCACAGATAATGGCGCACATTGCCACCGGCCAGTGTGGCGGCAGCCGTCCATAAAGGATAATCCGGTGCCGGAATCAGGATTTCATCGCCGTCATTGAGCAATGCCTGCATAGACATGGTAATCAGCTCGGATACGCCGTTGCCGATAAACACATCATTCACGGTAATGTCACGCAAGCCCTTGGTCTGATAGTAATGCACGATGGCCTTACGCGCGGAATACAAACCCTTAGAATCGCAATAGCCTTGTGAAGTGGGCAGGTTGCGGATAACGTCGACCAGAATCTCATCCGGCGCTTCAAAGCCGAAAGGCGCAGGATTACCGATATTCAGCTTCAGAATTTTGTGGCCTTCTTCTTCCAAGCGCAGGGCTTCTTTGTGTACCGGCCCGCGGATATCGTAGCAGACATGATCCAGTTTTGATGATTTAGGGAAGCGATCCATGATGTGTGTTCCGTCAAATTGAAGATTGTTTACAATGTAGTAAATGTACCCTTTTTGTAATCAGAATAAAAGGGGATAACCGACAATATTTGCAATTTTAGCAAATTTCTCGGCCCAAACAGGGCAAAATGATTTGTCAGGCCGTCTGAAACTGCGATACAAAAACAAAAAAGACCGCATTAAGCGGTCTTTTTAAAATTTGGTGCCCAGGGTCGGACTCGAACCGACACACCTTGCGGCGGGGGATTTTGAGTCCCTGCGTCTACCAATTTCGCCACCTGGGCGGTGGAAAGCGTCATTATAGTAAATACACAAAATTTGTAAAGTAGCTTGCTCAAATTAATTTAAAAATGATTGATATAATGATAATTTATTTATCGGCCGCTAACTTGTTTGCAGACGGCCTGAATGGTTTTTTACATTTTATTAAAATTTCCTAATATCAAAGTGATTACAATAGCCAAACTTTCCCACACCTTTGATAAAGGAAAAAACATGACCCGTTATTTATCTGCTTTGATGTTGGCCGCGCCGATGGCGATTGTGGCTCCTTATGCTGCCGCTGCGACGCATCCTGCGCAAACGCAAATGCAGCAAAATATGGATACTGTGTTGAAGATCGCCAAAAGCTCGGCAAGCGAAGCGCAAAAAGTGAAGCAAATCGAAAGCTACGCCAACCGCTATTTGGATTACGAGCGCATTTCCGCTTTGGCTGTGGGCGCTCCGTGGCGCAATTTTACCGCCAAACAAAAAAGCGAATTCATCAGTGCGTTTAAAGACATGATTATCAACATGTATTCACATTCGGCCTTGATAGGGGCAGCGGATGCCAAGGTGAAATTGTTGCCGAAAATGACTTCCAACGGTAATCGACATGATGTTTTCTCTGAAGTCCAAACCAAAAACGGCACCAAATACGAAGTGGCTTATCAGCTTTACCAAGTCGGTTCGGTATACAAAATCTACAATATCCGTGTAGACGGTGCCAGCTTGGTAACGATTTACCGTAATCAATTCAACGAACTAATCCAACAGAAAGGCATTGACGGCGCGATTGCTACCGTGAAAGCCAAGGGCTTGAAAAAGCAGTAATGGATGGATATAAAGAGGCCGTCTGAAAGAATATGCTTTCAGACGGCCTGAAACCTTTGCAAAACCTCATGAACCACCAATAAAAATCCAAACAGCCGTCATTCCCGCGCAGGCGGGAATCCATCTCAAAATTTCAGAAACTTATTTTATTCAATAGTTTGCCATGTTTAAAAATAGATCCCGCCTGCGCGGAAATGACGTCGGTTCTTTGGCAATAGCTTTTCAGGGGGCAAAGGTCTCGGCCTTATATTGTTTGTCGCTTCAATTGTATTTTGCTTTAAAGGCTTCCTGTATCGGCTTAATCTTTGCCAAACGCGCTTCGTCTATGCGCTGGGCAATCAAATGTTGCTGCTGGTTTTGAGCGCATTGGGCGGCAATTTCACCGGCGTCGATCTCATTGGCTGCCTGTAATAAGTTCAACCAATGTTCACGTTGCGGATATTCGGCATCTTCAAAATTCAGACGGCCACGTTGATCGGCTACGCATACGTTCAAGGCCGTCTGAAAGCGTTCAGGTCGTCTGAATGCATCGGTTTTTTTTAGCGTATTCAACACGGTAGCCGGTTTGAGTTGCGCTACTTGATGAAAAATAATGTGCCAGCGGCAAACCAGTTCGGCCAATCCCCCACACGCACGCGGCGCACGCAAACGCCCGTTCACTTCACGCACCAAGCTCACGCCGGCCAAATCATGGCCGTGATGCTTGGGCAGGATTTCAGACGGCGTTTTGGCTTTGCCCAAATCGTGCAGCAGCGCCGCATAGCGCTCGGGCAAGCTCAAACCCATATCGGCTGCTTTTTGCAAAACCATCAGCGTATGGATGCCGCTATCGATTTCGGGGTGATAATCCGCCCGCTGCGGCATGCCGAACAAGGCTTCTACTTCAGGCAGCAACACCGCCAAACCGCCGCATTCGCGTAAGACTTCAATCATTTCCGCCGGATTTCGTTCCATCAGGCCTTTGGCCAATTCCTGCCAAACCCGTTCCGCCACCAGCGCATCCGCTTCGCCATCGGCCACCATTTGCCGCATCAGCAGCAGGGTTTCATCGGCTACTGAAAAGCCATAGCGCGCGGCAAAACGGGCAATGCGCAAAATCCTGACCGGATCTTCGGCAAAAGCAGGAGAAACATGGCGCAAAATGCCGTCTGAAAGGTCCTGCTGCCCGCCGAACGGATCGATAATCAGGCCGTCTGAATCTTGCGCCATGGCATTGATGGTTAAATCGCGGCGCATTAAATCTTGTTCCAATGTCACGTCTCTATCGGCATGAAATGCAAAACCGGCATAGCCTTTGGCCGTTTTTCGCTCGGTGCGGGCGAGGGCGTATTCTTCGTGACTGTCGGGATGTAAAAACACCGGAAAATCTTTGCCCACCGGCTGAAAACCTTGTGCCAACATGGTAGGCGCATCGGCACCGACCACCACCCAGTCGCGGTCTTTGACTTCTAAACCCAATAAATAATCGCGGACGGCACCGCCGACTAAATAAATCTGCATAGCAAACTTTCAGTGAATTAAATGGTTTTCAGACGGCCTGAGACTTTCAAAATTCCTTGAAAAACGACAAGCACAAAGAACCGACGTCATTCCCGCGCAGGCGGGAATCCATTTTTAAACATGACAAACTATTAAATAAAATAACTTTCTGAAATTTTAAGATAGATTCCCGCCTGCGCGGGAATGACGGCTGTTTTGGTTTTTATTGATGGTTCATAAAGTTTTGCAAAGGTCTCAGCCTTTATTTTATTTTGTAGCGTCGTTAGCCAACGCCTCAAACGCCGCTTTCATGGTCGGATTTTTACGTGTGAGTTTCTTCACACTCAATTCTTCTGCCTTATTATTGGCCAAGCGCAAGTTGTTTTCGGAAGAAAGCAGCGCTTCTTTGGTTTTTTGCAAGTGGATGATGGTTTTGTCGATTTCTTCAATGGCCGTCTGAAATTTTCGGCTGGCCAATTCGTAATTGCGGGCAAATGCGGTTTTGAAGGTATTTAAATCTTCCTCAAAATTCGTGATATCGATATTTTGCGCACGCATTTGGGCGACTTCCTGTTTGTATTGCAAGGTATTCAGCGCGGCATTTCGCAACAGCGAAATCAGCGGAATGAAAAATTGCGGCCGCACGACATACATTTTCGGATAAGCGTAAGACACATCGACAATGCCGCCGTTGTAAAGCTCGTTATCCGCTTCCAACAGCGACACCAACACGGCATATTCGCATTTTTTCTCGCGGCGGTCTTTATCCAACTCTTTGAAAAAATATTCGTTTTTCTTTTTGGTGGCGGTGGTTTCGTTTTCGTTTTTCATCTCAAACATAATCGAGATGATTTCATTGCCGTCTGAATCGCATTCACGGTAGATATAGTCGCCTTTGCTGCCGCCGGCCACATCGTTATCCTTGCCGAACACGGCTTGCGGGAAGGCGGTGGTTCGGATACGGTTGAATTCGGTTTCGCAATGCTGCTCAAGGCTTTCGCCGACCATCTTGGTGGACTGGCGCGCTTTGAAATCTTTATAAAACGCAATCGCTTCGTCTTTTTGTTTCAATTCGGCTTGATATTGCTCACGCAAGGCTTGTTTTTCCAATTCGCGCTCTTTGGCCTGCAATAAAAAACGCGCATTGAGTTCGCCCAATTCACGTTCTTTCACCGCAACGGCACGGTGAATTTCGAGTTCTTTTTCAATGTTTTTCGATTCTTCCAATGATTTCGCCTGCAAACGCAGCGCGGCAATTTGCTGATCACGCTCGGCCAATTGCGCTTTCAGACGGCCTTCCGCTTCGGCCACGGCCAGCAGGCTGTCTTTTTCATGGCTTTTCAAATGCGCCGCCAATTCGGCTAATTCGCGATCTTTGGCAGCAAGCTTCTGCTGATAAGCCGTTTCCAGCGTGTTTTCCGCCAGCTTGATTTCGGTGTCGAACTGGCGGCGGCTTTGCGCCAAGCGTTCGTTTAATTCCTGCTGAAATTCCAGCGTGCGCACTTGGTTGGCAATATCGGCATAACCGGCTTCATCTACGGTAAAAGCGGTGTGGCAATGAGGGCATTTGATTTCGGGCATGGCGTTCTCGCGTGATGTGTTTGTGCGTTATTTTAGCAGAAAGGCCGTCTGAAAACTGGGTTTCAGACGGCCTTTGGGTTTTAGGTTTTCATTTTTATTGGCGTAAGCCTGAAAAGCCTATCGGATGGGTGGTATAAGTATGTTTATGTATCGGATCTTGATTACGCACTTCGATATGTCCGGCAATTTCTTCGGCTTTGGGGCCGAAAAAGCCCAAACGATAAACGGGGTTACTGTCCAAATTACTGCCAGTGGCCTTACCTTCAATACCAGCCATCGGCTTGGAAGTAATGCCTTGAAACAGCGTGGAATCCAACTTATCTGTAATGACCGCTTTGTGCAGAGTAATATGACCGTGTTCTTTCAGGCCTGTGATTTCTCCACTACCGGTTTTTTGAGCAAAATCCACATGGTAATTGAACACGCCTTGACCGTTGCTGCTGAGGGCAACGCCTTTGTATTGAAAGCTGCCGCTCATTTTATTGACGATTTCGGGTTTGGTGAATTCACCGATGGCGGCAGGATTAAAATTAGTATAAGTGGGATGCAGCGTTTTGATTTCTACTTCTTTATCGTCGCGGAATAGTTTGATCAGCGTGCTGCCAAGGATAATGGAATGAGGTAGGTAGTAAGCTTTGACCTAGCCTTCCTCTCTGCTGCTGCGGTATGGATTATTGGAAGAAGGTTTGGGACGTGTCTCTTCTTCGGAGTATTTTGATTCGCTGTAACCTAAAGGAAAGATTTTGCTGAAATCATTCGCTTCTGTATTACTAAAGACATGGCTGTTGATTGTCGTTGTGCTCCAATTATAATTGGGACCGGCAGGCTCTGTTATTTTCGGTGCGATATAGATATTTTTTGAAGAGGCGTTTGTTTGACCGTCGCTGGCATCTGCCGCGTCGGAATTAGCCGTGTTTTGTTTGGTGGGCGTACTGTCGGCACTGGGCTGATGATTCGTACCTCCACCACCACCGCCGCAGGCGGTTAATAAGGAAATCAGGGCAAGGGTAGGGAGGGTTTTGGTAATATTCATGAATGTCTTCCTTTGCATGGGATTAATGACATTATTTTATTATTTTTCATTCTGCTTTCATATGTAAAAGGTCATTTATCGGGTTGGGCGGATAAAAGGCCGTCTGAAAGGCTTTGCGGAAATCTACGTTATCTTTCAGACGGCCTTTGCCGTGCTTCAGCCGCATTTCACCGCGCCGACATCATAGTGGATATTGTGAAATTCATTCAAGCTGCTGCGGTGGCCGATGCTGATGATGATGCTTTCGGGCATTTTTTCGCGAATGCCGCGGTAGAGCTGCGATTCGGTCGGCTCGTCAAGTGCGGACGTGGCTTCGTCGAGCAAAACTACTTTGGCGCGTGAGAGCAGGGTGCGGCAGAAGGCAACACGCTGGAGTTCGCCGGGGGAAAGTTTGTGTTGCCAGTCATCGGTTTTGTCGAGTTGGTCGATTAAATGGTCGAGGCGGCAAAGGCTCATGGAAGCGGCTAAATCAGGATGCTGCGGGTCGATGTCAGGGTAGCAGATGGCTTCGCGCAAAGTGCCTTGCGGGGTGTAGGGGCGTTGCGGCACGAATAAAATTTGACTGCGTTCGGGTTGCACAATGTGGCCGCTGCTGCCGAACGGCCACAGTCCGGCCAGCGAACGGAGCAGGGAGGTTTTGCCGCAGCCGCTGGGGCCTTTAATCAATAGGGCATCACCGGGTTTGACATCGATATTGATGTTATCCAACAAGATTTCGCCGTTATTGCGGTAGAGCGCAACGTTGGAGAGCTTGAGGCCGTCTGAAATGTGTTTGATTTCAGGTTTGGGGCGCTGTGTTGCTCATGGGTGCTGAGTAAGAAGCCGTATAAACGTTCCAAGCGGGCGCGGTAGGCGGTGAATTCTTCGTAAAACATGCGAAAAAACGATAGGGCGCGTTGCAGGCGGGCGAAGGCTTGTACGGTTTGCTGTACGTCACCGATTTTGATTTGTCCGGCAAACAGGCGGGGCTTGCAGGATAATTGGGAACAGCTGAATGCCGTTGCTGAACATATCGTTGAAGCCGCTCAAAGCCACGCTTTGACGCGCGATGCGCCAACGGTTGCGGATAATGGCGGCAAAGCGGCTGCTTAATTGGGCTTGCTCGCGCCATTCGCCATCGTAAAACGCCACGCTCTCGGCGTGATCGCGCACACGGATCAGCGAATAGCGGTAGTCGCCGTTGAGCTTTTCGTTTTCATAGTTGTAACGGATCAAAGGATTACCAATCCACATGGCAATAAAGGTGGCTAAAATCACGAAGATAAAGACAAACCATACGATGCCGCGCGGAATATCGTAGCCGAATACGGTGAGAATGCCCGCCAAGCCCCACAATACAAAAGCAAATTCGAGCGACGACACCACGGAATTAAGCATACCGCGCACGAATTCGATGGTGGAGGTGATAAAATCCTGCGCATCTTGCTGGATACGTTGATCGATGTTGTCGGGCGAATGGCGGCGCATCTGCAGACGGTAGTAGTTTTTGTTTTCCAGCCAGCGCGTGGTCAGTACATGATTGAGTTTTTCCGACCATTTAATGGCTAAACTTTGATCGAGAAAATCGTTAACCACACCGTTAAACGTGCGCAGCAATACCACGCCCGCATTCATGGCGGCAAATTGCCAGAATGCCTGTATTTTCATGTCCTGCATGGAACTGTATAAGCCGTTGGACATAAAGGTGCTGAGTACATTCAACCGGACTTCGGTAAGCAACAGCACCACCATCATCACAATAGCGACGATGATTTTGACGCTGCTTTTGCGTGTTAAACAAAGCTTGAGAATATATTTGGATTCTTGGCCGAAACGGGTTTTGGAAGCGAAAAATAAGATAATGATGAGCGCCGCTGCGACACCTGCCAGCGTTTGCAGCAGCCACAGCGGGGTGCCGTAGAGTTCGGTTTGCCATTTTTGCATGGAGGTTCTTTTTAATAATGTTATTAGGCCTTCTGAAAACATTTTCAGACGGCATTATTCAATCATTTGGTAAATTATTGCACTAAGTGTTGTATTTATTGTTTTAAACTAATGATAAGAACAATTTTTATTTCAACCTATAGCGAGGCAGAATATTATCAAATATAATATGTTTTTAAAATCATTTTTAGATTTTTTACGCTTAAAACACATTAAACACATTTATTTCAGAGAAGAACCTACATGAACAATAAATCAGCCTTAATGCCGCTCTTGATTGCGGGCGCATTTGCGTATGCTGCCGATGAAAGCAGCGATACGGTAACCGCCAATCAAACTGAATTGCAACAAGTGGAAGTGAAGGGCGACAATAAACGCGTGCGCGCCGCCAGATCCTATTCCATCGCCAGCGACGGTGATTTGAAAGACCGCGTCAATCTCGGCGTGTTGGGCAAAGCCAATGCCTTTACCGCACCGGTGACGGTGGTGAGTTATGATGAGAAAGTAATCCGAAACACCGAAGCGCGCACCTTAGTGGATGTGGTGGCGAAAAAAGATGCATCGACTTGGCAGTTCGGCGGAGAAACCAATACGCTCACCGGCCTTTATTTCCGCGGTTATCAGCTTGATTCGCGCCAATTCAGCGTCAACGGTTTGGCCGGTATGTACGGCACACAGGGTACGTCCAGCGTGCAGGTGGCTTCTGTGCAGCTGATCAAAGGCGCATCGACAGCCGTCAACGGCATGGATCCGGAGGGCGCGGTTTCCGGCTCGCTAAACATCGAAACTAAAAAAGCCGCCGATGAAGGCAACCGTACCATCGGTTTGGGCTGGTTTAGCGGCAGCCGTGCGCAAGGTGCTTTTGATTTGGGCCAGCGTTTCGGCAGCGACAAACAGTTCGGCGTGCGTGTCAACGGTAAACTGCGCCACGGCGATACCCCGCGTGACGGTTACAGCGAAGACAACAAAGAATTTGCCTTAAATACCGATTACCGGGGCGAGAAATTGCGCGTAGCATTTGATTCCGTGTATTCCAAACGCAAAGCACAAGGCGGTCGCGCACGTATTCAAGACATTCAAAATGCCAACGGCCGACTGTTTGATGCACCCGACGGCAGAACCAATCTGTTGCCGGCCTGGAACCGGCAGAATACCGTCGGCCAAACCAATATGCTGACGTTTGAATATGACCTTGATGCTCCGGTGCAAATCACCGGCGGTATCGGTTACAACAAAGCGCGTTATTACGGTACACTGGTTTCTCCAACGGCCAGCACCACCGACAGCAGCCAATACAACACCAGCACCGCACGCTTGACCGATCAGCGTTTTCAAACCACCAGTATGAATCTCACCGCCCGTGGCCAATTTGAAACCGGCTCGGTGGATCACACTTGGAGCGCAGCCTTAGACCGCATCGACCGCCGCCGCCAAACCTATCGCGGCACCAAAGCAGGCAACAGCAAAGCTACGATTGACGGTACCGGCGACATTGCCGCGCAACTGGCTTCATTTGCCGCCGACTATCCGACCGCCATTGAAAGGACGCCGAATTTAGATACCCGAATCCAAGTCAACAGCTTAGCGTTGTCGGATACTATGGGCTTTGCTGACAACCGCTACCGCTTTACTTTGGGAGGACGCTTCCAGCAAGTCGAGCAAAAAAACAATCTTAATCAAACCAAAGCCAATGCCGGCCGCTTCAGCCCTATGCTGATGGCCGCGTGGGTGCCGAAACCGGATTTGGCTGTTTACGGTAACTATATGGAAGATTTGGAACCGGCCAGCTTGAGCGTGGACGATACCACCGGCGACACCACCATGGCCAAACCGCGCGTCAGCCGCCAATTTGAAATCGGTGTGCGTAAAAACTGGGGTGATTTTGTCACCACCTTGAACGCCTTCCAAATCCGCCGTCCGGGCTATTGGCGCGGCACCACTGTCCGCAGAACCGATTTTGCCGCCAGTGGTGCGGCTGCCGGTGATGAGCAGGGTATCGAGCGTAATCGCGGTATCGAATTTAATGTTTACGCCAATCTGATGAATCAAACTCTACGACCGAGCTTCGGTTTGATGTATTTGAAATCGCAAGTGAAGGATTATCCGAATTACAAAGACAATCTAGTAAGCGGCGTACAAGTTGCCAATCCGAGCGTGATTGCCAAAGCGGGCGTGGAATGGGATACACCTTATGTGAAGGGCTTGACGCTGTCGGGAAATGTGCAGTATTTCGGCAAATCTTATCAAGACACGAAGAAACAATACGCTTTCCCGTCTTACACCTTGGCTGACATCGGTGCAGGCTATAAAACCAAGCTGGGCAAAAACGATTTGACCGTAAGCACGGCAGTCGAAAATCTGTTCAACAAAGCCTATTGGCAGGTGCAGCGCGGCCAGTATGACCGCAGTTTTGCCGTATTGGGCATGCCGCGGACTTATTGGCTGAAAGCGGAATATTCGTTCTGATTTTGACAATCGAAGAATGGCCGTCTGAAAATTATTAGGTTTCAGACGGCCTTTTGATTCGGTTTGTGGATTTGGTTAGAAACCCAATAAAAGGATGGGGACTGTGTATTGGATTAGGAGTTGTGTTACCCGGCAAAAATGAAGATAAAAACTGTAAACTATGTAAAAAAGCGCACCGCCTGCCATTTAGCACTTCAAGCAGACGAAGTTTTTGGTGCCCCTGTTGAGTTGGACGAGGGTCGTTTTGGCGGACAACGCAAGGTAAGCATGGTCGCGGTGCAGTAGGTAAAGTGGCTGTATTTGGCATACTGAAACGACATGGTTAGGTTATACCATTGTAGTTGAAAGCACCAAGCAGGATACTTTACTTCCTGTTACTAAACAAAAAGTTATGCCTGATAGCATTGCATATACCGACTGTTGCAAAAGCTGTGATGTGCCGGATGTGAGTGAGTTTACTCATCATTGCATCAACCACAGTACACATTTTACAGACTGTCAAAATCTCATTAACGATATTGAGAACTTTTGGAATCAGGCAAAGCGCGTTCTGCGAAAATACAATGGCATTGAGTGTAAATCTTTTCCATTGTTCTTGAAAAAACAAAAACACCGCTTTTACACGGTGTTTATCACGATTTAGCCAACCACTCGGTTTTCACTAATCATAAAATCGGCAATCCGTTTGGCAATCAGCCATTTACCGTTTTGTTTAATATAAGTGTCGGCATAGCGGACGCTGTGTTCCTGCAACAGCTCTTTACCGTCTTTGCTTTCAACCAGTTTAACCAAGCAATAGTTAATGGCGGTGGCATTATTTTCATCAATCAGGTTCACCGTATGCTGACCGTTGATGTGGTACACGCTGTGAAACGGGGTTAAAAATCATTTAGGGGTTGGTTTTGTCGGCTTACCACAAGTACAAAAAGAGCTACAATCAGGCGAATTGGTGGAGCTGCTTTGTGATTATCGTATGACTTACACGCCGTTTTATGCCTATTATCCAAGCAAAAAACATCATTCACGGGCATTTGAAATGGTGTTAGGTGCGTTAAGGGAATGACGTAAAACTGATAAATACCGCCCATTTTGGACGGTTTCTATCATTTATTTCCCCATTTTTCGCTCAAAAGGCATATCCGATTCAATCACTTTAAATAAACTCGGATAAAACACCACGCCTTCCACTTGGTTATCAGGCAGGGCTTTACGCATTTTGGCGGTGGCATTTTTAAAATCATCGGCACTACGCCAGCGTGCGACATTAACCAGATAAAATTTGCCATTGGGGTCAAGGTTTTGGTGCAACTGCGTGCTGATGCAGCCGTCTTGGGTTTGCAAAAAATCACGCGATTTTTGCCACGATTGCAAGGCTTCGGCTTCTTTGCCTTTTGGCACTTCAAAGGCGTTAATCAGCACCACGCTGTTTTGCCATTCGGCTCGTTTGGCTTGCCAACGCTCTGCTTTATTTGCCATACCGCAAGCACTTAAAACGCTTGTCATCAGCAAGGCGGTTGCCAATAATTTGATTGATTTCATGGGTATACTCCTATCTCATACGGTTTAAAATTTTATCGCCCTTGGCATGATGAACTGCCACCATGCCGATATGGCCGGCCACCAACAATAACAATGCCCAAGCCAGCACCCCATGCCAAGCATTGCCCAAATCAATCAGCGGTTGATTGCCTTGTGCAAAACCTGCCTGACGAACCACGCCTACAATCGGCACCGCCAGCATCAACACATACAATGCCGCATGCCCCAATTTTGCCGTCAGGCTCTTGGCAGGCGGCTGTTTGGCGTGTGTGATTGCCCAAATCACCCGAAACAGCGTCAAAATCAGCAATAAAATGCCTATGGCACGGTGCGGATTCATCAAAAATTTCAGGCTGTCATTCATATTCCAAGCAATTGCGGTCGCAAACATCACTGTGTAACATAATGCCATACCCCAATGCAGGTAGCGTGCGGTGCGGTTGTAAGTAGTTTGATTTTTCATCATTTTTCCTTCAAAAAATTATTTTCTTTTTCTGATGCCAAAACCGTCTTTCATTGACAAAAACATCAGCCGTAAATTGACCGCCCCTGCCAACAGCTCCAAGCACTGCAAGGCATAAAAAGCAGTATCAAATTCACCGGCGTTTGCCTTACGGCACAGATACAGCGCACAAGGCAATAAAATCAACAGCCCATTGATGGCAATCACCGGCATACGTTTTTTCTTGGCAAGGATTTTGGGGTGTTTGGACTTTGCCCCCATTTTCATACCGCTCGCCCCCGTCATCGCTATAGCCGCCATGAGAAAAAATACACCGTAAAAAATCACATTTTTGACCCAAACCACCGCTTCTTGCGACAAAAAAATCTCGCTAATCAAGGTGCTTGTCCAAAAAATGCCAATCAGCAAAGCGGCAGTCATTGCTGTGAATTTGTGTATGGTGCAAAGGGTATCCCGTGTCATCTTGGCCTCTAAAAATATAGCGTGCTATTAAATTATAAATATAATAGCACGCTATATTTTTATATAGCAAGCTATTTTTATGATACAATGACAAAATTTTTATGATTGATTGATTTACAAGGAAATTTTATGCAAAGAACCGTGTCCGCAGGCTACCTGATGAACCACATCGCCCGCCAATTCGCCATTTTGTTAAACGAAGGGTTAAGCCCCTTGGGGTGTCGCCCGCCCAATTCCCCATTTTACTGACCCTGTGGGAAAAAGACGGTTTGAGCCAAAACGAACTGGTGGAAATCGCCGATTTAAAGCAAGCGACCATTGCCAACACGCTTGCCCGCATGGAACGGGACGGCCTGATTATGCGGGAACCGCACCCAACGGACGCACGCATCCGCCTGATTATGCTGACCGACCACGCCAAAGCCCTGCAAGAGCAAGCGACCGCCATTGCCCAAAAAATCAACCAAACCGCCCTGTCGGTGCTGACGGACGATGAGCAAATGGCGTTTATTGAGATGATGAATAAAGTCGTTGCACAGCAGAAAATGATGATAGAGAATAAGGCAGGCTGAAAGTTTCAGACTGCCTGTCAATATCGGATTTATTCAGCACCTTTCAAGCCAAAATGCAGGTAAGTGCGCTCTGTTGCTACCCGGCCGCGCGGCGTGCGCTGCAAAAAGCCTTGCTGAATCAAATAAGGCTCAATCACATCTTCAATGGTATCAGTCGATTCACCAATTGCCGCCGCCACGTTTTCCAAACCCACAGGACCGCCGCTGAATTTGTGCAAAATGGCTTCAAGAAATTTTCTGTCCATTACGTCCAAACCTTTAGCATCGACATCGAGCATACTTAAAGCCGCATCAGCAATATCGGCATCAATCACACCGTTGTTTTTCACTTCGGCATAATCGCGAACACGGCGCAGCAAACGATTGGCAATACGCGGCGTACCACGGCTGCGCTTGGCCACTTCCATCGCCCCCTCATCCCCATGTCCAACGACAATAATTGCGCAGAACGGCTGACAATCGTGGCTAAATCCTTGTTTTCATAGAATTCCAAACGTGAAACAATACCGAAACGGTCACGCAGCGGATTAGTCAACATACCGGCGCGTGTCGTGGCGCCAATCAGCGTAAACGGCGGTAAATCGATTTTTACCGAACGCGCTGCAGGCCCCTCTCCAATCATGATATCGAGCTGATAATCCTCAAGGGCAGGGTAGAGAATTTCTTCCACTACCGGACTCAACCTGTGAATTTCATCAATAAAAAGAACATCATGTGGCTCAAGATTGGTTAACAGGGCTGCCAAATCACCGGCGCGCTCCAACACAGGGCCACTGGTTTGACGCAAGTTGACACCCAATTCTTTAGCAATAATATGTGCCAATGTGGTTTTACCCAAGCCCGGCGGGCCGAATAATAAGGTATGGTCGAGTGCTTCACCGCGTTTTTTCGCCGCTTCAATAAAAATCGCCAACTGTTCCTTAGCCTTGGCTTGGCCGATATAATCTGCCAGCGTTTTCGGACGTAAAGCGCGTTCTAAAAGCTCTTCTTGGGCGGAAATCGATTGTGCCGCAATAATTCGCTGCGGCTGTTGGGCGGTAAGATTATCGGTTTGCAACATAATTTATCATTTCAATCATCGGCATATGCCGTAAATATTTTCAGACGGCCTAAAAGTTACACAGTATTTAACCGCGTAATTCACGCCAAGCCAAGTAATCACGCAACGGCGGCATGGGCGGGTTAATACAATGCGGACACACGCCGGTGATGTCTTCATCATCACTGTCGATATGGTATTCATTCGGATCAAAACGCTGCTGCTGCAAAACCGCCTGAGCCAAAGCCTGCGCCTGAACCACGTCAAAATCAAAGCGCTGCAGAATGTCTTGCAGCAAACCGGTTTCATTGGCGCTAAAGCCGCTGCTGCTGCTGGCAATAATCATGCGCTGATAATCTTCGTTGGCAATTTTGTCGCGCAGTAAATCGGTATTGAACATAAAACCATTGGAAACATGAAATAATAGGCTGGATTATACAGCATAAGTGTATGCTTCGAGATGATTATTTAAATTCGCATAATTTATATTATGTTAAATTTTATGACTGCCTGAAATGACACGGCTGTGAAATGCGACATCGGAACCTCCCACTCCCGAATATTATTGCAGAGATATTTATTCTTACCTAACCAACTGTTTTAGAAAGTTTAAATTATGTCTGCACCCGTAATTTTAGCCGCCACCTCAACCAAAGGCGGGGTCGGTAAAACCACTTTGCTGGCCAACATCTCAGCCGTACTTGCCGATATCGGCCTCCGTGTCCTGATGGTTGATGCCGATGTCCAGCCGTCACTCTCCAAATATTATCCGCTCAGCTACCGTGCGCCGCACGGGATTGTCGAGCTGCTTTTGGGCGACAATTCCGATGCCAATGTGCGTTCGACCGTGTCCCATACCGTCTTTCCGAATCTGGACATCATCGTTTCCAATAATATTTCGGCCGACATCCAAACCAAAATCGCCAACCGCGCCGACCGTGCCTTTTTGTTGAAAGCGAAACTGCAAAATCCTTTTTTCCAAAATAACTACGACGTGATTCTGATTGATACCCAAGGTGCCGTCGGTCCTTTGCAGGATGCAGCCGCATTCGCTTCAGGCTGTCTGATTACCCCCATCATGCCCGAAATCCTGAGTGCCCGTGAGTTTGTCACGGGCACTCAGGAAGCCTTGGCACGCCTTGCTCAAGGCGAAGTCATGGGGTTGGCTATGCCCCAGCTTCGCGCCGTCATCTATGCCCAAGACCGCAGCAAAGATGCCAAGCTGATTGCACAGGAAATCCGTGAATTTTTCAGCGCATCACTCGATGACCGTAAAAAACTGCTCCAAACCCATGTGCCGGAAGCCAAATCCTACAAAGAGGCGGCGACTCTGCGCGTACCGGTGCATTGCCACGAGCAAACACACCCGGTAAGCTGATGCCCGCCTACGAAGTAATACACAACATCGTTTATGAGATTTTTCCCGGAATCAAAGAACGTGAACTGCGCGGCAGCTGCTTTAATGACATGAGTACCCTCCTTCCTGAAGAAAACCGTGCAGCGGAGGTGCAATCATGAGTTTGGAAAACAGAAACAAACTCACGCAGGGTTTGGCAGGCTTGAGTCTGCACGTGGGCACGCCTGCACAAACCGCCATGAATCTGACTGATAAGCCCCACATGGGCAGCGGTATGTTTATGAATCTGCCGGTTGAGGAAATCGAGCTTTTCGACAAGAACCCGCGCCGCCGCCATGATGCCGCCGCTTATGCGGCTATCAAGGAGTCTATCCGTGCGACAGGTATCCAACAGCCTGTTCATGTGACCCAGCGTCCGGATGAAGGCCATTATGTCCTGGCTCAGGGTGGTAATACGCGTCTGCAAATCATGCGTGAGCTGTATCAGGAAACCGGCGAAGACCGTTACCGTACCATTCCCTGCTTCTACATCGCCTACCCCGGCGAAACCGAATTGCAGATTGCTCATCTGATCGAGAACGAACAGCGTGCAGAAATGTGTTTTTGGGATAAGGCCTGCGCCTATGCGGAGGTGCGCGATATTTTTCAGGATGACAGTGACAAAAAACTGTCCCTGCGCGAATTGGAAGTGATGTTCGGTACAGCAGGCCTGGTCATTTCCTATCAGGCTTTGAATCTGTTCTTCTTTGCCTCAGACTCTTTGCAGGAACTGGGACGTTACGCTTACGAACTGTCGAATGCCAAGGTGGCGGAAATCAAAAAGATGCATACATCTATGGCTGAAGCTGCCAAGAAAGCCGGAGAAGCCGACGGCTTTCTGGCAGTATGGTCGGATATTCTGGAACAGTGGCACGAGCAATACGCGGAGGAAACTTTAGATGTTGCCGCCCTGCTCGATTTCATCAGTGGCCGCTTTCAAGAAGTGTATGGCACAGCCGCCTTTAATGATGAGGATAAAACTGGCTCAAACGATATCGAATATTCAGAATCTGAATCAAACTCCTTAGAAAATGATCCATCTTCTGCAAAATTTAATGCAAAAGAAACCGATGCGGTGCAGTTTCAAACTGCACCTGCCGCCACCGGCGGCACACCTATGGCCAAAACATCTGTGCTAGCGGCCTTGCTGCCGGCAGGCTCGCCTCGGGCGGAGGTCAATCCTCCGTCCGAGGCGGAACATCCGCAAACTGTAAGTTCGCCTGAACAGGTACTGAAAAATCTGCATACCGCCATCAAAAAATGGCTGGCAAAAGTCAATTTAAGCAATTGTTTCAAAGCCCATCCGCGCTTTCCGTTGGGTTTCTACATCGAGTATCCCGACTTTTCATCTATTGCCCACAATCCCGATGTGCTGGCACCGTTTATCGTCGACAACCTGCATCCCGATGCCGGTTACGTCTTCTCATACCTGTGGAAACTCTGCGGGCTGGATGAGCTGATGAACAATATCGATGACAACAACAATCCGGTACTGTCATTGCCGGAAGATTCCAAAGTAAGCATTGCCTACCGCGATCCGGATAAATATGACGAATATTTGAATTACGGTATCGGGAACGCCCTGCCCTCATCAATCACGTACTGCAATGGCAAACACACGGTACACACCCGTTTTGCCCGATTTTGGAAGAAATCCATCTGCTTGTGCGTGCGTGGAACAAACAACAAGGGGAAGGATCATGAATAAGCAAAAACTTGTCTATCGTATCTTGGATGTAGACAACGTCCATACCCATCTGGCTTTAAGCAAACTGGCTTCAGCGCCGTATTCTAAAAGTGAGGCAGCCTACAATGCGATTGCATTGCGTGAATATAAGCAAACTCTGGACAAACTGCGACAAATGGATGCCGAGCAACTTGAAAAACTGGCCAAGCAAACTCCCGGGGTCGTGACTTATTTAATCGATCTTGATGCCTTGAAACGCCAATTGCACACATTGGAAAAAAACGTGCGGCAACGCTCGGAAGAATTGCAGCGGGTCCGTTGGCTGATTGCCCGCAAAGCCAGCAATCAGATGGTAGTGGATCTGTGTCCGTTGGTTACGTCGGAAGAAATCAGAAAAATCCGTTTCGAGCTGGGCGTGCCCGTTCTGAAAGGCCGTCTGAGAATGCCCCCTATTGCCATGCGCCTTCGGATTCTGAAAAGCTGGCAGACAACGGAACCGGAAAAGAACCTGTACCTGCGCTATCAGCTGTTGGCAGACGAATACCCTGACCTCAATCTGGGGCAGCTGTATACCGTGATTACCGATACCAAATATTTCGGAGAATAAACATGGACATCAAAGCTTCTTATTTGTGCCTGGTTTTTCTGTCACACCCGGTTACAATGAGCCTAATTATGCTGCTTTGAAAGGTTTGGCCGCCTTATGGGAAGAGCCGGCAACCTATGTCAAGCAGTTTGCCGAAGCCATGCAGTCGGTTACCCAAGGCTATTTTCTGAGTTATTTCACCGAAAAATGCATGCCCGGCGAATGGGTTTCGTTGAATAACGACATTGTATTCAACGAAGCCGGTTTGACAGCCAAACAGTGGCGGAATATTCGCGAACAGTTGATGGGCAAAGGCTTACTGCTGAACAAGCGTACCGTATTCCCGACGGACTCTTTGTTTACTTTGGACGACTTGTTGTTGGAGCGGATGATACACGAACACAGCACCCGTGATATTGCTGCAATGACTTGCCCGCCGGTATCCATCAACAAGTTGCATCTTAAAACCTTATCCGCTTTGGGTTTGTCGTTTAAATCGATACTGTATTTGTCCTTGATGCAGAACGAGACCGAGTATGTGGCATTCGATAAGCGCGGAGAGTGGTCTCCATGGACTTATATGTCCGAAGGACATGTTACCGAAATGACCCTGTTGTCACGCCGCGAACAGGAGACTGCGATTGCCGAATTATCGAAATTCGGTTTGGTCGAAATCAAGCTTGAAGGGATGCCGGCCACCCGTAGCGGCCGCTACAGTCTTAAAGCACTCGGTAACTTAACCGCCCAATTTATGAACAGGACTTAATCATGGCTGCTACTATCGATTTGCTGCCGCCGTCCGTGTTCAATGCGGAGCTTTCCCGATGTTGGGAGGCTCTGCAGGGTGGCCGGACGATTGCGGTTTACCGTTGTCTGATTGACATTACAGGCTCACTGAAATCAGCGGCAATGTTGTCGCAATTACTGTATTGGTCGCGTGTCAGCAAAGAAGTTGCCGCGCGTGACGGCTGGATATACAAGTCGGTCGGGCAAATGCAGGAGGAAACCGGTTTGACACCGCGCGAACAGGATACCTGCAAAGGCCGTCTGAAAAAACTGAACCTGATTCAGACCAGCCGGAAAGGGGTGGGTGCACCTCTTGCGTTGAAAGTGAATTTGGATGAATTGTCGGAGGCCGTCTGCCGTCATAGTGGGCATGAAGGAGATTTGTCACACCCCTTGACATTGCCCAAGCTGCAAAGCCGCAGTTCCCTGTTTTTCCGCCGTTACTTCAGCAACCGTGTGGCCTATCACCGCGATTTGGTCACACTGACCGGCTGTATCCATTCGGCGGTAATGCTGACCAGTGCACTGCAAGATGCTGTCAATCAGATTAACACCCATAAGCATCATGCCTTTTCGAGCTTGACAGCGTCGGAATGGCAGGAGCCTATTGCCTTGTCGGATAAATCGCAGCGTACTGCGCGTAACCGTCTCAAAAATCTGAAATTCATTTTTGAGAAGCATTTTATTGCCAGCCGCCGCATTTTTACCTTAGTCAACGGCCGCGCTATTTTGGAAGTCATCCGCAAGTTAATGACCTCGAAAAAGCCGTCTGAAAACTACAGTGCAACCAATGCCAAAAAAACCGAATTTCTCAGATTGGCGGAAAGGGCCAAAAAAGATTGGCGGAAAGGGCCAAATATGGAGGAGCAAGGTTTTCAGGGCGGTTTTTCGGCAGATTTACCCTCTTCTAAAAATATGACATTCGGAATCGACAAAAGGGAGGATTCGGAATCGACAAATGAGGAAATTCAGAAACCACAAAACAGGAAATCCATTTCCGACAAATGGTCGGCTTCAGAACCGACAAATGAGCAGATTGTTATATATTTAAATTACAAAGGTGTTTTTAACTACAACTACAAAACCGTGTTGCCGAACAAAAAACAGGCAGTTCAAGGAAATGTTGTGGTAGTTGATGAGGAGTTGATTTACCCGAAAACATTCAACAAGACCATGCAGGAGCAGGCTCAAACCATCTTTGGTCGTTACTGTCCGAATGCCAACCTGAAACAAAAACAGGAAATTCTGGACGAAATTTCGGGGCAACTGAAACCGGTAAATAGCCCTTTGGGTTTGCTGATGACGTTCTGTAAACTGGCAGGACAGAATCAGTTTACCGCCATGGTTGCACACAAGGTCAGTGAGACCCGTAAAACGCAGGCATTGAATCGGAAACGCCAAGAGGAAATGTCACAGCTCCAGTCTGAAAAACCGGATTCTCCCTATGCAGGTCTCTCGGTTGAAGAGTTGCGTGAAATGACCAGAAATGTAGTGAACAAAGCCAAAATAAACGGGCAATGCCGATAAACCGAATTTGCTGTCAAGAGTCTTGACAGCGGCCGCATCGTTGGCTGGATTTCCTGTCAAGGGCCTTGACAGCGCCGGAGGTGCGCAGGCCGCCTGCATCCGTTTTTCGTGGTCGGTTGCAGGTAGGTGTAGATATCATAACCATACCAAGGGAGCTTTCGGCAGCATTAAAGCCGATGACTGCCGGAAAAGACCGGTTTCGATGACAGCAGCTTGTCAAAGAATGTGACAAGCTGCCCATTTAAAAAAACATTAAAACGGATTGGAAGAAAATATGGAATTGAAACAGCGCTACGTTGTAAAACCCGGGGCAGTACATGTTGCACAAGAATTTGCCCTGAAGGTCGGCAACAAGAACTCCCCGTTCAGCAACGGTTACGATATGCCCCGTGCAGCCGAAAAACTGGGCGAAAAAGTGTCCATGGTTTTGACAGAAGATGATCCCCAATTTGCAGAGTGGGAAACATTCAAAGCACACGAGCTGCTCCTTAAGCATTATCTGCATAAAAATAATAAACGCAGAGGAGATTTGGTTTGGGGTGAATATGAAATTCTCCCGACTGAAAACGACCGTTTCCGTAAAATGGGCAATCTGACTTCTTCGGAAAATGACAAATTTTTGCTGCATACCAAGCAAGGCGTGCGTATGTGGGAAGGCAATAACAACCGCCGTAACGGGGCTCGTTGGCCGGGTGTGAAATACGGCCTCAGTCTCAGCAATGAACTACTCGGTTTGGCAATGGCAGACCATCCGTATGCGCAATATCATTTGATTGAGCTGGAAAAGCAGTTTGACGAAATCAATGAGTACTTGAGCACGGAGCAGAAAAAAATCGAATGTCAGATTGAAGAATTGGCATCTGCGGGGTTGAGTATTTCGATTATCCGGAATGATGATCCAATCAAAGTCAACCTGATTAATGCACGAGGTTACGGTTTCAAGTTGGTAAAGATGTTGATGGATTACGATCAGTTTGTATGCGCCGTAAAAACCATGACCACGAAAGGGATGATGTCGAACAAACAAGGTAATGATATTCTCTATAACGGTGGCCGTCTGGTGCGTCGGATTTTGAACGACCTGTATGTGGTGGTGATGGAGTTACGTACCATCCGTCATATCCGGCGAGAAAGCTTGTTTGATGAGGTAACCCGTGCGAAATTGCTGGAGGCCACCCAACAGGAAGTTTTACCGCGCATCCCAATGGATGTATGGATGTATAACAAGCAACCCGCCTTGGTTTATGTTCAGAAGAAAATGAAGCAGGAAGAATTGCAGCAACTAGCGGCAATTCTTGTTCAAGAGGGTTTTACCGAATGAAATAAAAGTGGCTGCAACCTAGTCAGGTGCAGCCACTTTTCTGTAAATTGAGAGATAGCCGCCACAGGGATTTTCTGTCACACCCTGTGACAATAAGATTAAGATGGGATGAAATACGATGACCGTTGGAAAACAGATTACTGAAAACACCCGCAATAAAGTTCAACTCAAATTCAGTTACCACAAAAGCCTTTTAAGGGTAAGGGGGATTAAGGAGTTGGAGGCAGAGATAGAGGAGAAAAAAAGGGCGTTGTCACAGCTTGTGACAGAGGCTAGGGATTTTTACGGTAAATGTATGAAATACCGGTTTGTGATGAGGATTATGTATCAACAGTCACCTATCGTGTATAAAGGCAGGATAAAGCTTAATACGGAGACTTTGCATATCCCGATCATGAATTTTATTGAAATCTATTACGACAATGCTTCTATGACCACAGGGAAAAAACGTAAAAAACAGGTGGTATTTGCATGGGAAGCTGTCAGTAAGGCGTTGGATGAAGCAAATGCTTCTTTAGATGAGAGGCTAATCCATATGCGTGTTTACCATGCTTTTAAAGACTTCTATTCGAGAAGTCGAGGAATTGCTCAAGAGCTAAGCTGTCTGTACCACTCAAAAAATCACTTTGAACAGATGATCGAATACGAAAAAATGGGTAGAAAGGATTTACCTGCTTTCATGTTGGAAAAGGCAAAATAACTGATTTGATAAAAGTCGTAACCTTGCGGTTGCGGCTTTTTTATTTTGGAGAACAGGCGCGACACCGCGCGTCTCCGACGCTGTCAAGGCCCTTGACAGGAAATCCAGCCACCGGTGCGGCCGCTGTCAAGACTCTTGACAACATCTGCAGCCGTTCCGCTTTCAGACGGCCTGCGCGACACCGCGCGTCTCCGACGCTGTCAAGTTGGCGTTGGCGAATAAACCTATTGACAAACAGAAACAAATAGAATCATAATTATCTATCCTTAATCTCATGATGGGTATTTTATCCCGTTTTCTTTCTGCCATATTTATCCTCTACCTTCTCTTCTTAGGAGTGAAATATGACAGTTCAGCTTTCTGTGCGCGGCAATCTCGGTAAAGATTTCGACCTGCGCGCCGTCACTAATCCAAATAATAACGAACCTAATATGGTTCTTAATTTCTCAGTCGCATCGCCAACCTTCAAACGTAATTCAGAAGGCAAGTTGGAAGTGGTTTCTACTGAATGGATTAACTGCGAATATTGGAATCGTGATGCTTCTCACCTCCATAAAATTTTGAAGACAGGTATGCCGGTCTGTCTTGAAGGCGAAGAACGCTTTGAGATTTATACCAATCGCGATAATGTTGAGGTGCGTGCGCGCTCGTTGCGCGTTAAAAATCTGTTTATTGTTCCAAACGAACGCATCGAAGGTATTGCTTTGCGCCCTGCCCGCGATCCTGCTCCAGTTTCAGCTAATGCAAGTTCTCCGGATCAGCCTGATGACGACATCCCAATGTAAATTATGACAACCAAAAAAACATCCGCTTGGCACGATGTTTCCTGCTGGGCAAAGGCTCTATTAAGTGAATTGAAGGATTTTTTCTGGACATTTATTTTATACGGAGCCTTGCTTGCGGCTGTTGTCTGGTTGGTTTATACACTTTTCATGTGGATATTCTTCGAGCTGAAGCAAAGTATTGGAGTTTGAGATGCGTTTATTTCTCTGCGAAAAACCCAGCCAAGCTAAAGACATCGGTAAGGTGCTCGGTGTTTTGGACGGCCGTTTCGACGGTTATTTCCAGAAAGGAGATACCGCCGTGACTTGGGCATTCGGACACATTTTGAGTCAAGCCATGCCTGCTGCTTACGGTGAGGAATTTACTGATTTTGGCAACATCACAGCCCTTCCTGTTCTGCCTCAGCAATGGAAAATGGAAATCCAGCCGAAGGCGGCCAAGCAGTTCAAAATCATCAAAGGGCTGCTGGCCAAAGCCGGAGAAGTGGTTATTGCAACAGATGCTGACCGTGAGGGTGAAGTTATCGGCCGCGAAATCCTGGAATATTGCGGTTACCGGGGCAAGGTATCGCGCTTCTGGACCAGTGGACTGGATCCTGCCTCAGTTAAAAAAGCCTTGGCAAGCATCAAACCCGGCCGGCAGACAGAAACCCTGTATCAGGCCGGGCTGGCACGGGGGCGTGCAGACTGGCTGGTCGGTATGAACCTGAGCCGGGCATACACCGTGACATATTCGGCAGGTTTCGGAAAAGAACACACCCTATCCATCGGCCGCATTCAGACACCGACGCTGAATCTGGTGGTACGCCGCGACCACATTATCGAAAATTTCCAACCCTATCCGTATTACGTTTTGAGTGCCGACTTTCAGACGGCCTTAAAAGAGGTTTTTACAGCGGTTTGGCAGATACCCGAACCCCTTAAGAATTCAGACGGCCTATGCACCGACAAAGCTTTTGTCGAAAACTTGGCCAAACAGTTGGCCAATGCGACAGGTCGTGTCGTTTCTGCTAAAACTGAACGTAAAAAGACCCCGGCTCCGTTGCCGTACAGCCTTTCCGCCTTGCAGAAAGAAGCAGGTAAAAAACTGGGTATTTCCGCATCCAAGGTATTGAAAATCGCCCAAGAGCTGTACGAGAAACACAAAATTACCTCCTATCCGCGTACACCTTGCCGTTATCTGCCCCAGTCACAACAAAGTGAAGTGGCCGATGTGTTTGCAGCCATGACAGCCATTGACAGTAGCTTGGCACCGGTGTTGTCCAAAGTCGATTACAACCGCCCGTCGCGGGTATGGAACGACACTCAGGTCAACAAACATTCGCACCATGCGATTATTCCGACCAAGGTCAGCAATTTCAATTTAGCCCAGCTGGATAAAAACGAGCGGGAAATCTACCTAATGATACGCAACCGCTACATTGCACAGTTCTATCCCGACTACGAATACGATGCCACCGTGATTGTCGCCGAGAGCTGCGGCCAGCAGTTCAAAGCCACCGGCCAAACACCCAAAATACAGGGTTGGAAGGCATGGCTGAGTAAAACGGAAGATGAAGGCGGTGATGAAAACGAAAATACGGTATTGCCGGCCGTTTCAGACGGCCAACAACTGACCGTTACCGGCAGTAAACCCGAAAGCAAGAAAACCGCGCCGCCGCCGCGCTTTACCGAAGCCACCCTGTTGGACGAAATGCAGACCCTGTCCGACTTTCTCAAAACCGTAGATGACGAACAGATTAAGAAAATCCTCCGCAACACCGAGGGACTGGGAACGGAGGCCACCCGAGCCAACATTATCAATCGTTTGTTTGAGATGAGCTACATCGAGAAGCAGAAAGGCAAAATCGTTTCTACCGAAAAAGGCCGCAGACTGATTGCCCAAATACCGGCCATGGTAGCCGATCCCGTTACCACCGCCAAATGGGAGCTGGCTTTGGCCGGCATTGAATCGGGCAAGTTGACGATGGCGGATTTTATGGCTTATCAGGAAGACTTGATTCGGCAACTGATTGATCAGGCCAAGGCCGATGCAGTGAAAAGGCCGAAAGCGGCAAAACCGGCAGCGTCAGCTCAGCCGAAAAACATTGCCAAGAACAAAGCCGGAGATACCTGCCCGGATTGTGGTGGTACGTTGCAGGAAAAAGCGTTGAAGAATGCACCAGAGAAGAAGTATTTGGGGTGTTCCAAGTATCCTGAGTGCAAGCATTTTGAATGGGTGCAGTGAGAATATTATTTGGAGGTTGGAAAAATGTTTGATTTAATTGCTACGATGATGATTGTCATGCCAATTGGGTTTGGAATATTTGTACTGATTCAATCCATTAAAGAAGAAAATGCTGTTTCGATATTGCTTTCCATGATTTTGATAGCTATAGGCTCAGGTACATTTTTGATAGTTAAACATCTTTCTGACATTCATCTCGAAATGAAGTCACAAAACATCAGACTCAAGTCTATCGAACAAAAATTAAGATAAATAGGGAGAAATCATGACAAAAAGACTTTTACAATGGAAAAAGGGACTGTTGCTCTATATTTTTAATGGACAGGAACAAGATGGTTTTGTTTCAGGGAGTACTTCTATTCCATTTATGCCTGATGAGGTTTACACGGTTCCGGCAGATACGTTTTATCTAACCACGTCAGCCTACTTTTTCAGTAAGTGGGTATTTTTGAATTTCTGCTATTTGTCCTGAAATTTCAGATACGTTTGCTGAGTTTAGTCTTGTTTCATGCGTTGCTTCCAATGGCTGGGTATCTTATATTCGCAGCATTTTTTCTGTCTCAAAATCAATTTGATGAGTTTTTGGCAGTAATCATGACCCAAGAAGGTTTTCGAGAGTTTTATGAGGTTGGATTTATTTTAGCTCTTGGTTCTCATTTAATTTCATGGGTTCTTGGATATCCTTCAAATAAATCATCTTTTATTTACTTTCTTCAGCGAAATTGGATGAATTTTATACGACCGAGAGGAGCATTATGATTGAAGCGTATGAACACCGTCTGCTGGCCGACTTCATTGGTGAGAATTGGCGTAATTTTTTATCTCACGCTGCAGAAAACGGCTTTAGCGAAGCTGATGCAGAGGCATTGTGTGAAAAGCTGGAACAGGCTGCGAGTCAGTAGGCTGTGATTATTTGTTTTTCGAAGGAAAGTTAAAATGAAACAGAAGTATCAAGTAGAAATCCGTTTTCAACTTAACGGAAAAGATGTGGTTGTTGAAAAATATTCCGGCGAAATCAGTAGTCAGATGTTACGACGCGACCCACTAGTGCAACAGTTATTGGATGCAATTGAATCTGTCAATACTGCCTGCCGCCGATTGGAGACGGCAGGAAAAATAGGTGATTATCTCTCCTGCGAGTGAGAAGAATGATCGATTTCCTTAAATTTTTGCAGGTAATCAGCTTCGTGTTCTTTGATTTGCAAAGCAATTTTAAATAATGACTGAACATCACTATCTTTAAAGCTAGATTGATAGTAGTTCTCTCTACCGCTTATCATAACTGCTGCCAAATGAAGACATTCATACTCATTCATGGACATGGAAACCCTTTCATGGTTGGTTATAGGGATAGGAGCCATAACTATACCATGATGCCTGCGGAGGCATAAAATCCGCTGACCGCCGGGAAAGTCCGGCAAATTATTCAAAGTGTTAGAGGGAGTTCCTCTGATGACTAAGCGGCAAATATGGGCTAGGACGGTGGAGAGACTGAGGCCATTTTGGAAGACTAAAAATGAGGTTCAAATATGGATTTAAGTCGTCGGGACTTTTTAGGACGGGCAACTGCAGTGGCCGGCTTGGTCGCTGTAGGCGGTGCGGGCTTGCTCATCCCGGATTATGCAGCTGCAACTAACATGGCGGATTTCTGGACTCGGGACCGCATCATCAGCTGCCGTCGTGCGGATACCAAAGAAAAACACGATATTCAATTTTTTACGGCCAATCAGGGGATATCGAGGACAGTTACCGTCGTGCCTGTTGGATGATGCGGGATGCAAAAGATGGCAATTCGGTTATCGCGGTTGATGTCGGGTTGCTCAACCTGCTCTATGCGATGCAGGAATGGGCTCGTGTATCCGGTAAGCCTGATCCGATCATTACCATCAACAGTGCTTATCGGACTCCACGCCGTAACGCAACTATTGAAGGCGCAGCGCGTAATTCGCTGCATATGCGGGGTAAAGCTGTAGATATTACCATGCGTGGTGTAACCTTGAATCAATTGGATCAGATGGCGCAATACTATAAAGTCGGTGGCATTGGGGTTTACGACACTTTCATTCATCTGGATACCGGTCGTTACAGAAGCTGGAGGGGCTGAGATGGCTTTATTGGATAGAGCACTGGCTCATCCGCCTGCTTGGGCGGAAGATATTCTTCAACCGTGGGATGAGACTGCTTATCAGGAAAAAGCTCCTTTTATTTCGCGACATTATTGGACTTCGCAAGGGAGCATCAATGTTTTTAGCGTGGTTGGAACGATTCATTCCGATTACCAAAATCATTCATGGCTGCATCTCTTACAAAACGGTAAAAGGATGCATCTTAATTTGCCCTTGCTTGAAAGCAATCCGCATTACTACCATGATACTTGCCCCAAAGAGCCTCCAATGTATTTTAAAACTTTGGACGGCCGCCGCTTTTACATCGATGATGACGGCAATCACCGGACCTGTATCGCACGATTCTATTTTTATGAGCAAGGCTTAACTCAGTTACATGGTGTGGTGATCAACCACTACCAGATTGATGAAGAATTTTTCAGCATCTACCAGCAGTTGGAACAGGAAATCCGACGACAGAGTTTAAAAATATGGCTCAAACCAACCCGTAAATCGATTGGGCGTGACGATACAGCCGGCTGGAAAGAAGATTTGTTTGAGACGGAGTTGAAATGGCAGGAAGGTTCTCAGACTTTACTCCTGGATAAGGCGGCAGCCTTAGAGAAACTGGAGGCATTGCGCCGTAGAAAGCACTCATGGCTTTCCAAGTTGTTTTCAAAATTTTAAAGTTAACTCCAAGCAAGCAGTTTGGACGGCATTTCTTTATGCCGTCTTTTTTTTGTTGGGTATCCGTACAAAAATACAATTACCCTGTTGACAGTATGAAATTTTGGGCATATATTAAAACCGTATTTCACGTTTGTGGCTTTTCTTAAAAGTCTCGTCATTTAGCCGCTCGAGAATGAGGTTCAATTCGTTGGACTAGCGGTACACTCTTTCAACTCGCCTTCAGGTAAGGCTTCTAAGTCAGTTACGGCATTCGCAAAAGCCGTATTAACCCTTTGGGATATATTTATCCTCATCGGGATTGATATATCCCCTGTTTTTTATGGAGATATATCATGACTCAATCTGATCAAACTCAAAACCAATACTTCAATCTGACTGCCGACGGCATCGGTTTTTTGAACCGTCCCCGTACAGTAACAGCTAAAAAAGGTACCCCTTACTTTGCTGCTACGATTCAGGCATCCCGTGGTGATTCCGGCGATAAGACACGTTTCGACGTGCGTATCGTTGGTGGACATGCAAAGGAACTCTTCGAGCAGCTGCTGCAGGAATTTCCTAATTTGCAGGCCACGCAGTTGAAGGATCGCCCGACAGTTATTGTCGGATTTCGTGTAGGTGATTTGCAGCCCATCAAGTTTGAAACCGAAGATCGCAAAACCGGTGAAAAAATTGAGACGCTGTCTATCGATGCGCGACTGCTGAAATTCAAGTTCATCAAGGTGAACGGCGAATTTTGGTATCGATCGTCTCAAGACGAGCAGAACCAAGCTGATACGGGTAATCTGCCCCCTGCCCCTCAACCTATTGAGGAAGCGGCTGAAACTCCGGCTCAATTCGGTTCATAATCAAACCTTTTAAGAATGCAGGAAGCCTTTAGGCTTCCTCTTCTTAAAACTCCTCCCAATCCCTCACACGCTCTATCGTTCAGACAATTAAGCAACTGTTTTGACGGATGTTTAATTGTCTGAATGAACCCGTTTGATTTTCCGTGGCAGTACAAGGATAAGCTTCCTTGCAACAAAAAAGCTTGGCTTTGAACCAGATTTTATTTTCTTATCGATGCCCATATCCGTGTGGGTATCCGTAAGCAAATAAGCGATCCTTAACAATTTGGACTTTTTTAATTTTCTTAGAATTTGCAAGTCAAATTCCAAGCCACCCCCTAAGGGTGGCTTACCGAATCACCCTGCCCTAGCAGGAGGATTCGGTAAGCTTCCCCGGTTGACAGACCGTTTCTGTCTCGCGTACAGCCGTGTAAACAGTACGTCCGGTCATTCGTGACCGACACGGTTCTATTCAAACAAACCGACAGGTTCTTATTGGTTCTTCGGATTGCGGTGCAGCTTTCCACCGAACCCAACAGGGTTTTCATGCCCCGAACTCACATTCGTGTGGGTTCCTCCGGGCTGCTTTCGTCAAGGCAGCCTCGAAGAACTCATACTTTCTCGGCTGACAGACCGTTTCTGTCTCGCTGTAGCCGTTAACCAGCAGCCGGTGCATTCGTGCACCTCACGGTCCTTTCTTCCAACCCATCGGGCACCTACCCCGGCGGGGCTTGGTGTCCCTGTTTTTTTACCGGAGTACACCATGTTTCCATTCAACTTTACCCGCCGGGTACCCGGCAAATTATGTCTCAATCCTGCGGATATCCGCAAAGGTACGGTACTGACCCACATGCCTACCGGTACGCGCCATACGGCGGTGTATGCGGTACAGGGCGATGTGCTGTTGATAGACGATAAAGGACAGCTCTCTGCCCCGTCTTTTAAACAGCTGGCACAGCAATATTGCTGTCGCGGCTATCAAGTCCGCTACGCACCCGAACTCGAGGTACTGTGGCAGAAAGCGGTATCGCGTTATCAGGCTGACAAACGCCTGTTAACCCGTCTGGGACTGCGGGGCAACAACCCTGCATCCATCCGTAGAGCTCTGGCCGTCTGATCGGACGGCTTTCCTCTCTCTTTTCACCAACCCTGTGGGGATATACTCCCTCGGGGCGGTATATCCCCTTTTTCGGAGATATACCATGTCTGTTTCTATTCCCGCTACTTTGAATGTTGTTGAAAAAACCGGCCGTAACGGTGTTTTTATGGCCGCCGAACTGATTACCGACATCGGTACGTTCGACCTGAAACACCGTGTGCTGGAGCAGTTCTCGCAAGGCACTTATCGCGGCATGTTCACCATCATCCGCATCTTTAACCAAAGCGTTTCCTGGAAAAACGGCACCTGGACCAAACTGTGTGCCGAATTGGACTGGGAAGCCCTGCGCATCCTGGCTCAATCCGACGAAACCGTTCCGAGCACGGCCATGGCCGTGGCCGAAATGGTGGCCGAGGAAGAAGCTGAAACCGTTACTGCTCAGATAACACCGCCTCAGGCAGACGCACCGGCACTCTTCGACGAAGACGACTTGGTGGCCGATATGGCGCAGCTGCAGCTTAAAGTTTCCCGTGCCGAACCGGTCAAGCTCGATGCCACCATGGAGGACCGCAATGCGTTCCGCCAACTGCGCGACGAGTTGAAAGCCCACGGCTACCGCTTCGACGGCCGTACCCAGTCTTGGTCTTTGGCTGAGCAAGGAGGTGTGTGATGCGTATGAAACTATCCAAAGCACACTTCGGCGGCATAACGCAGGAAGCCGGTAACGAAATCAGGATTTCGGATGGCGGTTTTCTGATGCCGATACACCTTCGTGCCGGCAGACACACCCGATCAGATTTTGTTGCGGACAATGTCTCAACGGCCGATGTGGAATGTCTGGTAATGCGTTTTGGCGAATCAGGCGTGTTGGTTGCTGGCCGCGACAAACGCTTCCGCCGCTTCGATGGCCCGATGTGGAGGGAGTGAAATGTACCGTACTTCTTCCCATGACCTGTTTGCCGATGCGTTTTCATCCTGAACGACCGGTTGATGTTTGCTTCACTCTACGGCCGCGACGCGAATGTGCTGTCGCTGCTGGCGGTACTGAACAACAACGGTGTTTCGGGGACCGAGCGTTTGGGCTTTCGGGAAGCCGATTCGGCAGCCGGTGCATACCCGCCGTTTTCGACTGCACGTTACTTTACCGGGCTCTACAAGCACATGACGAAAATCCATACGCAGAACTACGGCGTATTGATTCATGCGTTTGTGTACGCAGACGAGGTAATACGGCACGATTTGGACGGCAAAACAGCCTGGTTGATATCGGATGACACTGATACCGAACTGACGGACGGTATTTGGCAGACGGTCAACCGTCTGACCGATGTACCGCTGCTGGACGGCTGGGCCGACCGCATCCTGCCGCGTTTGCGCGAACAGGGCTGCATCCGCTGCTATCCGCCGGGCATCAGTGCCGAAGCCACCCTGGTTGGTATACAGGCCTGCCACATCCGAATACCCGACGATTTTGACCAACAGGTCGGCCGTTAGCTTAAAACCGGTGTATTGGCAGCCTGATTGCCTTTTTATCCACCCCCGGGGTATCTTACCCTCAGGGCGGATACCCCGTTTTCTTCGGGAGACTGTATGTTGAAACCCAGTATCTGTTTGAAAGTGTATGTCGATTCGACCGAATACGGCATTGCCTGGAAGCAGGCTGATTTGGAAGTCGAAATCGCCGGCGGCAGCGTACGTTTTTACTGCGGTGTCGAGTTGGACGGCTGCGGTAACATTCTGCCGGCCACCCTGCGTATTTCGGATTTGGGTTTGTCCGAGTTTCTGCATGACGGAACTGAACCCAAAGAATCCGTCCTGCTGAACCATGGCCAACCCAGCGAAAGCGACAATATCTACCCGGTATCGTCGATGCGGCCGGAGGTATTCGGTCACGCACTGGCCACGGCGGCTTCGGCCGTGGTGGAGCAGTTGTACGAAACGGAATATGTTTAATGTTTGAAAGGAAATAAGCAGATGTCCAGAATCGCCACTGCTGTTGAGAAACTGCAGGCACAACGCTTAAGCCGGTCTGGTTTGTTGGATGAGGGTGAATTGGGCGTGGTCGACATGATTTTGATGTCGCATGACGCTCAAGAGGAAATCGAAGAAGGATGGTTCGACGATTTCGCCCTGATTGAATTGAAATATCCTGACTGATTGTTTATCAACCTGCTTTCGAGCAGGTTTTTCAACGCCGACAGTCGTTTTACTGTCCCGGTGCTGCCGTTAAACATCACCAACCGCATCCGTGCGGCCACGGCATTTTTTTCAACTTTTCAACCCAATCGGGAATACATTTTCCCGACTGGGGGTGTATTCCCTGTTTTTTAGGAGAATCACCATGAACCCGTCAACAAATAACATTTTTACCGATAATGAAGCATTGGTTTTGAATACCTACGGTGCGTCCGAGGTATTCCGCCAGCTGATACTCGGCTTATTTAACGGTTATATCTACCCGATGCCGGTTTTAGCCGTATCGCGTTTGGACTACGAACACTTCAGGCTGTTTATAGCCATGATCGAGGCCTACCACCGCGACGGTGAAACGGCCGAATTGCGTGAGCTGGCCTGCAAGGTTCTTGACCGATTTCCGGAGTTACGTGTCCGTTGCGTCCATCCGGAAAGCACGGCGCTGGAAGAACTGAAACGCGCACTGATTTTTTACGATCTGTGCGATGAGGATCAGGAATCCCGCGCCACCGGTGCATTTTCCGATGCGAAGGAAATTCTAATCACCGCAGTTCGCCATTTGCTCGAGCAGAGCAAGGTTTAAACCTGTTTTTTAACCCCTGTATTTTGTACAGTATCGGTCGTTTTGACCGGCAGAGTCGCTTTAAGGAGACAAACATGTCAGATCCTGTTTTTTCACGGGCATCATCGATGAGTTCGAAAACCTCTATGAACAGGCTGTTCCAAACATAGACGGCTTGGATGTTCAGGCGTTCAAACAGAAGCTGTTTACCAAAATGCTGGCAGACGACACTTCGCGTTTCCCCATGGGTTTTGTCTATATGGACAGCCAAACCCATTGGGATTTTTTGCGCTGGATGGAGGAACACCATCCGGAACAGAAATACCTTGCGTAGTTTTCCGGCCGGTAACCGCTTATTGACCAACCCTCCGGCAAAGCCGCTGCCTTTAAAGGTGCGGCCTGCCTTTCTGAACGGACTTCGCCCTCTCTTTGCCCAACGTTTCCGTCCGTGTCAGTGCTTCGTCTGAAAAGATGCAGGCATATTCACCCGATAGTGCAATACTTTGCCAGCTGACCTTTTGATTGACCCAACCTGCTTTCGAGCAGGTTTTCTCAGACGGCTTGGGCTTCAGGCCGCCTGAAAAAACCTGTTACTTTTAGGAGAATGAGATGTCGGATCAAAACAATATCCAACATGATGCCGAAGGGCCTGTTGAAATTTGGCTGGGAATGAAATATTTCTTAATTTATTGGCTGAAACATGGTTCAAACCATGAAATTTTTACCAGAGAAGCCGATGCGTGGGAAAAAATTGAAGAACTGAAAAAGAATCCTGATTTGGAAGCTTTCGAACTGTATGAAACCAATTTAAGCAAACGCTGGGATCTATACGATTACAGGGAGATAAAAAAGCAGCTATCGAAAACCTGAATTCTATTACACGCTGACCGTCGTTTTACGGTCTCGGTGCTGCCGTTAAACATCACCAACCGCATTCGTGCGGCCACGGCTTTTTTTCAACCCCGACCCGGCGGCGACATCTTTTCCGCTGGGGAATGTGTCCCCGCTTTCAAAAAAGGAGGACACTATTGATACACCCTAATCTGTGGAGAAGGATTAAATCCCGATTCCCTGTTGCCAAACGTCTTTTTGACTTTTGGTTCAAGCTGTTTGAAAATATTACGATATGGAGCCTGGCTTCCATGTTGCCGTATTTCAAACTGACCCCGGATTCGCTTGCCGAACGGTGTGCGAATATTGCGTATTTATTTTTGATTGCTGTCTCTTCGTTTTACGTCATGTACTTTTTGGCAGATAACGAAGCATGGATGAGCAGAAAGGAAACGAATCATGAATGACCTGAGCGTCATGCTTTTGATTGTTCTGTCAATCTTGATTGCGATTGCGGCGGTACTCCGTAAACTCGGCAAACTCCATCAGCAGGAGCTTGAAGAGAAGCGAAAAGAGCAGCAGCCGTAATACAATTTGATTTTTCAACCTTTAATCCCACCCCAGTCCGTGCTGCCGGTGGGATCGTCATATTTTTTATCCAACCCTGTGGGGATACCGTTCCCCAAGGGGCGGTATGCCTTTTTATTTTGAAAGGAAATACCGTGGGTACTTCAAACTTCATGTTCAACCAACGTCTGGATGTTGTCAGCGGCCTCTCTTGCTCCGACTTCGATGTAGATGCCTATAACGAAGGAATGGATGAAGAAGACCGCTTACAGCCTGATGATTTCGAACGCATCGGCGACATCATCAGTTTCTATACCGATGATTTCATCGCTGACTTCAAACACCGTGCAGACGAACCGCACCGCAATCGGGATACCGTATCCCGCTGGCGGAAACACCGTATCGGTCGCATCCGCGTCGAATCCACTACGGATTCTGCCGGCGACGGCAGCTACTATCACCGTAACTATGGCGGAACCAAGCTGGCGGAAATCACGGCGGATACACTGTTTTATGGCCGTAACATACGGATGACCATAGATGTCATCATGAGGCACGGCTATTACGACGGAATCAACATCGATCAGCAGATTAATGTAGAGACTGATTTTTGAACTATTCCTGGGACGATTATGAATCTGCGGAAATCGACAATATGGCCGATGCCATTATCGATGAGTATGCCGGCTGCCGTATCGCCACCAAAGCCCAACTGACATGTCACCGCAATGCCGTCATCAAACGCCTGCAGGCGTTGGAGGAAGTGTTGTGGCAGCGTTATGAGGAACTGGTATCCCGTATTGCGAGGAGTACCGTGTGGCCGCACGTTTCTGCAATGGCGAAACCTGGTATGAAAAGGTTGCTTAAGTTAGTGCCTTCTTTTTATGAACCCATCTTCAAGTAAGTCCTGCCCGACGGCGACAAACTTTTTTTGGAGAATATTATGCTTGATATACCCGGCAAACAAACTGTTGGAAACAGTACGCAATTGGAACAATTAATACCGGACTGTTGGTATGAAGTTGATTCCAAAATATCCGGAACTTCGGAAAGCGTACGGTTTATCAAATTGTTATGTGTTCTAAGCTCAAATAAAGCAGGTATGACCCATGCCTTGCTGTTACGAAACGGTTTGGGTAACGAGACTGTTGGCGAATGGAACAATTCAACCTTTAACGCATCATTTTCGGATGTTAGGGAGGTCGAAATACTATTCGCGACAGATGACTGTGAAAACGGCGGAACAAACGGCGGAACTGTTGAATCTATTCGTGATCTTGTGATGTTTTCACAAGGTGCAGGCAAAACAGTATTCCAATGTGTCATATCTTAACCCGAGGGGGTAAACCTCCAAACCTGCTTTTCAGCAGGTTTTTTCAGACGGCCTTAAGTTAAGGCCGTCTGAAAAAACCTGTTTCATAGCCCAAAGGAGGACATTCAAATGCCTAAAAACCATCGCAAAATTTCAATTTCCGACCTGAAAGTGATGCGGTCTCCGGCCGGATATTATGTAGGCAGAGATTATTGTGAGTCAGATTGGACTGAATTAAAAATGCCGTATTCCCGTGAATCAGATTATTTTGCTACACGGGAGCAGGCGCATAATTGCTCGCAAATTATGAAATTGGAGGAGTCTTTAGGTTTGATTTAGTCTGACAGACTTAATCTGTCCCGACGCTGCCGTTAACCATCGTCAGCCGCATCCGTGCGGCCACGGCTTTTTTCAACCCCGACCGGCGGTGATATGCTCTCCGCCGGAGGATGTATCTCCGCCTTTTTTTGTAACGAAAGGAGGTACATCATGATGTGCAAACTATCCGGTAATCTGCCGGAAAATGTTTTGGGTCGGCTATACCAAGGTGGTAACATATGTTTAAGAAGTTTTTAAAACTTGTGTTTCCGTTCCGCAACCCCGTTTCAAAACGAATATTCGATTTGTGGCTGAAAATTTTGGAAGACACGGCTGTTGCCTCGATTATTGCAATCGGGCCTTACCTGTGGATAGACGGCGGCTCTGTTTGGAACCGTTGCCTGAATGTGCTGATACTGCTACTGATTAGTTATACGGCTCAGTTATTGGTGCATTACTTGGTGTTGTATGAATCCAAACTGACAATGCCCCAAACCGACAACCCGGATCAATCCGATGAAAGGAAAAAACCATGACTGCCCTGACTTGGTTCCTACTCAGTGTTCTGGTGCTTATGTGGGTAGCTATTTTCAAGCTATCTAAAATGAGCGAAGAAGACAAAGAGTAGGAAGAGCCATGATTATGACCTACAGCCTGCTGGTTGTGATTGCCGCGATGTTGTTCGGCATTCACAAGCTGGTTAAGTTTGGCGAATCACAACGCAAACAGGATAAGGATCAATAAACCTATCCGTATTTTCCAACCCATCCATCCCACCACAGCCCAGGCTGCCGGGGATTTTCATATCAACCCTCGGGGACTCTACCCGAAGGGGACAGGTCTCCCGCTTTAAAGGAGAACTGTCATGTTCAACGAAATCATCTACCGCGATACCGCCTCTGCTTTTGAAGACTGGCTTAAAATCCTGCGCCGTTTGGGATGCGGCAGCTACTGGAACAGCTGTGCTTTGGCCGATGCAGTTTGGGAAGTTGCCCGAACCCATGAGGAAATCCCACATTTCGGCAATATTGCCCAAGAGCTGGTTCTGACGGCCATCGAACGCTGGCTGTTTGATGAGCGTTCCGATTGGGTGATGGCCTACGAAGTCAACGCCCGTGCTTCCTGGCTGAGTATCAACGGCATAAACATTAACGACTACCGGCAGTTTGTTGCCATGTTCGAACAAGCCGCTGCCGAGGCGGTGTAATCCGCCATTTGTTTTTAACCCTTCCGGGGCATCCGTCCCCGGACACGATGCCCTTTTATTTATAGGAGTGCATCATGCGTTATATTAACGAAAAAACCTTGGAAATCCGTATATCCCAAGACGCTCTCGGCAAATACGGCTGCGATATTGTCTGCCCTAGTACGGATGAGCTGATTTTCGGTTGGGACCCTGAGTTCGATACGGCTGAAGAAGCGGTGGCCGCAGCGGTTATCCGTAAAGAAGTCGGTTTGACCGGTGTTCCGCTGTTTGCGGACGAATCGTCGGCAATGCGCCGCCGTATCGAAGCCTGTATTTTCGATGACCGCCTTGCCTGCAAATTCTTAAGGGAGGCGGTATTGAATGCGGTATTCGGACAGGACTTTGACGTACGAGGGGCGGTTCATCTCGATAATGAGGATTGGTCGATGTTCCAGGCAATTGTCAACGACTACCGTGTGTTTGGCTTGACCGCCTCATTAAACGATTTGGCCTGCCGTATCCGTGAACATTTTCCGTGTTACCGTTAAAAACCACCCTCCGGCTGAGCAGTTCTTTCCGGAGGGAAGAACTGCCGCCGGTTTGAAGGAGACTGTTATGTTGAACAAACTGTGTGAACGTGCGTATGAGGTTTTGAAGCGGGAAGTACCGGATTATCCGGTTATGCTGGGTGAAGACCAGGCTTTCATCTGTGCCGAATTCCGGCCGGATTGGAGTTTGCTGGGTTTGGATTTCGACAACGAAGGCCATCGGAATGTGTTGGCTGCTTTGGACGATTTCTTTATCGAAACCTGTCTGAAGCTGGCCGAGTGTGAGAAGGCTTATTACGTCGTCGCTCTGAAAGATACCGAAAACAGCTGTAAAAAGCGGTTGACCACGGCTTTATCCCGGGAAGAATGCGTCGATGTGGCAGCAAGGCTGGAAGAGTCGGTACTGTACAGTTCGAAATCCCTGCTGGTGGAGAACGCCGAAAACTGGCGGATTGCATCTTTTCCGTTTCCGGAAATGCTTGCCGATTTCATTAAATTTAAAAATGAGTAACAAAGGTGCTTTACAAACCTGCTGTTCAGCAGGTTTTTTTCAGACGGCCTCAAGTTAAGGCCGTCTGAAAAAAACCTGTTTCACACGCCGACAGTCGTTTTACTGTCTTTGATGCTGCCGTTAACCATCATCAGACCGCATTCGTGCGGCCACGGCTTTTTTCAACCCACCTGCGGGCTGCCCCGTCAGGGCGGCAGTTCCGTCCTGTAAGGAAACCGCCATGTACAACAACCCTTTCCTGAAACCTGATCTGGCCTGGGATTTTGTCGAGACTCATTACCCCGATTACCGCCGTTGCAACATCATCTGCCAATCCGGCGATATGGCTGCCTGCTTTGAGTTTGCCGGTATCGACCCTGATGAACTCATCACTGCTGATGCCGTAGGCCGTCTGAAAGCACTGGCTCCGGACAGGCTGGAAAGCCGTGAGCCTTCGTATCAACAGGTTCGGGCATTTGACGATTTTGTCGGCAGCGGTCTGACCTTTGGTCAGGCGGCGCGGCAAATCGACGATTACTGTTTGGCCAAAGCGGTATTAAACTGTCCTGACGCGCTGCCTGCTGAAACACTGGAGTGGGCGCAGGCTGTCTTGGCCGACTAATCTGTTTTTTTTTCAACCCTTTGGGGACTGCTACCCGAAGGGCGCAGTCCCCGTTTTTTATGGAGACTGCATCATGCAATTTCAAACCTCTGTTTTCAATTTGACGACAGACCAGATTTTTGAAGAACTCAAATATCTGGATCCAAATATACGCCATGCCGATGCCATACACCAATTCAACCGTCTGCTGGAGCAGCTTCGCAGCAATGATTTGCCGCTGTCTCAGTTTCTGGCCGACTTCGGCGACAGCCTTTTCGAGGCCGTTACCGATCAGAACCGGCCGCTGTATCAGGGGCAAACCCATGCCGCCCACGAGGCGGTATTGGACGGTTTGAGCCGCAAGCTGTTTCCTGCCCAGCGGGAAGTGGTTCGTGCGGTCAACCAACTGCTGCTGGTGGAAGATAAGCCTGCGGCGGTCATCAATGCCGAAATGGGCACGGGTAAAACCATGATGGCCATTGCCTGTGCTGCCGTTGCACATCAGGCCGGTATTGCCCGGACGCTGGTTTTGAGTCCGCCCCATTTGGTCTACAAATGGCGGCGCGAAATCCTTAAAACCGTGCCGGATGCGCGGGTGTGGGTGCTCAACGGCACCGACACGCTGGCCAAGCTGCTTAAAATCCGTGCCATGCGCGGGAAACCGGCCGTGCCGGAGTTCTTCGTACTCGGCCGTGTGCGGATGCGGATGGGCTACCACTGGCGGCCGGCGTATGCGGTGCGCAAGCAGTACCGGCAGGACTACGCCGAAGGTCAGCACTTTATCCGGACAGAGAAGCTGTTTTGCTGTCCGAAATGCGGCCGCGAGCTGAAAGATGAAGAAGGCAGTTCTTTCTATTCGGAAGAAGGCGTGAAGACATTTTTGGGCAAGTCCAGACGCTTCTGCACCGCCAAGGACGGCAAGCACCGTTGCGGCGAACCTTTGTGGACCTTGTGCCGCAAAGACGGCAATGCGCCGCAGCAAAGCGTGTACGAGCGGGTCATCAATGCGGTGGCTTCGCTGCCGGGTGTAGGGCCTAAAACGGCTCAGAAACTGGTGGCGCAGTTCGGTGAGGCCATGCTGGCGGATATCCTGGAAAACAACATCCAGGCATTTGCCAACCTGATGGACGAACACGGCGAGTTTGTGTTTAACGACCGTCAGGCGGCACGGCTGGACCGGGCTTTGGGTAAAACCGAGTTCTCTTTGGGTATGGGCGGCTACCAGCCGACCGAGTTCATCAAACGCTATCTGCCGAAAGGATACTTCGGACTGATGGTGGTGGATGAAGGCCATGAGTACAAGAACTACGGTACGGCACAAGGTCAGGCCATGGGTGTATTGGCACGCTGTGTCCGCAAGGTGTTGTGTCTGACCGGCACCCTGATGGGCGGTTATGCCGACGATCTGTTCTACCTGCTGTGGCGGCTGAATCCTCAGGCTATGCTGGCCGACGGCTTCGGTTACAACAAAACCAATACCTTGGGGACAGCGGCGATGGCGTTTATGCGTCAGCACGGAGTGCTCAAGGAGGTCATCCGCAGCAACGGCAGCGAGTTCGACGGCGGTTCGTTTACCAGTTCCAAAGCCAAGCGTACTTCGGTACGCACGGCCAAGACACCGGGCTTCGGCCCCTTGGGCATCATGCGCTATATTCTGCCGATGACGGTGTTTCTGAAGCTCAGAGACTTGGGCGAAGGCGTATTGCCGCCGTACGAGGAAATCTTCCGGCCGGTGGCGATGACACCGCGACAGGAAAGCATCTACCGTGACATGAGCCTGAGGCTGCAGCAACGCCTGAAACAGGCTTTAGCCAAAGGAGACAATACCCTCACCGGTGTAGTCACCAACACACTTTTGGCCTGGCCGGACTGCGGCCACCAGCCGGAACGGGTGGTTTGGAAACGATGGAACGAGCGGCTGTTCGAAGCAGAAGCCGTTTTTGAAGAGTCCGAACCTTCTCCCAAAGAAGCTGACCTGCTGGCAGTGGTGAAGGAGGAACTGGCCCAAGGGCGTAAATGCCTGGTCTATACCGTCTACACCGACACCCGCGATACCGCCGGCCGTCTGCAGAAGCTGTTGCAGGCGGAAGGCATCAAAGCGGCGGTGATGCGTGCATCGGTAAAAGCCGATGAGCGTGAGGACTGGGTGGCCACGCGTTTGGATGAAGGTTGCGAGGTAGTCATCTGCAATCCCGAACTGGTGAAAACCGGCCTGGATCTGCTGGCCTTCCCGACCATCTACTTCATGCAGACCGGCTACAACGTCTATACCCTGATGCAGGCGGCACGACGCTCTTGGCGGATTGGTCAAAAGGAACATGTGAAGGTGTATTTTGCCGGTTACATGGAGACTGCCCAGCAAATCTGTCTGGAACTGATGGCAAAAAAAATCGCCGTAGCCCAATCCACCTCCGGCGACATGCCGGATACCGGTTTGGACATCCTCAATCAGGCGGAAGACTCCGTGGAAGTCCAGTTGGCCAAACGGCTGCTGGAGCAGTAAACCGTTTCACCCGAAATGCCGCGTACGGTTTTTCAGACGGCCTTGCGGCCGTCTGAAACCGCCGCCGCACCAAGGAGCTAAGATGCGATACAGCAACAACAAAGACTTTGCCGCCTATGTTGCAGAGCTGGTACGCAGCGGCAAATGGGTCTGCATACCCAAAGGCCGCCGCCGGCACGGCTGCCTGCAACACGAGAGCGGCCGCAAATGCCCGGTGCCTTGCAGCCCCGGCAACGATCCGCGCGGTTTTTTGAACTTCAAGGCCATGACCCGGCAGATTGAAGCGGAAAGCGCCTGAATTTTCCGCCGCAAGCCGGCGGTTTCTACAACCTGCTCCGAGCAGGTTTTTTCAGACGGTCTGCAAACCGGAGACCGTCTGAAAAAACCTACTGTTATTATCTGTAGGTCTAAAACCATTCCGGTTTAAAAGTAAGGTATAATAACCTTACTTTTAAACAGAGGGGCATGTATTATGGGAACCACTTTAAAGCTGACGGCCAAGAACCAGATTACTTTGAGAAAAGAGTTTTTGGCGCACTTAGGCATAGGAACCGGCGACAAACTCGAAATCAGCAAGCTGCCCAACGGCGAACTCAAGATCAGCGCAGCCAAAAAGACACGCAGCTTTTCCGATGTGGCCGGTTTACTGGCGCGCAAAGGCGGCCGCTCTTTCAGTATCGAAGAAATTAATGAGTCTGTTGCCGATGCCTATGCGGCAGCAGGGGTGTCTGGCAAGGATGCAAAATGAAGGTTACTGCAGACACCAATGTCTTGGTACGTTTATTGACCCGGGACGATGAAAAGCAGGCGCTGATCGCGGAAAACATCCTCTCAAAAGCAGAGAAAGTCTGCGTACCCACCTCCGTATTCTGTGAGCTGGTTTGGGTTTTAATGCGGTTGTACCGTTACAGCAAAGAAGAGGTTGCAGCCGCAATCAGGACAATGACCGAAATCGAAAACCTGATGTATGAGAAAAATACCGTCGATGCCGGCTTGGAACAGTTGGAATGCGGCGGCGATTTTGCCGACGGCGTAAATGAATATACCGGTAGAAGGATATTTGACGGACAATTCGTGACTTTTGATAAAAAAGCGGTGGCCGTTTTGAAAAAACGGAACATTCCCGCCAAACTGCTTTAAGTTTTACACAGCCGGCAGACTGTTTCTTCTGTCCCGGGTGCTGCCGTTAGCCATCACCCAACCGCATGAGTGCGGGCACGGCGCTTTTTACAACTTTTTGACCAACCCTGTGGGGACATACCCCCCACAGGGCGGTACGTCCCCGTTTTTATGGAGACGTAAATATGAAACCGAACCTTTATTGGAGCAGGAAATGAAACAGAAAGAACTGCACAAAATCGATGCGGAAATTGCGAAGCTGATTGCAGAATCAGCCAAGCTCAATGCCGAAACTCGCTGGTATCCCATACTGGTTGTGACCGGCATGTTTGCAGCCATCGGTACTGTTATGGCTGTGGTTATCAAATTCCTGTAAAACCGGCGTAAAGCCTTTTTCAATCAGTTTTGCAACCCTGTGGGGATATACCGTCCCGCCAGGGCATCGGTGTATCCCGCTTTTTTATGGAGACACCGATGTGAAATTTTTCAAATACTTGAAATTCAGTTTCCCGTTACACAAGGAAACACTTGAATCGTGGATTAAACTGCTGGATGATATTACAAAGGCTGCAATGATTGCGGTTTTGCCGCTACTCTGGATTAATTCGCATTCATTGGCCGAGCGCGCTGTCGGCGTAGTTGTTTTGGCAGCTATTGGATATTTTGTCCAAGTCTGTGCTGACAAATTACGCAAACACCGTGATTCATTAACCCGAAAGGATACGTCATGCTGATCGGCGGACTTTTATTTATCCTCTCATTAGTGCTTGCTTTCAATTACTGGATCAGTAAACAGCTTGAACGCGACCGTATGACAGAGGAGCACGAGAACCGTTAAACGGTTCATTTTTTACCAACTCGGCTCTTTCGAGCCATCAGAATCCCACACTCCGCAATCATGCGGCGGTGGGATTTTTTGCATTCTTCTTTAAACCCTCAGGGGGCTTCCCCTTGGGGCGGCCTCCGCTTTCTTTACGGAGGCTTTCATGAATTCCACCAACCATCTGATGCACCCACGCACCGCGCACAATCATGCCGACAACGGCTATTTCCCAACCGACGCAGCCACGTTGGAAGGTATCGCTGCGCGGCTGGACATTGCCGGCGGCAATATCCGCATATTCGACCCCTGCTGCGGCACCGGTGAAGCATTGGCGGTGCTGGCAGGCCATCTGGCCGGCTGCGGTGCGCAATGCGGCAGCTTCGGTGTCGAACTGGACAAAGAGCGCGCCCGGGCGGCGGCTGCCGTGCTGGATTGTGTCGTCCAAGGCGATATCGAAAACTGCATCCTGCAGGCCAGAACCGTCGGTCTGCTGTTTCTGAACCCGCCCTATGGTTTTTCCGCTGCCGACAACCTGTCGGCCGGCCGTACCAAACGTTTGGAGGAAATCTTCTTTGAACGCACGGTGCCGGTGCTGCAGGACGGCGGTATTTTGGTGCTGATCATACCCGAAGCAGCGTTAACCGACCGTTTTACTGCCGAAATCGCTTCACGCTTTACCGAAATACGGATGTACCGCGCCGCCGTCTATACCTATCGGCAGGTGGTGGTTTTCGGTAGGAAGGCGGGAAACCGCAGCAGCATCGGTAAGATCTTGGCCAAAACCCAGCAGCAAGTGCTGTTGCAGCCGGAAGCTGCCGTTCCCGTACATCAGGCAGAGGCCGACTACTGGTATGAAGTACCGGCGGCGGCAGCCAAACCATTCCGGCCACTCAACCATTCCGTCGAAGCCGACGGTTTGGCCGACGAGTTGGCACATATCGGCAATCAGACGCTGTGGCCGCATTTCGGACGTTTTTTTCGGGAGGATTGTGTGCTTGAAAAAGACGGCCGCTGTGCGCGTTGGGTAAATGGCATGCCGCATTGGCACTGGCCGCCGGCCAGGTCAGCGGCATCGTTACCGCTTCGGACGGCCGGCGTTTGCTGATTAAGGGCAGTACCCATAAAACCCAAGTCAGCAGCACCGAGGAACAGGTCAGAGAGGATGGCAGCGTGCAATACGTGACCACCAATCTCGACCGTTTCGTACCGAGCATCCGCGCCGTCGATTTGACGGCCGATAGCCCCGGATTCGGCGACGTGCTGACCATCAAATAATTTTTAAACCAACCCTGCGGGTGGCTGCCCGTCAGGGCGGCATACCCGCTTTTTTAGGAGAACGCGTATGTACGCCCCAAACGAAACCATCCGCACAGAACTGCCTGAACTGCTGACCGGCCGTCTCGAATGCAGCAAACCCGAACTGTTCCCGCTCGGCCGGTGCGTCTGCACCCGCAACGCTTTAAGCTGGGCGGAAGAGAACCTGCCGGAGGAGCTGACCGAGGCACATCTCTGGCAGCGCATACTGCTGCGTGCCCATGTGACCGGTTGTTGGGAAGATATGGATGCCGAAGACCGCGAGCTGAACCTGCGTGCTTTGGAGGCCGGTAAGGAAGGGCGGATTTTTTCCGCCTACACGATACTGGAGCAGAAAATCTACGTCATCACCGAATGGGACAGAAGCTATACCACCATTCTGTTGGCCGAAGATTATTGAGCATGATTCAGACGGCCTCCGTCTGTTTCGTGCCTAAAAATTAGGCAGTCGCGCAAACCAAAGCCCGACCGAAGTTTGCCCGAGCTGCCCGTCGGTTTATCCACTGTTTTTGCGGATAAACCTTTTTCCAACCTGCGTGGAAGCCCGTCTTCCACGAACGGGTTTTACGCTTTGTTTGCCGTTAAGGAGCTGTTATGAACCCGTCTGCAATCGAGCTGATGCGCCAATGGCTGCAACAGCATGGTAATCCGTACATCGTTGGCGTATCGAAAGAACTGGCCGCACCATTTAATGCCGAGTTCCGCCGACGCTGTCCGAAGCTGTATGAAGTGGCCAAAGAGCATGTCCGCCTGTGCCGCCGCCATACGCGGCGCTACGGCCCGGGTCATCCGGTGTATACCTACATCGACTATCAGGACATCAATGCTTATCCGCTGCCTGCCATCGACCCGTATCCGAAAGCACCGACCGCTGCCGTGCTTCTGGCCGATACGGCCATGATGCTGGCCGCCCGTTATCCGTCGCTGACGGTTGGCGGCCGGCTTTTGTCACCTGCTGTTTGAGGTTTGACCTGCCTTTCGAGGCAGGTTTTTCAGAAGGCCTGTAATTTCAGGCCGTCTGAAAAACCTGTTTCCAACGCCGACAGTCGTTTCACTGTCCCGGTGCTGCTGTTAACCATCACCACCCGCATTCGTGCGGCCACGGCTTTTTTTCAACTTTTATTAACCCTGTGGGGACAGACTCCCCGTCAGGCAGGTATGTCTTCACACAACATGGAGGACATACCTTATGTGTTTAAAATCCAAATGCGTACAGGAGCAGAGAGAATGACACTTTCTGATCTGATACGTCTTCCGATGGCAAAGCACTTGTTTGACTTTTGGTACAAATTGTTTGAAGATGTTACCAAAGCCAGCTTGATTGCAATTCTGCCGTATTTCAAACTGAGTGAAGCCCCGATTGAATATCGGTGGCTGAATGTTTTTGTATTTTTAACCCTTGCTTTCTCCTGCTACTGCATTCTGTATTGGCTTGCTGATAATGAGGCATGGATGAGCTGGAAGGGGGAGGACTGATGGACTCATTGACTGTATTTCTGCTGATTGTGCTTGCACTGGTCTGGACGTTTTTCTTTATTGCCCGACATTCGGTTAACAAACTGAAAAAAGAGCATGAAGAAAAAATGAAAGCCGGCAAAAACAGAATCTGAAGTAACATTCAACCCGTACCGCGCAGCGGTACACCCGATTCCCACCCACACCTTAGGTGTCGGTGGGAATCTTTTTTCAACCCAACACGGGATACTTCGTCCCGTCAGGGTTCGCGGTATTCCGATTTTCAAAAAGGAGTTTCACCGTGAACACCGTTTCCAATACCTATATCGTTTGGTTCCACCGCGAATTCGAGGCGGCCGCAAGTGCGTCCGAAGCCTTAAACGGCCAAGTGCTGCGGATGACGGATGCGGAATATCCGGAACCGGCAGACGTGGTCGGCGAAAAACTGCGTGAGCTGGGCTATTCCGGCGATCTGGTTGATGCCGTCCTACCGGTGGCTGAGTATATCCGCAACGAAAACGTGCATGAATCCATGCCGAGCCGCAGTGACAACTGTTACAGCGCAGCGGTAGTGATTCCGACGCTTCCCAATCAGGAAAACTGGCTGGCCGCCTACCGCCAACCGGCGTTCCTCAGCACCTTGCCCGATGATGCTGCCGGGAAGTATTCGGCAGTATTATGGCCGGCCGGGGCGTGGATTACGCCCTGCTGATGCAGGCGGTGTCTGATTGCACCAACGGCCAGCCGCAGGATTTCCTGCTGGTTCCCGTCGCTGCGAATTTCGGCGGTTATGACGACATTGCCTATCTGCTGAAGGATGTCGAATACGGCCCGCAAAACATCGAAAGCGTTCTGGCAGACAAGCTGGACGAAGTCGATGCCGAATGGCTGTACCGGCGCAACAGCAGAACCATCTCTTGGTGGATGTCTGATCATGGTTTTTCCTTGGAAGACTTCGGTCACGAACACAGCCGGATTTTGGAAGTGCCGGGAAAAGTACGCTGGGAAGTGGTTTACCGCTGGGCCTGCTATACAGTCAAAGCCTATCTCGACAGCCTGAAGTAAGGGCTGTTTAAAAGCACCTGTTACCTGAAATGTGCGCCGGTTTTGCCGGCGGTAACTTTATCCAACCGGGCGCAAGCCTGTTTTTAACCGACGGGGTCGCGATGCCCCGTCAGGGGTATCCGGCTCCTTTTTTATGGGCAATATCATGCCTAACCATGTTACCAACATCATGACCGTGAACGGTCCGGCCGAAGCAGTAGCCGAATTGAAAGCCGCGTGGTTCCACGCCGGCTCTCCCGACCAAAAAAGCAGCCCCGAGCTGCCGGATATGGTGGTTGACTTCAACGCCCTCCTGCCCCAGCCGGAAGGTATGGACATCGAGCACGGTTCGGTCATCCAGTGCCGAGGACTGGCTGACGATGAAAGACGACTGGCTTTTGTCTGATGAAGCATTCGGCAAGATCTGGCTCGCATCGAGACTGAAACAGCACTTTGAAACGCTTGTGGATTGGCAGACCGATACGGTCGGCCGTCTGAAAGAACGGGTATTGTCCACGCCAGGACTGCTTGAGAAAATCGGCCTCAACCGGCCTTATCTGGAGCAGATTCAGCGCAACATTGCCGTGCATGGCTGCCCGACCTGGTATGAATGGTGCAACCGCCACTGGGGAACCAAGTGGAATGCCTACCACCAGTACCTCAACGAATGGTCGGATACTTCGTTTTCCGTTACCTTCGACACGGCATGGTCATCGCCGGAGCCGCTGTTTGAAACTCTGGCCGATGCTTTTCCGAGTGTCGAAATGATGGTGCACTACATCGACGAAGGCGGCGGCTTTGCCGGCACCTTCACCGCTTCAGACGGCCTGCTGGAGGACTTCCCTTGTGAAGATGGCGATTTTAAAGCTTTCGCAGCGGAGCACTTCGGCTGGACGTTTGATGACGATGATGACGAGTAACTCACCGCATTTGTTTAACCTGTAACCCTGAGGGGCGGTCTGCCCCTCAGGGGCATGCTGCCCTGTTTTTTAAGGAGTCTGTTATGCCTAATTGGTGTTCCAATAGCTTTACCGTTACCGGCACACAGCTGGAAATCGACCGCCTCACCGCACTGATTGTGCGTGAGAATCACGAAAACCATCCGGACAAAGGCGACGGCCTGATTCTGGATTTCAACGGCCTTGTGCCGGTTCCTGAAGTTTTGGCCAAACTCGATTACCATGCACTCAATCTGCTGATGACCGTACTGGCTCAGGCAGGGCCGGATACCTTGTTACCCAAAGCCCTGAAGCCTGACCGCACCGGCCCGGCCGGTCTTTTGGCTGAAAAGTTGGCCGAAGACTTTCCCTGTTGGCAGGAAATGACGGCAGATGATTTGGTAGGCCGTCTGAATGCCGATTCCGACTTGGCTGAACGCTACGATTATCAGCGCGACGTATTCGAATCCGCACAAGCCTGCCAACAGGCGGTCGGAGAGATGAGTGCCTATGCGTGGCGTATCAAACATTGGGGGTGTCGGCCGCGAAGCCTTCTATTGCCGGGTATCACCGGCTCCGGGAAAGCTGACGGCTTCCTTCGAATCCGGATGGTGCCCGCCGGAAGTTTTTTATCGTGCGCTTGTCAAAGGTTTCCCCATGCTGAACTTTGAAGCCATCTATCTCGAGAAGAGTAACAGCGTAGCCGGCCGGTATCGTAATGAAGGCGCTGTCCTGATTGACGAACAGGTATCGGACAGCGGCCGTAATATCCGTCAGTTTGCCATCGAAGTGTTCGGCTACGAATACGGAGATGAGGAAGATGATGACGAATAAGGCCGTCTGAAAAGCAACCCACCCGGCGGGTGTATCCCGTCAGGGCATACATCCGTCTCTTTGTATCTGAAGGGGCAACGTATGTATGAATCCGAACTGAAGTTTTACCCTTGTAGCAACATCCAAGACCGCCTCATTATGCTTTACTTGGAAATCTCTGAAAAATCCAATGACCGGGAAAGTATGTTCTGGTGCAGTTCCGACGATGACTTGAGCGTACCCGATACAGCTATTGAAATCGATGTCGAACGGCTGATGCAGGCCAAGGCCTGCATCAGCCGCTACGCCGATGTTTTAGGCAGCGTCACCATCCCGATTCTGATTCATTCAAAAGGCTACGGCGGTAAAATCCGGCAGGACAAGCTGGAAATCAACAGTGCCCGCCACAGCAATGGTTTTTGGACGACGGCGTGGTTCATCAACGATTGGGCAGGTTCGTGGTATTCCTTTGACACCGACCGCCATTGGCCGGTGGAAAAGCAGTACCTTTTGAAATACCTGGAAGACATGTTGATTCTGTGCGGTAAACGCTAAACCCCAACGGCTGCTTCGGCAGCCGTTTTTTATGCAAAAACAATATCTATTTGGACTGAAATAGTGTGGATTTCCCCTGCTATCGCGCAATTCATTCACTCGGCCCTAAATTTAAGGTAAATTTCAAATATAATATTGATTATATTATATAAAATAACAAGTCAATTACTAATTGAAGTGGCCGACTATCCAAATAATTGACCTTTGGTTTTATGAACTTTGCTTTTCTTTACCCTATTCCAATAACATGGCTCAGTCAAACACCTTACAGGTTCCAAGCATGTCCGCCTTTCACTTTTCTTCAAGCTGCCGTTCATTGATGTTGCCGTTCGCTTTGCTGGCAACTACGGCTATGCCGGCTCTGGCTGATGAACGACAAGCAGGTCTGATTCAGCAAGAACAAGCCCAGCAGGAGCAGCAACGTCTCCGCCAACTTGAGCAGCAAATGCAGTCTGCCCCGGATGTGCGCTTAGACCGAACCGCAGAAGCCGTTTCCTCATTGCTGCTTCCTCAAAACGAATCGCCCTGTTTCACCGTTCACGATATTTCTTTGGTTGGCGATTCTGCAAACAAATTCCAATTTGCACTGAATAAAGCCATCAAACAATCCGGCTTCCAACCGGGCATGTGTCTGGGTGCGCAAGGCATCAACCACATCATGACGTTAGCGCAAAACGCCGTTATTGACCGCGGCTATACCACCACGCGGATTTTGGCTGCGCCTCAGGATTTGAATTCCGGCAAATTGGAATTGACTGTCTTCCCCGGCCGCATCGGTCAAATCCGTTTTGATGAAAGCCATGCCGCAGAAACCCATGTCGGCCGGATTACCGCATTTCAAAACGAATTTCCTTCTGCTTCAGACGGCCTGTTGAACCTGCGCGATTTGGAACAGGGTTTGGAAAACCTCAAACGCATTCCCACCGCAGAGGCCGATATCCAAATCATGCCGTCTGAAAAAGCGGATGTGAGTGATGTGGTGGTGCAATGGCGGCAGCGCCCCCTTCCCTACCGCCTGACTTTGGGTTTTGACAACTCCGGCAGCAAAGCCACCGGCCGCTATCAGGGCAATGTGACTTTCTCCGCCGATAACCCTTTGGGTTTGAGCGATTTGTTTTACGCTTCGTATAACCGTGATTTAGGTACGCGTTCCGCCGAAACCGATTCAGATGCCCATACGGCCAAAGGCGGTACCAACGGCTATGCTTTCCATTATTCCGTGCCGTTCGGCAAATGGTTGTGGTCTTGGAACCACAGCTACTACCGCTATCATCAGGCCGTGGCGGGTGATTCGGAAGTGTATGACTACAACGGTAAAAGCTGGAACAGCGATGTCGGCGTGAGCCGCCTGCTTTACCGTGATGCCCGCCGTAAAACCCATGCCGCGTTCAAATTGTGGCAGCGCGAGACGCACAGCTTTATCAATGATGCGGAAATCGAAGTGCAACGCCGCCGCACGGCCGGTTGGTCTGCCCATTTAAGCCATAAGGAATACATCGGCCAAGCCACGTTGAATCTGGGCTTGGGCTATAAACGCGGTACCGGCCGCAATAACAGTTTGTCAGCGCCGGAAGAAGCTTTCGGTGAAGGGACTTCGCGCATGAAGATTATTACGGCCGATGCCGGTGTCAATCTTCCGTTTCAGTTAGGCAAACAGAATCTTACGTTCGACAGTAATCTTCATGCGCAACGGAATAAAACGCCATTGACACCTTTGGACAAAATTTCTATCGGCAACCGTTATACCGTGCGCGGTTTTGACGGCGAAACCACGCTCTCCGCCGAGCGCGGCTGGTATTGGCGCAACGATTTGTCTTGGCACTATCAACCTAATCATCAGTTTTATCTGGGGATGGATACCGGCCATGTTTCCGGCCGTTCTGCCGAATATTTACTGGGGCAAAGTTTGACCGGTGCAGCCGTAGGTGCACGCGGTCAGGTTAAGGCGGGCGGACAGTTCTTCTATGACCTCTTCGTGGGTAAACCCATTAAAAAGCCCGAACATTTCCGCACTGCCAACACGACTGTCGGCATCAATCTGAATTACAGTTTCTAATCCCATCCCTACCCTCATGCCGTCTGAAAACCGCAGGCATGGGGTATTCTTGCTTCATAGGAACCCGCCATGAACAAAACCCGTTACAAAGTCATCTTCAATAAAAAACGCGGCATGATGATGGCTGTTGCCGAAAATACCGCACGCGGCGGTAAAAACGTTCGGGATGGGTCGGCCGTTACCGTTTCAGACGGCCAAGGCGCCAAATTTCAAATGCAAGTTGCAGCATTCTCGGTTTTATTGGCTGCCGGTTCGGCCGCAATGACACCGGCTTATGCGGCAGGGATTCAGGCGGACAAATCCGCGCCTTTGAGCCAACAACCCACCGTTTTACAGACGGCCAACGGACTGCCGCAGGTCAACATCCAAACCCCGGGTGCGGGCGGCGTGTCGGTCAACCAATACCGCCAATTCGATGTCGACAAACGCGGTGCCATCTTGAACAACAGCCGCAGCAATGTGCAGACGCAGCAGGCGGGTTGGATTCAAGGCAACCCGTGGCTGGCACGCGGTGAAGCCCGGGTGATTGTGAATCAGGTCAACAGCACCAATCCTTCGCTGCTCAACGGCTATGTTGAAGTGGCCGGCCGCCGCGCAGATGTGGTATTGGCCAATCCTGCCGGTATTCAGGTAAACGGTGCGGGCTTTATCAATGCGGCCGGCGTGACATTGACAACCGGCAAACCGCTGTTTGACAACGGCAACCTTAGCGGCTTCCAAGTACGCGACGGTAACATTGCCGTCAACGGTGGCGGCTTGGATACCTCCAATGCCGACTATACCCGCATTCTTGCCCGCGCTGCGCAAATCAATGCCGGTGTATGGGCAAAAGATTTAAGCGTGGTATCGGGCAGCAACGATGTAGCGGCCGACGGCAGCCACACCCAAGTTTCAGACGGCCGCCCAGCTCCTGCCGTGGCCATCGACACCGCGCAACTGGGCGGTATGTATGCCAACAAAATTAAGCTGGTTTCCACCGACAAAGGCTCTGCCATCCATCATGCCGGCCAAGCCTTTGCCAAGGCTGGCGGCGTAACACTGAGTGCAGACGGTAAAGTCGGCAACAGCGGCAGCATCATCGCCGCCGACAACACGCAAAGCCCGAATGAGGCGGCGAATGCGGCCATTCAAGCTGCGGCGTTTGACAACAGCGGCACCGTGTCATCCCAAGGCAAAACCGCAATTCAAAGCCCGAAAGTCAGCAACAGCGGCCTGATCACCTCATCCGACGAACTGAATATCCGCACACAAAACCTCGACAACCGCCAAACCCTGCAGGCTGCCCGTTTCGACATCGAAACCGGCCGTCTGAACAACAGCGGCGACATGGCGCAAACCGGTTTGCAAAGCCTCACTATTGAAGCCGGCAAATTGAACAACAGCGGTCTAATCGCTTATGCCGACCAAGACCATGTTTCCGGCAACGGCGGCAATGCTGCCCCAAGCACGCCTGCCACACCGACCACCGCCGCCGCGTCAGGCCGAATCCAAACTCAAAATGATGCGACTGCCGTACCGCTGACCTTGGCCGAAGGCCGTCTGAAGGTTTCAGACGGCCTGGAAAACAGCGGCAAGCTGCATTTGGGCAACCTGAATGCCCGAGGCGCATTATTGGACAACCGCGAAGGCGAAATCATCACCCGCCAAGCCGGGATTACTGCGCAAACCCTGGACAACCGCCAAGGCTCGTTAACTGCCACTGAAACGCTTACCATACGCAACCAAACCACTGATAACCGCCGAGGCACCCTGCAATCCGGCGGCAGCTTGGCTGCAGCCGTCCAAACCTTGGACAACAGCAACGGCCGACTCACCGTCAACCGACAGGCCGGTATCAAAGCCGCAGCCCTGCTCAATCCAAACGGCCAAATCGACACAGGCCGTCTGAAAGCCGAAGCCGCCCGTCTGGACAACAGCTCAGGCAAAATCCGCAGTGACGAAATGACCGGGCTTAAGGTTTCAGACGGCCTCGAAAACCCAAGCGGCCTCATCAGTTCAGCCAAAGACATCCGCATCCACGACGGTAATCAGCAAACCTTAAACATTAACAATGCTTCGGGTGAAATCCTGGCCGGGCAAAATCTCGACATCCAAGCCAAAACGCTGGCGGCACAAGGAGGGCTGGCGGCCAATCAAAACCTGTCGCTCAATCTTAAAGACAGCTTTACCGCCGAACAAGACATCCGCGCCGGACAAGGTTTGAGCGTCAGCAGCGAGGGCGGCATCAACAACAGCTACACGCTGGAAGGCGGCCGTTTCGCGCTGCTCGAAGCCCAAAACATCAACAATACCTCTACCGGTGTCATCCAATCCGGCAGCGACACCCGACTCACAGCGCAAAACCTGACCAACCGCGGTTTAATCAACAGCAACGGTCTGACACTTTTGGATGCCGGCAATACCGTACTGAACATCGGCACCGGCCGCGTGTATGGCGGCTGGGTCGGTATTGAAGCGGATAAGCTGGTGAATCAAGAAGAAACGGCCAACGGCGAAACCAAAGCTGCCACCATCGCCGCGCGCGGGCATTTGGCCGTGGGGGCGAAGGAGATTACCAATCAGGAAGAGGCGAAGCTTTCCAGCGAAGGCAGTTTGAATATCGGCGGCAGTTTGGATGAGCAGCATCAGGCGCAAGGTATGGCTGACCGTTTGATTAATGCCAGTGCCACGATTGAAGCCGGTGGAAATGCACGAATCGCAGCGAAATCTCTGGGAAACCTGAACAAGCACTTCGAATTGGAGGAATATCTGGCCGAAACCAGCGGACAAATCAAAGAATACGCACCAGCGGGAGAGGCTGTCCGTTATCGTGAAGGCAGGGATGGGACATTTGATAATTCTCGCAGTGAGAAAGACCAAAAGACCGCGGGCTTTCATTTCCCGGATGGCAGCCAAGTTGAAGCCGAGCATTGGAATGTATGGGACTACCATATCAAAACATACCGCCAGCGGATTAAAACAAGCAAGCCGGCGGAAATTCTGATTGGCGGCAATCTGATTGCTGCTGGCAGCAACTGGCTGAACTCAGACAGCCACATATTGATTGGCGGTAATTTGGATTCAGACGGCCTGGAGGAAAACATCAACAATCAGGGCACACAAGGACAAGGTCGATTAGAAAACATTGGTCAGCAGTATCTCTCAACTTGGGATAAACGCTGGTATTCCGGAAAGCGTCGCCCCCGTCGTGTAGAAAGAGAATATGCTGCATACACACCTGTCGAGCCTTTCACCCATGACCTTGACAGCCCGGCGCTTAAATATCAGGAAAATGCCTCACTCGGCAAGCTTCAAAATCTGGCAATAGCCGCCGCCCTCAACCCAACCGCCGTTACCCACGGCGGCAGCACCCCTGCGCCCGTTAAAACCCTCAACACCGCCACCAAGCTGCCGACTTCCGGCCTGTATGCCGTCAACCCGGCCAACCCGTCGTATCTGGTCGAAACCGATCCGGCCTTTGCCAATGACAAACAATGGCTGGGCAGCGGCTATATGCTCAACGCCCTCAACCTCGACCCGAGCCATATGCACAAACGCCTGGGCGACGGCTATTACGAACAAAAACTGGTGAACGAGCAAATCGCCCGCCTAACCGGCTACCGCCGCCTCGACGGTTATACCAACGACGAAGAACAGTTCAAAGCCCTGATGGAAGCCGGCATCACCTTCGCCCGCCAGCAGCAGCTCACACCGGGCATCGCCCTTTCGCCCGAACAAGTGGCGCGGCTTACTGCCGACATCGTTTGGCTGGAAACGCAAACCCTGACCTTAATCGACGGCAGCACGGTTGACGTATTGGCACCCAAAGTCTACCTCACCGTCAAACCCGGCGACATCAATGCCCACGGCGGCTTAATCAGTGCCGACAAGCTGGCAGTGGACGGCGCGGGCAGCATCGTCAACAGCGGCACTCTGGCCGGACGCAAGATTGTGGACTTATCCGCCACCGATATCCAAAACAGCGGTGTGGTTCAAGGCGGTAAAGTACAATTGCGCGGCCAAGACGTAAACATCGACGGCGGCACCGTTGAAGCCGACACCCTCCTCGCCGTCGAAGCCGGCCGCATCCGCGTTGCCTCCACGACATCCACCCACGGCGACGGACGCAACGGCCAAACCCAAATAGACCGTGTGGCCGGTTTGTATGTCAACAATGCTTCAGACGGCCTCTTAAGCCTCAAAGCCAACGAAAGCATCGACTTTGTCGCCGCCGACCTGCGCAACGAAGCAGCCAAGGGTCAAACCCAAATCGTTTCAGACGGCCGCATCGGTTTGGGTACCGCCAAACTCGAGTCACACGGCAAACGGGGCGGATTGAGCGATAAAAACCACCGCCACATCAGCCAAACCTCCGAAGCAGGTACAAGCATCAGTACCTCGGGCGATATCCTGCTTTCCGCCAAAGACGGTTTGACCGTCCGCCAAGGCAGCATTGCCAGCGATAAAGGCAGGGTTACCCTCTCCGGCCGCAACGTCCATATCACCGAAGGCCGCCAAACTCTGGACTTGGACGAATCGGTTTACAGCAAATCGCGCAGCATCGCTTCTAAAAAAACTTCACTCGACCAATACCGCCGCCGGCACGATGAAGCGGCGGGCAGCACTATTGAAGGCAATGAGGTCGTTATTCGCGCCGGGCAGGATTTGAATATGCGCGGCAGCAACGCGGTTTCAGACGGCCTCACGGTGTTGGCGGCGGGAAATGATGTGAACATTACCGCAGCTGAAAACACTTATGCCGACCATGAGTTCCACGAGCGCAAACGATCGGGTTTGAGCGGCGGCTTTAAAGACGGTGTGCTCAGCGTCGGTGTGGGTAAATCATCGCAGAAACTCAATCAAGATGATGCTTCCACCAGCCTCACCGTTTCCCAAGTCGGTAGTATCACGGGAGACACCGCCATTATTGCGGGCAACAATCTGACCACCGAAGCTGCTGTCTTGGCTACCGGCGGCGATATGACCCCACAAGGCCGCAATGTGTCGCTCAATGCCGCGCACACCGCATCGCAAAGCGACAGCCGTATGGAAGCCAAGCAGTCAGGCGTATCGGCCAGTATTACCGTGAATCCGTTTGAAGCAGCCAAAGCCAGCTACGACCGCAATATGCAGGGCAGCGGTTACAGCGGTTCTGTTGTCGGTAAAACCATACAGGGCGGTGATGCCATCGGTAAAGCCATTTATGCCGCAACGACGCCCGTAGTCTTCACAGCTGGCCGCCAAAAATCCAGCGAAAGCCGCCATAGCGAAGGCACTCAGGCAGTCGTGACCTCGGTATCCGCACAAGGCGATTTGAACATCATTGCCACCGACGGCAATATCAAGAGCGAAGGCGCGAAACTCGCCGCCGAAGGCAATGCCCTGCTTTCTGCTACGGAAAGCATCGAATTGGGCTTTGCCCGAGATACGGCCGCCCAAAGCGGCGAGCGTAAACGCAGCGGCTTCAGCATTGATAACCGCGAAGTGATTCCGTTTGGCACCTTCAACGACCGCAGCGAAGCGCAAGGCAGCCTCGACAAAGCCACCGGCACGCAATTGTCTGCCGGCGGCGCAGCCGTATTGCAGGCGAAAAAAGCCGATATCGGCATCTTGGGCAGCAGTATTGCCGCCCAAGACGACGTTACCCTGATTGCAGGCCGCGACATCAACATCCGCTCCACCCAAAACAGCCAAAACCAATCCGAACGCCAAACCACCAGCGGCATCGGCACGGCGGTGATTTCCGATACCGAACACTTCGCCGGTTGGATGAAAAACCGCCAAGACAGCAACAGCAGGCAAGTCGAGCAGGTCAAATCGCAAATCGGCAGTTTGGGCGGTCATGTCCATATTCAGGCCGAGGGCAACTACACCCAGCAGGTTGCCGATGTATTGGCAGCAAAAGACCTCAATATCACCGCCAAAAGCGTTGACGTATTGGCCGCCCGCAACCTCAGCAGCAGCCACCAAGCCGAGCGCGATGTCAAAATCGGCACCTTTGCCAAAATATCCTCGCCGCTGATTGATTTGGTGAATGCCGCCGAAGGCGCGGTGAAGAGCAAAGCCGACGACCGCACTCAGGCACTGCAAACGCTGGCGGCCGGCGCACAGGCCTATTCCGCCTACAACACCGCCAGCAGCGGCGGCGCATTGGCCAAAGCAGAAGTCGGCTTCGGCTTCAAAACCGCCAACAGCAGCCAAGACCAAAGCCAAAGCCTCAGTCAGGGCAATGTGTTGAACGCCGGCGGCGACCTCAATATCCGTTCCACCGAGGGCGGTATCCGACTGCAGCACACCCGTGCCACAGCCGCCGACACCCTGCGCTTAGATTCGGCCAAAGACCTCATCCTCGAATCCGGCCAATCCGCCCAAAGCGCCGACGGCAAAAACAGCAGCCTCGGGGCATCGGTGGGCGTAGGCGTTTCCGTGGGCGCGCAAACCGGTGTGTACGCCTATGGTGAAGTGGGCGGCAGCAAAGGCAAAAACCACTATCTCGCCCAAACCCACGACCACACCGCCCTCAAAGCCGACAACATCCAATTGGCCAGCCAAGGCGACACCACACTCAAAGGGGCAACCTCCACCGCCAAGCGCATCGATGCCGATGTCAAAGGCCGTCTGAACATCGAAAGCGTTCAAGACCATATCGAGCAGGAAAACAAACAGACCGGCGCGGGCGTACGCGTTCAAGTATCCTTCGGCACCGCATGGGAAGCCTCGGGCAACTTCAGCCAAAGCAAAGCCTCGGGCAGCAGCGACACCGTATCCGTCCAATCCGGCCTCTTCGCCGGCGACGGCGGCTATCACATCAACGCCGACAGCGTCCACCTCAAAGGCGGCGCGATTGCCTCCACCGCGCCGAAAGAGCAAAACGAACTGACCGCCAACCGCTTTACCTTTGAAAACATTCAAAACCAAAGCAGCTACAGCGCGTCTAATGTCGGCTTAAGCGGCGGTACCGCCGACGGCTTCAGCCCGTCTTTGCCGCAATACGAAAAAGGCAGCGACGGCAGTACCACCTACGCCACCCTGAGCGAAGGCCGTCTGAACATAGGCGGTAAAGACACCACCGTACAGGAACTGGGTATCCACAGCGACAGCGGCAGTGCGCACCGAGCCGTTGCCGCCCTGCCCGATTTGGCCAAGATGACGGAGAAACAGCAGATTGTGGCGAAGGCAACGGCAGATGTGGCTTCAGCCGTATCGGTTTACCGCCAAAACCAACTGGCCAAAGCCCAAGCAGCCCTCAGCAATGCTGAAACCGAGTTGATGGGCGCAACCTTCAGCGGCAATCAAAGCGATATTGATGCCGCACAAGGCCGTCTGAACGAAGCACGGGAGAATGTGAAAGCATGGGAAACCGGCGGCAGCAAAGCCCGCGCCTTAAACGCAGGTACGACACTGATTACCGGCATACTGGGCGGCCAAAGCGAAGTTCAGGCAGCGGTGAACAGCGCGAGCCCCTACACTGCCGAAATCATCGGCCAAACCTTCGGCCAAAACGGCAGCCATCCGAATGAAGGGCTGCAACTGCTTGCCCATGCTGTCAACAGCGGCGTATTGGCCGTTGTAAACGGCGGCAGCTTTGAAGCGGGCGCCATCAGCGGCGCAGGCAGCGAACTGGCGGCTAAAGCCATCACACAAACCCTGTTTGGCGAAGCAGCAGCCAATCCGAACGCACTGGGCGAGCAGGAAAAGGTATTGATTAAAGACTTGTCGTCTGCCTTCGGTGCGGTATCGGGCGGTTTGGCCGGTGGTTCGGCTGCAAATGCGCAGATTGGTGCTGTGGCGGGGCAGAATGCGGTGGAGAATAACTGGCTGCATTCCCAAACTGCCAAACAAAAAGGCTGGCTCTCACAAACGGAAATTGCACTGCTGGATAAACTTGCCAAGCAATCAGGTGCACGAAGTATTGAGTATTTTATTCAAGAAGAGCAGAAAATCCGCCAAAGTAATATGAGCGGTGCCGATAAAGAAAAAGCTTTAGCCAGCTTGAAGCGCGAATACGAAGCCGACAGCCGTAAAATGGAAGCTGCCGCCGCCAAACTGCCGAAAGGAAGTAAAGAACGCGGCCAATTATTTACCATTGCCAGTAAAATGCAGGGCATTGTATCCGCGCTTCCGCCGTATGAAAAATCCGAGTTTGTTCGTGCGGAACAGCGGGATTGGCTGCCAAAATCCAACCCGATTATTCATGGCGGCGATAGCGGATTTACTGCTGTTCAGCGGCAATGGGCAATTAATGATGGAAAAACACCTGAGGAAGCCCGCTTTCAAACAGAAATGACGGCAGGTGGCCGCGGGGGGAGTTTAAAAGAGTCTGCTGCGGTAGGTAAGACAGGGATGTCGTTTCCCAATAAATCCCCAATACCAAATAGAAGAACTGTCATTAATCAGCAGGCCGAAATTGGAACAAAATTAGATTACTTTTTAGGTAGAGCAACAGGCAATCAACATAATATTGATCGCTCAACCGGTATGTTGAGGCAATTAGAAAGCATTGGGTTACCGGATAATTCTGTAACGCGTAAGTATTTATCACAGCATCTTAGAGATGCATATACCAATCCTTCTACTATAGTTAAAGTTCAAGAAAATGGAAGAGTAGTGCGGGAAACCCTTTTAATGGGACCACGCGGATCAGTGAAGTTTGAAACTATTTGGGATGGAAACAAACTGATAACAGGTCAAATATTTGGTCCGACAGGCCGCTTTACACATGGAGACAGATAATGATTTTAGCTAAATGTTCTTACAATTTAATAAACATGTTGAAAGATGAGTTACAAAAGAAATATGATAAATATATTATTTTACAAGAAAGAAATGAAGAGGTTTATGAATGTTATTTAATTAATCTCTACAAAGAATTGAACTTAGGTATTGGCCTAGCAATTTCTAGTATAGGCGTTAACCCCAAGGTGTTAGTTTCTTCTGACAAACAAAAGGCATTTATTGGATTTGATTCTTCCGTTTTTTGTATTTCTATACCAAGCCTTGAATCAAAATTATTGAAATTAGACGGCGTTTTCTTTGATCTATTCTTTTTAGCAAATGGAAAAATTTGTATCATTCATGAGCTGGGAGCAATCATCGCGAATCAAAATCTCATAAGAGAGAAATATATATCGACTGATATAATATCAGAATGGAAAATTGATACTATAAATAAAGTAATTTTATTAAATGAATTAGATTCAGAAGAAACGTTGGCTTTAGCCTATGATTAAGCAAGCAAGCGTAGGGTGGGCACTCACTACCCACCACCTTGTTTCATTGTGCTTTTATAAAAACAAGCCGTCTGAAAACCAAAATCTTCAGACGGCCTTTTCCAATTTACTGTCCGAGTGGGCATGAATGCCCACCCTACGCGCACCTTCAGCAGCAACCGCCAAAAAGCCGCCGCCGAAGACAAAGCCAAAGCCGAAGCAGAGTTTGAAGGCCGTCTGAAAGCACGAAACGACGGCAGCTACGAAGCCTTCAGCCGACTGAGCGACAGCGAACGCCAGGCTGTCTTGATCAGCGAATCCGAAGCCTACCGCCATGCCGGCACCGAAGCCCGAAACTGGGGCATAGGCGGCAGCAAATCCCGCGCAGTGAACGCCGGCACCATTCTGCTCACCGGCATACTCGGCGGCAAAACCAACCTGCAAACCGCCGCCAACACCCTGTCGCCCTACGCCGCAGCCGCCATCGGCAACACCTTCGGCCACGGAGCCAATCAAAACGAAACCGCCCAACTGGTCGGCCACTTCGTCTTGGGCGCGACACTGGCCTACATCAACGGCGGCGACCCGTTAAGCGGCGGCAGTGCAGCCGTTGCCGCCGAAAAAGCGGCGCAATATTTGTCGCAGCAGTACAATGACGGCCAAACCGCCATCGACCCGCAGACGGGCGAATTCAACCCCAACCTCTTGCCCGAGCAGATTAAAGAAGAAATCAAATCCACCACGGGTGTGATTGCGGCCATCGTGGGCGCGACCGGCGACGGCGGAGCGGCGTTGAACGCGCAGATTGGCGGGGTGTTGGGGCAGAATGCGGTGGAGAATAATAGTCTCCTGGTAAATCCCAAAGCCGAACTGCTTAAAACCTCAGGCTGCAAAACCAAAGCAGAATGCGAACGACTCCGTCAACGCTATGAACGCGGAGAAATGGTTGCTGCAAAATATATCGGTGCACCGGTAGTCGATACCCTCTTGGCAAGCTTGTTCCCGATATATGATTTCGGCAGCACTTATGCCCAAGCGGAAACGGCGGAAGGTAAGATGCTGGCATTTATTGCCATTGTGCCATTTGAAAGATTGGGAAAAACGGCAGCAAACGCTTTGGATAAAACGGTTGATTTGCTGAAGCATGGTAAGACATCAGAAGCCTTCCGTTATTTCCAAGTGATGGCTAATGAGCTGAAGCATGATAATGTTATGCTGTCGGTAGCTGGAAATGGTGGCAGCATTAAAGTGCCGAAGGGTGAGATTCCTAGTCAGGCGGTGGCTAGTAAGCCTAATCAATATAAAGGTGGTGCGCATTCTGAAACTAAAAAGCCTGCTAATGACGGACTTGATTCTCATCATTGCCCCGCACAAGCTTGTTATAAAGGCGCGCCTATTAGCAGCGAAAATGGTCCTGCTATTCAGATGGAGCCAGGAGATCATAGATTAACTCAAAGTTATGGACGCTCTCCTGAAGCAGAAGCATACAGAGCAAAGCAAAAAAGCTTATTAAACCAAGGAAAACTTCAAGAAGCGATTGATATGGACGTAAAAGATATTAGATCTAAATTTGGTAGTAAATATGATGAAGCTATAAATGAAATGCTCAAATATTCAAAAACACTAGACCCAGAATCTTTTAAAAGTGCCAAATAGGAAAATAAAATGAAAATATATCTTTGTTCTCAAAAAAACTACTTTGCTGTTTCCAACGATACCTCCCGTGCAGAAATTCGTCATTTTTTTTCCTCACAGGTAAAGGAAGTAAAAAAGTCCCCGAACTCAATTAACACCATGGATGTATTCCAGATTTAGGAGTACATTGCTTTTATGATAAGGAAAATAAATTATTAGCTATGGAAATATTCAGCCCTAATAAATTTAGTATTGAAGAACAAAATTATCTAAATTGGATAGGAAAAACAAATGATGAAATAATTAACTATTTAAAAAAAATCAATTTTATAAGTCTCAATAACATTGAAGTAGATGATTTAGGCATAAAACTGTTGAATTATCCAATTTCTACTGTAGTAAATGAAAAACAAGAAACAGAATGCTGTTACCTAGACTTCTCAGATTCCAAAACAAATTTTTATATCAGTAAGCAAGCGTAGCGACTGTATTTTTAACCTCGGCAGCAAGCCGTAACCTGCATGAACTCTAAAATTCACAGGTAGCAAGCCGTAGCCTGCATGAAACCTAAAATCCATGTGTAGGGTGTGTACCCCAGCACGCACGCGTTCTATGGCCTATAACCCTATGCCGTCTGAAAAGTTGTCAAATTTTTCAGACGGCATTCATTCTCCTCATAAAAGCTAAATCCAGATACCCTGTATACTGTTAAAACGCGTGCGTGCTGAGGCACACACCCTACTCTTGCTTCCGCCGTATGAAAAATCAGAGTTTATCCGCGCGGAACAACGGGACTGGCTGCCAACGGCAAACCCGATTATCCATAGCGGAGACAGTGGTTTTGTTGCTGTTCAGCGGCAATGGGCGGTGAATGACGGCCAAACACCCGAGGAAGCCCGTTTCCAAATGGAAATGGCGGCAGGCGGTAGAGGTGGAAACATTGCTAAAAAAACCGTGGCAAAATCTCATGCAGCCGAACGTCTGAGTACAGCAGGTAAGCCCCGACAAACCGAGAGCAACAGTAACCAAAAGCTGGATGAAGCCTACTTCAAACAGCAATATGGTTTGGAAAATGTTCAAAGCGGCGGTGGAAACAGGCTGGAAAACCGTGAGCGGGTGGATAGGAATGTTCAAGAAACAAGAACTCATCGTATTCAAACTGAGCTGGCAAGGGCTGGGCAGTTGGCAAATGAATTGAAAAAGGGGAAGTTGCCAGGTACACCGATAGGTAAATTAGGGACACCGAGAACTATGCCTGCTTCTCAAAATCCTAACTCTACGGCTGAAAAATTTGCCGAAACATTTTTAGGGAGGAAACCGACTCAGGAAGAATTACGCAAGGGTATGCAAATGAATCATGGTAATTGTGTGGGTTGCTGGAATGCAAGATTGCCAGACGGTTCAACCATTGCATATCGGCCTGCTGGCAAGGCAAGCGCAGCAACTGATATGAATACTGCCACAGTAGAAATTCATAAGTCACCTAGGTTGACATCTTTAAATGGTAATAAGCCATTATTAAAATTTAAATTTCCAAGCTTAGGTAATAAGTAATTATGAAAATGAACAAAAAGTTTGCAGAACAAGCACAATTTTTCTTAGAAGTTTTAGCATTGGAGCCTATTACTATTGCATGGATTTTACGCGATTGTAGTAGATTCGAACGACAATGCGCTGTTGATTTCATATATAGAATTGTTATCTGTGATTTGGCAATAATCTATCCAGAAACCATCCTAACCAAATCAGATGAATATTCTTATGATGGAATCAAAGATTTTTGTCACACGTTGGCAGTAAATCATCCATATGATGGTGAATCTGTCATTTGGATTGATTCACATTTTGGTCTAAGTGTAAAAGGCATGGCATTTTTACGCCAATATCATCCAGAAGCATTTGAGCAAAGTCCTGGCTCGCAGCCACCTGAACTTAATGCTTCCTTGATTGAAGCACTAGAAAAGATTTTTGAGGACTACGGATTAGGATGGGATGAGGAACATCCACTGTTTCCAGTAAGCAAGCCGTAACCTACATGAAATCTAAAATCTACAGGTAGAATATGTACGCCAGCAAGCCGTAGCACGCATGAACCCTAAAATCCACAGGTAGGGTATGTGCGCCAACACGCACGCGTTCTATGGATTTGAATTCAATGCCGTCTGAAAAATTCCAACTTTTCAGACGGCATTTCTTTAGTCCAAGACGACGTTACCCTGATTGCAGGCCGCGACATCAACATCCGCTCCACCCAAAACAGCCAAAACCAATCCGAACGCCAAACCACCAGCGGCATCGGCACGGCGGTGATTTCCGATACCGAACACTTCGCCGGTTGGATGAAAAACCGCCAAGACAGCAACAGCAGGCAAGTCGAGCAGGTCAAATCGCAAATCGGCAGTTTGGGCGGTCATGTCCATATTCAGGCCGAGGGCAACTACACCCAGCAGGTTGCCGATGTATTGGCAGCAAAAGACCTCAATATCACCGCCAAAAGCGTTGACGTATTGGCCGCCCGCAACCTCAGCAGCAGCCACCAAGCCGAGCGCGATGTCAAAATCGGCACCTTTGCCAAAATATCCTCGCCGCTGATTGATTTGGTGAATGCCGCCGAAGGCGCGGTGAAGAGCAAAGCCGACGACCGCACTCAGGCACTGCAAACGCTGGCGGCCGGCGCACAGGCCTATTCCGCCTACAACACCGCCAGCAGCGGCGGCGCATTGGCCAAAGCAGAAGTCGGCTTCGGCTTCAAAACCGCCAACAGCAGCCAAGACCAAAGCCAAAGCCTCAGTCAGGGCAATGTGTTGAACGCCGGCGGCGACCTCAATATCCGTTCCACCGAGGGCGGTATCCGACTGCAGCACACCCGTGCCACAGCCGCCGACACCCTGCGCTTAGATTCGGCCAAAGACCTCATCCTCGAATCCGGCCAATCCGCCCAAAGCGCCGACGGCAAAAACAGCAGCCTCGGGGCATCGGTGGGCGTAGGCGTTTCCGTGGGCGCGCAAACCGGTGTGTACGCCTATGGTGAAGTGGGCGGCAGCAAAGGCAAAAACCACTATCTCGCCCAAACCCACGACCACACCGCCCTCAAAGCCGACAACATCCAATTGGCCAGCCAAGGCGACACCACACTCAAAGGGGCAACCTCCACCGCCAAGCGCATCGATGCCGATGTCAAAGGCCGTCTGAACATCGAAAGCGTTCAAGACCATATCGAGCAGGAAAACAAACAGACCGGCGCGGGCGTACGCGTTCAAGTATCCTTCGGCACCGCATGGGAAGCCTCGGGCAACTTCAGCCAAAGCAAAGCCTCGGGCAGCAGCGACACCGTATCCGTCCAATCCGGCCTCTTCGCCGGCGACGGCGGCTATCACATCAACGCCGACAGCGTCCACCTCAAAGGCGGCGCGATTGCCTCCACCGCGCCGAAAGAGCAAAACGAACTGACCGCCAACCGCTTTACCTTTGAAAACATTCAAAACCAAAGCAGCTACAGCGCGTCTAATGTCGGCTTAAGCGGCGGCTATGGTGAAAACCCCGACAAGGAACCGGGCTACACCGACGGCACCGGCTTCAGCCCGTCTTTACCGCAATACGAAAAAGGCAGCGACGGCAGCACCACCTACGCCACCCTGAGCGAAGGCCGTCTGAACATAGGCGGTAAAGACACCACCGTACAGGAACTAGGTATCCACAGCGACAGAGGCAGTGCGCACAGAGCCGTTGCCACCCTGCCCGATTTGGCCAAGATTACGGAGAAACAGCAGATTGTGGCGAAGGCCACCACCGACATCGTATCGGCTGCGCGTACCTTCAGCGGCAACCGCCAAAAAGCCGCCGCCGAAGACAAAGCCAAAGCCGAAGCAGAGTTTGAAGGCCGTCTGAAAGCACGAAACGACGGCAGCTACGAAGCCTTCAGCCGACTGAGCGACAGCGAACGCCAGGCTGTCTTGATCAGCGAATCCGAAGCCTACCGCCATGCCGACACCGAAGCCCAAAACTGGGGCATAGGCGGCAGCAAATCCCGCGCAGTGAACGCCGGCACGATTTTGCTCACCGGCATACTCGGCGGCAAAACCAACCTGCAAACCGCCGCCGACACCCTGTCGCCCTACGCCGCAGCCGCCATCGGCAACACCTTCGGCCACGGAGAAAGCCGAAACGAAACCGCCCAAATGGTCGGCCACTTCCTCTTAGGCGCCACCTTAAGCTATATTAACGGCGGCGACCCTTTAAGCGGCGGCTCGGCGGCCGTTGCAGCCGAGAAAGCCGCACAATACCTGTCGCAGCAGTATAACGACGGCCAAACCGCCATCGATCCGCAAACGGGCGAATTCAATCCCAACCTGCTGCCCGAGCACATCAAAGACGAAATCAAATCCACTACCGGTGTGATTGCGTCCATCGTGGGCGCGACCGGAGACGGCGGTGCGGCGTTGAACGCGCAGATTGGCGGGGTGTTGGGGCAGAATGCAGTGGAGAATAACGACAGTGGTTGTACTTCCCCTACGCCACTAGCCAATTGCGGAGCCATCCAAAAGTCCATTTTGGATAATTTTGAGAAAAGCCATTATTGCAAAGGCTTATCTGTAGAAGCTTGCAGTAGGAAGCTCAGCACTGTAAGAGCCAACTATGGCAGAGAAAATGGAAAGCTGATTTATGAGTATCTAGGAGATTGGATACCGGTTGTTAGCACCATCAAAGGGGCAAAAGAAGCTCAAAATGCAGCCGATTACATCTTTGCTGCAGCTGATATATTCCCTCCTGCAGGCAAAGGCTTAAGAATTAGCCGTGCTGTGTTTAATAAAATGGTTGAGCGTGCCTCTAGAAACAATAACTGGGGAGAGGTACGAGCTGCTCTCTCGGATGTGCTTCAACAAGTTCAGGGATCATTAGGTCATAGCAATCAGCTCGCAATGGCTAGTAATGGTCAACTTGTTAAAAATACCACATCGACCAATAGACCAAACGTATCAAACTCAACTACACCGAGCTCATCAAGGACACAACTGGTTAGAGGAAAGAAAGGGGACTGGAATAAACTTGCGAATAAACCGGAAGCCAATACCGTATATGAATTTGAAAACGGTTATACTTATGCAACCGATTCACAAAAGCGTGTCAAAGAGGTAACAGCAGATTTAAAACTTGACGCTTGGGATAGAAATTCATACCAACAAAGTGTTTCAGGGAGGGAATGTAGACAAGGTAGTGACTGCGGCGGCCATCTGATTGCTTCAATGTTCGGCGGTCCGGGTGAAGGTGTAAATTTAGTACCGATGGATGCCAAATTGAATGGAGCAAGTGGAGAATGGTATAAGCTTGAACAACAATGGAAAAATGTATTAAGTTCCGGAGGAAAAGTTCAGGTCAAAATTGAACCTGTTTATTCGGGTAGCAGCAAGAGACCCAATAGCTTTATCATTCATCAAACTATAGATGGTTTAACCTTAGATAGTATTAATTTAAAAAATACTTCGACAGGAAAATAGAATATGTTAGAACAAGATCAGATAATCTATCAAAAAATTGGAAAATTGCTATGGTCAATTATGCCAACAGAAACTCAAAAAATAGTTTTTCTCGCGAGAATTTACGATAATGTTACGCAAGCTGGTACACGCTGGTTTGATCAAGACGGTACTGAACATAATTTTTATCAAGGGTGGGACAATCCCATTCAAGAAATTGATGATGAAATAGTCGGCTTGTTAGAAAATTTGCAAAAACTTCCATTATTTCAAACTACCCCTTGGACTCAATGCCAAGTTACTTTACAGGAAAATGGTAAATTTAATATCGAATTTGCTTATATTCCTGAGGAAGATAGCTGGCCTGGTTTATATATGCGTGGAATCAGTAGCTTAACGAAAGAAGAATTAGGGTCACCCTATTATATTCCTGAAGAAATCTGGGAAGAGCGTGTAGCAAGCCGTAGCCTGCATGAAACCTAAAATCCACAGGTAGGGTGTGTGCCCAAAGCACACACGCGTTCTATGGATTTGAATTTAATGCCGTCTGAAAAACACTCCCAAGCTTTCAGACGGCCTTTTTTCTTTACCTCAAATAAGCAACTATGGTGAAAACCCCGACAATGAACCGGGCTACACCGACGGCAGCAGCTTCAGCCCGTCTTTACCGCAATACGAAAAAGGCGGCGACAACAGCATCACCTACGCTACCCTGAGCGAAGGCCGTCTGAACATAGCCGGTAAAGACACCACCGTGCAGGAATTAGGCATCCACAGCGACAGCAGCAGCGCCCACCGCACCGTTGCCGCCCTGCCCGATTTGGCCAAAATTACGGAGAAACAGCAGATTGTGGCGAAGGCCACGGCAGATGTGGCTTCAGCCGTATCGGTTTACCGCCAAAACCAACTGGCCAAAGCCCAAGAAGCCCTCAGCAATGCCGAAACAGAACTGATGGGGGCAACCTTCAGCGGCAATCAAAGCGATATTGATGCCGCACAAGGCCGTCTGAACGAAGCACGGGAGAATGTGAAAGCATGGGAAACCGGCGGCAGGAAAGTCCGCGCCTTAAACGCAGGCACCACGCTGATTACCGGCATACTGGGCGGCCAAAGCGAAATTCAGGCAGCGGTGAACAGCGCGAGCCCCTACACCGCCCAACTGATCGGCCAAACTTTCGGTCAAAACGGCAGCCATCCGAACGAAGCACTACAACTGCTTGCCCATGCTGTCAACAGCGGCGTATTGGCCGTTGTAAACGGCGGCAGCTTTGAAGCCGGTGCCGTCAGCGGCGCGGGCAGCGAACTCGCGGCCAAAGCCATCACACAAACCCTGTTTGGCGAGGAGGCAGCAGCCAATCCGAGCATATTGGGTGAGCAGGAAAAGACACTGGTCAGCGACTTATCGGCGGTATTCGGCACGGTATCGGGCGGTTTGGCCGGTGGTTCGGCTTTGAACGCACAAATCGGTGCTGCGGCGGGGCAGAATGCGGTAGAGAATAATTATCTCCTTCCGAAAGACTGGTCTAAATATCATCAAGAGATTGCCCAATGCCAAGGAAAAGGCGCACGCTGTTATACTAAAGCAGCCAAAGCACTTGAAGAAATCAGCAAACGCCGCAATCGTGAATTGGCACAAGCTTGTTCGGTATATGGTTCAATTGAAGCATGTACGGCCAAACAGAACGAAGCAAAACAATCTGTTGCTTATACCAAACAGCAATTGGCTGCCATTCCTTCAGGGCTTGGCAAACCATCTTCACCAATCTTGCAATATTTGGATAAAGTAGGAGCCGATCACCCTATTTCAGACGGCCTGATTGCAGTAAACCGTCTGAAACAGATGGATGCTCTGGCTGCGAGCCCTGAATTCATCAAAGCCTATCAATCCGATGCCAAGGTACGTAAGGACTTTAAAAACCAAGTGGAAAGCTTGGCCTCAATCGTTCAGCAATCCGGCAGAGCCAAAGAAGGCTTTATGTTTGACAAAGAAGTTCCGTTGACGAACATCAGCAAATTAGGAGGCATACGCACCGGAGAAGTCGGCCTTATTCCGGTGTATCCTGAGTTTGAACTGATGGGCTTGGGGATTGGTAAAGCGACCAAGACCGTTGCCGTCAAGCTTTTGGGAAACAAGAGTTTGAAGGTGGGCGGCAGGGAATTTAGCCAGACTTTGGGGCAGCGGGTTATGTCGACTGTTGATGGGGAGATGGCTGGGGGAAATAAATTGATCAAATCCCCTAATGGTGATTATGTTTTGCCTATAGGCAAACAGACCATTGACCCTACGCGAACATCTTTTTCTCAGGCAACCGTAAGTTATCAGAAGCGAGGAACGGATTACAATTATGATTCGATAGTTACAGAAATGAAAAAACAAAATAAATGGATTGGTGAACCTGTAGATGTAGTAAATATGCCTGATAGGGCTCCAACCAGTTTGGATAATACCCGTATACTTGCTGCTCGCGAAGCAGGGTTAAGGTTGAAGCGAATGTTCATAATTTTAATGACCCTATTCCAATTGAACGTGCCAGAACCATTCAGTACAAGGGAAAATTGCCCAAAACTTGGGAGAAGCTGTTCAATTTAGAATTAAAAACCAAGAAAGTCAAAAAGGAGTTCCAACAGGTTGGAGTCAAAAATTCCCTAATGGCAGTATTTACGATGTAAAGGTAATTAAAAATGGTAAGACAAGATAAATTTACTCCCTATCCGAAAGAAATGTTACCGTCTGGATTTAAATATCCAAAGAGTTATTTAGATCTCTCCCAGTCAACTAATACCATTAATTATGATGAAAAATACTTTTTTCCTTGGTGGTTTGAAGATTATGGTACAGAAGGTGCTGAAATTGCCTACAGATATAGAAAATTTAATTCTTCAATATCAAATAATGCTATTCCATTTGCGAACTACGGTGAATGGGAAGCTTATTTTGACGGGGAGGATATTTCAGGTAATCCCAAAGTTATTGTAGTCAATTTAGAAAATACGGAAAATTATGAAGTTTTTACTGATTTTGATACTTGGTTAAAAGAAGCTGAAAATGATGGTTGGTAGCAAGCAAACCGTAGCCTGCATGAAACCTAAAATCCACAGGTAGGGTATGTGCCCCAGCACGCACGCGTTCTATGGATTTGAAATTAATGCTGTCTGAAAAATTGATAAGATTTTTCAGACGGCATTGTAAGAAATATCCGCGTTGTTTACACAACAGGTTGAGAAAAATAAGCCTGTAAAACCTCAAAAGGCGTATCACCTTTCAAACCCTTATGCGGCTTAACCGTATTATAAAAATTCACAAAACGGCACAACTCCTTTTGCCGGTCTTCCGAATCTTTAAACGCAAACTTATCATGCCACATTTCCATTAAGGTACGGATCACCCGTTCCGCTTTACCGTTCGTCTGCGGTCGGGCAATACGGGCAAACTTTTAACCGATATTGTTTTGCACACAGGCAACCGCAAACGGATGTGACGCATTACCCGGTATTCCATCCCATTATCCGAGTAGGTACACTCAATGGTATACGGACAGCAATCAATCACATCATGCAAAAGGAACTTGGCTGCACCGGCGGCAGTACAGTCAGGCAAAATGCCGCATACAGTTCGCGGGAATAGTCATCAATGGCGACAAACAGGTAATCCCTCGGTTCGGTTGCTTTTTGATTCTGCAATAAGGGCAGCCGTTTGGTGTCGAAATGCACCATTTCGCCGGAGTACGGCTTATTGTAGCGCTTAGCCTGTTTCTTGAGCTTTTCTTCGATGGCTTTTTCAACTTTAGCCAAACGTTTCATGCCATATTTGGCTTGTTTGAAACGGTTGTTGGTGCTGTTTTGCGGTGCGGGAAGTTACAGCCGTGCGGCCTTAAGGATACGGTAAATGGTGACCCTGCTGACTTGGTATTGCCGAGCCAGTGAAGTAACGGTAATTTTATCCTGTGTATAGGCGCGCCAAACGGCTTGGCGTTGGTGCGGAGTAAGGCGGGTGTTTTTGTGGATGTTCATGGCAGAATTGTCTTTCAAATACTGTAAACAACGCTAGCTTTTCTTACAGCCACCCAAGAGCAAACCATCACTCGCAGCGTAGCAAGCCGTAGCCTGTATGAAACCTAAAATCCGCAGATAGGGTGTGTGCCCTAGCACGCACGCGTTCTATGGCCTACAACTCTATGCCGCCTGAAAAATCTTACAAATTTCAGACGGCCTTTTTTTATCTACCTGAGACCTTTGCGAAATACCGGCCACCCCATCCAAACGGTTACCTGAACAATCAGGTAACCGTTTTTTCATTTTCAGACGTGTTTCCCGTCCGTATTTCCCCAATCAGCCCCTTTATCGGGTGCCATTGCCCTTTTCAGGCAGCAGCAGGCACACGAAGCCTGCCGGCTGCCTTTGGCAGGTTCAGGCACACCGCTTTCAAATGGCTTTGCGCCGGCACTTTCCGCAAACCGAAATAACGCGCTCTTTTACAGCCGGATTTCCGGTGCGGCGTACCGAAGGTTTGCCCGGCCGCACAGCGCACTTCCGACAGCTGCGTATTGCGCTGTTTCTCCTGCTCCGTTAAAGGTTTGCCCCGCTGTGCCTTACGCATCATGCCGCCGGACAGCCGTTTGCTTTGCAGATGCTCCCGGTTGGCTTTACTGTCATACCCCTTATCGGCATAGACGGTTGTTCCGGGTGCGGTGCCTTCCGGCAGCGGTCCGAAATGGTTGCACTCACGGGCGTCGGCCGGGGTGGTGTGCTGTTTCCCGATACAGCCTTCCGAACCGGTTCGGGTGTGTTGTTTGCAGCCCGAGGTGAATCTGCCCTCTTTCTTCACCCGGCGCGCATCCTTGTCTTTGCCGGGCAGGGTTTCGGCAGTGATGCCGTTTTCATCGGTTTCGACAGCCTGACGCTGTTTGCCGCCGGCAGTTTGGATGATGGCGGCATCAATCACTGCTGCCGGGGCTTTCTCTGTTTTTAAGCCTTTTATCGGTCAGCCGGCGGTTAACCGGTTCGGGAAGCCGGGCTAAGGTGTCATCCTGTGCCGGCCGGTTGCGGAAACGGCAGGGGGTGCTGCGGCTGGGTAAGGCGGCTTCATCAAAGCCGCAGAAGAAGCAGAAATCCGGACGGGCGGCTGAACAGCGTTCCGATTCCGGATCGGAGAGGTTGTGCCATTGGCCGGGCAATACGGCTTTGAGCACGGGCGGCAGCGGATAGGCGGGGCGGCCGCGGTGGCCGCGGATGTAACGGGTCTTTTGCCGGTTGGGCAGTTGTCCGGCGGGCTGCCAATCGGGCAGCCGGTTAATTTTGAGCAACGGGCAGCTGCCGGTATGTTTACCCGTCATGATTCGGGCTTGTTGCTGGAAGAAGCTGCTCATAAAAAACTCCTCTGAATTCTTTAGGGGGAATTTGGAGGGGTTTTGGTTTTTTTGCAAAGGTCTCTACCTACGTTCTTGCTCAAATAAGCAACTCTATCGCTATGGTGTGCTTTTCTTAAAAATATCAAATTGCCCTTTGCTAGCTGAATGATGGGTGGCACGGTGCGCCCGCCTTACTTTGCTGACGGTTGAGGTGCTGCAATTCAAAGCAGAGGCAATACCGGTAATGCTCACGCCTTGTAAGGTAAGCTGGATAATGTTTTTGTGAAGCTGCTTATCAGCCGGCCACCCTTTCATTCGGCCGTCCTTTCTGGCTCTCTCAATACCCTGCTGTGCCCGCCCTCGCCGCGTTTTCCAATCTTCATGGGCTATGCTGAGCGCCATGCGCAGAAACATTTTCTGCAAAGCATCCATCAACGGCTCAGTGAGGTATTTAGGCAAGGAATCGCTTTGCCCCATCAGGTCATCGATATTGCCGAAAGAAAAAACATCCGGCACATGCAGCTTGGCACCCTTTTCGGTAATCCGATGAATCAGAAGCTCTGCTTCTCTGGGTGGTAAGCGGGTGATGCGGTCGATTTTTTCCGCAATCACCCAATCACCATCTTGAAGGTCGTCAATCAGCCTGTTCAACTCCGGCCGACTGGCATTCACCCCACTTGCCTTCTCTTCATAGACACCGGCTATGTAAAAACCATTTTTCTTAGCTTCCTCGATGATTTCGCGTTGCCGCTCTAAATTTTGCTGCCGGGTACTGACCCGAAGATAAATTCGGGCAATTTTTTGCCTATCCATGTATTTTAAATCCTACAATTAAGCCAGTGGATTTTGAGTCTCTGTTTTTATGTTTTATATGGGTGAAATCATCCCTGTAAATAACCTAGTCAAAATACAGTAGCAAAACAAATTTATATCGTACGATATAAATAAATTATGGACTATTGTTTACTATTTCATGTATTTTAAATAACCTCGGTTTCTACCTCCCTGTCGTAGCCATCCGATAATTTCACAAAAGGTACTTTGCATTTTCCGCACCATAAATCAAGTGATGGTTTCCCCCATGCTTTATCGCCGCATGACTGACAACGGTAAACTGTTTTCCGTTTGGAAGCTGCTTCTTTTTCCTGAGCCTCGCTTAAGACGGCTACATCAATATCGAACTGTTCCGAGAATGGCTGCATGAGAGAAATCTCTGCGCGTTGATCTTCCTCGGTATATGGCTCAATCAATCGCGTATCAACTTGGCTGTCAACAACGGCCGTGATTTCGGCCGCAATTTCTTCAAGAATCTGCTCCAATGCCGCAGTCAAATTTTCCGGCTCATTATGTCGAACCTGTGTGGATTCTGTTTTGGCATGTCGGTCGTAAAACGGCAGTTGATAGCCCATTTTGGAAAAAGCCACACATTGAAGATAGAATGCGCCGTTTTTAATCGGGTAATCACTCATTTTCTGTCCGGTCCGTTTACCGCCGGGCTTTCCTGTACTGCTCGGCATCAGGCCTATGGATTCCATCTTGTCTGCCCATTCCTTATTATGGTAGGTACGATGACTGGGTTTGCCGAACTCATGCTGCCAAAGGTGTACCATCTCATGTACCAGCGTCTGCATCAGCTCCAGCGGCCGATGGGTGATGAAGTATTGAGGGTTCAGTGCAATCTCATGGACGGTGCCCTCACCTTTCCCCTTCTGCCACCTGTCACCGGAGAAGTAGCCCATAACATTGCTGTCCCGTTGCAATGTCAGCAGACATGGTGGCAGTTTGCCGGAGAATAAACGGCTATTGAAGAAATCATAGGCATCCTGAATAAAGTTGTACATCTGAAGGGTGGGTTTGGCACTCATTCTGACTCATCCATTTTATATCGTACGATATAATTTTAATACAGAGAAAAGAAATTGTCCAATATAAACATATATTTATTTCTTTTCAAAGGTGGTGAAATTGTTTAAATTTGCAATTCTGGAAAGAAAATTCCTGTTTTGCTTTTTTAATAGTACAAATTCCTGTACAATAAAAGTCAAATCAGAAAGGAGAGAAGTGCGATGTCGGCCATTGTATTGAGTTATTCAGAAGCCCGAGGCTCATTAAAGCAGGTTATGGATGATGTGTGCCATACCCACAGCCCTGCAATTATTACTCGCAGACAAGGGGAGCATGTTGTTATGATGTCGTTGGATGACTATAACAGCATGGAAGAAACTTTATATCTGCTTAAATCTCCCGCGAATGCGGCTCATCTGCATGAATCGATTGAGGCTATTAAAGCAGGAAAAGCATTTGTACGAGAACTTTCCCATGTCCAAGCAAAAGCAGCAGAATAAAGCAGAAGCCAAGCAAAGGCTACTCTGCTGGACAGAGAAATCTTGGATTGACTTGCAGTACTGGTATAAGCAAAATCGGGACAAGTATGAAACCATTGTTGATCTTTTGGATGAATGCAGGGAAAACCCGTTTAAAGGCAAAGGGAAACCCGAACCTTTAAAGGGAAATTTGACCGGTTATTGGTCACGCCGCATAGATCGGGAACATAGGTTGGTTTATTTGCCGGAGGACGGCCATATTTATGTGGTATCCTGTCGTTACCATTACGAATGAAATTAATTAAGGTGAAAATTATCAACAGTAGAGCTGAATCGTGGAAACAAAGCCCATTTTTGTCAAAGGAGAAAACAAATTGAAAACCTTTAAAAAAATTGCTGTTTGTGCTGTATTGTCTGTATGTGCCTTTTCGAATATCGCACAGGCTAAAGAGAATTTTTAAATTTGGGGGCTGTACCGGCAAAGGCTGATGCCGAGTTGAAGGCTCATATGGACAAACCTTTTGAAGAGTTTCTTAAGGTATGGATGAAGGACAACCGATTGGCTGCATTAAACCGGGTTATGCGTGGCGAGGTGACCAGTTTTTATGCCAAAAACCGTAAATTTTACGCTGGAAGTGAAACGGATTTCAATAATATTGTTTCAGATGCAGTCGGAACTTTTAAAGCCTACTGCGAACATCACCAAGGTACCGTGGAGCTTCTGAAATCCGATATTTTCTGCCTACTTTCCCAACAACCCACGGCGTAGATGTCTTGGAAGTATGAGAACGATTATGCGCATTTTATTTTAGATGGTAGAAATGCAGGGCATGATGCATATTTATCCAAAGTTACAGATGTCGTACCGAGAAATACGATTAAAACCAGTTACGGCAATGCTTTGGTTTTGGAAAAAGGGCAAAATAACTTGATTAAAGTCCAGCTTACGCGAGGTGGGGAGCGCTGGATTTCAACCGACAATATTACCGTGCGTCCACACTAAATTTTGCTGTGCGGATATGGTGGCCTAAAAAACGGACAACTTCCGTTTTTTAGGCTCCAAAGGAGGAACAACCATGAAAAAAATCATCAGATGGACAGTCATATTCGTAGCGATGTTCTGCATAGCCACCCTGCTCTCCATGGTGGCGGGTAATGATGTTTCTTGGGCTGCGTTTACCGACGACACCAACTGGGGTGTTGGTGTGCTGTTCGCACCATTGCTGACGTTGGCATGCTGGGTTTTGTGGCCGTCTCCTACTACTCGCCACAAATTCCTTATGCCTACTTTTACCGGTACACCTGTCTCAAACCAAGAGGCATACACATGGGAGGAACATTCTTTTGTTCACGATCCGGCATTTGCCCACCGCCCCGGAAATATTTGGTTTGATACTGATGATGATTTTTCAATGTTTAGTAAAGATGATTTAGTGAATACGGATGATCCAAGCAATCATTTTTATAAAATGTTTGATGATTGACGAATAAATTAAAGGCAGCTAAAAGCTGCCTTTAATTTATTCGGAGCTTTCCAAAGCCTGTTCAACCGCTGCCAAGCTTTTGTAAAACGCCGTTTTACCCTCCTCGCTTTGCAACTCCGTGCCACCGCTAAAACTCAGGCGGACGGCGCAGTCGCTCAAGTCCGGTGACTCTTCTACTTCGATGATGATATGGGCAATGGCCATAATTCACTCCTTTTTCATGTTAATAAAATCCGTATTTTCTCAATTTGCTGCGTGCCTGATTCAACCAAAATCCAGCAAACTCTCCCGCACTAATACTACCTGCGCGGCTTCGTTGTGCAGTCGGCAGATTCTGTCTGACTGCTTCCAGGGCACTTCTTCTGCCGCTACCGTAAACCGTCAATGTTTTCAAAGCATCAACGGCTCTACTTCCGGAATGTTTCAGCAAAGCAGTTGCTCCACCAGCTCCCTGTTGATGAAGCAAATACAATTCTTCTGCTGATGGCAGACGGCCTACCTGTTTACGGAAATAGGCAATATTGCTCTTGGTCATCTTAATGGTGGCCTGAATGTTTTTAACCGGGTCAAAGACCGTTTGTGCATTCAACCCCATCGCTTTCCAGTTTTCGGGCATGATTTGCCCCAATCCGGCTGCGCCACTGGGATTACGGCTATAAGGATTAAATGTACCACCTGTTTCGATTGCAATTAAAGCCAGCATCACTCGAGGATCAACCCCAGCCGATTGGGCCTGGCGTACAATCATTTCCTGAATATGTCGGTTATTGCTGCCGTATTTAATCGGCCCGTTTCCTCCCATGCGCCCCATGCCGCCCCCGTAAAACATACTGCCGTTACCGGCTCGATTTCCGGCGACAGGGGCTACTGCTTTGGGCGGAAGGTGCGGGATCCGCTGCCCGGGCGCTGCTTCAGCTCGTTGGCCAGATTCGGGTTCCTACCCAAATGAGCTTCGGTTTGATTTGCACCTGAGCCGAGAGGGCCTTTTCCGTCGCGGACATCTTGCATTACCTGTTCGCGCCGCTCTCCACCGGCATTCCACGGCAAGACATGAGAATTCAGCTCCATCATCATGCCGTTGCTGTTTTCGTCAGCTTTTCGTGCCCGATTGGCCAAATCATCGACACGGCCGTCATAGCGCCGGCCGCCTTGAGCTACATCGCCGTCGACACCGCTTCTGGCTTGATTGAAATCCCGCTCATAGTCGTTGCCGCGTTTGCTGATGGCTGCATCAATCGAATCGGCGCTGATACCGCTGCGTGAAGCACGCTCGCGTACCCCCTCAAAGGCGGCATTGGAGCCTGAAGCAACGGTAGAGACGTTTTGCTGATACGCTGCATCAACCGTATTTGATGGGCGGCTGTCCGAAGAGAGGTTGCCCTCCGGTTTCCAGCCGGCCTGTTGTGCGGCCGTGTCCATCTGACTGCTGCGACGGTCTGCGGTGGCCATGGCCGTCTGAAAAGTATTGCCTTCGCCGCTGTTCAGTTGGGACAGGGTCAGATTCGGATTGTTTGCAATCAGGTCGTTGGTATTGTCGTAGGTAACGGTTTTACCGTTGCCGTAAGTGCGCTGAGCCTGCTCACGGTAGCTTTGAGCCTCGTTGAAGCTGTCGGTAGCCGAACGGCTGGCCTGCTGCGCACGCTGCATACTTGCACTCGCGCCTTGCGCCAGTTCGTCTCCGGAGGACAGCGAGTTTTTATAGGCCGCAGAGCTGCTGACTTTGTCGGTGAAGCTGCTGTCGAAGGTAATGCCTTCCTTGTGACCAGCAGAGATTGATTTGCCGATGTCTGCAACGAGAGCGTCAGAATTGCTAGCAGAGCCTTTCCAGTCAATACCCGCATTTCCTTTGATGGCTTGTTGAATTTGTTTTGCAATGTTTCCGGTAATTCCTTGTTGCTGACTCAAGGATGTCAATCCAGCCATTCCTTTTGAAATCATGCTCTGGCTGATTGATTGGGAAGCTGTTGTAGATTCTGACAAACCGTCTGATTTTGACATGCCTACTCCTAAACCAGCCATCAATGCAGATCGAATAGCAGATTCATTTTTAATGCCATGTCTTTGTGTAATATTATGAGCTTGCTCATTAATCCAAGACATTTTCTGAGATTGCGCCGCATCCAAGCCCATACCGTAACCCGAATCTGCACTTTGGCCAAAGCTGTGTTTTCCGGCCCAAGCCAAGGTTTGCGCCTGCCCCAAAGCTAAGCTTTCCTGATAAGCCGCCTGATGTTGTCTGGCAGCTGTTTCCGCGCGGTCAGCCATGCGGCCGTAGTTTTCCGATTCACTGATTTGTGATTGTGATGAGACGGCCAAGCTGCTGTTGCGTGCCTGATAGCGGCTGGTTCCGCTGGCTGCACTCATCCAAGAGGTGCCGGCCGCCGAATGCGCGGTCGTCATCTGCGGATCGGTATATACCGGGTTGAGTGAGTATTTATTGGCGTTGGCATTGTTGTAATTCATATTGCCGGCGGCAAAATTACCCGTACCTGCTTGTGAACCGGCCGATTCCGCACCGGATTTCGCCGCAGTGGCCATACCTGTCAGGCCGCTGACCAACATACGGCCGCCCATCACCAATGCGCCGGAGATAACCGGAACCAACCACATTGCACCCGCCGCCGCTGCTTGGGCATCGGCGGCCGCCATCAGCAGGCCGTCGCCGGAGCCCGGGTAATCATACCGACGGCTGTTTCAGCATTAAACAGGCGGCGGGTGTGAATGGTCAGCACAAAATTGATGATACTGGCCACCGGTGCCCACAGTTGAATCCAAAACAGTGCCATCACATAGAACATAATCAGCTTGAATGCCGCAATCCCGGCCAAAAGTGCCAAAATCACCACAAACGGAAAAATCCCAATCAGTACCGCCTCAGCTACGGAGCGCACCACCGGTAGGTTTTGACTGGCCATAAGTCCGCCGGTTTTTTGGGCGGTAATATACTGGTTGCGTGCCTGGGTAAAGGCAAACACCTCTTGAACCCGGGCTGCATGGTTGTTGCGCTGACCGTTGATTACCGTGCTTTGGCGGATGATTTCCACCATGGCCGACTGCTCAATGTTTTTCAAGGTATCGACACGGGCATTGTTGAGCAGGTATTGGAATGAATTGTTACCGAGCGTGGCCAATGCAGCGGCTTTATTGGGTGCGGTCGATGTACCTAATCCGGCAAATACTTTATCTGCAACGTAATTAGGCAAATAACCTTGTGAGTAGAATTCAGTCCGTGCTTTGAGCAGTTGGTAAGCTTTGTCGCAAGTCATCGAAGTGCTGCCGCCCTCATACTGCAAGCGGCTGTTGGCAAAGTTCCCGCCGGCATTGGCACCACTTTTTAATTTTGACACATTGGTAAACATGGCACGGTTGGTATTACCCAAAGTTGCCAGGATGTCCGTACTGTCACGCAAGTCTTCAACCGTATAAAAATGGTACAGGTTCAAATCGAAAAACGAACACTGGTTCATAAACAATGCCCAGTCCTGCGTTAATGTTGCATCAGGAATGGACACGTCCCGAATCTGTTCAATCAGCCGCGCACCGAACAGGACGCCGGTTTGGCTGTAGTTGAGTTCGTTGGGTATATTGTAGATTTGCTCTGCCCTGCGGGTCAGATGATGACCGAAGGTGCTGACCATATTGGCCGAATAGGCCAAACCGATGGGGACGTTGCCGACGGTATATTGGCGGCCGGTAAAACCGTGACCGGCGGTTTCGGTAATCAGTACAGTGGTTTTGGGTACCATCATACCCATCCACACACCGGCAATCACAAAGAGGTAGACAAAGTTGTCTTTGAGGTCGATTTTATAGACGGCCACAAACAAGGTAACCAAAAAACCGAAAAGTGCAGCGGCTTGGAGTGCACCAGTCATGGTATTGGAAGAGGAAAGTGTGGCTACTGCATTAAATACACCTTGAACCGCCTCACCGTTCCCCGCAAAAGTAAAATATTCGACTGCCATGGCTCCTCCCATTACAAGCGATTCATTTGGTCAAATGCCATACTGCGGCCAGAATCGACAAATTGGCTGCGCCATTGGCTGTCGGACTGTGCCATAGCGGACATCATGCTTTGCTCGATTTCGATTTTGGCAAGCGCATGATTGCGTTCAGCATAAATCTTGCCGCGCAGCTCGGCTAAATTATCCATAATCTTCTTCGCCTCCATACCGCTGACTTCGTCCGTCTTGCTATACAGGCTGACAGCTGTGCGGAGGTGGCGTTCGGCTGAAGAAAGAATACCTGCGGCCACATCGATGGCAATGGTGTCGGTTACGGCGGTCTTTTCCAAATTCTTGGTGCCGAGAAAGGCATCGGCCACGGCCATGCGTAAAATAGGCAGGCTGCTGTTGGCCACCAGTACAGATACTTCTCTCACTTCCTGTTCTGTCCAATTCGCATTGCTGCGAATTTTCGCAGGCATTGCTTTCAATCGCTCCCGTACGATATAGCGCAAGGATTTGATTTGGACATTGTTGTTTTCAGTACAAACTTCCTTCTTACTTTCACTGCCGTCGCGGCAGGTCCACATATCAACGGTCACATATTGCTTGTCGACGGAATTTTCTTTGCCGGAGAGCAGCTCTCCGATGCCTGTAATCCGTGGTGCAAACGATTGAACACCTGCACTAACCGTACCCTCACCGTCTTCTTTAGGCGTTGGGAAAACAGCTGTACCGGCGATACTGTAATAAAAGTCCATAGCATCAAAATTGCCTAAATTCAGGTCTTTGATATCGGACGTATGTTTTTTCATGGCCTCATAGGTGAGATTGCCGCCTGTGAAGCTGATGGTATCTTGAGGCGAATTAGTGCCTGCTGCCTGTTTTGAGACCTTGGCTAAATTCTTACCGTAACGACAGAACCATGAAGCATCTGAAGCATCATCTGCACTGCCTGAGCTGACGGCGGCTGCCTGACAGTTTGAACTGGCGCTCTCTGCAACAGCACCCATCACACCCCCGACAAGGCTCTGTGCCATTTGGCAGGAATTCATGTTATGGGAATTGACAGATTGGGCTAAATCGCGAATGCCGTTGATGGCATCCTGAATCATCGGATCCAACGCCTTTAAAGCCAAGTCAAATGCAACACCGGCAGCATTGTTACCCAAGTTGCGGGTAAACTGAATAAACTCCTCTTTACTGACAAAAGAGAACGAGCCGCCGAAGATGTCGATGCCGCCACAGCCGGCATTAACTGATGGCAGTTGAATATTGCCGAGACTGAGATTCGATACCGGTGTTCTGGCGCTGAAACTACCACCGGTATAGAGACTGCCACTTTGTCCATGGAAAGCACCGGCCTCAGTATAATTTGTGGCTGCCCCCATGGAGTTGAACATATTGGCCATGTCGCTTTCGATGCCGGCATGGGTATGCACCGGAACAGTCAGCGATACACTTAAAACCAGATATTTTGTAGCAGAAAGACAAATAGCCAGCATTTTAGCCGGCAGTTTTGGGATTTGATAAATTGAATCTTCATAACCGTCCCTGAGAAAAGAAACGGTTATAGCAAGATGCTTTGCTATAACCGGGAAAATCAGTTATGCAAAGACTTGAGATTAAGGATATTGATATTTTACGCCAAACAGCCATTGTGTCAACAGCTTAACAGCCAGTCGGTAATATGCCCGGCAGAGTCTTGAGGTATACTCGAAAAACAAACAGAAAGCTTGAACGATTGCTGGGGGGGTAAACTCCAATAAACAAAGACCCTGCATGTGCAGGGTCTTTGTTTATTTAGATATTATGGAATAGTTTTGATGAAATCTGTTTACCCTGCTTTAGAAAGCGTAAATTCAGGTGCAACGATCCCTGGGCCGAAAATCATCACTTCTGTTGAGAAAAAGCGGTGTTTTATCTGCAATAAAACACCGCTTTTTGTCCATTTCCAACTCAATAGTCAACCGGCTGTCCCGGTAACGGATTAACCAGATAATCTGATTTTTATTTGAATATGCGCCTCAGCGTTGCCCATAAACCCATGGGTTTAGGCACTTCCTGAGCAGGCTGAACCGATGCCTGCTCCGAAGCTGTTTTTTGAGCCATTTCGCCGATACGGTACAGGTAATGTTCCTGTTCCAGCGTCAGCTGTTTGACTTTGTCCGAAAGAAGTTCTGTTCCAGCCACCAGAGCTTGGTTTTCCTGTTCCAAGTCCTTAATCCTCTGCAATGCTGTCTCTAAGCTGCCGTACAGTTCTTGCGCAGCTTCATAAGCCTCTGAGACAGGAGAATTGAACAATACGCCGATAATCTGCTTTTTAAAGGCATTGCGGATTTTTTGGCGGTGCAATTCAATCTGCTCCATGGCTTCTTGATCGGTTTTACCGATCAGTGTGTCTTCGTCCAGATACAGGAAATCCCCTTCTCGGGCAGCCACCTGAATAACGGGAATACCCATACGCTCCAAATCTCTGCATTTCGGACTGTTGGCCGCGAGACCGCTGGTATGGAAAAATTCAAAGGCAATCTGACCACCCCATTTACAGGCATAGGACTTCAGGAACGATATGTTTTCTTGACGGAAGGTACAGAAGGTGTCGATAAAATACTGATGGCCATTGGCTTGAATCGGGTACTCGAACGCGCCTGATGTCAGGATAACCGGTACAGGATAATCCCAACGTCTGCCTTTATGGGTCAGTTTCAGTTCGGTAGGCAAACCTTCATCAGCAAGCTCTTTCAAAACGGTTTTGCATAAGGTATGAGTCAGCGATTCGGGTTCTGTGATGCCGTCTGAACAGCGTTCGCCTTTATAGGCGAAGAAGTGATTGCTGCCGCGCCGATTGACATACATCTCTAAGCGGCAACCCGGTGCGTGGCGGCTGTAAATGACGGCCAAGTTCCGTGATTTGGCCGATAAGGGAGTGACGGTTTCAAAACCGTCCTGAGTGGTATAGGCAAGCAGTTTCATTTAATTAATCTTGCTCAGCGTTTATTGCTTTCTGGAATCGGTGTACAAACTGGGCAAAACTTGAGAGCTGTTCGCACATCCTGTCAAAATCAATTTGTTCGATACCTTTCACATAAGAGCACAGCTGTTCGGCGGAAAGCAGTGGGTTTTCTCCATCCGGATTAATTTTCTTGGCGAGCTGTGATTTTAAAGAATTAGGAGAAGCATCATTTGCAGGGCCATTTTCATAAAGATGCCCGTTTTGATAATGATCTGCCAAACAAAGCAGCCATGCTTCAGATTTTGGTTTGGCCAATATTGCCACTCCCCTGTTTGGAAAGCCGGCTGCGGCAAAACCGGTATCTATCGAAATCAATTTTTCTTGGTAGTCTTTTTCATCATTTGAATCAGTATCCCGAAAAAAGACAGGAATAACGCATTCCTCACCTGTATCTTCTTTGATTTTTTCAGCCTTCCAACCCAGGGCTCTAGCCATAAAACCATGAGGCTTCAAATGATGGTTCTTAATGCCTGGAATCAGTATATTCCTGCGATTTTGCCCTTTCTCAGATTTGGCAAACCGACTTAAATCACTTTCGGAAATCAGACAAAACTGCTCGGGATTACTCTCCAGTAAAGAATATTGGTATTTTTCCCGATAGAGTCCGTCCACAAAATAAGTGACAGGCCCTGGTACAAATTCGATGCCGTCTTTGCCCAATATATTTTTCCCTAAGTCAGTTGGCCCCTCTCCTGATAAAACAAAAATCATTTTTTTGGCTCCGAATTTTCCATATCAAGGAGACGACACTTATCAGCCAGATGTTTCAAATCCGTATTTGCATAGACTTCCCCGGGCCGGCAAAGTCCAATATCTCCGGATGGTCGATTACTTCAAAGAATTTTTTCAAGTTCAAACTGCCAGTATCGGTGCGGTAGGTAAAATACACACTTTCAACAGCCTGTTCGTCTGAAAGGTAGTTGAGCAATAAGGGACTGTGCGTGGTAATTAAAGCCTGAATTCCGGAGGAAGACAGAAACTCAACCAACTTACCCATAATTTCCTGATTAATGCCGTTTTCGATCTCATCCAGTAACAATAAAGTTGGTGAGCCGTGTTTTTGTTGCGCCAGAACCGCTAAAATTCTTAATAAACCGTCATTAATATGTACCGAGTCGGAAATGGTTTTTTGATTCTTAAATTGCTCCTCAAATCCCAATATTATCCACCCCCCGACTTTTTTCTTGGTATTGATACGGCTTAGATTCGGATAGAAAATCCGCAGGTTATGAACTAAATCTTCCTGTTGGCTCTTGGTTAATCCGTGTATAAAGCTGGCAAGATTCTCTCCGCTGATGCCGATACGACCTACCGGCGAACGTGAGCTTTTTTTCAGAATGGCAGGTGATAACAGCTCCAATGAGGAAATACCAAGAAGTGCCTCCTGTATCTTCTTCAGGAAACGGTGCTGATCAAACCAAGATTCCGTCATAGATGAAAGCATTGATCCGGTATAGTCCCACAGTATTTCGGTTGGATTGGGTGTGCCTGATACCGAAAAATCTAAGCCGGTTGATGCAAAGATTACCTCCCCATTAACAGTCAGACTCTCATCTCTGCATTTGAGCCGGCGTACATCGAACTCGGCATCCCAAACCAGTTCTCTGACATCTTTCGGGTTTTCCTGAAAACTCCATTCAAGTACCATTTGAATACGAATAAAACTATTCTTGGCTTTGGATTTTAAGTTTTGATTGGTCAGTTGACTGATATTCCAGCCACGTTGCTCCAGCCACTCATCAATGCGGCCCACCATGAGTTGTGAGGTAAAGTCTAAGGCCTGAAGAATTGTGCTTTTCCCGGCACCATTCATGCCCACGATGCAGGTCAGATTATTGAAATCCAAACTGATTTGGTCAATAGATTTGAAGTTACGGATACTGAATTGTTTGAATTTAAGCATAATGGGTGCAGTCATTATTCTTGATGATGTATAGCAGTATAGCGGAAATTGATTAGGGATTGTATAAACAGGGGAATTGTTTGCAAGGAGTTGAACTCTAATTTCGTCCGATGATATACTTCATTGAAATATATCAAAGGAAAAACGATGCAAACAGCTAAAATATTTATCAACGGCCGTTCACAGGCAGTTCGACTGCCTAAAGAGTTTAGATTTGAAGAAAAAGAGGTCTTTATCAAACACTTTGCCGGCGGCGTATTACTGATTCCAAAGGAAAACAGTTGGCAGAACATGGCTCAAGCAGTTGAAGAATTTGAACCCGGTTTCGTATTGGAGCGCGAACCGCAGGTTGAGCAAATCCGGGACGAAATTTTATGAGCTACAAATATCTGTTGGATACCAATATCTGCATTTACATTATTAATCAGAAACCGAAATATGTATTTGAAAAGTTTGAACAATATACTCCGGGTGAGATCGCCATATCCAGCATTACGGCCTGCGAATTGGCATTTGGCGTAGAAAAATCAAATTCTTCCAAAAACAAAGATGCTTTAATGAAGTTCTTAACCCCTTTGGATATTCTGCCTTTTGACGATTCTGTTATCTGGCATTATGCCCGTGTTCGCCAACATTTACAAAGCAAGGGTATGCCTATCGGCAGTCTTGACCTTTTAATTGCAGCTCACGCCTTGTCTTTAGGCATCCCACTGGTCAGCAATAACACCAAGGAATTTGAACGCGTAGACGGTCTGTATTTGGAAAACTGGATTAAATAAGGGGGATTAATGGATATAGCATACTGTGTAGAATTAGGCAAAAAAGTCTACATTGATGATGCTCGGAGAGAATTTGCCAATCAGTCGTTGCATGAAAAATTCCATTTCTTGTGCAGTGATCCTTGTTGCTGCCAAGAAAACGGTAAAAGAACACAAATTCAAGCAACCCACTACACGACCCCATTAAATGAGTCTACCAAACAAACTCCTACTTTCAAGCTTTATCCTCGACAACATCATTCCAACAACTGTGATTGGATAAAGGATGCTTTATACTCCCAACAAGCACGCAAGCCCGGAGAAAGTGTTGAACAATATCAGCAACGTGTTTTCAAACAAAAACTGATACATCGGATTGATATTTTTGAAAGGCCGACGGAAACAGATAACGCTGCCATTATTATTGCTGATGACGCCCCTTCTGATTTTGAAAGCTCATCTCCAAACTCATCTGGATCTTCATCGGCAAAACGAAGTGCTTCTTCTCTTGGATTAATCTCGCGACGCAGTAATCAGCTGGAAAATCTAGTCCGTATGTACATTGAAAACAAGAAAAAGTTGAGTGACGAAGAATTTGAACAAGTTACGTTTGAAATCCCCGGAGAAGGCATACAACGCCTATGTTGGTTCTTTCGAAGATTTTATAAAGTTTGGGATAATACTCGTTTTAATGGAGTATATATTGCCGAAGTTTCTAAATTAGAACGATTTGGTAAGGGATTCAAACTGACTTTTAATAAACGAATTGAAAATAAATATGTTACTTTGTACATGGACTCTCATCAGATGAAAACTTATTGTTACCGTCGAACATTTGAAGATATTCTATGAGCAAGAAGATTATCGATTAAAGGCATACTTTATAAGTCCTACATTTAATGAGCGAGCATATAATTACGAAGTCGTCATCCCTTCTTTAAAATTCTTAAGCTTGGTATTACTGTAATATTTCTGTGATGGGGAAATTTGGTGTTCCCCATCACTCATACTTGGGCAATCCATTCTCAAATTTGACAATCCAAATAAAATCCATCCCTTTGGCATGATTTCCGACTGCCCAAAAATCAATATTTTCATCTTTCTGAAATTGATAATCTGCGTCCATTTCAACTAATTGTGCACTTCGTTTCTGCATCCATACTTGAGTAAAATTATAGGCTTCTGAATATGACTTGCTAATAAAGCAAGGATTCTTAGACTCGGCAATGATGCCCTCTATAACACAGTAATAAGTTTCCATACAGATTCTCCCATTTTCAGCATATTCTCAAAAGTATCAATAAACCGTTCCCACCGGTTTAGAGAACGCCAAGAAGCGGTCTTCCAATGTGGTCTGAGCCATCACGCCGAAACCGATAGGTGTAAATTTCTGAGTTTTGGTATCCATCACATACATAGCCGGCACCGTGGTAATGTTCAGGCGTTGGGCAATACCGTTGTTCGGCAATGCATTCGGATAGTGACCGATGCCTTGGCCGTCTAAGCTGACCGGCATCACCTTAACCCCATAGGTTGCTGCAAACTGCTTCAGGATGGGTGCCATGGTGTGACAATAAGGACAATCCGATCGAAAAACGAACAAAATACCGTTTTCACCGGCCAGCTTGCGGATAGCCTCCTGCTTCTGCAGCTGGCGATTATGGTCATACTGCTGCTGAGCCAGCTGGTTGTTCGGCCGGCCATGCTGGCTGTAATCCAACTCGGGATTCTGCCAAATTACGCGCTGCCACTGGTCGGTAAAGGCCGCCGATTTCGACATTACGACCTCCTGCATGGTGACATAGTGCTTCAGATTCTCGGGGGTCGGGTTCATGATGGCGATTTTACGGGCTTCATCAACCTGTTTTTGCAGCATATCGAATGCGGCCAGCTCATTTTGAGGCAGCATGACCGGCGGTGGTGACGGCTGCTGTGCAGTTTTTTTTTGCTGTGCCTTCGGGTCCGGATACCACAAGAAAGCACGATCCTCCTTGCTCCAGATATCCTCATCGTACCAGCCCATACCGGAAGCATGGACACCGGAGATGCTGACAGAGACTGCTGTAAAAAGTGAAATCAGGACTTTTTTCATGGTTGTGTACCCTATTTGTTTCTGTTGGACAGACTTCGATATCCACCGACTGTGTCGGAGCCATACGTTCGAATTCGGGCGTAGTTTTAAAGGTCAAAGTTACCTTGTTGCAGTCGGCTTTGCCTTTGACGGCCTCTTTTTTGACGGCCTCGACATGGATTGGAATCTCCTTGCCGTATTGCTGTTTGATGGCTGCTGCTGCACGACCGCTGAAATGGCCTTTTGCACGGCCGTGGCGCATAGCTAAAGCCAAAACGGCATCCGGCCGTCCGTTCGGCAACGGAATCGATGTCTGGGCCAGTTTTTCCGTTTTATCCAAGGCGATACCGCCCGTATAGGGTTGTGCCGCAAAAGCTGTTGCAGCCGTTGTTAGTAACATAGCTGCCAAAGCTTTACTGGTCATAGTAGTTTTTAACCGCATTGCTGCCGCTCTCCACATTTTTCTTCGCCACTGCAGCCGCATTGCCGGCCTGTTTGGCTACATTACTCATATTCGCATAAATCTCGTCATAGAACTCCGCCAGATCCAGTTTGGAAAAATCCAGGCTTTCCAGTTCCTGTGCCGTAAAACCTTCGCAGCTCGGGTTCTCCGGTGTCCCCCAGTCGCGTCCCAACTGCTCCCGGCCGCCGACGTTAACGATTTTGGCCAGCTTCGAAATATAGCAGCACTGACTTTCTACTTTTTTCACGCAAGCACCCAAAACCTCTGAGCCGCAATAGGAACCAACATAATGGCAGAGGTTTGCCTTGCGTTTCATGGCGGTCAGAATCTCGTCCTGTTCACAAGACAACCATTGCTGCAAAGCCATCACGGCAATGGCTGCGCCAAATGAAACCGGATTAAACTCTACGATGACCCCCATACCCTCCACCCCTGTGGCAGTAAATCCTAATGCTTCAACGGAGCTGGTACCCACCAGACCACCGGCAGCGGATAATGATGTTCCCAATGATTGTGCTGCTACATTGGTGAACATGGTGGTATACGTGTAATGGCTTGCTACACTGCTCATAAGATAAGAAGCGGCCGTACTTGTTCCTGTTTGTACTGCGAAGTCAACCATCCCGCCCGGTTCTGCTTGGGTTTTGCAACAGTCACCACCCAATACACCATCTAACGCACCGCCCAGCTTGATACTGCACTTATTGGACTCCCCCTTGAAGAACTGCTGCGCCGTCGGGTCGTAATAGCGCTGGGATTCACGTGCCATTTCCATTGCGGTCATCGTAGACGCGAAATCCCGGTCTTCGCAGCTGCTGACTTCTTTGGTGCCGGCAGGAGAATCGATACAGGTGTAGGTTTTGTCTCGAACCTGGCAGGCGCCGTCAGGCAGGGTATGGCTGCACTTGTTGTCGGTCAGAGAACAGGCTGCGTTCTCTTCGTAGGCACTGCAGGTGTCGATGTCATTACCTGTGGCGCATTGCATGGTTCGCTGCTGCTTCCAGCAGTCGCGTGTCACCGGAATACCGTTAATAACCTTTGTTGCGGGGCCTTCGATGCACTCGGTAGTGACCGCTTTGCAGTTTTTTCCTTTTGCATCACATGCCGCAGTATCCCATTCCGACGAAATGTGATGGGTATGCGGCCGTTCGGTAACCTGGGGCGGCAGCTGGCCGCCATGCAGAGTCTTTAAGTCGACATCGCACGAGTATTGATGGGTATAGCGCAGACACTCGCCGTTTTGGGTTTCCAGGCATGTCTGGCCTTCGATTTCACACTTCGCGGCCGTATTTTTCAACGGTTCGCAAAAATTGGCCGGGTCGTCCTCCAAGCACTCGTATTCGTCTTTGTATTCCCAACATTCACGGGTAATGTCCACGCCGTTGATGTTTTTGGTCGACGGCCCGTCTACACAGGTATGCGATTTTAAAACGCAGGTACTTTTCTCCCGCGCCGCCGCGACAGATGGTGCCGTCAGCAGCATCAAGTGGCAGACCAGCACGCAAAACGAGAGCAGTTTCCTCATGGGCGCACCTTGTTCTCAAATTCACCACAACCGTTTTCCCACGATTCTGTGCAAATCGGTTCACAATATTGGTGTACGTTGAAAATCGCTGCACTTTCACCACCGCCACCAGCTATGGTGCGTGTCCAAATCATGTTATCGCCTTCTTTCAAATAGGGTCTGATGTCAATATTAAGATCTTTTTTCCAAGATGTTTTACGCTCAGCAGCACCTATCCGGTTACCGCTTTCATCCAATACTGCCGTTCGTGGCTTAGTAAAGTTACTATTTTTACTGAAATCAGCAGACAACATTTGATTACCGTAACTACTGTATACAATGGCATCATTGACCTTCACAACCAGCCAGTCATCGTATTCAACACGTTTTAGAGTAAAAACTGATAATTGCTTCAGATTCTTAATTTTGACCATCATTTCCCGGTCGTACTGGTTATTTCTGAAATAATCGTCACCAATGGAGCCGAACGTCAAGGTATGTGCCGTATCACCTCCGTTTTTCACAAAAGAGAGCTGCATATCCCCCTGCATGGTGCCGGCCTCCACACCTGCCGTAGTGCAGTCGGGAGCCTGCTCGCAGGTCACCTTAAGTTTCTTGGAGCAGCTGTAACGTTCGTGCTGGTATTTGGTTTCCAGACAGGAGTAGTTCCAGTTCGGATCAACGGTAACTTTTAAGGCTGCTTCGCACAAGAACAGCTCGGCTCCATAGTATTCGCTGCAGTTTTTAACGGACTTCACCGCCGGAACCGTAATAGTCTCGGTCGGGCAGGCAGTAGACGGAATCGAGCCGACACTACCGTCGGCATTGAGCGGATAACGCCACTTGTATTTATCCAACGTCTCGGCCGGGTCGCCGGCAATGCTTTGCGTCCCGGTAATCAGTTTTTCCCGGGCTCTCAGGGTTACGTCCGGCCGCTGGGTTTTGTTGTTGGCGATGAAATTCACGCCTTCGCATTCCTGACGCAGATACAGGTCGGAATCGGCGACATTGTCGCGGCAGCCGGCAATTTTGGCCTCACCGTAGCTAGTCGGCAGCGACAGGCCGCCACCGTAATACTGTTCGGCATTCGGCGGATTGTCGGTATAGCGCGGCGTATATTTTTCCGGTGCGGTAATGTTTTTGCTGGTACCGCTGCCCAAACCGCCCAATTCTTTCAGGTATCCGCTGTAATCTGCTGCCGAGGCCGTCTGAAATACCCAGAATAAAACACAGGCACTCAAGGTTTTGACGTTCATTTTGCACCGCCTAATTTCGCCAGCTTGGCCTCGGCAATTTTTATCAGTTTTTCGTCGGCCTTGTTGTTGATGAAATATTCCAATGCGGCATGCAGGGAGACATCACCGCGCACCTGCAGGTGCTCGGTGCACATACCTTCATCGGCATTGCCGCTGCAACTATCAAGCCCCTCGTCACCGCTGCGGGCCAATACTGTGGTCGGGACTTCGGTGATGTTGTAGTGATCGAACAGATCCGGATGAATCAATAAATCCCCCTGAAGGGCCGCAATTTCCTGCGCCGCCTGAATAGTGGCCTTCATCGAACTGTCCTTGAAGCCCCGAATCACCATTGCACCGCCTGCTCGGGCGGTTTCGTGGGCAATCCGCTTCAGACTGGCTTCCGGCATCGAAAAAGAAACGAATACCAGCAAATCGCCTTTGTCAGCGGCGGCTAAATCAGGTTGTCGGGCCGAGCTGTAACGCTTGGCAATGCTCATCGGATCAACATCGACTTTTTTCTGATGGCCGTAATCGCGAATATCAGGCACTTGATGGCGGATGCCCTGTAAATCGGGCACTTCCGGTTGTTTGCGCTCGTTACCGACGTTCGGATTACTGCCCTGCTCCACCTTTTGCAGCGTAGAGCGCAAGCGGTTGGAGGCTGCATCGACATCAACGGATGAGGCACGGACTTCGACGACAGCCAGCAGGCCACCTAAAACGGCAAGCATACAGGCTGCAGCCACCATGGTTACCCGAAATTTTTCGCTTTGCATCTCAAAGTCCTTTCCTTATTCGCTGTAAGAATACGCACCGCAACAGTCACGCTTGCGGAACAACTGGAAGGCAAACTGAGTACCTTTATAAGGGAACGCCTTACCGCTGTCGCGCACCAGAGTCGAGCGGCCGATAGGATCGCAGCAGCGGCCGTTGAATTTTCGGGCAGCTACCGGATACGTCATCGCCATCTTGTAGTTTTGTTTGTCCATCACCGGATTGAGTTTGTAACCGCAAATCGAATCCTTACCTGATGAGCGCCAGGCAACCAGGTCACGGTGCATTTTTGCCTGCATACGTGTAACCATCAGCTTAGCTGCCTGTACTTCGGAGAAGTGTCCTGACATCCAACCGGAAAGCGGATAGATGCTGCCGTGACAGCCTGCACACCAATACAGTTTGCTGTAAGGGAAGCCCGTGGAGGCTTTGACACAGTCTGCTGCACAGGCAGCTTGCGAAATCACATTGGCAAACAGTGCCGAATCGGGCGCTTGGTAAACGGCTAAAGACGGATATTTCCAAGTCGGATCCAATTCCGTCATCCAGCCGATATCTAAAACGCCCTGTTCGATGCAGTCGTTATCAAGCAAGGATTCCAACCAAAAAATCACCGGATTGCGATACCAGTGCACCTGATAAAAGGCATTGTGGCTGGCACTGTTTTCCTGACGGCCGCGCTTGTGTGCGCCGCCGAACAGTTTTTGCAGCCAGTTGGCATCCTGTGCCTGACTGGTTGTTTGGCTTGCGTCTATCGTGGTTTTCCCTTTAAGCGAAATACCGCCGAGGCTGACCATACAGAACGGCGTACGGACAACTTCAACCAAATGGGTGGGTTCCCAAAACGAAACCGTTACCCCTGCCCTACTCGGTTTGTCGCAGGCGCAAAACCAATCACCGGGAGTTGAGCTGTTGTCTTCCTGATTGTTGTTATTCAACTTGATGTTTCCGCCAATCGTAATCGGGAACATACAGCTCCAGCAGATATCGGTTATCGGATTAAGGAATTTCCCCTGACAGACCAATTTATTGCCGGGATTACCGATGTCGGTACCGGCATCGGCCGCAGAAGCCGTTGCCAAGGAAACGATGGCGGCCAAGGCTGTCAGAGTGCGGATTATGTATCGAATCATGGTTTCATTGCCTCAATACGCAGGCGCTGGCCTTCTTGTGATACCAGACTGGGGACTTCACTCAATTGAAAACTGCGGCTCATCTTGCCTTGTTGGTCGTAATAGACGGCCTGATTCATTCGGGCAGACAGCTCATACCAGTCGCCTGCCGTCAGAATCGGCATAAAGGCCTCACCGTGTTCTTTGGCCAGCTTGGCTGCCAAATCGACTTGCGCCGGTTCGCGGCCGTCGAAAAAGAACATTTTGAACGGAATCGGTGCCACTTCCAACGGCTTGATTACCGTACCGGCCGTGGCAATGATGCGGTTTTCGTGGTCGTAAATGTTTTCCGGCAATGTGTAGGACGGTTCGAAATAACGCACAGATGATTTTTCAGCTGTTTCCAAGCCTTCTACCGGAGCCAGATTCAGCGCGGACCGGTTGATACGTTCCTGCACTTCACGCTGCATACGTTCCAATTCTCCGCTGTCCTGGCGCTCTTTCAGGCGGGTCTGAATCTCATGGATTGCGTGTTTCTCGGCAATCGGATAAGTCGGGCCGATTTTTTCGGAAAAATGGCTGTTGTTGGCTGCAATCAAGGAACCGGCTCCCGTTGCCGATAATGCAAGCAAACCCACTGATACAATGAGTGCTTTTTTGAGTTTCATAGCGGTATCCTTAAAAAATCGGGATGGCTTTGCCGATAATCTGCCCAGAATGGATCAGTCCGGCTATTTCGTAACGGCTGTCCAAACTATCCTGATGGTCGGCCGCAACCCACATAAAGCGTTTGGGGATACTGCCCTCAAAGGAAGAAGCCTCCAGGGGTGCGCCTTTCAAAGAAAATTCTTTGGCGCGCCCGACTGCGGTGCCATTGACGAAAAATTCCCGTCCGGATCGGCTGACCGTATCGCCGGGCAATCCGGCCACCCGTTTCACCATTTGCGTGCCGACCGGGTAGAACTCGCCTTGCCAAGCGTAGGCTACATAATCGCCCTGCTTCAGATCGGCCAGATGGTTGCGGCTTTTCTGAATCAGGTAGAGTTTGTGCGGCAAAGAATGCGAAGCATTGACGGCAAAACCGAAGTATTTGCTCCATGCTAGGAAAATTACTACCAATAGTAGAAAAATAGACGCATAGCGCAATGAAAACACAATATATAGATTTTTGAAGTACTCTTTAGAGTCGACTTTCATCATCTGCCATCCTATCCGTTTTACTGTGGATTGACCGCAGTACCCTTCCCTTCATCCGACAGCGTTTGAGGCGGTGTAACCGTTGGGGCTGAGCCTGTCTGGGGTTGGTTGGGAGAGGTCACAACAGCAGAGGCCGGGATGCGCTTGTCCAATTCGGCCACCACATCGCCGGTCAGATCGATTACGTTTTCGTAACGGCCGACTAGGGCAGATTTGACAAAAATATTACATCCGCATTCACGGACTTTTTCTTCGATGACCTGTTGCAGCGTATTCATTTTGGCTTGGTAGTTGGCCAGAATCGCACTGCGCTGCTGCTCGGTAATACCGTCTTGCAACCCCTGGTTGCGTGCCTGTTGCTGGTAATTCATCGAAATACCAGCCAGATCGATGATATGGATGCTTTTTTCAGACGGCTTGAAAGTATTCCAAAGACTCAATCCGAATGCTGTAGCAGCCATCAGCCCGATCAAGATTTGCACCAGGGAAATGCTCTCGGTTTCATCTGCACCGGCTCCGGAGTTCATTGGAACATGCTGTTGCTGTTTTTCTGCTACTGAGGCAGTTTCAGACGGCCTGTTCTGCTTATCTTGCTGTGTCATGATTTTTTCCTTCAGTGGTATTTGCTTCGGTCGGCCAACACGCTTTCAATTGCCTGTGCCATATTCAAGCCTTCGCGACGGTAATGGTCCACCGCTTCTACGTCATCCGCTTTGGAACTGGAAGCCAGTGCGTTAAACGGATCCGAGTACAGACGGCCGACACCGTAACCTATCGGTGTGGAAATGAAAATTTCGCTGTAGTAGTCGGTTTTAGACAGGCTGCGCAAAATTTTCATCACCCCGCTGTTCACTTCGAACGGCTCTTTTTCTTCTATCGTCTTCAGGGACTTGGCACCGGTACGCATGTGGAAGACAAAGTCTGCGTTCTCCAAAGCCGCTTCGGCTGCTTTGGTTTTGTAATAGTCATTGGCACCTTGGGTCAGCGTCCCGCAGGCTCCCTTGTATTTACGGACACGGCGGTAGCCTTCCTCGATGAAACGGGCAGCTGAGCCGGTGTCGCCAAGTAATGCCCATGCCTCGTCAATCATCATGATTTTGTACTGGCTGCGGGACAGGTACATGCCCTGCATGATGCGGTACATAATCATCTGCATGATGATTTGCTGCAGGTCGGGTTTGGTCTTCAGCTCCTCCAACTCAAGCACCACCAAGTCATTGGTGAATTCAACATTCAATGTTCCGTTGAAGTATTGGCCGTAGATGCCTTGGCTGGAGTAGGCATAAAGTTGGTCGGCTACTGCAACCATAGCCAAATCGCGCTCCCCGGGAACCCCGTTTTCATCGGTGCCTGTAATCAAACAGTTGAGACAGCGTTCCATCACATGGTCAACAGTGCCGTTCTTACCGTGCTCGTACCATACATCTTCGATAATCCGCTGCAGCTTGGCTTCCTGCTGCTCTGTCAATGAATCAGATGGGGACGCCATCAGGCAGAAAATCAGCTTCAGCAACTCGATGTCTTCGTGAATCTCCGTAACCATTTGGAACGGCGGGAAACAGAGCTTGGCTTCATATGTGAATTCGATGTATTGCCCGCCAATCATTTGGCAGAACTTTTCGTAAGAGCGGCCGACATCGATAATCCAAATTTGCGTGCCCAAGCCCATATAGTTGCGGACAATTTCGTTGGCGAAGAACGATTTGCCCGACCCGGAAGCGCCGATGATGGCAAAGTTATAGTTGCCGGCCGGATTGGCGAACAGGTCGATGCCCATTGCCTGGCCGCGTCGGCCGAACAGTCCGATAACCGGCTCGCCCAAGCCGTGCCATTCACCGATAATCGGTGACATACAGATGGCATTGGTCATGGTTTTGGTATGCCAGCGTTTTTTGCTGTTCAGATATTTCACCACTTCTTTGTCAGTGGCCATGGGCAGCGCGGTCAGGTAGGATCCCAGCTGCAGATATTGGTCACGGTACAGGCCGAAGCCTTCTGATTTCCAGATACTTTCCGCCTGGCTTTCGGCCAGATTGATGTTTTGCGGCCGCTCCCACAGCACGACTTGGTGCATCAGCTTGACGGTGCCGCCTCCCCCTTTGCCGAAGGCACTCAGGCAGACACCGTAATCCCGCTTTTGCTTGATGGCCTGCGGCATCACGGCTGCCATTTTGGAATCGGCCGTCTGTGTGGCACGTGCGGCTTTCAACGTGATGGTATTCTGAGCCACGTCGTATTCTTCTTTGAACATGGTCATCGAAATCAAAAACGGCGAGGTGTAACTCATATTGCTGTCTACCGCATCGCCAATCAGTGCCCCATTCCTGCCAAATGGAATTCTTCAGGATAGAGGTTGACGGAATAACAGCGGGCAATGACACAGTCTTCGTTATCTCTGTGTCCGAAGCGCAAACCGGAGCCACTGTCCATAACCTTGAGGGAAGTTCGTGTTTCGACCATCTGCTCGTTCAGAAAACGGGTTTCATCCCAAACCGGATCAAGCTCCTTGGTCAGGTCGATAAACATCCGGTTCGGATTGAGCATCAGGCTGCACCATTCCTTTAAATCAACCGGTGTCCAGGTGCGATCGTAAATCTGCAGCGAACGCAGCGAATCACGCATACGGCCCAGCAATGAAACTGCACGTGAAACCTCGGTGGGATTGTCCGGCGAGATATCTAGGTTGATGCTCAAAATGCAGCGTAAGGTACGCAGCCGGACAGTAGAGTTTTTAACCAGCAACTCCTGAGTACCTTTGCGCCAATACTCGGTGCGTTTCTGAGCCAAAGTCTGAAAAACCGGCTGCATCGGATCGTCCTCTGCCCGGCTGCTCTGTATGGTTTCATAGGCTTTCAAAAAGCCGCGCAAATCCGGGGATCCGAAAATCTGTACCTGTATCGGTGTTTTTTCGGGCAGCAAGGCATAAAGATTGCCCAGCTTACCGACCAGGTCGTCGTCTGCGCCCAGAAACGGATTCAGCTCAATGGTAAATCCCATACCCAAAGGCTTGTTATCCGAGCCTGTTTTAAGCAGGAACAACTCGGTTTTCGGGTCGTAAGCACCGTAGTTCAGATAATCGCTCAAGTGCTCGAAAGCCGGGTCGGCCGGGTTGTTGTGCATAGCCTCCATCGGGGCATCGACATCATCCGAGCCGGCCAGCCAGTGTTTGAACTTGCCAAACATCCCCATTTTGTAACCTTTCTACTGATTGGCTGCGGGTGTCGCTCCGCCTAAGTCTTTCAGATTCAGGCTGACACCGACATCCGGCACCCTGTCGTTTCCTGTTGTACCGTTGCCGGCAGTATTGCCGGTATTTTTCTGAGCTTCGGGACGGCCGCCCAGCAACCGAACCGGACGGTATTCGTCCATAATGTTTTGCTGGTTGTGTTCAATCAGCCATTTACCCTGATTGAGTACCACATAAGTGAAGTTTTGATCGACCAAGTCGCCGTCTGAATCCAAATACGGGGCAATCCAAATCCGGGCAATCTCGTTTTGAGAACGAACCGGCGTGCCTGAAGCGTATCCGGGCGTGTTCATCAGGGTTCGTACACCCTGTTCGCTGTAGGGTTGCCCTGCCCGTTTGGCCATATCGGTATTGTTAAGCAGGCCGGCTATTGAGGCATCGTAGTTTTCTGAAATGGAATTGCAGTACGGTTCGCCGCTCTGCCCGAAATCGTTACTACAGCGGAATTGTTCCGTTCCACCGTACCCGGACATGGAGAGGGTTGAACAGCCGCCCAAGGCAAATAAAAGGCCGGCCAATACGATGTGCTTCATATTCAACCTCCGTTCAACCATTTTTCAAATTGGGCACGCGGCATGGCCCCCGATGTTCGGCGGCCGTCCTTGTGAATCATGGTCGGGGTACCGCGTATCTTCAGACGGTCGGCCAACGCAATATTGTCTGCAACCGGGTTTTTACAGGTTTTGACTGCAGGTTCCTGATTCAGCAGAACATAATCGTGCCAGGCTTTTTTCTTGTCCTTGGCGCACCAAATATGCTCTGCCTTGGCAACTGCTTCAGGATGCAAAGACTTAATCGGGAACAGGAAAACGTAGACCGTGTAATCAGTCATGCCTGCCAAGGTCTCTTCAAGACGGCGGCAGAACGGGCAATCCGGATCGGAAAAAATAACAAACTCGCGCTTCCCTTTACCGCCGTTGCCCTTGGTAATCTTGATGGCGTTTTTAAACGGCAGATCGGCATAAGCCTGCTGTGTTACCGCTGCACGCGAAAGCTCGGTCAAATCTTTCTGAGCCTGCATGTCGTACAGTGCGCCAAAAATAAAATAGCGGCCGTTTTCCTGAACATAGGCAATGTTGTCGCCCATCGTTACTTCGTAAATGGAGGCCATCGGTGTCGGTTTGACCGACTTGAACGAAGTATTCGGATACAGCTCCCGCAATCTGTTCCCGACAGCTCCGGCATCTGCGTGAACCAACTGGGCAAACAAAGACGCCAACCCTATAAACATCACTTTTTTCAGAAGAAAATCCATCATATTCACACCTTTATTTGGTTTCACTCGTGTCGATTTCGATGCCTTGGGTCAAAACGACATCCACTTCACGTCCTGCATTGACTTCCACTACGGGAAATACCTTATCCGCCAACTTGATGTAGTATTGGGCCAGACGGTCGGCGGCATTGCCCAAACCGCTGGCCACACCTGCTTTGTATTGGTCGCTACCGCGTACCGAGGTCGTGGAGCCGAAGGCCGTATCACTGGTGACCTTGAAGGCATCGGAAACACCCTGTCCCAGGCCGCTGAGTACGCCTGCGAACAGTGCATTGGCCAACACTTGCCCCTGTTTGGTTACCAAGTTACCGCGAACACCTGTTTTGCCGTCTTCACCCGCTACATAACCTTTCACCGGCATATCGATTGCGCGTCCATCTGTGCCGACGCAGCTCAATTTATCCAGGCGGATATAGGCGCGTTCGGCTGAGATATCGCCGTAAGCTTGCCCGGTAATAAAGCATTCGCGGAAGTTGTATTTGAAGCGGTTCGGTAATTGCGCGAAATCGGTCACGCGCATTAAAACGGGGTGGGGGCTGGCATTTTGTGCTTCACCCCCGGTGGGCGCATCCACTCCGCCCAGCAGCACAGATCGGAAAAAGGTACCGCTGGGTATATAGGAGTCTCGCGCCCGAAACTTGCCTCGACTGACGGTGTTGTTGCCGCCGTCCTCTACTGTTTCGATGTTCTTGCGGGGTGTCTTGAACTGCACCCACTCTGCTTCACGCATGTTTTCAGATACGCGGTTGCCTGAAGAGTTGACCTGTCCGGCAACAACCGCCGCGCCGGTTGAACCTGCAGCATCCGGCTCTGGGTCATTCATATTGCCGGAAACGATTTTCCGTTCGGTAGGTGTATTGCCCGGGATTCCTGCTGTTTGCGTGCCCGATGGCAGTGTTCCGGCTGGCGGGGGAGGCGGTAACTGGCCGTTATTGCCCAAGCCGCTGATGCTGCCGGGCTTGCCCAAGCCGTCGGGCCCGTTGGCTGCACCACCGGCATTGCTTTGTTGGTTCTGTTTTGCCTCTTCTTGACGGGCCAGTTTTAATTCCAGCTCGCTGATTTTGCGTTCCATATCGGTAACTTTGGCTCCCTCTTCCGCCATCCAGAGCGAGTTTTCGCCGATGCCGGTTTGAGGACTGGCAAATCCTGTAGCCGTGATTTGCTGCTTGGTCTGCTGTTGCAACCTGGCTTGGTTTGCGGCTTTGCCGGATTGAATTACGTAAACGGCACTGCCGACGATGCCCGCCAGAACGGATGCTGACAGTCCGGCAATGGCCAACTGTCGTTTTCTGGCCTGGGTTAATTTGGGTTTTTTGATATTGACGCGCATCAATCCCCTCCCAGTTTCGCGATGACGTAAACCTCAGTCATCTCACCCGGCTGCAAAACATGCTTTTTGGCCGCAACTGCATAAACACCGGGACGGTAAAATTCCTGTTCTTTAATTTCCATCGCGGATGCGCCGGTATTGGTCAATGCATAACTGTAGGCCTGCATATCTGCAGCCGTATATTGACCGGTTTGGACAAATACCGTGTTTTTCCATAACGGAATGGTGCGGTAGGTCTGACTGCGGCGCATCCCCATGTCTGCACCATGGCCATTCATGATGGAGGTCATTAACTGCTTGATGGCACGTACATATTCGCTGGAATTGGTGGTGACCGGCATAGGACCGCTTTGAGAAGCGAGCAAGACAGCCTCACTGCGTTTTGAATTTGCTTCATCGATGATGATGCTGTCCCCGTGTTTGGCAGACGGTTTCAAAACCAACAGATAGGTTTTGCCCTCTTCGCTGATGATATAAAGATTGGTCGGTCGGCCGATCAGACTGCGGACAAACAGTTGGCCGGTACGCTGGTCTTTTTGGATGTCCAGATCGCCATCCATGAATTTCCACGAGGCAATCCGGCCGCCTTCGATTGCAATGCGGCTTAAATCACGCTTGGATACCGCTACGACATGCGGAATCTGCTCGGTTGCCGGGATACGCTGTTCTGCTAGTGCAAAAGACGGGATCGCCAAGGCTGTTAAAATCAGGGTGAATTTATTCATTACTGCCACCTTTAAAATCAGAAACCGTATTGGTAATGGTGACGGTTTCTTCAATCAGTTCTTTGGTTTCAGGCGCATTGAGCGGATTTTCTTTTTGCTTTTGGCTGAAAATCTCGTCAATGCCGATCAACACGATGGTGCCGTTGTTATTTTTGAATTTAATGATAAATTCCCGGTCACGTGTCTCGACAATACGGTTGCTTTTCTTAACTTCAAATTTTCCTTTTAAATTCACAGTATTGTCATTGGTGTCCGCTGCTGCGGAAACCGGAGTGAAGTGAGTGCTGGCATTATGGCGCTTAAGCCAGATGGCATTGACTTTCAGTTCTTTTTCCAGCGCATCTTTATATTGATAGTCGGTATAGAACAAGAGCTTGCTGTTTTGATAGTCAACGGTTTGAGGCGTACTGTTCAAGAGCAGATAAGCCATGTAGGGAGCCATCTCCTCCAAATATTCCTTGGAAAAAGCAACATTGGAGACAGACATGGTCTTCCGGATTTCCGGAGGCGTTAAGGTGTTTTGTACGATGGTGCCTTTCGTCGCGAGAACGAAGGCCAGTAGACAATTGGTCAGTACCGATAAGGCAAGGAACATCCAGATGATGTTTTTAATGCCTGTACGTGCACTTAATTCATTGAGCAGATTTTCTGATTTCATTTTAAAAACTCACGCTGGTGGGTGTCAGGGATACGTCTGTTTTTCTCCTGTATTGGTAAATACCAATACAAAATATGGAGGAAATACCACTGATGTTTGCCTGATTTCAGCTTACCCCAACGCCAGGCTAAAAAAGAAAACAGGGCAATAGAAAGGATGAAATGTCGGGAAATGATGCCGATACCGATACCGGACATGAAAATCAGAAAAACGTCCAAATCCCAAATCAGTGCCTTTTTAGGGTCATCAATGGAAACCGGTACCGACAATCCAACATATCTTTTCTTTCTATTGCCCTGAAATGATTCAGATTAGATTACTGCGGTGAACATGGCTTGGATAATGCCCGGGCCGAGTGTTGCCGCCAAAGCCACGCCGATGCCGACAACTGCCGGCATAATGGTTTGTTTCATCATGCCGACTGCCAGGCCGATGATGAATGCAGCCAACGCCAAGGTCAGACCGAGGCCGCCGGTTGACCAGCCGGACAACATGGTAGAAATACCGTTGAACTCTTGGCCGGTTTGTGCAGCCATTGCGTTTGAAGCCAGTACACCCATTGCAAAAAAACTGCTACCACTTTTTGCTGCTGATTCAAAAAGAATTTTTTAACTTTCATTTTAAATACTCACAAAATCAGTCGATAACGCCCGACTATTGCGTCCGATCATTCTTTTACCAGGTAATGACTACCGTACGGGTGTCATCCCGGTTGCAGCAGGCAGGATTCGATGCCGTGCTGATATGTACTGTGACACCGTTTTGACGAAGCCATGTCCGGATGGCCTCCGCACGTTGTTTGGCCAGGCGGCGGTTGATTTTGGTATTTTTACCGCCAATACTGTCCGCCCAGCCACGTAAGTAAATAATGTTGGTGTTTTGCAATTTAGGCAGGACGTTTTGCAACGTTCCCCGCGCTTCTGCACCGAGCTTGGCACTGCCTAAATTGAAAAACACCCTCACCGACTGCTCGTCACGCAATTCGGGCAGGCCGTCTGAAAATGGAACATCAGCCAACTCTTTGCGTTCCCAAGCGGGACAGTCGTTATTTTTACAAAATACATACTCACCGATATCGTTCTGCTTTACTGTATATTCCGTCAGCTGATTGTCTTCGATAGACATATTCTCCTCCGCCTGAGGAAAAACCGCACAGGCAGAGAGACCAAACAGAGAGGCTGCTAAAACGGCTGATTTTTTAATCGTTCCCAATTTCGATATACCTTATTGCTATAGGCAGTACGGGCTTTTTGGCATTCATAACCTTTCAGTTTTTTGCATGCCGCGTTATAGGCACCGACCGCATTCCAGTTTTTACCGAACTGCCGGTAGTTATTGGCCAATATCCATGCCCCGATGTGGATGTTGGTACACGGATTCCATACATCTGCTTCGTTTAAGCCGAATTTTGTTTTGAGTATCGGCAACCATGAGCGGTTGATGCCCATCAAGCCGATATCCGATGTATGGCTTTCAACATCCGGATTCAGCGAGCTTTCCGTATAAGCAATGGCTCTCAGGAGTGTCGGGTCTATCCGGTAACGCTGCCCGGCTTCCCGATAGCAATGGGCATGAACTTGTCCTGAAATCAACAAAACGGTTACTGGCAAAACGATTCGTAAAAATAAGATCCTTAATCTCATGTCTTTGCTGCCTCGTTTGCGAGCGTTAATTTTCGTATACAAAAAAATAAAAATGTTAAATCTAAATAAAAAAGTTGAATTTATTTAGATTTAACATTTTTTGCGTAATTTATGGTATTATTAAAAATTACATCTTTGATTTTGAGATTATTTAATATTCATAATATTGAATATTAAGCAACTTTTAAAGGTAAGGGCGCTTACCCAAAAGCCAAAAATACTGTGTGCTTCAAAACCCGCACACAGTATTTTTTATAAAAGCCTTAAGGGTAATTGAAAGCTTTAATGGGTAAATTTTAAGCCATATGGGTAAAGGAAAAGATTAAAGGAAAACAGCCGCTTACAAAAAATTTGTAAGCGGCTGTTTTTAAAAGGGCAGTAATTATACCGAAAAAATTCCATTTTGTGACAAATCTAAATAAATTCGACTTTTTTATTTAGATTTTTGACAAGGCTTGATTTTTTGGATATATGAATAAGTTCACTATTAATAACCTTGCTACTGATCAAAATGACTGAGACCGATATCCGAACGTTATTCGCTGCGCTCTCGAATTTTAAGAACCTCCATGCCAACTGGAGCGGCCTGCTGACTTATTGGATTGGGCGTGCCGATGGCTTTATGGAACTGATGACGTTTGAAGACGGCAGCGAAACCCCGCCCTTTTTAATCGAAAAGCTGACACAGATTCTTGCTGATTTGCCTTCAACAGCATGTGACGACGACTTGATTCATGCCCTGTCGCAGGATTTTGAAATCCTTTTTTTCCGCGCCCAGTACGGTCCGGATATTTGGAATTCCACCCAAGAAAGTCTCTCCCGCTTCATCCGCCGTCACGAGATGAAGCTCCCTAATCTGATTGTACTGGACCAGCCGCATGAAGAAGCAGGTAAAACTGCAGCATGGCTGCGTGCCCTGCTGTATTGTGAGTGACACGGAATCCTATGCTGCTGGAAACCCTACTGCTCGGCTCACTGTCTGCCGGCGCGTTATCGGCCATCTACCTACTGAAACACAAATCCGATACATCAGCCGATGACGATTTACCAAAAACCGATATGCCCTGTATCAGTGGCGATCGGTTTTTGGTGCTGAATGCAGATCAGCTTGTCCGTACACTGGATCTGTCTCCTCTGCTTGCGAATATTAAAAACAATCTGGGGCTGTCTAATGAAAACTGGCAGAAAGATGCCCTGCCTTTTTTGTACCAATATATCGAATTCGTACAGCGCCTTCCGGCTTCGGAATCACACCACCATGCAGGAGACGGCGGCCTGGTCAAGCATACGCTTGACGTTGCCTGCCTGGCACTGATTGCCTCAACTTCACAATCCTGGCCGCCCAATGCAAAAACCGAAGATATTGCAAAAAAAACAGCCGTATGGCGTTACGGCATTATGTGCGCGGCCATATTGCATGATGTGGGCAAGACCATTACCGGTTTCAGCATCGAACTGTATGCTGACACAGTCACACACGAGCACACACTATGGTTGCCTGATGCGGGATCAATGACAGACAGCGACCAAGCATATTATCGTGTGACTTTTCCTGATGCACGATCGGCCTATCGCGCCCATACCGAAATCGCCTGGACGTTTTTTCAGAGTTTGGTGCCCGCGCATGTCCGGCGTTGGATTGCCAAAACCGACCCAAGCCTGATGATTGAATTGCGTAATTATTTGAGCGGACAAAAAGATGGCAGCCCGCTGCAGGAAGTAATTACGCGTGCAGATATGGTATCCGTTTCCCGCGACTTGAAATCAGGCAGCCGTCAACGTTTTACTTCCGCAAAACGCACGCCGTTGATTGAAACCGTGATGGAAACCTTACGGGAGATGTTGTCTGACCGTGGCGCACATTTCAGTATCGCCACTACGGCGGGAGGTGACCTTTTCCGCCAAGGTGATTTTATCTACATGATGGCCAAAAATGTCCCTGACTTTGTCCGTCAATACCTACGCAATCATCGCCATCCTGCTGCGCCGTCTTTTCCTTCCGATAATCAACGGATTTTCGATACTCTGTACGAATACGGTGCCATTGTACCTGCCTCAGATCCATTTAGAGCCGTTTCCAATATCGAAGTCAACTTTACCCGCAATGATGGCGAACGAATTTCTGCCAATTTCAGTGTGTTATGCTTTAAAGCAACTACACTCTACCCTGACGGTACGTTTCCTGAGGAATTTAAGGGCAGTCTGCAAGTTATTACCGGAAAACCGGCAACCCTCCCCGTCATAGAACAGCCGGTTCCAGACGTGCATAAAACCTCCGATTTGCAAGATGATGCCAAGCAGAAAGCGAAAGTAGACTTCTTGGCTCATGAAGATACTGTCGTAGGTATAGACGGCCTGCTTTCCAAATTCAATTTGATTACTGAAGAAGAGGCTGATTCCGTCATCGAGCAGGGAGGTACGGCTACAGAATCTTTGCCGTCGAATTCTGAATCACGGCGACCTGAAATTCTCAAAACCGATATTCCATTACAGTCTGAGGTGGTGGGCGGCAAAATCCAAAATCAAAATAAGTCTGCAAATACAGAGCCCAAGAATAGAAAACCAGTAGGAAAATCCAACAAAACCTTGTTGACACAAATATTTGCCGAAGTATTTGACGAAGAAAAACCGCCAAGCAGTCCGAAAAATCAGAAAAAACAACCAATAGAAAAACTGACACAGGCAGATACTGCTCAAACAGGATTGCAAGAAATCATCCGTGAACGTCAATCCGCTCCGGAATCAAGTCCTAGACCGGTAAAAATTGCCCCTGATCCGACACTTGAAGACGTTCAGTCAGGCCTGAAAGAAATCACGATTTTGGAAAGCAGCATGGCTGAGCAACAGCTTAAAGCGGAAGCAGAGAACGAAGAGCAGATTATCCCGCAATCGAAGAAAAAAAGGTAGAAGCCCGCCAGCGCGGTATCCAATTCATCCATTGGCTCGGCAACGAATTGGCAGATGGATCAATTTCGACCAATCAATCAGGTTCGCCGGTTCATTTCATTGAACACGGTATGCTGTTGGTTTCCCCTGTTATTTTTAGGGATTATGCAGGTGGCGTGTTCAATAAATCGGATACGGAAAGTTTTGGGCCTATGGCACAGAAAGGCTTTGAATCTTTGCGTCTGCACAAAAGAAGTAAGCGTACAGCGCTATTTCGCGCTATTGCCAACAATGGCAGCAATAAACGTCTGTTTTATTGTTATCTGATTCCCGAACACAATATCAAACATATTATCCAGCCCAGCTCTCGCCCGGCGAACAATACCAATATCGCCTTGGAAAATGATGCTGACCTTTTGAATCTGGAGCAGGAATGAGTACCCAATTTCCCGAAAATGTTTATCGAGCCCCTTATGAGTGGATCAGTGTCGCAGCTTATACTTCAGCTGCCGCAGCATTGACCGTGTTGCCTATGCCGACACCGGTTGCTTACGGCGGTCTGCTGTTTTGCGGCGGTGCCGCACTAAAACGTACGCTTTCTGCCAGACGCATCATGAAATTTCGCAAGAATATCCGCAGACTACCCTACTATGCACTGACAGCAGATGAAATTCCCGTATCAGATAAGGCTCTTTACCTGGGTAAGGGCTTCCGTTGGACGCAGACCCATACCCAGCGTCTGTTCATGGTTCGCCAACCGGAAAACGAGCATCTTTTGAGGCCTTCCGCCTTGTACCGTGCGGCAAGAAAATATGAAATTGAAACCCCGGGCAGCAATTGGGTGACACACCTGACGCGCAAAAATGCCTGGTGGAATCCGGTTGCACCATTACCTCCTGTCGGCGGGTCACCTGAACTCCACGGGATTGAAATAGATGAACAAGATATTTGGGAAGACTTGGGGGAACGTGTCGGCCACAAAGTTGTACTTGGCACCACCCGTGTCGGCAAAACCCGCCTGTGTGAAACCATGATTGTGCAGGATATCGCCCGTGGCGATGTAACTATTGCATTTGACCCTAAAGGTGATGCGGATTTGATGATCCGTATGTATGTGGAAGCACAAAAAGCAGGAAGACCCTTCTACATGTTTCATTTGGGTTTTCCGGAGCACAGTTGCCGTTATAACCCGATTAGTGACTATGGCCGTATCACGGAAGTAGCCACCCGTATCGCCAATCAGTTGCCCAGTGAGGGGCAGTCGGCCGCCTTCCGGGATTTCGTATGGCGCTTTGTCAATGTGCTGACTAAAACCATGGAAGGCTTGTCCATCAAGCCTAATTACGAAAATATCTATAAAGCTGCTGCCAACGTTGACCAATTGGCCGGCGACTACTTCCGTCTGATTTTGGATAAAAATTATCCCGGTTGGCTAAAAGAATTTGAGGAATTCGCTTTACCGGAATCAGAGGCCAAAACGGCCGTTAAAACCGGACGCAATTTGGATACTATCAAATTGGGGTCTTTTCTTAAGGCCAAACAGCACAATGAACCGCTGATAGATGCCTTGGGCGGCATCCTTTCAAATGACCGATCCTATTTTGAAAAGCTGGTCAGCTCGCTCTATCCTCTGCTTGAAAAATTGACCACCGGTGATGTGGCCAAACTCATCAGCCCGGATACTTCTGATTTGCTTGATTCCCGACCAATTATGGACTGGCGAAAAGTGATTGAAAGCAATGCGGTTGTCTATGTTGGTCTGGATTCACTTTCTGACGCAGAGGTTGCCGGAGCTGTCGGTAACGCCATGTTTGCAGATTTAACGTCACTTGCCGGCCAAATTTACAAACACGGACACGGTTTTGGCCAAAGCGGTGTTACCGGCAAGCGAAAGATATCCATTCATGCCAATGAGTTTAACGAGCTCATCGGAGATGAATTTATTCCGTTGCTCAATAAGGCTGGCGGCGCAGGCTATCAAGTAACCGTCTACACGCAAACCTGGAAAGATGTGGAGGCTAAAATCGGTTCACCGGCTAAGGCCGGCCAAATTGGTGGTAACTTGAATACCATGATTATGCTTCGCGTTAAGACGGCAGAAACTGCAGAAATGCTGACCAACCAGTTACCTGAAGTAAAAATTATGACCAGTACCTTGGTCTCACGCGCTAATGATGTCGCATTTCCTGACAGTCATGAGGATTTTGGCAGTGGTAACGAAGACCGTATTGGTGCAGAAACCGTTCCTATGCTGACCGTAGCTGATTTGACACAGCTTCCGAAAGGCCAGGCGTTTGCATTGATTGAAGGTGGTCAGTTGTACAAAATAAGGCTGCCACTCCCAAAAGTTGATTCTGAGGAAGCTGCAATTATTCCTCGCCATATTACCGATATTGCTGCGGCTATGCGTGAAACTTACCGCCTAAGCCTACCTGTCGAAGACGAAAGTGCATTTGTGGAAGGAGTGGCCTATGGCAGCTAAAGCTAGCGGATGGTATATGAACTCTCTGCCTTTGAAGTTCCTACTCTCCCCTTCAAAGCACTCTATACCGTGTTTTTAATTGTATTGATTATTTTCGGATTATCCTTGATTAGCCAAAACTATTTACAGACTCCTGATTTGCTGAATCAGGAATTAAAGCATATGGAACTGGTCCAGCATGACAAGCGCAGCCTGTGGCAGGATGAAAACAGGCCGTCTGAAAACATCAATACCTCTGTTGCCCGTTTATCCTACCATGCCCTCAGCACGATGTTTTTCGAGTGGACACAGGTTAATACTGCGTTAGCAGCACAAACTGAAACAGATTTTGGATACCGCTTCAAGAATTACCTAATGCCGAGATTGGACTTGCTGAAACATTTCGACAAAACTTTACAGCTTATCTCCCTCCGTATCGGTAACATTTTTTTATTTGTCGGTTTAGCCTTTACCGCCTATGTTTTGGCCTTAATTGATGGTTTGGTCATGCGGCGTATCCGTCAAAAGAATGCCTCAAGAGAGAGTGCCGGTATTTATCATCGGGCAAAATACTGGCGGAGCGGCATTATTTGGTTAAGCATCCTGTTTTACCTGTGCAGCCCATTTACATTATCCCCTTACTGGCTGTTGCTGCCTATTTTTAGCAGTGCATACATGGTTTTTTTGCAGGCAAAATATCTGAAGAAATATCTTTAAAAATAAAATCTTTGAGGAAATAAAGATTTTTATTTTCTCAAAGATTTTGGTGCTTTCTCACAAAACGAGGGTGGTATTTACTCAAAACATCCTTAAAGGTTGCAATATCAACCGAGTGATACTTCAAAATGGGGGCGAGTGTGTCATATCCCATAAATTCTTGGATTAAACGTTCATCTCTGCATTTAAAGAACAGGGTTCTGCCACATGCTATTCTGATTTGATGAGGAGTGAGCGCAAAGTCCAAAGTATGATAAGTAACTAATCGGGTTGTCTGGTACAGTTCGCCTTTAGATAGTGGTTTGTTTTTCTTTACAAACAAAAACATATCCTTAGGTAGGCGAGGCAAATTAAGTTGTTTCTTCAATAATCGCAAATACTGAGAGAGATAAGTTGTTGACTTATTATCCAGATAAATATTGCGCGGATGAGCAAACCCGTTTTGCAGCATTACAGCTTGGTGTTTTAATGAAATATTTTGGATTCTCAGGTGCCTGATTTCGTTGACTCACAGTGCAGCTGTACTAAGTAAATCAACAATACACCATTGTCTCAACGAATGATAATCTTGGAAGTTATCCGGTTCCTTCCATACCAACTTATCCAATTCCACTATACAAGGAAGCTTTGGGTAAACCTTAAAAGAACGGCATGATCCGACTGAGAAATGTCTGAGGTACTGAGTCCGCCACCTGCTGTTGCTATGCCGGGGGACTTGGTATGCTTCTGTACCCCACTATTAACATACCAACGGCAGAATCGATTCCAAGCAGAAATATATTGATTTAAGCAAGCATTGCTTATCCCTTTTCTGCCGGCTGCTTTTAGTAGCCGCTTGTGATGTTCAAAAAGCGTCTTGTAAAAAATTGGCAGGCTGGTTAAAGATTCATCATGATATTTATAACCCAGTTCGATTAAAATGGCTCCAAATCTTTTAAGCTGAGATTGGTAACTCTTTCTTGTTGTTTCTGCGTAGCCCAATTGTTCAAGGCTATCAATAAAATGTTGGAAAATGTAATATGGCCAATATGTATCATTGATAAATTTTGTTGCTTTCATTCGATGATGTCTCCTTGAGGAAATATCATATTTCGAATAAAATTAAATCTCAACTAAAGTTAATGCTTAAAGCCCCCATTTGCATAACGGGAAAGTGTAAATGGATATAGAAAGGAAAAATTCGACATACAAATCTTAATCTAAGATAATATAACTTTGCAATAATGTATATTATGTAAAATTAAATAAAGTTATAAAATCAGAATTTGAGATTTTTACATATACCTATCGCACACCAATTGTCATCAATATCAGCCTTTAGTAAAACACTGTTTGCACATCTATTAACATAACCTAACATGTTGTAATCATATTATTCTATTTGATTACAACATGTCTGCTATTTCTTATTCCAATCATCGTGTATCCGGCCTAATGATGCTGATTTCAATGGCTGCTTCAGGGATTGTCTTTGCTGATGAAAACCAAGCCCTGCAAATCCAGCAAAACCGGCTTCAGCAAGAACAGCAACGTCGTGAGCAATTCGAACAAATCATGCAACCTTCGGATGATGTCCGCTTAGATTCGTCTTCGGCTTCAATTCAAACTTTCCCTCTGCCTCAAAACGAATCGCCCTGTTTCACCGTTCACGATATTTCTTTGGTTGGCGATTCTGCAAACAAATTCCAATTTGCACTGAATAAAGCCATCAAACAATCCGGCTTCCAACCGGGCATGTGTCTGGGTGCGCAAGGCATCAACCACATCATGACGTTAGCGCAAAACGCCGTTATTGACCGCGGCTATACCACCACGCGGATTTTGGCTGCGCCTCAGGATTTGAATTCCGGCAAATTGGAATTGACTGTCTTCCCCGGCCGCATCGGTCAAATCCGTTTTGATGAAAGCCATGCCGCAGAAACCCATGTCGGCCGGATTACCGCATTTCAAAACGAATTTCCTTCTGCTTCAGACGGCCTGTTGAACCTGCGCGATTTGGAACAGGGTTTGGAAAACCTCAAACGCATTCCCACCGCAGAGGCCGATATCCAAATCATGCCGTCTGAAAAAGCGGATGTGAGTGATGTGGTGGTGCAATGGCGGCAGCGCCCCCTTCCCTACCGCCTGACTTTGGGTTTTGACAACTCCGGCAGCAAAGCCACCGGCCGCTATCAGGGCAATGTGACTTTCTCCGCCGATAACCCTTTGGGTTTGAGCGATTTGTTTTACGCTTCGTATAACCGTGATTTAGGTACGCGTTCCGCCGAAACCGATTCAGATGCCCATACGGCCAAAGGCGGTACCAACGGCTATGCTTTCCATTATTCCGTGCCGTTCGGCAAATGGTTGTGGTCTTGGAACCACAGCTACTACCGCTATCATCAGGCCGTGGCGGGTGATTCGGAAGTGTATGACTACAACGGTAAAAGCTGGAACAGCGATGTCGGCGTGAGCCGCCTGCTTTACCGTGATGCCCGCCGTAAAACCCATGCCGCGTTCAAATTGTGGCAGCGCGAGACGCACAGCTTTATCAATGATGCGGAAATCGAAGTGCAACGCCGCCGCACGGCCGGTTGGTCTGCCCATTTAAGCCATAAGGAATACATCGGCCAAGCCACGTTGAATCTGGGCTTGGGCTATAAACGCGGTACCGGCCGCAATAACAGTTTGTCAGCGCCGGAAGAAGCTTTCGGTGAAGGGACTTCGCGCATGAAGATTATTACGGCCGATGCCGGTGTCAATCTTCCGTTTCAGTTAGGCAAACAGAATCTTACGTTCGACAGTAATCTTCATGCGCAACGGAATAAAACGCCATTGACACCTTTGGACAAAATTTCTATCGGCAACCGTTATACCGTGCGCGGTTTTGACGGCGAAACCACGCTCTCCGCCGAGCGCGGCTGGTATTGGCGCAACGATTTGTCTTGGCACTATCAACCTAATCATCAGTTTTATCTGGGGATGGATACCGGCCATGTTTCCGGCCGTTCTGCCGAATATTTACTGGGGCAAAGTTTGACCGGTGCAGCCGTAGGTGCACGCGGTCAGGTTAAGGCGGGCGGACAGTTCTTCTATGACCTCTTCGTGGGTAAACCCATTAAAAAGCCCGAACATTTCCGCACTGCCAACACGACTGTCGGCATCAATCTGAATTACAGTTTCTAATCCCATCCCTACCCTCATGCCGTCTGAAAACCGCAGGCATGGGGGTATTCTTGCTTCATAGGAACCCGCCATGAACAAAACCCGTTACAAAGTCATCTTCAATAAAAAACGCGGCATGATGATGGCTGTTGCCGAAAATACCGCACGCGGCGGTAAAAACGTTCGGGATGGGTCGGCCGTTACCGTTTCAGACGGCCAAGGCGCCAAATTTCAAATGCAAGTTGCAGCATTCTCGGTTTTATTGGCTGCCGGTTCGGCCGCAATGACACCGGCTTATGCGGCAGGGATTCAGGCGGACAAATCCGCGCCTTTGAGCCAACAACCCACCGTTTTACAGACGGCCAACGGACTGCCGCAGGTCAACATCCAAACCCCGGGTGCGGGCGGCGTGTCGGTCAACCAATACCGCCAATTCGATGTCGACAAACGCGGTGCCATCTTGAACAACAGCCGCAGCAATGTGCAGACGCAGCAGGCGGGTTGGATTCAAGGCAACCCGTGGCTGGCACGCGGTGAAGCCCGGGTGATTGTGAATCAGGTCAACAGCACCAATCCTTCGCTGCTCAACGGCTATGTTGAAGTGGCCGGCCGCCGCGCAGATGTGGTATTGGCCAATCCTGCCGGTATTCAGGTAAACGGTGCGGGCTTTATCAATGCGGCCGGCGTGACATTGACAACCGGCAAACCGCTGTTTGACAACGGCAACCTTAGCGGCTTCCAAGTACGCGACGGTAACATTGCCGTCAACGGTGGCGGCTTGGATACCTCCAATGCCGACTATACCCGCATTCTTGCCCGCGCTGCGCAAATCAATGCCGGTGTATGGGCAAAAGATTTAAGCGTGGTATCGGGCAGCAACGATGTAGCGGCCGACGGCAGCCACACCCAAGTTTCAGACGGCCGCCCAGCTCCTGCCGTGGCCATCGACACCGCGCAACTGGGCGGTATGTATGCCAACAAAATTAAGCTGGTTTCCACCGACAAAGGCTCTGCCATCCATCATGCCGGCCAAGCCTTTGCCAAGGCTGGCGGCGTAACACTGAGTGCAGACGGTAAAGTCGGCAACAGCGGCAGCATCATCGCCGCCGACAACACGCAAAGCCCGAATGAGGCGGCGAATGCGGCCATTCAAGCTGCGGCGTTTGACAACAGCGGCACCGTGTCATCCCAAGGCAAAACCGCAATTCAAAGCCCGAAAGTCAGCAACAGCGGCCTGATCACCTCATCCGACGAACTGAATATCCGCACACAAAACCTCGACAACCGCCAAACCCTGCAGGCTGCCCGTTTCGACATCGAAACCGGCCGTCTGAACAACAGCGGCGACATGGCGCAAACCGGTTTGCAAAGCCTCACTATTGAAGCCGGCAAATTGAACAACAGCGGTCTAATCGCTTATGCCGACCAAGACCATGTTTCCGGCAACGGCGGCAATGCTGCCCCAAGCACGCCTGCCACACCGACCACCGCCGCCGCGTCAGGCCGAATCCAAACTCAAAATGATGCGACTGCCGTACCGCTGACCTTGGCCGAAGGCCGTCTGAAGGTTTCAGACGGCCTGGAAAACAGCGGCAAGCTGCATTTGGGCAACCTGAATGCCCGAGGCGCATTATTGGACAACCGCGAAGGCGAAATCATCACCCGCCAAGCCGGGATTACTGCGCAAACCCTGGACAACCGCCAAGGCTCGTTAACTGCCACTGAAACGCTTACCATACGCAACCAAACCACTGATAACCGCCGAGGCACCCTGCAATCCGGCGGCAGCTTGGCTGCAGCCGTCCAAACCTTGGACAACAGCAACGGCCGACTCACCGTCAACCGACAGGCCGGTATCAAAGCCGCAGCCCTGCTCAATCCAAACGGCCAAATCGACACAGGCCGTCTGAAAGCCGAAGCCGCCCGTCTGGACAACAGCTCAGGCAAAATCCGCAGTGACGAAATGACCGGGCTTAAGGTTTCAGACGGCCTCGAAAACCCAAGCGGCCTCATCAGTTCAGCCAAAGACATCCGCATCCACGACGGTAATCAGCAAACCTTAAACATTAACAATGCTTCGGGTGAAATCCTGGCCGGGCAAAATCTCGACATCCAAGCCAAAACGCTGGCGGCACAAGGAGGGCTGGCGGCCAATCAAAACCTGTCGCTCAATCTTAAAGACAGCTTTACCGCCGAACAAGACATCCGCGCCGGACAAGGTTTGAGCGTCAGCAGCGAGGGCGGCATCAACAACAGCTACACGCTGGAAGGCGGCCGTTTCGCGCTGCTCGAAGCCCAAAACATCAACAATACCTCTACCGGTGTCATCCAATCCGGCAGCGACACCCGACTCACAGCGCAAAACCTGACCAACCGCGGTTTAATCAACAGCAACGGTCTGACACTTTTGGATGCCGGCAATACCGTACTGAACATCGGCACCGGCCGCGTGTATGGCGGCTGGGTCGGTATTGAAGCGGATAAGCTGGTGAATCAAGAAGAAACGGCCAACGGCGAAACCAAAGCTGCCACCATCGCCGCGCGCGGGCATTTGGCCGTGGGGGCGAAGGAGATTACCAATCAGGAAGAGGCGAAGCTTTCCAGCGAAGGCAGTTTGAATATCGGCGGCAGTTTGGATGAGCAGCATCAGGCGCAAGGTATGGCTGACCGTTTGATTAATGCCAGTGCCACGATTGAAGCCGGTGGAAATGCACGAATCGCAGCGAAATCTCTGGGAAACCTGAACAAGCACTTCGAATTGGAGGAATATCTGGCCGAAACCAGCGGACAAATCAAAGAATACGCACCAGCGGGAGAGGCTGTCCGTTATCGTGAAGGCAGGGATGGGACATTTGATAATTCTCGCAGTGAGAAAGACCAAAAGACCGCGGGCTTTCATTTCCCGGATGGCAGCCAAGTTGAAGCCGAGCATTGGAATGTATGGGACTACCATATCAAAACATACCGCCAGCGGATTAAAACAAGCAAGCCGGCGGAAATTCTGATTGGCGGCAATCTGATTGCTGCTGGCAGCAACTGGCTGAACTCAGACAGCCACATATTGATTGGCGGTAATTTGGATTCAGACGGCCTGGAGGAAAACATCAACAATCAGGGCACACAAGGACAAGGTCGATTAGAAAACATTGGTCAGCAGTATCTCTCAACTTGGGATAAACGCTGGTATTCCGGAAAGCGTCGCCCCCGTCGTGTAGAAAGAGAATATGCTGCATACACACCTGTCGAGCCTTTCACCCATGACCTTGACTGAAGCCACGCGAGAAAAAGCGCGCTGGATTTTGAGAAAATAGAAAATATATTTTATTACACTCAATGAAAATCTGTTACAAAAAAGCAAGAGCAGTTTGGAATTGCCCTTGCTTTTTTATCTACCAATTGCAGATGACCAGCTCGCCGCTGGTCTTTTGCGTTTTGTCGCGGGCAACCGAGTAAGCCAACTCCAGCCGATGAATACGGAAGTCTTTGAACAGCTCCCGAATGTCCGGATGGTCGTTTATGGAAAGCATGACCTTGCCTTTGCACTCTGCCATCATCTTGGCCAGCAGTTCGTACTGCGCCCAATCGAAGGCTCTGTCGTAGCCTGCAAGCTGCCAGTACGGCGGGTCGGCGTAGAAAAAGGTATGCTCGCGGTCGTAGCGTTTGAAGCATTTTTCCCACGGCTCGTTTTCGACGAATACGCCGTTCAGCCTTTGCTGCGCGGCTTTCAAACGGCCTGCGATGTCGGCGGCGGTAAAACCGCGTCCGGTGGTGGCCGTGCCGAAGTGTTGGTCAACCGTTTTGCCGCCGAAAGCGGTGTGTTGCAGGTAAAAGAAGCGTGCGGCGCGTTGGATGTCGGTCATCACATCAGGCGGCGTGGATTGCAGGCGGGCGAACACTTCGCGGCTGGTCAGCGTCCACTCAAACTGCTTCACAAACTCGTCGAAGTGGTGCTGCACCACTCGGTAAAGGTTGATGAGTTGGCCGTTGAGGTCGTTGAGCACTTCGCATTTTGCCGGTTGTGGCCGCAGGAAAAACAGGGCCGCGCCGCCGGAGAAAAGCTCCACATAGCATTGGTGCTCGGGAAACATGGGCAGCAGGTGTTTGGCCAAGCGGCGTTTGCCGCCCATCCACGGTACGAGCGGTTGCGGTTTGGGTGTCATTTTGACTCCTTATATAGAGAGTAAAAGGCACTCGCGGTACTCGAAGCCGAGGTTGAATCCGCCGATGCCTGCGAACAGGCTGCCGACGGTGGGTTCAGGCCGTCTGAAAAAGGTTTGAGCATCCATTGTTTCCTTTCGGATTCGGATGCTCGGCGGCATTCTGAGTTGTTAAAGAACCAAACCGGTTGACTGTCTTGCAGCGTGGGCATTTGATTTCAAAGTCGCCTGTGCCGACGGCCAACAGTTTGCAACAGTTGCTGCATTCGCAGCGGTTTTTGTAACGGTGTTTCATTTTTCGGGTATTTCCTATGCATTAGTGATAAAATACCGCTGCCTCGCGAGGTGGCGGCTTTGGCTAATGCAGACTATCCCTGCTAGGCCGGCGTATCGGTGTTCCCGCACCGGTGCGCCGCCGTCTTAATCTTTCTAAAGGCTGTCTGAAAACCGTTTTCAGACAGCCTTTTTTATGTTTGTCAGATACCGTATTGTCCTTTCAATTCATTAATTAATGCGGCCAAATCGTCCGGGTTCGGCGTGTGGTTACGGAAAACCGTCAAGCCTGCGCCGTAATCGGCATCAAGCTGGCCGTTGCCGTCGTGGCGTGTACCGAGGTTGAGGTATTCTCCGCCGATTTTGCCCTTGTAGACCAAAATTGCCCATTGACCGTAATCCAAGCGGGTCTCGGCGTTATTAACCTCTCCGTTTACCTCTACTTTGTAGCGTGACATATTGCGGATAGCCAATTGATTGGTATCGGCTTTTTTATCAACAATAAATCCTAGGCTGGTCGCATCATCTTTGTAAGGCGTGGCGGCTAAAGAAATAACGGCTGCACTGCGTCCGACGCTGTGGATACGCACAGGCATAACAATCGTGCTGTCTTTCACGCGGTCAAGGTCAACTCTTATACGCGGATACACACCGGCAGTAGAGGAGACGCGGTCTTTAAGACGGCCTTTGATGAATTTAATATCACCTGACACATCGGCCATATCCGACCAGTTCGCAGGCGGATGGCTGCCCGCCATCTCAATGGTTACAGCGCCGCTGTCATCCTGCACCATCGTTGATGTTGCAGCAGCCATGCCGAAACGCAGCACCTGCGGCAATGCTTTGGGCTCTGCCGGGCCGGGTGAAACCGGTTCAGTTTGTGTTGTAGCAGCGGTGGCCGTGATGGCTGGATCAGGCGGGGCAACGACTGCCGCAGCAGGCTCATCGCGATACTCGAAACGTGCCACCACCGGCTCGCCGCTGGTTTTGTCTACAGCAACACAGTTGTCGAACTGGGCGTTTTGCACTTTCACACCTGCCACCGAAGGCACGGCAAACGGCACGGTTTTGATGCCGCTGCGCACCACATCGCGTCCGCGCAGGTATTTGTTGGGCATCACACTGTCGCTGATAAACGGCGTGATGTCGGCGATGCAGTCGCGCAGGGGCAAAAGGTTGGCTGGCTGGAGCATGAACGCATCGGCATAGTTGCCGCTCGGCGAGTTTTGCGCTGTGCAGCCCTCCAGCCGGATATTGAACGGAATGCCGCGACCTGCAGGGTCTTGCGCGCCCAGCCAGAAGCCGCGCGAGGATGCCGGATTGAAATGCGGAAGCTTGCCATAGGGGTAAGCGCAGGTGCAGCTTACGTTACGCAAGGTGTAGCCGCCGCGCGAGTAATTGTCGAACACGCCGATGGGCGCGAAGATTTGCAGGTTTTCGGCCATAACATTGAAGCGCATTTCATACAGGCGCTGTTTGGCAGGATTGGTGTGAATGCGGCTGGAGAAGCTGCCGTTGGTAAAGTCCAAACCCTTGATGCCGGCGAAAATCTCACTGTCGCGAATCGTAACCTGACTGGCCAGATAAGCCTCTTGGCGGTCTCCGTATGCCTTGGTGTAAATCTCGTCGCAACAGATTTGAATGCCCCAAATCTTAGATTTAATCCGTACTTTGGCGACAAACAGGCCTGCCAGTTTGTGGGCATCGATGCCTTTGCGGGCGCAGTCGATATACCAGCAGCCGATGATGTAGCGGTTGATTTGCGGAGTTTCGCGACGGCTGGACGAGCCGTAACCGGGGTCGTTGATGGTGGCCGACTGCGGGTGGTTGGGCTTATGGTAGGTAAAACCGCTGTCGGGGTGGCCCATTCGATAGCAGCGAGAATACAGCTCCCACAGGTTGACAAAGCGGTTGGCCTGCAGGCCGCCCTCATAACAATCCTCTACCTGCGTATGAATCAGCCATACGTTTTGCGGCACATATTCCCAAATTTCTTCAAGGCTCCTGAACGAATCGCCGTTGGGCTTGGCATGGATGCCCACCTCGATGCCGTAGGTGATAAAGCCGCGCGCATAATGGCCTTCCACCACGACGGAGGCGGTTTCGCGTTCGGCTTTGCCGACTTCAGGGGTTTGGAAAATAATGCCGCCCGAACCCATGTTGCCGATCAGGCCGCCGTCTTTCCATGTGCCCCAAGTGGCGGCTGTGCTGCCGTCTGCCTGAGGGAATCGGCCGCCGTAGCCGCCGGTGGTCAGGCCGCTTGTGTCGAGCGAATTGCTGCGGTAGTTGCCGCAGTCGGCATGGCAGTTGGTGCTGTTGAAGCCTGCGTCGGCATAGCCTTTGGCGGCAAAACCGGTGGTGCCGTCAATCGGCGGGAATACGCCGTTTTTACCGCCCAATGCCGTCCAATCCTGCGCGGCACGGCGGTCGGGGTCGTGTTCGTCCACCGTTTTGGTAATCCACTGGCCGGGCTTGAAGCGGTTGTGGCCTTTGTAGCCTGCCACCGCATAGCCGTCGGTCATCATGTTTTGTACGATGAAGCGGCATTGGGAAAAATCAATGTCGTTGTTGTCGAAACGCAAAATCATGGTCGGCTGGCAGCCGTTAATGCCGGCGGCCAAGGCAGGTGCGGCGGTGCGGCCGTCTTCGCCCCACAGTTCGGGTTCGATGCCTGAGAGTTTGGCCATATTGAAGTTGCCGAACATCCGCACCTTCATGCCCGGTTTCAGGCGTTCTTTGAGAATGTCGTAAATCGCGCGGCTGTGCTGCATCTGCGGTTTGCGCAGCAGCACATCGGCCTGCATTTCGGGCGCGAACCAGTCATTAAGCACCAAAACTTGGCCGGCGGCCTGCACCACGGTTTGGCCGGCCGTTACCGTGGCTTTCCAGTCGTTAAATTCCTGCACGCTCAATGCACGGCCGGGCTTGATTTTCAGGCCGTCTGAAAACTCAAAATCGGCCGCATCCATCAGGCCTTTGATTTGATCGGCGATACTGGCGGCGGCTTGGGCTGCAGGCATCAGCCCGCGCACGATTTCTTCAATTTCTTTGCGGTTTAATGCCGCTGCGGGCGGCACAGTCGGCGCAGGGTCGGCGGCCGGTGGTGCGACAGGCACGGTGTCGGGGTCGGGCAACACCGCCGATGCACGTGCTGAGAGGACGTTTTCCACAATGCGCCGTACCCATGCCTCGTCTGCAGGCGGGCGCAGGGCAGCCATAAAGTTATCAAAGCTGCCGCTGTTGCCCTGTTTCAGCCATTCCTGATAAAGGCTCGTATGCGCTTTGCTTTTACGCAGGTCTTTGATTTTCACGCTGGCCACTTGGCCGGGTCTGACAATCGGGTTCATCAGTAAATCCTCATCACTTTTCCACCGATGACGGTGGTCGGCCCTTCGTCGCCGCAGACAATTTCAATGCCGTATTGCGCCTGCGTCCACATCTGTTTTTGCAGGATATTGCGGGTAAAGGTAATTTTCAGGTGGCTGCCCAAGCCGTTTTCGGGGTCTTCGGGAAGAATGACCGTTTCGGGAAAAATCTTGTCCTGAAACGGCGGCTTGACCCATACCGTTACGCTGTCGATGTCGGCCGGATTGATGGTGTGGCCGTCCGAATCCAGCAGCTCCACCACAATACTCTGCTTGTCGTCGCGCACGATTTCCATATCCAGCCTTACCATTTAACCGTCTCCAACAGCGCGGCCAACTGGTTCGGACTGATGCGCCACGGCTCGGCAAACCCCAGTGAGGCGGCCACCGCTTCGCTGCAAAACCAGCCGCGCCGGCCTTGCCCGAACGGACGGAACACCACGCCCAAGCTGCCGCGCAGGTCGTAGGGCCGTCCTTCGTTACGGGTAAACCATGCACGCACTTTCGCCTCGGCCTCGGGTGTGAAATTCAGTTCAACAATGTCCCAATTCAGGGAGTTAAAAGCAATCTTTTTAAAGCGCACACCGCCGTCGTACCAGCTGGCCGAGGCGCACATGCCGTCTGAAAACACCACTTCGCAATGGCTGTAGCGGCCTTGGTCTGCCCAGCGCGCCAAGCGGCTGAACCAGCCTGCGCGGCCGCGCAGCGTGCCTTTGTAAAACGCAATTTTCATAAAAAATCCCTGCAACAACATGCAGGGATGGTAAGGCTTGGCAAGAAAACGCACATTTAATGCGCATTAAAAATCAGGCGAGCATGGCGTAGGACACGGCTATCGCTTCCACCGCCCTGGCCGTTTTGGCCTTTTCCAGCTTGTCGGCCAAAGCCTGACGCTGCCCGGCAACGTGCGCGGTCAGCGCCGTGTAGGCGTCGGCCTTGCGCAGGGCGGCGGCGCGAAGCTTGTCCAAATCCAGACCGCGGGCGGCGGCGGTGATGGCCAAAACGGGCGTGGAGGCGGCTTTGTCGCGGCTCCATGCCTGCGCTTCAGCGGCCTGCAGCGGCCATGTGGCCACTTCGAACTCGGGCGTTTTGTCCAACTCGGCGGCGCGGGCGACAAACGCTTGCGCTGCGCGGTTGATTTCGGCCAGTTTGGCGGCTTTTGCCCGCTCCAGCTCCTGCGCCTTTAGCTCGGCGGCGCGTTCGGGGTTTTCCGCCCATGCACCGTTTCGCCATTCGTGCGCTTCGCCGGGGCGCGGCTCAAGGGTCAAGCCGTCTGAAAGTGCGCCGATGCGGTCAATCAGCACGGTTTCGCCGCTGTCGGTGCGGTAGGCGGTTTGGCCGCGCAAATCGGGCAGGTAGTCCCAGCCGCTGCCGTTCCATTTGGCGGCGTGGCCTTCGCGCGCCTCGGGCGGCACGGTGTCGATGCAGCCGCCGGGGATAATGTAGCCGCCGTCTTTGGTGTACACGTCAAGATCGGCCATGGTTTGGTGCAGATAGATGCCGTCTGAATCGAGTTGGCAGACGGGTTTTTGCCATTGGATATTTTGGGTCATTCGGTTTTCCTTTCAGATATTTTCAGACGGCCTTATGCTTTGATAATGGCCAAAAGTGCGATATTGCGGGGGCGGGTTTCCACGCCGCCTGAGGCAGATGTGGTCACGCGGTCGCCGCCGTCATCAAAGCGGCCGTCACCGTCATACGTGGCCGCGCTGCCATCACGGCTTGCCTCGCGGTGCTCCCAAGGCACCGAGTTTGTCAGGTGGCCGCGCCGATAAATATGGTGGTGGCTGCGGAACTCGTCTTGCTGCCAGCTTCCGAGTGCACGGCCTGCATCGACATTGCGCCCCGCATCCCAGCCGCGCACGAACTCGCCGCGCAAATCGGGCAGGTTGAAGGTGGTGCGTCCGTCGCCCGCGCCGTAACGGGTGCCGATTATCGCAAACAGATGCGGAAATGTCGTGCGGTTCACTGCTGCGCCGTTGGCAGCCAGCCAGCCGTGCGGAGCTTGACCGCCGGCAAAATACATTATCGTACCTGTTTTGACGTTAGCCCATTGGAAATCGGCAGCGGTCACGGAATCGGTAATTCCGTAGTGTGCCAGCGTAGTACCGCGCGTGGCTACATCAGGCTTATTCTGGATATCGTTCCATGCCGGTTTGTTGCCCTCGTGGTAGATTTTTTGGTTTTGGTAGGCCAAATCGCCGTTGTCTTTGAGTTGCAAAGCCTTGCGCGAAATGGGGTTGCCCCAATACCAGTCGGCCGCGCCGCGCCGGAACTCGGCGGACTGGCCGGTATTGGCGGCACTGATGGTAAGGCCGTCTGAAAAGTGGGTGCGTGCGGCAAAGGTTTTTTGGCCGCCGACGGTTTGGTTGCCGGTCAGGTCGACACGGGACAAGGCCTCAAGGTCGCCCGTCGTTGCCAGCGTATGCGTGCCGGTTTTGTCAGGCAGATTGAATCTGACGATATTGCCATTTCTTACCTCACCATCTTCATGATTCCTGATGATAAAGCAGTGCGTACCTGCGGTGCCGCCGCTCTCAACCAGCAGGGCTTGCCCCCTTTATTTGAGGCCAGCTGTATTTTCGGCCAAGGCTGTTTGGCAAAAGTCAAGAAACCCGTCATCGTGTCGCCGTTTTTCATGACGCCGTTTTCTTCGGTGAGGATTTTTTTCATGCCCTGATACACGCCCTGTGCGTCCCATGCGGTGGTAACGAGGTCGAAACTCGGGCCGTAGGAAAAACCGATGCCGCGCCCGTATTGGTTTTCACTCTGCTCCGGGTGGGAAATGTGCATTTCCATCCATGGCAATCTTTTTCCATCCAATTCATTACCATTTGCCCGATAAAAGCCGCTTTTACTGTAGTCGGTTGAGTTTCTTATCGAGTAGTTGTAAGCGACTGACGGCACTTTGCCGTTGTCCAGATGGGCGATTTTTTCATTCACCCAGCTTTGATAAGCCACCGTTTCATAACCGGTCGACAGCGCGGGCATGATGATGCCTTTGGCAGACTGGCCGCTTTCGACGAACTTAAACCCCATTCTGATACTGCCTTCGGTGGCGGCGGCAGATTGGGATTGGTTTCGATTTCCCACACACCCGCGCCGGAAGGGATTCTGACGGCTGCCCATTCGTTTGATTTGCCGACGGTCAATGTGCCGTTCGTGATGGTTTGGTTGCCGCTGTTGCCGAGCTTTTCGTCTTGCAGTTTTTTGCCCATTGCCGCCGTCAGCGCGGCATCGGTAGCGGATACATCTAGCGTATTCACCAGTTTGGCTACGCCCGCCACGGTAGGCGTGGCTTTGGCCAGCTCGTGGGTGTGGCCGGTTGCGCCGTTACCTGCCCAGTTGGTGGTGCTGCCGTTGAGCGTGGACGGTGTGGCCAGCGCAAAACTGCGGTTGGCCGCCAGCGACCCGCCGCCTGTCAGACCTGCGCCGGCAGTAAACAGCGTGGCGGCGTTGGCCTTGAGTGCAATGGCTTGGTCGGCGGCAGTTTTGTTGCTTCCGATGCTTTGCACGGCTTTGGCGATTTCGTTTTTGAGCCATAAGGTACGGTTGGCCAACTCGCGGGGCTGGCGGTTGTCGATGCCGTTGGGGCCGCCCATCACGGGGTCGGAGGTTTCGAGCTGGTAAATGCCTGCTTCCCAGCGGCTGGTTTCTACTAGATTTGCCATGTCATGCGGTTCCTCTGTTGAATTGGCCGCCGCGTTTGGCGCGGCCGTTGTGTCTCAATGCGCTGGCCTGATAGTCGAGCGCGGCCAGTACGCAGCGTGCCGGCGCGAAGGCTCTCAGGGTATGGCGCAGCAGCGCGGCTTGATCGTTGGTAATCACGTTGTTCATGATGATGCGGTAATGCGCCCAGCGGTCGCTGTGACCGTGGGCATAGCGACCGTCGCGCGTGATTTCGCCATCGTGCCGCTTGTTGCCCATGCCTTCGATAATCTGCACTTCGCCGAAGCCCAGCCGCCGCACGATTTCGCGGATTGCCCACGGTGTGCCCTTATGCCGGTGCAGCCCGTATGCGCCCTTAATCAGGCGGCGGCGCATCTGGTCGGATTCGGCCAGCCAGTAGCCGTCTGCCCCAAGATGCTGCGGCTCTCGGCCAACAGCTCCAAATGCTCGGGTACGACCAGATGGATAAGGCGCGGCATCAACTTGACGGCATCGGTGTCGTTCAGCCGCAAGCCCAAATCGGCCAGCATTTTGTAGCGTTGGTCGCGCTCAATCACCGCCGCATAGCTCAGTTTGGCCATGTTTTAACCCTCCACCGTTTGGGCGGCGGCGCGGATGCGCACCGAGGTGCTGCGCGCCCACTGATTGGCGGCCACCACCTTAAGCGGCAGGTTGTGCAGCACCACGTTGTACACACCCGCCACCTTTAAGGCCGTCTGAATGTCCAGCGGCACAATATCCCTGCCCAGTTGTTCGCGCCGAGCGGCTTCATAGGCCGCCCACGCCGCTTCGGCAGCGGCCACGGCTTCGGCAGGATTAATCCCCGTAAACAGCACCAGCTCGGCATCGAGTGCGTAATCCACCGCCGTCGGTGCCGATACGGTCACGGTGTCGCACAGCGGCCGCACGCGTTCGTGGCTCAGGGCTTTGGCCACTTCGCGCAGCAGCTCTTCCGAGGGCAGGCCGTTTTTGGTCAGCACCGTTACCTGCACCTGCCCGCCTATCGGCTCGCCCGAGGCGGTTTTTTTATTGTCCACATGGACATCGCAGATGGCCGGGTTCACGCGGCGCGCGAAATACTCGTATGCGCCCACCGGCCCGGCTACCGAAAAGCTCTCCGGCGCAAGCAGGATACGCTCGCGGTAGGCATCGTCGGTTTCGACATCCGTACCGCCCGAAGGTACGCTGATATTGACGGCCTTGACGTTCAGGCCGTCTGAAAACGCAGTCAGCAGGTTGCTGATTTGGCCTGCCGCCCAGCCGTTGCCCGCCGCGCCGCTTTGCGTACAGACGGCCTGCAAGTCGGCCTGTTTGCGTGCAGCCGAGAGTTCGGCCGCTTCGGTGGTGGCAAACACCACTTCGCCCGCGGCCACCTGCGTACCGACGGGGATATAGGCCGTCTGAACACCGCTCAAATCGGCGGTAAAACGGATGGTGCAGCGGGCGGCCGACGCGAGCAGACGCGGCGTATTCACGTCGTCGCCGCACAAATCCAGCATCAAGCCCGTGGCAAAGCGCGGGTGCTGCTGGCGGTAGGCTTCATTGAGCGACTGGCGCACCAATGTTTCCCGGTAGGCATAGGTATTAATCAGCAGCCGCTCAATGTGTGCGGGCTGTAAGGTCTTGCCGCTGCGCTGTTCGTAGTCGGCGATGGTTTCGGCCAGCACTTTGGCCAAATCGTCGTCCACCACCTTCACGTGGGCACGTTTGAGTTTTGCTAAATCCATGCTGCCTGCTCCAAAATCACTTGCGTGGCGTAAATCTCGCCTGCCACGTCATCGGCCACGCGCCAATGCACGGTCATCGTGATGTGCGGCGCGTTGCCCGAAAAGGTTACGTTGTCCACCAGCACACGTTTTTCCCACGTCTGAACGGCCAGCACCACCTCGCGCACGGCGTTGGGAACAAACACGTCTTCCGGCGCGTCAATCCAGTCGAAATGGTTGCTGCCGAAATCGGGACGGGTCACGTCCGAACCTTTGCGGGTGGACAAAATGGTGTGGATACACAGGTCGATGTCGTCCACACCCTGAGACAGCCCGCTGCCGCCTTGGGCAAGCTGCCAGTGTTTGGAAACAGGCGTGGAAAACTCCATGAAAAAACCCCTGTATCGTTGGTGGATACAGGGATTGTAGGTAAGGCCGTCTGAAACGGCTTTTAATGCGGATTAAAACTACTCGGGCTTTCCGGTTTTGCCGCCGCTGTCGCCGTCGTGATGGTGGTCGGGCAGGCTGATGCCTTTGGACTTGATGTCGCCCGTGGCTTCGATGGCACCGTCAATTTTTGCTGCCGCTCCGCTGCCGCCTTTGCCCGACATACCGGCGGTATAGGTAAACAGGCCGTTAACGGTCAGCGTTTTTTTCACTACAGCATCGGCATCAATCGTTACCACACCTTGCGTTTTAACCAGCACGTCACCCGTTTGGCGGTCATGTTCGATAACCGTGCCGTTTTTAAACCGGCGCACCCATTTGTCTTTGTCGGCCGCGGGCGGTTTGTCAACCGCATTGTAAATAGCACCGACCACACAGCCCGTTTCGCCACGCGCGTCCAAGAGGCATACCACCAGCTCGCCCTCGTCGGGCAGACTGTAAAACTGATTACCGCCTGCCGCAGGGGTAATCATCGGCAGCCAGTCGGTTTCCAGGTTTTCCAGCGCGGGCAGCCGCACGCGCAGGTTGTGCGCCGCTTCATCGACCGCGGCCACAATGCCGAACTGCATGGTGGCGGTGAAATCATGGGTTTGCAGCATTGCCTGCCTCCTGTCCGGTTTCGGGAATGTATTCCAGCATTTTGATTTCCAAATCGGTTGTGTAGCCGCTCATGCGGTCATAGCTGTGGCGTGCCTGCTTGACCATATAGCGGCCGCTGAATTTGCCGTGGCTTTTCAGCATAACGACTTGCCCGGCCACCAGCTTGGCGTTGCCGACCACGGTCACATTGCCGGCGCATTGCTCATCCTGCGCATCGGCCAAAGCAGCATCGGCGCGGGCATTGGTCTGCGCTTGGCTCTCGCCTTTGTTGGGGATGATTTTGAGCGTGTCGCCCGATGTGCCGCGTTTGGCGTTCGGGCGGCGCGGGCGGGCTTTACGCTCGGTTTCATGGCTTTTTTTGGTTTTCGGGTCGTAACCCGTTACCACCGCCTTGCCCGGCACGCCTTTAATCAAATCGCGCAGCCGCACGCGGATCATGTCGGCAGGCAGCAGCTCGGCCGCGGGTTCGCGTTCGGCCAGCTTCGCATTACTCATAAACACCAAAGTGTCGCCGGCGATTTTGAAGGTGTGGCCGTATTGTTTGGCCAAGCGTGCCAAAAACTCGATGTCGCGCTCCTGATACTGGGTCACGCGTTCGATTTCAATATGTTCACACTCACCGTCCACTTTCAGTTTCAGACGGCCTGACACCATGCGCACGATTTTGGCCAACGTGGTTTTTTCATAGGCTTTGGCCTGCAGGGTGCGGTTGGCTTTGGTAATCCCTGTGGACAAGGCTTTCAGCGACACCACGCTTGGCGGATGGCTGTACTCGATTTCGGCAATCTCAAAGCTGCCCAAATCCACCAAGCCCGTGAACTGGTCGCCCAGAGACAGGTTCAGCGCGTCGCCCTGTTCGGGATACCAGCCGGAGAGCCATCGGCCGTCGGTGTCTTCGAAATCCACCTGTAATTCGTCTGACTGGCCGCCCAGATAATCGGTGTAGGTCAGCGACAGCAGATAGGGTTTGATGTCGGCGGTAATGTCCTGTTGCTCGTAAGCCAGCAGGAAATCGGGTTGGGTAACGGGGTGGACGTTGGCCGAAACCAAACCCGCCTGCTGCAAAAATGCGCCCAAAACGTCCATTATTTATCCCTCCGCAACCAAGGCGGCATATCCGCCTGACTGTTTTTCGGCTTGCTTTCCAACACCGGCACAAACACGGTCAGGCCGTCTGAAAATTCTTCGGCTAGGGGCAGGTGCGGATTGGCCGCAATCAGCCCATCAATCATCAGCGCATTGCCGTAATGCTTGTGGGCAATCAAATCCCAGCGGTCGCCCGCGCGCGTGGTGTGGTGTAAAACCGCACTCATACCTCTCTCCTTGCGGCCAGCAGGCCGGTCAGCGTTTCGGCAGCGGCAGAAGCATTCTGCACCACACCGGCCGCCGATTCGACACCCGACACCGCCGCATCCAGCCAGCTACCGACCGTGCCGCCCTCAATGCCGCTCCTTAATCCGGCCACCGTACCGCCCAGCAGCGTTCCGGTTTGGCCGAGTTGTTCGGCCATCTGCGCCGCGCCCGACAAATCGCCCAACACGGCGGTCACTTCGGGCAGGCCGTTCAGTTTGGCCAACACGCCGCTTCCCGAGCCAAAAGCGTCTCCGGCAAGGTTCAACAGCGCGGCAGGGTCGTGTTTCAAGGTTTTGGCCGCCGTCAGCAGCGATTGCATCTCATCTAGGCCGCTTTCCGCCGCACGGTAGATTTTCACGCCCGTTTCCACGGCTTTCATCACTTCGTCTGCTTGCGCCTGTACCGATTCGGGCAAGAGCGACAGCAGCGGATTCTGTTTGCCGCCCATCACGGCAGGGGTGGGCAGCGGATTGTTCGGGTCACCGACAAACTCGGTCAGCTCCACATCCAATTCGCGCGCGGCCGTGCGGCCTTGCGCGTCCTGTATCAGTGTGCGCTCGGTCAGCCGCTCAATTACCCACCAGCCCGCAAAGCGGCCGCTGCCGTAAACCAGCGATACCGCCTGTTTCACCTCCAATGCCGCCAGCAGCCCCTTGTAGGCCGTGTCGGGATTGCCCAGCAGCCAATGCAGCTTCAGCGAGAAACGCAGCTCGGTCAGCTCGTTCTCCAAAGCCTGCAAACGTGGCCGTCCCGCCAGTACTTCGTGCTTGGCAAACTTCGCCGTGTAGGTAGCTTCCAAGCTGCTGAAACTCTGCAGCAGCTCGAAGCGAATATCGCCCAATTGTGCATACATCAGTAAGCCCTCCGTTCGCGGTCGGCCATCATGCGCTGAAACAGCGTTTCAAATTCGCGCAAGCCCATCTGCAAGGCCGTATGAATTTGCGCAGGATCGCCGCCCGGGGCATGGATGGTCGGGTTAAAGTTCACGGTAATGCCGCCTGCTCCCGCAGCCGCCTGCGCCTGTTGTGTGCGCGCCGAGGCAAAATCTGCGACGCTGCTTGAAATGCATGCGGCCAAATCGGCACGCAGACTGCCCACACGGCTGCCGAAACGCTCTTTCAGACGGCCTACCCATGCGCCGACGGCCTGTACGGGACGTGCCGCCGTGCGGCGGATACCGATGGCCAGACCCTCGGTCATAAAGCCGCCGTAGCCTTGGAACACACGGCTGGGCGAGTGGATGCCCATGCCTTTGCGGTCGGAGGTAAATGCGGATTTGGCCATCGACACCACGTTCTGCACCGCACCGACCACGCGGCCGATACCTGCCGTAATGCCGTTGACCAGCCCGTCTATCATCATGCCGCCGTAGCTCATAAAGGTCGCCCCCAAGCCCGACAACCAAGTCCATACCGATTGGAAGGCCGTCATAAAGGCGGTAACCGGCGAGAAGGTCAGGATCAGGTTTAAGAGCGCGGCAATGCCGGTCGAGAAAAAGGCCTTGATACTTTCCCACGCGGTCGATACCGTGGTTTTGATGCTCTCCCACACCGCCGACAGCAACGTTGTGATGTTGAGCCAAACCACCGAAAACCATGTGGTCAGACCGCTCCATGCCGTCTGAAATGCAGTCGTAACCGATGTCCACAGACTGCCGAAGAAGTTGCCCAAATCCTGCCACAGTGCCTTGGCTCCGCCGACCACGCCTTCCCAGTTGGTGTAAAGCAAATAGGCGGCTGCGGCCAGTAAACCGAGTGCGAGGAAAATGGGGTTGGCCATCAGCGCCATGCCGAGTTTGAGAAAACCTGAAGCCAGCATAGGCAGGAAGCGGATGGTTGTCATTACGCCGCTACTGAATACGGAAAATACGGTTTTGAGCAGACCGAATCCTTTACCCAGCAATCCGGCCATTTTTGCGGCCGAAGCCGCCGACATACCGAACATGCGTAATACCATCACGCCTTTACCGATTTGTCCGAGCCGCATCAATTGGAACAGACGGAAAGCCGCTTGCGCTTTGAACGCTGATGTGGTCAATGCCCGAAACGGCATCAGAAACATCGAGGCTCCATAAGCAAGTGCCAGAATGCCCAACTTGGCTGCAAAGAAGCCCGCCGCCAGACCGACCACCCATTTGATGGTTTCTTTGTTGTGCTCCAAGAACGGCTGCAAGCCGTTTTCTACCAAACCCTGCAAAGTTTGGGCGGCCGATTTGATGTCTGCGCCGAATACGCTGCCGAATACGGCTGCTGTATTTTCCGCCGCGCCGCCCAATGATTCCAAAGCTGACGACAACGTGCTGGTTTTGACTTTGATTCTGTCGGACAACGATGCCTGTGCATCCATTTTGGCTATCATTTCATCAAAGCCTTTGATACCGCTTTGAATCAGGATATCGGCAACCCTGCCTCCTTCCGAACCGAACATGGCGTTGGAAATGTCCATTACGCCTTTTTCGCCGTATTTGGCTTTGATTTTGGCAAACTCAGATTCCAAAATACCCGTAATGGTACGCAAGTCCTTAATTGAACCATCAGGGTTGAAAAAGTCGAATTTTGCGCCGACAGATTCCATCATACGGCGTAGGTCGCCTTTACGCCCTTTGTCGGCATACTCCATATTGCCGACACCTTTGGACAAATTGCCTAAGAAAGTACTAAAATTAGTACCAAACTGCGAACCTTCTATGCCTTTGGTGGCCGCCATCCCTTCTACGGCATAAATTCTTTTTTGATGCTCAAGCCCTGTATAGCCCAAAGTATTTGCCTTGCCTGCGTAATACTTCATGGCCTCGAACATATCTTCTTTTTTCAAACCCGCTGCAAAATAGGCACGCTGGGTCAGGTCGGCGGACTTCAGCAGTTCGCTTTCCTTGATTCCGTGGGCTTCCATGTTTTTGGCGAAAAAGCTGCCGTCGGCAATCGGAATGTCCATGACCACGTTCAACTGGGCTGTAGCCAAACCGCCGCCGTTGATAATCGTGTCGTCGGAAATGCCTTGGCTTTTCAAGCCGAGTGCCATTTTTGAGAAGTCGGTTTTATTGCCGGGCAGAGCCGCGCCCCATTCGGTTGTAAGGCGGTCGATTTCCTTGAATTTGCCGAAGCTGCCGTCATTGCGCATCATGGCGATTTTCAGATCGGCCGATGCGTTTTCCTGCGCCATAAATTTTTTTACGGACGCGATAATCGGTGCGGCTGCAACAGCGGCATGGCCGCCTGCTTCGGCCATTTCGGCACGGATGTCGGCTCGTCGCTGTTTTGACGACTCCTGCGCTTTGATGGCTTTATTTAGACGACCTTGTGCAACTCCTGCCTTTTCGATGGCTTTGCCCAGCAGGTCATAACGTTCCCGCAAAACACCCAAACCGGAGCGTCCCGTCGCTACGCCTTTGGCAATGCTTTTGCCTAGCTTTTCCTGCGTGGCACGCGTTTTTTGGATTTCGCCGCCAAGTTCCTTAACCGTATTTTTGGCGCGGCCGAAAACCGTAGCAAATCCGGCACGAACCGATGCCCCGATAAGTACGCTGACCGCTAATTCACTTGACATTTCAAAACCCTATCTTTAACATCAAAGCAAACGCAACAAGGAATCAGGGAATGAACGAGAACCAAGAAAACAAACTGGACTTTTTCACAGACGGAATGAATATGTTCGGATTTTTGTTCGGCAGCATTCTGTGTCTGATTGTTTTCAGTTATGTCTTTATCGGCCTGTTTACCTTTGAAACCCCTGTTACATCTGCGGTTTTCGGTATTTTTCTCGGTATGTTTGCCACCTGTCTGGCATCGCCGTTTTGTGCGGGCATAGGCTTTCTGCTCGGAGGCATGGTTTCCGGGCTGCTCACTTGGTACAAATTCCGCGCCGCACCAAACTAAACGCCTTTTCTGAAACCCGCCTTCATTTGGCGGGTTGCTTCTTTCTGAAAGGCTTCAAAATCGTCCAAAGTCAGATTATCGATAGCTTGTAGCGACCAGCCGTACCACCAAGCCATATCGGCACAGGCAGCGGTCAATTGAGAAACCGCTTCTTCAACCGTCGTTTTTTCAGACGACCTTCTATTACTCACTTTCCTGCATGAGTCGAAAGACGCGCTGGACTTCTTTGTAATCAGCAAAATCAAGCGCATCTAAATCTTCAGGCACCAAGCCTGTCAGGCGGGCGAAAATAAACAGCTCTTGTTCTGCATCCGTATTCAAATGCGCGGCGGCACGAATATCGCCGACTTTCGGGCGACGCAGTGTTAATTCGGTCAAGGTCTGCCCCGTCGCCAAGCGCGCCGGATATTTCAGCTTCACGGTTTGGGTTGCGCCCAAGCCTTCTTGCAGTTTCTGTGCTTCGTTCATGTTTCAATCCTTTTTAAGAGTTCAATACAATAAAAAACCGCTGTATCTGCGGGAGATACAGCGATTTTGTCAAAGGCCGTCGACCACGGCTTTTAATACGTCTTAAAACCTACGCGCCGATGTTTTTACGCATCTGCGAGAGCACGTCTTTGCCGCCGACGCGGTAAACATTCTTGAAGGCGTTGAAATACAGCACTTCGCGGCCGTCGATGACTTGGCGGATTTCGGTGGCCTGATAGGTGGTGTTGTGTTCCGATTTCTCTTTCGGTTTGAACGTGCCCAAGCCGTTTTTGCTCGGCAGCACGGTTAAAAACGTGACCACCGGCACTTCCTTGACCAAACCCGCCGCGTTGTGAATCTGCTGGTTGGCACGCACCATCAGTTGCGCACCGCGGAAAGGGTTGTAGAGTTTTTCGGCCACTTCGGGGTACAGACTGTTCCAAGTGATTTCGCCTTCCAAGGCTTCGGCACCCGATGGCAGCTTGATGGTGGCAAACAAGCCCAAGCCTTTGTGTTCGTCCTGGCTGATTTCAAAATCAGGCAGTTTGACTTCGGATGCCTTGCCCAACAGGCTGTTGCCGTCAACGTAAACGTTGGCGTTGTAAATCGCGCGGATGTAATCGCTCATGTGTCAGCTCCTTAATTGCTGTTGCCGGAGGCAAGGTTGACCAAGTATTTGCGCGTCATTACGCTGGTATTGGTGATGCGCTCGGCCGGCAGCTTGGGCGTGTAGTCATATTTGATGGGGACTTGCCCTTTACTGAACGCATCGGGCAGGTCGTAGTCGTAGTCCAAACCCACTTCAAAGCCGACGATACTCGGCAGCGTGCCCAAATAGGTGCGCACGGTTTCGACCAGACTTTCGATGAGTGCGTCGTCAATCGGGCGGTCAACGTATTGCAGCTCGGCGCGACGGATGGATTCGTCAATCAAATCGCCCGTGCGCTGCGCCACTTCGAAGTTTTTGATGTGGGAAACGGTCGGGAAACAGGCCAAGCGGTTGCCCCACAGGCGGTAGCCCGTGCCGTATGAATTGAATACGGTGGTGATGCCTTTTTCGTTCAGGCGGTTGGTTTCGCTTTGCGGGTCGTCGGCGCGGGCGGTCAAACCCACTTCCAGCCCCGTTACGCCCAGCAGCTCTTTGTTTGAGATGCTCCACCAGTAACCTTGCTTCACGTCGGTTTTCATGCGCAGGCCGGCGGCGTGGGTGGCCAGATGTTCCAAACCGAGCAGGCCGACTACGTGGGGATAAAACAGCTGCGCGCGGTCGGACGAGGTGTTGAAGTTGATGCTGCCGTTCGGCCCGCGTCCTTCCAAAGCCTTACTCAGCGATGTGCCTTTCGGCGCATTGATGTAGGCAACGGCATTGAGTTTGCCGGCCGTGGCCACCATCGCTGCCGCACAGGTGGCGGTTTTGTCAAACTCGGGCACGATGAGGATTTTGGCATCGGCACCGAAGCGGTTGAAGCCTTCGGTCAGCAACTCCAAGCCGGTTCGTTTGCCCGTGGCGGCCACATACGCGCCGAGGATGTCGGCTTCGGTAACCTTTGTCGGGTCGACATGGTCGTAAGTGATTTTCGGGGCGATGGGTTTGGTTTTGTACACAATCTCGCCCGTAAGCGTGTTGATGGTGTAGTGCTGCCCTTCGGTCAGCGCGGCCGCGCCGTCGGTCAGGCGGTAGCCGTCCAACAAGGCGGGTTTTGCGGTGTGGGCGGTCAGGGTATCGCTGTCGACCGTCAATACTTCGTTGGTCACGCGGGTTTTGTGTTTGGCCGGGTCGCACACGTTAATCACATAGGCCACGCCCGAGCCGTAGCGCGTCCAGATATGCGCCGCATCGGGCAGCGTGAAGCCCTTGCCGGTCAGCTCGCCGCCGAACGCGGCAAAGTCTTTTTTGGTTTGGCACACGGTCAGTTCGTTGACCGCGCCCGTGGGGGCGGTGCCGACGATGGCGGTAATCGCGCCGTCGACGGTGTAAACGGGGACGGAGCCGCCGTCGATGCGGATGGTTTCCGTGCCGTGGTGGTAGGCTGCTGCCATATCTTACTCCTTGGGTTTTAAATCGGGTTCTAAATCTTGGTCGGAACGGCGGTAACGGGCTGCCGTAAAAGTCGGTTTGGCCGGTTCGCGGCATTGCTGCACCTGATGGGTTTCCGTCTGCACCAGCAGACTGTATTGCCACGCGCCGCCATCCTCTCCGGCAAACTGCTCGCTGATTAAATGGCAGGGCAGACAGTGCGGCGGCTTGAAACCCACAATGGCCAAACGCAGACGGTCGAGCAAATCCAGCGCCGCGCCGTCGTGGTGCAGACCGCGCCCGAACACGGTTAAATGCAGGGTCATCACACGCTGCTGCGAGATATTGCCCAGCTGCTCGATGCTGCCAAACTTGCTGCCTTGATAACCCACCAACACCGCGCCTTTCGGGTGTAGAAAGCGATAACCGGCAGGATTGTCTGGAAACAGCCGCACTTCGGCATCGGGCAGTTCGTCTTGCAGCCACCCAACCACGGCTTGCAGAATCGGTACGGTGGCCGCCATCAGTAGCCCTCCAAATTCATCTTGCCGCCGCCGCGCACGCGGTAGGCACCGCGCTCGGGCTGGAGCTGCCCCGTCGGCTCTTCCACCTCGCGGATGCCGAGGTGGATTTTGCCGTCTCGGATGTTTGCCAGCATCTTGAGGGCATTGTCGTAGGCCGTCTGAACGGGCTTCGGAAACTCCGCCGCATTGACGCGCCGCTGATGCAGCCAAAACCGCGCAATGTCGGTGGCCAGCTGCGGCAGAATACCCGGCATCGGCACCAACGGCAGCGCGTAGCGGCCGCTGATATGGCCGTCGATGAGTTCCGAGGCATAGACGATGGCGCGGTCAACCACGTTCCAGTCGGGTTCCTCCATGCCGTAGTTGCTCATCTGGTCGTTACTCAGCTGCACCAGCTCCGCCATGCTCACCGCCGCCGCCAAATCATCGCGCGTGATATAGCGCATTACGCTTCCTTCTTGCTGCCGCGCCCGCGGGCAGGCTTGGTTTCGGATTGCGGTTCGGTTTCAGACGGCGTTACTTCCGGCGGTGTTTCGCTGTCAGGCTGAGCGACTTCGTCTGAAATTTCCGCCACTACCACATGCGCGGCCACGTCTTGATACTGGTCGGCCGTCAGTTCGACGGTTTCGCCCGGCTCGACGCGGAAATCCTCCCCGTCTTCGTTCTGCAAAATCAGCGCGGTTTCCGCGATATACACTTTCTTCGCCATGATTAACCTTTCAGCAATACGCGGATAAAGTCGCCTGCGGCTGCCGCAGCTGTGACCGCCGTACCTGCCGCATTTTGCGTACCGGCCACCGCACAACCCTGCGCATCGGCCGACACCGCCGCACCTGCGGCCACTTGGCCGCCCGCTTCCACCAGCGCAATGCCGACCACATCAACCGCCAGCAGTTCGTTCTCGTCGGCATCATAAGCCGCCACGCCCAGCACGGCTTCATCGGTCTTGGCCTGTTTGCCGGTGTAGGTCACAAAGCGGTTTTCCACCACTTTGCCGGTGGTTTTGACGGTGGTGGTTAAGACCACCTGTTTGGTTTGTTTAGCCATGTTTTTCTCCTAAGGCCGTCTGAAAGGCTTTCAGACGGCCTTCAAAAGCGACGATGTCGTCGCATTTAAGCAATCGGGTTCTGGAACAGATAGCCGCACGCGCCGCCGACCACCGCCGCTTTGCGGATGTCGGTGTAGCGCACATATTCCACTTTGCCGCCCACGCCGTCGTAGCGGTCGACAACCGGCATACCGCGGCGGCGGAAGGTGTAGGCAAAGGCGGTCTGGCCTTCGTCGTTGCCGTCTGAAACAATGGTCGGGCGCACAATCAGGCTGGCAAAGTTGCCCCATACATCTTTGGTACTCTTGCCGCTACCCTCGGTGTACACCGCCTCACCCACGATGATGTCTTCGACATCGAGCAGGTTTTTCAGAATTTCGATGTTCAGCAGTACTTTGCGGTCGTTGCCGGAAAGGTTGCTGCGCAAACCTTCGTTCATACGCAGTTTGCTCAGCACCTGCGCACCTACCACCAGAATATTAGGACGGATGCCGCAGGCAGCACGCACCTTCTCTTTGGCGGTTTCAAGGGCTTCCTGCACGTCGGCTTTTTCATGTGTCCACTGTTTTTCGGCAGCAGCAGACAAATCTTCGGTATGGCCGGACTGGTAAACCGTTTTGTCTTGGATCAGGCGCGCAATTTCCAGCTCCTGCTTCAACTGGATGCCGGCGGTGACGCGGCGCGTGGCCTTGGCTTTCTCGTCGTGGCGGCTTTCGTGCTGCTCGCGGTAGTCCACACCTGCCGCCAAATCGTGTTCTTCCAACACCACCGGCATGGTTTTGCCGCGGTCCAGCGTGATGACGTTACTGGCCGCACCGACCGCACGTTCGGTCTCATATTCGACAAACGAGCCTTTGCCGTACACCGGCACCTTGATGCCTTCTTTTTCGGCAAAAACTTCCGGCGCGATTTGTTCGCCGACAAAACCGGCCTGACGGTAGCCGACCGCCAAATGGGTCAGCACTTCGTCTTTTTCGCGCAATGCTGCTAAATGCTTGCTCATTGTGTTTCCTTTTTAATACAGGGTTAATCTTGCGCAGTACGGCGCGCCGCCTCTTCGTAGCTGCAATGGTTTGCCTGCTGATACGCCAGCGCACGCTCGTGATGGCTCATGCCCTCGGCAAAATCCATTGCCGGGCGGCCTTGGGCAAACGTACCGCCCAAATTCTGCTTGGTCAGTACCGCACCCAAAAACGCACGCAGGGCTTCGGCCAACGGCTTTTTCGCGCTGCCTTCGCCGAAATCGGCGGTGGTGTGTTCCGGGTATTCGGCAAAGTCCAGCACTTGCACCACCAAGTCTTTATCGGCCGGTTTCAGACGGCCTTCCTTTACCAAGCCTTCGGCAAATTCGGCATTCTGCTGGTGCGCACCAGCGCGCAGGTCTTTCTCCTGCTCGTCTTGCAGCTTTTTCAGCTCCGCTTCCGCAGCGGCTGCTTTCTTCTCGGCGGCTTCGCGGGCGGCTTTTTCGGCTGCCAACTGTTCTTCGGGCGACATAGGGGTCTCCTTTTCATCATGGTTGGGTTTCATATCGGGATTAATCGGGTCGGCGAATGCCGGTTCTGAAATCGGGTCTTTCCACTTGGCCGCTTCTTCAATCGAATCAATCTGCCAGCCCGGTACGGCTTTATCCGCTTCCTCAATGCCGAATTTCTCAATCAGAAATTCGCGCAATCTGCGGAACAGGCCTGCCGAATAGCCGTGTGCGGCTTCCGAAAATTCAACAAACTGTTCGTCTTCGGCAAAGTTGATGGCCGACAAGCCTTTCACCGCAGGCGGCTGTGCACCCAAAAAACCGACATGGCGCAGATACCAAAAGCCGGGCTTGGGGTTGCTCGGGCTGTCGGGCGGGTAGAAGCTGGCCGACACCTTTTTGTAGCGGCCGCTTTGTACCAAGCCGACAAAGTCGTCGTCCATTTGGGCAAAGTCGGCAGAGAGCACGCCGCCGTCGGCTTTCAGGCTGCCCACCCAGCCGTAGGCCGGTGCGTCGGTTTTCGGGTGGCCGATGACCAGCGGTGCTTCATGCAGCGCAGGGTCATAAGCCGCAGCCGCCTCTGCCACATCAGCCTCGGTAATCGTTACCGTGCGGCCGTTGTTGTCGGTGCGCGTGCCGGCCTTGAAAATTTCAAAAAGTTTGGACATAAAAAAAGCCCCATCGGATTGATGAGGCTATTTTGGCAAAGGCCGTCTGAAACGGCTTTTAATGCGGGTTAAAACTTGGTTTTTAAAAAAGGCGCAAAAACGGCGTTTTTGGCGCGTTTCACTCTTAGGGTAGGCAAACCCCGACCGAGCGGAGAAACGCAATATAAAAGCGGTCAGGACAAAACCTGACCGCTATTCTGATTTCATCCGCCGTTATGCAAACAAATCCGCCTGCTTTTTCGCCCGCTCGCGCAAGCCAACTTCTTTGACGATGCGGTAAACCTGCTGCACCGTCAGATTGTATTTGCGGCTCAATTGGGCATGATTGCGGCCGTCAAACTCTTTATAAAGCTGTTCGTCTCGCTCGGAGATTTGGCCGAGCAGGTTTTTCGGGATATAAATCAACTGACCGCCCCAGTTGCCGGTAATGTGCCGCGCCACTTTTTTCGCCACGCTTGCGGCCTGCCGGCGGTCGATTTTCAGTTCGCTCATTAAGCAGGCGGCGGTTTGGTCTTCCAAATCGGCCACCAGCTCCGGTACTCTTTCATCAGCCACTTGCCACCCCCGTTTTCCTTTCCGCCCGTTTTTGCCATTTCTTCAAATATTCAATCACCTTGCTTGCGTTGTCGCTGTCCAACCAGCCGTGGTAATCCACACCCGTCATGCGTTTCATAAACTTGGCCAAGCTCAATTCCGACGCGCTGCGCACTTCGCCCATTTGGTGCAGTTCCAGCCACAATGCGCGTATTTTCTTAATTTGCGCCTCAACGGCCTTGTGCGCCGGGCGCACCTTGATGTCCGGCTTTGCCGTGCTGTTTTGTTTGGTTGTGACCACAAAGCCTTTCGCCTTCATCGCGCGTAATACCAGCTCAAGTTCGGCAATGCCCAGCTTCGTACTGCTGGTTTTGCCGCACGAGATATTGGCCAACAGCGCACGGTAATCGCTGTCGGCCATCATCAACTGCGTTTTCGCCACATGGATCAGGCGGATTAAACGCTGTTTTTTCTGTTCGGAGGTTTCCATCCCAATCCTTTCTGTTTCATAATGTGAAACGGTGTTTCATTTTTAGCGTAAAATCAATCAATTAGGTTTTATTCTATCTGCTCTCCATGTCGTTGGCAAATAAAAAAGGCCGTCTGAAATTTTTCAGACGGCCTTTGGCGTGAAGCCTACTTGTCCACCGCTTCGCGCAACGGCTTGGCAGCCTTGAACTTAACTGCCTTGCCAGCCGGAATGGTCAGGGCTTCGCCTGTTTTCGGGTTGCGGCCTTGACGTTCGGCGCGTTGGGTAACGGTAAACGTACCGAAGCCGTGAATCGCCACATCCTTGCCTGCGGCGAGTTCGCCCGTGATGAGTTCGGTCACGCCTTCAGCGGCCATTTCTGCGCGTTTTTTGTCCCATACATACTTTTCCTGCAATGCTGCTACCAATTCTGATTTAGTCATGTTACTGCTCCTGTATTAAAATGCGGCAGGCCGTGCCGCGCGGGTTAAATATCTTTTCTATGCAGAATTTCGCTAATCATTGCCCATTGTCTCGGGCTGATTCTCTGTCCTAATATCTGACAGGTATAGCCGCTGTCGGAACGAAGTTCTATGTCTATTACCGCTGTTTTTTCAGTAGGCAATTCCCTTGGGTCAGTCATCATCACACCTTCGCAATATCCAAGTTAATCAACGCATATTCGCCGTTTTCGGCTCGGCGGTACACCCGCACAAACGGTTTGCTGATATGCACCTGCAGACTGTCGCTCAAAGCGTCCATCGCCCGATGCCATTTCTCGTCTTTGATTTCCAAGCGGCGCAGACCGAGTACGCGGGCGGTGGAGATATTGCCTTCTTTGTCTACTTGAAACGCCGCGTTAATCAGCGTTTTCAGCTCGCTGCGGCTGCCTTCCGTCCATTCGTTGATGCACTCGTCGATTAAGGCTTTGGCCGCTGCCAGCCCTTCGTCAAATACCAGTGTGTCCTGCATGGCCAGATTCACGCGGTAGCTGCCGTCAAAGCTGTGCAGCGTGATGTTGCCTTTCTTTCCGCCCAGCTTCACATCGTAGCGGTCGGCGGAAAGCTGCACAAACGCGGCGATGTCATCCATCGCGGTGCGTTTGAAATCGGCAACGGTTGACTGTACGGCAGCGGCTTTACCGGCAATCTCCATGACCAGCTCGTCGCGCAGCAGGTCGATTTCTTTGATATTGGCCAAAGCTACTAAATTGCCCTTGGCATCTTGGCGGTATTGGCTTAAATCAGTCATTCTCTTTTCCTTTCTGCCTTGCGGCATAAATCCGTTTGCATTCATCCACCGTCCGGTGGCGCGGGCCGTGTATCCAGTCGCGGTTCATACACGGTGCTTTTTTGGTTTTCAGTCCGGCAAAATGCCGTTTCAAAATCTCTATCTGCGCCTTGCCGTATTCCGTGGTAACGTGTTTCTTCTCCAGTTTCTGCACCATCTTTACGGGTATCGGCGGCAGCAACTTCACAAAATCGGCCGGGTTCGGCCATTCGGTCTGTGTGGCGGCGATGGTCTCAAAGGCCGTCTGAAAACGCGCTGTATCGCGTTGCGGCTGCCATTCCTGTTTGTTCAACAGGCCGTACCAGACTTCGGCAACCGCTGTCAGGTCTTTCGCCGCCGGACGGCCTTTGAGGTTTAAGGCCGAGAGCAGCATGAATCCTTTGGCTATTTCTGTTTTCAACCAGTCATTTTGAGCCTCCATTTGCCCACTCCATTAAGTTGCCCACACCGTCGCGCAGCTTGCTTTGCGGCTCGGACGGGGGGTGGTGGCCGGCCACCGCTATGCCGTCTGCTGAGGTTGGACGTACCGTTGTTGCCGCTGTTTTCCCGGGTGTCCAAAACGTGATGTTTTCCAACAAAAAGCCGTGCGTGGTCAACGGTGTTTTCAGACGGCCTGCATTGCGTGCCTCAACACATTTTTCTGCCGCCCAAACCCAAGCCTCGCGCGGTGCAGGATAGGTTTTGCGGTTACGCGTAATCTCTCCGGCCTGTATCATCGGGATTAACTCGCCCAAAAGCTTTGAAACCCTGTTAAAACTCAAATCCTTTTCAGACGGCCTGAACAAAGTCAGGTAGCGCAGCAGCGCAATCAGCGGCTCTTCGGAAATTTTGGCCAGCGAAATCAGGGCTTCACGCGCTTCTTGATGGGTAATCAGCACATCCAAGCTCATGCTGGCACCGCAGGCAGGGCAGCGTACTTTCATGACAGTTCCTCAAAACTTTTAAATGCCGCTTCCAACTCAGCGGAAACATCAGGATATTTATCTTTTAGAAACTGTTCGAATACAGGCTGCATCCCCATCCATTCAAAGACAAACCCTTGCGGATGGCTTTCCCAAATTAGCCGTTGAAAGGCCTCCGGCGGGAAATAAGCTCTCATTTTGTCGTCAAAATCCCAAACTGCTTTTTCAATCTTTCTTTGCAGTTGAATTAACTGTTTTACATCCATCTCACGCCGCCTTTCTGCCTGCCAAGGCCAAATCTTTCATGCTCAAACAGTTCAAGGCCGTCTGAACCAAGTCCGCTTCGTCTTCGGTTTTGTCCGCCGAAACCATCAGCAGGATAAATTTATCGTTCAAAGTGCTCAGCTCGCAGCATAAAAAGCCTGAGCGTTCGCGCCATACTTTGGCTTTGATGTTGCTGTAATCACGTTCCACTTTCATTGCACACCTCCCACCGGCTCCAATACCACCGCTTTGGCCAATTCCGTCTCACTCATGCCGCCGTAGGCCGCTTCCCACGCTTGGTCGGCGGCTTGGGCATCGGCAGCATGTGCCGGTTGGTTTTGGCAGCTCTGCAACATGGCTGTCAGTGCTACCGCCAATAAAACTACATAAGCAATCATTAAACGTTTCGCGCTCATCACACACCCCGCACCACATCGCCATCTACCACATCAAACCCCAGTTCTGCCGCCTGATTCATGGCCGCGCTGACTAAGTTATTGACCGCCAGCGGATACAGCAGACTGTTCATTTCCGTGCCTTTGGCCGTGCGGCTTTTAACAGTCAGGCGTTCGGCCACCGCATCAATCGCGCTCTCGTCCATCACTTTGGTCAAGTCCGCTCCGGTGCGGGCAAACTTGTGTTTCAGATAGCCTTCCAGCTTGCCGTCAGTCAGCGGCATCAGTGTCACCACTTCGCAGCGTTGCACCACTTCACGCACACTTGGGTTGTTTTCCGAGAGCTTTTGCGCCAATTCCGTTTGGCCGATTAACACAATTCCCAGCAGGCGTTCAAAGCCCGATTTCAGCTCAAAAAAGCGTTTCAGGTGCTTCAGGGTCGGCAGCGGCAGGCCGTGCGCTTCTTCGATGATTAAAACGTGTTTGTTGCCCGCTTTTGCGCTCTCGGTCAGGGCGCGGTGGATTTGGGCGAAACGCGCCTCGGGGCTGCGTTTGGGCGATACGTTGGGCGCAACCGCTGCCAAAATCGCTTCGGCAATATGCACCGCTTTCAAGGTTTTGCCTTTCTGGTCGTTGTCCTCCATCGCCAGCACATAAGGCTCGATCATGATGATTTGGCGGCCTTCGCGGTTGATGCGGTCCTGCAGGTCTTCGCGCAGGGTGGATTTGCCCGCGCCGCTTTCGCCGACCACCGCCACAAAACCACCGTGGCAGGCCGTCTGAAACATCGCCTCGCGCACATAACGCACATCCGGTGTCATGTACACATCATCGGCAGACTGGATTTCGTCGTTAAAAGGGTCTTTAAAAATGCCGAAGTGCTGCTTGGCGGCTTGTGTCAGGGTTGCTTTTCGTAATAACATCTCTTTGTCCTCGCTTTCGTTAGGGTGGGCAGGTGCGGCTTCCGGCTCGTTTCTCAGGCCAGCGGGAATATCCGCACCATTTGTTTCAAAATACTGTTTCAACTTCCCGCGCAGCTCGTCTGCGCCTTTTTTCGGCCAATTCCCGTGGTTCACCACCGCCACCAGCATGGGCTTGCTGCAGCCGATTTCGGCAGCGGCGGTTGCGTAGGATTTGCCGATTTTCTGAAAATCCTGCTTCATCGTTTCCTCCGCCAAATGTGACGATGTCGTCGCATTTGGTCTAAGCGGTTTTGTGTAATTTCAGACGGCCTGCCGTTTTCAGCTGGTTAAATACCGCTTCCAACTGGCTGGCGGCCACGCCATCCGGATAAAGCCTGCCCAGTTTGGCCATCATAGAAGGTGTCCACTCGCCGCCTGCGGCTTCGATACGCGGCTTCAGCAGCTTGGCCACTTCCACCTTGTTCAACACCTGCTCGGCCACTTCCATGCGGTTGTAATCCATCTGCGAACCCTGCCGCTCGATATAGAGCGTGTTGCGTGCGGCCAGCGTGTCTTCCTGATGCTTGTAGGGGTCGAGTTCGCCGCCGAAGGGCACCGCCTTGCCTTTGCGTTTGGCCGCCGCCTGTTCCAGCGTGTCCGTGCCCATCGCCAGCTTGTCCAGCTCTTTCGCGTGCTGCTGCGCCGCCGTTTCACCCTGCGCCTTGTATTCCGCTCCGATAAGCGCCGCATCTGCGCGGAAACCCATCTCGTCAAACACCACTTCAGGCACGGCCACCCATGTTTCATGGCCGTCTGAATCAAACGTCGCCACCCGTGCGCCGTCGGTTTCCCAAGGGTTTTTGGCCACCAGCAGTTTCTGACCGACCAACACGCCCTTGATGTCCTTCACGTTGTACACGCGGCCGCCGAAGCGGATTTCCAAATCGGGTGACACTTTCGCTTCTTTCGGTGCGCTTACCGCCAGTTCTCGGCAGTAATCGGCAGGAGGCGGCAGTATCAGCTGCTCGGCCTTGATTTTGTTCCACGCCTGATAGCGGGTCATACCGTGACGGCTGTGGATTTGCGTACCGTTGTAGTAGCGCATCCAGCGTTCCGCCAAGCCGTTGAGCTGGTCGATGTCGTTTACTGCGGTGAAGCGCAGGCCGCTTTCAAACGCCGTTTCCACGATGTCGTTGGCTTTTTCCACTTGCCCCTTGGCGCGTGGGTTGCCCGGCTTGTTAATCTGCACATGCACGTCCAGCGATTTGCAGAGATTTTTAAACGCCGCCGAGGTATTCGCGCTGCCGGGGTCGAGCATCACCATCCGTGGCACGCCGCGAAACGGGTCTTTCAAGGTGTCCTGCTTGGCCTGCATCATGTAGATGAAGAAATCGCACAAATTCGCGCTGGTCTCGCCGCCGAAGTAATACCGTGCCACGATTGTCCCGCTGGCATGATCGGTGCCGGTGTAACGCCACACACGGTCTTGCTCGATTTTGATGACGTTTTTCGGCTTGTTCTTGTAGAACTCTTCCTCCTTCATCACCCGCAGCCCCGTATCCTTGCCGTGGCGCGGCAGGTAATACAACACACACAAACTCGGGTCGATTTGCCAGCAATGGTTCGGATGTTCCGATTTCATGCGGCTCACAGGATCAGGCTGCAAAAGCTGGTCGGGGTGCAGCTTGTATTCGCGCAGGGCGCGGGTGATGGTGGATTCCGAAAGCGGCATCACTTCGCCGGTTTCTTCATCAATCCGAACCGCTTCGATTTTGCCGTTGGCCCGCAGCATCTCCACCGCCTGCCGCACCGCCATCAGCCGCTTGCCGTTGCGCCGCATGGCTTCCATCAGCACCGCCGAAATCAGCTTGGCTTCATCAAGGCTCAATTCCGACTTGCCCGCATCGCTGCGGCGTTTGCGCCCGGGCTTAACCGCCACCGCTTCCAGCTTGCGGTAGAGTGTGGCCAAACTCATGCCCAATTCCGCCGCCTGCTGCTTCAAATAGGCACTTTTCTCACCGCGCCCCATGCTTTCCGCCTGCCGGTCTACCGCTTGCAGACGTTCGATTAATGCCGGATTCATCTCAATCCTCCGTATTTCCCACATCCGCCAGCCATTCAGGCACTTCGTCCGTCGGTGCTTTCGTTGGCAGCGCGTAGTTTTCGCGCAGCGTTTCGCAATCCAAAATAATCTGATTGAGCGTGCCGACCATCTTGGCGCGGTGGTCAAACCCGTGCGCTTCGCCGTGTGCCAGCATCTGCTGGAACAGGTCTTTCAGCCGGCTGACATCCGAGCGGATACCCACTTCAAGGCTGGATAAGCGCATGGCCAGCTCGCTGGCGACATCTTCCGCTTTTGGCTCTTTGACCGTTTTCTTGCTGCGCTCCAGCTTTTCCGCCAGTTCGTCGACCTTTTTGTTTTTATCGGCGATGACTTTGTCTTTCGCTTCCGCCGTTTCTCGGCTTTCGCGTAGGGCGGCCCGCAGCTCGCGCACCGTCATGCGGTCAACATCATCCAAAGTCATGCCGTTCACTTCTTCGCCTTCGGCCAAGCCGACCAAGGTCACGTCTTCTTCCACCAACAGTTCCAGCAGCTTCGACTTGCCCAAATCCATCAACTTCGGAGCGGCTTTCTGCATCTGCGGAGTGGCGAAGCGTTGCGTGGCCGACATCAGGCGGGCGGTTTCCGCATGCCCGATACCGAACTGGCTTTTCACAATCTCCATAAAGCGGCCATGCTCGGTGTGTTCTTTCAAGATAATCAGCGCGCGGCCGAGCTCAAACATGCCTTCCATTGTCTGGCGCACGGCCAGGCGTCCGCGCTCAATCCAGCGTTCTTCGCTATAAGCCTCTCCATTACCCCATTGTTCCATCACCATCATGCTGCGCATGGCGGCTTGATTGCCTGTATCGGCTGCATTGACTACTTCAATTTCGTTCATTTTTCATCTCCAAATTTCCCGACGTCGGGAAATTTCAAATCCGGTTAACCCTTTGGTTCAGCTCTTCGAGCTTCGCCGCCATCATTTCGTATTGCCGTCTGTACCTTTCTGCAATCTGCAAGGTCTTTACGCTGTAGGCAAAATTCCCGTTATCCAACTTGACCACAAGCCCTTCAGTAATCAGATCATCTAAATCCCTGCTCACTTGCGTAGGCGAGAGGCCGAGGCCGTCTGAAATCTCTTTGTTGCTGATACCGATAATCGGGTGGGCTTCCAAGGCTTTGAAAACCCGCAGCAGACGGATACCTTTGGTGCTCATCCCACATTCCCTTTTGCATCGCCCGATTGCTGCTTCATTCCAAGCTCCACCGCAATTTCATGCGCTTTTCCGCGGTTGGCCTTAATCGTGCCGTTTAAAATCCGCGACACATAAGTCGGGTCGTAGCCCCGAGCATCGCACCAAGATTTAATGGTTTCACCACGTTTACGGAAACCTTCTTTGACTTTTTCCGAATTCACGGAATATCTCCTTTCCCTATCTCGTGATAGAATGTTGAATATTTAAAGATTTAAACAACCTTGCTTAAATGTTGGATAAATATTAGTGGAAATATCCCACTTTAGCAAGTGTTTTTTCCACTAATTTGAGGATTTTAAAGCATGGTCGTTGATAAAATTAGACAAGTTATTGAATTAAATAAAATTACGATTGATGAATTTGCAGAAAGAATTGGTGAAAAACCAACGCGGCTGAAAGATGTGTTGCGTGAAAAGCAGCGTCCGCCATTGGAAATGATTCAATCCATCGTGGAAAATTTCCAAATCGACGCAAACTGGCTGATTGGATTGAGTGATAATTTCCACCAAAGTGGAACAAAAAATGAAGGGGATTACGACTACGTCCCGATGTTTGATGTCGAAGTTTCGGCAGGCAACGGCGCATCTGCCTATGGCGTGACCGACCCGGCCATGCACTTGGCGTTCCGCAAAGACTGGCTTAAATCACGCGGCCTGTTTGCCAAAGACCTCAACTGCGTGGTGGCACGCGGCGACAGCATGGAGCCGACTATCAACAGCAAAGACACGCTGTTGGTCGATACCAGCAAAAATCACCCGCGCGACGGCCAAATTTACGTTATCCGTTCAGGCGACACGTTGTGGGTCAAACGTATCCAAAAACAGATTGACGGCAGCCTGCTGCTGATTTCCGACAATGACACCTATCCGCCGATGTCGCTGACATTGGCAGACCACCCCGATATTCAGGTTATCGGGCAGGTGGTGCAGATTTCCAAGGATTTATCATGACCAGCCAGCTTGCCATAGATAAGCAAGAAAATAATCCTTTCAACCTTTCAAAAAAATATCTGATGGTGGTCACATTCACTCAGTCGTCCAGTAAAAATTTTCGGACGGCTTTATTGTGGGCAAAAAGTGCGGCGTTTTTTGACAGTATCGATATAGACAAAGAGACGGTTTATTGCTGTGCATTCGATAAAACACCAGAGCAGGCGGGAATGGCTTCCGTTTTTTTGAACTATGTCGAAAATTGGAACGGTAAACAGATTTATATTAACGGACGGATTCACAGCGGTAGCATTTATGACTTACTCGGTGTTTTAGACTGCTACCAAAAATCACAAGCCTGCCCAAATGCAAAAAGCCATTGTTGCTTCGTTTCGGATGATATTTTTCTATGGCATGGCACAAGGCCTGCCTTTGAAATCAGCTTGTCTTTGGAAGGACGTACAAAAGAAAACCCTCAAGCAAAGAAATTTGTGATGCCATGTACGAAACTCCGTCACCACCGGATTGAGAAAGAAACTTATTTGGGTAGTTGGGATGAGCAAGTTGCTGCATTGGCAGTAAGGCAGAATTCGGATTGGTGTCCGAGTTTTGATATAGGACACTTCAGGCAATATGAGTAAAAATCGAAAAAGAAATGAGGAATTTATAAATGGCCAAAAGAACCACTAAAACCATTCACTATTTACGTGCACATCAAGACCACGACTTATTCGATTTGGAGACAGCTTTAAAAACAATTTTGTTAGCTGCGCCTACTGTTCAAGATACACAAATTGAACAATACAATCAGCTTACACAAATCATGCATAGAAATCTGAATCCCCAAGATATAGAAAATAATGCAATTGATGGTTTACTGATACATATCGGCAGCGGAACAAGAGATGAACACATCCGCACCATGAGCAATAGGCCTGAGCAACAAGACGATCATGGTGGTACCCAAGCACCACCGAATGGGTATTCTTTTTTGCGCAAAGAAGCTTTTTTGTATATCTTCAGACACCATGTGATTTTTTGCGGGCATGGTTTTTTACAAGCATCAACAGTTGCTTCTTATTTAAGCTCTCTAAGTAATAGATTGAGAGCAGAGAATGCTAGTATCGTTCACTTTGATATTCAATTCAAAGCGGTAGGTAATTGTGATACTTTGACATTGATACAACAACACGGTGTAAAAAGTATTCTTTTAGACGCTTCGGCATATCAATTGTCCAGAGACAGACTGTATCAAAACAGCCGTTCAACTATTGCCAAAGCATTGAGTAAAGTCGGCAGTGTATTTATAGGTGAATTGAGCGATGAAGAACTAGAGGCTCAATCCGAAATTCATATTAACTTGGAAGTTTTGTTAAATGGTAATTCGAGAGCCAGTATCGAAGCCCAATCACTTATGCAGGAACAGGCAGAGGAAATTATCGATGACGAAACGGTTAATCAAGGCTTTTCTATTACCACTCAACAAGGCGAAGTTATTAAACCGGCTGATGTGAAATTGTCTAAATCTGTTAGAATAGAACGATACGACGAAGCGAACTCATTACTCCCTAACTCGGCATTCTCAGCAATCAGCGAATATTTTCTAGAGCTTCAAAGTAGAAACTTAACCGAACAATGAAAAAATACCTACCCTTTTTACGTTTTGTACTGATTGCCTGTATATCGGCATTCTTAGCGTGGAAAGGGCAGCCTTTTGTTCATGGAAACGAAAAAGCAGTTGATTTAATTATCAATGTATTTGCAATTTTGGCCGGTTTTCTAATTGCGATCATGACGCTGTTTAGCGATATGAGGTTCGATGAAGACGCGAATTGGCGGCAAATTCAAATTCGTGAGAATGTGCAAGAGCAAAGATATATCAAGCATTCCATGCTTTTTTACACTTATTTGGCAGTATTGGTTTGTGTTTTTCTTGTTATATTATTGGCTCATAAAGAAGAATATAAAAATGGACAAGTCATTTTTTGGCTTGAACGAGGATACTTGTTTCTAGCCTGTGTTTCTATTTTTTATTCTGTATTCTTACCCGGAAACTTGATTAAAAGCCGTAAAGAAGAATTTCGGAAGCTTATGGATAAAAAGAAACCTAAAACCTAAAGCAAGTTTTAACCCGCATTAAAAGCCGTTTCAGACAGCCTTACCTAAAATCCCTGTAACCAATTTCGTGTTACAGGGATTTTTTCATGTCCGACAAATTCAGCAGATTCATCGAGCGCGTATTGGCGCATGAAGGCAAATACGTCAACCACAAAGACGATCCGGGCGGCGAAACCAACTGGGGTGTTACCAAGCGCACCGCTCAGGCCAACGGCTACACCGGCTCTATGCGTGCCATGACCCGCGATCAGGCCGTTGAGATTTACCGCAAAGCGTTTTGGCTGCGCTATCACGCCGACAAAATACCCGAAGCAGTGGCGTTTCAGTTTTTCGACGCGTGCATCAACCATGGCTATGGCAATGCGGCGCGTATGCTGCAACGCGCGGCAGGCGTGCCGGACGACGGCGTGATTGGCGCGGTGTCGCTCGCTGCCATCAACAAGCTACCTGAAAACGACTTGCTGCTGCGCTTTAATGCCGAGCGTTTGGTGTTTTATACCAAGCTGGGCACGTTTACCAGCTTCGGCAAAGGCTGGGTGCGCCGAGTGGCGCAAAACCTGATTCATGCGGCCGCCGACAATCAGGATTAAGCCATGAAGAAAACCTTATTTGCCTTATCGATGGCAGCAATGGCAAACACTTGGCCGTCTGACATCAAAATCACACGCGCTTCGGTTGGCCGAGTCCGCCAACATCCAAGCCTGAAACACGGCAAATCGGGTGTGGCCGCTGCCAAACGCGCGGCCAAGAAAAAGAAAGGCCGTCTGAAAAAATGATGAAGTTTTTTAAATGGCTGGGCGGCTTGGTTACCAACCCCGCTACCGGCCACATCTCCCACACCAAGCTGTGGGCAAACGTGGCCGGTGCGGTAATGACCGTCAAATTTGCGCAAACGCCCTATGCGCCCGAATGGCTGTGGTGGGCTTATGGTGCGATGGTCGGCGGCTACGCCTTAATCAAACGCGGCATTGCGGCCATTCCGCAAGTGGCTGCAATCAATAAGGAAAAAACCGATGTGGAAAACGCTTAGCCCTGTGTGGCAGACCTTGATTTCCCCCATCCTGCTGACGGCGGCGGTATTGGCTCTGTATTTCTTTGGCTATCAGGTTGCGGAAAAGCAGGCTGAAGCCGACAAAGCCGAAATCATCGCCACCTATCAGGCTTCGGCCTTGGCCGCCGAGCAGCTTTACACCGAAAAGCTCAAAGCGGCCAATGAAGAGAAGCAGAAATGGATGGATTTTGCCCAAGCGCAGAGCCGCGATTTGGCGGCAGCCTATCAGCAAATCGACCGCCAAGCGGTGCAATTGGAGAAGCAGATTGATGAAACCGTACAGAAAGACGGCAGCCGTTTTAACGGCCTTGGTGCTGACAGCGTGCAACTCTACAACCGCGCCCTCGGTTACGCCGATTAAAGTGGTGGAGCAGCCTGTGCTGCCGCCCGTCTCTTCCGAGCTGCTGCTCACTCACGAACGCCCAGAGCGTCTGAGCGGCGGCTCCCCCGAACAACTGTTGCGCCATGCCGTAGTTTACGGTGCATACTGCCAAAAATTGGAAGCGCAGGTTTCCGGCTGGCAGGCATGGTATGAAAAAGGCCGTCTGAAAAATGACTGATATTTGCGACAAAGCGCAGGAAAACGAAGAAATCTTTCTGGCCGAAGCCCTATACCGTCAGGCAGAAAAAAATACGGCTACCGTCAGCAATTATTACTGCGACGACTGCGGTGAGACGATTCCCGAAGCCCGCCGCCATGCCGTGATCGGCTGTACGCGCTGTGTAGTCTGCCAAGAATATTTTGAGAAAGGCTTTCCGGGTTAGATATGGAAAAAACATTTATCAGTATTGAATTTTGGCAACTGGTCGGCTTCCTACTTTCCTTCCTCGGCGTGTGCTGGGGCTTCGGCAAAATGCTGTTGGCGCAGTTTCAGGCGCAACAAGATGAACGCCAAAAGCAACAGGAAAAGCTACAGAGTAAAGTTGAAAGCATGGAGCGTCAGCTCGGCGAATTTTCAGCCGGCCTGCCAATGACTTATGTTTTGCGCGAAGACTACATCCGCAATCAGGTGGTATTGGAAGCCAAGCTCGACAACGTGGTCGATAAGCTCACAGAGATTTATAAGATGGAGAGCCAGAAAAAATGATCAGCCAAGAATTGATGGCCAAGCAACGTCGTGAAGGTATGCGCTGGAATATCATCAACACGCTCAATAAAGCCCGCCCGCACACCACCAGCGAAGTGTTTTTATTGGACATCATGAACGCGATTTACCCGCAAACCACCGCCTTGGAATTGCGCCAGCAGCTCGACTATCTGGCCGACCGCAAGCTGGTGGAGCTCAACAAAACACCGCACGGCCTGTGGTTTGCCGATTTGACCAGCTTGGGCGTAGATATTGCCGAATACACGGTCGATTGCCGTGCCGGTATCGCACGGCCTGAAAAGGTATGGAACTGATATGGCCAAACGCAGCACCATCGCTACTTTACCCCCAAGGTCTTGGCCGCATTTGAACGCCGCCTTGCGGAAAACGGCTTTTCCAACTACACCGAACTGACCGAATGGCTGAATGCACAAGGTTACGAAGTCAGCCGCTCCGCCGTCCACCGCTATGGCCAAAAAGTCGAACGGCGTTTTGCCAGTATCAAGGCCAGCACCGAAGCGGCGCGGCTGATTGCCGAAGGCGCGGCAGACGAAGGCGACACCCGCAGCGAAGCGTTGATGGCCATGCTGCAAACCGAACTGTTTGATGCATTGGTGCAAATCGGCGAAATGCCGTCTGAAGAATTGGGCGCACTCGACCGTTTCGGCGTGATGGCCGAAGGCGCAAAGAAAATCAGCGGCTTGATTTCCGCCAGTACCCGTCTGAAAGAGTATCAGGCCAAGGTCAAGGCCAAAGTACAGGCCGCCGCCGAAGACGTGGCCAAACAGGCCAAGAAAGGCGGCTTGTCGGAAGAGTCGGTTGAGGCCATCCGCAAGCATATTTTGGGGATTGCATCATGAGGCCGTCTGAAAACGAACGCAGCGAGTTTCTGCGAAGCAAAAACGAACAAACCGTCCCTTTATCAAATAAAGGGACGGCAAGCAGAATGCTTGGCGAAGACCGCACCCCTGCGGTCTTGCTGCCGTATCAGCAGGCATGGTGCGCCGACCAATCGCCCGTGAAGCTGTGCGAGAAATCGCGCCGTATCGGTCTTTCTTGGGGCGAAGCAGCGGATACCGCATTGCTGGCCGCGTCCGCCAAAGGCATGGACGCATGGTATATCGGCTACAACAAAGACATGGCCTTGGAATTTATCCGCGACTGCGCGGGCTGGGCGAAGCACTACCAACTGGCGGCGGGAGAAATCGAAGAAACCGAAGAAGTGTTTGTCGAAGGCGACGACCGCCAATCCGTGTTGGCCTTCGTTATCCGCTTCGCATCGGGCTTCCGCATTACCGCCTTATCCAGCCGCCCGAGTAACCTACGCGGTAAACAGGGCCGCGTGATTATCGACGAAGCCGCCTTCCACGAGCAGCTTGGGGAATTGCTCAAAGCAGCGATGGCCTTGCTGATGTGGGGCGGTCAGGTACACATCATTTCCACGCATGACGGTGTGGACAACCCATTTAACGAGTTGATTAACGACGTTCGCGCAGGGAAAAAGCCTTATTCCGTCCACCGCATCACGTTTGACGAAGCGGTCGAACAAGGTCTGTACCGCCGTATCTGCCTGCGTTTGGGCAAAGAGTGGACATCCGACGGCGAAGCCGCGTGGTGTAAAGAAATCCGCGATTTTTATGGTGAAGATGCCAGCGAAGAGCTGGACTGTATTCCGAAAAACGGCGGCGGCAAATGGCTCAACCGCGCTTTGATTGAAAGCCGCATGACGCCATACGCGCCGGTTATCCGTTACGACCAAACCGACGGTTTCGGCCTGTTACCCGAACCGCGCCGCGCCCGTGAAGTGGCCGACTGGATTGAAGAAACTCTGCAGCCGCTGCTCGACGGTTTGGATAAAACCCTCGTTTCCTTTGTCGGCGAGGACTTCGCCCGAAGCGGCGACCGCACCGTGATCGTGCCGCTGTTGCAAAGCAAAGACCTGATTTTGAAACCGCCGTTTATCTTGGAACTCGGCAATATACCGTTTGCCCAGCAGGAACAGATTATGCAGCACTTGTTGGCCAATCTGCCCAACCTGCGCGGCGCGGCCTTGGACGCACGCGGTAACGGCCAATCGCTGGCCGAAGCCATGCGCGACGCATTCGGCGCGGAAGTGGTGGAAGCCGTGATGCTGTCGGAAAACTGGTACCGCAGCCACACCGCGCCGTTCAAGGCCGCGCTGGAAGACGGCACGCTCGACGGCTTGCCGCGCGACGAAGACATCCTTGCCGATTTGCGTGCCTTCGAGCTGGTTCGCGGCGTACCGCGTATCCCCGATACCCGCACCAAAGGCACGGACGGCAGAAAACGCCACGGCGACGCGGCGATTGCCTTGGTATTGGCGCATTACGCCAGCCGCGAACTGAATGCAGGGCCGGTGCGCGTAGCCAGCCGGAAAATCAAACGCCGCAGTCTTTTAACCCGCAATTTTTAAACCAAAAAAGGAAATCGAAATGAAAAAGGTATTGCCTGCTTTGCTTTTGGCTGCGATCACGACACCTGCTTTGGCAGCGGTTGTTGTTGCACGCCCTGTCATTACTTCTCCGATTGCAGTACGTCCGGCAGTAACGGCTCCGATGACAGCCAAACCCATCGCACCCAAACCGATACAGAGGCAGCGTGCCATTGTTGTTCCCGCACCGATACCTGCTTCTTCTCAGGATAAATGCAGATTAATCAAGCCGTGTAAATAGGCCGTCTGAAAGAAACCATCATGGCAAAACCGCATTTCAAACTCAAACTGAACGGCAAGGGCGTAACCTTCAAACCCGAAGACCTGAGCAGCCATATCGCCGTATCACGCCAGTTTCTAGGTGGCTTCAACGGTTGGCTGCCCAATCCCGACCCGATTTTGCGCAAAGCGGGCAGGCAAATTTCCGTGTACCGTGAGCTACTGCGCGACCCTTTGGTCGGCAGTCTGGTACGCCGCCGAAAAGCCGCCGTCGCGCGGCTGGATTGGCAGCTTACGGGCGATGATGTGCCGGAAAACGTGCGTCAATTCGTCGAGAACTGGCTGGCCGAAACCGATGTTTACCGTCTGATTAAAGACATTCTCAACGCGCCGCTGTTCGGTTATCAACCCATTGAGCTGATTTGGCAGCAGGATACGCAGTGGCTGCCATCTGAAATTGTGGCCAAGCCGCAGGAATGGTTCGGGTTTGATGGACAAAACGAGTTGGTTTATACGCAAAACGGCCTCAAGCAAGAGCCGCTGCCGCCGTATAAATTCCTCTGTCCGACCCACGAAGCCGATTATCTCAACCCCTACGGTTTGGGCGATTTGGGCTTGGTGTTCTGGCTGGTAACTTTCAAACGCGGCGGCCTGAAATTCTGGGTGCAGTTCACAGAAAAATATGGTGCGCCGTGGCTCATCGGCAAAGAGCCGCGCAGCAATACCCCCGACGATACCGAAAAGCTGCTCGACGCGCTGGAAGCCCTGATCGCAAACTCGGTTGGTACGATTCCCAACGATTCCAGCGTGGAAATCCACGAAGCCAGCGGTAAATCCTCATCGGTCGATGCTTACGACAAGCTCATCCGCTACTGCCGCAGCGAAATCAACATCGCGCTGCTCGGCCAAGACCAAACCACCGACAAAGACACCAACCACGCCAGCGCGGCGGCGGGCTTGGAAGTGGCCGCCGACATCCGAGACAGCGACAGCCGTATCGTGGAAACTACGTTTAATCAACTGATTGCATGGGTGGTGGAACTGAATTTCGGCGATGTTCCTGCGCCCAAGTTCGAGTTGTTTGAAAATGAAGAAGCCGGCACCAAAGAACGTGCCGAACGGGATAAAACCTTGGCCGATTCGGGCCTGAAATTTACGCCGCAATACTGGAAACGCACCTACGGTTTGGAGGATGGCGATATTGTCGAACAGGCGGAAAGCCCGGTCATGCCGTCTGAAAACGAACGCAGTGAGTTTCCGCGCAGCAAAAAACCGTCGGCCGACTTTGCCGAGCATAACCACACCGATGCAGGCTTAATCATCGACACGCTCGCGCCCGATACAGGCCGTCTGAACGCACAAAGCCAAGCCTTAACCGCTGTTTTGGCCGCCGAAATTCAAAAGGGCGAAACCGAAGACAATATCCTTGACCGTTTGGCCGAAGCCTTTCCGAATATGGACGATGCCGACCTGCAGAACGAGCTGGCTCGCGTGATTTTTCTGTCGGACTTGGTCGGACGCATTGAAGCACGTGGAGAGTTGGTATGAATCCCGAAGACATTAAAGCCGTGTTCGGCATGACACCCGAAGCGGCAGTTGAATATCTGAAGCAAAAAGGCGTGAACGTCTCGTGGGACTGGCAGGATATACTGGACGACACGCACGCTACCGCGTTTACCGTGGCCAAAACCGCGGGTATGGACGTGGCCGAAGACATCTATAAAGCGGTAGTTCACGCGGCTGAAAACGGCGAGACCTTGGAAGAGTTCACCCGCCAGCTCACGCCCGTTTTGCAAGGAAAAGGCTGGTGGGGCAGACAAGAAGTTACCAATCCTGACACAGGCGGCATTCAGACGGCCACACTCGGCACGCCGCACCGCCTGAAAACCATCTACCTCACCAACATGCAGTCAGCCTACATGGCAGGCCGCTATGCCGAGATGATGGACTCGGTAGGCACACACCCGTATTGGCAATATGTGGCCATCAACGACAGCCGCACCCGCGACAGCCACCGCCTGCTGCACGGCCGTGTGTACCGTGCCGGCGACCCGGTTTGGGACACCCTGTATCCGCCGCTCGATTTCCGCTGCCGCTGCCGCGTGCGTCCATTATCGCGTGCAGCAGGCGAAGCCAAAGTGTTACCCAGCCCGATGCTGGAAACCCAAACCATCGACATCGGCACCAACGAATACACAGGCGAAGAACGCTACGCCCAACGCACGGGCATCCGCATCGGCGGCAAATTCGTCGCCCCCAGCGCAGGCTTCAACGCCAACCAAGGCCAAGCCATGCTCTCGCGCATGGCTTCGGTGGCGGTGCAGAAAGCACAGGCCGTCCATCCCGACATCGCCCGTATCGCACTCAAAACCATGATGGGCAACGCCAAATTCAAAGCAGCATTGTCAGCGGCGGAACTGGCTTGGGTACTTAATTTACTTAAAGGATAAAAATGGTACATCTTGACTTATCGGATAAAGACCAAGCTTGTGAAATTAAAGTTGACCACACCGTCGGTTTAAACAGCGTCTTACTTATACATAGAGACATTACCATCAGAATAGATGGCCATCAGGCATTCATTCTGATGAAAAACCTAGCCGATTTATTTAATTGCGACGTAACGGAAAACGAATATGCTTGAAATCAGTTTAGATGCCGACCAACTGGAACACGGCCTCAACCGGCTGCTCAAAAACGCCACCGACACCCGCCCCATGATGCGTGCCATCGCCACCGAAATGGTCTCCCTTACAGAAGACAACTTCGAAAACGAAAGCTGGGGCAGTGAAAAGTGGAAACAAAGCAAACGTGCCGCCGACAGCGGCAAAACCTTGCAACTGACCGGCCAACTCGCCGCCAGTATCTCCACCAAAACCGGAAACGGCTTCGCCCAAATCGGCAGCAACAAAAAATACGCCGCAATCCACCACCTCGGCGGCCAAGCAGGACGCGGAAGAAAAGTCACCATCCCGGCCAGACCATACCTCCCCATCAACGGCAGCGGTCAACTGCAAAACGGAGCCGAGAAAAAACTCATCGACATCGCCATCGAATCACTCAAAGCAGGCCTCTAAAAACAAAAAACGGGCAAAATCTGCCCGTCTATTTTTATTGCACCATATGCAACATTATTGCAAATTCTCTATCCCACAGCATCCGCCGACATCCACCTGAATCCCATTTATCTCACAGAGTCTATATATTTATCTCAATGGGTTTCACTTGACAGCCCGGCGCTTAAATATCAGGAAAATGCCTCACTCGGCAAGCTTCAAAATCTGGCAATAGCCGCCGCCCTCAACCCAACCGCCGTTACCCACGGCGGCAGCACCCCTGCGCCCGTTAAAACCCTCAACACCGCCACCAAGCTGCCGACTTCCGGCCTGTATGCCGTCAACCCGGCCAACCCGTCGTATCTGGTCGAAACCGATCCGGCCTTTGCCAATGACAAACAATGGCTGGGCAGCGGCTATATGCTCAACGCCCTCAACCTCGACCCGAGCCATATGCACAAACGCCTGGGCGACGGCTATTACGAACAAAAACTGGTGAACGAGCAAATCGCCCGCCTAACCGGCTACCGCCGCCTCGACGGTTATACCAACGACGAAGAACAGTTCAAAGCCCTGATGGAAGCCGGCATCACCTTCGCCCGCCAGCAGCAGCTCACACCGGGCATCGCCCTTTCGCCCGAACAAGTGGCGCGGCTTACTGCCGACATCGTTTGGCTGGAAACGCAAACCCTGACCTTAATCGACGGCAGCACGGTTGACGTATTGGCACCCAAAGTCTACCTCACCGTCAAACCCGGCGACATCAATGCCCACGGCGGCTTAATCAGTGCCGACAAGCTGGCAGTGGACGGCGCGGGCAGCATCGTCAACAGCGGCACTCTGGCCGGACGCAAGATTGTGGACTTATCCGCCACCGATATCCAAAACAGCGGTGTGGTTCAAGGCGGTAAAGTACAATTGCGCGGCCAAGACGTAAACATCGACGGCGGCACCGTTGAAGCCGACACCCTCCTCGCCGTCGAAGCCGGCCGCATCCGCGTTGCCTCCACGACATCCACCCACGGCGACGGACGCAACGGCCAAACCCAAATAGACCGTGTGGCCGGTTTGTATGTCAACAATGCTTCAGACGGCCTCTTAAGCCTCAAAGCCAACGAAAGCATCGACTTTGTCGCCGCCGACCTGCGCAACGAAGCAGCCAAGGGTCAAACCCAAATCGTTTCAGACGGCCGCATCGGTTTGGGTACCGCCAAACTCGAGTCACACGGCAAACGGGGCGGATTGAGCGATAAAAACCACCGCCACATCAGCCAAACCTCCGAAGCAGGTACAAGCATCAGTACCTCGGGCGATATCCTGCTTTCCGCCAAAGACGGTTTGACCGTCCGCCAAGGCAGCATTGCCAGCGATAAAGGCAGGGTTACCCTCTCCGGCCGCAACGTCCATATCACCGAAGGCCGCCAAACTCTGGACTTGGACGAATCGGTTTACAGCAAATCGCGCAGCATCGCTTCTAAAAAAACTTCACTCGACCAATACCGCCGCCGGCATAACGAGGCCGTCGGCAGCGAAATCAGCGGCGGCAAGGTGCTGATTGTGGCCGATAACGATTTGACCGTCCGCGGCAGCGACGTAGTTTCAGACGGCCTCACGCTATTGACGGCAGGCAATGATGTGAACATTACCGCCGCTCAAAGCAGCTATCACGACACCGGATTCCACCAAACCAAAAAATCCGGCCTGACGGGCTCGGGCGGCATCGGTTTCACGATCGGCAGCAAAAAAGACGCCGCCGGCAGCGGCAGCCGAACGTTGGTGAATCACGGTTCGACCGTCGGCAGTTTAACCGGCGACACCGTCATTTCCGCCGCACAAAACTACCGCCAAACCGGCTCGGCCGCCTCCTCGCCCGAAGGTGACGTATGGATCCGTGCGCGCAACATCGGCATTGAAGCGGCGCAGGATACTTACGCTGCCGACTACCGGCACACCCTCGAACAAAAAGGCCTGACCGCAGCGGTTGACATCCCTGTGGTTCAGGCCGCACAAAACGCGGCAGCCGCGGCCAAAACCGTCGGCAAAAGCAAAAACGGCCGCGTCAATGCCATGGCTGCGGCCAATGCCGCATGGCAGACACGCAGGTTATTGGCCGGAGAAAGCAGTCCCGACAACCTCAAAGGCCCGGCAGACACCGCTTCCGCCCTATCCGCCGGCGATTGGCAATCCGCGGCAAACGCATCCAACGCCAGCGTATCCCTTACCTACGGCCGACAAAAAAACACTGCCCAAAGCCATACCGAAGGCAGCACCGCCCAAGGCAGCCAAGTCATCGGCGGCGGCCAAGTCAGCCTGATCGCCGACGAAGGCCGTCTGAACATCACCGGCTCGGATGCGGCCGGTAAAAAAGGCACCTTATTGCGCGCCAAAGACATCGTGCTCCAATCGGCCGAACAACACCACAGCGAACGCAGCGACAACCGCAGCAGCGGCCGGAATGCCGGCGTTGCCGTCAGCTACGGCCAAAACGGCCTCGCCTTCGGCCTTACCGGCGGCGGCAACTACGGCAAAGGTTACGGCAACGGCGACGGCCTGACCCACCGCCATACCCATATCGGCGACACCGGCAGCCACACCACCCTACACAGCAGCGGCGGCACCACCCTCAAAGGCGCACAGGTTTACGGCCGCGGCGTTGCCCTCAGCACCCGAAACCTCACCATCGAAAGCGTACAGGATACCGCCGTTTACCGCAGCCGCCGGCAAAACCTCAGCGGCTCGGTAACCCTCGGCTACGGCGCATCCGCGAGTGCCGGTTACAACCGAAGCAAAACCAACGCCGACCACCTCAGCGTTACCGAACAATCCGGCCTCTTCGCCGGAGACGGCGGCTTCCAAGTGAATGTGAAAAACCATACCGACCTGAAAGGCGGTATCATCACCTCATCCGAAGCCGCTGAACAAAACGGCCAAAACCGCTTTCAGACGGCCACCCTCAGCCACAGCGACATTCAAAACCACAGCCGCTATGAAGGCGACGGCTTCGGCATCGGCGTATCGGGCAGCATCAGCGGCCAAAGCCTCGGTCAAACCGCACCTGCTGCCGGCAGCCACATCCAAACCGTCGCCGGTAAAAACGGTGTCGGCAGCAGCATCGGCTACGGCTCCGACGGCGACAGCCAAAGCGGCGTTACCAAGAGCGGCATCGGCACCCGCAACATCGTGATTGCAAACGACACCGACGGCACACAGGCCAAAGCGGCCTATACCGCCACCCGCAGCGAAACCGCTGAAGCGGATTCAGGCCGTCTGAAAAATGCGTTTGATAAAGACGAAGTGCAGCGCGAGATTGATTTGCAGCGGAACGTGAGTCAGGATTTCAGCAGAAATGTGCAGGAAGCCAGAACGGAAATCAACCGCCATTTGGATGATTTGAAGCATCAATTGGCTACCCGTCAAATCAGTCAATCGGAATATGATGAAAAACTGAACGACTGGCAACGCGGTAAAGTTCTACTGAATGCGTTGGCGGCGGGTTTGAGCGCACCTACCAACAGCGTATTAGGCATAACTGCCGCTACCGCCAGCCCTGCGGTTTCGTATGAAATCGGTCTGTATTTCAAACAGAATCAAAAAGAAGGTTCGGCTGCACATATTGTCGCCCATGCGGTATTGGGGGCAGCTGTATCGGCAGCTGGCGGAAACAATGCTTTGACGGGGGCGATTGCTGCCGGAGGTGCGGAAGCCGCAGCACCGTATGTAAGCCAATGGCTGTATGGCGAGAGAGACGGCAGTAAATTAACCGCTGAACAGAAGCAGACGGTTTCGAGTATCCTGAGTTTGGGTGGGACTGCGGTTGGTGCGGTAAACGGCTTGGCTACGGATGTTGTGGCAGCGGAAACGGCTGCACAGACGGCGGTGGAGAATAATGATTTATTGCAAATAATTTCCCCTAGCTCTGCTGCATATTATTCCAAGAATGAATCTCATAAAAATGCAATGAAAATGATTTCAGAATTAAGAAAATTTGAAAATTCCGTTATCGTCGTTAATGGATTACCTTATGTTTTAGGCCTAGGTGGCTCAGCCCTCATTCCTCTTTCCGGAACGGGGGAGGCTCTTGTGTTGAACGAGGTTGGTAAGAAAGCAATTCTTACAGCTGCTGGGAAAGGAGCTGTAGTTGGAGGAAGTGTGGACTTAGGAATGCAGTTTCTTTCGTGCAAATTTAATCAAGATACAAATTGTGGTTCATCATTAAATTACCAAAGAGCAGCAATAGCAGGTGGCGTTTCTGCTGTAACAGCTGGTACAGGCAATTATATGGCCGGTAGTTTGGCGGGAGTAAAACAAATGGGGATGCTAGATGTAGTTAAAAATAGCAGTAGTATTAAAACGTTTCTAAAAAACAACCCAACATCTTCGGTAATCTTTTTAAATGAATTTACTTTAAATAAACTGTATTCGACAACATTTAAAAGAATTGAAGAGAAAAATCATAAAGGAGTAGAAAAATGAATCTGATATTAGAAGTAATTTTAAGTTTTTTCTTTAGTCAATATGATTTTTCGCAAAAAAAATATGTTAATGCAGTAGCTAAGGGAATTCTACTAGGAATAATTATGTTCTTATTATCTTTTTTAAATACTATTTTTAAATCAAACTTAGATTTAAAATTTATAGAATTAATAGTCATCTTTCTAGAAAGTGTTCTAATTGGTATTGCTATTATGTCATTAGTTTATTTGATTGATCGCATTTTCAGTAAGCTATAGCAAGCCGTAGCCTGCATGAACTCTAAAATCCACAGGTAGGGTGTGTGCCTCAGCACGCACGCGTTCTAAGGATTTGAATCTGATGCCGTCTGAAAACTGATAAGACTTTTTTCAGATGGCATTTTCTCACCCGCAGCGAAACCGCCGAAGCGGATTCAGGCCGTCTGAACAACGCGTTCGACAAAGACAGGGTACAGCGCGAGATAGATTTGCAAAGAAGCGTGAGTCAGGATTTCAGCCGCAATGTGCAGGAAGCCAGAACGGAAATCAACCGCAAAGCCGAAGGCTACAAAGCACTCGCCAAAGCAGCGGAAGACAACGCTGCCCAAGCATTACAAAACGGCGATTTGAATGCCTACCGCGAAGCCGTACAAACCGCCAATGAACACCATCAAAAGGCCGACAACTGGCAAAAAGGCGGCGTAGCCCTAGCTGCCGTGGCCACAGGTTTGAGCGCACCGACCGACAGCGCATTGGGTATCGCCGCAGCGACAGCCAGCCCTGCGGCGGCCTACCAAGTCGGCCAATACTTCAAAGGACTGGCGAAACAGAATTCAGACGGCAAACTTACCGCTAAACAGGAAACCGCCCACATCCTCGCCTATGCGGTATTGGGTGCGGCAACGGCAGCGGCGGGAGGCAACAACGCCCTGGCAGGAGCGATTAGTGCAGGCAGTGCCGAAGCGGCCGCACCATTAATCGGCAACTATCTCTACGGAGAAAAAGACGGCAGCAAACTGACGGCGGAGCAGAAAGAAACCGTAACGGCGATTACAAACCTGTTGGGAACGGCTACGGGGGCGGCAGTCGGAAACAGCGCGACAAACGCAGCACAAGGCAGCCTGAATGCACAGGGGGCAGTGGAGAATAATTATGGAGTAAGTGCCATATCCAAAGGAAGACGGGTTATCCGCATCATTCAAAGAGGCAAGCGGCTTACCCCTAAAGATGCATTACCCGTTGCGGAAGCAGGGCTTGTTGTTGCTGCCGCTTGTGCAATAACGGGTAATTGTGATGCTTCACTGGTATTAAAAGACGTTTGGTCCGGAGAGTTTGAAGACAGTTATATGGCTTCGGGCAATACAGATAATGCAAATGACAAAAAAACAAATGCACAATCTGCCGCTGTTTCGCAATCATCAGCGGGGGCACCTATGCCACCTGATGATGAACCAAACCCAAAAGAACAAAATTCATCTAAAAAAGTTTCTGAAAAAACACTAGATGAACTTTTAATTGATGCTAATAAACCAATTAATGAACAAGGTATCAGCCAAGCAGCTAGAGCTTGGGCAAAACATGCTGGCCGTCCAGGGGGTACTTTTGAACCGTTAAAAGGTAATGTTCAACAGCAGAATCAATATGTTTCCAATTGGATTAAGGAAGTTATCAACAATCCTAAAACTATAAAGACTCAGCTTTCAAGAGGCGGCGTATCCTATAGATTACCAAATGGACGAGGAGTAGCCTTTGGGCCAGATGGTCGTGTAAATTTACTTGACCCAAGTACAAATATTAGGAATTTAATAAAATGATTGAAGATTTCAAATTAATTTTTATAGACCAATATGAATGTGAATCTCTAATGATACAAATAGAATATCAAGGACAGATATTATGCAGAATAGATAAAGAAAATGGTAATGATGACATGAAAATTCATTTTTATCCTGATTTTTATGTAAATAATGAAGATAGCAATATGAAATTTTCGTTAAACGAATTTTTAAAAATTCTAGATATTGCGAAGAATGAGTTATCTTTATGCCCTTAAAACTTTAAACAAGCAGGTTTAGCAAGCGTGTATCATGCAGCCGTACAAACCACCAATTATCACCATCACAAAGCCGACGACTGGCAAAAGGCGGCGTGGCCTTGGCTGCGGTGGCCACAGGTTTGAGAGCACTGGCCGACAGCGCATTGGGTATCGCCGCCACCACCGCCATCCCTGCTGCTGCCTACCAAGTCGGCCAATACTTCAAAAAGCAAGCGTAGGTTGGGCACTCGCTGCCCACCATCTTAATTTAATGTTGTTCTTGTAAATAAACTGATGCAGTCGACGAAGCCCAGTTCAAAGCACTGATGGAAGCCGGCATCACCTTACCGCCCAAAGCAGCCAAGTCATCGGCGGCGGCCAAGTCAGCCTGGTGGCCGACGAAGGCCGTCTGAACATCACCGGCTCGGATGCGGCGGGTAAAGAAGGTACCCTGCTGCGCGCCCAAGACATCGTGCTCCAATCGGCCGAACAACACCACAGCGAACGCAGCGACAACCGCAGCAGCGGCCGGAATGCCGGCGTTGCCGTCAGCTACGGCCAAAACGGCCTCGCCTTCGGCCTTACCGGCGGCGGCAACTACGGCAAAGGTTACGGCAACGGCGACGGCCTGACCCACCGCCATACCCATATCGGCGACACCGGCAGCCACACCACCCTACACAGCAGCGGCGGCACCACCCTCAAAGGCGCACAGGTTTATGGCCGCGGCGTTGCCCTCAGCACCCGAAACCTCACCATCGAAAGCGTACAGGATACCGCCGTTTACCGCAGCCGCCGGCAAAACCTCAGCGGCTCGGTAACCCTCGGCTACGGCGCATCCGCGAATGCCGACTACAACCGAAGCAAAACCAATACCGACCACCGCAGCACCAGCGAACAATCCGGCATCTTCGCCGGCGACGGCGGCTTCCAAGTGAATGTCGGCAACCACACCGACCTGAAAGGCGGTATCATTACCTCATCGGCCAAAGCCGAAACGGATGGCCAAAACCGCTTTCAGACGGCCACCCTCAGCCACAGCGACATTCAAAACCACAGCCGCTATGAAGGCGACGGCTTCGGCATCGGCGTATCGGGCAGCATCAGCGGCCAAAGCCTCGGTCAAACCGCACCTGCTGCCGGCAGCCACATCCAAACCGTCGCCGGTAAAAACGGTGTCGGCAGCAGCATCGGCTACGGCTCCGACGGCGACAGCCAAAGCGGCGTTACCAAGAGCGGCATCGGCACCCGCAACATCGTGATTGCAAACGACACCGACGGCACACAGGCCAAAGCGGCCTATACCGCCACCCGCAGCGAAACCGCCGAAGCGGATTCAGGCCGTCTGAAAAATGTGTTTGATAAAGAACGGGTTCAGAATGAGATTGATTTGCAGCGGAATGTGAGCCAGGACTTCAGCCGCAATGTGCAGGAAGCCAGAACGGAAATCAACCGCAAAGCCGAAGGCTACAAAGCACTCGCCAACGCAGCGGAAGACAACGCTGCCCAAGCATTACAAAACGGCGATTTGAACGCCTACCGCGAAGCCGTACAAACCGCCAATGAACACCATCAAAAGGCCGACAACTGGCAAAAAGGCGGCGTAGCCCTAGCTGCCGTGGCCACAGGTTTGAGCGCACCGACCGACAGCGCATTGGGTATCGCCGCAGCGACAGCCAGCCCTGCGGCCGCTACCAAATCGGCCAATACTTTAAAGGCGTAGCCGCTCAAAATTCAGACGGCCAATTAACCGCCGCACAAGAAACCGCCCGCGCAGTGGCCCACGGCGTCATCGCCGCGGCCACCTCAGCAGCCGGAGACCACAACGCCCTCACCGCCGCAATTAGCGCAGGAGGCGCAGAAGCCGCCGCGCCGTATGTAAGCCAATGGCTGTATGGCGAGAAAGACGGCAGTAAGCTGACCGCGGAGCAGAAAGAAACTGTGTCGGGCATTCTGAGCCTGGGCGGAGTGGCGGTAAGTGCGGCTGCAGGTGGCTCGGGATCGGACTGGGTAGCCGGCGGGCAGGCTGCGCAGACGGCGGTGGAGAATAATTTCTCATTGAGTGATTTTGGAATTTCTCAAAATGCGCAAAACAATCTTCAACAAATGGCACACCAACAAGTTCAACAATTTGTCGTAAACGCCCGTAGTTCTCCCGATGAGAAAAGTAAGTTAATCGAGTTATTAAGGTCTTATGGTGCAAATAAGGCAATTTCAGCAGAAATTACAGCAGCTCTTGGAGTAGGTGCAAATGTTAATGTAACTATCAATGAAAATCGAGATCTGATTATTTCAATTGCAGGTACTGCTGGGGCGGGTGTATCAGGATTTATTGGTGCAACTACATCCGATAAATCGCGGAAAGACGGTTGGTATTCAGAAGTTTGTGTAAATGGTAAGTTAGGAGCCGCTGGTGGTGGCTGTATAGGAGCCAATTTGGAAAAAGGTGCCCCAGTTATGCATACACTAAAGCTAGGCGTTGGCCTTGGAGTAATACCAGTTGAAGCAAATGCAAATATCGGCTACCAATCAACTTGGAAGTTAAAGAATCCTACAAAACAAGGACATGAAAACAAATGAAAATTTAAGCTTTTTCTCGATATTTTTCATAATTTATTTTGTTCAAGTAATTTTTCATTTCATATTATGCTATAAAATATTGAAGTCTGAAAATAAAATATCAGGATTTTGGGATTTTATGTATAAAAGCAATAGTATTTATCCGATAATGTATCAAATTTTCTTTAAAAGAAAGATGCTAAAAAGTAAAACAATAACCAACCTGTTTATTTTTAATACATTTTTTGCGATTATATCTTTTATATTTTTATCAATATCAGTATTTTTTGATATCTAAGCTTAGCAAGCGTAGGTACGGTTAGCCGCCCTATGCGGCGTAACCGTACGCACGTCGGCAAACTTTAATAAAAATAACAAGGCTGTCTGAAATCCGTTTTCTTAAAACCTTTCAAACGGCTTTGTTTATTTCATAGGATTTCGTACGGTTACGCCGCTGGAAGCGGCTAACCGTACCTACACGGTCTGAACAATGCGTTTGATAAAGAGAAGGTTCAGCGCGAGATTGATTTGCAAAGGAAAGTAACGCAAGAATTCGGTAAAACGCCGCGCAGGGCGTTGCCCGACTGTCGGATTACTTGGGCAACAGCCAAGACTTCCAAAGAGCGGAAATACTCCAATCCGCCATCGAAAGCGAACTGACGCAAACCCAAGATGCCCAACAGCGTGAAAACCTGCAACAGGCATTAAATCAGGTAGACGGCTACCTTGAAACCAACCGAGGCCGCTACGAAACCTGGAAAGAAGGCGGCATCGGCCGCAGCATTCTGCACGGAGCAGTAGGCGGATTAACAACGGGCGGCATCGGTGGCGCGCTGGGCGCGGGCGGTGCATCCGCAGCCGCGCCCTACCTCGACCAAGCAGCGGAAAACCTGAATCCGACCGGCAAAGCCGTTGTGGATACCGTAGGCGGCGCAGCTGTCGGCTATATGCTGGGCGGCAATGCCGGTGCGGTAACGGAGCGAATGCGGATTGGAATAACAGGCAGCTGCATCCGAGTGAGACCCTCGTACTCAATCGTTTGAAGCAAGGGAAAAGTACCGAGGAACAACGCCGTCTGAATGCGGCAGCATGTGCTCTTGTTCGTTGCGCAGAAGGCGTTCCGACAACCGATCCTTATTATCGCCAATTGAGCGAATTGCAAGAATCAGGAGACAGATACCAAGCAGAAAAAAACTTATTGCTCAAATCCGGCAAAGGATTATTTGAATATGGTTTTTGGAACAGCGCAAATGATTTGCGCAGCAGCTATGACCGTGCGATTACCAAAGGCAAAGGCATTGTCAATACGGGAGCCGGAGCCGCTGTGGCAGTTGGCTCGGCAGTTGGAGGGGCTGCATTATGTACTACAGGTGTCGGCTGCCTTGGCGGCGCGGGCATTGCTACCTTAGGTACTGCCGGCGGTTATGCCCAAAGCAAACACGGAGCGGAACAATTATTTGGTACTTACCGCTCTAACTGGGGTAGGCAGGTCATTGATTCTTTAGGCACTCCTATCAAGAACCGTCCGCCTTTGGTGCAAGATGCCGCCGATATTACCTTATGGAGTGCAGAAACCTTGGTTGGCCGTAAATTCAGCCAGCTGACGGGACAAAAATCCATAGACCGTTATATCCAATTACAGAAACGCCAATCTTCGGTTCTGCCTGATAATTACATTTATGATGAGGCCAGCAAAACCTTTATCGGGCCGAAGGGAGGCAGAAGTGTTGCCACTACTTACAAAGACGGTTCGGGCAATACGGTTTACCGCCGTATAGATGGCAATGGCCAACCTCAAAACAGTTACTATGTAGTGAATGCTGATGGGAAGCAGGTTGCGGTAAGAAATCCTGACCCAACCCCCAAAGGTCAAATCGTTACACATTCAAGAAATCTGCATGAGGAATCAATAAAAGCCACAATCCAAAGTTTTGAAAACCAAAATGTCAGAGTAACTACCAATGTTAGTATTCAAAGCCCAAATGCAGCACAACGCTCCGTTATCGACCAAGTACTGAATGGGCAACCAAATCAAAATATTCCTGTTCCTCAAGGCTACACGGTAACCGATATTGCAACAGGAAGAAAAGTAAGTACTATCAAGTTAGATGATAAAGGCTTCGCTGGTTTGGAAATGAAAACAGGAGTAAAAGACCGCGCTTTACAGCGTTCGCAAGCAATCAATTATTTGGAAGCTATCAAGGGGAACGCAGTCAGCATGGGAAAAAAAGCTGAACAAGCTGGTTTATCTAAAGGTCTAACTCCAACTAAAATGTATCAAATCGAGCCCTTAAATGAGTAAATCTATTATGAATCAAAAAGATGTGAAAGAATTTTGCGAGAACCTAGCTTCAGAACATGTTGGTTGGACATACCACGGTTCAAAATTCAAATACAAAGAATTGAAACACTCAGAAATTCATATCGATCCGTCTTGGGTATTACATTTGTCTGCTGAACCGAGCGTTATTGTTTACAACAAATCAGTCAATCAAGTTGTTAAAGAGTCATTTCAAGGAGAAGCTTTTTACAGTAAGTATTGGACGGCTCGAATGCTTATTCTTAGCCCAGATGCACACAATAACGTCATGATATATAGAGAACTGGTACATACCCGACCTGAAGCAGAGGCCTATATCCGTGCTTTTTTGAGAGGGGCTTGGATTTAGTCAACCGTTATTTCAGCAGTCCCGATGAAAAAGAATTCCTCAGTAACTATCCGATTGAGGCAGAATTTCCCAATCCCTGTACCGATTTTGGCTACGAAAGTTTAGGGAATTGCATTGCGCGTGCTGTTATTTTGGATTTTGATTATGTTGAACGTTTTATTCGTAATGAATTACCCATTAAACGCGGCGTACCGATTTACGAACCTTATCGTACACGCGTAGCAGAGTGGCTGCCGATTTGGAAAAAACGTGCTGAACTTTATGGCAGTATTTTGAAAAAGTAGCAAGCGTAGGTTGGGTTGAAAACCCAACAAAACCTTATATCTCTAGGTAATTGTTGGGTCATGACCCAACCTACACTTGCTAAAAGATATGGAAAAATTTTTAAAAACAAGGAAATAATATGAAAAATCAAGATATTGAATTTTACGAAGAAATGAAAGAAAAATATAAAAATGATGTAGGAATGTTAGTAACCTTCGCCGGCGATCAAGGAGATATAGCCTTCTTACAAGAACTAGCGGAAACAGGCCGGTTTAATCCATTAGCAACCACCCTCTCGAAGGGTGGAGTTATTTGCACAAAGTTAATCTTGGAGAAGCATGCCCCTTATCAACCATCCGCTTTTACTTGGACAAAGGCGTAGCAGTCAATGCCCAAGACTGCTACGGCATGACACCGCTGCACTATGCGCTTCGGGTGCAAAACGCCGATGCGGCCATTGCCCTTCTGGAAGCAGGAGCAGATCCGAATATACCCAATATTGACAACTTGCGCCCTTTATCTATGGTTGGGTATACCAAAGACAGGTTGGATGTATTGGAATTAATGCTAAAAACGGAGGTAATGTCCATAATATTATTAATGATAATGAAACTATTTTGGAAAGTTGGAAGCCTAGTGCCATTTCATCTCAATGGGAAATTGATATTTATAAATTGATGAAACAATATGCTTAACTTATCCGCCACCGATATCCAAAACAGCGGTGTGGTTCAAGGCGGTAAAGTACGCTTACGCGGCCAAGACGTGAACATCGACGGCGGCACCGTTGAAGCCGACACCCTCCTCGCCGTCGAAGCCGGCCGCACCGTGATCCAAAGCAGCGGCGGCACCACCCTCAAAGGCGCGCAGGTAAAAGGCAAAGGCGTTGCCCTCAGCACCCGAAACCTCAACATCGAAAGCATACAGGATAGCGCCGTCTACCGCAGCAAACAGCAAAACCTCAGCGGCTCGGTAACCGTCGGTTACGGCGCATCCGCGACTGCCGACTACAACCAAAGCAAAACCAACGCCGACCACCGCAGTATCAGCGAACAAAGCGGCATCTTTGCCGGTGACGACGGCGACAGCCAAAGCGGCGTTACCAAGAGCGGCATCGGCACGCGCAACATCGTGATTGCAAACGACACCGACGGCACACAGGCCAAAGCGGCCTATACCGCCACCCGCAGCGAAACCGCCGAAGCGGATTCAGGCCGTCTGAAAAATGTGTTTGATAAAGAACGGGTTCAGAATGAGATTGATTTGCAGCGGAATGTGAGCCAGGACTTCAGCCGCAATGTGCAGGAAGCCAGAACGGAAATCAACCGCAAAGCCGAAGGCTACAAAGCACTCGCCAACGCAGCGGAAGACAACGCTGCCCAAGCATTACAAAACGGCGATTTGAACGCCTACCGCGAAGCCGTACAAACCGCCAATGAACACCATCAAAAGGCCGACAACTGGCAAAAAGGCGGCGTAGCCCTAGCTGCCGTGGCCACAGGTTTGAGCGCACCGACCGACAGCGCATTGGGTATCGCCGCAGCGACAGCCAGCCCTGCCGCCTACCAAATCGGCCAATACTTTAAAGGATTGGCTGCCGAAAATTCAGACGGCCGGTTAACCGCCGCCCAAGAAAGCGCACGCGTGGTTGCCCACGGTGTGATTGCCGCGGCCACCGCCGCAGCGGGCGACAACAACGCCCTGACTGCCGCCCTAAGCGCGGGCGGAGCGGAAGCCGCCGCGCCGTATGTGAGCCAATGGCTATATGGCGAGAAAGACGGCAGCAAACTGACGACGGAGCAGAAACAGGCTGTGTCGAATATTTTAAGTTTGGGCGGATAGCGGTTGGTGTAACCGGCAATTCCGCAGCGGATGTTGTGGCAGCGGGAACGGCTGCGCAGACGGCGGTGGAGAATAATGCTTTAGAGACTGCATGGGATGTTGTTAATCTAGGTATTGGAGCAGCGTCTTTAACTTATAATGTTTCTCAGGGTAATTATGGTTCAGCAGCCTTAGATACAGTAGGCTTAATCTATGATGGTGCAGCGACAGCAGTTCCGTTTCTTCCAGCAGGTGCTTCCGCGGCAATTAAAGCAAAACGTGCTGGAAACTCGATTAAGCAATCTATTGCAATTGGACAAGATGTTGCGAAAGCTACAAAAGCTGCTAATCAAGCAGCTAAAAATAGTAAAAACATAACATCAAAAGCAAGTACAACAGGTACAAAAATTCACCGTGAGACAGGTGAACTTCTAGGTGAGAAGAAAGGAAAAGCAAAAAAATTATCAAATTCTGCCAGTTCTTATTTTAAGGGTGCGAATAAATCTACAGGTCTTCAACCCGATTTAAGCTGGAAAGGAACGGGAGTATGGGCTGATTTGACTACTCCCAAGCAGTGGGAAGCACATATTAGAAAATATAATCAAACCCATGGGCAGGGAGTTCCCATTATTTATAAACCAGGTAGGGGGTATTTGATAGAAGGATGCCATCTATTGGAGGAACTATATCTGGAGTTAATACATTAAATAATCATGAAGGAAATAAGAAAAAATGAGTTATTTAGTTATGATATCTGATAAACATATTATTAAAAAACAACCTGCTCTTTTAGATAATTTTGATGCTGTCTTCAAGCTTCTCACCGATGAGTTTGGATTTAAAGCACAAATAAAGAAGATGGGGATTTTGAATTTTTTTATAATGATCAATTTCCTAAAAATATATTAGGCTATGAAGATTCAGTTTTATGGACAAAAAATCCAACTGATAATTTTCTAAAATTATTAATCAATATTTCTAACAGAATTGAAAACTCAAGAGTAATTGGAGATGAAGGAGAATGGTACGTTTCTCTAAATGAAATCCGCTATTTAGAAGTGAATTCAGAGTTAAGAGCTAATATTTTTTAGAATATTTGAAGGCGTGGTCTCCTGCTATTATTTTAATAATTATAGCTATGGTTTTAAAAATATTTTTTGGTGCTTAAGCAAGCTGTAGCTTGCATAAACTCTAAAATTCACAGATAGGGTGTGTGCCTTTAGCACGCACGCGTTCTAAGGATTTGAATCTGATGTCGTCTGAAAACTAATAAGATTTTTTCAGACGGTATTTTCTCACCCGCAGCGGCATCGGAACGCGCAACATCGTCATCGGCAGCGACACCGACAGCACACAGGCAAAAGCGGTATACACCGACACCCGCAACGAAACCGCCGAAGCAGATTCAGGCCGTCTGAACAATGCGTTTGATAAAGACGAAGTGCAGCGCGAGATTGCTTTGCAAAGAAACGTGAGTCAGGATTTCGGCCGCAACGTGCAGGAGGCCAAAACAGAGGTCAACCAACAGATAGACCGACTGAAAGCACAAAAAGAAGCCGGAAAAATCAGCGAAGCCGATTACCACGATAAAGTGCAAAAGCTGCAATACCTGAACGTGGGTATCAGCAGCGTGGCGGGTGCATTGGCGGCACCGACCGAGAGCGGTTTGGGCATAAGCGCCGCCGCACTCAACCCCGCCGGAGCTTATGCATAGGGCAGTATTTCAAAGGCTTGGTAGACGAAAACGGCAGATTGGGCGGCGACAAAGAAACCGCCCGCGTGTTGGCGCACGGTATTTTGGCCGCCGCCGCTGCGAAAGCATCGGACGGCAACGCCCTGACCGCCGCGATAAGCTCGGGCGGGGTGGAAGCGGTGATACCGTATGTGTCGGAATGGCTGTACGGCACCCGCGACACGGAGAAACTGAGTGCGGAGCAGAAAACCGTTTTAGGCAATATCGCGCAACTGGCAGGCACAGGGGTGGGGCTGGCTTCGGGCGGCGGCGCGGAAGCGTTTTCAGACGGCCTGCGGGCACGGAATGCGGTAGAGAATAATTTCTCTATGCAAGATTTAGGAATTTCGCAAAATGCTCAAAGTGGTTTGCAACAAATAGCGCACCGACAAGCTCAACAATTTGTTGTTAACGCAAATAGTTCTGCTGCCGAGAAAAGTAAACTATTTGAGTTGTTAAAGGCGTATAAAGCAAATGCTGCAATTACTGCTGAAATAACGGCTGCTTTGGGATTTGGTGCTAATGTTAGTATTACCATTAATCAAGATAAAAGTGTAACAATAACTGCTGCAGGTACTGCAGAATATGGAGTAGAAGGATTTGTAGGAGTGTCCGCTTCTAATAAATCTAGACTAGACGGTTTCTTCTCAGAAGTATGTAGCTCCGGCGGTGGCGCAGTTGTAGTTGGAGTATGTGCTGGAGCAAATCTTGAGAGAAATCAGCCATTAATAGTAACCGGTAAAGTTGGTACAGGAGCAGGAGCTTTTGCAGGTGCAAATGTTGGCTATCAATGGACTGTTAACTTGCCAGAATCAAAGGATGACCACAAATGATTTCATCTCCTTATTTTTTTGGTTTTCTATTTGTAATCTATATTGTTTTGGCTATTTTAAATCTGTTTGTTTCATATAGGATATTCAAAGAGGAAAAAGAAATTTCTAATTTAATAGATTTTTTTGTCTATTCCAGTTCTTTGAATTTTAAAATTTTAAAAATTTTATTTGGTAGAAAATCTATTTCAAATAAAAAAAATTTGAAATTATTAAGAGTTAATTTTATTTCAGCTATGATTGTTTTAATTTTTCTGATTGTTAGTATTTTCATAAAAATATGACAAGTATAGTAAGCTGTAGCAAGCCGTAGCCAGCATCAATATCCTATTCGGGCGTAGCGTGTGTGCCATCAGGCACGCACGTGTTGTGCGTCCCACAAGGCCGTCTGAAAAAATCTATCATCTTTTTTCAGACGGCCTATCCCAATAAATAATCCTGTTTTGATGAAACGCCTGGGCGACGGCTATTACGAGCAAAAACTGGTGAACGAGCAAATCGTGCGCTTAACCGGTTACCGCCGCCTCGACAGCTACAGTAACGACGAATCCCAGTTCAAAGCCCTGATGTGTCAATAGTCACGTAAAAGTGCACCACAATGAGCACCTAAAAGTGCACCACTTTTAAATCAATATCAACAACGATTTTTAAATCTAAATGACTCATTACCCGTTTCAATCAGTTCACAACGATGCAGTAACCTATCTATAAGAGCCTGTGTCATTGTTTCATCGCCAAATAAAGTCCCCATTTGGCAAATACCAAATTAGTTGTCAGCATCAAACTGACTTTTTCATGTAAATGACTAATCAGATTGAATAACAATGCACCGCCTTTTTGACTAAATGGCAGATAGCCCAACTCGTCCAATATCAGAAGGTCATATCGGCTCAACTGTCCTATCATTTTGTCTTCCAAACTATCTCGGTCTTTCTCCAAATGGTTAACCAAATCCAATACATTAAAGTACCTTACCCTAAATCCTTCAGAAGCTGCATGAATGCCCGTCGCTGTGGCCAAATGATTTTTACCAGTCCCCGGTCCTCCGATAAAAATAATGTTGCGTTTGTTTCGGATATAATCGTTCTGCATCAGTAAGCGGATATGGCTTTCATCTGCCATTGATTGTTCAAAGACAAAGTCCGCTAAAGTCTTATGTCGAGCAAATTTTGCTGCTTTTATCCTGTACTCAATACTGCGAATATGTCTTTGAGTTAACTCCGTCTGTATCAATCTCTCCAAAATATCTGCCGTACTGCGTTTGCGACGGATACCGTCGGTAACGATTTCATCCCAATGCTCTGCCACAGCATTCAGTTTTAATTGCTCTAATGCAGCAATATATTCATTTCTCTGCATCATCATATCCTTAATTCTTACTATGTTCTAGACCATAGTGTTTCAAGACACTGTTGTAGCGGTTCAGATCAGTCTGAACGGGTATATTCAGTGGAATATCAGGCAGGTTGAATTTTGATATAACCGGTTCATTCAACCGGTTAATTGTTCTGCACTGCTGCTACCGTAGGCATACCGCATTCCATAGCCAACTCTGCAGCCGCTGTACCGACTTCTTCTCCATGTCCGGCAATGAGTGACAATATCTCTACCATAGCTTTATCTCCCGATTTTGTTTCATCAAGTGCTTTTGCAGTTCTTTTATGGCAGGCGGCAATATCCATTGTTTGAATGGTTCTCCATTTCTCAATGCGCCCGGCTTACGTTTAAGCAGTGGCAAATAATGCTGTGGCTGATAAGCAGTCTGACCTTTTCCCGATAGTCTTACATACTCGGCAACGACTTCTTGCCCATCTACTATTTGTACCTTATCCAAATAAATATGAAGGCTGATCTGCCGTCTCACTAAATGACAAGGTGCACTATAACGGTTACCTTCAAAGTTCACTAAACAATAACTGTTCACAGCAGTTTGTACGATACGGCAGTAGGCATAAGGTGGACGGATACGCTCTTTTAGACAGCTCTCTTGCTCTTGCAAGAAGATTTCTGCAACCGTCTGCTATTTGAAATGAGGATGTTTGCGTTTTGCCATATCACTGTTGCATCTTTCGGGCAGATAACGATTAAGTTCTTCCGGATCGGAGAAAGATAACATTGGCCGGAAGAAACGCTTGCGATAAATACTGACTTGACGTTCTACTTGACTTTTCTCCCGGCCGGCTGCGGGTGTACAGGCAGTTGGTTCAATACAAAAATGGCCGCACATACAGTAAAAACTGTCGGTCAATATCCGCTCTTTACCTTTGAGTACTTTGCTGACAGCGGTCTTGAGGTTGTCATAAATACCTCGTTGAGGAATACCTCCGAAGAATGCAAATGCACGGTTGTGCGCATCAATAAACATTTCGGCAGTTTGATTAGGATAACAACATAAAAGAAGGCTCTGTTATGACAGAGCCTGAATTGTGCCGGTTAAACTTTGCAGATTTTACCTGCCGGTCTAACGGTTTCTGTACTCCGGTCGAATTGATAAGCCTCACCCGGTTCAAAGCTTAATGGATGAAAGCATCTGTTGTGACATTAGGTATCTGCTTTTTGTAGAAATTAGCTACAAAACGGCGTACTGCACTGTATGAACCGGTAAATCCTAGTGATTGAAGGTATTCAAAGTGCTGAGCAGACATTCTTTGCCGGGATGGTAAGGTCGGTTGTTGCGTTAAATATTGTTGCAGAATACTGATGAATTCATCTAATGCGGGATAGTGTTGTTTGCTTCGTCGGTATTTGGTCGGTTGAAGCGTTTGGGCATGGATATATTTATTAACGGTTCTACGGTTAATGTTGAGCTGTTTGGCGATTTGTCTGATGGACATACCTTGATTAAATAGGCGGCGTGCTTTGGTAATAGTTTCCATATTAATCATTTCTAGGAAAACTCCGCAAAAACGGAGAGTTTATCAACAATCAGGGTGGTGCACTTTTAGATGCCCATTCCCTGATTTCCTAGTGCAGTTTTACATGCCTGTTAACAGAACAAATGCGACAAACGCAAAAAAACCGGGCGAAAGCACCGGCTATCGTCAACATTAATGTTGACAATCATACATGAATAAACATAAACAAACAAATTCCTAACATAAAGTCAGAGACCGTCTGAATGTTTCAGACGGCCTCTGATGACTAAAAGCAATTCCAATTCATTTCTCAATCTACATACCGACAAAGCGGCGAATCTGTTCCCAATAAAACAAACACCCAATGGCCACCAATGCAACGCTGATGCCGGCCGCGTTGATACTGCTGATTTTCTCTTTGAATATCCACGCGCCGACCAATGTACCCAACACAATCACACCCATGTTCATGCCGGCAAAAACCAGCGTCGGGTTATCGCTTATGGCTTGGTGCGCACTGATGTAGGTGACAATATTTAAGAAGTTCAAGCCGCCGAGCAACACGCCGCCGATGATGCCTTCTTTGGTCCATTTCGTTCCTTTGGAAAACAGATAAGAAAACATCACAATCGCCGCCAAGCAAAATGCCACCAATAAATTGCCGGCAAAGGCCGTGCCGCTTTTGGCAACTTGTTTGAATAAAACATCAATCACGCCATAACCCGCCCAAACGCCCATCAGCAAAGCGATTTGCGTGGTAATGCCGCCTGATTTTTTGCTGCCGTCGGCTTTCCACAGCAGACAAAACAACGCCACGAACGCCAACGCAATACCAATCAGACGGCCCTCGGTTAGTTGTTCGCCGAAAATGGCAAACGAAGCGACAATCGGCAAAAACAGCGACAACCGCTGCGCTGCATCGGATTTCACAATGCCAACGCTTTCCACCGCCTTGCCCATAATCACAAACACACTCGGCAACAGCACGCCTAGCGCGGCAAACAACCACCATGTCGGCAAAAAGCCTACCGGATTGCTCAAATCCGGTTTCAGTACCACCATCGTCAGCGTAATCGCCACAATATAATTCACCGCCACCGCTTGCTCGATTTTAATTTTCTGTTTGCGCGCGACCTTCAGCAACACCGACACCAACACGCTGCACAAAATACTGGCAACAAGATAATGCATATTTTCTTTCTCATTCAAAGGGCTAAAACAAACTTCAGACGGCCTTTAATCGCATAAAGGCCGTCTGAAAAATAAGCGGGTGAAATTAGATTTACAGCCAGCCGTCAGGCGAGACCGGTTTACCGTCGTACAGTTTAACAAAACCGGCAACTACGCGGTAAATAAACCACAAGCTCACGATAAACAAGAGCACCAAACCGATACCGATAAACATCGTGACCGCGCCGATAAAATAACCGATAACGCTGACCCAAAATGTTTTAATCAGGTAGCTGATGTGATGCTCGTAAATCGTGCCGCACATGTCGTCATGTTTCACATAGGCCAGAATCACACCGATAATACATGAAAATGCGGTGAAAACAGTCAACGCATACAGGCCGTAAATCACCATCATATAAGTTCGGCGGTTATCGTTAACCGGTGTTTGGGGAGGAATAATGTCGTTCATCTTTGTCCCTGAAATTTGAATTATGCAGGTGTTGATATTATAGTGGTTCAAATTTTAAAAAAGTGCCAGTCTTGCGCTTGCTTTCGGTGAAACATGGTTTACTATACCATATATCATTTTTAAAATCAGGAGTTCCGACATGAGCGTTGAATATTTCGGCCAACACGCGCGCCTATCCGAAGCCACCGTTGCCAACGGCTTCGTGTTCCTATCCGGCATGGTTCCTGAAAACACGGAACAAGCCGATGCGAAAATACAGACTGCCGACGTGTTGGCACAAATTGATTCATGGCTGCAACAATGTGGTTCAAACAAGAAACATATTGTCGAAGCCACCATTTATCTGAATGACATGGCCGATTACGCCGTGATGAACGAAGCTTGGGATGAATGGGTCGACCCGCAGCATTCTCCTGCCCGCGCCTGTATAGAAGCCAAACTGGCCAAACCGGAATGGAAAGTCGAAATCAAGGTATCAGCTGTTCAAATAAAATGAATGATTCAAGGCCATCTGAAAATGACATTGTATATTTTAGATATTCAGACGGCCTAAGACAGGCGATCTTTATTTTGCCGTCTTTATTTTAGTGATAACGCCCCCATATCATTGCCATTGCGAACCTTATTTGTGACTGTTACCAAGGAATCCCCACCATGCAAACTTGTCTGCCTTTCTTCGGCGTAGTCCGTGTCAGCGGTGACGACCGCGCTGATTTTCTACACAATCAATTATCAAACGACATTCTAAACCTCCCCACCGGCCAAGCCTGTTACGCCACCTACAACACAGCCAAAGGCCGCGTGCTCGCCAATATGGTTGTGCTCAACCGCGGCGACGATTTGCTGCTGGTGATGGCACAGGATTTGGTTGAACCCATCCTCAAAAATTGCGTATGTATGTGCTTCGTGCCAAAGTAGTGTTTGAACCGCTGGCTGATTTTGCTGTGGCCGGCGAATTGGCTGACGATGCCAAAGCCACAACCGCCGTTGAACCGAACTTGGCGTTTGCCGCAGAAAATCAAAATAATGTTTGGTGCATCAACCTGCCGCACACAGGCCGTTTCAAAGTCGGCTTGTCAGAACAATTACCGCCGTACGACGCAGCCGCAGAAAATGCTTGGAACCTGCACGAAATTTGCAGCGGTTACGCTTGGATTTCCCTCGCCACCAAAGAAACCGCCGTGGCGCAAATGCTCAACCAACACATTATCGGTGGCGTTCACTTTCGCAAAGGGTGCTATCCGGGCCAAGAAATCATCGCCCGCGCCCAATATCGCGGCCAAGTAAAACGCGGTTTGGCCGTATTGCGCGGCAGCTCATTGGAAGCAGCAGGTATTGCGGTGAAGGTTGGTGAAGAAGAAGCCGGTCAAATCATCAATACTACCCTCACCGATGATGGCAGCTTGAATTTAGCCGTGATTAAATTTTCTGCTGCCGAGGCCGCATTAACCGATGCTGATGGCAATGCTTTAACGGTAGAACAATTATTCTTTACAGTTGAGCCGAAAAAATAAGCGAAGATAAATAAATCAATAAAGGCCGTCTGAAATTTCAGACGGCCTTTATTGATTGGTTCACAACCATTCAGAATTAAAATTTCACACCTTTATGCAAAGCCACAATGCCCGCACTCATGTTGTGGTAATCCACGCTGTCGAAACCGGCTTCGAGCATCATCTGCTTCAGCGTTTCTTGATCGGGATGCATGCGGATGGATTCGGCCAAGTATTGGTAGCTGTCGGCATCTTTGGCAATCAATTTGCCCATCACCGGCAGTAATTTGAACGAATACAGATCATATGCGCCTGATAACGGCTTGTAAACCTTGGAAAATTCCAATACCAATAGTGTGCCGCCCGGTTTCAATACCCGATACATTTCTTTTAATGCCGCATCTTTGTGCGTCATGTTGCGCAAACCGAAAGCGACCGAAACCAGATTGAAATAGTTATCCGGAAACGGCAATTTTTCCGCATCGGCCAGCGACACCGGCAAAATCAAGCCTTCGTTGAGCAGGCGGTCGCGACCAACGGTGAGCATCGATGAATTGATGTCAGTCAGCCATACTTCACCTTCTTTGCCCACTCGCTTTGCCCAGCCGCGCGACAAATCGCCTGTACCGCCGGCGATGTCCAACACTTTATCGCCTTTTTTCAGGCGCGCAGTGCTGATGGTGAAATGCTTCCACACACGGTGCAAACCGCCCGACATCACGTCATTCATGATGTCGTAGTTTTTCGCTACCGAGTGGAACACTTCGGCAACCTTGCCGGCTTTTTCATCTTCATCGACGGTTGAAAAACCAAAGTGGGTTTTGTGGTCGCTCATAATCTGCTTTCTTTAAATGGAATAGTTGTGTCTATCTTAATGGCTGCAGCCGCAACTGCCGCCGCACGAATGACCGGTTTTAGCCGGCGCCGCCGAATCTTCAGCCGTCCGAATGCGTGAAGCACCGGCCAACTCAATGCGGCGCAAATAATCGGCCCACATTTCGTCATATTGGCAGGCCAATTTGTGTAAATACGGCCAATCGTACAAGCCGCTGTCGTGGCCGTCTGAAAAAGTGATTTTCAGCGCATACTGCCCGACCGGCTCTAAGCCCATAATGGTGACATCGGCTTTGCCGGTCTGCAAAACTTCCTGTCCGAGCGCATGGCCGCGTACTTCGGCGCTGGGCGAATACGCGCGCAAATACTCGGCCGGCAAGCTTTTGTGCTCTCCATTGTAAATCAAAGTCAAGGCTGCGCGGCCGTTTTGCAGACGGATTTCTTCGGGGATTAGGGGTTCGCTCATTTGATCACTTTCGTACTGTTTTTGCGCAGCATGGCCACTCTGATGGAAAAAATACCGCCCAAAACAGCAAACAGCACCAGCGCATACAAAGAAATGCGCATGGCAATAATTTGATGATTCATGCTCAAACCCAAAGGTGCAACCATTAACAAGACAAACACCAAAAAAGTCAGCATCATCAACGCAATACACACAAATGCATAGCGCGTATTGGCTTGAATTTTCGGATTGGTCATATGATAGCCGATGGGATGAAAACGGTATTTTAGCAGCTTTCCGGTTAAATTTCGATAATCCTCAAATGGCTTTCCAACAATTACTTAGGCCGTCTGAAACTGTTTCAGACGGCATGAATGTAAGAGAAGCCGGCGTTGTTTACAGCGCCCGAAAGACAAGACTGCAATAAACACCCGCAACAATACCCGACACCGCACCGACATCAAGCCGTTTGGCACTTACGCGCAGGATAAAATCACCGTTACTTCACCCGCCCGGCTATACCAAGCCAGCAGAATAACCATTTAAGTATCCTTAAAGCAGCACGTAACTGCCCTCACCACACAACAATACCGACAACCGTTTCAAACGAGCCAAAGAGGTATGACACGTTTGGCTTAATTTAAAAAAAGACATCGGACAAAAGCTCAAAAAACAAACCGAACGCTACAGCAAATTCTATATGTGAAAAACAATTGCGTTGTTTACACAACAGGTTGAGAACACAGCACGGATAGTTGTTATCTCAGGCCATCTGAATATTTCAGACGGCCTTTCTGTATTCAATCCGCTTAGGCTGCTATAATCGATTCGTCTAAACCATATCAATGGTTTTCTTCCATTTTATTATTACCACAAGAGACTGATTACCCATGGAAAAACCTTGGTTGCAAAGTTATGAAACCGGTGTGGCGCATGAAATCGACATCACCCGTTACCAATCTATTATTGATGTATTCCAAAAAAGTGTGGCCAAGTTTGGCGAGAAACCGGCATTTCAAAACATGGGCAAATCGCTCAGCTACAACGAAACCGCCAAGCTCGCCACCGAATTTGCCTCCTATCTGCAAAATGTTTTAAAGCTGCAACGCGGCGGACGCGTGGCCATCATGATGCCCAACCTGCTGCAATATCCGGTGGCGCTGTTCGGCATTTTGCAAGCCGGTTTGGTCGTGGTGAACACCAACCCTCTCTACACCCCGCGTGAACTCGAACACCAGCTGAAAGACAGTGGTGCAACCACCATTATTGTGTTGGAAAATTTTGCCAATACCCTGGAATTGGTATTGCCACGCACCGACATCAAAAACGTGATTATCGCCTCTGTCGGTGAGATGTTTGGTGCCATTAAAGGCAGTTTGATAAACTTTGTTTTGCGCAAAGTAAAAAAAATCGTACCCGAATACCTCATTGCCAATACAACCACTTTTCAGACGGCCTTAAAACAAGGTGCAGCACACACCTTCCACCCTGTTGATTTAAACCGCGATGATACCGCCCTGTTGCAATACACCGGCGGCACCACCGGCGTGGCCAAAGGCGCTATGCTCAGCCATGGCAATATTTGCGCTAATATGATGCAGGCTTCGGAATGGATTAAAAATCTGCTGCGCGAAGGCGAAGAAGTGGTCATCGCGGCACTACCGCTTTACCATATTTTTGCGCTCACGGTGAACCTGATGATTTTCTCGAATGCCGGTTCCAAAATTATTTTGATTACCAACCCCCGCGATATGAAGAGCTTTATCAGCGACATGAAAAAAGACCGCATCAGCGTGTTTATTGGTGTGAATACTCTGTTCAACGGTTTGGTAAACCGTCCGGAATTTGCCGAAATCGACTTTTCCAACCTGAAGCTGACTTTAGGCGGCGGAATGGCCACACAACGCGCCGTGGCGGAGAAATGGAAAAAAATCACCGGCACACCGATTGTCGAAGCATACGGCCTGACCGAATGCAGCCCGGGGGTATGTTGCAACCCGTTGAATATCGAAGCATACAGCGGGGCATAGGCTTACCTGTTCCTTCTACTGAAGTCGAGTTGCGCGATGGCGACGGCAAACTTGTGCCGCAAGGCCAACCGGGTGAAATGTGGGTACGCGGCCCGCAAGTGATGAAAGGCTATTGGAACCGTCCCGAAGATACTGCCAAGGCCATCGACAGCAAAGGCTTTATCGAAACCGGCGACATTGCCGTGATGGATGAAAAAGGCTGGTTCAAACTGGTTGACCGTAAAAAAGACCTCATCGTAGTTTCCGGCTTCAATGTTTATCCAAACGAAATCGAAGAAGTAGTCGCCCACCACGATAAGGTTTTAGAAGTCGCCTGTATCGGTGTGCCGAATGAAAAAACCGGCGAAGCCTTAAAAGTATTTGTCGTAAAAAAAGATGATTCGCTCACCAAAGAAGAATTGATCAATTTTTGCCGCACTGAGCTGACTGCTTATAAAATACCGAAAGACATCGAATTCCGTGACGAATTGCCGAAATCCAATGTCGGCAAAATTCTGCGCCGCGAATTGCGTGATGAAGCATTGAAAAAATAAGCGTTAAATTGGATTGGCTCCATATCCGTCAGGCCGCCTGAAAATGAACTGTCCCCCATACTTGCAAGTTCAAAAACTTTTTCAAACAGCCTGAGAACTTTGCAAAACCTCATGAACCACCAATAAAAAACTAAACAGCCGTCATTAGCTTCGCAAGTCCGCTGCGCTTCCCCCGCGCAGCGGACTTGCGAAGCTAATGACGGCTGTTCTTTGTGCTGTGGTTTTTTAGGGAGCTTTGCAAAGGTCTCGGCCTATTTATACCACGTCAAAATTTTGTCATCATCTTACGCTATGATACAGACTAACAGAAAAACACAGCAACTTTACATAATCGCTGTATTCAATTCTGTGAAAAACGCCTATTATGCCAACATAACATCTCACAATAAATATCGCAGATTTGATAAAAAAACATAATCTGCACAAAGCAACAAAGTGAAAGGAAGTATTTTTATGCAACATCGTCGACGTCAGTCCATTTTCCAGGCTGCCAAACGCGCCTCTTTTGGTAACAAACCGACGACTCCTGCACAAGCGCAAAGTCGTTAATTAAAATCAAGGTGCATCCATAGTGTGGGTTGCACCTTTACCATTTCTATCATGCCGTCTGAAATTTCAGACGGCATCGTCTCATTAAGATTGTGCTTGAAGATAGGCAGCCAATTTGTCTTCTTCTAAAAACCAATGGCAAATTTCCTGATCACCATGCAGTAACACCGGCACCAATTCGTTGTATTGTTCTTCTAAAATCGGATCTTCATCGACATCAACCACATCCAATTCAAAACCAAATTGCTGTTGAAACGGCTGCAATTGATCACGCATTTTGTGACACAGGCTGCAATACTCACGAAACATCAAAGTCAATCTCATTATATCGTTTCCTTCGTTTTACGATGATATTCAATGCTGCCACATCAACACCAGCGAAATCGGGATAATCGACAACAAAGTCGCCATCAACATCACCCCAATGTTTCCTTGGCAAAGCCATGAATACCACCAAACAGCGCATACAGGCTGGCCATCGGTGCACCGGCAAACAGCATATCCTTATCCGCCCCCATCAGCCACAAACAGGCAAACACTACCAGTGGGCACAAAACCAATTTACCGAACGTCACCCACGCCATGTCTTTCACATTGCCACGGATACTCATGCCGTAAAGGTTACCGCCAATCATAAATAAGGCCAACGGTGACGTTGCCGTTGCCAGCATAGCGGAAAGCTTGTCCATGAAGGACGGCAATGGCAGCCAACCGAAAGCAAAAATCAAGCCGATGGGCATGGCGATGATAATCGGATTGGTCAGCAAGCCTTTACCAATTCGGGTAAACAATGCCCAATAATTGGTCTGCCCGCCCTTGGCCAAATCCAGAAAAATAAACATCAGCGGCAGAAGCAGCAGATTTTCCGTCAGCACGTTCATGGCAAAATACACACCCGCCGCCGGACCAATCGCCATCAGTAGCAATGGATAACCGACAAAACCGGAATTCGACATTCCTACCGCCAAACCGTTTAACGCGGCCAATTTCGGATCTAGGCCGCGTTTTTTAGTGGCATACCAACTGATAAAAAACAGCAAACCCGAAGCCAGCGTATAGCCATAAAAATATTCAGGCTTGAACACATCGGCAATCGGCCGCGTGGCAATAGCATTAAACACCATCATCGGCATACCGATTTTGATAACGAATTTACCCAGGCCGTCGAGCTGCTCACGACTGAAAATCTGTTGCCGCATCACGCCATAACCGATGGCAATCATCAAAAAAACCGGTGCGATAATGGTAAAAATGGCGGACATAATCAATCCAAGTATGCTAAATCAAATGCTGTTAAACAAGCGAATCGCTATTGTAAAACAGAAGGCCGTCTGAAAAAGATTTCGTTTATCTTTTTTCAGACGGCCATTATTCGGCTTATTTAGCAAACAGATTAAGCTTTCTTTTTAAACACTGCGTTCAAGATACAGCCCAAAATAAAACCGACCACCGCAGGCATTACCCAGCCCAAGCCGATGTCGTACAGCGGTAACGCGTTGTTAATCGCAGCAGCTGTTTCATCGCTGAAACCGAATGCGGCTTTGTAGGCATCTAACACACCGACAATCAAGGTGAAGAAAATGGTGCAGATGTACACAATGCGGCCACCGCCGAACAGATTATGCAAGAACGCCAGCAAAATAATCACTACGGTCAACGGGTAAAGCAGCATCAACACCGGAATCGAGAAGCTGATGATACCGACCAAACCTTTATTGGCAAAGAGCATCGATGCCAAAGTGAAAATGGTTACAAACGTTTTGTAAGAAATACCCGGGCACAAGCGGTTGAAGAATTCTGCATTGGCCACGATCAAGCCGATTGCGGTACTCAAACATGCCAAGAATACAATCACGCTCAGCAAAATGTTACCGCCGTTGCCAAAGTAATATTGCGCTGTTTTCGACAATACTACCGCACCATTTTCCTGTATGCCCAAACCGGCCACGCTGGTGGCGCCCATGTAGCCAATCATCAGGTAAACCACTGCCAAGCAAGTGGCAGCGACCATACCTGCGATGGTGGTGGTGCGCAACAATTCTGCGCGGTTATCTACGCCCACGGCACGTACTGCGTCAATCACGATGATGGCGAATACCAATGATGCCAACGCATCCATGGTGCCGTAGCCTTCCAAAATACCTTTGGCAAACGGACGAATGGCAAAATCACCTTGCGGCGCAGTCAACGCGCCCATCGGGTTCATCGCGGCATAGCCCATCAAAATGGCAATCGTCACCAACAACACAGGGGTCAAAATTTTACCGATACGGCCAACCAGTTTGCCCGGTGACAGCGATAGCCAATAAGCCACACCGAAAAAGAACAAGCTGAACAATGCCAAGCCCAGCGTTTTGTTTTCTTCGCTGATATAAGGCACCACACCGATTTCAAACGATACTGTTGCCGTGCGCGGTGTGGCAAACAAAGGACCAATCGCCAAATACAGCGCCGAAGCAAACAAAATACCGTATAATGGCGTCACACGCGAGGCCAATACCTGCACGTCGCGTGAGTTGGAATAGCCAATCGCAATCACACCCAATAACGGCAAACCGGCACCAGTCAGCAAAAATCCGAGCATGGCCGAAAACCAATTTTCACCGGCCTGTTGTCCCAAAAAAGCAGGGAAAATCAAATTACCGGCACCAAAAAACAAAGCAAACAGCATCAGGCCGACAACCCATAGCGATGCCTTTTGATTTCCTGAAGAATTCATGTATAACACCTGTTTTTCTTATCTGTACAATTAAACATCATGCACTATATAGGTTTGAAACCGCCAAAGACATGATCAACTCAAGCTTTACTTTTCTACGCCCAAACTCAACCCAACCGCGTAACATGCCGACGGTTGTGCTATAAAAATGTAAAGCAGGTGTCAAGAATAGTCAAATTTTCAAAAATCAGCAACTCATTTTTAATGATTTTCAGATATTTCCCGAGCAGCATGTAAACTTAAACTACCCCGTTTGGCATATGTCTGACATAATGCAAAGGCCGTCTGAAGTTTCAGACGGCCTTGAGTATTCTCTCAATTTAGGCAAACTTAAGCTTGAATGTTAATTCCTGCCGTTACCGTGGTTTGGGCAGAGGTACCGGTATTCAGAAACGACGCGGCCAAATCGCTGCAAGACCCGCAACAAGTGGCTACGCCCAATTGGTCTTGCAAATCGCTCATGGTCACGGCACCTGCGGCAACTGATTCTTTAATGTCGCGGTCAGTGATGGCGTTACAAATGCATACAAACATGTGAGTGCTCCTGATTCCATCTCAATAATGAGATTTAGTTTTATTCTTAAACGTAAATATAAATAAAAACCTTTCCCATTGCAATCGCTTATTTGCACAAAATAGTTTGATATTTTTTACTAAACATAAAATCTTGATAAAATTACTAAAATACAAATAACTATATAATTTAGCTATAAAAAAATCCTTCTGAAACATCATATTGCTTTCAGACGGCCTTTTCTTTATCTATTGATTAAGCCAATACACCCAAAATCACGCTGCCTGCTTTAAACACCGCCGTCGCATATTGCCCCGGGTGCAAGTCAAGCTGTTCCGTACTTTGTACAGTAACGCCTGCGTGGATATGCACATTGCTGCCCAAATCCAAGGTCACAATCGAATTGACCGCACCGCGTTCGACATGTTTAATTACGCCTTTAAGCTGGTTGCGGGCGGAAAGTTTGACGTGTTCCAAATTGGTGGCGATGATGATGTTGGCGGATTTAATCAAAGCAATCGCTGTGTCGCCCTCTTTCAAACCCAATTGCGCGCAACTTTCGCTGGTAATGGTGGCAACCAATTCATGATTACTCGGTAAGGTCAGCACCACTTGAGCATGAATGCCGCTGGTTTGAATACTTTTGACGATGCCGGCGAATTGGTTGCGTGCACTGGTTTTCATAATGTTCTCCTTCATGTTCAGACGGCCCATCATAAATAAAAGGCCGTCTGAAAATCAGTTTCTCGGGTGATGTTGCTCGACCACGCTTTTTAATCGCTGGTTGGCAACATGGGTGTAAATCTGTGTGGTACTGATGTCGGCATGCCCCAACAAGGTTTGCACCACCCGCAAATCTGCGCCGTGATTCACCAAATGCGTGGCAAAAGCATGGCGCAAGCCGTGTGGGCTTAAAGCGGTAATGCCCGCCACTTCGGCATATTCTTTGACAATCAACCACGCCAGTTGGCGTGAAATGCCGACCCGCTTTTGACTCACAAATAATTCATCACACATTTTTTCTTTAAGCAGCAGCGGGCGCGCTTCCTGCAAATAGCGTTCAATCCAATACACGGCCTCCTCCCCCAATGGGATGATGCGCTGCTTATTACCCTTACCAATGGTGCGAATCCAACCTTTGCTCAAATCAATATCGCTTAATTGTAATTTCACGGCTTCGGTGACGCGCAAACCCGTGGCGTACATTACTTCCAGCAAAGTTTTATCGCGCAAACCGTGCGGCGTATCGGTATCGGGCGCCTTCAAGAGCTGGTCGATTTGGCTTTCTGTAATCAGCTTCGGTAATTTCTGCGCCTGCTTCGGTGTCTTTAAAAAAGTGGTGGGGTTGTCATGGCGCTGATCGGTTTCTTCCAACCAGGCATACAACCTTTTACACGCCGACAATGCCCGTGCTTGCGAGCTCGGTTTCTCCGCCGCATCGTATACTGCCTCAGCCAACTCTTCACGCTTCACATTCAACCAGTCGAGATTTTTATGGTTCAAGCGTGCCGCCACTTTTTCCAAATCGCGATGGTAGCTTTGCAGGGTATTCGGGCTTAAACGGTGGTTGAGCCAGAGGTGTTCCAAAAGCTTGTCGATTAGGTTATTCATGATGATTCTATGACTGAGGCCGTCTGAATTGGTTTTCAGACGGCCTGATACTTTTGAGGTTATTTCTTGCTAACTGTTTCCAATACTTCCTGCGCATGTCCGGCTACTTTGACCTTGCGCCATTCGTGCGTGATTCCGCCTGCTTCGTCCAATACAAAAGTGCTGCGCTCGATCCCCAAAGATTCTTTGCCGTAGAGTTTTTTCAGCTTGATGACATCAAACATTTTGCACACGGTTTCATCTTTGTCGCTCAAGAGCTCAAATTGAAAGCCTTGTTTGGCACAGAAATTTTGGTGCGCTTTCACACCGTCACGCGAAATCCCGACTACGGTGTAGCCCAACGCTTTGAATTGCTCCAAGCGGGCATTGAAATCCAAGCCTTCGGTGGTGCAGCCGGGGGTGCTGTCTTTCGGGTAAAAATACACAATCAGCGGGAGATGCTCGGCAGAGTGGAAATCTTTGCCGCTGCTGGATGGAAGGGTAAATTCGTATGTTGACATGATAAATTCCATTTCAGACGGCCTTCGGCCTGTAGTGTTAGATTATTTTTCACTCAAATTCAAATAATTGCGGCTACCCTGCAAATCACTCATGGCACGCAGCAATAAGTTGAAATGCTCGTCATTACCGTTAACTTCCAATTCATCGGCATTCACAATCAGTAAGGGGGCGTTTTGATAAAGGTGGAAAAAACGGCTGTATTCTTCATGAATGCGGTTGAGATAGCCGGCCGGAAACAGATTCACCACGCCATCGCCACGTTTTTGCAGGCGCTTGCGGTTGGTATCTGCGGCAGTTTGCAGGTAAATCACCAAGTCCGGTACAGGATATTGCGGCATGGCGCGGCGTTTCAATTCCCAAAACAGAGTTTGCTCTTTATCGTTCAACACCACCGGCACAAAAATCTGGTCTTTTTCCAACAGGAAATCGGCGACAATCACGCTGCCTTTTTCTTCTTCGGCGTTAATCACGTCCACACTTTCAGCACGGCGCATCAGGAAAAACAGCTCGGTCGCCAAACCGTGATTATTGGCATTGGCGTAAAATTGCGCCAAAAAGGGATTTTGGTCGGCATTTTCAGTCAGATGCAGCGCATTGAAATGGCTAGCCAAGCGGCGGCTCAATTCTGATTTTCCGCTACCGATGGCGCCTTCAACCGCAATATAACGATAATTCATGTTGATTCCCTAATCTGTCTTTTTATTGTCAGGCCGTATTTTATCAAACCCTGCAATGGTATCAGTATAAACATGCCGTCTGAAAAAGTATCGAGTCTTTTCAGACGGCCTATTTCATTGTTCCTCTTCATTCAATAACCGAATGCCGTCATCGCCCAATTGCGCGGCGATATCGGCAGCATTACCATATTGGCCCAATTCAAAATGCGGCAGAATTTCGGCCAATGGCTTCATCACAAAACTACGCTCGTGCGCTCGTGGATGCGGTAAAGTTAAATGTGGATTGTCACTGCTTTGATGATTATAGTCGATGATGTCTAAATCCAAGGTGCGCGGCGCATTCCGGAATGTGCGTTCACGGCCGAAATCCGCTTCGATTTGGTTCAACGCCGCCAGTAAATCGACACCGCTCAAATCGGTCGATACCGCACACACAGCATTCACAAAATCCGGTTGGTCATCGTAACCGACAGGTTCGGTGATGTAGAATGAAGAAGTTCGTTCAAGCTCAATTTGCGGATGGGCGGCAATCGCCACCAATGCAGCACAAATTTGACGGGCAGGATTTTGTAGATTACTGCCCAATGCAATAATGGCAGATTTTTGGTTCGACATTGTTCAGACGGCCTTAGAAATAAGGTTTGGATAAAGCCATGTATACAATCGTGGCCACACACGCCATGGCACTCAAATAGGTTACATAGAATTTGCTCGAGCGCGGTGCGGAACGCATCATCGCCACGCCAAAACCGATATACACCAGCAATAAAAAGATTTTTACCGCCAACCAAGGTGCATTAAACGGTGTGAAATGGGTAAGCTTCATCAGCCACAAACCGGTAAACAACAACATGGTGTCGTTTAAATGTGGCAAGGCTTTCAAGATGCCGGGTAAAGGCTTTTGCGGATTTTTCCACAATAAGAAAAAACGCAGATTAAACAATAAAATCGTAATCGCCACAAAGAGCATGTGACTGTGTTTGACAATTAAATATTGCATGATAGTGATGATAGTTGGTTTGAGAATGTCGCTATTCTACCCTAAACATTCATTTCTGACGTAACTTTTGTATCGCCAAAACATACGGGGGATGGTTTTGGCGGTTGATAAAATGGTATTTCAACACGGCAAATTCTTGCTGTGGCAGGGATTGTGCCCATGCCTCGACGGCCTCCGCTTCCACACGACCCGAATCATGGCCGGGATATAACACTGTTACCACAATACCGTTAGGATTTAGCAGCGATAACGTGCTATTGAGCGCCGCAAGGCTGCTGTGTGCTGATGTGGTGATGTTTTTGTCTCCGCCCGGCAACCAACCAAAATTGAACACTGCTGCATCCAAGCGCTGCCGGATATACTTTTCGATATATTGATGACTATCTTCAACCAAAGCTGCGCGACCCAACAAATTTTCCGCCATTAATCTGGCTTTAGTCTGCTCCATGGCTTGCCGTTGCACGTCAACCGCCCAAACTTTGCCGCGATTACCTACGGCTTTGGCCAAAAAAACCGTATCGTGGCCATTTCCGGCGGTGCCGTCTAAGGCCGTGTCGCCATCGTTTAAATGCTGAGTCAATAATTGATGCGTGAAAGGAAGAATATTCTGTATCGACATGATATTCTCTTGGTATGACTTACAGACCGTTTGAAAATAAAAATACCTTACCGGCATCGGTAAGGTATTAAAATAATGACCTGCATTATTCTGCTGACTGTGTTTCCACTTGCACCGGCGCTGCCGCTTCCGCTTGGGCAGCGGGTTTGTTTTCATGCTGCAAACTTACCGCACGAGCCGGAACGATGGTTGAAATGGCATGTTTGTAAACCATCTGGGTCACTGAAGTATTACGCAGCAGAACAACGTATTGGTCAAATGATTCGACTTGGCCTTGCAGCTTAATGCCGTTAACCAAGTAAATCGAAACCGGTACGTGCTCTTTACGCAACGCATTCAAAAAAGGATCTTGTAACATTTGTCCTTTAGCTGTCATATTCTTTAACTCCGTTATTATGATTTTAAGGAAAGCTGTGGATAGCTTTATGGGTGTGATTGTAGCGTTGAATATATATTTTTACCAACAATTTTGGGTAAGAATATGCAAACTTTTTAACAGGGTTTATTCATCTATCCCATTTGATTTATCTGCTATTTGACTCTGATTTGTTTAGATACTTACTCATCTCCTTCTTCTTTTTCAATTTTATTTCTTATTCGGCATGTTTCATGACGCCCCGCCGCACACATATCAAAAACCGGAAAACGAAGTTTTACTATCGTTTTCCGGTTTGGCTTTATTTGCTGTGCTGTTTTTTAACACTGACTTGGCGCTTCTTGGCTTTGCCCCCGCTATTGCATACTTTTTCGTCTTTACGCTCTTCACGTTTAGCAATCCGGTTGCTATAAGCTGCACGGCGTAATGGCTTTTTCTTCGGCTTGTCTTCTTTTTCTTCGTAAGGGTTTTCCGATACATTATATTGAATACGCAAAGGTGTTCCTTGAAGATTAAAGGCCTTACGGAACGTTTGCGTCAGATAACGCGTGTAGCTGTCGGAAATCGCGTGCAACGAATTGCCGTGCACCACAATCACCGGCGGATTCAAACCCCTTGGTGGGCATAACGCATTTTCGGACGGGTTAAACCTGAACGCGGTGGTTGCTGACGCTCGATGGCCGTCTGAAGCACACGAGTGATTTTCGGTGTCGGCATTTTAATCATGGCCGCATTGTAAGCTGCTTGAATGCTGTCGAACAAACCGTCAATGCCGCGTTCTTTCAAAGCGGAAATAAAATGGAATTTGGCAAAATCCAAGAAATATAATTTGCGGTTGATGTCGCGTTTCACTTGCTCACGACGCTCTTCACTGAGGCCATCCCATTTGTTCACCGCGACCACCAACGCACGGCCTGCTTCCAAAGCAAAACCCGCAATCGTAGCATCTTGGTCGGCAATATCCTGCTGCGCATCCAATACCAATACTGCAACGTTGGCTGCTTCAATCGCCTGCATAGCTTTAATTACCGAGAACTTTTCTACTGCTTCATCTACTTTGCCGCGACGGCGCACGCCGGCAGTATCGATGATGGTAAACGGTTTCCCTTCTCGCTCAAAATCGATGTGGATACTGTCACGCGTGGTACCGGCCATATCGAATGCAATCACACGCTCTTCGCCCAAAATAGCATTCACCAAAGTCGATTTGCCGACATTCGGGCGGCCAATCACGGCAAAAACCGGATGCTTGGCGGTTTCTTCCTCTTCTTCCGGCTCTGGGAATTCGGCCAAAATCTCTTCCATCAGGTAATACACGCCATCGCCGTGCGCACCTGAAATTACGTAAGGCTCTCCCAAGGCCAACTCGAAAAACTCGGCGGACAATACCGCCTGATTGCCACCCTCACCTTTGTTCACGGCCAGATAAACCGGACGCGGGCTTTGACGCAAGCGGTCGGCAATAATTTTGTCTTGCGGTGTTAAGCCTGTGCGGGCATCAACCAAAAACACCACCGCATCTGCTTCGTCAACCGCTTGCAGGGTTTGGCGCGCCATCTCGTGCAAAATGCCACTATCTACCACCGGCTCAAAACCGCCGGTGTCAATGACTAAATAAGGTTTGCTACCGACTTTGCCGTGACCGTAATGACGGTCGCGCGTCAAACCCGGCAAATCGTGTACCAACGCGTCTTTGGTACGCGTCAATCGGTTGAATAAGGTAGATTTGCCGACATTTGGCCGTCCCACCAATGCAATTGTTGGCTTCATTTTTTACTTTCCTTTTTCAGACGGCCTATATTTGCAGGCCGTCTGAAAACACATAACGGCTTGCCGGAGACAATCTCCGACAAGCCTGCTGTTTGTATCTTGAGTCTGCATAAACCGCGCCTAATAACTTCGCACCATCATGCAGGATTGTTAAAACCATCTCTATTTTCAGACGGCCTTATTTTTGCGAATCCAATTTCATTTGAACCAATTCGCGTCCTACTGAATCTTTGGGTAACTTAGCCAATGCCTGCTCATAGCTGGCAGCTGCTTCTTTGGCTTTTCTTTGCGCGGCGAAAACATCGCCTTTGGTTTCCAGCAGCAAAGCTTCGTAATCGGCATCAACTTTGGTATCCAACGCCGACAAAGCTTCATCATATTTCTTCTGCTGCAATTTCACCACGGCCAAACGCTGCGCCGCCAAGGCTTGAACCAACGGCTCTTTTTGGTTTTTCAATACCCAGTTCAGATGGCCTGAAGCCACATCGTAACGGCCGGCATCAAATTCGGTCGCCGCTGCCATCAATGTTGCCTGAGCAGCAGGAATGGTGTCAGCAAAATTCTGCTGAAGGTTTTTCAAATCGGCATTAATGGCTGTTGCATCGCCTTTGTTTTGTGCCTTTTCAACCAATTTCGCCAACGCACCGGCTGCTTCTTGGCTTTTTTCAGCAAATGGCTTTGGTACATGGTGTAACCCAAATAGCCTAATGCAGCCAGCATCAGCAAGGCAAACAACCAGCGGCCGGTGCTTTTCCAAAAATATTTGAAATTGTCTAACTCTTGTTGTTCTTCCAAATGAGCTGCCATTTATGCGTTCTTCCATTGTTGTAAAGTGTTGATTAAATCAGCTGCCGCCACCGTAATTTGGCCTTTTTCACCCTGCATGTCTTTCAGCGTGACTTTGCCTTCGGCCAATTCGTCTTGCGCCACAATCAGAGCAAAATGTGCGCCGCTGCCATCGGCTTTTTTCATTTGCGCTTTCAGGCTTTGATAACCCGAATGCTGCAAAACATTGAATCCCTCGGCACGCAATGCCTGCGCATACTGCATCACTTGCAAAGCAGCACCTTCGCCTTGATGCATGGCATACACATCGGGCGCAGCGTTGGCTTTCAGCGAACCGTATTCATGCACCAATAACAACAAGCGCTCCATACCCATGGCAAAACCAATCGAAGCGGCCGGCTTACCGCCCAATTCTTCAATCAGACCATCATAACGGCCGCCGCCGCACACGGTGGCTTGCGCGCCGAGTTTATCAGTTGTCCATTCGAACACGGTTTGATTGTAGTAATCCAAGCCACGTACCAAACGCGGATTTTCGGTGTATTGAATATCCAATCTATCTAACATGGCTTTGAAGCGGCTATAATGAGTACGCGATTCTTCACCCAAATAATCAAACAAGCGCGGCGCTGCATTGCAAATTTCCTGTAATTCCGGATTTTTGGTATCCAATACGCGCAGCGGATTGGTTTTCAGACGGCGTTTGCTGTCTTCATCCAATTGGTTTTCATATTCGGTCAAATAAGCCACCAATGCTGCACGGTGGGCGGCGCGTTCTTCACGATTACCCAAGCTGTTGATTTCCAGCATTAGATAATCGCTGATGCCCAGTTTTTTCCATAAATCGGCCGACATGGCAATGATTTCAGCATCAATATCAGGACCTTCGAAACCCAAAGCCTCAATACCCACTTGGTGAAACTGGCGGTAACGGCCTTTTTGCGGACGTTCGCGGCGGAACATCGGCCCCATATACCATAATTTCTGCGGGCTGTTATATAAAAGATTATGCTCAACCACTGCGCGCAAGCATGAGGCCGTGCCTTCAGGACGCAAGCTCAAGCTCAGTGAATCGTTGGAATCGGAAAAGGTGTACATTTCTTTGCCGACTACATCGGTTTCTTCACCGATGGAGCGGACAAACAAACCGGTTTGCTCCACAATCGGTGTACGGATTTGCTGATAGCCATAAGCGCGCGCCCATTGGCTGACCATGTCTTCAAGAGCCTGCCAAAAAGCGGCGGTGAGTTTGAAATCTTTTTGTTCAACAGGTAAAAGGTCGTTCATGCCTTTTACGGATTGGATTTTTTGTGCCATTTCAAATCAGAATGCTTAAATCAAATAGTCGCTAATTATAGCTTATTTTTAGCAGATTGTGTTTTCAGACGGCATGTTGGAGGCCTTAGGCCGTCTGAAAATCATTTCAGTACCGATAAGGCTTCGGGTAAAATATGCGGCATGAACACACGCATTAATCCCCTACCGCTGCTTGACGGCATCAAACCCAGCTATCTGGTCTTGCAGCACGATAAATCATTTTACGGCTTGCCGCTTTTGCACTTTTTATGCATCCGTTTTCCGTTTGTCGATGAAACCAATTGGCGCAAACGCTTAAACAGCGGATTCGTGGTCAGCTCAGACGGCATGGCTTTGAATTCGGATACGCTATTTCAGCCGGGGCAAACGATTTATTATTACCGCGAAACCAGCCGCGAAGACGAACCGCGCATTCCGTTTGACGAAAAAATCCTGCATATCGACGAGCATTTGATTGTGGTGGACAAGCCGCATTTTCTGCCGGTGATTCCCAGCGGCCGTTTTTTGCGCGAAACCTTGCTAACCCGCTTACGTCTGCGCCCTGATTTGCAACACTTAAGTGTCGAACATATCACACCGATTCACCGTCTGGACAAAGACACGGCGGGCGTGATGCTGTTGTCGCATAATCCGGCCAGCCGCCGCGATTATCAGACCATGTTCCAAGATAAAACAGTACGCAAAACTTATGAAGCGGTTGCTTCCACACGCACGGATTTGGTTTATCCTTATTCGGTACAATCGCGGATGGTGCGCGGAGACAAATTTTATTTAACGCAGGAAATCGATGGCGAGCCGAATGCGTTTACCACCATCGAATTGATTGAAAACCGTGGCGATACCAGCCTTTACCGCTTACAGCCGATTACCGGCAAAAAGCACCAGCTTCGGGTGCATATGATGAGCTTAGGCATGCCGCTGTTAAATGATGCGCTTTACCCTGTTCCGCTGGCAGCAGGCGATGAAGATTATGAAAAACCGTTAAAATTATTAGCCAAAAGCATTGAGTTTATCGACCCAATCAGTGGCGATAGCCGGAAATTCGAAAGCACCCAAAAGCTGTAAAACAAAGGCCGGCTGAACTATCTATTTTCAGACGGCCTTTTTTAATTAAACATTTTTAATCGGAATTACACGAGGCTGAACACGTTTTGCACCGCCTTCACGGTAATTCTCTTTCACGTATTCTTCGACAATCAGCAAGAATTCTCGCGCAATGTTGTCACCTTTTAAGGTCACTTTGCGTTCCCCATCGACATAAACCGGCGCAACCGGTGTTTCACCCGTTCCCGGCAAGCTGATGCCGATGTCGGCCAATTTGCTCTCACCGGGGCCGTTCACCACGCAACCCATGACAGCCACGTTTAAAGATTCCACCCCCGGGTAAACTGTGCGCCATATGTTCATTTTTTGACGCAAATAATTTTGCACATTTTGCGCCAATTCTTGGAATACGGTGCTGGTGGTGCGACCGCAACCCGGACAAGCCGTTACCATCGGTGTAAACGAACGCAAACCCATGGTTTGCAAAATTTCTTGGCCGACAATCACTTCCTGCGTGCGCGAACTACCAGGCTCCGGCGTCAAGGAAATGCGGATGGTGTCGCCAATGCCTTCTTGCAGCAATACTGCCAATGCCGCGGCGGAGGCCACAATACCTTTGCTGCCCATACCGGCTTCAGTCAAACCCAAATGTAGCGGATATTGGCAGCGGCTACCCAGCTCACGGTACACTTGAATCAAATCCTGCACCGCACTGACTTTGCACGACAAAATAATCTTGTCTTCCGGCAAGTCCAAGCTCACCGCTTTTTCAGCCGACTTTAAAGCGGAAACGATCAAGGCTTCTTTCATCACTTCTTCCGGCGGTCGCGGCGTAGCCGAAGCCATGTTGGCGTCCATCATGCGCTTGGCCAAACTTTGATCTAAAGAACCCCAGTTTACACCGATGCGCACGGCTTTGTTATTTTCAGCCGCAGTACGAATCATGTAGGCAAATTTTTCATCGCCTTTTACGCCTTTGCCGACATTGCCCGGATTGATTCGATATTTGGCCAAAGCTTTGCCGCACTCGGGATATTCCGCCAACAGTCGCTCGCCGTTGAAGTGAAAATCGCCGACCAACGGCGTGTTGCAGCCCATGTCGTCTAAGCGTTGGCGGATTTCGGCTACTTTGGAGGCCGCTTCGGGGCTGTTGACGGTAATCCGTACCATTTCCGAGCCGGCATCGCTCAATTCTTTCACTTGAAAAGCGGTTCCTTCGGCATCAGCGGTATCGGTGTTGGTCATGGATTGTACCACCACCGGTGCGCTGGAACCCACGGTTACGTGATCGATTTGTACTTGATGTGTTTGGCGGCGTTTGAGTGTGTTCATGTTTATTTTTTTCCTGCGATAAAGGTAGCAGACTGTTTGCCCTGCGCACGGTATTCAACCGGACGAATGCTGGTGCCGCCATAATTGGCTTCAGCACCGGCCGCAATACCAATCCAAACTTCATAAGGCGCACCGCCTTTGAAGCGGCGCTCGCTGCCGGCCGGAATGATGTTGCTGAATACCATTTTGCCGTCTTTATCATGAATAATCAGATTACTGCGGTATTGCACTTTCACCCATAATTCATCGGCAGCAACTTCAATTTTCGGCTCGGAGGCTGAGGAAGCGGCTGGATCTGAAGCGGAGGAAGCAGCCGCAATCACTTGCGTGCCCTGCTCGGTCATTTTGGACACTTCAACATTGCTGGCCTTTAAGGCCGGTGCCTGTAGGCTGTTTTGGACGGCGCTGCTGTCTTGCGTATGTTGTTGGTTATTTTCTAAATTCGACTTGTTCTGCCATAGATAAATGCTACCGGTGATTAAAGCCAGAGCAGCCACACCCAAAATCCATTTTGGGAAACCGTTTTTTTCCACACTTTGGTAATTGAAACCCACATCTTTTTCGCGATTGACAGCATAAACATGATCAGCGGTCTGCGGCACAACAGTTTTCAGACGGCTTGAAATTTGCTGCTCATCCATTTTCAACAAACGCGCATATGAGCGCAGAAAACCTGTAGCAAAAACCAAGCCCGAAAAGCTGGAATAATCACCTTTTTCCAAATCTTGAATTTGCTCTGCTGATAATTTCAGACGGCCTGCAATATCGCTGATGTCTATGCCCTGCTTTTCGCGCAATTGGCGCAATTCGTCACCCAATGCTTTTGCCGCTTCGATGTTGTGTACTGGTTTTTGCTGATTATCCATGTATTATCGACCTGTCGTCACTGCCTGTAGTTCTTCGGAATAAGGGAAATTGGCTCTTAATTGCGCTTCATATTCGTAAGCGGCTTGTGTGTTGCCCAACGCATTAGCCAAGCGCCAGCCCAACAGCAAATCATCTGCCTGCAATACGTCAACCTTGCTTTGGTATTGGCGGAAGTAATAATCGGCATCGTTCAGATTACCTGCCAACATTTTGGTGCGCGCCAATTCTTTGAATGCCGGCGGGAACTGCGGAGCAGCCGCCAAAGCGCGTTCTAAATAAGCTTCAGCCAATGAAAATTGGCCCATTTTTGCGCTGCAAATGCCTTTGTTCAAATTCGCCACATACGGGGGGGTGGGTATGTCGGATCGGACAGCGCTTTATCGAAATATTGAATCGATTCGGCCGGATTATTCATATGGCTGCAAACAAACCAGCCGTAGTTGTTGTTGATTTCCGCACTATCGGGCTTTAACGATAAGGCTTTCAAAAAACTTTCTTGCGCTTTGTCCTGCACCTTCAAATATTGGTAAATCTGCGCACGCACCAACCAAGCCACTTCGTTTTTGGCATTAGAACCCAACGCATCTTCAATCGCCTGCGTTGCCTGGCGGTAATCCTGAACACGCATATATTCCAGAGCCAATTGCGTTTTGATGTTGGAAACCTGTTGCGCTCTCTCACGCGGACTCGGCCCTGGCGAACCGGCACACGCGGCTAATGTGAAAATTACGATCAAAGACGATAAAATGTTTAATTTCATGACTTAACCCTGTTGCTCAACCAAAATCTGCTGCCATTTCTGCTGACGCTTGGTTTTATCCTGCACTTGTCCCGCCAGCTGACCGCAAGCCGCATCAATATCATCACCACGCGTTTTACGCACCGTCACCACGTGTCCGGCCTGCTGCAAAATATCACGAAACACACGAATATTTTCATTAGAAGAACGATTGTAGCCTGAATTTGGAAACGGATTAAACGGAATCAGATTGAATTTACACGGCACATCTTTTACCAATTCAATCAGTTCACGCGCGTGTTGTGGCTTATCGTTAATGCCGTCGAGCATAACGTATTCGAAGGTGATGAAGTCACGTGGCGCCTTAACCAGATAACGCTGACATGCCGCCATCAGTTCTTTCAGCGGATATTTTTTATTTAACGGCACAATCTCATCACGCACGACATCGTTAGATGCATGCAACGAGACCGACAAAGCCACAGGCATGACATCGCGCAATCGATCCATCTGCGGCACCATACCCGATGTGGATACTGTTACGCGGCGGCGGCTCAAACCGTAACCGTGATCATCAAGCATAATACTCAAAGCAGTGACCACGTTATCAAAGTTGGCCATCGGCTCCCCCATTCCCATCATCACCACGTTGGAAATCACCCGCTCATTTTTCGGCGTCACACCCATGGCTTTGTTTGCCCACCACAATTGACCGATAATTTCAGCTGCGGTTAAGTTGCGGTTAAAACCTTGGCGGCCGGTAGAACAAAATGTACATTCCAATGCGCAGCCTACTTGCGAGGAGATACATAATGTACCGCGCCCTACTTCGGGAATAAACACCGTTTCCACGCCGTTACCCGTACCGACATCCAACAACCATTTACGCGTGCCGTCAGCCGATTCCTGCGAGGTCATCAATTGCGGAATGCCAATGGCGGCCTGTTCGTTTAATTTTTGGCGCAGAGATTTGGCCAAATCGGTCATTTCGTCAAATTCAGAGGCACACGATTGGTGAATCCAACGCATAACCTGTTTGGCGCGGAATGGTTTTTCACCCATTACGGCAAAGTGTTCGGTCAGTCCCGGTAAATCAAAATTCAATAGATTGGTTTTCATGTATTCATAAACTATGAGAAGCTGTTAAATTAAAACTGTATGAAATACAAAATACAGCTTTAATTTACAAGCTTTTTATTTTCAGACGGCCTATTTTAATAAATGGCCGTCTGAAAACATGCCCGACAAAGTCTTATAGCCGTCTGATTATTTTCCCGAGACAGTTGTATTCGGAAAAATTATTCAGACGGCCTCAAACAAATTGACACCGGGTCAATTTTAACGAGAGCAGATTTCGCTGTCTTTAAAGAAGTAAGCGATTTCGATGGCAGCATTTTCCAAGCTGTCAGAACCGTGTACGGCATTGGCATCGATAGATTCGGCAAAGTCGGCGCGGATGGTACCGGCAGCGGCTTCTTTAGGATTGGTCGCCCCCATCAGCTCGCGGTTTTTTGCCACGGCATTTTCGCCTTCCAACACTTGAATCATCACCGGACCGCTGGTCATGAATGTGACCAAATCGGTAAAGAAAGGACGCTCTTTGTGTACGGCGTAGAAACCTTCGGCTTCTTCTTGGCTCAGCTGTTTCATTTTTGCGGCAACGATTTTCAAGCCGTTACTTTCAAAGCGGTCATAAATTTTACCGATAACGTTTTTACCCACGGCATCTGGTTTTACGATAGAGATGGTACGTTCAATAGCCATGTCATGTCCTTATATTCATTGCATTTTGCAATAGGGTTTTTCAAAATTCGGTGAAGCTTTATTTTACCAAACTTCGTTTGCTTTTGGTAAAAAGCAGCATTAACCGGCCAAAAATTACGTTTATTTTTTCTTACCCAGCGTCAAATGTGGCTGCTCCAAATACACTTCAGACTGCATTTCCACCATACGGCTGGCAGTACGGGTAAATTCTGCGGCAAAATCACCTTCAACATAAATATCATTCACATCAACTGCACTGGTGGCGCACAGCTTCACTCGGAAATCATACAATACGTCAATAAGCCAAGTCAGACGACGCGCTTCCGCTTTTTCCAGCGGTGTCAAACGCTCTAAGCCGGAAACAAACATGATTTCGTAATTCTCGGCCAAATACAGATAATCCGCTTGCGAACGAGGGCCAAAGCACAATGCGCGGAAATCAAACCAGATTGCTTTGTCAGATTTGGCTTTGTGTGGAATTTCACGGTCATGAATAATACTGATACCCGGATTCAATCCCGATGTATGCGCCATTTCTTTAAACAATTCAGCCAGTTTGTTTTCGTTTTCTTCATTACTCGGCACAAAGAAAATTTCAGCGGGCTTCAAAGTACGCAAGCGGTAATCTTCGCCACCATCAACGTTCAATACCGTCAAATTCGATTCAATCAAGGCAATGGTCGGCAAAAAGCTGCTGCGGTTTTGTCCTTGCGGATACAGCTCAGACGGTGCGTAGTTGGAAGTTGCCACCAACACCACGCCTTCGTTTAACAAATTTTCCAGCAAGCGGCCGAGAATCATGGCATCGGCAATGTCGCTGACGTGAAATTCGTCAAAACACAAAACGCGCGTTTCTTGAGAAATATCGGAAGCCACGGCTTTCAACGGATTGGCTTCGCTTTTTAAACCTTTCAGGCGCTGATGGATTTCTGCCATAAAAGCATGAAAGTGAACACGACGTTTGCGTTTATAAGGCAGACAGCCGAAAAACGCATCCATCAGAAAACTTTTACCACGCCCTACGCCACCATAAAAATACAAGCCTTTCGGCACTTGCGGCGAACGCAGGCTACGGCCCAAAAAACGGTTGCGTTTGCGTTTGAACATCATCAGCTCAGTCCACAAACGGTCTAAATGCTCAATGGCAACGGCTTGCGCCTCATCACGGATAAAATTAGGCTGCTGGGCAGCGGCCTGATACCAAGTCAACGGACTGTGGTTTTCAAAACTTGGCGGGACAAACAGATTTTCTCTATCACTCATTACCGAACCTTATTATTTATTAATTCTGACTGAATGGCAGCCATTATAAATGATTTCAGACGGCCTCCAAGCATTTATCGTATGAAACTTCTTTATTGCTTGAATTTATAAGAAAAAACGCCGCATTTCTGCGGCGTTTGTTTACTCAGGTTTTTAGTTGGCGTTCTCTTGCAGAGCCAAGTCCACACGTTCGCGCAACTCTTTACCCGGCTTGAAATGCGGAACATGCTTTTCAGGCACTTCCACACGCTCGCCGGTTTTCGGGTTGCGACCCACTCGGGCTGGACGGTGGTTCAAGTCAAAGCTGCCGAAACCACGGATTTCAATGCGTTGGCCGCGAGCCAGCGAACGGGACATGGTATCCACCAAAACTTTCACGCTATACTCAACGTCTTTAGCCATCAATTGATTTCCGTTTTTTTCGGCAAAAACCTCTGCCAAACGAACCATTAATTCAGACTTAGTCATTGTCTGCAACCTTATTCTTCACCAGACAATTTGGCTTTCAGCAAGTCACCCAAGCTGGTGGTACCGGCGTTGGCAGTTGCTGCAGAATTTACCGAGTTCAAAGCGTCGCGGTTTTCTTTAGCGTCTTTGGCTTTTACAGACAAGCGGATGCTGCGGTTTTTGCGGTCAACAGTTGCGATAACGGCTTCAACTTCGTCGCCTTCTTTCACGACATTGCGCAAGTCTTCAACGCGCTCGCTAGACCACTCAGCTGCTGGCAAGTAAGCTTCTACTTCATCAGACAATGCAACTACAGCACCTTTAGCGTCAACAGATCTCACAGTACCTTTAACCAAAGCACCTTTGTCGTTTACGCTGACGAAGTTACCGAATGGGTCGCCTTCCAATTGTTTGATGCCCAAAGAGATGCGCTCTTTGTCCACATCGATGGCCAATACAACGGCTTCAACTTCTTCGCCTTTTTTGTATTTGCGAACGGCTTCTTCGCCAGACTCAGTCCAAGAGAGGTCAGACAAGTGAACCAAACCGTCGATACCGCCTGGCAAGCCTACGAATACACCGAAGTCGGTAATCGATTTAACCGCACCGGATAATTTGTCACCTTTGTTGTGGTTGGCGGCAAATTCTTCCCATGGGTTGGCTTGACATTGTTTCATGCCCAAAGAAATACGACGACGGTCTTCGTCGATTTCCAAGATCATCACTTCTACTTCGTCGCCCAATTGAACCACTTTGCTTGGGTGTACGTTTTTGTTGGTCCAGTCCATTTCAGAAACGTGTACCAAACCTTCGATACCTTGTTCGATTTCAACGAATGCACCGTAGTCGGTCAAGTTAGACACTTTACCGAACAGGCGGGTACCTTGTGGGTAACGACGGGTCAGACCGCTCCATGGATCTTCGCCCAATTGTTTCATACCCAGAGAAACGCGTTGTTTGTCTTGGTCGAATTTCAATACTTTGGCTTCAACTTCTTGGCCGACTTCCAACACCTCGCCTGGGTGTTTCACACGGCGCCATGCCAAGTCGGTGATGTGCAGCAAACCGTCAATGCCGCCCAAGTCAACGAATGCACCGTAATCGGTGATGTTTTTAACGATACCTTTAACAACCGAACCTTCTTGCAGGTTTTCCAGCAAGGCTTTGCGCTCTTCACCCAAAGTGGCTTCCAAAACGGCACGACGCGATACCACCACGTTGTTGCGTTTTTTATCCAATTTGATAACTTTGAATTCGATCTCTTTGCCTTCAAAGTGTGAAGTGTCTTTAACCGGACGAATGTCAACCAAAGAACCCGGCAAGAATGCGCGGATGCTGTTGATCATCACAGTCAAACCACCTTTTACTTTACCGTTGATCACGCCAGACAAGATGTCGCCGTTTTCCATTGCTTCTTCCAAAGCAATCCAGTCGGCAGCGCGTTTGGCTTTTTCGCGAGACAGTTTGGTTTCGCCGAAGCCGTTTTCAACAGATTCGATGGTGACGGTAACAAAGTCACCAACTTTAACTTCAATTTCGCCTTGAGCGTTTTTGAATTCAGCTACGTCGATCAGAGATTCTGATTTCAGACCTGCGTTAACGGTCACAAAGTTTTGGTCGATTGCCACTACTTCAGCGGTAATCACCTCACCTGGGTTCATCTCTTGCAGGGTGAAGCTTTCTTCCAATAACTGAGCAAAATTTTCCATAGACATAAATAACTCTTTTCGGTACACCGCCAAGGGGTGCGGGGTAAGTTAGACATCGCTCGCCGCCCTTGGCACGGCAAGCGTCAAAATCAATCGATTAAAATAAAAATGCTGCGGTAAAAATACATTTTGCAGCTTTCTTATTTTAACCGACTATAATTTTCAGACGGCCTTTCATGATAAAAAGGCCGTCTGAAATCAAGCAAAAGAATTATACAGCAATTTTCAAACTTTGCCATACCAATCAAGCACTTTTTTTACGCTTTCTTCAATACCCAGCTCGGTGGTATCCAAAAGCTGCGCATCCGGCAATTGCTGCAACGGCGCAACGGCTCGGCGGCGGTCGGCTTCGTCACGCGCTTCGATATCCGACAAAATGCGGTCAAATTCCATACCTTCGCACGGCAAGCCGATTTGCTTGGCACGGCGCTCTGCACGCACTTGCGCGCTGGCGGTCAAAAACACCTTCAACGCCGCTTGGGGAAAAATCACCAAGCCGATATCGCGCCCATCAGCCACCAAGCCTTTACCGGTTAAAAAATCACGTTGGCGCTGCAATAAAGCGGTGCGTACTTGCGGCAATTTCGCCACAGCAGAAGCGCCCATACCGATGGCTTCAGTGCGGATTTGTTCGGAAACATCTTCGCCATTCAGCAAGACTTTTTGACCGTCAAACTCAGCCGGTAAACTTTCCGCCAATTTGGCTACACCGGCCTCATTTGTCCACTCGACATTTTCTTTTTGGGCATAGAGGGCAGTCAACCGGTAAAGCGCACCCGAATCCAGATAATCAAAGCCCAAGGCAGCGGCAACGCGTGAAGCAACCGTTCCTTTTCCTGAAGCACTCGGCCCGTCAATAGCAATAACTTTTTGTTTTTCCGACATATCCGTTCTCTTAATCGTGTTGGGTTTGAAGGCAGCGCAAAGGCCGTCTGAACAATCATTGCGACCAGTAGAGGCATTATAAACAATCTCGACCGCAAATTCATGGTTTCAGACGGCCTTCGCATGCAAAGACGATACAAAATTTACCGGAATCATCGTATAATCGCGCCCGATTGCTTCAAAATCATAACGGAATTTAACATGCAACAACTTAAACTAGCTATCTCCGGCGCGCAGATTTTATTTGTCGCGTTCGGGGCGATGGTGCTCGTTCCCCTTCTAACCGGTCTGAATCCTGCCTTGGCTTTGCTTGGCGCAGGTATCGGCACGCTTTTATTTCAATTGCTCACCAAACGCAAAGTACCGATTTTCTTAGGTTCTTCGTTTGCTTTTATCGCGCCGATTATTTATTCCATCAGCGAATGGGGCTTGCCGTCGACCATGTTCGGCCTGTTTGCCGCCGGCTTTATGTATTTTATCTTTGCCGCACTGATTCGCTGGCGCGGCTTGGAAGCGGTGCATAAATTATTGCCGCCTGTGGTGATTGGTCCGGTGATTATGGTAATCGGTTTGTCGGTAGCCGCAGCGGCCAGCCAAATGGCTATGGGCCAATCCGGCGGCCGGCAAGTAATCGAGTACAGCAATTCATTGATTCTGGCCGGATTCACTTTTGCCGTAACTGTAGTCGTGTCGGTATTCGGCAGCAAAATGATGAAGCTGATTCCGATTTTAATCGGCGTGGCTTCAGGTTACATCTTGGCACTCGCCATGGGTTTGGTCGATACATCGCCGATTGCCAGCGCGCCTTGGTTTGCCATTCCCCACTTTGAAACGCCCGAAGTCAACTGGCAAGCGGCTTTATTTATGTTGCCTGTCGCCATTGCTCCCGCCATCGAACACATCGGCGGCATCATGGCCATCGGCAACGTGACCGGAAAAGACTACGCCAAAGATCCGGGCTTGGACAAAACCCTTGCCGGCGACGGCTTGGGCGTGTGTGTGGCCGGTTTAATCGGCGGCCCGCCTGTCACCACTTACGGCGAAGTCACCGGTGCGGTGATGATTACTAAAAACAGCAACCCGAAAATCATGACTTGGGCAGCCATCTTCGCAATTTGCATGGCCTTTTTCGGCAAATTTAACGCGTTTTTAGCCTCGATTCCTTTGCCGGTGATGGGTGGCATCATGATTTTGCTGTTCGGCACCATCGCTTCATTAGGCTTGAAAACGCTGATTGATGCCAAAGTGGATTTAATGCAACCGAAAAACTTAGTCATCGTCAGCTCGGTACTCACCACCGGCGTGGGCGGCATGATCATTAAGTTTGGCACACTCAGCTTCGCCGGTGTCGGTTTGTGCTCAATTCTGGCGATTTTGCTGAACTGGATTTTGCCGACTGCGAAAGATCCTGCTGCGCCGGTCGAATAAATCTTGTTGATATAAAAGGCCGTCTGAAAAAATCATTTTCAGACGGCCTTTTCTTAAATATCAATAATATCAATTCAGGCCTTAACGCTCACCAAACAGATTAATCACCCCATCTGCCAACGCTTTTTGCCATACCGCATAATCATGGCCTCCACCGTATTCGCGGTAAGTCACCATATGGTTGTGGCGTTGCAAAATGTCACCCAGTTGGCGTGATGAAAAGGCGATGCCTTCTGCCGCAGCCTCTCCCTTGCGGGCGGTTTCATACTTTCCAGCCATGATGTACCACTTTAACGGTAGCTCGGATGATGAAGCAACCGTTTCCTGAATACCTTCACCCGTCTTATTTTTCCACCAAAAAGAACCCGACATCGGCAGCACATTGGCAAATTGTTGCGGGTGGCGCAAAGCAATGTAAGCAGCGGCCAAACCACCATAGCTACTACCTGCAATCACAGCCGATTCGCGGTGGTGGACATGGCCGGTTTACTGCTCGACAAAGGGAATCAGTCCTTGCGACACCATATCGGCAAACTGTGGGTTGGCAGGCAATTCTTTGCTGCGCTCATGGTTGTCAATCATCACGGCAATTATGGGCGGCAGGTTTATTTGTGCACGCAAGCGGTCGAACACGGCAGGAAGCTGCGTTTTCTCCAGATAATCTTGCCCGTCAAAAAGATACAGCCATACAGGTTTTGCATTGTCATCTTGGTTGGTTTGATAAATCCATAGCCGGCGCGTATTGTTAAGTATTTTACTGGTAAAAGCATATTGTTTCAGACGGCCTTTTGGTTTATCGAGGCCATCTGAAAAAGCCTCCTGATTCAAATCCACCAAAGAGTCTCTACCAAACGGTGCGGATTAAACGGGTCTGGCTGCAACCCCGCCAACAATGCGCGCCGTTTGCGGTATTGTGCTTCTTTTTCGTTGCTATCCAAATTTTCAGGCGAAGGCACATCGGGAGCAAGCTGGTAGCTTAAGCGTAAATCATTGGGCACGGTGAAACTTTTGTACCAAACGTCGCTGTCAGGCAGCTTTTCCATCCACTCATGGCCGTTGCCCGGGGCACCCAATACGCGCACATTTTTTTGTGCGCCACGATAAAGAAACGTCAGCAAACGGCCGGAACTGCCTGTCCCTTCCACCAGTGGTGTGCCTTTGCCTGCCATTTCTTGCCAAAATTTTTCCAAGGCTTGTTTGTCGTGTTTCAAATCCTGCTGCAAGGCTTGCAAACGCGGGCTTTGCGGTGCGGTGTTTTCACGAATAACGCCATCGATGGTGGCCTTGCTTTGTTTTAATGTTAATGCATAGCAGATTCGTGGATTTTCCTCCGCCTTCAAACTCAGATCCGCCCACTTTTCAGACGGCAACCACAATAAAAATTGTTGCTCGTTGGTTTGGTTATGAAACAACATGCACTCCAGGCCGTCTGAAACCGCATTCAGCGTCATGCCTTTACGCGCAAAATCAACGCCGCTGAAACGAATATTCCCCTCAATATAGCGGCCTTTTGATAAATCCAACGGAATATCGGCAATCCCTCGCCCATTCAAACAGGCTTGGTTATCTGTCTTGGCAACGGAAAAAGCGGGCAGCATAAATAAAGCAAAAAAAGTGCGTTTCACTGTATTTCCTTAAAGATTCAGACGGCATTTGACGAGAACGGCCGCCTGAAGCCACATCACAAGATTTTTTACCAGCGACAACCTGCCGAAAGCGTCACCACACGCCCTTTGCCGTAAAAACAGGCATTGCCGTTGGCACAGGAGGCAACGTATGCTTTGTTGGTCAGGTTTTGCACGTTAAGCTGAACCTGCGTGCCTTTGAGTGCGCTCCAATGCCCGCCCGGTTTGTAAGCCAGCTTCATGTCCCACAAAGTATAGGCCGGTACGCGGAAAGTATTGGCGCTGTCACCCCATGTTTTGCCGATGTGGCGCAAGCCCAAACCCGCACTGACACCGCTCAATACACCGGAAAAGCGGTAATCCGTCTACAATGAGAAACTGTGCCCCATGAGGTTGTACCAACTGCTGAAGCATCGCTGTCTTCGCGTACTTTTTTGTCCAGATAAGTATAATTACCGCTGATGCCCCAAGCTGGTGTGATATCACCCTGAATCTCGGTTTCCGCACCACACGTGCGAACTTTCCCGCGCTGCGTCTTCTCGTAGGTCGACGGCGTGTAAACGGTCAGGTTTTTCTGCTCGATATCAAACGGCGTTCGGCGTAATCCAATCCGAATAGCTCATCGTGTTTGACCGAGCCGGTATTGCCCTGCCAACACAAGCGGTTGTCAACCAACAAATCGCGTGAGCTATCTTCAAAACGGCGGGCTTTGCGGATAAGTCGCTGTCCTCTCCTGCATACCACACCACCAACGTTTTCCAGTCATCTGAATACTGACTGTAACGCAGGTTTTGCTCAACGCTGAAACCGTTGCCGAAATCATGGCTGAAACGGTGGCCGATATGGGCTTTTCGGTTATTGAAATTGTGGAAGTTTTTATCCCCTGCGAAGAAATCGTAAGGAATGTAACAGCTTTCCACCACGTCCACCGTGCCTTGACGCACCAAAAAGTTGCGGTCGCCAGCTTCGGGTTGACGCTCATAAAATGCTTTCAACGTCCATTCTGTTTGCTCATTCGGCTTCCAGCGTAAAGACGATATCAGGGTCAATTAACGCTGCCGCGCCACATCGCCCGCCTGCCAATTCACCTGCTTGGCGTCGCCGACGATGCGGCAAGCCCATTCGTCATCTAGGGCGCGGTCAAGGTCGATACCGACTTCAGCCAGTTTGCCCGTGCCGGTTTTGAATATTACTTCGTTTTCATTGCTGCCGCTGGCTTCTTTAAACGGAATATTAACCAAGCCGCCCGGATTGGCTTGGCCGTACAATACCGATGACAGCCCTTTCAGCACTTCGATGCGGTCAACGAATAAGGGCTGATCTCCAGCGAAGCCGGATAGCGCAAACCGTCTAAAAATGTCGGTTGGCCGCCACCGCGGCTTTTGAAACCAATGCCCCGCACCGACATTTCGATAATGCCGTTTTCACCACGGTAGCCACCTGAGGCACCTGCGGTATAAGCCAGCGTTTCCGCCATATCTTTCGGATCTCGCTCGTCCAAATGGCTACGGGTGACCACACTCACACTTTGCGGCACGTTGTTTGAGGGGGTCGCGGTTTTCGTGGCGGACCAGGATTGCTGGGGTGAGGCCGTATACTGGTAACGCCGCGTTTCATTACCCCGCCACTTCAACAGTTTCTAATTCCACAGTATCTTGGGCATAAGCAGCCTGAATTGCCAATACGGTGGGCAGCAGCGAAAAACCGATAATTAAACGGTAATTCATTATAGCCCTAATCTAACTGATAATAATTATTAAAAGCTTATCATGTCAGTTTTTGCTATACTGATACCCGAATTTTCCGCAATTTTATCCCCACCGAAAATGAATCATTACAACCGTTTCCCCATCAGCAACCATATGCAGACAGGCACATCAGTATTTGTCGTTTTACCGATGGTTTAGAGTTGAAATATGCCGAACTGCAGACACTATCCCAGATAGAATCAGAAGTCCGCTTCGACCCCGACCTGCGCCTGATTTTCACGCTTGAAGGCACTACCCACCTGCAATTAGGTAAGCGTGAGGTTTTCCTTCATGCTTCGGATTCCCAAGCTGCGGTATTGCTACCGGTCAACCAGCCGACAGACGGCCGCAAAATTTTCTACAGCGGGCGACAAAATGAATTGGTTTTGTTTTGCAGCAGTCAGCTGCTGGCACAAATGTGCTGTCCGCCCGAAGTTTTGCGCCTGTTTCGCAGCAGTCATCTCGAGCCCCATTATTTTCACCCGACTACCTCTATACAGATGCATTTAAACAATCTGTTATCCGTATCTGAAAAGCCGGAAATCTGGCAAAACTTCTACCGCCACGGTCAAATGCTGCTGATGGGCAAAGTTTTGCAAACGCTGTTTCCCGTCATTCCAAGCGATGAAACTGTAGCCCGCAAACGTCTGCAAAAACTCATCACCCTTCTGCACGATCCGCAGCATTTTAATTAAAATATCGAAACGTTTGCCCGCCTGTGCAATACCAATCCGACCACCCTGCAACGGGATTTTCAGACAACTTTCCACACCAGCATTGCGCGTTATCATTGCGAATACTGCCTCATCAAGCGCGCAGCGCACTCAAACAGGCGCAAACCGTTTATCAGGCCGCGCAACTGGCAGGCTATGATAATCCCGAATGCTTCAGCAAAGCGTTTAAGAAACAGTTCGGCAGCAATCCGAGTGAATACAGGATGAAAGCAGTCTGAAAAATACAACTCAACAAAACCAACAACAAAGGCCGTCTGAACAATATTTTTCAGACGGCCTTCCCACCTTGGTTCCCTACTTACAAACCGGCACCGCAGCCGGATAAATCGACACTTGCGTTTGCGTCAGCCTGAATAAATCTTCCAACTGCCGTTGCGCTTGTGCAGTAGCATTTTTCAAAATATCAGCTTTACACGCGCTGGTGAGTACCTGCCGGCGCGCCTGCTCTTGCACGGTTTTAAACACCGTTTTATCCATCGGCAGGATATTCAGCGAACCGGTTTGTATATCGTAAACTTCAATGTCTTCCAGATCCACACTGAGGATTTCCACTTCCGGCAGGCTGATAATAACTTTTTCATCAATGATGTTCACATCGTCGGCGGTGATTTTATCTAAATCGACTCCAGCCAGCACTTTGCCACGCACGATAAACAAACCGCTTTGCGCGTCCTGCCATAATTTGCGCCAGTCGCCTTTTTTTTCTGTGCGGATGATGGTATCGATATATAAAATGCCGTGCTTTCCAAGCGGTTGAGCTGCTTGATTTGCGTCAACACACCTTCACGCGATAATACTTCAGCCTGCTCTTGGGCAACGCGTTCATGATAAAACCAACCACTTAACGCCGCAGCTGCAACCAACAACAGCACCAGCAGCCAGCGAAAAAATACCTTCATCGCTTCAACCTTAAAAAACTCTTAATGAATCAAACCCAAATATGGTTGCTCTGGGTGAAATTTCAATAATAAAGGCCGTCTGAAAACCTAATTTTACGTTTCAGACGGCCTCGTTTTATAATTTAAAAATTACCATAAGGTAATAAAATTACCTATATTACCAAATTTGCTTTTCGGTACAGTTGGGACTACAATCGACTACGTTTTCACACACAGGCCACACCATGACCATTACCGAATTGCGCCGCCACAATCTGCGGCTATGGATTAACCGGCACTGCGGCGGCCAGCAAGCCCGATTGGTTGCGGCAACCGGCATTAATCAGGGCGAACTCTCCGCTTTATTGAAAAACAAATCCTTCGGCGAGAAAAAAGCCCGAAAAATAGAGCGCGATGCCGCCATGCCCGAAATGTGGCTCGACACCGTACACACACCCACCCATCCGATTCTAAAGAGAGCAAAACCATGAATATTGCCACCATTCCAGAAATTTTAGCCGATATCAAAGCCGGAAAGATGGTCATCATCACCGATGCCGAAGACCGTGAAAACGAAGGCGACCTACTGATGGCCGCACAATTTGTTACGCCCGAAGCCATCAACTTTATGATTAAACACGCCCGCGGCTTGGTTTGTCTGCCGATGGCCGAAGAAATGGTCGAAAAACTGGGCTTGCCGATGATGACGCAGAAAAACGGCGCACAATACGGCACCAACTTTACCGTATCCATTGAAGCAGCCAACGGCATCGCCACCGGCATCTCTGCCGCCGACCGCGCCTTAACCATTCAAACTGCCGTATCATCTACCGCCAAACCCGAAGACATCGTACAGCCCGGCCATATTTTCCCCTTGCGTGCGCAAAAAGGCGGCGTATTGGCGCGCACCGGCCATACCGAAGCCGGCGTCGATTTGGCGCAGATGTGCGGCCTGATTCCGGCGGCGGTAATCTGTGAAATCATCAACGACGACGGCACCATGGCGCGCATGCCGGAATTGATGAAATTCGCCGAAGAACACGGCCTGAAAATCGGCACCATTACCGACTTAATCGAATACCGCAGCCGCACCGAAAGCCTGTTGGAAGAAATGGGCGACTCACCGGTGAATACCCCTTGGGGTACATTCCAACAACATGTTTACGTCGATAAATTAACCGGCGAAACCCATTTGGCTTTGGTAAAAGGCACCCCTACCGCACAAAATGAAACCTTAGTGCGCGTGCATGAACCATTCAGCGCGATGGATTTCATTTTACCGAATCCGCGCCACTCCTGGTCGCTGCCACAAGCCCTAACCCGTATTCAAAAAGCCGAAAGCGGCGTAGTGATTTTGATGCACCGCACGGAAGACGGTGCATCGCTGCTCGACCGCACCCTGCCGAAGGGCGCGAACCAAGCCTTTAAATGGGACAGCAAAAGTTACGGCATCGGCGCGCAAATCTTGGCCAACCTTAATGTCAACAAACTGCGCGTATTGGGCAAGCCGTCCGCCTTCACCGGCTTAACGGGCTTTGGCTTGGAAGTGGTCGGTTTTGAAGAAGCTGAAAGCCGGTAATTGAATGGTCTTTATTGGGGCCGTATGAAACCCACTATTTCAGACGGCCTCAATTTTTTCTTGCGCCCTACGGCAAATCTTTTATACTGATGAAGCAATCCATCGATTTTCAATAACAGAGGAGACAATCATGCCGAATATCCAACATCAAGCCGAATCGCAAAAATTTTTCTTATTGGCCGATGATGAAATTATCGGAGAATTGGATTACCGTACGCTTAACAATACGCTCGACATCACCCATACCCGCATCGAACCACAACACCGCGGCAAAGGTTTGGCACGCCATTTGGTGAATGCCGCCATTCGGGAAGCCGAGAAAAACAGCTTGAATTTGACTGCAAGCTGTGATTATGCCGAACAGATTTTGGCGCGCGAAGGCCGCTTGTCGCATTGATTTCATTTATTTTATTTTAAAGGCCGCCTGAAAAAATCATCTTTCAGACGGCCTTTGATCATTTATCACTTCTGCCAATAGGTTTTCACGTTCACAAATTCATACAAACCGAATTCCGACAACTCGCGCCCATAGCCTGACGCTTTTACCCCACCAAACGGCAAGCGCAGATCGCTGCTAGTGTGGCGGTTGATGAACACCGAACCGGCCTGAATATGTTCGGCATATTGCCATGCCTGCTCGGTATTACCCGAATAAATCGCCGCCCCCAAGCCAAAAGGCGAATCATTGGCCAATTCAACTGCATGCGCTTCGTTGTTTGCCCGTAAAATCATCGCCACCGGCCCAAACACCTCTTCATGATACACGCGGCAGGCCGGATTCACCCGATCTAAGACCGTAGCCGGATAAAACCAGCCTTTTCCTGCGGGCATCTCGCCGCCCATCAAGCAATCTGCACCATGTTCGATTGCATCGCGCACCTGCCCATGCACGGTATCGCGCAAATCTTCGCGGTGCAAAGGTGCAAGCGTGGTATCGGCATCTTTGGGTGACAACTTTTCAGCTTGGCGCATTCTGCCAAAAATAATGGGATAAATTGATCGGCAACGGCTTCGACAACAATAATGCGCTTGGCCGCATTACACGATTGGCCTGCATCGCGAAAACGGGAATAACAGGCATCTTTTGCTGCTTGCGGCAAATCGGCATCAGGCATCACAATAAAAGCATTGCTGCCGCCCAGTTCCAATACGGTTTTCTTCAAATGCATACCGGCATGTGCAGCAAGGCGGCGGCCGGTGTGGGTCGAGCCGGTAAACGCCATGGCATCGGTGGCTTCAATGGCCTTCAGCGTATCTTCATGACTCAGCCACGCAGGTATCACCGGTAAATCTCCGCCGATAATATCAAACAAAGCGGCGGTCACACGGGCCACGCTGGGAGCAGGTTTCACCACGCAGGCATTGCCCGCGCATAAAGCCGGTATCGCAAAACGCAAAACCTGCCACACCGGATAATTCCACGGCATGACCGCCAACACCACACCCAAAGGCTCAAAGCGAACTTGGCTCAAACTCGCCTGTGTGGCAATGGTTTTGTGCGCCAGCAATTCCGGCGCCAGCCGTACATAATAGCGAATCAGCTCAACCGATTTTTTCAATTCTGCCTGACATTCATGCAAGCAGCGTCCGACTTCTTCGCACACCATTTCCGCCAAACACTCTTGCCTGTCGGCCAAACGCTCGGCAAACTTTTGCAGCAAAGCGGTACGTGTGGTTGCATTGAGTGCGGCAAACTGCTGTTGGTGTTGGCGAAGCTGGAAAAGCGCAGTTGAAAATTCATCCCACTTTTGTACATCGCGGCGATAAAGCATTTCGCCACTGGCAACGTCTATGCTGTGAAACAAGGTATGCTCCTTTGAGTGCATGTGTTTTTTATATGTAAACCGATATTATAACGAAGGCCATCTGAAATTGTTACTGTATAAAATGGCAGCAATATCGTTAAGAACACCGGATAAATAAAAGATAAAAGGCCGTCTGAATATTCAGACGGCCTTTTGAAGCCATTTGCTTATATGCTTTAAGCCGCCAATTGTGGAAATATTGCCTTCAACCCGGCCACAATAATTTCTACTGATACCGCCGCCAGCAGCATGCCCATAATCCGATTGAGAATACTTAAGCCGGTATCACCCAGCCACTTGCTCACTTTGGCCGATGCCATCAACACAATATAGCAAAACAGGCTAATCAAAAATCCGGCGGCAATGATACTGATCACGTCCCAATAATTTTGTGCGGCAGAGGCGTAAATAATCACGGTAGAAATACCGCCCGGACCAACCATCATCGGAATGGCAATCGGCACCACGGCAAATGACATTACATTATCTTTGGGCTTGGCTGTAATTGTAATCTCGCTGTCTTCGCTGGTACCCAAATCAGGCTTGGTCGGATTATCGTCGCCCTTCATCATTGAAATAGCAATCAGCAACACCAAAATACCACCGCCGACTTGGAACGAACCTACACTGATCCCCAGCAATTTCAAAATAAAACCGCCGCTGATCGCAAAAACCGAAATCACGATAAACACCGATAAAGTCGCTACTTTAGCGATTTTCCGTCGCTCGCGTGTGCTGTGGTTGCGGGTTAAATCCAGATAAATCGACAGCGCACCAAACGGATTAATCAATACCATAAAGGCAACGATTAGTTTGGTGATTTCAACACCCAGTTCCATAGATTATCCCTTTTGCGTGCCTGCTTTTGGCCGTGGCAGTTTTTGTTCGTTGGCAATGCTCATCAACAGCGCCAAAATGATCATAATGGAAATCGTCGCCGTGCCGCCGTAGCTCACTAAAGGTAACGGTACGCCCACTACCGGTAAAATACCGCTTACCATCCCCATATTGACAAAAGCATAGCAGAAAAAGGTCATGGTCAGCGCGCCGGCCAATGTACGGCTGTATAAAGTTTGTGCACGGCCGGCAATATATAAACCGCGTCCCAAAATCACCAAATACACCAGCAATAACAAGATATTGCCGATTAATCCAAATTCTTCGCCAAAAACGGCAAAAATAAAGTCGGTCGTGGCTTCCGGAATATAATCGAGATGCGTTTGTGTACCGTTGAGCCAGCCTTTACCCCACACACCGCCCGAGCCGATGGCAATCATCGATTGAATGATGTGGTAACCGGCACCCAGCGGATCTTTGGTCGGATCAAACAAAGTCAACACGCGCATTTTTTGATAATCATGCATGCCGTAATTCCACACCAGCGGCAAAACAGCCACAAATCCCACAATGGCGGCAAAAATCACTTTCCATGATAATCCGGCAAAATACACCACAAAAATGCCCGAAGCCATAATCAGCGTGGCCGTACCCAAATCGGGCTGTTTTAAAATCAAAGTTACCGGCACTGAGATTAAGCCCAATGCAGTCAGGTAATGCCACCAGTGCAATCGGCCTTCAAAGTGTTGGAAAAACCACGCCACCATCATCGGCAGACCTATTTTCATGATTTCAGACGGCTGAATCCGTATGCCGAGATCAAGCCAGCGGGTCGAACCGTTGACCGTCACACCGGCTACTTCGACACCGATTAGCAAGATGACACCCAACGCATAAATCGGCAACGCCCATTTGGCAATGGTTTTCGGCGGAATTTGTGCTACTACCCACAACAAAATAAAACCAATGACCGTGTGCAGCGTTTTATTTTCCAACTGGCCGAATTCTTGCCCGTCTGCGGAATAAAGTAAAAACAGGCTCATGATGTAAACGGCCGACATGGCAAAAAACAGCCAAGGATCAAGCGGCGCCCACACGGTTTGCTTGATTTTTTTCGCCCACCCGACGCTTTGATGTTCAGTCATGGTGCGCTTCCTTTGTCGGTTGTGGGTTTACAGATTGCGCATAGGCCGTCTGAAAAATCGAAGGGGAACCGGCTTGGCTTTTTGAACGCCAACCGTTGCTTGTTTCACCCATGTTTCAGATTCAGGCGGAAACTGATTTTGCTTCATGTTCAGCATATAAAAATCGGTCAAGCTGCGTGCCAATGGTGCCGCGTTGGCGCCCCAACCACCGTTTTCCAGCAACACGGCAATGGCAATTTCCGGCTTATCCACCGGCGCGAACGAAATAAACCAGGCATGGTCACGGTGTTGTTCGCGCAAAGCAGCCGCATTATAGGATTTGCCCTGCTGGATTTGCACCACCTGCGCGGTACCGGTTTTACCGCCCATGGTGTATGACAAGCCCGCCCCGATACGATGCCCTGTACCGCCCGGTTTCAACACTTTTACCATCGCATTTTTGATGTATTCAAAATTATCGTGCTTAAATGGAATGGTTCGCTCGGCATTCGGATTGATTTTGGTGATTTCACGATTGTTGTAGTTCAAAACTTCTTTTACCAAATGCGGTCGGTAAACCACACCATCATTGGCCAGCGAAGCTGTTGCATGCGCCATCTGCAAAGGCGTATAGGCGTTATAACCTTGCCCCACACTCACCGATACCATTTCTCCCGGCAACCATTCGCGCGCCGATGGCGATTTAGCCTTGGCAAAACGTTTGGCTTTCCATTCGCGGCTCGGCAAAATGCCGCGGTATTCATTTGGTAAATCGATACCGGTTTGCGCACCTAAGCCAAACTCAGCCAGATAAGGATGCGTTTTATCAATGCCCAGTTCATAGCCTACGCGGTAAAAGAATGTATCCGATGAAACCTGAATCGCGCGGCTCAAATTCGCCGAACCATGACCGCTGCGCACAGCATCACGGAACAAATGCCTGCTCCCCGGAATACTCCAAGCCCCCGGTGCCGGCAATACCGTCGATTGCATCAACTTACCGCTTTCTAAAAAAGCCATGCCGATAAAAGGCTTAAAGGTAGAACCGGGCGGATACAAACCTTGCGTCACTCGGTTGATTAATGGGCGTTGCCAATCTTCATTTAGCAACTTCCATGTTTCCGTATCAATACCGTCAATAAATAAATTCGGGTCAAACGAAGGTTTCGACACAAACGCTAAAACATCACCATTTTGCGGATTAATCGCCACAATCGCACCACGCTTCCCGCCCAAAATGCGATCGGCTTCTAGCTGCATGCGGATATCCATACCCAAACGCAAAGTTTGCCCCATTTTAGCCGGAACATCTTTCAACACTTTGACGATATTGCCATAAGCATCTTTTTCTACTTCTTGATAGCCCGGCACACCATGAAGTTGGTGCTCATAATAATTTTCCAAGCCCGATTTACCGATATGGGTGCTGCCGCGATACAGCGCGGCCAACTCTTCCTCTTTGAGCTTTTCTTGATCCCGGTCACTGATGCGGCCGATATAGCCTAAGAAGTGTGAAGTTAATGCGCCATAAGGATAGGAACGGAAGGTGCGTGAATTGACTTCAACCCCTTTAAACTCATGCAAATGTACGGCTAGTTTGGCAGCTTCTTCATCGGTCAGCTTCAATTTGAGCGGGATATTTTCGTATTTTCGATAGCTTTCACGGTATTTTTTGAAACGTTGCAAATCTGTTTTGCTGATGTTGACATACTGTCTTAGGGCTTCGATTACATCATCCATCTTGCCTTCGATTTCGCTTGGAATCACTTCCAATGAAAAGACAGGATAATTCTTGGCCAACGGCACGCCGTTGACATCGACAATTTCACCGCGGATGGGCGGCTTAGGAATGATGGTAATGCGGTTGGTTGATGCACGGCCGGTAAAATCATCATGGCGGACTACCTGAAGGTAAACAAAGCGGGCCAGTAATATTGCAAAAAGAATCAAAATCAGCACAAAAGCCACCAACAGCCGCAAGATAGAATCTGATTGCGACGCATTGGCGGCTGTTGGTTTCGGTATAGATTTCACCGGTTCGGCGGACAAATTTCGTTTTAACATGACTTTATCGATGGGAACGGCTGAAATTGATCAGAATCAGCATCAATTGGCTGAACAAAGGCCAAAGCAGCGCACCGATAAACGGCGCAATGAAACTTTGCCAAGTAATGATTTGATGGTTTAAAAACAAACGCACAGCGACCAGCACGGCCTGATTACACAACAAAGCCGCCAACACCACCAAAATCTGCATCACATGGCCGTAAAGCATGATTTGGCGATGGTGGCTCAGCACTAAAAACACCATCAAGGTATAAGACAAAGCATGTAAGCCTAAAGAAGTAGCAGTGCCGATATCGACTAACAGCCCGACCACAAAAGCAACACCCATACCCACAGCTTGCGGCCGCTGCATGGTCCAGTACAGTAAGGTCAAAGCCGTCAATTCGGGCAGCCAGAAAAACACGTCAAAAGGAAACGGCATGAAATCCAGCAGCATGGTCACAATAAAGGTAACCACCACCATACTTAACGGCACGGCGTGGAAAGAATCGTCAAATTCGTTCATGAGATTAAGGTTCCGTCGGCGCATAAATATGTTGCGGTAAAACCAGTACAAAACGGCTGCCTTGCAACGCAGCAAAAGGGGTAAGCGTCGTATCGTAATAAGGCGCTCCCGAAGCGCGTACTACTTGGTTGACCGTAGCCACCGGAATACCGGCCGGATACACACTATCCAAACCTGAAGTTAATAAAATATCGTTAGGCTTTAAATCGGAGCCCGTCGGAAAATAACGCAAGTCCAATTTACTGCCGTTACCGTAAAGCAGGCTGCGCTGACCGGTACGCTCCACCACCACCGGTACAATAGTCTTACTGCCGGACAACAAACTGATTTCCGAGCTTTTCATTTGCACCTGTGTGACCTGACCGATTAAGCCTTCGGTATCGATGACCGCGTCACCGTTTTTCACACCGTCACTACTGCCTTTGTTGATAATCAGTTTTCCAGAAAGCGGATCTTTGCCATTGGAAATGACTTCCGCACCAATCACATCACTGATGCCACGTTGTTGCAGGCCATAAAGCTTTTTCAATTCGCTCAATTCACTCAAATTGACTTTATCACGCTGCAAACGGATTTTCAGACGACCATTTTCTTCCTGCAAAATACGGTTTTGCTCCAGAAGCTCGGCCTGAGATTGCGACAGATTGCCGACATATTGATAGAGACGTACAGGTTGATTGGCCAACCACTGTATCGGATACAAAATGGTCGCACCCACCTGACGGATGGATTGAACGGCAGCAAAATGGCTGTCGAGCATCATCAAAGCAATACCCAACACCACATAAACCGCCAGCTTAAATAATGGCTTACGACTGTTGTTGTCACCGTCGAACCGTAAAGAAGATTGTTTCATACCTATCCTTTACGGTTAAGGATTTTCAGCAAAAATGGCATCCCATTTGCCGATATAGTCCAAAGCCTTACCTGCACCGTAAGCAACACAATTCAAAGGTTCATCGGCAATACCTACCGGCAAACCGGTGGCATCGGCCAATAAAATATCGATGCCTTTGAGCAATGCGCCGCCCCCGGTCAGCATAATACCGCGATCGGCAATATCCCCCGCCAATTCAGGTGGTGCTTGCTCTAACGCCAAGCGGACGGCTCGGACAATTTGATTCAACGGCTCGCTCAATGCTTCGCGAACTTCATCTGTAGTAACAGCAATCGATTTCGGCGTACCTTGCGATAAATCACGGCCTTTCACGCGCACGGCACTCATGTCGTCATGGCCAAAGGCTGAGCCGATTTTCTTTTTCAACTCTTCCGCAGTCGCTTCACCAATCAGCACACCACGTTTACGGCGCACATAATGAACGATGCTTTCATCAAATGCATCACCACCGGCACGCACCGAATCCGAGTAAGCCATGCCACCAAGCGACAAAATACCGATTTCGGTCGTACCGCCGCCGATATCCACAATCATCGAACCAGCGGTTTCTTCAATCGGCAAACCTGCACCCAAAGCCGCTGCCATCGGTTCTTCAATCAAATGCACGCTGGATGCGCCTGCTGCAAATGCAGAATCACGAATCGCTTTGCGTTCTACCTGAGTCGAACCGCCCGGGACACAAATCACCACGCGTGGCGGCACCACCATGCGATTGCCGGTTGCTTTTTTAATCAACAAACCCAGCATCCGTTCAGTAATATTAAAATCGGCAATGACACCGTCTTTCATCGGGCGGATAATCTCAATATTACGCGGCGCACGACCCTGCATTTTTTTGGCTTCGGTGCCGACCGCCAAAATTTTGACTTTACCGTTGGCCTGACCGGTTTGTACCGCTACAATCGACGGCTCGTCCAATACGATACCACGGTCACGCACATAAATCAGTGTATTGGCCGTACCTAAGTCGATGGCAATATCATTTGACAGAAAACGGGATAAAAAACGAAACATGAAAATACCTGAAATCTCGGGCAACCGCCCTAGCGTGTTATTTTAAATAATCTTCTCAGAATACAGACACAGCAATTCAGACGGCCTGCTGTTATTACATAAATAAAACCAAGCCGTCCCAAAATCACCATGCCACCCTGATGGGTTTTCGGTTATAATTCTTCATTTTCATTTGAAGATGGGCGCAATGATACCCTATAAAGGTTAGATTTGCTATCAGACAAGGACATTTTATGGCTTTAACCTTAAACGATGTGGAAAAAATTGCCAAGCTTTCCCGTTTGCGTTTAACCAACGAAGAACAAACGCAAACCTTAAAGGAATTAAACGACATTTTCGCCATGGTTGAAAAATGCAAAACGTGGATACCGATGGTGTTGATCCAATGGCACACCCGCATGAAGTCGCGCTGCGCCTACGTGAGGATCGCGTTACCGAAAGCGACCACGCTGCCGAATACCAAGCTGTTGCGCCTGAAGTGCGCAATCGTTTATACATTGTACCGCAAGTCATCGAAGAATAAATTTATTTTCAGACGGCCTGTATAAATTTCAAACGAAAGGCCGTCTGAAACACAAAATTCGGAAACCACCATGCCTCAATATACCTTAAAACAAGCCAGTAAATTACTGCAAACCAAGCAAATTTCTGCCTTCGAACTCGCGCAGGAATACCTTGCCGCCATCGATGTCAAAACCCGGCCATCAACGGCTACATCACTTTGGATAAAGACTTAACCTTGGCTGAAGCCAAAGCCGCCGATGCCCGCATTGCCACGGGTAACGCCACCTCGCTGACCGGGGTGCCGATTGCATATAAGGATATTTTTGTGCAACAAGGCTGGCGTTCTGCCTGCTCGTCGAAAATGCTCGACAGCTTTGTTTCCCCTTACACCGCCACCGTGGTGCAAAACCTGCTCGATGAAGGTATGGTTACCTTAGGCCGCACCAACATGGACGAATTCGCCATGGGTTCGACCAATGAAACCTCATTCTACGGTGCCACGCACAACCCTTGGAATACCGCACACACACCAGGCGGCTCATCAGGCGGATCGGCAGCTGTTGTGGCCGCACGTTTGGCTCCTGCCGCGCTGGGTTCCGATACCGGTGGTTCCATCCGCCAACCCTCATCGCATTGCGGCATCACCGGCATCAAGCCGACTTACGGCGTGGTTTCCCGTTTCGGCATGGTGGCTTATGCGTCGAGCTTCGACCAAGCCGGCCCGATGGCGCAAACCGCCGAAGACTGTGCCTTTCTGCTCAATGCCATGGCCGGCTTTGACGAACGCGATTCCACCAGTTTGGGACGTGAAAAAGAAGATTACACCCGCGATTTGAACCAACCGCTAAAAGGCCTGAAAGTCGGCTTACCGAAAGAATATTTCGGCGAAGGCAACAGCGCCGATGTTCAGACGGCCTTGCAAACACCATTGATTTATTAAAAGCACAAGGCGCGGAAATGATGGAAGTGAGCTTGCCGCAAACCGAACTTTCCATTCCGGCTTATTATGTGTTGACTTCCGCTGAAGCCAGCACCAACTTGTCACGCTACGACGGCGTACGCTACGGCCACCGTGCTGCCCAATTCGGCGATTTGGAAGAAATGTACAGCAACACCCGCGCCGAAGGTTTCGGCAGCGAAGTGAAGCGCCGCATCATGATCGGCACTTACGTTTTGAGCCACGGTTACTACGATGCCTATTACCTGAAAGCACAAAAACTGCGGCGCTTGGTAGCGAATGATTTTCAGACGGCCTTTGCCCAATGCGACATCATTCTCGCTCCAACCGCCCCGACCGCCGCACCGAAGATCGGTGCCAATGCCACACCTGTGGAAACCTATCTAAGCGACATTTACACCATCGCTGCCAACCTCGCCGGCCTCCCCGCCCTGACCCTGCCTGCAGGCTTCAGTTCAGACGCCCTGCCGATTGGCGTGCAATTGATTGGTAATTACTTTACCGAAACCAAAATTTTGGGGGTAGCTAATCAAATGCAGCAGAATAGTGATTGGCATACCAAATCGCCGGTGTGATTGTGATACAGACTGCCTGAAAACCTGAAAAGGCCGTCTGAAAAATTTCAGGCAGCCTGAAAACCTGATATGGACAAATTAAATCCCGAACAGCGCAGAAAATGTATGCAGGCCAATAAAAGCAAAGGCACGAAACCCGAACTTTTATTGGCAAAAGCCATGTGGCAGCTTGGTTTGCGTTACCGGAAAAACAATAAAACCGTATTCGGAAAACCCGATTTCAGTTTTAAGAAATACAAAGTAGCTGTTTTTGTGGACGGCGAATTCTGGCACGGCAAGGATTGGGAGATCAAAAAGGCAAGGATTAAGGGAAACCGTGAATTCTGGGTTGCCAAAATCGAACGCAACATGCGGCGGGATAAAGAAGTAACAAACCGTCTGAAAGCCGAAGGCTGGGAAGTTTTGCGCTTTTGGGGAAAAGAGGTCGCGAAAAATCCGCAGGTGTTTGCCGGAAAAATACAGGAAGCAGTTTATGGAAAGTTATCAAACAGCAGAAGAAAATCAGAGTAATAACAAGCTGAAAAAACGTGCCGCACAGTATCAGCTGTTTGAAAACAGCACAGCCTTTCAGACGGCCTTGCACAAAAAGAAGTTTACCTTTATCGACCTTTTTGCAGGTATCGGCGGTTTCCGTATTGCCATGCAGAATTTGGGCGGAGAGTGTGTCTTTTCCAGCGAATGGGACGAAAAAGCCAAGCAGACTTATGAAGCCAATTTCGGCGAAGTGCCGTTTGGTGATATTACTTTAGAAGAAACTAAAAATCGGATTCCTAGAAAATTCGATGTATTGTGCGCAGGATTCCCTTGTCAGCCTTTTTCTATAGCTGGAGTATCGAAGAAAAAAAGTTTGGGCAGGGAAACAGGCTTTCTGGATAAGACTCAAGGTACTCTTTTTTTTGATGTAGCAGATATCATTCGTCGGCACAGACCTAAAGCCTTTTTTCTTGAAAATGTTAAAAATCTGGTTTCACATGATAAAGGTAATACATTCAGGATTATTAGGGAAACATTGGAGGCATTGGATTATTCGGTTTTCTATCGTGTTATGAATGCTAAATATTATGTTCCTCAAAATAGAGAACGGATTTTTATCGTCGGTTTTGATAAGCAGAAATTTGATGGAAAAATTGATTTCGAATTTCCAACTCCTATGAATAGTCAACAGCAACTTTATCAGATTTTAGATAATGATGTGGATGATTCCTTTACCTTGTCCGACAAGCTGTGGCTCTATCTGCAAAATTATGCAGAAAAGCACAAGGCAAAAGGAAACGGGTTTGGATTTGGTTTGGCGGATTTAAGGGGTATTTCAAGAACGCTATCTGCCAGATACTATAAAGACGGTTCGGAAATTCTAATTCCCCAATCGGGCAAGAATCCTCGCAGGCTAACACCGAGAGAGTGTGCTAGGCTGATGGGTTATCCTGAAAGTTTTGTTATTGATGCAGTTTCCAAGACTGCAGCATATAAACAGTTCGGTAATTCCGTTGCAGTCCCGTTGGTAGAGGCCATTGCTGAAAATATAGTAAGGAATCTAGTTAAATGAGCGGGTTGAGTGATGTGGTTATTAAGGTTGTTGAAGTTGCGGAGAGATCTACAGCAGTATATTGCAGATATATACGCGCTAATGATGTTGGCGCGACAGGTAGTCATCAATCTGGCTTTTATATTCAAAAGCATTTTTCCGGCTACCTTTTTGATACCGAATGTGTTAAAGGTGAAAACCAGACTGTTCCGATAGTAATTGAATGGCAGGATGGTACGGTAACAAACAGTAATTTCAAATATTACGGTAACGGTAGTCGGAACGAAGCTCGGATTACGGGTTTTGGTCGAGGCTTTGAATTTCTCAACCATGAATATAGCGGATCTTTACTGATTCTATGCCGAGTGTCAAAAGATGATCTGGTATTCAAAGGTTTTGTTTTGTCTGCTGATGAAGATATTGATTGGTTTATTGAAGAAACAGGTTGTTTACCCGGGAGGTATTTATAGCTAATCGAGAGATAGAAAACGAACAGGTATCATTATTTAATCTATTTCCCGATTTTCCTAGAACAGAACAAATGGCGCAGTTGGCACGCAGTGGTATTTTTCTGGATAAAAGCAAACCCAGTGATGTATTGATGCAGTGGATTGCGAAAGAATATAAATTGTTTGCCCTTTTTGAAAAAAGAAATTTTGATGAGATCAAGCCCAGTATTTCCGATATAGATAGCTTCATCCATCATGCAAATTCATTTACGAATCGCAGAAAAGCGCGTGCCGGAAAGTCTTTAGAGCTTCATTTGGCGTATATTTTTAAAGAATTTTTATTAAAATTCTCTCAACAGGTAAAAACCGAGGGGCATAAAAAACCGGATTTTCTTTTTCCGGGAGGTATTGAATATCATGCTAGGGATAAGAATGGTTTTTTTATTTTTGCAAGTGATAAATTGACAATGTTGGGCTCGAAAACAACCTGTAAGGATCGTTGGCGGCAAGTGCTGAATGAGGCCGACAGGATTCCGAACAAGCATTTGTTTACTTTGCAGGAAGGTATTTCCGATGAGCAGATACGGGAAATGACGGCCGAAAATCTAACTTTAGTTGTACCCAAAAATGCAAAAAATTCTTTCGGAACGTTTGGTAAAACCAAAGTTCTCACTTTGGAAGAGTTTATTCATTATGTACAAAGGCAGCAAACCATTTGAGCTTTTTGGTAAACATTATAATTTCTTGATCAGAATTTTCTTAATTTAGAAAGACCCCTATGACTTGGGAAACCGTAATCGGACTGGAAATCCACGTCCAATTAAACACAAAATCGAAAATCTTCAGCGGCGCATCGACTGCTTTCGGTGCTGAGCCGAACGCGCACGCCAGCATAGTGGAGTGCGCCTTGCCGGGCGTGCTGCCGGTAATGAACCGTGAAGCTGTGACGAAGGCAATTAAGCTGGGCTTGGCTTTGGATGCGAAAATCAATCAGAAAAACGTGTTCGACCGCAAAAATTATTTCTATCCTGACCTGCCCAAAGGCTATCAAATCAGCCAATTGGATTTGCCGATTGTGGAACACGGCAAATTAGAAATCGTGGTCGGTGATGAAGCCAAAACCATCAACGTTACCCGTGCGCACATGGAGGAAGACGCCGGCAAATCGGTGCATGAAGGCTTGAACGGCGCCACCGGCATCGATTTAAACCGTGCCGGTACGCCTTTGTTGGAAGTGGTTTCTGAGCCGGAAATGCGTTCGGCTGCCGAAGCAGTCGCCTATGCCAAAGCCTTGCACAGCTTGGTGACTTGGCTGGATATTTGTGACGGCAATATGGCGGAAGGCTCGTTCCGCGTCGATGCCAACGTATCTGTGCGCCCGAAAGGCCAAGCCGAGTTCGGTACGCGCCGTGAAATTAAAAACCTGAATTCATTCCGCTTTTTGGAAGCCGCCATCAATTATGAGGTGGAAAGCCAGATCGAAATCATCGAAGACGGCGGCAAGGTGCAGCAGGCGACCATGCTGTTTGATCCGGAAAAAGGCGAAACCCGCGTGATGCGTTTGAAAGAAGATGCCCACGACTACCGCTACTTCCCTGACCCTGATTTGTTGCCGATCATCATTTCAGACGAGCAACTGCAAAAAGCCAAAGAAGACATGCCGGAATTGCCGTCTGAAATGGCGGCGCGTTTTGTAGCGGAATACGGCGTGAGCGAATACGATGCCCGTTTGCTGACTGCTTCGCGCAGCCAAGCTGCTTATTTTGAATCAGCAGCAAGCGATAAAGCTCAAGGCAAACTCGTGGCCAACTGGATGAACGGCGAATTAGCCGCCACTTTGAACAAAGCAGGCTTGGAATTGGCCGACAGCCCAATCAACGCAACGCGCTTGGCCAGCTTGGTAGCGAAAATTTCAGACGGCACTTTAAGCAGCAAATTGGCGAAAAAAGCTTTTGAAGCGATGTGGGCAGAGCCTGAATCAAGTATCGAGCAAATTATTGAAAAACACGGTTTGGTACAAATTACCGATACCGGTGCCATTGAAGCGATGGTTGATAAAGTGTTGGCCAACAATGCCAAAGCGATTGAACAATTCAAATCCGGTAACGAAAAAGCCTTAAATGCCATTGTCGGCCAAGTAATGAAAGCCAGTAAAGGTAAAGCTAATCCGGCGCAAGTGCAGGATTTGATTAAAGCCAAATTGGCTTGAAACCACGTCTGATCTGACTTTTTAGATAAACTCAGGCCGTCTGAAAAAATCACTTTCAGACGGCCTTGATTATGAAATACACCATGAGCCACACCGTTACCCTTGGCGAAGAAACCCGTTTCCATGTTTCTTCCCATGAAACCGTCTTAAGCGCCGCCACGCGTCAAAATCTCAATTTGCCACATTCTTGTAAAAACGGCATTTGCGGCCAGTGCAAAGCCGATTTAATCAGCGGCGAAATGACCATGAGCGAGTATTCGGCAAAAGCCTTACCGGCCCAAGAAAAATTGTAGGGAAAAATTTTACTTTGCTGCACCACCGCACAAAGCGATCTCACTATTCGTATCGATGGCTACAATCCCACGCGCAAACGGTCAAAATCCTACCTGCCCGCATTGAATACATCCGCATTCAGCATAATGTCGCCATCTTGCGCCTGGGTCTGCCCAAATCTTCTACATTTTCATTTTCAGCCGGACAATACATTGACTTACTGCTTCCCGGCAATCATGTACGCAGCTATTCGATTGCCAATGCGTCCAATCAGAGCGGCTTTATCGAACTGCATATCCGCTATCGCAAACAAGGTTTGTGCAGCAATATGATTTTCGGGCAGCCGCCCGTATTAAAAGAAAAAGGCATCGTACGCATCAAAGGCCCGCTGGATACATTCGGTCTGAAAAAAGACAGCGCCAAACCGATTATTTTCTTGGCCACCGGTACCGGCTTTGCACCGATACACAGCATGTTAGCCGAACTTATCCGCCAGCAAAGCCAACGCACCGTACATTTATACTGGGGAGCTCGCGAAATGAATGATTTATATGCTTTGAGCGAAGCGCAAGACTGTTTAAGCCGTCTGAACCATTCACATTTTACACCGGTATTGAGAGCACCCACACCAGATTGGCAAGGAGATTACGGCTATGTGCAGGATATAGTTGCACGCGATTATCCGGATTTTAGCGGGTACGAAGTCTATGCCTGTGGTGCACCCGCCATGGTTGAACATGCATTTTCCTTATCCACTGCTCAATGTCGTTTGCCTAAAGATGCATTTTATTCAGATGCTTTCACTCAGGCCGTCTGAAATACAGCGCCTTATAAAAAATCTAAAAAATAAGCATTATCATTCTATAAATAGATTATTTAACCAATAAAATTTTAATATTTTAAAATTATTACCCATTAAATTTCCTTAATATTTTATTTTATTTGCATCAAACCTGGAAAATTCTTTTTCAAACCGCTTTTTAGAAAAAAAAGGCGAACTTGATTTGAATCAAAACCGAAAAATGATTTTCATCTATAATTCACTCATCGAATTCAGGCAGAGGCCGACAGCGCCGAAGCCACTTGCTTTCATTACCTTTTATCTCTTTCCTCTTGATGTGTGTGTTTGGGTGTGGCCATGTTTGCCACCCCTTTTTTTTTTTTGGCTTTTATTCTATAAAAATGTGAAGTAAAATCCGTGATGTCAAATACAAAGGATAAACCATGAGCAACAAACTCACACCGCCAACCGAATTGCCCGATGAAAACGACTTACGCGCCGTGCTTGCGTATAATATGCGGCTGTTTCGTGTTAACAAAGGCTGGTCGCAAGAAGAGTTTGCCCGTCAATGCGGCCTTGATCGGACCTACGTTTCCGCAGTAGAGCGCAAGCGTTGGAATATCGCCCTTTCCAATATTGAAAAAATGGCTTCGGCCTTAGGTGTATCAGCCTATCAATTACTGCTGCCACCGCAACAATTATTGAATTTGATGTCGAATACCAATCAATAGGCCGTCCGAAACAATTTTGCCCTAAGGAAAAACCATGCTTGCCGATATCCAAACCATGCGCGAATGTTTTTTGACGCAGAAACAACAGGCCATTGATGCCTTTTTGCGCAAAAACCAGCCCATGACTTTTTTTGCCCAATATGGCGCTGCCGTTGATCGGCTCTTGCGGCAACTTTGGCAATATTTCATGGCCGACAGCGGCATGAGCCTGCTGGCAATCGGCGGCTGTGGCCGCAATGAGCTCTATCCCTACTCCGATATTGATTTAGCGATCATATCAGATGAAAACATTTCAGACGACCATAAGGAAAAGATTACCCAATTTGTGCAAACATTATGGGACATCAAACTGATACCTTCGGTCAAAAGTGGCAGCATTGCCGAATTGTGTGAAAGTATTGAAGACGAGAGCACCGGCGACACCGCCTTTTTGGAAGCCCGTTTCTTATGTGGTGACGAAGATTTGGCGCAGCGCACGATTACCTGCATGAATAAGCAGCGTGATATTTCCACTTTTACTGAAGCCAAGCTGTTAGAAATGAAGCAGCGCCATACCAAGTCGCAAGGTTCGGCAGCGGTGTTGGAACCCAACATCAAAACCTGCGCCGGCGGTTTACGCGACATTCATACCATGCTTTGGCTTGCTAAAGCACAAGGGCTCAATACACGCCCCTCTTGCCTGATTCGCGAAGGCATTCTGACCCGCTTGGAAGCCTGTATGCTGACACAGGGCTATAAGCAGCTTTCCACCATCCGCATTCATCTGCATTTATGTGCCAAACGCGCAGAAGACCGTCTGATTTTCGACTTGCAAGCCCAAGTAGCTGAAAATATGGGTTGGGTAAACGAAAGCCACCGCCAAAAAACCGAACAATTAATGCACAACTTCTACCGTGCGGTCAAAAGCATTAACCAGCTAAACGGCATTTTGCTGCCCATGCTGCAAGGCCGGGTCTATTCCGATCCGATGCGGGTAACTTTGCATATCGATGATGATTACGTGCAAGTCAACAACCAAATTGCCGCCCGCGACAAATCCATTTTTGCCAAACAGCCGGCCAACATCTTCAAAATTATCCAAATCTGGCAAAACCACAACGACATCAACGCCATGGAACCGCAAACCTTGCGTGCATGGTGGGCGGCAACGCGCAAGATGAACCGCAAGTTTTACCAAAATCCAACCAACCGCCATTATTTCATCGGCTTTTTCCGCAATGGCAACGGACTCACCCATGTTTTACGTTTCCTGAATCTATACGGCGTACTCGGCCATTATCTGCCGGCTTGGGAAAAAATTGTCGGCTTAATGCAGCATGATTTGTTCCACGTTTATCCGGTGGACGATCATATCTTGGCCGTAGTGCACAATATGCGCCGTTTGGCTTTAGATAGCCACAGCCACGAACACCCTTTTGCCTCCGCTCTGATGCAGTCTTACAACAAAAAAGACATTCTCTATCTGGCCGCTTTTTTCCATGATATTGCCAAAGGGCGCGGAGGGGATCACTCAACTCAAGGCATTGAAGATGCGAAACAATTTTCAGATGATCATTTTCTGACTGAAGAAGAAGGCGAATTACTCGCCTGGTTGGTCGAACATCATTTATTGATGTCCACCGTCGCACAAAAAGAAGACATTCAAGATCCTGAAATCATCCGCACATTTTGCGAGCAAGTACAAACCCACGAACGCTTGTGCGCACTGTATCTGCTCACCGTCGCCGACATCCGCGGCACCAACCCAAAGCTCTGGAACACATGGCGCAGTAGCTTATTAGAAAGCCTGTTCCACGCCAGCAGCCGTTATTTGGCGGGCGACAGCTACAACACCACCACCCTGCTGAGCCACCGCCAACAAAAAGCCGCCTCACTGCTTACCCGCACCGGCGCACCGGAAAAGCAGCAGCAAAAATTGTGGAAAATATTGGGCTCGACTTATTTCATCCGCCATCAAACACGAGAAATATTGTGGCACACTGCCAATTTGGTGCATGACTTTGAAACGCCGATGATTCGCAGCCGGATTCTGCCGAAAAGCGATTCGTTCCAAGTCATGATTTTCATGCCAAACGGTCCACGGCTTTTTCCGCGTTTATGCCGCATTTTCAGCCGTCACGGGTTTGATATTTTAGCCGCACGCGTGTTCATCACCGAGCACAATTACATTCTCGATACCTTTATCGTGCAAGTTCCGTCGCAACACGATCCTGATTACTACCCGAATATTCAAAGTGCATTAGAGGCGGAATTAAATAGCTTTATTCACGGTTACACGGTATCAGAAAACCAAAACTACGACTACCGCTTAAGCCGCCGCAGCCTGTATATGGCCATTCCGCCACGCGTCACCATCACGCAGGAAGAAGATTACCCGGGCTGGTTTACCGTAGAAGTGGTCGCCGTCAACCGCGCTTATCTGTTGGCGGACATGGCAGATGTGTTCTTTAATCACAACGTCAGCCTGCGCTATGCCAAAATCACTACCTTAGACGAGCGTATTGAAGATAGCTTCACCGTCTACAGCGAAGATTTGGACAATCCGAAAAAACAATTCACACTCAAACAAGCCTTATTGGAACAATTAACGATTTAAAATCAAACAAATGCCGTCTGAAAATATAGTTTTCAGACGGCATTTTAGTTTAATTCATATCGGTATTTACGGCCACAGCCAAGCCCACACGCTGCGGCCTTCGCCTTGCAGCAACACCAGCGTGCGGCAGGCCGAAGCGGTGTTCATACACTCTAACCCGACACCCCGAGATGCAGCTTCGGCGATAATTTTCGGGTGGATAAATTCTTGTTTTGCGCCGGTACCGACGATAATCACTTCCGGCAGAACTTCGTCTGAGGCCGTCTGAAAGAAATCGCCGGTGTGTAATTCAAGCGGCTTTTTGTCTGCCATTAACGTAATGGTGTCTGATTTTAAAACAATCGGTTGAGTCCACATCTCTCCACCCGCTTCAATCACGCCTTGGTGGTATGCGGTGATGGCGGTTGCCGCTGTTGCGGTGTTTTCTTCAATCAGCATGGTATTGTGATCCTTATATTTTTAATAAGCCTTTTACCATGATTTCATGCAACAGGCTTAAACAGGCATTCAGACGGCATGATCTGTTCTTCAAAATCAGCCGTCACGTCATTTTATTCCTCAACGGGGCTTCTTTAAAAAAGGTGCAAAAACAGGCAATTTCGGGTAGGATTAGCAAATTTGACGTCCGCACCTCGCCTGCTCCAATTCAAGGCTGCATTCTGTGTGCGACAGTTTACGCTATTGAAAATTTCGGCTCAACAAGGAGACACAATGAAGCCAGTGAATATCGGTCTTTTAGGTTTAGGTACGGTAGGCGGCGGCACCGCAACCGTTTTGCAGGAAAACGCCGCGGAAATCAGCCGCCGTTTGGGTCGTGACGTAAATATTTCAGCCGTGTGCGGCAAAAGCGCTGAAAAAGCAGCCGAAATTGCGCCGAATGCGGCTTTTGTGCAAGATCCTTTTGAATTGGTACGACGCGACGATGTGGATGTAGTCGTCGAGCTGTTCGGCGGCACCGGCATTGCCAAAGATGCCGTATTAAAAGCCCTTGAAAACAGCAAACACGTTGTGACTGCCAATAAAAAACTGCTGGCCGAATACGGCAACGAAATTTTCCCACTGGCCGAATCAAAAAATGTGATGGTGCAATTTGAAGCAGCGGTGGCCGGCGGCATCCCTATCATCAAAGCCTTGCGCGAAGGCTTGGCTGCCAACAACATCAAATCCATCGCCGGTATTATTAATGGCACCAGCAACTTTATTTTGAGTGAAATGCGTGAAAAAGGGAGCGCGTTTGCCGATGTATTGAAAGAAGCGCAAGCCTTGGGCTATGCCGAAGCAGACCCGACTTTCGACATCGAAGGCCACGATGCCGGCCATAAAATCACTATCATGAGCGCATTGGCGTTCGGCACGCCGGTTGATTTCAGCGGCTGCTATCTGGAAGGCATCAGCAAACTCGACAGCCGCGACATCAAATACGCGGAAGAATTAGGTTACCGCATCAAATTACTGGGCATTACCCGGAAAACCGGTAAGGGCATCGAATTGCGCGTTCACCCCACCCTGATTCCAGAAAGCCGCCTGTTGGCCAACGTCAACGGCGTGATGAATGCCGTGCGTGTGAATGCCGATATGGTCGGTGAAACCTTATATTACGGCGCAGGTGCAGGCGCATTGCCGACTGCCAGCGCAGTGGTTGCCGACATTATCGACATCTGCCGTATGATTGGTGCCGACGCAGCCAACCGCGTACCCCACTTGGCCTTCCAACCTAAAGGTGTCAAAGCGCAAACCATTCTGCCGATGGACGAAATCACCAGCAGCTATTACTTGCGTGTACAAGCCAAAGACGAGCTGGGTACATTAGGCAAAATCGCCAACCTGTTGGCCGAGCAAGGCGTATCCATCGAAGCCCTGATTCAAAAAGGCGTGATTAACAAAACCACTGCTGAAATCGTGATTCTCACCCACAGCACCGTTGAGAAAAACATCAAATCAGCCATTGCTGCCATTGAACAATTGGATTGCGTGGAAACTCCGATTACGATGATCCGCATGGAAAGTCTGCATGGCTAATCAACCGTTAACCCCTGAAGAACAAGCGGCGAAAACCCAAAAAGCCAAAGCCAAAATCCGCACCATCCGCATTTGGGCGTGGATTATCATGGCCTTGCTGGTAAGCTTTTTCTTTTTGTCGCAATGTGCCTTGTCGAAGCCTAAAGCCAAACAAACCATTATCGAATCGTGTATGAAAAACATTCCGTTTGCAGACAAATGGCAGGCTGATTTAAAAGCACGCGGTTTGGAAGGTAAAGGCGAACAAGTCATCGGTGATTACTGCGTTTGCATGTGGAACGAACCTTTGGAAAAGCTGAGCGAAAAGCAAATCCAATCATTCAGCAAAATCAGCGCACAAGAACAGCTTGAATTGCTCGGCGGTGCCGCTGCCTTTGAAGCCCGCGATCAGCAATGCATTGCCGGCTTGAAAGCTGACTAAACAGGCATATACAAAAAAGGGCCGAGTCCTTTACAAAACGCTCTCAAAGAACATCATACAGTAACCATAATTACCGGCCGGTCGTCGCCCTTTCAAAACTCCCTAAAATCCTCTAAATTCCCTACAAGCCGAATTTAGAGGATTTTTTTCATGAGCCGCTTATCAAACAAGCTACTGAAACCATGATTCCAAACATATTAACCGGTTTCCATTGCTTAAAAACCCACTTCATCATTTCATTATGGAATAGATCGGTAACCTATTGGCCATTATCTCGAACAGCATACCTGTACCGACCGTGAAGCTTATATCGAAAAACTGCACATCAGTTCTATCAACAAACACGACTGCAGCCACGTCGAACCGTTGCCGCAAAATATCACCGAAAGAACCAAGATTTATACCGACAAAGGTTATGACAGCAAAGCCAATCGACCGCGGTTCCAAAACAAAGTGCTTTCAGGCGGCATTATGCATAAGACACACCGTGATCATGCGTTAACTGAGGAAGATGAAGCATAAAATAAGCAGGTGTCGAAAACGCGTTATGTGACGGTACAGAGCCTTGACACCCTACACCGTAAATTCGGCTGTCACCGTACTGCTCATTTCGTTTTATTGAAAGTCACTGCGCAAAATCATTTAAGGCGATTGGTATCAACCTGTTAAAGGCTTCGTGTGCCTGCTGTTGCCTGAAGGGGATGGCCCCCTAAATAGGATAAGGCCTTTGCAAAACTCGTAAATTTTTAGAAATCTTTAAACCGTCATTCCCGTGCAGGCGGGAATCCATCTCAACGTTTAGGAACCTTATTTTATTCAATAGCTTGCTATGCTGAAAAATGGATTCCCGCCTGCGCGGGAATGACGTCGGTTTTGTATCCGCCGACTTTTAAAGAGGTTTTGCAAAGGTCTCAGGATGATCATAGGAAACGGTGGGACATTTCGATATTGAAAAAAATCTACTTGACAACCTAACCAATCTTTTTGATTCCGGTTAGGGTTTTGCGAAGGTCTCGACAGCCTTTTTATTTGCTGTCATGAAGAATATAAAAGGTAAGCTATTTTGCCGTGTTAGGGCTATAATTTTATGATGATTATTCTGAATCGGACGCAGAGATGAAAATTTACAATGCTGAAGAAATGCGTGCCGCCGAACAAGCGGCGGTGGATAAAGGCACATCATTTGAGCAACTGATGGAAAACGCAGGACAAGCCGCTGCGGCGGATATTTTGCAGCATTGCGCCGGTCGGCAAACCGTATTGATTGTCTGCGGCAAAGGCAATAATGGCGGTGATGGTTTGGTCATCGCACGCGTTTTGCAGCAGCATGGTTGGCAAGTGGATATTGCCTTGGTCTGCGGCAATATATTATCGGATTTATCAGAACGCAACCGGCAACGTTTAAACGGATTGCCAGGCATTACTTTTTTGAATGAGGAAGGCTTATCAGGCCGTCTGAACACAAAAAATGCTTATGATGTGGTGATTGACGGTATATTCGGCACAGGTTTTAACGGTTTGCCGCAAAATATTGTTGCAGTGTGCGAAGCCTTGAATGCTTCAGACGGCCTTAAAATTGCTTTGGATATGCCAACCGGTTTGAACGGTGATACGGCAGAATGCGACGAACACACTTTTTGCGCCGATATCACTTACGCTTTCGGCGCATACAAACCCGCGCATATGAATGAAACCGCACAAGCATTCTGCGGAGAAGTAGTGTGTTTGGAGATTGGAATAGATTAATTTGATTTGACTATAGGCCGTCTGGACGTTCAGACGGCCTTAAACATTTGTGCCAGCCAAATACCTGAAGCTGTTAGCACAAAAGAGCCGAAAACATGCAATGTCACTGCGCTAAAAGCGGCTCCCCAACGCTCTGCCTGCATAAGCTGAACGATTTCCAGCGAAAAGCTGGAAAATGTCGTCAAGCTGCCGAGAAAACCGGTAATCAACAGCAGCTTCCATTGCGGATGCTGTACCAACTCGGCGCAAATGCCGATAAGAAGTGCGCCAACCCAGTTTGCCGCCAAAGTGCCGAAAGCAAATGAGGTGGTAATATGGGCAAAGTAAAGGCCGAAAAGCCAGCGGATACCGGCGCCAAATGCAGCGCCAATGGCAATCGGCAGAAAAGAAGCGGGAGACATATGGTTCCTTAAAGCCGTCTGAAGTTACCAAATTTGATTGTTTGATTTTAAATAACGGTTGTTGTCGAAAGTGTTGAGCCATTGCGGCCGTAAAGCCACAAAAATCGCGGTGGTAATGCCGCTTAAAAAGGCTTCCGCCCAAGCGATCAAAATAAAAACAGGCAGTGCGGTCGGCCACAATACTTCGCTCGGAAAAGCCGCCGCCCAATCCAATATGGCGACCAATACCAGACCGGTAAACAAGATACTGGCGGCCGAGGCGATAAAGCCGTTGACGAAAATAAAAATAAACAGATTAGCCGGCAATAAATTTACCAAGCGGCGGAATAAAATATTGATGGCCAGCGGCGGCAGCAACAAAGCCAAAGCATTGATCGGATAAACCTGCCAATCACCGCCAAACAGACACACATAAGGAAAAAGCAGCAATGCACCCAGCCAAAAAGCAGCCGGTGCGCCGACCATGAGCGCCACCAAATTCATTGCCAGCAGATGATAGCTCATACCTGCAAGTTGGCCGTCATCAGGTGTTGCGTTCAAAAGCCATGCCGCAGTCAAAATCAAAATAGCCAAAGTCACAGCAGAGCGGTGCGCGGTAAAGGCTTTGAATGCAGGCTTGGCCGTTGCAGCAAGCAAGGCACTCAAGAGAAGCCATGCTGTGATAAAAGCAGCAAACGGAAACCATTCGGCTTGAAAAATCATAAGAAATACGCGCTCAATATTTTCAGACGGCCTTATTATACGCTGAATCGTTAAAATATTGCGCCGATAGTGGTTTTACTTATTCTTTTTAATGCGGAAACACGATAAAATAACCGCCTTTGTAGTTGAATCGGATATTAAGGTTTCCTATGTTGTGGACGGTGTTGATTTTCCTTCTGTTGTGCGCCATCGGCGGATTGTTGTGGTTTCATTACCAGCAAGACCAACAATGGCGGCAGGAGCTTGGCCGCATGGAAAGCGGTGAAAGCGATGACTCGGCCGAATTGGCAGCACAATACACACAAAATTCTGAAGAAGCACAAATGGCGCAAAATTTCGGCCAGCAAGCCAAAGTTGCCTACGGCAGAGCCGTCGCTCGCTTGCGCCTGTTGGCCGCGCAACGTCATACAGCGAAATCAGCAGATAATGAGCAGAATGAATTAGAGTATGTTGATGATTCTTCTGCTTTTTCAGATCAGTCGTATCACGAGGCTGAATTGGAGCAAGCTGCGGAAGAAACCGAATTTACGCGACAGTTTCAACAACACACCTATCAAAAAGTCAATCAACCTGTGCAGCCATTGGAGGAAGCGCAAGAATTTATCCGTCCGGCGCGTGCGTCTAAACGCTTGTCTGCCGTGCCTGACCCCGTGATTGTACCTTTTGAAGAAACCAATATTCCTGACTATGTGCCGCGTAAGGTGCAGGGAGCGGCTTTTGAAGAAATCACTTTGGAAGATGCCACGCGATCGTTAAGCGAAGCCGTGTTACAGGAAATGGCCGAACAAAAAAACATTAAAAAACAAGCATTCGAAGAAACTCAAACGGTTCAGACGGCCTCACCTCAGCCTTCACGCCGTCCGCGACAAGATTTAGAAGTGATTGATTTGAATGATCCGGCGTTACGCCGTACGCGTGAGCGCGTATTGGCTCAAGTGGAAGAAATCCACATTAATCCGGCGCAGCCGCCGCGTATCGAGTCAGCACAAAATGCCTTACGCACGGTGGAGCGCGAAACCATTCCGGTGAAAGATATTCCGAGCCGTTGGGATGAAATCAATGTGGAGAAAATCCATTCGAATCTGGCACGCCAAAGAGCCGCCCGTAGCCGGCTGGCCGCTGCTGTGGCACCGATTCAAGACTATCAGCCGACCATTATTCAAGATGATGAAATTTTAGCGAATCTGTCGCAAAGCACTTCTCCTCTGAACCGCCGTATGCAGCCGATTCGGCGCATCGACACCCGCACGCGCGAAAGCGTGATTCCTGATTCGGTAGTGGTTGAAAAAAGCAGCGCAGTGGTGCAACCTGCCAAACCGGCACCCAAAGCCTCGCGCTTCCAAAACAATGAAGCGTTTATTTCACGTCAGCCAGCGCCGAATGCCACCGTTGTCGAACCGCCCGTTGTGCCTAAAGTCGAGCCGGTCCCGGTGAATATTCCTGAGTCCCCCGCTTTTAAAGAACCGCCTGCTGTGACCCTGCCGGAAGTGTCGGTGAATGTGCACGTGAGCAATCGCCCGTTGCGTTCGCTGCAAGACTTTTTAATCAGCGAAACCGAAGAAATCATTACCGAGCCCAAATCCACCGTTCAGAAGACCTTGGATGAGGCGACGGTATCCGTGTTCGAACAACGTGTGCATACAGTTGAAAATGAACTTATGCCGTCTGAACGCCTGCATGATACGGCTGGCTTTGACGAATACGCGTCAGTAAACGGTGAGAATCATGAAGAGGCCCAATGGCCTGAACAAGGTAATGAAGTGGCAACGCCTGTGTCTACTAAAGCGAACTATCCCATCAGTCAAACGGTGTCCGTGGCTCATCAATCATCTGCGATGCCGTCTGAAATAAATCTACCGAGTGTAGATTTGCTGTTGCCACCGCAATTTGATCCGACTGCCACTCAAACCGAAGAAGCCTTAATTGAAAACGGCATCATCATTGAAGACAAATTGGCCGAGTTTAAAGTCAAAGTCAAAGTGGTGGATTCTTATTCCGGTCCGGTGATTACGCGCTACGAAATCGAGCCGGATGTCGGCGTGCGCGGCAGCGCGGTGATTAATCTGGAAAAAGATCTGGCACGCTCTTTGGGAGTGGCTTCTATCCGTGTGGTCGAAACCATTCCGGGTAAAACCTGTATGGGCTTGGAATTACCGAACCCGCGCCGCCAAATGATACGCTTAAGTGAAATTTTCAATTCACCGGTGTTTACCGAATCAGAATCCAAGCTGACTTTGGCCTTAGGGCAAGACATTACGGGTGAACCGGTCATTACCGATTTGGCCAAAGCGCCGCACTTACTGGTGGCCGGTACCACCGGTTCCGGCAAATCGGTGGGCGTGAACGCTATGATTCTGTCGATGCTCTTTAAAGCCTCGCCGGAAGATGTGCGCATGATTATGATTGACCCGAAAATGCTGGAATTGAGCATTTATGAGGGTATTCCCCATCTGCTTGCCCCGTGGTGACCGACATGAAATTGGCTGCCAATGCGCTCAATTGGTGTGTCAATGAAATGGAAAAACGCTACCGCCTGATGACTGATGCCGGAGTGCGTAATTTGGCCAGCTTCAATCAGAAAATTGCCGAAGCCGCGGTGCGAGGCGAGAAAATCGTCAATCCGTTTACGCTCACGCCGAATAATCCGGAGTATTTGGAAAAGCTGCCGTTTATCGTGGTGGTAGTGGATGAGTTTGCCGATTTGATGATGACGGCCGGTAAGAAAATCGAAGAATTGATTGCCCGCTTGGCGCAGAAAGCCCGTGCTGCGGGTATCCATTTGATTTTGGCCACCCAGCGCCCGAGCGTGGACGTGATTACCGGTTTGATTAAAGCCAATATTCCGACACGCATTGCGTTTCAAGTTTCGAGCAAAATCGACAGCCGTACCATTCTTGATCAAATGGGCGCGGAAAATCTGTTGGGGCAAGGCGATATGCTATATTTACCGCCGGGAACCAGCTATCCGCAGCGCGTACACGGCGCGTTTGCTTCCGATGACGAAGTACACCGCGTGGTGGAATACCTGAAACGATTCGGCGAACCGGATTATGTCGAAGAAATTTTGAGCGGCGGCGTGACCGAAGATTTGCCGGGCACGGGTAGCCGCAGCGACAACGATCAAGACCCGATGTATGACGAAGCCGTTGCCTATGTGGTGAAAACGCGTAAAGCCAGCATTTCCGGTGTGCAGCGTCAATTGCGTATCGGCTACAACCGCGCCGCACGCTTGGTCGAACAAATGGAAGCCGACGGCATTGTGTCATCGGCAGAAGCCAACGGCAACCGCAGCGTATTGGTGCCAAGCAGCAGCCATTTAGATAAGGTCTAAACTCAATCGAGGCCGTCTGAAAGTATTTAGCTTAGGGGCTGTACTAGATAATTAGGGAAATCTAATTTCAGGTTAGAATAATCCCTATGAGAAGAAGCCGTTTAAGTCAGTACAAGCAAAACAAACTGATTGAACTGTTTATTGCGGGTGTTACTGCCCGTACTGCAGCTCAATTAGCCGGTGTTAATAAAAACACGGCAGCCTGTTACTTTCATCGTTTGCGCGTACTGATTTTCCATAACAGCCCGCATCCGGAAATGTCTGATGGCGGAGTAGAAGTTGATGAAAGCTGTTTTGGCGGACAGCGCAAAGGCAAACGTGGTCGCGGTGCAGCCGGCAAAGTCGCTGTATTCGGGCTTCTGAAGCGCAACGGCAAGGTTTACACCGTTGCTGTGCCCAATACACAAACTGCCACTTTATTGCCGGTAATACGTGAGCAAGTAAAGCCTGACAGTATTGTTTACACTGATTGTTACAAAAGCTATGACGTACTTGATGTGAGTGAGTTTAGCCACTTTCGCACCAATCACAGCACTCACTTTGCTGATCGGCAAAATCACATCAACGGAATTGAGAACTTTTGGAATCAGGCAAAACGCCGCTTACGTAAGTTTAACGGCATTCCCAAAGAGCATTTTGAGCTGTATTTGAAGGAATGTGAATGGCGTTTTAACCACAGTGAGATAAAGTCTCTTGTTCTATTTTAAAACAATTAGTAAAGCAGAATTTATTCTAGTTATCTAGTACAGCCCCAAAAATAATTACATGATTTATAACTTACTGAAAATAAAGCATACATTGATGTTTGTTAATTTATAATTAGCCATAATCCAACCAAAATTAACATGTATAAACCGCCTTTGACATGCATCTCCGTTATATTGCATATGTATTCAAAATTAGGAAAATGCTGTGTGTGTTGTGTTGAAATCCTCTCTTGTATTTCAGGTTTTATCGTTTGCAGCCTTATTAATGTGGAGCAATGTCATTTATGCCGCACCCCATTCTTCACAATTGGATGATTTCCATCCCAATTGCAATTTCCGCCAATTAAATCTGACCCAAGAGCAACACTCTGCGCTGCGCCGTATTCGTTCCGATTATAAAGTCGCTGCCGACAAAGCCTATAAAAAAGAACAGCGTACCGACCGCACACGCCGCCGTAATATTATGAAGATTTTGATCAATCCTAATTTTGATCAAAATAATGCACGTGATTATGTTGAAAGCCGCTATCTGTCGCGTATGGATTTTGCTGTTGACGAATTGGCAATCCAACACCGAATTTATCATCTGCTAAGTCCGGTCCAACGTGAAGTTTGGATGAATACCTGTTTACGTTAATATTGTTTCGCACCCAATCAAAAGGTACTTTTTCAAGTGTCTTTTGTTAATCGATTACACGCTGTTCAGGCAAGCGCCCTGCCCAATCGCAGGCAAACTGCCATGCCGATCGGCCTGAGCGGTTGCTGCGCATTTGCGCCCACAATAAAGCGGCTTTTCTAGCTGTTTCATCGTATGGCACGCCAAAGTTGCCCAACCAATTTTCCACCGCCTGCAAATAATCATTTTGGTCAAACGGATAAAAGCTCAACCACAAACCGAAGCGATCCGATAAAGAGACTTTTTCTTCTACAGCTTCTTTTTGATGGATTTCACCGCGAATGCCGGTGGTACCGCCGTTTTCATCCATGTATTCGGGCATTAAATGGCGACGGTTAGACGTGGCGTATACCAACACATTACTACAACGTTGCGACAAGCCACCGTCTAAGGTGGTTTTTAATGCTTTGTAGGTTTCATCACCAGTTTCAAACGACAAATCGTCACAGAAAATAATGAATTTTTCATCATGTCCGGCCAAAAGCGGCAACAATGCCGGCAACGTTATCAAATCACTTTTATCCACCTCAACCAAACGTAAGCCTTGATCGGCGTATTCATGCAGCAACGCCTTTACCAACGATGATTTACCCGTGCCACGCGAACCGGTCAGCAACACATTATTCGCCGGACGGCCTGCTAAAAACTGTTCGGTATTGCGAATCAAACGCTCGGTTTGCGAGCCGACTGCTGCCAAGCGACTAAGCGGGAAAGTGTGCGGATTGGGCAGACTTTCCAAAACACCTTTGCGCCCCACACTTTGCCAACGATAAGCCAATGCGTTCCAATCAATAGCAGCTTGCTCTGACGGTAAAATCAAATCCAATCGGCTTAATACCGCATCGGCTTTTTTTAAAAATTCAGCTAGTTCCATAGTGTTTTTCTTTTCAGACGGCCTGTCATTTATTTTGCGCCATCACACGTAAAACGGTATCGACAATGGCTTGTGTTTGCGGATCGATTTCAATATTGATTTCATCACCGACTTGGCGGGCACCGAATAAAGTGCGCTGTAAGGTTTCGGGAATCAGGTGTACATTGAATTCATCATCGGTCACTTCACCAATGGTGAGGCTGCAACCATCCAAGCCGACAAAGCCTTTAGTTAGGATGTAAGGCTTCAAATCCGCAGGAAGGCGAAACCAAAGCGTGCGGTTGAATTCGTTTTCTTCAATACGCGTAATCGTGGTGGTGGCCATCACATGGCCACTCATCACATGACCGCCTATCTCGTCGCCAAATTTAGCAGCCCGCTCCAAATTGACCCAATCCCTGCTTCCAGACGGTCTAAATTGGTTTTGGCTAAGGTTTCGTTCATCAAATCAAAGCTGACTTGATTGGTATCAATTCCGCTAATGGTCAAGCAGCAGCCATTGTTGGCAACGGATGCGCCGATTTGCAGATTATCAGCCATACCGGGCGGCAGCTCGACAATATGGGTACGGAAATCGGGCGATAGTTGGTTCACGGCAACAATGCGCCCCATGCCTTGTACAATACCTGTAAACATTTTAATGCCTTGTCTTTTTGATTAATAGAATTGTAACGCAAAATTCAATAGGCCGTCTGAAAGCATGTGTATTTTTCAGACGGCCTGAGACCTCTGCAAAACCTCTTTAAAAGCCCACGCATACAAAATCAACGTTATTCCCGCGCAGACGGGAATGACGGCCTGTAGGGTTTATTGGTGTTCATGAGTTTTGCGAAGGTCTCTATTTTTCAGACGGCTCGTGACTGGATCATATTTATCCAAACAAAAAACCGAATCATCTGATTCGGTTTTTATCACTAGGCCGGGTGAAGGATTACAGTGCGTCTTTCAATGCTTTACCGGCACGGAATTTAGGAGTTTTAGCAGCAGCAATGGTCAAAGGCTCACCAGTTTTAGGGTTGCGGCCTTGACGCTCGGCACGTTCGCCAACGTAGAAAGTACCAAAACCTACTAAAGTGACAGTGTCACCTTTTTTCAGCGCTTCGGTTACGGCATTAGTAGTCGCATCCAATGCTTTTTGGGCAGCCGCTTTTGAAATACCAGCTTCTTGAGCAATCGCTTCGATTAATTCAGACTTGTTCACAATCAGTCCCTTCCTATCGTTGAAAATAATGGAGAACCCGATGATTCGGGCTTTTCGTACTTTTGAGTACCTGTGTGCTTTATAGCAATTCTGAAATTACCATGTCAAGCGAAAAGATACGGAATTGCTTTATTTTTCAGGCTTTGCAAGCAAACCCGTATCCTTTTACAACACATTTACACCAAATCAGTGTTTTGTCGCTTTGGCTCTTGACGGCTTGATTTTCGGGCTTTCGGCCAAGGTTTCCACGCTTTCCAACGGTGCTTGCCAAGGCTGCGGCTGATATTCCAAACCTAAAGCCAATACTTCGTCAATCCATTTCACAGGATGGATTTCCAAACCGGTTTTCACATTTTCCGGAATTTCTTCCAAGCCTTTAACGTTGTCTTTCGGAATCAACACATGCTTGATACCGCCGCGCAATGCCGCCAGCAGTTTCTCTTTCAAACCGCCAATCGGCAATACTTCGCCGCGCAAGGTAATCTCGCCCGTCATCGCCACATCAGCGCGCACCGGAATGCCGGTAAACGCAGAAACCATCGCCAAAGTCATGGCAATACCTGCGCTCGGGCCGTCTTTCGGCGTAGCACCTTCCGGTACATGCACGTGCATATCTTGCTTCTCGTAGAAGTTCGGCGCCAAACCGACTGATTCGGCACGTGAACGCAATACCGACCAAGCCGCAGTCACCGACTCCTTCATCACATCGCCCAATTGGCCGGTCGATTGAATGTTGCCTTTACCCGGCAAAGCCACGGCTTCTACGGTCAATAATTCGCCGCCAACTTCCGTCCACGCCAAACCGGTTACCTGACCCACACGGTTTTCATTCTCAGCCACACCGAAATCAAAGCGACGCACACCCAGATAATCATGCAGATTATCGGCATTTACCACAATCGCTTTCAGTTTGGTTTTGCGGGTTTTGGCTTTTTGTGCATCTTCTTTCAGTTGCACCGCCATCACCACTTTGCGGCAGATTTTAGCAATTTCGCGGTCAAGCGAGCGCACACCGGCCTCACGTGTGTAATAACGCACGATATCGCGTACGGCAGATTCTTCAATCACCATTTCACCATCACGCACGCCGTTGCGTTCCATTTGCTTCGGCACCAAATACTGCATTGCGATGCTGACTTTTTCATCTTCGGTGTAACCTGACAGGCGGATGATTTCCATGCGGTCGAGCAAGGCCGGTGGAATATTCATGCTGTTGGAGGTGGCGATAAACAGAACATCGCTCAAATCGTAATCCACTTCGACGAAGTGATCAGAAAACGCGTTGTTTTGCTCCGGATCGAGTACTTCCAACAAAGCCGAAGCCGGATCACCGCGGAAATCATTGCCCAATTTGTCGATTTCATCAAGCAAGAACAACGGATTTTTCACTTCTGCTTTAATCATGCTTTGAATGATTTTTCCCGGCATCGAACCGATATAGGTACGGCGGTGGCCACGGATTTCGCTTTCATCTTTCACGCCACCCAAAGCCATGCGCACATATTTGCGGCCTGTGGCTTTGGCAATCGATTGGCCCAACGAAGTTTTACCTACGCCCGGCGGACCGACCAAACACAGAATCGGCCCTTCAGTTTGTCGCTGCGTTTTTGCACCGCTAAGTATTCCAAAATACGCTCTTTAACTTTTTCCAAACCGAAATGGTCGGCATTCAATACCAAATCTGCTTTGGCAATATCTTTGATTACGCGCGTTTTTTTCTTCCACGGCAAATCCAGCAACGTATCGATGTAATTGCGTACCACAGTCGATTCGGCCGACATTGGCGGCATCATTTTCAGCTTTTTCAATTCGCTCAAAGCTTTTTCTTGCGCTTCTTTGCTCATGCCGGCTGCTTTGATTTTGGCTTCCAGCGCATCCAGTTCGCCGCGCTCGTCTTCTTCACCCAATTCTTTCTGAATGGCTTTGACTTGCTCATTCAGATAATACTCACGCTGCGATTTTTCCATTTGGCGCTTCACACGGCCACGGATACGCTTCTCAACCTGCATGATGTCGAGTTCGGCTTCTAATTGACCCAGCAAAAATTCCATGCGGCCAACAATGCTGGCAGTTTCCAAGATTTCTTGACGTTGCTCCAGCTTCAATTGCAAATGCGCGGCAATGGTGTCTACCAAGCGGCTGTTTTCACTGATGCCGTTAATGGTATTCACCACTTCGGCCGGAATTTTTTTGTTCAATTTGGCGTATTGCTCAAATTGTGACAATAAAGTACGGCGCAGCGCTTCCATATCAGGATTGGCTTCGTCTTCATTTTCATTCACGGCTTCAACGTGCGACAAGAATAAATCGCCTTTGTCTTCCACGGTCAGGGCACGGGTACGGCGCACGCCCTCTACCAATACTTTGACCGTGCCATCCGGCAGTTTCAATACCTGCAACACTTGGGCAACCGTACCCATGCGGTGCAAATCTTTGGCAGAGGGCTCTTCGATATTCGGATCCAATTGCGCCAGCAAAAACACCGGATCATCGTTGCTCATCGCCATTTCCAGCGCAGCAATCGATTTGGGGCGGCCGACAAACAGCGGCAGCACCATATGCGGATAAACCACGACATCACGCAGCGGCAAAGTGGCCAGCGTGCTGTATTCCTCAAAATATTTGTTGTCTTCTGACATATGTGTATCTCTTGCGGTTTTGAATCAAGTTGTCTCATAAGTTGGGCTGAAAGATTGGATTTCAAGACTTGAAAATCGGCTTAATGCGCATATTTGCCCGATAACTATTTTAAATGCAAGGACAAGTCAGGTTAACAAGGCTTGGCGTTTGCATTAAAATATGCCTGAACACAAAATCAGGCCGTCTGAACAGCATTGATCGGCTTTCAGACGGCCTTAACTAAGGAATACCTCATGTCTGATCAAACCCATACCCCCGAGCAAGCCGAAACCCTGCTTGAGTTTCCGTGTATCTTCCCGTTAAAAGTGATGGGCATTACCCATCCTGAATTTGTCAGCTCTATTTGACTGCGATTCAGGAACATGCTCCAAATACCACCGAAGCGCATGTAACCACCCGCCCAAGCAGCAAAGGCAACTACACCGGCGCCACTATAAAAATTGAAGCCACCAGCAAAGCGCAGCTTGACAATATCTACCGCATCCTGACTTCGCACGAAATGGTGAAAGTGGTTTACTAAGATGAAAATCGTGCAGAAAGGCTTGGTAGAATATCAGCCGACATTCGAAGCGATGAAAGCCTTCAATGCCAATCGCGACGAACATACTGAAGACGAATTATGGGTGGTGGAGCATCCTCCGGTGTTTACCCAAGGTTTGGCCGGCAAGCCCGAGCATTTGCTGATTCGCGACAATATTCCCGTAGTTCAAATCGACCGCGGCGGCCAAATCACTTATCACGGCCCCGGCCAATTGGTGATTTACACCATGATTGACTTCAAGCGCCGCAAAACCAGCGTGCGCCGCATCATTTCTGCACTCGAAAACAGCATCATCGCCACATTGGCCGAATACAGCATTGAAGCCGCTGCCGACCCGAAACGCCCCGGCGTATATGTTGGCACACGTAAAATCGCCTCGCTCGGCCTGCGCATCAAAAACGGATCGGTGTATCACGGCTTGGCTTTGAATGTAAATATGGACTTAAGCCCGTTTAGCCACATCAATCCTTGCGGCTATGCCGGTATGGAAATGACCCAAATCGCGGATTTCATCAATCCGTGTCCAACGCTTGCGCAAGTGGCCGATAAGCTGACCGGCCATCTGAATACGCAACTGAACTCGAAAGAATCATGATGAGCGAAATTAAAATTGACCACCCCAAACGCGGCGTAAAATTGCGCGGTGCCGACAAAACCGCCCGCATTCCGATTAAAGTGGTACCGCTACAGGAAAAATTGAAAAAGCCGGAATGGATTCGTGCCAAATTACCTTCTAAAAAATTCTTTGAAATCAAAGATATTTTGCGTGAACAAAAAATGCACACGGTGTGTGAGGAAGCATCTTGCCCGAACATCGGCGAATGCTTCAGCAAAGGCACGGCCACCTTCATGATTATGGGGGATATTTGTACCCGCCGCTGCCCGTTTTGCGACGTGGGTCACGGCCGTCCCAACATGTTAGATCCAGATGAACCGCAAAATCTCGCCGAATCTGTTGCCGCGATGAACTTACGTTATGTGGTGATTACTTCCGTTGACCGCGATGATCTGCGTGACGGCGGTGCGCAACACTTTGCCGATTGTATTAAAGCCATCCGCGAGCGCAGCCCGAACACCAAAATCGAAATCCTTGTGCCTGACTTCCGCGGCCGCTTGGACATTGCCCTAAAAATTTTGGCTGAAACCCCTCCGGATGTGATGAACCACAATTTGGAAACCCATCCGAGCCTGTATAAAAAAGCCCGCCCGGGCGCCAACTACCAACACTCATTGGATTTATTGCGCCGTTATAAAGAAATGATGCCGCACATTCCGACCAAATCCGGCATCATGGTCGGCTTAGGCGAAACCGATGAAGACGTGCGCGAAATCATGCGCGATATGCGTGCCCACAACATCGAGATGATTACCATCGGCCAATATCTGCAACCTTCAGACGGCCATTTGCCGGTATTACGCTATGTCACGCCTGAACAATTCAAAATCTTTGAAAAAGAAGCGTATGAATTGGGCTTTAGCAACGCTGCTATCGGCGCGATGGTTCGCTCCAGCTACCATGCCGACGAACAAGCTGCCGAAGCGCTACGCGAAAGCCACGGAAGTGGTTGCAGCCACTAAGTCAAACACTTTTGTCATGCCGTCTGAACTTTTCAGACGGCATGATTTTTCATTTTCTATTATTGGTCGATAAAGCTTTAAAAAGCTTTTATGCTATACTTCAAGCAAAATATGCATAAAAGTGCCATATACTTTATTTTCCTAACAACCTGTTTTAATAGGAAGTAATGGCACATTTCAAACATCATTCAGACCTTTTGAAAATTAAAACAAAATAAAACTATACTTTTTCTTAATTTATGCGATAATAGCTAAATAAATTCTTAGAAAATCCGTGACAACACTTACAGAAAGCACCATTATGTCAGATGAAAAAAGCAAAGCCCTTGCCGCTGCCTTAGCCCAAATCGAAAAAAACTTCGGTAAGGGCTCCATCATGAAGATGGACGGCAGTCATCAGGAAGAAAACTTAGAAGTAATCTCAACCGGCTCGCTCGGCTTGGACTTGGCTTTGGGGGTAGGCGGTTTGCCGCGCGGGCGCGTGGTCGAAATCTTCGGCCCGGAATCATCAGGTAAAACCACTTTATGTTTGGAAGCAATTGCGCAATGCCAAAAATCAGGTGGTGTGTGCGCGTTCATCGATGCCGAGCATGCATTCGACCCGATTTATGCGCGCAAATTGGGAGTGAAAGTAGAAGAGTTGTACCTTTCCCAACCGGATACCGGCGAACAGGCCTTGGAAATCTGTGACACCTTGGTACGCTCCGGCGGTGTGGACATGGTAGTGGTTGACTCGGTAGCCGCATTGGTGCCGAAAGCCGAAATCGAAGGCGAAATGGGCGACAGCCATGTTGGTTTACAAGCGCGCTTAATGAGCCAAGCTTTGCGTAAACTGACCGGCCACATCAAACGCACCAACACTTTAGTGGTATTCATTAACCAAATCCGCATGAAAATCGGCGTGATGTTCGGCAGCCCGGAAACCACCACCGGCGGTAACGCACTGAAATTCTATGCTTCCGTCCGCTTGGATATCCGCCGTACCGGCCAAATCAAAAAAGGCGACGATGTGATTGGTAACGAAACCAAAGTCAAAGTGATTAAAAACAAAGTGGCCCCCCATTCCGTCAAGCCGAATTTGATATTCTGTATGGCGAAGGCGTGAGCTGGGAAGGTGAATTGATCGATATCGGCGTGAAATACGACATCGTTGAAAAATCCGGCGCATGGTACAGCTACAACGGTGCGAAAATCGGCCAAGGCAAAGACAACGTACGCCTGTGGCTGAAAGAAAATCTGGAGGTCGCCAACGAAATCGATGCCAAAATCCGCGCAGCAGTCGGCATCAACATCGACATCACCGAAGGTAAAATCGACGATACCGATGGCGAACGCCCTGAAGAGTAAAACCGTAACAACAACGTAGGCTTAATGCCTCATTAAAAAAAGAGCAGGTTTGACACCTGCTCTTTTTATTTTGGTTGGCTTTTGGATACCAATGCCATCTCAAAATAAATATCCTCCAGCTTAAAGCTTGGGCATTTTCTCCTCACGAATTGGTAAATTCAACAGAGCAGCCACAGCGGCAAACGCCACATCAGCGTACCACATCCAGCTGTAATCACCCAAAGCCGTAAACGCAACCCCACCCAAATACACGCCCAGAAAACCACCAATTTGATGGGACAACAAAGTTAAACCGAATAAAGTAGCCAAATAACGCAAACCGAACAATTTACCGGTAATCGCGGCAGTCGGCGGCACAGTGGCTAACCGCGTCAAACCCAGTCCGAAGGCGAATAGGTAAAACGTCCAGTCGGTGCGCGGCAGCATCAAGTAAACCAAAATCAGCAATGCACGCGAACCATACATCCAAAATAAAATATATTTACTGCGGAATTTGCCCACACACCAGCCTGCTGCCAAGCAAATTGGCGAGGCCGATAATCGCCAGCGACCACGAAGCCACCGTCGGCGGCAAACCACAAAGCCACTTCAGTCGGCAAATGCATCACAAAAAAAGCAATGTGAAAGCCGCAGGTAAAAAAGCCCAGATGCAACAAAATATAGCTGCGGTCTTTAAATGCCTGGGAAACGGCTTGTTTTAAAGTCTGTTCAGATGGCACATTCGAGGCCGTCTGAACAGCCACCACTCCCGATTCCCTGCGTGTCAGCCAACGTGCAATCGGAATAATTAGCAAACTCACCAGCGCCGAAACATACATGGCACCGCGCCAACCGATGGCAGGTAAAAAAATCAGTCCTTGCAACACCGGCGAAAACAAAAATTAGCCGAACGAACCGCCTGCATTGACCACGCCCGAAGCCGTACCGCGCATTGATGGCGGCAGCTTATTGGAAACTTGGCTCATCAAAATCGAATGGCTGCCCGCACCGGCACCCATCGCCAACATTATGCCCATGTTTAAAGGTCAAACCCCAAGTGGTGGTAAGCGACGGTATTAGCACACAGCCAATAGCCAGAATAACCGTCCCCCGCAACAACACCGGCCACGCACCGAAACGATCCGCCAATACGCCCGACAGCGGCTGCATCACGCCCCACATCAATTGGCACATCGCCATCGCAAAACTGATACCGGCAATACTCAACGTCGTGGAATTTACCATCGGCTGCACAAACAAACCGAGCGACATCCTGATGCCCATGGTAATCATCAGCACCGCCGCCGCTGCAAACGCAATCAGCCACAATAATTTCGTTTGATGAGTCTCTGTCTGCATATTTTCTTTTAATGGGTAGTAATACATAAACAAAGCCGTCTGAAACCAATATTCAGACGGTATTCATGACTTCATTAAACCTTAATCCGTCTGCCTGTCTGAGCGCTTTCATAAGCTTTTTCAATCAAGCCCAACACCTGCGCCACTTGCCGTACATTGACTGCCAAAGGCCCGCCTTCAGTGAAGGCAGCATAAAGATTCCGATAAAACGCACCATAATCGCCGCGTTCGCCCGGTATGGTTTGGCGCATGACTTGGCCGTCAATTTCCGTGTGCAACACGCCCCATTCTTGCGGTGTTTCCACATTCCAATCACCCTCAGGCAACATACCGCTGACCAGCAAGGCTTCCTGATTGTCCGCATCCTGTTTGATGTACGAACCTTTTTTACCGTGCAGCGTCATAAACGGCAACGGCTCGCGGGCATATTTGGTGCCGATAAGCGAAACTTTCAGGCCGTCTGAATAATACAGCGCGATGTCGAAATTATCGTCGCTCAACGCGCCCTCGTGCTGATGGCGGATATCTGCATAAATTTCAGACGGCATACCCAATAAATCCACCGCCATATCCAATAAATGCGAGCCCAAATCATACACCAAGCCCACGCCTGCGCCGCCCGTTTCCTTCCAGCGTTTTTTATTTAAACCTACCGCATAACGTTCAAAACGAAATTCCGCATCGACAATCTCGCCCAACAGGCCGTCTGAAAGCAGCTTTTTCGCCGTAAGCGGCGCACTGTCCCAACGCCGGTTTTGATAAACCGTCAACAACACGCCCTGCTTATCAGCCAAATCGGCCAAGATTAACGCTTCTTCCGCCGTGGCACACAGCGGCTTTTCCACCACCACATGCTTACCCGCCGATAAGGCTGCTTTGCCCAACTCAAAATGCGTTTGGTTTGGCGTGGTAATCACGATTAAATCCACGTCGTCAGTAAGCAAACTATCAAAACTGCGCACAATTTCCGCTTCCGGCAACACACTTTTCGCCTTGTCGCTGCTGCGTTCAAATACCTTCACCACCTCAAAACGACCGTCCGCACGCCAAAACGGCAGATGAAACACTTGTGCCGACATACCGAATCCGGCCAAGCCGATGTTGATTTTTTTCATTCGATTTCCTTTTCAGACGGCCTAATCACAGAATATCCGCTATAATAGCGCATTAATGAAACAGGCTATATGCTTGATTGACAAGATCCATGCCCAAGCCAGCTCAGACGGCCATCAGAAAGGACACATTATGCGAAAACCACAACGCGGCTATGCCCGCCAAGACCGGGTTCGTGAACAAATCATGCGCGAACTGGCCGAACTCGTCCGCACCGATTTGAAAGACCCGCGCGCCGGTTTCATCACCATCAACGAAGTCGAAGTCACCCGCGATTACAGCCACGCTACCGTGTTTTACACCGTATTGGACGACAGCACCCGCGAAATCACCGAAGAAGCGCTCGAGCATGCCAAAGGCCATTTGCGCAGCGAATTGGCCAAGCGCATCAAGCTCTTCAAAATTCCCGAGCTGCATTTCAAATACGACGAATCTTTAGAACGCGGCATGAGCATTTCCAGCCTGATTGACCAAGTGGCGGCGGAAAAGCCGGTAGAAGATTAAACCATCCATAATAAAGGCCGTCTGAAAAGCATTTAACCGGCTTTCAGACGGTCTTTTACAGTTAAAATCCCATGAATACCAAACCCAGCAAACGCCCTGTTAACGGCGTTTTATTACTCGACAAACCCGAAGGCTTGAGCAGCAACACCGCCCTGCAAAAAGCGCGCCGTCTATACCGCGCCGAAAAAGCCGGCCACACCGGTGTGCTCGACCCCTTAGCCACCGGCCTTTTGCCCGTGTGCTTCGGCGAAGCGGCCAAGTTCGCGCAATATCTGCTTGATGCCGATAAAGCCTACACCGCCACCCTGAAACTGGGCGAAGCCAGCACCACCGGCGATGCCGAAGGCGAAATCATCGACACCGCCCGCGCTGATATTTCCCTACAAGAATTTCAGACGGCCTGTACCGCGCTGACCGGCCCTATCCGCCAAGTACCGCCGATGTTTTCCGCTTTGAAACACGAAGGCAAACCGCTTTACGAATACGCGCGCAAAGGCATTGTGATTGAGCGCAAACCGCGCGACATCACCATTTACTCGATTGACATTCAAGAATTTGCCGCACCCAAAGCCGTGATTGACGTACGTTGCAGCAAAGGCACTTACATCCGTACCCTCAGCGAAGACATCGCCAAACACATCGGCACTTTCGCCCACCTGACCGCCCTGCGCCGCACCGAAACCGCCGGTTTCACCATCGCACAAAGCCACACGCTGGAACAATTGGCAGACTTAAGCGAAGCCGAACGCGACGCGCTCTTACTGCCTTGCGATGTGCTGGTGCAGCATTTGCCGAAGATCACACTCAATGACCACGCCGTAGAAATGTTGAAATTCGGCCAACGCCCGCAGTTCACCGAAAACATTGCGCATGAACAACCGATTCGTGTGTACAGCCAACAAGGCGAATTTATCGGTTTGGTTGAGTATCAACAAGACATAGGCCGTCTGAAAGCCTTGCGTTTGATGAATACGGCGAATACAAGCGAATAAAAACACAAAAGGCCGTCTGAAAAAATTTTTTCAGACGGCCTTTTTTCTATTCAATCAAATTTTCTATTCAATCAAAATCAACGCAATAATTGTTGCGATTCCCCACGCTCGGCGGCGTGAACCTTGTCTTGCGCGGCTTTGACATTGTTTTCCAAGCCCTGCACGCGCTCTAAATATTTGGCGTAATTGCGTTCATTGCCCAAGCGCACTTTCTTGCCTTCTTCCAAAGCGTGCTGCGCCTGCTGCAATTCGCGTTGCGCCGCTTCCAAATCGGCAGATGTGTTTGCTTGCGGCGTGCTTTCGCTGATGGCGACCGGCGCCGCAGTTTGATAAACGGGTGCCGAAGTATACACCGATGGGCGGCCGATATTGCTGGCTTTGCAGTTTTTGCCGCCGTCTTGGCTATAGACCTTGCGGCCTGAGCGGTCGGAGCATTCGTAAATGGTTGCGGCTTGGGCGGTCGAAACGAGCAAGGCCAAGGCGAGTAAAACGGTTTTTTTCATGTGATTCATCCGGTTTCAATCAATTCAAGCTATTGTAATGGATTCGCGTCAGGGTAAAACGCCGGTTTGCGTAAAAATAACTTGGCTAAAACCACTTCCACCAAATAAACACCAGCGCGGCAATCATGATCAGATTGGCGATGATAATCGGCGTCCAGCGTTGCGGCTGCTGGCGCACTTCGGTGGCATTGCGCGTGCGGCGGATATAGAAAAACGGGCTGAGCAGCATCGATGCCGCGCAAATCAGAATAATCACGGCGTAATAGATTTTTTCGGTTTCCAACGCGCTTCCTTTTCAGACGGCCTCTATAAAATATGCTACAATTTCGCCCGATTATAACACTCTATTTATAAAGGTTTTACAAAGAATGATTTCTACCAACGGCATTACCATGCAGTTTGGCGCAAAGCCGCTGTTTGAAAACGTGTCTGTCAAATTCGGCGAAGGCAACCGCTACGGTTTGATCGGCGCCAACGGCTCGGGCAAATCCACGTTTATGAAAATTCTGGGCGGCGATTTGGAGCAGACTGCCGGTGAAGTGGCGATTGAAAACGGCGTGCGCTTGGGTAAGCTGAAACAAGACCAGTTTGCTTACGAAGATATGCGCGTGTTGGATGTGGTGTTGATGGGACACACCGAAATGTGGGCGGCCATGACCGAACGCGACTTGATTTACGCCAACATGGATGCCACCGAAGACGATTACATGCGCGCGGCCGATTTGGAAGCCAAGTTTGCCGAATACGACGGCTACACCGCCGAAGCACGCGCCGCCGAATTGTTGAGCGGCGTGGGCATTTCTGAAGATTTGCACAATGCGCAAATGAGCGAAGTTGCTCCGGGCTTCAAATTGCGCGTGTTGCTGGCGCAGGCATTGTTTTCCAAGCCCGACGTGTTGCTGCTTGACGAGCCGACCAACAACTTGGACATCAACACCATCCGCTGGTTGGAAGGCGTATTGAACGAATACGATTCGACCATGATCATCATCTCGCATGACCGTCACTTTTTGAACGAAGTGTGCACCCACATGGCCGACTTGGACTACAACACCATCACCATCTATCCGGGCAACTACGACGATTACATGCTCGCTTCGGCACAATCCGCGAGCGCGCGCTGAAAGACAACGCCAAAGCCAAAGAAAAACTGCAGGAACTGCAAGAATTCGTGGCGCGTTTCTCGGCCAACAAATCCAAAGCCCGCCAAGCCACCAGCCGCTTGAAACAGGCCGACAAAATCAAATCGGAAATGGTCGAAGTCAAACCTTCTACCCGCCAAAACCCGTATATCCGTTTTGAAGCCGACGAAAAAGCCAAGCTGCACCGTCAGGCCGTGGAAGTGGAAAAACTGGCCAAGCGCTTTGAAACCCAGTTGTTCAAAAACCTCAACTTCATCTTGGAGGCCGGCCAGCGCCTGGCGATTATCGGCCCGAACGGTGCCGGTAAATCCACTTTGCTGAAATTATTGGCCGGTGCCTACAATGCTGAATATTCAGACGGCCTCACACCGGATGAAGGCACCATCAAATGGGCGGAAAAAGCCCACGTCGGCTACTATCCGCAAGACCATGAAAACGACTTCGGCGTCGATATGGACTTGAGCGAATGGATGCGGCAATGGGGTCAGGAAGGCGACGACGAGCAAGTCATCCGCGGCACCCTCGGCCGCCTGCTCTTCGGCAGCAACGATGTGGTGAAAAAAGTCAAAGTATTGTCCGGCGGAGAGAAAGGCCGCATGTTCTACGGCAAATTATTGCTGTTGAAACCGAACGTGCTGGTGATGGACGAACCGACCAACCACATGGACATGGAAAGCATTGAATCGCTCAACATGGCGCTGGAAAAATACAACGGCACGCTGATTTTCGTTTCGCACGACCGTCAGTTTGTTTCGTCGCTCGCCACCCAAATCATCGAGCTCGACGGCAAAGGCGGCTACGAACATTACTTGGGCGACTACGAAAGCTATTTGGAGAAAAAAGGCTTGGTTTGATTTTCCATTAAATGAAGCTGAAACTGAAACAGGCCGTCTGAAAAGTGAATCTGCTTTTCAGACGGCCTTACCCTTTGCCGAATGTTATAATCCTGTTCCAACACATTTCCCCTATCGCCTTATGAAACTCAATCCCCAACAACAAGCCGCTGTAAATTATTTGGGCGGGCCGCTTTTGGTTCTGGCCGGTGCAGGCAGCGGCAAAACCGGTGTGATTACGCAAAAAATCAAGCACTTGCTGGTTAACATCGGTTATGCCGGCCACCAGGTGGCAGCGATTACCTTTACCAACAAGGCGGCGAAGGAAATGCAGGAACGCGTGGCGAAAATGCTGCCCAAATCGAAAACGCGCGGGCTGACGATTTGTACCTTTCACTCTTTAGGCATGCGGATTTTGCGTGAAGAAGCGGCGCAAATCGGTTACAAGAAAACTTTTCCATCTTGGACGGTACCGACAGTGCCAAAATCATCGGGAGCTTTTGGGCGGAACGGGCAAAGAAGCCGTATTCAAAGCGCAACACCAAATCTCGCTGTGGAAAAACAACCTGCAAACGCCTGAAATCGCTTTTCAGACGGCCTCAAACGAATGGGAAAAGCAGACCGCGCAAATTTATGCCGGTTATCAAGCCACTTTTGAAAGCTATCAGGCCGTGGATTTTGACGACCTGATCCGCCTGCCCGCGCTTTTATTGCAGCAAAACAGCGAAGTGCGCCAAAAATGGCAGCTGCGTTTGCGTTATTTGTTGGTCGATGAATGCCAAGACACCAACACCTGCCAATTCACGCTGATGAAGCTGCTCACCGGCGCGGAAGGCATGTTCACCGCCGTGGGCGACGACGACCAGTCGATTTACGCCTGGCGCGGCGCCAACATGGAAAACCTGCGCCAAATGCAGCAGGATTATCCGCAAATGAAGGTGATCAAGCTTGAGCAAAATTACCGCTCCACCGCACGGATTTTGAAAATCGCCAACAAAGTGATTGAAAACAATCCGAAATTGTTCCAAAAAACCTTATGGTCGCAATTCGGCATGGGCGAAGTGGTGAAAGTGGTGGCGTGTCAAAACGAGCAGCATGAAGCCGAATGGGTGGTCAGCCAAATCGTGAAGCAAAAAGTGGTGGCGGGCGACAAAGCCAAATATGCCGATTTTGCCGTGCTTTATCGCGGCAACCATCAGGCACGTGTGTTTGAAGAAGCCCTACGCAGCGCGCGCGTGCCCTACCAGCTTTCCGGCGGACAAAGCTTTTTCGACAAAGCCGAGATTAAAGACGTATTGGCCTACATCCGCCTGATTGCCAATCCGGCCGACGACCCTGCATTTTTACGCGCCGTAACCACGCCCAAACGCGGCATCGGTGACGTGACGCTGGGCAAACTCAATACCTACGCTCACGAACACGAGTGCAGCCTATACGAAGCCGCCCAAACCGAAGCAGCCTTAGCCCTGCTCAACACCGCCAACCGCGAGCATTTGCAAGCATTTATGCACATGATGGAAGCCTACCGCAACCGTGCCGAAGTAGCCGAAGCCGGCGAACTCATCACCAGCCTGCTGGAAGAAATCGGCTATGAAAACCATCTGCTGCTTAGCGAAGAAGGCAAAGCCGGTGAAATCAAATGGCGCAACGTTAACGATTTGACTTCATGGCTGCAGCGCAAAGGCGATGAAGACGGCAAAAACATCATCGAAATCGCGCAAACCATCACGCTGATGACGCTTTTGGAAGGTAAAGGCGAAGAAGAAAACGACACAGTCAAACTCTCTACCCTGCACGCTTCCAAAGGCTTGGAATATCCTTATGTATTTTTGGTCGGATGCGAAGAGGGTATTTTGCCACACGCCGACAGCATCGAAGAAAGCAATGTCGAAGAAGAACGCCGCCTGATGTATGTCGGCATCACCCGCGCCAAACGCCAACTGACCCTAACCCACTGCATCAAGCGTAAACGGCAAGGCACATGGCAATTTCCCGAGCCGAGCCGGTTTATCGGCGAAATGCCGCAGGAAGATTTGAAAATTTTAGGCCGTCAAGGCGGCGAACCGATTGTCAGTAAAGAAGAAGGCAAAAGCCATTTGGCCAATTTGCGTGCGATGATTGCCGCAAAAAATAAGGGCGAACTTTGAGGCCGTCTGAAAATCTATTTTCAGAAGGCCTGAGACCTTTGCAAAACTCCCTGAAAAGCCACTGTACAAAGAACCGACGTCATTCCTGCGCAGGCGGGAATCCATCTTAAAATTTTAGAAACTTATTTTATTCAATAGCTTACCATGATCGAAAATGGACTCCCGCTTATGCGGAAATGACGGTTGTTTTGGTTTTTATGGGTGATTTATGAGGTTTTGCAAAGGTCTCGGCCTTTAAATATAAGGGTGTGTGGCGATAGCCGCGCACGCGGTAGCAAAAATTCAAATAACGCGTGCGTGCCCAAGGGCACACACATCTTTAAAATCCTTCTGAATATTATTAACCAATTGGATATATTGCCACCTATTGATTTTTAGTCGAATTAGGTCTTTTCTCTCTTCAACTTCTCCTATAGATAAAATTTTTACATTTAAGAAAGAAGTTTCATGCCAAAGAGAAGGGCGAGAAATAAGCCTATGTCTATAATCTCCCCAACCAATACTCAAATAAGAGTCTAAACTATAGTTTTGGCAATAGCTTTTATATTCTAAAAATCCATTCCAATCATATACATAATTTTTTATTGGAACCAATATATCTGAATGCCAACCATCACTTGAAATAATAATTTCATTATTTTGATTATTATGCTGTTCAGCTTCAATTTTTTATTATCAAATATAGTAATAAGATTTTCATAACTACCGGAAAATGGCCTGAACATAAACCAAGACAAAATTACCAACATTATCAATACTATTTTTTGTTTACGTTTTCTTAAACTCACTCCGCCCCAAACAACAACCCTTCCTTAATCCCCGAATCTTATCCCTTAACACCGCCGCTTCTTCAAACTGCAAATCCCTCGCCGCCTGCTGCATTTGTTTCTCCAACCGCGCGATTTCTTTAATTGCGTCTTCTTCGGTGTGGATTTCGCCCACTTTCACTTTGCCCTTGCCTTTCAGACGGCCTTTGCCGCTGCCTGCGTCGTCGTGGTACACGCCGTCGATAATGTCTTTTACTTTTTTATTGATCTGCTGCGGCACGATGCCGTGTTCTTGGTTGAATTTCATCTGTTTTTCGCGGCGGCGTTCGGTTTCGTCGATGGCGGCTTTCATCGAATCGGTGATTTTGTCGGCGTAGAGTATGGCGACGCCGTTTACGTTGCGGGCGGCGCGGCCTATGGTTTGGATCAGGCTTCGGTGGCTGCGCAGAAAGCCTTCTTTGTCGGCATCGAGTATGGCCACCAGCGATACTTCGGGGATATCCAAACCTTCGCGCAGAAGGTTGATGCCGACGAGTACGTCAAAGAGGCCGAGGCGCAAATCGCGGATGATTTCGACGCGCTCGACGGTGTCGATGTCGCTGTGCAGATAGCGTACTTTTACGCCCAGTTCGCTGTAATAATCGGTGAGCTGTTCAGCCATGTGTTTGGTGAGCGTGGTAACGAGCACGCGCTCGCCTTTGCCGATGCGCTCGTTGATTTCGCTTAATAAATCGTCCACTTGGGTGGCGACGGGCGGATGATGATTTGCGGGTCGACCAAGCCGGTGGGGCGGACGACTTGCTCGACCACTTGGCCGGCGTGCTCTTCTTCGTATTTGGCGGGGTGGCGGAAACGAAGATGGTTTGCGGCATGATTTTTTCAAATTCGTGGAATTTGAGCGGGCGGTTGTCGCGCGCGGAAGGCAGGCGGAAGCCGTAGTCGACCAGGTTTTGTTTGCGGCTGGCGTCGCCTTTATACATACCGCCGATTTGGGTAACGGTAACGTGGCTTTCGTCGATAAACATGATGGCGTTATCGGGCAGGTAATCCATCAGGGTAGGCGGCGGTTCGCCTTCTTTTTTGCCGGAAAAGTGGCGCGAGTAGTTTTCGATGCCTTTGCAGAAGCCCATTTCATAAAGCATTTCGAGGTCGAAGCGGGTGCGCTGCTCGATGCGTTGGGTTTCTACGGGGCGGTTTTCTTGGGTGAAAAAAGCGATACGTTCGCGCAGTTCTTCTTTAATCGATTCGCAGGCGCGCAAAACGGTGTCGCGCGGGGTAACGTAGTGGCTGCTGGGGAACACGGTGTAGCGGCCGACGCGTTGCAGGCTGCCGCCGGTGAGCGGGTCGAAGAGGTCGAGGCGGTCGATTTCGTCGTCAAACAGGCTGATGCGCAGGGCGTTGTCGGAGCTTTCAGCGGGGTAAACGTCGATTACGTCGCCGCGCACGCGGAACGAGCCGCGCTTGAAATCCATTTCGCCGCGCTCGTATTGCATGGAAACGAGGGTGGAAATGATGTCGCGCTGGCTAAGCGTGTCGCCTTCTTTTACCGACAGCACCATTTGTTGGTATTCGGTGGGGTCGCCGATGCCGTAAATGGCGGAAACGGTGGCAACGATAATCACGTCGTTGCGCGTCATCAGGTTTTTGGTGGCGGAAAGCCGCATCTGCTCGATGTGTTCGTTAATCGCCGAATCTTTTTCGATAAACAGATCGCGGCTGGGCACATAGGCCTCGGGCTGGTAGTAGTCGTAGTAAGACACGAAATATTCCACCGCGTTTTCGGGGAAAAACTCGCGCATCTCGGCATAAAGCTGCGCCGCCAGCGTTTTGTTGTGCGCCATGATGATGGCGGGTCGGCCGCTCTGCGCAATCACGTTGGCCATGGTATAGGTTTTGCCGGAGCCGGTTACGCCAAGCAGGGTTTGGTAAGATAAGCCGTCTTCCAAACCTTCGAGCAGGGCGGCGATGGCGGTGGGCTGGTCGCCGGCGGGCGGGAAGGGCTGGTGCAGTTTGAAAGGGGAATTTTCGTATTGGATGACTTGCATTTCAGACGGCCTCGGCATATTTTGAGAACGCATCATTATAGCAAAAAGGCCGTCTGAATAATGCTCGAAATTAAGGACAAAAGGCAACGGATATTAATCAATTAACCATAAAATTCCCTTATTGTTTGCCAAGTGATTGGCGCGGTTGCAGCAGCCGGCGTATTGTATTGCATCGCTTCAGGCAAAGCAGGTTTTGACGCGGCGGCTTCAGGCTTCGTATTATCGAACGACGAAGAATAATTTTAACGGGGCGATGCCCGTGGTTATCACCCATACAGCCGCATGAAAGTGCGGCTGTATTTTTTTCAGACGGCCTATTACAATAGCGGCTGATATTCTCCGATAAACAGAAAGCAGATATGCAAACCTTATCCTTCCAAGCAAACATCGCCGAGCGCATGCTCATCGGCACTGAAAACGAAACCATCCACCCTGATGCGCAATTTATCGAAACGGCCAACGGCTATTGGATTGCTTGGCACGAAGGCCTCGCCGCCCTCTTAGCGCCCGATACCCCGCCCGATATTCCGTGTTTCTGGGTAGAAGGTGCCGACAGCTTGGACGAACTGGTGGCTTTGGTCGAAAACGGTGAATTTAACGAAGTGGAAGAATTTGACGGCGACGACGATGCTTGGCACGAGGCAGTGGTCGGTTACGGCAGCCATGACCACGATGACCATTGCGGGTGCCCAAAGTGATGAAACTCAATACCCTGATTTTGCCGCTCATCGTATCGTTTGCCTTGAGCGGTTGCGTAGTAGGTGCGGCTGCCGATTTAGCAGCCACTACTGTTCTGACAGCTGGAAAATTGGCAGTCAAAGGCACTGGCGCATTGATTGACGCGGCCATCCCCGATGGTGATGACGACGATAAAAAAGAACAGAAAAAATCGCGCAAAGAAAAGCGGAAAGAAAAAGTTGCCGAGCAGCCGGCTTATCGCCAGCCGCAAAGCAGCCCTTATCCTTATCAGTCGAATACACCGACTGTTTACCAAACAAACCATCCGGCACAAACCGCACCACAGCCACGCTACATCACCATTGATGAATACGGCAATACCCGCGAAACAACGGCACCTTATGCTATTCAGCAGCCAAGCTATACGGTTGAGCAGGAATATTAATTCGCGATAATTGAGATAGGCAAGCTTTCGAGCAGCGCACAGCAAAGAAATGTGCCCCAAATAGGGATTTTGCAAAGGCCTCAGCCTTTTGATTTTATAGATAAACGCGTTCCATCTTATAACATAATATTCTGATTATCATATAAAAAAGCCGCCTGAAATCAGTTTCAGACAGCCTTGGTTGATCATCTATCAATCAGCATTAAGCGGCAAAGCGTTTCGCCACTTCATCCCAATTTACGATTTCCCAGAAACCTTTCAGGTAGTTAGGACGGCTGTTGCGGTAGTCGATGTAGTAAGCATGTTCCCAAACGTCGCAAGTCAGTAATGGGGTGTTTTCAGTGGTCAGCGGCGTAGCTGCGTTAGAAGTCGATACCAAATCCAACTCACCCGCAGGGGTTTTCACCAACCAAGCCCAGCCCGAACCAAACGTACCGGCTGCGCAAGCGTTGAATGCCTCTTGGAATGCTTCAAAGCTGCCCCACTTGGCATCAATGGCCGCAGCCAATTCGCCTACAGGCTTTTGTCGGCCTTTAGGTGTGAAGCCCAGCCAGTAGAAAGTGTGGTTCCAAGTTTGGGCTGCGTTGTTAAACACGCCGCCTGAAGATTTTTTCACGATTTCTTCCAAAGGCATTTCTTCAAATTCAGTGCCTTTGATTTGGTTGTTCAGATTGGTGATGTAGGTTTGATGGTGTTTGCCGTAGTGGTATTCCAGCGTTTCTTTAGACAAATGTGGCTCCAGAGCGTCCAAAGCGTATGGCAATTCAGGCAGTTTGTGTTCCATATTGATACTCCTATTTATTGATATATGAATTATCTTTTGGTCGTGTGTATTACCCTTTACAAGGTAACGTCCCTTATTCTACCCGTCTCGGCTTTAAAAAACCAATTAAACTTATACTACGATATAATAGCAGTCTCTTATTCAAAGCACTTTTTGGGGATAAAACGCCATGAACGATTATCTTGACATGCCGTCTGAAGACCGCGAAGTCACGGCTTTGGCCTTGCCGCCGCATTCGATGGAAGCCGAGCAATCGGTTTTGGGCGGCCTGCTGTTGGAAAACGCAGCATGGGACAGAATCGCAGATGTTGTCACCGGCGAAGACTTCTATCGTCACGAGCACCGCCTGATTTTCCGCGCCATCGCCATGCTGGTGAACGAAAGCCGCCCGGCCGACGTCATTACCGTGCAGGAAGCCTTAGAACGCAATGACGAACTGGAAGCAGCAGGCGGCTTCAATTACCTGATTACTTTGGCGCAAAACACCCCTTCTGCCGCCAATATCCGCCGCTACGCCGAAATCGTGCGCGAACGCTCCATCATGCGCCAATTGGCCGAAGTAGGTACCGAAATCGCCCGCAGCGCTTATAATCCCCAAGGCCGTACCGCCGACCAGCTTTTAGACGAAGCTGAAAACAAAGTGTTCCAAATCGCTGAAAGCACCGCCAAATCCAAGCAAGGCTTTTTAAGTATGCCTGATGTGTTGGACGAAGTGGTTGCCAAAATCGACATGCTCTATTCGCGTGAGAATCCCGAAGAAGTTACCGGCATTTCCACCGGTTTTATCGATTTGGACAAAAAAACTTCCGGCCTGCAACCGGGCGATCTGATTATCGTCGCCGGCCGCCCGTCTATGGGTAAAACCGCATTTTCCATCAATATTGCCGAACACGTTGCCGTGGAAGCACAATTACCCGTTGCCGTCTTTTCGATGGAAATGGGCGCCGCGCAATTGGTGATGCGCGTATTAAGCTCCGTCGGCCGCGTCGATCAACAGGTTTTAAAAACCGGCAACCTGCAAGACCAGCATTGGCTTAATTTCAACGAAGCTGTGATTAAGCTTACCAACGCGCCGATGTATATCGACGAAACGCCTGGTTTGACCGCACTTGAGCTGCGCGCCCGCGCCCGCCGCTTAGCGCGCCAGTTTAACGGCAAACTGGGCTTGATTGTGATCGACTACCTGCAATTGATGTCCGGCTCCGGCCGATCCGACAACCGCGCATCCGAATTGGGCGAAATCTCCCGCTCGCTCAAAGCCTTGGCCAAAGAATTGCAAGTGCCTGTGATTGCACTGTCGCAGCTGAGCCGTACCGTCGAGCAACGCACCGACAAACGCCCGATGATGTCCGACTTGCGTGAATCCGGTGCCATCGAGCAGGATGCCGACTTGATTATGTTTATGTATCGCGACGAATACTACAACCCTGAATCGCCACTTAAAGGCTTGGCAGAATGTATTATCGGCAAACACCGTAATGGTCCGACAGGCAAAGTCCACCTGACTTGGATGGGGCAATTCACCAAATTTGACAACGCTGCCTATGTTCCCGAATCCGCATTGATGGAAGATTGAGACAGATTCTCCCGCCAAACTAAGCGTTTTTCATATTTTATTAGGCAATGCTTGGCAATATCGTTTAGAATGAAATACGCGTAACACGCATATAAACAAATATAAAATATAAAACCAAGCATTACCAACATTACCGATAAACTTCCGCCAAACTTACCGATACTCATGCACGCCAAACAAAAAGGTTTTACCCTTATCGAACTGCTGGTCGTGATTGCCATCATCGCAATCATGGCCGTCATCGCCCTTCCCAATATGAGCCAATGGATCGCATCGCGCCGCGTAGCCAGCAATGCGGAACAAATCGCCAATCTACTGCGCTTCGCCCGCAGCGAAGCCGTTCGCCTGAATCTTCCGGTTTATGTTTGTCCGGTTCAAATTAAAAAAGACGGCAAATCTAATGGTAGCTGTAACACAAGTTTCGGCAATCAAGGTTTGATGGCTTTTGCCGATTCGGATAAAAACAACCAATATGAACGCGCCAACGATATTCAATTGCGTGCCATCATCTTAAACAGCAAAGACAACGATCGCGTAAACCATAACTATTATGTCTACCCTTTTAGCGGCAGCAAAACGACCGATAGCACCGCGCGCTGGACTTTCCTACCTAACGGTAACTTTGTGCGTTGGAATAATTCACCTTCTGCGACAGATACTTTTCCTACACCTAGTGGTTACACTCAAATTATCTTAACCGATGCCCGCGCAAAGAGTGACGATGATAAAAAAAACCGCTCCAAAGTAGTGTTTATCGACGGCAGCGGGCGTGTAGAAATCTGCGCCAAATCCGACTCGCGTGATATTTGCCAATATTCCGAAAAATAACAATGATGAAAACAACGACATTACTCTTTTCTTCTCAGCAGCAAGGCCGTCTGAAAGTCAATCAACAAGGTATGACTTTGATTGAAGTCTTGATTTCCATGTTTGTTTTGGCCATCGGCATTCTTGCCTTACTCTCTGTACAGTTGCGTGCCGTTTCCAGCGTTCGTGAGGGCGAAACGCAAACCATCGTTTCTCAAATTACACAGAATTTAATTGAAGGCATGTTAATTAATCCGGTTTTATCGGCAGAAACAGATAGTTCAGGCGCAGAAACTGGACGAACGCTGAAATCTTATGACCATTACCTTACCAGCCCTAGTAAAAAAGTAAATGGAACATACAAAAGTAATGAGAAAATGACTAAGCAAGAGCTTGCAAATGCACAAATTGCATCATTTTCAACTGCTATATCGAATGCGCTTCCAGATGCACAACTTCACTTTGCCATTTGTCGAGATAATTCCGGTAATGAACCTACTTATGAAAGCTCATTCGATGCGAAATGTAGCGGTAATGGTGATACCGTCGTTAAAGTACTATGGCTAATCGATGCTGAAGAAGAACAAAACAACAGTGAGCTAAAAAGCTCAGGAAACTTTATTGTTTATACTCATCAGTCACGCGTTACGGAATAACAATGAAAAATAAACGCCCTACTTTTACTCACCCACCTAAAATGCAAGGCTTCAGCCTGATTGAATTTTTAGTCGCCAGCGCATTAAGCATGATTGTTCTAATGGCAGTTACTTCAACTTATTTTACTGCTCGCAATCTGAATAATGCAGCGACTTCACGTTTAAGCATTCAGCAAGACTTACGTAGCGCCGCTACTTTACTGAGCCGTGATGCGCGCATGGCGGGCAGCTTTGGTTGTTTCAATATGGCTAACTATGCAGATAGCACAGTCGTAGCTGATGATTCCAATGCATCTTTTTCCTTAAGCAACAATATCGTCAACGATAAAATGGTTCCGATTTCACAAGCTGAGGTGAATTATTCAGGTTTTTCTCCTGCCACTGCTAATAATGCATTAATCTTCCAATACGGAATAGATGCAACTGGCAGCAATGCCAATATCGCCAGTAGCTGTAACAGCATAGCTAAAAATAGCAGTATTACCGACTTAACGACTGCAAAATCAGCTTTAAAAATTACCAATAATGAAACGAATGGCGCTATTTCAACATTGCAACATGTCGTTTCTGCTTATGCTGTGGGTTCTTTTAATAATCAAACAGGCCTCTATCGTTTCCAACTGAATCATGAAACTGGCAACTGGGGTGATCCACAGCTTTTAATGAAAGATGTTCAATCAATGAATATCAATTATTTTTATATAGATAATACCGACAATTGCCGTAATCTGGCTGCTTCTACCACCAGCCAAGAAACCTTTACACGTGAAGATACCTTACGGACAAATACAACTTCCTCTACGGATGGAACTACCCCCGCATTGATTCAAATACAATTGGGTACCGACAATGCCACTGCCTATAATATTGAAGCTTCAGTAAGAGGAGGCAACGTATGCGAAAATCACGCCATTTAAATAATTTTGCACCCCAGCCTTCCCAGCATGGTTATGCTCTTTTCATCGTATTGATGATTATGATCGTTATTGCTCTTCTGGTAGTAACGGCTGTGCAATCATACAATACTGAACAACGAATCAGCACAAATGAGGCCGATAGAAAGTTAGCGCTTAGTTTAGCTGAAGCAGCTTTACAAAAAGGCGAAAATAAAATTTTAGAGTTTGATGATAAAAAAGTTACTTTTAAAGCTAATTGTCTCGGTATGATTGGTGACGAAGAAACACAAGGGCTCTGTGCAACACCCGATGCTGTGGTTCCAACAGAAAGCAGCAATGCGATAGAAGTAGAAAGCTCGACAGGCAATGCATGGGAACGCATGGCCGACAAAAAACTGTATATTGACGAAAACGGCCAACCCGTCGATGATATTCAAGCTGAAAATGTCAGCAAAACACCTGTGTATATCATAGAATACATCAGCACTAATCCTTCTCAAGGCAGCACCATTTACCGTGTTACTGCCAAAGCATGGGGTAAAAACAATAATACTGTCGTTATGCTTCAGTCTTACGTAGCGAATGAATAATATGAGAAATAATCAAGGCTTTACCTTAATTGAATTGATGATTGCCGTTGCCATTATCGGTATTTTGGCAACCATTGCCCTGCCTTCTTACAATCGTTATATTGAAAGAGGGTATTTAACTCAAGCCCATACAGATTTGATCGGTGTAAATAACCAAATTAAAACCAAACTGGTTAAAAACCCGTCATTGGATCTCTCAGCAGAACTAGCGGCTTTTAAAGACGACCCCAAAAGTTATGGCGTTGATGATGAATTAGTTAAGCGATATGAATTTGATGGAAGCTTGGAAGATAAAGGTAAAAGCCGCCGTTACAATCTTTCAGCCAGCCCTACATATAGTGGCTATACATTATCAGTTCGAATGGATAGCTTAGGTAATGCTGAAAAATGTAAGCAGCCTGACTTTTCTGATTGCGAGGCTATTTCAAATAAAAAATAATAAATAAACACTAAAGGCCGTCTGAAATAATTTCAGACGGCCTAATTTCACAATTTTCACTTCTCAAACTCCCTATTTAGCTAACTTATCCATTGAATTACCTTTGTTTGAAAAGCTCAATAAATCCTATCAAAATCAAAGAATAAAACCAGTAAACAATAAAAAGCCCGCAAATCAATGCGGGCTTTTTTTATTTTAAAATCTTAGCGTTTTTTACCGGTCACGGCAGCAACAGCCAAGTTTTCATCACGTTTCAGAGAAACGCTTTCAACGCCTTCTGGGAATTTGATGTCTGACAAGTGCAAAATGTCACCAGCCACAACAGAAGCGCAATCCAACTCCAAGAATGCAGGAATATCTTTAGGCAAAGCGTAAACTTCTACTGAAGTGTTCAACAAAGAAACACGGCCACCTTGCAATTTGATTGCTTGAGAGTTTTCAGCGTTAACCACGTGCAATGGTACACGGATGCGGATTTTTTGATCAGCTTTAACAGCTTGGAAGTCGATGTGTTGAACTTGTTGACGGAATGGGTGCATTTGGAAATCACGAACGATAACGTCTTGGGTTTTACCGTCCAAGGTCAATTTAATCAAAGCGGTGTGGAAAGATTCTTTTTCCAACGCGTAGTACATGGTTTTGTGGTCTACTGCAATTGCCACAGCATCTTGGCCTTCACCGTACAAGATAGCAGGAATCTGACCTTCGCGACGCAGGCGGCGGCTCGCACCAGTGCCTTGATCTTCACGAACAGTAGCTTGAATTTCGTATGACATAATAAAATACTCCAATTAGATTAAAAATATCGTCATCGGCCGCGACCAGCTTAAGACGATTGAGCTTATGGCAGCAAAATGCCGCCAAAGGTTGTGGTCACTTCTTCATTGAAAAGATAGGACACAGATTCTTCATTGCTGATACGGCGAACCGTTTCAGCCAACAAGCCGGCAATAGTTACTTGACGGATGCGATCGCAATTTTTCGCTGCTTCCGACAAAGGAATAGTATCGGTTACCACCACCTGATCAATATCAGATGATGAAATACGCTCTACGGCAGCGCCGGAGAATACTGGATGCGTTGCATAAGCCAACACACGCTCAGCACCGCGCTCTTTCAACGCAGAGGCTGCTTTACATAAGGTATTGGCGGTATCAATCATATCGTCAATAATCAAACAAGTACGGCCTTGGATATCACCAATAATGTTCATTACTTCGGCAACATTGGCTTTGGGGCGGCGTTTATCGATAATCGCCAAGTCCACATTCAACGCTTTGGCTACTGCACGGGCACGCACCACACCACCGATATCAGGGCTGACAACAGTCAGGTTTTCGATGCGTTGCTGAGCAATATCATTCAGCAAAACCGGCGTAGCATAAATATTGTCAACTGGAATATCAAAAAAGCCCTGAATTTGGTCGGCATGTAAATCGACGGTCAACACACGGTCGATCCCGGCTGAATACAGCATATTGGCAACCAATTTAGCCGAAATCGGCACACGGACCGAACGCGGACGGCGGTCTTGGCGTGCATAGCCGAAATAAGGAATGGCGGCAGTAATACGACCGGCAGATGCACGTTTCAAAGCATCAGCCATGGTTAGAATTTCCATCAGATTGTCATTGGTTGGCGCACAAGTAGGCTGCAAAATGAAGACATCGCGACCGCGTACATTTTCCAATAATTCAATGGCAACTTCACCATCAGAGAATTTGCTTACATTCGCCTCGCCCAAGGAAATATCCAGGTGATTCACAACACGTTGGGCTAAATCGGGATTGGCATTACCGGTAAATACCATCAAACTATCATATGCGGCCATATCATTTTCACCTGATTTTGTATTCAAACATTGCTCAGAAAACATCTTGCTTTCCTCTGCGTCTGCACCTTGACGTTAAGGTTAATATTATACGCACAATAGCGCGTAAACCCAAGAATTCAGCAGATAAATTCGTCAATTTACAACATAAAAAAAGCGTGTAAGAAAACTTACACGCTTTTATTTGGCTGGGGAGGAAGGATTCGAACCTTCGCATGCTGGAATCAAAATCCAGTGTCTTAACCGCTTGACGACTCCCCAACAAAGTGTGGGTGGCTGGGGAGGAAGGATTCGAACCTTCGCATGCTGGAATCAAAATCCAGTGTCTTAACCGCTTGACGACTCCCCAACAAAGTGTGGGTGGCTGGGGAGGAAGGATTCGAACCTTCGCATGCTGGAATCAAAATCCAGTGTCTTAACCGCTTGACGACTCCCCAACTGGCTCACTTAATACATGAAATAAAGGATGAACAGCTAAGCCTTCAACACAATATGCTTCATATATTTTAGAAACTTGTCGGTATATGTTTTCTGCTTCTTGCTGATGCCGACAGGGTACAAACACACACGCACCGGAACCGGTCATTAATGCCTTACCATGCTTCGACATCACAAGATAAGCTTCCCAAACTTCAGGATATTCCTGAAACACCACCGCCTGCATATCATTGCGAAACGGCTCTAATGCTTGGAAAGCAGGGATTATGCTTGGTTTGGAATCGCGTGTCAAGTGCGGATGGGAAAAAATTTTGCCGGTCGCCACATGCACATCAGGCTTCACAATAACATACCATTGTTTTGGCACATCTATTTCGATTAATTTCTCACCGACACCGTGCGCAAATGCACTGCGCCCGAAGATAAAAAACGGCACATCCGCACCCAATGTGACGCCCAAATCAATCAGCTCTTGTTCGCTTAGCCCGCATTGCCATAATCGGTTCAAAGCCAGCAGAACTGTTGCCGCATCTGAGCTGCCGCCGCCCAATCCACCACCCATCGGAATCTTTTTTTCCAACCAAATATCCACACCACCGACAGATTGGGTATATTTTTTTAAGGCAGCAGCAGCACGATAGGCCAAATCCTGCTCTTGCGTCACCCTTCGACAGGCGTATGCAGCACAATCCGGCCATCATCGCGCAAGGCCAGATAAACGGTATCATACAAACTAATGAGACAAAAAATACTTTCCAATTCGTGATAACCGTCTGCTCGGCGACCAGTAATGCGCAAATCCAAGTTTAATTTAGCCGGCGCCAAAAATGCTTGCGCATGCTGCGGAATATTCATACGGCCTCCTTAGCCACGGGCGGAGCATTGTTGCTGCTCAGTCGGCTCCGGCTGGGTATTCATTTCATCAAACACCAGCCGCACGCTTAATTTTGTGCTTTCCAATAACAATACGCGCGCTTGGCCGGCCTGATTGAGCGTTCGGCTGATGGTCCAATCGAATTGCTGCAAACGGCCGTCTGAAAGCAATTGATATGGCGCATCGGCGACACGTTTACCATTCGCCCAAATGTGCAGATATTGCACCGGCAGTTCATAACCCAACAGCTGCCGGCTTAATTGTGCGGCAGTTTGCGCGTGATAGATCTGCCCTTTATTGTCAACTGCCAATACCCCTTGCTTATCTTGACACAATTGGCCGACCGTATTGCCCAACGGCGTATTCACGTTGATGGTTTGCACTTGATTCTGATACGCCCAATCAAAATTGGCATATGAGCCTTTGCCGTCCATTTTTACCGCCAAACGGCCTTCTGCGGTAAAGTCGCTTGTATTATCCGCTTGCAGCCAACCGTTTTGCTGCGGCATATTGGGTTGGGCACACGCTGCCAATACTAAGGCTGCCAAAGTAGAAACATATAATTTGAACTTCATTATTACTCCGAATTGCTTCAGTCAGGCCGTCTGAAAACGAATTACATTTTTCAGACGGCCTCGTATTATTTTGCTTTAGGTTTTGCTTTGTGCACAGGCTGCGCATTCGGTACCGCCACACCAAAGCGTTTCATGGTTGCTTTTAACAAGGCTTGGTCACCCTCTTGTTGCAAACCGTCCTGCCAAATTTGTTTGGCTTGCTCTTGCTGCCCCAGTTGCCACAACACTTCGCCCAAGTGCGATGCCACTTCCGCATCAGGATGCTCGCGATAAGCGTATTCCAAATACGGCAATGCCGCTGGCGCATCACCCTTCAGGTAATAAGCCCAGCCCAAGCTATCGTTAATCGCAGCAGATTCCGGCTCTAAATGATAGGCCGTCTGAATCAGTTTAAACGCCTCATCGAAATATTGTTTACCGTTAGGCATAATCAATAAAGTGTAACCCAATGCATTCATGCCGCTGGCGCTATTGGGATTCAAATCGTTATAGCGGCGCAAATCGGTAATGGCTTTTTCATGCTGGCCTAATTTTTCGTAAACCATCGCCCGCTGATACAGAACATCCGACAAACGCTCGGCGGCTTCCGGCTGTCTGGCGGCTTTGGCCATCATCTGATTTAGTTCTACCAACGCGGTTTGCGGTTTATCGCTTTGCACTAAGGCAAACAGATAAACACGCTGCAATTCCGCCGCACCAAAAAATCTGCCTTGCTGCTCAGGCAGCTTTTCTGCGCGGCGGGCTTCGGTTAAAGCCGCGGCCATATTGCCTTCTTCTGCTGCAATCGAAGCTTTCAACACCGCCTTATCAAACGCATATTCCGGCGCGCTGATTTTATTCACCCATTTTTTGGCATCGGCGTAATTTTTTACATCAGCATAACGCATGGCACCGATAATCCCCGCACGCCCTTGTTGCTCGCGCGTGCCGGTGTTGTAGGCTTTTTCCAAATAATTTTCGGTAACCGAAATGTCTTCTTTACGACTGGCCGACAATAAGGCCGCCTGAATATACAAATCCGCGTTCGGATTGACTGCCAATAATTGCTGCAGACGCGCATAGGCTTTATCCGGCTGCTGCGACGCAATCAAGCTGCTGATTTCCAGCTCCTGCCACACCGGCGACAATTCGGCGGTATTGGTTTCTTCAAAAAATCGGTTGAGCATTTTCGGCTGACGTTGTGCCACCAGACGCATGGTCAATAAAGTCGGTGGCAGAATTTCTGCGTCCAAATTAGCCAAACGCTGCATGGCTTCTACCGCATGGCGTTCATCACCTTCTTGCGCACTGAAAATCACATCCGCAATCGCCGCCTCCGGCATATCGGGATATTTTTTCGCCGCTTTATGCACTTCGCTGCCCACTTTTTCCGCCAAGCCTTGCTGCTGCACCGCCGCTTGCGCCAAGAGTAGGAAAATGCGCTGTGTTTGTTCTTCAGATGCATTTTGCAGCACATCACCCAAGCCGCTTAATTTTTGGTCGGCATTACCCATAAGCAAGTTACGTACCCAAGCCATTCGTTTTTGCGCGGCACTTGGCACCGGCTCAATTTCACGCCACTTCTGATAAATCATTTCAGCTTGCTCAAACGCATTGAGCGACACCGCCATTTCCAAGGCGCGCTCGGCGACTTCCGGAGATTTGGTACGGTTGAGCGACGCCATATACGTCGCCAGCGCTACACCGGCCTCACCTTTTTGCAGCGCCATCTCACCGCTTAATAAGGTAAACACGGTATTGGTCCGATCAATTACGGCCATGTGGCGCTGGCGCTCCAACTCACGCCCTTCAGGCGTGTAGCGGCTTTTTTTCTGAATCAGTTCTTTTATTTCTTTGGCCGCTTTCGGCTGGATTTTGATTTCGTTGGCGGCATAACTTTCGGCCGCAAACAACATCATTACCGCAGCAGCAACGGCGCGGAGACTGGAAGGGGCAAAAAACATAATCATTCCTTTACATCGCCGACTGTGTTCAGACGGCCTTCAGTTCAGGCATAACTTTATCACAAGCCGTCTGATTTGTAGATTTAAGCAACGGTAAACCTAATGTAATATAATCGTGTAAACACTTTACGGACACCTCCCATGACCCAACTGCTTTCCGATTTCCTGCTGCACGCACACGAATTCGACAGCCGCGCGCAAAACCTGCGCAACTGTTTTCTCAATCCGGTCGAATGCAAAGTGGCGGCGGTTTTGTTGGCAGTGGTCAAAAAAGACCACCAATGGCAGATATTGTTTACCCGTCGCTCCGGCTCTCTGAGTCACCATACCGGACAAATTGCTCTGGCCGGCGGCCGCTACGAGCCGCAAGATCTCAACTTAACCCAAACCGCCTTGCGCGAAACACACGAAGAAGTTGGCATTCTGCCGCAAGCTTGGCAAACTTTCCCGGCTCTGCCGCCTTATTACACGCCATCGGGTTATGAAGTACATCCCATTCCGGCTCTTTCCACCGGCGATCTGTGCATTCAAACCAATCCGGACGAAGTGGCTGAAGTGTTTTATGTGCCTTTTGATTTTGTGATGAATCTTCAATATTACGAAATGCGGCCGCTGCAATATCAAGGCCAAACCATTGCCACGCCCACCCTGCCTTTTCAGCATTACGACATCTGGGGCTTAACCGCCATGATTCTTTACGGCTTAGCCGAACGCTATCAGCAATATTGCGAAGCCGTCTGAAAACATACTTTCAGACGGCCTGAGATTTCATTATCAAAACAACGAATCAAATAAAGAATCCGAGCGTTTAGACAGCTTGGCATTTTGTCCGGCCAAATTATTGGCATAGACCCAGCCTTCGACAATATTGTTCTGCGCCCATGAACGGCAGCCTTGGCCACGCTCGTAATGCTCCGGATAACACACATCGCCTTGAAATTCGGCATATACCCAATTTTTCGCCGTGCGCGTGTTCGGCTTAATTTGGATATTTTGATTGGCTGGCAAGGCGGAAATCACGCCGCATTCGGTTGATGAACAAGCACGCATATTAATGTCTTCGTTGCCGATTTTACCGGCGACATAACCCATTACTTGTTGCGCTTCGCTTAACTCGACGGCTTCTTCTGCGCGACGAAAGCCCAACCAGGCAAGCCAAACAATAACCAAGAATAAGCCACCGCCAATCAAATAATGCCGAATCCGCCAATGAGGCGAGGCCGTCTGAATACTTGTTTGTTCAGACAGCTTATTAACCGTTTTATTTTGCCAAACTTCACCTGTGCGCAAATCTTGTGCCGAAATCAGATTTTTCCCGACGCATTGGCGGATAACTTGCGCCGCTTCTTCAACCGAGCAGGCGAAAAATTCACGGCCGCCGTTGACCCTCATACCACTTAATTGCGCATGCACTTCGTGCTCGACTTGCGGATAGTGATGGCAGCATACCTGATACGCCACTTCAAACGGATAAGCCACTCCGGTACCATACAACTCACGCGCCCGCTCTTGCGGCAGGTTTTTGGTAAAGCCGATTTTAATCAGCCCGGGCATACCCTGATTGGTTAACACATACACCCAACCTTGTTTCAAAACTGTGTCCTTCTTATTCTTATTGCGATAATGTTTATTAAAAGGCGCTAAGACCTTTGCAAAACCGCTATCTGCGGCGCATTTCTGCGTTGTGCGCTGCTCGCTCGCTTGCCTATTTATTTGATATGTCCGCACCCGCTGCGCTGCTACGCCTTGAACTGCATCCACATCCGACGGTTTTGCAAAGGTCTGAGGCCGTCTGAAAAGAATACAAACCTTTTCAGACGGCCTCGAAAAGACATTATTGCGTCTTCTATCATTCTTCACTTGAAGCGTTTTCGCCTTCAATTGGTGCAGCAACGTTATCCAGCGCTTCACCTTCTTCAGCCGCTTCCACTTCCGGCTCTTCCGCCACACGTTCCAAGCTGACCAAAGTTTCGCCTTCGTCCAGATTAATCAGGCGTACACCGGCAGCCGCGCGGCCGGTTTCACGGATTTGCTCAACTTTGGTGCGGATGAGCACGCCACCGCTGGTAATCAGCATCAAATCATCGCACTCTTCCACCAAGGTTGCGGCCACCAAATCGCCGTTGCGCTCACCGGTATTGATGGCGATATTGCCTTGGCCGCCTTTGTTTTTACGGCTGTAATCGGCGATCGGCGTGCGTTTGCCGTAGCCATTGGCGGTGGCGGTCAATACTTGCAGCGCGCTTTGTTCGCATTCCGGCGAGAAGGTAATCAGACTGACAATTTTACCGTCCGCCGGCAAACGCATACCACGCAAACCGCCACTGCCGCGCCCGGAAGGGCGCACACCGTGTTTGCCGCTTGGTAAGGCGTTTTCATTGTCACTTTCTGCGGCTTCGTCATCGAGGCCGTCTGAAACGTCGTTTTCATTATCAATATCGGCATCTTCGCCTTCATCACCGCCGATACGTTCCCAATATTCGTTAAAGCGGATAGCTTTACCCAAATTAGAAAACAGCATGATGTCGTCCGCACCGCTGGTTTGCGCTGCGCCGACCAAGTAATCGCCTTCTTTCAAAGCAATTGCTTTAATACCTTGGCTGCGCACGTTTTTAAACGCCGACAACTGCACTTTTTTCACCATGCCTTGCGCAGTGGCGAAGAATACATATTGGTCTTCAGGGAATTCGCGTACTGCCAAAATCGCGCTGACTTTTTCGCCTTCTTCCAACTGAATCACATTGTTAATCGGGCGGCCACGGCTGTTGCGTCCACCTTCCGGTAGTTTGTACACTTTAATCCAGTGGCATTTACCGAGGTTGGTGAAACACATCAAATAATCGTGGGTATTGGCAACAAATAAAGATTCGATAAAATCTTCTTCTTTGGTGGCTGCTGCCTGTTTGCCGCGCCCGCCGCGGCGTTGCGCCTGATAATCGGTGGTGGGCTGGGTTTTGATGTAGCCGCCGTGGGTGAGCGTCACCACCATTTCACGCTGCGGAATCAAATCTTCATCGGCAATGTCGCCACCAAACGGATTGATTTCACTGCGTCGCTCATCACCGAAATTGGCACGGGTATCTTCCAATTCTTCGCGGATAATTTGTGTGATACGCTCAGGCTTGGCCAAAATATCCAAGAAATCAATAATTTTTGCCATAATCGCTTTATAGTCGGCCACGATTTCTTCTTGATCCAGACCGGTCAGGTTACGCAAACTCATACGCAAAATGGCATCGGCCTGCAACTCGCTCAAATAATAGCCTTGACCTTGCAAACCTAAATTTTCCGGCAAACCTTCGGGACGCGCAATGCGCAAATCCAAATCGGTGCGGCCGAGCATGTCTTCTACCAAACCACTGCGCCAAGCGCGTGCCAACAATTTTTCTTTGGCTTCCGGCGCATCAGCCGATTCTTTAATCAACTGAATCATCTCGTCGATATTTGACAAAGCCACCGCTTTACCTTCGGCGATGTGGCCTTCGTGACGCGCTTTTTTCAGGCGGAACAGGGTGCGGCGCGTAACCACTTCGCGGCGATGGCGGATAAACTCGCTCAAAATTTGCTTAAGGTTCAGCAAACGTGGCTGGCCATCCACCAAAGCTACCATATTGATACCGAAGCTGTCTTGCAACTGGGTGAGCTTATACAGCTGATTTAAAACGACTTCTGAATTTTCATTGCGTTTTAACTCAATCACCACGCGCATACCGGATTTATCCGATTCGTCACGCAGGTCGGAAATGCCTTCCAAGGTTTTTTCGCGCACCAAATCACCGATTTTCTCAACCAATTTGGCTTTGTTGACTTGATACGGAATCTCGTCAATCACAATCGCTTCGCGTTCGCCGTTTTTACCGATCGGCTCGATGTGCGTTTTACCGCGCATCACCACACGGCCGCGGCCGGTTTTATAGCCTTCACGCACACCGCTGATACCGTAAATAGTCGCACCGGTAGGGAAATCGGGGGCTTTAATGATGTCGATTAAAGTATCGATGTCGGTGTCAGGTTCATCCAATAAGTGCAGACAGGCGTTAATCGTATCCGTCAGGTTATGCGGCGGAATATTGGTCGCCATACCCACGGCAATACCCGAAGAGCCGTTCACCAGCAAAGCCGGGAAACGGGTCGGCAACACCAGCGGCTCATGCTCGCTGCCATCATAGTTGGGACCGAAATCAACCGTTTCTTCTTCAATATCGGCCAGCATTTCATGGGCAATTTTCGCCATACGGATTTCAGTATAACGCATGGCCGCCGCACCGTCGCCGTCTACCGAGCCAAAGTTACCCTGGCCGTCAACCAACATATAGCGCATAGAGAAATCCTGCGCCATACGCACGATGGTGTCGTAAACCGCACTGTCGCCGTGTGGATGGTATTTACCGATGACGTCGCCAACGATACGGGCGGATTTCTTATAGGAAGCATTCCAATTGTTTTTTAATTCGTGCATAGCATAAAGCACACGGCGGTGAACCGGCTTCAGGCCGTCGCGTACATCTGGCAGCGCGCGCCCTACAATCACGCTCATGGCATAATCGAGGTAGCTTTTGCGCATTTCGTCTTCAAGGCTTACCGGGATGGTTTCGAGTGCAAACTTATGGTCGTTGCGGACTGTTGCGTCTGTCATGATTCCTAGCATTTCTTATAGCAATAATTACGCCTGATTTTACCACAAAACTGCGTCACCGCCCAAAAACAAGTAATCATTTTGACAACAGGTCTCCTGAACCTGAAAATGCATTCAAACGGCTGTTGATTCAAGACAAAAGCAAGAGCATACAATACAGTAAAAGGCTGCGTCCAAGAATAAAGTTATACAAATTGTCTAAAAATTTACGAAAAATCCGAAAACTGTTAATTCAAACACAAAAATTAGACAAAATTGGTTGCTTTTCCAAGTTAATAAGTCTAAGATTCCCCACATTCCACTCACTACCACCCATTCATATCATATATCATTAAAGAACACACCATGAGCGCACAAACTCTCTACGACAAACTTTGGAACAGTCACATCGTACGCGAAGAAGAAGACGGCACTGTTCTGCTTTACATCGACCGCCATTTGGTACACGAAGTTACCAGCCCGCAAGCTTTTGAAGGCTTAAAAATGGCCGGCCGCAAATTGTGGCGCATCGACAGCGTGGTTTCCACCGCCGACCACAACACCCCGACAGGCGATTGGGACAAAGGCATTCAAGATCCGATTTCCAAATTGCAAGTCGATACCTTAGACAAAAACATCAAAGAATTTGGTGCATTGGCTTACTTTCCGTTTATGGATAAAGGCCAAGGCATTGTCCATGTGATGGGACCCGAACAAGGCGCTACCCTGCCTGGTATGACTGTGGTGTGTGGCGATTCGCACACTTCTACCCACGGTGCATTCGGCGCATTAGCACACGGTATCGGTACGTCTGAAGTCGAACACACCATGGCAACCCAGTGCATTACCGCCAAAAAATCCAAATCGATGCTGATTGAAGTATCAGGCCGTCTGAAACCGGGCGTGACCGCCAAAGATGTGGCTTTATATATCATCGGCCAAATTGGCACTGCCGGTGGCACAGGCTATGCAATTGAATTCAACGGTGAAGCCATTCACAGCCTTTCAATGGAAGGCCGCATGACATTGTGCAACATGGCCATTGAAGCCGGTGCTCGCTCAGGCATGGTATCGGTTGACCAAACCACCATCGATTACGTCAAAGACAAACCATTCGCACCAAAAGGCGAAGCATGGGATAAAGCCGTCGAATACTGGCGCACATTGGTTTCCGATGAAGGCGCAGAATTCGATAAAGTATTCCGTTTTAAAGCCGAAGACATCGAACCGCAAGTCACCTGGGGTACCTCACCGGAAATGGTATCGGACATCAACGGCAAAGTACCGAATCCTGCCAACGAGGCCGACCCGGTGAAACGCAGCGGCATGGAACGCGCTTTGGAATACATGGGTTTGGAAGCCGATACGCCATTAAATGAAATTCCGGTTGACATCGTATTCATCGGTTCTTGCACCAACAGCCGCATCGAAGACTTGCGCGAAGCCGCTGCCGTGGCCAAAGGCCGCAAAAAAGCCGATAACGTTCAGCGCGTGTTGATTGTGCCGGGTTCAGGCTTGGTAAAAGCGCAAGCCGAAGAAGAAGGTTTGGACAAAATTTTTATTGATGCCGGTTTTGAATGGCGCGAACCGGGTTGCTCGATGTGCTTGGCCATGAATGCCGACCGTTTAGAGCCGCAACAGCGCTGCGCTTCCACTTCCAACCGTAACTTTGAAGGCCGACAAGGCAACGGCGGTCGTACACATTTGGTCAGCCCGGCTATGGCCGCCGCAGCTGCGGTGAACGGCCGATTTGTGGATGTGCGCAGCTTATAAAATGCTTTTGTAATAGTACCTTAATATTTAAAGATATTTAAATATTCATATGTTCGCATTAGCTATTGCCATTTATAAAGATGGTGGATATTATAGAAGTACAGCAAAACAGGCTGTACTTTTCAAACCATAAGGAGCTTCATATGAAAAAATTTGCCCTGATCGCTTTGACCGCCATGACACTTTTGTCTGCTTGTAACACTATTTCAGGTGCAGGCAAAGATGTAAAAGCAGCCGGTAATGCAGTCAGCAATTCTGCTGAATCTGTAAAAAGCTACTAATCATTAGCTCAACTTCTACAACAGGAAATTCAATATGAAAAAATTTGCATTGATCGCTTTAACTGCCATGACTTTGCTGTCTGCTTGTAACACTATTTCAGGCGCGGGCAAAGATGTGAAAGCTGCCGGTAACGCAGTCAGCAATACCGCAGAAGAAGTAAAAAGCTACTAATCACCAGCTTCATGAATAAGCGTAAATGCCCCGTGAGTCGGGGCATTTTATAATCTTAAATAAAAAGTACAGACCATGAAAGCATTTACCAAAATTACTGCCCTCGTTGCCCCGCTTGACCGCAGCAACGTCGATACCGATGCCATTATCCCGAAACAATTTTTAAAATCCATCAAACGCAGCGGCTTCGGCCCTAATGCCTTTGACGAATGGCGCTATCTTGACCACGGTGAACCGGGCATGGATAACAGCAAACGCCCGCTTAATCCTGATTTTTCACTCAACCAACCACGCTATCAAGGCGCACAAATTTTGCTTACCCGCAAAAACTTCGGTTGCGGTTCATCACGCGAACACGCGCCGTGGGCATTAGACGACTACGGTTTCCGCGCCGTCATCTCCCCCTCGTTTGCCGACATTTTCTTCAACAATTGTTACAAAAACGGCTTATTGCCGATCGTCTTGACTGAAGAGCAAGTCGACCAATTGTTTAAAGAAGTCGAAGCACAAGAAGGCTATTCGCTCGATATCGACTTGGAAGCGCAAACCGTTACCACGCCAAGCGGCGACGTGTTCACTTTCGACATCACCGAACACCGCAAACACTGCCTGCTCAACGGCTTAGACGAAATTGGCTTAACGCTGCAACACGCCGATGAAATCAAAGCCTTTGAAGAAAAACGCAAAGCCGCGCAACCTTGGTTATATCACTAAACACAAATAAATCGGGTAAACATGCATAAACTAGTGTTTACCCGACTTGCGGATTAGTGCGTATATACTATACCGTCTGAAATTCGTCTGCTTTCCTTATTCCATCAATATAGGCCGTCTGAAACGGGTTTGCCTTATGCAGAAAAGTGTTTTTCATATCAGTAAAATGGACTGCCCTTCAGAAGAGCAAATGATACGGATGAAGCTCAGCGCTATCGAAGGCATTCATGCACTAGAGTTTGACGTTCCCAACCGCCGCATGACCGCCTATCATCATGGCAGCGCTGATGAAATTCTGCAGGCGCTTGTGCCACTGAATTTCATCAGCTGCTTGGAAAGTAGCGAATTAAGCATCGGTCAATTGGCCGACAACGCTCAAGACCATAAAGAACGCAACCTGCTATGGCAAGTCTTAGCGATTAACCTGTTCTTTTTTGTGTTTGAATCCGTCAGCGGTTGGCTGGCCGGTTCGATGGGTTTATTGGCCGATAGTTTGGACATGCTAGCCGACAGTTTGGTATACGGCATGGCCTTACTTGCCGTCGGTACCACTGTCGCGCGTAAAAAACTTACCGCACGCGCTGCCGGCTATTTGCAGCTTGTCTTGGCCATTTGGGGATTCAGCGAAGTGGTTCTCCGCTTTTTCGGCTGGGAAGACATGCCGGATGCCGGCTTGATGATTGGCGTTTCGCTGCTGGCCTTAGCCGGAAACGCCCTATGCCTTTATCTGCTGCAAAAAAGCAAAAGCCGCGAAGCGCATATGCAGGCCAGCATGATTTTTACGTCTAACGATGTGATTGTGAATCTGGGCGTGATTGCGGCCGGTATCCTGACATTACTGACACATTCGGCCTATCCCAACCTGATTATCGGCCTGATTGTGTTTGGCTTAGTGGCACGCGGCGCAGTTAAAATTTTGCAGCTTGCCAAACAATAAGCAAAAGGCCGTCTGAAACCATCCATTCACCTTCAACATTCATGACATCATGATTACCGACACCATTGCCAACGCTCAACGCTATGCCGCACTGCACCCCGACTTTGCCGATGCCATTGCATTGCTGCAAACTCTGGATTTCAGCCGGCTACCGGACGGCCAATATCCCTGCGACAATCCCAATATCCGCCTGTTTGTCGGCAATGAAGCCGTGCGCACACGCGAAGCTGCGCGGCCGGAAGCCTACATCAAACACATCGACATTCAAGTACCCATCAGCGGCGTGGAAACTTACGGTTGGATAGACCGAGGCCGTCTGAAAAACGGTTGGGGTTATCAAGAAGAAAAAGACATTGAATTTTTTGATTGCACACCCGAAACATGGCTGGATATCGGGCCGGGTGAATTTGTGCTGTTTTTCCCGAGCGACGGCCATGCACCGCTGGTAGGGGATGCCCCCACCATTCGTAAAGCCGTGTTTAAAATCCGCACATTGGAAACACGCGTGCCTTGATCAACAGGCCGTCTGAAACTCACTTCTTATTAAAACCATGAAAACCAAAGAATATCTGTTTGAAGGTTTGGAAAACTTAATTGACGGCTTCGATGCCGAAAATATTATTTATGTTTCCGGGCAAGATTTTGAAACCGTGCTCAACCGCGCCGAAGCCAAAAACATCGCCATTTACGGCATTGAGCCTTGGTATGAACGCGATTTTTTTGATGTGCGCGTATATGATTTCACCGGTTACCAAGCCAATGACCCACGCTGGTATCGCCCGGTATTTGAAGAATTCAAAAGCAAACAATCCGGCTTGATGTATGCCATGACTTACGACAATTTCACCATCGAGTAAATCACGACAGCACACAGCAAGTCCCTTATTCCCCACTCTTTTCATCCACAAAGGAAATCAACAATGACCAAACAAATCGCCATTCTTCGCGGCGACGGCATCGGCCCTGAAATCATCGGCCAAGCCGTACGCGTATTGGACAAACTGATCGAGCAAGGTCTGAACGTGGCTTACGAATACGCACCTTTGGGCGGCGAAGCCTACGACCAATACGGCCAGCCTTACCCTGAATTCACGCAGAATCTGTGCCGCAAAGCCGATGCGGTGTTGCTGGGCTCGGTAGGCGGCCCGCAATACGACAATCTCGACCGTCCGCTGCGCCCGGAACGCGGCTTGTTGGCCATTCGTAAAGACCTGAATTTATTCGCCAACTTACGTCCTGCTATTTTGTATCCTGAATTGGCCAATGCCTCTACCTTGAAACCTGAAGTCGTAGCTGGCTTGGACATTCTGATTGTACGCGAACTCACCGGCGACATTTATTTCGGTGAACCGCGCGGCATCCGCACCTTAGAAAACGGCGAGCGCGAAGGTTTCAACACCATGCGCTATAGCGAAAGCGAAATCCGCCGCATCGCCCATGTCGCCTTCCAATCAGCGCAAAAGCGCAATAAAAAAGTCTGCTCTGTAGGCAAAGCCAACGTGTTGGAAACCACTGAATTATGGCGCGAAATTTTTGAAGAAATCGGCAAAGAATATCCCGATGTGGAATTGAGCCACATGTATGTCGACAACGCCGCCATGCAATTGGTACGCGCACCGAAACAATTCGACGTGATTGCCACCGGCAATATTTTCGGCGATATTTTGAGCGATGAAGCGTCTATGCTGACCGGTTCTATCGGTATGCTGCCATCAGCTTCCCTGAATGAAAACAACAAAGGTTTATATGAACCCTCTCACGGCTCCGCGCCGGACATCGCCGGCCAAAACAAAGCCAATCCGCTGGCTACCATTTTGTCGTTGGCCATGTTGGTGCGCTACAGCTTAAACGACGAAGCGCGGGCGCAACAAATCGAGCAAGCCGTGCAAACCGTGTTAAAACAAGGCCTCCGCACCGGCGATATTTTTGAAGAAGGCACCAAACTGGTTTCTTGTTCGGAAATGGGTGATGCCGTATTGGCTGCCTTGTAAGGCCGTCTGAAAAATGCGTGGGCAAATACCACGCATTTTTTTATGATTCCAATAATGTCAACGTGAGACCTTTGCAAAACCTTCAGATTTGAGTGCGGTTCAAAGTTGTAGCAGCACAGAAAGCGCAGACATATCATGAAGACAGGCAAGATTTCGAGCAGCGCAAACGAAGAAATGTGCCAAAGTTGAAGATTTTGCAAAGATCTCCGTTTCATATTCTCTACCATTATCAACGGCAATCAAATAGAGAATTAACCATCAGGAAATATTTATCTGCACTAACTGTGTCAAGATGTTTTTGTAATATTTGATGTATTCATTCCCATTCGCTCTCACAAAGGATATCGATATGAAGAAAATGATTTTTACCGTTCTGGCTGCTGCCGTAGCCGCTTCTGCTTCTGCTGCGACTTACAAAGTTGACGAAGCCCACACTAATGCCCGCTTTGCCATCGACCATTTCAATACCAGCACCAACGTAGGCGGCTTCTACGGTTTGAGTGGCACTGTTGATTTTGACAAAACCAAACGCCAAGGTAAAATCGATATCACCATTCCGGTGAGCACCTTACAAACCGGTTCGCAACATTTCACCGATCACCTGAAAGCGCCTGATCTGTTCAATGCCGAAAAATTCCCGGAAATGCGCTTTGTTTCGACTAAATTCAACTACGTCGGCAAAAAGCTGACTTCTGTTGACGGCAACCTGACTCTGTTGGGTCAAACCCATCCCGTGAAACTGAAAGCCGAAAAATTTAACTGTTACAACAGCCCGATGGCTAAAGCCGAAGTGTGCGGCGGCGACTTCTCCACCACCATCGACCGCACCCAGTGGGGTATGAATTATCTGGTTGACAGCGGCGTAACCAAAAAAGTGAAATTGGATATCCAAATTGAAGCCGTAAAACAATAATCCGCTTCAACTCTATAAAAGGCCGTCTGAAAGATAAACTTTCAGACGGCCTTTTACGTTTTCTTGTGCGTTTTTCACAAAGAAAGAGACGATAATGGCGAATTCAAATTTTACCCTGAACGCATGCTGATTAAAATAGGAAACGCACATGAACACCACAACAAAAATCATATTAGGCGCACTGATGCTGAGCTCTGCTTTTGCCGCCCAAGCCGAAACCCGCGCCGTCATTGAAACCAATATGGGCAAAATCGAATTGTCATTAGACGAAACCAAAGCACCGAAAACGGTTGCCAACTTCGTCAGCTATGCCGAAAAAGGCTTTTACAACAATACCATTTTCCACCGTGTGATCGATAATTTCATGATTCAAGGAGGTGGTTTTACTGAAAACATGGCACAAAAAAATACCGGTAAAGCCATTACCAACGAAGCCAACAACGGCCTGAAAAACACCGTAGGCACCATTGCCATGGCGCGTACCGCCAACCCGAATTCGGCCACCAGCCAATTTTTCATCAACACCGCCAACAATGATTTTCTCAACTTTAAAAGCGCAACGCCTCAAGGTTACGGCTATGCGGTTTTCGGCAAAGTCACTTCGGGAATGGATGTTGTGAACAAAATCAGCAAAGTGCAAACCGCTACCCACGGTTTCTATCAAAATGTGCCGGTAAAACCGGTGGTGATTCAAAAAGTGAGCATTATCAAATAAATCACAAAAAGGCCGTCTGAATTCAGACGGCCTTTTTTTTATCATTACCCTCAATGCAGCAACAAATAAACACTGACACAATCGCCCTCGCTCACCGTTTGTCCGGGCGGCACTTCACACAAAGCATCGGCGGCGGTGCAGGTACCCAACATCGCGCTGCCTTGGTTGGGCAGTAATTTAACTACAGTTTCGCCCGTTTCGCCATTTTCTAACGCCACGCGTAAAAACTCACGGCGCTTGATGGCTTTTTTGGTTTGAAACGCGGCTTTAGCCGTTATTTTCGGCAAGTGCCAATGTTTGGCCTGCTTGCCGCCAGTTTGTTCAATACCGGCAGTAACAACATATTGGATGTGGCAAAGGTTGCCACGGGATTGCCCGGCAAGATAAAAATTTTGCATTTGCCGATGTGCCCCAAGCAAACGGTTTGCCCGGTTTAACGGCCAAAGTGTGCATGGCCAGTGAACCGATATGCTCAATCGCTTGTTTTAAGTAATCCGCTTCGCCCACTGAGGCGCCGCCGCTGGTAATCACCACATCGAATTGCTCGGCAGCAGCAGCCAAGGCAGCTTCGGTTTGTGCCAAATCATCAGGTAAAATGCCGCCGTCGCTCACCTGCAAGCCCAATTGCTGCAACCATGCCAGTAATTGATAGCGGTTGGCATCGTAGATTTGGCCGTCTGAAAGCGTTTGGCCGGGTTCGACCAACTCGTTGCCGGTGGAAAACACCTGCACTTTCAAAGGTTGATACACGCTCAATTCGACATAGCCTTGCGAAGCGGCCAAGCCTAAAGCAGCCATATTTAATAATGAGCCTTGAGCCAGCAATTCTTGGCCGATTTCGATTTCTTCTGCTTTCAGGCGCATATTTTGTCCAGCATGAATGTCGGCATTTACCCTCAAATGATCGCCATCGCTTTCAGTTTGTTCCTGCATCACCACGGCGGTCGTATTCGGCGGCAATGGGGCGCCGGTAAAAATGCGCACGGCTTCGCCTTGAGCCAACGGATTTTCTGCCGTTTCACCGGCTTGAATGCGGTCGGTAATGCGAAATTCGCGCAAGCTGCCTTCTGCATCGCATACCGCATAGCCATCCATCGCGCTGTTGTCAAACATCGGGCTTGGGTATTTGGCGTGCAGGCTTTGTGCTAAAACCCGGTTGGCCGCTTGCGCCAAGGGCAGCGTCACGGTTTTCAGACGGCATGAGTGCTGTTCCAACAAAGCCGCGCGGGCCACTTCAAAATCAATCATTATGCTTCTTTCAAATCTTCAAGCGTGTTGTAATTCACGAAACATTTATCCGAATCAAAGCTCACTGCACGGGCGCGTTGCTGTTGCAGCCAGCCGCGTATCGTGCGCATACCTGCATAAAGATAGGGCACGGTGCTTTGCAGAATCTGCGGGCGGATAAACATAATGCTGTATTGCTGGCGCTCGGGCGTTTCCACATAAAACGCATTGCACAGGGGCGTGCGCTTGGCCACCGATAAAAAACGCATCACCAAATCTTCGGGCAGCTTGGGCATATCGCACGACACGATCAGCAACCAATCGGCTTTGGCCAGCTGCAAATCATTGGCCGCCGTACACAAAGCCGCCAACGGGCCCAAATGATGCCATTGGCGCGCATCGGCAAACACATGCGGGCTGCGGCGGGCGTATTCTTCTAAATTGCGGTTGGCGCTGATAGCGATGTGATCAACCTGCGGCCCAATCCGCCCGATGACATGGTCAATCAGAGGCTTGCCCTGCCATTCGACCAAGCCTTTATCCACACCGCCCATGCGGCTGCCCTGCCCGCCTGCAAGAATAAGTGCGTAAGTTTTCATGGAGTGTTCCATTGCTGTGCGGCCGCTTGGTCGCTTTGTTTGGCTTCTACCCAATGCTCAAAGCCGTCTGAAAAGGTTTCTTTTTTCCAAAACGGCGCTTCGGTTTTCAAATAATCCATGATGAATTCGGCGGCGGCAAAGGCCGCTTTTCGATGTTCGGAAGCCACCAACACCAGCACGATTTGTTCATCGGCACGCAGTTCGCCCACGCGGTGTATGATGGTGCAGGCGGTCAGCAGCCAGCGTTCGGAGGCCGTCTGAACAATACGGGCGATTTCATTTTCCGTTACTTCGGGGAAATGCTCGAGAAACAGACTGGCCAAAGGGGTGTCGGTATCACGGTCGCGCACCAAACCGGCAAAACCGACCACCGCACCGATGTTACGGCCTTGTGTGAGCAATAAGTCGTATTCCTGCTGCAACTGAAAATCCTGCGTTTGAATACGGATATCGGCCTGCATATCAGCCCCCTGTAACCGGCGGCAGCAAACCGACTTCGGCACCATCAGGAATATCGGTTTCCCATGTGCTGACTTTTTTATCCACCACCAAACGGAAAATGTTGCCGACAGCCAAAGCTTGCGCCCAATCACCGCCACGCGCGTGCAGCAAGGCCAGCAAATCACGGCCATTGCCGCCCCGCCATTCGATCTGCTCTTGGGAGGTTTGCAATTTTTGTTTTAAAACACCGAAATATAAAATGGTAATCATGCGAGGTTTTCAAGAGTGGTTTTGCAAAGGTCTTTAGGCCGTCTGAAAACCCTACACCTTCAGACCTGCAAAATGTTCATATAAATTGAATTTTATCATAACTGGATTTTACACGAATCCAAATGAAATTCTAGCCGATAAATACATTTCTTTGCATTATTGTGATTTAGACCAAACAATGCTATTTTTAGGACATCATTCGATTGCCATCATCATGAACAGATTAGCCCAATTTTCAGACGGCCCCAGCCTTTCGGCGCGGCTCAAATTTCTGACCGTATTATGGGGCAGCTCAGCCTTGTTTTCAGTCGTATTCACCTTGATTTTGTCATGGCGGCTGGAAGGTGCCGGCACCGCCATCAACCATGCCGGCAGCCTGCGCATGCAGACCTACCGTCTGACGCATTTGGTGCACGAAAAAGAATCTGCAGAGCATGTTCGCCAACAAGTTCAGGCGTTCGAACTCACTTTGATAAAGGTCAGTAAAAACGATGTTATCAAGCCGCTGCTGCCTTCGCGCTCCGGCAATGCCATGAATTCCACCCTCATTCAAACCAGCCTGATGGACGATTGGCGGCATAAAATCCGCCCGTCTTTAGAAACCAACCAATTACCCGATAATAAGGATTTATACCGCTTTGCCGGCAATCTGGACTCGTTCGTACAGGCTTTGGAAAATGCCAACGAAGAAAATACCCAATGGCTGCGCCGTTTTCAGATGGCCTTGATTCTGATGATTTTTGTTGCGGCCGGTTTCATGATTAGTTTGCACTATGCGTGGATTATCCGTCCTCTGGAAGCCTTGAGCGCGGGCGTGCGCGCCATCGGGCGCGGCGAATTCGGCACGGAAATCAACACTGACTATATCCGCGAGTTTGCCCAAGTAAATAAAGGCTTCAATCAGATGAGCACCAGCCTGAAGACGCTTTATACCGACTTGGAAGGCCAAGTGGCGCGTCAAACGGAAGATCTCGAACGGCAAAACCGCGATTTGGCACTGCTCTACCAAACCACGCGCGATTTACACCAAATCCACCAACCCAAAACCGCCGCCACCGAATTTTTAGGCCGCACCCTGCCTGCTGTGGCCGCCATTGCCGGTAGTGTGCATTTATTTGATGCCGAACACAAACGTTCTGATTTGGTTGCCAGTTTAGGTTTGCCGGAAGATTCGCAAGCGGAGCCTTACACCGATTTGGACAGTGGTTTTTCCGATTCAATCGAAAACCTGCCGCTTCATTATCTTAACAACGAATACAAAGACCGCCTGATTGCCATTGAGCATCCGCGTTTCGAGCAGATGGCTGTGTTCCCAATTACCTATAAAGGAGAAGAGTTGGGCTTGTTTACGCTGTATTTTTCAGACGGCCATACCTTAAGCCAAAACGACCAAGAATTGCTGCAGACCTTAAGCAGCCAATTGGGGGTGTCGATTGCCAACAGCCGCTTTGCGCAAGAACGCCGCCTGCTGGCAGTTTTGCAAGAACGCAACTTAATTGCCCAAGGCTTGCACGATAGTATTGCGCAAACGCTGACCTTTTTAAATTTACAGGTACAAATGCTCGAAAGCGCGTACAATGCCGAACAGAAAGAACAGGTCGATGAAAACATCCGCTTCATTAAAGACGGTGTGCAGGAATGTTACGATGACGTGCGCGAATTGCTGCTGAATTTCCGCACCAAACTCAGTAACAAAGATTTCCCCGAAGCCGTATCGACGCTGTTGGCACGATTCCGACAGCAAACACAAATTGAAGTGAACACTGCCTGGATTGAAGAAGGCGGCTGGCTCAATCATGACGAGCAGCTGCAAATCATCTTTATTTTGCAGGAAAGCCTGTCGAATATCCGCAAACACGCGCAAGCCAATAAAGTGGATGTCAGCCTGATTAACCGCCAAGATTTCACTTTAAAAATCAGCGATGACGGCATAGGCTTCGATACCGACACCATTGACAGCTTGTCGGGCGAACACGTTGGACTCGGCATTATGCAGGAGCGCGCCCGCCGCATCGATGCCGTACTGGATGTCATCTCTCAACCCAACAAAGGAACCACCGTAACTTTAGTGTTACCGCAACATAAGAGAACTGCATCATGAGTATTCAAATTATCTTGATTGACGACCACACCCTGTTTCGCAGCGGCATCAAAGCACTGCTGTCCCGCCAAAACGATTTTGAAGTCATCGGCGAAGCTTCAGACGGCCTGTCGGGCGTGAAATTGACCGAGCAGCAAAAGCCAGACATTGTCCTGCTTGACTTGGATATGCCGGTCATGAACGGTCGCGAAGCCTTAGCGCAGATTTTGAGTGCCAACCCCGACCAAACCGTGATCATGCTGACCGTTTCCGAAGACAGCGACGATTTAACCGAATGCATGCGCATCGGAGCACGCGGTTTCTTGCTGAAAAACATCAATGCCGATTTCCTGCTCGACAGCATTCGCAAAGCAGTCGATGGAGACAATGTATTCTCACCGGAAATGACCTCGCGCTTGGTTCAGTCATTAATTTCCCCTGCCACACCGCGCACCGATGTGGCTTTGTCCGCACTCACCCCGCGTGAATTGGAAATCTTGGGCTATCTCGCTGCCGGCCACAGCAACAAAGTCATCGCCCGCCATTTGGATTTGGCCGAATCGACGATTAAGGTTCATGTGCAAAATATTTTACGCAAGCTTAATTTGAGCAGCCGCGTACAGGCTGCGGTTTATGCGGTGCAACATAAAGTACCGCAACCTGAAGGGATTTAAAATTGATGACTAAAGGCCGTCTGAAACGTTTCAGACGGCCTTTTATAAATAAGAAAACAAGCATCAGTAAATAATATTTTTACCGTAGCCTTCCAATATCTCCTTGATTTTCAATACGGTTTCCTTTGGTGGCGGATGCACGCCGGTTAACTTGTATTCATCCCCGCACAACACCCACTTATGCGCACCCAATTCGTGATAAGGCAAAAGCTCAACCGTTTCAATATTATCCATATCACCGATAAATTCACCCAACAGATTGGCCGAGCATTCGTCATCAGTATAGCCCGGCACAATCACATAACGCACACGCGTCGGCTGTTTTCGTTCGGTCAGATAACGGGCGAAGTTTAAGGTTTTGGTATTGGGAATACCGACCAATACTTTATGAATAGCGGGATCAATCTGTTTCAAATCCAGCATCACCAAATTGGTGTGATCCAACAAACCGTCCAAAATCGAATCGTAGTGCAAAGCATAGCCGTTGGTATCCAGGCAGGTATGGATTTCATGTTCGCGACAAGCGGTAAACCAATCGCGTACGAATTCATATTGCAGCAGCGGCTCGCCGCCGGTTGCCGTTACGCCGCCGCCGGTAGCGCGCAGATAATGACGGTAAGACATCACCTGTTTCATCACCTCTTCCACTGTTAATTCTTGCGCTTTGTCGGTATGCAAATCCCATGTATCACGGTTGTGGCAATACAGGCAGCGCATCAGGCAGCCTTGCAGGAACAACACATAACGCAAACCGGGACCGTCGACCGTGCCGCACGATTCGATAGAATGCACAATGCCTTTGCCCTGATAATGGCGATGGCCTGAGGCGCTACCGGCTTTGGCGCGGATGCGCGGTTTGATGCCTTTGGCTTGCTGTTCGGGGTAATGGTGAATGTCTGCATAATGTTATCCGAATCAATGAAGACGGTGGCCGTCTGAAAATATACGGTTTAACGAATAAACACAATGCCGGATTTATCACCCGGCATTGTGTTCACAACCATTTTCAGATTACATGGTTTCCGTAAAGGTACGGGTAATCACGTCTTGCTGTTGCTCGCGGGTCAATGAATTGAAACGCACGGCATAGCCGGATACGCGGATGGTCAATTGCGGATATTTATCCGGATTCTCCATGGCATCTTGTAAGGTTTCACGATTCAGCACATTGACGTTCAAGTGTTGCCCGCCTTCCAATTCACCGGCTTCGTGGTGGAAATAACCATCCATCAAACCGGCCAAATTGCGTTCGCGTGAGCGTTCGTCTTTACCCAAAGCACCCGGCACAATCGAGAAGGTGTAGGAAATACCGTCTTTGGCGAATTCAAACGGCAGTTTCGCTACCGAAGTCAACGAGGCAACCGCACCGTTCACATCGCGTCCGTGCATAGGGTTGGCGCCCGGACCGAAAGGCGCACCTGCACGACGGCCGTCCGGGGTATTACCGGTTTTCTTACCGTAAACCACGTTGGAAGTAATGGTCAACACGGATTGGGTCGGAACCGCATCACGGTAGGTTTTGTGGGCAGCCACTTTACGCATAAAGCGTTCTACCAGATCGCAAGCGATTTCGTCGACACGGTCATCATTGTTACCGAATTGAGGATATTCACCTTCGATTTCAAAGTCAACCGCGATACCGTTTTCATCGCGAACCGGTTTCACTTTAGCATATTTGATGGCAGACAGCGAGTCGGCCGCCACAGACAAACCGGCAATACCGCAAGCCATGGTGCGGATGATGTCGCGGTCATGCAAGGCCATCAGTGCGGCTTCGTATGAGTATTTGTCGTGCATGTAGTGGATGATGTTCAGGGCAGTGACATATTGGGTTGCCAACCAATCCATGAATTGATCCATACGGGCAAATACAGTATTGAAATCCAATACTTCATCCAAAATCGGTTCGGATTTAGGACCGACCTGCTCTTTCGATTTTTCGTCTACACCACCGTTGATTGCGTAAAGCAAGGTTTTAGCCAAGTTGGCACGCGCACCGAAGAACTGCATTTGTTTACCGATCACCATCGGGCTCACACAGCAGGCAATCGCGTAGTCATCGCTGTTGAAATCAGGGCGCATCAAATCATCGTTTTCGTATTGCACGGATGAAGTGTCAATCGAAACTTTGGCGCAAAATTCTTTAAAGCCTTGCGGTAATTGCTCAGACCACAAAATGGTAATGTTCGGCTCTGGCGAAGGGCCCATATTGTAAAGGGTATGCAATACGCGGAAGTTGCTGCGGGTCACCAAGGTACGGCCATCCAAGCCCATGCCGCCGATGGATTCGGTTGCCCAAATGGGGTCGCCTGAGAATAATTGATCGTATTCAGGAGTACGCAGGAAGCGCACCATACGCAGTTTCATCACCAAATGGTCAATGAATTCTTGCGCTTGGCTTTCGGTAATCAAACCTTTTTGCAAATCACGCTCAATGTAGATATCCAAGAATGAGGATACGCGGCCAAACGACATGGCGGCACCGTTTTGCGATTTCACAGCAGCCAAGTAAGCGAAGTAAGTCCACTGAATCGCTTCTTGCGCATTGCTCGCCGGTTTAGAAATATCGTAGCCATAAGACGCTGCCATTTCTTTCATTTGCGCCAAGGCATTGTATTGGTCGTTGATTTCTTCGCGGCGGCGGATTACTTCCTCCAAATTCACGCCGTTTTCCAAATCTGCTTGCAACGAGTTGTATTGATTTAGCTTGTCTCTCATCAAGAAATCAATACCGTATAAAGCCACACGGCGGTAGTCGCCAATAATACGGCCGCGACCATAGGCATCAGGCAAACCGGTAATCACGCCTGATTTGCGGCAACGGCGGATATCAGGGGTATATACGTCAAACACACCTTGGTTGTGTGTTTTACGGTATTTGGTGAAGATTTCTTCGACTTCAGGATTCAAATCAACGTTATAGACCTTACACGCATCTTTCACCATTTTCAGACCGCCAAACGGCATGATGGCACGTTTCAAAGGCTCATCAGTTTGCAAGCCAACGATGGTCTCCAAATCTTTATCAATATAACCCGGCGCATGACTGGTGATGCCGGAAACCACTTGCGCATCGATTTTGTAAGGCTCATGGGTGCGGTTTTCGACTTTGATGCCTTCCATTACTTCTGCCCACAATTTAGTAGTGGCTTCAGTAGCTGGCGCTAAGAAGCCGGCATCACCCTCATAAGGCGTGTAGTTTTTTTGAATAAAATCACGGACATTTACATTGGTTTCCCAGTCACCGCTTATAAAGCCCTCCCAGCCTAATGGGCGTTCTTGTACATCAGCAGACATATCAAACTCCTGTTTTAAATAAAGTAAAATCTAAAGCAAACTAGATAATTTATATATGTAAGAATAGCACTTTTTAAGATGAAAAGGTAGGAACAAAAAATGAAATAAAACTACTTATCCAGTTCGATTTGATTTACATCAAGTCCGATTGCAGCTACTTAAAACTACATTTGGATTACCCTGAAATTTTCTAAAAATCAGCGTAGAATAAAACAATCCAGCCCTTAAAATCTTGTCGATTTTAAGGGCTGGATTTCAGACGGCCTGTTATGCAAACGGATGGTGCAACACAATAGTCTCTTCACGATCAGGGCCGGTCGAAACAATCGCTACCGGCGCACCGCAGATTTCCTCAATGCGCTTCAGATAGGCTTTGGCATTCTGCGGCAAAGCATCGTATTCTTTCATACCGAAAGTCGATTCCGTCCAACCCGGCATCGTTTCAAAAATCGGCTTGCACAATTCCACTGCATCCGAACCGCAAGGCAGGATGTCAGTTTTGCTGCCGTCCGGCAATTCATAGCCTACGCAGATATTGATTTCCTCGATACCGTCCATCACATCCAATTTCGTGATACACATACCGGAAATACCGTTTACCTGAATAGAGCGTTTCAAAGCCGCCGCATCAAACCAACCGCAGCGGCGTGCGCGACCGGTAACCGAGCCAAACTCATGACCGCGCTCGGCCAAACCTGCACCTACTTCGCAGAACAACTCTGTCGGGAACGGACCCGAACCCACGCGTGTGGTATACGCTTTCACGATGCCCAACACATAATCCAACATTTGTGGACCTACACCTGCACCGGCAGAAGCTGCACCGGCCAAGCAGTTAGATGAAGTCACAAACGGGTAAGTGCCGTAGTCGATGTCAAGCAAAGTACCTTGCGCACCTTCAAACAGCAATTTTTCACCGGCTTGTGATTTATCGTTCAACACGCGTGATACATCCGTAATCATTGGCACAATGCGCGGTGCTACTTGCTCAATCACCGCCATCACATCTTCCGCTTTTACCGGCTCTGCACCATGCAAATGCTGCAACTGCACATTGTAATAAGCCAAAATCGCTTCTAATTTTTCAGGGATTTTGTCCAGATTCAGCAGATCACCGACGCGAATCGCGCGGCGTGCCACTTTGTCTTCATAAGCAGGACCGATACCGCGACCGGTGGTGCCGATTTTCGCTTTGCCACGAGACGCTTCACGCGCTTGATCCAAAGCGATGTGATAAGGCAGAATCAAAGGTGAAGTCGGCGCAATTTTCAGACGGCCTTCTACATTTTTGACACCGGCGGCGTTCAATTCGTCGATTTCACCCAATAATGCTTCCGGCGAAACCACCACACCTGAGCCGATAAAGCAATCCAGTTGTTCATGCAAAATACCGCTTGGAATCAGGCGCAAAATGGTTTTTTTGCCACCCACCACCAGCGTGTGGCCTGCATTGTGCCCGCCCTGAAAACGCACTACACCAGTGGTTTCTTCCGCCAGCCAGTCAACAATCTTACCTTTACCTTCGTCGCCCCATTGCGCGCCGATTACGACAACATTCTTAGCCATAAATCAAAATCCTGATCTAAAAATTAATTAATTCCAATGATTTTCCACTCACCACCGACTTCTTTCAGACGGCCTGCAATATCTTTTGAGCCATTATGCTCCATGCCGTAGTCGACAATCACACACTGCCCTTGTTCACGCAAATTTTCAATGGCTTGTTTAGCCTTTTGCGCATCTTCCTGCGCCACCACCACTACTGATTGGCGGTCGATTTTGGGCAAGCGGCCGATAAAGCCGCGTAAGTCGAAACTGAATCCGGTTGCGGGACGCGAACGTCCGAAATATTCGCCCAAGCCGTCATAACGGCCGCCGCGCGCTACGGCATCATGGCCTTTCGAGCCATAAGCGGCATACAGCAAACCGGTATGGTAATTGTCAACACGCAACTCCGATAAATCGATGTGTACGTTTTGTTCAGGGAAAGCAGCGAAAATCGCTTGCAACTCATCCAACGCCTGACCGACGGCAAACAGATCCGGCAACTTAGCACGCGCTTCGTCCAACACTTCACGCCCGCCATATAAGGTTGGCAACAAAGTAAAGGCTTTTGCCCACATGCCGTCCAGTTTCCATGCTCTCACTTCACTGGTAACTGCTTGAGCATCTTTATCTTGCATTAAAGCCAGCAATTGCGCCGCTTGTTCTTCACTTAATTTCGCTGATTGCGCCAAAGCACGGAATACGCCGATATGCCCCAAAGACAATAGCAACTCGCCCAAGTCGGCAATTTTCATGCTCTTGAGCATCAAGTCGACCACTTCAATATCGGCAGCAATATCGGTAAAACCGTAAAGCTCCGCTCCTACCTGCAAAGGCTCACGCGTTTTCAAAAAACCGTCAGGGCGCGCATGCAATACCGAACCGGCATAACATAAACGGTTGATACCATTATTAGCAGAAAGCAGGTGCGCATCGATACGTGCCACTTGCGGGGTAATGTCCGCACGAATACCCAATTGACGGCCGCTGATTTGGTCGGCCACACGGATGGTTTTCAACGACAAGCCTGCATCGATGTGTGTGAGCAGCGAATTGCTGTATTCCATCAGCGGAGGCTGCACCAATTCATAACCGTGCACGCGGAATAAAGCCAACAATTGCTCGCGTGCGCTTTCCAATTGGCGGGCATTTGTCGGCAAAACATCAGCAACATGCTCGGGTAATTGCCAAGATTGCATGATTGTGTACCTTTTGTAAACATAAATAAGGCTGCTTAAACTTAAAATCAGACGGCCCATGCGGCCTTCCCGTATATCCTGATTTCAAATTTAAACAGCCCCTGATGATGGCGCAAACCATCAAGTTATTAAAATCAGACTTTAGCATAAAAATTACATTTGTGCAGTTGCTTTTCAATCTTATCATGCCGTCTGAAATGTTCAGACGGCGTGTTTATATTTCCAATATCTATTGCCATTTGAAAGAAATCAACGTCGCGATTAAAACAAACAATCGCCATACCGAGCCACATACTTGACTAAATTACTCAGATATTAGAAAATTAACCCATGATAAAAAGCCACACAAGGCACATACCATGAGACTAACCACCAAAGGGCGCTTTGCCGTGACTGCCATGATTGACTTGGCCATGAACGCACAAACCGGTGCCGTCAAACTCAGCGCCATCAGCGAACGGCAAAGCATTTCTCTCTCTTACCTCGAACAGCTTTTCAGCAAATTGCGTCGTGCGCAATTGGTGGAAAGCTTGCGCGGTCCGGGCGGCGGTTATATTCTGGCTTCCCTGCCTCTGAAATCAATATCGCCCAAATTATCGAAGCGGCTGAAGACAAGCTCGACGCTACCCAGTGCAGCAGCAAAGCCAATTGCCACCACGGCGCTCCTTGCCTGACGCATGATTTATGGGAAAACCTCAATACGACCATCAACAATTACTTGAGCAGCGTTACCCTGCAAAGCATTATTGAGAAAAAGCATACTGAAAACGATGTCAAAACCGTTACCTTTACACACATTCATTAAACTACCTGATATATATATAAACATTAAACTACCTGATATATAAAAACTACCTGATATATAAAAACTACCTGATATATAAAATAGAAAGAACAAACCATGTCTGTTAAAACCCCTGTATATTTAGACTATGCAGCTACCACACCGGTTGACAAACGTGTTGCCGACAAAATAATTCCTTATTTAACCGAATTATTCGGCAATCCTGCGTCCAACAGCCACAGCTTTGGCTGGGTGGCAGAAGAAGCTGTTGAAGAAGCACGTGCCAACATTGCTGCCTTGATTCACGCAGACCCGAAAGAAATCGTGTTCACCAGCGGCGCCACCGAATCCAACAACCTAGCCATCAAAGGCGCCGCCCACTTCTACAAAAGCAAGGGCAAACACTTAATCACCGTAAAAACCGAACACAAAGCCGTGCTTGATACCATGCGTGAGTTGGAACGCCAAGGTTTTGAAGTCACTTATTTGGACGTACAGGAAAACGGCTTGGTGAATTTGGACGTTTTGGAATCTGCTATCCGTGAAGATACCATCTTGGTTTCGGTAATGTGGGTTAACAACGAAATCGGCGTCGTTCAAGACATTCCGGCCATCGGCGAAATCTGTCGCGAACGCAAAATCATTTTCCACGTCGATGCTGCCCAAGCCTGCGGTAAAATTCCGGTAGACGTTGAAGCGGCCAAAGTGGATTTGCTGTCTATGTCCGGCCACAAAGTTTATGGTCCTAAAGGTATTGGTGCTTTGTATGTCCGCCGCAAACCGCGTGTCCGCCTGGAAGCGCAAATGCACGGCGGCGGTCACGAACGCGGTTTCCGCAGCGGTACCTTGGCTACCCACCAAATCGTCGGCATGGGTGAAGCCTTCCGTTTGGCCAAAGAAGAACTGGAACGAGACATTGCTCATTATCTGAAATTGCGCGACGTGTTCTTAAAAGGCATTGAAGGCATCGAAGAAGTATACATCAACGGCGATTTGGAACACCGTGTGCCAAACAATCTGAATATCAGCTTCAACTTTGTCGAAGGCGAAAGCCTGATTATGGCGGTGAAAGAATTGGCCGTATCCAGCGGTTCTGCCTGTACTTCCGCTTCACTGGAGCCTTCTTATGTATTGCGCGCATTGGGGCGCAACGACGAATTGGCGCACTCTTCCCTACGCATCACCTTCGGCCGCATGACCACCGAAGAAGAAGTGGCCTACGCTGCCGAGCTGATTAAATCGAAAATCGGCAAATTACGCGAGCTCTCACCATTGTGGGAAATGCATTTGGACGGTATCGACTTGAATACCATCGAATGGGCCGCACATTAATCGTATTACCCCAATATGCCGTCTGAAACACGTTATGCATTAACCTTGCCCACCCGTTCAGACGGCCTCAAAGAACAATCACAGTAAAAGATAAGGAACCCACATCATGGCATACAGCGATAAAGTAATTGACCACTACGAAAACCCACGCAACGTCGGCACTTTCGATAAAAGCGACGATACCGTCGGCACCGGCATGGTCGGCGCACCGGCTTGCGGCGACGTAATGCGTCTGCAAATCAAGGTCAACGATGAAGGCATTATTGAAGATGCCAAATTCAAAACCTACGGCTGCGGTTCTGCCATCGCCTCTTCCAGCCTGATCACCGAATGGGTAAAAGGCAAGAGCTTAGACGATGCTTTGACAATCAAAAACAGCGACATCGCCGAAGAATTGGAATTGCCGCCGGTAAAAATCCACTGCTCGATTTTGGCCGAAGACGCAGTTAAAGCAGCGGTTGCCGATTATCGCAAGAAAAAAGAAACACAATAATCTTTCAGGCGGTTCATCCATCAAAGGCCGTCTGAAAAGGAGTTGGATATGGCGTTTAGCCAAGAAGAAACCGAATCGCTGTTATCGGTTAAAGGGTCGGCCCTACGGTTATCCGCCGACTGGGGAAAATGCGATTGGACGATACCCAAAACTTGCTGCGGCAGCAGGCCGTCTGAAAATATATGGAAGCAACGGAATAAGGAAGTCAGTATGATTACCATCACAGAAAATGCAGCCAAGCACATCAACAGCTATCTTGAAAAACGCGGCAAAGGTTTAGGCGTCCGTTTAGGCGTTAAAACCAGCGGCTGCTCGGGCATGGCTTACAATCTGGAGTTTGTCGACCAGTCGGAAGAATCGGATGCCGTATTCGAAGCCTTTGGCGCAAAAATATTCGTCGATCCGAAAAGCCTTGTCTACTTAGACGGCACCCAGGTCGATTACACCAAAGAAGGTTTACAGGAAGGTTTCAAATTTGAAAACCCGAATGTCAAAGACTCTTGCGGATGCGGCGAGAGCTTCCATGTGTAAACGACACGCTAACCATCAAAACAATTGTTTAAATTAAAGTATTTATTCGGCATTACTTGCGCTATACTCATTAAATTTTTAAAAACAATATTTATATTACGGGTATAGCGTTATGTTTATCGAATTAAATCAAATACTTTTACAAAGCCGGCATTGTTCGCACGATTACTGGAAGATTGTGGCCTGTTGGAAGCCGAAGATTGCCTGCGTAGCTTTCAAAGCCAAGACTGGCAAACCCTAGTGCAAAGTCTACCGAACCAACCTGAGTTTTGGCGCCTAAATCTGATTGCAGTTTTACAACAAATTCCGTCGCCGGAAAGCGTTTATATTTTGGCTCAATTGCGCCAAGATGCCCAACCATCAATCGCACGAGAAGCCAAGCGCACCATCGTCAAAATGGCACGAAGTTCCCAACAAGAAAGCGACTATACTGCCGATCTGCAACAATTGGCTGCCGACATTGCTGCTGAGAAAAAACCTTTCCGCTTATTCCACTTTTTACACAGAAAGCAGCCGCACAGCCCGGCTGTATAATTTTTTATCATGAGCCAATATTTCAACCTATTCCAACTGCCTGTCCAATTCAATCTTGATGAACAAAAACTCGAACAAGCCTATCGGGATTTAGCGGTACGTTTTCATCCCGATAAATTTGCCGCCGCGTCCACTTTCGAGCAGAAACAGGCCGTGATGATGTCGGCCACCATCAACGAAGCTTACCAAACCTTAAAAAACCCGCTCGACCGCGCTTCCTATTTATTGAAAATGCAAAACATCGAAGCTGATGCTCCGGAACACACGGCTTTTGCACCTGAATTTTTGATGCAGCAAATGGAATGGCGCGAAACCTTAATGGATGCGCAAATGGAACAAAACCAAACGGCAATTGTGGCTTTAGATAACGAAATTCGAGACGAACAGCAATCATTGTTTGACGCAATCAACAGCGCATTTGCCAAAGAAGATTATGACAACGCTGCCCGATTGGTACGCCACGGTCGTTTTCTGAACAAGCTGCGCAGCGAAATTGCCGCCGCTTTATAGCCCACTGATAGGCAAAATGAGGCCGTCTGAAAATTTTTTTTCAATTTGATGTATTTTTATGTTAAATACTGAAAATAATATCAAGACAATATCATTTTTATCATGACACATACTAAATTATTCATTTTGGCCTTAGGCGGTTTATTACTTACCGGTTGTCAAAGCTACCAAGATAACCAAAGCCGTCGCAGCAAAATTGCCCAATTTTTTATCAGCCACCCCGTTGCCGCACAAGCCATCGGGGTTCAAGATAAAAAATCCAGCAACATCACCAGCAATGCCGTCCGCCTGTCGCAACGCACCGGCTTAGACAACCAAGCTAATGGCGATGGACGCGGCACACAAGTTAATGCCGTGCGCCACACGCTTTGGCAAGCGGCGATTGCATCACAGTTTGACAGCAATATTGCCGAGCGTGCAGGTAATGCCTACTTGAGCGATACTGATTTACGTGAAGGCAAAACCGATTATTACAGCCGCTTGGCTGCCGACCAAGCTGTTGATTTGCGCAACAACCGTATTGGCCGCAGTATCGGCAGCGGCAAACCGAATGCCGACATGAAAACCTTAGCCCACGGCGTTTTATTCTACTACCACAAAGTCGGCTTGTGGACGGCCACTCAAGCCGAAGACCAAGGACGCAAGGTTTGGCGCATCAGCCAAAATAAATTGAGTCAAGCCGAATACAAAAAAGCCCTTGCCAATTTGGCGCCCTTAAATTCAGACGGCATGACCGTAGAAGAACAGCACAAATATTCTTCCGGCGCCTTGCGTGACATCACCAAATCGGTGCAAGCCATCAGCAAGGTTCAAGATTAATCCAAGCCTTCACATTTCAGCGGGAGCCTTCAAAGGCTCCCTTAATTTTTCAGCGGCCGCACTTCTGCCGGCCAGCAAATCGGCGTACACTTAATGCCGTATTTGAAATTGAGCTCTTGAAGTATTGCCAAGCATCGCATGAAGCTGAAGCTGCCGCTCCACTCAAGGCCGTCTGAAACCTCATTGGTTTCGGCAACAGCGTTTTCACAGAAAGGTTAAAACATGAATTTTCCATCTCGTTTTGTTTCTGCAACCCGCATGCGCCGTATGCGTAAAGATGATTTTCCCGCCGTCTGATGCGTGAGCATACTTTGACGGCCGATAATTTGATTTATCCGGTTTTCGTGCTGGAAGGAGAAGGCGCAGAAGAAAATGTACCCTCTATGCCGGGCGTAAAACGCCAAAGCTTGGATAAATTGTTGTTCACTGCCGAGGAAGCCCTGAAGTTGGGCATTCCGATGTTGGCTTTGTTTCCGGTGGTAACGCAAAACAAAACCGAATTGGCCGAAGAAGCCTATAATCCGGAAGGCTTGGTGCCGACTGTAGTGCGTACCTTACGTGAAAAATTTCCCGAATTGGGCATCATGACCGATGTTGCGCTCGACCCTCACACCATCCACGGTCAAGACGGCTTGACTGATGCCGACGGTTATGTGATGAATGATGAAACCATCGACGTATTGGTGAAACAAGCTTTGTGCCACGCCGATGCCGGCGCACAAGTGGTGGCACCTTCCGACATGATGGATGGCCGCATTCTGGCGATTCGTGAAGCACTCGAAGAAGCCGGCCACATCCATACCCGCATTATGGCCTATTCTGCCAAATACGCTTCTGCGTTTTATGGCCCATTCCGCGATGCAGTTGGCAGCTCGGGTAATTTAGGTAAAGCGGATAAAAAAACCTACCAAATGGATCCGGCCAACACCAACGAAGCCTTGCAGGAAGTTGCCTTGGATTTGCAGGAAGGTGCGGATATGGTGATGGTGAAACCGGGCATGCCTTATCTCGATGTGGTGCGCCGTGTGAAAGAAGAGTTTGGCGTGCCTACCTATGCTTACCAAGTATCCGGCGAATATGCGATGTTGCAAGCTGCAATTCAAAATGGTTGGCTGGATGGCGAAAAAGTCATCTTGGAAAGTTTGCTCGCCTTCAAACGCGCCGGTGCTGATGGCATTTTGACTTACTACGCCATTGAAGCGGCAAAAATGCTGCGCATGAAATAAGCCAAATCTTTATATTTGAATTATCTAGGCCGTCTGAAACATCATCCAGAAACTCTGTTTGATGTTTCAGACGGCCTTTTTTATATCATTAGCATTGCTAACGATTCAACTACCCCATATAGCTTAACTGATCCAATCTTATTTTTAACATTCAAATCTCATTCATGACTGCTTAATTTCAAAAACGTATCCATAAAATAAGCTAAGTTATTGTTTGTTATTAATAAAAAATGAAGCGATTGAAATTGCCGCTAAAAATGCTTTACATTATATATATTTACACTATTTTCAATTACAAATATACTTCTATTCAATTATTACTATTATTTTGTATTTTGAACTCAAGCAATAAAGTTACGTTCTGAATAATAAAATAATCTTTTCGAAATTCTGTCTTTTTCAATTTACTCTCACAAAGGAACGCAGTATGGATTTACATGCAAAAGACAAATCCGAACACGCGGAGAACGTCGAGCTGCTCAGCGCACAAAAGCCGATTACCGACTTTAAAGGCCTGATTATCACTCTGATGGCTGCTGTGCTCTGCTACGGCATTTACCATATTCTGCCTTACGAAACCAATGCCAACAAAGGCTTGGCCTTGCTTCTTTTCGTGGCGATTTTGTGGTTTACCGAAGCAGTACACATTACCATTACTGCGCTGATGGTGCCGGTGGCCGGTGCGATTTTGGCGTTTCCGGAAATGGACATCAAAAAAGCCATGGCCGGTTTTGCCGATCCGACCATCTATATTTTCTTCGGTGGTTTTGCTTTGGCTACCGCCATGCACATGCAGCGCCTTGACCGGAAAATTGCTGTCAGCCTGCTGAGGCTTTCACGCGGTAACATGAAAGCCGCTGTCCTGATGATGTTCGGCGTAACCGCGTTTTTATCGATGTGGATCAGCAACACCGCCACTGCGGCCATGATGTTGCCGTTGGCGATGGGCATGATGGATCACTTGGATAAAGAAAAAGACCGTAAAACCTTCGTTTTCGTGCTGCTCGGTATCGCCTATTGCGCCAGCATCGGTGGTTTGGGTACGGTAGTAGGCTCGCCGCCGAACATGATTGCTGCCAAAGCATTGGATTTGGACTTTGTCGAGTGGATGAAGCTCGGTCTGCCGATGATGCTGTTGATTTTGCCGCTGATGCTGTTGTCTTTATTTATTATTCTGAAACCGAATTTAAACGATCGTGTTGAAGTCAAAGCCGAAGTGATTCCGTGGACTTTACACCGTGTCATCGCCCTGCTGATTTTCTTGGTAACCGCTTGCGCATGGATTTTCAGCTCGAAAATCAAAGCCACATTCGGCATCGCCAATCCGGATACCGTGATTGCCTTGATGGCGGCGATTGCGGTGGTGGTGTTCGGTGTAGCGCAATGGAAAGAAGTTGCCCGCAATACCGACTGGGGCGTATTGATGCTCTTCGGTGGCGGTATCAGCTTGAGCGCATTGCTGCAACAATCCGGCGCGTCATTGGCTTTGGGTCAACAAGTGGCAACCACTTTCTCGGATGCACATCCGTTGGTGGTGATTTTTGTGGTGGCGGCGTTCATTATCTTCCTGACCGAATTTACCAGCAACACTGCTTCTGCCGCGCTGTTGGTACCGATTTTTGCCACCATCGCCGCGCAAATGGGTTTGCCTGAAGAAGTATTGGTATTCGTTATCGGCATCGGCGCATCGTGTGCATTTATGTTGCCGGTGGCCACGCCGCCGAATGCGATTGTGTTCGGTACCGGCTTGATCCGTCAGAAAGAAATGATGAATGTTGGCTTATTACTCAACATCATGTGTATATTCTTAGTTGCCTTGTGGGCATACTTTGTATTGATGTAAGCAATCGCTTATCTTTGATTCAAGGCCGTCTGAAAATAATTCTTTCAGACGGCCTTGAATTTTCTCTGTTACACTCCATTTTCAAAAAATATTTAACGAAAGGAATCCCATGATTATTCTGCATACCAATAAAGGCGACATCAAAATCGAATTGGACTTTGACAAAGCGCCGGTTACCGCGGCCAACTTTGAGCAATACGTTAAAGACGGCTTCTACGACGGCGTGATTTTCCACCGCGTGATTAAAGGTTTTATGATTCAGGGCGGCGGCATGGATGAAAACATGAGCGAGAAAAACACCCGCGAGCCGATTCAAAACGAAGCGGGCAACGGCTTGTCCAACGACAAATACACCGTTGCCATGGCACGCACTTCCGATCCGCACTCCGCCAGCGCACAATTCTTCATCAATACTGCCGACAACGCGTTCCTGAACCACCGTTCTAAAGAAATGCACGGCCGCAATGTGGTGCAAGAATGGGGTTATGCCGTATTCGGCAAAGTAGTTGAAGGCTTTGACGTCGTGGATGCTATTGAAGGCGTAGCCACCAAACGCCACGGCTACCACGATGATGTGCCGGCTGAAGCGGTGATCATCACCAAAGCCGAAACAGTTTAATCGTTTATTCATTGATTTATGCCGTCTGAGCTTTTTTCAGACGGCATTTTTATTATCTGTGTATAAAGCACAAAATCACGCATTAAATTCAAATCATCATCCGCTCATTTTCACGCTAACGGAATTTTCCATTGTCACGTATAATAAGCAGCAAAACCATAACACCATAAGGAATCCACACATGAAATGGCAAGGACGCAGACAGAGCTCAAATGTAGAAGACCGCCGCGGCAGAAGCGGTGGCGGTAAAACGCCCGGCATCATCGGCATCATCGTATTGTTGGTCGGCGCTTATTACGGTGTCGATCTATCCGGTCTGGTCGGCACCCCAAACGCGGGCATGAGCCGGCAATCCACTCTCGACACTAAATTGGAAAGCCAGTTAAACGAACTCTCGCGCGTAGTCTTAGCCGATACCGAGCAGACGTGGAGCAAAGTTTTTGCCCAACACGGCCAACAATACCGCCCCGCCAAAATGGTACTCTACATCGGCGGCACATCCACCGCTTGCGGTACCGGTCAAGCGGCAATGGGGCCTTTCTATTGTCCGGGCGACCAAACCGTTTACTTGGATTTGTCGTTTTATGAAGATATGCGCACCAAATTAGGTGCTTCCGGCGATGCTGCCTTTGCTTACGTGATTGCCCACGAGGTCGGCCACCACGTACAAAACCTGTTGGGTATTTTGCCGCAAGTTACCCAAGCGCAACGTGGTGCGGGCAAAACCCAAGCCAATGCTTTATCGGTGAAACTCGAATTGCAGGCCGACTGCTTCGCCGGTATTTGGGCGCGTGATTCCATCAACCAAAACCTGCTCGACACCAACGACGTGCAAGAAGCCATGCTGGCTGCCGAATCCGTCGGTGATGACCGCCTGCAAAAACAGTCGCAAGGTTATGTCGTGCACGACAGCTTCACCCACGGCTCATCTGCCGAGCGCATGGCGTGGCTGAAACGCGGTATCGACAGCGGCGGCATCAATCAATGCAACACCTTCGCTGCCAATTGATTTTTAGCTTTGGGAAAGGCCGTCTGAATCGTTCAGACGGCCTTTTATCAAAATCCGCCGCATCAAATTTGCTATAATCCTGTCTCTTATTCACTTTTCAGACGGCCACCATGCTCAGCTACCGCCACGCCTTTCATGCCGGCAACCATGCCGATATGCTCAAACATTTCACCCTGTTTCTCGCCTTGGAATATTTCAACCGCAAAGACAAACCCTATTGGTATATCGATACCCACAGCGGCGCCGGTTTATATGATTTAGGCAGCAGCGAAGCACAGAAAGTCGGTGAATACAAGCAAGGTATTACCCTGCTCAACCAAGCGCAAAAGCTGCCCGGCGAGCTGGCCGAATTCAAAGGCCGTCTGAAACATATTCTACCGCAACAAAATCTTTATTGCGGCTCGCCCTGGCTGGCGCAAGCACTCACGCGCGAGAGCGACAAGTTGCGCCTGTTTGAGCTACATCCGAGCGACTTTCAACATTTGCAAAACAATATGCGCGAAGCCCGCTTAGGCCGACGCGGCATCATCAGCCGAAGCGACGGCTACCAAGGTCTGATTGCCCTGCTGCCGCCCCCCGCCCGTCGCGCCGTCGTACTGATTGATCCGCCGTATGAAGAAAAACAGGATTACCAGCGCGTGGCGCAAACGCTGAAAGAAGCGCAAAAACGCTTTGAATCCGGCTGCTACATGGTGTGGTATCCATGCTTGAGCCGCGAAGAAAGCCGTAAATTACCGGAACAATTACAAAAGCTTTCACCGACAAATTATCTGCGGGCCGAATTACACGTTCACACACCACACGCCGACGGCTTCGGTATGCACGGCAGCGGCATGTTCATCATCAATCCGCCCTATCTTTTGGCCGGACAGTTGCAAAACAACCTACCTGCGCTCACCGATATTTTGGCGCAAGACCAAGGGGCGAAATTTATGCTGGATTATCAAATTAAATAAATCCTATAGACTGTAGGCCGTCTGAATGATTCCGATGTCCTAGTCTTTAGATTATCCGCATATTGCCGCCAACCGTTAAAGATAGCATACACCTGCATTTTCCATTACAATTAACTACACCTTTTCAGACGGCCTTATCTCATGCGTCCACGCCTTTATTTACTTGCTTTATCCCTTACCCCGTTCTTGTTAAGCGCCTGCAGCGGTGCGGAAAACGATCCCGTTTCCCAAGCCGTCAACGAGCAAATGCGCAACGGCTTTATCAACGTGGTTTCCGGACAATGCGTCAGCCGCGTGCCGCAAGACCAGCAATTTGTCTCGGCAGAAAAAGTCCGCCAAATCTGCGACTGCACCGCCGGTAAAATGTTCGACAGCGTTTCTACGCAAGATTTAACCGACATGCTCGCAGGAAAAATCAGCCCGGAGCTCACCGACAAACTCAGCAGCGCCGCCATGGCTTGTGCTGAAGAGAGCATTAGCCGGCCTGAAGCTGCCTCAGCCGTGGCTTCGGAAATTACCCCGGCGCAATAAAGCTGAGCGTTAGGCCGTCTGAAACCCAAATTCCATGACTTTTATTAAAGAAAAGAGTGTGACATGACTACTTTAGCGCAATTTTTACCGCAACACCTGCAACAAAACGACGTACCCGCCGAATTGGGCAGCGTGTTGCAATCCGTTGTTTCCGCCTGTGAAGAGATCAGCGATAAAGTCCGCTTGGGCGCATTGGCCGGTGTGTTGGGCATGGCCGGAACGGGCAACGTGCAAGGCGAAGACCAGAAGAAACTTGACGTCATTGCCAACGATGTATTGATTGATGTATTGAAAAGCAATCCGAATGTCGCCGGATTGGCCAGCGAAGAAGAAGACACTTTTGTCGCCTGCAACGATAACGGCGGCTATTTAGTATTGTTCGACCCGCTCGACGGTTCATCCAATATCGATGTCAACATTTCCGTCGGCACCATTTTCTCGATTTTAGCCAAACCCGAAGGCGCGTTGGATACCGAATCTTTCCTGCAAAAAGGCCAGAACCAAGTCGGCAGCGGCTATGTGTTATACGGCCCGCAAACGCAATTGGTGTTCACCTTGAAGCACGGCGTATTCGTGTTCACCCTGAATGAGCAAAACGAATTTGTGTTGACGCAAGAAAATCCGCAAATTCCGGCTGCCACTAAAGAATTTGCCATCAATATGTCGAACCGGCGCCACTGGTTCGCACCCATGCGGCAATACATCGACGAGCTTTTGGCCGGTGAAACCGGCGCGCGCGGCAAAAACTACAATATGCGCTGGGTGGCCAGCATGGTCGCAGAAATTCACCGCATTTTGATGCGCGGCGGCGTGTTTATGTATCCGCAAGACAAACGCGACCCAAGCAAACCGGGTAAATTGCGTCTGATGTATGAAGCCAACCCGTTGAGCCTGATTTTCGCCCAAAGCGGTGGCGCGGCCAGCAATGCGCTGGAGGATATTCTCAGCATCCGACCAACCGGCCTGCACCAACGCGTATCGGTCATCATGGGCAGCCGCGAAGAAGTGGAACACGTTAATGAACTGCACAAAGCTTGATATTTAAGCTGACGATTGAGTTTGAATCACTGAAAACCAAAAGGCCGTCTGAAATTTCAGACGGCCTTTTATATCAAAGAAGCGGACTCATCAGGCGTACCACGTTTTCCACCAAAATCCACCATTTCGAGCGTTGCTGCCATTCGTCGGCAGAAATATATTGACTGTCGGCTAAATAACCTTGTTGCAAACCGTAAATTTTCTGCGTCATACCTTGGTCGTAAATCGCCAAGCTGATTTCCAGATTCAGGAAAAAGCTGCGCATATCCATATTGACCGTGCCGAACAGCGCATAATCGTCATCAACCGTCATGGTTTTGGCATGCAGCAGGCCGCCGTCAAACAAAGCCAGTTTTACCCCGATTCAAGCAGCATCGGATAATAGGCACGCGAAGCGTAATGCACCATGGTCGAATCAACCTTGGCTGGCACAATCAGAGTCACATCCACGCCGCGCTTAGCAGCTGAAGTTAAGGCCAGCAGCAGCGGTTCGTCCGGCACGAAATACGGCGTGGTTATGGTGATTTGATAAGTAGCCGCATAAATTGCGCTGACAATAGTTTCGTAAATCACATGACTGCTCTGTCCGGGCGCTGATGGGATCACTTGCGCGATGACATTGCCCTGCTTCATTTTCTCGGGTAACATTTGCGGAATGCGGTCTTCATTCTGTTTCAAATATTGCTGAATGCCTTGCAGGTTTTCATCATCCTCTACCGCCAAATCGGCAAAAAACACCACCGCCATTTCCAACACCATCGGCCCCGTACAGCGCATCATCACATCAATCCATTCGCCCACGCCGGAATCTTGTTTGAAATAGCTGGGGTCAACCAAATTGAAGCTGCCGGTGTAACCGATTTTGTTGTCCACCACCAAAATTTTGCGGTGATTGCGTAAATCAGTACGCGTGAACAAGGTTTTGAACAAACCCACCGGCAAGGCACATTCAATTTCTACACCGGCCTGACGCAAACGTCCGACCCAATAGCTGTTTAGAAAATCACTGCTGCCCACACCGTCGGCCAAAATCGCACAATCAACGCCGCGCCGGGCTGCGTTCATCAGCGCTTCCAATAATTTCTCAATCCGCCCTTGCGCATCAATAATATAAAATGCCATCATCGCCGAGGCTTGCGCTTGTTCAATATCGGCAATCATGGTGTCGATGATGGCATCGGTGGTGGAAAGCAAGGTCATGGCGTTGCTTTGCGTCGCCCCAAGCCGGTGGTGTGCGCCGCCACTTGGCTGATGCCGTGAAGATGCGGTTTCATTTGGCCACTGATGTCGAGATGCACATCATGCAGGTATTTTTCGGCAAATTCGCCGTAAAAGCGCTTCATTTCGTCACTGCGTTTGGCGCGTGCAGTCCCTAAGCGCGGTTCGCCGATTAAAATATAGGCAATGGTGCCAAACACAGGAAACAAAAATAAAATAATCAGCCAGGCAAATGTCGAACCGATGTTTTTTTGTTTGTATAGCACGCGCAGCATACAGGCCAAGGCTGCCGTGGTGTGGATAACGACGAAAATCTCCGTCCAAGTAATATCTTTTAAAAAAGTCATGCTCAAAATCAGGAAAATCAGAATAAGGCCATTATACGCCAAAGCCATGCGTTAACTGCCAACCGAATGCCGTCTGAAAATATATGATTGAGAAAGATTATCAAATTTTTTAAGTTTTGTTATACTGCTTCACTATTTACTGATTCCACCATAAATCTTTATTCAGACGGCATGATATGTTAAAAAAACATCTGAACAAATAGCCCACATTCAGGAGCGATAATGAACCGATTCTTTGGGGTCCGTACTGTTTATACCGCCGTTTTCACTGTGCTTTTAAGCATTTCCCTTCCCCATGCCGCCGCAGAAAATGTTCAGACGGCCTCTGCCACAGTGGCCACCCCTTACCGCTTTATCGGTGAAACCGTCCGCAAAGCGCCGAAAGACAAGGCCGAATACCGTGCGGTAGCGTTAGCCAACGGCATGACTGTATTGCTGATTTCCGACCCTGCTGCCAACCAGTCTATCATGGCCGCTGCGTTGCCAATTGGCTCGAAAGACGACCCATCACCCAGCAAGGCATGGCGCATTATTTGGAACACATGATTTTTATGGGCTCCAAACACTATCCTGATGTCGACGGGTTGATGACATTCTTACAAAAAAATGGCGGCCGTACCAATGCGTCGACCAATTTCATGCGCACCTCCTATCATTTCCAAGTCAACCATGATGCTTTTGACGAAGCAGTGGCGCGTATGGCCGATGCTTTGGCGTTTCCGATTTTGTCACCCGAATATTCTAAAAAAGAGTTGAATGCCGTTAATGCCGAATTAGTGCGCGCCAAAGCCAGCGATGCAGCTCTGCTGGCCAGTATCGGTGCCAACACGGTCAACCCGGCGCATCCGAGTGCCAAATCCTTACACGGCAGCCGCGAAAGCCTGCGAGATAAATCCGGCAGCAAGCTCCACGATGAATTGCTGAAATTCCACCGCCAATACTATTCTGCCAATCTTTTCAAGGCCGTTTTATATTCTAGGCAGCCGATAGAGCAACTGGCCAAACTTGCGGCTGATACCTTGGGCAAAATGCCGAATAAACAGGTGATTGAACCAAAAATCAATGTGCCGCTTTACCGTGAGCAGGATAAAGCCATTGTACTGCAATACAAGCCGCTTCGACCGGAAAAATCCATCACGCTCACGTTTGGTTATCCGAAAAACGAAGAACAGTTATTCCGCGCAAAAACCGGTGCTTATTTGGCTTATCTCCTCACCAACACCACCGCCGGTACGCTCAGCGATTATCTGATTAAAAACGGCCTATCCGACAGCGGCCTGCTTGCTTTGCCGGCAGACAACAACGGCGGCAATGAAAGTGCGTTTGTGTTGACCTTGGTCCTGACCGAAAAAGGCTGGCAGCAGCGCGACCGTATTATCTCGATGATTTTCCAGCAAATTGAGCTGATTAAGCAATCCGGTATCGACGATGCCTACTATCAGGAAATCCGTGAAAGCCTGAAGCAGTCCTTCCAAACCACGGATGTGCCGAAAAGCGCAGGCTATGCCGCCGCATTGGCCGAAACCATGCTGCGCTATCCGCTGGCCAATATTATTGATGCCGGTTTTGTTGCTGACGGTTTAGATAAAGCCGCAGTCATGGAAAAACTCAACGGCATGACCCCCGACAACATGCGTCTGATGGAAGTTTCAGACGGCCTCAATCCATCGCAACACACCACGCCTTATTTCGGCGCGGTGTACGATATCCGCCCGTTTACAACACAACAAAAAGCCCAATGGCTCGACTTCAGCGGCAATCCGAAATTAGTTTTGCCACAACGCAATCCTTATTTTGCCGATGATTTCTCAGCCAATGCCCAAGGCGTGAAACGTAGTCACCCCAAAGCGCTGCGCAACCAAAAAGGCTTAAAAATCTTCCACATGCCTTCGCAGCATTTTGGCGACAATCCCGAAGTTACCATCACCATGATGTTCAGCATCATGCCCAATCAACCCGACCTCAAGCTCGGTGTAGCGGCTCTGGCCTTCGGTTACATGAACGATTTGACGCAAAGCCAACTCAGCTACCAATCGAAAATTGCCGGTATGTCGGTGGGCATTACTCCTACGGAAACCGGTTTTGTGCTCAACAGCGGCGGCTATGCCCAGCATTTAGGCAAACTCACCACCGATTATCTGCGCAATTTCACTCAAACCCCGCTCAACGCCGATCAGCTCGAACAGGCACGCAAACGTTTACTGGATGGTTTGAAAGCCCGGAAAAAAGCCGGCAGTTTGGCGCAGACGGTATCGGCGTTCCATGATTTTGAACGCTATCCTACGTTCGACTGGGACGATCTTTATACCGGTGCCAAAGAAGTGAATTTACAAGACGTTGCCATGGTACGGAACCGTATTCTCAGCAACATCAACGGCCTGCGCGTCTTTTCATTTGGTAATTTTTCCGACAAACAAGCCAAAAGCCTGGTGCGCTATGTGCAAAAAATTGTGCCGAACGCCAATCTTGATGTCTATCGCATCCGCTATCCCGATGTCGGTCAATCCGAGCGCAAACTCAACCATATTGTGAATGTGCCGCATGAAGACAACGCTTTAAGTATCATCTACATGCCCAAAGACTACGAATGGTTGGAAGGCCGCGTACGTGCTTCGTTGCTGACCCGTATTTTGAGCCGTTGGTATTTCGATGATTTACGCACCGATAAGCAGCTCGGCTACAGCATCAGCCAAGGTGTTTATACCATCGGAAAAACAGCAGGTTTGCAGTTTTCCGTGCAAAGCGCTGATGCCACACCAGCCGAAATTATGCGCCACAATCAGCGTTTCTTTGAGGAAAGCTGGCAAAAACTGCAAGACTTGAGCGAGGAAGACGTGGTACGCCAGCGCAACAATATGTTGATTCACTTGCGCCGCAAGCCCGAATCGCTGCTTCAGGAAGCCGGGCGTTATGCCAATGACTTTCTCTATGGCAACTATGAATTCGATACCCGCCAAAAAATCATAGATTTAACGGAAAAGCTCACCAAGCAGGACTTACTCGATTTCTACCGCAAAGCCGTGATGGAACGCGAAGGTTTCGTGTTCGCTTCGCAAGCACTCGGCACCAAAGCGAAAGAAAGCGATGCCGCTCGATTTGAAGGCTATGAACGAGTAACCAGCATTGCCAAATTGCAAAAAGAATTTGAAATCAAAGAATATTAAATTTTGCTTTCAGTAAAATAAAAGGCCGTCTGAAATTCAGACGGCCTTTTCTAAGCTTCAATTATTTGTGGTATTGGCGCGATAATTCATGCACGGTATCAACCAAAATTTTAGCATGTTCCGGATTGGCGTGTTGATTGATGCCGTGACCGAGGTTGAACACATGGCCGCTGCCCTGACCGTAGTCGCCGAGAATACGCGCCACTTCGGAGCGGATGCTTTCCGGCGTACCAAACAAAGCAAAAGGATCAAAGTTGCCTTGTAAAGCAACCTTGTCACCCACTCTGCGGCGCGCTTCACCAATGTTGCAAGTCCAATCCAAGCCCAGCGCACCGGCACCGATAGCCGCCATTTTTTCCAACCACAAGCCACCGCCTTTGGCGAACACAATTACCGGCACTTGACGGCCTTCGTTTTCACGTTTCAAACCGGCCACAATCTGCTGCATGTATTGCAAGCTGAATTCTTCAAAGGCGGCATCGCTCAACACGCCGCCCCACGTATCGAAAATCTGCACCGCTTGAGCACCGGCATCGATTTGCGCATTCAGGTAAGCCGTTACCGCTTGGGCATTGGTGGCCAAAATTTTGTGCAGCAAATCAGGGCGCGAATACATCATGGTTTTGATGGTACGAAATTCCTTGCTGCTGCCGCCCTCCACCATATAGCAGGCCAACGTGAACGGGCTTCCTGAGAAACCGATTAACGGCACTCGGCCGTTTAAGGCCGTGCGGATGGAGGTAACCGCGTCAAACACATATTGCAATTTAGCCATATCCGGCACTTCCAATTTGGCGATGTCGGCTTCATGCTGCAGCGGGCGCTCGAATTTCGGCCCTTCGCCTTCGGCGAAATACAAACCCAAGCCCATGGCATCCGGCACGGTCAGAATGTCAGAAAATAAAATCGCCGCATCCAAGTCAAAGCGCTCCAAAGGCTGAATGGTCACCTCGGTTGCCAGCTCGGTGTTTTTACACAAATCCAAAAAGCTGCCCGCCTGCGCGCGTGTGGCTTTGTATTCCGGCAGATAGCGTCCTGCTTGGCGCATCATCCAAATCGGCGTGTATTCAACAGGTTGCTTTAAAAGAGCACGGAGAAAAGTATCGTTTTGCAATGGAATCATGACAGCTTTCTGAATATAAGGCCGTCTGAAAAGGCGGCCAAGAACAATGAAATATGCGCATTGTGTCATCGCGCATGATGAACGTATTGTAAACACAAAAAGGCCGTCTGAACAGGTTTCATGTGTGTTGAAACGTTTCAGACGGCCTTTAATTGAATGCGCTTAAGCTTTGGCAATCAGGGCGGCCGGTTCTTCCTCTTCCACCACGCTTTCCAACACCAGCTTGCGCTGGGCATCGGCTTTTTGTGGTTGGTTGGTTTCGTCGAACACACGCGCCAAAGCCAAATGGGCACTCAAGCTCGGTTTAATCGCCAAACTGGCTTCCAAGTAGCCTTGCGCCTTGCCCCAAAGCTGCTTGCTGTAAGCCAATTGGCCCAAATACATCAGCAATTGCGCATTATCCGGACGCGCTTTCAGCCAAGAGTCGGCGGTATCGATGGCTTTTTGCTGCTCGCGGTCACTCAAATAGCGCACGCTCCCGACAAAAGGCTCCAACAATTCGACCTGCTGCGTTTGCGGATAGTATTGGCTGACCCATTTCACCGCTTGCTCATACAAGCCCAAACGCTCATATTTTTGCGCAATTTCAATACACATTTCACCGGCTTTCAAATTATCCGGAATGCGCTTCAAGCAGACCTTCAGACCATTTGGATCGGAAGCCAGCGCCAACAGGCGGCGGTATGCCCAAATTTGATATTGTTCCGCTTCGTAATCGTTAATCGCACCGGCTTTTGCCAGCTTTTCTGCTTTATTCAACACGTCCAACGCATTGCCGTGATCAAAAGCGTAACGCAACTGTAAGCGCACCAAGCGGGTCAGGTTCGGGTTGATTTGCGCGGCGGCATTCAGATTCTCTTCAGCAGCCGGATAATCGCGGCGGTTCAACGCAGATTCCGCCAGCAGCAGACAGCGCGACAATTGCTGTTTTTTCGGTAGCAATTCAATGTCTTTCAGATAACGGTCACGCAAATCCAAATTGTCCATCTGGTCGGCTGCGTGTGCGCCGAGCATCAAAGCTAAAGTGCGGTTATCACCCGCTTCTTTGTTGGTCAGCACTTTGGCCGCTTCCAGTTCTGCTTTTTCAAAGCGGCCTTCAAAAAACGCCAAACCCGCGCTGTTTAAGGCATGCACGGCTTGATTTTCTTTGCGCGCCACACCGAAACGCTGCAAACGGCTCGGCACATTCAACACGCCGGCCAAGAATTTCACCAGCAAATACAAAATCACTACCGCCGCAATCAACCCCAGAATAAAGGCATGCAGGTTAATACGCAGCATGGTTTGCTCAACCACCACATACACATTACCGGTATAAATGCCCGATGCCAGCGCCAAGCCCACGGCAGCGGCAAATAAAATCACAATCCAAATGACGCTTTTCATGCCTGTTCCCCTTTTGCTTGCGCCGGTGTTTCTTGAGCGGCTTCGGGTTTGGCAGCAGGTGCGTCCGGCGTGCGCGGCTGTGATGCTTTGTTTTCAGACGGCAATGCAGGTGCTTCAGGCATAGCGGCAGAAGCTGCCGCCGGCGCAGAGGCCTTCGTTTCCACCGCTTCAGAAGCGGCTTTCGGCTCGGCTGCTTCCGGCGTGGCGGCTATGGCGGCTTGCGCACGGCTGCCATCTTGATAAGTGCGGACAGCGGCCAAACTGTTTTTCAGCACATCACCGCCGGTCATGCGGATATCCAAGGCTTTCAACTCGGCCAATTCTTTCAGCCATGATTGGGTGGCCGGTGATTTGTTGTCGAAATATTGTTTCACCGTGGCTTCGACATTGTTCAAATCGCTTTGATACACTTCACCGTTGTGTTGCAGCAAGGCAGTGCGGGCATCCAACAGGCGCAAGCGTAAGTTTTCACGTACAAAATAAATCTGCTCCGGCGACAGCAACATCGAATCGTTGCTCTCCAAATTGCGCACTTCCACCAAGCCTTTCAATGCGCCTAGCGATTTTTCCCAGGCATTTTCCCACCACGAAAGCTGCGGATTTTCCTGTACCTGCTCCACCGCACCCGGTTTCAGTGTGCCATCTACCACCAGCGGCAAACCGGCAACCGCTGCTTCCAAGCGGTCAATACGCAGAGCAGTACCGGAAACATCGACATAAGGCCGGCTTTTCAATTCGGCCAAATCGCTGCTGACGGCTTGCTTAATCGGCAACAACTCCGGGTGGTCGAAACGGCTCAAGCGGCTGTTGACATGTTCCAACACACCTACCGCACCCGGCACGTTGCCCGACAGCATCAATTGTTGCGCAGCCAGATTCAGCATGCTCTCTGCTTCGTCCACCAACCAATTGACGCGGCCTTTGACCAATTCCTGATAGGCTTTTCGGTTTAACTCGATTTGGTCACTGTTGGCTTTTTGCGCATTGGCCAAACGCTCGATTTCGGCTTGAATCGTGGTTTGACGGTTGATGTTGTCTTTCAGCAAAGAAGCGTTTTCAGACTCACCCAATGCGGCTTTGTCGATTTTTTGGGTAAAGGCCAATTCTTGATTTTTCAACACATTCTGACCTTGAACAAACAAGAAACCGCTCGCTCCCAAGCCCAACAAAGCCAGCACCAGCGCACCGGCGGCCAAGCCTTTACCGGATGACTGCTGAATCACCACGGGCGCTGGTGCTTGGGAAGATGACTCGTTTTTCGGTGTATTTTTATTGTCTGACATAGTATTTCCTGTAATTCGATGTTCAGCCGCCGCTGGTGCAGCTGGCTTCGGTTCGGCCGGCGCATTTTCGGTTGCAGCTTTTTCAGACGGCACGGCTTTGCCTTCGGTATCGACCGCAATCACGCGTTTGTCGTCGTTTTTGTTGATTTCAGGTTGTTTGTCTTCGGTTTGGCTCATATCGGCTCCGTTTGAGACATGGGATAAAGCCGCAGCATCGAGTGCGGCGACCAATTGGATGTTTTGGGCGCCGGCCTGCCGTAAAGCCTCGGCTACGCGCTCGTGATGGGTCAAGTATAGCAAGGTTTTCAAGCGTTGCGCCAATGGCGGCGGTACTTGTGCGAACAAGGTTTTCACGCTTTCGGCGGAGGTAATGTATGCCGCTTGCACATTTTTTTCAGAGAAATCTTGCCAATTCAATTCCTTAGGCCGTCTGAAATACACTTCGGCCACTGCCACGCCAAAGCCATGTTTGCGCAAATTTTCGATGAGGGCATCGCGCCCGCCATGACCGCGCACCACCAAAATTTTGGCATTTTGCGGCAGGTTTTGCCAAATCGGCAGCCGCAATACGGCTTCGCTGTCGTTGCCGTCGGCCGGGCTGAAAATTTCGTGCGGGGTAAAACGGCTCAAGGTTCGGCGGCTGGCTTCACCGACGGTAATTTGGACTTTCATGCCGTCTGAAAAATCAACATACGGCGCAGCGGTTTCGATGGCAGTCGGGCTGACCCAAAACACGGCATCGCATTGTTGGAACACTTCTGCCAATCCGGCCAGAGCGGTTTCATCGGGTTCGATTTCGATGGGGCTGAATGCAATGGCATCCTGCCCCAATTGACGGCACACAGCAATGTCTTGTTGCGCCCGCGCCTCGGGGCGCACAATTAATAAAGTGGACATATTCAGACGGCCTCTTTTGTTAGAATCTTGATGAATCGTGAGAAAAGAATCAAATCCAACATACCGATTTATTGCCGATTTCGCAAGTCTCGGCATTCAGACGGCCTGTTTGGCGGTAAGCAAAAAGGCCGTCTGAAAACTACCAGCCAAACCATTTGGGGCCCGTGCTTTGGTTTTGCTCAGTGTTTTGCTGTTTGCGAAAATCCCACGGCGCTTGCGGATTTTTTGCCCGCCACAAGCCTTTGCGGTCGCCTTTGGCTTGTTTTTGTGCGGCGGCGTATTCGGTAAACGCCAGTTTGTTTTGCTGCTTTTTAGCATAGTATTCGTAGTGCCATGCCGCGCCTTCATGCACCATCATCAGGTTCAAATCGGTATTGCCTTTAAACACTTGCGCCACTTCACGTCCGTAGCGGTCAATCTCGAATACTTTGATTTTTACTTTGGCATTACCGGCCACGGCCTTTAACTGGTCGCGCGAACGAGTGCCGTAGGCTTGGTTTATTTCCGGCGCATCAATATGCGCCATGCGGATTTTGTGTTTACGGCCGTTGCCATCGGTGACGTGAATGGTATCGCCATCGGAAATGCTCGTTACGCGGCCGGTATAATTTTTCTTTTGGCTTTGTTTTTGTTTGTCTGTCTGCTCAATGCCGGCCAATTCGTATAAATCGGGCAGCACGCTTTTACAATCGCTCCCCTGTTTGATACGCCCGACAACTTCGCCGCCGACTTTCAGCCAGTCGATTTTATCGCTGCTGTACCCTAAACCACCGGTTACCAAGGCTGCAATGGCCAACCATTTCAACATTTTGTTATTCCATTATTGTAAAGGCCGTCTGAAAAAATGTTTGTACTTTTTCAGACGGCCTGTAAGATGAGTATTTAATCCCGGCCCGGATAAATCACTTTGGTACCTTCTGCCGTACCCAATATCAGCACATCAGCGGCATTGCGCCCGAAAATACCGTTTTCCACCACGCCGACGATTTGGTTGATTTCGTCTTCACGCGTTACCGGACGGTCGATATTCAAACCATGCACGTCAACGATTTGGTTGCCGTGGAAGGTGGTCACACCGAGGCGCAGTTCAGGCTGACCGCCCATGGCCAACAGTTTGCGCGATACCAGTGAGCGGGCATTCGGAATCACTTCCACCGGCAGCGGGAATTTACCCAAGCGCGAAACGTATTTGCTCTCATCGGCGATACAGATAAACTTATCGGCCGCGCTGGCGACGATTTTTTCATCCAAATGTGCCGCACCGCCGCCTTTAATCATTTGCAACATGTGGTTCACTTCGTCGGCACCATCAATATACACCGCCAAATGGTGTACATCGTTGAGCGACAATTCCGGAATGCCGTATTGCGCCAACAATTCGCTGGATTTCTTTGAAGTCGATACCGCGCCTTTGATTTTTTTACCGCTTTTGCCCAAGGCTTCGATAAAGAAATTGACGGTCGAACCGGTGCCGATGCCGATGTATTCGTTTTCCGGCACAAATTCAACGGCTTTTTCCGCCGCAACACGCTTCAATTCGTCTTGTGTCGCCATAACTGCTTCTCCTTTATATAAGGCTGGAATGGATAGTCTGATTCTAACATTTCAGACGGCCTGCCGTCATCGCAGGATTATTCGCTCTCCGCACGCGCCAGCAATACCGCGGCCTGCGCTTCAATCCCTTCCACGCGGCCGAGATAGCCGAGCTTTTCGTTGGTTTTGCCTTTCACGTTGACGCACGAAATATCAATGCCCAAATCTTCGGCGATGTTGGCGCACATGTCGTCGATGTGGGGGCGCAGTTTCGGCTGCTGGGCAATAATGGTGCTGTCCACATTCACCACCCGCCAGCCTTCCGCCCGCACCGCCCGATAAGCCTCGCGCAGCAAAACGCGACTGTCGGCATCCTTGTTTTCCGCCGCCGTATCGGGAAACAGCTTGCCGATGTCGCCCAAAGCCGCCGCCCCCAATATTGCGTCGGTAATCGCGTGCAGCAGCGCATCGGCATCGGAATGGCCGAGCAGGCCTTTTTCAAACGGAATCTTCACACCGCCGAGAATCAAATCGCGCCCTTCGACCAATTGGTGAACGTCATAACCTTGTCCGATACGGATATTCATGTTTGCTTTCCTATTATATAGTTTCGATTTTCAAAGGCCGTCTTAAAGTTTTCAGACGGCTTCAAACTAATAATTAAAATAACGTCAGCATGTAGAGTTCTTGATATTTCTAAATTTCTTAATATCGTCTGACATACTCTTAATACAGCTGCTCGCATTACGATTCTGCTTAATTTCAAGAGGAATAAAACTGCGCGCTTGTTTCTGACGAATATAAAAATCAATCGAAGCATTATTCCAATAATCAGACTTTCGCATATCTAAAGAGTGACGAATTTCCCTTTTCCATTCAGCTACTCTTTTATGCTCCTGCAAAAATAAGGCAAATTCCACCTGCAACCAAATTTCCCAACCCGTGATTTCTGTTTTTTCAATAGTATTTAACCTATCAATAAACTCCTGCCGTTCACAAAATTCAGTCAATACCTCTTTTAAAAATTCAAAGTCTTTTTTAAGCGTATACATTTTCACACCTTAATTTTCACACCTTAATATGTTTTATTATCTTTTTTTAAAACTTTCTTATTATTACTGCACTTCTTCACATAACAACAACCGCACGATAAACTCATCCTGTGGCAAAGTCAGTTTCAAATTGCGCGTATCGCCCGATACCAGCAACGGTTTCACGCCCAACATTTCGACGGCGGAAGCCTCATCGGTTACACGCTCCAAATCCGCAACAGACAATGCCCGCTGCAATAAGGCCGCCTGAAAAAGCTGCGGCGTTTGCGCCTGCCATAATCCGGCGCGGGAAACAGTTTCTATCACCCGGCTGCCTTCACCGGCCCGTTTTAAGGTATCTGCCACCGGCACCGCCAAAATCCCGCCTTGCTCGGCATTGGCCGCCGCCTCAATCAAGCGGCTCAAGGCTTCAGAAGGCAGGCAGCAGCGCGCCGCGTCGTGTACCAGAATATTGTCGGTCTCCGCTGCGATGCCTTGCTGCAACAGGATATTCACACCGTTGCGCACGGTCTCGGCGCGCGTCTCACCGCCTACCTTAAATACGCCGACTTTATCGGAGGCCGTCTGAAAAATATTGTCTTCGGGCGATACGATGACCGCGATAAAATCAATCTTCTGATGCCGTTCGAAAATGCCGACGGTGTGCTGCAACACGGTTTTCCCGTTGATTTCGACATACTGCTTCGGCTTGCCCGCGCCAAAACGCGCGCCGACACCGGCCGTCGGAATCAAAGCGATATTGCGTTTCATGCCTGCTGCTCCGCCGTCGCTGATTTGCGCCAAATGCATTCATCGCCCAAGCCATCTAAATATTGTTCATGCTCCGCCAATTCGGTTTCATCAGCACGCACCACTTTCAGACGGCCGTTACGTGTGGTTTGCACCGGATTAACCGGCGTTTGTCCATCGCAGCTTTCTTCGCCGGCACCGCCCATCAAATCAAATTGCTGGCGGGTCATGGCCAAATAGACATCAGCCAATAACTCGCAGTCAATCAGCGCACCATGCAGCACGCGCTTGCTGCGGTCGACGGAAAACCGGTTGCACAATACGTCCAAACTGTTTTTCTGTCCCGGGAACATTTCGCGCGCCATCGCCAGCGTGTCGGTAACTTGGCAACCCAGTTCGCGCACGTTCGGCAAACCCATTTGGGCAAATTCACGGTTTAAGAAGCCTTCGTCAAACGGCGCATTGTGGGCAATGATTTCCGCATCGCGGATAAAATCGGCAATCTTATTTCCGACAGCCGCAAAAACCGGTGCGTTTTTTTCTTCCAACACTTCTAATGTCAAACCATGCACCTTAACCGCATCTTCGGGAATATCGCGTTCGGGGTGGATATAAAGATGCAGGTAATTGCCGGTCAATTGGCGGTTAATCATCTCAACACCGGCAAACTCAATCATACGGTTGGTCGGGTCGTCGAGAAAACCGGTGGTTTCTGTATCAAATATAATCTGGCGTTTGCTCATGTGTCTGTCCTTTTATCGTTGCCCGAATCATACTAAATCAATGCATGAAAGTATAGTTTGCAAAAGTTTAGTCAGATTTTAATTCATCAAAACACTCAGGCCGTCTGAAAATTTATTTCAGACGGCATCTATATTATTAAACGGCATCTCATCTATAAGAGTGCCGTGAAAGCTGATTTTGATATTTCCTGACTAAACTACTCACATTTTGAAATTTTTTTAAAATTAATTCCAATAAAAATCACAATCTTATGTATTTTTACATTAATAATAACAATTATCATTTGCAAATTAGAAAAAAGTCCGTATAATCCAATCCAACGACACTCAACGCAACGCACAGAAAGAAAGGAGAAGCACATGCCGGAAAGTATTTTTAAGCAAGTCTCTCTCAACATTCTGAGACTGCACCAACACACCATCCGCTCACTTCTGGCCACACAAGGCTGCGGCGATTGTGAAATACACGAGGCCGTATATGTAACTTTAGATGGCAGATATTATGTCGGATTACCGTGTATGCCGTCTGAAAGCCCGTCTGATACCGGAATCCTTCTGATTGAAGACAAAGCTTCACAAGCGCGCTTAAGCTGGGTTGCCCGCGCCCGTGAAATAAAGCAGAAAGACAATTTATACCAGCGTGTCAGCAGCGCCCTACAGCGCCGCTTGGAACGCAACAAAGGTAAGCACAGCCACGCAGCCCCAAGCTGCCTATTGGAGCTTACCCCGCAACAAGGCCGCCTGACCACAGGCAGCAAAGATTTGTCGCTCTCACCGCATGATTTGATGAAAGCACTTTATCCGGCAACACATAAATTAGGAGAATTTGCCTTGTAACAGTTTTGGTAGTGGTTTGTGTTCCTTTTGCGCCCCTTAATTATTTTAAAGGGGCGATTTTTTTGTTGTCCGCATTCTTTCAGATGGTCTGAATTACAGTACAATAGGCCGTCTGAATCTTTATCCCGCACACTATTTATGCAACTTCTCAAATATCTCCAATCGCAAGGCTTAGGCAGCCGTAAACAATGTCAATGGCTGATCGACAATGATTGCGTCGTCATCAACGGCGACATTTGGAACAACGCCAAAAGCATCATCGAGCCTGTCGATGTCAAAACACTCAGCATTGACGGTGATAATGTGATGGTTGTACCCATGCCCTACTTCTATATTCTGCTCAACAAACCCGCCGATTACGAAACTTCGCATAAACCTCAACAATACCCGAGCGTGTTCAGCCTGTTTCCCGACCACATGCGCAATATCGATATGCAGGCAGTTGGACGTTTGGATGCCGATACCACGGGCGTTTTGCTGATTACCAACGACGGTCAGTTCAACCATCGTGTAACATCGCCTAAACATAAGGTAGCGAAAGTTTATCGCGTCACACTCAAACACGCCGCCGGTGACAGCCTGTGTGAAACCCTGAAAAACGGTGTCCTACTGCATGACGATAACGAAACGGTTCACGCCGCCGAAGCTTATTTGGAAGACGCCAATACACTTATCATGGCGATTAACGAAGGCAAATACCACCAGGTCAAACGCATGGTGGCCGCTGCCGGCAACCGGGTCGAACAGCTGCATCGAGATAAATTCGGCGACTGGGACACGCAAAACTTAGCCGCCGGAGAGTGGAAATTTATCCAAATCCATTATTGAATTGCGGCCTGCAAAAAAATTATTACACATTTTGAATTTTTAAACGCAATAAAATCAAATGATTATTTAACTATTTTCAACATTAACAAAATTTAACACAAATATCTATGAACTATTATATAATTCGCCTGTCTGAGTAACACTTGCTTCGAGAGAAGTAAGTAAGTGAGTAAGACGTTTTCCCCGTAATGTGTTTGGCCATCTATACTTTTCCCCTTAGTATAGATGGTTTTTTTATCTTCAATTTATTATCAATCAAAAATCTATTTATGATTAATATTTTCTATAAAAAGAATAGGCTGTAGTCTCGCGCCTGAATCATCGCCCAATCATGATTTTGTCTGTTTTCTTTAAAATTTAATTGTTTAAGTAAATACTATTTAATTCATTTTGGATATTTTTCTAGAAAACAAGGAGATAAAATATTCAATTGTAAAGACGTTGATTTTTCCACTTGCACAGCCAAGTTGATTTAGTTACGATGGTTTCACACGCGACACAAAACGTGTACCCCTTAAAACGTAACGAAAGGAACTAGTATGAACTGGGATCAAGTAGAAGGTAAGTGGGAACAATTAAAAGGTAAGGCCAAAGTGAAATGGGGTCAGCTGACCGATGATGATTGGGCAGTCGTAGAAGGCCAACGCGATCAGTTGGCAGGCCGCATTCAAGAGCGTTACGGCTACACCAAAGAACAAGTGGAAAAAGAATTGGACGATTGGGTTAATGACCGCTAATCCGATAACTTTTTAAATGAACATTAAAAAAAACCTGCCTATGGCAGGTTTTTTCGTTTTCGTCATTTACTCATTTTCTTAACAACCAGATTCCTATTCAAACCAGTTTTTTCACCTATTTTATTTTCAGACGGCCTCACTTATTCCTGCCTTTCACTATAAAAATTGTATTTTTCAGCACTATTCACTATCAGCCTTTTTAATATTCAGCTAAATTGTATACCTTATCAGGCGTATAATATCGCCCTTTAGTTTTGTTTTTCATAAATATATTAATATGAATTCTTCTCAACCCCGTCAAACTTGGTCAAACCGATTAACCTATATTCTGACTGTTGCCGGTGCTACGGTCGGCTTCGGCGCTACTTGGCGTTTTCCCTATTTGGTCGGTGAAAACGGCGGCGGCGCGTATGTGTTTTTATTTTGCATTGCCATGATTTTAATCGGCATTCCGATGATTTTGGTGGAAAATGTCATCGGTCGGCGCAAAGGGGTCAATGCACTCGATGCCTTTGGCGGCCAACTCAACGGCAAACCCGTACCCAAATTCTGGAAGCTGGCCGGTTGGATGAGCTTACTCGGGGCATTCGGCATCATGGCTTATTATATGCTGCTTGGCGGCTGGGTCATCAGCTATATCGTCAATTTAATCGGCGGCGGCTTGGATGTTTCGCAACCGATTCACGGCGAGGCAACCAAAGCATTTTTTACCGAACACATTGAAAACAGCCCCTGGGTCATCGCGTTTTATACCCTGCTGTTTGTGCTGGCTAACTATTTCATTTTGGTTAAAGGCGTGATTGGCGGTATTGAAAAAGCGGCTAAATACTTAATGCCGCTGCTGTTTTTGTTCCTGATTACCATGGTGGTGCGCAACGTTACCCTACCCGGCGCGATGAAAGGCATCACTTTTTATCTGAAACCTGATTTCAGCAAAATCACCGCACAATTGTTTGTCTATGTTCTGGGGCAAGTATTCTTCGCCTTGAGCTTGGGCTTCGGCGTGATGATTACCTTATCAAGCTATTTGGATAAAAACGAAAATCTGGTTCAGACGGCCGTGATTACTGCCGTCACCAATACTTTAATTGCGGTATTGGCGGGCTTTATGATTTTCCCTTCGCTCTTCAGCTTCGGTGTGGCACCCGATTCCGGCCCGATCCTGGTATTCCAAAGCCTGCCTATTGTGTTTTCCAATATGTGGGCAGACCCTGTTTTTGCAGTGATTTTCTTCTCTCTGCTGCTGATTGCCGCGCTTACCACTTCTTTAACCATTTACGAAGTGTTGATTACTGCTCTGCAGGAAAAAACCAAAATCCGACGTGCCGCGGCAATTACTATTGTCTTAGGCGGTATTTATTGGGCAATATTCCGTCAATTTTGGCTTATGGATCTTGGCGGGACATCTCGATTTTCGGTCGCAATATTTTTGATGCTTTCGACTTTATCAGCGGCAATATTCTGTTTATGCTCACGGCTTTGGGCTCGGCGCTGTTTGTCGGCTTTGTGATGAAGGAGGAAGCGGAAGAAGAATTGCGCCATCAAGGCAACGATACCGCAGTCAATATTTGGTTCAACTATGTCAAATATTTAGTGCCACTGGTAATTCTACTGATTTTTATCAGCAACCTGATTTAAAACAACGACTGAAGGCCGTCTGAAATATTTCAGACGGCCTTTGTGTATATCACGGCAGCGGTTTATTGTATAATTCGACATTACGCACATTACTTTTAGCTACCGTTCCAGACGGTCTCTGCAACAGAATTCTATGGCTACCAAATCTACCAAAACAACCCCGAAACCCAAAGTCAAAGCCAAAACTGAAGCCGCCAAGCCCGCCGTGCGCCGCTCGGCCAAACCGCAGCCTGCTACCCAGCCTAATAAGTTGTCGGAAAGCCTGAAAGCAGCCAAAGCCTTACAAAAAGACGAAGAAAAAAAAGCCCGTCCCGAACATGTGGTCAATCTCATCAATGACACCATGTGGCTTTTGGGCTTGGTAGTGACCATTTATCTGGCGATTTCTTTACTGAGCTTCGACATGAGTGATCCCGCATGGTCGCGCAGCGTGGCCAACAGCGGCAAAGTGCAAAACTTCGGCGGCTTGTTCGGCGCCTATGTGTCGGACATCGGCTATTACCTGTTCGGCCTGTCGTTTTGGTGGTGGATTATTGCCTCAGGCATGTTCCTTTATAAAAACTTCCGTCCGCTGCAAAAACAAGAAAACCATAAACCCTACAATCACGGCGTAGCAGCTTTGGCCCTGTTTTTGCTGCTGGTATGCAGCCCGATTTTGGAACACTTCGCATTCGATGCCGTATTGAACGACTCACTGCCCGTGGGCGCCGGCGGTTTAATCGGTGCATTTGCCGGTTCGGGATTGAGTTGGTTGTTGGGCAAATCCGGCAGCTTATTGATTATGTTTGTTGTGTTGCTGCTGGCGATTTCGTTGCTGGCACAAGTTTCGTGGTTGGAAGTATTGGCCAAAACCGGCCGCAACGCTGAGAAAAACCTACAAAATCTGAAACAGAAAATTGCCGATAAAAAACAGCAAAAAGCCGACGATACCACCGATTTACGAGACACCAAACCGGCTCGCCGCCTGCTGAAAGAAGCCAAAACCATCATTGCCGAGCCTATGCAGAAAATCGAAGGCAGCAGCAGCAACCGCAAAGCCGTGACTGTATCAGTAGTGCCGCCGCCCAAGATCCAAACTTCTTTGTTTGACGAGCATGAAGAGTCACAAACTGTGGGCGAATACCACAAACCCGGCATGAATTTGCTGCGTATGCCGAAAGGTGAACCGGCAGCAGTCAACCCCGATATGCTGCAGCAAACTGCCGAGCGTATCGAATCCAAGCTGGCTGAATTCGGCATTGGCGTGCAAGTGGTGTCGGCTACCGCAGGCCCTGTGATTACCCGTTTCGAAATTGAACCGGCACAAGGCGTGAAAGGCAGCCAGATTGTGGCCTTAGCCAAAGATTTGGCGCGCTCGATGTCGATGCAGGCTGTGCGCGTGGTGGAAACTATTGCCGGTAAAAACACCATGGGCATTGAGTTGCCGAATGAACACCGCCAAGACGTGATGTTGAGCGAGATTTTATCTTCGGAAGTGTTTAACGAAGCCCAATCGAAGCTGACTGTTGCTTTGGGTAAAGACATTTCCGGCAATCCTGTAGTCGGCGACCTCGCCAAAATGCCACATTTATTGGTAGCAGGCATGACCGGTTCGGGCAAGTCGGTCGGCGTCAACGGCATGATTATGTCCATACTTTATAAAGCCACGCCGGATGAAGTCCGCTTCATCATGATCGACCCGAAAATGCTGGAATTAAGTATTTATGACGGCATTCCGCACCTGCTCTGCCCAGTTGTCACCGATATGCGCGAAGCTGGTCAGGCACTGAATTGGTGTGTGGCCGAAATGGAAAAACGCTATCGCCTGCTTTCACATGCCGGCGTGCGCAATTTAGACGGCTTTAATAAAAAAGTAAAAGAGGCCAAAGCAGCAGGCAAGCCGTTGCTGAATCCGTTCAGTCTCAATCCTGATGACCCCGAGCCACTGGAAACACTGCCGCTGATTGTGTTGGTGATTGACGAATTGGCCGATTTGATGATGACCGAACGCAAAGCCGTCGAACAGCAAATCGCCCGTTTGGCGCAAAAAGCGCGTGCCGCGGGCATTCACATGATTGTTGCCACCCAACGCCCAAGCGTCGATGTGGTAACCGGCTTGATTAAAGCCAATATCCCGACACGCATGGCCTTTACCGTGCAAAGCAAAATCGACAGCCGCACCATTCTCGATCAGATGGGTGCGGACGAATTGCTGAAATACGGCGACTCATTATTCCTGCAACCGGGCAGTGCCGAACCGACACGCGTGCAAGGTGCGTTTGTCTCCGATGACGAAGTGCATAAAGTCGTGGCTCATGTTAAAGAACAAGCCCCAACCCACTACATTGAAGGCTTGCTCAGTGGCGAAGCAGCTTTGGAAACGACCAATATCGTCAACCCCAATGCCGACAGCGACGAATTGTTCGACCAAGCCGTTGCTTTTGTGTTAGACAGCAAGAAAACTTCAATTTCTGCTTTGCAACGCCAATTACGCGTCGGTTACAACCGCGCAGCCAATTTAATGGAAGCCTTGGAAAACGCAGGCGTGGTAACGCCTGCCGACATCAGCGGCAGCCGTCGCATTTTGGCGCAAAAAGACCAGCTTTGATTCAAAGTATTGTCAAAGGCCGTATGAAAATGAATTTTCATACGGCCTTTGCTGTCTTCTATCTCGTTTTTTGGTCAAAACAATGATACCTCTTTTAATCTACCTGAGACCTTTGCAAAACTCCCTGAAAAGCCACTACACAAAGAACCGACGTCATTCCCGCGCAGGCGGGAATCCATCTTAAAATTTCAGAAACTTATTTTATTCAATAGTTTGCCATGTTCAAAAATATATTCCTGCCTGCGTGGGAATGACGGCTGCTTTGAATTTTATTAGTGGTTCATGAGATTTTGCAAAGGTCTCTACCTGTGTTTTCATGCTTAGCCATCACCTGCCTGCCGTCACTGCCAATTACATAATGATTATTCTGTACTTGCCCACTGTCGCCTATATGTTAGGAAACGCTATTACCGGAACCATCTATACTAAGTAGTAGCAACGCTGATATTCCAAACAACACCACAGGCCGCCTGAACCGGCTAATTTTCAGACGGCCTTATCGCCTATTATTCAAACATTGTGATATACTAGTTGGCTGAATTTTATCCCTTTTGCACCCAATGGCCGCCTGAGGCTGCCGATTGTCGCTTTGCCGAATTCGAAGGCAAATCACGCAAACAGGTTTCCATCCATCAATCAACAAGATATTTAAGGGCTTACGATGAGCGTAACTGTAGAAACTTTAGAAAACTTGGAACGCAAAGTAATTGTGTCTCTGCCTTGGGCTGAAATCAACGCAGAAACCGACAAACGTTTGAAACAAACCCAACGCCGCGTAAAAATTGACGGCTTCCGTCCGGGCAAAGCCCCATTGAAAATGGTTGCGCAAATGTATGGCGCAAGCACGCAAAACGATGTAATGAACGAATTGGTTCAACGTGCGTTCTACGACATCGCCGTAAGTGAAAACCTGAAAGTGGCCGGCTTCCCGCGTTTCGAGGGTGTTGAAGAACAAGATGATAAAGCAGCTTTCAAAATCGCCGCCGTTTTCGAAGTATTCCCTGAAGTCGTGATTGGCGATTTATCGGCACAAGAAGTTGAAAAAGTAACCGCTGCCGTTGGTGACGAGGAAGTTGAAAAAACTGTTGAAATCCTGCGTAAACAACGCACCTGCTACAACCACATTGAGCGGGAAGCAAAAAATGACGACCGTGTCATCATCGATTTTGAAGGCAAAATCGACGGTGAATTGTTTGAAGGCGGTTCTTCTAAAAACTACGCATTCGTATTGGGCGCGGGTCAAATGCTGCCTGAATTCGAAGCAGGCATTGTGGGCATGAAAGCCGGCGAAAGCAAAGACGTTGAAGTCAACTTCCCTGAAGAATACCACGGTCAAGAAGTGGCCGGTAAAACTGCCGTGTTCACCATTACTTTGAACAACGTTTCTGAGCCGACTTTGCCGGAAGTCGACGCTGAGTTCGCTAAAGCTTTGGGCATTGAAGACGGCGATGTTGCCAAAATGCGTGAAGAAGTAAAGAAAAACGTTAGCCGCGAAGTAGAACGCCGCGTTCAAGACCAAACTAAAGATTCAGTGATGGAAGCTTTGTTGAAAGCCGCTGAATTACAAGTACCTAACGCTTTGGTTAATGAGGAAGCCACCCGCTTGGCCAACGAAATGAAACAAAACTTCGTAAACCAAGGCATGGCTGATGCTGCTAACTTGGACTTGCCAATCGACATGTTCAAAGAGCAAGCCGAGCGCCGCGTATCTTTGGGCTTAATCTTGGCTAAAGTGGTTGAAGAAAACAAACTGGAACCAACTGAAGAGCAAATCAAAGCTGTTGTGGCGAACTTCGCCGAAAGCTACGAAGATCCGCAAGAAGTAATCGATTGGTACTACGGCGACGAAAGCCGTTTGCAAGGCCCGACTTCTTTGGCTGTTGAAAGCAACGTGGTTGACTTCGTATTGGGCAAAGCCAAAGTTACTGAAAAAACCTTGTCATTTGACGAAGTAATGGACGCACAAGCCTAATCTGCCGTTTGAAACATAACATCATCAAAGCACTGAAGCGGCGCAAAGCGCGCTTTGGTGCTTTTATTTATCCAGTACATTAATATTCAAGTTTATTAAATTGAAATGTCGGCCATTTGGCACCATTTGCAGAAAAGATATTTTACTGATTTCCATATCACTTACCTTACAGGAAAAGCCCGCATGACTCCAGACATTCAAAACTATCTCGTTCCCACCGTTATCGAACAAAGCGGCCGTGGCGAACGTGCTTTCGATATTTATTCCCGCCTGCTGAAAGAACGTATTGTGTTTTTGGTCGGCCCCGTAACCGACGAATCGGCCAATTTGGTGGTGGCGCAATTGCTGTTTTTAGAAAGCGAAAATCCAGATAAGGATATTTATTTCTATATCAATTCTCCGGGAGGCTCGGTAACCGCGGGTATGTCGATTTATGACACCATGAATTTCATTAAGCCTAACGTATCAACCCTGTGCTTGGGCCAAGCTGCCAGCATGGGTGCATTTTTGCTTTCCGCCGGTGAAAAAGGCAAGCGCTTTGCCTTGCCGAACAGCCGCATAATGATTCACCAACCGTTGATTCACGGTGGCTTATCCGGCCAAGCATCTGACATTGAAATTCATGCTAAAGAGCTGATTAAGATTAAAGAAAAACTCAACCGGCTGCTGGCCAAACATTGCGATCGCGATTTGGCTGATTTGCAACGCGATACCGACCGCGACAATTACATGTCTGCCGATGAAGCCAAAGAATACGGCTTAATCGATCAGGTATTGGAAAGCCGCAAAGCATTGTTGGCAGAAATCAATTAAAGTCGTTATACATTAAAATAGGCCGTCTGAAAGTTTTGCTTTCAGACGGCCTATTGCATCGCATCTTATTCAGGACGACGTGGCAACTCTTTTTCAGTCAACGGTTTGATATACCAAATATCGCGACAATAATCGGCAATCGAACGGTCTGATGAGAAGAAGCCCATGTTGGCAATGTTAATCAAAGCAGAACGGTTCCAAGCGGCTTTGTCTTTGAAATGCATATCTGCTTTGGCTTGCGTATCAATGTAGCTGCGGAAATCAGCCATCAATTGGTAATGGTCGCCATAAGGCTGTAAAACATCGTTATAGCGGGTCGGCTCTTCCGGTGAGAACGTGCCATGGCTGATTTGATTCACCACACGGCGCAAGTCATGGTCTTGTTCGATGTAACTCAATGGATCGTAACCATTGCGGCGAATTTCTTCCACTTGTTCAACCGTATTACCGAATATGTAGCAGTGTTCTGCACCGACTTTATCCAGAATTTCTACGTTCGCGCCGTCCAAAGTACCCATACAAATCGCACCGTTCAGAGCAAATTTCATGTTACTGGTTCCTGAGGCTTCAGTTCCAGCCAATGAAATCTGTTCGTGTAAGTCGGCAGCAGGAATGATGATTTGTGCCAAGCTCACGCTGTAGTTCGGGATGTACACCACTTTAATCAAATCGCGGATGCGGCTGTCGTTGTTGATGAATTTGGCCACATCGTTAATCAAGCGGATGATTTTCTTCGCCATGTAATAAGCCGAGGCGGCTTTACCGGCAAAGATAAACACACGCGGCTGCCAATCGGCATCCGGATTTTCCAAGATTTTGTTGTAGCGGTCGACAATGTGCATCACATTCAACGCTTGGCGTTTGTACTCGTGGATTCGTTTGATTTGAATGTCGAACAAAGCTTCAGGATTGACTTTGATGTCCAGCTCTTTTTCGATGTAGTCGGCCAAGCGTACTTTTGCAGCTTTTTTTACTTCGGCAAATTCGGCTTGAACTTGTGCATCATCGGCTTTGTCGTTCAATTTCACCAAATTATCCAAATGCAAACGCCAATCTTGTTCGCCCAAATGTTTGTCCAAGAATGCAGTCAATGCCGGATTGGCAATATTAATCCAGCGGCGCGGAGTCACACCGTTGGTAACATTGGTGAAGCGTTCCGGGAAGATTTTGGCGAAGTCGGCAAAAATGGTGTTGACCATCAAATCAGAGTGGATTTTGGCCACGCCGTTGACTTTGTGCGAACCAATCACTGCCAACCAGCCCATGCGCACGCGGCGGCCGTGGGTTTCGTCAATAATCGACACGCGACGTACAAATTCATCATCAAAATTACCAATCGCGCGCAAGGCATTCAGGAAGTAGGCATTGATTTCAAAGATGATGTCCAAGTGGCGCGGCAGCAGACGACCCATCAAATCTACCGACCAAGTTTCCAAAGCTTCGCTCATCAAGGTGTGGTTGGTGTAAGAGAACACTTTGCAGGAAATATTCCATGCTTCAGTCCAAGACAAGCCTTCTTCATCAATCAAAATGCGCATCAATTCAGGAATCGCCAACACCGGATGGGTATCGTTCAAGTGAATTGCTACTTCGTCGGCCAAGTTACGGATATTTGCTAAACGGCATTTATGGCGTGCAATGATGTCTTGCACGGAAGCGGAAACCAAGAAATATTCTTGTTTCAAACGCAATTCGCGGCCGCTTTCGGTCGAATCGTTCGGATACAAAACGCGGGAAATGTTTTCATCACTGTTTTGCGCGCGCACGGCAGATGCATAGTCGCCGCGGTTAAAGTCGGCCAAATCAAACAGATTACCGGCATGTGCAGCCCACAAACGCAATGGATTGGCCACGTCGCCACCATAACCCGGAATAATTTCGTCATAAGCCCAAGCCGAAATTTCTTCGCTCGGATGCCATTCCTTTTTGTCCCCATATTCAACACTTGGCCGCCAAAGCTGACCGCATATTGTTTGTTCGGACGGGCAAACTGCCATGCCAAATCCTGATCCAGCCACAAATCCGGTTTCTCAACCTGTTGGCCGTCAACGATTTCCTGCTTGAACATACCGTATTGATAGCGGATGCCGTAACCCATGGCCGGAATGCGCAAGGTAGCCAACGAATCCAAGAAACACGCAGCCAATCGGCCCAAACCGCCGTTACCCAAGCCCGGATCTTGTTCTTGCTCGCACACGTCGGAAAATTCTTTGTCCAATTGTTTGAATGCTTCTTCGAATTCTGCGTACACACCTTCGTTAATCAAGGCATTGACAAATGATCGGCCTAACAAGAATTCCATAGAAAGGTAGTAAACCATGCGCTTGCTGTTTTCGATATGGGCGCGACGGGTTTTGAGGAAATCCTCGGCAATCAAGTCACGCGCAGCCAACATGGCGGCATTCAGCCATTGATGCTCGTCGGCATCTTTCGGATCGACACCCAAAATAAAAATCAGTTTGTAAACAATGGATTTTCGGATGGTTTCTGCATCCGGTTTCGGCATAACATAATCGTAGCCTGAGATAGGAAGTTTCGGAGCCATGGCAGCCTTTCTTTTTTCGTGTGTTTCAAAACACGGTAAATGAAATCAGGCCGTCTAAAACGTTTCAGACGACAAAAAACAGGAAAATCGGTTAAATAAAATCCAACAAACAATCCGATAGAAAACTACAAAACAGTTTAAATTTAGGCAGACGGTGTATCTTTCTATAGGCCCATACTCTCAGACAGCCTCAGCCAACATCTAAGAAATCTTGAGCCGAATAGAACCGATATGCGTCGATTTTACCTGAGCTTCTATTAAAACACTATTAAAATCTATGCTTTATTCGCTTTGCGTAAAACCCATATACCCATGTGCGACACTTCGCATTGCCAGGAAAACGGTTCGTAATTAAATTTCTCAGATGGTACGCAAGAAACTTTCCAACTTCCTTGAGGTAGGTTAAATAACTGCGTACTACGCTTGCCGTTAACCAACAACAGCCATTCGTCATCCAGCAAAACCTGCATGGCTTTTACGGTGTGGTCATTCCAGCATTTATCCGTCATTTCAAGGCCGTCTGAATTAAGCCAAGTAACGTGCGTTTTATTCCACCATTCATCTGCATTTAATGATTTGATTTGTTTGCGTATTTCAATCAAATCATGCACGTATTCCTGTAACACGTGCGTTTCAGACGGCCAATCCAGCCATGTCGTGGCATTGTCTTGGCAGTAGCCGTTGTTGTTGCCCCGCTGGCTGTTGCCGAATTCGTCGCCGGAAAGCAACATCGGCGTGCCGGCAGATAAAAAAAGCGATGCCAGCAAAGCTTTGGCGGTGTATTGGCGCGACTGTAATACATACGGATCATCGCTCTCGCCTTCCACACCGTGGTTGTAGCTGAAGTTTTCATTGTGACCGTCGCGGTTTAGCTCGCCGTTGGGTTCGTTGTGTTTTTCGTTGTAGCTCACCAAATCCTGCAAGGTGAAACCATCGTGCGCGGTGATGAAATTGATGCCGGCCGAAGGCAATCGCTCGCTGTGATTAAACATATCGGCAGAGCCCGACAAACGCTCGGAAAATGCGCCGAGATTACCGTTTTCCCAACTCCAAAACGCGCGCATATCATCGCGGAATAAGCCGTTCCATTCGCAAAAGGTTGTGGAAATTTGCCGACATGGTAACCGTCTTCACCAATGTCCCACGCTTCGGCAATCATTTTACGGCCGGCCAACAGCGGATCTTGAAACAGCATATTGAAGAAGCGGCCATAAGTTTTAAAGTCCGGTTCGCGGCCTAAAATCGTACCCAAATCAAAACGGAAGCCGTCAACATGAAATTCTTCCACCCAATAGCGCAGGCTGTCCATCACCCAGCGGCTGATGTCACGGTTCACCACTTTGAGCGTATTGCCACAGCCCGACCAGTTTTCATATTCATACTGCCCGTCTTGCCAATACCACAACGAATTATCCATGCCGCGTTGACATAAGGTCGGCCCTTCAATGTCTTGTTCGGCAGTGTGATTGTAGACCACATCCAAAATCACTTCGATACCGGCCGCATGCAAAGCTTTGACTGCCTGCCTGAATTCGTCGGCGGCATTGTCGGGATTAGCCGCGTAATCGGGTTCTACCGCAAAATGCGAATAAGTGTTGTAGCCCCAATAGTTCGACAAACCCATTTTCTGCAAATGGTATTCGTCTAAATGCTGATGTATCGGCAGCAACTCAATCGTAGTGATGCCCAATTGTTGCAAATAGGCAATCACGCGTTTATCCGACAATGCTTGATAGGTACCGGCGTATGCCAAATCGGGGAATTGTTTGGTGAGTCCTTTGACATGCGCTTCATAAATCACCGTGTCATTCCAAGCAATATCGGGATGGAGGTCATCACCCCAATCGAAATCTGAAGGCGGCACCACCACGCTTTTGGGTGCAATGGCGGCATTATCACGGCCGTCTGAATGATGGAACCACGCCAGTTCTTTGGCATCGCGGTAGCGCGGTACCCCGTCAACCTGCTTCGAATAAGGATCAATCAACAGCTTTTGCGGATTGAAAAAAGCGCAATATGCGCCATACCCCTGCCCGTACACGCGAAAACCGTAGCGCTGTCCTGCTTTGACACCAGGTACAAAGCCGTAAAACACCGTGCCCGAACGGCAAGGCAGCTCTAAGCGCGTTTCTTTTTCCCCATCAAACAAACACAATTCAACCGATTGTGCGTAATACGAAAATACAGCAAAATTGACCCCGTTTCCTGCAAAAACACGCCCAAAGGATACGGGCGGCCTGCTTCAATATGCCATGCTTCGGCATTCATATCACTTACCTTATTCCAACTTATTGATTCAAACTGATGATGCGGTGATTAGGCCGTCTGAACCTACCAACATCAATACTGCCATAGTGCATTCAGCCTAAACCGCTGTTTCAGGCGGCCTCTGAAACAGCGGTATCCGATAAAACTTGCTTATTCTTCAACAGAATCGCTTTCAGGCTCTCCTATTTCAAGCATCTCAGGTTTATCGGCGGCTTTATACAAATATACGGTGGCCAACGGTGGAATTTTTACCGACAGCGAATTCGGTTTGCCGTGTGATGCGACTTCTTCACTCGCCACTTCCTTGCCCGCACTCACGCCGCTGCCTTTATAGGCGGTATGGTCGGAATTCATGATTTCATGATACACACCCGCCTGGTTCACGCCGAAGCGGTAAGCATCGTGCACCACCGGTGTGAAGTTGCTGATGACAATGATGGTATTACCTTCGCGGTCGCGGCGTTCAAATACAAAAATCGAATTGTTGCCGTCGTCGGTTACCAGCCATTCAAAGCCTTCCGGCCATTGGTCAAGCTGATACAGCGGTGCATTGGCTTGATAAATGTGGTTCAAATCGCGCACATAATCCTGCATGCCTTTATGCCACCCTCCTTCTTCTTCCAGTAAATGCCAATCCAAGCCTTCGTTGTAATCCCACTCGCGGCCTTGCGCAAATTCATTGCCCATAAACAGTAATTTCTTGCCCGGGAAACCGAACATAAAACCGTAATAAGCGCGTAAGTTGGCAAACTGCTGCCAGCAATCGCCCGGCATACGCCCCAACAGCGAATATTTACCGTGCACCACTTCATCATGCGACAGTGGCAACACGAAGTTTTCGCTGTATTGATACATCATGGCAAAGGTGATTTTATCGTGGTGGTATTTGCGGTTGATCGGGTCTTCCTGCATATAGCGCAAGGTGTCGTTCATCCAGCCCATGTTCCATTTGTAGCTGAAATTCAAACCTTCTTGACGCGTCACATTCGGGAAAGAAGTCGAATCTTCGGCGATTTGTGTCGAATTCGGCACTTCCGTTTTCAACATGGTATTGGTGTCATGCAAAAATGCAATCGCTTCCAAGTTCTCATTGCCGCCGTATCGGTTCGGAATCCACTCGCCTTCTTTGCGCGAATAATCGCGGTTAATCATCGAGGCGATTGCATCCACGCGCAAACCGTCGAAACCGAAACGCTCAATCCAATACAACGCATTGCCTTGTAGGAAGTTTTTCACTTCGTTTCGGCCGAAGTTGTAAATCAGCGTGTTCCAATCCTGATGATAGCCTTCGCGCGGGTCGGCGTGTTCGTATAAAGCCGTACCGTCGAACTTGTTCAAACCGTGGTCGTCCACCGGAAAATGGCCGGCCACCCAGTCGAGAATCACGCAAATGCCCGCATCGTGCGCCGCTTTAATCAAGGCACGCAATTCGTCGGGCGAACCGAAACGGCTGGTCGGCGCATACAGGCCCGTTGCTTGATAACCCCACGAACCGTCAAACGGATATTCCGAAATGGGCAACAGTTCGATGTGGGTAAAGCCCATGTCTTTCACATACGCCACTAATTCGGTTGCCAACTGCTCATACGTCAGCCAAAAATTGTTTTCCGGATTGCGCTTCCACGAACCCAAATGCACTTCATAAATGCTGATCGGCGCATCAATGGCGTTGGCGCGGGCGCGAAACTCCGGTTCGGCCACTTTATCCGGCAAACCGCGCACTACCGAAGCCGTACCCGGGCGTAATTCGGCGCCGAAAGCATATGGGTCGGTTTTTTGGCGTACATTGCCGTGGATATCGCGGATTTCAAAGCGGTATAAATCGTTGAGCTTGATGCCCGGGATAAACATCTCCCAAATACCGTTGTCGCGATGGAAACGCATTACATGGCGGCGGCCGTCCCATTGGTTAAACTCACCAATCACCGACACGCGCTGCGCATTCGGCGCCCACACAGCGAAGCTCACACCCTTCACACCGTCCACTTCGGCAAAGTGCGCGCCCAAGGTTTCATACGGCCGCAAATGCTTGCCTTCCGCCAATAACCATGAATCCATATCCTGCAGGGCTGTACCGAAACGATATACATCTTCTTCGAGGACGGCTTCACCATGTTCGCTGTATTTCACACTCAACGCATAGTCAGGCGCATCTTCCGGCAACACGGCCACGAAGAAGCCTCGTTCATCGATTTTTTCAGACGGTCTGATCAATTTACCGTCGTGGCGGTTGACGATGTCCACACTAAACGCTCCCGGAAACAGCGTACGCACCACTTCATCACCTTCTGCCAAACGGTGTCGGCCCAGATAAGCAAACAAATCATTGTGCGTCGCCAAAAACAGGCTCTCGACCGTGTCGCGTTCGACGGAATCCAGCTCGTGGTAAGTCTTGGTGTGGCTGTTTTTCTTCATGCGTACCTCGTCAATCATGGCAAGTTGTCCGCTCATCAAGCGGTGTTTAGGGAAATCTTCCAGCGTTACCGGCATTTTGCGCGCCCAATTCGGATAACCTTCGGCCACGCCCGGCACATTGAGGTTATCGCTCATACCCAGCAGGTTTTCTAATTGCAGGGCAAGCAGTTTGCACCCGGTTTGTGCAGCATAGCGATGCACCGCGCTCATCAAATCTTCGGTCATTTCAGACGGCATATCGGCATCTTCCGCCAAACAGCGGCTTTGTTTTAATTTAGCAAACAAATCGGCTTTATCGTGTTCGCGCTGTTGCAAGGCCGTCTGAAATGCTTTGCCATCGGCAATCGTACCCAAACGGTGCATCGTGGCCAAATCTTTACCGGTCCAATAGGCAGCCAGCGGTGCCACGTCGTGGTACTGATGACCGCAATCGCTTGATGCGGATAATCTTGCGGCCACTCGAAACCTTGTGCATTTTGGCTGAAATACACCACTTTATAGGCATACACCTGATAGCGGTAGAGCAATTCCCGTGCCTGATCCGGCACCGTGCCCAAGTCTTCGCCGATAATCACGCATTGATGGCGTTGGCTTTCCAAAGCCAAAATGGCAAACATCGCTTCGGCATCGTAATGCACATACGTGCCGTGATCGGCGGTTTGGCTGCCCACAATCCACCACAGGCGGCACAAAGCCATCACATGATCGATACGCAACACGCCGTATAACCGCATGTTTGCACGCAATAATTGGGCGAATTTTTCATAGCCGCCGTGTTTGAGCATATAAGGATTCAGCGGTGGCAGATTCCAGTTTTGACCGGTCGGCCCCAACGGATCCGGCGGCGCGCCGACCGACATATCCATGCAGTAATCGCGGCGGTTGAGCCAAGTATCCGAGCCGCCGCGCGCCACACCGACAGCCAAATCGCCGTAAATACCCAGCTTCACACCGTATTTTTGTGCAGCTTGGTTCACTTCGGCCAATTGTTGCGCGCACAGCCATTGCAGCCACATATAAAAACGGATTTCGCGTTCGTGTCCTTTGGCAAAATTCCGTACCGCTTCACTCTGCGGATCCTGGTATTCAGACGGCCACGATGTCCAACCAATCTCACCCGGTTGGTTGTAATATTGATCTAAGGCTTCAAACAAGCCGAAACCGCGCAAAGCTTCGCCTTTTTCAGCGGCAAAAGCGGCAAAGGCTTCGCGCTCGCGTTGGGCTTCTTCACACGTTTCTTTTTCAAACGCGTTAAATGCCAATTGCAGCGCATCGCGTTTAAACGCCCAAACGGCGGTATAGGTGACAGTATCGGTCACGCGCAAGGCGGCGATGCGTTGCTGGATATTCGGCTGCTCCAACCACTTTTTGGCTTTTTCGCCATAGTTGAACGCAGCGACCTTGGCAACATCCAAATAAATCGGATTAAGCCATTCACGCGATGACGGACTATACGGGCTGGCATAAGCCGGACGGCTGGTAAACAGCGCATGCAGCGGATTGATGCCGATAAAATCCAATTGCTGTCCGGCCGCAAAAACCATCAAATCGGCCAAATCGGTAAAGTCGCCTATGCCCCAGTTGCGTTCGGAACGCAAGCTGTAAAGATGCGTGGTCAGGCCGTTCATCCTCAGTCCGTCTGAAAGCGCTTTGGGCTGATAAACCGATTTCGGCGCCACAATCAAACGCAGTTTCACCGCCGCACCATCAGTTCCGGCTGACAATACATAATAGCCGGAAGCCAACTCGGGCAAAGCCACCCGCACGTTGCCATTGTCATCATAGGCATTTAAAACCCAGCTTTCACCAGCTTCGTTTTCTAAACGGCATTCTGCGGCTGAATGAAATGTTGCAGGCAAGCCTAGAGTTTGCACTTCCTGCTCGCTTGCAACTAAGGTATCAGCAAACAGGCCGTCTGAAACATCGGTTTGCTGTAAAACTTGAAGGATAGCCTGCAAAACTTCGGGCATGGTTTCGTGGTACACGCCGCCGATGTCGTAAAAACCTAAATCAATGCCGTGTTCGCCGGCTTGTGTTTCTAATAAGTTCATCGCGTAAATCTGCCGTTGCGGTTAAGGGTGTGTGAAGCTAATCTTAATATAGATTGCGCGGCATCAAATATGTAATTCGACGTAGGCCGCCTCTAAAGCGCATTTTTCTCAGCTTGATTTGATTTAAGCCAAAATTTGATAATCTTTTCAATCAGCTGTTTGGATGCACCAATCAGACCAAAGGCCGTCTGAAGGGTTCGACACACAGGTCAAAACTTTTCAGACGGCCTTTATCATCCGTTCACAAATTAGTGTTGGTGACCATGCGGACCATGTACATGGCCGTGTTCGATTTCTTCAGCAGACGCTTCACGGATACCTTCGACTGTCGCTTTAAACAACACTTTCATGCCGGCCAAAGGATGGTTGCCATCAACCACAGCTTTACCGTCAGCCACATCGGTCACGCGGTAAATCAATACTTCGCCAGTTTCTGGATCATCGGCTTCAAACATCATGCCCACTTCAACTTCAACCGGGAACACACCGACATCTTCAATGCGCACCAATTCCGGATCTTGTTCGCCAAACGCATCATCAGGCGACAATGCCACTTCTACGGTCTCACCGACATTTTTGCCGTGTAATGCTTCTTCAACCAATGGGAAAATACCATCATAGCCACCGTGCAGATACACGATCGGCTCTTCGGTTTTATCCAATAATTGGTTGTTGGCATCGTACATTTCATAATGCAGGGATACTACTGAATTTTTAGCAATCGCCATTTTGTCGTCCTTGTTAATTGTTACCACAGTTGATACAAGCTGCATTCTAACACAGAGCCGCTGCTTGAAGTGTGTCATCCTGACTGGCGGCACCGAAGAAAGCCGGCAAGCACCATCTTCCACCACTTGCAAATTAAAACGCCACTTTTTACAAATTAATAATTAATATTTGTTGTTGTTTTTCCACAACAAAATGGCAAAAACTTCTCAAATTTTAACACTTTGCCAAAATTTTCACGATTTTGTCACAAACACCTTCAAGCAAGATAATAAATAGTTGAATTCAAAAATATTTAATCGGAATTTTATGGATAATTGTTACAAAATTTCCAAAAATCCGGAACTATTTTGTTATTTTATCAAACTAAGTAATTCATTCTGCGCTCTCTCTCTTAATTTCACGCCGTTGCAATGGCTTATACGGTGGGGCATAATTAAGAAAATTCAGGAATGAATTTCTACTGTAAGAGGCCGCTATGCGGCCGTTTTTTAGTTTTTACTTAAATCGATTTAAAAAAGAAGGTTATAAAATGAAAAATTCATTGTTCGCTGCTGCTTTGTTATCTTTGACTTTGGCTGCTTGTGGTGGTTCTGAGCCGGCTAAAGAAGCTGCTGTTGAAGCCGCTTCTGCTGCTTCTGCTGCTTCTGTTGCTGCCGAAGCTGCTGCTGACGCTGCGGCTTCTGCTGCTACTGAAGCCGCTTCTGCTACTACCGAAGCTACTGTTGAAGCCGCTTCTGAAGCTTCTCAAGCTGCTACTCAAGCCGCTTCTGCTGCTGCTTCTGCAACCGACGCTGCCGCCTCTGCTGCCGAAGCCGCCACTTCTGCTGCTAACTAATATTCTGTTTCAGAATAAAAAGCAGGATACTTCTCTAAAGTATCCTGCTTTTATATTTTTCAGACGACCTTTGATACCTTCTGCCTGTGCCCAGTTTATTTGCAGATTTGCGCTATAATCCTGACTCCTCACAAAACAAACACTCATCAGGCACAGCATGCACTCCCACCTATTCTCCTCGTTTCAATCGTTTCTTCACGTTTCAGAAATTCTCGAACCGGCTCCTTCGTTTATCATCGACCAACGCCGCCGCTTCACATCTACCCCGGATATTATTCTACAACCCCATTCCGTTGAAAGCGTGCAAAAAATCCTGCGCTTTTGTCATGAGAACCACATCACCGTCACGCCTCAAGGCGGTAATACCGGCTTATGCGGCGCGGCAGTTGCCCGCCAAGGCGTGTTGCTCAACCTTTCTAGGCTCGACAAGCTGCGTGAAATCAACCTAGCCGACAACAGCATGACCGTCGAAGCCGGTATGATTTTACAACACGCGCAAGAAGCCGCCGCCAATGCCGGCCGTTTTTTTCCCTTAAGTTTAGCCAGCGAAGGCTCCTGCCAAATCGGTGGCAACATCGCCTGCAATGCCGGCGGGCTGAATGTGTTGCGCTACGGATCCATGCGCGATTTGGTATTAGGCTTGGAAATCGTTTTACCCAACGGCGAATTGGTTTCCCACCTGCAACCTTTGCATAAAAACACCACCGGCTACGACTTGTGCCATTTATTTATCGGCAGCGAAGGTACGCTCGGCGTGATTACGGCCGCCACCTTAAAGCTCTTCGCCCGCCCGCAAACCACCGCCACCGCATGGGTTGGCTTATCCAGCATTGATGAAGCAGTAAGTCTGCTCACCAAAATTCAAAGCCATTTTGCCGAACGCTTATCCAGCTTCGAACTTATCAGCCGCTTTGCCTTAGATTTATCGTCTCAATTCAGTCAATTAACCAAACCGACCGATGCTGATTGGCATATTTTGATGGAACTGACCGATTCCATTCCCGACACCGATTTGGCCGAACAATTGGCCGAATACCTTTACACTCAAGGCTATGAAAACAGCGTGTTGGCACAATCCGAGCAAAAACGTCAAGAATTGTGGATCTTGCGTGAAAACATTTCCGCTTCGCAGCGCAATTTAGGCACCAGCATCAAACACGACATCGCTACCCCGATTGCGAACGTGGCTGATTTTGTGACCGAATGCGCCGCTGCCTTAAAAGCACGTTTTGCTGATATCCAAATCGTTTGCTTCGGCCATTTGGGCGACGGCAGCCTTCATTACAACACCTTCCTGCCCGATATTATGGGCAACGAAGTGTATGAATACGAAGATATTATCAACACCATCGTTTACGAACATATTTTAAAACACCAAGGCACCATCGCTGCCGAACACGGCATTGGCGAAATCAAAAACCATTGGATTCCCCATGTACGCGATGCAGCTGAAATCGCCTTAATGCGCGCCATTAAAGCGCAATTGGATCCGCATGATATTATGAATCCGGGTAAGCTATTGCCCTAACATTTATCAAACCATCAGTCTGAGACCTTTGCAAAACCCCGGATTTGAGTACAGTTCAAAAGTTATAGCAGCACAGAAAGCGCAGACATATCATCAAGACAGGCAAGCTTTCGAGCAGCGCATAACGAAGAAATGTGACAAAGATGGGGATTTTGCAAAGGTCTCGGCCGTCTGAAAAAACATCTTTCAGACGGCCTATTTATTATTGCCCAAAGTTTAAGCAATATTTTTTCTTATTAAAATTCAAACAACAAAACCAGTTATCCACATGATTCACACATCATCACACACTTTAATCACGGATATCAGCCAAACTTATCCCGTGATGACTATTCCCAAGCCATCTCCAATTCGCAACAAAATGCCGTCTGAAATCATACTTTAAGCTTGACGGATTCAGCGCTTTTTGCATGAAAATCACTTTGCCTATTTTTTAAACAATTCAATTTTTTCTTTAAATTTCAATCCACAAACCTGATTATCCACAGCAGGATTCACACAAAGCAAGGATAACTATACTTTTGTTAAGTTTACGATCAGACTGTCTGAACGCATTTTTCCATGGCATTCACTCAATCAAACGGCTTTTTCTGCCAATAAAACTTTTCCTTTTTCAGACGGCCTTGGAAGACTTCCGCGCCACCGCCCAATTCGAATACCAGTGCACCCGATAAATCCGTACGCAACAATGTCGCCCCATGTGCCGCCACCCTATTTTGCACCGCCTTGGTCGGATGGTCGTAGCTATTGGCATAGCCGCTCGAGGCTACCGCATATTGCGGCGACACCGCATTCAAAAACAAGCCCGCGCTGGCCGTATTACTGCCGTGATGCCCCAAAACCAATACTTGGCTGTAGAGCGCATTACCGTATTTTTGTACCAAATCGACTTCGCCCTTCTGCCCATATCGCCGGTAAGCAACAACGCCTGCCCGTCGGCCACCACACGCAGCACGCAGCTTTCATCATTGTCATCCTTACCCGAATGCGCTTCAGACGGCCTTAAAAACTCGAAGACCACACCATTCCACACCCATTGCGACTCATCGCAAAACTCGGCTTGCGGATAAAATTCAGGCTGACCGGCCAGCAGCTTTTCGGGTGGTTGCGCACGCTCGACTGCCGTATAGCCGCCGTCGTGATCAATATCATGATGCGACAATACCAGCTTATCCAGCCGCCGGATACCCAACGCATTCAAACTCGGCACAATACCCGCACCCACCGCATGCGCCGTACCGGTATCGAACAGCAAACGTGTTCGCGCGTCTGCATCAACACCGACAGCCCCTGCCCCGCATCCCATACCCAAACTTTCAGACGGCCTTCCGGTAAAGGCTGCAAACGGTAAAACACAAACCCAACCAACACCAAGCAAGCCCAAGGTTTCAATGCCGTGCCGCGCGGCAGCAACAAAACCAAAGCAGCCAAAACCGCCAACACCATCAACGGCCACGGCGCAGCCGCCACCGCAAACTCAGGCGAATATGCCGCCAGCCATACCAAAAACCGCAGCGTGTATTCCCCAAAGCCGCCGCCAGCCATTGCAGCGGCGCAAACTGCACAGCCGAACCTAGTAAAGCCAACGGCGTCAACACCCAAGAAAACCACGGAATCGCCAGTAAATTCACCAGTGGACTCAACAGCGGCAGCGATGCAAACATATAACCCAGCAACACCACCGATAGCAACGTAGCTGCCCATTGCCCGCGCACAGCCAACCACCATCCGCACTCGTTCAGACGGCCTGCCGACGACCAAATCAGCGCTGCCACCAAGCCGAAAGACAGCCACAAACCTACACCCAATGCCGCCAAAGGATCAAACAGCAGCACCAGCGCCAAAGCCTGGCACCAACCTGCCCACGGCGATAAACCGCTGCCGCGCCACCACGCATAGGCAAACGCTGCCAACATCAACACACTGCGCTGCGTCGGCACACCAAACCCCGCCAAACCCGCATACAATAACGCCCCAGCACACCGCCCGTCAACACCCACAATCTCGGCCGCTTCGGCACCACAGGCAACATCCGCAGCAACAGTTTCACCAAAAAGCCGAACCACACCGCCACCATCGTCACATGCAGCCCCGAAATACTCACCAAATGCGTCAAGCCCAAAGGCCTAAACGCCTGCCACAATTCCGCCCGCAACGCCGATTGTTCACCAATCCCCAATGCCCGCATCAATCCGATGCCGTCTGAAAACCCATGCCCGTAAAGATTCGCCTGCTGCCAATTACGGCTGATGCGCTCACGCCAAAGCGTCAGATTCAGGCTGTCCGACTCACTCAGCAACACCCTGCCCTTACCCAGCGAACCCATACCACCCACACCATTGGCCAGCGCCCACGCCTCACGGTTCAGCCCGCGTAAATTTACTTCACCAACCACCGGCCGCACCCGCGCCGACACCTGCCAGCGGCTGCCCACCGGCCAATCACGCAGCTGATAATCCGACAATACCAGCCGATATTCGCCGCCATCCTTATCCCAAGCCTTGGCCGCAAACTGCACCCGCCGCTTATCACGGCGAGGCAAATCGTCCACCACCACCGTCAACGCCACATTCTCCACCCGCGCCACCGGCCATTGCTGCACCAAAGCCGACTCCGTACGCCATATTCCATAAGCCATGCTAAACAACACACACAACAACAGCGCCGCCGGTTTCCAACGCCAAGCCGCCAATAAAATCAACCCAAACGCCGCAAGCCAAACCCACAACGGCGGTATGACAGGCAGCAGGAACGACACCAATACCCCGAATACCCAACACGGCAATACATAACGCAACATATATTATTTCTCTTGTAATAGTTTTTTATTATGATAAATTAGAAATAATGGATATGCATAGAAAAAGCCGTCTGAAAAATATTTTTCAGACGGCTTTTATTATTGATTGGTGTTATTTAATTTCTTTCTCATTTCGCAGTGCTACAATAGATACACAAAACGAGACAATTAGAAGGTTGTTGTAGCTCCCTTTCTCATTTCGCAGTGCTACAATGGCTTCGCGCAAAATATCCTTCCAAGATCAGTTGTAGCTCCCTTTCTCATTTCGCAGTGCTACAATAATTAAATGAAGTTTAGCACAAACAAGGAAGTTGTAGCTCCCTTTCTCATTTCGCAGTGCTACAATAATCGGTTTAAACAATTCTTCAGAAAGCCTGTTGTAGCTCCCTTTCTCATTTCGCAGTGCTACAATAGATACCTGATTGCCGTTCCAAATCGGTAAGTTGTAGCTCCCTTTCTCATTTCGCAGTGCTACAATTTGTATTTTTCGGGGTTCTTCGTGCGAACTGTTGTAGCTCCCTTTCTCATTTCGCAGTGCTACAATACCCACATACGTCGCCAGCTTGCGCGCGGCGTTGTAGCTCCCTTTCTCATTTCGCAGTGCTACAATATCGCCTGTCGGAGCGTAGCGAACACTTTTGTTGTAGCTCCCTTTCTCATTTCGCAGTGCTACAATTCAAAGCTGGAAATACAAAGATGATGAGGCGTTGTAGCTCCCTTTCTCATTTCGCAGTGCTACAATATTGGATATTTTCTTACATCAGCATAACTAGTTGTAGCTCCCTTTCTCATTTCGCAGTGCTACAATTTTTTTAACCTTTATTGATAAATTTCAAAGGTTGTAGCTCCCTTTCTCATTTCGCAGTGCTACAATTTCGCAACCGCGCAGCCCAACTTTTTTTCGTTGTAGCTCCCTTTCTCATTTCGCAGTGCTACAATAATCAGGGTGTGGCTTGTTGCAGCGTAAGGGTTGTAGCTCCCTTTCTCATTTCGCAGTGCTACAATAAACCAAGCGGAAAGACTTATTCAATAAGGTTTTCCGCTTGATTTTTCTAACTTAAAACCTTCTTAAAACAACAATAATTGGTCTGCATTAACCTTTTTTTCTTGTACTTTTAGCTCTCCTAAAAGCAATTTCATACTGGCAAATTGCTTTTCTGTTACTTCCAAACAGCGTACAGAACCTTCTTCAGGCAAATTGGCACACAGCCTATTGTGGTGTTTTTGCAACGAATCCCTACCTTTTACAATTCTGCTGTAAACGGATAATTGCAGCATTTGGTAACCATCTTTGAGCAAAAAATGTCGGAATTGGTTGGCCACTTTTCGCTTGGCTGCCGTCGTCACCGGCAAATCAAAAAAAACGATAATTCTCATAAATTTCGCCTCACTCATATTGATATGCCTTTAATGTTTGTAACTCGGGTAATTTCAAAAAACGAGCATTTTTTTGACTCAAGGCCGTCTGAAACGATGAAATCATTTTATCAATGGCTGCCAATGTGCTGAAACTTTGCTGCTCAATCATCATTTGATGGTGTAACACGCTGATAAGCTGTTGTTTTGCCATTGTGTTTAATTGTTCTCTCAGACGGCCTCTCTCTTTTAATTGAATCACCATTAAATCAGCCAATGGGCGAAGCGGTTCGATAAAATCATCAGCTAAATTAAAAGGATTTAGCTCACTTTTATGAAACAAACCCAATGCAGGCAACCACCCATATAACACTAGGCTGCGCGCCACCGCTGCACGCAATACGGCGTAAGCATAATTTAAATGTGCGTTGATTTCATTGTCTTCTGTGCGGGTAAATCTTTCGCCAAACAAAACCTGAAAATACAATGCTGCAGCTTGTGCCTCTTGATTGCCGTTGTCGCCTGATTTCACTTCAGAAGCCAATATACGCAAGCGTTTAGCGGCAATATCATTACCGGTTTCATCTACACAAAAAGCCTGATTCAAAATTTTTTGTTTCACAATTTTTTGCCAAAGCTGCTTTTTAATCGGTTCGCCCGCATATATTTGCAGCTTCAAGGTTTTGAGTTGGCGGTGATATTGTGAAAACGGCAACCACTGTCCGCAAGGCAAAAATTGTTCATCACAGGTCAGCAAAGTTACGCCATTTTCTGCTAAGGCCGATAGTAGCGGCGCCGTGATCAATGTTCCATGATTTTCCACTACGATGACCGCAATATCTTCTAAAGGAACGGTATAACTTTCTCCTTCTTGCTGGATATTGAGTTGTTTACGCAGCAAAGATAACTTGCTGCTGTTTTGAATGAGTACGCTTCTCCAAGTCATCATAATGTCCTAAAATTATCATTTATCATTAAAGACGAAAAATCCCTGTTTCAGACAGCCTGAAACAGGGAGATAAATTAACGAACCAGTGGACGTTTTTTAGGACGACATGGGGTAATGTCTTTGCCAAGTTCATCTATTTGAAACTTTTGGAACGAAAGAGCAGTTTTTACACCAACACTTTGGAAAATACCATTTTTCCCTTTACTTATATCCATATCATGTATTTTAATGTCAATAGCACCGTTCGCTCTATTCAGACTAACAAAATATCCAAAGAATTCATCTTTCTTAGTTTTTAACTTAATCAAATCATTCGAATATAAACAGAACTTAAAGTCAAACGAATTATCCACAATAACCCACTCTGACTCATCTTTTAAAGCCACAATCGCCCTATCCGGCAAAATCCCCTTAGCAACCTGCCAGCTATAAATAGGCACTAAGAAATATTTATTATCTTTTTCAAATACATCTACTCTGACCATTGTGGCATTATCGGCCACGCCGTTTTCTTCTCGTACAAGCACCCCTGATTTTTGGACTTGCTCGACACGCACAGCCTTAACTTGCTGGGTAGGAAGACCATGTTTATCCAACTTGTAAAATGGCTCTGCAAAGGCTTTCACAGGGTCATTTCCGTAGTTTTCCAAACGCACTTTCAGAGAGTCGTATAATTTAGGCTCGCGGTCACGATTGACCATTTTCTCTAAATCCGAAAGTTTTAATTGCGTTAAAGGTACACGTAAGACACTGATACCTTCAGCTAAACGTTTAGGTGATTTAATGGTTTCTAAGTGTCCCTGTCCGCTCATCTTCCTGTTTGGTGCACGAGAAACAAACAGCGGTGTAACATATTCATGTACTGCCTCAGGCCGTGATGATAATTTATCTGCCAACAAAGCTTTTAGCGCCTCTGACGTATCGGCTATCTCAAATTGAGGGTCGCCTTCCGGACGGCCAAATACACGAATCATTACTTCTTGGCGGAAGAAATCCCAAGGCTGTGGGAAGCTTAATCGTGTGACTTCACCGGTTGTTTTATCAAGCATTTCACCATCAAATGTATTCATCTCACGATAACGCACGTAATTGGTGATTTTCTGCTGCATGGCAACCGTTGAACAAGCCACCACAATGGCATCCACGGCATGATGGCGGTCATTATTAGAACGTACTTTATGCAAGCCCCAGAAGCCGCGTAGAAGATTGGTGATTTGGCCATTAGAAGCAAACACGCGACGCTTACCTTTACCTTTCAACATCATATTATCGGCCACAAATTGACACAGGAATCGGCTCACATAGCGGGTATCATTAAGATTGCGCTCTTTGAAGCCTTCTTCATCAATTTTTTGCAGCAAAATTCTTTGTTTTTTACTGTATGGAAAACGGCAGGTTTGTACACGCGCAACAAACTCCCGCCATTCACGGCTATTTTCTTTACCATTAAAATATTCATATGGCGTTTGATTGCCTTTGTTTTGGTTCTCACTGCCCAATACCAGCACTTTATTATTAAAGCTGTCGTCCCATGTTCGTGAAAATGGCAAAGCATGGTCAATCTCAACATAGCCTTTTCCATTCAGACGGCCTAAATCAATTTCTTTGCCTGAATACAAGCATTGCCCATGCTGCTGCTCATACAAGCGCATTTTCAAAATATCTTTGGCTTTAGGCTCGCCGACAAAATGAGGGAAATATTCTTTAAACTTCGCCACCGCTCTTTCTCTATCACGGCGGTTTTCTTCTTGGCGTTTTTCAATATCTTTGCGGTCTTTATAAGATTTGCCCACTTCACGCGCCGTCTCGATATGAATCCGCATCGGCGATCCATATCGACGCACCACGGCATTAATGATTTTTCGTGCTTGAGACAAAGCGCGCAACACTACCGGATTTAGGATTTGGTCGGCCGGAATCGGCGGCAAATAAATTTCTTCACGCTTTTCTTTTTGCCCATAATGGTCGCCGTAAACCGACTGGCAAGCCTCATCATAACGCAGCCCTGTTCCATCAATGGCAGAATCTTACGTAACGCTTTAAGCGAAATTTGAATAAATTTCTCAAAATTCAAATGAAGAAGCAGCGCATTTAATTCCGCTTCCGGCAATAAGCCGTTCAGACGGCCTCGAATATCATCATCGGTTTTATATAATGAAAACGCCGTTCCAATTTCGTCTTGCAATTCAGGGCTATAAGCCAAGGGCAATTTCTTATCTTTCAAACCTTCTTTTTCTAAGGCCCGGCTAATGGCATGATAAGCTTTCATTTCCATCAAAGTGCCATTTTCAGCATTGTCTGCACCATAGCGCAAACCCTTGAAATGAGCAGTTTCATTCAGCTCCAATTCCTTACGCACTTGTGCATAAGTCAGCTTGGATTTTTGATAAGCTAAGTCAATCAGTTGGCTGCGTTCGCTATCCGTTAATGCCCGCTCTGTACCCTCTTCCAAAATCCGCAGATTATTCAGCTTAGTCAACCAAACAAAACGCTCGGCGGTGTAGGTATTTTTGGCCGCCTTATATTCAGCAGTTTCAAACGTACAATGCCCCAACATTTCCTGCACCGCATTACCGGAAAGTGCTGGGCGTTGAACCATCAACAAATCTTTAACTGCTTTTTTAAGTCCGTCTGAAACATGAGGATTACCGTATTCTGTTTGCTTTTCAAACAATAAATCCAATTCGGCAAGCAAATCTTTGCGGTTAAAAGTATGAGAATAATCACCGCGTTGATTGCGGATATGACCTGCTTCCTGCTCAAATTTTTTCACCGCCAATTCAGCAGGGGTACGGAATTGTTCATCTTTCAATGCCTCATGATTGGCCTTAACCCCAGAAAGCAATGCACCCAACTCTTTATCGGCACTTTGCTCTTCATTTTTTCGCTGCGATAAATAGCCACGGTGTTTTACTATATGCAACAATACTGCCGCCCATTCTTTAGGCATTAGTTTTCGGTCAAGCGCAGCAACACGCAATTGCCAAGGCATATTCGGCAAATCATTCACCAAACCTTTTTCATCAAAATCTGCTGACGATAAAACACCTTCCCGCTTTAATAAACGGCGCGCACGCAACAAACGATGCGCACGACGACGGATAATGCGCCGCTGGCTTCGCGCTTCTCGACGAACCTTATTCAAAGATTCACCCTCTTTGGCGGTTTCGGCCTTTTCAAATACCCGAACACCGACATCAATTAAGCGTTTTGGCATTTCCTGCTCATCAATCTCAATCACAGCCCAACCAACCGAGGCAATGCCAATATCCAAACCCAAAATATAATTCATCGGTTTCAATTTCGTGGTAATCATCGTTAACCCTTTGTATGGAAATGTTAAATATAAATATATCGCATCTGGGTATTTTTATGCAATTAAATTATTGACAACATTATTTTCCAAACGTAGAATTGATTCCATTGTTGCACTGCGAAATGAGAAACGTTGCTACAATAAGGCCACCGAAAGATATTTATATCTGTGCCGAAATGCACTGTTTATTAAGAATTCATTCTTAATAAACATCATGCCCCTCAAATTTCGGTTTTGAGGGGCTTAACTTTATCTAAAAATACTAAAAGGCCGTCTGAAAGATTCCCTCTTTCAGACGGCCTTTATCACTTAATTCAAATCAACTCAAAATCAAGCCAATTCTTTGCGCAGTTTCTCGGTAACGTTCATCATCACTTCCAACTGCTCGATGGTTTCTTTCCAACCGCGGGTTTTCAGACCGCAGTCTGGGTTCACCCACAGGCGTTCAACCGGTACCACTTCGATGGCTTTGCGCAGCAGGTGCTCCACTTCAGCTTCAGTTGGCACGCGTGGGCTGTGGATGTCGTACACGCCCGGGCCGATGTCGTTCGGGTATTTGAATTCGCCAAACGCAGTCAGCAGTTCCATATCTGAGCGTGAAGTTTCGATGGTGATCACATCGGCATCCATGCTGGCAATCGCAGGCAGAATGTCGTTGAACTCAGAGTAGCACATATGAGTGTGGATTTGGGTGCTGTCTTCGCAACCGGTTGAAGACAGGCGGAAGGCTTCACTGGCCCAAGCCAGGTAAGCATCCCAGTCGGCACGTTTCAAAGGCAAACCTTCGCGAATCGCAGGTTCGTCGATTTGAATCACTTTAATGCCGGCTTTTTCCAAATCCAACACTTCATCGTTCAGCGCCAGTGCGATTTGTTTGCACACGGTGCTGCGTGGAATGTCGTTGCGCACGAAAGACCATTGCAGAATGGTTACCGGGCCGGTCAACATGCCTTTCATCGGACGTTTGGTGAGGGTTTGTGCGTAGGTTGACCAAGCCACAGTCATGGCGTTCGGACGGCTTACGTCACCGAAAATCACAGGTGGTTTCACGCAACGTGAACCGTAGCTTTGTACCCAGCCGTATTGAGTGAACGCGAAACCGCTCAACAATTCGCCGAAATATTCCACCATGTCGTTACGCTCGGCTTCGCCGTGTACCAACACGTCCAGATCCAATTTCTCTTGCTCTTCCACCACCAAGGCGATTTCTTTTTTCATCGCAGCTTCGTAGTCGGCGGCAGAGAGTTCGCCCTTTTTAAATGCGGCACGCGCTTGGCGGATTTCGGTGGTTTGCGGGAATGAGCCGATGTTGGTGGTCGGCAGCAGCGGCAGGTTCAGCCATGCTTGTTGCGCTTTGATGCGCTCGGCAAACGGTGATTTGCGCTGGTCGGCATCGGCTGGCAGTGATGCCAAGCGTTGAGCAACGTCGTCGCGGTGGATTTCTTTGCTCGCGGCGCGTGAATCGGCAGCGGCTTGGCTGTCGGCCAATTCGGCGGCAACGGCTTCTCGGCCTTGGTTCAATGCGGTTTTCAACACGCGCAATTCTTGGGTTTTCTGCAAGGTGAAGGCCAACCATGAGAACAAGGCAGGTTTGTTGGCTTTCAGTTTTTCCTCTACCGACAAATCATATGGCGTGTGCAGCAGCGAACATGAGCTGGAAATCCACAAGCGCTCGCCCAATTGGGCTTGCAAAGGCTCAAGCGTGGCCAATACGTTGTTCAAATTAGCGCGCCAAATATTGCGGCCGTCAATCACGCCGGCAGACAATACTTTGTCGTAATCGGCAAATGCATCCAATTGCTCGGGCACGCGCACCAAATCAATGTGCAAACCATCTACAGGTAAGGCTTTCAGACGGCCTGCGTGTTCTGCAACCGAGCCGAAGTAGGTGCTCAACAGGATTTTTGCGTTCACTTGGCTCAAAGTGGCATAAACGTCCTGATAAGCATCCAACCATGCTTGTGGCAGGTCAACCGCCAATGCAGGCTCATCAATTTGAATCCATTCGGCACCGGCTGCCGCCAATTCGGTCAGGATTTCCACGTAAACCGGCAATAATTTAGGCAACAGGCTCAAACGATCGAATTCGGTTGCGCCTTTTTCTTTACCGATCCACAGATAAGTCAGCGGGCCAACGATGGTCGGTTTGGCTTTATAGCCTAAGGCTTGGGCTTCTTTCAATTGCTGAACGTAATGCGCGGCATTGGCTTTGAATTCGGTATCGGCGTGGAATTCCGGCACCAAATAGTGATAGTTGGTGTCAAACCACTTGGTCATTTCGATGGCGAACTGATCTTTATTACCGCGCGCCAATTGGAAATATTGTTCCAAGGTCAGGTTTTGGCTGTCGAAACCGAAACGCGCCGGAATCGAACCGGTAGCCACTTGCAAATCCAAAATGTGGTCGTAAAAAGTGAAATCGGCCACTGCCACGAAATCCGCATCGGCTTGGGTTTGATGTTGCCAGTTTTTCTCACGCAAACCTTTGGCCACGTCCAGCAGCTCTTGTTCGCTCACTTCTTTGCGCCAGTATTTTTCTTGCGCAAATTTCAATTCACGGAATGCGCCGACGCGCGGGAAACCTGAAAAATGTAATGTAGCCATGTGCTCTCTCCTGATTTAAAATGTTCGATATTGATTAAAAAAATAAAGGGTTATTCAATACTTAAGCGGCGTTCGGCAATGGGCGTACACCCAAAGTGTGGCAAATCGCGTAGGTTAATTCGCTGCGGTTGAGCGTGTAAAAGTGAAAATCTTTCACGCCTTCACGCGACAATACTTTCACCATGTCGATGGCAATACTCGCCGCCACCAGATTGCGCGTGCCTTGATCGTCGTCCAAACCGTCATACATACGCGCCAACCAGTTCGGAATCTTCACATTGGTCACTTGCGCCATTTTGCCTAACTGCTTGAAATTGGTGACCGGCAAAATGCCCGGCACGATTTCGGCGTCAATACCGACGGTCACGCAGCGGTCGCGAAAACGCAGATAGCTTTCGACATCAAAGAAAAACTGGGTAATCACATGATTGGCGCCGGCATCGATTTTTCGTTTCAAATTAATCAAATCCGCCTGCGCCGATTTGGCTTCGGGATGCACCTCCGGGTAAGCCGCCACGGAAATATCAAAATCGGCCACCGAACGCAATACTTTGACTAAGTCTTCGGCATAAAACGGCTTTTTCGCATAGCCGGCCGGCTCGTCACCACGCAAAGCGACAATGCGGCGGATACCGCTGTCCCAATAATCTTGCGCAATTTGCTTCAGCTCTTCAGGCGAGGCATCGATGCCGGTCAAATGCGGGGCAGCCTCCAAGCCGGTTTGCTGTTTGATGTTTTTGACGATGCCGTGTGTACGGTCGCGCTCGCCCGAATTGGCGCCATAAGTAACCGACACAAACTTGGGATGCAGGTTTTTCAGGCGGTGAATCGAATCCCACAGCATGGTTTCCATTTGCTCGTTTTTCGGCGGGAAAAATTCAAACGATACGTTGATATCGCCTTTTAAATCACACAAACTGTTGTTCAGTGCATTAATCTCTTTTGCGTAACTCATGGCTTTTACCTCTTTTGCAATGGTGCTGTGCTCTCTGTTAACGCTATCTTATGTTTTTCTTTATCATGAGTCAATTTCAAAATTTTCCAATTAATCATGAATTATTTTAATAATAAATTAAATCAGCATTTTATGGCAAATAAACATATTCTCCGATACAATTCCCCCATGGCCTATTCAGAAGACTTCAAACAACCCGTACTCAAAAAACTCCGTCAAGGATGGACGATTCGCAGAACCGCAAAAGAATCCGGCACCGCCATTCTCCACCATCACGCTTTGGAGACGCCCTCCGGCTCCCCAAGCCCCTCCAAAGCAACGGAAAACCCGCAAAATCAGCGCCCAGGCACTGCTCGAAGATGTCGGGCGTTATCCTGATGCCTATTGCTGTGAAAGAGCGCAACGCTTTGGCTGTTCCCATACCGCCATACACAAAGCATTAAAGCGATACGGCATCAGCTGCAAAAAAAAGACCAACCGCCATCCGAAAGCCGGCAGAAGGCTCAGAAAAAACTTCCTGAAGTTACTGCACCGCTACATCCGCCGTAACCGTCCGGTTGTTTGTTCAGACGGGAGCAAATTCGGAAAATCCTGTTACCGGCCTTACGCTTATGCGCCAAAAAGCCGGCGTTGTCATGCGCTTCATGATTGGCAGGGGCATCATCAGACCAATGCCGTTGGAGCGTTATTTCACGGCAAACTGTTTGCCGTCGGGCTGTTTGATTGCAGTATTGACCGCCGGATATTTGATGCTTGGGTGGAGCGGGTTTTGATTCCGGAGCTGCCGCAAAACAGTGTGGCGGTGATGGGTAATGCGGCGTTTCATAAGGGTAAGGCAGAAGCCTTGCTGAAGGAAAAGGGGCATACCGTGTTATGGCTTCCGCCCTATAGTCCCGATCTGAATCAGATAGAGAAAAAGCGGGCTTGGATTAAAGGTGTTGGGAATCGGCTGAGAATGGCGGATGTGGATTGGCTATTTCAGGCGTGTATCGATAAATAAGTTTATTTGTTATAATTACTTTCTCATAATTATTCTTTAATTCAAATAAATATTAAAAAAGCCGTCTGAAAAAGATTTTCTTTTTCAGACGGCCTTGAGCGCTTTATAAAATCCAATCTTAATCCTGCTTTTGCATTTTCAACCAAAACAAATGGCGGCAAGAATCAGTAAAGCGTTTGTGCTCCGGCTTAATGCGGCCATGCTCGGGATGCGCCAACACCTGATAGCTGATTTCGCATGGCAAACAAGTGACGGCATTGGGCTCGACATCAAAATTGCCTTCATCCTGCTCCATGCTGCAACGCAATAACGCGCCATCGGCGAAATGGTACACTGTTTCATCCAACACGCCGTCTGAAAGCTTTTCAGACGGCGTGTCTTCTTTGGCAATCAATGCCACACCACCCAAACCATGCGCAGCACGGGCATACAATCCCAGCGGCAAATCCATTATTCGGCTTCTTCAATCCAAGCCTGTTGCACCGCTTCGAGGATGCGCTCGCCGCAACGTGCCGGATCGTCGTCAAATTCGGGCAGCGCCATAATCAATTCGCGCAAATGGGTGAAGCGGATGGTTTTCGGATCGATGTCGCCGTGTGCGTCATACAATTCTTCGGCAATGCGTTGGGTATCAGTCCATTTCATGAGTGCGTCCTTTCGATGTGTAGCAGCTTGGGCCGTCTGAAACCATTTCATTTAATATAAGGCAAACCATCACCCAGATCAAATCAGGTTGGCAATGGATAATATACCCTAATTTACACTTGGCTATGCAACTAAATCGGCGTAAAAGGCTCTTAAACTCTATTTCCAGCAGTAATAAGGAATCGCTGATGAACAATGCTCTGAATGCCAAACTGTCTAAATTGGTTTACGGCCCGGTACCCCAAGAGCCTGATTATCTTACCAAAGCGCACCCCGTTGACCGTTTGATTCTGCTCATTCGCCATATCTACCATACCCTGGACGAGCAACACGGCCTGACGCAAGTGACTTTGCACATTCATTGCGGCAACATGCGGGGACAAGTGCGCCTGCAGCCGGTTGCGGCGAGCGCCAATTCCGCCGTGATTCGTTTGAAACGCTGGAATCTGTACCAACGCATTGCCGAACAAGTGCTCGGCTGCGGCCAAATATCGGTGTCGCTGGCAAAAGTGAAAGTAGAAGGCGCCATCGAGCAGTCTTATTGCGAAGAGATCGTGCAGCAAATGATTGACGGCTTTGGTTTGACCACTGATGAATCTACACTCTCCATCCAAGCGGCAGACAACGCTTTTGCAGAATTGCCCAAACAATCTTCTGCTTATTCCCAACCGGAAGCGCCACGTATTGTGTCCTCACGCGGTAAAAGCTTAAGCCGGATTAACACCCGGCCCAAAACGGAAAACTACGCCGCAGCGCAAGCAAGCTTACCCAAAGCTTCGTCCATTAAGGTTTCCCGTTTCAGCTTTGGCGGCTATAAACAAAAATAAGTTTGACTGTTTCACTTTATTATCAAGGCCGTCTGAAATCAAATAATGGTTTCAGACGGCCTTTTGATCAGTTAATGATCTTCGCGCGCATGGTTGATGGTGTATTTCGGGATTTCCACCACCAAATCCTCATCGGCCAACACCGCTTGGCAGCTCAAACGTGAATCGGCTTCCAACCCCCATGCCTGGTCAAGCAAATCTTCTTCAATTTCAGTCGGCTCTTCCAAACTGTCAAAACCTTTGCGGATAATCACGTGGCAAGTGGTACAGGCACAGGATTTTTCACAGGCGTGATCCACTTCGATGTCGTAATCCAACAAAACATCCAATACGGTTTTGCCTTCCGGTGCGTTATCGATAACCGCGCCTTCAGGGCACAATGTTGCGTGTGGTAATACGGTAATTTTCGGCATTTTTATGTTCTCGTTGATGTCAATGGTTTGCGTCGGGCATGTGCAGCACGATGCCTTTTTGCTTTAAATTGTCCAAGCATTCTCGCAGATAATCCGCATCATGCTCGGGATAAATCGGATTGTCGGCAGGTAATGACAATTGCTCGGCATAAGGCGGCTCGGTTTTACCGCGATACAGCGGGTCGAACCACGCTTCATCAGGCCGATAACCGCGCCGGTGCATTTCCTGCATAATCAGCACATGATACTGAAAAAGCTTATACGGAGGATGGGTAAACACATAATCCACCGTCGCATGCGGCCGCGCCCAGCCTGCCCGCGCAAGGCGGCACATTCGCGGTGTTGCCCTAAAAGCTGCCGGTGCGGCAATTGGCTAATCAAAGATTCGTGCCACAAGCGCATGGTTTTCTTTCATTATTTTTCAGACGGCCTGAATATTTATTAAGGAATCACAATGCCGTCTACTTTGGCCGCTAAAAATTGCAGGTATTTTTCGTCTTCTCCTTCCCACAATTCTTCATCGCCCAATTCATAGGCCGTCTGTAAGGCTTCGAGTGCGGCTTTTTCTTCGCCCAATTCAAATTGGCTTTGCCCCAAGCGCAGATAGATAAACGGATTATCCAGCGCATTGATGTAGGCCAACGCTTCGGTCAAATCCTTGACGGCCTGGCGGTATTTGCCGTTCAAAAAATGAGCGTCGCCCATCGCAGCCAAAATCCACGTTGCCGCTTCCCATTGCGATTTCGGCTCGGGCAGCAGCTTCCATGCTTCTTTGTATTGTTTAACCGCTTCGTTAAACTGGCCTTCATCCGCCAAATCATCGCCTTGATCGCACAACGCGCTGATTTGCTGGTATAAATCTTGGTTTAGTGATTCCATATTGACTTTCTTTTTTCAGACGGCCTTGATTTCAAAAGGCCGTCTGAAGCTGCTTAAATACTATCCACGCTCTGCCCCATCAGCGCGCGCTGGATGTTGCGGTTCATGCGTTTGGCGGCAAAACCGTCGGTGCTGTGGCTCAACGCGGTGACGGCGGTGCGAATCTCATCGGCATGGCCATTTTCTACACTGCCTTGCAAGGCAGTGATGTCGGCTTCGATTTTGGCCAATTCTTCCGCTTCGAGCAAATCGCTGTCGAGCTCAAGCGCGGCTTTGATGGCGTCCATCAGGCTTTCGGCTTCGACCGTGGCTTCGGCGCGCGCACGCGCGGCTTTATCGTCGGCAGCATTGCTCATGCCTTCTTTCAGCATTTGCGTGATGGTGCCATCGTCCAAACCGTAAGACGGTTTCACTTCGATTTGTGCGCTCACGCCGGTGGTTTGCTCTTGCGCCGATACCGACAGCAGACCATCCGCATCCACTTGGAAAGTCACCCGAATCCGCGCCGCACCGGCCACCATCGGCGGAATGCCGCGCAAAGTGAATTTGGCCAAGCTGCGGCAATCGGATACCAGCTCGCGTTCGCCCTGCACCACATGAATCGTCATCGCGGTTTGGCCGTCTTTAAACGTGGTGAACTCTTGCGCGCGCGCCACCGGCAAAGTGCTGTTGCGCGGAATAATTTTTTCCGCCAGGCCGCCGTAAGTTTCCAAGCCCAGCGACAAAGGCGTGACATCAAGCAGCAGCCATTCGCCGTCGGTTTTATTGCCGGCCAACACATTGGCCTGCACCGCCGCACCCAGTGCCACCACTTCATCAGGATTCAGATTATTCAAAGGCGTTTGGCCGAAAAAGGCCGCCACCGCCTGCTGAACATGCAGCATGCGGGTCGAACCGCCCACCATAATTACGCCCTTGATATCGGCCTTGGTCACACCCGCATCTTTCAATGCCTGCTTTACCGGCTCGATGGTTTTTTGCACCAAATGCTGTGTCAATTGATGAAATTCTTGGCACGTAATGGTCACATCAACCTTATGGCCGTCTGAAAGCGTGGCCTGCACGGTCGTGCTGGTTTCGGTGGTCAAGGTTTCTTTGGCTTCGCGGGTCAAGGCCAGTAATAATTGGCTGTCTTGCTCACTGAGTTTCGACAAGTCGGCACGTTCCAAAATATGGCAGAACACACGATGGTCGAAATCATCACCGCCCAACGCCGAATTACCGCCCGTGGCCTTCACTTGGAACAAACCTTGGGTCAACTGCAACACCGACACGTCAAAGGTACCGCCGCCCAAATCGTACACCACGAACGTGCCTTCCGAGCCGTTATCCAAACCATAGGCAATCGCCGCTGCAGTCGGCTCGTTAAGCAGACGCAACACGTTCAATCCGGCCAAACGCGCTGCATCTTTAGTAGCTTGGCGTTGCGCATCGTCAAAATACGCCGGCACGGTAATCACCGCGCCCACCAAATCACCGCCCAAGCTCTCTTCGGCGCGCGCCTTCAACGCTTTCAAAATTTCCGCCGACACTTCAATCGGCGTTTTCGCGCCCTGCCGCGTGTTCAATTCAATCACGCGTTCGTTGTTACCGAAGCGGTAAGGCAGGTAATGCGTTTCTTTCGATAAGTCCGCCAAAGTGCGGCCGATTAAACGCTTGACCGAACTGATGGTATTAATCGGATCGATTTTTTGCGCTTTCAGGGCATCCGCGCCGGCTTCCACGCGGCCGTCTTCGCAATAGCGCACGACGGAAGGAAAGGTTTTTCGGCCGCGCTCGTCAGATAGGCAAACAGCGCTGCCGCTGCGCACGGTAGCGACCAGACTGTTGGTGGTGCCAAGATCAATGCCGACGGCCAAACGGTGTTGATGTGGTGCGGCAGACATGCCGGGTTCGGAAATTTGCAAAAGTGCCATGATTGGTGTGCCTTTTGGTTTTATTGTGTCATCGGCCGTATTTTAACAGATTTGACGCCGATAGTTGAGTGGTTTAGTCGGGAATAATAGCCAATCTCAATGAGATTTACAGCCCTATCCCATATCAAAGGCCGTCTGAAAAACACAATTTTTTCAGACGGCCTTCAGTTCAACCCCAAATCGCTATACAATCCATCACCATAACCATACCAACTCACAGGACACGCCGTGCCACCCATCGAATACTGCCGCCAAAAAGCCGCCGAAAGCGGCTCCAGCTTTTTATCGGGCTTCAAATTCCTACCCGAACACCAGCGCGATGCAATGACGGTGTTATATGCCTTTTGCCGTGAACTCGACGACGTGGTCGATGATTGCAGCGACAAAAATACCGCCCAAACCGCGCTCAATTGGTGGCGCATCGACTTGGCACGCGCCTTTTCAGACGGCCTGCCCGAGCACCCCGTCAACCAAGCTCTACAGCCCGTGGCCCGCACCTTTAATCTGCCGCAAAGCGAATTGGTCGAACTCATCGACGGCATGCAGATGGATTTAGATCAAGCACGCTACGCCACGTTTGACGAACTCAAGCTCTATTGCCGCCGCGCCGCCGGTGTGGTCGGCTGCCTGATTGCGCGCATTTTAGGCTTCACCAACCCACGAACCCTTGATTACGCCGACAAAATGGGCTTGGCACTGCAACTGACCAACATCATCCGCGATGTCGGCGAAGACGCGCGCAACGGCCGCATCTACCTGCCGATGGAAGACCTACAACGCTTCAACATCCCCGCCGCCACCATCATGCAATATCAGCCCACGCCCGAATTTACCGAACTGATGGGCTTCCAAATCCAACGCGCGCGCGACACCTACCGCCAAGCACTCGCGCTGTTGCCCGCCGCCGACAAAAAAAACCAAAAAGTCGGCTTGGTGATGGCCGCGATTTATTATGCCTTATTAAACGAAATCGAACGCGATGGTGCGCAGAATGTGTTGAAATACAAAATCGCCATTCCTTCACCGAGAAAGAAACGGATTGCGCTGAAAACTTGGGTATTTGGGTTTAAGGTTTGAGTTTGGTTTCGAGATTTGAGTAGATTGGATTAGTCACTCAACGAGAATTGTAGAAATTTGGGATTGATGAGAGATGACTCAAATCTGCAAAACACATACGAAGATACTAAAATAAATGAATCATCCCCAGTCCTTAATATTCAGATTCCCCATAAGCTTACACCTATAAAATATGCCAATTACACCTTGAAAATTAGCAGTACTTTCTCATAGAATACCAAGCTTGAATGTGATTTTTTATCAAAACAGGAGAAGCTATATGTCATTCCCACTAAAAACTACTCTTTTGTGCACAGCGGTTATCGGATTACTGGCCGCTTGCGCAACCGAATCATCGCGTAGTGTGGAAGTAGCCAAAGTCGCTACCTACAATACCCAATACAACGGTATCCGCACCCCGATTTCTATTGGCAGCTTTGACAACCGATCAAGCTTCCAAAAAGGTGTCTTCTCTGATGGGGAAGACCGCTTGGGTAGCCAAGCCAAAACTATTTTGGCAACACATTTACAGCAAACCAACCGTTTCAATGTATTGAACCGTACCAATTTGAGTGCATTGAAACAGGAATCAGGCATCTCTGGTAAAGCTCAAAATTTGAAAGGTGCCACTTATGTAATTACCGGCGATGTTACCGAATTTGGCCGTAAAGATGTGGGCGATCATCAGCTATTCGGTATTTTGGGTCGCGGTAAATCTCAAATTGCTTATGCGAAAGTGGCATTGAATATTGTTGATGTAGCTACTTCTGAAGTGGTTTACTCCACCCAAGGAGCAGGAGAATATTCTCTATCTAATCGTGAGATTATCGGTTTCGGCGGTACATCAGGCTATGATGCGACCTTAAACGGTAAAGTATTGGATTTAGCTATCCGCGAAGCGGTCAATAATCTAACTCAGGCTATAGACAGCGGCGCATGGCAGCCTAACCGCTAAGAAGGGGAAGGTATGAAAAAAGGGATAACTTGTATGCTGCCTTTGGTTGCTGCGCTATGGCTAGCAGCCTGCGGCTCTGCACCGAAACAGATGTATTATTGGAAAGATTACAGTCCTACTGTTTATGAACACCTAAAAAATGATGCTTCTCCCGGTGAGCAAATCAGTAAAATGGATAAATATTTTACTGAAGCAGACCGCAAACAAATGGCAGCTGCTCCGGGTGCTCACGCCCACATGGGCTTATTGCTGATTGAGGCCGGACAAAACGAGGCAGCACGTCAACGGTTTGAAACAGAGAAACAGCTTTTCCCCGAATCTTCGGTGTTTATGGATTTTCTGTTAAAAAATAAAACTCAAGGGGGCAAAAAATGAAGTGGTCTAAACTTTTACTGCCTTTGGCGGCCAGCTTGGCTTTGAGTGCCTGCCAAACCCATCAGCCTGCACCGTTTGACTATACCGCATTTAAAGAAAGTCGTCCGAAATCGATTTTGGTATTGCCGCCGTTAAACGAGACTCCTGAAGTTAAAGCCACTTGGGGAATGTTGACGGCCACAACCATGCCGCTATCTGAAGCCGGTTATTACGTTTTCCCTGTTGCAGTGGCTGCCGAAACCTTTAAACAAAACGGCCTAACTAATCCGGCGGATATTCATGAAGTGAAGCTGGATAAACTACATGCGATTTTTGGTAATGATGCCGTTTTATATATCACTGTTAAAGATTACGGTACACGCTATCAGGTTTTGCAAAGCGTAACGACCGTCTCTGCTGATGCTAAATTGGTTGATGCGCGTAACGGTAAAGAGTTATGGAGTGGGCAAGTAATTTCATCCGATGCCGGACAAAAAGGCAATAACGGTTTGTTGGGCGCATTGTTAGGCGCGGTTATTGACCAAGTCGTAGGGACTTTGGGCGATAAAGGTTATGATATGGCGCAAGCAGCTGGCGTTCAGCTCCTCTCTCCCCAGAAAACCAATGGTATTTTATATGGTCCACGTTCACAGCACTACCTAAAATAGCTGGTACGATAAATTAAAAAAAAGCAGAGTCATGAGATTCTGCTTTTTAAACATTGCACACGCTAAAAAAACAACCTTATATAATATTTTTATAGAAGTTGCATATTCAAAATATATTACATTTTTATGATTTATATCTCACTAGATACTCCGCTATCACACCAATTTAAAATGAGTGAATCCCTACTTAAAATAAAAATGATATTTGCACAAGCAACCTGTAACATTTATATATAGACATCCAGAGGCCATTAAGAAAGCTTAATAAATAAGAAAGCTTTATAACAGCCAATAACTCACAACTTCTCTCTAAATATCATACAAACTAAAGCCCCCGCAACACGCCACCCCGCCAATCATTGCTATAATCCCATGGTACCGAATCTTTAGGCGTCTGAAACCTTTCTCCAACCCCCAATCAAAAAAGAAAAGCCATGTTCCCTAATCAACAATCCAAACCCAAAATTGCTGTCATCGGCGCCGGATGGGCCGGTTTGTCGGCAGCGGTTAAACTCGTACAACGTGCGGATGTTACGCTGTTTGAAGCGGGCAAACTGGCGGGCGGGCGGGCGCGTTCGTTTGGCGGTGACAAGGGCGGGTTTTCGTTTTTGGACAACGGCCAGCACATCATGATCGGCGCGTACCACGGTGTGTTGGCTTTAATGAAGCAAATCGGTGTGCGCGAGCAGGATGCATTTGTGCGGCTGCCAATGCAATGGTATTTACATGATGGTTTGCGCTTTCAGACGGCCGCTTTGCCTGCGCCTTGGCATATTTTGTTTGGTTTACTGCGCGGCAAAAATCTTTCGTTTGCTCATAAAGTCAAATTATTACGCGATATGCGCGCGCTACAGGACCGCCACCGATCAAGTCTGCCCGACACCGGCGTCGGGGCATGGCTGAATCAACGCAATACGCCGCGCAAATTGATTGCCCAGTTTTGGCAGCCATTGGTATGGGGCGCGCTCAATACACCGCTGGACAAGGCGAGCTTGAATATTTTGTGTAACGTGCTTTCAGACGGCGTGTGGGCGGATAAGGCCGGCAGCGATTATCTGCTGCCGAAAACGGATTTGGGCAACATCATTGCCGAGCCTGCTTTGGCCTTCCTGCGCGGACACGGCGCGCACATTCAAATGGAAACGCGCGTGCCGCGTTTGACCACCTTACCCGGTGGCCAAGTATCGGTCGACGGCGAGGCGTTTGATGCGGCGGTATTGGCCGTGGCGCCTTATCATGCCGCGGTTTTGATGCCGTCTGAAACGCCGGATTATATTCAGACGGCCTACCAAAATATCGAATATTGCCCGATTACCACCGTGTATCTGCGCTATAACGAACCGCTCAAGCTGCCTGCGGCGATGACGGGGTTTGCCCAAGGTACGGCTCAATGGCTGGTTTCTCGCGGTGCGCTCGGTTTGCCGCCTCAGGAAGTCGCCGCTGTGGTAAGCGTATCCGACCATGTTGGCGCAGCGAAGGCAGATGAATGGGCGGCCAAAATCCATGCCGATATCAAACGCGTCTGCCCCGATATCGGCGAGCCGGCCGCCTACCGTGTGATTACAGAAAAACGCGCCACAGTCGCCGCCACAGCCAGCCGCCGCCTTCCTGATTTGGCTTGGCTGCACCACCGCAAAATCTACCCTTGCGGCGACTACCTGCACCCGCGCTACCCGGCGACGCTGGAAGCGGCGGTTCAATCAGGTGCAGCCGCGGCAGATTTGTGTTTACACGAGTGGGCGGACAGCGGCCGTTTTGATGACGGTTTTTCCGATAGGCTCTTTTTCCGCAGAGCAAATATTTGATTGCCTTCGACCAAACACTTTGCATTGAAACATTTTTAATTTTGACTCCATGCCGTCTGAAAGGACACCCATGATTACCCTTCACGCCCTCACCCAATCGCGTGCCTACCGCATCGCTTGGCTGCTCGAATTGCTTAATCTCGATTATCAGGCCAATGTCGTTGCGCGCGACGAAACCACCAAGCTTGCGCCGGAAAGCCTGCGCCAAATCCATCCTTTGGGCAAATCGCCGCTGTTGCAAGACGGTGATTTGACGCTGCCCGAAAGCGGTGCAATCGTGGAATATCTCATTGGCCGTTACGGTAAAGATTCGACGCTCAAGCCGGCAACAGACAGCGCATCCTACCCCGACTACCTGTTTTGGCTGCACTATGCCGAAGGCTCGCTGATGCCGCTTTTGGTGATGTCGCTCGTGTTCCGTAAGATTGATGAAAAACCGATGCCTTTTTTTGCCCGGCCGATTGCGCGCAAAATCACCGGCGGCGTAAAGGAAAGCTTCCTTCATCCGCAACTCAAACTGCATTTGGGCTTTATCGAAGGCCGTCTGAAAAACCAAACTTGGCTCTTGGGCGACACGCTCACGGCGGCGGACGTGATGATGAGCTTTCCGCTGCAGGCCGCCCTCGCACGCAGCGCGCTGGATTTGCCGAATATTGCGGCCTATGTGCAACGGATTGAAACCCATCCTGCTTATCAACGCGCCGAATCCAAACTTGGCAAGCTTTGCATATTGTAATCGTTAGCAAACTGCAATACACTGTTAACATTCTTTAAAAGGCCGTCTGAACAAATCACTTTTCAGACGGCCTTAAGACAGCGATTAAGGAAACCCCATGTCCACTCTGCAAAACAAAACCATCATCGTCACCGGCGCATCGCAAGGTTTGGGCGAACACGTGGCCAAAGCCTACGCCGCCGCCGGCGCGACCGTGATTCTGATTGCGCGCCACCAAAAGCGCATGGAAAAAGTGTATGACGCGATTGTCGAAGCCGGCTACCCCGAGCCCTTCGCCATCTGTTTCGACCTCTTGACTGCCGAAGAAAAAGAATTCGACCAACTGGCCGCCACCATCACCGAAGCCACCCAAGGCAAACTCGACGGCATCGTGCATTGCGCCAGCTATTTCAACGCCCTGTCGCCATTGGATTTCCAAACCGTGTCCGACTGGATCAAACAATTCCGCATCAACACCATTGCACCGATGGGTCTGACCCGTGCGTTTGCGCCGCTGCTGAAAGAATCGCCTGATGCCTCCGTCATCTTCGTCAGCGAAAGCCACAGCGAAACCCCGCAAGCCTACTGGGGCGGCTTCGGCGCCTCCAAAGCCGCGCTCAACTACTTGGGCAAAGTCATCGCCGACGAATGGGAACGCTTCCCCAACCTGCGCGCCAATATCTTGGTACCGGGTGCGATTAACTCGCCGCAACGCATCAAATCCCACCCCGGCGAAGCACAAAGCGAACGCAAAACCTATGAAGACGTGTTGCCGCAATTCGTTTGGTGGGCAAGCGAAGAAAGCAAAGGCCGCACGGGCGAGATTGTTTATTTGTAAGATTCGGGCTGAACAAAGGCCGTCTGAAAATCATGTTTTCAGACGGCTTTTTTGTGTTTAAGCCCATGCCAAAGGTGCAATGCAATGCCCCCCTTCAGCAATATAACAAAATCATCTTTCTATCAAACAAACCATTCTTTCCCTTTTTCAGACGGCCTGTTTAAAGTATGCGCTATCGAGCATTCCACAAAAGAGAAACCGCATGTCTATCCAAAACCACCACCTCGGCTGGCTTGAAGCCGAATCCGTCCACATCATCCGCGAAGTCATCACCGAGGCGAAGAATCCGGCGTTGCTGTTTTCCGGCGGCAAGGATTCCGTTGTGTTGCTGTCGCTGGCGGTTAAGGCGTTTCAAATCGAAGGCCGCCCGCTGAAATTGCCGTTCAAACTGCTGCACGTCGATACCGGCCACAATTATCCCGAAGTGATTCAGTTTCGCGATGAAACCGTCGCGCGCACAGGCGTGCAGTTGGTGGTGGGCAGCGTGGAAGAATCCATCCGTAAAGGCACGGTCATATTGCGCCGCGAAACCGATTCACGCAACGCCGCACAAGCGGTTACCTTGGTGGAAACCATTGAAGAACAAGGTTTTGATGCGCTGATGGGCGGTGCGCGCCGCGATGAAGAGAAAGCGCGCGCAAAAGAGCGCATTTTCTCGTTCCGCGACGAATTCGGCCAATGGGATCCGAAAAACCAGCGCCCTGAATTGTGGTCGCTTTACAATACCCGCCTGTTCCAAGGCGAAAACATGCGCGTGTTCCCCATTTCCAACTGGACGGAACTCGACATCTGGCAATACATCGCACGCGAAAAACTCGCCCTGCCGCCGATTTACTACACCCACAAACGCGAAGTGGTCGAGCGCGACGGCCTGCTGATTCCGGTCACCCCGCTCACACCGAAACGAGACGGCGATGTATCCGTGATTCGTGACGTACGCTTCCGCACTGTCGGCGACATTTCCTGCACCGCCCCTGTCGCCAGCACCGCCGCCACACCGGAAGACATCATCGCCGAAACCGCTTCCGCCACCATTTCCGAGCGCAGCGCCACCCGCATGGACGACCGCGTTTCAGAAGCCGCGATGGAAGAACGTAAGAAAGCAGGCTATTTCTAAAATAGAAAAGCAAAAGCCGTCTGAAAAATTTCAGACGGCTTTTTTTGTTTTAGGCATATTTTCAAACCAATCCGCAGGGCGGATGCAAACCTGACGTTGGATGCTCTCCGAAACGTGACGGGTTGACACCCGTCCTGCAAATTGCCTGACAGGTTTCAGAGGTATTTTCTGACGATTAAGGCCGTCTGAAACGTTTTCAGACGGCATCCGTTATCTTGCTCAAGCGGCCTGACGGTTAATCCACCATACCAGCGACAGCATCACCGGCACTTCCACCAGTACGCCGACCACCGTGGCCAGCGCCGCGCCCGAGTTCAGCCCGAACAGCGAAATCGCCACGGCCACAGCCAGCTCGAAAAAGTTGCTCGTGCCGATTAAGCAGGCAGGCGCGGCGATTTCATGCGGCAGGTTCAGGCGTTTGGCCATAATCCGTCCCAAAAAGAAAATGCCGTAGGTCTGCACCAAAAGCGGTATGGCAATGAGCACAATCACGGCAGGCTTGACCAGAATGGTGTGCGCTTGAAAGGCAAACAGCAGCACCACAGTCAAAATCAGCCCGGCAACGGAAAACGGTTTCAGACGGCCTGCAAAGGCTGTCGTCGGTTTGCCCGCCCGGAGCAGATGCCTGCGCGTGAGCCAACCCGCCAGCAGCGGCAACAGCACATACAGCACCATGCTGAGCAGCAGCGTATTCCACGGAATCTCAATATCGCTCACATCCAGCAGCACGCCCGCAATCGGCGCAAAGGCGAAAATCATGATGATGTCGTTCACCGACACCTGCACCAGCGTGTAATTCGGGTCACCCTTCACCAGCTGCGACCACACAAACACCATCGCGGTACACGGCGCCACGCCCAGCAATATCATGCCGGCGATGTATTCCTGTGCGGATTGCACATCTACCCAATCGGCGAAAAACACGCGGAAAAACAGCCAGCCGACCGCCGCCATCGTAAACGGTTTGACCAGCCAGTTGATGACCACCGTCATTGCCAGCCCCTGCGGCTTCCTGCCCACGTCTTTCACGGCAGACCAGTCAATCTGCACCATCATCGGGTAAATCATCAGCCAAATCAGTACCGCCACCGGCACATTCACATGCGCCACTTCCATCCGCGCCACCCATTGGAACGCGTTCGGAAATGCCGCCCCCAAAGCCACGCCTGCAACAATCGCCAAAGCCACCCAAACCGTTAGGAAACGTTCGAAAATACCCATTTTGATACCTTGTTTTAATGATAAAAATCGAAAACCGGGCCGTCTGAAACATTTCAGACGGCATCAGTATGCCGTTGGCGGCTCAATCACACCGCCGTCTTCCTTAATAAACGGCTCGCGCAGCGACACGGGCGCAATGTCCAGAAACGTTTCAGACGGCCTGCATAGTTTCGTGCCTTTTTCCGTCACCACAATCGGGCGGTTGGTAAGCAATGGTTCGCGCAACATGGCGGTAATCAGCCCGTCGTCGTCCCAAGCGGGATTGCCCAACCCCAAAGCCGCATAAGGCGGCACGTTGGTGCGCAGCAAATCGCGCGGCGTAAAATTCATGGCATGCAGCAGACCGCGCAGCGTGGCTTCGTCGGGCGGGGTTTGCAGATATTCGATAATCTGCGGCTCGATGCCCAAATGGCAGATTAAGGCCAGCACATTGCGCGAAGTACCACAGTTTGGGTTGTGGTAGATGGTTACGTGCATATTAAAATCTCAACAGTTCAAGGAATATAGAAATATCCGGCTAAAAATTTTTCAGGCAAAATCGCGGGCTCGGGCCGTCTGAAAACGCATACGGCGTCAGCGGCAGCATTCTCCCGTTTCTGCACAGCAGTTTTGAGTGAGAAATCCGGTTAAGGCCATCATCAAATCCAATTGCGCAAAGTATCGGACAAACCGCCCTTCCTGTTTTGCGCAAACCAAACCTGCATGATGCAAGGTTTTCAAATGGAAAGACAAATTGTTCGGAGCGAGATTCAGGTGCTTGGCCAGATCTCCCGCCACCATACCTTTGCTGCCTGCGGCGGCCAATTGCTGGAAAACCGCCAGGCGGACGGGAGACGAGAGGCTTTCAAACAGTTTGCTTGCGTGTAAAGTATCCATGCGCGGCATTGTAATCCTGTCATTTCCATTATTCAAGATTTATTGAAATATTTTCGCAACTCATGCGTCAGATTCAGGCAGTCTGCACAACCACAAACAGGCAAAGGCCGAGGCTTTTGCAAAATCCCTATTTTTGGCACATTTCTTCGTTGTGTGCTGCTCGAAAGTTTGCCTATCTTTATGATAGGTTCTTCGCTTTCTGTGCTGCGGCAACTTTGAACCGCACTCAAATTTAGGGCTTTGCAAAGATCTCAGGCCGTCTGAAAAATTTCAGACGGCCTTCCGTTCCCCACCAAGCTACAACAATCACTTACGTTTCAACAATCTCATCGCATTACCCAGCACCAGCAGCGAACTCAAGCTCATGCCCAGCGCGGCAATCCATGGTTTGACATAGCCCAACACGGCCAGCGGCACAGCAATCAGGTTGTAAGCGGTTGCCCAAGTCAGGTTTTGCTGAATGATTTGGTGTGTGCGGCGGGCTTGGTCGAGCATCTGCGGGATGATGCGCATATCGTCGTTGAGCAATACCACATCGGCCCCATCACGCGCCACATCGGCACCACCGGCCACGGCCACAGACACATCGGCCTGCGCCAACACAGGCGCATCATTGATGCCGTCCCCCACCATCAACACTTTGCGGCCTTGTTTTTGCAGCGATTCGACATAGCCCAACTTATCTTCGGGCGTGGCTTCGGCCTGATAGTCATCCAAAGACAAGGTTTGGGCAACATGTGCGACGGCGGCTTCCCTGTCGCCGCTCAATAAGTGCAGGCGGATGCCTTTGGCTTTCAAATCGGCCAACATTTCCGCTGTGCCGGCCTTGATTTCGTCCTGCAGTAAAAAGGCCGTCTGAAAGCCGCTTTGGTTGCCGAGAAACACCATGCTGCCGTTGTGGGCGATTTGAGCGGCTTCGGGCAACGCGCCGGCAATTTCGGCGACAAACCCTGCCCGCCCCAATGCCCAGATTTGCGTTTGTCCGCCAAAGATAATTTGCGCACTCACCCGTGGCCGACACGGTTTACCCGTTGGCCGGCAATCAGGCTGCCTGAAAAGGTTTGATCGGAGGCGTGATTCAAAATGGCACGCGCAATCGGATGTTCGGATTGCTGCTCCAAGGCTTGTGCGATGGCTAATCCGTCTTCATTGTTCAGACGGCCTAAAGCGATAATGCGGCTGACGGATAATTCACCGCGCGTGAGTGTGCCGGTTTTGTCGAACACCAAATCATCAATCTGCCCCAAGGCTTCCAGGGCGTTTTTGCCGCCAACCAACACGCCGTCTTTGGCGAGCGAACCGGTGGAAGCGGCCAGCGCGGTCGGGGTGGAGAGCGATAAGGCACACGGGCAGGTAATCACCAACAGCGCCACAGTAATCCACAAGGCGGTTTGCACGTCGGCGTATAAGGCCCAGCCGATAAACACCGGCACCGCCAAAATCAACTCGGCAGCAACAAAATTAGATGCGTATTTTTCGGCCAATTCGGCCACACGCGGCTTTTGTGCCAAGGCGCGGTCGAGCAATTTCACAATATGCGACAAGCGCGTTTCACTGCCTATTGTGTCAGTGCGGATAATGAGCGGGCTGGCGGCGTTAAGCGTACCGGCAATCACTTGATCGCCAACACACTTGGACACAGGCAGGCTCTCGCCGGTGAGCATGGCTTCGTTGACTTCGCTCTCGCCCGATAAGACTGTACCGTCAACCGGAATCACTTCGCCCGGTTTCACCACAATCATCTCGCCGCGCTGCAATTTGGCGACTACAGCTTCTTCGGTTTCATCACTATTGGGATAATCTTTCAGGCGATGGCAAAACGCGGGCACGAGCTTCACCAAGCGCTCGGCTGCATCACCGGCTTTGCGCCGCGCGATTTGTTCCATAAAACGGCCGCCGATCAGGAAAAACATCAGCATGGCAATCGACTCGAAATACATGCCCTCACTGGTGTTTTGCATCATGCTGTAAATACCGGCGGCAAACGTCATCAACACCGCAATCGCAATCGGCGTATCCATACCGGCACGACGGTTTTTAAAATCGCGCCACGCACCTTTATAAAACGGTACGGCGCAATAAAACACCACCGGCAATACCATCAAAAAGCTGCCCCAATGCAGAACCTGCAGATAAAGCGGTTCGATGTCGTTACCGTAGAGATAGGTCGGCAGGGCAAACATCATGGTTTGCATGGCACACATACCGGCCACCGCCAAGCGCACGATAAATTGCTTGCGCTTTTTATTGGCCGACTCTTCCACCTTTCGCGCATCATAAGGCGACACGGTATACCCGGTTGACTGCACACGCAATAAAATATCAGAAAGCGCCACCTGGCCGTTATTCCACGATACACGTGCGCGGTGGGTGCTGTAATTCAAATCCACGCGTTTCACCCCGGGCAGACGCAACAATTGCTGCTCAATCAGCCACACACAGGCCGCACAAGTAATGCCGCCCAGCATCAACACCGCTTCGCGCTCATCACCCTCACCCACTTCAACAAATTCAGCCTGCACCTCGGGCAAATCATAGAGCTTGAGTTGCGACAAAATATCCTGCTCGGGTAAAGCAGCCTTTTCCGCATCGGCGGTTCGCTGTTTGTAGTAGTTGCCCAAACCGGCATCAATGATGCTTTGCGCCACCGCCTGACAACCCATACAGCATGTTTCACGCTCTTCATTGTCGTAAATTACGGGTAAATGAATATGCCCGGGGATTTCGAGTCCGCAGTGGAAACAGTTTTTCTTCATGATAGTAAATTGCGATTATTGCATTAGCACACAACAATCATGCCTTATAGAGTTTATACTTAGTATTTTGTATCTAAAACTTGTGTTTCATTATTGCACACGTTACTTTCAGACAGCCTATTTATTCAAAATAAAATGAAAATATTTTTAAATAATATTTTATTTATATTTTTCATAATATTAACTTTTTATCCAAAAATAAACGGTCAATTAATTTACCTTTTATCTGGAAATTATTCCGATTATCCGAATGTAAAAATGGAACTTTTTTTAAAATTTTAATACATTTTCAATTGACCTGCGAAAATTAAAATCGCATGCTACTCCCATATTCCGCATAAGACGGAAAACAACAAAGCAGAATCATCTGCGCAACAAAATACACATTGACGAAAAATACCTAATTAACTCACTTGGAATTATCATGATTGATCGCCTTATGCCCATCTTTGCCGTTATCGGCATCTTATCCAGCACTGTTTACCTCAGCTTGGCCGTTTGGATCTTGTATGAGAACCTTCAAAAAAAATCCAAGAAGCACGTAAATGTGAAGCAGATTACTGCCCGCTAATCCGAATTTCCCCTATCAAATTACTGCACCTGCATACAATTTGACTGCCTTCTTCCGGCCGTCTGAATTTCATTGGTAAACGCTCCCTGATTTACCTTTGGCTTCAGACGGCCTGTCTGTCAATGCATATTCAACCATCGCTTCGCGCAAGGCATCCAAACCCAAACTTTTCTCTACCGAGATATTCACCGCTACCGCTTTGCCGCGGTGATCGCGCAACACACCGGCTTCGCGCTCGCCTTTGGGCAACAAATCTATTTTGTTATACACCACCAATTGTGGGACTTCATGCGCCTTAATTTCCTGCAACACTTCGTTCACATCATCAATTTGACGTTGAAAATCCGGATTGGATGCGTCCACCACATGCAGCAATACATCAGCCAGCGCGGTTTCTTCCAAGGTCGCCGAAAAAGCCGACACCAATTTATGCGGCAAATCACGCACAAAGCCGACCGTATCAGTAAGAATCACACTGGCTTCATTCGACAGAAACAGGCGGCGCGCAGTGGTGTCGAGCGTGGCGAACAATTGGTCTTTCGCCAATACATCGGCCTTGGTTAAGCGGTTGAACAAACTGGATTTTCCGGCATTGGTGTAGCCGACAATGGCAAAGGTTTTCAGACGGCCTGATTCACGCGATTTGCGGCGTGTGGCACGCTGCTTGCGCACGCTTTGCAATTGTTTTTTCAACGCGGTGATTTTTTGGTTGATCAAGCGGCGGTCTGTTTCCAATTGCGTTTCCCCCGGACCTTTCAAACCGATACCGCCTTTTTGGCTCTGCATGTGGCCGTAACCGCGCACCAATCGGCCGCTCAAATGCGACAACTGCGCCAATTCCACCTGCAATTTACCTTCTTGCGATTGCGCGCGTTTGGCAAAAATGGCCAAAATCAGACCCACGCGGTCGAGCACACGGCATTGCAGTTCTTTTTCCAAATTGCGCTCTTGTGTCGGTGTCAGCTCGTGGTTAAACACCACCAAATCCACATCATGCTGCTTGACTGCGGCGGCCAGCTCATCGGTTTTGCCCGTGCCGGCAAACAACGCCGCATGCGCCTTATCGCGCTTGGCGGTTTCTATCTGTACCAAATCACCACCGGCCGCCTGCACCAAATCAGCGGCTTCTTCCAAGGCCGTCTGAAAAGATTGCTCGCGCAACTCATTGACACCGGAATAATCCGCACTCAACATCACCCCGACCAACATCACGCGCTCAGGTTTTTCCAAAGATTTATCAACGGGAAACAAACGGGCTTTACTCAAGATATTTCCTTTTTCAGACGGCCTGGGATTTTATAAAAATGTTGAACAGCCGACATACGAAAACGACGTCATTCCTACGCAGGCGGGAATCCGTTTTTAACAACAAGCTATTGAATAAAATAGGTTTCTTAAAGCCTAAACTGGATTCCGCCTGCGCGGGAGTGACGACTACTTTAAGGTTATTCGTTATCGGCTGAACCTTAAAAATCTCAGCCTAAATCAAAAATCCTATTCTACGTCAAACACGCCAAGCATGCGCTTGTTTCATGCATAAAAAAAGGTTTTCAGACAGCCGTCTGAAAACCTTTTGATGATTTGCTGCGGTTAAGATTCAACAGCCTTAGCCGCCGCTTCGCGCACTTTGTCCGCCGCTTCTTCAATCGCTGCTTGGCTGACTTCGGCGGTGTTTTCCGAAGCAGTCACCGGCTCGGCAGATTGCGGGGCAGTTGTCGCCACTGTTTGCAGCGCTGCATTTCCCGCATTCACCGGCGCATCGTCAAACGGTTTAGCCTCCGGTGATTTCAACGGCAACCGTGCCAAGATGGTGCTCACGCCGGTCACTTTGTCGCCAATCGCCACTTCGGCTTTAGCATCCAAAGGCAGGTAAACATCGACGCGCGATCCGAAGCGGATAAAGCCGTAGCGCTCGCCGCGGCTCAATTTGCGGCCGACTTGGGTATAACACAAAATGCGGCGCGCCACCAAACCGGCCACCTGCACAAAGGTAATTTCCCGGCCGGTAGCGGTGGTCACCAACACGGCATTGCGCTCGTTTTCGGTGCTGGCTTTGTCCAAATCCGCATTCAGGAATTTGCCGCGGTTGTATTCGACTGCCTCAACCGTGCCGTCCACCGGTGATTTTTGCGAATGCACGTTGAATACGTTCATAAAAATGCTGATTTTCAGGGCTTCGGTTTTGCGGTATGGGTCTTGCGCGCGCTCAACCACCACCACACGGCCGTCAACCGGACTCAACACCGCATCCGCATCTTGCGGAATGTAGCGTGCCGGATCACGGAAAAACTGCAACGCAAAAATAGTAAACAGCCAAAACGGCAGCGACAACCAGCCGTTGACAGCCGTCACCAACACGCTGGCGATAAAACCGATGGCGATAAACGGCCAGCCTTCGCGGGCAATAATCGGATGCGGATAAGAAGGTTTGTTCATGCGGATTCCTTTATTCGTAGGGTTTGGGGGATTATAACGGATTATCGGCGTAAATAGTCGGGCCGTCTGAAAAAATCGACACTGCACATCATCAGTTGAACTGACGAAAAGTGCTACAATATCCTATTCTCGATTTTATTTTCAGACGGCCTAAACACTATGTGCAACCATCATCACAAAAACGCTTCCGACAACGACACCATCCGCATCCGCGGCGCACGCACGCATAATTTGAAAAACATCGATTTGGATATTCCGCGCCATAAATTGGTGGTAGTAACCGGTTTGTCGGGCAGCGGCAAATCGAGCCTGGCTTTCGACACCCTTTATGCCGAAGGCCAGCGCCGCTATGTGGAAAGCCTTTCCGCCTATGCGCGCCAGTTTTTGCAGATGATGGATAAGCCCGATGTCGATTTGATTGAGGGTTTGTCACCCGCCATTTCCATCGAACAGAAATCCACCAGCCACAACCCGCGCTCTACCGTCGGCACCGTCACCGAAATCCACGATTACCTGCGCCTGCTGTATGCGCGTATCGGCACGCCTTATTGCCCGAGCATAACCTGCCTTTATCGAGCCAAACCGTGTCACAAATGGTCGATCATGTGTTGGGTTTGCCGGAAGATACGCGCATGATGATTCTGGCACCGGCGGTACGCGGCCGCAAAGGCGAATTCGTCGATTTTTTTGCCGATTTGCAGGCGCATGGCTTTGCGCGTGTGCGCGTCGATGGCGAAGTGTACACGCTGGATGAAGTGCCGAAGCTGGAAAAAAACATCAAACACGACATCGACGTAGTCATCGACCGTGTCAAAGTGAAAGCCGACATCAAACAGCGCTTGGCCGAAAGCTTCGAAACCGCGCTGCGCCACGGCGAAGAGCGCGCGTTGGCTTTGGAAATGGACAGCGGCGAAGAACATTGGTTTTCCGCGCGTTTTGCCTGCCCGATGTGCTCATACAGCCTGCAAGAATTAGAGCCGCGCTTGTTTTCCTTCAACAATCCGGTCGGCGCCTGCCCAAGCTGCGACGGTTTGGGCAGCAATAATTTCTTCGACCCGCAGCGCGTAGTAGCGCATCCTGAATTATCGTTGGCCGACGGCGCCATTGACGGCTGGGACAAGCGCAATCAGTTTTATTTTCAAATGATTCAATCACTTGCCGCCCATTATGATTTTGATGTGAAAACGCCGTTTGAAGAATTGCCGGCCAATATCCAAAAAATCGTGTTGCACGGCTCCGGCAAAGAAGTGATTGAATTCCAATACCTTTCCGAGCGCGGTGGCACATTCAAACGCAACCATGCCTTTGAAGGCATCATTCCCAATATGGAACGCCGTTACCGCGAAACCGACAGCGAAACCATCCGCGACAAACTGCGCGAATACCAAAGCCACCGCGCCTGCCCGAGCTGCGGCGGCGCGCGCCTGCGCAAAGAAGCGCGCTATGTGTATGTGGGCAAACAGCCGCTGCACGAGCTTTCCGCCTGGCCGCTCACCAAAACCCATGAATTCTTTGAACAACTTGATTTGGAAGGCAACAAAAAGCAGATTGCCGAAAAAATCCTTAAAGAAATCACCGAGCGCTTAGGCTTTCTGATTAACGTCGGCCTCGACTACCTCAACCTCGCCCGTTCCGCCGAAACCCTCTCCGGTGGCGAAGCCCAGCGTATCCGTTTAGCCAGCCAAATCGGCAGCGGCCTAACCGGCGTGATGTATGTACTCGACGAACCCTCCATCGGCCTGCACCAGCGCGACAACGACCGCCTGCTGGCCACCCTCAAACGCCTGCGCGACTTGGGCAACAGCGTGATTGTGGTCGAACACGACGAAGACGCCATCCGCGAAGCCGATTTCGTGATTGATATGGGCTCCGGCGCCGGCGAACACGGCGGCAACGTGCTGGTGGCCGACACCCCCGCCAAAGTCGCCGCCTGCAAAGAATCCGTTACCGGCCAATACTTAAGCGGCAAAAAGAAAATCGAAGTGCCCTCTGAAAGAACGCCTGTCAACTCCGAAAGAATGCTGGTGTTAAAAGGCGCGCGCGGCAACAACCTCAAAAACGTTACCCTCGAACTGCCGCTGGGCTTGATTACCTGCATCACCGGCGTATCCGGCAGCGGCAAATCCACCCTGATTAACGACACACTCGCCAAAATCACCGCCGCGAGCTTAACCGCGCCCACGAAGAACCCGCGCCCTACGACGATATCAGCGGCCTCGACCATCTCGACAAAGTCATCAACGTCGACCAATCCCCCATTGGCCGCACCCCACGCTCCAACCCCGCCACCTACACCGGCCTGTTTACCCCCATCCGCGACCTCTTCGCCGGCGTGCCGCTCTCGCGCGAACGCGGCTACAACGTCGGCCGCTTCTCGTTCAACGTCAAAGGCGGCCGCTGCGAAGCCTGCCAGGGAGACGGCGTGATCAAAGTCGAAATGCACTTCCTGCCCGACGTGTATGTACCCTGCGAAGTGTGCCACGGCAAACGCTACAACCGCGAAACACTGGAGGTGCAATACAAAGGCAAAAACATCAGCCAAGTGCTGGATATGACCGTAGAAGAAGCCCGCCAATTCTTCGACGCCGTGCCCACCGTATCGCGCAAACTGCAAACCCTGATGGACGTCGGCCTCGGCTATATCCGCCTCGGCCAATCCGCCACCACCTTATCAGGTGGCGAAGCCCAACGCGTCAAACTCGCGCTCGAACTCTCCAAACGCGACACCGGCCGCACTTTGTATATTCTCGACGAACCGACCACGGGTTTGCACTTCGCCGATATTGCCTTGTTATTAGAGGTAATAGGCCGTCTGAAAGGCAAAGGCAACTCGATTGTCATTATCGAGCATAATCTGGATGTGATTAAAACGGCGGATTATATTGTAGACTTAGGGCCGGAAGGCGGCGATGGTGGGGGGAGGATTATTGCCAAGGGTTCGCCGGAAGATGTGATGAAAGTTAAGGGGAGTTATACTGGGAAGTATTTGAAAAATGTTTTATTCAATTCTAAATAAAATTCAATTACTACGATTAAATATCTCCATTCGCAAATTTATTAATCAAAATGAGTTGTTTATTGTTAACTCACTTAAAGAACCCCAGAAAAGTATTGCATTATCAAGTGTAATTCGTTGGCATGATTGGCAAGATATAGATTCTTATTATTTTCATCACCCATATGGAGCAGCAAAAGGTTGGGTATATGAAGATCATAGGTATCAATTTCGTGAATTACGATTAGATGAATTCAAGTTTTTCGGAATATGTGAAATCATAGAAAACTGGGAATGTGAGCTTCAAGATGTTACAGGTTTAGCAGCTTCCAAGTCTGAATTAAGAGACTTTTTCAGCTTAGATGAGTTAGTTGAAAACAACTCTAAAGAAATGATTTTTCCAATCAGTCATGAGAAACTTGAGCAGAACCTAAATTGGCGTGAAATAAGGATTTTTCATAAAAATTCTTCTGATTACTTTGCAACCTATGTATGGGATAAACGTTTATTCCTCATCAATGCTGGCGGATCCCATCATTTTTCTGCTGCTCGCTATCTAGCCAAAAAGCTTAACAAAAAAATTTTCTTAAAAGGTAAACTACATAGTTATAAAATTAATGAAAACTCTGTATATTCACTTATTCAAAAATTTGAAATGTTTATCGTATCCAATCATTATAGCTTTACAAATGAATTTAGAGAGATAATGGAAACTTTCAAGGCTGATTACTTTATGCGATATTTGCCTGAACCATACAAAGAAAACTATTGTGTATTACTATTACCTCGTATCAACAGGCGTTCATTGCAAGTAGCTGAAGTACTTAAGCTTAATAATACGCTAGATTTTAGTGTATTTCTTAAGGAGCTTTTGAAAATACAAAATAGCAAATGGTAGCAAGCCGGAACAAGCGTAGCCTGAATAACCCGCACCACCGCGTGCGTGGCTACACCACACACCCTTGCTGCTTAAATCGGGAGACTAAGAATGCTGCAATATTCAGAAGTAGTGAAAACAATTGTTGTAAATCCGATTGCCCTGCTGGATGATGAGTTGAATTTCAAACTTGAAATTTTGAAAAACGGTAACGGGGAGTTTTACGCACGTTTGTTCAGATTGGAAACATACCAAGTAAAACCATCTTTCACCCAGGATATACTCGCAGATGAAGCGCAATATGTACTGGATTTGCATACCGTACCCAAACTCGGGGATACTGCTGCGCTTTCTGCGGAAGAATGTTTAAATTCAGCACTACAAGCATTACAAACGAAATTCGGCTAATGGTTATTTTTAATCCCTTTTAAAAGCAAGCGTAGCCTGCATAACCCACACCATCACGTGCGTGACTGCGCCACACACCCTTGTATGTTGAAACCGATACATTTCAGGCGGCCTTTTGCTTTCTCACCGCCTTTGTTATGATAGTGCAAATCGAAATAATAACAAAGGAAATAAATGTCGCACTATCGCCGCAACTACATCGAAGACGGCACGTTTTTCTTTACCGTTAAACTTGCCGACCCGAAATCGCGTTTACTAGTCGAACATATCAATCTGCTTCGCGAAGCCTAAGCCTCGGTGCAAAAACGCTATCCGTTTGAAACCCTAGCAATTTGCGTTATACCCAACCATTTTCATGCGGTTTGGCCTTTACACGATGGCGATTGCGATTATTCGCTGCGCTGGCGCTTGATGAAAACCCGTTTCTCACATCATTTCGCTGCATCGGATGGTTTATCCGCCAGCAAACAGCGGCGGCATGAAAAAGGGATTTGGCAGCGCCGTTTTACGAACATACCGTGCGTGATGATGCGGATTTGCGGCGTGCGGTGGATGATGTGCATTTCAATCCGGTGAAACATGGTTTGGCGGTTAAGGTAAAAGATTGGCCGTTTTCTTCATTCCACCGCTTCGTGCGTGATGGTTTGCTGCCGCCGGATTGGGGCGGGACGGCTGGGGCTCGGATAATGAATTTTGGGGAATGATGGAAACTTAAATAAACAACCGCGTGCGTGGCTGCGCCGCACACTCTACCGCCGACTCAACGATCGCTGATTCCGCGTGTAGGGCGTGTGCCCCGAAGCATAGGCGCATTCGTTGGGCTTCAAACTCGAATGCCGTCTGAAATCTTTGAGACAGCATTGCTTTATTTCCAATTCTTAAAGCGGCTGAATCAGGTTATTTTTGTCTCGCTGTTCCCCTAAACATTCGCATACCGGTCATACCTCCTCATCACAAACAAGCCATCTGAAAGGTTTCAGACGGCTTGTTTTATTCCAGCCCCTTAAGCTCGTTGCCCGAGCATAGCAAATAATTTTGCAGTTTTGGGCTTTTTCTTTAACTGTAGCGGTTAGGCTTACGTTATCTGCGGTTTTAACCAAACCGGCTTGGTGCATAAAATCGGCCGCCCTTATTCTTCCGGCTCTGACCCAATCAACGGCTTGGTGTTTTGGCCGCCCATCATGTTGAATACGGTTATCAGGGTAACACGGCCGTATTCTTCGCCGCTTTTTCTGCATTTTTAACCCCGTCTGCGCTGCTGCCGCTTTTACATTGAAATTAGGGTAAAATGTTGTTTCCGATTCATATCCCGATTAAGGAATACTTAATGAAACATTTCGCGCCGCCGCATTAAGCGCGTGCAACGGACATTCTGCGCCTCATACTCAATCAGCGGATGCTGCGGTTGCCACAGACGGCTGGCGTTTGGGCCGTGCGGATATGGAAGACATTGCCAATTCGGATAAGCTGCACTGGCGCATTTTTTACGAAAAGCCTTCGGAAAGCAAAGATGCGGCTTGGTTTGATGCGGTAAAACGCGGCGATTTTGCCAAGGTTAAGCAGATGGTGGAAGCCGGTCAGGATTTGGAAGCAAAAGACGAAGCGGCTTTAGGGCAAACGGCTTTCGGCTGGGCGGCATTTATCGGTTATGAAGACATTGCCGACTATTTGATTGAAAAAGGTGCCGACCTGCGTGCGACCGACCGCGGCGATGTGTATAACGTTTTGAAGTTGGCGGCATTGGGCAAAAACACCAATATCGTGAAGAAAGTGCATCATATGCTGCGCGCGGAAACGGATTTGAACGACCAAACGGTGGAAGACGACGGCGAAACGCTGATGATTGTGTCAGCCAGCAACGGGGGCTTGGAAACGGTGAAATATCTGCATTCGCAAGGTGCGGATTTGAATTTGGTCAGCAAAAAAGACCAAAGCGCGCGGTCGTTTGCTTGTGAAAAAGGCCATAAGGCGGTAGTGGAATACTTGGTTGCGCAAGGTGCAATCAACCATAAAACGGGCAAATCGGATTGTCAGAAATAAAAGCCGCTACACGTCTATCCTATAGGCCGTCTGAAGCATCGTCAGATGTAGGATGTGAGCCCTAAGGCACGCGTGTTGGTTGGGATCGGTCAATCCATACCCTCAAAGCCGTCTGAATCATTGATTTCAGACGGCCTTTTTCTATTCATTTTTATAAACTCGTTGAGATAAAAAACAACCCGAATCCCCGCATAACCCGCCCACCGCTTCCGTGCCTGCGCCATACCCCTTTGTTTCACAAGGTCTTGCCATCAGTAAAGCTTTGCCTGTACGGCAAGTAAGTTGGCTTTCCATCATCAAGCGCATATACTGAAATCTACCTCCCACCCTGTTTGCCAAATCACCCAACAATCTTTATAATTCCTACTTCTCAACCGGAATGTAGCGCAGCCTGGTAGCGCACCTGCATGGGGTGCAGGGGTCGGAGGTTCGAATCCTCTCATTCCGACCATTTAAAAAAGCAGCCTGATTTATTTTAGGGCTGCTTATTAATTTATTGGCCGCCTGAAATCTTTCAGACGGCCTTTTGTTTATCTTTTATAAAACTTTATGCACACTCTTCTGTTTTTTGAATACCCAGTTTTATAATGACAAAGTTCATTTTTTTAAAGGAATCTCATGATGAATCATGTTTTCAAATGGTTGCTGCTGGCAGCAATGGCTGCTTCGGCTTCCGCCGCTTCGGCGCGCAGTATGCACAAACACAAACCTTTGGCTTTGGAAGAAATGCCGCCGGTCTGTCAAGAATATTTCAAACGCGCGGAGGCGTGTTATCACAAGGTAGGCGAGAAAAAGGCGTTGTTCCAAAGCGGGAACACGACATTTTTGCGCCAATCGCTGCCTGCCGCCGATGAAAAACAGCGGGTGAGAATGTGTGAAATCGCGCTGCATGATTTTCCGCAAAAGGTCAAAAATTTGAATTGCGAATAATCATGCCGTCCAGGCCGCCTGAAAAGCAGCAATATGCTGCCGCCTTTCAAACGGCCTTCTTTATTTTTGTAAGAAAACTTTTATTTTTGCCATATTGTTGCGGAGGACAGCATTTATTATAACCCCGCTTCTTTAATCTTTTGTTTTTCTTACAGAGATTGATGATGACTTTGAAACCCCCTATCCGTATTGCGGCCACCGGTGCGGTGGGCAAATTGCGTATGCGGCTTTGTTCCGCATTGCCGGCGGGATTATGCCGGGACGCGGCCAGCCGATGATTTTGCAGTTGCCGGATTTGCCGCATACGCAAAAAGCTTTGCAGGGTCATGGAAATGCACGATTACGCGTTTCTGCTGCTGCTGGGTGTGTTTGCCGCCGATGATCCCGGAAGTGGCGCGTTAAAGATGCAGATTGCGATTTTGATTAGTGCCCGCGCTTGCGCACGCTTTGTAAGCCTCTAAATTTGAACGCAGTTCAAAGCGATAGCATCGCAATATGCGCAGATAATATTTGAAATATTTTCAAACGTACGAAAAGTGTATCGCGAAGAAATGTGCCCAAGATAAAAGGTTACAAAGGTTTCAGGCAGCCTGAAAACAAGCTGCCTGAAATTTTACCATTTTTATGACTTTACGGCTTACGGAATTTTACAGCATAAGCAATACCCAAAACACCGAACCAAACGGGCATATACAGCATACCTGTGAGCGTATCCGCGTCGCGCGAGAAAAGATAAAGTGAGAACACCAAAAATGCCAAACATGCCCAAGCCATCATCACGCCGCCTGGCATTTTGTACACCGATTGCGCGTGTAATTCAGGGCGCGTTTTGCGATATTTGATGTATGCCAACAAAATCATCATCCACACAAAAATAAAACCAATACTGGAAATGGTGGTAACGATGGTAAACATTTCCATAATGCTGGTGTCTTCGCCCACATAAAGCAAAATCAAACCCAATAACAACAAGCTACAAGAGAACATCAATGCGGGCGCAGGCACACCACGTAAATTCAATAAACCAAATACGCGCGGTGCAGATTGCGTTTTGCCAAGCCGTATAACATACGCCCTGTGGAAAACATACCGCCATTGGCTGAGGATAAAGCAGACGACAAGACCACCAAATTAATCAAACCTGCGGCAATCGGAATGCCAATCATGGTAAACATGTTTACAAATGGACTGATTTTGGGATCTACCATATCCCATGGCGTAACCGTCATAATTATGCTCAATGCCAACACATAAAACACAATCACGCGAATCGGAATGCGGTTAATCGCTTTAGGCAAATTGGTATAAGGGTCTTGCGTTTCTGCTGCTGCGGTGCCTACTAATTCAATGCCCAAAAAGGCGAAAACCGCAATTTGAAATGCCGAGAAAAAGCCCCCAATGCCGTGTGGAAAAATCCCACCTTCACGCATCCATAAATGACTCAACGACGCAGGAATGCCTGTATTTGGATTCACAAAACCCGTTGCAATCAAATAAACCCCTACCAAAACCAAGCCAACAATGGCAACAATTTTAATCAGCGCAAACCAAAACTCCATTTCGCCAAACAAACGTACCGTCAGCATATTCAACGACGCCATAATGAAAATACACGCCAAACCTGGCAGCCACAGCGGTACATCAGGCCACCAGAATTGCACATAACTTGTAATCGCAATAATGTCGGCAATACCAATCACAACCCAGCAGAACCAATAGGTCCAGCCGACAAAAAAACCCACACCGCGCCCTAAAATATCGTGGGTAAAATCGGTAAAAGATTTATATTCGAGATTTGATAACAGCAATTCACCCATGGCGCGCATGACGAAAAATAGAAAAAAACCAATCAGCATATAAGTCAGCAACACCGAAGGTCCTGCCAAGCTAATGGTTTTTCCTGAGCCCATAAACAAACCCGTGCCAATAGCACCGCCAATGGCAATCAGTTGCAGATGACGATTTTTAAGATTGCGTTGTAATTTGACTTCTTGTACTTTACTCATGATGGGTACCTCTTGCATAGTGTCAAACAATTGATGAACCATTGAGCTCATCGCGCTTTGTGTTAAAGAAAACACAATATAACTGAAAAATATGAAAAATAACAAGATTGTGTTAAGTTGATTTTTTAGAATGAAACTTTTGCACAAAGGTATGGAGCGTTCGGATTTGCTCAATGCCAACGCGGCGATTTTCAAAACACAGGGCGAAGCATTGAATAAAGTGACCGGTCGTGAAATAGGTCACCATTGGTGTGCCGCCGGATGGGTCATACAGCATCCCTGAAAACGTGATTTTCGGTTTTCCTGTGATTTGTGAAAACAGCAATTATCAAATTGTACAAGGTTTGGGTTTATCGGATGACTTCAGCCGGCAGCGCATTGCCCCACCTTGAACGAATTATTGGAAAAGCAAGAAGCAGTTAAAGATTTGGTGTAAGCCGCTATAATTGATGAGACCGTCTGAAAAGTATGGTTCTATTTACACCCAAAATATGGCACAATCCAAAGCCCGATTCATCCATATTTATAGGAGCATCATGTCTGAACGGCACGCCTTACATGCTGCACCGCTGCTGGTAGCCGGCTGCATTATTTTCGGCTTGGGCAGCCTGATTGTGAAATTTGTCGATGTTGGCTCTTATGCCATTGCCTTCTGGCGGTTGGCCATTTCTGGTGTGGTGTTTTTCTTCTTGGCGCGCTTTTTCGGTCAAAAATTACCCCAAAACAAAAAGCGGTTTACACCGCCCTGCTCTCCGGCGTTTTCCTTGCCTTTGATTTGGCGCTGTGGCATGAGAGCATCCACGCTGTCGGCCCCGGTATTTCGACCCTGCTCAACAGCCTGCAAATCTTTTTCCTATCCGCCATCGGCTTTTTCTTTTTCGGCGAGCGCTTAAGCAAACTGCAAATGCTCAGTTTGCTGATTGCCGTTACTGGTGTGGCCTTTATCGGCAGCCCGGAATTCAGTTACAACAGCGATGCCGTTTGGGGCTTCGTCAGCGGGATTGCCTCAGGTGCGATGTTGGCTTTATCGATGGTATTTATCCGTAAAACCCATCAAATCGAACATACCGCGCTGTTTCCTTTAATGATGATTTTAAGCTTCGGTGGCGCATTGTCGCTGATTTTGCCGGCCTTGATGTTCGATGCGGGCGCACTCTACCCGGCCACTTTGCGCGATGTCGGCTTGGTATTGATTTACGGCGTAGTGATGCAGTGTTTTGCTTGGGGTTTGATTGCTTATGCCATTCTATTACTGTCGCTCTCGCTCACCGGTCTTTTACTGCTTTCCGAACCCGTCGCCGCCTTAGTTATCGACTATTTCTGGCTCGACAAACCGATCAACGGCTTACAGTGGCTTGGGGCGGCGATGACGCTGCTGGCGATTTATTTGGGCTCGCTTAAAAGCAAACCGGCAGATTAATCGATATGGCAAAAGGCCGTCTGAACATGGTGTTTCAGACGGCCTTTCACATCAACTTTTATTTAATCGATGTACCGATTCGGCTCATATCGCCGAAGTTCATCCACACAAAAAATGCTTTGCCAACAATCAGTTTATCACTCACAAAGCCCCAGTAGCGGGAATCTTCACTGTTGTCGCGGTTGTCGCCCATCATAAAATAATGACCTTCCGGCACCGTGCATTTAAAGGCGGAGCCGTCTGGCGCGTATTCGCAGTTTTCACGATAAGCAAAATTGGCGCGCACGGCTTGCGGCAGGAAGCTTGGCTGCTCGGCCATTTTCAACACTTGGTAGCTGTGGTTGCCGATGTTTTCACGGAAGGCTTCGGCTTCAATATCCACCATGCCGTATTGGCGGGTGTTTTCGGCGTAAGTCTGCATGCCTTCGGATTGCTCGGTAATGGTTTGGCCGTTGATGCTCAAGACTTTGTCTTTGTATTCAACCACATCACCCGGCAAGCCGATGGCGCGCTTGATGTAGTTGATGCTCGGATTTTCCGGATAGGTAAACACCACCACATCGCCATGCTCGACTTTACCGGTCGGAATCAGCAAATTATTGATAATCGGGGTGCGGATGCCGTATGAAAACTTATTCACCAAGATAAAGTCGCCTACCACCAAGCCCGGACGCATCGAACTCGACGGAATTTGGAAAGGTTCGGCGATAAAGGTACGCAATACAAATACGATTAAGATAATCGGGAAAAGCCGTTCATGTAATCGGTAAAGTGGCCTTCGTCTTGATGCGCCGGATCTTTTTTCAGACGGCCTTTATGGATAAACCACACAATGCCGGTAAACACGACAAACACCAGCAATACGGCGGTAAAACTCATGAAAAAAGACAATACACCGAACACGCCGATCATCATCAGCAGATAGCCCCATTGCAGGCCGCTGCTCCATTCCCCGTTGTCTTCACGCACTTTGCTGCTTTTCAGATACAGCACCACGCCGAACACAAAGGCAGCGATGGCTGCAAACAATAAATTTGTACCCATTATTTGTCACTCACTTGCAAAATCGCCAAGAACGCGCTTTGCGGAATTTCCACATTGCCCACCTGTTTCATACGGCGTTTCCCGGCTTTTTGTTTTTCCAATAGTTTTTTCTTACGCGTGATGTCGCCGCCGTAACATTTCGCCAATACGTTTTTACGCAGGGCTTTGACATTTTCACGGGCGATAATCTGACTGCCGATGGCGGCCTGCACGGCGATGTCAAACATTTGGCGCGGAATCAGCTCGCGCATTTTGGCAGCCAATTCACGGCCGCGGTGTACCGCGCTTTGACGATGCACAATCAGGCTCAAGGCATCGACTTTTTCTCCGTTGACCATAATATCCAGCTTAATCAAATCAGAAGCTTGGAATTCTTTAAACTGATAATCCAACGAAGCATAGCCGCGGGAGGTGGATTTGAGCCTGTCGAAGAAATCCATCACTACTTCATTCATCGGCAAATCGTAGGTCAGCATCACTTGGCGGCCCATGTATTGCATATTGACCTGCACGCCGCGCTTTTGGTTACACAGCGTCATCACGTTGCCGACATATTCCTGCGGTACGAGAATGGTTGCGGTGATAATCGGCTCGAGAATGGTCTCAATCTGGCTGATGTCGGGCAGTTTGGACGGGTTTTCCACTTCGATTTTTCGCCGTTTTTCATCACCACTTCATACACCACTGTCGGCGCAGTGGTAATCAGATCCATGTCGAATTCGCGTTCCAAACGCTCTTGAACGATTTCCAAGTGCAGCAGACCCAAGAATCCGCAACGGAAACCGAAACCCAAGGCTTGCGACACTTCCGGCTCGAATTTCAAAGCCGCGTCGTTAAGTTGCAGTTTTTCCAAGGCATCGCGCAAGGCTTCGTAATCGTGGCTTTCCACCGGATACAGGCCGGCAAATACCTGGCTTTGCACTTCTTGGAAGCCCGGCAGCGGCTCGGCGGCAGGATTGGCCGTCAGCGTGATGGTGTCGCCCACTTTGGCCGAACCCAATTCTTTAATACCGGTTATCAAAAGCCTACTTCACCGGCTTTCAATTCCGCCTTCTGCACCGATTTCGGCGTGAACACACCCAATTGCTCGACCTGCGTTTCCGCTTTGGTGCTCATGAAACGCACTTTGTCTTTGAGTTTCAGACGGCCTTGTTTGATGCGGATCAGCATCACCACGCCGACATAGTTGTCAAACCAAGAATCGATAATCATCGCCTGCAAAGGCGCATCTTCGCCACCTTCAGGTGCCGGCACTTTGGCCACGATTTCTTCCAACACATCTTCCACGCCACGCCGCTCTTGGCCGAACACTGCACTGCGCCGATGGCATCGATGCCGATGATGTCTTCAATTTCCTGCTCCACACGCTCAGGGTCGGCGGCAGGCAAGTCGATTTTGTTTAACACCGGTACGACTTCCACGCCCAAATCAATCGCGGTGTAGCAGTTGGCCACGGTTTGCGCTTCCACACCTTGCGACGCATCCACCACCAACAGCGCGCCTTCGCAAGCAGACAACGAGCGCGACACTTCGTAAGAAAAGTCAACGTGTCCGGGAGTGTCAATCAGGTTGAGCTGATAAGTCTGGCCATCACGCGCTTTGTAGCTCAAAGCCGCGGTTTGCGCCTTAATGGTGATGCCGCGCTCTTTTTCAATATCCATAGAATCCAGCACCTGTGTGCTCATTTCACGCAATTCCAAACCGCCGCAATACTGAATGAAACGGTCGGCCAGCGTTGATTTACCATGGTCGATGTGGGCAATAATGGAGAAATTTCGGATATTTTTCATGTAGTTATTTTGATGAAAAGTTCAATGGTTCAAAAGGCCGTCTGAAAAAACACGGTAAGCTTTCAGACGGCCTTCCAAATAGAATTAAAATAGCTGCGTATTTTAGCGGAAATTTACTGTTTTTGCATGGGTTTTTAAAGCTTGGCAACAACCTCCGTCACCATCTTCGCCGAACTCACCGCTGCCGTTTTCAAAAATTCTTCAAAACTAATATCCGCTTTTCATCGGCAGAATCCGACACCGCACGAATCACGACAAACGGCGTATCCAATTGATGGCAAGCCTGCGCAATCGCGGCCGCTTCCATTTCGACCGCCTGTACATCATTAAAATGACCACGGATTTCCGCCACACGCTCGCTGCTGTGGACAAATTGGTCGCCGCTGACAATCAAACCGCGGTTGACTCGGGCGTGTTCAAACGCCTGCGCCGCTTCTTTGGCCACGGCCATCAAATGTTCATCACTTTCAAATACGGCAGGCTGCTGCGGTATTTGTCCCCACACATAGCCGAATGCGGTCACATCGACATCATGATGAGCGATGCGTTCGCCAATCACGACATCGCCGACTTTCAAACCCTTGCCTAAGCCGCCCGCGCTGCCGGTATTAATCACGCAATCGGGTTGGAACTGATGAATCACCCATGAAGTGGCAATCGCGGCATTGACTTTGCCGATGCCGCTCAATACCAACACCATGCGCTTACCGTTGAGTGTGCCTTCATAGGCATTAAATTTGCCGAATTGAAACGCTTTAATGTCGTCCATACGCGTTTTCAACAATTCGATTTCCTGCGCCATCGCACCGATTACGGCCACTGTGTTCATGCTCATTTCTTGCCTTTCTGAAAGATTTGCTCCGATTATAACCCAAAGCCGTCATCTTGCCGGTCTGTGTAAAACACAACAAGGCTTAATTTTTTATCGGATATAATCGGATATATTCGATGATGACACACCGATAAGCAGCAAGCTTGCTATAATATCCTTCTAAACTAATCTCCTTCCAAACTATTTTAAATACGAAAACGCAAATGTTTGATCCAAATAATCCACCCGGCGCCAAGGAAGAATTATTCGGTTGGCTGCGCCACATGAATAAATACAAAGGTTCAGATTTATTCATCACCACCAATTTCCCGCCTGCCATGAAAGTGGACGGCAAAATCACCCGCCTCAACGACACACCGCTGACGGCTGAAAAGTGCATGGAATTGGCTTTTTCGATTATGAATACCAAGCAAATCGAAGAATTTTCCAGCACCAATGAATGCAACTTCGCCATCAGTCTGCCCGACACCAGCCGCTTCCGTGTCAATGCCATGATTCAACGTGGCGCCACGGCGATGGTGTTCCGCGCGATTACCAGCAATATTCCGAAATTCGACAGTCTCAATCTGCCGCCGGTATTGAAAGATGTGGCCATGAAAAAACGTGGTTTGGTGATTTTCGTCGGCGGCACAGGCTCGGGAAAATCGACATCGCTGGCTTCTTTGATTGATTACCGCAACGAAAATTCGTTCGACCACATCATCACCATCGAAGATCCGATCGAATTTGTACACGAACACAAAAACTGCATCATCACCCAACGAGAAGTCGGCGTAGATACCGAAAACTGGATGGCAGCGCTGAAAAACACGCTGCGCCAAGCACCGGATGTGATTTTGATTGGTGAGATTCGCGACCGCGAAACCATGGATTACGCGATTGCCTTTGCCGAAACCGGCCACTTGTGCATGGCCACACTGCACGCTAACAGCACCAACCAAGCGCTCGACCGCATCATCAACTTCTTCCAGAAGAACGCCGCACGCAGCTTCTGACTGATTTGTCGCTGAACCTGCAAGCATTTATCTCGCAACGTCTGGTGCCGCGCGAAAGCGGCAAAGGCCGTGTGGCCGCGGTGGAAGTGTTGCTCAATTCTCCGCTGATTGCCGAATTGATCAATAAAGGCGAAATCCACGGTATCAAAGAGTTGATGAAGAAATCCGCCGCCCAAGGCATGCAAACTTTTGACCAAGCCTTGTACGAACTTTATGAACGCGGCGACATCAGTTTCCAAGATGCCATTCGCAATGCCGATTCCGCCCACGATTTACGCTTGGACATCCAATTACGCAGCCGTCGCGCGCAAAATGCGGGTCCGGATTTGGAGCTGATTTGAATCATTAAAATATATCAAAGGCCGTCTGAAACATTTTCAGACGGCCTTGATTCAATCCATCATTTAATCTCAATAAGCTTTTTCCAATCGTAATACCCCGTTTGCCATGTGCCAAATTTCCTGCCCCAAGGCTTCCGCATCGGCCCGGTCATGGGTAATCAGAATCATCGGCACACCCGCCATCTGCTGCAAATCCAATACTTCGCGGCGGGTGCGTTGGCGCAACTGGGCATCCAATGCGGAAAACGGCTCATCCAGCAGCAACAGTTTCGGCCCGGTAATCAACATCCGTGCCAAGGCTGTGCGCTGTTTTTGCCCGCCGGACATTTGGTTGGGATAATGGTCGGCAATGTGTGCCAACTCAAGCAAATCCAACCAATACTGCGCTTTTTCAGACGGCCTTTTGTTCGGATTGCGCCAACCTGTTGCCAAGCCGAAATCGATATTCTGCGCCACGGTCAAATGTGGAAACAGGGCATAGTCTTGAAACAGCAAACCGGCTTTGCGCGCTTGTGTGGCCAACTTTACGCGCTCATCCCACCATGTTTCGCCGTCGATGCGGATATAGCCGCTGTCGGGTTGCATCAAACCGGCCAGCAATTGCAAGGTCAGGCTTTTACCCGAACCGGATGCCCCTAAAATCACGATGCGCTGCGCATCAGATTTCAGGGCGACATTCAAGGCTAACGACGGCAATTTCTTGTGCAACTCGATATCAAACAACATTATTTTCTCCCGTCTTTCACGCACATTAAATGTCCGGCGGCCAGTAAAATCACAATACACACCGCCGACACCAGCACCACCAACCCATTGGCCAGCGCATCATCTCCGGCCTGCACCGCTTCGTAAATCGCAATCGACAAGGTCTGTGTCTGCCCCGGGATACTGCCCGCAATCATCAATGTGGCACCAAATTCGCCCAACGCGCGGGCAAATGCCAGTAAAATACCGGCCAAAATCCCACGCCACGCCAAGGGCAGGCTGACGCGGAAAAACACCGCCGCTTCACTCAGGCCCAACACCCTCGCGGCCTGCTCCCATTGCGGATTCACTTCTTCAAACGCCGCCCGCGCCGGTTTGAAAATCAGCGGGAAAGTCACCACCACCGCCGCAATCACCGCGCCCTGCCATGTAAAAATCAGGTTAATGCCGAACGTATCTTTCAGCCACACACCGAATGCGCTGTTGCGGCCGAAGGCCACCAACAAATAATAGCCGAGTACCGTCGGCGGCAACACCATCGGCAGGGTGAGCAATGTATCCAGCACATTGCGCCCGACAAAACGCCGGCGTGCCAAGGCAAAGCCAACCGCCACCGCCAACACGGTATTCAACAACGTGGCGGTCGCCGCAATTTTGAGCGAGAGTAATAAAGTTGTGAGTAAGGTTTCGTTCATAAGCGGGTGATGATTGAAGGCCGTCTGAAAGCATAAAGCATATAGCCGTTTAAAATAGAAATAAGACAAAGCGGCAGCTGCCGTGTACATCCGGTACATAAGGGAGCTGGCAACGCTGTATTATTTTTATTTTTAAGCCACTAGATTTATATTCTTTTTCAGACGGCCTGTTTCATTTTTCATTCGAAGCATCAAGGCTTTCTAAAACCATAACGGTTCAACACCGCCTGCCCTTGCGCCGACAACACATATTGCACAAACCGCTTGGCTTCCACCGCCTGCTTGGTGCTTTTGCTCACCGCAATCGGGTAAGACACGGCGCTTGGCGTCGGCACCGTCGCCAAAATTTTGACCTTGCCTTTCATCAACACGGCATCGGTGCGGTATACAAAACCGGCATCCACCTCACCGCGCGCGATGTAATCTAAAGACTGGCGCACGTTTTGCGTGGTGATGATTTTCGGCTGCAAACCCGCCCACAAACCGGCTTTTTCCAAACTGGCTTTGCTGTAGCGGCCGGCCGGCACGCTGGCCGGATTGCTCACGGCAATGCGGCCGAAATGTCGGCTTTGCAAATCGCCGAGTTGGTTTACCGCATACCGGCTGCTCTTCGGTGCAGCAATCACCAAAGCATTGTGCGCAAACGTTTTGCGGCTGCCGGCTTCAATCACATTCTTCTGCTGCGCCTGATTCATGGTCACTTCATCGGCAAAAGCCAATACATCCACCGGCGCACCCCGCACTGCCTGTTGCAGCAAAACCCCGAACCGGCGGTATTGAGCTTGATTTTACTTTGCGGATATTGTTTGTGATAGTGCGTGATGATGTCATTGAACGCATCTTTTAAGCTGGCGGCTGCAGATACGGTGATTTCCGCCGCGGATATTTGGCCTGCGGCAAAAGCGGTCAACAAAAAGGCATAGGGGATTTTCATACGGCCTACCCGATGAATAAAAAACGTTGTTGTACCATTTCTCTTCATGCCCTTTTATAATCCTAAAGAACTAATCAATTGGATTAACACCTCAACAGACCGTCTGAAAATCAATGGGTGTATAATGCGCTTTTTTCATATCGAAATGTTTCCCCATACCATGACGGCTTCCCCGAAACAAGAATTTTTACGCGGCATCAAAGACTGCTCGCCCATGCTCATCGGCTTGTTGCCGTGGGCGATTATTTTGGGTGTGCAAGGCGGACAGAAAGGCATGAGTTGGCTAGAAATGATGCTGATGACAGGAATGAACTTTGCCGGCGGCTCGGAATTTGCCGCGGTTGATTTATGGACTCATCCGCTGCCCATTCTGCTGATTGCGGGCGTGACTTTTATGATTAACTCACGCCATATTCTGATGGGCGCGGCCTATGCGCCGTATATGAAAAATGCACCGATGAAAAAAGTGTTGCCGTCGCTGTTTTTCATGTGTGACGAATCGTGGGCGCTGGGTTTGGCTGAAGCACAAAAGCGCAAAGCGGCCGGTTTGGGCGGCTTTAATTTTGCCTATTACGGCAGCACGTGTTTCATTATGTACACTACCTGGATTCTGTTTGCCAGTATTGGCGCGGCGGTCGGTCCGATGTTCGGCGATGTGGCCGCTTGGGGCTTCGGAATGGCTTTTCCGGCGGTGTTTTTGGTGATTATGCGCGGCTTGTGGAAGAGTTTTTCGGCGGTGCGGCCTTGGTTTGTCAGCCTGATTGTGGCGGCCATCACCTGTTTGAGTATTGACGGGCCTTGGTATGTACCGGCCGGCGCATTATCAGGCCTGCTCACGGCTTACCTGCTGGGAGCGCAAGAATGATTACGCTCGACTCCTTCCTGCTTTTTTGCGCCATGCTGTGCGTGACTTATTCCACCCGCCTCATCGGCTTTTTCGCCCTGCGCAACCGTACCTTGGGCAAACGCGCCCAAACGGTGATGGAAGCCGCTCCCGGCTGCGTGTTGATTTCGGTGATTGCGCCGTATTTTGTGTCCGACAAACCGCACGAACTGATTGCCATCGCCTTGACTGTATTGGCTGCCAGCCGTTTTTCGATGTTGGCCACCGTCATCGTCGGCGTGGCATCTTCGGGCATACTCGGCTATCTGATGCGCTGATGCTGCCGTATATCGGCTTAGGCAGCGCATTGTGCCGCAATAACGTATAATCTTGTTCATAATCCGTTTATTACCCCAAAAGGATGATTCAGATGGCCTATCAAGAAACGTATCAAAAATGGTTGGATTTTGCCGGCATGCCCGATTTCTTAAAACAAGAATTGTCGGCCATGGATGAAAAAACCAAAGAAGACGCATTCTATGTACCGCTGGAATTCGGCACCGCCGGTATGCGCGGCGTGATCGGCGCCGGTATCAACCGCATCAACCGCTATGTGGTGCGCCAAGCCACCGAAGGCTTTGCGCAACTGATTGCCGGCAAAGGTGAAGCCGCAAAAAGCGCCGGCGTGGTGATTGCCTATGATTCGCGCCATTTCTCGCAAGAATTTGCCTTTGATTCCGCTGCTTTGCTGGCACAACACGGCATTCAGGCTTATGTATTCGAATCTTTGCGGCCAACCCCTGAATTATCCTTCGCCGTGCGCGAACTCAAAGCCGCCGGCGGCATCATGATTACCGCCAGCCACAATCCGGCAGAATTCAACGGTTATAAAGTCTACGGCGAAGACGGCGGCCAACTGTCGCCTGATGATGCCGCTGCGTTGACCAAACTCATCCGCGCCGTGGATGATCCCTTCACCATCCAAGTGGCCGATTTCGAGGCTGCCAAAGCCGACGGCAAAATCAAGCTGTTGAGCGAAGAAATGGATCAAAAATACTTGGCCGCCGTCAAAACCGTCACCATCAATCCCGAATTGATTGCCCAACACGGTAAAGACCTGAAAATCGTCTATACCCCGCTGCACGGCACCGGCGAAATGATGGTGCGCCGCGCGTTGAAGCAGGCCGGTTTTGAATCGTTCGAATTGGTGGAAGAACAAGCCATCGCCGACCCGAACTTTACCACCGCGCCTTCGCCCAACCCCGAAAGTCAAGCCGCGTTTGCTTTGGCGGAAAAACTGGGTGCAGCAGTCGGCGCCGATTTGCTGCTCGGCACCGACCCCGACGCCGACCGCTTGGGCGCGGAAATCCGCCAAGCCGACGGCAGCTACTTAACCTTAACCGGCAACCAAATCGGTGCGGTCATGGCGAAATACATTTTGGAAGCCCACCGCCAAGCCGGTACGCTGCCGACAAACGGCGCGATATGTAAATCCATCGTTTCCACCGAATTGGTCGGCAAAATCGCCGAAAGCTACGGCGTAACCGTATTTAACGTTTTGACCGGCTTCAAATTCGTGGCCGAAAAAATCGCCGGATTCGAGCGCACACAAGCCTATAATTATTTATTCGGCTTTGAAGAAAGCAACGGCTACTTAATCAAACCGTTTGCCCGCGACAAAGACTCGGTACAAGCCGCAGTGATGTTTGCCGAAATCGCCGCCTACTACCGCTCGCGCGGCATGACATTGGCTGACGGTCTCGACGAAATCTACCGCGAATACGGCTATTATTTCGACAAACCGATTTCCATCACTATGACCGGTATTGACGGCGCAGCGGAAATCCAAGCGATTATGGGCAAATTCCGCGCCAACGCGCCGAAGCAGTTCAACGGCACCGACATCATCAAAGTGGAAGATTTCCAAGCGCAAACCGCCACCGATTCAGACGGCAAGGTCACCGCTTTGAACACATCGCCGAGCAATGTATTGAAATACTACTTGGCCGACGGCTCTTGGGTTGCCGTGCGCCCTTCCGGTACCGAACCGAAAATCAAATTCTACATTTCCGCCGTCGGCGGCAGCATGAACGAAGCCGAAGGCAAATTCAAAGAAATAGATAAAGAAATCAAAGCCTTTATCGCTTGATTAGTTTGTTTTTTTGAACAATAAGGACGAGGCCTTTGCAATACCCTAGACTTGAGTGCAGTGCGAAGTGAGAGCAGCACGGAAAACACAGATATATCATAAAGATAGGCAAGTTTTCGAGCAGCGCATAACGAAGAAATGTGCCAAAGATAGGGATGTTGCAAAGGTTTCAGGCCGTCTGAATCATTGATTTTCAGACGGCCTTTCGCTTATGTATCGATCAAATCGTTATTCATCCACGCCACAATTTTCACGCGCCGGCATGCAAATCCCGTATAATGCCGTCTGAAACATTTTCTTAAGTAAAACAATGGCCAACCAAAGATTGATTTACGGCTTCCACGCCGTTAACGCCCGCTTGTGGCAAAACCCGAAATCCATTACCGAACTCTACGTTCAAGAAGGCAAAAACGATGCCCGCACACGTGAAGTGTTGGAAAAAGCCGCCACCGAAAACGTGCGCCTGCATTTTGCCGATGCCGGCCGTCTCGACACCATCGCCAAAGGTGCGCGCCATCAAGGCGTAGTCGGTTTTATCGACGCTTCCAAAAACCACGTCCACTTGGAAGACGTCTTGGAAAACCTGAGTGAGCCGGCCTTTTTATTGGTGCTCGACGGCATCACCGACCCGCACAATCTCGGCGCGTGTCTGCGTACCGCCGATGCCATGGCGTGCATGCGGTGATTGCGCCCAAAGACAAAAGCGCGGGCTTGAATGCCACCGTCAGCAAAGTGGCCTGCGGCGCGGCCGAAACCGTGCCTTATATCACCGTCACCAATTTGGCACGCACCTTGCGCGAATTGAAAGAATACGGTATTTGGATTGTCGGCACCGATATGGGCGGCCAATCCGATTTGTACCACACCGACCTGCCCGAAAGCGTGGCGTGGGTGATGGGCAACGAAGGCGAAGGTATGCGCCGCCTGACACGCGAGCATTGCGATATGCTGGTATCGATTCCGATGTTCGGCACAGTCGAGAGCATGAATGTGTCAGTATCCGCCGGTATGGTGTTGAGCGAAACGCGCCGTCAGCGCGTGTTGAAAGCAGAACAATAAACCTACACATCAAAATGCCGTCTGAAAACTGTTTCAGACGGCATTTTTTCTTATAAAAAATGACTTTTACAAAACTCTTTATCACACTGGCAATATTAAACCCACGTCATTCCCGCCTGCGCGGGAATGAGGTCATCTTTATCTTTGTAATGATAAAAATCTAAAGCAATTCAACAGCCTCAGTTTTCAATATTACTCCTGCCAAGACAACACATAGCGCGTAGCAAACATCCGCATTTCCCCCGCCTGCAATACCTGCAGGCCCAAACCATTATTGAAACCGTCGGGCGCGCCGCTCAAATTTTCCAATGCAACCGAATCGCGCGTTGCCGGAATATAGATTTGCAGATAAGGATAGCTTGAATCCGGATAAATGCGCAGTTGCAGCTTTTCGCCGATCAACACGCAAGCCGGTTTGTCAAAATCGGCCAACACGAAACTGTTGTCCAGCGCGATGCCTTGCATACTCAAGGCCGTCTGAAAGCGGGTGTCGGGCAGAATATTGCCGTTGGCAACCAAATCTTGGTCAAATTCCAACCGCTCGCTGCTGTTGAGCTGCATCGTCCAATCATCAACTTTGCCGCCGAGTGTGAAATAAGGATGCCAACCGTCGGCCAACGGCATGGCGCGGTTGCCGGTGTTGGTTGCGCGTGTGGTCACCGTCAGGCCGTCTGAATCCAATCGATACACAATATTCAAACGATAGGCAAAAGGATAGCCGCTGTCGTCCTGGCGGTAATCTGCCGCCAGCTCCACCCAAGCCGATTGGGCATCCTCGCCACTTTGCACAACGGCAAAATCACAGTCATACATCAAGCCGTGCAAAGCGTGGCCGGCTGCCTGAAATTTACCCTCAAGCTGATAAAGCTGCCCGTTAAACTCATATTGACCATGCCGCACGCGACAGGCAAACGGGCTGAGTTTGACGCTGTGAAAACCATCTGTCAGCGTTTGGCGGCATTGCTGCGGCGATTCATGTCCTTTGACAGCGTTGAACCAAGTACCGTCAGGCCTCATGATTTCATAGCGGTTGAGCAGAGCGCCAAAGGTGTAAATTTCGGCACGGCATTGGCTTCGATGGTTTAATACAATGGTTTCTTCAGATAAATCAAGGCTGAACATCTTCGCTCATTTCTCCATACACAAAATGAGACCTTTGCAAAACCTTATGAACCATCAATAAAAACCAAAACTGCCGTCATTCCCGCGCAGGCGGGAATTCATCTTAAGATTATAATAAACCTATTTTATTCAACAATTTGTCATACTCAAAAATGGCTTCCCGCCTGCGCGGGAATGACGGCAGTTTTAAAGCAAACTGGCTTTTGGAGTTTTGCAAAGATCCCAAAATGCCGTCTGAAAATCATTTCACAGACATTCAGACGGCATTGATTTAACTGAACAGCTTACGAACGGCGGCGGTATTCGCCCGGCAGCAGCATATCCGCCCACTTCATAATATTGGCGACTTCTGCCGGATTCAATTCATAAAACTGGCCGCGTTTCAAGCGGTTCGGCAGACCAATCGGGCCAAAGCCCACACGCACCAAACGGCTGACAGTCAGGCCTTGGCTTTCGAAAATACGGCGTACTTCGCGGTTGCGGCCTTCTTTAATCACCACGTTATACCATTTGTTCATGCCCTCGCCGCCCTGCTCGTAAATACGCTCGACCTTGGCCAAACCGTCTTCCAGCATCACGCCTTCCTGCGTCAGCATACGCATTTGCTCGGTGCTCAGTTCACCCAACACGCGCACAGCGTATTCGCGCTCGACTTCAAAGCTCGGGTGGGCAAAACGCTGCACCAATTCGCCTGAAGTGGTCAAAATCAGCAAACCGCTGGTGTTGATGTCCAAACGGCCAATCGCCACCCAACGGCTGCTGGCCGCTTGCGGCAAACGGTCGAAAATACTCACGCGGCCTTGCGGGTCGTCGCGTGATACGATTTCGCCTTCTTGTTTGTAATACAGAATAATGCGCGGCAGGCGGTCGGCCCATTTCAGCTTGATGACATTACCCTTCACCGTCACATGGTCGTCGGGCGTGACTTTTTCGCCCAACTCGGCCACGCGGCCATTGACCGTCACCCAACCGTTGGTAATCCATTCTTCCATCTCACGGCGCGAACCCACACCCGAAGCAGCCAGCACTTTTTGCAAACGCTCCGGCTCAAAACGCGACAAATCGCTGCGCCGCTCTTTCAAATCGCGCGCGTGTTCCATGATTTTTTGGTTCGGATTGCGCACCATCAGCTTTTTGGCTTTAGAGACACGCTGTTTCGGCACACGCGGATTTTGCTCGGCCGTTTGGTCGCGGAAACTTGATTTCGCCGTTTTGCCTGCTTTCAGGCCGTCTGAAACGGCTTCGCCGCGTGCACGGCGGCCGCCTTTGAATTCGGTTTCTTGTGATTTGGATTTAAAGCCGGATTCGGCTTTCGGTTTGCTTTTGAACGATACGCTTTTCTTGGCGGGCTTTTGGGCGGCGGTGGACACGCCGTCACGCCATTCGCGCTTGCTGGTCGGCTTTTTGGCCATGATGAATCTCCTAACACGTTGGATATTTTGAAAACAACGGTTCTTCTGCGGCAAATGCGGCAGGACAGTTGGACAATGGATACTGAGGGAATACTGAGGCCGTCTGAAAAATTAAGCGCTTTCAGACGGCCTTTTATATCAACCGCGATTTTACCCTATTTTATTGAATTTGTGTTGGTTTTAATTTAGAAAAGGCCGTCTGAAAACAAATGGTTCAGCGCTTCATCTTTATTTCCAAGCCAATCCGATTAAGGCGACAACCGCTCTTTCACCCACACACCGTTTTCCAAGCGATACTGAATGCGGTCGTGCAAACGGCTTGGGCGGCCCTGCCAAAATTCAATGCGGTCGGGAATCACGATATAGCCGCCCCAATGCGGCGGGCGCGGCACATGCAGCGGGTGTTTCGCGCCGACTGCCGCGGCTTTCGCCACCAACATGGCTTTGCCGGAAATTACTTCACTCTGATTGCTCGCCCATGCGCCGATGCGGCTGGTGTAGGGGCGGCTGTCGAAATATTCGTCGGAAGCAGCCGCATCCAGTTTTTCAATGCGCCCTTCAATGCGCACTTGGCGCTCCAATTCAGGCCAGAAAAACGTCATCGCGGCAAACGGGTTGGCGGCAAACGATTTGCCCTTGCGGCTATGGTAATTGGTGAAAAAGACAAAACCTTGCGCGTTCACTTCTTTGAGCAGCACCATGCGGCTGTTGGGGCGGCCGTCTTCGCCGACCGAAGCCACGTTCACAGCCGTCGGCTCGTTGGCCTGCGAATGCATAGCTTCTTGCAGCCATTGTTCGAATTGGGTAATCGGGTTGCTGTCGCACTCTGATTCCGACAGCTCGCGTTTGCTGTAGTCTTCGCGGATATTGTGCAGATCCATGATGGTTCTCCTGTGGTTTGCTCTAATGATACGCTTTTTTTCAGACGGCCTCAAGCTTGTTATAATGCCGTCTGAAAAATATCAATGCGAGAAAAACCATGCAAATAGAAGTCGAACTGAAAATCTTAAACCCGAAAATGGCCGAGCAGCTTCCCGCCTATGCCACCCCCGGCTCCGCCGGCTTGGATTTGCGCGCGTGTTTGGACGAAGCGGTGACGCTGCAACCGGGCGAAACCTATCTGGTGCCGACCGGCTTGGCCGTGCATTTGGCCAATCCTGCCTACGCCGCCGTATTACTGCCGCGCTCCGGCCTCGGCCACAAACACGGCATTGTGTTGGGCAATCTGGTGGGCTTAATCGACTCGGATTATCAGGGCGAATTGAAAGTGTCGGTATGGAACCGCAGCCAAACCGCCTTCACCATCGAACCGATGGAACGCATCGCGCAAATGGTGATTGTGCCGGTGATTCAGGCGGCGTTTAAAGTGGTGGACGACTTTGCCGCCAGCGAACGCGGCGAAGGCGGATTCGGCAGCACCGGTAAGGCTTAAAGTTTTCATTTAAAAGGCCGTCTGAAAACTTTTGTTTTCAGACGGCCTTTTAAATGAAAACCGATTAACCGTCACCACGCTCCAACAGCATCACCATCATCACGGCATTCAACACCAGCACATCATCGCGCTCATCGGTTTGGGCGAGTTTGTCCAAGCTAAACTTGCGCTCGAAAAACGACGGCTCTTTTTTCAGGCAGTAAACTTCCTGCCCATCCGGTGCGGTGATTGCGTAAGTCGGATTGAGAAAATAACCGGTCAACGAGCCGAGCAGCGGAATTTCACCGATCAAGCCGTTAACCAAGGCCACCATCGGATTGGTTTCGCGCAGTTGATACACTTCACAGCCCTGCTCGTCGAACAGCACATAGCTGGTTTTCCACAACGATTTCATGCCGTGGCGCTGAATTTTGCCGATCGCATTTCCGCTTGGATCGCGCACGGTATAAACCGCATTGAAATCAATAATGCGGTCGGCTCGGATGTTGAACAATTCGGTTTTGTCGCTGCTGCTGCGAAAAATCTGCACCGACTCTTTGATTTTAAAAATCTTCTGCCGCGTGTAGGCAATTTCTTTGCCGTCGGCATCGAATACGGAAAAATCGTTTGACGGCGTAAAGATTTTGAATTGGAAATTTAAGGGAAAACGGATATTCTGCATGATGTTCTTCTCTGAAAACGGACAAAATTGCGCTATTTAAACCATCAATTTACTCTGTGCCCCATTCTCGCACACATACATCCGTTTCCCAAATCAATCCGATCCGATTTATCAAAAATTTATCGTCAATGCATAAAACGGTGTTTACTGCGAATCACCTTCGGGATTTATTTCTTTGATCTGACCATTTTGATAAGCAACGTGTTTCGCCAGTTCTTGTTGCGCTTCTTGCCAGGTGTGGCCGCATTGCGTGCATTGCAGCAAACCGTCTGGTGTATGGTGGCAATAAGGGAATTGACAATTCGGGCAATAAATATGGCTGCGGATTTCCATGGCTGGCTCCTTTCATTGTTTGCGAAGCTTATTTCAATATGCCGTCTGAAATGTTCAGACCACATATTGGCGGGTGAAAGCGATCGTTCTTCTTAATGAGACTGTTTGAAACTTGATTTGTTTTTATTATAAACATATTAATGGAAATATTTGCCAGATTCTTTAAAAAAAACTTGCCTAATCCTGCGAAATATTTAGATTATTTTATCGTATCAAAGGATTTTGTTATGGATTCCGCCGCTGCTGAAACCGTCATCCGGCATATTCAAACCCTTAATCAACCGGGTCTTACACCCTTTTAAAGGAATCATGTTGCATACTGCTGAGCCGCCGGTCAAAATCGATGTAATTTCCGAATACACCACCGTAACATTTATTTCATCGGGCGAGCAAAATATGCGGCTGGGCGAACGCTCTTTCATGGCGCGTATCAGTGATATGCTGTTTATTCTGTTCCGGCTACCCATCTCAAGCCGCTTTCTGCCTCAAATCAAAAAAACCTGCCATGTTCTGCAAGAGGCCTTGAACCCAAAAATGAACCGTTGCCCGCTTCATCAAATTATCGGGTATGGAGAAATCGGCTTTTTATCAGCATTTCAAAATGATTACCGGCTGCACGCCCTTGCAGTACCAGAAATCGATTCGTCTTAATCATGCCAAAAGTCTGATTCTGAAAAGTGATTTGCCCATTACCCAAACCGCCTATCAAGTGGGCTATGAAAGTGCCAACCAATTCAGCCGCGAATACAAACGCATCTCCAGCACCATCTAAAGAAGACCAGCAGGCCGTCTAAAAAAAAAAAAAAAAAAAAATAAAATAAACTGCCCCCAAAGTTGGACGATCTCTCCAACCTTAAAAGATGCAGTTTTCTTATTGACAAATATTCATCAGACTTCAAATGCCTAACCTTACTCCATTATTACCAAAAGCACAACCGACATAGTTCGTTTTCAGACGGCCTTGAAAACAAATATTCGACTTAAAACAGCTCAGTCAAGCCAAATCAGGATATAGCGGATTTAGAAGGTATAGCGCAAGCTGCCGACTACGCTGCGCTCGGCACCCCAATAACAATAATAGTCACATCCCGCTACATATTTCTTGCCGGTAAGGTTGGTGGCGTTGATTTGCGCCAACCAATTTTTGCCGAATCTGTATTGTGCCGAAGCATCAAGCAAGGTGTATGACGGCACTTTGTAGCCCGGTGAGTATTGCTCATCCGCCGTGCTACCGACGTATCTTAAGCCTGCGCCCAAAGTCAGACCGTTTAATGCGCCTTGGTCAAAGGCATACTTGACTTGCACTGAGGCTTGGTGTTCCGGAATCAGCGCAGTACGTACCGATTGATTGTAACTTAAATCTTGTTTGGAATCGGTGTAAGTGTAGGCCAAGGTTGCGCTTAGGTTATCGTTCAGGGCGACATCGGCTTGAAATTCGATGCCTTTGCCGCGGCGCTTGCCGATTTGGCGTTGAACAGCGCTGGCATCGGCCACCAAGGCATTTTTCTCTTCCAAGTCAAAGTAGGCAGCGGATAGCTTGCCATCCAGCCATGACGGAATGTATTTGATACCGGCTTCATATTGGCGGCCTTCGTACGGTTTGTAACCATTACCGTAAGCATCGGTGCCGGAAACCGGCTTAAATGATTCGCTGTAGCTAATGTAGGGCGACACGCCGGACTTGAAGTTATACATTAGACTCCCTTGATAGGAAGTATGGCTGACATCATAGCCGTCTGCGGTACCGTTGGAGAAAGAATCGGATTTGGCTTTATCGTGACGCATGCCGAGATTGGCTACTAAACCGCCATAAGTGAATTGATCCCGCAGATAGAAGCCCAATTGCTTTTGCTTGACTTCATAGCGTGTACCAGATTTGACGATACCACTGCTGCTGTTATCAGGTGTGAACAAATTGGTAGCCGAAACGCTGCCAAAACCGTTGTTAACACCGCCTGTGTTGGAGTGCAGGTAATCAATACCGCCCAAGAGTGTATTTTTCCAGCCATTGCCTTTCCACTCCTTGCTCAGGCGGTTGTCAACGGTGTGGGCGTTGACCGTGCCGTCGGTGTAACTGTAGCCTCGGTAGGCGGTGTCAACGCCGTCAGTAGACCAGGCAAATGTCCCAAGCCAATCTAAATCTTGATGGTTATAGCGGTAGTTTTGGGTAAATTTATAACCGTTGCCAAAATCGTGGTTCAATTCGTAGCCAATGGAATATTGGTTGCGGCGGATGTAATCGGCATCAGAATCTTGGTAATGGATGCCGTATGCGGTTTTTTTACCTGAAATCGGATACAACACACCTGCCGACGGTAAATGTACGCTGGTCGGTGTACCTTGTTGGCGCGAAATACTGCTTAAAACCGTCAATCCGGTTTGGTCGCTGATGTCCCAAGTCAAGCTAGGCGCAAAATAATAATCGTTGATTTTGCCGTTGAAATCCCCTTTGCGGCGTTCGACTTCGCCGACCATACGATAACGGACGCTGTTGTCGGCAGCCAGCTTGCCACTGTAATCACCGAATACACCGGCACGGCCTTGGGTACCGATACGTACGCCGACTTCACCTTGGGCTGTTCTGGTGGGCCGCTTGGAAATCAGATTGACCAAACCACCGGTTTCAGACGAACCGTAAGCTAATGAGTCCGCACCTTTGACTACTTCCACTGCTTCTAGGCCGTAAGTATTGGGAATTACGGTAAAAAGCCGTTTTGCATTACAGGCGAACCGTCGACAGCAACCGAAGCGTCGAATCCGCGGATTTTAATCCATTCCTGCTTGGTGTCGGTGCCGAACTGCCCCGTGCGTGCGCCCGATTCGTAAGCCAAAATATCTTCGACTTTCTCAGGAGCTTTATCGGCGATTTCTTGATGAGTGATGACGGCATTTGATTGTGCCGACTTGAATTTGAGGCCTTCGATTTTGCCGGCGGAACCGACGACTTGAACGGTATCAAGCTCGGCCGTTTGTTCAATATCCGCAGCCAAAACTGTACCTGCATAAATGCCGAGAATAGCGGCTGCCATTGCATTTTTTGTGAAAGTGCTGTTTTTAATCATGAGATTTTCCTAAAGCCCTCCGAAATCAATATCTTGTAAGGAGGATGCGCAAGACAAAAAAGTGTAATGATATAGGTTTTTATTTATATTTACAAACATAACTTATGTAATAGCCCAGCTCAAACAGAGCCGTTACCCAACATTTACTCAAATCAACTTGAGGCCGCCTGAAACTAGCCTGCCCCAAAATTGGATATTCCTCCAACTTTAAAAGGTGCAGTTCAAATTGTTCAGACGGCCTTTCGGTGCTTAACCTGCCAAAGATTCTACTCAACAGTATGCCCGTTTTCAAAACTTTTGAAACTTTCCCTACCAAAAGGAATACACATCGGCGTACCGTAAATCGGATCAGCAATCATCATGCTTTTAAGGCCGAACACGGTTTGCACGGTTTCGGCGGTCATCACTTCCTGCGGCGTACCGCGTGCGTGGACATTGCCTTGGTATAATGCAACTATTTCATCCGCATAGCGGCATGCCAGGTTCAAATCGTGCAATACCATCAGAATGGTTTTGCCTGTTTCACGGTTGAGTTGTTGCAGTAAATCGAGGATTTCGATTTGATACGACAGATCCAAAAAGGTAGTCGGCTCGTCAAGCAGCAGATAAGGTGTATCTTGTGCCAAAGCCATGGCAATCCATGCCCGCTGCCGTTGTCCACCGGATAAGGTTTTCACCGCCTGCTCTGCAAAAGCGTCAGTTCGGGTCAGGTGCATGGCGTTTTCGACGGCGGCATCATCGCCGGGCTGCCATGCCTTACCGAATGTACGGTGCGGATAGCGGCCATAGCGCACCAATTGGCGCACGCTAATGCCCTCGGGAGTGGCCGGACTTTGCGGCAACATGGCCAAGCGGCGGGCGAATGCTTTGCTGCCGTATTCATTTACTGCTTTTCCGTCCAATACAATCTGCCCGCCCGTCGGCTGAATCTGCCGCGCCAAAGCTTTGAGCAGGGTGGACTTGCCGCAGCCGTTGGTGCCGATGAACACGCTGATTTTGCCTTGGGGGATTTGATGTGACAAATCGCGGATAACGGTATGGCTGTCGTAGGCAACGACCAAGTTTTGACCATGAAGCATAATGTTTCCTATTGAAAATGTTTCAGACGGCTTTAGGCTTAAGCGAAAGCAGAAAAACCAGATACAGTCCGCCCAAAGCCGCCGTAACGATGCCGGCAGGCAACGGAGCTGGCGTCGGCAGCAGACGCGCAGTCAAATCGGCGGCCATCATCAACACGGCACCGGTAAGCGCGGCGGGCACCACCATCGGCCGGTCTGTCTGCATCATGCGACGTACAATGTGTGGGGCTGCCAAGGCCAAAAAAGATACAGGACCTGCCACCGTAACCGCTGTAGCCGCCAATGCCGTCGCCGCCAACAACAGCAGCCATGAACTGCTTCTAACCGGCACACCCAAACCCGAAGCGGTATCGCGTCCCAATGCCAACAGGCTCAAACGTGTGTTGAGTAGCATTAAGCCCGCCAGCAACAAGGGCATGAACGTCCACACGGTGACAACGTGCTCCCACGACCGCGCTTCGAGACTGCCGCTCAGCCATGCCGTCATCTGCTGCGCGTTTTCCTGACGCACAGCGGTCAAGCCGAACTGCACCAGCGCCATTGCCGCCGCATTCACCGCCAAACCGCTGACGATAATCTCCATACCAAAATTCAGACGGCCTTTGGTGCCCAGCAGCACCAAAACCAACACCGACAGCGCGCCCAGCAGCGCGTCTTGCGCAATACCCAAATACCCCGGCCAAAGCAATCCTGCCGCCACCGCCCCGACTGCCGCGCCCGCATTGACACCGATGATGTCGGGGCTGCCCAAAGGATTGCGCGTCAGGCTTTGAAATACTGCCCCCGCCGCACCCAATGCCGCACCCGCGCCCGCTGCGGTCAGAGTGCGCGGCAGCCACAAATCATAAAACAGCCATTGCTGCATCGGGTTAGCGGTACTGCTCAGGATATCAGCTATATTGCCGAGCAGGAAATGCTGTTTGCCCCAAATGGCAGACAACACCAGCAATCCGGCCAAGATAATGATTAAGCCCGTCTGAATCTTGCGTTGGCGCTTTAAAGGCAGGAACAAACTTTTCATTTTGCTGCCCCTTTCAAACGCAGCGCGACCACATACAGCAAGGGCGCGCCGGCCAAGGCGGTAATGATGCCGGTAGCGACTTCCGCCGGTGCCGATACGACCCGTGCCAAAATATCGGATACTACCAGCAGGCACGCACCAATAAACAAGCTGTAAGGCAACAGCCAGCGGTAGTCGTTGCCCGTCCAGATTCTCGCCAAGTGTGCAGCCGCCAAGCCGACAAATGCCACCGGCCCCGCCACCGCGACGGACGAACCGGCCAATACCGCCGCACATACCAACACCGCCAGTTGAACAGGTAACACTTTTGTACCCAGCGCACGCGCCGTATCCGTCCCCAGCGCAATCAGGTTGAGATGATAGCCCAGTAGTAAAGCAGTGACGGCAGCCGGAACGGCAAAAGGCAGCATTTGACCGAGACCGGCCAAGGTCACGCCGCCGAACGCACCGCTGTTCCAAAAGCGCAAATAGTCAAATAAAACCGGATTGAGTTGCGACAGCAACGACACATACGCGCTCAAGGCCGCACCAATAGCTGCCCCGCTAACACCAGCTTGCCATAAGCTCCCCGCCGGCTGCTCAAGCCAATGCTGCAAATCACTACAGATACCACCAACGCACCACCTAAAGCCAGCCAGAATTCGGATACGTTTTGCAGAAAAGGCAGCGGCAGCGCAGAGACGATGGCCGCCGCCGCACCCGCGTTCACGCCGAGCAAACCCGGATCGGCCAGCGGGTTACGCGTCAAGCCCTGCATCAATGCGCCCGACAAGCCCAAAGCGGCACCGCAACAGGCGGCGGTAAAAGTGCGCGGCAAACGAGAATCGATTACCCAATCGTTATACACACGCAGGCCGTCTGAAAACAGGTAATGCTGCAAATCGCCGAAGGCCAAAGGCTTAGTGCCGAACACCAAGCCACACGCCAGCGCGACGACGGTCAACAAAACGACGGCCAACAGGCCACAAAATAAGGTTGCCGTGGATTTCACAGCTGCTCCTTGTCGGGAAAAAATGATTTATTGTTGAGACCGTCTGAAACCGGAAAAAAGTTTTCAGACGGTCTTTCCGGTTTTACTGCCCTATCGGATTAGCGGCTTCCAAACAGATATTGTTTGAAGCGAATGCCGTGTACACCCAGTAAATAAAGGGCTGGCAACGCCGTATTATTTTTATTGGAAACCACTATATTCCACCCATGTTTTCAGACCGCCTCAATCCAACGCGTTTTCAATACGCGTCCAATCCGCTTCCAAACGCCTCAAGCCCCAGCGCAAACTCTGCGGAGTGGCCTGATACATGGCGGCATTCACTTCGCGGTCGAGCAGCGGCAGGTATGTGCCACGTTTGACAGCCTTGATTTCACGGAATAACGGCCTCGCCTCCACCATTTTTTGATCTTCCTCGCTGAAAAACCAAGTGATGACGATGTCGCTCTGATTGAGTTTGTCGGCGTTTTCCAAGCCTAAAGCCACCGACCACGAGCCTTCATCGACACTCATCTTCACCAAATCAGGCGACATTTTCAGACCGAGTCCGTACAAGGCGTCCACGCGCGGTTCACCTTCGGCATAAACCGACAATTGCGGACTGCGGGCACCGGAGTAAATATAGGCGAAGGTTTTGCCCTGAAGTTTGGGGTGGCGACGGCGGAAATCGGCATATTCCGCGCCGATTTGGGCTTTGAGGGCGGCCGCTTGTTTCTGCTTGCCGAAAGCGGCGGCAATGATGCCGATTTGTTCATCTACTGTCGTCATCCACGGTTTGTGCGGATGGGCAATGACAGGGGCGAACCCTGACAGCAGACGGTAGTTTTCCTCGGACAAGCCCGATTGCGTGGCTATAATCAGATCTGGATTGAACGAAACCAGTTTTTCCGCATCCAATTCGGGATACATCACCACCGTGGGCGGCAAAGGACGCTTCTGTTCAGCCATAAACTCTTTAAACCATGGCATGTAGCCATTTTCATCCCCTCCCCAAAGATTGGCTTCCATCGCCACCGGCTGGATGCCCAAAGCCACCACCAAATCAACCGTACCCGCACCCAACACAACTACGCGCTCGGGTGCTTTTTGCAAAGTCACGCTGCCCAAGCTGCCATTGAGGGTGACCGGATATTGATGGCCCGCCCGTTCGTAAACCACAAACGGCTTGGCGGCCTGCTGCGCTTGTGGGCGGCAGGCCGTCTGAAAAATAATGCCGGCGACCAATAATAACGCCGTCGACAGCTTGATGATTCGATAAAACTTGAATGTCACGATATGCTTAGGAAAACAGAAAATAACAAAAAACAACTTACAAATGATAATTATTATTTATAACATGTGCGGTATTATACACATTTCCAAACATATTTCATCCTGTTTTTAACCTTAATCCGCATGGTGCTTGGCATCGGGCAATCGAGTACCGATACCTTTAAACTGGCGAAATCAGAAAAAACCCTGCCCTCATACAATCTCTGCTTTTCAGACGGCCTCCCCCTCCAAACCAAGCTTACAAATACTTTAATTTTCCATACTTTCTTTCAGTCAACTAATGCTAAAATCTACTGCCCTACTCCCACCGAACCACTTAAATAATTTATTATTTGCAATCTGTAGAGCAATCACCGACCCATCCACGAGAATACTTATGCTTTTTTTATCTGCCAACACGGCCAAACCTGTAGCCGAAGCGGCCAATCATCTTTTGGAATCGACCGGCAACGGCTTGAAAGAATTTTTTTCAATCTGTTTGCGCGTAACCAATTTACTTCCCACCTGCTCGAACGCAGCTTCAGCGAACCCATCGGCTGGCTGGAAATCGGCATCACCGTTGCGCTGATGATAGCGACTTATTATTTATCGGAATTTCTGATTCGCAAATATCCCGTTCTGCCCGACCGCAAGTGGGCAAGTGCACGCCATATTGCCAACCGCCTGCTGTGGCCTTTTCTACTGCTGATTTGCTCGATTATCGCGCTTTATACGTGGAACTTGTTTGAGCTGCGTTCGGTATGGCTACGCTTGCTCATAATGGCGGCACGCTGGATGATTCTGATTCGCTTGGTGTTGTCTTTGGTGCATGCCGCGTTGCCGAGACATAAAGTAACCGACTGGCTGGAACGCTTCTTATCCGGCACATTGTGGGTATGTTTTGTCATTTGGTTGTCGGGTATCGATGATTTGCTCATTGGCATTTTGCAAGATACCAAGCTCAGCCTCGGTTCGATTAATCTAAGCGTGTACACCATTCTCACCGGCCTGTTGTGGGTGGCGGTGGTATTGACGTTTGCCATGTGGCTCAGCCGCCTGATTGAAGGCTGGTTGATGAAAAACCACCACATGGACATGAACTTGCGCATCGTGATGTCAAAAGTGGTCAAAGCTTTCTTAACCGTGCTGGCGATTCTGATTGCGCTGCCGCTGGTAGGCATTGATTTGACTGTATTATCGGTATTTGGCGGCGCACTCGGTGTCGGCATCGGTTTCGGCCTACAGAAAGTAGCCAGCAACTACATTTCGGGCTTTATCATTTTGGGCGACCGCTCTATCCGCCCGGGCGACCGTTTGACAGTGAATAACTTTACCGGCTACGTCACCAAAATCACCTCGCGCTTTGTGGTCTTAAAAAGCGCCGCGGGTGGCGAAGCCTTGATTCCGAACGAGACTTTCATCACATCCACCGTAATCAACGAATCTTACACCGCCAAATCTTTGTGGCAGAGCATCGACGTACAAGTCGCCTACCACACCGATTTGGCCTTGGCGATGAAGATTATGGAAGAAGCCGCCAAATCGCAGGAACGCGTACAGGCCGACCCATCGCCAAAAGCCTTTTTAATCAGCTTCGGCGATAACGGCGTTAATCTGCGTGTCGGCTTTTGGGTAAAAGACCCGGAGAACGGCTTTGTCGGCCTGTTTTCAGCAATTTTGCTGGATATTTGGAAACGATTTAACGAAAGCGGCATTGAGTTCCCGTTCCCGCAACGCGAAATCCGCATTCTCAATGAAGAGCGCGCACCTGATAATGCCGCCATGATACGCGCCGGTATGGAAGTGAAAAAGTATACGCGTTCCGACAAAAATTTCGAAGCGGAACACGACGACCGATGAGCAAACCGCTGAAATACCCTATCTCCGCCTTAGTGGTGCTGCACGATAAAGACGGCAACATTCTCTTAATCGAACGCACCACACCACAAGGCTTTTGGCAATCGGTCACCGGCAGCATCGAGCCGGAAGACAACAATATTTTTGCCGCCGCCAAACGCGAAGTGTGGGAAGAAACCGGCATTTCACTTTCAGACGGCCAATTGCTTGATTGGCATCAAAGCACGGTATATGAAATCTACCATCATTGGCGCCACCGCTACCCCAAGGCGTGTTTGAAAACCGCGAACACATCTTCTCCGCCGAAATCCCGCGCGATACGGCCATCACGCTGCAAGCGGCGGAACATGTGGCTTATGGCTGGTTTAACGCCGAAGAGGCGGCGGAAAAGGTGTTTTCGCCGTCAAATAAACGCGCGATTTTAGCTTTGCAAAAAAGGCTGGAGAAACAATAACCAATGCCGTCTGAAACCTGTTTCAGACGGCATTTTTTTCGGGAAACGCAGCAGATTCATCTCCCCAAACCTTCAGACGGCCTTAAAAATTCTTGTGAATCTCATCCACCGGCACATGGCGCACATCAATACCGCGCACCAGATAAACCACATGTTCGCAAATATTTTTCGCATGGTCGCCAATGCACTCGGCCGCTTTGTTCATCAACATCGTTTCCATGCCGATGCCGTACGGGTCTTCCATCATATAGGTCAGCAAGGCGCGCGACTGATTGTGGTAAGCCATGTCTAAAGATTTATCCAACTCGTTGATTTTCAGAATGGTTTCATCGTCCAAGCGCGCAAACGCATCCAAAGATTGGCGCAACATCGGCACCGTCATTTCCAGCAAACGGTGCGTATCATAAAGCTGCTTGCAGCTGACATGGTGTTTTGCAATCAAACCGTTGGCGTGCAAAGCGATTTTCTTGATTTCATCGCCCATACGCTCCAAATCCACAATCACGCGGCTCACGGTCAATACCAAACGCAAATCGCCGGCAGTCGGCTGGCGGCGCACCAAAATCGTTTGGCAGGCATCATCAATCGATACTTCCAACTCATTGATTTTATCGTCGTTTTGCACCACTTGTGCCAAGATTTCCTTGTCGGCATCATTAAATGCTTCCAGAGTTTGTCCGAGCTGCTGCTCAATCAAACCGACCATGGCCAATACATCGGTGCGCACCTGTTCCAATTCCTGATGGAAATGCGATGAAATATGCTCGGACATTCTCGTCTCCTAGATTAAGAAGCCCTTAAAATATCAGGTTTTGATGACAATATTTTGACAAAAATATTTCAACGCGCATCTGTTGTCATCAATCATCCCCTTCCCGTCACACAAACCCTGTTCAATGTTCAGACGGCCTTTTGTTTGCTATACTTTACCCGTTTAACCCAACCTATTTTCAAAGGAAACATACATGGCAGATTTTAACCAAATCCTGACCCCGGGCGACGTAGACGGCGGCATCATCAACGTAGTCAACGAAATCCCTTGCGGCAGCAACCACAAAATCGAATGGAACCGCAAACTGGCCGCCTTCCAACTAGACCGCGTAGAGCCGGCAATTTTCGCCAAACCGACCAACTACGGCTTTATCCCGCAAACTTTGGATGAAGACGGCGACGAACTCGACGTATTGTTGGTGACCGAGCAGCCGTTGGCCACCGGCATCTTCTTAGAAGCCCGTGTGATCGGCGTGATGAAATTCGTCGACGACGGCGAAGTGGACGACAAAATCGTCTGCGTACCGGCCGACGACCGCAACAACGGCAACGCCTACCAATCATTGGCCGACCTGCCGCAGCAATTGATCAAACAAATCGAATTTCACTTCAACCACTACAAAGACCTGAAAAAAGCAGGCACCACCAAAGTCGAATCTTGGGGCGATGTGGAAGAAGCCAAAAAAGTGATTAAAGAATCGATTGATCGCTGGAACAAACAGGCTTGATTTGAATTGAAATAAAAGGCCGTCTGAAATTTCAGACGGCCTTTCCCAATCTTACCAATCTGCCCTTTCCTCCATCTCCGCCACCGCTTCTTTCAACGCCGTATCCAACCCTCGTCAAACGCAGAATGACCGCCCTGCACAATACGCAATTCGGCTTCGGGAAAGGCTTGCGCCAGTTCCCATGCGCTTTGCATCGGGGTGCATAAATCATAGCGGCCTTGGCAGATGATGGTCGGAATATGGCAGATTTGATTGATGTTGTTCAAAATCGCTTTATCGCCTTGCAACCAGCCTTGATACACAAAATAATGCGTTTCTATGCGGGCGATGGCGAGTGATTCTTGCGCGCCTTCGTCCACCTCTTTCGGCTCAAACCGCACCAAATAGCTTTCCCAATCTGCCCATGCCTTGGCCGCTTTCAGACGGCCTGGTTCGTCTTCACCGTGTAATAATTCGTGATACGCGGCAATCAGATTGTTGCGTTTGTGTTCGGGAATTGGGGCGAGAAACTGTTGCCATTGGTGCGGATAAATTTGGCTGACACCGCCCTGCTCGTTCAGCCAAGCGGTTTCAGACGATCTGCACAGGAAAATACCACGCAGCACCAATCCGGCCATGCGCTCGGGATGGGTTTGGGCATAGGCCAAGGCCAACGTGCTGCCCCATGAGCCGCCGAACACCAGCCATTTTTCAATGCCGAGCATGCGGCGCACGGCTTCAATGTCGGCCACCAAATCCCAAGTGGTGTTTTCTTCGACGCAGGCATAAGGCAGCGAGTGGCCGCAACCGCGCTGGTCAATGATCACAATCCGGTACACATCGGGATGAAAAAATCCGCGACACGCCGGCGAAGCGCCTGCACCGGGCCGCCGTGCAGAAAAATCACCGGCAAGCCGTCGGGATTGCCGGATTCTTCCCAATAAATTTGATGGCGTGCGGATACGGGCAGTAAGCCGCTGCGGTGCGGTTCGCAAATCGGGTGCATGGGAAAATCCTGATGTAAAGTGGAACAAAATTTTAGCATTGAAAATAGGCCGTCTGAAAGTCAGGATAAAGGTTTCAGACGGCCTGTTTTCATCGTAAAATAAAGTTTGATTTGCATGACAACAAAGGAAGAAACATGAGCGGAAACCAAACCACCCACGCCAAGCCCGAAGGCGAATTGATGCTGCGCACGGTCGCGCGGCCGAAAGACACCAACACCAATTTAGATGTGTTCGGCGGCTGGATTATGTCGCAGATGGATTTGGGCGGCGGCATTTTGGCGGCGGAAATCGCGCAAGGGCGGATTGTCACGGTTTCGGTGCAGGAAATGAGCTTTCTGCGGCCGGTCAAAGTCGGCCATGTGGTCGGCGTGTATGCACGTTGTTTGGGTGTGGGCAATACCTCGCTGAAAATTGAAGTGGAAGTGTGGGTGAAACCGTTTGTCGCCGATGAGCCGAATATTCCGCTCGAGCTGGTCACAGAAGCGGTATTCACTTTCATTGCCATCGACCACGAAGGCCGCCCACGCCCGATTCCGCGCGACAATAATCCGCGCTTGGATGCATTTTTATCGCCGAAACAGGCCGTCTGAATATGAATCAGGCCACTTTATTCAGCGGCATTACAGAACGCTTCGGTGCCGAGCCGCAGTATTTGTGGGCGAAATTTCCTGAATACGCTGTGTTCCGCCATACTGGGGGAAAGCAGAAATGGTTTTGCGCTTATCTGCCGGTGGCCGCTGAAAAAATCGGTCGCAACGGCAATGATAATGTGGCTTTGCTGAACGTGAAATGCCCGCCGGAAATGGTCGGCGGCTTGCGGCAGATGCCAGGTGTTTTGCCGGCTTATCACATGAACAAAACGCATTGGATAAGCTTGGTCTTGGCGGAAGTGGATGCGGATTTGGTGTGGCAATTGCTGGCGCAGAGTTTTGCGCTGACGAAAAAGTGATGAAACGCGAATCTCTTTTTTTAGGCAAATAACCATGCCGCCTGAAACGTTTCAGACGGCATGAGACCTTTGCAAACCCCGGATTTGAGTACAGGTCAAAGTTATAGCAGCACAGAAAGCGCAGACCTATCATTTAGATAAACAAGTTTTCGAGCAGCGCATAACGAAGAAATGTGCCAAAGATGGGGATTTTGCAAAGGTCTCGACATGATTATTCTTCATCCTACAACACTTCCACCGCAAAATCCGACAAACGCGAGCGTTCGCCTTGCTGCAACGTGATGCGGCCATAGTGCTGCCAGCCTTTAAACCGCTCAACCACATAACTCAAGCCGCTGCTGCCTTCGGTGAGATACGGCGTGTCGATTTGCGCCAAATTGCCCAAGGATACCACTTTCGTGCCTTTGCCTGCGCGGGTAATCAGGGTTTTCACCTGCTTGGCGTTCAGGTTTTGCGCTTCATCGATGATGACGAATTTGTTTTGAAACGTGCGCCCGCGCATAAAATTAAGCGAGCGCACTTTAATGCGGGCGCGGATTAAGTCGGACGTGGCTTTTTTCGCCCATGCGCTGAATTCGTCGCCGTCATTTTGCTGGGCCAATACTTCCAAATTGTCTTCCAGCGCGCCCATCCACGGATTCATTTTCTCTTCTTCCGTGCCCGGTAAAAAGCCGATGTCTTCGCCCACCTGCACAGTGATGCGGGTCATGATGATTTCGTTGTAGCGCTTGTCGTCAAAGGTTTGTGTCAACGCGGCGGCAAGCGTCAGCAGCGTTTTGCCGGTGCCGGCCTGCCCTAGAATCGTTACCAAATCAATTTCGGGATCCATCAATAAATTCAAGGCGAAGTTTTGTTCGCGGTTGCGGGCGGAAATGCCGAATACATTGTTGCGGCCGCTGTAATCTTTTAAGGTTTCGAGCAACACTTTACCTTGGTTTGCTCGATAACGCGTGCGCTCAAAGGTGGTTCGCCGTGTTCGTCCACCAATAATTCGTTGAGCAGTAAATGCGGCGTATCTTTGCCTTCGATATGGTAATAGGCGCGGCCGTTTTCCTGCCATGAATTCAAATGCGTGCCGTTGTTTGCCCAAAATTCCGGTGTGAGTCTGCGCAAACCGCTGTATAGAATATCGCTGTCTTCCAATACGTTATCGTTAATGTAGTCTTCAGCATTCAAGCCCAGCGTGCGCGCTTTGATGCGGATATTGATGTCTTTCGACACCAATGCGACATAACCGTAATCACCGCAAATGCGGTACGACAGGCTCATCACCACCGCTAAAATCTGATTATCGCCGGCTTGTCTGCTCAATACTTCGGGCAAATCGGCCTGCAGCATTTCGGTTTGCAGAAACAATTTACCCTTGGCATCGGCGTGCCCCAATACATTCAGCGCAATACCCTGATGCAGCCCATGCAGCTCGGCGTTGAGCAGTTCATCCAGATAACGGCTGGTCTGACGGGCATTACGCGCTACGTCAGACGAGCCTTTTTTGTGATTGTCCATTTCTTCCAAGGTCACCATCGGAATAAAAATGCCGTGTTCCTGAAAACGGAACAGGCAAGACGGGTCGTGCAACATCACATTGGTATCGGGAATAAACAGCTTGCGGCTGCCACCGGTGAGCTTTGGAGACATGGTGCGTTCCTTTTTGTGGTTGAGATGAAATCGGCTTCAGTTTGGCAAAGCTGTGTTACAAAGGCATGAAATAAATATCAACACCTTGATACCTTTGAAAAATTTTCATTTTGGACATTTCTTCGTTATGCGCTGCTCGAAAACTTGTTTATCTAAATGATAGGTCTGCGCTTTCTGTGCTGCTATAACTTTGACCTGTACCCAGATCTGAAGTTTTGCAAAGATCTCACCTTAATTTTATTGGGTTTAGAGATTGGTTGATTGTGACAAATATGAAAAAGGCCGTCTGAAAAAATAGTTTTCAGACGGCCTTTGATGATTTAAACCCGATTAGTTTTCAAGCGGAATGATACCGATTTTGGCTTGCCATTGTTTCGGTGCGATGGCGTGGATGGATTGGCCGTCGCTGTCGACCGCCACGGTCACCGGCATGTCTTTGACGTCAAATTCGTAAATGGCTTCCATGCCCAATTCAGGAAACGCCAGCACCTTGGCACCTTTGATGGCTTTGGCTACCAAATAGGCCGCACCGCCCACCGCCATCAGATACACGGCTTTGTTGTCGGCAATGGCTTCGCAAGTGGCGGCACCGCGTTCGGATTTGCCGATCATACCGAGCAGGCCGGTTTGTTCCAGCATTTGGCGGGTGAATTTGTCCATGCGGGTTGCGGTAGTCGGGCCGGCCGGCCCCACCACTTCATCACCCACCGGGTCAACCGGGCCGACGTAGTAAATCAGGCGGTTGGTGAAATCAACCGGTAATGGCTCGCCTTTGTTCAACATATCGACCATGCGTTTGTGCGCAGCATCTCGGCCGGTCAGGATTTTGCCGTTGAGCAGCAATACGTCGCCGGTTTTCCATGTAGCCACTTCTTCTTTGGTCAGGTTGTTCACGTCAACGCGTTTGCCGTTGTCGGGATTGTAGGCGATATCCGGCCAATCTTCCACGCTCGGCGGTGTCAGCCCTACCGGACCTGATCCGTCCAATTCAAATTCAATGTGGCGGGTGGCCGCGCAGTTCGGAATCATGGCAATCGGCTTCGACGCAGCATGGGTCGGGTAATCCAAGATTTTCACGTCCAACACGGTGGTCAATCCGCCCAAACCTTGTGCGCCGATGCCCAATGCGTTGACTTTCTCAAATAATTCCAAACGCAGCGCTTCGGTGGTCGACAGCTCGGCGCCTGATTCTGCTTTGGCTTGCAAATCTTGAATGTCGATATGATCCATCAGCGATTCTTTGGCCATCAACACGGCTTTTTCAGGCGTACCGCCGATACCGATGCCCAAAATGCCCGGCGGACACCAGCCCGCGCCCATGGTTGGAATGGTTTTCAATACCCAATCTACAATGTTGTCAGAAGGATTCAGCATCGCCAATTTGGATTTGTTTTCCGAGCCGCCTCCTTTGGCTGCGCAAGTCACTTCTACTTTATCCCCCGGCACAATGCTCATGTGAATCACGGCCGGCGTGTTGTCTTTGGTGTTTTGGCGTTTGCCCGCAGGGTCGGCCAATACGGAAGCACGCAAGGTGTTGCCTTCCCAAGTATAGGCACGGCGCACACCTTCGTTAACCATATCTTCCACGCTCATTTCGGCATCCCATTGCACATTCATACCGACTTTCAAAAACACGGTGGCAATACCGGTGTCTTGGCAAATCGGGCGGCGGCCTTCGGCACACATGCGGCTGTTGACCAGAATTTGTGTCATCGCATCTTTGGCGGCCGGATTTTCCTCTTTCTGCCACGCCTGATAGAGCGCGTCGATATAATCTTTCGGGTGGTAATAGCTGATAAACTGGAAAGCATCGCAAATGCTGCGGATGAAATCCTCTTGTTTGATGACGGTCATGGCAGTTCCTTTATTAAATAAAAAAGTTTGGTTTGTGTTGTTGTGGGCAGAGCCTGTTTTCAGACGGCCTATTTGTAAGCGTTATAGTGCTTGTTTTTAAGGCAGAAAAACAGTCTATATTTGCTAATCTTTTGATTTTCCTTTAATTTAATAACTGATAAATTTACTCAGAATTTGATAACCTAAATCTTTTGCCTGTATATCAATTGGGAATAATCTTACATTTCATCGAGGCAATGGTTAAACTTTGTCTATGCCGGCCAACTTTTGAATACAGGGCTGTTTTCAAAATGAATTACCTATCATTCTGTTTTCAGACGGCCTTTTGCGGTAATTTAAACTACACAATCGCAAAATCTTTGTCATCTTTTTAACAACAGCGTTTGACCAACATCAAGTTACATGCGATTAGTGAAATTAAACAACACAACAGCCCATGTTCTGTGATTTCAATTTTTCATAATAATATTCAATTAATTATGAAAATATCTGATTTATAAATAATGGTATTTATTTTTAAAAATATTCCGATTTTTTTCTATTTCTATTTTTTATGAAATTATTTTTCTTTGGTAATCAGTTTTTTAGCATTCAACCGGTTTAAAATCACGCTTTTTTTGTTCACAATCCTTCAAACAGCCTCGCCATCCCCGCCTACCATCAAATTTACCTTAATTTCTGCTACACTTATTACATTAAATAAGCCTTGATTTATAACAAAAAATTCCTGACGAATCTACTCAGGTTTTAAAAATCAAAACTTATGTAATAAAAATACATAAAACAACACGCCACTATTACTCTTTCTTTTCAACAGGACACAACCCATGAGTGATTTGATTACCCTCACCATCGACGGCCACGAAGTACACGCTTCTCCCGACTCGTCCATTATTCAGGCCTATGCCCGTGCCGGCAGCGCGCTTACCGCAAACGTCGGCTGCATGGGTCAAGGTGTCTGCGGCTCGTGCCGCTGCATGGTGCGCAAAGAAGGCGAACGTGATGTCACCACCGCTCTTGCTTGCGAAACCAAAGTTGAAGCCGGTATGCAGGTAAGCTTTATTGATTACTTTATCCCCGAGCATATTCAGTATTACGACATCAAAGAAATCGGCGATGGCTGGAACTGGCTCGACGACACCGCCAAATCTTTCCCCGAAGCGCAAAACTGCCGACACTGCGGCGGCTGCAACCGCGCCTGCCCGAAAGGCTTGCAGGTTGAAAACGGCGTAGCACAGGTGGTATTGGGCGATTTCGGCGCGGCGGCGGATACTTTCGACCAATGCGTGATGTGCAACTTATGCACTCTCGCCTGCCCCGAACACATCCGCCCCAACCATCTAGGCTTGTTTGCCCGCCGCATGAAAGCCGCACGTACGCTGCGTCCGGTGGATTTGATGCGCCGTCTGCGCGAAATCGACAGCGGCAAAATGCGCGTGGAATTTGAAGAGGAGGCCGTCTGAAATGGAAAAGCAAGTAACAGGTATTGATTACGAAACCGCTTTGGCCAATTTGCACGGGTCATCATTGGAAATGCGCACTGATTTGCCACCGAAAGACGAATTATTAAGCCGCTTCCACCCGACTACCAACCGAGCGCGCGCGTGAAGCTGCCGATTGGTCCGAATGCCGGCGACTATTGCCATCCTGATTTGGCCAAACTGTTAATCAGCCGGCCTTTGATTGACGATTACGATTTATCGCGTGCCGAACACGTTAATACCGATGTATTGGTAATTGGCGGCGGCGGTGCAGGTGCGGCAGCGGCCTTGTCGGCCAGCGAAACCGGCGCCCGTGTGATGATGGCAAACAAACTGCGCATCGGCGACAGCAATACCGTGATGGCCGAAGGCGGCATTCAAGCGGCAGTCGGCACCGAAGACAGTTTGCAACAACACTTTGACGACACCATCAAAGGCGGCCACAACGCGGCGAAAAAGGCTCTGGTGGCACAAATGGTTACTGACGCACCATCGGCCATCCGTTGGCTGATTGGCTTGGGCATGACTTTCGATTTGGCGCAAGGTGCCGACAGTAACGGCCATCTAAGCCGCAAACGCGCCGGCGGCACCACCGTGCCGCGCATTCTGCACTACCGCGACTTTACCGGTTTGGAAATGATGCGCGTGTTGCGTGAAGCGGTGGAGCTCGATGAAAACATCACCCAATTCAACCGCCATCCGGCCATCGAATTGTTGTCCGATGAACACGGCCGTTGCGTCGGTGCGATTTTGTACGATTTGGAAAAACGCAGCCTGCTGCTGGTACACGCCAAATCTGTGGTGTTGGCAACCGGCGGTTCAGGCCGTCTGCACTTGCAGGGTTTTGCCACATCCAACCACTACGGCGCAACCGCCGACGGTTTGGTGATGGCCTACCGCATCGGCGTGAAATTGCGTGATGTCGATTCCTTCCAATACCACCCCACCGGCGTGGCACACCCGCCGCACTTGGCCGGCGCTTTGATTTCCGAAGCTGTCCGTTCGGCAGGCACCAAATTGGTGAACGGTTTGGGTGAGCGTTTTGTCGATGAATTACAACCACGCGACGTGGTCGCCGCCGCGATTTTGCGCGAAGTGGCAGAAGGCCGCGGCGTGGTGCGCGACGGCCAAGTAGGCGTGTTCTTAGATACTCCGCGTTTAATTGAAAACGATCCCGAAGTGTTGAACCGCTTGGTTACTTTAGGCCACGTTGCCCACAAATGCGGTGTGGATCCGAAAGTAGAACCGATGATGATTCACCCGACGCTGCACTATCAAAACGGCGGCATGGAAATCAACGGCGACGGCTCGACCACCGTACCGGGTTTATACGCGGCAGGCGAAGTCACCGGCGGCATTCACGGCCGCAACCGCCTGATGGGCAATGCCCTGCTCGACATCATCAGCTTCGGCCGACGCGCCGGAGTGGCGGCGGCCAACTGCGGCTTACCTTTGAAAAAAGTACGCGGCGGTGTGGATCATGTGCATGATTTACAACGTGAAATGACCCGCGCCGGTTTGAGCAGCGATGTCAAAGCGCCGGTATTGTATCCGGATTACGGTAGATTCGATTTACGCGAACACGCAGGCTTGAAGGAGGTGCAATCATGAATCAGGCCAACCAAAACTTATTACACCCCGCCCGCCGGGTAGGCGCAGATTTGGCTGCTTGGCGCAATGTCGGCGGCGGAGAAGGCTTGCTGGCGGCATTGGCCGACCCGCAAAATATTGTGTCGAAGCTGCAAGAAGCCAACTTGTGCGGCATGGGCGGCGCCGGTTTCCCGACTTGGCGCAAATGGGAAGCGGCGGTCGCCGCACAAAGCAAAAACGGCGACAAATACGTCGTGTGCAACGCCAATGAAGACGAACCGGGCACTTTTAAAGACCGTGTGTTACTGGCGCAAACCCCGCATCAAGTGATTGAAGGCGTATTGATTGCGGCCGTAGCCTGTCGCGCCAACAAAGCCGTTCTGTATGTAAACCCGCACCAAACTGAATCGATTGCTTCGCTGATTCCGTCGATTGAACAATGGAAACAAAGCGATTTGTTTATCCGCATTGAAAACTATCTCGGTAAGCCTTTGGATCTGCAACTGGTGGAAACATCCGGCCGCTACATCGGCGGCGAAGAAACCGCGGTGATTTCGTGGCTGGAAGGCGGTTTCCCTTTCCCGCGCCGCAAGCCGCCATTCCCTGCGGAAAGCGGTGTCAACGGCGAACCGACACTGATTAACAATACCGAAACGTTTGCCAATATTCCGCAAATTTTGGCCAAAGGCGCAGAATGGTACCGCAGCTTAGGCTTGGGCGATGCGGTCGGCACCAAACTGTATTCGTTATCAGGTGACGTGTTAAACCCGGGCTTATACGAATTGCCGATGGGCACCACGCTTTACACGCTGATTTTCGAATATGGCGGCGGTATGCTCGAAGGCCGAACCTTCAAAGCCGTGTTTACCGGCGGCCCGTCGAATACCCTGCTGACAGCCAAAGATTTAGATGTACCGCTGGATTTTGTGTCCGTGCGCGAACGCAAATCCAGCTTGGGCACCGGTGCAATGATTGTGATTTCGGAAGGTACCAGCGTGGTACGTAAGGTATCGGAATACGTGGAATTTTTTGCGGCCAACTCTTGCGGCCAATGCCCGCCTTGCAAGGGCGGTACGTTCCAACTGTCGCGCCTGCTCAACCGTGTGGACACCGGCATCGGCACCGCCGACGACTTGCGCGCCTTACAAAGCCTGTGCCAAATTTTGCCAAAAAGTGGCCGCTGCGGCTTGATTGACGGGGCGGTTACCGTGTTGCAAAGCTCATTGCGCACCTTCCCGGAAGAATACGGTTTGGCATCGGCTGAGCAGGACTAAACCTATTTTTCAGACGGCCTTGACAGCGCATGTTGTCAAAAAGGCCGTCTGAAAATTGATGTATGCCATCCATCGTTTTAGTGTTGGCCAAGATTTCAGACGGCCTCAAGGTTTTACGCTATGATACCGCCTGAATCGCTACCCAACATCAAAAACACACCCCGACAGACTGCTTTGGCTTTTTTCAAAGCCGTCTGAAAAACATAAGAAAAACATCAAACTGCACATTATTTTAATCTTTCAGACGGCCTGATTGAAAAAGGCCGTCTGAAAACAGTTTTGACAATACTTCATGATTGGAGATGAAACATGGGTTTTAAACCTATACCTGCGGCGGTCGCGCTGGCGCTGACGCTGCTGATTTGGTTCGGCATCCCGGTGCCGGAAGGTGTGTCACCGCAAGCGTGGCACTTGTTGGCGCTGTTTGTCGGCATTATTGCGGGCATCATCGGCAAAGCCATGCCGATTGGCGCGATGGCCATGTTGGCCATTACTTTGGTTGCGCTCACCGGCGTGACCGTGCCTGAATTGGTTGACGGCAAGCCGGTAAAAAATCCGGCCGGCCAAGCCATGAAAGATGCTTTGAGCAGCTTGAACAACTCGCTGATATGGATGATTGGTGTCGCCATCATGATTTCACGCGGCCTGCTGAAAACCGGATTGGGCGCGCGCATCGGTTATTTGTTGATTTCATGGTTCGGCAAACGCACTTTGGGCGTGGGCTACAGCTTGGCGATTGCCGATTTGTTTATCGCACCGGTCACTCCGAGCAACACCGCACGCGGCGGCGCGATTGTACACCCGATTATGAAATCCATTGCTTTAAGCTTTGATTCCAATCCGGAAAACGGCACTGAAGGCAAAATCGGTAAATATCTGGCCTTGGTCAACTACCACGCCAACATCATCACCTGTTGTATCTTCATCACCGCCACCGCACCCAACCCTTTGGTGGTTGAGCTGGTTGCCAAAGCCACCAATTCCGATATCCACCTGACTTGGGGTACTTGGTTTATGGCGATGGTGGTGCCGGGTTTGGTCGCCTTGCTGATTATGCCTGTGGTGCTGTATTTCCTGTATCCGCCTGAAATCAAGCAAACACCGAATGCCACTGCGCTGGCCAAAGAAGAATTGCGCAAAATGGGTCCGATGCAGCGCAACGAAAAAATCATGCTGGCGATTTTCTTGTTGCTGCTGGTGTTGTGGGCAGGTGTACCGGAAATGTTGTTCGGCGTGAAAATCGACGCCACTGCCACCACTTTCTTGGGCTTTTCATTGTGTCTGCTCACCGGCGTATTGACTTGGGAAGACGCCTTGAAAGAAAAAGGCGCATGGGATACCATCGTTTGGTTTGCCGCTTTGGTGATGATGGCCAACTTCTTAAACAAATTGGGCTTAATCGGCTGGCTGTCTGATTACCTGCAAGCCGGTATTTCCGGCATGGGTTTGGATTGGGCCGGTGGTTGTGCCTTATTGGTGGCGGCTTATGTGTATTCGCACTATATGTTTGCCAGCGGCACTGCCCACGTTACGGCCATGTTCGGCGCATTCTACGGTGCAGGTTTGGCATTGGGCGCTCCCCCTATGCTGTTTGCCTTAGTGATGGCTGCATCGACCGGTATTATGATGTCGCTCACCCACTACGCTTCCGGTTCTTCTCCGGTGATTTACGGTTCTAATTTCGTCACCATGCAGGAATGGTGGAAAGCGGGCTTTATCATGAGCGTGTTGGAACTGCTGATTTTCGGCACCATCGGCATTATGTGGTGGAAGGTGCTGGGTTACTGGTAATCAACACCGTAAATTGACCTAACATGAATAAAGGCCGTCTGAAAATTCGTTTTTGCTCCGCAGAAACTTCGTTTTCAGACGGCCTTTGTTATACAATAAACGCATTCTGTTTATTCTCAATTCAATTACCGTGAAAATCCTGATTCTCGGCAGCGGCCAAGTCGGCTCGACCGTTGCCCAAAACCTTGCTTCCTTATCCAGCAATGACGTTACCATCGTCGATGTCGATGAAAAAGCCCTGCAACAGCTCAGCAAGCTCGATGTGCAAACCATCATCGGCAACGGCGCATCTCCTTTCGTGTTGGAACGAGCCGCCGCCGCCGATGCCGATTTGCTGCTTGCGCTGACCCGTAGTGACGAAACCAATATCGTTGCCTGCAAAATCGCTGCTGATATTTTCAACGTACCCAACCGCATCGCACGCGTGCGTTCGAGTGAATATTTGGAATACAGTTTTCCCAACAAAGAAGGCGAAGACAGCAACAGCTTAAATATTTTCGACATCACCGAAACCATCAGCCCCGAGCAATTGGTGACTGAGCAATTGGTCGGCCTGCTCAGCTATAGCAGCACGTTGCAGGTCTTGAATTTCGCCGACAATAAAGTGCAGATGGTCATTGTTCAGGCGAGGCAAGGAGGCTTACTCGTTGGCAAGGAAATTGCCGACATCAACGCTCATCTGCCTGAAGGCATCGACTGCCAAATCTGCGCCATCTACCGCAACAACCGCCTGATTGTGCCGTCATCGAAAACCGTAATTATCGAAGGTGACGAGGTGTTTTTTGTCGCCAACATCGACAATATCGATGCCATCATCCGCGAATTGCGCCCGAAAGAACAACGCAGCCGGCGCATCATGATTGCCGGAGGCGGCAACATCGGCTACCGCTTGGCTAAAAAACTGGAAAACAAATACGACATCAAAATCATCGAATACAACGCCACCCGCGCCGAATGGCTGGCAGAAAATCTCGACAATACCTTGGTGCTACACGGATCGGCGAATGATGAATCGCTGCTCAACGAAGAATACATCGACGAAATCGATATTTATTGCGCGCTGACCAATGATGACGAAAACAACATCATGTCGAGCCTGCTGGCAAAAAACCTCGGTGCCAAGCGCGTTATTGCCATTGTCAACCGCTCCAGCTACGTTGATTTGCTGGAAGGCAACAAAATTGATATCGTGGTTTCTCCCCACCTGACTACCATCGGCTCGATTCTGGCACACATCCGCCGCGGCGACGTGGTGGCCGTGCATCCGTTGCGCCGCGGTACGGCCGAGGCAATTGAAGTGATTGTGCATGGAGATGAAAACACTTCCGCCATTGTCGGCCGCAAAATCAGCGATGTTAACTGGCCGACCGGTTGCCATTTTGCTGCGCTTGTGCGCGGTGAAGAAGTGATTATGGGGCACCATACCGATGAAATCCTGCAAGAAGGCGACCATGTGATTTTCTTCGTTTCCCGCCGACGCGTGTTGCGCGAACTGGAAAAACTGATTCAAGTAAAAATGGGGTTCTTTGGCTAAATAAACCGCCGGTTTTATAAACATAACCAAGACCCTCGAACACAAAATCGCGACAAGTGAAACGTATTTTCAGACGGCCTGATACCATTTTGTATAACAATATGCTAGATTATTGCCCTATAAATCACCCGAAAGGAAAAGCCATGCTCCGCCCGACTTTAACCGCTTTATTATTTGCCGCGGCCCTGCCCGCCGCCGCCGAACAATTAAATTACAATATTGTCGAATTTTCCGAAAGCGCTGTGATGGAAGTGCCGCGCGACACCATGACCGCCCGTTTCCAAGTGCGTGCCGAAGGCAAAGATCGTCAGGCAGTGAATGCGGCATTTATCAGAAAATTCAATAGTTTCAACCGACAAGCCAAAAACAGCGCTTTCAAAACCGAGCTACTCAGCCGCAACGTTTCACCGCGTTATCAATACACAAACGGCAAGCGCACGCAAACCGGCTGGGAAGAACGCGCTGATTTCAAAGTGGAAAGCAAAGACTTCGCCGCGCTCAACCGTCTGATTGCCGATACCCAAAATGATGCCCATGTCGAATACACCTATTTCAGCGTATCCAAAGAAAAACGCGAATCAGTGATTGACGAAGTGAGTAAATCAGCCATCATCCGCTTCAAGCAACGCGCGCAAACTTTGGCTGAAACCTTAGGCCACCGCGATTACAAAATCGTCAAAATCAACTTAGGCCACATCGGCAGCAACAGTGTGCAATCAGGTCAAATGGCCGAAAGTAAAATGTATCGCGCCGCCGCACCGGAAGCCGCCATGATGATGGATACAGTGGAAACTGCCTCGCCTGGTACGGAAGAAATCAGCATTACGGTTGATGGCTCGGTTCAGATGTAAGGTTTCAGACAGCATATCAACCGAGGCTTTTGCAAAAGTCTCAACTTGCCTATCTAGATGATATGTCTTCGCTTTCTGTGCTGTTGTAACTCCGAACCGTATTCATCAAAAAAGGCCGTCTGAAACGGGCCATTCGTTTCAGAGGGCCTCATCATTTCTATTTCAGCTTTAAATCAACGTTTGTTGCGCTCGTAAATCGGCATCACCTCCGGCAGCATTTTACGGATGGCGTTAATGCGCGCATCGTTAGCCGGGTGTGTGGATAAAACCGAAATCGGTGTACCGCTTTGTGCTTGATTCATTTTCTGCCAAACACTGATGGCCGCTTGCGGATTATAACCGGCCTGTGCCATCAGGCGCACACCGCCGGCATCGGCTTCATTTTCCTGATAACGCGAAAACGGTTTGGTCGCCGCCAAGTCCGCACCCAAACCGATCAAATTACCGTCTACTCCGGTTGCGCTGGCCAAAATCGAGCCGCCGATACCGGTCAAGACTTGGCCGCCGATGGCCTTTTTGCTGTGCTCTAACAAAGCATGGGTCATTTCATGACCAACTACAGCAGCAATTTCATCATCAGTGAGCTTCAGTCGCTCCACCATGCCGGTGTACATCGCCATTTTACCGCCCGGCATCGCCCATGCGTTTATTTCATTGCTGCGAATCACATTCATCTGCCAACTAAACGGCACGCCGGTGCCGTTAGCCTGATTGGCATAAGGCTTCATGCGGTTGAATACGGCATGAACGCGATGTGCGGTTTGCGATGTGATATCCAAAACGCCTTGGCTTTGCGCCTTTTGCATGACCTGCGTATAGTTTTTCGCGGCGCTTTGGTTTAAAGCAGCAGAATCATAACCGACCATGTCCGCCACTGAAGTACAACCCGTCACCGCCAACAAAGCAGCGGTTAACCATGCATAATGTTTGTTTTGAATCGTCATAAATGGCTCCCAGTTACCAGTTAATGGACACAATATAACGTGTAAAGGTGGTTTCAAATGCTTTTATACGTAAAATATACGTAAAAAGGCCGTCTGAAACCTTGTATCTTTCCGATGATCTTCAGACGGCCTTTTTTAACCAAATCATTACGAACGGGTTTGCAACATCCAGGATTGGATACTGCGCGCGTCGTTTACTCGTGTCAGCGAGCTTGGTGAATTCAGCAATACGATGGTGACCGGCTGATTTTGCACATTGGCTTTTACCACCATTGAACGGCCTGCCTCACGGGTGTAACCGGTTTTCTGTAATTCGATATTCCATGAGCCTTCTCGAACCAAGGCATTGGAATTTTTATAGCTTTGACGACCGCGAACGGTATAAACCGAGCCATAATTAGACGTTGAATTTGAACGAATCGACGGATATTTACTCGCTGCCGCAACCAAACGGCTCAAATCATGTGCCGTAGAGACATTACGGAAATCCAAACCGGTCGGCTCATAGAAACGACTGTTGTACATACCCAAGCTTTGTGCCTTGGCATTCATCGCTGCGACAAACGCGCTCATACCGCCCGGATAAGTGCGCCCCAGAGCATGTGTCGCACGGTTTTCGCTGCTCATCAGGCTCAAATGCAGCAATTCGCTGCGGGTTAAGGTAGTACCTATACCCAAACGGCTGCCGGTGCCTTTCAAACGGTCAATTTCAGCCGGTGTAATTTCAACCATTTGGTTCATATCCAACTTGGCATCCAAAATCACCATCGCACTCATCAATTTGGAAATCGACGCAATCGGCATCACACGATTGGCGTTTTTCTGATACAACACTTCGCCCGTGCGGTTATTCAGAATCAGCGCAGATTGCGACAAAAGCAAAGGCCCTGCCATCATGGCTTGGGCTTCCACCTTACCGGCTTGCGTTTCGGCAAATGCGCCCAACGGGTCTTGCTGGGTTGGGAAATTCTGTTCTAAAAACTGGCCCAATACGTCCATATCATCGGCGGCAGCCGGAAATACACTTGCCGCGAGTGCCACGCCCAAGCAGGCCGCACTTAATTTGTTACACCATTTTTTTACTGACATAGCGGTATCTTTCACAGATTTGTTCAACATTTCAATCAATATATTCCAACATTTTCGGCAATTTTAAAAAAAATGTAAAGCAACTCATTGAATTTTTGCGTTTGTTTGCAAGCTTTCCTTAAATTTAATGCGATGTGGAAATTTTCGCAACAACTCACCGGCAAATTTGATAAACCCAGCGATACTTATTATACTTAACCGCTTTACTAAGAAATCATGCCGGAAAGATTTCTTCGCGGCTTTCATATTAATATCTTAAAGAATAAATTATGTCTGAAGAAAAACGCTCATGCTCGTTCTGCGGCAAGTCAGAACACGAAGTCAAAAATTTGATTGAAGGCGAGCACGCTTTTATTTGTAACGAATGTGTTGAAACCTGCGGTGTTATGCTGCAAGACTCCGATAGCGGCGCACCAGCCGAATCAAGCGACATCAAAACTACCGAAAACAGTGCGCTGCCGACTCCTGCCGAAATCGTGGCCAACCTTAACGACCACGTTATCAGCCAAGAGCACGCCAAAAAAGCCTTGGCGGTTGCTGTTTACAACCATTACAAACGCTTACGCCACCCCAAAGCCAACGGCAATGTTGAATTATCCAAATCCAATATTTTGCTGATCGGCCCGACCGGTTCCGGTAAAACCTTGTTGGCGCAATCCTTGGCGCGCAAATTAGACGTGCCTTTTGTAATGGCCGATGCCACCACCCTAACCGAAGCCGGCTATGTCGGTGAAGACGTGGAGCAAATCATTACCAAGCTATTGAGCAAATGCGATTTCGATGTCGAAAAAGCACAACGCGGGATTGTGTACATTGATGAAATCGACAAAATTTCCCGCAAGAGCGACAACCCGTCCATTACTCGAGACGTATCGGGAGAAGGTGTGCAACAAGCTTTGCTGAAACTGATTGAAGGCACGGTTGCCAGCGTTCCGCCACAAGGCGGCCGCAAACATCCGAATCAGGAATTCATCAACGTCGATACCACCAACATCCTGTTTATTTGTGGCGGCGCGTTTGCCGGACTAGAAAAAGTCATCCGCCAACGTACGGAAAAAGGCGGCATCGGCTTTGGTGCAGCGGTACACAGCAAAGACGAAAACATCAATATTTCCGAATTGTTCGAAACCGTCGAACCGGAAGACTTAATCAAATTCGGCCTGATTCCTGAATTAATCGGCCGTTTGCCGGTGATCGCCACCTTGGCCGAACTGGACGAAGATGCCCTGATTAACATCCTAACAAAGCCGAAAAACGCCTTGGTTAAGCAATATCAAATCTTATTCGGCATGGAAAATGTCGAATTGGAAATCGAAGAAAATGCCTTGCGCAGTATTGCCAAGCAAGCGATGGAGCGCAAAACCGGTGCGCGTGGCTTACGCTCGATTGTCGAACGCTGCCTGCTCGACACCATGTATCAATTGCCGGACTTGAAAGACGTGAAAAAAGTCGTTATCAATCAAAATGTCATTGACAAAGGCGAAGACCCAATATTGCTGCTGGCTGACGGCAGCGAATACAAAGAGCTTAACGCAGCCGCGAAAAAAACGCGCAAAAATACCAAATAAAGAGCTTTGCAAAACCCTAGATTTGAGTGCAGTTCAAAGTTGTCGCAGCACAGAGGACGAAGAGATATCATCAAGATAGGCAAGCTTTCGAGCAGCGTATAATGAAGAAATGTGCCAAAGATAGGGATTTTGCAAAGGTCTCAAATAATTTGCAATATCAAATCATTGCGTAAACAGGCCGTCTGAAAAATCTGTTGTTTAAAGTATCGCTTTACGCTCAGATATTTTCAGACGGCCTAATTCTTAATATGAGAAAAAATCTTTATTACATCTTACAACAAGAGTATTTTCATTTCTTTAAAATTAGTCTATGATGATAAAGAAGGATTGTTCACAATCTTTAACGCAAACTTTCGCAATCCCTCAGAAGAAAAACACCATAAAGGAACAAAGAGATGTTAGAAGCCTATCGCAAAGCCGCTGCTGAGCGCGCCACCCTTGGTATTCCTCCCCTCCCTCTCGATGCACAGCAAACTGCCGACTTGATCGAGCTGTTGAAAAACCCGCCTGAAGGCGAAGGTGAATTCTTAGTTGACCTGTTGGTTAACCGTGTTCCGCCGGGCGTAGATGATGCCGCCAAAGTGAAAGCCTCTTTCTTGGCTGCCGTTGCCGAAGGAAGCGCTTCCAGCCCATTGATTTCTGCAGAATACGCCACCGAATTGCTCGGCACCATGCTCGGCGGTTACAACATCCATCCGTTAATCGAATTACTCGACAATGACCAATTGGCACCTATCGCTGCCAAAGGTTTGAAACACACATTGTTGATGTTCGATTCATTCCACGATGTACAAGAAAAAGCCGGAAAAGGCAATGTTCATGCTAAAGAAGTGTTGCAATCATGGGCTGATGCGAATGGTTTACTTCTCGCGAAGCTGTTCCTGAAAAAATTACGGTAACCGTATTCAAAGTTGACGGCGAAACCAACACTGACGACTTGTCTCCCGCACCTGATGCATGGAGCCGTCCCGACATTCCTCTGCATGCCTTGGCTATGCTGAAAAACCCGCGCGACGGTATCAACCCTGATAAACCGGGCGAAGTGGGTCCAATCAAATTATTGGAAGAATTGAAAGCCAAAGGCCACCCTGTCGCTTACGTTGGCGATGTAGTGGGTACCGGTTCTTCGCGTAAATCAGCGACCAATTCTGTAATCTGGCACACTGGTGAAGATATTCCTTTCGTACCGAACAAACGCTTCGGTGGCGTATGTTTAGGCGGTAAAATTGCCCCGATTTTCTTCAATACCCAAGAAGACTCTGGCGCATTACCAATCGAAGTAGACGTATCAGCTCTGCAAATGGGTGACGTTGTCGACATCTTGCCATACGAAGGCAAAATCGTGAAAAACGGCGAAACTGTTGCAGAATTTGTGTTGAAATCTCAAGTATTGTTGGATGAAGTGCAAGCCGGTGGTCGTATTAACCTGATTATTGGCCGTGGTTTGACTGCCAAAGCGCGCGAAGCTTTGGGTCTGCCTGCTTCTGATAAATTCCGCTTGCCGCAAGCACCTGCTGAAACCAAAGCTGGTTTCTCATTGGCGCAAAAAATGGTTGGTCGCGCATGTGGCTTACCTGAAGGTCAAGGTGTTCGCCCGGGTACTTACTGCGAACCACGCATGACGACTGTCGGTTCACAAGACACCACCGGCCCGATGACCCGCGACGAGTTGAAAGACTTGGCTTGCTTGGGTTTCTCTGCCGATATGGTTATGCAGTCGTTCTGTCACACCGCAGCTTATCCGAAACCGGTTGACGTACGTACCCACAAAGAATTGCCTGAATTTATCTCTACTCGTGGCGGCGTATCGCTACGCCCGGGTGACGGTGTGATTCACTCATGGTTAAACCGTTTGCTGTTGCCGGATACAGTCGGCACCGGTGGCGACTCACACACCCGTTTCCCAATCGGCATTTCATTCCCTGCCGGTTCTGGCTTGGTAGCCTTTGCCGCGGCAACCGGCGTTATGCCTTTGGATATGCCTGAGTCTGTATTGGTACGCTTTAGCGGCAAATTGCAACCGGGCGTGACCTTGCGCGATTTGGTGAACTCGATTCCATTGTATGCCATTAAAAACGGTTTGCTTACGGTTGCCAAAGCCGGCAAGAAAAACATCTTCTCCGGCCGCATCTTGGAAATCGAAGGTTTGCCCGATTTGAAAGTTGAACAGGCATTTGAATTGTCTGACGCTTCTGCAGAGCGTTCCGCAGCCGGTTGTACCGTGAAGCTGAACAAAGAGCCGATCATCGAATACATGACTTCTAACATCGTGTTGATGAAAAACATGATCGCAGATGGTTATAAAGATGCCCGCACTTTGGAACGCCGCATTAAAGCCATGGAAGCTTGGTTGGCTGATCCGCAATTGTTGGAAGGCGATGCCGATGCCGAATATGCGGCGGTTCTCGAAATTAACATGGACGACATCAAAGAGCCAATCATCGCCTGCCCGAACGATCCGGACGACGTATGCTTCATGTCTGAAAAATCAGGCACTGTGATTGACGAAGTGTTCATCGGTTCTTGTATGACCAACATCGGCCACTTCCGTGCGGCTTCTAAATTGCTCGAAGGCAAAACCGATACTTCGGTTCGCCTGTGGATTGCGCCACCGACCAAAATGGATGCAAAACAACTGTCCGACGAAGGTCACTATGGTGTATTGGGCCGTGCCGGCGCACGCATGGAAATGCCGGGCTGCTCATTGTGTATGGGTAACCAAGCACAGGTGCGCGAAGGCGCGACTGTAATGTCGACTTCAACCCGTAACTTCCCGAACCGCTTAGGTAAAAATACCAACGTGTTCTTAGGTTCGGCAGAATTAGCCGCGATTTGCTCTAAACTGGGTAAAATCCCAACCATCGAAGAATACCAAGCCAACATCGGTATCATCGATGAAAACGGTGATCAAATCTACCGCTATATGAACTTCAACGAAATCGCCACCTACAACGAAGTTGCCGAAAAAGTGAATGTATAATTAGCGTAGGCTAAACCATCAAAGGCCGTCTGAAAGTATTTGCTTTCAGACGGCCTTTTAGTTTAATTGTCATTAATCAATCAGTAGCGGGAGCTTAAAGCATAAAATCACAAAGCCATCTGAAACATATGTTTCAGACGGCTTCTTCCAAACAGTAGCGTGATGTAAATCACATCCTGACTAATTAATCCGCAATCAACACCACTTTCATGGCTTGATTTTCAGATGCATGTTTGAACACATGATACGCTTCTTCCAATTCACTGAATTTAAAGCGATGGGTAATCATTTTGGTATAATCTACCGAGCTGGTCGAAATCGCTTTCAGCAGCATTTCGGTGGTATTGGTGTTCACCAAACCGGTGGTAATGGCAAGGTTTTTGATCCACAGTTTTTCCAGTTTGAAATCAACCGGCTGACCGTGTACACCAACTACCGCGATATGGCCGCCCGGTTTCACGATTTCTTGACACATGTCCCAAGTAGCCGGAATGCCGACTGCTTCAATCGCGCAGTCTACGCCGTCCTTACCAACAATATCGAATACTTGTTTTTCCACATTACCAGAGCTTGGATTAATTAAATGGGTCGCCCCCAACTCTTTTGCCATTTTCAGACGGTTTTCGTCCATGTCGCAAACAATCAATACTGCAGGACTGTAAAGCTGTGCGGTCAACAAAGCCGACATACCCACAGGACCGGCACCGGCGATAAATACGGTATCACCCGGCTTTACATCGCCATATTGCACACCGATTTCATGTGCGGTCGGCAGGGCGTCACTCAACAACAAAGCCACTTCATCATTTACCGAATCAGGCAACGGAATCAAGCTGTTGTCGGCATAAGGCGTGCGCACGTATTGGGCTTGTGTGCCGTCAATCATGTAGCCCAAAATCCAGCCACCATTACGACAGTGTGAATAGAGTTGTTTTTTACAGTTGTCGCAAGTACAACATTTGCTTACGCAAGAAATGATAACCTTGTCGCCTGCCTTGATATTTTTTACAGCCGAACCTACTTCCTCTACAATACCTACACCTTCATGACCGAGAATGCGGCCATCGGCAACTTCCGGATTTTTACCTTTCCAAATGCCTAAGTCAGTACCACAAATTGTGGTTTTAACGATTTTTACTACCGCATCGGTCGGGTCGATAATTTCAGGGCGCGGCTTTTCTTCAAAACGGATATCGTTCGCTCCGTGGTACACCATAGCTTTCATAGTACAGCTCCTTTTATTGTTTGATGAAACGAAAAAAGATGAAACTTCACATTACAGTATACCTTATTTATAGTCCTACTACTGATGAAAGTCAATTTCAGTTTTGCCAAATGTTATAATATATCACCCTGTTTTTAAACTATTTTTGATACAACGCAAACCCTCCTGATTTAATCTGAAGCCATGCCCCAACCCCTACTTTTTCAGACCGCCTTATTCAATGGCAACGCCAACACGGCCGCCATCATCTACCTTGGCAGACCCAAAACCCCTACACCGTTTGGTTGTCGGAAATCATGCTCCAGCAAACGCAAGTGGCCACCGTATTGGATTATTATCCACGCTTTCTGAACCGCTTTCCTGATGTTGAAAGCTTGGCCAATGCTGCCGAAGATGAGGTTTTATCACTATGGGCAGGCTTAGGCTATTATAGCCGCGCACGTAATTTGCACAAAGCTGCCCAGCAAGTGGTAAAACAATTCGGCGGCGAATTTCCGCAAACGCGAATCGAATTGGAAACCCTATGCGGCGTCGGTCGCAGTACTGCCGCCGCCATTTCCGCCTTTGCATTCAATCAGCGTGAAACCATATTAGACGGCAACGTCAAACGTGTGTTGTGCCGCGTATATGCACTTGACGGCAATCTGCAAAACAAGAAATTTGAAAATCAGCTCTGGCAGCTTGCCGAAAGCCTGTTGCCGCCTAAAAACAACGATATGCCCGCTTATATCCAAGGCTTGATGGATTTGGGTGCAACCGTGTGCAAACGCACCAAACCACTTTGCCACGAATGCCCGATGAACGACATTTGCCAAGCTAAAAAGCAAAACCGCATTACTGAATTGCCGCGAAAAAAAGCAGCAGTCGAGGTACACACCCTGTCTTTGTATTGGCTGATCGTACGCAACCAGGATAATCAAATCCTACTGCATAAACGCCCGACCAAAGGCATTTGGGGCGGCCTGTATTGTGTGCCGTGTTTTGAACACTTAACAGGCTTATACCAATACACCCAAGAAGCCCTAAATCTCGATTTAGACAGCCTCAATGAAGAAGCCGCGTTCACACACCGCCTGACCCATCGTCTTTTGATGATTACCCCGTTTACCACAGACGAAAGGCCGTCTGAAAAGATTTCAGACGGCCTGTGGGTCGCACAAGAAGATTTGGCCGCTTATGGTTTACCCAAACCCTTATTGAATTATCTCAATCAAGCACAAAAAAGCTTATTTTAATGTTGCGGGTTCACCCCAATAAAAAGGCCGTCTGAAATATTTCAGACGGCCTTTGTTCAAACTTATTTTACTGACAAAACAGATTTTACGGTTGCAACCACATTGTCTGTGGTGAAGCCAAACTCTTTAAACAGCAATTTTGCCGGAGCTGATTCACCGAAGCGGTCGAGGCCGACTACTTTACCGTTTAAGCCGACATATTTGTACCAACCATCGGTCACGCCTGCTTCTACTGCGACGCGCGGCAGATTGGCCGGCAATACGCCGGCTTGGTAAGCGGCGTCTTGGCGGTCGAACACGTTGGTTGACGGCATAGACACTACGCGCACGGCGATACCTTCTTCAGCCAAAGCAGCTTGCGCATTCAAGGCCAATTCGACTTCCGAACCGGTGGAGATGATCACAGCTTTAGCCTCGCCTTGTGCTTCGCTGATCACATAGCCGCCGCGTTGGATGTTGTTCAATTGTTCATCGCTGCGTTGCAGGAACTTCAAGTTTTGACGGCTGAAAATCAGGCTGCTCGGGTGATCGGCAGCTTTGACTGCTTCTGCCCATGCCACCAGCGATTCGGCGGTGTCGCAAGGGCGCCATACGTCCATGTTCGGAATCAGGCGCAAGGTGGCAGTTTGCTCGACCGGTTGGTGTGTCGGGCCGTCTTCGCCCAAACCGATGGAATCGTGGGTAAACACGAAAACCGGGTTGATTTTCATCAGTGCCGCCATGCGCAAGGCGTTGCGTTGATATTCACTGAACATCAGGAAGGTGGCGCCGAAAGGTTTCACGCCGCCGTGCAGTGCCATACCGTTCATGATGGCGGCCATGCCGAACTCGCGTACGCCGTAATGCACATAATTGCCCCCGTTTTGAGCAGTAACGGCTTTGCTGTGTGACCAGTCGGTCAGGTTAGAAGGAGTCAAATCTGCCGAGCCACCAACAAATTCCGGCAATACTTTGGCCAAAGTTTCGATGCTGTTTTGGCTGGCTTTGCGGGTAGCGATGGTTTCGGCTTTGTCGCACACTTCTTTCAAGGCTGTCTGAACATAAGCGTTGAAGTCTTTCGGCAATTCTTTTTCCATGCGGCGTACGAATTCGGCAGCTTCTTCAGGGAAGCGGCTTTGGTATTCAGCAAACAGTTTGTTCCATTCGTTCTCCAATTGGGCGCCTTTTTCTTTGGCATCCCAACCTTCATAAATTTCTTGCGGCACTTCAAACGCGGCATACGCCCAGCCCAAATGTTTGCGCGTGGCTTCGATTTCTTCTGCGCCCAATGGTGCACCGTGGGTTTTGTGGCTGCCTTCTTTGGTTGCGGCACCTTTACCGATTAAGGTTTTGCAGCAGATGATAGAAGGCTTATCTGTTTGAGCGCGTGCAGCGTCAATGGCCGTCTGAATCGCAGCGGTATCGTGACCGTTGACATTCGGGACAACATGCCAGCCGTAGCTTGCAAAACGTTGCGGAATATCTTCGGTAAACCAGCCGTCTACTTTACCGTCGATGGAGATATTGTTGTCATCATACAAAACAATCAATTTGCCCAAGCCCAAAGTACCGGCCAAAGAGCAGGCTTCGTGAGATACGCCTTCCATCAAGCAGCCGTCGCCCAAGAACACGTAGGTGTAGTGATCGACGATCTCCAAACCGTCTTTATTAAACTCGGATGCCAAGATTTTCTCCGCCAAAGCCATGCCGACTGCATTGGCAATACCTTGACCCAACGGACCGGTAGTGGTTTCCACACCATCGGTGTAGCCGTATTCCGGGTGACCGGGGGTTTTACTGTGAAGCTGGCGGAAGTTTTTCAAATCTTCAATAGAAACATCGTAACCGGTCAGGTGCAACAGGCTGTATAAAATCATCGACGCGTGACCGTTAGACAACACAAAGCGGTCACGGTTGTAGAATTTCGGATTGGCGGGATTGTGGTTGAGATATTGCGTCCACAAAACTTCGGCCATTTCAGCCATGCCCATCGGCGCACCCGGATGGCCGGAGTTGGCTTTTTGTACCGCGTCTGCGGAAAGGAAGCGGATTGCGTTTGCCAGTTGTGACATCAGTACCTTCTTTCTTTTAAAGATGTGAATGTGGGGAAACGGTTTGAATTATCGCTTTATTTTCCAGGGCTTTCAAGCACAGTATTGCGACAAAACCAAAGGCCGTCTGAAAACCATGCAGAAAATTTTCAGACGGCCTCTACACTCAATATATGGTTTTACGGTCTGCATTGAGTGTAGAGGCAATATCGTCGGCCAAACGTGCGCAATCCGCCAAATCGAGATTGCTGAACTAATGCGCACCGAACCGCTTTTACCAAAGTGAAATGCTGCACAACTTTGCACCGCCCAGCCCTTTGCTGCCAAAAACTGAATCACCTGCACTTCATTGACCACCGGCAGCCAAATATGGAAACCTTCACCATTTTTGCCCAAGAGAAAAATGCCGTGTTGATTCAAACATGCAAACAAGGTTTAACGGCGGATGCGATAGTTTTCTGAAATTTTATACATAGCCTCCCCTTCCAGCTGCCGCCACAGTTGCCAAGTCAAATGTTGCAGGATTTTGCTGATCCAACGCGACCCCAAGGTGAAACGCTTTTTCATGGCATGCAGGATATTGCTGTTGCCGGCCGCAATCGCTATGCGTGCATCGGTGCCCAGAAATTTGCTGGTAGACGTGGTGTATATCCATTCACCTTCAAAACCTTGCATGCCGTGAAAAGGCTGCTGGCTTAAAGCCGCCCAATGGTCATCGACAATCAGCAAGGCAGCACGCTGATTCAAAAATGCCTGCCATTGCTGCCAACGCGCGCGGCTGTAATTAATACCGGTCGGGCTATGCGCCCGCGGCGTGAGAATCACCACAGAAAAATCATTGATCAATGGCTCAGGTATCACCGCCCTCTCATCATCCATCCGTAAAGACACGGCTTCTAACCGTAAAGTAGCCAACAACGCAGGCAGCGGCGGCCAGCATGGATCTCCAATCAAGACTTTACTGCCGCTGATGCAGCGTTGCATGAGAATACGCTCGATAATATCCAAGCTGCTAGAAAGCAACATCAATTCGCTCTCAATGCCGATATATTCGGCCAACCATTTTTTTAAAAATTTCATCAATTCAGGATGGTCGCCATAATTACCCATATCGGCATTCAAGCTGTAATGATCGAACAATTCCGGCGTCAGCGGCAACAAGCGGCGATCGACATTGCCCGAAGCCAAATCGACCAAACCCCGCGGAACAGCGGTTTCGCTGTGAAGAATTTCAGTTTTATGCGGTACAAAACTGCCGCAGCTGCCATCGGTATGGATGATGCCGGCTTCACGCAATTGTTTATAAGCGGCTGATACCGTATTGGGATTAACACCTATCAGCTAAACTGCGCACCGTCGGCAAACGGTAGCCTTCAGACCACACTTTGCGGCGGATAAGCTGTTCAATGGATTGAGCAATATTGGCAGCGGTATTGCCTTTAGGCTTCAATTGATTCATACAAATCTTTTTTTGTATCAGTTCAAAAAACATTTTTTGTATCAGTTCAAAAAACATTAGATGAATTTCTAAATATCAGCAAGCAGTTTGGTCGGCAGGAGCAGTAGAAAATGTTATGATTACAAAGTTCCCGCTGCAAACATTTTTCAGATTGCCTAGGCCGTCTGAAATGGATTGCAAAACACACCACCATGATCAAAAAATATTATATTAATATTTATTAAGGAACAAGCTATGTCTGCCGAAGAAAAACCAACCCCGGCCGCCGAACATCATGTGAACGAGCCGCAAGCCGAGCCTAAACAATACAGCCAAGCGCAAGCCAAAACGGAAAAATCAGCGCCGCCGACACCTGCCAAACCGAAATCGGCTGCGATTCAAATTCATCCGGTGGGCGAACGTATTCACCCGAAAAAAGCCGAAGGCCGCTTTGCCAAACTGCGTATTGCCGCAGTATTGGCCACGCAATTCGTATTTTACATCATTCCATGGTTTAACTGGTCTGACCGCCAAGCGGTATTGTTTAACATTCCCGAGCGCCATTTCTATATCTTCGGCTTGTCTCTGGGCATGGGCGACTTGATTTACCTGGCATTATTGCTGATAATTTGCGCCTTCGGCCTGTTTTGGTGGACAACCATCGCCGGCCGCTTGTGGTGCGGTTATTCTTGCCCACAAACAGTTTATACCGAAATTATGCTGTGGATTGACAACTCAGTCGAAGGCGACCGCAACAAACGCCTGAAGCTGGACAAATCGCCGTGGAATTTCACCAAAATCCGTATTAAAACGACTAAATATCTGCTAATTTTCCTGTTCTGCGCTTGGACAGGCATTACCTTTGCCGGTTGGTTCACGCCGATTCGCGAATTTGTACCGGCTTTGTTTAACGGCTCGGCAGGCGGCGGGGCTATGTTTGCCGCAGCCTTCTACGGATTCATGACCTTCTTCATGGCGCACATCATGCGTGAAAAAGTGTGTCTGCACATGTGCCCTTACGCCCGCTTCCAAAGCGCCATGTTTGACAAAGACACGCTGATTATTTCTTACGATTACGAACGCGGTGAGCCGCGTGGTGCGCGTAAGAAAAGTGTTTCGCGCGAAGAAACCCCGCTGGGTGACTGTATCAACTGTAATATGTGCGTACAGGTATGTCCGGTCGGCATCGACATCCGCGACGGTCTGCAATACCAATGTATCGGTTGCGCCGCCTGTATTGATGCCTGCGATGAAATCATGGATAAAATGAACTATCCGCGCGGCCTGATCCGTTACACCACTGAAGGCGCATTGGAACATGAGTATCCTGAATCCGACATCAAGAAACGCTTGAAGCGCCCACGCGTAGCCGGTTACGGCGCAGTATTGGCCGTCGTGATTATTGCCTTTATCACCGGTATTTCTACCCGCAAAATGGTTGAAGTGGATATCTTGAAAGACCGCGGCGTAATGGTTCGTGAAAACAACCAAGGCTGGCTGGAAAATGCGTATAATCTGCGCATCATCAACAACAGCGAATATGACCAAGTTTTGACCGCAAGCGTCAAAGGCTTCGAAGAAATCACATTAACCGGCTTACCGGAAGAAGGCTTGAAACTGCCTGCCCGTGAAACCATCACGATTCCGGTGCAAGTCTCCACCATTCCGGAATATGCCGACAAAGGCAGCCACCCTATTGAATTTACCTTCGTTTACCAAGAATCAGGCAAAGCCGATTCGGATAAAGTGGTGATTGAAGAAGAAGCAACCTTTATCGGAGAGTAATGTGCCACAGAAAAAAAATGTCCAACCTTGGTATAAAAACTTCTGGCCGTGGTTTCTGATGGTCGGCCCGATTTTTGTGGTGATTGCCAGCGTATCCATGTTTTTTGTTGCCAAGCAAAACATGACCGACTTGGTATCCGACGATTACTACAAAGACGGCAAACACATCGGAATTGAATTGCATCGCGATGAAGAAGCAGTCAAACGCCACATTCAGGCGCAGGTATTGATCAGCCCGGATATGGATAAAGCCAAAGTATTTGTCAGTGGCGATTTCGATACTAAGCAGCCGGTTCAACTGCAATTGATGCATCCGGCCAAAAAAGCGGAAGACCAGACCATCACGCTCAAAGCAGTGGAAAGCAACGGAGCTGCCGACCGCATGGAATACGAAGCCGTATTCAAACCTTTACCTGTCACCAATCACTGGTATGTGCGTGTAGCTGACACAGCCGGTATCTGGCGCGTGGAAAACAAATGGATCACCAGCCAAGGTAATGCCATTAATCTGACCCCGATGGATAAACTCTTCGGTACGGATAACGGTCAGTAAAACTCAAGGCCGTCTGAAAGAAAATTTTTTCAGACGGCCTTTTAACATCTGTAATTTAGGCAAACTTTAACGAGGCTTATTTTTTTCAAACGGCCTTCTCTTTAAAATTCAGCTACAATCCACCATATTACGCCGTATGTTTCACTCCAACACCCATCCATGAACCAACCCAAGTCCAACGGTTTACGCCAAAAACTTCCCAACCGCCAGCAGATTTTCTCATCGCGCTGGAGCAAGCCTTTTGCACCACTGTTTGACAAACCCTATTTCTGGACGCTCAACCGCCGTCAAGCTGCGGTATCGGTGGCGGTCGGGATGTTTTGCGGCTTAATGCCCGGCCCCACCCAAATGCTGAGCGCACTGATTGTTGCCTATTTCTTGCGTACCAACCTGCCGGTGGCCGTGTTCAGCACGCTTTACACCAACCCTATTACCTATATGCCGCTCTACTACACCGCCTATAAAATCGGCTCGCTGATTTTGGGTGTGGAAGCAGCAGACTCGCTGGAATTCCAAGCTGGTCGGATACACATTTTTTCAGCGAGCTTGGTACTTGGCTGTTGGGCGCGGGCAAACCTTTGTTAGTCGGCGTACCGGTTTTGGGTTCTATTTTGGCCGTAATCGGCTACGTCGCCGTATTGGTCGGCTGGCGATTGCGCACCCAATATCATTGGCGCAAACGAAAGGAAGCGCGTGAGTAAACATTGGCGACGCTTGACGGCAAACGAAGTCGAATTGGCACGCCGTGTTTTTCAGACGGCATTGATTATGCCCGCGTCAAAATCTATCGCGGCATTCCCTATCTACCCGATATCAATGTGGCCATTGCCCCCAACGGCAACGTTTACTTCCCACGCCAAAACTGCCCTGCTGATTTCGCGCTGGCCGGCCACAGCTATCAAATGTGGCTCATTCACGAACTTACCCATGTTTGGCAGCATCAGCTCGGTTTCAAAACATGGTGGGCCGGCATATTGCTGATGGCAGTCGGCGGCTATGTGCGCCGCAAAGCCTATGTTTATCCTCCGCCACACGGCATCGAACATTTCAGCGACTTAAATATGGAACAACAGGCCGACCTACTCGCCCATTATTATGCCGCACGCTATTTGCCGCATAATCCCCATAGCCACCACCTGCACGCTTTTCAGACGGCCTTACATGCATTTTTAGACAACCCATTGCAGCGACAATTACTACCTCACTACCGAAACTTCAGCATCATCTAACCTACCCTGCGCAGAGCTTCGTGCCGGAATTTTTACCCTCAGAGATTATCGGTAGCCGATGAAATTCGCTATAATAGCCAACTTGATATCAAGCGAACCACCAGCCTACCGAAAAGGTCGCCCCAATGCCTTGGAATATTCCCATTTTTCTCACCTGGATGCGCGTTTTGCTCATTCCGGTATTTACCATACTTTTTTATCTGCCGGAAAACTGGGCAGATCCTCAAACCGTCAACTGGACAGCCGCCATTATCTTTGCCGTGGCTGCTATTACCGACTGGTTTGACGGCTTTTTAGCACGCCTGTGGAAACAAACTTCCGACTTCGGCGCATTTCTCGATCCTGTTGCCGACAAACTCATGGTTGCCGTCGCCCTACTGCTGCTCGTTAGCCTTGACCGTACTTACGTTATCTTCGCCATGATCATCATCGGTCGCGAAATCACCATTTCCGCACTACGCGAATGGATGGCACAAATGGGACGGCGCAACAGCGTGGCCGTCGCCACCATCGGCAAATTAAAAACCACCGCGCAAATGGCTGCCATCTTATTGCTGCTCATCGGCTTACCTAATTTCCACGGCTTCGACTTAATCATGATTGGTAACATATTGATGTTTATTGCATCCGTGCTCACGATTTGGTCGATGTTCTATTACCTGAAAATGGTTTGGAAAGAAATGGCGCAAAAAAGTTGAAAAAAATGATGCAAACAGCTTGACGATTGGAATCAAATCCATAATAATAGCGTCTTCCTTGTTACGGCGTGTAACAATCAGTATTAAATTTGAGCGGGAATAGCTCAGTTGGTAGAGCGCAACCTTGCCAAGGTTGAGGTCGCGAGTTCGAGACTCGTTTCCCGCTCCATTCAAATTTAATTAAATGCGGGAATAGCTCAGTTGGTAGAGCGCAACCTTGCCAAGGTTGAGGTCGCGAGTTCGAGACTCGTTTCCCGCTCCATTCAAATTTAATTAAATGCGGGAATAGCTCAGTTGGTAGAGCGCAACCTTGCCAAGGTTGAGGTCGCGAGTTCGAGACTCGTTTCCCGCTCCAAATAACAAAGTTGTTTGAAATAAAGCAACTTTTTTATTATGGCGGGATAGCAAAGTGGTTATGCAGCGGATTGCAAATCCGTCTACGCCGGTTCGATTCCGACTCCCGCCTCCACTTTCAATAGTTTTATTCCGATAAAACTATTGCCCGGGTGGTGAAATAGGTAGACACAACGGACTTAAAATCCGTCGACCCTAAACAGGTCGTGCCGGTTCGATTCCGGCTCCGGGCACCAATAATTCATTTAATTACTGATACTTACGAATTTAAATCCTTATTGAGGGCAGCCTATTTTTTTAAGCTGTCTTTTTGCTTTGTGCCTTATCTGTGTCAAATAGTACATTTCCTGTATCAACATGGTTGACTAAGTCATGCAGAACTTGCGCGTGTTGATGTAAATGCTCAGGCGAAAGATGAGAGTATCTTTGAACCATGGCAAGTGTCTTCCAACCACCCATTTCTTGAAGTACCCTTAGCGGAACACCACGCTGAACAAGCCAGCTTGCCCAAGTATGGCGCAAATCATGCCAAGTGAAATCTTCTATTCCTGCTTCCTCAAGCGAACTTTTCCAATATCGGCTATTTATATCCGTTATCGGCTTACCTCGCTTATTCACAAAAACAAAAGTTTCATGCCTTCCTATTTGACGTTCCAATACCGAAACTGCTGTTTGGTTTAGCGCAACACCTAACGCCTGGCCAGCTTTCATTTCATCAGAATGAAACCAACAGACCTTCCTTTCCAAATCAACCTGATTCCACTTCAATCCCAAGACATTAGCCTGACGAAGTCCGGTATTTAAGCTGAAAATGATTAGATCAGCAAAATATCGTGGCTTCGCAACATCTATCAATCGTTGAGCCTCTTCAGGTTTTAACCAGCGAATACGCCCATTATCCTCCTTATACTCTTCAATATATGGGGCTTTCTCTAACCACTCCCACTTATTGACGGCAGCACGGAGAATTGAACGTATTAGCGAAAGGTATCGGTTTTTGGTACTGTTTTTACAAGGTAGTTTCGCAACTATGCTATGTATCAAATCGCGGTCGATATGATGTAAAAAACACCTCTCAGCTGTGTAAGGGTGTTAATTTTGGCCATATCGTCCGCTATGGTTTTTTTATGCGATTTTTCTTGAATCCAACGTAAGGCAGCTTCATCCCAAATCCGCTTAGGCTTTTCGCCTAGCTGAGAAATACGCCATGCTTCATATTTGAGTTTATCCCTCAATTCTTCCGCTTCACGCTTTTCTTTTGTTTGAGCAGACCGTCTAACTCTTTTACCGCTGGGTGCGATAAAATCGATATACCAGATACCGTTACGTTGGTAGATTCCGCTATTGCTTTTATTGTTAGGCATTTTTCTTCACTCCTGCTTTCGAGTGATGCCTGCACCTGAACATTCTCCAATGTGATTATAAAATCGTCAAGTGCGGCTTGGGTAATACAATAAGCACGCCCAGGTTTACTTGCCTTTAAGCGTCCTTGCTTTATATAGCTGCGAATTGTGTCAACATGGCATTTACAATACTCAGCAACCTCTTCAGCGGTATAACTTTTCATAAGCTACCCTTTTCGCATAATTTCGTAAATCTCATAATCCGCGTTTTCAAGCCATAACGACAACTTTTTAAGAGCCGCATACCGTTTGATGCGCGGCTCCAACATCAGGAAACTGTCCGGACCGATATAGAAAATCAGGCAGAGATAACCCTGCCTGTCCGTATCGAGCGGAACCAGCCGGTAGTGCGGAAACCGGTCTTCCGTCGGAACAAACGACGGATTGACTTTGACCGTAGCTACAACTGCCTTTTCTTCTATCAGCATGGCTAACCTCTCAAATAAATTTCAGTAACAGGCTCAACAAGCAGAAAACCAAAAAAGCAGCCAGCCAAGACCGGTTCGTCTTGGCGGCAATTTCGTCTGCCAACGCCTTGTTCTGAGCCGCAATCTTCGGCTGCATGGCCGCATAAATACGGCCTTCGGCATCTTGAAGCTGCCCGTCGCTTTTGGCCAATAAGTCTGCCAAAATCTGCTCCCGATAGGTTTTTAACTCTTTCGCCGCCGCCACCGTTTCTTTCAGCGCATCGTCCATTTCCGCCGCGTACTCGGCCAAGCTGTGCCGAATGCCGATACGCTGCTCTTCAAACAAGGCTTTCAGACGGGCTTCCTGCACCAACAGAATAGCGATAACGGGGTCATCTGCCGTCAACTTGATGCCTGAAACGCGGAATACATCGTTAATGATGGCTTCTACATCTGCCTGTTTAGCCATATCACGCCTCTTGTCCGTTCGGTTTTACTACGGTTTTTGCCGGCTCCGTCCCGGTAGCCAAGAACGGGATTTTGTCCAGTTGTCCGTACAATTCACGTTGCACGGTTTTGAGGCGTTGACGCTCCATGATGCCGAACGACCGGATGGCCTCGTCAAAAGTCAAACTGTTGCTGACCATCACTTCGATGTCTTTACCGTAGGTATCGGGATTGCGCAGCCCCAAGTTGATCATGCCGATAATTTTCGATTTATGTTCCTGATAGACAGGCAGTTCCGTGAACCCTTTGCCGTCCGGTGCTTTGATTTCGCCTTTGTATTCGTTGAGCCAAACCACAATATCGGCATCAATCCCTTCGGCGGTCTGTTTCAGGCCGGACAGACAGTCACGCAAATCCTGCCCGCCCGTTACCGGCACATGCAGTACCAGGCGTATTTTTTCTTCTTTCAGCAACTCGTCAACATGGTTTTCTGCGATGTACGACATCAGCGGCACAAATGTAGCCGCGCCGTTATCCACCACACCGATACCTTTTTCATTGATGATTTTTTCCATCAGCCCGTCAAACACACGGGTGTTGATGGTATTGTTTTCCGTCAGAATCTTAACCATTTCGGGCTTGAGTTCCTTAAAGCGGCTAAACGTCTTATTGACAGGATCGGTGTCAAAGCAATGGACAGTATCATTAGCGGCTTTGGCTTTCAAATACTGGGCAAGAATCGTTGAAGACAGCGACTTACCGACACCGCCTTTACCTTGCACGATGAAATGGACTTCTTTCATAGCATAAACCTTTCGTTTTGTTTGCGTATGTTTTTCACAAAAAGAAACCTGCTCGTCCGAACAGGCTTTCGTTTGTAAAAAAAGCCGTCTGAAAATTTCAGACGGCCTGTACTTATCGGACCAATTCCGACAATTCGGTCAATTTGTTTTCATAACATCTGTATCGGCAATGTTCGCTTTCCGTCCATGCTCTCCAGCGCAATTCGTCATCAGATAACGGCGCAGCCTGTTTCAAATAAACCTCCAAATCTACCGCGCGGTTCATCGTACGTTGAAACGGAAACGACACACCGTTGCGGTGTTCCAAAATACCGGCCAGCGTATAGCGTGCCATTTTATCGAAGAAGCCTTCGATAAAGCCCAAACCCTGTCTGGCCACATTACGCGCATATTCCGACATATAGCGTGGCGAAAACGACAGCGCGTGATAAGCGGATTCGGGATTGTTGCCGGCCAGTTCGATAACTTCGTCAAACCATGCTTCGCCGACGGCGTAGGCTTCGCCCCAATCGTACAGCCCCCTTTCATCGACAGGCGGAACCCAGTTGATCAGCCGTCCCTGTCCGTCCCGTCGGGTAAACGACAGGTCTTCACGGTTGCGGATTCGGCGTTTGACTGTGGCGGGGAGCCGTTTCTTTTCAGACGGCCTTTGCGCTTGATGCAGCTTTTTCTCGCACTCGATGAAATAGCGGCGTGCGGCGCGGCCTTGTTCGTTGCGCTCGACCATCGCCAGTTCTTTGGCCATGTCCAGCGTGATGTGGTATTCGGTTGCCGCTCTGCCTCCTTTGGGTTTTACTGAATTTTTAGTAAAACTCAAAAAGTCTTGATTTTCCTGAAATCCGTACTCGTTAATACGGTTTTTAATCCAGTCGTTAAAACGACTGGATACCTGCAAAAATCCGTGCAGTTTGCGCGCATCGCAAAGCAAGGTTTCGGAATCGGAAAGTTTGCCGCTGAATACGGGAATGAGGTTTTGATTGTTCATTGCTGAACTCCTAACGTTTTAGTTTCAAATTGCCCACTTAGTGGGTGGGCGGGCTTCAACTACCGACGTTAGACGGCGGAACTTATTCCCCTTGCGGGTATTGTATTAGGCTCTCTCAACCCGCCATTGCAAGATGGCGGCCTGAAACGGAAATTTCAGGCATAAAAAAGCCGCAACTGACGGGTGCGAATGAACCGCTAACGTTTTAGTAGTGCGGCTATCGTGCCTGTTTTGCGGCGGTTTGTCAATGGTTTTTCCGTGTTACCAAAACCAAACCCGCCTTGATTAAAGCGGGTTTGGTTTTGAAACAGTTTCAGACGGCCTGAGGTGGGCAAGAAACGTGCGGGTTGGCGGACCGTGGTATCAGACACGGCAAGCCTTGCGGCTTCCTACACGCGCCTGCCCATAGGGGCGCGTTATGCAAACAAAAAACCGCAAAAGCGGCATTGTGTGCCTGATACGAGAGAAACAGGCCGCCAAGCCTGCGCTGCTATTGAACAGCGCATTCATAGTAGCAAGTTTCTTTCTGTCAGGCAATAAAAAAACCGCAAATCGCGGATTTTAGGTGGGCGGGCTTCAACTACCGGTTCTAGACGGCGGAACTTATTCCCCTTGCGGGTATTGTATTAGGCTCTCTGGACCCGTCATTGCAAGATGGCGGCCTGAAACAGAAATTTCAGGCGTAAAAAGCCGCAACTGACGGGTGCGATATGAACCGCTAGAACGAAATAGTGCGGTCATCGTGCCTGTTCTGCGGCGGTTTGTCAATGGTTTTTCCATGTTACCAAAACCAAACCCGCCTTAATTAAAGCGGGTTTGATTTTGAAACAGTTTCAGACGGCCTTGTGACCTGCAAAAACTTATGCAGTTTGCGCGCATCGCAAAGTAGGGTTTCGGAGTCGGAAATTTTGCCGTTGAATACGGGAATGAGGTTTTTTGAATTCATTTTGTTTGCTCCGTTGGATTTTAAACTTCCGTCTCCAGCCGCCAAGCTGGGAGGGGCGGAAACTAGGCAGGTTGGCGGACTGCTCCAACGGTCGCAGCACACCTTGCGGTGTCCTGCCTAGCTCGCCCCGTAGGGATTTCCCCGAATTTGGGGAAAACTGAAACGGATTGAATTTGCAAACAAAAAACCGCAAAAGCGGCATTGTGTGCCGTTGGAAAGAAACAGGCCGCCAAGCCTGCGCTGCTATTGAACAGCGTATTCATAGTAGCAAGTTTCTTTCGGTCAGGCAATAAAAAAAACCGTTTTCGGCTGAAAACGGGTTTTGTAATGGTTTGTTAAGTTAGAAACCGTACGAACATTTCTGACGGTTTTGGGAAATTCTCAACCAACCATTTTGAGATTTGTCTTATTGCGCTTACGGCGAAGGTTTTTTTTTATGGCAGGCATTAGGTCATTGCGCTCTTCGATACGGAGCATGCGGATGTCTTTTACCGACTCTTCCAACCAAGCATATTCTGTACTTAAATCTTGCACTGCGGTAACACAGGTTACGGCATCAACGGTATCGTCGCCAAAATAGACCGATCCTTGTTGCCGAGTAAAACCGTAGTCGGTTAAGAAGTCGGCAATATCGTCGTATGCCTTCCGCCATGAAGCCGAAGGATACCGTTTTTCAAGTTCTTTTGTATCTAAGTCAAAGGTAATGGCATACATGTGAAAAGCCTTGTATCAGCAATAAAAGAAACAGGCCGCCAAGCCTGCGCTGCTATTGAACAGCGCATTCATGGTAACAAGTTTCTTTCTGTCAGGCAATAACCCGCTTCTGAAAAAGCCGCTTTCGTTTGTAAAAAAAGCAGCCCCGATTGAGGCTGCCAAAACTGCTTTAACACTTTATGCCGAATGTTGAAGCAGGAGTGAACTTAACGCACATCCACCCATCTGCCGCCGTTTTTCTCTTCGCCGACATAGCGGACGGCATCACCGGCCGTTGTCCATCCATGCTCAAAGTAGGCTTTGCAATACGACGGCTTAGACGGACGGATATAGGTTTTGCTGACAATCGGGCAACTGTCCCGGTCACGGGAATAGTGATAACGCGGACATTGCCGAACCTGTACCGTATAACGCATAACGCGGTTCAGTTCCTTCGCGTCGCAACGGCCCGCTCCTTCAGCAACGGCATTGACCAATTCAGGCATGCCCTGATTATTAGAGGTAGGACAGAGCTTTAAAAAATTCTTACGCGCGGTAATGGTTTTGTGCAGCCGTTTATGTTTGATACTGAAATAGCGGCGCAACGAATCCGTGCATTCAGACGGCCTGTCGCCTGACGACAAACACAGAATGGCTTCGCAAGCCAAACGGACATCGCCGGTCAGCAGATCGTCTGCCTGAGCCGGCAAAGCCGCCATCAGCGCAACGGCCACGGCCGCCGCAGGTAAACACTTCTTCATATTCACTCCCATTGCATTGATAGACGAAAAAAAGGATAATCACCGTACCCCTACGAGATTATCCGTTTCTCCTAAGAAAAAGCCGCTTTGGAAACAAAGCGGTTTTTTCATTGCCACGCGATTGTGCGGACTTCAAATTGATGGCCGACCTGCACGATGTTCACACACAAATCCATATTGCCGCGCATCAGCAAATCCACCTGTTTGGACGCGGCTTTCATCGAACCGTAACGCCCGAGCAGACGTTCACGACATTTTTTCAGACGGCTTTTTTTCGCAAACATTTCAATCTCCTTCCACATTCAGGATTGGTTTTCCAACTTGTCGGCAATGGTATCCGCGTATCCGGCATTACCGTTCATTTCACAAAAATCCACAAACATCTGCCAATGCTCGCCGAGAAAATCGGCCAACAGGCGTTTTTCAAAGTTTTCCAGCATGAAGGTTCCTTTCGGTTTTAAGAGTAAAGAAAAGGCCGTCTGAAACACACACTTTCAGACGGCCTTTGCCATAGGCGGGCATTCCGCTGCCTGTGTTAAGATTGGATTACCACATCTTCTCTTTCCACGAAACAGGAAATGCCCATGGAACTTAAACCATTAAAACTTGATTGGGATATTAAATACGAATTTACACTCAATAACAGTTCTCCAGTCGAACCCATTTTGATTTTTGAAATCCCGGTTAAAAGCAGAACAGTATATATGTTCCTGCCATTTCATGATTACCCTTACCACAGCGGATATATCCTGCTGCTTGACACCACCTTATTTCTCGATGCGTGGCGTATGTCGAAAAATGATGAGGACTACCCAAACTATCATTTAGGAAATGAAATATTGTGGTGTAAAGACAGAAAATTTCAGAATACGGGATTTCTGTTCAATCAAGGCAGAAAATCTCCCGTTCCAGTCATCAGTGAGTTAACTTTTGATAAAGATAAAGGCATTGTTTTCTCCGATAGCCTGACAAGAACCATTTGGCTACTTGCCAACGGAGCGGAATATTTACCGGTGTTCAGTAAAACCCGTCAGAATGCCATGCTCTTACAGCAAGCTGCGGGCAGAACCGGATGCAATATTTATGCCTGCCATGACTTTCTCACTCATCATTTCCAAACACTAAATCATCAATATCGGGAACTAATGCCCTGATTTCGTCCAAATACGCCCTAAAATAGTAACGTCCATCCGCATATTGCGGATTCAGCAGCAAAAAACGCTCCATACACCGTACCGTAAAGGCAACATCGTCCATACTTCGACCCGTAGGCAGGTTGTGCAATGCTTCGGCCAATTGCCCTGCCGGATTCAGCCGTTGCCGCAAATCGCAAATATCCAAATTCTTGACAGGCCGGTTTTCCGAATCGTACAAACCGCCACGCCCGAAGCCGAGATTTCTGATAACGGTAAATGCTTCCCGGGCAAGTAATACGGACAGAACCAGTATCTTTTGCCCACGGTTATTTTCCATCTCACCCTCCCAAATAATACCCAACCATCCGCCGTTTCGTTTCCGCAAACTCTTCCGTCCCGCGCTCGGCACTAATACTTTCGACATAATCGTCAAACAACTGCCCATCTACTTCCATAATCACGCCGTCTGAAAGTTTCAGTTCGTCGATAAACCACAACGAATGACGGCCATTAGAAGAAAACGGGTCTCCGCCGTATTTTCGGGCTTCTTTTTTACGAACGCCCATTTTTCGGCAATCTCGCTGTCCGTCCAGCCGTTCTTCTTCAAGATATAATGCTCAGCCAGTTCAAGCGAATCAAACAAACCATGACGGTTGCCGTCGTCAGACACAAAATACTTGGTTTCCATTTCAACCTTCCTAAAAATAACTTTTGTCATTATTACAGCAGTCTTAGTGCTATAATGACCGTACCCATACTGAAACCCGCTTCATCAAACGGGCTTGGGTCTGGATACAGACCGAAGACGGCGTGTGAGGCCGTCTGAAAATGCGTGTTACCGGACACGCGCAAAGGGCATTACCGCCCTACATCTGCCCGACAGAGGCAGTTTTATCAAGTCAAATTGTCAGTCAGGGCTTCTCCGCAGATTTGCCCAACATCGGAATTACGTTCCGATTTTTTCCGTTCAACAGACCGCTTGACCCGGACGCACCCGCGCTACCGGTTAGTCGGTCTTTTTTCTTTCAGGTATGTTGACGATACCCGCAACCGTTTGTCCGATTTGACAAAGGCTGTTCTGCCTCCGAACGGTTGCTACGTTAAATTCAGCCACAAATGATTTTCCCACACGACAACGACACAGACGGCGGTGCGGCATAGGCATTTAAAGGCTGGTTGTTAAAGAGCTTGTTATCGATATATTAGCCATAGGTAACATTATTTGCAAGAAAAATATTAGCCTTGGCTAATATTTTACATTCTAATTACCGCATAGCATTGAATTTAAATAACTTTATTTTTTAAAAAATAAAAGCCCCGAGAATTCGGGGCTTCATTCAAAAACTTCTATCATTTTCTTGAAACTTCAGCTAATAAGGCTTTCCTAATAGAGGAGAAAGTCAAATGACTTTTGATCTGATAAATTATAAAAACTGCTGCCAATAAGGCTACATACAATGGAAACACAACTGGGTTTAGAGCTTTTTCAAGCGAAGGAAAAATTGATAAAACGGGAGGCAATATAAATTTCAAAATTCCTGGGAAACCAAAGAGTAAAAATAATGTCGCCCATATTGCTGGCCATTTATATTTCTGTTTTATCACTAATTTTATATTATATAAATTAGGGCAGTCTCATTTAAATTATCATTTTTTACAAGTACATATTCCCCAAGTTTTTTTCGTTTATCGAACAAAGCATACACTTGGACATTATGCCCAGGTCTCATTGAGACTCCCCAGTTATTCATCCTAAAGCAACTCTCATTACCTTCATCATCAAGTAGAAAAAACTCCGATGTTTCATGCGTTGTGCTTTTGATGGATACATAATCAAAACCGCCACCTGAAACATGGGTACTAATTTTAGTATTTGCATCAGCAACAATACCTGAATAGCATACAAGTTGAAAAAATCTATCTTCAAAGACAACTTCTGATTTCATAATTTTCTCTATTTTATGGCTTTTAAAATCTTTGAAATATCTGTGACTGGCCAAGAAGAACCTTTCCAACAACGACCATAGTAGATTTATCTTTAGGAGAAATTTCCCAGCTTTTATATTGCCGATTATCAGAAATAACTAACAGATTACTTCCAGCCATTTGTAATCTTTTTAGATGTAAGTGATTGCCTACTATAAATAAGTAAATCCCATCTCCATCATATCGATTGGTAGAAATATCTACAAATACCAAATCACCGGGTTCCAATGTACCCGACATATTGTCTACTTTGATATTAGTTAACCTGAGGCTGCTAGGATTTTTTGCTGTAAAAATTCTTCTGTATTGGTCTTCAGTATATTCAATATAAGATATATTGGCCGCAATATCAGACGTATTAATCAGATATTGCGCAAGAATATCTTCTCCAAGCATTTTGACTGTATAGGGGACGTAACAGATTCATGAGGTTTTATATTTCCATTTTTAGTATCAGCCCAAAATCCTTTGCCACTAGCCAACCAATCTGGATCACATTCCAAGAATTCAGAAGCGCGAAGCAGATTCTGTCCTTGTAGCGTTTTAGTGCCACCACTCAACCATTTAGAGACAGAAGGCGGTTTAACTTTGCAATATTTGGCTAAATCAGCTTGTGTTTTATCCAAGTCTGACAAACGTTGTTTGATTCTATCAGCAAGTGTATTCATTTTTTAATTATCGCTGCCAATTATTTTCCTTTGGGAAACTACAATCATTCAGTTGTTGATTTATTTATTAGCCATAGGTAACATATAAACTCAAATTTTTCGATAGTAGGCAAATACTGATGAGCGAACGCACATTACGAGAATGGTTGAAACAACGCCGTGGTCGGGTAACAACAATGGCTAAGGATTTAGACATTAACTACACATGGATTTCCCAAATTGCGAGTGGCAGGAAAAAAGCTCCACTTGAAACGGCAATTAAAATCTCGGAATACACCAATAATGAAGTGACGGTGGAGGCAATTGCTAAAGCCTATAAGCCAAAAAAATAGGGCTATCTGCAATGTTCATCGCCGACCTGCGCCTCTACCTCCAAGACAAATTCATCCAAGTCTATGATGAATTTATGCCCCTGTGCGCGCACGATTTTCAGACGGCCTCATTCCTGTCCAACCTGTTTTGGTGGAGCGACGTGGCTGATAAAGAACCTAAAAAACAGGGCTGGGTTTATAAGACTGCCGACCACCTGAAAAAAGAACTGGGCCTGACCCGGCGCGGCTATGAGAAGGTGCGCCGTATCCTGTTGGAACAGGGTTTGGTTCAATACCGGCGCGGCGGCATCCACGGCAAAATGCACTGGTATATCAACCGTGAAGTGCTGCTGGCCAAAATCTGCGGATTACGCGGCGTTGCCGTACCGAAAACCGACAGCAAACATCACTATGACCGCGACAATTTCCGTATTCCCAAATTTATCCCGCTCAAACTTTGGCACGACTGGCTGGATATGGTGGCCGAGAAAGGCAAAACGGCCGGCCATTCCATGAAAAAGAAAGCCGTGAAGCAACTGGCGGAACTGCACAATAAAAAGCTGGATCTGAAGCCGATTATGGAAAAATCGGTTCTGACGGGTTGGATAGGATTCTTCTTTAATGACAAAAACCAACCGTACAGGCCGTCTGAAAAAACCGTACGGGAACAGGCGGAACAGGTAAAACGTGAGCGGGAGGCCGAATATAAAGCCAAACTGGAAGAAGAGAACAAACCGCCACCCGACAAGGAGGCTGTCCGCCAAAACGAAGGCTATCAAGCCATACAGGAATATCTGAAAAAGCGGAAACTAAAAAAATAACTCAGCGCAATAAGGTCTGAAGCCTTGTTGCGCTTTCGTGCTGTCCAAACCTGCCTAAAATCCGTCTTCACCCTGCTTTTGAGCCTGGCTCGGGCAGTTTTTTACGGCTGATACCCTGTATCGGCCGTTTTTTTATGCCGTTTTGATGATTTTAAGGTTTCAGGCCGTCTGAAAAGCCGTTTCGGCTTCGTAGAAACTGCGTTTTAAAAACCTTTATAAATCATGTCTTTGTACAATTATTGCAAAGTACAATGTACAGTTAAGACAAAGGTCTTTGTACGCTAAAGCCGATCACTATACAGACAGCCCTTTCAGAGACCCTTTCAGACACTTAAAGTGCCTGATTTTTGTGCAACCGTCTCAATCATTGTGGATATGGGATTTAGTGGATAGATGTGCTGTTTTTGAGGGGGGATATATACAGGTTTTGTGGATAAGTAGCGGTATGGATACAACACACTTGCAGTTTCTGCGGTTTGTATATATATTTTATATATATTCATTTAATCAGGAGATATAACATGGCTCAATTCATCATGAATGTTCCCGATACGGAAAAAGAAGCTTTTATGGAAGCTGCACGGCAGTCGGATCGAAACGCTTCCCAGCTTGTACGTGAGTTTATGCGCGATTATATTGAGAAGCAGCGTTATGAAGCTTATGTCCGAGCCGAAGTCGAAAAAGGCTTGGCTGATATTGCAGCAGGACGGATAACCGGTGATTCTGAAGTTCGTAGAAAAATGGAAGCGAAATTTGCTTTGTGGGCGGCTGAGGAGCCATCTGAATGAATATCAATTGGTCCGAACGCGCCGTCGAACAATTGGATAAGCTGCTTGAAGCAAGGAAAGATTTTGCCGGAACAGTCTCTGCGCAAAAGGCTTTTTGGGAAATTGAACGGCTGCTTGAGTTGGCGGCCACCCAACCCAAAATGGGCAAACCCGGAACCGTTAAGGATACCCGAGAGCTGTATCCGCTTCGTTACCGTCTTATATATCAAATTGACAAAGAAAATGTACTGAATGTCATTGCAATACTCCCTCAATGGCAAAAATGGCCTGTTGATGATTTTTAGAATCCGAGTGGTAAAAAGCCGTCTGAAATTTCAGACGGCCTTATTATTAAAGATGAATTTTCATTTGCCTGCATCAATAACCCTGATTCCGTATTGCGGATATATCCGTCAACGGTCATCAGTTCCAAACCTTCCGCTTGGGTCTGGGCAATCAGCATCCTGTCAAAAGGATCTTGATGTATCGCAGGAAGCAGTCCGGCCTGCTTGGCGTGGAAGAAATCTATAGGGAGATTCTCAAAATCCTCTTGCCCTATCACATCAAAAAACTCTTCGGGCAGTTTCAGCAATCTTTTATTCAGCTTGATTGAAATCTCCCAAATACTCGCAGCACTGACAAAAATCAGATTGTTGGGGTTTTCGATCAGTTTGCGGGCATTTTTGCCTAATTTCCCGTCATCCAATACCCACCACAGCACAACGTGCGTATCCAATAGGATTTTTCTCATAGGGAAGATGTCTCAAATAAATCTGCGGTATCGCTATCACTTTCAAGGATTCGGGAAATATCGGTATTTTGGGCATGGCTGAATTTTTTCAGGCTGCCTGCTTTCCGTTCCTGTTTGATAATACCGGTCAATTGGACACATGGTTTTCCCGCTTTGGCAATAATGACGGTTTCCCCAGCCTCGGCTTTTTGAATCAATTGGCTGAGATTGGTTTTTGCCTGATGGATATTTGCATGGAACATGGCGACGCCTTTACTTAGTTCAGTTAGCTAATTATAGATTGTATTTAAACAGATCGCTACTGCTCAATAACCGAATCAAAGGCCATCTGAAAGCGTTCAGACGGCTTCTTCTTGTTTTGCCGGATGTTCAGGAGTTTGGTTTATCCCGAACAATTCATCGTCATCAGGTGGTATGTCAGTCCAACTGAATTTTCTGGGTTGGGATAGCTGCGACTGTTCGGAATCGTTTGACTGCTGTTCCGGCTCGGGAACGGTCTTCGGCTTAACCGTTAATTGATTAACATCATCTGATTTTTTCGATACTTTCACCGTCGCAGAAACCGTCTCCTGCCCCGGGAGCGGATAAACCAGTTAATCGTCGTCAGTCCGGCACGGACACCGTTTTGCGCCAAAAACTGCTGAATCTGCTTTTGGGAAAACCCGTTTTTCTTGAGCAGCAAAATATCGGCTTTGAACGGCTTCAGCTTCGATTGACGGCCTTGCCCTGTTTGACCGGCCATAAAATTTTCAACAGAAATACCCATATCCAATCACAGTCTAATTAAAACTATCTATAACCTATTATACATCCAATATAATCTATCTTCAATCCAATATCATCTAATTCAGACTATATTTCAGCCTAACAAAGGCTAGTTATTGGATTATATAAAATCTAATTATAATCTAATATAAACCTATTTATAATCTAATTCAATCTAATTTAAAACTATAATTAATCTACTTCAAACTATCAATATCTAACTAATGAGCTAATCCATCTCCCTCCGCGCGTACCTCCTCCTTCAAAAACGGATATTTTCTAAGAAAGAAGTGTATTTCTGCTAGAACGCAGGATATATTTGTATTACAAGCGATATTTTTACTGCGCCAAGTGCAGAATTATTTTTTTAATTGTATTTGCAACAAAAAGGCCGTCTGAAATTTTCAGACGACCCGAACCTTGTATACTAGCAAAGAAAGTTATACAATGTATAACATGCTTAAGATTAAGAAGGAGAGAACAATGCAACTGGCTATTAAAAAATGGGGGAACAGCGTAGGTGTTCGGATTCCTGCTTCCATCTTGGCAGCATTGCAGTTAAAAGCTGATGCGCTGGTCGATGTTCGCGAAGAAAACGGCAAAATTGTGATTGAACCTGTTAAAAGCAGGTATTGCTTGGATCAGCTTCTGTCTGCCATTACCGATGACAACCTTCATCAGGAAATTTCGAGCGGCGAACCCGTCGGCAAGGAATTGTTATGAGCAAAAACTATATACCGGATGTAGGGGATATTATTTGGCTGAATTTTACTCCCAAGCCGGGCATGAGCAGGCCGGACATCGACCGGCTGTTGTGTTAACTCCGAAGGCTTATAACAAAAACACCGGGTTGCTGATTTGCTGTCCGCTGACAACTCAAGTAAAAGGTTATCCTTTTGAAGTTAATATTGACGGCAGCAGAAAGAATGTTGCCCTTTCCGACCAAGTGAAAAGTTTGGATTGGCGTATCCGGCAAGCTGTTTTAAAGGGAAGGTCTCGGACAGCGAATTGGAAGAAATCCGGGCAAAAATTTCTGTTTTGATTGGATTGGGCAATCTTTGATAACGGGAATTAACTTCTTTGCATATTGAATAACCAGGCCGTCTGAAAATTTTCAGACGGCCTAGTTATTTCTAGTCAAGTTGCCCATTAAAGGTTAAAAGAATTAATACCGCCACGCCAAATTACCCTACTAAAGTATATAATGGTAATACCTTTTAATACTTTTATTCGGAGAATAAAATGAAACCGAAAACCGTGCCTGTGGCCGTCAAATTACCGCTGGAAATCAGAGACCGTTTGAAAGCAGTTGCCGAAACCCAAGATCGCTCTGTGCATTGGTTGATGCGGGAAGCGGTCAACCAATTTTTGGAACGTGAGGAGCAGAAAGCTGCTTTACGTGCCGCAGCCGATGCTTCTTGGGCCCACTATCAAGAAACCGGCCTGCATGTTACGTTGGAAGAGGCGAATGTATGGATGGGTGCAATTATTGAGGGAAGAGAAGCCGGGGAATTGAAATGCCACAAGTAATGTTAACCGAACATGCGACGGCTGATTTACGACGGCTCTACGATTTTTTAGCACTGAAAAACGAACAAGCTGCACGAAATGCGGTAAAAGCCGTTAGGGACGCTTTGGCAGGTTTGGCACAATTTCCTGCCGCCGGCCGTTTTTTTGATGATGAATACCGGGAATGGCCGGTTTCCTTCGGAGATGCAGGTTATACCATTTTATATCGGATTGATCCTGAAACCGTTGTGATTGTGGCGATTAAGCACCAATCGGGAATTGAGTTACAGTTTTCCGGTTAAGATTTAAATAAGGCCGTCTGAAACCGTTCAGACGGCTTTTTCTTGGTTTTCCGGATGTTCAGGAGTTTGGTTTGTCCCGAACAGTTCGTCGTCATCGGGAGGTGTGGCTGTCCAACTGAATTTTCTGGGTTGGGATAGCTGCGACTGTTCGGAATCGTTTGACTGCTGTTCCGGCTCGGGAACGGTCTTCGGCTTAACCGTTAATTGATTAACATCATCTGATTTTTTCGATACTTTCACCGTCGCAGAAACCGTCTCCTGCCCCCGGGAGCGGATAAACCAGTTAATCGTCGTCAGCCCGGCACGGACACCGTTTTGCGCCAAAAACTGCTGAATCTGCTTTTGGGAACCCCGTTTTTCTTGAGCAGCAAAATATCGGCTTTGAACGGCTCCAGCTTTGATTGACGGCCTTGCCCTGTTTGACCGGCCATAAAATTTTCAACAGAAATACCCATATCCAATCACAGTCTAATTAAAACTATCTATAACCTATTATACATCCAATATAATCTATCTTCAATCCAATATCATCTAATTCAGACTATATTTCAGCCTAACAAAGGCTAGTTATTGGATTATATAAAATCTAATTATAATCTAATATAAACCTATTTATAATCTAATTCAATCTAATTTAAAACTATAATTAATCTACTTCAAACCATCAATATCTAACCAATGAACTAATTCATCTCCCCTCCGCGCGTACCTCCTCCTTCAAAAACGGATATTTCCTAAGAAAGAAGTGTATTTCTGCTAGAACGCAGGATAGGCAACGAGTGCCAAAAAACGCCCTAACGCGTTTTTTAAATTCCGCCATATAAAGCGGAAACGCCGCAGAGCGGCTGAAGGTTTGAACAACCATCGGGGCAGCCGCCGCCGTGTTGTTGGTTGATGTCTAAATTTCAAAGCGCAAAAAGTCCAGACCAAGACGAGTGTCTTTGCACGTCTTCCACCTTTTCCACTACGCCGCAGAGGACGAACCGGACAAAGATGAAAGCCGCACAAAGCCAGTCTGGACTTTTTGCGCTTTGAAATTTTTTACGACATCACAACACGGCGGCGGCTGCCCCCGATGGTTGTTTATTTATGAACGAACCTTGATGAAAGGAGTATCCGATGGGACTGGATATGTACGGCTACACCATGCGTGCCGAGTTTGTCGGCGACCGTCAAACCGATGTGAATGTGCGTGAAGAAGAGCAGGAACAGGCAGGGCTTACGCACTTTGCCTACTGGCGCAAATTCAATCATCTGCATGGCTGGATGGAAAAGCTGTATCGGGAGAAAGGCGGCAGCAAAGAATCGTTCAACTGCTGCACCGTTCGGCTGGAGCTTGAAGACTTGGCGCGGTTGGAAGCGGATTTAGACGGCGGAAAACTGGAGCATACGCCCGGCTTTCTCTTCGGTGGCGAAGAAATCTACCCTGAAGACATTACCGAAACCAAAGCCTTTATCGAAAATGCGCGTGCCGCCATTGCCGCATGGCTGGCCGTGTTCTATGACAGTTGGTGGTAAGGCGTTTGTAACTCTGTTTTTCAGACGGTCTGAAGGCCGTCTGAAACCTCGGAAAGGAAACCGAAATGAAATACCGATTTGAATACGATAAAGCCGGCCGCCGCCTGATGGTGGCGGAACTGGATGATGAGCTTGACTGTATCAACTGCACCGATGAAGACCTTGACTGTTTGGGCGGATACTACCGAGACATGACCGTCATTTTCGACATCGACCTTTACTGCCGTCTGCATCGAATGCTGATGGCAGCGGGCGATGACCGTAAACAGGTCAAGGTCTATATGGATGCGACGATACGGAGTGTCAGCGGCTCGTTTGAATATGCGTTGATGGGGTGCTGTCTGGAAATCTGTTTTTACAGCAGTTTTGACGTGGAGGCGCATTGGTTTTGGCAGAACACGAACATTGATTTTAATGTGGCATTGGCATTTCCGCCCGAATTTTACGCAGACCCTGCCGCGTGGTTTGAACGGGAAACCAAAGCGAAGGGCATTAAAAACCATGAAAAAGGATGGGATGATGCGTGAAGAAAAAAACAGGGTGGGACATATCGTGCCCCTGATTGAAGCACTCGAGCCGAGACAGATACGCGACGTATTCATCACGGTGTGGCGCGATGTTGCAGGGCTGAATGAAGGTTTGACGGCAGATGACTGCATTGAGATTTTCGCAGGTGCGTTAAAAGGCAGTTCGGATTTTACTTACGATTTGCTGAAGCAGACTTGTGATGACTACGGTGTCGGCACGGTGACGGAGACATTCGCTTTGCTGCCGCGTGGAGAGTATGACAAGCTGTTTTCAGACTGCTTGAAAGGTGAAATTCCTGAAGGCGTTCGGCTGGATACTCAAGCACTCATTAACCTTTTGATGCTTGAAAATGTAGCCGATGTTGAAGCAAGTATCCGAAAAGGTTGTATCAATGCTACATATTTTATGAATTCGGACATGAAATATATCTATGATATAGGTATTGATGATAAAGAAATTCAATGGAAAGTAGAAGATTTTAAGACTGCTTATGCTGGGACTTGGTGGACAATCGACATAATCGTTCACCACTAAGCGGATGAAAAGAGGCCGTCTGAAGAACAGGTTTATCTTTCAGACGGCCTTTTTGAAGAAAGGATACTGCGGCCAAAGCCAGCGGCAGCTGCCGAAAAATCCCGCAGCAGCCCCGTTTCCGGCTCTCAAGGTTCGGCAGAAACGGCCCCACGCCCCCAAGCCGGACTTGACCGTGCCGTCTGCTCCGATACCTGCGGCCATCTGCGCCACCGGCAAGCCCAAGCCCGACTTGCCCCCTCCTGCGGGATTTTTTTATGATTGAATTTCTCTTTTTGAGTAAGAGTTCATGAAAGGATAGGCAAGTCGAGTACCCTGGTCGTATAACATGGGCTTAGTTTTTGTCGGTTCATCCAAAGGTGCTTTTTTAAATCAACGATCAATTTCAGGCTCATCAAATTGTTGGGATGTTTTTGAATATCCTCTGAAACGCTCTGATACAAATTCACCTTAGCTTGTAATTGTGCTTGTGGCGGTAATTGCTGAATAATTTTCTCAGCTTCATGAATAATTAACTTCTGCTTAGGTGACAGCAAATGTTGATTTTCCTGATATACCTTATCAAGCTGTTCAAATTGGATTTGGAGATTTTGAGATTGAGTAGGCTCCTGTATCACTTTATCCATCATACGCCCAAGCATTTCTTTGTTGGGCGGTACATCAATTAAATGGCCTTCATAACGTTTGGAATGAGGTACACTCAGCGCGTTGGCCATGTTCCACATCTCGGCATCAACTTTGGAATAATCCATTTTTAAATTTTGCTCGTTTGCAAGCTGGGTCATAAAAACCTGCAAAGTGCGGCCATTCCCTCTGGAAACGGATGCGAATAATTGGCTTCAATCATGATGCCGACCAATTTTTCCTTAGCCGTCTTCAAATCCAGTTTTTCAGCTTGCAAAAATTCTTGAGTGAGCTTTTGGATTTCCTGCCATTTATCCTGTAATTTTTCAGGTTCTAAAAAGAATGTAACTGTTTTGCTTAGATTATTTCCCTTTACAGACGGTCTTGTCCTTTCTTGTCCAGCCCACTCATAAATATCACCAAATAACGCTTTATGAATATCTTTCAAATGAGCTAAATCATAGCTGCTATGGTCTAGCTTGATTTCACCTGAAAGAACGGCTTCAGCCTTCATTGCGCTATGGTGGTATTCAAACTCATTTAATGCCGTTTGATCCGTAATACCTAATTTATTATGAAAAAGGCCGTTTTCATCAGTATAAGGATTACTCATAGGCTTTCATATCCAAGTTCTCGATTCAGCGAATCCTTCAAATACCTTATTTTGCTGAACGTACTCAAGCATTTCAGCTGTAACTTGCTCTCTACTTACCCGACCATCCGCAATAGCCAAGCGAATGCGTTGCATGGTTTCGGTTGGCTGAAAGCCTTCGAGGGCAAATATGGAATCAACTTGTTTGCTCACGTCTTCATTTAAATGAATGGGCATCTAATTTCCTTTCAATCTGTTTTTGTATTGTCTCATCACGAGCTTGACCAATGCTTCACTACATCCGGCCAATTTGGCAGTTTCTTTGATTGTATGGTGCTGGCGCAGTTCAATAACCAGTTTGTGTTTGGCTTTATCGGCTACACGACCTTTGAACCGTCCTTGCTTCTTAGCTTCAGCAATGCCGGCAGCTTGCCGTTGTTTGCGCTGCTCGTAGTCGTCTCTGGCCATTTGCAGGGCGATTTTCAGCAGCATGGTTTGTATGCTGTCTAAAACGATTTTGGCGATTTCGGAATCGGTTTGGATTTGGCTCAGGTCTATAATGCCGGGAATGGAAAGGAACGCGCCTTTTTCACGGATACGGTTGACCAGCTTTTCCGCCTCTGCCAGCGGCAGGCGGGTAATGCGGTCGATATGCTCGGCGATGATGACATCGCCTTGTCGCAGGTCGGTAATCAATTGGTTCAACACGGGGCGGTCGGCTCGGACACCGGAAGCCTTTTCTTTATAAACGCCGGCGATATAGTAGCCTTCGGCCTTTGCTTTCTCAATCAGGGCATTCTGCCGCTCGAGATTTTGCGCTTCTGTGCTGACGCGTTGGTAGATTCTTGCTGCTTTCATAGCCGGCCTCAATAGTCGATACCCGAAATGCAGTGCTGATACAGGAACGCCGCTACTTCGCTGTCATCGCCGGAGCGGTAGAAGGCAGACAGTTTTTCGTTGAACTCGGGCATTTTTGCCTCGGCGATTTCCAAAATACCACAGCCTTTTGCCATCATCAGGGCATTGGCAAACAGCGTGGCCGTGCGTTTATTGCCGTCCCAAAAAACCTGCTGCCGCATTAAGGCCAGCATGGTGCGTATGGCGGTTTCGGTGGTTGAGCCGCTGTGCGTTTCGATGCTGTGCATCAGTTCTGCCACTTCCGCTTCGGCCATGACCGGCGGCGTATGGCGCGAACCGTCAAACAAGGTTACGCCCACGGAGCCGGTGCGGAATTCGCCCGGAGCCAGCGAATCGTCTTGTGCCACCATATTGTTGATTTTCTTCAGCAGGGCAATATCCACAGGCAGGCCGTCTGAAAGGTGCTGTATCACATACTGATACGCGCGCTTCAGGTGGAGAATGGTCTGAATATCGCCTAAAGAAGCTGAGGCAACGTTATGGCCGTTGATAATCTGTTCGGTCTGCAACAACGTGGTCTGGCAGTTTTCAAAGCGGCTGAGATTGTGGATTTGCGCCACAAGAACCTTTTTGGCCAAGAAGAGGTTTTCTTTCAGGCTGAGTGCGTATTTGTCGGGATACATACCGAATCCTATGATTAATTTGGGCATACCCTGATTGTCTAATGTCAGAATCAGTCAAATAATGGGTAATTTAATATATTAGGGACTTTATTTATCCACATATAAATTATCTACTCTATTTGACCATGCGGCAATCTGATTTACACATTCTACCCTTTTACAACATTATCTCTGCTATAATTTGCTATACATGTATAGCAAGGAGGAAAAAATGCTTGCAATCCGTTTGCCTCAAGAAATCGAAAACCGCTTAAGTGTCTTGGCTGAGAAGACTGGCCGTACCAAAACCTATTATGCCGAGAAGCGATTCTCGAATATTTAGATGACTTGGAAGATTTTTATCTAGCTGAGCAACGCTATACCGACATTCAGGCCGGTAAAAGCAAAACCGTGTCGCTTAATGATGTGATGAGGGACTATGGTTTGGAAGATTGAGTTGGATAAATCGGCTGAAAAAGAGCTGAAAAAATTGGATAAGCAGACGGCCATACGGATTTTGAAATTCTTACACGAAAGAATTTCAAAATCCGAAGACCCGAGAAGTATCGGCGAAGCCCTCAAAGGCTCAGCATTAGGGGATTACTGGAAATATCGGGTAGGTGATTGCCGAATCATCGCTAAAATCGAAGACGGAATCATGAAAATTCTGGTTGTACGAATCGGTAATCGACGCGAAGTATACAAAAGATAAGTATGGATTTACTGGAGAACAATATATGAAGCAAACAGAACTATTCATGCCAGAGAAGTTAGATACTCTTGAGCAGGAAATTAAAGAAAAACAAAAAATTACGGATCACGAAATAAGAGAATTTCCTGTAAGTGTCATTGTGGAAAAATTCATAAATGGCCTTGAAGAGGATGAGGCGGAGCTTTATATTCCTGACTATCAGCGCGAATTTGTTTGGACTGAAAGTCAACAATCCCGTTTCATTGAATCAATGCTACTCAATTTACCTATCCCATATCTTTTTGTTGCAGATACCAATCAAAATGATGATGGAAGGTTGGAAATTGTTGATGGTAGTCAACGCATTCGAACATTGGTAAATTTTTTGACTGGTGAATTGCAATTGAATGGCCTAGAGAAGTTGCCGTCTGCAAATGGTTTACGCTTTACTGACTTTGGTAAATCTCGCCAACTTCGCTTTAATCGTAAAACCTTGCGCATGATAGAGTTAACTGAGCATGCAGATGAAGAAGCTCGTCGTGAAATATTCGATCGTCTGAATAGCGGTGGAACACGCTTGAATGATATGGAACGTCGATTTGGATCTGATGATCAACCGTTCTATAAATTCTTAAGCAATATAAGGGACAAATATGCTCCTAAAAATGGGAATGGATTGTTAAAAAAATTATGCCCTATTTCACAGGCAAGAGAGAAACGTGCAGAGTATCCAGAGTTGATTCTAAGGTTCTTTGCATACTCAAATAATTATTTAAATTTTCACCACCGTGTAGATAAATTCCTAGAAGGCTACGCTGAACAAGAAGATCACGATTTTGCAAATTTGGAAAGTGAATTTATCCTAATGCTAAATTTTGCTCAAGAACTTTTTGGAGATCAGGGCTTTCGTAAAAAACCTAATGATAATTCTGTTCCTAGAATTCGATTTGAAGCCCTTTCCGTAGGCATTATTTTAGCACTTAGGAAAAACCCTGATCTCAAACCACCCTCAACTTTACCAGAATGGCCATATAGTGCTGAATTTAAAGCACACACTCGTTCAGATGCCAGCAACGATAAAAATAAAGTAAAAAGTCGAATTGAATATGTCCGAGATAAATTATTAGGTGTTAAATGAATAAAAAATGGCATTACTTACCGGAGGTAAGCAGCTGCTTTAGCGAGAAAGTAGAAGAAATTGAACGTCATTTAAGTCTATTGGCGATTATGTTGTCCAAAGGAGCAGTCATTGAATATAAGTCAGATATGGGAAAAATGAAACAGAAAAGAGTATTAGAACTGTGTGATACTCATCCTTTGAAAGCCGGTGCAGTACTCATGATTTACAATTTTATTGAATCTATCAGTACAGCGCTAATGAAAGATATTCATGAGTATTTAAATGGAGAATTACCTTCAAGGGCATTAACTGAAATATCAGAAAAATTGCGTAATACGATCATAAATTTTAATTGTAATTTAAAATTGAATGATCTTAAGGAGTATTTCGACAATTATGCAAATAAAGAAGATAGTATAGATAAGATACTAATTGATGGATGGCTAAAGAAATCAAAGGAGTTAGCTACTGAAAAAGACGATGAAGGAGTTTCGTATGATAAATATTTCAATGGTAATGTAGATTTTAGAAAATTAAAGACTGAGTTAGATGGATTGGGCTTAAAAAGCTGCCTAATAGATGATATTGTTTCTGACAAATCCAGAAGGCGTTATAAGATTCATGCAGATTCCAAAAAGAAGCGTCCATCATCAATTTTAGAAATTAAATCAGGACGTAATCGCCTAGCACATGGAAGTATGACCTTTTCCGAATTTGGCCAAAAGAAAAGCCTTGATGAAATCAAAATGCACTTTGAAAACATCCAAGGCTTTTTCGATGGATTATTTGATATTATTAACAACTCTTTAAAGCAGCAATACCATGTACAAAACTTAAGCCAATAATCTCCCCTAGACGTACAGGAACCGCATTGCCTATCATTCTTGAAATAGCTGAAATAATAGGCTTCTCATCAGACGGAAAAAACTGATAATCTACAGGAAAACTCTGGAACAAGGCTGCTTCGCGTAATGAAATGGCACGGTCTTGTTCCGGATGACCAAAGCGGCCATTCCCAAAGCCGGTACATAACGTAGTCATAGTTGGGCAGGCTTATCCCATTCCATTCTGCCATATACCCCTCTGTAGGTTTGTCCACTTCGCTTTGTATGACAATTCGCCCGTAATTCTTTTGGCCAATCTAGCCATGTGCCTCCTGGTTTGGAGGCTCTAATACGTTTCATATTTAAATCATTTAGCCTAGAACTTCTGTGAAGTATATCTGTCTTATGTTGCTCACCTGAGGTAATTTTAGGCAATTTACCAATTATGTCCCTGACCGTAACATGATTATCGGCGTGAGTGGGAGGCAGTAATTCAATATTGCCAATACGAGAAGCCAGTAAAACATGACGTTGTCGCATTTGTGCAATTCCATAATCTGCACATTTTACTTTCGCTGCCCATATCTCATAACCTTTTTTTCTAAGCTCTTCAACAAAATCATGGTATACCTGATGTTTTGTAACATCTGGTACATTCTCCATCGTCACAAGCTCAGGATTAACTTCCTTAATTAAACGCGAAAAGGCGTATAGTAACGGCCATTTTGTGTCATTTCTTACATCTTTTCCTTGATTATATGTAGAGAAAGGTTGGCAAGGTGCGCAACCTGCTAAAAGCTTAATAGCCCCATCCGAATAATGTTTGAGAATTTCATTGCCTGAAACATCTTTTACATCTCTCAAATGAAACTTGGCACCTTTATTATTATGTTCGTATGGAAAAGCACAGCTTTCTTCAATATCATACCCTGCTTTTACAACAATGTTTGCTTTTATCAAACCTGCAGTTAAGCCTCCTACTCCACAAAATAAGTCTACTGCTTCGATTCTCATATAAATGCTCCCTTTTTTATCATTATATCAATATCACAGAAAATAATCGAGAAAAGCTAACGCGTAATATCATCATTTTGAAGGTATTCCGATATTTGTTCTGGATTCTGTGTTTTTTGTCCATTCAGACGGCCTTGCGCGTCATCATACTGCCGTTGGGCTTGTGTGGTAAACGGCTGGCCGGCCATATCTTTGGCCAGTTTGCTGATCATCCGTGCTTCGGTTTTGTGCCCCATTTTGTACAGTTCTTTGGCAATCAGGCCGTATTCGGACAAAATGTAGCCACGGGTTTTCATGGCCTCCTGAAGATAAGGGTGTTTCAGACGGTCGCTGTTTTGCATGGCTTTTATCAGTTCGGCCGCCTGCTGCTGGTGGACATTGCCGGCGACACCGCGCTGCAGCATGGCACGCAGTAAACCGTTTTCCGGTTTGACGGTTCGGCCCCGGTGCTGCCGCCTTGTCGCCGCGCACTCCACGCCTTCTTCCCTGAGCTTTTCGGCAAAACGGACGCGCCACTCGAACAGGTCGTTTTTACGCGGGTTGAGCCGCCCGCCGAATGCGTCGCGCATTAACACGCATAAGTGGACGTGCGGGTGTTCGGGTTCGTCGGCCTTCTCTGATTCATGGTGCAGCGCAAAAACGTATGGGTGGTCGCGGAACTGTTCGGCCGCAAAATTTCTTGCTGCGTTCAGTACCGCTTGCGGCGGCGTGCCGGCGGGCATGGACAATACGATATTGAGGGCTTCGCGGTGTTTGCTGTTGTCGGGGATATTGAGCTTTTTCCAGTCTTCGGTCAGCGATTTGACGGCTTTCTTACCGTCCAGCTTTTCGCCAGACTGGGTTTCTACCGTGATTTTTCCGTTGCGCGAAATATAGTCCAAATGGTTGACGACACCCTGCATACCTTTGGAAAACCGGCTGAGCCGCTTGGGGATTTTCACCATCACTTCGGGATGTTTTTTGGCGGCTGCGGTCAGGTTGGCCAAACCGCTTCCCGGTTTCAGCGGTATGCCCGATTTGCGGCGGTGCTTGGATTTTCCTATCAGAACACCGGAATCTCTGGCTTTGACGGCGCGGGTTTTATAACCTAAAAACCAATCGTCGATTTTTTTGTTGAGCGACATGGCGGTTCTCCTATTTGGCAGCCAAGCGTTTGCGGTTGGTTCTCAAAACACCGGCCACTTTTTCGGTGTGCTGTTTGATAATCCGTGTCAGCTCTTTGATATGTTCGGATGTAACAGATGCGCTTTCGCCCATATTGAGCTGTCGGGCGATTTGGTTCAGGTTGCGGCCGATACTCAGAAGCTGATAGTTGGACCGGTACAGCACGTCCACTTCGGCGGCCGACAAAGACGGATGTTTGCGGATATACGCCTGTACAATATCGCGCACGACATCGTTCACGCTGCTGTGGTGCTGCGCGGCGGCCATTTCCAAATAGGCGCGGTCTTTTTCGGGCAGCCGCACGGTAATGCGTTTGCTGCCTTTGGGTGTCGGCAGTTTGACGAGTTCGGGTTCTTCGGCTTCATCTAACTGAGCCTGTAACAGTTTTTTGGCCAATAAAGATACGCTGTCTTTACCATATTTCTTTAAAGCCAAATTCCGCAATGCTTCCAGTTCACTTTCGGTCAGTCCGAACACTCGGACCGGGCGGCGTTTGTCGGCGGTATCGATTGCATTGTTCATTGCTTCTCCTGAAAAGCATAAACCCCGACAAGCTGTATGCTTTTCGGGGTTTCAGACGGCCTATTGTTCAGCGTTCGGCAAACAGTTCCTGCTGCTCAGGTGTTCTTTCCGGTTCGCCCTTTCCGTTGATACGGCTGATTAGGTTTTCGTAAAAATTCACGCGCACCTGCAACTGCGTCTGTTCGGGCAGCCCCTTGGCCAACGCTTCCATGCCGCTTTCCATAAACCGGCTGAGTTTGCGGTCGGTATCGTTTCCTCCGGCCAACAACCGTTCATATTCCTGCTTGGCCGTTTGCAAGCGTTCGGACAGGCTCTTCGGCATATACAGGGCTGACAGTTCGGGATATTCGGCCAATACGTTTTCCGGGGGCAGTTGGGTTGGGTCGGGCTTTTTCGTCCAGCCGTGCCGCTCCGCCAGACGGTCGATGATTTTTTCCGAATAATGCTTTTCAGACGGCCTTTGCGGTTCTCTCTCCGCTTCAAGCTGCCGGCGCAGGTAGTTGTTTACATTGATGTCGTCGTAATACGGGATATGCGGCGACAGTACCGCCTGAGTTTCCACCATATCGCGTGCCATTGCTTCAAATGCGGTTTGGCGCGGATTTTTGTAACCGCTGCCGATGTAGTCTGAAGGTTTGATTTGCCCGTCACGCAATCTTTCGATATAGCGGGTAATGTCTGCCAACCGCTGCTGCGTCATCTCTGTGGTAATGCCGCTGCGCTTGCCGCTGTCTGTTTCCCGGCCGTATTCTGTCAAACCGGTATCGTCAATGCCGGCGGCGGCCAACCGCTCCCGCTGTTTTTCGATAGCCGCCGGCAGGCTTTCCACCGCCCTGAGCCAAGATGCTTTGAATGCCTTGAGGTCTTGCCCCTGCAAACCAAAGTCGGGCAAAGGCAGAAAACTGCCGTATCCGTTTGCTTTGAGGTTTTCAGACGGGCTGTCCGTATTGGCAGCCTGCTTGTCGGCCGGCGACTGCTGTAAAATTTCCATACGGCTGCCTGCGGGTTTGACAGGCTCAAGGCTGTTTTTCTGTTCCTGTCGGTGTAGGGCGCGGATTTTGCCGTAGGTTTCCTTGAACCGCAGCCGCTGTTCGGGTGGGATGCCCTGTATATGGCCGTAGCCGAATTCCTGTTTGTCTTCAAACCAAATGATGCGGGCTTTCTCTACACCCTTCACAAAAAAGCGGTTCGGATACTTGCGCCATTGGCTGATTTCTCCCGATTCCAGCAGGGGCTTCAAACAGTCCGGAATCGGGGTGCGGGCGACACGGTCGATTTTCTGCTGCTCACGTTCGATGGCGCGTTGCGTTTTTTCGATGCCCTCCTGCATGGAGCGCAGGCCGTCGTTCTGCCGCGCCCAACGGTTGAGGGTCGCACGGCCGTTGCGTTTGTCGTTGAGTGGCTGTCCGTTGGCGGATTTCACATCATCAAAATGCGCTTGCAGACGTTGGTCGAATGCAGCCTGCTTGTCGGCCAACGACTGCTGCAAAATCTCCATGCGGCGGCTGCCTGCGGGTTTGTCTTTGTCGTGTTCTTTTTCCATTGCTTACTCCCGGATAAAAACAGCCCGAAGCACGGCGGCTTCGGGCATAGGCAGATTGTCGTAATTGCTCACATCTCGGCGGAGTTTTCCGGAGTCATGATGTTTCTTTCCCGATATTCCGGTCTCCGGCCTTATCCGCCGCGTCCCTGCCGGCATATCGGATCCGGCTTCCTTCCGTCGATACGTAACGGCTTCCGTACACACGGATTTTCAGACGGCCTCCGGGCATTTTTTTCAATACATCGCAATACATCAGGTAATCTATTTTGGAACGGCTGTTCAACGAATGCGTGCATTTCAACACATGAATGCCTGCCCACGCTTCAGAGAGCTTTTTATGTATCGTCCTGCCTGTCATAGGTCTTCTCCTTTTATCGTGAAATTTCCGGTTCCTGCTCCTGGCTGCGTTCGTGACGGGGCTGTTGCTCAAGCCCCGGTTTCTGTCCTGCCGGTGTCTGTGTGTGTGAAGGAATCTGAATCGGATGCGGCAAATCCAGTTTGCCGCCCTTCATCATCTTGGCCGTGTGTTCGTAGTAATTGCGCAGCGCGTCGGTGCGGGTACCGCCTTCCAAACCGCGCAGCGTGTCCGTCACGCCGCGTTCGTAAAACGCCAGTTTCTTCTGCTCGTTTTTACTGAGTTTCCGGGCTTTTTCGGTATAGACGGTTTTGGCCGACACGAAGCGGGTATCTTGTGCGGCCGCTTTCATGTTGTCGGTTTGATGCACGACTTCGGCAGGCACTTCTTCCTGTCCGAGGCTGTGAACCGGCACACCGATGTCGGTATCGGCCCGCGGCGATGAGTTGACTTGGCTTTCAGACGGCATGGTGCTTTGGGCTTTCAAGCGTTCGGCGGCAGCCGGCATTTCGCGGTCGGGTTCGCTGCGGACGCGTTCTTCCCGTTCTGATTCAGGCTTAGCCTGCGCCTTATCCTGCTCAGGCTTGGCGGCCTCTGTCCGCCTCTCCTGCCCGCGCGTCAGTACCGGCTCGATGCCGTTTTTCGCATAGCGTTCGCGCAAGGCTTCCACCTGCTGCAAATCGGCCTGCGTCGGCGTGTAGCCGCTGGTTTTAATGCCCTGTGCGGCCGCTTCGATGAACATCATCTGCCTGAATGCCTTGCTGCCCGAAATCTTGATGTTGTCCCAACCTTTGGCCTTGACCACTTCCAGCATATCTTTCACGGTTTGCGGATCTTGCAGCGAAGTTTTAAGTTGTCGGCCTTTGTCTTCAAACAGTACGGTTTTGCCGTCGGCGGCGGAATAAAACTTGCCGCCAATCGCGTGATAACGCGTTTTAAGGGTGTCGGGGATACGGTATTCCAAATCCAAAACCGCTTTTTTGGCCTGTTCAGACGGCATGGCTGCCGTTTCAACATCGGGCTTTGGGGTGTTTGTTGTTTTGGCGGTTTCGCCGGCCGCTTTTTGCTGCGGTTGGTTTTGCTCATGCTCTTCAGGGTGGGCTGAACGTTCGGTTTCCTGTATGCGGCCGTCAAATTCGATGCTGTTGGCCTCTGCCGCTGTTGCGGCTCGGGTTTCGGTTTTCATTTGCTGCTCCTGTTGTGAAGGAATATCGGATTCGGTGTTGCCTGCTGTTTGGGAAGGCTCGGGATTCGGTTCAGGCCGTCTGAAACGGTTTTCAAATGCCGCACGCACGGCTTCGGTTCCGGCCAGATTGTACAAATCGTTAAAATCGCTCGGCAGCGGCGGACGGCCTTTTTCGTCCACACCTTTGCCTTTTTGAAACTGCTGAATCTGCGTCATGGTAAATTCGGGCTGTACTGCCGTGGCTTGGCCGTTGAAAAACGCAGCGGCCTGCCGTGCCTTTTTGATACCGGTCTGCGACGCGTCGTTATCGACCGCAATCACCACCGGCACCTGTTCGGGCAGCGTTTGGGAAAGCCGCTCTGCTACCGCCACCATATTGCCGGCGTTAAAGGCGATGATGACCGGCCTGCCCGTTGCCTGATGAATGCTGGCGGCAGTCGCATAACCTTCGGCCAGCACCACGCCGTTGGGCACGTCCTCCGATTTGCCGATAAAGGCATAGCCGCCTTCTAGCTGACCGCCCGACAAAAAGCGTTTGCCGCCGTCTTGGTTGATGGATTGCAGGTTGACGATTTCGCGCCCGTACAAAACCGGAATCACGAGATTGCTATCGCCGTTGTATTCGTTTTGTCGCAAACCGGCGACAACCGCCGAATCCGTAATGCCTTTGGCCGCCAAATACGGATGGCTGAGATCGGCCGGACGGCTGTTTTTCCAAACCGTCTGCGCCGTACCTTTCACTTTCTGCCGCGTGCGCTGCCGTTCGGCCTCTGCCGCCTGTCGGCGTGCTTCCGATTCGGCTTTGCGCCGCGCCGCTTCTTCGGCACTGGGCGGCGTATAGGGCTTCTCGGGTTTCCAGCCGTTTTGCCGGGCCATTTTCCAAACGGTTTCGATGTGCCACATACCCGGCTTCAGGCTTTTCCATGTCGCTTTCGCACCGCGGGCGGAATAGCTGTCGCCGCGCTGGGACCACTCGTCCCACAGGTCGAAACCGTTTTCGCCCAATTCGTCTTTCAAAGCTGCGCCGATATGCCACCAGTCGTCGCGGTCGTGCGGTTCGATGTAGCTCAGTGCGCTGCGGATGTTGTCGATGTCGCTCATGTTTGATTACCCCAAAAGAAAAAGGCCGTCTGAAAAATCGTTTTCAGACGGCCTGATACGGAATGCGTGTATAATTGCGTCGGGGCTGGTAGCAAAAAAGCCCCATTGCAGTGGGGCTTTATGCTGAAACCGCCCTAGAAAGGAAGGTTTCAAGTATGAACCATACCCTGCGTAAAGGTCGTTCATGGCTGAGACTGCGAACAGTCGTTAAGATTATCTTAGCCCTGTTCCTGCTCTTAGTCAACTGACGGCTGAAATAAAACCGAAAGGTTTTCCCGTCTGCCCCAAAGGGCAGACGGTTTTTTTTACACTCAAGCCGTCGGCACTGCCTGATTACCGAGAATTTTTTGAACAAACGGCATGGTATCCGCGCCCCAGTTTTCCAGTATGACCGGCACCAGTTGGGCGACGTAATCCGGCGGGCTGCCCGGCGGGATGAGGACACTCAGCAGCGAACGGGCGATGTCTTCCGCATTAGACGCATCTGCCCAATGGAAGCTGTCTAACGCTTCCGGTGGTACAAATTCAGCTTTCGGTATCGCTGCACTTACCTTATTCACTGTACGAACATCCAAAGGCGGAATCACCGGCAGCGGCCGGTTGGCGCGTTTGCTGAACTCCGGGTCTTGGTAATAAACGATTTTCTGCGCGTAAACCGGCCGGCTGTTGCCCAAACTGATGATGCAGTCGCTTTTGGGCATCATCTTGAGTTCGTCCGGATTCATCACCGCCCTGCGCTGGTCGCTGGTACTGGTGCTGCGGCTGCCGAGCTTACCCGCCGAACGTGAAACCGATTTGGCCTTGTAGGTCTCGTAACCAATCAACTTGCTGTACTCCTCCGCGTCGGTCTGTTCGCGCGGCGGATAAACGATTTGGCAAGCGAAATTGGTGAAGAAGGTACGTGTTGCGTCGCGGCCGTACAGGTCCGTTACCTGTGAAGGCGTTTGGATAATCAGCAGCAGCCGCAAGCCGTAACCGGCGATGTAGGACACGCCGTGCTGAATCGCCGGTATTACGCCCAGAGCGGTAAATTCGTCCATCAGCAGGCAGCATTGGTATTTCAGACTGTCGGGATTGTTGGAAGGTAAGCCCTGCTGCACGTTTACCGAAACCAACTGGCTGAAAAACAGGTTGGTCAGCCGTGAAAAAACCGCCGTTTCCGTTGGTACGATGCCGATATAAACCGTCATCCGCTTTTTGCGCACTTCGTCCAAGTAGAAATCGTCGCCGCTTGTAGCCGCTTCTACCACCGGGTCGATAAAGATACCCAAAGGGGCGGTCAGCGTGGCCAGAATGTCGGCACCGGTTTTGGCATTGCCGTTGGCAAAGCCCATCAAGAGGCTGCGGCAGTTTTGGCTCAATTGCGTCTGCGGTTGTTGGTCGCGCAACATCACTTCATCTTTAATCCATTCGGAAAGCGTGCGGCCGTCCGAAGGCGTGGTCAGGCGGAACAGGTTGGCCAATGTGGTTTTGTTTTCCTGAAGAGAAAGATCGCGCTCGTTTTCGGTTTCAATCATGTAAAGCAGCAAACCGACAAACAGGTTTTGCGCCGATTCCTGAAAGAAGGTTGCGCTGCCGCTGTCTTTAACCGGCTTCGGATACATAATGCCGGCAATGTCTTTCACGTCTTTGTAGGTGTAAACCGGATTGCGGCGGATATAGGTGCAGGGATTCCAGCGGTGCGACACCAAAGGTGCGTTGGGATTACGCTCGTGTTCGGGCATACGGCCGGCCGGATTGAACAGGAAGACTTCTTGGCCGTGTTCCGCACGGTAGCCGCCGCTAATAAGGAAGTTTTCCAGTTTCGGGTCAAAGACCACCATGCTGTCGCGGTAATGCAGGCAGTTGGGGATCACAATGCCGACGCCTTTGCCCGAACGGGTCGGTGCGGCCAGATACAGAAACTCATTGCCTGCCCAGCGCAGGTAATCGTTGCCGTATTTGCCGATGAGCAAATCCGGTTCTTCACCGCCGTAAAACTTCTTTTTAAGCAAGCCGTGCCTGACGATTTCCGAACGTTTGGCAAACCGCGCAGAGCCGTGCAGTTCGCGTTTGGGCTTCATCAGCACCGCCGCGCAAATGATGACTGCCGTCACTGCCGGAATCAGCAGCGCAATAAAGGCCGATACTTCAAAGGCCGTCTGAGCACCCGGTTTCAAACGGTCGTAATAGTGCCAGTAGCGGTACAGCATACCGACGGACGGCTCCGCTTTCAGGCTCAGCCATGTTGCCATGACGGTACTGCCCAAATACAGACCACCGGCCAAGCTGAGCGGCACGAAGATACCCAACGCGGCCAGCAGGCCGAAAAACTTGTTTTTCATCTTCTACCCCATTAAAAAAGCCCGCACGGGGCGGGCATACGGTTACAGTTTTTTTTCAGACGGCCTTACTGCGTCCAATGTAACAAAACAGCCTGAAAATCACTTTTCAGGCTGCCGGCTCGTTTTTACGGCTAAATATGTAAGGCACAGTACACCTTGTCGCCGTCAAAACCTTTGCTGACCAATTTGACGGTTTTGAATGTTTCTCCTTCGTCATCGGTTACGACAACAACCAGTTCTTGGTCTTCAAAGGTTTTTAATTCCTGAATCACTTGGGCAATGCTTTTCTGTCTGTCATCCCATTCGGTCATGTTCATTGTTTAATCTCCTATGCGTACTGTTAAGTCTTCGTTATAAGTGCCGAGACGGGTCTGTTTGCTGCCTAAAGCCGCAACGGTTTTGGTCGCTTTCCATGCTCCTCCCTTGTGGCTGTCAACATCGGGAGTAATGTACGGCAATCCTTTGACTTTTGCAGCTTTAGTCGCTTCATATACGGCTTGTCCGCTGGAAACCTGCCCGGTCTTTCTGTAACCGATTCTTTCCGCCGCTTTGGTTGCTGCTGCCGTTGTGGAAAAATACGGGGCAGCATATACGGAACCCAGCGGTAAAAATACGGTACCGGCCAAACTTAAAGCAACCAAAAGCGGATGCAGTAATTGCTTGGTTTTCATACGTCATTTCCATTCCCAAGTTGATGGAGTGAATATCCTAATTTTAAGGAATGAAAAAAGCAACCTAATTCATTTTCAGACGGCCTGCGTCAATGCCGTTGGCGGTACTCGGCCGGATTGACCGGACGGGCATCTGCCCACAAGCCCGATTTGCCGATTCTGGCCGCTCCTTCCGCACGGAGCATTACGGCATCTTCGTTATGCCGCCGGTACACCCAGGCATATCCGGCAGCGACCATCGCGTGATTGACATCACGTCCGTTTACATTAACCATGCCGAGTATGCGGCCGTACCGGTCTTTACCGTAGACGGTAACGGACACCGTTTTCCCGAAAACCAGTCCGGACAAAAACTCCTGGGCATCCCGGCCGTAAGCCTGTGTTTTTTCCGGGGCATCGATGCCGCGCAGACGGATGGTCGTCTTTTCCTGTCCGGACAGACAAAGGAAGGTATCGCCGTCGGCAACCCCGACCACACGGCAGCGGAACTCATGCCCGGTATCGGACAGACCGTGATACCACCAGCCCGCTGCGGCGGTGGCGATGGATAAAAGAACGGCCGGTATCGAACCGGCCGCCTGTCTCAATTTCGGAAACATGGGGGCACTCCATCAGGAACGGCTGTGTAAAAAACAGCCGGTTTGTTTTTCAGACGGCCTTACAGATAATCCAAACCGGCTGCCGTTTCTCCCTGCTGCTTGGTATGGATAATCTGCATTTCCCCGGCGATGATTTCATATACCGTTTTCTCAACGCCGTGATGGCCGTAGCGGCGCGACTGCATCTTACCGGCTACCCATAGGCAGTCACCTTTTTTCATATAGCGGCAAACCGTTTCCGCCTGTTTGCCGTACAGCACGACGGTAAACCATTCGATACGCTCGCGCGGTTCATTGGTGGCCTTGTCGCGCCATTTTTCGGTATAGGCGAGGGATATGGTGGTCACCGGTGTTTGATTGGCCAAATAACGCAATTCCGGGTCTTTGCCCAAATTGCCCATCACTTCGATACGGTTCAGGTATGGCATGATAAAGTCCTTTTTATTTCATAAAAGTAAACCACAGCGTCTTGCCGCGTTTTCCTGTGGTGTGACCGAACAGCGGTTTGTAAGGCGTAAGTTCCAATACTTGTTCGGCTCTGATTTGGTCTTCGTTCCATTTGAAAACCAATACACCGTCTGCTTCCAAAACACGGAAACATTCGGCAAAGCCCTGCCGCAAGTCTTCCTGCCATGTTTGCCCCAGTTTGCCGTATTTGAGTGCCAGCCATGATTTCGCACCGGCATGAACAAGGTGGGGCGGGTCGAAGGCAACCAGTTTGAATTGACCGTCCTGAAAAGGCAGGTTGCGGAAATCCATGCGGATGTATGGGTGAATTTCCAGACTGCGCTGATATTTTCTGTCTTTCAGCCGGTGGGTTTCGCTGCGTATATCGCCAAACAGGGCGTGCGGGTTCTGTCGGTCAAACCACATCATGCGACTGCCGCTGCATGGGTCGAGAATTTTAAGGTGCATTGGAATGTCTTCAGTACAGTTCATTTTCGTAATCCTTACCAAGGCATAAAAAGCGGCCGTTACAGACGGCCTTGCATGGCATAAAATTTTTCAACGGGGTCGTAATAAAGCTCCGTCATACGCGTTTTTTCAAAATAGCAAATCACATCAATGGTTGCCCGAACCGTATTCAAGATGTAGGAATGATCCATATTTTGGCCGGCCGGAGATTCCATTGCCAACTGTGCGATACGGTAGTGGACGGAACGGGCATCATTAGCGTGAACCGAAGTCAAACCGCCCGGGTGTCCGGTATTGAGTGCAGCCAAGTAGTCCCATGCTTCATCGCCGCGAAGCTCGGTCAAAAAAATCCGGTCGGGTTTCAAACGCATGCAGGCAGCCACAATCATTTTGGCCGAAATGTGTTCTTTATAGAAAAGATGGGCATGGTTGGGGTGATTGGGCAGACTCAATTCGTGCGTATCTTCGATGGTAATCAAACGCTCGTTTTCAGGTATTAAATCGGCAAGGGCTTTGGTAAAGGTGGTTTTGCCGGAACCCGTACCGCCGACCATGCAGATGTTCAGCTTGCGTGCGATCGCAATTTTAAAAAACTCGGCCAGATTTCCGTCGGCCTTATGCTCTAACATCAGATATTGCCAGTCAGCCAGCTTCACACCGTAAGGCAGCTTCATTTTGTCGCAGATGTCCCGGACATAGCGGTTGTCTATTTCAATTTCCGCAGCCTCACGGCATTCGGGTACGCCGTGCGCAGATACATCGTTAAATGCTTTCAGACGGCCTGTCTCGATATAGTCACCCAAGCTGAAACGGCTGTTGGACGGCTTACGGAAGGCAAACACCATTGTGCCGTCTTCGCAAGAAGGCGGCATCATGATGTGGCCGCGTTCGCCGTCAGGCAATGTCACCGAATGGATAGGAGATTCGTAACTGATGTGTTTTTTATTAAACGTACACAGCGTATTGGCCAGCTTTTCCAATACGGGCAAAGTCAAATCGGGACGTTCATATCTGATACGCCCGTATTCCCCTTCTAAAAATACCTCGCCCGGACGGTTGATAAAAACTTCCGTTATCCCCGAAGTATTGAGGTATTCGGTTAACTGAAGTTTGTCCAGCAGATTGCGGGACGAAATGGAACTGTCGTGCATATCTGTTCCTTTAACGGTCATTAAAAATTCAGCTGCTTACTGAGAAGCGGCTTGGGCTTAATAACGGTTGGAAACCGTTACGTTTTCATAGACACCGGAAAAATCGACATCGCGGGCGACAAAAATCATGATTTCCGTCCCCTGATTCACATAACCGGTCGGCGGAATGTTGATGCTGTTTTTCAGGATTTCCGTTGCAATATCTTGAGCCGATTCCGTGGTCGTCTCAAAACTTACTTCGGTTCCCTTATTGCTGCGCCGGTTATTAGCACCGTCAACAACGTCCTGAATCATGCTGATCATGACCGCGCCGCCGATGCGCTGCCAAAAGTGGTGTTTGACTTTGGCCGGATGGCCGGACGCACCCAATGGATCCCCGCCGGGACTGTCCAATGCCACACGGATGCCTTCCGGCGTTTCGAGCGTATTCCATAATGCAAAAACCCGTGCCTGTCCTTGCGTCAAAGCCGATGTCTGTTCACCGATGACCGTTGAACCGCGTTCTACCAAAAGGGTGGAACCGTCTGCGGAATAAACGTCTTTCGTTACCTGACAGCGGACCAGCCCCGGATGTGTGGTAACGATTTTGGTGGTGGTAACGCAGGATATGCCCGTTCCCCGGCTCATGAGATAAGTCGGATCGCCGCGTTCTTCAGCCTGAGTGGCGCGATATACCCCAGGACGTAATTTGGCTGTCAACGGATTACCCGAATAGGTGCCGGCAGTCTCATCTGTTGAACCGATTGACCCGCTGCCGCCTTCCGGCCGGTTTTCCCCTGATGAACCCGAAAGAGACATTGGCGAACCTCCGTTCAGACCGACCGGTGTCAAACTGCTGTCAAACCTTTCGTCAGGAGCCGGCCCGGAAGCCGCTACAGGTTCAACCGGTTCCGCAGGAGCCACAGCCTCCGAGGCAGGCTGTGGCTCCTGCGGCTCGGGTGCGACGGTATCGGAAGCAGGCCGATTATCGACTGTTTCCAACAAATCCTGCTTTTCGGCTTCCAAATCCTTGCGCCCCGTTTGCCCGCTGATGGAATTTTCTTCAGCCTGAACCGCCGCCTCATCCTCCCCGCCGGTAAAACTTAAAATACCGCCGACGGCAACAGCAGTCACCACCATTGCAGCAAGGAAAAAGCCGACCGTTGCCATCGTCCTTTTCTTCTTGACGTTCAATTCGGTGGGAATACCCCGTTCGACGGTTTTGTCGCCGATACGCTCTTTCAGGCTCCGGGGTTCATTGTCCATATTGAAGTTATCATCATTCAGGTTCATTTCTTACCCTTTCTCAAACGTACGGTTCTGCCTTTGGTACTGCCGGTCATGTTGAATTTGCCTTTTGCATCATAGCTGCGGTTTTCTATGCCCAATACCGATTTGCCGAGACGTAAAACAAATTTTTCCGCCGTCTCATGAATAACCAGCGTATCGCCTTCGACATGGCTGTTTACGGCGGCTTCCGTTCCGTCGCTGTTTACCCGGAAAACCGCCGGCAGGCTTTTGGCATCGTCGTAACGCAGATAGGTAAACCTGCCGTCATCGTAAACCGATGTGGGTGCGAGAGCCTTCTTACCCTTACCCAGTAGTTGCGGTTATAGTCCCCGCCGGCTTTGTTCCTACTCTGGCTGCTGCGCAAGACGGCAGCGGCCTGAACCTGTTTCTGTTCCTCCAGCAACTGCTTGTAACGGGCATCTCCGGGTAATTGAATGCCAAATATAGGTCGGCTGCGATTTACTGCCGGCCATACTCAGATGAAGTGCATATCTGCGCTTCTTATTTGTTGTAAACAAAAGGTTGGTCGTAGGCTGATGGTTTAAGGGTTTGAAATAGATATTGTTCCCCTTGCTGGTCAAACCCCAAGCCTTACCGTAGCCCATTGCCAATGAAGCACTGTCACCGCTATTGATGGTTTCCCATCCTGCAACTGGATCATGGTGACGAAGCCCGGCTTGGCTTTGATATTGACCACATCATTGGGTTATAGTCAACACTTTGGATACGCCCGTCATAGACGAGCGTTTGGGTGTTTCGGCAGCATAGGCCGTCTGAAAAAACAAACCGGCCATCAGGCCGGTTAAAATGAGTGTTTGTTTCGTCATGGTGCCACTTCCTCCGTAACATCATAGCTCAGCACTTGGAAACCCAAAGGATTGATCAGACGGTCTGCCTCTTTCATCGGTGTCGATTTGAATTCAAAGGCAATCGTCGCAATCATTTTTTGAGGCGGAATCGGTTGGGCGTTTTCCTCACCGGTAACGGGTATCACCCTTTTTTCAAACCGTACTTGGGCCATGTCGCCGACAAATGAAATATTGGTGACTTTAACCACTACCTTGGCATGCTGCTTAAGAATCTTATGCGGTGCCGCCGGACTGTTGTAAAACGCTTTGAACACAGCCTGAACCTGCGGTGCGCTGAGCAGGTTGGTGGCATCGTAAGTCGCCTGAATCTTATCCCAGTCATAGCTTTCACGGTAGCGGACATACATGGCCAACCAGTAACGGTTAATCACTTCTTCATACTTCATCTGCTTGTTCTTAATGGTCGTCAAGATGTCTACCGCGCCGGTTGTATCATTCACGCGCGCAACAAAGGGAATGACCTCTTTAAAAGGGGTCAGACCCATGACGGCGGCAACGGCCATACCTGCGACAACCAGCGAGCCGATACCGAAGTACCGCCAAGTTCTGGCATTGTTCTGAGCAGTTTCAACTAAAGATTTTTCAAAACCGTTAGCCATTTCCAACATTTGGTTCACTTCCTGATTGACAGATTTTTTACGCTGTTTTTCCAAGGCTTCTTCTGTCACAGGCTGTTTTTTGCGGTCACGTCCAAACATTATTTCACTCCGGTCTGATAATGGGGATTAAGGGGAAACGGCTTGCCTGAAGGCTGTTTCGGCGCAGAAGAACAGGCAGCTGCCATCAATGGCAACACACCTAATAAGAAAACGATTTTTTTCATGACAATTCCTTTGAATATAAAAAAATCCGGCGGACAGCCCACCGGATTTCAGTTGGTTTATCGGTCAGTAATCGTCCCAATATCTGCGGTTGTTGGCCGCACGGATAAAGACGATTGCCCAAAAAGAAAATGCAAAAAACATGATGATACCGACACCCAAGTTGGTATCGCGGTTGAGGTAGCCGTAAATAAAGACGGCTATGGCCAAAATACCGAAAACTTTTTTCATCGCATACTCCTGTTCCATCAGGTTGACAGTTCCCTGTCCTGCGCATAGTCGTTCACAAACGCACTCCAGTTCCTGCCGTCGTAAAGATTTTTAATGATTACCGTGCTGCCGTCCCTGCCGAACAGATAAATGGTGTACGTCTTAAAGAATAAACCTGCGGCATCCTGACGGTATAGGGCTTGGTGGAAATTTTCCCAGCGTATGCCGCGCATTTTTGATGTCCACGGCCAAACACCTTTGAAATACCAAACGCCGTCCCGATTAAAATATGCCTTACAACGCCGAACCCGGTAAACCATCCACAGAAACCCTGCCGTATAACAGACCGTCAGCACCATCAACAGGTTCACCGCCAATGTTTTATTCATAGTCACACCGAAATACGACATCATCGGAAAAACGGCAAGCACGATACAAAAATAGAGTAAAAAACCGACTGACAAATAGGGAATATATGCAACCCAGGACAAACGTGCAGTCATCATTCATATCCTTTCAATTTACGGAAGTTTGGTTCTCACGCTGCCGCCGCTGCTGCGGTTTGAAGCGGCTTTCATAAAGGCTCCGCCTATTTTGCCTGCGGTGCTGCGGCAAAACCGCCTGCCCGGGCCAACGACATCAACTGACGGCTTGCACCTTGAACAGCCGCTCCACCGGTTAATGCAGAAGCAATACTCGGAATATTAAATACGATAATGACGAAAATAATCGTCTGTAACAGGAAGACGGGGGTAACATCTCAACCGCCGCATAATCTAAAATGCCACCACTCAAAGCCATAGTTATAGTCCTATCGAAAACAGCCATCTGTACTTTGGTCAAAAGTACAAACATCGTGCAGGTAATGATATGGTTCAGGCATTGTCCTATCCAATTCATCCCATACTGCCGGGTTGACGGAAACAGCAGGCAGCCCATAAAGAACACACCTATCATCAAAACCAATGCCAAAGAAATTTTAGCTACCATATAGAAAGCAAAAGAAAGGCCGATAATTAGAGCAGCACAAATTGTAATAATTAATGCTATTTTAATTTCCAGTCCTAAATGGACACCTATTTCCATCCAACTATATTCATTATGTATGTCAGATATTTTTCCCAATAACTCTCTCACCATACTCCAACTGGCATCCATAGCTGAAGCATTCACCGAGTATCCACCGGAAAAAATAGCGGCAATTTCATCCGGCAAACCGTAAATCAGATGGGCCAATTTCATATACATCGCGGGCGAAAAAGCCAACGAGATGATCACTACCCAGCCCATACATTTTTGACAAAATCGATAAAGGCCACATCAAAACTCTGGCTGTAGTAATCCCATATAACCAGCAAAACATATATGGCAAAGGCTGCGGCAAACAGCGGTGTCAACTGACTGATAAAATCCCCCGTTCTGTTTAACAGGTTCGCACCTAAATCCGCCCCCAGCGTGTTGGATAAATCTGCAAAAAAAGTCGACATTTATCTCTCCAAAAAAAAGCCACTACCTAAGTAGTGGCTTGAATCAGGCAGGATTAGTTTTTCATACGTGGAAATTCTTTATCACAATCAATATTCGTTTTCTTAATGATATTTTGCCTGCGACAAGAATCATTTTGCTTATTTCTCTCACTTTTTTCTATATCATGATTCATTTTTTCGTAGAACTTTTCTTCTTCTGACTGTCCGCAGGCAGACAAAAGAAAAGTGATACATAATAATAAGCCAATTGCTTGAATTTTCATTTCCACCCTTCCAAATTAAGTACAGGATTTATTGCTGTCTTTGATGACATTTTGTCGTCGACAGCTATCACGAGCCGCACGTTTTTTCATTTGAACCTTCTCATCCAGTTCCATATAACGATACAGCATATCCAGATTGGTCTGGTTTTGCTGGATTTTGCTGTTTTCCAGCGCAATACGGTTTTGAAGGTCTTGTGCGGCTTTAATGTCGTTGGTTCGGTTAATCTGATTCATCAGTTTGTCGATGTTTTTCATACGCACTTCGGAATCCTGAATCGCGCGTAAAGTCAGATCAAACTGCTTGGACAAACGCTCAGTATCGGCATTCGCATTATAGCCTTTAGAGTTCAGCAAATCCTTATAGTTCCCATCTTTCAGCTTTTCAGCCGACCGGTAAACCTTTTTCCATTCGTCCGGCAATTGCTCGTAGGCCTCGGTTTTCAGAATGTTACCCAAGTTACGGTTGCCCGTTACTGCTTTTACCTGGCTTTTCAGTTCGTTGATTTGCTTAAGCTGATTATCAACCTGCTCTTTCATTACGATGGCCTGTTCAACCATTTTGGCAATGGCCGCACCGTCAATGACGGGAATACCGCCGGCTGTGGCTGAAGGCATACCCAATACCAAACTGCCGCCGACCAAGACGGCGCAAACCGTTTTGTAAAGTTTTTCAATTTCATTTGAATTTCCTTTTTAAACCAAAAATAAATAAGCCGTCTGAATATTCAGACGGCTCCGTCACTCCATTTATTCAATGTGCGGCTATTTCCTCCTTTTTACCAACCACCCGTTCCTGTAAAACAGGCAACCATACGTCGGGATCTTCAGACCCGACCTCCTCGATAATCCGGTTCATCAGATTGACGTTTTCCGAAGTGCCGGACAACACAACCAATTCTTTGTCGAAGTCGTGCAGATCCAAAGTCGCAAACGCACTCTGTTTGCTCTGTTTGATTAAGAATGTACGGCTTTCCAATGACAGTTTAAGCAACTCCGTACACTCTTTTTCCGTCAGACCGCACCGGTAATAAGATTCCCTGCTGCCGTCGGGATTAGGCAGAAAAATCTTAGTCGGTGTCTGCTGGATAATGGCTGCAAAATTAGGACTGTCGGCAGCATCTTCAGGTGACTGGGAATCAAGTATCATGAATTCACCCAGCTTACGGCCTGTTTCAGCGTTTTGAGCATAAACTCAGAGGTAATCTCAAAGCGGTCTGCATACCAGAATTCCGCAATCACGGAAGCCATCAGGCTGCCTTCTGCGGAAACCCGCTCGGACATCATATCTTTCAGATAAAACAGATAGGCCAATACCGGCCCTGTCGGTTCGTAATCTTTTTTCAGGATACAGGTCACGTCCAAACCAATCCGGTAAAAAGATTCCGGATTGAAACGGTTTTGAAGGCTGTCCAAGCACCAGGCAAATTCACCGTTTTCACTTCTGCACCATTTCGACAAGCGGGTACGCAGGGAATTGGGCATAGTCGAGTACGGCAGGTTATCCAGCAGCATACTGAAATTGCGGTTCTCGAAATTGATTTCATACAGCGTATCAACCGCCAATTTAATCTGCCCCTCCTCTTCTGCCGTGGCACCGTCGGCACATTGTTTTACCAACCGATATAAAAAACTCCGTGTTTTAGGTATATCCGGCAATTGGAACGGATTGAAACCGCTGTCCTGTCCTTCCTCAAGGTAATAATAAGTACCTTTCAAAGCACGCACAAAAATTTCCATCCCGCGATCCAAATCCAATACGAACATGTAGGGATTGAACCGTTCCATAAAAGTCAGGACAGTTGTCTCCAAAGCGGTTTTACCCGTACCTGTTGCACCGGTAATCAAGGTATGTCCGGCAATCCTCTTTCCTTTCATGTCCTTATTTTTAGCGGTAAAGTGCAGGTTCAGGTTAAAAAGCGTATTGGATAAGGTTTTGAGCGGCATGACCGGAGAGCCGTCACCAATCGGATTCCCCACGATTTTCCTTGCGAATAATTGTGCATACCGAACACGGTTGCCAAATTGTTGGTCGTTTTGGGAATCATCCGAGGACGTTTTTTGTAACCGGGAACCTGGCTGAAAAATGTGGACGGCATCGATAAGGTGGATTGGACAAAACGGTAGGTACCCGACGTGAGAAACTCTGTCGCAACGGTCGTACCGTTTTTGCGTGCATCTTTGGCCGTGTTGCCATAAACAATCAGTCCCGCCGAATAATCGCCGAACATCAGACGACCTGCTGCCAATGCTCCTTTACCCTCCGACAATTCATCCTGCTGTTCTATTGCTTGGTCTTGTGCGCTCACCAATGCGTTTTTCTGCTTATTGATGGCCGTCTGCATTTCCGAGTTTTCAACATAAACAAAACTTTGTGTCAGGGTAAATTCGCACGGTAACGACAAAATCGACAGCAAAACCATGATTTTGCTTTTACCGAAGTCTTTCAAATCATAGCAGGTCGCAAATTTCTGATGTGTCGGCGTTCTGATTTCCAGAATATCCGTACCGAAATGCAAATCGGCACAAGGAATAATCTTATAAGCAGCAGTCGGCGATAAAGGAATGTCTTCACGGATACCGCCGTTAATCAGCGTTCCGATAAATTGATAGACTTCCGAAAACCGAACGCCGTTTTGATTCTCGTAAGTTCCCAATACATGAGGGTCAAACGGACTCAATGCCCTTACCATCAGTTGCAGCAGTTCTTCTGCTTCTTCGCGGCCGTCTGAAAAATCCTGATATTTCAATACCCCTGAAATATAAAAAGGTTTCATAATACTTTTTTTGATTGAATTGACTGATGTAGTTGGCAGCAAAGTCCCGGCTGAAGGCCGTACCGAAATCATAATCGCGCTTCAGTTTGATTTCCTGACGTTGGATATGCGTCCATAATGCCAGCCGGTTGCCAAACTGCTTGCCGACGGTTGCAAACAGGTTTTTCAGCGTTTCGTTCGCGGCTATCAAATGACTGTCATTCACTCCTTCAAACGGAATACCGTCCAACTTGATGGCAAACATCATATAACCGTCTTGATAGTGAACGATATTTTCAGCTATGTGCTGACTGACTGGCGGCAAAAAGTCTTGCTGCGGTTGCTGCTTCGTCATTTTTTTGTACAAATCGCTTGTAATCATCTCGATCTCTTCCAAATTTAGTTGCGGTAATCGTGAAGTTGTTGCCAAAGTTTTCCGAACCTTTGCGTTTGAACCACCAATAAACTTCCAGCCCCAAAATCCTCAAGGCTTGGTCATCCCGCTTGACCAATATGCGCAGAAAAAACAATATCGGTAATCCCGGCAAAAAAATGGCCAATGCCCTCAATCCGAGCATGGGTATCAAGCTGAGCGTACCGAACATCATCAAAATGAGGATGATAAATGCCGGAAGAATGGGTACTCCGGCAATCATTGCCTGACGTGACATACCGTCGTAGGTATTGTATTCGTGTTCAATATCCATTTCCGGCATATTATCCATACTCGTTCTCCTTAGAATGTGGCGGATTTACCCCAATCGAAGATTGCCTTACCGATTGCCAAACTTGCACCGGCTACGAAAATCCAACAGCAGATCTGAATGATGTCTCCCAATGTTTTATGGCCGAAATAACCCCAAACGGCTACTGCCAAGATAGCTACCCCGGACAAAATGGCAACAATACCGTAGAAACCCTGTACCAATTCCTTGAGACTGCCCTCTGCCGTTGACAGCCCTCCGGCAGCCAATGCCATTTGAGCAAAGCCCAAAATCATTGAAAGAAAACGGCTTTACCCCATTGACGGGTATTTTGACTAACTGTGATCATCATTAACTCCATAAAAAAACCGCATAAAGCGGCAACAAAAAAAGCCCGAAGGCCACACTTAAAATTCTTGAAACACGTCCCATGCCTCATGCCGGCGTTTCATGGCCACCGGAACAGCCGTGGCCGTTTCCACTTGGGCGACTGCCATTTTCGGTTTGGCAGACGGCTTAACCGGCGGAGTAAAAGAAGCAGTCATCAAAGACGGGTTTTTACTCAAGCGTGCATAGCGGTATTTCACGTTTTTCACATACGCACGGGTTTCTGCGTAAGGCGGAATACCCCGGTATTTGTCGACTGCGCCTTCGCCGGCGTTGTATCCGGCCAAAACCAAATCGATATCGCACCCGGTCGGGTGATTTTTATCGGGATAACGGTTGCACAAAAAACGCAGATAACGCGTGCCTGCAATCAGGTTCGGCTCAGGCTGATACAGATGCTTCGGATTTACGCCCATCCGCGCCGCCGTCGGCGGAATTACCTGCATCAGACCGCGCGCATTTTTGTGTGATAAGGCGTTCGGATTGCCTGAACTTTCGCGCCCCATTACCGCCCAAATCATTTTCGGGTCAAGACGCTGGGCCGCCGCATGTTTTCAACTAACACAGCATACTGTGGAAACGTTAATTTCTCTGCGTTTGCTACTGAAGCTAACAGCAACACCGTCAAGAAAACTTTTCTTCTCATCCAGCCTCCTTTCAAAAATAAAAAAAGCAATATTTAAAGCCTTTGAAACTAAGGATTTAAATATTGCTTCTGTGTCAAAATTGTGACGGGGAAGTACATATCAAGATTGGCTATAACATTGTGTGCAGACATCAATCTTTAGTATTTTCAATTAGTTATAAATTTAAATAAAAACTTAAAATCCGTCGACCCTAAACAGGTCGTGCCGGTTCGATTCCGGCTCCGGGCACCACCACTCATTTTTATTCCTGCTTATTCAGGGAACTAATATAAAAAGCCGTCTGAAAAATCAGACGGCTTTTTTACTAGGTTTTTCTGGATTCTGTTTTGTGATAAGTATATTGTTTGTGACGCACTATATATATAAATTATGGTGTTTTTTCAGACGGCCTGAGATGTAGGAAATTGTCGGGTTGTTTACACTTTTTATGCAAAACAGCTTTTATTTTCTGCCTAAATGATTGTTTTAGGATTGTTGAGCATTATCAAGAACCATGCGGCGTTGCCGTGCCTTTCGGCATTCTTGACAACACTCAAAAATCCCAAAATGGGTCTTCAAGCAAAAAAGCAAAAGTGTAAACAACGCTAGGATTTTCTACACTAAAACCAAACAGCCGTCATTCCCGCGCAGGCGGGAATCCATCTTAAAATTTCAGAAACTTATTTTATTCAATAGTTTGTCATGTTCAAAAATGGATTCCCACGCAGGCGGGAATGACGTCGATTCTTTGTGCAGTGGCTTTTCAAGGAGTTTTGCAAAGGTCTCGGCCTTTTCATCAAATGAAGAGCCAGTTCCGACATTGTCTTTAAATAACCTTCCGCTTAAGCTATTCTCATCAAACCGCAATAAAACGCCGTCTGAAACACAATCGTTTCAGACGGCGTATTTTTATCAACTATAAATCTTAGCGCCCTGCTGCACAAATTCCACCGCTTTTTCCTGCATACCCTGCTGTGCGGCAGCATAGTCGCGCACTTCCTGCGTGATTTTCATCGAGCAGAATTTGGGGCCGCACATTGAGCAGAAATGCGCGGTTTTGGCGCCTTCGGCCGGCAGGGTGGCATCATGGAAACTTTCGGCGCGTTCGGGGTCGAGGCTTAGGCGGAACTGGTCGCGCCAGCGGAATTCGAAGCACGCTTTTGATAAGGCATTGTCTCTCAGTTGCGCGCCCGGCCAGCCTTTGGCCAAATCGGCGGCATGGGCGGCGAGCTTGTAGGTGATGATGCCGGTGCGCACGTCTTCTTTATCGGGCAGGCCCAAATGTTCTTTGGGGTAACGTAGCAGAGCATGGCCGTGCCGTACCAGCCGATATTGGCTGCGCCGATGCCGGAAGTGATGTGGTCGTAGCCCGGCGCGATGTCGGTAACCAAGGGGCCGAGCGTGTAGAACGGCGCTTCGAAACAGTGTTGCAGCTCTTCTTCCATATTGGCGCGAATGCGTTGCAGTGGCACATGGCCGGGGCCTTCGATCATCACCTGCACATCGTGCTGCCAGGCTTTGGCGGTCAATTCACCCAAGGTGTGCAATTCGCCAAACTGCGCCGCATCGTTGGCATCGGCCATGCAGCCGGGGCGCAGGCCGTCGCCCAAGCTGAACGACACGTCATAAGCCTTCATGATTTCGCAGATTTCGTCGAAACGGGTGTAGAGAAAGTTTTCCCGATGGTGCGCCAAATACCATTTGGCCATAATCGAGCCGCCGCGCGACACAATGCCGGTAAGCCGATCGGCGGTAAGCGGCACATAACGCAGCAGCACGCCGGCATGGATGGTGAAATATTCCACGCCCTGTTCGGCCTGTTCGATCAAGGTGTCGCGGAACAAATTCCAAGTCAAATCTTCGGCAATGCCGCCGGTTTTCTCCAAGGCCTGATAAATCGGCACGGTGCCGATGGGCACGGGCGCGTTGCGTGTAATCCATTCGCGTGTTTCGTGGATGTGTGCGCCGGTGGACAAATCCATAATCGTGTCGGCGCCCCAACGCAGCGCCCAAACCATTTTTTCCACTTCTTCGGTGAGGCTGGAGGTTACCGCCGAATTGCCCAGATTGCCGTTGATTTTCACCCGGAAATTGCGGCCGATAATCATCGGTTACAGCTCGGGGTGGTTGATGTTGGCGGGAATAATGGCACGGCCGGCGGCCACTTCGCGGCGCACGAATTCGGGGGTGATTTGGTCGGGATGGGTGGGAATTTGTGCGCCCAAGGCTTCGCCGGCGTGTTGTTTGATTAATTTGGCGTATTCAGGCCGTCTGAACAGCTCGTCCATTTTCATCTGCTCGCGCAGGGCAACAAACTCCATTTCCGGCGTGATGATGCCTTGGCGGCATAGTGCATCTGGGTCACGTTGCGGCCGGCTTTGGCGCGGCGCGGGCGGGTGATTTGGTTGAAACGCAAATGGGCGGTTTTCGGATCGTGCGCGCGCTCCTTGCCGTATTTGCTGGAGAGACCGCTCAAGATTTCGCTGTCGCGGCGTTCGTCTATCCACGCGCTGCGGATGTGCGGCAGGCCTTGTTTCAAATCGATTTCGGCGTTCGGATCGCCGTAGGCCCGCTGGTGTCGTAAACGGGAATCGGCGGGTTGACCTCGCGTCCGTGTTCGGTTACCGTGTCGTCTTGGCCGATCTCGTGTAAGGGCACGCGCATATCGGGGCGGCTGCCCGAAAGATAGATTTTGCGTGAGTTGGGGTAGGCAAACTGAATACCAAAATCGTGGGAAAGCTGGTCGAGTTGGTCGGCTTCATTGCCATTGGTTTTGAGTGCCATAAAAATGCTCCTGTTTCTCGTTTAGAATAAAACGAAACAGGAGCGGCGTTTGGGGTTTCAGACGGCCTGATGGATTCAACAAGGCCGTCTGAAAAATAAACTCGCTGAAACTCCCACGCAGGTATTATCCTGATCGGGTGGTATAAGGGTAATTCTCAGCCGCGCATGGCGCAGCACCCCTGTTTCGGTTAAGGAAAATTAAAGCATAAACGGTGAATATTGTAAATTCTGATTTGTTTGTACTGATACTTTCTAACAAAGATCACAGGCCGCCTGAAAGCATTTCAGACGGCCTGGAGATAGCATTCGGCATTTAAACCAAGTTCGCCAACATCCAGTGCACATAGCGGCTCACGCCTTCTTTGACATCAAAGAAAGATTCATTGTAACCGGCTGCACGCAGTTTGCTGATATCGGCTTGGGTAAAGCTCTGGTATTTGCCTTTTAACGCGTCGGGAAACGGAATGTAGCGAATCAATTCTTCTTTCACTAATTCGTCCAAGCTCATTTCCGGCTTGCCTTCGGCAGAGCGGCAGGCATTGACGGTGGCGGCGGCCAAGTCGTTAAACTGCTGGCTGCGGCCTGTGCCTAAGTTGAAAATGCCCGACAATTCAGGATTATCGAAGAAGAACAGATTCACTTTCGCCACGTCTTCCACGCTGACGAAATCGCGGGTCTGCTCGCCGTTGCCGTAACCATCATTGGCGCCGAACAGATTCACATAGCCGTTTTCACGGTATTGGTTGAAATGATGGAAAGCCACCGAAGCCATGCGGCCTTTGTGCTGCTCCATTTGGCCGTAAACATTGAAATAGCGGAAGCCCACTACTTGCGCGGTCAAGCCCTCTTCCATGCGGCGGCGCAATACTTGGTCGAACAGAAATTTTGAATAGCCGTACACATTCAGCGGTTTTTCCAATTCGCGCTCTTCGCGGAAAATCTCGCCCTTGCCGTACACCGCCGCGCTGGACGCATAGAGGAACGGAATATGCTCATCTTGACACCAATCCAGCAAATCCAGCGTATATTGATAGTTGTTGTCCATCATATACAGGCCGTCGTGGTTCATGGTATCGGAACACGCGCCTTGGTGGAACACAGCTTCAATATCATCATAAGGCAAGGCATGTCCGCGCACTTGGCGGATAAATTCGTGTTTGTCGAGATAATGGCTGATTTCGCATTCGGCCAGATTTTTGAATTTTTCGCCGCGCGTCAGGTTATCCACCGCCACGATGTCGGTGATGCCGCGTGCATTCAGCGCTTTGACAATGTTGCTGCCGATAAAGCCGGCCGCGCCGGTTACGATGATGGTCATAACAATTCCTTTTGTTTTTCAGACAGCCTATTGAATCAAGGCCGTCTGAATCGTTGAATATTCGATGTTTATTGGTCGGCCAACGCGGTTTGCAATTCATCAAACGAGCAAACCGCCGTCCCCAATTTCGCCACCACCACACCGGCGGCGGTATTGGCCAAATGCATGGATTCGGGCATGGTAAAACCGGCCGCCATCGCCAAGCCCATGCCGGCAATCACGGTGTCGCCCGCGCCGGAAACGTCATAGACTTCCTGCGCACGCGTCGGCTGGTATACCGCTTCGCCGTCGTTAAACAGCGTCATGCCTTCTTCACTGCGGGTCAGCAAAATAGCGGTCAAATCAAGGTGACGGCGCAAGTATTGTGCTTTGTCGGTCAACTCGTCTTCGTTGCGCCAGCTGCCGGCCACTTCTTTCAATTCGCTGCGGTTTGGCGTAATCAAAGTCGCGCCGGCATATTTTTCGTAATCATCGCCTTTCGGGTCAATCAACACGATTTTTCCCGCCTGTTTCGCCCAGTCAATCATGTCGGCGATGTGGGTCAGACCGCCTTTGCCGTAATCAGAAAAAATCACCGCATCGTAATCAGGCAACACTTCCTGATAACGCTCTTTCACCTGTTCCAACACTTCGTGATGCGGTAATTCTTCAAAATCCAAACGAATCAATTGCTGGTTGCGGGCAACCACGCGCAACTTGACCGTAGTGGCGATTTGTCCGTCGCGCATTAAATAAGATTCCACGCCGTCCTGCTGCATAAGCCGGTCGAGCGAATCGGCCGCTTCGTCATGGCCGGTTACCGACAACAATCCGGCCTTACCACCCAAGGAAGCAATATTGCGCGCCACATTGGCCGCCCCGCCAGCACGTTGGTCGATTTGATTGATTTTCGCCACAGGAACCGGTGCTTCAGGCGAAATGCGCGATACGTCGCCGAACCAATAACGGTCGAGCATGACATCGCCCACCACCAGCACGCGGGCTTGGGCAAAACGTTGTTGTACATCTGCTGCTTGGAATTTTTGTACCATATGGAATTCCTGATTTGGGTATACTGCCTGATGGCGTGAATCGTTTTTCGCGCTCACGCCGATATGCTTTTTTCATTCAATGCTATTTGTTTTTCAACCCGCTCTGGTTTTAAGGCCGTCTGAAATTATTCCGTCGGATTGGCCACTCGGTTCACTTCACGCAACACGGCAATCGGGTCAGCGGCTTGCGTCACCGGGCGCCCCATCACCAAATAAGTCGAACCGGCGGTCAGGGCTTCGGTAGGGGTCATGATGCGGCGTTGGTCATCGTTGTTACCGGCAATATCCAAGCGGATGCCCGGTGTTACCAACACAAAATCTTCGCCTAATTCGCGGCGCAACGGCGCGGCTTCCAAAGGCGAACAGACAACACCGTCCAAGCCCGAGCTTTGGGTTAATTTAGCCAAGCGCAACACTTGCTGCTCCGGCTCGATGTCCAAACCGATTTCCGCCATGTCGCTTTGTTCCATACTGGTCAATACGGTCACACCGATCAGCAGCGGTTTTTGCGCATGATTGGCAATGGCTTCGGCCGCGGCTTCCATCATGCGGCGGCCGCCCGAAGCGTGCAAATCAACCATCCACACACCCATATCGGCCGCCACGCGGCAGGCTTGGGCTACGGTATTCGGAATATCGTGGTATTTCAAATCCAAGAATAGTTTAAAGCCTTGGTTAATCAGCTTTTCCGCCAACGGCCGGCCGGTTGCGGTAAACAATTCTTTGCCGATTTTGATTTGACACAGGCCCGGGTCGAGCGTGCGCACAAAATTCAGCGTACCGGCTTCGTTGGCAAAATCCAAGGCCACTATTACCGGCGTACGGGTTTGCGGCAGGTGAAAATCAGTGATTAACGGGTTCATTATGATTCCTATCAAAGCAAGCCGAACGGCGGAATCCGCACCAGCCTTTATCATCAGTTCATCTGGATTTTAACAGTTTTTCCATACAAAAAGGCCGTCTGAAAAAATTTTTTCAGACGGCCTTTTTATCTTTATCATGGGTACAAAATTATTTACCCAATTCAGTCAATACTTGCTCTTTTACCGCCTCAACGGCTTGGGTGCCGTCAACTTTGATGTATTTCGGCGCGTGTTCGCCTTCCAGTTTGCTGTAAAAATCCACCAGCACTTCGGTTTGCTCGTGGTACACATCCAAGCGTTTTTTCACGGTTTCTTCTTTGTCGTCATCACGTTGGATCAAATCTTCGCCGGTCACGTCGTCTTTGCCTTCGGTTTTCGGCGGATTGTAAGCAACATGGTAAGTACGGCCTGACGGCAAATGCACACGGCGGCCGCTCATGCGGTCGACAATCACACTGTCGGGTACGTCGATTTCTACTACCGCATCCAAATCCACGCCGGCTTCAACCATGGCTTCGGCTTGCGCCAAGGTACGTGGAAAACCGTCGAACAGGAAACCGTCTTTGCAGTCATCTTGGGCGATGCGCTCTTTAACCATGCCGATGATGATGTCGTCGCGCACCAGACCACCCTCGTCGATGATTTTTTTCGCTTCCAAACCCAGCGGCGTGCCGGCTTTGATGGCGGCGCGCAACATGTCGCCCGTGGAAATTTGCGGAATGCCGAAAGCGGCGGTGATAAATTGCGCCTGCGTGCCTTTACCTGCGCCTGGTGCACCCAACAATAATACTTTCATGGTTTGTCCTCTGTTTGTGTTAATGATTTTTACATTACTATCATAATACTTTACACGCCGTCTGAAAAGGTTTGCGGCAAGCGCACGGTTTTCAGAATGGCCTGAGACCTTTGCAAAACCCTAGATTCGAGTGCAGTTCAAAGTTGTCGCGGCACAGAAAGCGAAGACATATCACGAAGATAGGTAAGCTTTCGGGCAGCGTGCAACGAAGAAATGTGCCAAAGGTGGGGATTTTGCAAAGATCTCGGCCTGTATGTATTTATGCTTGAAACGCCTGCAGCACACGCTCTAAATCCTCTTGCGTATCCACGCCGGCGGCCGGTGCATGTGAGGTGACTTCCACCGCAATGGGAAAGCCGTGCCACAACACACGCAACTGTTCCAACGATTCAATGGTTTCCAACGGCGACACACTCATCTCGGCATAGCGTTTCAGGAAACCGGCACGGTAGGCATAAATGCCGATGTGGCGCAAAACCGGCGTTTCCTGCGGCAATGCACGCAGATTTTCGCGCATGGTGTCGCGCGGAAACGGAATCGGCGCCCGGCTGAAATACATGGCATTGCGGTTTTTATCCAGCAACACTTTCACCACGTTCGGATTCATAAATTCATCGAAATCGTGCAATTCATGAGCGGCGGTGGCCATTTGCACATTGTTTTCCACCAACACTTCGGCAGTGCGGTTAATCAGCTCCGGCTCGATTAACGGCTCGTCGCCCTGCACGTTCACCACAATCAAATGTTGTGGGAGATTGAGCGTTTTCACCGCTTCGGCCAAACGCGTGCTGCCGCTCTCATGCGTATCCGCAGTCATCACCACTTCCACACCGTGCGCCTCGCAAGCCGCTTGAATATCGGCGTGATCGGTGGCCACCACCACGCGCGCTGCATGGCTTTTGGCGGCCTGTTCTGCCACACGCACCACCATCGGTTTGCCGTGAATATCGGCCAACGCCTTACCCGGCAAACGTGAAGACGACAAACGCGCCGGAATCAACACCACAAATTCGGTCATGCGTGCAATTCCTCTTCGGTTAATTCACGCGCTTCGTTTTGCAGCATATAAGGAATACCGTCACGAATCGGATAAGCCAATTTCGCTTGGCGGCTCCACAATTCCTGCTTGTCTTGATGGTATTCGAGCGGGCCTTTGGTCACGGGGCAGACCAAAATATCTAAGAATTTTTTTTCCATGGTTTCGGCTTTCTTTGGGAAAGTGTTTGGTGGTCGTCCGGCGTATTTGATTCAATCTTAATCAAACCGTTTCGATGACGATTCGATATTCAGACGGCCTAATACAAAATCAGCTAAATCAGGCTCGATTATCGCACAAATAGGCAATACCCACACATGATTTAAAGCATCGGAATCGAGGCCGTCTGAAAGTTTCACCGCATCTTTTTCAGTGATGAACACAAAATCGGCGCGTGGCAAATCCTGCGGCGTGATGGCGGCATGGTCGGGCAATGCGAGCGTTTGTTGCAGTTCAATGCCCAGCGCACGCAAAGAATTAAAAAAGCGCTCGGGCTTGGCAATGCCTGCTGCTGCTGCGGCACGGCTGTTTTTCAGACGGCCTAAATCCAATTTTTCAGACGGCTGGTTCAAGCGGTAAATCTGGCCGGTTTCGATATGGCTGGCAAACATATGCTCAGACGGCCTGAATGCCGGATTCTGCCCACCACTCACCACCACCGCAGCCACCGAAGCCAAACGCGATAAAGGCTCGCGCAAACCGCCGTTGGGCAGCCAATCCAAATCATCGCGCGCGGTATCGGCGAAGGGAAACACCACAATCTCTACATCGCGCTGCAAAGCATAGTGTTGCAGACCGTCATCAGCCACAATGATTTGCACATGCGGATGAGCCGCGAGCAACGCCCGACCGGCCTCCACCCGACGGCTGCCCACCGCCACCGGCGCACCGGTTTGGCGGTACAGCAGCAAAGGCTCGTCGCCGGCTTGCGCGGCGGTGCTGTCTACAGTTAACACATGCACATCTTTTTCCGTCCGCCCATAGCCACGGCTGATGATGCCCACGTTTAGCCCGCGCTGCTGCAAACCCGACACCAGCGCGGACACAATCGGTGTTTTACCCGCGCCGCCTGCGTGGATATTGCCCACAACCACTATCGGCACAGGCAATTTTTCGCTCGGCGTGCGCCCCGCCAAAAAATCCTGCCGCCGCTTGGCCGCAATACGGGCGAACACGGCCGACAGAGGCTTCAGCAAAACACGAAGCCACGGCTTGGGCTGTTGCCAATGTTGTTCGATGATTTGATGCAGCTTGGGCATTCAGACGGCCTTTACTTTTTGTAGGTTATTTTTCCTGTTGTGCCAACAGCAAACTTCTTCTTATCAACCAAAACTTTTATTAGCTTTTCAATTTGCTTATCACTTAACTTTAAAGTTGATTTAAAAGAATTGGTTAACGTCTTGACACTTGCAGGCTTGTTTTTCGCAGATTTATTAAAAAATTCCGCCACCTTCTGCATAATTTTAACGTCTTCTTCTTTGCTGACAATAATACTTTGCGAAGGAATAGGCACAACCAAAGGAAACGGAGGATATTCTATTTTCTGGTCCTTAATTCTCAACATACCTTCCCGCTCACAATATTTCAAAATATCGCTGATTGTGTTTTGGTCAATATCGAAAAATAAAATTTTAGCTTGGTTGGTCAAAACATTTTTTGCGCCTTCCACGCTCTTTACTTTTGATTGAACCAGTTTTTGCGTTAATCTCTCTAAAATATCATTACTGTTCAGATGATATTCCACAAAATTGGTATCTGCATTTTGCGTGATAAATTGCTTATCTTTTAACTTCTGAAGCACCAATGCAACTGCCGCCATTTTTTCTTCGTGATTAAACGGTTGCAAATCTGATGCCAAAATAGTGAGTAAGCGCGTCTGTAAATTACCCATCACGCTGGGCTTGAATGCGTCCGGCCTCATCAACTCAAAGAAAACTTTTTTCGTACACTCTCCGATAAAAGCAGCACGCTTATATGCTTCTACGACAAGCTCTTCCTGAATCATTTTGTTATCGGCATTTTCAGACGGCCTTTCTACTTTCACCCTTTCCAACAATTCAACTTCATTTTTTCGCGCTTCGTCCAATGCTGCCAATCGCACAATCCCTTTGCAGTGTCCCCATCTTCCAAATGCTCAACCAAAACATCAAAACCACCATCACGCGACAAAATACAAATTAATGCTTCATCATCCTGTTCTGTAATTTTGCCCAAATAATAAGCCAAGTAAAAATCGAGCACATTTTTGCCTGTTTTAGCAACACGAACAAAATGAACATTTTTACCAAAACGGCACAACGCTTCGCACAACTCAACCGATAGGCTCTTTTGCTGCAATTTCCCCAAAAACAACCAAATATGACAGCTTTTATCATCCAATCCGTTTAATTGCTCTGCTTGCGGCTGCACATTTTCAAAATCAATCAAAATATGTTTCATGTTCTTCCCGTATAGTATGTTTTTAGTTCATTACTATAGCATTGAATCGGTATCCTACAAAGGCCGTCTGAAAACCTTTATAATCCCGACTTTCCCCAATCACCAACACCCGCCATGTCCGATTTATTTACTGCCGCTTCCCTATCCGTTTCCGAACTCAATGCGCTGGCCAAAAACCTGCTGGAAGACCATCTTTCCGGCTTATGGATTGCGGGCGAGGTGTCGAATCTCACGCGGGCGGCGAGCGGGCATTATTATTTTTCGTTGAAAGACAGCCGCGCGCAGGTACGTTGTGCGATGTTTAAGGGGGCAGCGGCACGTTTGAGCCAGCCTTTAAAGAAAGGCGATCATATTGAAGTCAGCGGCAAAATCAGTATTTACGAAGCGCGCGGCGAATTTCAGATTACGGTTAATGAAATACGCATGGTCGGTTTGGGGCGTTTGTATGAGGCTTATGAGAAGCTGAAAGCCAAATTGCAGCTTGAAGGCGTGTTTGATTTGGAACGCAAAAAACCGCTGCCCACTCATCCGCAAACCATCGGCATTGTTACCAGCTTGGCGGCGGCGGCTTTGCGTGATGTGGTGTCGACGCTGAAACGCCGTGCGCCGGAAATTCCGGTGATTATTTTTCCGACCGCGGTGCAAGGTGCAGGCAGCGAATTGCAGATTGCCCAAGCGATTCAGACGGCCTCGGCGCGGGCGGAATGCGATGTGTTGATTGTGTGTCGCGGCGGCGGCAGCATTGAAGACTTATGGGCGTTTAACGAAGAGCCGGTAGTGCGGGCGATTGAACGATGTGTAATTCCCGTGGTTAGCGGCGTCGGGCATGAAACTGATTTCACGCTGGCGGATTTTGTCGCTGATGTACGCGCGCCCACGCCGACCGGCGCGGCGGAATTGGTCAGCCCCAACCGTTTGGAATTGCTGCACAAATTGACACAGGCGCAAGGCCGTCTGAAAACGGTGTTGCAGCAGCGTTATTATGATGCCAGTCAAAAAGTGGATTGGCTGGCGCGGCAAATCCGCCACCCGCGCCAAAAATTAAACGAACAGCGTGTGCAGTTGCAGGGTTTGGCGCAGCATTTGCGCTTTGCCATGCAGCAGAACCACCGCTTTAATGCGCAACAATTGTTGCGCCAAACACAGGTTTTGCAGCACTTACGCCCTGATGTTTCACCGCCGAAACGAGAAGTCGTGCAATTTCAGACGGCTTTAACGCAATCGTTTGCCATTTTGCTGAAGCAACGCCGGCAAACCTTGGAAAAGCAATCCGCGCTGTTGGAAGCCGTGTCGCCGCAGCATATTTTGGCACGCGGTTTTTCGGTGGTGAAAAACAGCCGCGGCCAAGTGGTGCGAAGTTCGGCCGGATTGAAACAAGGGCAAAAACTGCATATCGTGTTTGCCGATGGTGAAACCGATGTGCGCGTCACCGGTGAAACGGCGCAACCCGATTTGTTTGATTTTTCGTGACGCCGCTTCCACGCCGGCAAAAATACGAAAACCGCCGATACGCAAGCTGTTCTGTTTGAGAGTTGCCATCATTTGAGAAACAGTATAAGGTATCCCTACTTCAATAATATGCATTCTTACGGAAAAATATGGAAAACATGGAAAATCCCAACCCGATTCCGCCACGCGCGTCTTTACGTCAGAACAGCATTTACCTTTTGCCCAATTCTTTCACGATTGCGGCGCTCTTCGCCGCATTTTACGCCATCACCCAAGCCATGCACGGCCATTACGAAACGGCGGCGATTGCAGTGTTTATTGCTATGCTGCTCGACGGCATGGACGGCCGCGTAGCACGCCTGACCAATTCGCAAAGCGCATTCGGCGAACAGCTCGACAGCCTGGCCGACATGGTCAGCTTCGGCGTGGCACCTGCGTTGATTGCCTATAAATGGCAGCTTTGGCAATTCGGCAAAATCGGCTACTCGGTAGCATTTATCTATTGCGCTTGCGCCGCTTTGCGTTTGGCTTTGTTCAATACCTTAATCGGCAAAGTGGACAAACGCTGGTTTATCGGCATTCCCAGCCCGACTGCCGCTGCGCTGATTGTCGGTCTGATTTGGGTCAACCACAGCGTCGAGCGCTTCCCCGGTGTGCATTGGTGGGCGCTGGGTATTACGCTGTTTGCCGGTTTGTCGATGATTGTACAAATCCCGTTTTGGAGCTTCAAAGAAATCAATATCCGCCGCAAAGTGCCGTTTATGGGCATGGTATTGGCCGTGTTGGTTTTGCTGCTGGTGACATGGGAACCGTCGCTGGTGTTATTCCTGTTCTTCTTTGGCTACAGCCTGTCGGGCTATATTTTGGCGGCGCGCCGTTGGTTACGCAAACGCCGCCACAAAACCGTTTAATGTTTTATGATTAATCTTGATGTAATTCTCGCGCTGCTGGCCGGCGGCTGCGCGGCCGGTTTTTTGGCCGGCTTATTCGGCGTCGGCGGCGGCACGATTATCGTGCCGATTGTTTTGTGGGTATTGCATTTGCAATACGGCGGCGAACACCCTTACGCCCAGCATTTGGCCATTGGTTCGTCATTTGCGGTGATGTTGTTCACCACCTTATCCAGCATTTATGCACAACACAAAAAGCGCTCTATCGACTGGCCGACTGTCGGCAAAATGTCGCCCGGCATGATTGGTGGAGTATTTATCGGCGCGGCTTCGGCCAAATTCATTCCCACTTACGGGCTGCAAATCTTCTTTATCGTCTTCATCACGCTGATTGCCCTGCGTACACTCATGAACAGTAAGGCCGTGCCTTCACGCCGTTTGCCCGGCTTCGCCGGACTTAGCAGCGTAGGCGTGATTTTCGGCACGGCATCAAGCTGGGTCGGTGTGGGCGGTGGTTCATTGTCGGTGCCGTTTTTAATGTATTGCAACATGCCTTCACACCGCGCCATCGGCACATCCAGCGGCCTCGCATGGCCGGTTGCCGTAGCGGGCACAATCGGTTATTTGGCGGCAGGCCGGCAGATTTCCAATTTACCTGAAGGCTCGCTGTGTTTTATCTATTTACCCGCTGTCTTGGTGTTGAGCATAGCCACCATGCTGTTTGCCCCATTGGGTGTAAAGCTTGCGCATAAGCTGTCTGCCGATAAACTGAAAAAAACTTTCGGCGTGCTACTGCTGTTGATTGCACTGCGTATGTTGTGGAAGTTATAAACAACGCAAACTATTTCTGAAACAAAAGGCCGTCTGAAACAGATTCTTTCAGACGGCCTTTTATCGTTGTGTCTAGCTACATAAAAAATACCGCCAAACGCCACACTGCCCACGCAGCCACCAGCAAACCGGCAATGAAGCGCACTTTACGGTTTTGCAGAAAGCTTTTCAATTGCGCAGCAAAGAAGCCCATCGCCAGCAAATTCGGCAGCGTGCCCAACGCAAACGCCAGCATATAGAGGCCGCCATGCCATGCATTGCCGCTTCCTAAGGCATACAAAGACGCACTGTAGACCAAGCCGCAGGGCAGCCAGCCCCACAGCATACCCACGGCAAAACAAGCCGGAACCGAGCGGATAGGCAACAGTTTGTTCAACACAGGATTTAAGCGCTTCCACACCGGCCGCCCCAATCCTTCGATTTTGGTTGCCATGCTGGAAATGCCCGCCAAATAAAGCCCCAGCAGCAGCAACAACACATTTGCCGCCACATACAGGATATTTTGCAGCCACCGTGTTTCATCCAACGAAATCCCGACTTGGCCGACCAAGCCCAAAATCAAACCAATCAGCACATAACTGCCCACACGCCCCAAGTTCAGCAGGATAATCAATCCTGCCCGATTCAGGTTGGGCGGCAGCTGCAATACAAACGCGCTGCTTAAACCGCCGCACATGCCTGCGCAATGGCCACCGCCGAAAAAGCCGAGCAGAAAAAGGGTGAGCAAAGTGATTTCGTTGTTCATGGTGGGGTTGTGGGTAAAGTTTCAGATTGTTATTGTAGCAATAATGAAGACTGGCCGCCCGCATTTGTAAAACAAGGTAATACAAGCCTTGCCCTGCTTGTATTTCGGCGTGTTTCGTATGATTATTGATTTATTCGGATAGCCCGAATTTTTTAAACACATTTAATTTAAAGGAGTGGATTTATGGGTTTGTTCAGCTTTATTAAAAATGCAGGAGAAAAACTGTTTGGCAAAGACGAAAAAGAAGTGGCCGCACAAGCAGCAGCCAACGTCGATGATTTGAACACCAAAGCAGCAGCAGCCATCCAAACGTACATCGAGAAACAAAACTTAGGCCTGACCGGCTTGGCAGTGGCTTTTGACGGCGCCAGCGGTAAAGTTACCTTGAATGGCTCGGCTCCTTCGCAAGAAGCGGCTGAAAAAGCAGTTTTGGCGGCAGGCAACGTAACCGGCGTTTCTGATGTCGACAACAACCTGCAATTCCCTGCCGAAGCAGCAGCGCAATATCACGATGTAGTCAGTGGCGACACTTTGTCTGCCATCGCGAAAAAATACTACGGCGATGCCAACCAATACATGAAAATCTTTGAAGCGAACAAACCAATGTTGAGCCACCCTGATAAAATTTACGTGGGTCAGAAATTGCGTATTCCTGCATAATAAATTGATTTAATGATAAAAGACCGTCTGAAATTTTCTTCAGACGGTCTTTTGTATGGCTATCTAGTCGTTTTGACATAGAAATAAAACAAGGCAACAACGGCCGCCACGTACACCCAACACATGAGTAAGTTGTAACGCTGTATTACATTATTTCTATTTTAAACAATTACATTATTGATGGTGTTGACGGAAATATGCCCATTCTTCCACCACATTGCCATCGGGTAAGTGGCATTCGCCATATTCATTGCCTCGCGCATCTTTTTTGATTACCGGCTTGCCACCCTGCTTCACGCAAAATTCGGCAGCGGGATTAGCCATGCCGACTACCGGCGATTCAGGCTCGTTTTGTTGCGCGCAAGCGGCCAATGCAGCAGCAGTGATGACAGCCATAATTAACGCTTTCAACATTTTATTTCCTTTCCATCATTCAAACAGGCCGTCTGAAAAACATAAAATCATGTAGGCAACTCATTTTTCAGACGGCCTTATTCCACCCGGCGCGGCACTTTTTGAAACAACTGATAAAAGTTTTCCGTGGTATACACGGCCACGTCTTCCACCGCTTCGCCACGCAGCTGGGCGATGAATTCAGCGGTATGGCGCACATAAGCCGGCTCGTTGCGTTTGCCGCGTTTCGGTACCGGCGCAAGGAAAGGCGCATCGGTTTCCACCAGCATTCTATCTTTCGGTACATATTTTGCCGCTTCCTGAATCTGCGACGCGTTTTTAAAGGTTACAATCCCGGAAAACGAAATATACAGCCCCAAATCCAATGCGCCTTTGGCAAAGGCCACGTCTTCGGTGAAGCAGTGAATCACGCCTGAATTGGTTTGAGATTCTTTTAATATGCGCAGCGTATCTTCGCCGGCATCGCGGGTATGCACGATTACCGGCAGACCGGTTTCATTCGCCGCTTGAATATGATCGGCAAAACGCTGATACTGCCAAGCCAAATCGCCTTTGCACCAGTGGTAATCCAAACCGGTTTCCCCAATGCCGACCACTTTCGGATGCTGCGCCTGCGCCACCATTTCGGCTACGGTAAAGTCTTCCGCTTCTTCGCTGTCGGGGTGAACGCCGATGGTGCAGTAAATCTGCTCGTGCGCTTGGGCGATGGCGAACACTTCGTCAAAGCTTTGCTTGCTCACGCTGATGGCGAGCGCTTGCTTGACGTCGTTTTCCGCCATATTGGCCAACACTTCCGGCAGACGGCCGGCCAAGCCTTCAAAATTCAGATGGCAATGTGAATCAATGAGTTGCATAAATAAACCGGCTTAATTAAAGGGTAAACGTGGCACGGTCGCTGCGCAATGCATTGCCCAGCTCATCTTCGATAATGGATTTGGTTTGCAGGCAGTTTTCGTGAGATGAAAACGCCAAGCCAATGCCTTTCGGGCGGTTGGCCGAGGTACGCGCCGGATTAATCCATGCGACTTTGGTCGGTAAATAAAGCTTGGGATGCTCGCCGATTTCTACCGCCAACAAAATGTCTTCACCCAGCGAAAACACATCGTCGGTCGGCGCAAACAGACCGCCGTATTCAAAAAACGGCATGTAGCAGTTGTAAAGCGTGGTTTTTTCTTTTAACTTCAAAGCCATCATCTTGGCCGGAATTTCTTTAGTGCTCATCGGGTGACCTTATTTATTTTGCCAAAAGTTGAGATATTCAATTAGGATATATTCAAGCTGCATTTTAACACTCAAGGTATGGTGTCCGTAAGGGCTGAGTTGATTCAGAAGGCCTGTAAGTGCAAATAAGCGGTGTGGTTCGGTTTTGGCGGCAACGGCTGCCGATTGCGCCGCAAAATCGGGATAATAGAGCGGCGGCATGTTTTGCTGCGCCAAGCCGACATCAATCAGCCATTTTGCAGCCAATCAATAACCACGGCCAGCGGCTGCTTCTGTTTGTCAAACGCCGCCGCATAATCCAGCATCGCCAGCAAACGCGGCGCGGCGAGTATGTTGAGCAGGCCTTGGCGCGAATCGTCTAACTCGTGCACAACATCAAATAATGGCGCACCGCTGTGGAAGGCCAGCAAGGCAGCCGCATTGTCCATACCCTGCTCTTGCAGATAAGCCAAGGCCTCATCACGGCTCGGCGCAGGCAATACCATCTGCCGGCAGCGGCTTTTAATCGTCGGTAACAATTTATCCGAGCGTGCGTTACCAGCAGAAAAATCACATGCTGCGGCGGCTCTTCCAAGGCTTTGAGCAAACCGTTGGCCGCTTGCACATTCATGCTTTCAGCCGGATGCACCAACACCACCCGCCACCCGCCACGCACAGCCGTGAGATAAATATTCTCGACAATATCGCGCACGGCATCGATTTTAATCTGCAGCAATTTGCGCCCCACGCTGCCATCTTCCGGTAATTCGGGCGTGAGTTCGTAAAAATCGGGATGGCTGTTTTGGGAAAACAAATGACACGAAGCGCATTCGCCACAAGGCTGATGGTTTTCAGAGTGCGAAGCCTGCCCGTGGTACGGCCTTTCACACAGCAACGCCTGCGCCACATAACGCGCAAACGCCGTTTTACCGGTATTTTGCTTACCGGTAAACAGCCATGCATTGGGCTGGTTCTGCCAATGCGCGGCAAGCTGCTGCCATTCTTGCTGATGCCACGGATAAATCATGCGCTTGAAAATCAGGTTGAAATAAGCGTTTATTATACAGATAAACGAGAAAGACCGTCCGAATTTTCAAACGGCCTTTCAGGTTATTTATCAACGGTTTTTCTTCAAAATGAAACGCGGTTCGCGTTTAATCAGATAAACAAGCAAAAGCATATTACCCAGTGCCACAATCAAATACAGCAAGGTAATGCTTTCAAACAACATCAGCAATACCGCGCTGATAATCGCCGCCGTCACCATAAAAATACCGTTAACAATATTGTTGGCCGCCACGGCATGCGCGCGGAAGGTTTCGCTGGAGGCCGTCTGAAGCCATGTGTAAAGCGGCACAGAGAAAAAGCCGCCGAAAAATCCGATGGCCGTCATGGCCAACATCACAGGATAAGCATTGGCTTGCGATAAAAACCACATAATACCGCTGAGTTCAGCAAAACGTTGGCCGTGCGTGAGCCACACCAACAGCAAACCGCTGGCGGTCAGGCCGATGGCGCCGACAGTTACCAGCCCCAAGCGCAAATGTTCGTGGCTGAGTTTGGCACACAATACCGAGCCGATGGCGATACCGATGGAAAACAGTGCCAGCATCAGGTTAAACACATTATCGTTGCCACCCAGATGGATTTGGGTAAAAGTCGGCAATTGGGTAGTATAAACCGAGCCGACAAACCAAAACCACGAAATGCCGATAATGGCGGTGAACACAGGTTTATGAGACACGGTTTCGCGCATTAAACCCATCGTGCCTTTGATGATGTTGAGTTCGATCTTGGTATCCGGATCCTTGGCGGGTACAGACGGCATAAACAGGCTGGCCAAAGTACCGCAAACCGCCACCGCCATCACCACCATGCCGACCATGTGCGGCGGAACACCGGCCAAAGATGTGCCCAAAATCTGCCCGAACAAAATGGCGATAAACGTGCCCGACTCAATCAGGCTGTTGCCCATCATTAACTCTTTATCATTCAAATAATCGGGCAAAATGGCATACTTCAACGGGCCGAACAAGGTCGATTGCGTGCCCATGCAGAACAGGCAGAACAGCAACAGCGGCGCAGATTGAATGTAAAAACCATACGCCGCCACGGCCATCACGATGATTTCCAACACTTTAATCCAACGTGCCAGCACGGCTTTATCAAAACGGTTGCTCAGTTGGCCGGATAAAGCGGAAAACAGGAAATACGGCAGGATAAACAGCAACGCGCCCAGATTCAGCATTTGGCTGGCCGGAATCCATTCGTTGCCGCCCAAACCGTAGAAGCTGATCATCACAAACAGCGCCGTTTTAAACACATTGTCGTTAAACGCACCGAGAAACTGCGTGCCGAACAAAGGCAAGAAACGGCGGCTGGTTTTGAAATCGAGATAATCTTTTTTGATGCTCATTTGGCTTCGTCTTCGGCTGAATCTTCTTTGTCAAGCAGTTTGTCGGTGGAATCGTCGTCCATCAGGATGCGGTAGGCCGGTCCCTCCAAATCGTCGAACTGGCCGTGTTTGCCCGACCACCAGAAAAAAAGCCGATGATAAAGGCCAAAATAATACTCAGCGGCACCAAAAGATACATACTTTCCATTACATCATTCCTGTCAAATCGTTTAAAACCAGCATTTGGCCGGATAAGGTCAGGTATTCGTTGCGGATGGCGCCGATATTGGTGTCACCGGCAAAGAGTTCGACGCGGTCTTTTTCCACGCGCCAAAGCAATGGCTCAGCCACATCCTGCCAAGGCTGCAACGCCATCACCGCCGCTTGGTCTCCGGGCGTTTCTTCGCTGTGGAGTTTGACGGCAAACTGTCCGCTTTGCGGCTGGGTTTCGGATTCGTCATCGGCCAGCATGATGAAAAAGCCCAAATGCTCGCCTTGTTGGGTATGAATACTGAAATAATGCATGGTTTTGTCTTTAAATAAATCATATATTAAATAAATCATATAAAAGGCCGTCTGAACGGCAGATCAATGCCCTCTGCTTTTGGCTTTCAGGCGGTTTCTATCTTAGCATCTTTTTGTGTGCAGCAGTTTGCCGTGACCAATGCTTGAAATAAATAGAGCATATCAACATAGTCGGCCTGCGGCATTGACTTTTTATATCGAATAGACTAGCCTTTGAATGTTTTTATTAACCTGTTTCAGACGGCTCTCCCGCGTTTTGGCAATCATACCACAGACCGTCTGAAAACCTTTAGGAGCCTACAGATGTCTCAAAAATTGATTTTGGTTTTAAACTGCGGCAGTTCATCATTAAAAGGTGCTGTTTTAGATAACGACAGCGGCGACGTGTTGTTGAGCTGCCTGGCAGAAAAACTGGGCTTACCCGATGCCTACATTACCTTCAAATTCAACGGCGAAAAACACAAAGTTGAATTGACTGCCGGTCCGAACCACACCGGCGCAGTTGAAGCCTTGATGGAAGAATTGAAATCACACGGCTTCGACAGCCAGATCGCCGCCATCGGCCACCGCATCGTGAGCGGGGGTGAAGCATACAGCGAATCAACCTTGATTACCGAAGACGTGATTGCCGGTATCGAAAAATGCATTCCGTTGGCGCCGTTGCACAACCCTGCCAACCTGTTGGGCGTGCGTGCTGCCCAAAACATTTTCAAAGGCCTGCCAAACGTAGCCGTATTCGACACCGCGTTCCACCAAACCATGCCGGAACGCGCTTATATGTATGCCGTACCGCGTGAGTTGTACAGCAAATACGGCCTGCGCCGCTACGGTTTCCACGGCACCAGCTACCGCTATGTAGCTGACGAAGCTGCCCGTTTCTTGGGCAAAGACAAAAACGATTTGCGCATGGTAATTGCCCACTTGGGTAACGGGGCATCAATTGCCGCCATCGCCAACGGCGTATGCCAAGACACCAGCATGGGTTTGACTCCGCTGGAAGGATTGGTAATGGGTACGCGCTCGGGCGACGTTGACCCTGCGGTATTCGGTTTCTTGGCTGAAAACGCCAATATGACCATCGCGCAAGTGACCGACATGCTGAACAAAAAATCAGGCTTGCTGGGCTTGTCTGAATTGTCAAGCGACTGCCGCGCCATCGAAGAAGAGGCGGCCAAGGGTCACTCCGGCGCAGTATTGGCGCTGGAAGTGTTCTGCTACCGCTTGGCGAAATACGTTGCCGGCATGGCAGTAGCCGCCGGTGGTTTGGACGTATTGGCCTTCACCGGCGGTATCGGCGAAAACTCCGACCTGATCCGCAGCAAAGTGTTGGGCTACTTGGGCTTCTTGGGTCTGAATGTCGATCAAGACGCCAACTTGGCTGCCCGCTTCGGCAATGCCGGCGTGATTACCACTGCCGACAGCAAAGCCGTTGCCGTGGTGATTCCAACCAACGAAGAGTTGATGATTGCACACGACACCGCACGCTTGAGCGGTCTGTAATCCAACCGTTAAAAAAGCCCTGTTGATTGTCAACAGGGCTTTTTTGTATTCGTTTTGTTCAAAACAAGATAAAAAAGTGGCCGTCTTTCAAGCGGGCGGGATACAGGCTTCATTACCAGCTTTTCAGACGGCCTTTGCGTTTTCCGTAATAAGTTTTAGGGAGATAATCGGATTTTTTAAATCCTGTTGTTGTTTTGATTGGGCAAGATTCGTGTTACTTTTTTATTCTGTAAGATGTCATCACCATCCGAAGATAGTGATGACGTTTTCCCGCAATTTTATTGCTGAGTATCGCAACGGTTTTCCGTTTGATGATTTCCGCGTAATATGTTTGCTTTTTTCATGAAGAAACCCAACAGATTGCCGTTATTTTCTTGCGCACCGTTTTGTTTCTTACTGTCTATCAAGCAAAGTGCATGCCAAAAATTTAAATCCCGCCCAATAAATATATAACTATATATTTTAAAAATAAAAATATATAAAAAAAACATGCATAAATCATTAAATATACATATCGCCTAATAGTATCCAATCACGGCAATATGCTTTTTTTTGTCATCTTTTTTTGATTCTCGGCAGGTATGATGTTCTTTTTTTGGCACATGACAGAATTTGTCACTTTTAATAGCCATTTACAATCAAGATAAAAATAAACAGCTACTGTCGCCAAACCTTATTTGGCCATTTGAAAATTTCTAAATAAATGATTCATCAAAATAATTTAATCAATAAACCATGAAAATATTTTAAATAAACGCAATTTCATGCTTGAATGGCTTTTTTGTTTGCTTGAAAATAAATAATATGAAAAGGCCGTCTGAACGTTCATCTTTCAGACGGCCTCAAACTTATCTTGCTACCCCAACCATTGCGACACCACATAAATCGCCAGCCCGACCAAGCCACCGACCAGCGTGCCGTTGATGCGGATATACTGCAAATCCTTACCGACGCTGAGCTCGAGTTTTTCAACCATTTGCGCGCTGTCCCAGCTTTTCACTTTATCGGCCACAAATTGCGCCGCCTGCTCTTTATAACGCATAACGAAATCGCGTACCATCAGCGATAGGCGCACATCCGCCCTGCGCATAAACTGCGGATAGGCTTCCGCCTGCGACAGCATATGATCAAGCAGTTTTTGCAATTGCGCGGCGCACAGTGAATCAGTTTTAGCCACATCATCCTCTGCCCATTTTTGCAGCCCTTTCCAAAAACTTTGCAAGCTGTTTTGCAAGGCTGGTGATCCGGCAATCTGCATTTTGGCGGCTTCTAAACGGCGGTGCCACAAACGTGAAGTCTGCAGCCGATCAATAATGGCATCGTATTGCTCGTCAAAGCGGCGGCGCATGGCATTTTCATCACCTTGCATGGCAGCAGCCAAATAACCGTCTGCCCAATCCAAAGCCTTAGCAGCCGCCCAATCATCCACTTTTTCTACCACTGTTGATTTCAGCGCGGCTTTGAATTTATCCCAGGTACTCGGTGCATCGCTTTCGATTTTGGCCGCCCATTCGCGCAGGTTTTGCTCCAACATTTCGCGCGTTTCGGGATTTTCAGCCAGCGGCGCAATTGCTTCAATAAGCTGTAATACAAGGTTTCGTGCATGCCGTGCTTTTTGAGCAGCAGCAGGCCGTCTGAAATCGTTTTGGCGATTTTCTCGCCATTGTATTGCTGCGCCAACATCATGCCGGAAAAGCGCGCCACTTGCTCGGGCTTGGCGATGTTCAACAGCAGCGGAATCTGCTTGGCCACCCACGGCAACCATTGGCTGCGCACCGATTCGCCCGCCAGCCAACTGAGTAATTTATCACTCGGCTGCGCCTGATACACCCTTAACGCAATCGGTTTGCCCTGCAAAAAATTGTTTTCAATAAACCGACCCAACTCATCGGCAATCCGGGCCTGATTGCGCGGCAAAATGGCGGTATGCGGAATCGGCAGACCCAAAGGCCGTCTGAACAACGCAGTTACGGCAAACCAATCGGCCAGCGCACCGACCATCGCTGCTTCGGAAAAGGCTTTCACATACGCCAACCAAGGATAATGCTTGAGATACAGTGTGGACAGCACAAACAACACGCAAGCGGCCAGCAGCAGGCCGGTTGCCCAGCGGCGGCTGCGACGTAACCGTGCTTTAGCCTGCGCCAAGCGCACTTCTGCCGATAATGTGTGCATGATGTTCCTTTATTTGCCAACCGATAATGAAATTATAGCGCAGGCCGTCTGCAACCGCTGCCCTCATTTGCCCAATTTTTAAGCAACACATTTTTATGTTTAGATTTCATAAAGATAGATGAGTTATCAACAGACTGCACACAATTCTCGCTTGTCGTGCTGTGATTAAGCTTAATCTTCGCTTAAATTTTAAGCAGCATTATTTTTCGTTTATCTATCAATAAAAAAGGCAATTTATACACAGGCTGCGCACAGCTTTGATGATGTGAACTGTGTGTTTTCTGTTTCAGACGGCCTTGTTCTTAATATCACCAAGCCGCTTAAATTTCAATCAATTTGATTTTTCGTCTATCTTTCAAAGACCAATCCTACTTTTCCACAGTTTGCTGACAGCGTGAGACCTTTGCAAAATCTTCATTATTGGCACAGTTCGAAGTTAGAACAGCACAGAAAGCGCAGACATATCACTTAGACAGGCAAGCTTTCGGGCAGCGCATAACGAAGAAATGTGCCAATAATGAAGATTTTGCAAAGATCTTACTTGTCTAAACATTCTGCCTATATCTTTTCCGCAGCAAAAGGCCGTCTGAAACCACAAGGTTTCAGACGGCCTTTTTTATTCGTTCAAAGATTTAAGCGATAGACGCATCCAAGAATGCAGTCAATTGGCCTTTTGCCAATGCACCTACTTTAGTGGCCACGTTTTGACCGTCTTTGAAAACCATCAAAGTCGGGATACCGCGCACGCCGAATTGGTTCGGGGTATTTTGGTTGTCGTCGATGTTGATTTTCACGACTTTCACTTTACCTTGGTATTCGGCGGCAACATCGTCCAAAATCGGGGCAATCATTTTGCAAGGGCCGCACCATGATGCCCAGAAATCCAACAATACCGGCACGTCTGATTTTAAAACGTCTTGTTCGAAGTTGGCATCAGTAGTGTGTACAATCAGTTCGCTGCTCATAGTGTTATCCTTTCAGTTCAGGTTTTTTGTATATTGGCAGAATAGGGCTAATGGCGGAAAATTTCAAGCCCCTGCGTGCAACAATAGATTTTGCGTATACGCGGCATGAGGATTTGCAAACACGGCATCCAAATCCCCTCTTCGACAATCTGCCCGTCTTTCAACACCATTACGCGGTGCGAAAGTGCGCGAATCACCGCCAAATCATGGCTGATGATGATGAGGCTCAAGCCGTGCTGACGCTGCAAATCGGCCAGCAAAGCCAAAATCTGTTGCTGCCATTGTACATCAAGCGCGCTGGTCGGCTCGTCCAGCACCAAAATTTTCGGACGCACGATAATCGCGCGGGCAATGGCAAGCCGTTGGCGTTGGCCGCCGGAAAACGCATGCGGATAACGCGTCATCACGTCTTCAGGCAAACCGACTTGGCGCAAGGTTTCCGCTACTCTCTCGCGCATGGCTTCGCGGCTCAACTGCGGCTCGTGTACGCGCAAGCCTTCGGCAACGATGTCGAACACATTCATACGCGGATTGAATGCGCCGAACGGGTCTTGAAACACCATTTGGATTTCCCGGCGTAATTCGGGCCGCCATGCTTGGCCGTTGATTTGCAGACGGCCTTCCGCATCCGTCAAATTCATCACCGCTTTGGCCAAGGTGGTTTTGCCGCTGCCGCTCTCGCCGATGATGCCCAAGGTTTCACCCGCTTTCAAATGAAAATCTAAGGGTTGCAGCAGAATTTTGCGGCGTTTTTTAAACCAACCGGCCTGCTCTTTTACCGATACGCTGATGGCTTCACCTTCTAACACAGTCGCAGGATTTTGCGGCAAATCCACCGCCTGCCGCACCGCGCCGGCATTGAGCAGCATCTTGGTGTATTCGTGTTGAGGCCGTCTGAACACGTCTTCCACGCTGCCTTGCTCGACAATACGGCCATGCTGCATCACCACCACGTCATCGGCAAAGCGGCGCACCAAATTCAAATCGTGGCTGATGTACACCAAGGTCATACCGCGTGCCTGTTGCAAACGCGACAGCAAATCGAGAATTTGCGCCTGCACCGCCACATCCAGCGCAGTGGTCGGTTCGTCGGCAATCAGCAATTTCGGCTCCGCGGCCACCGCCATCGCAATCATCGCCCGCTGCCGCTGCCCACCCGATAATTGAAACGGATAGGCAAGGGCTTTTTCTTCGGGCTGCCGAATGCCGGTTTCACACAAAAGCCCGACGGCGCGCGCCCATGCTTGTTTGGCGGTCAGGCCCAAATGCAGCATCAATACTTCGGCAATCTGCCTGCCCACACGCATCACAGGGTTTAAGGCCGTCATCGGCTCTTGGAACACCATGCCGATGTCGCGGCCGCGCAGCTTTTGCAGACTGCGCTCAGGCAGCGTCAACAAATCCGTGTCTTCAAATTTCAGACGGCCTGTTAACGACACCGCCGGATTCAGCCGCATCATCCCCTGCGCCAACACGGTTTTGCCGCTGCCGCTCTCGCCGACAACCGCCAGCTTTCGCCCGGCTTGCACGGTAAGGTTGATGTCGTACAACACCTGCTTGCCCGGGAACGAAGCATAGAGGTTTTCGATGTGTAAAATCGGGGTCATGATGGATTCCATAGCATAAAAGCGTGATTGGCCAACCACGCTTTTCAGACGGCCTTATGAGGCCGATTGCTCTTCTTTCAGCTGCTGTTTCAACACGCGTTTCAACACCTTTCCGGTGGCGTTTTTCGGCAGCCCGTCTTTAAAATAAATGTGCTTGGGCACTTTAAAATTCGCCAGATTTTTGCGCAAATAAGCGCGCACTTCTTTTTCATCCAGCATCATGTTGTCTTTGACCTGCACAAAAGCGACGATTTCTTCATCGGCATATTGGTCTTTCACGCCAATCACCGCCGCCGCTTCCACCGCGTCCATTTTATACAGCGCTTCTTCAATCTCGCGCGGATAAATGTTTTGGCCTTTGGAAATAATCAAATCTTTTTTGCGGTCGACAATGAAAATAAAGCCGTCATCGTCAATCTGCACCAAATCACCCGTACGCAGCCAACCGTTGACAATCGCTTCGTCGGTCGCGCCCGGCATATTCAGATAGCCTTGCATCACCGCATCGCTTTTGACGATGAGTTCGCCCACGCCGCCTTTTTCTACTTCCATCAATTCGTCGTCAACCGCTTTGACTTGGTAACCCGGTAGTGGTTTGCCCACACTGCCGACTTTTTGCTGCTCCAAGGTGTTGACGGAGACCACCGGCGAACACTCGCTCAAACCATAGCCTTCAATCAGCTTGGCTTTGGGGAACTTGGCCTTGAAATCCAAAATCGTTTGTTCAGCCAAAGGCGCACCGCCGCTGACAAACAGGCGCACACGGTTGAACCAGCGGAAATACCACGGAATCTTCGCCTTACCCATTGCGGTGTAAATCGCCGGCACACCCAAGAAAATGGTCGCGCGTTTGAACAAAACCTGTTTCAACACATTGGAAAACGGAAACACCGATTTCACCAAAATAATCGAGCAGGCCATGTAAATCGGCAGCAGCACCATCGCCGTCAGCGTGAAGCTGTGGAACATCGGCAGGAACACGACAAAGCGGTCTTTGCGCGAAATCCGAAACACCTGCTCCACGTCTTGCAGGTTGGAAAACAGGTTTTTATAGGTAATCAGCGCACCTTTCGGATGGCCGGTGGTGCCCGACGTATAGATAATGTGTGCCAAATCATCAATGGCCGGCTGACGGCTTAAATCCGGCTTTTCCGGAAACGACAAAGCCGCCGCAAAATGGGCGTGTTTTTTATCGGCCAACGGCTTATCGCCGATCCAAATGGTTTTCTCCAGCTTGGTTTTGTCTTCCAAGCCTTTGACTTCTTTCAGGCCGTCTGAAGCAAATAGAAACTTGGCACCGCAATCATTGAGAATATAGGCAAATTCGTCGTTTTTCAAAAACGTATTCATCGGCACAGCCACCGCGCCCAACGCCGTAACGGCAAAGTAAGCCACGATGAATTCGGGCGAATTCGATACGGCCAGCGCCACTTTATCGCCGAACTTCACATCAATGCTTTGCAGATAAGCGGCCACCGCGTCGACCTGCTGCTTGAATTGTCCGTAAGTGATTTTTTTTTCGTCGTTGAAAATAGCGGTCTGTTTGGCGGATTGGCGGTTCGCCGACACCAGCATTTGGTAAAAATTATTGTAGCGGTAATTCATAAAGTAAAAGTTTCTTGTTAAAGCGGCTTCATTTCCCCACACAGCCAAACGGCGTGTAAATGCGCATTGTATAGAATAGGAATGCGGAAGGTAAGGCTGCGGTTGTAAAAATTTGATTGTATGTTTTCAGACGGCTTTATCAAATAATCAAGCCTTTATTCCACAATGCTAAAACAACACCCATCCGCCCGTTATGCTCTTTAGACTCTTCTATCACCGCATTCCACAACCTCTTTTTATTCTCCGCCAAACAAGGCTTTTGCTTTAATAGTTTCACAGCTTTTATGGCATATTGAGCATTTCGGGATTGAGGCTGATGGCTAAATTTTGCAGGAACATTTTTAATCAAGCCGGATTCAGCCAATCCTGGAAATGCATTTTCAGGGCATCCCTTTTTCTGCACAGATACGCTCTTATTACAAATTCTTGCCGCATTTAGCCATGCTGATTCATAAGATTCGGTTTCAGGTAACAATTCAATTGCCTTTAGAGTCATTTCTTCATAAGTTGTCATTGTACATTCCCCTTTCATTGTCAGGCCGTCTGAAATCAATTCCGCGCCCGCACGTCAAATGCATGGCGCAAGCCTTCGCCCACCATCACCAACAGCAGCAACATCACCGTCAACGCGCCGACTGCCGACAAGCCTATCCACCATGCATCGAGATTGTCTTTGCCCTGCGCCAACAGCTCGCCCAAGCTGGCTTGCGAAGCGGGTACGCCCAGCCCCAAAAAGTCCAAGCTGGTTAAAGCCAACACCGCACCGGAAATGCGGAACGGCAAAAACGCCAACACCGGCGTGAGGCTGTTGGGCAGAATGTGCCGCCACATAATCGTGCCGTTGCCCACGCCCATGCTTTTTGCCGCCAACACATAATCGGCCTGACGGTTTTTCAAAAATTCGGCGCGCACATAGTCCGACAGCCCCATCCAGCCGAACAGCGACAACAGCAGCAATAAAATCAGCAAGCTCGGATTAAAAAACGACGACAAAATAATCAGCAGATAAAGCTCGGGCAGGCCGCCCCAAATTTCCAAAAAGCGCTGAATCAGCAAATCGGTTTTGCCGCCGAAATAACCTTGCACCGCGCCCATCACCACGCCGATAAACGTGGTCACGGCGGTCAAGGCCAGCGCAAACAGCAGCGAATCGCGGAAACCATACACCAAACGCGCCAGCACATCGCGGCCGCGGTCATCCGTGCCCAGCCAATGCCGTTCAGACGGCCTTGCCGGATCGGGTTGGGTGTCGAAATCATTTAAGGTATTGGCGGCGTAAGGATTGGGCAGATACAGAGCAAAATTGCCGTCGGACGTGATGTTTTGACGGATTAAAGGGTCGAGATAATCGGCAGGCGTGTCAAAATCGCCGCCGAATTCGGTTTCGTGATAGGTATTGATGAGCGGAAAATAGGTTTTGCCCTGATACCGAATCCACAGCGGCTTGTCGTTGCTCCACAGCGGCGCGGCCAGTGCCACGGCAAACAGCACCGCCAGCACGCGCAATGCCAACCAGCCGCGTTTGTGCTGCTTAAAAGCCTGCCATGTGGGATTGTGAGAGAGTGTCTTCATCGTTGTGTTTTGTTGAGGCCGTCTGAAAGGTTTTATAGTGTCAATTGATATAGGAATTCGGCTACATGCTCCGCCATCAAATCATCCAAACCGGTATCGTATTGAATACCCACACCTTGAATTTCCAAAAAGGTGAGCATGGTAGCCAAGCCGGTACGTTTATTACCGTCAACAAATGCATGGCCTTTCGCTAGAACAATGCCATACCGAGCGGCAATTTCATAAATATTTTCGATTTGGTTGTAATAAATCTGCTAATCGATTCTGCCGAGCACTTTCCAGACGTTCAAAATGAACACCGGCACGCCCTACCCCCGGTTTGCCGGATAATTTCATCGTGCACAGCCACCACAAAACCAACATTAATTCCCTTCATTTATATGCCAGCTTTTCTAATTCGTTTTTGTGTGCCGCAATCACGCGTTGGCACTGTGCAGAACCAAACGTTTGCCGGCTTCATCATTTTGCAGGGCAATATCCACCACTTTATTGGCTTCACTTTTATAATGGCGACTGCTTGATTGTTTAATCTCTTTCAAACTTTTCATTGTTTTATCCTCAAATCTTTCAGACGGCCTACTTCTGCCCGCCAAAATGAATGCGCGGATCGACCCACGAATAGGAAATATCCGACAACAATTTCGCCAGCAGCCCCATCAGCGTGAACACATACAGCGTGCCCATCACCACCGGGTAATCGCGCTTCATCACCGCTTCGTATGACAACAAACCCAGCCCGTCGAGCGAAAACAGCGTTTCAATCAGCAGGCTGCCGGTGAAAAACGCGCCGATAAAGGCGGCCGGAAAACCGGTAATCAGCGGAATCATGGCGTTGCGGAACACGTGTTTCCACAAAATCTGCCGTTCGGGCAAACCCTTGGCGCGGGCGGTATAGACATACTGACGGCGGATTTCTTCAAGGAATACGTTTTTGGTCAACACCGTCATCACCGCCAGATTACCCGCCACCGAAGCGGTAACCGGCAAGGCCATGTGCCACAGATAATCTTTGATTTTGGCAAACGTGCTTAAATTTTCCCAGTCATCGCTCACCAAACCGCCCTGCGGAAACCATGAGAAAAAGCTGCCGCCGCCGAACAACACCAGCAATACCAAGCCCAACACGAACGGCGGAATCGTGTAGCCGGCCAACACCACCATGCCGGTGAACATATCAAAGCGGCTGCCGTCGCGCACCGCCTTGGCAATACCGAGCGGAATGCAAATCAGATAGGTCAGGAAAAACGTCCACAGCCCCAAGCTCATCGAAACGGGCATTTTTTCTTTCACCAATTCAAACACGGTTTGATGATGAAAAAAACTCTCGCCCAAATCAAATCGGACAAAGCGCCCGACCATCTCAACAAAACGCGTCAACGGCGGCTTGTCAAACCCGTAAAGCGCATTCAACGCCGCTATGTCATCGGCGCTCAAGTTGCCCGGTTTCATCATATTCACGGCACCGCTACCCGCCTCGCCCACCGCCGCACTTTGGGTCAGCTGCTGCACCATCTGCTCCACCGGCCCGCCGGGCACGAATTGGATAATCGCAAACGTTACCGCCAGAATACCGAGCAGCGTGGGGATTAACAGTAACAAGCGTTGGAAAATATAACGCCACATGGGATTTGCTTTCTTGAGTGTTGAGGCCGTCTGAAAACAAAGTTTCTACGAAGCTAAAGCAAAATTATTTTCAAACGATATCATTGTTTTTCAGCTAATGGCCTTAATTGGAAAAATTAGAACTAGTTATATTTACGATTAATACTACCAATGAACAGACAAACAAAATTGCCTTTAACCAGATTGGCTGAATTTTCATTTTTTCTTGAGCAAATTTCTCAAACCACCCAGATATTAACCCATTAAATATTGCAACATAAAGTCCCACAAACAAAAATGAGGATAATACACCATAGCTGCCTTCCTGATTATTCGGGTCATATAACAATGAAAATACCGTAACTCCCGCAAGAAAAGACAACACTATAAGAATTAAGTCTCTCAACTCTGATATTATTTTATTTTCATAATTGTTTATAAAATTAACATGATTAATTAACCAAGGAATCTGCCGGAAAAACTTAATAAAAAATATCATTGATAAAAATATGAATATTGCAACAGGGCTGACAAAAGCTCCAAATAATGCATCTAAATTCACGCTAACAGCTTTATATTTAGAACTCACTACAATAACAACACCTGCCAGCATCCCTATTGGGAAAAAAACTTGTAGTTTTGAACAAATGCTTCTCTTTTATTTTCCTAGTAACATTATTTTTCCATCGCTTCATTCAATTTCTGCTGAATCAAATCCGCGTCAAACGATTTGGCAATCAGCTCAAACCGCGAATCGCGCCGCCATGAAACTTGGTTCGCGCCCCATTGGCCGTCTACCCAGTTGAGCCACACCCATGTGCCGAGCACTTGGAACACGCCTTTGGCGCGCACTAAGCCTTCGGTCATTTTCGGCAGGTCGTTGAAAAAATGGGTCAGGCGTTCGCCGTCGAATTCTTTACTGGCAGGGAAAGTGAAGCCTTCGGATTGGAAACCCATGGTGTTGTCGGGCAAGGCTTTGATGCGGTAGCGTGATTTTTCGACCACCGGAATATCCAGCCATTGGATATCAAGCTGGGCATTTTGCACTTCAACCACTTTGGCTTTCGGCGGGAACAATTTAGATGCTTTGTCGTGAAATTCGGCCATTTGCTCGGGCGTACACAAACCGGTTTTGCTGGCCACCAGCACATCGCACACGCCGATTTGGTCTTTATACAAGGCTTGGTTGGCGTAATTCAGGTCGATGAATTGGCGTGGATCGACCACGGTAAACACGGCGGCGATTTCTACCAAGTCTTTCAACGGCGGGGCTTTGAGCTCATCAATCACGCTGGCGGCGTGTGCCAAACCGCTGGCTTCAATCATCAGTCGGTCGGGTTCGGCATCGCGCAGCATTTTTTGCACGGTGCTGCCCATTTGTGCGCCGGCAGTACAACACAAACAACCGCCGGCGATTTCGGCCACGGGAATACCGTCGTCACTCAATACCGCGCCGTCAATACCGATTTCGCCGAATTCGTTGACGATAATCACCCATTTTTCATTCGGGTCTTTTTGCGCCATCAGACTTTTGAGCGCGGTGGTTTTGCCGGTACCCAAGAAGCCGGAAATCAGGTGGACTTTGGTTTTCTTTACTGACATTTCTTGCAGATTCCTGTTAAAACAACGTGTTCTTCTTTCAACGCAAAGCCGCTTTCGGCCACGCCGGCACGTAAGGCCGTCCATTCTTGGCTCAAGGTTTGCTCATCAACCGCACCGCACTCGGTGCACACCAGAATAAACGCGCTATGGTGGGTGGCGATTTCTTCGTCATCATGGCAATGCTCGCCGCACTCATGCTGCGCGTGGCTGCACAATACATAACCATTCACCGCAGCCACTTTGTGCAACACGCCCTGCTCCGCCCAAAAATCTAAAGCACGGTAGGCGGTAGGCGGCGCAACCACACCTTCGCTTTGCTGCTGCATCAGCGACAAAACATTGTAGGCCTTAATGACGCCGGTTTGCTGCAACACGATATCCAGCACCTGCTCGCGTAAAGCGGTTACCTGCGCGCCGTCAATGCGGGCTTGTTCTAAAATTTTCTGTTTCAAAGGATTCATTAAGGGGCTTTCAGATGGCCTTTTCAGATGGTCTTATTATAACGTGTTTGTCTATATTCAGATACATCAAGGCCGTCTGAAAGCCTTATGCTGCTTTCAGACGGCCTGTAAGAAAGACTTATTTAAACCATGATTTGATTCTGCCGAATAATGAGGTGCTTTGTTTCTCGAAGCTCTCTTCGGCCACCGCCACAGCAGTGGTTTCGTCTTTGGTGACTTTGAGCGGGTTGAACGTTTGCGCCACCGGCATGATTTCAATGGCGTTGACGTTCATGTGCGCCGGACGCTGATACAGCCACAAAGCGGTGTCGGCAATGTCTTGCGGGCGGATAAACTGCACGTTTTTATATAAATCGGCTGCGCGTTCGTCATCGCCTTTAAAGCGCACATTGGAAAACTCGGTATCGCCGCACAGGCCCGGTTCGATGTTGGTGACGCGGATGTTTTTACCCGCCAAATCTGCGCGCAGATTCAGACTGAATTGGCGCACAAATGCTTTGGTCGCGCCATACACATTGCCGCCCGGATAAGGGTATGTGCCCGCAATCGAACCTAAATTCATGATGTAGCCCTGATTGCGTTCCACCATCTGCGGCAACACTTGGCGCGTGAGAAAAGTCAGGCCGACGATGTTGGTTTGAATCATGGTTTCCCAATCGCCGAAATCGGCTTTGTCGGCATTGTCCAAGCCCAAGGCCAAACCGGCATTATTAATCAAGCAGTCGATTTCGCTGAAATTTTCCGGCAGGCTGTCGAGCGCATTACGGATGGATTCGGTTTTGGACACGTCCATTTCCAGCGCGTAAAACTGGCCGCCCAATTCATCGGCCAATGCCTGTAATTTATCCAAACGGCGCGCCGCACCAATAACATGGTAGCCCGCCGCCACAAAGCTGCGGCACATCGCTTCGCCGAATCCGGCCGAAGCGCCGGTAATCAAAATCGCCATACTGTTTCCTTTCATTTTTCACACGGTTTCAGGTATGATTGCATCCTTTTATTTTTCAGACGGCCTGAGACCTTTGCAAAACCCCGGATTTGAATACAGTTCAAAGTTATAGCAGCGCAGAAAGCGCAGACATATCATCTAGATAGGCAAGCTTTCGGGCAGCGTAACGAAGAAATGTGCCAAAGATGGGGAGTTTGCAAAGGTCTCGACCTCACCGTCTTTCATCAACACAATCATACCACAAGGACACACCATGAAAATCAAAACTTCCCTGATTTTTGCGGCTACCGCTTTTGCTCTTTACGCCTGCGGCGGCGCACCTGCCGAGCCCAAAGGCCATATTTCGGAAGAACGCACCGCCGCGTTCAAATTGATGATGCCGGAATTCATGAGCATGGGCAAAATGGTGAAAGGCGAAGAAACCTACGTTGTCGAGACCTTTAAAGCCAACGCCGCCAAATTTGCCGAAAGCAGCAAAAAACCATTTGAACATTTCCAATCCGACCCGCAAGGCAATGGCGATGCGCTGCCGGCTATTTGGCAAGATGAAGCCAAATTCAAAGCCGAAGAAGAAAAATTCCATGCCGCCGTGGCCAAACTCAACCAAGCGGCTCAAGGCGGCAACTTGGAAACCATTAAAGCCGCTTACGGCGAGGTGGGCGCCAGCTGCAAATCATGTCACGATATGTACCGCAAACCGAAATAAATGGGGCTTATTGACATAATCAAGGCCGTCTGAATGTTTCAGACGGCCTGTGTTTTAGGGTTTTGATTCAATCAGGCAAATTGCCCGATGAATTCAAAACTTACAGCTTCCATTCGCTCAATTTGGCCTGGTAAGCGTCCAAATCGGTAATCGGACGGGTCGCTACACCGCTTTCCATCGCTGCTTTGGCAGTAGCAGCGGCTACGCGTGGCAACAGACGTGAATCGAATGGGGTTGGAATCAGGTAATCCGCACCGAATTCAAATTTCTTGCCGTAAGCAGCAGTGACTTCTTCGGTTACTTCTTCCATCGCCAAATCAGCCAAAGCGTATACGCAAGCCAGTTTCATTTCTTCATTGATGGTGGTTGCACCGCAATCCAATGCGCCACGGAAGATAAATGGGAAACACAATACATTATTCACTTGGTTCGGGAAGTCGGAACGTCCGGTACCGATGACCACGTCCGGGCGGGTTTCCTTCGCCAATGGCGGCATGATTTCAGGATTCGGATTCGCCATGGCAAACACGATTGGTTTGTCGTTCATGGTCAACAGCATTTCAGGAGTCAATACATTCGCGCCGGACAAACCCAAGAAGATGTCTTTGCCTTTTACGGCATCGGCCAAGTTGCGTGAGCCGTTGTCTTCTACCGCGTAGAATTTTTTCGATTCGTCCATGCGGTCTTTATCTTCACGGGTTTGGTAAATCACCCCTTTAGAGTCGCACACGGTCACGTTTTCACGTTTCAGGCCGACTGCCAACAATTGGTTCAAACACGCAATCGCAGCGGCACCTGCGCCGGAACATACCAAAGTGGATTCGCTGATGTCGCGGCCGGTGTGGCGCAAAGCGTTCAATACGGCGGCAGCGGTAATGATGGCGGTGCCGTGTTGGTCGTCGTGGAATACCGGAATTTTGCAGCGTTTGCGCAATTCTCGTTCGATGTAGAAGCACTCGGGGCTTTAATATCTTCCAAGTTGATGCCGCCGAAAGTCGGCTCCAATGCAGCGATGATGTCGACTAATTTTTGTGGGTCTTTTTCGTCGATTTCAATATCGAATACATCCACGCCGGCGAATTTTTTAAACAATACGCCTTTGCCTTCCATCACAGGCTTACCGGCCAGTGCGCCGATGTTGCCCAAACCCAAAACGGCGGTACCGTTGGAAATCACGGCAACCAAATTGCCTTTGGCGGTGTATTTGTAAGCGGCTTGAGGGTCGGCTTCGATTTCCAAACAAGGGAATGCAACACCTGGAGAGTAGGCCAATGCCAAATCTTCCGAAGTGCTCAGAGATTTTGTCGGGTAACGGATACTTTACCCGGAACGGGAAATTCGTGGAATTTCAGTGCTGCATCTTTTAATGTATTTTCCATTGTGCTAATCCTGTTGCAATAATTTATGCTGTGAAGAGTGTATGCCGTCTGAAAATCGGTCAGGCGGTAAGATACAAAAGCAACAAACTCGATAATTTCAAGCTGATGTAATCGGGCGTAATTCTAACATGCAACCCTGATTGGGCATACCGTTAATTTGATTATTTTTATCAGCAACAGGAAAGTATTTGATAAAAAGCAAGGAAAGCCGTCTGAAAAATGTCAATCTTGTTTTTCAGACGGCCTTTTGTTTATTTTTGAATTAAATCCCGAAATGACGGCTTAATGCGGCCTCGATATCCTGCTTGACCAACTCACGTTCGCGGTTGCTGTCGATTACAGCATAACGCTGTGGTGCGGCAGCGGCGCGGTTCAAATACGCCTCACGCACCCGCATAAAAAAATCCGCCTGCTCCTGCTCGAAACGATCTTTCTGCCGTGCTTGAGCAATACGCGCCATCGATACATCCAACGGCACATCCAGCAGCAGCGTCAAATCAGGATGCTGCCCCTGCTGTACCCACTGTTCCAAAATTTCAATATCTGCCAACGGCACCCCGCGACCGCCGCCCTGATAGGCAAACGTTGCATCGGTGAAGCGGTCGGATACCACATGGATGCCCTCATCCAGAGCCGGACGGATAACCGACTCAAGATGCTGCTGCCGCGCTACGAACATCAATAATGTTTCTGCCCGCAGGCTGACTTGGGTTTGCGGATTAAGCAACAGTTCACGCAAGGCTTCGCCCATCGCCGTACCGCCCGGCTCGCGTGTAAAAACCACCGGCAATCGGCGTTCGTCAAACCATGCCTGTATCACCGCCAAGTTGGTTGATTTTCCGGCACCGTCTATACCGTCGAGCGTAATGAATTGCGCGTTCATGGAATTCCTTAAATCTAAATAGCTTACATAATAAGCCGAGACCTTTGCAAAACCCTATCTTTGGCACATTTCTTCGTTATGCGCTGCCCGAAAGCTTGCCTGTCTAAATGATAGGTCTGCGCTTTCTGTGCCGCTATAACTGCGAACTGCACTCAACCTTAGGGTTTTGCAAAGGTCTCAGGTGTAGAAAATCCTAGCGCTGTTTACACTTTTGCTTTTTTGCTTGAAGACTCATTTTGGGATTTTCGAGTATTGTCAAGAATGCCGAAAGGCACGGCAACGCCGCATGGTTCTTGATAATGCTCAACAATCCTAAAACAATCATTTAGGCAGAAAATAAAAGCTGTTTTGCATAAAAAGTGTAAACAACCCGACAATTTCCTACACCTCAGGCCATCTGAAATTTTACAATATTATTGTATTTTCAGACGGCCTTTTATTCATACGGGTCTTACTTTTTCAAAATATACTTGCGCACAGCGGCATTGTGTTCATCCAAAGTATGACTGAACTGGCTCAAGCCGCTACCGTCCATTTTTGACACGAAATAGAGGTATTTTTCGGTCGAAGGATGCGCGGCAGCTTCCAGTGCCGCCTTGCCCGGCAAGGCAATCGGGGTTGGCGTGAGGCCTGCGCGGGTGTAGGTGTTGTAGGGGTATCGCGTTGCAAATCGGCTTTTCGGATGCGCCCTTGATAGGCGCTACCCATGCCGTAAATCACGGTCGGGTCGGTTTGCAGGCGCATACCGATGGCCAAGCGGTTTTTAAACACCGACGACACATGCGCACGGTCGGCCGGATGGCCGGTTTCTTTTTCAATAATGCTGGCCATAATCAGCAATTCATACGGATTTTTATACGGCAGCCCGCTCTGACGCTCGTCCCACGCGGCGCTGAGTTCGCGCTGCATGGTTTTATAGGCCAAACGGTAAATCTGAATATCGCTGCTGTCGGCATCGATTTCATAGCTGTCGGGGAAAAACTGGCCTTCAGGGTTTGAATTTAAAGCGTCGGGCGCGATTTCGGCCATCAGCTTTTCATCGCTCCATTGGGCGGTGTCGTGCTGAATGCTTTCGGTTTCATTGATGATTTTGCGCATGGTGGCAAAACGCATACCTTCTACAATTTTCACGCTCACGGTATCGGGACGGCCACTGCGTAATTTTTGCAACACATCCCACGCCGATGCTTTGGCCGGCATGCGGTAAGTGCCTGCTTTTAACTGATTGTGCATACCGGTTGCATACGCGGCCAACATCAATACATGACGGTTGTAAATCAGCCCGTCATCAGCCAATTTGCGGCTCACCGACGAAATGCCTTGGTTTTTAGCAACTTTCACGCGGTAGGTTTTACCGTTGTCTTTTGGTACGAACAACAATGCCGCTACCGCCGCCATCACGGCCAGAAAAAACACCAGCAGCCATTTCAACAATTTATTCAACATGGTAGGATGTGCCATCAAGTTTAATCGGGCGACAGTATAACCGAATGCGCTGTCTTTGCCGAAGATTTACACTTAACGCAGCATTTGTCGAATAATCGAATAAAAGTATTATATTAAAGGCCGTCTGAAACATGAATTTTGCATCTTCTTGGCAACAAGGGCGCTGGTCGGCTGCCCGCCAAGCCTATTCGCCCAATTTTGAAGCCCGCCCTGCCAGTGAAAAAATCTCTCTGGTGGTACTGCACAATATTTCCCTGCCTCCGTTTGAATACGGCAACGGCGCAGTAGAAAAGCTGTTTACCAACCAAATCCAACCGCAGCAACATCCGTTTTTCAGCGTGATTCACGCTTTGCGGGTATCCAGTCACTTTTTCATCACCCGCGAAGGCGAAGCGGTGCAATTTGTTTCCTGCGACGACATGGCTTACCATGCCGGCGTGTCGTCATTCCAAAGGCATGAAAAATGCAATCTGTTTTCCATCGGCATAGAAATGGAAGGCTGCGATTTCGAGCCTTTTGCCGAAGCGCAATACCAAACCTTGCACCATCTGTTAAACGCATTACAAGCGCAATACCCCATCACAGCCATTACCGGCCATCAGGATATCGCCCCCGGCCGCAAAACCGACCCCGGCCATTTTTTCGACTGGCCACGCTTAATCAAAGCAGGTTTTCCGGTAGAGCGTTGACTTTTTCAGACGGCCTGAAGCAAAGTTGCCGCCGGTTTTATGCTTAATGCTGTCAGAACAGTTAAATTTCGTTATAATCCGAACATTACCGTGATGTCCCGATTGCGGTTCGAATCCGGCATTGCGCCACTCCAGAAATTTCTTTCCCCAAGAGTGCCCACCATGATTATTATCGTTTTAGGCCTGGCCATTATTTTGGCCGTGATTGCCTACAATATGTATCAAGAAAACCAATACCGCAAACAAGTGCGCGAGCAATTCGGCCATTCCGATAAAGATGCACTGCTGGCCAGCAAAACCAGCCATGTGCGCGACGGCAAAGAATCCGGCGGCCACGGTTTGTTGTTGAAAAAGCAAAAAAAAGCCGAAGACGCTGCTTTGCGCAACCTGCAAGAGCAAGATGAAATTTATGCCGCCAAAGCCAAATTGGCGAAACCCTCAGCCATCAAAACCGACATCGAGCTCGCGATGGAGGACGATTTCACTGACGAGCCGGTTCATCACACGGTGATTGGTCTAAACAATGAAATCAACACCCAAACCACTTCTGCCACACAACACGGCAATTTGGTGAACTTGGATGAATTGGTACAAGTTGAGCTGCCTTGGTTCGACCCGCGCTTTGACTATCTGGCCTATATTGCTTTGAATGAAGCGCAAGAATTGCATGCCCTGCCGCGCTTGTCTAACCGACACCGTTTCCAAATCATCGGTTGTACCATGGACGACCGCTTCCAAGTGGCCGAGCCGATTCCGGGCGTGTATTACCAAGGCTTTGTGATGGGCCTGCAAGCCGTCAGCCGCAATGGCTTGGCTTTGCCGGAAGAATTGGGCCAATTCAACCAACAAGTTGCTGCCTTTGCCCAATTGGTAGGTGGCCACGTACGCTACACCGATTTGCCGGCTTTTGTCGAAGTTGCCCAAGCACTCGACAGCTTCTGCGAACGTGTCGACCAAACCATTGCCATCCATTTGGTATCACGCTCCAGCATCAGCGGCTTGGAATTGCGCTCGGCTGTTGAAGGCGTGGGTTTCAATTTGGCTGAAGACGGCACGTTCCATTACCCTGATGAAAACGGCAATCCGATGTTTGTCTTGGCATCGCTCGACAATTCACCGTTTACCGGCGCCTTGCTGAACAACCAAGCCTACCGTGGCTTCAGCATGCTGTTCGACATTCCGCACATTCCGGCCGGTGAAAAAACCTTCGACCTGTTTATGGACTTGGCGGTTAAACTGTCCGGCCAGTTGAGCTTGGACTTGGTTAACGACAAAATGGAAGAAGTGTCTACCCCTTGGCTGAAAGACGTGCGCAATTATGTATTGGCGCGCCAGGAAGAAATGCTGAAAGTGGGCATCAAGCCCGGCAGCAAACAATCGCTGCGTTTGTTCTCATAAAGCTATTTCCCCAAAAAAAGCGGATACGTATCACAGCGTATCCGCTTTTTTCAGGTAAAATCCATCTATCTATTTTATGTTTTTTTCATACGGCCTGTTTTACCATCATTCAAAGGCCGTCTGAACATTTTCAACCATGAACGCAACCGAACAAAAAATCAAAAACCTGACCACCCTACTCAACCGCTACGCCTACGAATACTACACACTCGATGCGCCGACGGTGCCCGATGCCGAATATGACCGCCTGTTCCGCGAACTGGAAGCCTTGGAAGCGGCACACCCTGATTTGAAACAGCCCGACAGCCCGACCCAGCGTGTCGGCGGCGCGGCTTTGGATGGTTTTGCCAGCGTGCGCCATACCGTGCCAATGTTATCGCTGAACAATGCTTTTTCACCACAAAACGAAGAAGGCGTGTTCGACCATAAGGAAATGTATGCTTTTGATGAACGCGTGCGCGGAGGTTTAAACGGTACGGCGGTTGAATATGTCATTGAACCCAAATTCGACGGCTTAGCCATCAGTCTGCTGTATCGAAACGGCGTACTGGTGCAAGCCGCTACACGCGGTGATGGCGCAAACGGCGAAGATGTCACGCAAAATGTGAAAACCATCGCCAATATTCCCTTGCGCTTACACGGCGATAATGTGCCGAAACTGATTGAAGTGCGCGGCGAAGTGTTGATGCTCAAAGCCGATTTTGCCGCACTCAACCAACGTCAGACCGAGCAAAACCAAAAAACGTTTGCCAATCCGCGTAATGCCGCCGCAGGCAGCTTACGCCAACTCGATTCCAAAATCACCGCCCAACGCAAACTGCACTTTTTCGCCTACGGCATCGCGCAACAGGAAGGCGGCTTCGTTTCGCAAGAACACATTCAAGAATTGGCTTACTTGAGCGAACTCGGCTTCAGCCTTCCCTACGGCCAATTCGGCTGTTTCCCGAATATCAGCGAAGTATTGGCTTTTTACGAACAAATGCAGCAAAAACGCTCTTCCCTGCCGTATGAAATCGACGGCATGGTGGTCAAGGTCAACAGTTTGGCGCAACAAGAAACGCTGGGCTTCATTTCACGTGCGCCGCGCTGGGCGATTGCGCACAAATTCCCTGCCGAAGAAGCTTTGACCGTGGTGGAAGCGATTGATGTGCAAGTCGGCCGCACCGGCGCCGTCACACCGGTAGCGCGTCTGCAGCCGGTGTTTGTCGGCGGCGTAACCGTCACCAATGCCACCTTGCACAACGAAGGCGAAGCGCAGCGCAAAGACGTGCGCATCGGCGACACGGTGATTGTGCGTCGCGCGGGTGATGTGATTCCCGAAGTGGTACGCGTGGTGTTCGACCGCCGGCCGATGCAAACCATTGAAACACAAAATCATCTTTCAGACAGCCGGCAAGATGATTTGTTTGCCACGCCGTCTGAAAACACATCTACTGCCACCGAACCGCTCTACCCACAATACCGCCTACCCGAACATTGCCCGATTTGCGGCAGCGACATCGAGCGTGAAGAAGGCGAAGCCGTGGCACGTTGCAGCGGAGGCATGCTGTGTCAGGCGCAGCGGGCGCAAGGCTTGATTCACTTTGCTTCGCGCAAAACCATGGACATCGACGGCCTCGGCCAACGCCAAATCGAGCAACTGGTGGCGCAGGATTTGGTGCGACATTTTGCCGATTTATACCGTCTGGACATCGCCACCTTGCAAAAAATGAAAGAAAACGCCGAGCAAGCGGAAACGCAAACTAATACAGAAGATATGCCGTCTGAAACCCCTTTAATATTTTCAGACGGCCTCAAAAGCAGTAAAAAAGCATCGCCAACCAAGTGGGCACAAAATATTCTAGACGGTATCGAAGCCAGCAAACAGCCTGATTTGGCACGTTTCCTATTCGCACTGGGCATCCGCCATGTTGGCGAACGCACAGCCAAATCATTGGCACAGGCATTTGGCGATTTAGAAAAAGTCCGCCACGCGCCCGAGCCTGTTTTAGCTTGTTTGCCCGACATCGGCAGCGTGGTCGCGCATTCGATTGCCCGCTTTTTCGCCCAACCCGAGCAGCAAAACATGATTGACGAATTACTGGCCGTCGGTGTTGCGCCGCAAACGCAAACCACCAGCCTGCCGCTGGCTCAATACGTTACCCCGAACGCTGGATTAACCGTCTGCCCGGTTTCAAAATCAGCGAAAAAAAAGCTGCCGCGCTATGGGATTTGGCCGGAAAAAGCGCGGACGGCCTAATCCTCGATAAAGCCCTACCCGCAGAATGGCAGCAATGGCGCAGTATTCCGGCCAATTTGTCGCTTTTAACAGTCATGCGGCAATTTTTACAACATATGCCGTCTGAAACCGATACAATAACGGAATCCCGCCCAAGCGGCCTGTCCGGCAAAACATTCGTCCTGACCGGCACACTGCCGACACTGAAACGCGACAAAGCACAAGCCATGATTGAAGCCGCCGGCGGCAAAGTCTCCGGCAGCGTGTCGAAAAAAACCGATTTCGTGGTTGCGGGCGAAGCGGCTGGCAGCAAGCTGGAAAAAGCCCATGCCTTAGGTGTGGCCGTTATCAGCGAAGCCGAATTGCTGACTTGGTTCAACCCGTAAAAAAAATGAATTTTTAGATATTGTCGGGTCAAACAGCCGAGACCCGAAATTTTAAACTGTGGAGACATCATGAAACCGATTAAAAAAGCCGTTTTCCCCGTTGCCGGTATGGGCACACGTTTTTTGCCCGCCACCAAAGCCAGTCCGAAAGAAATGCTGCCGATTGTCGATAAGCCTTTGATTCAATACGCGGTGGAAGAAGCCGTTGCCGCAGGCTGCACCGAAATGGTGTTTATTACCGGCCGCAAAAAACGCAGCATTGAAGACCATTTCGACAAAGCCTACGAGCTGGAAAACGAATTGGAGCAGCGCAACAAAGAAAAACTGCTGGCGCATGTTAAAGACATTCTGCCGCCTGAAATCACTTGTCTGTATATCCGCCAAGCCGAAGCCTTGGGCTTGGGTCATGCCGTGTTGTGCGCCCGTGCCGCCGTTGGAGAAGAGCCGTTTGCCGTAATTCTGGCCGACGACCTGATTGACGCACCGCAAGGCGCATTGAAACAGATGGTCGATATTTACAACCGAAGCGGCAACAGCGTATTAGGCGTTGAGACCGTCGATCCGTCGCAAACCGGTTCATACGGCATTGTCGAAGTGGAACAGCTCAAAAGCTTCCAGCGCATCACCAATATTGTGGAAAAACCAAAACCGGAAGAAGCCCCTTCCAACTTAGCCGTGGTTGGCCGCTACATTCTGACCCCGCGCATTTTTGATTTACTGACCAATCTCCCACGCGGTGCAGGCAATGAAATCCAACTTACCGACGCCATCGCCCGCCTGCTGGATCACGAATTCGTGTTGGCACACGCTTTTGAAGGCAAACGCTACGACTGCGGCAGTAAATTAGGTTATCTGGAGGCCACTTTGGCTTATGGTCTGAAGCACCCCGAAACCGCAAAAGACTTTGCCGAATTGTTGAAGCAATACGTTAAATAATCCGCTTAAAAGCAACAGGCCGTCTGAAAAATGATTTTCAGACGGCCTGTTTTATGCCAACACTTATTTCTTCCAATACGCGGGTGTAAACAGAATCAACACCGTGAAAATTTCCAAGCGCCCCAACAGCATCACGATCGTACACAACCACTTTTGCACATCATTCAAGCTGGCATAATTATGGGCCGGCCCGACTTCGCCCAAACCCGGACCCGCATTGGTGATACAGGCAATTACCGCCGTGAACGCGGAAACAAAATCCAAGCCGGTGACCATCATTAAGAAGCTGAACAAAACCACGGTCATAAAATACACAAAAATAAACGACATCACCGTCAGAGCCATACGCTCGGAAATGCTGCGGTTGTTGACCTTCACTGTGCGTACCGCACGCGGATGCAGCAGAATCATCATTTCGCGCAAGCTGAATTTGAACAGCACCAAACCACGCACGTTTTTAATACCGCCGCCCATCGAGCCGGAACATGCCAATACGTTAGACAAGAAAAACATCCATAGCGAAATCAGCAGCGGCCACTTAGCAAAATCGGTATTGGAAAAGCCGCTAGCCAAACCAATCGACATAAAGTTAAAGCTGACAAAGCGAAACGCATCAGCCAACGACGGATAAAATTCTTTGTGCCACAAATACAGGCTGGCCATGATGATGCTGCAGGTCATCACCAGTAATAGCACACGGCATTCTTCATCTTTCCAATACACTTTTAACGAACGCCCGCCCAGCGCAGCAAAGTGGCTGGCAAAATTAATGCCGCCGAACAAGGTGAAAAACATAATCGTCCATTCGATTTTCATCGAATTGAAATAAGCGATGCTGTCATCGTGTGTCGAAAACCCGCCCAAAGCCACCGACGACATCGCATGGCAAAGGGCATCAAACCAACTCATCCCCGCCCAATGCAAGGAAAAAAATGCCGCTACCGTGGTTAAAAGATAAGCGCCCACAACTTTTTGGCAACTTGCGAAATCCGCGGCGCCATCTTGCTTTCTTTATCCAAACCCGGAATTTCCGCCTTGAAAAGCTGCGTACCACCAACCCCCAACATAGGCAAAATCGCCACCGCCAACACGATAATACCCATACCGCCCAACCAGTTGAGCATGTGCCGCCAAAAATTGACCGACGGCGCCAAGGTATCCAAGCTGGTGATGACCGTTGCCCCCGTAGTGGTTAAACCCGACATTGCCTCAAAAAACGCATCGGTAAAACTCATGTGTGGCACATATAAATAAATCGGCACCGCCGCCACCACCGCAAACGCCAGCCACAGCATAATCACCAGCGTAAAACCGTCGCGCGGGCGCAACTCACGGTTATAGCGTAGCGTCAGCAGCCAGATGGTGCAGGAAGAAAACGTTGTCACCAGCGCGGTGCGTGCAAATGCCGGGAACGCACTGTCGAGAAAAAAATACGACATCAGCGTCGGCACCATCAGCAACAGCGAAAACAACACGCCGAGCTTAGACAGCACATGAATAATCGGTATGACTTTATACATATCAATCTTTTAAGCACAAGCCGTCCGAATACGGCCTGCAGAAACAATTCAAAAATTTCAGACGGCCTTGCTATTGATAAGGCCGTCTGAAAGCGTATTTTATCAAATTCTCTACAAATGGATATGGATATTTCCAGCCTACGCCGTCTGAAATGATAATAAATCTCAAAGTAAAACAGATGATTAGGCTTGATGCTGGAATTTTGGCCGATCACAAACTTGTCTTTTAGAAAAATAGGTATATAATGTTATACTATAACGTTTTTCTAGTAAGCTTATGAAACCCGATATTCACCCCGATAATTACCGCACCGTTTTATTCTACGACAGCGGTACCAACGAAGGCTGGCTCATCAGTTCATGCGCCAATACCCACGGTAAAACCATGGTTTGGAAAGACGGTAACGAATACCCATTATTTTCTTTGGATACGTCTTCCGCTTCCCACCCTATTTATACCGGAAAACAGCGCAACGTAACGACCGAAGGTCGCGCCAGCAAGTTCCATCAACGTTTCCAATCGATGATGGGTTCTTTAAGAAAGGATAAATAATGCAGGTTTTATCTTCCCTGAAAACAGCTAAGAAACGCCACAGCGACTGCCAAATCGTACGCCGTAAAGGTAAAATGTATGTGATTTGCAAAAGCAACCCGCGTTTTAAAGCACGTCAACGTTAACCTTTTTGCTGTGATTTTTTATGTAACTCTCTCTGGCTATTGAGATTTGGCCGCACCATTTCCTATCGGTGCGGCATTTTTTTTTATTTTTCATGAGTGCCATTCAAATAATGACAAGGCCATCTGAATATTTCAGACGGCCTTGATGCTAGGCTGTTGGAAATAGCCAACCGATCTGTCAGACAGCCTCAGTCAATGCGGCAATAGTCGACCGATAAAATCTCAATTTCTTCACCACCTTCCGGCCCATAAAGCACCACTTCATCGCCTTCGCGTGCTTTAATCAGACAACGTGCCAAGGGAGAAACCCACGAAATTTTGTTTTTTGCGGCATCAATTTCATCAACACCAACGATTTTCACGGTTTGTTCACTGCCATCGCCACGCAATAACCCGACTGTAGCACCGAAAAATATTTGATCCGTCGCTTCACGTGCTTCCGGATCGACCACTACCGCCGCTTCCAAACGTTTGGTTAGGAAACGGATGCGGCGGTCGATTTCACGCATGCGGCGTTTGCCGTAAAGGTAATCGCCGTTTTCACTGCGGTCACCGTTGCTCGCTGCCCAGTTGACGATTTGTACGATTTCGGGGCGCTCTTTGTTGACGAGGTGATAAAGCTCGTCTTTTAACGCCTGCCAGCCGGCGGGTGTGATGTAATTTTTGATTTCTGCTGTCATGATGAATCCTTTGTGGGCTTTATTGCCACGAAATCAAAAGGCCAAGACCTCTGTAAAACTCCTTGAAAAGCCAGTGCACAACAAACCGAAGTCATTACCGCGTAGGCAGGAATGTATTTTTACAACGATAAACGATTGAATAAAATATTTATATTAAACAATAAGATACATTAAAACTTACGAAGAAATGACGGCTATTTGGAGTATGTTGGTGGTTTATGGGGTTTTGCAAAGCTCTAAGCCGTCTGAAAACTTTTTTAGTTTTCAGACGGCCTTTTCTTCCTAACTTATTCTTCGTCGCTGCTGCTGATGGTAATGCTGTGTTCCATTTTGCTTGGCATGACTTTCAAGCCGCCGCAACCGGTTTTACCTTCCGATAAACGCTGCAAATAGGCTTCATCGATGTCACCGGTCAGATAAATGCCGTTAAAGCAAGAAGAATCAAAGCCTTCGATTTTCGGATTTAAGGCTTTGACGACGGCTTCCAAGTCGTTCAAATCTTGAAATACGATGCCGTCGGCACTAATTTCCTGTGCGATTTCAACCGGTGTGCGGCCATTGGCAATCAGTTCTTCACGCGTCGGCATGTCGATGCCGTACACATTCGGGAAGCGTACTTCCGGCGCGGCAGATGCAATATAGACTTTGCGTGCCCCCGAAGCACGAACCATTTCAACGATTTCACGGCTGGTGGTGCCGCGCACGATGGAGTCATCCACCAACAACACACTTTTGCCTTTGAATTCGGTTTCCATCGGGCTCAATTTTTGGCGAACGGATTTTTTGCGCGTCGCCTGCCCCGGCATAATAAAGGTGCGGCCGATGTAGCGGTTTTTAATCAAGCCTTCGCGGTAAGGTTTGTTCAAGTGCATGGCCAATTCCATCGCGCTCGGGCGGCTGGTATCGGGAATCGGCATAATTACGTCGATGTCGTCAACCGGCAATTCGCGCTTGATTTTTTCTGCCAGCGACACACCCATATCCAAACGCGCCTGATACACAGATACTTCGTCAATCACCGAGTCCGGACGGGCAAAATAAACGTATTCAAACAAACATGGTTTCAGTTGTGATGCGCTGCATTGGCGTGAGAAAAACTGGCCGTCGAAGCTGATGAACACCGCCTCACCCGGCTCAATATCGCGTTCCAAATCGTATTCCAAAGCATTGAAGGCCACCGATTCGGAAGCCACGGCATAGGACTTGAAGCCGTTTTCATCGGTTTTCGACCCCAACACCAGCGGACGGATACCGTACGGATCGCGGAAAGCCACCATACCGTAACCGGCAATCATCGCCACCACACCATACGCACCACGCACCAATTCATGTACGGCTTTAACGGCGGTAAATACATTGTCGGTGCTCAACACTTTATCGCTATTTTTCGAGACTTCATGGCGCAGCTCATGCGCAAACACATTCAACAGCACTTCCGAATCGGAGCTGGTATTAATGTGGCGCAGGTGCTTGTGGCACACGTTTTCATACAATTCGGCGGTATTGGTCAAATTACCGTTGTGCGCCAACACGATGCCGAAAGGCGAGCTGACGTAAAACGGCTGCGCTTCGGCGCTGCTGCCTGCGTTGCCTGCTGTCGGGTAACGCACATGTGCAATGCCGGAATGGCCGATTAAATCGCGCATATTGCGGGTGCGGAACACTTCGCGCACCATGCCTTTGCCTTTGTGCATGTGGAACATGCTGCCTTCCGCCGTCACAATGCCCGCCGCATCCTGACCGCGATGCTGCAGCATTTGTAAACCGTCATACAAAAGCTGATTGACCGGTTCGTTACTCACCAACCCTAATACACCACACATTTGTGTTCTCCGAATAAAAGAATTAACCCAATGAAATAAAATAAGATTAAACCGGTTTCAGACGGCCTGTATCAAAAGGCCGTCTGAAACCGGTTGTGTTATGAAGGAATGCCCGTATCGTTTAATCTGTTGCCAATCGTCGGCAAATAAGGCATCACCACATCATGCGCCAAGGTTTCGAAATAAGGAATGCTGCGTGAGACTTGCCAGCCTTCCGTTTCCGGTAAATCGGTGTAGGAGCAAACCATCACCGCCAAGGTCACCAGCAGCACGCCTTTGGCTGCGCCGAATACACCGCCGAGCAAGCGGTTGACACTACCCAACCCAATGGCTGACACACCGGCGGTCAGCAACGAGCGCAGGAAGCGCTGCACCAGCCATGCCGCAAGAAACAGCATGATAAAGGACAATGCTACACCCAAGGCTTGCGGTTCGAAAGATTTAAAAGCAATGTCAGCGAACGGTACAGCAAACCACTTGGCAATCAAAAACGCCACAATCCAAGTAATCAGCGAGCTGATTTCGGCAATCACACCACGTATGAGCGACATGATAATACATGCCGCAATCACGCCGAAAACCAACAAATCCGCCAAAGGAATATTACTCATTCACAATCTGTCCTGCGATGCCGTTTTTAGAACGCAATTTTTCCAAATCTTTCGCAGCTTCTTGGCGACTCTTATATGAGTTTGATTTCACACGGTAAACCACGCCTTTGTCGGTTTTGATTTCGCTGACGGTGGCATTGATACCGGCAGCTTTCATTTTGCGTTGCAGGCTTTGTGCGCGTTCTTTATCGGAATAACCGGCCTGAATGGCGGCTTTTTGACCTTTGGAACCATTATCGGCTGCTTTTTCGGTCGGCTTAGGCTTAGCCGGTTCCGCTTTTTTAGCGGCAGCTTTTTTCTCGGTTTCTTTAGATTTGGCCGCAGCTGCTTTTTTGTCGGCTTCTACTTTGGCTTTGGCCGCAGCTGCTTTTTTCTCTTCAGCTTGTTTGGCTTTACGCTCGGCAGCGTCTTTTTCTGCCTGCTTGCGTTCGGCTTCTGCGCTCCGCTCTGATTTTTCAGCTTTGGCTGCCGCAACGCGTTTCTTAGCTGCTTCTTTTTCTGCCGCTAAACGCTTCTCTTCGGCACGTTTGGCCGCACGCTGCTCTTCCAAACGTTGGTGACGTGCTTCGGCTTTCTGCTCTTCCGCTGCACGCTTTTCTTCTTCGGCCTTGCGAATGCGCTCCGACTCCTCCAAACCTTTGATATCGCTGTCAACCAATTTATCGTTAATCAACACCAATGGCGCACCGATATCTTGCGGCGGTGTAGCGGCAGCAGGTCTCAACACTTCCACCGGTTGCTCAGGCTCACTGCTCTGTGCGGCTGCTTGCTCTTGTGCGGCCGCTTGTGCTTCTTCCTTATTACTCGGCTCCAATACGGTGGCATTGGCGGCATCACCTTGCGCATCATTTTGCGCCACCGCGGCCGTTGGTACGGCTGTTTTTTCTTCGTCGTCGCTGCCTGTACTCAATACGGAAGCCAACAGAATACCGGCAACCACAACCAATCCTGACGTCATCACCAAGCGGCGGCGGTTACGGCGCTTGAGCTGCTCATAACCGGTTAAAACTTCTTTTTGCTTATCGTCAGACATGAAATTTCCTATTTACAACGTCGCCATCACATCGGCAACAGTATGAAACGAACCGAAAACGACAATTCTATCATTTTCAGAAGCTTTCGCCAAAGCTGCTTGGTAAGCGCTTTGAACATGGTCGAATACTTTGATTTTATCGATGCCGTGCCCCACCAGTTTGTCTTGCAAAGCATCAATCGTCATGCCGCGCGGCATATCCAAGGGCGCGATATACCATTCGTCAAACTGGTCTTTCACTATATCCAACACGCCGTCGATATCTTTATCGGCCAACATGCTGAACACGGCAATGCGGTTTTGCGCAAACGCCAGATTAATCAGGCTGAGGCGCAAGGCTCGGGCGGCATGCGGATTGTGGCCGACATCCAAAATGGTGAGCGGACGCCCCGGCAACACTTGGAAGCGTCCCGGATTTTCCACCAGCAGCAAGCCGCGCTTAATCGCACCGATATCAATCGGCAGCTTGTCGGCCAAACATTCCAACACCGTCAGCGCCACGGCGGCATTGCCGGTTTGGTACGCACCGCGCAAAGCTGGGAACGGCAAAGCATTGCGGCGTTTGGGTAAGAGGCCGTCTGAAACTTTCGGATGGAACTGATAATTCCATTGTACATTTTCCAAGGTGTTGAAATCAAAATCTTCTTTAACCAACAGCAAATGCGCGCCGATTTTTTCAGCGTGTTGGCGCAACGATTCCGGCGGCGGATTCTGACCGCAAATCGCCGGTTTGCCACTGCGGAACACACCCGCTTTTTCAAAACCCACCTGCTCGACCGTATCCCCAAAAATGCCTGATGGTCCAAATCCACGCTGGTGACCACGGCGCAATCGGCATCAAACACGTTTACCGCGTCCAAACGCCCGCCCAAGCCGACTTCCAACACCATCACATCCACTTCGGCGCGTATGAAAATATCCACCGCGGCCAAAGTGTTGAATTCAAAATAAGTCAGCGAAACATCACCGCGCGCCGCTTCAATACGCTCAAACGCCTCCACGATGGTTGCATCGCCAACCGGTTCGGCATTCACGGCAATGCGTTCGTTAAAACGCAAAATATGCGGGCTGGTCAGCGTGCCGACTTTAAAACCGGCCTGCTTGTAAATTTGCGATAAATAGGCACACACCGAACCCTTGCCGTTGGTGCCCGCCGCCACCACCACAGGACATTGCGGCGTCAAGCCCATGCGGTTTTTCACTTCGCCCACACGTTCCAAGCCCATGTCGATGAGCCCGGTGCTGTGGGCGGTTTCTAAATAAGAGAGCCAGTCTTGCAGTGTTTTCATTATTTTTCAGGTAATTATTATTCAAGGCCGTCTGAAACAGACAGCATTTTATGATGCTCAATGCACATCAGATTTTTTGTTTAAACGGATTTTGCTCCGCCTGACACCAACGCGCCCATACGCGTAAACGGCGATGCGCTTCCTTATCCAGCATATCAGGCAACACCAATTGCCAAATAGTGCGGCTGCCGGTGTGCCATTGCAGAAAGAGCACATGACGTGTCACCAACGAGGCGCCACCCAATACCGCTTCAAAAGCGGTCTGCTCGCGCCCGATAAAAATGGCAGCCTGCTGCAAACGGTTTACCGCAATCTGCTTTACCGTTTGATGGCCTCTTAAATCGGCATGATACCAAGCGAAAACCGAGCTTAGCGCCAGACCAAACAAACCCAGCCCAAACATCGCGCCGTAAAACCACACCGCACACATCACCGCTGCCAGTAAGTGTAAAGCCAACACCATGATTTTCAGGCTGCGCGAAGGTTTCAAGGCCGTCTGAAATGCACGCATGGCTTACATCATATTATCGAACACGGGGCTGACATTTAAATCCGCGTCTTCCATGTCCAAAACCATGTCATGGATTTCAATTTCAAAAAATTCCCAAAACGCCTTCAAACTCATATCTTGCGGCCATTTGGCTTTATCCACGTCCCAACCGGCGATTTCTGCTTCAAAAATCTGCTGGTAACGCTCGTCAAAATACGAAATCACCGCTTCCGGTTCATCAAATTCCGGCACCAGAAATATCGAGCAATTGATGCGGATTTGCTCCACCGTCAAATCCGGCATATTTTCATCCGCCGATTTCAGCCATTCCAAAAAACGCGCGGTCGGTTTCAACACCACGGCGGTGCGGTCAACAAAATACATGATTATCCTTTGGTTTCCATTGTATTTCTCATGCCGTCTGAACGCTTTTCAGACGGCCTATCACATTGATTAATGCGTCATCACCTGCTGTAAAAACTGCTTGGCGCGCTCGTGTTTCGGATTGGTAAAAAATTCTTCCGGCGTGGCTTCTTCGATGATTTGGCCGTGATCGACAAAAATCACACGGTCGGCCACTTCGCGGGCAAAACCCATCTCATGCGTCACGCACATCATGGTCATGCCGCTCATCGCCAAGTCTTTCATCACGCGCAAGACTTCGCCGACCATTTCCGGATCCAGCGCGGAAGTCGGTTCGTCAAACAGCATCACGCGCGGCTCCATCGCCAAGCCGCGGGCAATTGCCACACGCTGTTGCTGACCGCCGGACAATTGGCTCGGCAGGGCATCTTTTTTGTGCGCCAAACCCACGCGCTCCAGCAATTCCATCGCCTTGGCTTCGGCTTGGGCACGGCTCTGCCCTTTTACTTTCATCGGCGACAAAACAATATTTTCCAACACGCTCAAATGCGGATAGAGATTGAAACTTTGAAACACAAAGCCCACTTCTTCGCGTACTTTGTTTAGATTGGTTTTCGGATCGGCCACATTTATACCGTCCACCCAGATTTCACCGCTCTCGATGCTTTCAAGTTGGTTGACGGTACGGATCAAGGTCGATTTACCGCTGCCCGACGGGCCGCAAACCACCACCACTTCACCTTGCTTGACTTCCAGATTCACACCGTTAATCACGTGCAAATCTTTAAAGTGTTTGTGTACGTTTTTGAATTTAATCATGTTTTACTTTCAGACGGCCTTATTCACCAAATAATTGCTCAAGGCGACATATTTTTCCGGCGCGATGTGTTCGGCACGGTCTTGCGGGTTGATGCCCACGGCCTGCAAATCTTCATCGGCGGCAATGTCTTTCAGATTATTGCGTATGGTTTTGCGGCGCTGGGCAAACGCCTGTTTGACCAGTTTGGCAAAATATCCGAAATCATCGGTCTTGCCGATGCGGTGTTTCGCCGGAATCATGCGCACCACGGCAGAGTCGACTTTCGGTACCGGGTCGAACGACTTAGGCGGCACGTCAATCAGGGATTCCATCTCGAAAAAATATTGCAGCATCACGCCCAAGCGGCCGTAGTCGTTGGTTTTCGGTTGAGCCACCATACGCTCGACCACTTCTTTTTGCAGCATAAAGTGCATATCAATCACGTCATCGGCTACTTCGGCCAATTTAAACAGCAGCGGCGTGGAAATATTATAAGGCAGGTTGCCCACGATTTTCTTTTTGCCCGCAATACTGTTGAAATCAAATTGCAGCACATCGCCTTCGTGTATCACCAATTTTTCGGCAAACGGCAGCGTTTTCAAGCGCTTGACAATATCACGGTCGATTTCGCAAACGTGCAGTCGGTTGAGTTTTTTCGCCAGCGGCTCGGTAATCGCGGCCAAACCCGGGCCGATTTCGATAACGATATCATCGGCTTCGGGGCGAACGGCATTGACAATATCGCTGATGATGCGCGTGTCTTGCAAAAAGTTTTGCCCAAAGCGTTTGCGGGCTTTGTGTTCTTTCATACGGCGTCTTTAATTCGGGGATTTTTCAAGAACGTATTGTAACTGAAAATATACGCCGGTTGAGAAAATGCCCTCTGAAAACGGAATTTTTTTGCGGCACATTCAGACGGCCTATGTTTTTTTCGGAAACGGCGGCACAGCCAAACCGAATTGCGCCAAAAGTTCGATTGTTTCAAATACAGGCAGCCCCATTACGCCGGTAAAACTGCCGTGCAAATGCGTGACAAACACGCCGCCCAAACCTTGAATACCATACGCACCGGCCTTATCCATCGGTTCGCCGCTGGCAATATACGCCGCGATTTCCGCCGCACTCATGGCTTTAAAGGCCACATCGCTCTGTTGCAGCAGCGTGCGCGTTTTACCCTGCCAATACACGCTTACGGCAGTATAGACCTGATGTGTGTTAGCGGATAATTGCGCCAACATTTCCGCCGCATGCTCTTCGTTTTCGGGTTTACCCAAAATTTGGTTTTGATAGGCGACGGTGGTGTCGGCGGTGAGAATCGGGAATTCGGGTGGTTCGTTATGCGTGACGCGCCATTGCGCTACTGCACCGGCATTTTTCTCACGAGCCAATCTTTGAACATAATCAGCCGCTTTTTCTTGCGGATACGGTGTTTCGTCTATTTCGGCATACAAACGCTGCACCGTATAGCCTAAATTTTCTAAAATTTCGCGGCGGCGCGGGCTGCCGGAAGCGAGATAAATGTGGTTCAAAATATTTCCTTTTTTATTTGTATTCAGCCTAAAATATTACAAATACCAAAAATCGAATTATAGTTAATGGCATAGCAATTAATAAATAATCAAATAACATTTAATAAAATTAACTTTTTTATGATTTAAATTACAAAAAAACTGATACAGAAAAAAATTGTCCACTAAAACAGTAGGCAGACTGAAGCCTACTTTTTTCTTTATCTTTACTAGGAGTTAACTATGAAAACATTATCTATGAATCAATTGCATCAAATTTCAGGTGGTTTTGACTTTTAAAAAACCATCGTATCAGATGTATGCGGTTATACAGGCATTGGTGCCGGCGCTTTGGCAGGAGGTTTCACAGGTGCTGCCTTAGGTGCAATCGGAGGCCCCGGCGGCATGGTAGTAGGTGCCAAGGTGGATATGGCTGTCGGCAGGTATTTGGGACAGAAGTTAGGCCACCTGCAGCCGAACGCTCATTCGGCTATTAAGCCATCGTTTAATAATTCCGCACCTGCCAAACATATTTGGCCGGGTACGGATTCTCATCAATGCTTCAAAAGGATTATGATGATGCCCATGAAAAATTTTTGGGAAAATTATAAAAAGAATTTCTCATTATTAATAAAGTTTATGAAAAAACATTGGAAAGCATTAGCCATTATCTATGTTTTATGCGGTTTTGCCGTATACACAGTTAATTTTATTTTAAGTTTTTACCTTATAGCTCCTACCATCTTGGAAATAGTCATTTTATCCCTGATTTCGTTGTCGTCATTTTTATACTCTTGCTGACCGAGTTTTTCTTTATGAAATATATTAAGAAAAAGAACCGATAGCTTGATTTTTTATTAAATCAACATTATTTTTAGACAACTTTAGATATTTACTTGTATTCCTGTGCGAGATTAATATAATTTACAGCCGATTGCACTAAAAACGCTTTTTCTTCATCGGTTAAAGGGCGCACCTGCTTGACAGGTGAGCCAAGATACAGAAAACCGCTTTGTAGGCGTTTGCCCGGCGGCACCACACTGCCTGCGCCGACCATCACGTCATCGTCAATCACCGTATCGTCCAAAACAATCGCACCCGTGCCCACCAACACGCGGTTGCCGATGGTGCAGCCGTGCAGAATCACTTTATGGCCGATGGTTACGTCTTCACCGACAATTAAAGGCGAACCTTCCGGCTTCTGCAAACGCGCGCCGGTAACGTGCAACACACTGCCGTCTTGAATATTGGTACGTGCGCCAATCCGTATATGATTTACATCCCCACGCATCACCACCAGCGGCCATACGCTGACCTGCTCGGCAAGACTGATTTGGCCGATTACCACGGCGGTATCGTCGATAAAACAAGTTCCGTGAATATCGGGGGTATGGTAGGTATAAGGTCGAATCGGCATGGCGTATTCTTTTTTTAGTTAGTAGAAAGGGATTTATAACATAATCAAGGCCGTCTGAAAAAGCGGTAATTTTTTCAGACGGCCTTGGATTGCATGATTTTTGTCAAGCTCCGACAAAGCCGCCTGAAAATCACCTCATCTATGTTCAGACGGCCTCATTCTGGGTAAACTGTTCTTTTATTTCATAAAGCCCGCTATTCTACAAGGAAAGCCCATGCCCAACCGCCTGACCCAATTGCTCGGCTGCCGCTTGCCCGTCATTCAGGCACCGATGGCCGGCGTGCAAAACAGTCGCCTGACTATTGCTGCCTGCCGTGCCGGTGCGCTCGGTTCGCTGCCTGCCGCCATGCTCTCGCCCGAGCAATTGCATGCCGAAATCTTGGCAATCCGCGCTGCCGTCGATGCGCCGTTTAATGTCAATTTTTTTGCACACCGCCAACCTGAAACCGATACCGACAAAATGCAACAATGGCTTGCCAAGCTGGCACCTTATTATCGCGAACTCGGTATCGATGCCGACAATATTGCGCAAGGTAACGGAAGACAGCCTTTCGGTGCGGCACAAGCGGAAATTATTGCCGAACTCAAACCTGCAGTAGTCAGCTTCCATTTCGGCTTACCGGAAGCAGGTTTGCTTCAGCAGGTGAAACAAAGCGGCACAAAAATCCTGGCTTCCGCCACAACGGTTGACGAAGCACGCTGGTTGGCAGAAAAAGGGGTTGATGCGGTGATTGCGCAAGGCTTGGAAGCAGGCGGGCACCGATCGATGTTCCGCAGCCAAGTGCATGAGCAAGTCGGTACTTTTGCACTGTTGCCGCAAATCCGTGCGGCGCTAAATGTACCGGTGATTGCGGCAGGCGGCATCAGCAATGCTGCCACCGCACACGCCGCGCAAACATTGGGCGCAGACGGCATTCAAATCGGCACGGCTTTATTGCTGGCCGATGAAGCCGACACCAGCCCCCTGCACCGCACTGCTTTGCAAAACCCGTGCGCGCAAACCACTGCTTTAACCAATCTATTCTCCGGCGGCTTGGCGCGCGGCATCGTCAACCGCTTTATGCGTGAAAACGGCTGCATTCACCCTGATGTCCCTCCGTTCCCACTTGCCCAAAACGTATCCGCACCATTACGCAGCGCCGCTGAAAAACAAGGCAGCGATGAATTTTCGCCCTTGTGGGCTGGACAAAATGCACCGCTTGCCCGCAGCGGCAGCGCAGCGGACATTATTATGGAAACCGCAAGCGGGTTTATGGCATAGCTTGAAAGAATTTATTCTGTTTTAGGGTCTGTTGACAATTGACCGGCGAAGCGGTTTTTTGAGGCAAAACCCGTGTATGCAAGGCAAAAAGCGCAGCAAAGTTGGACACCTTGCGGGCATTTTTAACGCCGCAGACAGGGATTTTTGACCAAAAACACCGCCGTTGCGTTAATTGTCAACAGACCCTAGCAAACAAATATGAAATAGGCCGTCTGAAAGCAATATCCTTTCAGGCGGCCTGAGACCTTTGCAATCAGAACAACTTATTCAGCCAACAATTTTTTCCAACGTGCGGCTTGGAAGCGCACTTGCTCCGGCGCGGTGCCGCCTAAGTGGTTGCGGGCATTCAAGCTGCCTTCCGGCGTGAGCACTTCATAAACATCCTCAGCCACCAAATCGGAAAAGCCTTGCAATACGTCTAACGGCAAACCGCTCAAATCCACGCCTTTTTCGTCGGCATGGCGCACGGCTTTTGCCACCACTTCATGCGAATCGCGGAACGGCATGCCTTTTTTCACCAGATAGTCGGCCAAATCGGTGGCGGTGGCGAAACCCTGCATCACGGCGGCGCGCATGTTTTCCGGTTTCACGGTCACGCCGCGCATCATGTCGGCGTAAATACGCAAGGTGTCAATCAAGGTGTCAACCGTATCAAACAGCGGTTCTTTGTCTTCCTGATTGTCTTTGTTATACGCCAAAGGCTGCGATTTCATCAGCATAATCAGGCCGGTGAGATGGCCGATTACGCGTCCGGATTTGCCGCGTACCAGCTCCGGCACGTCGGGGTTTTTCTTCTGCGGCATGATGCTTGAACCAGTGCAGAAACGGTCAGCAATATCGATAAAACCGAAACGCGGACTCATCCATAAAATCAGTTCTTCACTCAAGCGGCTCAAATGAATCATCACCAAAGACGCAGCGGCAGTAAATTCGATGGCGAAATCGCGGTCGGACACGGCATCGAGTGAGTTTTGGCAGATTTGTTCAAAACCCAGCAGTTCGGCGGTAATTTCGCGCTGAATCGGATAAGTGGTGCCGGCCAGCGCCGCCGCGCCCAAAGGCATGCGGTTGACACGCTTGCGGCAGTCGGCCATGCGCTCGAAATCGCGGCCGAGCATTTCGACATAAGCCAACATGTGGTGGCCGAAGCTCACCGGCTGGGCAACCTGCAAATGGGTAAAACCGGGCATCACCACTTCGGCATTGGCTTCGGCCAATTCCACCAAGGCCGTCTGAAGATCTTGAATCAGCGTTTGAATGTCGGTGATTTGGTCGCGCAACCATAAGCGGATGTCGGTAGCCACTTGGTCGTTGCGGCTGCGGCCGGTATGAAGACGCTTGCCGGCATCACCGATTTTATCGGTCAGGCGGCGCTCGATGTTCATGTGTACATCTTCCAAATCCAGCGACCATTCCACTTTGCCGGCTTCAATTTCTGTTATAATCTCGGTCATACCTTGCCGGATGGCAGATAAATCATCGGCACTCAATACCCCGCTTTGCTGCAGCATTTGCGCGTGTGCCAGAGAGCCTTGAATATCCCACTTGGCCAGACGCTTATCGAAGCCGATCGAACCGGTGTATTTTTTCACTAATTCGGACACCGGCTCGTTAAAACGGCCCGACCAGGTTTTATCATTACCCATTACACTGTTCCTCAGATATAAAACAAAAAGTTAACCGCAAAAATCAGGTTAACATTATAAAAAACGAAAACGGCTAAGGTTCACATATGTCCATTATACGTCAATTGTCCCAGAAAATATCCCATACTTTCGCCGTACCCAATTTGCGCAATTCAGCCACTATGGCCCGCCTGCTGATTATTGTGATTTTATCGCTGCTGTTGTTTCCATTAATCAGCGAATCTTCGTTGGGCTATACCGAAGAAATCTATCACCATCTGCTTTGGGTGGCGCCGGTGCTTTTTTTGATTTTGCTGAAAGCTTTTTTTGTGAGTAGTTTTCTGCCCTCGCTGCAACATACAAAATATGCTTTCTTCATTTCTTATATTATCAACTTGTTGATTTTTCTGTTTGTTGAGCTGGTGCTGCTGAATAATTTCAACTATCTGGATTCTTTTCTTCAGCATTTTTGCTTATTTAATATTTTCGTACTCGGCTTTATGTTCACCGAAGCTTCGCGTCTCAACAGCTTGGCACCATCGGTTTCCGAAGCCCGCTTGAGTGCACTTACTGCCCGCATTCGCCCGCATTTTCTGTTCAACAGCCTTAATGCCGCCATCAGCTTAATCCGCTTGCGTCCGTATGATGCTGAGGTGTTACTGGAAAATCTGGCCAATTTGTTCCGCGCCCAATTACGTGACGGCAGCCAAAGCAGTACGCTCGGTCAGGAAATCGAATGGGCGCAGGAATATATCGCCATTGAACAAATCCGCATGGGGCATGTGCGCGTGCAAGTGATGTGGCAACATCAAGCACCTGACGACGCGGAAACGCCACATCTTTTGCTGCAACCTCTATTGGAAAACGCCGTTTTTCACGGTGTCGAATCCACCCACCGTCCGGGTATGATTACAGTATTAACCAAATTGAACAAATCATCGATTTATATCCGTATTGAAAATCCATACGCCCCGCCCGATAGTGGTGAAAACCTGAAACCGCATAAAGGCAACTCAATGGCGCTACGTAACCTGAAAGAGCGCTTGGCCTTGATGTACGACAACGATGCCAAAATACAAAGCCGTGAGCTGGACGGCATATTCCGAGTCGATATCCGTCTGCCTTACCGCAAGAAAACATCTGATGTAAACCGTTTATTCGGCGGTTAACAATCAATCTTAACCAAAAAGCCGTCTGAATAGTTTCAGACGGCTTTTTGGTTAAATGTGAAACCGATGTCCAGAACAGCTTAAAACCCTTTTGCTACCCATAAGGCCGTCTGAAAATCCTATTCAATATTCTGTACCTGCTCGCGCATTTGCTCGATTAACACCTTTAATTCTACGGAAGCCTGTGTACTTTCGGCGGCGATGGCTTTGCTGCCCAAGGTATTGGCTTCGCGATTGAGCTCTTGCATCAAAAAATCCAAACGCTTGCCGACGCTGCCTTTGCTTTCGGTCACAATACGGCGCACTTCGCCGATGTGGGTGCGCAGGCGGCTGAATTCTTCATCGACATCGGATTTTTGAATAAACAGGGCAAACTCTTGCTGCAAACGGTCATTGTCGATGTTTGCCACAGCATCGGCCAAGCGTGTACGCACTTTTTCCATATGCGCTTCCAGCAGGTTTGGGAACAATTCGCTCAAAGCATCGACAATGCCTTCCATTTTTTCCAAACGGTCGAGCAGGTGGTCGGCCAGTTTTTTACCTTCTCGTTTGCGGGCGGCGGCAAACTCTTTTAAAGCCTGTTTCAACAAATCCTGCACGGTTTGCGCAAAAGCCTCTGAATCTTCGCTTTGGCTGGCCAATACACCCGGAAACTTCAAAATATCCGCCACGGTCAGTTTGCCTAAGCCGTCAAACTCATCACGCCATTTCTCATTTAAGTCGGCCAGTTGCGCCACTAATTCCTGATTCACTTCCAAGCCTTGCGTACCTTGGGCGATGTCTTGGATTTGAATGCGGCACTCCAATTTACCGCGCACGGCTTCGGCCGCAATCTGCTCGCGCAACGCGCCTTCCAAATGGCGCAAATCATCAGGCATGCGGAATTGCACGTCTAAATAGCGGTGGTTCACCGCACGGATTTCCAAATTAATGCGTTTGCTGCCACATTCACCGGCGGCGTTGGCAAAGCCGGTCATACTGCGAATGGCCATGGTTTTACTCCGTTTCTATATGAATTACGAGTGAAAGTGGTTTCAATATACCATAGCGACCCGGCAGATGATAGGCCGTCTGAAAGAAGCTGCTATAATCGCCCTATAGTTTTAATTAAGGAATGTTTCTATGACCCACCCTATCCGCACCAACCGCGCCGCCGACAGCCTGCGCAACATCCGCATCACACCGAATTTTCTGCCGCACGCCGACGGCTCGGTGCTTATTGAATGCGGCAACACCAAAGTGATCTGTACCGCCTCAATTGATGAGAACGTACCGCCGTTTCTGCGTGGCAAAGAACAAGGCTGGGTAACGGCGGAATACGGCATGCTGCCCGCTTCCACTGCTTCGCGTATGCGCCGTGAAGCGGCTTCGGGCAAACAATCGGGCCGCACACAGGAAATTCAGCGTTTAATCGGCCGCTCGCTTCGTGCGGTGGTGGACATGAAAAAACTGGGCGAGCGCCAAATCCTAATCGATTGTGACGTCATTCAAGCCGATGGCGGCACGCGTACCGCTTCGATTACCGGCGCATATGTCGCGCTGCAAATGGCAGTGAACAAATTACTTTCAGACGGCCTGATTTGCGAAACACCAATTCTCGAAGCGGTAGCTGCCGTATCTGTGGGCGTGGTGGCAGGGGTACCGCTGTTGGATTTGGATTATCCCGAAGACTCCGGTTGCGACAGCGATGTGAACATCGTGATGACTGCTTCAGGTAAAATCATCGAAATCCAAGGAACAGCAGAAGGTGCGCCGTTTACGCTTGATGAATTGGGCAAATTGATTGCCTTAGGCCAAAAAGGCATTGCCGAATTGGTACAACACCAGCTAGCTGCTTTACAGGCTTAATTCAGATAACAAAGCCGTCTGAAACTGTTTCAGACGGCCTCTTTATATATTTTTTACAATCAATGGATATTTTTCATTCACTTTTTGCGCAATACCAAGGTGTCGCTGCCGAACTGGTTGCATTGGAACTGGTCGCCGTAATCTTCGGTATGGTCAGCGTGTGGCTAATCCGCAATGGCAGCGTGTGGGGTTTTCCGGTCGGCATTGTCAGTACCGCGGGGTTTGTGTGGCTGCTGTGGGTTTATGCTCTCTACGGCGATATGCTGATTAATGCTTATTACACGGTTTTAAGTGTGTATGGCTGGATAAACTGGTCGAAGCGGCAGCAGGCAGATAAAACCTTCCGCATCTCCCCTTTTGTACACAAAGACTGGTTGGTCTGCATGGCTTTGAGCCTCTTCAGTGTGCTGTTTGTCGGCTTGGTTTACTGGTTCAAGCCCTACATCAACAATAGTTTTTCCTGGCAGGGTGTCAGCGCAGGATTTGCGCATTTCACATGGCCGGATTACACCGATATTTTCACGACCGCGCTGTTTCTGGTGGCCATGTGGCTGATGGCGGAAGGCAAAATCGCCCACTGGATTTTATGGATCATTGCCGATGCCGTATCGGTGCCGCTTTATTTCCATAAAGGGCTGACCTTCAGCGCCTTTCAATATATCGTGTTTACCCTCATCGCCATCAGCGGATATGTCTCATGGAAAAAAATCTCAGCCAAACAAACACAAGCCTCCACCGCGTTGCCGTAATCGGGCCGGAATCAACAGGCAAAACCACGTTATCGCAAGCATTGGCAGCGCATTTCCAAACCCATTGGGTACCGGAATACATGCGCGGCTACTGCCAAATTTTGTGGGATGAATCACGGCAAATCTGCCGCCAAGAAGATTTACTGCCGATTGCGCAAGGTCAAATAGAATCTGAAAACCGGCTGGCACAAATCACGCGTGATGTACTGATTTGTGATACTTGCCTGTGGGAATTGGTGGTATATGCCTATCTCTATTTTGGTGAATGTCCGCCCGATTTGGAAGCTGCCGCACTGTCTTCACATTACGACACTGTTTTACTGACCGATATTGATGTGCCGTGGGTAGCCGACGATTTACGCGATAAGCCGCAAGAACGCGAAAAAATATTGGCTTTATTCCAAGACTTCCTTAAGCGCAACCATATCGCGTTTACCCTCTTGAGTGGTTCGCATGAGCAGCGTTTGCAACAAGCCGTCGATCTGATTGAAAATGCTTTAATCAAATAAGTCATCAAAGGCCGTCTGAACATCATTTTTCAGACGGCCTTTGATGACTTTCCAGCCGCTATCATTCACACAAAAACAAATACTAACATTGTCAACAATGTTATGAAACTGCCCCATTTCACAAAGGGTTAGGCCATGAAGCTGAATTAATCTGGTTGCAATCTTGAATTTTATGTAAAAAATAGTAATAATAACCGAACTTTTCTCACCAACGCAGCAACAAACCGCTGCCCCAACTTCCAAAGAAAGCACGAAAAAAATGGCGTTAATCGTACAAAAATACGGCGGCACCTCAGTCGGTTCCGCCGAACGCATTAAAAACGTAGCCAACCGTGTTGCCAAAGCCCGCGCCGATGGCCATGACGTTGTTGTCGTGGTATCGGCCATGAGCGGCGAAACCAACCGCTTGGCCGCCTTGGCACACGAAATGCAAGACACGCCCGACCCGCGCGAGTTAGACGTCGTATTGTCCACCGGCGAACAAGTCACCATAGGTTTGCTGGCCATGGCCTTGAAAAACATCGGCGTGGATGCCAAGAGCTACACCGGCTGGCAAGTTGCTTTGAAAACCGACACCGCCCACACCAAAGCCCGCATCGAAAGCATTGATGACGAAAAAATGCGTGCCGACTTAGATGCCGGCCGCGTGGTGATTGTGGCCGGTTTCCAAGGCATCAGCAACGAAGGCAATATTTCCACCCTGGGCCGCGGCGGTTCGGATACTTCTGCCGTTGCCTTGGCTGCTGCTTTGAAAGCAGACGAATGCCAAATCTATACCGATGTAGACGGCGTGTACACCACCGACCCTCGAGTGGTGCCTGAAGCACGCCGCTTGGATACCATTACTTTTGAAGAAATGTTGGAACTGGCCAGCTTGGGTTCGAAAGTTTTGCAAATCCGCTCCGTAGAATTCGCCGGAAAATACAAAGTACGCCTGCGCGTATTGAGCAGCCTGCAAGATGGCGGTAACGGCACCTTAATTACCTTTGAAGAGGACGACAACATGGAAAGAGCTGCCGTAACCGGTATCGCCACCGACAAAAACCAAGCCCGCATCAACGTGCGCGGCGTACCTGACAAACCGGGCGTAGCCTACCAAATCTTGGGCGCGGTAGCCGATGCCAACATCGAAGTCGACATGATTATCCAAAATGTCGGCTCGGAGGGCACCACCGACTTCTCATTTACCGTTCCGCGCGGCGATTATAAAGCCATACTGAGCCTGCTGAACAACTTGAAGGACAGCATCGGCGCAGCGGATATCGATGGCGACGACACCGTATGCAAAGTTTCCGTAGTAGGCATGGGTATGCGTTCCCACGTCGGCGTGGCAGCAAAAATCTTCCGCACTTTGGCTGAAGAAGGTATCAATATCCAAATGATTTCGACTTCGGAAATCAAAGTATCAGTATTGATTGACGAAAAATACATGGAACTGGCTACCCGCATTCTACACAAAGCCTTTGAATTGGAAAAATAATTTTTCTGATTAAATAAAAGGCCGTCTGAAAGATTCATCTTTCAGACGGCCTTTTAGCATTGAATCAAACTATTATTTTTTCAAACGTGCCGTTGCTGTTTTATCCAATAAGCAACCGCGGGTCACGATTTGATCGACCACTTCGGCTTTGCCGTTGACTTGAGTCGTGCCACGGATTGTCAGCATACCGCCGTCAACTTTATCCACGTTGGCTGGTGTTGCTTTTTCGGCAAACCAAGCTACGTTTTCGCCCCAAAAGATATTCTGGTCGTTGGCACCGATTACGCGGAACAGATTCGGTGTCAGCTCGTTTTTAAAGCGAACTTGTGCCGCTACCAACTGATTGTTTTTCACACCATACATCACGGTCAGTTTCTCTTCACCTTTAGCGCCGCATTTATAGGCAACTTCTTTAGTTGAATCAATAGAATCCACTTTAACCGTTTGCGGGCCACTCGCAGCTTGTGCTTGCTGTTGCGCCGGTTGGGCTTGGGTTTGAGCCGGCTGCTTGGCAGGGGTCGGTTTGGTGCCGGTGCTACTACATGCCGACAAAGCCACAGTAGCCGCAAGAGCCGAAGCGATCCATTTCAAATTTGCATTCATGTGTTTACTCCTATTAATATGATTCTGATTAATGTGCCTGTCACCTTAGCAGAAAAAGCCGTATTTGTATTTGGATTTGAATGAAAATATCCAAACCTTGTCCCCACAAAACCAATTGGGCCAGCTACCATAAGAAAAATAAAACCACGAAAACAAGCCTCTAAACCAAGAATTTACATACGAAAAACTTAATTAATTTTAGTAAAGGTATATTTTACATAAATCATTTGACCCTAAGCTGCCTAAAAAAAGCTGAATTCAGACGATTTGGTAAAACAGTATGACATTAAAAATCATGTATGTATGCCTGTATTTAAAGATGTTTTTTCATGCAGTCTAAAAACCGGATTGACTAAAATGCATCGCTACAGCCTGAAAGAAATACAAAAAATTAAAGCCTTGCTGAAATCAGTAAGGCTTTAATCAAAATCTGGCACGCCCACGGGGAATCGAACCCCGGTTACCGCCGTGAAAGGGCGATGTCCTAACCGCTAGACGATGGGCGCGGAATAAAGGATTTTTCTTAGCTGGCGCACCCGGAGCGATTCGAACGCCCGACCCTCTGGTTCGTAGCCAGATACTCTATCCAACTGAGCTACGGGTGCGCTGCAAGAAAGATTTAAATTATAGGGATACGCTCAAAATCTGTCAAGCATTCAACTGGAAAAAAATCTCAAAAAGTGTAGAATGCGCGTTTGTTTGTTGAATTTACAGGAAAAGAAGAATGGCGCACGCTTCGCGTTGGCCGCGGTTGGCTGCTGCTTTTTCCCGCATAGGGTTGCCGGTGGCGGTGGTGGATTTGGAAACGACCGGCGGCAATCTCTACCAAGACCGTGTGACGGAAGTGGCGGTATTAAGTTTTGATAACGGCCAAGTCAAGCGTTATGAGTGGCTGGTCAATCCGCAGCAGCCGATTTCAAGCTTTATTACCCGCTTAACCGGCATTGATAATGAGTTGGTCAAAGATGCGCCGTTTTTCGGTCAAATTGCGGCCGATTTGCTGCCGCTTTTGCGTGGTACGCTGCTGCTGGCACACAACAGCCGCTTTGACTATTCTTTTTTACGGCATGAATTTCAACGCATAGGCATCGATTTTGCGGCACCGGCTTTGTGCACGGTGCAATTGTCGCGCCGCCTGTATCCGCAATTTCACAAACACAATCTCGACAGCATCATCGAACGTATGGGGATTTCGGTGGAAAACCGCCACCGTGCCATGACCGATGTTTTGGCTTTGGTGGATTTTTTGGAAAGAAGCTTGGAGGAAAAAGGCGAAGAAGAATGGCTCAATCACAGTCGTGCATTACTGAATCCGAAAATGCTTCCGACTTGGCTGCCGGATACATTGGCCGAACAGATCTACGCCCTACCCGACAGCGAAGGCGTGTTGGTATGGCTGGATAAATACGGTCAAGCACAAGCGCTGCAATCGCATACGCGCGCTTATTTTGAAGTGGCGGCCATGTTAAACGGCAAAAAAATTCCGAGTTTTGTACAAAGCGCGGTTTCGATTCATTTTATGCCGGCCATCGGGCCTGTGCATGCTTTGTGGTTGAAAGCGCAAGCCATGGTGCAATTTAATCTCAGCCCGTCGGAAACTTTTCGCACGTTTACCACGGTGCAATTTTCACCGGACGAACACGGCGTATTGCAGGCTCGATTAGTGCCGATGAGCAACGGCATTCACCCTCATCGCCCTTATGGTTTTTTCCTGCACAGAAAAGGCGCCAAACGCGCTTTGGCCGCATGGGCGCAGGAACACGGCCTTTGTCCCGATTCGCTGAATATCCTGCCGGAAACCCATGCCAAAAACGAACCTTGCCCGATTCAGGCCATCGGCCAATGCGACGGCTCATGCCAAAATGCCAACGGTGTATCGCAGCAAAACCGCCGGATCCTCTCGCTCGCGCCCTTGCTGCCGGTGGCCGATTGGGGCAGAGCGCACGAAATCGATATTCGCGAAACAGACAAATTATCCGGCCAAACGCTGACTTTCCGCTGCACTGCCAATGCCGTCGCCCTGCCCGACGGCCGCTGGTATTTCGATGACACACTGCCCGCTATTATCAAAGCCAAATTCAAACAAGGCAAAACCGTCATCAAGATTCTAAATTGAGTTTCAGACGGCCTTGGACGATGGTTTGAAAAACCCATCAATCTTTTCCCGTCCATAATATCGTCAAATGCAAGGAGTGTTATACAATAGGCCGTCTGAAACCATTTCCCCACGGCCTTTTCCCATGCAAAATCCCAAAATCGTTTTTTTCGATATCGACGACACCATTTACCGCAAATACACCGATACCCTACGCCCATCGGTCGGCGAAGCCTTGGCCGCCTTGAAACAGCGCGGTATCCTGACCGCCATTGCCACCGGCCGCCCGCCCGTTGCTATTCCTGCCAAGGTCAAAGCCTTGATTCAAGAAGCCGGCATCGATATGCTGGTGACCATCAATGGCCAATATATTGAGTTTCAAGGAAAAACCTTGCAACATTATCCGATAGCAGCCGCTGAAGCAGCCGCGGTGTGCGACTTTTTGGCTCAGCAAAACATCGCTTATGCGTTTGTAAACAATGCCGAAATCTCCGTTTCTGAAGAAACCGGATGGGCCAGAGAAGCTTTATCAAGAATTGTCTCGTCTTATCAAGTTGATGCCCATTATTACCGCCGGCAACCGGTGTATCAATTATTGGCTTTTTACACACAGGAACATGACTCGCCAATCGATGCCGCCGTTGCACAAATGGGTTTCAAAACCGTTCGCTGGCACGAAAACGCGGTGGATATTCTGCGTCAGGAAGGCTCCAAGGCGCGCGGCATTGGCCATGCGATTGGTAAGCTCGGCATAGACATGAAAGACGTCATGGCCTTCGGCGACAGCTTCAACGATGTGGAAATGATGCAGGCCGTCGGTTTTGGCGTGGCGATGGGCAACGGCGAAGAAAGCGTGAAGGCATTGGCCGATTATGTCTGTCCGAGCGTGGATGAAGACGGCGTGTTGCGCGGCTTGCAGGATTTGGGTGTCATTTAACCATATAGATTAATGCCGAACCCAAGATCCGGCTCCTTTGCTACCCGCCCTTTTCTCTCCGCCACTACCTACTAAAGTAGGTAGTGGCATTTTTATTTGTGATTGAACAACATTTTGTCCAATCACAGCTTTCAGACGGCTTTTTGTTGATTTTTCGCTGTTTAGCACGCTTTTTCTTTTAAACATAACTTTCATATTCACAATTCATTTGGAATAGCAAGCCATTTTTTATTCCTGACCATACCGCCGAAAGTCGGTTTTGGCTACCACTGTTTTATACCTTCCTCTCATGCTTTAAGCGCGTGGCGGTCTTTTACCTCACGATTTATATTGTTAATCGACAATAAAACATCCGGCAATCATCGCCAGTGAGGACACGACCATGAGCCATTTCTTAGACCGATTGAAATTTTTCACCCAAAAGCACGAAACGTTTGCCAACGGCCACGGCGCCGTGACCACGGAAGACCGTAAGTGGGAAAATGCCTACCGCAGCCGCTGGGCGCACGATAAGGAAGTGCGCTCCACCCACGGCGTGAACTGTACCGGTTCATGCTCGTGGAAAATTTTCGTGAAAAACGGTTTGATTACTTGGGAAGTTCAGCAAACCGACTATCCGCGCACCCGCCCCGACCTGCCTAACCACGAACCGCGCGGATGCCCGCGTGGCGCTTCGTACAGCTGGTATGTGTATTCCGCCCAACGCGTGAAATATCCGATGCTGCGCGGTGTTTTGGCACAAATGTGGCGCGATGCCCGTCAAACCATGCCGCCGGTAGAAGCATGGGCATCGATTGTGGAAGACCCTGCCCGCGCCAAAGCCTATAAAACCCAACGCGGCTTGGGCGGTTTTGTGCGGTCGACTTGGGACGAAGCCTACGAATTGGTGGCCGCGGCCAATGCCTACACCATCAAGAACTATGGTCCCGACCGCGTAATCGGTTTCTCACCGATTCCGGCCATGTCGATGGTGAGCTATGCCGCCGGTGCGCGTTATCTGGGTTTAATCGGCGGTGTGCCGCTGTCTTTCTACGACTGGTATTGCGACTTACCGCCGGCCAGCCCGCAAACTTGGGGCGAACAAACCGACGTGGCCGAATCGGCCGATTGGTACAACGCCAACTATCTTTTGGTGTGGGGCTCCAACGTGCCGATGACGCGTACACCTGATGCCCACTTCTACACCGAAGTCCGCTACAAAGGTACCAAAACCGTGGCCGTGTCTTCCGATTACGGCGAAATGGCCAAGTTCGGCGACATCTGGCTGGCGCCGAAGCAAGGCACTGATGCGGCCTTGGCGATGGCGATGGGTCATGTGATTTTGAAAGAATTCCATGTCGACAAGCCGTCTGAATATTTCCAAGACTATGTCCGCCGCCTGACCGACATGCCGATGCTGGTGCGCCTGAAAGAAGACGGCCGAGGCTTCCAGCCGGAATATTTCCTGCGCGCTTCCGCCCTTGACGATAATTTCGGTGAACAAGAAAACCCCGATTGGAAAGTATTGGCTTGGGACGAACTTTCAGACGGCCTGATGGCACCCAACGGTTCGGTCGGCTTCCGCTGGGACGGCAGTCAAAAATGGAATCTGGAAACACGTGCGCAAGGTCAAGACGTAAAAGCCGCCCTGAGCCTGAAAGAGCGTGCCGATGAAGTGGTCAATGTCGGTTTTACCTATTTCGGCAGCGACAACGACGAGCTGATTTACCGCAAAGTGCCGGCCAAACGCATTCAATTGGCCGACGGCGGCAGCGCCTTGGTGGCGACCGTGTTCGACCTGATGATTGCCAACTACGGTGTCGATCACGGCTTGGATGACCCGAATGCCGCCAAAGATTACAGCGAAGACAAACCATACACCCCTGCTTGGCAGCAAAAACACACCGGCGTCGATCCGAAACTGGTGATTCAAGTGGCGCGCGAGTTTGCCCAAAACGCACACGATACCGAAGGCCGCTCGATGGTGATTCTCGGCGCGGGTCTGAACCACTGGTACCACATGGACATGAGCTACCGCGGCATCATCAACATGCTGATGATGTGCGGCTCGATCGGTAAATCCGGCGGTGGCTGGTGTCACTACGTGGGTCAGGAAAAACTGCGTCCGCAATCCGGCTGGACACCGCTGACTTTTGCCCTCGACTGGCAGCGTCCGGCCCGTCAGATGAACGGTACCTCTTTCTTCTATGCCCACACCAGCCAATGGCGGCATGAGAAATTGGGCGTGAACGAAATTCTGGCACCGGGCTTCAGCGACAGCATGCCGAATATGTCGATGATTGATTACAACGCCAAAGCCGAACGCATGGGCTGGCTGCCTTCTGCGCCGCAACTGACGCAAAACCCGCTCGATGTGGTGGATGCCGCCGAAGCTGCGGGCGTGAATCCGGCCGATTATGTGGTCAACGGCCTGAAAGACGGCAGCATCGACATGGCTTGTAACGATCCCGACAACCCGCTGAACTTCCCGCGCAACCTGTTTGTGTGGCGTTCGAATATTTTAGGCTCGTCCGGCAAAGGCCACGAGTATTTCCTGAAATACCTGCTCGGCACGCAAAACGCAGTATTGAGCGACGAAGAAGGCTGCATCACGCCGTCTGAAATCACCGTGCGCCCTGCTGCGGAAGGCAAACTCGATTTGCTGACCCTGCTCGATTTCCGCATGAACACGACTTGCCTCTACGCCGATGTGATTTTCCCAACGGCTACTTGGTATGAAAAAGACGATCTGAATACCTCCGACATGCACCCGTTCATCCATCCGCTGACCGAAGCGGTGCAGCCTTTGTGGCAAAGCAAATCCGACTGGGAAATCTACAAAGGTTTGGCGAAAAAATTCAGCGAAATAGCCAAAGATTATCTGGGTGTGCGCAAAGACATCGTGCTGACCCCGCTCATGCACGACAGCCCGCAGGAAATGGGGCAGCCGTTTGACCCGAAAGATTGGAAACACGGCGAATGCGAACCGATTCCGGGCAAAACCATGCCGGCCATGACCGTGATCGAGCGCGATTACGGTGCGGTATATGACAAATTCACCTCTATCGGTCCGTTGCTGGAAAAAATCAACAACAACGGTAAAGGTTTGGCATGGCAAACCGGCCATGAAGTGGAATTCCTGCGCAAACTCAACGGTACACGCAGCGAAGGCGTGGGCAAAGGCCAGCCGAAATTGGAAACCGCCATCGATGCCGCCGAAATGATTCTGACCTTGGCACCGGAAACCAACGGCCATGTATCGATGAAAGCTTGGCAGGCTCTGGGCAAAGCCACCGGACGCGACCACACGCATTTGATTGCGGCGAGCGAGCATACGCAAATCCGTTTCCGCGACATCGTCGCCCAGCCGCGCAAGATTGTGTCCTCACCGATTTGGTCGGGCGTGGAAAGCGAAGAAGTCTGCTACAACGCCGGTTACACCAATGTGCACGAACTGATTCCGTGGCGCACCATTACCGGCCGCCAACAGTTCTACCAAGACCATCATTGGATGCGTGCGTTTGGCGAGCATTTATGTGTGTACAAACCGCCGGTGGATTTCAAAACCACGCAGAAACTGTTGGGCAAATACCCCAACGGCAATCCGGAAATCACGCTTAATTTCCTGACACCGCACCAAAAATGGGGCATCCACTCCACCTATTCGGAAAACATCCGCATGTTGACGCTCTCGCGCGGCGGCCCGCATGTTTGGGTATCTGAAGCCGATGCCAAACGCGCCGGTTTGGTGGATAACGACTGGGTGGAAGTGTTCAACGCCAACGGCACCATCGCTTGCCGCGTGGTCGTGAGCCAGCGGATTCCGGAAACCATGATTCTGATGTATCACGCGCAGGAAAAAATCGTGCATACCCCTGCGGGCGAAGTATCGAAAAAGCGTGGCGGCATCCACAATTCCGTGACCCGCACCGTGTTGAAACCGACCCACATGATCGGCGGCTACGCCCAACAAGCTTACGGATTCAACTACTACGGCACCGTCGGCTCCAACCGCGATGAATGGGTGATTGTGCGCAAGATGAACAAAGTAGATTGGATGGACGATCCGGCCTGAGTTTCAGACGGCCTTAAACCAAGCTTCAAGGCCGTCTGAACACACTTCCTGCACGCAAACATACCCATAAAAAATCTTTCAGACGGCCTCTGAAAAGGCCGTCTGAAACATAAAACACAAGGAACACCATTATGAAAATCCGAGCGCAAATCGGCATGGTTTTGAATCTCGACAAATGTATCGGCTGCCACACCTGCTCCGTAACCTGCAAAAACGTCTGGACTTCACGCGACGGCGTCGAATACGCATGGTTCAACAACGTGGAAACCAAGCCCGGTATCGGCTTTCCGAAAAACTGGGAAGATCAGGAAAAATGGAACGGCGGCTGGGTGCGCAAACCCGACGGCAAACTGGTACCCAAACAAGGCGGCAAGCTGAAGATTCTGGCCAATATTTTCGCCAACCCGAACATGCCGCAAATCGACGATTACTACGAGCCGTTTACCTACGACTACGAGCATCTGCAAAATGCGCCGAAAATGAAAACGCCACCGACCGCACGCCCTGTTTCCGTGCTGACCGGCAAGAAAATGGACAAAGTCGAATGGGGCCCCAATTGGGAAGACGACTTGGGCGGCGAATTTGAAAAACGTGCCAAAGACGTATTGTTCGAAGGCATTCAAAAAGACATGCACGCCGCATTCGAGCAAACCTTCATGATGTATCTGCCGCGCCTGTGCGAACACTGCCTGAACCCGACCTGCGTGGCCTCCTGCCCGTCGGGCAGCATCTACAAGCGCGAAGACGACGGTATCGTATTAATCGACCAAGACAAATGCCGCGGCTGGCGCATGTGCGTGTCCGGCTGTCCGTACAAAAAAATCTACTACAACTGGACCAGCGGCAAAGCGGAAAAATGCACTTTCTGCTACCCGCGCATCGAAAACGGCCAACCGACCGTCTGCTCGGAAAGCTGTGTCGGCCGTATCCGCTATTTGGGTGTGCTGCTGTATGACGCCGACAAAATCGAACAAGCTGCTTCAGTAGAAAACCCTCAGGATTTGTATGAATCACAACTGGGTGTATTCCTGAATCCGAACGATCCCGAAGTGCAACGCCAAGCACTGGAACAAGGCATCAGCCAAAGCTGGCTTGACGCAGCCAAACGCTCGCCGGTGTACAAAATGGCGATGGAATGGAAAATCGCCTTCCCGCTGCACCCCGAGTACCGCACCCTGCCGATGGTTTGGTATGTACCGCCTTTGTCACCGATCCAATCAGCCATCGAAAACGGCTTGGTCGGCGAAAACGGCATTATTCCGAGCGTGGACGAAATGCGTATCCCGCTGCGCTATCTGGCCAACCTGCTCACTGCGGGCAAAATCGAGCCGATTAAAGATGCGCTCGAACGCATGATTGCCATGCGCCGCTTCAAACGCGGCCAAGTCGTGCACGGCGAAACGCTGGAGCAAACCTTAGACGGTACCGGCCTGACTCCTGCCCAAGTGGAAGAAATGTATCAAGTGATGGCGATTGCCAACTATGAAGACCGTTTCGTGATTCCGACCAGCCACAAAGAAATGGTGGAAGAAACCTTCAACGAAAAAGGCTGCGGCTTTACCTTCGGCAACGGCTGCTCGGGAGGCGAAAGCAACGAAAGCCTGTTCGGTAAACGCAAAGCCGCACCGATTGTGTTCCACGGTTTGCGCAAAGACAACGAGAAAAACCGGGAAGAAGGAGTGCACTGATGAGCAACCCTTTGGTTTACAAATGGCTTTCGTCCTTGATGTGTTACCCCGAGCAAGAACTGATTGATTTCCTGCCCGAGTTTCAGACGGCCTTGAACGAATGGCCTGAATTAAATCCGAAACGCGAAGCATTACAAGCCTTTTTGGATTATCTGGGCAACACGCCTTTGCGCGAATTGCAGGAATATTATGTGCTGAACTTCGACCGCAACCGCCATCAGGCGCTCTATCTCTTCGAACATGTGTATGGTGAAGACCGCGACCGCGGCAGCGCGATGGTGGATTTAATCGAAGAATACCGCCGCCACGGCTTTGAATTGGGCGATGAAGAATTGCCGGACTACCTGCCTGCGGTGTTGGAATTTCTGTCGTTTATTCCGGAAGCGGAAGCACAAAAAATCCTCGGCGATGCGGTACACGTGATTGCGCATATTGCCGGCAAACTCGAAACCGCCGATTCGCCTTATGCAGCGCTGCTGCAAGCCGCAGTGGCGCTGACGCCGGTCGAACCGAAAGCCTTAATCGAACCGCCGGTGCGCGACATGGACGAAGCCATGGAAATGTTCGGCCCCGATATGGCCGGCATTGAGCCTTTGTTGAAACCGGCCATCGAAACCGTACAGTTTTACCCCAAGGGCAGCCTTGGCGCATACCCTTAAAGGAGGATAAATCATGAATACCTTCAATCAATTTTTCTTCGGCATTTACCCGTATATCTGTCTGGCGGTATTTTTCCTGGGCAGCTTGGTCCGCTTTGACCGCGAGCAATATTCGTGGAAAAGCGATTCCAGCCAATTGCTGTTTCACGGCCAATTGCGCTTGGGCAGCATTTTGATGCACGTCGGCATTTTGGCAGTATTTTTCGGCCACTTGTTCGGCCTGCTGACCCCTCTATGGTTTTGGGATGCCATCGGTGTGAGCCACGGCGCAAAACAGGTGTTTGCGATGGTGATGGGCGGCGTGTTCGGGTAATGGCGCTGGTCGGCCTGATTTTATTGATTTTGCGCCGTTTCAAAATCGACCGCATCAACGCCAACAGTTCTTGGCAGGATAAATTGGTGCTGGTTTGGCTCTTGATTACCTTGGTATTGGGCTTATGCACCATCTTTGTCAGCATGGGCCATCTCGACGGTCATGAAATGGTGAAACTCATGCACTGGGCGCAACACATCGTCACCTTCCGCGGTGATGCGGCGGCCTATCTGGCAGACGTGAATTTCCTCTTTAAGCTGCATATCTTCATGGGCATGACCTTCTTCTTCATTTTCCCGTTCACCCGTATGGTGCACGTTTGGAGCGGTTTTGCCAGCGTAGCTTATATCGGACGCGCATGGCAGTTGGTGCGCCGCCGTTAATCCCATCTTTCAGACGGCCTGTTTTGTGGTATGAGTTCAAGGATCAGGCCTCTTTGCAAGACTCGTATATTGCCGGAAACCTGCAATCCGTCATTCCCGCCTAGGCGAAAATCCGGATTCATCAGTTTCAGAAATACAGAGTTTATAAAGACAAAGCTCCGAATTCCCACCTACGCGGGAATGACGTGGATAGAGTTCTTGGTTTAAATTGGGGATTACCAAGATCTTTAGGCCGTCTGAAAACCAAATCTGAATTTGTATCAAACACTAAGAAAGGCAGGGGGACAATGGCCTCCGAAACGTATAAACGCTATTCCGTGCTGATTAGCAGCACTTTCGCATTCACCGTCTGCTTCATGATTTGGATGATGATGGCGGTGGTCGGCATTCCGGTAAAAAACGAATTGGGCTTGTCGGAAACCGAATTCGGTATTTTGGCGGCATTGCCAGTATTATCCGGCTCACTGATTCGCGTGCCGTTAGGCATTTGGACCGACCGTTACGGCGGCCGTATTGTGATGTTTGTGCTGATGATGTTGAGCGTGCCGGCTATTTTCCTGATGAAGTACGCCGATGCCTACTGGCAGTTTCTGATTATCGGCCTGATGATGGGTTTGGCCGGCGGTTCGTTTTCGGTCGGCACACCTTATGTCGCACGTTGGTTCCCGAAAGACCAGCAAGGCTTGGCAATGGGCGTGTTCGGTGCGGGTAATGCCGGTGCCGCGGTCAACAAATTCCTCGCTCCTGCCCTCATCGCTTACGGCACGTGGCATTTCGTGCCGACCGTTTACTCGGCAGTGATGCTGGGTACGGCGATTTTGTTCTGGTTCACCAGTTACCACGATCCGAAACATTTGGTGTCTTCCAACACCAGCCTCAAACAGCAATTGCTGCTGCTGAAAGATCCGGGCGTATTGCGTTACAGCCAATATTATTCGGTGGTATTCGGCGGTTATGTCGGTTTGTCGCTGTGGATGACCAAATACTACATCGACGAATACGGTTTGAGTATTCAGACGGCTGCGTTTTTAGCTGCCTGCTTCTCGCTGCCGGGTGGTGTGCTGCGCGCGTTGGGCGGGTATCTTTCCGACAAATACGGTGCCTATAAGGTGACTTGGGGCGTGATGTGGGTATTATGGGTATGTTTTTTCATCTTGTCTTACCCACAAACCGAAATGGTGATTCAGACGGCCAATGGCCCGATAAGCATGAGCATAGGTTTAAATGTAACCATATTTACCCTATTGATGTTTGCTGCCGGCATTGCGATGGCGGTGGGTAAAGCATCGGTATTCAAATTCGTGGCTAATGACTACCCCGACAACATCGGCGCAGTTTCCGGCGCGGTCGGCTTGGCCGGCGGCATGGGCGGTTTCTTACTGCCTATTATGTTCGGCGCGCTTTTAGATTTGACGGGTATCCGCTCGACAGCGTTCATGCTGCTTTACGGTACGGTGTGTATTTCGCTGATTTGGATGCACTTCTCGTTCAAAGGCAAACGCCAAGAATAAACCTTTTAAGTAAGGCCGTCTGAACGATTATCTTCTCTTTCAGACGGCCTTTGTCAAAATATCATAAGGAGCAACGCGATGTCGCGTTTAATTCAAGACTGGCGGCCGGAAGATTCTGATTTCTGGCAAAACAGCGGCAAGAAAACCGCTTCCCGCAATTTATGGATTTCCATTCCTGCGCTGATGCTGGCATTTGCCATTTGGCAGGTGTGGAGCGTGGCGGTGATTAATCTGCCGTCTATCGGTTTCCAATTCAATGAAAACCAACTCTTCTGGCTGGCGGCCATGCCGGCTTTGTCGGGCGCGACCTTGCGCATTTTTTACTCGTTTTTAGTGCCGATTTTCGGTGGCCGCCGTTGGACGGCGATTTCCACCGCCAGCCTGCTCTTGCCCGCCGTCGGTTTGGGGCTGGCCGTACAAAATCCCGACACCAGCTACACCACCATGCTGATTTTGGCTTTACTGTGCGGCTTTGGCGGCGGCAATTTCTCATCCAGCATGGCCAATATCAGTTTCTTCTACCCGAAAGCGGAAAAAGGCACGGCCATGGGTTTAAACGCAGGTTTGGGCAACTTGGGCGTATCAGTGGCGCAGTTTCTCGTGCCGCTGGTGATTACCGCCGCGTTGTTCGGCAACTTGGGCGGCGAACCGCAGACCTGGGTCAAAGACGGCGTAACCAAACAGATCTGGCTGCAAAACGCGGGCTTCGTCTGGGTACCGTTTATTATCTTGTCGACCATAGTCGCCTGGTTCGGCATGAACGATTTGGCCAGCGCGAAAGCCAGCTTCAAAGATCAGGCGGTGATTTTCAAGCGCAAACACAACTGGATTATGTGCATCATTTATTTGGGCACGTTCGGCTCGTTTTTGGGCTTTGCCGCCGGTTTCCCGCTCTTGACCAAAAGCCAGTTTACCGGCGTCGATCCGGTGAAATACGCCTTTATCGGCCCTTTGGTCGGCGCGCTGGTGCGGCCTTTCGGCGGCTGGTTGTCGGATAAAATCCAAAGCGGCGCGAAAATCACACAATGGGTGTTTGTCGGCATGATTATCGCCGTATTCGGAGTATTGTTTTTCCTGCCCGTCAACGGACAGGGCGGCAATTTCTGGGGCTTCTTCGCCTGCTTCATCGCCCTCTTTGCGCTGACCGGCATCGGCAACGGCTCAACCTTCATGCAGATTCCGATTATCTTCTTGATTCAGCAGCAGCGTTTGGCCGAACAAGGTATCATCAGCCGCGAACAAGCCTTAATCAACGCGGGTAAAGAAGGCGCGGCGGTGGCCGGTTTTACCGGTGCGTTTGCGGCTTACGGCGGCTTTTTCATCCCCAAAAGCTACGGCACATCCATCGCGCTTACCGGCAGCGTCAACATGGCTTTATACGGATTTATCGCGTTTTACGTCATTTGTCTGTTGCTGAATTGGTGGTATTACACCCGTGCGCAAGCGGAAGTGAAATGCTAGTCCAGTCATGTTTTTCAGACGGCCTTATGCACAGGCCGTCTGAAAATGATAAGATAGTGGGAAGTATCTGATCAATGACGAAATATGTTCCCACAACGCCTTTCCACCCGTTTGAAATTGTTGACGCTGCTGTGGCTGGTTGCAGCTACCGCGTCAATTGTATTGACGCTGGTTTTGTCGTGGCGTTTGGAAGGCGGTGCCGCCGCCATCAACGACACCGGCAGTCTGCGTATGCAGACTTACCGTTTGGGTCTGCTGCTGGAAAGCCGTGCACCGCAATCGAAAATCGACCGTTACATTGAAGATTTCGACCAAACACTTGCCAATTTGAGCAACGGCGTGCCCGAACGGCCGCTGTTTCTGCCTAATGACAAAGACGTGCAAGCCAATCTGGCTACTTTGAAGCACACTTGGGCTAACGATATCAAACCGTGGTTTCAAACCATTTCAGCTGAACGTTTGGCTTTCAATCGCAGTAAAATCCCACCTTTTATCCAATCCATCGATACTTTGGCTAAGTCGATTGAAATCGTCAACAACCAATACATCAATAAATTACGCCTTTTCCAATTAATGTTGCTGTGCATGGTATGCATAAGCTCGATCATTATGGTTTTACTGCTTTACCGCTGGATTATTCTCCCGCTGACCCATCTTCAAAACGGCGTGACTGCCATTCACGACGGCCAATTCGGCAAGCAAGTACCGATTGAAAATGTGACCGAATTTGCCGAAGTCGACCACGGCTTCAACCAAATGAGCACCCGTCTGCACAACCTTTACCAAAACTTAGAACAGCAGGTCGCGGATAAAACCCGCGATTTAGCACAGAAAAACCATACACTGGAAACGCTTTACTATTTCAGCCATTTATTGAGCCAAGCGCAGACCGTTGCCGAAGCTTCGGAAGGCTTCCTGAATAAAATCATGGATATGATTCCCGCCCAAGCAGGCAGCATCCGTCTGATTGATTTCCAGCGCAAACGCATGGATTTGATTACCCACCGCGGCCTACCGGAAAACCTCCAAACCGCCGAAGCCTGCCGCAAATTGGAAAAATGCACCTGCGGCGAAGCTGTAAACCAATCCGGCCGTCAAACGGTCAACTTCTACAAAACGCCGCCGCAAAATCACGAGGTGGCCGAGCCATTGTGCAGCCAATCGGGTTTTCACTTTTTACGCGTATTTAAAATCAGCAGCAACGGTGTGGATTTGGGCATGATGACGCTATACTTCAATCATGCCGGCGCAGACAACGGCGATGATCATTTGCTCGAATCCCTTTGCCAACAATTGGGCATCACCGTGAGCAATTTACGTTTGGGTATTGAAAATCGCCAATTGGCCGTTTTGCAAGAGCGTAATCTGATTGCGCAAGGGCTGCACGACAGCATTGCCCAAACACTGACCTTTTTAAACCTGCAAATCCAAATGCTCGACAAAGCCTTGAAAAAATCCGGCTTGAATCAAGATGCCAGGGTCAATGAAAAGCTGCAATTCATCAAAGAAGGCGTGCGGGAATGCTATGAAGACGTACGTGAATTATTATTAAACTTCCGCACTAAAATCACCACAACGAATTCAACGATGCAGTTGAACGTTTGATTGCCCGCTTCCGACAGCAAACACAAATCGACACCGTCACCGACTGGCAGGACAACGGCCCGCTGTTGACCTCCGAGCAGCAATTGCAGTTTATCTTCATTTTGCAGGAAAGCCTGTCGAATATCCGCAAACACGCGCAGGCGACACAGGTCAACGTTTCATTCCATAATCAAGACGATTTTGAAATGAAAATCGAAGACAACGGCTGCGGCTTTGATACCGCCGATTTAAATGATTTTGCCGAAAACGGACACGTCGGGCTAAATATCATGTTTGAGCGCGCGCAACGTATCCATGCTGATTTAAATGTAGCGTCCCAACCCGGCAATACCGCGATTTCACTGCTACTACCGAAAAAGAAAGAATTTTAGAATGAGTACAAGCATTGTTTTAATTGACGATCACACGCTGTTTCGACGCGGTATCAAATCCGTGTTGGGTGAAGCGGATTTTGAAATCATCGGTGAGGCCGAAGACGGTTTGAGCGGTGTGAAATTGGTTGAACAGGTTCACCCCGATGTGGTGCTGTTGGATTTGGATATGCCGGTGATGAACGGCCGCGAAGCGCTCGGTCAAATCCTCAGCAGCAACCCGTCACAAAAAGTGGTGATGCTCACCGTGTCGGAAGACAGCGACGATTTAATCGAATGTATGAAATTGGGTGCGCAAGGCTTTTTACTGAAAAACATCGATGCCGACTTTCTCATCAGTGCCATCACCAAAGCCGCCAACGGCGACAGCGTGTTCTCACCAGAAATGACCGCACATCTGGTACAATCACTCATCAATCCGGCGCAGGCAAATACCCCTAATGCACTTGAGTCCCTCACTCCGCGTGAATTGGAAACCTTAAAATATCTCGCCATCGGCCACAGTAATAAAGTTATTGCCAAGCATTTGAATCTGGCCGAGTCCACCATCAAGGCTTATGTGCAAAGCATCTTGAGAAAACTTAATTTAAACAGCCGAGTTCAAGCCGCCGTTTATGCCACACAGCATAATTTGGTTTCCGAAACCGATAAACAGCATAAAGACCGAAGCCTTTGCAAAACTTCATGACCCACCAATAAAAACCAAAGCACCGTCATTCCCGCGCAGGCGGGAAGCCATTTTTGAGCATGGCAAACTATTGAATAAAATAAGTTTCTGAAATTTTAAGATGGATTCCCGCCTGCGCGGGAATGACGTCGGTTCTTTGTTCAGTGGCTTTTCAGGGAGTTTTTTTTGGGGGGTGGGGGCGTAGAAAACCCTAGCGTTGTTGACACTTTTGTTTTCTTGCTTAAAGACCCATTTCGGAATTTTTGAGTGCTGCCAAGAATGCCGACAGGCACGGCAACGCCATATGGTTCTTGATAATGCTCAAAAATCCTAAAACAATCATTCGGGCAAAAAATAAAAGCTGTTTTGCATAAAAAGTGTAAACAATGCGGCTATTTCTTACATCAAAGGCCGTCTGAATATTCAGACGGCCTTTGCCTATATTGAATCTACAGTATTAATAACGTGCAGGAATGGTACCCATACGGCGTTTCAATGAAGTTTCTGGCTCATTAAACAATGACGCATAGTAAGTCGCATTGGTCATCACTTTTTCACATAATCGCGCGTTTCACTGAAGGGAATGGTTTCAGCGTAAATCGCGCCTTCCAGAGGCGTTGAAGCCTGCCATCTGCGTGCCCGGCTCGGGCCGGCGTTATAACCGGCGGTTGCCAATACTTCGTTGTTTTGCAGATTGCGGCGGGCATCGGCCATGTACCATGTACCCATGCGTATGTTGCCGTCCATGGTGTAGAGTTCGCTGCTGCTCATGCCGATTTTACCGGCGATTTCGCGGGCGGTGGCGGGCATCACCTGCATCAAGCCCTGTGCACCTACATGCGATTGTGCACCCAATACAAAGCGGCTTTCCTGACGAATCAAACCATAAACCCAAGCCGGATCTACGCCCACTTGATTGGCGTAACGCACGGTGGTGTCTTTAAACGGCGACAAATAGCGCAAATTGTAATTCAGCTTATTATCGGTGCGGTCGGCGGTGTTGATGGCCATGTCGTAAAACTGGTTGTCATAAGCCACTTGGGCGGCGGTAAGCAGATTGTCTTCGCTGAAACCGCGTGTGGCATAGCGCCATTCCGCCTGTGCCTGACGGCGCATTTTGCTGTCGCCGTTGGCTTGGCTGGTTTTAAACAAAGTCAAAGCACGGTCGATGGCACCGTCTTTCGCCATACGGCTGACATCCCTGCGGCTGGCTTGGCTGACGTTGCTTTTGGTATTGATGCGGCGGCCGAGTTCTTCGGTTGCCAACACGGCGTAGAAATTGCGGCCGGAAGCGGCGGCTTGTTCATACAACGATTTTGCGCGTACGCTGTTGCCCTGTGCGGCATAGCTGCGTGCCAACCAATATTGCCAAGCCGGCGATTGTTGCAACTTGACCGGCATGTCTTGAATCACATTGGCCAATTCGTTCCAACGTTGCAGACGCAAAGCGGCACGGGAATACCATTCCCATTGCTCGTCAGTCAACTGGCTGCGGTCGGTCACTCGGCTGTAGTAGCTCAATGCGGCGGCCATGTTTTGGCTGTAGGCATGATACTGTCCCAATACTGCCCAGGCGAAGCTGCTTTGTGCGCGGGTCAGGCTGCCTTCCATGGCCGACAGATTGACCGCGGCAGAAGACGATTTGCGCGCTTCACTGCCGATTACCGACAGCAGACGGTATTCCTGCATGCCCTGCGCCCCGCTCTCAAACGGGCTGCCCAATGCGGCGGCCAAATTGCGCGCATCGGTGATTTGATTGTTGCTTAACAACCCGCGTACCCGGCGCCAAGCGCCATCGCTTTTCAGACGGCCTGAGGCGGCTGCGGCCTGAACCAATAAAGTACAGCCTTGCGGCAAGCGGGCGGTTTCGCGCACCAAATCAGCAGCTTTGGCATAATTGCCGCTGCTCAAATCAGCATAGCATTCCACTTCTTGAGAACGGCCTGCCGCTTCTAATTTTTTGTATTCTTGTTGGAACACCGGCCACTGACCGCGTGCGCCTAAACTTTTCAACCACTCATTGCGCACGGTTTCCGCCATGGCACTGTTGCCGGCTTGTGCCAAATATTGCTGCGCCCATGCGTCATCACCGCGTTTGGCGGCGTTTAATGCGCTTTCATATTGGCTGAAATCAGATAAAATTTTCGATTGGCTGTCGGCACGGCGTGACGGAATCGATGCCGGCGACTGACTCTCTGCGCGTGACTCCCGGGTCACGGTCGGTTTGCTGCTTTGCGAAGCGCAGGCAGCCAATACGGCCAATGCCATTGCGCTCAGCGACAGGGTAAATGTGCGTTGTACGTTCATGTCGTCTTTCTTTATCAGATCTTCAGGTATGATTTATTATCGGTATAGTTGCAGCATTCTAAATGATTTATGGCAAATATCCGAATTGCAAACTGATATTTACATTTTTTGCCGGGTTGAATACCACAATAGTAAGGCCGTCTGAAAAGCGTATGGCTTTTCAGACGGCCTTTTGCCCGTTACCGTTTACATAATTACATGCAGCCCTCGTTTTGACACAATGTAAACAGCGGCACACCAGCATCACGAATTTTCTTACCCCCGGTCAAATCGGTAAATTCCAAAATTGCCGCTGCTTCGATCACGTTACCGCCGAGCTTGCGAATCAATTCTACACCGGCCAACATAGTGCCGCCGGTCGCCACCAAATCATCCACCAGTAACACGCGTGCACCGGGTTTAATCGCATCGGTGTGGATTTCCACCGTCGCTTCGCCGTATTCCAATGCATAGCTTTGCGACACAGTGTCAAACGGCAATTTGCCTTTTTTGCGAATCGGCACAAAACCCACATTCAATTGATAAGCCAAGGCTGCGCCGATAATGAAACCGCGGGCATCCAAGCCGGCCACTACGTCGATTTTCTGGCCCATATAGCGGTAAACCAACAAATCCACCAGCAGACGAAAATACTCCGCACTTTGCAAAACCGGCGTAATATCATGAAACAAAATACCTTTTTGCGGCCAGTTTTCAATTTTACGGATTTTTTCCGCCAAGGCATCAACGCCCATCACTTCAGGATGAATCAACATGCTTAATTTTCCAAGATTGAATATTTTTAACACCATATTGTAACAAATTTATGCTGTCGGTGTTGAGGCCGTCTGAACATCCAAATCCGCTAGGCATTGTGTTATAATTTCTTGAAAATATCCCATGGCAAAACATCATGCAACACAATAAAAACGGCAATATTTTCATCATCTCCGCCGCTTCCGGTACCGGCAAGACCACTTTGGTTTCCCGCCTGTTGAAAAACAACAGTGATTTACGCGTCTCGATTTCCCACACTACCCGCCAGCCGCGCGAAGGCGAACAACACGGTGTGCATTATCATTTTGTTCCCAAAGAAGAATTTGAATCTTTAATCGCACAAAAAGCCTTTCTGGAACACGCCAATGTGTTCGGCAATTACTACGGTACGAGCATCGCCGCAGTCAATCAATTGAGCGAACAAGGCTTTGATGTGATTTTGGAAATCGACGTACAAGGCGCCGAACAAGTGCGCCGTGCATTGCCGGAATCTGTCAGCATCTTCATTCTGCCACCGTCGTTTGACATCTTGGCAGGCCGCCTGAAAAGCCGCGCGAGCGACAGCGAAGAAGTCATCGCCACCCGCTTGGCTGAAGCACGTCATGAAATCGAGCAAGCTTTTGATTTTGATTACATTGTAGTCAATGAAGACTTAGATGCTGCCGAAGCCGATTTGCTGCACATCATCAAGTCAGGCCGTCTGAAAAAATCCGCCCAACAAGGTTTTCTCACAAACCTGTTGGAAAATTCTTAAAAAACAGCGAAAATACGCTATCCGATTTATTTTTTGAAAGAAAGCAATATGGCACGTATCACCACCGAAGACTGCACCCCGAAAATTCCCAACCACTTCGATTTGACCTTGGTTGCCGCCCGCCGCGCACGCCAATTGGAAAACGGCAACCAACCTTTGGTTGACGACATCCGCAACAACAAACCGACCGTGACCGCATTACGCGAAGTAGCCGCCGGCCAAATCGGCGTGGAATTGCTGTCTCGCAACAAATAACACTTGCGCCGCCGCCAAGGCCAAGCAACCATTCAACCGCGCTTCCATGCGCGGTTGTTTACCCACTTCACTTTGACATAACAATATGGCAAGCCTTATTTTTTTATTCCGCAACAGCCTGCCGATAATATTTACCGCTTCTTGAATCACCTGATAACACCCCCACCATTCAAGTTATCCAACTCGAGAGAGGCCGTCTGAATATGTCCGCCCCCCTACCTACCGCTCCCTATGATGCGCTGACAGCCGAAGCCCGCGAATTACTCTTTAAAACGGCATCCTATCTCAGCAAAAAAGAACAGACACAGCTTGAAAAAGCCGTGGCCTACGCTTTTCACGCCCACGAGGGCCAAACCCGCAAAAGTGGCGAGCCTTACATCACCCACCCGATTGCCGTGGCTACCCAATTAGCCGTTTGGCACATGGATGTGCAAGGCTTGTGCGCCGGCGTAATGCATGATGTCTTAGAAGACACCGGCGTATCCAAAGTCGAAATGGCGGCAGAATTCGGTGAAACCATTGCCGAAATGGTAGACGGCTTGTCCAAGCTGGAAAAACTCAAATTCGAAGATCACGAAGAGCATCAGGCCGAAAGCTTCCGCAAGCTGATTCTCGCCATGACCAAAGACGTGCGCGTCATCATCATCAAGCTTGCCGACCGCCTGCACAATATGCGCACGCTTGGCTCGATGCGCCCCGACAAACGCCGCCGCATCGCCAGAGAAACACTCGATATCTACGCCCAAATCGCCAACCGCATCGGCTTAAACAATGCCTATCAGGAATTGCAGGATTTATCGTTCCAAAACCTGCATCCGAAGCGCTACGAAACGCTGCAAAAAGCGATGGACAACAGCCGCAAAAACCGCCGCGACGTAGTCGGTAAAGTATTACGCGCATTCAGCCACCGCTTGATCAATGCCAACATCGAAGCCAAAATCAAAGGCCGTGAGAAAAACCTTTACAGCATTCACCAAAAAATGCTGCAAAAGAAACTGCGTTTTGCCGACGTGATGGACATTTACGCCTTTCGCGTCATCGTCAACAGCATGCCGGCCTGTTACGCCGCCTTGGGCGCGTTACACAATCTCTATAAGCCCAAACCCGGCCGTTTCAAAGACTACATCGCCATTCCGAAAAGCAACGGTTACCAAAGTTTGCACACCACGCTGGTCGGCCCTTACGGTTTGCCGATTGAAGTGCAAATCCGCACGCACGAAATGGATGCCGTTGCCGAAGGCGGTGTAGCCGGCCACTGGATCTACAAATCGGGTGAAAACACCATCGATCAAGCCATGTTACACACCAACCAATGGCTTAAGAGCATTCTCGATCTGCAGGCCAGCAGCGCCAATGCGATTGAATTTCTGGAACATGTCAAAGTCGACCTATTCCCGAACGAAGTTTATATCCTGACCCCAAAAGGCAAAATCCTTACCCTGCCTAAAGGTTCGACCCCGATTGACTTCGCTTATGCCGTGCACACCGACATCGGCCACAAAACCGTTGCCGCACGCATCAACAACACCATGATGCCTTTACGCACCAAGCTGAAAACCGGTAACTCGGTCGAAATCATTACATCCGAGCACGCCAAACCGAATCCGGCATGGCTCAATTTCGCCGTATCCAGCCGCGCCCGCAGCGCCATCCGCCAATACATCAAAACCATGAACCGCCATGACGCGGTTGTATTGGGTGAAAACCTGCTGCAAAAAGCCCTGTCCAGCCTTTTGCCAAAAGATGTCTTGATTTCAGACGACCTCAAAGAAAAATATTTGAACGATTTGAGCGACAAGAAAACCTCGTTTGAAGAAGTGTTATACAACGTCGGCATGGGCAATACCCAGCCCGTTTCCGTAGCCATGCACATTGCCGACCTCGCAGGCCAACACTTCGGCAGCGAAGTCAAACTGAGCCCGATCAAAGTCAACGGCCAAGAAACCGGCCGCGTGCATTTGGCCGAATGCTGCCACCCGGTCGCAGGCGATGCTGTCCGTGCCTTGTTGGTGCAAGGCAAAGGCATGATTATCCACCGCGATACCTGTAGCGTGTTGCTCAAATCCGATCCGGAGCAGCAACTAGATGCCGATTGGGACAGCCTCAACAATCAAAGCTACCGCCTCAGCCTCAACATCCAATCGGAAGACACTCACGGCCTGTTGGCACAGATGGCACAAGCCATTTCCAGCTCCGGCGCCGACATCGAATCGGTCAATACCCCTTCCTCCAACCGTGCCGGCAGCGAAGGCTTTGTCGAATTCGGCTTCATCATCAAGGCCAAAGATTTGGCTCAGGTCAACCAAATCATTCACAAGCTGCATACCATTCCGCATGTGCGTAAAGTGATTCGCGGTTAAGCGTTAATCTACCATTTCAGGCGTCTGAAAAATTTCAGACGGCCTGTTTTTATAACTTTAAACACCCTATCCCGTCACTCCAAAATGACACAACGCCTCTTAAAATCCCTTACCCAAACTTGACACAAGAAAGCAATTTATAAGATAATCTCGGAATTGTTTCCAGTCTTTTACCCAAATATTTTTACCCAAATATAAAGACCCCTATCCGGCACCAAGCCGACTTGTTAGGAGGTGATGTTTACATCACGGCGCGTATCCCGCCAGCTTGTTTATAAGCACCAGCGATACAGACAAACCCCTATTGATAAAGGCCGTCTGAAACCAACTTAAATCAATCTTTTCAGACTGCCGTAAACTTAAAGAATTTTGAAGGAAATAACATGCCTGCAATCCGTGTAAAAGAGAATGAACCATTTGAAGTTGCCATGCGTCGTTTCAAACGCGCCGTAGAAAAAACCGGCCTGCTGACTGAACTGCGCGCCCGTGAAGCTTACGAAAAACCAACTACCGAACGCAAACGCAAAAAAGCTGCTGCTGCCAAACGCTTGCAAAAACGTCTGCGCAGCCAACAACTGCCTCCTAAAATGTACTAATACGGGCGCAATCCCGTATCTGAGCAAGACACACCGTAAGGCCGAATGCCCTACGGTGTTTTTGCCTTTATAAATCCATTATAATACTGTCATTAGCTAGATTGTCTGCAATCCCACGGAGCCCGTCATGAGCCTGAAAACCCAGATTACCGAAGACATGAAAACCGCGATGAAAGCCAAAGACCAATTGTCTTTGAGCACCATCCGCCTGATTAATGCCGCTGTCAAACAATACGAAGTCGATGAACGCATCGAAGCCGATGATGAAAAAGTCATTGCCATTCTGACCAAAATGGTCAAACAGCGCAAAGACAGCGCCAAAATTTACGCCGAAGCCGACCGCTACGATTTGGCACAAAAAGAAATCGACGAAATCGAAGTGCTCAACCGTTATCTGCCGCAAATGATGAGCGAAGAAGAAATCAAAACCGCCGTCGATACCGTCATCACCATGACCGGCGCTACCTGTATGGCCGATATGGGCAAAGTCATGGGCGTCTTGAAAACCCAGCTTGCCGGTAAAGCCGATATGGGCGAAGTCAATAAAATCTTAAAAGCCGCCCTGACCGCCGAATAAAAATCAAAGGTATGAGGCCATCTGAATTTTTTCAGATGGCCTCATACCCCCTAATCAAACCTATTAAGCTGCTTGCGCATTAACCGCCCCATGATACCTTCCGATTTCATAGACGAACTTCTCGCCAAAGTCGATATCGTAGATATTATCGACGAGCAGGTGCCGCTCAAAAAAGGCGGGGCCAACTATATGGCGTGCTGTCCGTTTCACAAAGAAAAATCGCCGTCGTTTTCAGTGAGTCCGAGCAAGCAGTTTTACCATTGCTTCGGCTGCGGGGCGCACGGTTCGGCCATCGGTTTTATCATGGAATATCAGGGCTTGTCGTTTACCGAAGCGGTACAATATCTGGCCGACCGGGTGGGCATGGCCGTGCCGAAAGTGCGCGGGCAAAACGACAACCCCGAAGTGCGTGCCGAGCGCAAGAAAAAGCAGCAAACCTTAGAAGAAACCACCGCTTCCGCCGCTTCGTTTTACGCGCAGCAGCTTAAATTTCAAAAAACGGCGCAGGATTATCTGGCCGGACGCGGTTTGAGTGCAGAAATCATCGCCCACTATGGCTTGGGCTACGCGCCCGACGGCTGGCAGCCGCTGGCGCAAGTATTCCAACCCTACCCCAATACCGCCTTGGTCGACAGCGGCATGGTCATCGACAACGAAGGCAAGCATTACGACCGTTTCCGCCACCGCATTATGTTTCCGATTCGCGACCAACGCGGTCAGGTTATCGGCTTCGGCGCGCGCGTGTTGGACGATTCCAAACCGAAATACCTCAATTCGCCCGATACACCTTTGTTCGACAAAGGCCGCAACCTTTACGGCTTATACGAAGGCCGCGCGGCGATTAAAGATGCCGGCCGAATCCTGGTCGTCGAAGGTTATATGGACGTGGTCGCTTTGGCGCAATTCGGCATCGGCTACGGCGTAGCATCGCTCGGCACCTCCACCACCGCCGACCATGTAAAAATCTTGATGCGGCAGGCCGACAGCATTTATTTCTGCTTCGACGGCGATGCCGCCGGTAAAAAAGCCGCATGGCGCGCACTGGAAAATGCCCTGCCGCAGTTGAAAGACGATAAATCGCTGCATTTTCTGTTTCTGCCCGAAGAACACGACCCCGACAGCTACATCCGCGCGTTTGGCAAAACCCAATTTGAAGATGCCCTGCTCCATCAAAGCAAACCTTTGTCGGAATATTTTTGGCAACATCTTTCAGACGGCCTCAACCTGAATACGCAGGAAGGAAAAGCGGAATTGGTGAAAACCGCCTCGCCGCTGTTGGCGCAAATCACCGCGCCCGCGCTGAACTTTTTATTGAAACAGACACTCAGTGAATTGGTCGGCATCGATCCGGCCAATTTGGCGCAACTGCTCGGCCAAGAATCGCCCAAGCGCCATGTGAAGCAAAAAAGCTACAAACTGCCGCAAGAAACCCTCAAGCGACCGGTGATGCTCACTTTGGTGCAACGACAAATCCGCAGCGTCTTGATAAATCCGAATTGGGCTTCATATATAGACTTGCCGGAATATCTCCCGCTGGAAGGCGATTTTGCCTGCTTAGCCAACCTAGCCGAGACCATCAAAAGCTTTGCCCAGCCGCCCAGCAGCGCACAGATTTTAGAGCATATGCGCGGCTCCCCTATGAAGCCGCGTTGAACCAAATCTTCCAATCAACCCGTCATGCCGATGACGAAGTGGCGGAAGACAACGAAGAAGCCTACCAAGCCGAATGCGAGAATTTCAAAATTGGCATGAAAAAGCTGTTAAATGAGTTAAAATACAGCCAAATTGAATCACTCAAACAAAAAAACCTGCAAAATGGTTTGAATGATTATGAAAAGAAACTTTTGGTATCCTTATTGATGTCAAAAGCAAATTAACTCTGAATTCCTTCTTAGGCCGTCTGAAAACATTGTCCCATGCTGCGAACCAATTAAGCGCAGAACGCCCGTTTTCTTAAAGTTTCAGACGGCCTCAGCGTGAATATCCCGATGATATGCGCTGCTCCGCCCTCAGGTGCCGGCCTTGCGGCAAACCGTTGGCATTTTTCACTAAACAACGAGATATCTATGTCTAAAAATCACGAAGAATACCAAGATCAAGATGATAACCGTCCGTTAACCGTAGAAGAGCAACGTACTCGTCTGCGACAGCTCATCATCATGGGTAAAGAGCGCGGCTACATCACCTATGCGGAAATCAACGATGCCCTGCCGGACGATATGTCTGATGCCGACCAAATCGACAACATCGTCAGTATGATTACCGGCTTAGGCATCCAAGTTACCGAACAAGCACCCGATGCCGAAGACATTCTGCTCAGCGATAATGCCGCTACCATTACCGATGATGATGCCGTTGAAGAAGCCGAAGCGGCGCTCTCCAGCGCAGATTCCGAGTTCGGCCGCACCACCGACCCTGTGCGTATGTACATGCGCGAGATGGGGCAGGTTGACCTGCTGACGCGCGAAGACGAAATCATCATTGCGAAAAAATCGAAAATGCATTTAAAAACATGGTACAAGCCATTTCTGCCTGTCCGGGTTCGGTCGCAGAAATCTTGGCCTTGATAGATCAAATCCGTAATGATGAAATCCGCGTCGACGAAGTGGTTGAAGCCATTATCGACCCGAATGAAGTATTACTGAACGAATTGGGCTTGGGTCATTTGGAAAGCAATGCTTCCGACGACACCGCAAGCAGCGATGATGATGACGACGAAGACGACAACGATGATGACAGCGCAGCCGATGCCGAAAGCATGACCGCTGCCAACTTGGAAGAGCTGAAGCAAAAAGTCTTGGATCATTTTGCCCAAATCGAAGTCGATTATGCCGAAATGACCGCGCAATTGGCCAAGCATCACAGCCAGCATCCGGCCTATTTGACCCACCGTGACGCCATCGCCAACAAATTGTTGGAAGTGCGCTTCTCAACCCGTCAAATTGAAAACCTGAGCAACAACCTGCGCGGCCGCGTCGACCAAATCCGCAAGCTTGAGCGAGAAATCCGCGACATCTGCTTAGACCGCGTACACATGGACCGCGAATACTTCATCAACAACTTCCTGACGAATATCACCGATTTAAACTGGGTGGAAGAAGAAGTTGGCAAAGGCCGCGTATGGAGCGATGCACTCGACCGCTTCCGCCACGCTATCATCGAGAAACAAACCGCGCTTTCCGATATGCAAAAAGAAACGCAAATCTCGATTGAAGAACTGAAAGAAATTAATAAAAACATGGCTGCCAGCGAGCGCGAAACCGCGGCAGCCAAGCAGGAAATGATTCAGGCCAACTTGCGTCTGGTGATTTCGATTGCCAAAAAATACACTAACCGCGGCTTACAGTTCCTTGATTTGATTCAGGAAGGCAACATCGGCCTGATGAAAGCGGTGGATAAATTCGAATACCGCCGCGGCTACAAATTCTCGACTTACGCTACTTGGTGGATTCGTCAGGCGATTACCCGTTCTATTGCCGACCAGGCACGTACCATCCGTATTCCGGTACACATGATTGAAACCATCAACAAGATGAACCGCATTTCGCGCCAATACTTGCAAGAAACCGGTGAAGAACCGGATTCAGCTAAATTGGCCGAGCTGATGGAAATGCCGGAGGACAAAATCCGCAAAATCATGAAAATCGCCAAAGAACCGATTTCGATGGAAACCCCGATCGGCGACGATGATGATTCACACTTGGGCGATTTCATTGAAGATGCCAACAACGTGGCACCGGCTGATGCCGCCATGTACTCCAGCCTGCACGAAGTAACCAAAGAAGTGCTGGAAAGCCTGACCCCGCGCGAAGCCAAAGTATTGCGTATGCGCTTCGGTATCGACATGAATACGGATCACACGCTGGAAGAAGTCGGCAAACAATTTGACGTCACGCGCGAGCGTATCCGCCAAATCGAAGCCAAAGCCCTGCGCAAACTGCGCCATCCAACCCGCAGCGACCGCCTGAAGAGCTTCTTAGACAGCGAAGACAACAAGCAGTAATGCTTGAATCCACAAAGCCGCAGATGATCATCATCTGCGGCTTTGTTTATCATTAATAAAAGGCCGAGACCTTTGCAAAAGCTCATAAACCACCAACACACCAACAAAACCAAAAAGCCGTCATTCCTGCGCAGGCGGGAATCCATCTAAAACTTCAGAAACCTATTTTATTCAATAGTTTGCTATATTCAAAAATGGATTCCCGCCTGGGCGGGAATGACGTCGGTTTTGTGTGCTGGCTTTTGAAGGAGTTTTGGCAAAGGTATCGGGCCGTCTGAAAGATTAACTTTCAGACGGCCTGTTCAATATCCATCAAACCGTTTGCACCCGCTGGCGATACTGACGGTATTTGCGCCACAGCCAAAAGCCAATCAGCAACAACACCGCCACCGCCAAAAACGGCACAAACAAACTCAATACCGCCATCACCGTTGCGATACCGGTTTCTGCTACCGACACCACCGGATTAGCCAAGCCAGCGGTGGCCGCCGTACTCGCCGCACGCGTAGTCGCGTTCACGCCTTTAATCGCCGCAGCCGCACCACCCCTGCAATAATGGCCAATGTCCAAGTCACCGCAGGACTTAAGTCTGCCGTAGTAGAAGCCATCACCGCCGTCCCCGCCAAACCGGCCAGCGGCACGGCCAAGGTATCCAACAAATTATCGATAAATGGAATCAGATAAGCGCCGATTTCGACCACTGTTGCCACACCCAAAATAATCAGCGCAGGCGTGGAAGCCAGCCATTCAAAACTTTCATTAATCGGCCACAGCCCGAAATAAGCCGACAAACTCAGGGCAAACAGCGGCAAAAATACACGAAAGCCCGAACTCGCCGCCAAGCCTATGCCCAACGCAATACTTAAAATCGTGGTAAAAGTCATGATAAGTTTTCAAAATCAAATAATGCCTACTATACGCGCAAACAGGCCGTCTGAACAATCAAGATAGCGTTTTCAGACGGCCTGAATGCGCTCTGACCGATTTTTATGCGACAATGACCAACACCAACCTGTTCAGACGGCCTGCTGCCTCTTTGATTTTCCCTCATTTTGATTCAGCTATGCCGTGAAAACCACTAAGGAAAGCACATGAAAGCCCTGATCATCGGCGCAACCGGCGCGACCGGCAAGCCCCTTACCCAACAATTGCTGCAACATCCTGATGTTGGCCAAGTCACCGTATTCATGCGCAAACCGCTGGATTTTACCCACCCTCAACTCACGGTCGAAATCATCGACTTTGACAAACCACACTTGGCAGGATAAAGTCACGGGCGACGTATTGTTCAGCTGCCTGGGCACCACCATCAAACAAGCCGGCAGCCAAGCGAAGCAATACCAAATCGATTTCACCTACCAATACCAATTCGCCCAAGCCGCCCGACAAAACGGCGTGGCGCATTATGTGCTGGTTTCCGCCGGCATGGCCAATCCTAACTCTAAATCGTTTTACATGCGCATGAAAGGTGAATTGGAACAAGCCGTTAGCGCGCTGGATTTTGAATACACCAGCATCCTGCGCCCGCCATTGTTGAAACGCCCCAACAGCGACCGCAGCGGCAAAGTCTGGGCAGAAAAAGCTTTAGAATTTTTAAATGGCTTTGGCTTGCTGTTGGCACAAAAACCTTTGCCGACCGAACAACCCGCCACCGCCATGATTAAAAGCGTCACGCTCAAACGCACCGGCATTTTGGAAAAAGAAGATATTTGGGCATTGCTTGAAGCGTAAATTCAATTGATTGATCAAAGTAACATTCAATAAAAAGGCCGTCTGAAAACATGGGTTTCAGACGGCCTGTGTTTCACCTGCTTCAAATACAAAGCATCAATTATTCAACGCGTTTGCCCTCTTCAGCTTCTTCCGCTTCCTCATAAGCTTCAACGATTTTCTGCACCAAAGGATGGCGTACCACGTCTTCGCTGGTGAAGGTGTGGAAATAAAGGCCTTCCACGTTGGAGAGTTTTTCTCGCGCGTCCTTCAAGCCGGATTTGATGTTGCGCGGCAGGTCGATTTGGCTGATGTCGCCGGTAATCACAGCTTTGGCACCGAAACCGATACGCGTCAGGAACATTTTCATCTGCTCGGGCGTGGTGTTTTGCGCTTCGTCCAAAATTACATACGCGCCATTCAGTGTGCGGCCGCGCATATAGGCCAGCGGGGCAATTTCAATCAAGCCTTTATCCATCAGCTTGGTGACTTTGTCGAAGCCCATCAAATCATACAGCGCGTCATACAAAGGGCGCAGGTAAGGATCGACTTTTTGTGCCAAATCACCCGGCAGGAAACCGAGTTTCTCGCCCGCTTCCACCGCCGGACGCACCAACACAATGCGCTCGATTTGGTGTTTTTCCATCGCGTCCACCGCTGCGGCCACGGCCAAATAGGTTTTACCGGTACCGGCCGGGCCTAAGCCGAACACGACGTCGTAATTGAGCAAGGCGCGAATGTAACCGTTTTGACGCGGCGTGCGCCCGCCGATGCTGCCGCGTTTGGTGCGGAAATAGTATTGGTGATCGCGGTGTTTTTCTTCATGTTTTTCATCGGCGGTTTTCGCTTCGATGGCTGCCAACTGAATCACATGATCATCCAATTCGCCTTTTTCGGCGGTTTCGGCCAAAGCCAGCAGCGCACGGCGACCTGCATGGGCGAGTTCGCCCATAAAGGTGAAATGTTCGAAACGGCGGCTGATTTCGATATCCAAAGCCTTGGCCAAGGTGTCCAAATTGCCGTCGAGCGCGCCGCACAGGCGTTGCAGCACGGTATTGTCGATGTCTTCAAATTGCAGATGAACGGTATGGCTCATGTTTTTTCTTTTTCCAATCAAATAATTTCTGTTTCATTGTTATAAGGCTTAGTGGGCAAAAATTCAATGCGCGGCGGTGTTTTTTTCATGATAAATTTGGCAATACCGATAAAAATAAAATACAATTCATTATCATTTATACTTTAAATTACCGATAAGCCGTCTGAAAAATTAACATAGAGACCTTTGCAAAACCCTAGATTTGAGTACAGTTCAAAGTTGTAGCAGCGCAGAAAGCGAAGACATATCATAAAAAGGCTAAGCTTTCGAGCAGCGCACAACGAAGAAATGCGCCAAAGATAGGGATTTTGCAAAGGTCTCACACAAGGAGTTCATCATGAATAATCTCTGGCAACAATATCAAGCCAACAAAGCCGCCCGCAAGGGCATGTATTTTCCACGTGAAGGTGCGGCGGATTTGGGCGTCAGCGAAGGCGCATTAATGGCCGATGCGCCTCAAAGCGTGTATTTGGGCAGCAACATCCGTGACGTGGTACTCAAGCTTCACGCTTTGGGCGAAGTGCAATGTGTGGTGCGCAATGATGTGTGCGTGCATGAAAAACAAGGCGTGTATGAAAATGTCAGCTTGGCGCCGACTTCGGGCATCGCGCTCAATATCGGCGGCATCGATTTACGGATTTTTCCTGCGCGTTGGCAACATGTTTTGGCGGTGACCAACCGCGACGGCGATAAGGTTTCGCGCTCAATTCAGTTTTACGATGAATTCGGCACCGCGCTGCAAAAAATGAATTAGGGAAAAATCATCGCCACCAGCACACCGCAAGACGTGAGGCGCGAAAATTTGCTGCAACGGCTTTATCATTGGCCCATACGACGCATCCACGATGAAACAGGTTTGTACTTCCGTGTATAATAAAAAGCCGTCTGAAATATTAATATTCAGACGGCTTTTATTACTTTTGTTAATGGTTGGCAATTTTACCTTAAATATATGAAAAATTAATAAAGTAATTCATCGTATTTGCATACGCATTCATCAATCATCACAGTCCAACATTCAAACGCTTCAAAGCCACACGCGATTCTTTATCACCGACTGCGGCAGATTTTTGATACCATTCAATGGCTTCCTGCAAATCTTCGCTTTCCGACATACGGCCCAAAGCAGTCATGGCAGAAGCCGAATAAGTGTCGCCTTGGCGGGCAGAAAGTTCATACCATTTTAAGGCTTGTTCACGGTTTTGCGTGACACCAATGCCTTGTTCGTAACAATAACCTAGCCAGAATTGGCCGGTCGCATCACCCCATTGGGCGGCTTTACTGAATTCGGCCACGGCGCGGCGGACGTTTTTCTTTACGCCGTAGCCGTTTAAATACATGATGCCGATGTAACGCGGTGCACTCATGTGTCCGGCGGCGGAAGCTTGGGTGAAATAAGTCATGGCTTCGACATAATGTTGCGCTTCATAAGCATCCTTTCCTTTTTCAACCAAATCAAAGGCTTGATGTTGCGCTTGGTTTGCAGGGAGGTTATTGGCTTGCGTATTTTGGTTGGGTGCGTGGCAGGCACTGACGGCCAATGCCGTAATCAATAGTGGTATCCATTTCATTGCATTCCCCCTGAAATTTGTTTATCAGCTTTCGCTATTTATTGAACATTATAAGCCGTCTGAAAAAATATTGTCGTCAAAATAGCTGTTTTTATGCGCTTTTTATGTTACATTACAATTCTTTGCGCGCATCGCCGCATTGATAACACAGCATGTTGCATTTGCATTATCAATAAAACCTGCGAAAACTAAATACCTGCCAATCAGCATATCAATTTAAGGAACCGCCATGTCTACGCTTGATTTTATCCGCGATGACGTGAAAGCCATGACCGCTTATCACGTCGCCGACCTGCCCGAAGGCTTTATCAAATTGGATGCGATGGAAAGCCCGTATCACCCGTTTGCCGGTCCGCCTGAGCTGTTAAACGAATGGACGGCGCTGTTGGCTCAGGCCGATGTACATCTCTATCCCAATCCTGCCGCCAGCGGCTTGCAGGAAGCGTTGCGTGAAGCTTTTGCCATTCCTGAAGCAGCAAGTGTCGCTTTGGGCAATGGTTCGGACGAATTAATTCAATTCATTACCCTACTATTGGCCAAACCCGGCGCAACCATGCTGGCGGTGGAACCGGGCTTTGTGATGTATAAGCAAAATGCAGCTTTGTTCGGCATGAATTATGTCGGCGTGCCGCTGAATAACGATTTCACGCTTGATTTAGCGGCCGTTTTAGCTGCCATTGAAGCACACAATCCCGCGCTGACCTTTATCGCCTACCCCAATAATCCGACCGGCGTGCATTTTACACGCGAAGAAGTCGAAGCAGTGATTCGTGCAGCAAAAGGTATTGTGGTGGTGGACGAAGCCTATGGCGCGTTCAGCGGCGACAGTTTCCTGCCGCAAGCCGGCAGCATGGATAATTTGGTGGTGATGCGCACTGTCAGCAAAATCGGTTTTGCCGGTATCCGTATCGGCTACGCCGCCGGCAGCGCAAACATCATGAACGAATTGGCCAAAATCCTACCACCCTATAACATGAACCAATTAAGCTTGGCCACGGCAAAATTTGCCATGCAACACTTTGAAATTATTAATGACAATGTGTTAAAATTAAAAGCCGAACGCGAACGCATGTTTGCCGAATTATCTACCATAGGCCGTCTGAAAGCCTTTCCGAGCGAAGCCAATTTCATTACCGTCCGCGTACCTGATGCGGTCGGATTATTTAACACTTTAAAACAAAACAACATTCTGATAAAAAAGCTGCACGGCAACCATCCGCTCTTGGATCAATGCGTCCGCCTGACCATCGGATCTCCCGAGCAAAATGATGCCGTCTTAAACATTATCCGCAAGCTTTACGCTTAAACACGAGACTTGTCACCATGAATAAAACCAAACGCCATTTAGACAATCTGTATTTACTGATTGAAGAAGCCGGTTCGCTTACCAAGCTGGCGCGCCAATGCGGTTATGAAAACGCCGCCTCCCTGTCCCAACTCAAACGCCGCTTGGAAGAACAAGTTGACGATGAAAAAGCACGCGGCATCCGCCCGAGCTTGGCACAGAAATTAGAACAAGGCATGAGCAAACGCAAAGGCTGGCTTGACCGCGACCACGGCAAAGACAAAGAAAAAGCCGCGGCGCAAGAGCAGGCAGCAGAAACCGCTAACCTTACCCTGATTCAAGGCGGTATGCCGTCTGAAAACAGCGTGGTACAAATCGCCACCGAAGGCCGCTATGTCAGCGTGACCCGCAACACCAGCGAAACCCAAATCAGCGTACAGCTCAATCTGGATGGCAGCGGTATCGGCCGTTTCGATACCGGTGTGCCGTTTCTCGACCACATGCTCGACCAAATCGCCCGCCACGGTTTAATTGACTTGGATATCGTGTGCAAAGGCGACTTACATATCGACGACCACCACACCGTTGAAGACATCGGCATCACCGTAGGTCAAGCCTTGAAACAAGCCTTGGGCAACAAAATGGGCATACGTCGCTACGGCCACGCCTATGTGCCGTTAGACGAAGCCTTAAGCCGCGTGGTGCTCGACCTCTCCGGCCGCCCGGGTTTGGAATACAACATCGAATTTACCCGAGCCATGATTGGCCGATTCGATGTGGATTTATTCAGCGAATTCTTCCACGGCTTGGTAAACCACAGCATGATGACGCTGCACATCGATAACCTGCGCGGCAAAAACGCCCACCACCAAGCCGAAACCGTGTTCAAAGCCTTCGGACGCGCCCTGCGCATGGCAGTAGAATACGATGAGCGCATGACCGGTAAAATGCCTTCGACCAAAGGCACATTGACTGCTTAATCCAGCCATTCAAATTCAAACCGTATTTCAGGCCGTCTGAAATACGGTTTTTTTAATTTAGTGAGATTTTTAACATTATACGTCTAAAATAACCTTATATTTATCAAGGTTATTTCAATAATCTATACAATGAATTGAAACAAACATCGCAAATATTTTCTAATTTCCATATTAAATCTGTTTCACTACAGATTAACCATTCCTTAATATTATTACTTTGTTTGTCATTTTAACCATATTAAATATGATAAAATTTTTGAATTTTTATCAAGATGTATGCCTATAATTAATTAATTTAATTTCCGACACTTAATATTTATCTTTACCATTTCATAAAATAGACATGTCAATAACCACACTTTTTTTATGATATTTAGTTTTTATTCGTTTAAAATAATTCATATTATAACATTAAAATTAGTTTAAATTAAACGTCCAAATATGAAATCCGCCTATCAAAATACTTGACCGAATATCTAGTAAAGAGTTACCATAAATACACTTAAATCTTAAATTAATTCCATATTATAAAAATATTAGCATAATATTACAAAAATTAAAAAATAATTGAAATTTAAATTCAATATTACTACTATTTAATCAAAATACATTCTCAAGCACATGAAAACGTTCTTTTTTAAATGATAAAAGATTTTTAATTTATTAAATTTTAAATAAAGGAAGATTTTATGTCTGGAACTGTGAATCAGATTCCCACCTTTCAAACGCTAATCAGTGCTTCAAAGACCCAACGCAGCAATGATTCAGTCTTAGCTACCAAAACCACAGCCTCAGGCATCACTTATACAGTTTATTCCAACAGTAAATTTGGTAAATACATTGATGCCGGCCAATTCGGCACCGACAAAACCGGCAAAACCGACAGCTCGGCGGCCATCAAAGCTGCGCTTGAAGTGGCCAATAAGGAAAAAGCTGCCGTATATTTGAGCGGCAAACTGTATATTGCGGATCAAATCGTCATTGATAAATCTTTGAGCAACGTAAAGGGTTTGTTTGGAGACGGCATGGGCGCAACCAAAATCAGCTTTGATACCAAGCAAGACGGTGTTTTCAACTCAAACAACAACGACGGCGATATTCGAAAATATGCCGGTATTTTGGTCGATGGCGTCAACAACGTAAATATCTCGAATTTATCCATTGAATACACGCACACCAGTGATTTCTACCGCAAAGGCCAAAGTTACTTCGGCAAGATAACTGGTATTTTGGTCAACGATGCCGACAACACCCTGATTTCGGGTGTAGAAGCCTCAGGCGCCAACCGTGCGGGAATTTTGTTTACCTCAACCAGCGCCACCAACAAAGACAGCCGCACCGGCACCACCTACAAAACCCGCGTAGAAAATGGTGAAATCGATGAAACCGACGCCAGATTGCCTTTGGGTGAAAACAATCGAATTGAAAACAGCTATCTGCACCACAACCGCGTTGGCGGCGCATTAGTCGCCTATCAAGAAGATTTTGTAGCCAACGGCAATATCGCAGCCTGGAACGGCTCGCAATACGATGGCGGTACCGGTTACGGCATTGCTGCTTTGGCAGGCACCTACAATTTCGGTATCACCTATACTAACAACTACACCGACCACAACTACCGCAAAGGCTTGGATGTACATGACGGTACCGACATTGTGATTAAAAACAACGTCTCCAATGGTGACCGCTTATATGGCATTGCCGTTTATAACCGCCAATACGCCATGGATGATGTCGTCATTAAAGACAACACCGTTATCCAAGATCCAAGCTTCCGCCTTTATCATGATGACGATTTAGGTCAGTTTTATCATGGTTATGGCGGCATCCAATTGGAAACCAACACCCAGCGTCGTGACTTACACACGGAAAACAACGCCAATTATGAAATCAGTGGCAATAAAATCAGCGGCTTAGCTGTTCATCGCGATGCCCTGCATACTTACGGCATTGAATTTCGCAATCATGAGCATTCCATCGATTACACCGTCAACATCACCGACAATACCATCGAAGGAACCAGTAGCAAGTATCTGATTGCCGCAATTAACGACACTTCGCTAAATGGTAAAAATGGCGCCGGTTCCGGCACGATTAATATCTCTGGCAACACCGCCGACATCGGTGAAATCGTGAAAGGCACGGTACCGATTTACGTTGAAGAGAAAAACGCTTCCGATACTTTACGCGGCAGCGTGACGGTCAGTGACAACGACATCAGCATCAATAAAACCAGCGGCGTGGTCGAAGGTGTGCAATTGATTGGTAATGCCAAAACATACGCCGTTACCGACAACAACTTTGCTTTAAAAGGTATTTTAGACAAATCCATCATCAGCTTTATCGGCACCAGCAATAAAGAAAGCGCCAGCGTAACCGTCAGTGATAACGACTTAGTAACCAGCTCACGCGTCAAGCTGACGGCAGATTGGCTGCAACACAAAAACGCGTCTTATGTGGCCATTGATAATACGCACAACGGCAAAACAATGGATGTTTACTCCAACTTAAATACCAAGCAGCTAAAATCGTTCAACGATACTAAGGAAGCGGCCGACGCGATAGAAAAAGAATTGACCACCGTTTTCGACATCGATAAAAATGCCTTTAAAGTCAACGCCCTTTTTACCGCCTACGACCAAGCGAAATTAGGTGAAGCCAAAGCTTATTCATACGATGCTTTAGATGACACCTATACCATCAATACCTTAAATTCACTCGGTATTTTATAATCTCAATCAAAGGCCGTCTGAAACAGATTGTTTCAGACGGCCTTTTCTTTCTTTGCTATAATCGCGGTTCTCCAATCCAATCATTTCTCTATCATGCCAAACGTTCTTGTGCTTCAACACTCTGATTTCTCACGCTGCGATTTAAGGGCATTGCACAGCCTCAAGCTGGCTGAGCCGCAATACACACCTCACAGCCTGCGTTTTGCCGTAGCCGAAGATTTTACCCTGCCCGCTGCCACTAAAACCGAACTTGACCGCCAAGAAATTGATGCTGCGGTGTTGCCCGATATGGCATTTAACGATTTGGGGCTGATTGTCAGCGACATGGATTCCACGCTGATTACCATCGAATGTATCGATGAAATCGCCGCCGGTGCCGGCTTGAAAGAACAAGTAGCCGAAATCACCGAACGCACTATGCATGGAGAACTGGATTTCGAGCAATCCTTACGCAGCCGCGTGGCGCTACTCAAAGGCTTGGACGAGCAGTTTTTGTACGACGTATATGAAAACGTGTTGCAGTTGTCGCCCGGCTCCGAATATTTATTGGCCGAGTGCAAAAAACACGATGTGAAATTCCTACTGGTTTCCGGCGGTTTTACCTTCTTTACCGAGCGCCTGCAACAACGTCTCGGCTTTGAATATCAGTTTGCCAACGTTTTGGAAATCACCGATGGCAAACTCACCGGCCAAGTATTGGGTGACGTGGTGGATGCACAAAGAAAACAGGATTTGTTGAACGAATACCGCGACAAACTCGGTTTAACCGCTTCAAAAACCTTAGCCGTGGGCGATGGTGCTAACGACATTCCTATGCTGGAAACCGCCGGCATCGGTATAGCCTACCGTGCCAAACCAAAGACACAACTGCATGCCGATGCCTGCATTAATTTTGGCGGATTAGAACGCATTCGCGGCTGGTTCCGTTAATCGCCTTACCAAGCAAAAGGCCATCTGAAACCCGATATTTCAGACGGCCTTTTGATTAAATACTCAGCGTTTTTCCTGTTTGCGAATCAGGTAAACCGCCCAAACCGCAAAGATAATGGTCGGCAACGCGCCGGCCAAGAAAGGCGGTACGCCATAAAGCTGGCTGGTAAAACCAAAAAAGCGGCCGGCGAAATGGAAGGCCAAGCCTAAACAAATACCGCCAAACAGTTTCAAACCCATATTGCCGTGGCGCGTGGTTTGCGGGGTAAACGCATAAGCCACCAAAGCCATCACCAAGGCGGCAATCGGATACATGACTTTGCGCCACCAAGCAATCGAATAGCTCTGCGTTTGCTGATGGTTGTCTTTCAAATGCATGATATAAGTAGTGAGTTCGGATACCGACATCTGATCTGGATCGACCAGCAATACATCCAGCAATTTGCTGTTGAGTGCGGTTTCCCAGCGTTGCTCAGCTTCTGTCCTCACTTCAACACGATTACCGTGAAGCACACTGTGGCGCACGTTTTTTAATTGCCAGCTACCGTCAGCATTCAACACCGCCGATTCGGCTTCGCCGGCTTGCTCCAATTCATATTTTTCATTGTACTGCCAAAATTTTACGCCCAAAAGAGTTTTATCGGGCAGCATTTCACGCACATTAATAATGTTGTTTTTTTCTTTCAGCCACAAACCGGTGTCGCCGGCGGTGAGCTTGCCGTTGATGGCGGTGGTTTTCAAGTTTTCCGCGCGTTGGCTGAGTTTCGGCGCAACCCATTCACCCAAGGCCACAGTAGCCAACGCAAAAATCAAACCGAATTGCGCCAAAATCAGCAGCAGCTTTTTGGTACTCAAGCCGCTGGCTTTCATCACCGTCAATTCACTGCCTGCCGCCAACTGGCTCAAGGAAATCAAGCCGCCGATTAATACCACCAAAGGCATCAATTCATAGGCGCGCGCCGGCATCTGCAGCAGCACATATTGCGCCATTTTCGCGCCATCATAACCCCCTTTGCCAAGATTGCCGACTTCGTCAATCACTTCAAAAAAGCTGTATAAAGCCAAAAACGCCAGCAACGCATACAAGGCCATTACGGCCATTTGGCGGATAATATAACGTGAAATCAGATTCATTTTCCGCCTTTCAAACTCAAGCTTTTTGCCACAGCCTGCCAAAACGGCTGCGCCGGCATACTGCGTACACACAACAACACCACAGCAACAGCAAACATCAGCACATGCATCGGAATCAGCCCAATGAAGAAATGGATTTTACCGCTCTCCACCGCGTTGCGTAAAAAGGTCAGGCCGTTTTGATAAATCAGGAATAAACCAATGGCAATTAGGATATTATAAGTGTGGCCGGTGCGCGGATTAAAATATGAAAGCGGCACCGCCAGCATAGTCAGCAGCAAAATGCTGATCGGCAAAGACACACGCCACATTAATTCGGCTTGGTGCTGTGGGTTGTCACTGCCGATTAATTGCGAGGTCGGAATGGTGCGGCGGTGAGAAACCGGATCGACGATTTTCGGTGTGGTGCTGATAATCAGGCTCAGCTTTTCAAACGAAACTTGATTGTAATCGGCCTGCCCCGGCGTGCCGCTGTAGCGGTAACCGTTACGCAATTCCAATGTGCGTTTATTGTCAGTCAGCGCAAAATTTCCTTCTTTGGCAAACACAACGTTGTCGTTGCCTTTATCATCTTGCTCGCGCAAAAACAGGTTTTTCATCACGCCCGAGTCGGCATCGAAGGTTTCCACAAAATAAACACGGTTGTTACGCTTGCCCAAAGCGTTGAATTCACCCGCCTCCACCAAAGAAAGCTCTTGTTTCTGCTTCAAAATTTCGGCATATTCGCGGCTGCGCAGCTCCACCCACGGCATCACCCAAAGCTGCATCACGGCAATCAAGACCGCAAACGGTACAGCAAACTGCATCACCGGTTTAATCCATTGCTTCAAAGCCAAACCGCTGGAGAGCCACACCGACATTTCGCTGTCGCGCCAATAACGGGTCAGTACCGTCAACGTGCTGATAAACGCCGTCAACACCATCAGCAACGGCGTCATGCCGATGACCCAGAAGCCGACCAACGCCAACACGGCATCAATCGCTACCCGCCCATCGGCGGCGCGCCCAAGCAGGTTAATCGCTTGCGTCGATACCAATACCGCCAGCAGCACCACAAAAATGCCGACTGCGGTAAAAGACAATTCTTTAATAAAATTTCTTTGATAAATCATATAATTGCTGTTTCAAGCTGGGCGGCGTAAAGCCGGTTGGCAGGTTCTCGCTGTTATTCTTTACAGGCCGTCTGAAACGCAATAATGCAAACGCGCAACCTGCCGGTATCATGAAATAAGGTTTCAGACGGCCTGATGATGGAGTACAATCATTCCGTCTTTCTCACACGGCGCCAAGCCGTCTGAAACATCCGAACACCCATATTCAATCAGGAGAATAAACGTGGAATTTAGCACAAAAGCCGAAAAATTGCAGCCGAATCAGGCAGGCGCAGCGTTATTTATTTGTACGGAAGAAACCCAACTTCACCACGAGACCGCCCTTGCCCTATTCCGCGCATTGGAAGAAGACCAAACTTTTGCCGAAACCAAAACCCTTTCTGCTGACGGTTTACAAGCCGTAGCCTTCGTGTATTTGAAAGATCTTGAACGCACCACCCTCGACAAAGCCGCCGCCGAAGCCGCCAAATGGGCGCAGAAACAAGAAACAGTGAGCGTTGACATCATGCCGTTTTGCGAAATCAACGCCCCGCGCGTGGCCGAAGCCTTTGCCGTGGCATTCGGCAACGCGGCCTACCGTTTCGACCGTTACAAAAAAGAAGCCAAACCGGCGAAGCTGACCCACACTGCTTTCCATACCGAACACGCTGAAAAAGTTGACCGAGCTGTCAAAGTAGCCGATGCGCAAGTGTTCGGCCAAAGCCTTTGCCGTGATTTGGGCAATGCCGCGCCAAACGAATGCACGCCGGATTTTTTAGCCGCCACCGCCAAATCCGAAGCAGAAAAATTGGGCGCTCAGGCCAAAATCATCGAAAAAGACTACATCAAAACCAATATGGGTTCGTTTTGGGCGGTTGCCAAAGGCAGCGTACAAGACCCTTATTTAATCGAGCTCTCTTACTTCGGCGCCGCAGAACAAGAAGCCGCCCCCATTGTGTTGGTCGGCAAAGGTATTACCTTCGACACCGGCGGCATTTCATTGAAACCGGGCTTGAACATGGATGAAATGAAATTCGACATGTGCGGCGCAGCCACCGTGATCGGTACCTTCTGCGCGGCCGTGAAGCTGCAATTGCCGGTTAACCTGATTGCGATTGTACCGACTTGCGAAAACATGCCATCGGGCATGGCCACCAAACCGGGCGACATCGTCACCAGCATGAAAGGCTTGAGCATCGAGGTGTTGAATACTGATGCCGAAGGCCGTCTGATTTTGTGTGATGCGCTCACCTACGCCGAACAGTTCAAACCCAAAGCCGTCATCGATGTCGCCACCCTCACCGGTGCCTGCATCATCGCCTTGGGTCACGACGTCAGCGGCCTGATGGGCAACAATCAGGAATTGGTTGACAGCCTGCTGGCTTCATCTAAAGAAGTCAACGACAAAGCATGGCAGCTGCCGTTGTTTGACACTTATAAAGAACAGCTCAAGTCCAACTTTGCCGACCTCCCGAACATCAGCACACCGGGCGCCGGCACCATTACCGCCGCCACTTTCCTGTCGCATTTCACCGAAGCTTACCCATGGGCGCATCTCGACATCGCAGGCACCGCATGGAAATCCGGCAGCGAAAAAGGTGCTACCGGCCGCCCTGTTCCTTTGTTGCTGAATTATTTGCGCCATGTGAAATAAGTTTAATTCATCACGCAGGCCGTCTGAAAAAATGTTTTTCAGACGGCCTTTGTTATAATTCAACACAATTCAATCTTACTTGATACTGCCATGCCCAAAGCCACGTTTTACACCCATGTCGCCCAACCTGCCATTTTTATCTGCCGTTTGGCTGCCCGTGCAATTCGCGGTGACGGCCGGGTATTGGTTTGGTCGGATTCGGCCGATACGATTGCACGCCTTGACCGCGGTTTATGGCAGCAGGATGCGGAAAGTTTTATTGCGCACGAGATTTGGCAAACCGGTGAAATAATGCCGTCTGAAACGCCTGTTTTACTGGCTAGCGGCAACACCTTACCCACGCTTCCTGCCGACATCACCGTTTTGAATTTATCGCCCGATTTTTGGTCGGACGCGGCGCATCCGCCCGAGCGTGTACTGGAAATCGTCGGCAACAGTTTGGAAGATTTGGCTGAAGCACGCGAACGATTCCGCGCTTACCGCCAAAGCAGTTTCAATATCGAACATCACAAAATGGAAGGTAAAGCATAAACGTGCAGACGGCATAGGCCGTCTGAAATCCACTCATCATCTTTACAAATCCAACGATAATTTTTCAGACAGCCTGATTTATTTTCAGGCGTCCTGGGCTATAATGACGTTTCTCTTTTTCATTCAAAGAAACAGCATTATGAACAAAACTTTCAAATTCAGCGCGCTGGCTCTGGCCGCCGCCTTGTCATTGGTTGCTTGTGAGAAAAAAGATACAGGCGCAACTCCTGCAACGGCTTCTGCTGCTTCCGGTGCAGCAAACGGCGTAGATGCCATTGGGACACCGGCGCAACAAGCCAGCTACGCAATGGGTGTGGACATCGGTCGTTCTTTGAAACAAATGAAAGACCAAGGTACCGACATCGACCTGAAAGTATTCAATGAAGCCTTACAAACCGTGTATGACGGCAAAGAGCCGAAAATGAACGAAATGCAGGCGCAAGAAGTGATGATGAAATTCCTGACCGAGCAGCAGGAAAAAGCGCAAGCCAAACGCAGTGAAGATGCCAAAGCCAATCTCGAAAAAGGCGAATCTTTCCTGAAAGAAAACGCGGCTAAAGAAGGTGTCAAAACCACCGCTTCCGGTTTGCAATATGTGATGAAAAACGAAGGCACCGGCAAGAAACCAACCAAAGAAGATGTGGTTACCGTAGAATACGAAGGCCGCTTGATTGACGGCACCGTATTCGACAGCAGCAAACAAAACGGCGCCCGGCCGGTAACCTTCCCGGTAAACCAAGTGATTCCGGGTTGGCAAGAAGCTGTACAATTGTTGAAAGAAGGCGGAGAAGCAACCTTCTTTATCCCGGCCAAACTGGCTTACGGCGAACAAGGTGCGGGCGACAAAATCGGTCCGAATTCCGCCTTGATTTTCGATGTGAAATTGGTGAAAGTCGGCGGTGCAGAAGATATGCCTGCCCAACCTGAAGTACAAATCAAAAAAGTGCAATAATCTTTTGTGATGCCGAACAGGCCGTCTGAACATTTTCAGACGGCCTGTTTATATAAGAATTATGCCCCATTGTATTAACGGTTTTCTCATTTCCGCCGGTTTGATTATGGCTATCGGCGTACAAAACTCACTGGTACTGAAACAGGGCTTATTGCGCCAGCATGTTTGGCCGGTGGTGCTGTTGTACTGACTGGTGATGGGATGCTGGAGACCTTGGGCTTATTTGGCTTAAGCGCCTTACTCTCCGACAGCCTGAGAATTATCTGGCGCGCCGGCCTTGGCAGGTGCCTTATTTGTATTGGCCTGTAGCACAATGATCGCCAAACGCGCATGGCAAGGCAGCAATTATCTCACCGTGAATACCGAAAACCACCTTCCTCCCTCTGCCTTAAAAATCACCGCTACTACGCTGGCGCTCACCTTGCTCAATCCGCATGTGTCCATCGATACCATAGTGTTGATTGGCGGCAGCACAGCCCATTAGGACCAAACCGCCAAACCATTCTTTTTAGCAGACGCCATCACCGCATCAGAGGTTGTGGTTCGGCGGATTAGGCTTCGGCTTCGCGGCTGCTATTGCCGCTGTTCCGACACGAATAAGTGTGGCAACTACTCGATGGTGTGATTGCTTTGGTCATATTCTATTTGGCTTTCGGGCTATTGAAACAAACTGTGAACATCTTTATTATGTAAATATTATGTAAATTCAAGGCTGCAGCCTTTGTCAAATCAGCATCTTCTTTGGTACATTTCTGCGTAATGCGCTACAATTATCGAAAACGCGCTATGTGGTGGAACAGCGTTTTGGCAGCGTTGCACTGTAAATTCCACCATCATCGTACTGCTTATATCGGGTTATTGTTATATCGGGTTATTGAAAGTCACTGCGCAAAATCATTTGAACGCAATTATGTCTCAATCTGCTGAAAGTTGCCAACAGGCTGAGACCTTTGCAAAACCCCGGGTTTGAGTACAGTTCAAAATTATAGCAGCACAGAAAGCAAAGACATATCATAAAGACAGGCAAGCTTTCGAGCAGCGTATAACGAAGAAATGTGCCAAAGATGGGAATTTTGCAAAGGTCTCAGGTTTTGTGTGTCTGCGCACGAAGGGGATATGTTCCTAAATAAACTTAATCATAGGCAACGAGGAACATCTAATATTAAAAAGCTTATTTGATAACTTAAGTAATATTTTTTTATTCTGGCTAGGCCTTTGAAAGGTTTCGGCCTAACTATTCTTTGGCATTCGATTCCGTTAACACTCCCGAAGCGTTATCACCAACAACACACTTAACTATTATTAACTATTAATAGGCCGTCTGAAACGGCTTTAGGATTATGAACTTATTCCGCTTAACTTTATGGGGCATTGTTACCCTATCCGCCGCCGCCGCATGCGGTTCTTTCGTTTTGCAGTACATTGTCGGCGTGAATCCTTGCGTACTGTGTATTGTGCAGCGCTTAATGGTGTTGGCCGTCGGCTTTGTTGCTTTGCTCACCGCATTTAACCGTCAACTTTCCCTTGCTGCCCGTACCGCGAGCGCATTCTTGGTCAGCATTCCGGCACTTTACGGCATGGGCGTGGCCATTTACCAAATCTGGATTCAAAGCCTGCCCGCCGGCACCGCTCCTGCCTGCGGTGCGCCGTGGACTTTCCGCCTACGTGATTGGCCGCTGTTTGAATGGTACGAACCGATTGTGCGCGGCTTTGGCAATTGCGCCGAACCGGATTACATCTTTGGCGTTGCCCTACCGGTGTGGAGCGCTTTGTATTTTGGCTTTGTCGTGTTATTGGTGTGGGGCATGTGGTTTAAAACCCGTCAGATACGAGTTTGAGATGGAGTCAAGGCCGTCTGAAATATTTCAGACGGCCTGTCTAAATAAAAAAAGCAGGCTGATTTCAGTCTGCTTTTTTTCATATCTACTGCCCAACAGGATTTATTCCAAATCCAATACAGCCGAAGTGTAAACGTTTTGTACGTCGTCCAAGCTTTCCAACGCTTCGAGCAGCTTTTGCATTTTCACGGCATCTTCGCCAGTCAGCACGGTTTCATTTTGCGCCCGCATAGTCACATCACCATCCACCGATTTAAAGCCGGCTTCTTCTAATGTGGCTTTCACGCCTGCCCAGTCGTTTGGTGCGGTAATGACTTCAATCATGCCTTCCTCATCGACAAGCACGTCTTCCGCGCCCGCTTCCAAAGCGGCTTCCATCAACGCATCTTCATCCGCATCGGCGAAAACCAAATAGCCTTGGTGCTCAAAATTAAAGGCCACGCAACCGTCAGTGCCCAGATTACCGCCGTTTTTGGTAAACGCATGGCGAACATCGGCCACAGTGCGGGTTTTGTTGTCGGTCATGCAGTCAACCATCAAAGCTGCGCCGCCGATACCGTAGCCTTCGTAACGCAATTCGATGTATTCCACGCCTTCCAAATTACCTGTGCCTTTGTCAATCGCGCGCTGCACGTTGTCTTTCGGCATGTTGGCATCCCATGCTTTGTCCATAGCCAGACGCAAACGCGGATTGGCTGCCGGATCGCCGCCGCCCAATTTGGCCGCAACGGTGATTTCTTTAATCAGTTTGGTAAAAATTTTGCCGCGCTGCGCATCGACGCGCGCTTTTTTGTGCTGGATATTCGCCCACTTACTATGGCCTGCCATGTGGATTCCTTTCGATTTTTTGCGTTTGATAACCGATTAAAATAAGCATGGGTTTATGCCATTCTTATTTTAATCAATCACGTACATGCATGAGTCATTCTATTTTCAAAATGCGTATTTTATCATAAGTTTTTTGCGGCCGAAAACTTTCAGACGGCCTGTATGTCCGCTTGGTATAAATCAATTTTATGTTAAATTCCGTTATATCCATTCAGTTTTTGTATTCTCTTGAGTCGAGATTAGGCGTATGATGCCGAAAATGTTTCTTTATTAAAGAAAATATGATAAAGAGCATTCGGATAATCCCTATCCGGCCAACGGCCTGCTCGCCTGAGGTGTCTAAACGGGATTAAAGCGGAGTAGTTGCCGCTGTGTATTTCACGTTGATTAACTTTTTATTTTTTGAGGTTTATTATGGAAGCAACATTGTCTGCGCTGGTGGGCGTGGTCAATAAAGTGCTGTGGGATTACCTGCTGATGTATGCCTTAATCGGTATTGGCTTGTTTTTCACGGTTTATTTGGGTGCGCCGCAGATTACCAAACTCGGTGCAGGTTTTAAATCGGTTTTCGGCGGTTTGTTCGGTAAAAAAGACGGCACCGATAAAGATCAAAAGTCTCTTTCCCAATTTCAAGCTTTGGCGGTCGCCATTTCTGCCCAAATCGGCACGGGCAACGTGGCCGGCGTCGCCACAGCGATTACTGCCGGCGGCCCGGGTGCGATTTTTTGGATGTGGCTCTCAGCCATACTGGGCATGTCGACAATTTTTTCCGAAGCGGTTTTGGCACAAAAATACCGCGTCGTCAGCCACGGCAAATACATCGGCGGCCCGGCATTCTATATTACCCACGGCTTAACCCCAAAAATCGGCCGGCCTGCCGCCCGCTTTTTGTCGGGCTTCTTCTCCGTCGCCATCATCATCGCCTTGGGCTTTATCGGCAATGCCACACAAGCCAACTCGATTGCTTCCGCGGTCACTGTGGCATTTCATGCTCCGGCATTGGCGGTGGGCATTGTATTGGCGGTATTGGCCGGTTTGATTGTCATCGGCGGTGTCAACCGGATTGCCAATGTGGTGCAGTTTGTGGTGCCGTTTATGGCGGTAATTTACATTTTATGCGCGGTGGTGATTTTGTTTAAATTTTCCGCCCACATCGGTCCGATGATCCAGCATATTTTTGTGGCGGCTTTCGATCCGAGCGCAGTGTTGGGCGGCGCGGCCGGTATCGGTATGCGAGAAGCCATCCGCTACGGCGTGGCACGCGGTTTGTTTTCCAATGAAGCCGGTATGGGTTCGACCCCGCATGCCCACGCGACCGCCAACGTAAAGCACCCCGTGCAGCAAGGCATGGCGGCATTTGTCGGCGTGTTTATCGATACCTTATTGGTCTGCACCGCCACCGCGCTGATTATCCTGCTCACCGATGCCAATACTTTGGGCTTAAAAGGTGCCGCAGTGACCCAACAAGCTTTTATCATCGCATTCGGCGATTTCGGTGGTCAATTGCTGGCCGTGTGCCTGGCTTTCTTTGCCTTTACCACCATCATCGGCTGGTATTATTTCGGTGAATCCAACATCCGCTTTTTGTTCCGCGGCAAACATTTAGGCTTTTACCGCTCGTTGGTTTTGATTGCGATTGTGCTGGGCACTTTGGGCAAGGTTGATTTGGTGTGGAGTTTATCGGATATGTTTAACGGCTTTATGGTCATTCCGAACTTAATCGCGCTCTTCCTGCTGCGAAAAGAAATCCGCGCGGTGTACGACGATTATTTGGCGCAAACCAAAGCCGGCCAAGCATTGTCTTACCAATACGAGTTCCATGAATTTCACGATAAGAAATAGTCAAAAAAACCTCTCCGTTTCTCGGAGAGGTTTTTCCAATAAAGGCCGTCTGAAACTTATAAAACATAAAAATAAATACAGATAAACTGCGCCAAACTGCCCGCCATCACGAACAAATGCCAAATACCGTGACCGTATTTGATTTTGGTGTCGTTCACAAACCAATAAATCCCGGCACTATATAACACGCCACCCAAAGCCAGCCAAAACAAACCGGCTGCCGACAAGCTCTTTGCCAGCGGATACATCGCCACCAAAATCAACCAACCCATCACCACATAAATTACCAACGACAATAAGCGTTTTTCGCTTTTACACCCGATGGTCAACTCCTGAATGATGCCGAATAAAGCCAGCCCCCAAGACACACCGAACAGCGACCAGCCCCAGCCCCCCTTCAGCGTCACCAGTGTAAACGGCGTATAACTGCCCGCAATCAGCAGATAAATCATGCAATGATCCACCTTCTGCAACACCGCCTTGACTCTCGGCTGAGGAATGCTGTGATACAGCGTCGAGCCCAAATACAACAGCAGCAAGCACACACCATAAGTAATCGCGCTGGCAAGCTTGTAGGGATTAAAATCCTCAACTGCCTTCACAATCAGCAACACCATGCCGGTCAATGCCAGCAGCACGCCGGCCAAATGGCTATATGCATTAAAACGCTCACCTTGATACATAGCTTTATTTCTCATCATGGATGACAGCCAACAGTGTACGCCGATTCCCTGAATAAAAGGCCGTCTGAAAGATAAAAATAGGTTAACTACTTTTTTATCAAATGAATGATATTTAAATAAATCATTTAGGGATAAAACAAAAGCCTTACTGAATCCAGTAAGGCTTTTGTTAAGTATGTGGCACGCCCACGGGGAATCGAACCCCGGTTACCGCCGTGAAAGGGCGATGTCCTAACCGCTAGACGATGGGCGCGGAATAAAGGATTTTTCTTAGCTGGCGCACCCGGAGCGATTCGAACGCCCGACCCTCTGGTTCGTAGCCAGATACTCTATCCAACTGAGCTACGGGTGCATCCTCATCACTTCGCTGTTGCGCTGTGAATCAAGAAGAGCGAATAATAAAGAATTTACTGAAATGTGTCTAGTGCATTTTCAATTATTTTTTGAGATTTTTAATAAATATTTGAAATAAAATTAAATAATTTCAGCGCAACATGCCTAAGCCGGATAAATCCTGTGCCATCTTGGCAGCAGCATTGTCGGTCATACCGCCGACAAAATCCAAAATTTTCATATAGGCTTGGTAAAGGGTGTCATCTTCAGTGATCGGGTCATCGTTTTTGAACAGTTCCAATATTAATGATTGGCGCGAATCAACCTGCCTATCCTCCAAATACGCGTAAGCCGCCGGCACGAGCAAATCCAAAATCGAGCCCAAGCATGGGAACGTGGCGATTTCAGTGATCAGCTTGGTATGATGGCGGAAAATGCGCGTGCGCGCCAAATCTTTGGCCTTCTCGAGCGTGTTCTGTACTTCGGGGCTGCACAAGGCAATTAAGTCTTTGCCTTTGAATTCGCCGTTGAGCAAATCGGATTGGTGTTTCATAAAGGTTTGCGCAACATCATCAATCGCCCGACCAATGGCAATACCGCGCAGCATGGCGCAACGCTGGCGGCTGGATTGGGCATGCCATGTACTTTCAGTAAAGGTCAGCTCGGATAATATGCTCTCAACTTCGGTATCACTCAGCAAATCCAGCTCAACCGCATCTTCCAAGTCCAACAAGGCATAGCAAATGTCATCGGCGGCTTCCATCAGATAAGAAAGCGGATGACGCGCCCAATGGTTTTCGCCCAATTGAAGCAAGCCCAATTGTTCGGCAACACATTGAATAAAGGGCAGCTCGGTTTGGTAGATATTGAATTTTTTTCTGCCGTTGGGATGCTGCGTGGTCCACGGATATTTCAGTAAAGCGCCGATGGTGGCTGCCGTCAGGCGCATACCGCCGCGATTGCGGTACATTTCCAAAGTCGCCAAAATGCGTAAGCTGTGGGCATTGCCTTCATAAGTTTGCACATCATTGCGCTCAATGTCGCTCAAGCCTTGCAGATAGCGGCTGTGTTGCGGATTTCGGAACCAATCCCGCAACGCGTCTTCACCGGTGTGGCCAAACGGCGGATTGCCCAAATCATGGGCCAAACACGCGACCTGCACCACTGCGCCAATATCACTCGGCGTATTGCCCAAAGGCAAAAATTCACCGGCTTGCAACATCATGCCGACACGGTTGCCCAAGCTCCTGCCGACACTGGCCACTTCCACGCTGTGGGTTAAACGGTTGTGGGTCAAATCATGTTCGGCAAAAGGATGAACTTGCGTTTTACGCCCCAAACGGCGGAACGAGCCGGAAAACACCACACGGTCGTAATCGATGTGAAAGTCGGTGCGCAAGGCATCCATGCCTTCTTGTGTGGACGGCGTCACCGTCGGCACAATACTGCCGTCTTTCACGCGGAAGCGTTGGGTAGACAATAAATCCTGCCAGTTCATTTTTGCCTGCATGATAAGGTTCCGTATCGGTTTAATGATTTGACTATACAATAAATTAAGGCCGTCCGAAAGTTTCAGACGGCCTCACAATGACAACTTATTTATTACCGCGCATCAATTCAAAAAATTCGTTGTTGTCTTTGGAATCTTTCAACTTGCCGACCAAAAACTCGGTGGCTTCGATTTCATCCATCGGATGCAGGAATTTGCGCAGCAGCCACATGCGTTGCAACTGGTCGTTTGGCACCAGCAATTCTTCGCGGCGGGTGCCGGATTTGTTGATGCTGATGGCCGGGAACAGGCGTTTTTCAGCCATACGTCGGTCGAGGTGCAGTTCCATATTGCCCGTGCCTTTAAATTCTTCGTAAATCACGTCGTCCATGCGGCTGCCGGTTTCGACCAAAGCAGTGGCGATGATGGTGAGCGAACCGCCCTCTTCCACGTTACGCGCCGCACCGAAGAAACGTTTCGGACGGTGCAAAGCATTGGCATCGACACCACCGGTCAGAATCTTGCCCGAAGCCGGCACCACGGTGTTGTAAGCACGCGCCAAGCGGGTAATCGAGTCGAGCAGAATCACCACGTCTTTTTTATGTTCGACCATGCGTTTGGCTTTTTCCAACACCATTTCAGCCACTTGAACGTGACGTTGTGCCGGCTCGTCAAACGTAGAAGACACTACTTCGCCTTTTACACTGCGGCTCATCTCGGTCACTTCTTCCGGACGCTCGTCAATCAGCAATACAATTAATTCGACTTCGGGATTATTGGCCGTAATCGCGTGGGCAATATTTTGCAGCATCACGGTTTTACCGGTTTTCGGCGGCGCAACCAACAAAGCGCGTTGACCGCGGCCAATTGGCGACACCAAATCAACCGCACGGCCGGTGAGGTTTTCTTCGGCCTTAATGTCACGCTCAAGCTTTAATTGTTTGGTTGGGAATAAAGGCGTTAAGTTTTCAAACAAAATCTTGTGCTTGCACGCTTCCGGATCGTCACCGTTGATGGTATCCAAGCGCACGAGGGCGAAATAGCGCTCGTTGTCTTTCGGCACGCGCACGCTGCCTTCGATGGTGTCGCCGGTGTGCAGATTAAAACGGCGGATTTGGCTTGGGGAAACGTAAATATCGTCAGGACCGGCCAGATATGAAGTGTCGGCGCTGCGTAAGAAACCGAAACCGTCAGGCAGGATTTCCAAAGTGCCCGAACAGGTAAAGCTTTCGCCCTGCTTCATTTTTTGGCGCACAATGGCAAAAACGAGGTCTTGCTTGCGTAAGCGGTTGGCATTTTCGATGCCGTGCTCTTCAGCCATTTCCAACAATTTGGAAATGTGTAATGTTTGTAATTCAGAAACGTGCATAATGAGTGATTTTGATAGAATTGAAGACGACAGAGGCCGTCTGAAAGAATAGATGATGCCGTATGAAAGGCATATTCTGAAAGAAGTGGGATTTTAGGCGGTCAGGCTTTTCGTGTCAAATATTATCCGTATTTGGTCGGGATTGGGGATAGAAGGCCGTCTGAAAAACATGCTTTCAGACGGCCTTAAGCTTACATGGCGTAATTCATCACTTCGGCAGAAGCAACCGTTTTATCGCTAAACTCAAATGCAGTATAGCGATAGCTTTCACTGCTGAAGAAATTCTTCACGCTGACCTGGTCACTGTCACCATAAGCATTAACGACCAGATCGTTACCCAAACGGCTGAATACAGCATCTGAAAAATCGCTTCCCTCAAAAATCAGTAAATCAGTATGCTCGGCTTTACTGCCGTAATCGGAAACCGTATCCCGTCCGTGGCCTTTGGCGAAGACGTAGGTATCGGCTTCGTAAGTGCCGCCTTCCAAGTAATCATTGCCCGCGCCACCTTTTAAAACATCGCGGCCATTGCCACCGTACAGTTTGTCGTCACCTTCTCCGCCGTTCAGGGTATCGTTACCGTTATCGCCGTGGAGACTGTCGTTTCCTTGGCCTCCTTCGATCAGGTCATTACCCTCGCCGCCGTTCAGGTAATCATTACCCAAACCGCCGCGCAGGATATCGTTACCGTTGTAACCGTAGAGCGTATCGTTACCTTTGCCGCCGTCGAGGACGTCAACGGTATCCCAGCCGTAGAGGTTTTCGTTTCCGTCCGTACCGATACCTTCAACCTTTATATCCGCCATGTCTTGGGCGGTAACGGTTTTGTCGTCGAAGGCGAAATCATAGTAGCGGTAAGAGCTGCTGTTGAAATAACCCGATACGGTTACGCCGTCTTCACCGCCGTAGGCTTTGATAACCAAATCATTGCCGTTTCGGGTAAATACCGCGTCGGCAAAGTTCGCACCCTCGAAGCGTAAGGTATCGGTGTGTTCGGTTTTCCAACCCGAATCGGAAACAATGTCCTGACCGTGGCCTTTGGCAAAGACATAAATGTCGGCTTCGTTGCTGCCACCGTACAGTTTGTCATTGCCCGTTCCGCCGATCAGAGTGTCCGAACCCGCTCCGCCGTGCAGTTCGTCATCGCCTTCTCCACCGATTAAGATGTCGTTGCCGTTATCGCCATAAAGACGGTCGTTTCCTTCACCACCTTCCAAACGGTCATCACCTTCGCCGCCATGCAGGGTATCACTACCCAAACCGCCGCGCAGGATATCGTTACCGTTGTAACCGTAGAGCGTATCGTTACCTCCGCCGCCGTCGAGGACGTCAACGGTATCCCAGCCGTAGAGGTTTTCGTTTCCGTCCGTACCGATACCTTCAACCTTTATATCCGCCATGTCTTGGGCGGTAACGGTTTTGTCGTCGAAGGCGAAATTGTAGTAGCGATAGCTGCTGCTGTTAAAATAGCCCGATACGGTTACGCCGTCTTCACCGCCGTAGGCTTTGACAACCAAATCATTACCGTTGCGGGTAAATACCGCGTCGGCAAAGTTCGCACCCTCGAAGCGTAAGGTATCGGTGTGTTCGGTTTTCCAACCCGAATCGGAAACAATATCCCGTCCGTGGCCTTTGGCAAAGACATAAATGTCGGCTTCGTTGCTGCCACCGTACAGTTTGTCATTGCCCGTTCCGCCGATCAGAGTGTCCGAACCCGCTCCGCCGTGCAGTTCGTCATCGCCTTCTCCACCGATTAAGATGTCGTTGCCGTTATCGCCATAAAGACGGTCGTTTCCTTCACCACCTTCCAAACGGTCATCACCTTCGCCGCCATGCAGGGTATCACTACCCAAACCGCCGCGCAGGATATCGTTACCGTTGTAACCGTAGAGCGTATCGTTACCTCCGCCGCCGTCGAGGACGTCAACGGTATCCCAGCCGTAGAGGCTTTCGTTTCCGTCCGTACCGACACCTTCAACCTTTATATCCGCCATGTCTTGGGCGGTAACGGTTTTGTCGTCGAAGGCGAAATCGTAGTAGCGATAGCTGCTGCTGTTAAAATAGCCCGATACGGTTACGCCGTCTTCACCGCCGTAGGCTTTGATAACCAAATCATTGCCGTTGCGGGTAAATACCGCGTCGGCAAAGTTCGCACCCTCGAAACGCAGGGTATCAGTATGCTCGGCTTTATTGCCGTAATCGGAAACCGTATCCCGTCCGTGGCCTTTGGCGAAGACGTAGGTATCGGCTTCGTAAGTGCCGCCTTCCAAGTAATCATTGCCCGCGCCACCTTTTAAAACATCGCGGCCATTGCCACCGTACAGTTTGTCGTCACCTTCGCCGCCGTTCAAAATGTCGCTGCCCGAACCGCCGTGCAGTTCGTCACCGCCTTCTCCGCCGTTCAGGGTATCGTTACCGTTATCGCCGTGGAGACTGTCGTTTCCTTGGCCTCCTTCGATCAGGTCATTACCCTCGCCGCCGTTCACATAATCATTACCCAAACCGCCGCGCAGGATATCGTTACCGTTGTAACCGTAGAGCGTATCGTTACCTTCGCCGCCGTCGAGGACGTCAACGGTATCCCAGCCGTAGAGGCTTTCGTTTCCGTCCGTACCGACACCTTCAACCTTTATATCCGCCATGTCTTGGGCGGTAACGGTTTTGTCGTCGAAGGCGAAATCGTAGTAGCGATAGCTGCTGCTGTTAAAATAGCCCGATACGGTTACGCCGTCTTCACCGCCGTAGGTTTTGACAACCAAATCATTACCGTTGCGGGTAAATACCGCGTCGGCAAAGTTCGCACCCTCGAAGCGTAAGGTATCGGTGTGTTCGGTTTTCCAACCCGAATCGGAAACAATATCCCGTCCGTGGCCTTTGGCAAAGACATAAGTGTCGGCTTCACTGCCGCCACCGTACAGTTTGTCGTTGCCCGCCCCACCGTTCAGAATGTCCGAACCCGGACCGCCCTCCAGCGTATCGTCTCCTTCTCCGCCGTCCAGAATATCGTTGCCGTTATTGCCACTGAGATAGTCATCGCCTTTGCCACCAAGCAACAAATTAGCCAAATCATTACCATTTAACCGGTCTTCGGTATCGCCACCGAGTTTATGTCCCAGCTTCGCCAGTGTTTCCGTACCCAGTATCTGCGCATACTGTTCAAAAGTGCCGTTTTCAACAGCTGCTTTGGCGTATTGCGCCATCAGTGACGACAATTCGGTCACATTGCCGGTTGTTGTACTGTAAGCAATAAACTCCCCCAAATCCACAAACGCTTTTTCAGGGTTTTCAGCAAAAACATTGCCGAACTTGGCTGCCACACCGCTGTAGTCCAATACGAATCCGCCGTTTTCGATTCTCAAACCGATTTCGTTCAAATACGGCTGTAAACGGGTTTGAAACAACAGTGCCTGGTAGACATTTTTATTAAGCGAATCGTATGCCTTGTCGATAACCGAGAAAATGCGCTTGGTTTCGGTATCGTTCATGCTGAACATCACGCGTGATTTTTCGCCGGAGAACGCGTCGAGTGTGGCGACTTTTTGGCGGTAGTGCTGGATTTTGTCCAAATATTCTTGCGGAACGGAATAACCCAGAACCAAACCGGCCTGAGTAGGTGTAAGGGCAACGCCTTCGTTGGCAGTTCGAATCATGGCGGTAGAGAAAGTGAAACCGACGTGATAATCCGGATCGGTTTTCGCCCACTCCTGAACCAGCTTGTTCAGCAAAGCCTGTTGCTCCGCCTTGGTTTCCGCATCCGAATAAGCCTTGAGCGTTTCCGCCAAATCGGGCGACAATGCCGCCGCTTCGCGCAAATCGCGTAAGCGGCCGATGCCCTGCAGGTTCGCCGCCCGCATTTGTTCTTCGGTCATTTTTACCGAACCGGCATAGCGGCTGTGCAAAGTATCGTTGGCCAACAGCAGGTCGCCCATTTCGCACTTGCTGCCGTCGACCAGGGTGTAGCTGCCTTTCTGCGCAACGGTGTTACCATTGCCCAAGCGGGTGTTGACATCCTGATAGGCGGCATCGAGCGATTGGATATTGAGTTCGGCCAAGGCAAACAGTTCGCCTTCCTGAGATACGCCGTCCTGATTCAAATCGCGCCATACCTTGAGTTTGTCGAAACCCGCATCTTGGGCATCGACTTTGCCGTCCGAATTGGTATCGGACTCGGCCAATGCGGCATAGCCGTGCGCGGCATTGCTGCCGTCTTTCAATACGGTGCTGTCGCCAAAAAGTTCGCCGCCGTTGTTGATCAGGCCGTCTGAATTGCGGTCAATTACCAGCAAACCGTCGTCGGCAGCCACCCAGCCCGTTGATGTGCGGATGCCGTCTTTGTCGTGGTCGAACAATGCACCCGAATAACCCTGCGTGCCGACGGTTTCGATGCCGTCGCCGTCCAAATCAAGAACGAGCGGGTCGTAAACGTGGTATTTGCCGTCGCGGTTGATGTTTTGGTAGTCTTGGAAATTTTTTGGGTCATTGAATTTATCAAACCAATAATCTGTTATATCGCCAAGCGTGATTGCTCCATTCTTGCTTTCATAAATTGCATATGCCCCGCCAGCTAGTGCAAAAGCAACAGCTACTACCTGACCTCCTGGAATTAGGCTTGCGATTCCTGCCCCAAGAGTTGCTAAATCCCCCAAAGTCAATTTAGATGTATCACCATCTTTACTTGCTAAAGAAATACCAAATTGTGCTATTCCCATATATCCAGCTGCTTTTGTGAATTGGGATAACCCGCTAGAATTGGCTAGACCACCAGCTTCACGGATATTACCAATTTGACCACTAATTGTACTTCCCGCACCAAGGCTAACACTTATTTGATCAGATGTCCCTCTTTGACTTGAACCATAAGATATACTATTACTTGTAGCATTACTAATAGTTCCGTAATTACCTAAAATATAACCTGCAGCTTGCTTTGCACTAGACATTTTTGCTCACTCCTGTTTTATTTAAGAAACATTCCATATAAAAAATTCTGGCAATTAATAAGAGTATAATAACAAAATACATACAACTAAAGTAATAGAAAAATAAACCCAAATATCTAAATTTTTTTTCTCTATTTAAATATTTATCCTTGTCATTATGAATTGAAAAATGGATATTACTGTCCGAGATAAATTCACCATTTAAAATTAATCCTGAAGTAGTTTTATAATCAGAATCTGGTAATAAAAATAATACATTATAACCCAACAATTCTTGATTATGAAATTCCTTACACATTTGATAATTAAAATCTATGCATGAAAATGAATATTTTTTTTTATTAAAAATAAAACTTACCCAAGGGTTTTTAGATTGAAACTTAGGTATATAAATGATTCCGTCAGGTATCTTAATTATTTTTTCTTGAGAATCACTAAATCTTCCTAATCCAGATAAAAGAACAAAAATAATACATATTACAGAGCTAAATACATTGAAAAATATAGCTATTCTATTTTTATATACCCAGGCATCAAATTTTTTTATTGCTTCTGTTTTCTTCATACGCTTCCTATTTGTTTAATATAAATTTCTTTCAATAAACTACAGTAAGTGTAGGTTAAGTTATCAAACCCAATATTTTAGATGACCTATACATCAGCCTGTTTACTAAAAGCCAGTAATATAAACCATCCGGATTATATTGTAATGATTACAAATCAAACGTTATCTAAAAAAGAAAAACAGTAATCAAAACATTCTACCATATCGTCTGAAAAAAGTTTCAGACGATATGGCAGACGGTTCTGTTTTCATTGGCATACCGACTGTGCAGATGATCTACCACCGGCAGAAAATTTCCCGTTTTACGGTTCATGCCACCGGTAAGGGGTAGCTGCCTTTTTGGGCGAGGGTGTTGCCGTTGCCCAAACGGGTGCTGACATCCTGATAGGCGGCATCAAGAGATTGGATATTGAGTTCGGCAAGGGTAAACAGTTCGCCTTCCTGAGATACGCCATCCTGATTCAAATCGCGCCACACCTTGAGTTTGCCGAAGCCGGCATCTTGGGCATCGGCTTTGCCGTCCGAATTGGTATCGGACTCGGCCAATGCGGCATAACCGTGTGCGGCGTTGCTGCCGTCTTTCAATACGGTGCTGTCGCCGAACAGTTCGCCGCCGTTGTTGATCAGGCCGTCTGAATTGCGGTCAATTACCAGCAAACCGTCGTCGGCGGCCGCCGAAGCAGCTTTCGTCCAATTCTGCTGCACCGTCAAACACTTCGTCTGCATACAGTGCCGGATGATGCCCGATGAATTGGCGGATTTTGCGGTAAAACAGCATGGCTGAATTGGGCTGAATACCTGAAAATATCCGCAGCAGAACGGGCACTCACTTCCGGTACAGAAAATTCAAGGAGCTTTTTCTGTATGGATTTTCTTGGTTTGCAATGGGTTATCTTCATTTTAGCAGCTTATCATGACTGCTAATCTACTTCAGCCCCATAAAATTTTTATTTTAGGAGAGTGGCTTAGGCGATTTTTTGAGTTTCAGGCCGCCATTAGCTTAAATGGATAATTGAGCAAATAATGTGCGCCCGCCCAGCAAAGCTGTGGCTGCCTGAAACCATAGCCATTACGGACTATTTTTTCATGCTTGAAAATATTTCAAGATTATCTGCGCCCAAGAAATGAAATGATGTACCGCAACAATATCATTACCGAACACCGCCCATTGGTGGGCGAAAAATAAAGATAATGGGCAATGCCAATGCCGTATCCAAACTCTTGGTAACGCGGTCGCAAGTGCTGTATGCACGAATATAATTTATATTGCCATGTTTAATTTTTTGTTTTTCAATCGCATAACGTTTTTTCAATTCTTCTCTTTCAGGCAGCTTGATGGCTTGTAGTTCGACATCGCCCCCAATATATAAAAGCGGTCTTGCCTGATTGATTTTGTATTTTTCCTGCATGATGCGTTGTTCTGCTGGGCTGTAATGTGATAATTCTATTTTATTGCTCATCAGTCCAATGGTATTCGGAGCGTATGTATGGCGAAAATCGTTGGCAACGATTTGAAGAGGCTGCCCTGTTTTTGCACCATCGGCGATGATTTTTTGCCCCAGTGGCGAAGCCAGAAAATTTTCCATGTCTTGAATAGTGTCTTGTGATGATGTAACGCGATAATCGTTTTTATCGGTTATCAAATACAGCTCATTATGATGAAAAAAGTAGGCACGCAATGGTAATACTTGCTGGGCTCTGCTACCGCACAGTTGCTGTGCGCAAGCATTGAGTAACAGCAAGGCCAATACGATGGTAAACAGATTTGAATATCGCATGATGAATTCCGATAATGGGTTTTCAGGCAGCCTGAATATCTGCTTTTTAGGCTGCCTGAATATTTTAACTTACTTTTGCCAGCTGTCTTTGAGCCCAACCGTGCGATTAAATACAGGTGTTTCGCCAGTTTTATGCTCAAAACGGTCGGTAACGAAATAGCCTATGCGCTCAAATTGCCAACGGCTTTCAGGTGGCAAATCATTGACTATATTTTCCGCAAATGCGGTGATTTCTTGTGCTGAATTGGGGTTCAAGAAGTCGGTAAATGGCAAATATTCGCCATCGTCGCCACGCACCGCATCAGGGCGTTCTACGGTAAACAAGCGGTCATATAAGCGCACTTTGATTTCGGCAGCATGTTCTGCAGACACCCAGTGAATCACGCCTTTTACCTTGCGGCCTTCGGGATTTTTGCCTAGCGTGTCGTGGTCAATACTGCATTTTAATTCAATGACTTGTCCGTTTTCATCTTTAACCAAATCATCACATTTGATGACATAGCCATGACGCAAACGCACTTCGCCGCCCAGAGTTAAGCGTTTCCAGCCTTTGGGCGGTTCTTCCGCAAAATCATCATGTTCAATATAAATGGTTTGGGAAACAGGGACTTCACGCTCGCCGAAACTTTCTACATTGGGGTGGAAAGCGGCACGGCGACTTTGTGTTTTGCCATTTTCAAAATTGGTTAATGTAACTTTTAATGGGTTTAAAACTGCCATGAGACGTGGCGCAGAGTTTTCCAATTCTTCTCGAATCGCGCCTTCCAATACGCTCATATCTACCACGTTTTCCGATTTGGAAATGCCCACGCGTTTAGCGAATAGGCGCAAGCCTTCGGGTGTATAACCGCGACGGCGCATACCTGAAATAGTTGGCATATGTGGGTCGTTCCAGCCTGTAACGTGTCCTTCTGTAACCAGTTGATTTAGTTTTCGTTTTGATGTGATGGAATACAAAAGTTCCAAACGCGAAAATTCATATTGGCGCGGGTGTGATGGCGTGGGAATATTGTCTAGCACCCAATCATACAAGGGGCGGTGCGCTTCAAATTCCAGCGTACACAGCGAATGGGTAATACCTTCAATCGCATCGGAAATGGCGTGGGTGTAATCATACATCGGGTAGATGCACCATTTGTCGCCGGTGTTGTGGTGGTGGGCGCGGCGGATGCGGTAAATCACGGGATCGCGCAGGTTGACGTTACCTGCGGCCATGTCGATTTTCAGGCGCAGGGTTTTGCTGCCGTCGGGGAAGGCGCCGTCGCGCATTCTGTAGAACAAATCGAGGTTTTCTTCGACACTGCGGTCGCGGTAGGGGCTGTTTTTGCCCGGCTCGGTGAGCGTGCCGCGGTATTCGCGCATTTCTTCAGCGGTGAGGTCGTCGACATAGGCTTTGCCGTCTTTAATCAGGCCGACGGCGTAATCGAAGAGCTGGTCAAAATAATTAGACGCATAACGCGGCTCGCCCGACCATTCGAAGCCCAACCAGCGCACGTCTTCTTTAATCGAATTGACGTATTCGTCGCTCTCTTTTTCGGGGTTGGTGTCGTCAAAACGCAGGTTGCACAAGCCGTCGTAAACGTAGGCCAGCCCGAAATTCAGGCAGATGGATTTGGCGTGGCCGATGTGCAGGTAGCCGTTGGGCTCGGGCGGAAAACGGGTTTGGATGGCGCTGTGTTTGCCACTTTGTAAGTCGTCTTCGATGATGGTGCGGATGAAATGGTTGTCCGCAAATTGTTCTTTATTCAGCATAAAATCGTCTTTATGAAAGATAAGGATTCAGACGGCCTATTTGATTTTATGGTCGTTTAAAATAAAGAATAATACAGCGTTGCCGGCTCCCTTATGTACTGGATGTACACGGCGGTCGCTGCCGTCTTGTCTATTTTTATTTTAAACGGCGATAACAGGCCGTCTGAAAGAAATTTTGAAAATTGAATTGTACCTGAGATGGCGGATTTGATAAATCGTTTAGGCGCAAGGTTGAGTCGCTGCCAAGCAGGCATAACGCGCATTCATTTCGTCTGTCCACACTGCCAGTTCGGTCAAACCTGCCATTGTGTCGGCTTGGGTCAAGGCGCTGCGGAAACGGAGAAAGTCAATCACACACACGGCATTGATTGTGCCGATATTCAATTCTGTATCAAACGGTTTGATGGCATCGGCCAATACCGGCAACGTGCGCGTGTTGCGGCGGATAATCTGCTCATGGCGCGACTGCCACCATTCTGCTTCGGGGTGCAACAGTTTTTCACCCACCATATCAACGGTGTTGTCCAGCATACCTGCAGCCAAATCGTGCAGATTCAATACCACCCAACGCTTGTCGTCTTGCGGATATAAACTGTGGCTGCTGCCTTGTGCGTCCAGGTATCCGGCAATGACATTGCTGCTGTAAAGCCATGTACCTTCATCGGTTTGCAACACCGGAATGCGTCCGAGCGGTGTATCGCGGTTGTGTTCGGCTTGTTCGGAAAACGCCGTAGCGCTAATAAGACGGGCTTCAATCTGTGTGCCCAAGGCATGATGAACTGTCACGGCACGCACTTTGCGCACATACGGGCTGGTATTCGAATACCACAATTTCATGCTCTGTTCCTAATATTAGCGCGTAGGCGGCGTGAACCATTCCACACCGGCGCTGTCGAGAATTTTGCGCATATTGTCGGCCGGTGCGCGGTCGGTAAACACTTTATCGAATTCGGTAATGTTGCCTAGGCGCACCAAAGCATTGCTGTTGAACTTGGTGTGATCCACACCCAAAAACTTCACGCGTGCATTGTTCATCATCGCCTGCATCACGCTGACTTCTTTGTAGTCGTAATCCAAAAGCGAGCCGTCTTCTTCCACGCCGTGCGTGCTCATCACCGCATAATCGACTTTGAATTGATTGATGAAATCCACAGTAGCCACACCGGTCACGCCGCCATCGATAGGACGCACCACGCCGGACGTGATGATCACGATGTAGTCGCTTCGGGAAGAGGCCATCGAAGCAACATAAATATTGTTGGTGATGATGCGTAAATTGCGGCGCTGCTTAATCAATGCGGCAGCCACGGCCTCCATGGTGGTGCCGATACTGAGAAAAAGCGAGGCATTGTCGGGAATTTGGTCGGCAATCAGTTGCGCAATGGCATTTTTCTCTTCCTGATGGCTGTTGCGCTTGCCTTGCTGCAATTCGCTTTCCAACACGTCGCCCAAAGTCGCTCCGCCGTGATAGCGGCGCAATACGTTTTCTTCGCTTAATAAATTAATATCGCGGCGGATGGTTTGCGGGGTTACGTCCAACTCTTTGGCCAATTGGTCGATCGACATGTAATGCTGCGCACGCACCAATTCGATGATTTTTTCGTGTCTTTGGATTCGTGGTTTCATGGTGTTTTCTTTGTGTGGGCTGCCGTATTGTTCTTATGCAGAATATTTTTAGGATTTTGCCAAATTTTGTTAACGGCTTCAACCGAATGAGGAAAAAACCACCATTAAAAACGGCGCCGCCACATTGACGATAAAGCCGAAACTAATCGCCAGCGGCACAGCGGCCAAACCACCCGAGCTTTGGATAACCGGCAAAGTAAAATCCAAGCTGGTCGCCCCGCCCACGCCCACCGCCGCGCTCGGATGGCGGCGCATCAACATCGGAATAAACACCAGCGCAAAAAATTCCCGCCCCAAATCGTTCAAGAGCATAATACTGCCCCACACCGCGCCGTAAGCTTCGGTCATCACCAGACCCGACAAAGAATACCAGCCGAAGCCCGAAGCCAGAGCCAAGCCTTTCAGCCACGAGACATCTTCATTCAACGCAGCAAACACCAAACCGCCGGCCAGCGACGATGCCATCATGATCGTGGCCGTCTGAACGCCGCGCTTGTTAACCAATACTTGGCGCAAACTCACGCCGCTGCCGTTGAGCTGGATACCGATCAGCAACACCAGCGCCATCAGGCAATACATACCCAAGTTTTCAGACGGCAGCCACACGTCGGCCATCAATTTGCCGAATACAAAGCCCAAAGCCACGCAGCCGAGCTGTTTGGCGCTACCCGATAAACTCACATTGGCTTTTTGGCCGGAACCTTTGGCCTGCCAAGGAAAGCGGCGGTCAAACCACATCAAGGCCAGCAAATTCATACCGATGGTGCAGGCAAACAACAATAAGGTCGTCAGCACGATGGTATGGAGTTGCGAACCCAAATTTTCTACGCGCGAGAGCGACACGCCGATTAAAAGCAGCACGGCATACACCAGCACCACCAGCATTTTATCCACCAATGCCAAATAAGGCTTGGGCAGGCGGATAAAAAATCCGAGAAACATCGGCGCCAACACCGACACTAAGGTCATCAAACTTTCCATTTGTTTTCCACATCAAAGGCCGTCTGAAAACCTTTCAGACGGCCTCTTCTTGAGATTAATTAATGCAATTCGTTTTGCGCTTCGTATTTGCTTTTCAAACGCTCGATACAGCCGCCCAAGTGACGGCGCAATAACTTCAGTACCCGTGTGCGTTTACCGGCGGCGAGCAAATCCAAAATTTCGCGGTGTTCGTTATAAGTATGGCCGCTGGTGCGGTGGCCGTGGCCGTGGCTGCGTTCGCCGAATACCGCAACAATCAGCGATGAACGGGCGCACAAGGTATTCATGATTTCAAACAACACGTCATTATCCAACAGACGCACCAATTCAACGTGGAAGGCATTGGCCAGGCGGTTCCAACCCACGCTGTCGCCGTTTACCGATGCTTCTGCCTCGCGTTCAATCATGTCATACAAAGGCTGCAGGCGTATTTCCAAATCCGGTAATTCAAGCAATAAATTGAAAATCATGGTTTCCAATTCGATGCGCGACTTGTATACATCTTGAATTTCTTTCAAATCCGGCACATGCACGAATGCACCGCGGTTGGGCTGCAAATCGACAATTTTATCGTGTGCCAGTAGCGATAAAGCGCTGCGCACAGTATTGCGCGAACACACCATCTGGCGGCACAAATCAGATTCGGTCAGCTTTTTGCCCGGCAGTAAAACGTGGTCGGTAATGGCATCCAAAATAGAGGCATAAACCCGGAAAAGCTCGGAATCATGTCGCTCTTCCAAAATTAATGAAGATGTCGCCGGTGCAGTATTGGTTGCGGTATGATTTGATTTATTTTGGTTATTCATTTGATTTCCCTAGCAATTTCATTTGCACAAACGGGTTGTTTACAATATTAATAAAATTTGTTGACAATTCAGAACATAACTTGCACAATAACTCTAAAGAAAAGCCAAGTATTACAAGGCGGTTAAATAGAGAAAAGGTTCAAATGGGCAGATATATTCAAGATACAGCTTGAATATATCTGCTTTTTTGATAGTCGGTTTACAGGATATTGCGCAATACAGGTTCCATTTACCCATCATGCTGTTCAGACGGCCTTTCGCGCCATCTCTCCATGTCTGCGTTAACAGGCTATTTTACCTGAAAACCTCCCGATTCATTCACTATATTCATTCATTATAAATTAGGCCGTCTGAAAAATTACACTAAGACCTTTGCAAAACCTTGAATTTGAATACAATTCGATGTTATCGCAGCGCAGAAAGCGAAGACATATTATGAAGACAAACAAGCTTTCCGGCAGCACATAACGATGAAATATACCAAAGATGGGAAGCTTGCAAAGTTTTCAGGCTTCGGCCACTTCAAAACTATGCGTGACCTTAGCCGCCTTGCCCAGCATAATCGAGGCAGAGCAGTATTTTTCCGCAGATAATTCCACCGCTTTGGCAATCGCGCTTTCTCTCAAATCATGACCGATGACTTTGAAATGAATATGGATTTCGGTAAACACGCGCGGCGCTTCATCGGCGCGCTTGGCTGTTACCGTGGCTTGGCAATCGATTACTTTCTGACGTTGCTTTTCGGCAATCATCACCACATCAATGCTGGAACAACCGGCCACACCCAGCAACAACATTTCCATCGGGCTGGCACCGCGTTTTACCGCACCTTCCGCCGCCGCACCCTCCATTACCACGCTGTGCCCGCCTTCAGCGGTGCCGACAAAGCACATTCCGTCCAACCATTTTGATGTAACCTGCATATTCTCTACTTTCTTAAGTAAGCGCCGCGCGAAGTTCCGACACGGCTTTGATGTCGCGTATTGTAAACAATTTCATGCCAAATTACCAATGCTGCGGATGGCGTAATGATTTTCGGTACGCAAAAAGATGCTGCGTTTAAAACAACATAAGGCAATATTCTCGCTATGCGTTTTTAGGTCAACGCATTTTATTATCAGAGACATAAAGCTGCTGATGATAACGCATACTCAAGGCCGTCTGAAAAGCTGATTTTCAGACGGCCTCTCGCTTGCAGCCGTCAAGCTTTGTAAGCCCAGTGATTGACCGGGCCGTGTCCCGCACCGATATTCAGCGGCTGGCTGATGGCGGCGGTGATGTAGTCTTTCGCGGTTTGCACGGCTTGCTCTACCGCAAAGCCTTTGGCCAATTCCGCGGTAATGCAGGCAGAGAAAGTGCAGCCCGTTCCGTGGGTATGCGGCGTCGGGAAGCGCAGGCTTTCCATCTCAACCACACCGTCAGGCGTAAACAGCCAATCGGTGCAGGCTTCGCTTTGGCTGTTGTTCAGATGACCGCCTTTAATCACCACATGTTTCACGCCCGCTTCTTGCAGCAGTCGTGCGGCACGTTCGGCATCTTGGCGGTTGTCGATTTTCACGCCGGTTAAGGCTTCGGCTTCAGGCAGATTGGGCGTGAGCACATCGGTACGCGGCAACAAATGCTTTTTCATTGCGCCCACCGCCGAACTGTGCAGCAGTGAAGCACCGCCTTTGGCAATCATCACCGGATCGAGCACCATTTGGCCAAATCGTCGGTTTTGCAGATTATCCGCCACGCATTCGATGATTTCCGCCGTGCCGAGCATACCGAGCTTGAATGCACGGATATCGAAATCATCGGCCACCGCTTGGATTTGCGCGGTGATGATGTCGGTCGGCACGAAATACACGCCGTGCACACCCAAGGTATTTTGCGCCGTTACCGCCGTCAGCACGCTGGTGCCGAACACGCCGCGCATTTGAAAGGTTTTCAAATCTGCCTGAATACCCGCACCGCCGCCCGAATCGGAACCGGCAATGGTTAAGCTTTGTACGAATGTTTCTGCCATTTTGTTCTCCTTGAATCGTTCAGACGGCCTGTAATCATCAATATAAACCATGCCGTCTGAAAAATTGTTTCAAAACATTGCTGCGTGTTTGTCTGTTCAGACGGCCTCGACACGCGCTTTGGCGGTCAAATCTTGTGCCGAAATCATGGCCAAGCTGTCGATCAGTTTCACGCCGAATGTGCCGCTTTGGCGTTCGTCCAAGCCCTGCGCGGCGGTTTCACCGGCAACGGCGTAAAAGGTGCAAGCCGCCGTGACCGCAGCCAAATCATCGCCTTGCTCCGATGCCAAAAATGCGGCAATCACGGCACCCAGCAAGCAGCCTGACGCGGTGATTTTCGGAAACAGCGGCGTGTTGTTTTTCACGGTAAACGTCGATTGGCCGTCTGAAACATAATCCGTCTCACCGCTTACCGCCACGACGCATTGATATTTCTGCGCCACCGACGCCGCAATCTGCGCCGCGTTGGCCGCGCCCTGCCCCGCATCCACACCTTTACCCTGCCATGCTTCGCCGGCGATAAAACCGATTTCCGCCGCATTGCCGCGTATCGCCGCAAACTTGATTTCTTCGAGTAACCGCGCCACAGTTTCACGGCGCAACGGTGTGGCCGCCACGCCTACAGGGTCGAGCACCACCGGAATACCGCGTGCATTCGCTGCTTTTCCGGCGGCAAACATCGCGGCGATGGTGGATTGTTCCAATGTGCCGATGTTGATCAGCAAAGCCTCGCAAACCGCCGCCATATCCGCCATTTCGTCAGGCTCATTGCCCATAATCGGCGAAGCCCCCGCCGCCAGCAAACCGTTGGCAGTAAAATGCGCCGCCACGGTATTGGTGATGCTGTGCACCAAAGGATTGCGCACGCGCATGTGTTCTAAACAGGCAAAATCCATGATGGTTTCCTTAACAAGAGTTCAGACGGCTTGCACTTCGTTCTATGGCCTATAGAGAGCCTTCCCATACGAAAAAAAGCACAACCCACCGATGCGCGGGTTGTGCCTTCATAGCAATCAATGCTTGTGATGAGTTTCCTACGCCAGTACAAACTGTATCAGGTTCACGGGTATGTTCTCAGCAGCTTTACAACCGCACCCCGACTCTAATCAATAAAATGCTCGACTATATTAGCTTAGATTATTGTGCCATGGCAATGTTTGGTGTACAGCGGATCAGTACGATTATTTTCAACATAAACTTCACTCACTTAATCAGCCTTTATCGATTTTTTGTTAAGCAAACACTTATTATGTTATCAAACGTTAAAATTTATATTGATATAAAAATAAAAATGATATACATTTTTATAAAATAAATGATTTTAATTTTTATTTATTGCTGATTATTTTTAATTAATTTAATTTATGTAATAGCGCATCTCCTATGAAAACACCACATATCCTTCCTTTGGCTGCAATAATCGGGTTGTTGTTCAGCCATCCAACTAGAGCATTCGAAATCAATTCAGACGAATACCCAGACAGAACCCAAGCTGCGCATCCATTGCAATTGCAGCAAGTTAACGTACGCGGCAAGCGCATGACACCGCCTTCCGTTGAGCGTAAGCAACTCGAACAGATTCAAACCGAGATGATTCGCGACAACAAAGACTTGGTGCGCTATACACCAGATGTAGGTTTAAGTGACAGTGGCCGCCATCAGAAAGGCTTTGCCATGCGCGGTGTAGAAGGCAACCGTGTCGGCATAAGCATTGACGGCGTTAATTTACCTGATTCCGAAGAAAATTCGCTGTATGCCCGCTACGGCAATTTCAACAGCTCACGTTTGGCAATTGACCCTGAATTGGTACGCCAAATCGATATTGCCAAAGGCGCGGATTCATTCAACACCGGCAGTGGGACACTCGGCGGCAGCGTGAATTATAAAACGTTGGACGCTCGTGACATTTTGGATTCAGAACAGAAATTCGGCGGCATTTTAAAAAGTGGTTACAGCAGCCGTAATATTGAATGGGCCAATACCGGAGGCGTAGCGTGGGATACCGGCCGTTTTGATGGTGTTTTACTCTATTCTCAACGCCGCGGCCACGAAACCGAAAGCCACGGCAGACGTGGTCATGCAGCTGTCAAAGAAGGTGAAGGCGAAAATATCCGCGGTTCCGCACGCGGTATTCCTGATGCAGCCAAACACAAATACCACAGTTTCTTGGCCAAAGCAGGCGTGCAGCTCAACGAGAACCACCGCATCGGTGCATCTATCAACGGCCAACAGGGCAACAACTACACCATCGAAGATTCTTACAACCTGATAGGATCCAACTGGCGGCATGCCGATGACCGGCATAAACGTCGCAACTTCAATGCCTATTATGAATACACACCAGATTCCGATGTATTGGGTTTGCTGCGCATGGATGCCGATTACCAGAAAACCCATGTTGGTGCAATCAACTATAAAGGTACTTACCTACAAGATTGGTCATCCGACGAATGGCCGAAACCTTATTTATGGGATCAGCCCGATTTAGACAATGTATACCGTCGCGACATGATGACACGTCTCAAGCGCTTAAGTGTTCGCTTCGACAGCCAGCCGCTGCAATGGGGTGGTGAGCATACTTTGTCTTTACGCAGCTTTATCGGTGAGCGCGCATTCGAAAATCTCAATCAAGATGATATTTACTGGAAAGGTGAAAAATACCGCAGCACCAACACCATCCAGTATCCGGTCAAAACCCGTAATTACGGCTTTTCGTTGTCCGACCACACCCGCTGGAACGATACCCTCACCAGCAACATCGGAGTGCGTTACGATCATACCAAAATGACGCCGCAAGATTTGAATGCCGAGTGCAACAACTGCGCGGAAAAACCCGATGCCAACAGCTTCTCGGGCTGGTCGGGGTTTGCCGGTTTAGGCTGGCAATTTGCCGACGGCTGGCGTGCAGGCTATAACGTTTCGGCCGGCTACCGCGTACCGACAGCTTCGGAAATGTATTTCACATTCAACAACGGGGCAGCGACTTGGGTTGCCAATCCTTCATTAAAGGCTGAGCGCAGCGTCACACACAATCTTTCCCTGCAAGGGCAAGGTGCGGCCGGGCATTTGGATTTGAATCTCTACCAAAGCAACTACCGCCATTTCTTGTCGGAAGAGCAGTATTTGGAAACAGTCGTTGACCCTACTTGTGATTGGTATTCACAATATTGGTCAGGATGTAGTCCGCATCGCAGCCAGCTCTATTGGCACATGACCAACATCGATAAAGCCCGTATCCGCGGCATCGAGTTTTCAGGCCGTCTGAATGCCGACAAAGTCTGGCCTGCGGTTCCGGCGGGATGGAAACTCTTCGGTGCATTGGGTTACGCCAAGAGCAAACTCTCTGGCGACAACAGCCTGCTTTCCACACAACCGCTGAAAATCATCACCGGTATCGACTACGAAAGCCCGAGCGACAAATGGGCGGTAATGTCGAGACTGACCTATCTGGGTGGGAAAAAAGCGAATGATGCCCAATATACCGTTTACGAAGGCTCTAACAACAAAGGCTTTACCAAAACCGTCGAAGCCTATCCGTGGCTAAATAAATCTGCCTACGTATTCGACCTGTTCGGCTACTACAAGCCGACCAAAAACCTGACCCTGCGCGGTGGTGTATATAACCTGTTCAATCGTCAATATCACACTTGGGATTCATTACGCGGCATTTACAGCTACAGCACCACCAATGCCGTTGATAGAGACAACAAAGGCCTGCAGCGTTACTACGCACCCGGCCGTAATTACGCTTTTTCACTCGAATACAAATTTTAACTCATTCAGACGGCCTATCCTATGATTCACAGGCCATCTGAAAATACTCATTCTTTTGACTCACTTCAATTAATAAAGGACAGCCCATGCAAGCTACAGATGAAAACCATACTGAATCTACTTTTGCCAAGCGCTTAAAAGAACAAACTACCACCATTCATGATACAGTTGATAACCTGGTGATGTCGGTAGCTCCGTTTGACGGCCGCGAAAACTATGTTAAATTTCTCAAATTACAATCGGTTTTTCACAAAGCGGTCGACCACATCTACCAAGATCCCGAGCTCAACCAAGCCATTCCCCAATTATCTTATATGGCACGCCACAATGCAGTGGTACAGGATTTGCAAGATTTGGGTGAACTGCCTTATACCTATGAGAAAGCCCTGCCACAGGAAATCGGTAATAAAGCCATCGGCTGGCTCTACTGCGCCGAAGGCTCTAACTTAGGTGCAGCCTTTCTGTTTAAACACGCGCAAAAACTGGATTACAACGGCGAACATGGCGCACGCCATCTGGCACCACACCCCGATGGCCGCGGCAAACACTGGCGCGAATTTGTCGAGCATTTAAACGCGCTGTCTTTGTCACCAGAAGCAGAAGCAGAAGCCATTCAAGGTGCCAAAGAAGCATTTGAGTTTTATAAAACCGTTTTGCGCAAAACCTTTGGCTTACCCGAGGGCGCAGAAGCACCGGCAGGTTTCCAACCACACCGTCATTAATCAAATTATTGAAGTATCAGGCCGTCTGAATATTCAGACGGCCTGATACTTTTTGAGCAGCCTCTCAAAGATGCCAACATTGACAAGCCCGATGTGAAAGTGTAGTTTTGAGCCATTCACCCTTGAGGCCGTCTGAAACTTTTCAAAGGATTATTCCATGCAACTGAACGACCCGCGCTTATTGAAAAATCTTTGTTACATCAACGGCCAATGGTTGCCGGCCAAAAGCGGCCAAAGCATCCGTGTCATCAATCCGGCCAATGGCGAAACCGTCGGCGAAGTACCGGACATGGGCGGGCAAGAAGCACGCGAAGCAGTGGATGCCGCCTATGCCGCGCTGCCCGAATGGTCGGCGCAAACCGCACAAGAGCGCAGTCGCATTTTGCGCCGCTGGTTTGATTTGATGATGGAATACCAAAACGATTTGGCCATGATTCTGACCATGGAACAAGGCAAACCTTTGGCCGAAGCGAAAGGCGAAATCGCTTACGGCGCGTCGTATATCGAGTGGTTTGCCGAAGAAGCGAAACGCATTTACGGCGACACCATTCCGGCGGTATCCGCCGACCAACGCGTGCAGGTGATCCGCCAGCCGGTCGGTGTATGCGCCGCGATTACGCCGTGGAACTTCCCCAATGCCATGATTACGCGCAAAGTCGCACCGGCACTGGCTGCCGGCTGCACGTTTGTGATCCGCCCTGCTTCCAAAACACCTCTTTCCGCGCTGGCTATTATCGAATTGGCCGAACGCGCGGGCATTCTGAAAGGCGTGTTGAACATCGTCACCGGCTCGTCGCGCGACATCGGCGGCGTATTGACACAAGATACGCGTGTGCGCAAATTCAGCTTTACCGGCTCGACCGAAACCGGCCGCAAACTGATGGCACAATGTGCCGGCAGCGTGAAAAAAATCTCATTGGAATTGGGCGGCAATGCGCCGTTCATCGTATTGGACGATGCCGACATCGACGAAGCAGTCAAAGGCGCGGTAGCGAGCAAATTCCGCAATGCCGGACAAACCTGCGTCTGCGCCAACCGCTTTTATGTACAAGATAGCGTGTATGACGAATTTATCGGAAAATTCACCGGTGCCGTGCAAAAACTCAAAGTCGGCAACGGCTGGGAAGACGGCACCGACATCGGCCCGTTGATTGACGAAGAAGCAGTGAAAAAGGTTAAGGAATTCATCGATGACGCGCAGCAAAAAGGCGGCAAATTATTGTGCGGCGGCGGTTCAGACGGCCTGTTTATGCAGCCTGCGGTGTTACGCGATGCCACGCAGGACATGAAGTTCGCCAAAGAAGAAATCTTCGGCCCGCTCGCGCCGGTATTCCGTTTCAGCCGCGACGAAGAAGCGGTAAAATTCGCCAACGACACCGAATTCGGCTTGGCCGCCTATCTCTACAGCCGCGATATCGGCCGCATCGCCCGCACCCAAGAAGCTTTGGAATACGGCATGGTCGCGGTCAATACCGGCGGTTTATCCAACGTGGCCGCGCCGTTTGGCGGCATCAAGCAATCGGGCATCGGCCGTGAAGGCTCGAAATACGGCATGGACGATTATTTGGAAATGAAATACATCGTCACCGCCGGCGTGGGCCGTGAAGCCTGGCAGGCTAAAATAAGGCCGTCTGAAAACATGATTTTCAGACGGCCCCTATCTATCCAAACATTGAATCTTTAAGCATTTTTTTGTACAATTGCGCATCTTTTTGTTATCCGGCAGGCCGTCTGAACCACGGCCTGAAATTTTTAGAAAAATCATTATGCCGAATATCCCCGAACAAGTGCGCCGCCGCCGCACTTTTGCCATCATTTCCCACCCCGATGCAGGTAAAACCACGCTGACCGAAAAACTGTTGTTGTTCTCAGGTGCAATTCAAAGCGCCGGTACGGTGAAGGGTAAGAAAACCGGCAAATTCGCCACGTCCGACTGGATGGACATCGAAAAGCAACGCGGCATTTCCGTAGCTTCGTCGGTGATGCAGTTCGACTTCAACGACCACACCGTCAACCTGCTTGACACCCCGGCCACCAAGACTTCTCGGAAGACACCTACCGCGTATTGACCGCGGTTGACAGCGCCTTGATGGTGATTGATGCCGCCAAAGGTGTGGAAGCGCAAACGATTAAGCTTTTAAACGTCTGCCGCCTGCGCAACACGCCGATTGTCACGTTTATGAACAAATACGACCGTGAAGTGCGCGATTCGCTGGAATTGCTCGACGAAGTGGAAAACATTTTAAAAATCCGCTGCGCGCCCGTGACTTGGCCGATCGGCATGGGCAAAAATTTCAAAGGCGTGTATCACATTCTGAATGACGAAGTGTATCTGTTTGAAGCCGGCGGCGAGCGTTTACCGCACGAATTTGACGTAATTAAAGGCATCGACAACCCGGAATTGGAAAAACGTTTTCCTTTGGAAATCCAACAGTTGCGCGACGAAATCGAATTGGTGCAGGCCGCGTCTAACGAGTTTGATTTGGAAGAATTTTTGGCGGGCGAACTCACGCCGGTATTCTTCGGCTCAGCGATTAACAATTTCGGCATCCAAGAAATCTTAAATTCCTTAATCGATTGGGCACCCGCACCGCAAGGCCGCGATGCCACCGTGCGCGTGGTTGAGCCGACCGAAGAAAAATTCTCCGGTTTCGTGTTCAAAATCCAAGCCAATATGGATCCGAAACACCGCGACCGCATTGCTTTTCTGCGCGTTTGTTCCGGAAAATTCGAGCGCGGCATGAAAATGAAACACCTGCGAATCAACCGCGACATCGCCGCCTCCAGCGTAGTGACGTTTATGTCGCATGACCGCGAGCTGGTGGAAGAAGCCTATGCGGGCGACATCATCGGTATTCCCAACCACGGCAATATCCAAATCGGCGACAGCTTTTCCGAAGGCGAGCAACTGGCGTTTACCGGCATTCCGTTTTTCGCGCCGGAACTGTTCCGCAGCGTTCGCATTAAAAACCCGCTGAAAATCAAGCAACTGCAAAAAGGTTTACAGCAGCTTGGCGAAGAAGGCGCGGTGCAGGTATTCAAACCGCAATCGGGCGCAGATTTGATTTTGGGCGCAGTCGGCGTATTGCAATTTGAAGTCGTGACCTCGCGTTTGGCGGCCGAATACGGCGTAGAAGCCGTGTTCGACAACGCTTCAATCTGGTCGGCGCGCTGGGTATCATGCGACGACAAGAAAAAACTGGCCGAATTTGAAAAAGCCAACGCAGGTAACTTGGCCATTGATGCCGGCGGCAACCTCGCCTACCTCGCGCCCAACCGTGTGAACCTTGGCTTGACCCAAGAGCGCTGGCCGGACATTGTGTTCCACGAAACACGCGAACATGCGGTGAATTTGAACGCTTGATTAGATGAATATAAGCAAGACCGAGACCTTTGCAAAATCTTCATCTTTGGCACATTTCTTCGTTATGCGCTGCTCGAAAGCTTGCCTATCTAGATGATATGTTTGCGCTTTCTGCACCGCTCTAACTTCGAACTGTACTCAAATCTGAAGTTTTTCAAAGGTCTCAGGCCGTCTGAAACAACATGTTTCAGACGGCCTCTTTTATGCTTGTTTACACCCGCAAATCCCAAGCAAACTTACCGATGATCAACACCAGCAAACACATAAAACCGTAGCGCAGAAACTTGGTGCCGCCGCGTATCGCCAACCGTGCACCGATGATGCCGCCGCACAAATTCGCTACGGCCAACGGAACCGCCCATGCCTACACCACATGGCCATGCGGCACGAAAAAAGTTAAAGCGGCAAAATTGGTGGTGGTATTGATGACCTTGCCCGAAGCGTTGGCGGTAAGAAAATCATAGCCGTAAAAACGCACGAAAATAAACGCCAGCAGGCTGCCTGTGCCCGGCCCGAAAATGCCGTCGTAAAAGCCGATTAATGCGCCGAAAAACAAGCCCCACAAGGTTTCTTTTCGCGTGAGTTTGGCGGTACGCTGGATTTGGCCTAAGTCTTTCTTTAAAAAAGTATAAGACACATCACAATCATGATGACCAGCATAATCGGCTTCATGTATTGGGTCGGGAAAAACGCCACTGATTTGGCGCCCAGATACGAAGCGATAAACGCCAACACCGCCGCCGGCAGCAGCATTTTCCACGGCACGGGAATTTTGCGCACATATTGCCAGGTCGCGGTGACCGTACCGGAAAACGACGCCACTTTGCCCACGCCCAACACGGTCGGCACCGGCGTGCCCGGCAGGATATTAAACAGCCCGGGGATTTGCAGCAAACCGCCGCCGCCCACTGCCGCATCCATCAATCCGGCCAAAAAACCGATAATAATCAAAAAGTAAAACGTTGTTTCCATCAATAGGTAATCTGAATAAAATTTTTGAATATTTTAATGAAATCGGCTTTCTCCGTCTATACTGCATGCCGTCTGAAAACTTCAGACGGCCTCGGTTACCTATTGATTAAGAGATTGGATTTCCAGCAAAAATTCATTTAAAATACGCGCCTTTGATTATTTTATACTATCCAACATGACCGAACATACACACGAACCACACACCCGCCATCGCACCAGCCCTACCGGCCTCAGCCACAACGCAACTTCTTGGGCAGCCTGATTTTCGCCAGCCGCTGGCTGCAACTGCCGATTTATTTGGGCTTGGCGGTGGTGCAAGCCATTTACGCCTATAAATTCCTGAAATTGCTGTGGCATTTGGTGGTCAACCTCAACCAAATGGACGACAACACCATCATGCTGACGATTCTCAACCTGATCGACGTGGTGATGATTGCCAATCTGTTGGTAATGGTGTTAATTGGCGGCTACGAAACCTTTGTTTCACGCCTGCGCGTTGACGATCACCCCGACCAGCCCGAATGGCTCAGCCATGTGAACGCTTCGGTATTGAAAGTGAAGCTGTCGATGTCGATTATCAGCATTTCATCGATTCATTTGCTGCAAACCTTCATCAATGCCGCCAACCTCACCGAAAAACAAATGATGTGGCAATTCATCATCCACATGGGCTTCTTAGTGTCCGCCGTCGCCATGGCGTGGACTGATAAAATTGTGTACAGCACCTCACACAAACACCATTGATTTTTCTACATAAAAGACCGTCTGAAATTTCAGACGGCCTTTTTTATTGTGCCGCAAAACATTGCGATAAAGTTTCCAGCACTACACGGATTTTGGCCGATTGACCGCGGTAGGCGGTGACGGCGTAAATCGTGCGCACCGGCAACGGATGGTGTGGCAATACCTGCACCAAACTGCCGTCTGCAATATAAGGCGCAACATCGCCCGCCAACAACACCGCCAAGCCCAAACCGACTCGTACCAACTCGCGGGCGGTGACGGAATGGTTCAGGCAATCGGTGCGGTTTGGCGGCAATACTTTAGGCAAACCGAGCTGTTTTAAGGTATCGAGCAACACCGAATCCTGAAAATTCAGCCAATGCGCCTGCGATAAATCTTGCGGAGTGGCAATCGGGTGGTGACTTAAATAATCTGGCGATGCGCAAATCATAGTCGGCCAATGCGCCAAAGGACGGGCAATCAGGCGGTCATCGTCCGGCTCAGGCACGGCACGGATGGCAATATCAGGGCTGTAGTCGGCATGTAAATCGCTCAGGCGGTTGTCTTCGATAAGTATCAGGCGGATGGACGGATAATGCTCGCGCAATAATGCAATCGTTTGGCGGATGACGGGCGTTTGCACATAACCGTCGGGCAGCGTGATGCGCACGTCACCTGCCGGCTCGGCACGCAGATTCTGCATGGCCTGTTCGGTTTGCGCCGCCAAATCGGCCAGCCGCTGCGCATACTGCCACAAAATCCTTCCCTCTTCCGTCGGCGCAAGACTGCGGGTGGTGCGGTTTAACAATTTGATTTGGTAATGTTTTTCCAACTTTTGAATATGCTGGCTGACCGCGCTGGCGGTCATGTTCAGATGCTGCGCTGCGGCATTCATGCTGCCGTGTTTGAGTACGGCGTTGAAAATGGCGATGAGTTTCAGGTGCTCCATTATTAAGAAAATCTTAAAACTGTTTATCTTATCTTGCTGATTATCAAGTAATTCAGCTTAATTTACAATACAGTTATCGAGTCAGGCAGCCAACAGGCCGTCTGAAAACCATTTTTGAAGGAACCCATCATGCCGCATATTGCCATTAAATGTTATCCAAAAGGTTTGAACAAGCAGCAACTGCAATCATTTGCCGACGATTTGACCGCCTTTATCAGCGAACGTTTGAACACGCCCGATGAGTGGATTACCATTGATTATCAGGAATTGTCCGAAAGCGATTGGAAAGAGCAAGTGTATGATGCGGAAGTGAAACCGAATGGCGGCCGCTTCCTGCGCAAACCGCATTATCAGTTTTAATCTATCAGGCCGTCTGAAAAAACAGCATTTTCAGACGGCCTATTATGCTTGATATGAATCTGGGAATGATCATGAAAACCTTCACCACCTTACTGATGGCCGCCCTATTCGCCACCGCCGCCCATGCCGAGCCTTTGCGCTACTTCGGCCAAACCGAGCAAAGCTACCAAAGCAGCACCGACTACGGCAACACCACCACCTCCGGCCGCTACGCCGTTTCAGACGGTAGCAAGATTTATTACGAAGTGTACGGTCAAGGCAAACCGGTTGTTGTGTTGCACGGCGGCATGGTCGGCTCTACCGCCGAAATGAGCGAATTTATCGACCGCTTGCGTCCACAACGCCAAGTCATCGCCATCAGCACCCGCGGTCACGGCAAATCGGAAAGCAACAAAGTGCTGCCAACCTACGCGCAAAAAGCCAAAGACACCGCCACCGTGTTGCGTCAACTGGGCATCAGCCAAGCTGACTTTTTAGGCTTCAGCGACGGTGCCTACACCGCGCTGCAGTTTGCGGCAGACTATCCGACGCAGAGCGGCAAAATCATCGCCATCGGTGCCGGTGAATGGAAACGCGGTTTCATTCAAGGCGGCACCAAAGAACGTGCGCCGTTTGCCATCTTGCAAAAACTAGACCCTGCCTACTGGGCGCAACAGCAAACCATCCGCCCAAATCCGCAACGAACCGCGCAATGGGTGGCGCAACAAAACGCGGCTTATAACCAAGCCGAATTTGGCGCGGAAACATTTAGCCGCGTGCAGTCACCAGTATTGCTGGTAGTGGGCGAAGACGATCAAAACGCTCCGCTGGATACCGTTATCGCCGCCTATAAAATGCTGCCGAACGCTGATTTGGCGGTAATTCCGAATACGCCGCACCCGACTTTTGCCGTCAATTTTCCGGCAGTTTGGGCTTCGGTTGAGCCGTTTTTGAATCGGTAACTTTTATGGTAAAGGGCAGAGACCTTTGTAAAACCTCATTAACCATTCATAAAAACCAAAAAAGCCGTGATTCCTGCGCAGGCGGGAATCCATCTTAAAATTTCAGAAACTTATTTTATTCAATAGTTTGCTGTATTCAAAAATGGATTCCCGTCTGCGCAGGAATCACGGCTGTTTTTGTGCAATGGCTTTTCAATGAGTTTTACAAAGGTTCAGGCCGTCTGAAAAACATATCTTCAGACGGCCTGTATTTTTAATAAGCCATTAATTCAGCAGCGCGGTTCAAACCGGTTTCTAAAGAATCGACCATGGCTGCATAGCCGTCGCCCTGCTGCGGCGTTTTGACATGGAAAGGCTTGCTTTGCCCGTTCGGCCATAGTGCGTAGCCGCTGACCACGGTTTGGCCTTGGTAGCTGCCGTTGAACGCTTCGACATACACTTTCAACACTTGTCTGCTTTGGCTGCGGCCGGAAGGGATAAAGGTGTATTGGCGGTTTAAGCGGTTGAGTTTGTTGCTCAAGCTGTTGGCCAACGCGCTATCAAGCGGGCTTACCCACAAATGGTTTTTGGCAAAATTCAGGTGATGCGCATCGGTCTGATACACTAGCCCGCCTTGATTCAGCGGCTCGGCTAAATATACCTTTACCGCCACCTCGCCGCCTTGGTGCGGCTGAATGTATTGGCTGTCGGGCAGCACGAAATATCGGGTGCTTTGCGGTGTGCTGCAGGCGGCGAGCAACACGGCGCAGGTTAAAGCTAAAAGGCGCATTATCGGCTTCCTTTCGGGATCGGATCTTTAGTATTGCTATTAAAAATCAACGCATTCGGTTTTTCTCTCAACGTGTTGATCACCGGCTGTGCGTCTTTCAGCGTCTTATCAATGCTCTGTAAGGTGTTTTGCACCTCACCGTAAATCGGCGATTGAGGCGACACGCCTTGCAGGGTTTGACGCAATTCTTTCAAGGTTTGGTTGATTTCCTTCGGAATATTCTGCGTTTGCGATTTGCCGACCAATTTATCCACCGAATTCAAAGTGGTGGTGGCGGATTGCAAAGTGGTTTTCAGTTCGGCTAACGATGTATTCAGGTTGCCAACGGTTTGCTCCAGCGGCAACTTGTTGAATTTTTCCAACAGATTCGACAATTGTGCCTGCAAATCGTCAAAGCCGCCGCCGCGCGTGGCAATCACGGTATCGCCGCCGTACACGGTATGCGGTTTCAACTTCGGCAAGGAAGACGGTTCGTCGGTCAGCTCGACCAATTTGCTGCCGGTAATCAGATTATTGCTGGCGATGGTAGCGGTGAGGCCGCGGTTTAAGGCTGTCTGAAGTTGCTGCTGCCAATACGCTTTGCTCTGCATATCGGCATTCATTTCCAAACGCGACGGCTCCAGGCGGATGCGTACGGGAATCCAGCCGTTGGCAAACAGTTGCAGGCTGTCGTTACGGGCGAAATACGGCAAATCCGACACCACGCCGATGTTGATGCCTTTGTATTCCACCGGCGCACCTACGCTTAAACCGCGCACGGATTGTTTGAAAAAGGCGGTGTAGTAAAGCGAGCGGTCGTCCGGCAGGTTTTCTACTTCGCTGCGACTGTCGTAAAGCGTGAAGGTGTCTTCATTGTTGACAGATTGGGTATCATCGGTTTTCGGCGAACTAAATGCAATCGCGCCTGACAGCAAAGCCGGCAGTGGCGCGGAATTTACTTGGATGCCGCTGCCTGATGTTTGGATGTTGATGCCGCTTTCCAACCAAAAACGGCTTTCGGTATTAATCAGCTTGTCATTCGGGCTTTGGATGAAGATGGTGTAATGCACGGTTTGGTCGTCGGGGTAGAAGCGCGCGCTTTCCACCTGCCCGACCATGAAGTTTTCATACAAAACCGGGCTGCTGACATTTAAAATCTTGTCATTCGATCCGACCAATTTCAGACGCAGGCCGCGTTGTCCGATAGCGGCAATCGGCGGAATATCCAATACTTTAAACACCGATTCTTCTTCCGCGCCGATACCGGGGTAAAGGCGATGTATGAGCCGGAAAGCAGTGTACCCAAGCCGGTTACGCCACTTTGGTCGATGCGCGGTTTCACTACCCAAAATTGAGTGTCTTTACGGATTAAATCTTGCGCATCGGCGCTTAATTGCGCAGTGGCTTCAACACCTTTGCGGTCGTCACGCAATTTGATTTTGGTGATGCGGCCGACATCAACGTTCAACACTTTAATTACGGTATTGTTGACTTCAATGCCATCGGCGCTGTCGAGCAGCAGCGTGATGGTCGGGCCGGTATTGCGGATTTGTTTCATCAGCAACCAACCGCCCGCAATCAGGGCAATCAGCGGAATCAGCCAAACCACCGAAGTAAACACGTTGGTTTTCTTAATGCGTGCCGGTGGTGGTGGTAAATCATTGTCAGGTTGGTTTAGATTATCGTTCATGTTCATTATGGCCGTCTGAAACTTTGTCCCAAATCAGGCGCGGATCGAAAAAATAAGCGGAAAGCATGGTAAGCAACACTACCAAGCAGAAATACACAACGGCTTCACCCGGCACCACTCGTGCCATATTGGTGTGAAATGCACTCATCAAAATAATAATGACAAAAATATCAATCATCGACCAGCGGCCGACGGCTTCGGTAATCCGATACATCACCGACATCCAAGGCACAGCAAGTGGCGGTTTGAAATAGGCAGATGCAATCAACACCGCCATCGTCACAATCTTCAACACCGGTACCAAGATACTGGCGCTGAAAATGATCACCGCAATCAGTTTGTCTCCGTCGTGCCACATATAAATGATGCCGCTCAAGATGGTGTTGATTTCCAGCGCGGTCGGGTTGGACGAAATCATAATCGGCAGCAAATTGGCCGGAACATAGAAAATCGCCGCCGCAACCAAAAAACACAGCGAAATGCGCAAACTATACGGCCTGCGGCGGTATAAATCCGCACCGCACACACCACAAATCTGCTCGCGGGCATCACGGAAATACAGACAACGGCTGCAGCAAATCTTGTCATCCGACGCCGTCTGAACGGCATTATGGCCTAAAATACGGTGAATTTTATAATACACCCAATGCTGCGGAATCGATACCGATGTGCGAATCAACATCACCGCCAACACCAGCATCAGGTAAAAAGCCGGGCCGAACGTGACTTCAGATACCGACGACAATTTAATATAAGCCACCAAGGTAGAAACAAAAAACACATCGACCATAATCCAATGGCGCAAGCGAACCAACACCCGTGTGCAGAAAAACAGCGCCGGCAGCATTTTTTCCATCACCAAGGCCGAATAGACGTATACGCACATCAGTAAAAACAGCAACGGTGTACCGAAGGTCAGAATAAACATCACTTCGGCCAAAAAACCGAATTCCTGCAACACCAACAGCCGCATCATTTCCGGCAAGGTCAAAATCGACAGCACGCCAATCATCTCAATTTTTATAAACAGCATAGTGTAAACAAAAGCCATTAAAATCAGCGATGTGGTTGCATAAGCCAACGGCGCGATGTAGGGATTTTTTTCGACCTGCACCAACTCATGATTGCACGTCGGGCAGTGCGCTTCCTGCCCCTGCTGCAGACACGGAATGTCGGTGCGGCAGCCGCAATCAGGACAATCCACCGAGTGCGCCGGTAAGGTGGCATCGTTGCGGAACGATTTAAAACGCCACCAGCGTCGGTAGGTCGGAAACAGTTTCATGAAATCGGATGCGGAATAAAAACTTTATCAAGGTCGGCATTATATAGCAAAAACAAGCCGATAGCAGCGAAACATTGTAAAAGGCCGAGACCTTTGCAAAATCCTGGATTTGAGTTCGGTTCAAAGTTGCAGCAGCACAAAAAGCGAAGACATATCATAAAGATAGCCAAGCTTTCGAGCAGCGCACAACGAAGAAATGTGCCCAAATAGGGATTGTGCAAAGGTCTCAGGTCCGAACAATCATATTCAGACGGCCTCAATAGCCAATCATCTTACCAATAGCCCAACAGTTTCCACCAAATGCCGCCAATTACCACAAACACCAGCAGATTGACCACACTCATGATAAAACCGACTTTCCACCATTCACCCAACGTCGAATAGCCCGAGCCGAAAATAATCGGCGCGGTACCGGTGGCGTAATGGGTTAAGGTCATCATAATATTGGACGCAGCAGCCATCAATAAGGCAAACAGCATCGGCGGCGCGCCCAAGGCGATACCTGCGGCGTAGAAGGCGCCGAACATGGCGGTAATGTGGGCGGTGGTACTGGCAAACATATAGTGCGCGTATAAATAAGCCAGCAAAAGCAAGGCACATGCCCCATCCAGCCCATGCCGGTGCTGGCGATGCCGCTTTCCAACAAGCCTGAAAACCAGGTCACCACACCGAGCTTGTTCAAAAATGTAGCCATCATCACCAATGCGGCAAACCAAGTGATGGTGTCCCACGCGCTTTTTTCTTTCAGGATGTCGTCCCACGTCAATACACCCGAGAGCAACAGCAGTGACAAGCCGATAAAGGCGGTGGTTGTCGCGTCAACGGCATACGCTTTGCCCAACAGTAATGCAGGAATGCCTGCCCACAGAAACAGCAAAATCCCGAAAACACCCAGCATAATCCATTCACCACGGCTCATCGGTCCCTGCTCTTTCAAGCGGTCTTTGGCAAACTGCATGGCATTGGGCGTTTCTTTTATTTTCGGCGGCGCAATGAAATACAGCACGGCCGGCATCAAAATCATGGCAATCAAACCCGGCACAAACATCGCCAACGCCCATGTACCCCAGCTAAGCTCGATATCGCTGTTGGTTGCTTTAGCCACCAATTCCACCACCAGCGGGTTCGGTGCGGTAGCCGTGATAAACATGGCCGACGTAATCGGATTACTGTGGTAATTAACCAGCGACAGATATTTACCCATGCGGTTTTGCGTGCCTTTTTCCGGATCGGAATCGTAGCTTGAGGCAATCGCCTTCATTACCGGATGGATAATGCCGCCCCCACGCGCGGTATTGCTCGGTGTTACCGGAGCCAGCAGCAATTCGGATAAAGCCAAGCTGTAGCCGATGCCTAAAGTTTTTTTACCCCACACGGCGATAAACAGATAACCGATGCGCGCACCCAAGCCCGTTTTCAGAATACCGCGCGAAATCATAATCGCCACACCAATCAGCCAGATCAGCGAGCTGGAAAAGCTTGAAAGCGCATCTTTAATCGCACCCGAAGGCGTGTCGTTGGTCACGCCGGTAAGCGCCACCAAAGTAATGGCAATCATCGCAATCGCACCAATCGGCATAGCTTTTCCGATAATCGCCGCCACCACACCGACAAACATCGCCAACAGATGCCAGCCGTCCGGTGTTACACCTTCAGGCACGGGAATCACAAACCAAATCAATAAAGCCAACGCCACCGCAACCGCAGTAGAAATCGGCTTAAAGCCTATTTTCTTGTCCATCGTTAAGCTCCTGTATGCGTAAAATCAGGATTAAATATTTATTAGTAACAGTATAATTCCAACCTTCTACCCTCTAACTTTGATGTATCACAATAAATGTCAGATTATTTTAATGTAAATATTCTTATTTAGAAAACTCTTGATTTTGAGCAAAACAAGCGGACAAAAACAAAAAGGCCGTCTGAAAAACATTTTTCAAACAGCCTTCCAATACTATTTTACAAGCCCAAATCTTTCCACATGGCATCGACCTTGGCCACGGTAGCGGGATCTTTTTCAATCACTCGCCCCCATTCCCGGTCAGTTTCGGCCGGCCATTTATTGGTGGCATCCAAGCCCATTTTGCCGCCCAAGCCGCTGACGGGACTGGCAAAATCAAGGTAATCAATCGGCGTGTTTTCCACCAAAACGGTATCGCGCACCGGGTCCATGCGTGTGGTGACCGCCCAGATGACTTCTTTCCAGTCACGCACATCCACATCTTCATCAACCACAATGATAAATTTGGTGTACATAAACTGGCGAAGGAAACTCCAGCACCCCATCATCACGCGTTTGGCGTGTCCGGCGTATTGCTTCTTCATCGACACCACCGCCATGCGGTAAGAGCAGCCTTCCGGCGGCAGATAGAAATCGACAATCTCGGGAAACTGTTTCTGCAAAAGCGGGACGAACACTTCATTCAGTGCCATACCCAGCACGGCAGGCTCATCAGGCGGTTTGCCGGTGTAGGTGGAATGGTAAATCGGGTCTTTGCGCATGGTGATACGCTCGACGGTAAACACGGGGAACCAATCCTGCTCGTTGTAATAGCCGGTGTGGTCGCCGTAAGGGCCTTCCAGCGCGGTTTCATTCGGATGAATCACGCCTTCCAACACGATTTCAGCCCGTGCCGGCACCTGCAAGTCATTACCGATACATTTCACCAATTCGGTACGCGAACCGCGCAGCAAACCGGCAAACTGGTATTCGCTCAAGGTATCCGGCACCGGCGTCACCGCACCCAAAATGGTGGCCGGATCACAGCCCAGCACCACAGACACCTGATACGGTGCATCGGGATTCTGTTTACGGAATTCCTGATAATCCAGCGCACCGCCACGATGCGACAGCCACCGCATAATCAACTTGTTTTTGCCGATTAATTGTTGGCGGTAAATGCCGAGATTTTGGCGTTTTTTATTCGGCCCGCGGGTCACGGTCAAACCCCACGTGACCAAAGGTGCGATGTCTTCCGGCCAGCAGTGCTGAATCGGCAGCTCATACAAATCGACCGCCTCGCCTTCCAATACGATTTCTTGGCAAGGCGCATTTTTCACCACGTTCGGCGCCATACTCCAAATATCTTTCAACAAAGGCAGTTTGGAAAACGCATCTTTAATACCTTTTGGCGGCTCGGGTTCTTTTAAATAAGCCAGCGTTTGGCCGATTTCGCGCAATTTCGACACGCTGCCTTCGCCCATCCCCATCGCTACACGCTCGGGCGTGCCGAATAAGTTTGCCAACACCGGATAGCCGTAGCGCGTGCCATCGGCGCGAACCGGATTTTCAAACAAGAGCGCCGGCCCTTCCGCGCGCAACACGCGGTCAGCAATCTCGGTCATTTCCAACTCCGGCGACACCGGCGTGGAAATCCGCTTGAGTTTGCCTTGCGCTTCAAGCTGCGCGATAAAATCTCGTAAGTCTTTGTATTTCATCTTTACTCTCTTTCAGCCCAATGTTTTTCAGACGGCCTTTCCATTAAGCTTTGCCGAAACAATTGGCCTGAATTATAACGCGTTTTGACAAATTGAGCGGCGTTGAAACCATATAACCTTCCATCACTCGAGATTTGCCGAATATTCCGTTATGACGCAATCTTGCGAAGCCGTTAAATTATGATACAATACGCCCCTGCTTCTGACGGGTCTGTAGCTCAGGGGTTAGAGCAGGGGACTCATAATCCCTTGGTCGTGGGTTCGAAACCCACCGGACCCACCAAATTGAAAACCGGATATGTCGATTGGCATATCCGGTTTTGTTTTCAGACGGACTGATTCGTTTTTCTACTTTGTCATCAATATACTCTCAACTAAACAGTTGCTATAGATTTTCAATGGCCGCAATTTGATGAATAGCATATTATAGAGTAACAAAAATTGCTCATATGCTTTTGCTTGCACAGCAATAATGCCGTCTGAAAAATCCCAATCTTTCAAGCCTAAAAACAAAAAGAACAGGATTCTCCCTGCTCTTTTTTATTCCTTATATATAGAATATATAGATTAAAAACTAGTGCTAATCAAATAACCCGTATAAGCTGCATACGAACCCAGCAAAATCAGACCTTTCAGACGGCCTATTTGACCTGCGCGGCCTTTACCCAAGCAGAAGACAAACAGCAACACGGTCAAGCCCGACATGATGGCGACATCGCGGGTAAGAATTTCCGGTGCCACTTCCATCGGGTGGATCACGGAAGCCAAACCCACTACGGCTAAGGTATTGAATAAGTTGGAACCGACCACGTTACCAATAGCAATGTCGTGTTCGCCTTTACGCGCGGCGGCAATAGAAGAAGCCAACTCCGGCAATGATGTACCAACGGCAACTACGGTCAAACCGATAATCAAGTCACTGACACCCATGCTTTGTGCCACGGTAACGGCTCCCCATACCAGCAGACGCGAACTCAAAACCAATATTAACAAGCCGACAACCAACCAAAACAAACCTTTTTTCAATGGCATTTTGCTGTTTTCCAATTCATCGGAAAGGTCTTCCACGATGTTGTCGGCACCTTTCAGGTTGGTTTTCACTGTCCATCCCATATAGCCGGGCAACACCAGCAGCAATACCACGCCGTCCATCAGGCTCAAATAACCGTCAAACAATTGGAACGCGGCTAAGGCGGTAATCACCAGCAATACTGGCAGTTCGGTTTTAACGATTTGTTTTTGCACCATAATCGGGCTGATAAGGGCAGTGACACCCAAAATCAAAGCAATGTTGGTGATATTGGAACCATAGGCGTTGCCCAAGGCAATACCCGGGCTGCCGTCTAAGGCCGACATCACGGAAACGACCATTTCCGGTGCCGATGTACCGAAACCGACAATGACCATACCGATTAACAGCGGGGACATGCCGAAATGGCGGGCGGTAGCAGCCGCACCGTCAATAAAGCGGTCGGCGCTCCAGACCAGCAAAACGAGACCGATAATAATAGCTATGATAGCGTAAATCATTATTTTCCTTGTGTTTAGGTGTGTTTTGAAAGGAGGCTATTGTAGCAGCTTTCCCAAGCTTTCCAAGACGGCACTGAGACCTGTTTGAAAAATTGATACGCCAAGATGATATTCCAGTTTCAGACGGCATAATATTTCTATTTTCAACTATTTTCTTCTTGTTAATTCTTCTCTTTTAAAAAATTTTGATGGTTTCCACCCTATACTATCTGTTATTCGCATCTTGTATGCTTAATCACTAACTCGCGCCTTCAACCGCTGCAATCTGCATAACAGCTTTGTTACAATCAACCATTATTTTTTACATTTCGATACATTTATGAATACTCCTGCTTCTTGGTCATCCAAACTGGGCTTTATCCTTTCCGCTGCCGGTTCGGCGATTGGTTTGGGCGCGATTTGGAAATTCCCTTACACCGCCGGCACCAATGGCGGTGCCGTGTTCTTTTTATTGTTTTTGCTGTTTACCATCTTAGTTGCCTTGCCGGTGCAATTGGCTGAGTTTTATATCGGCCGTACTAGCGGTAAAAACGCAGTCGATGCGTTCAAAACGCTGGCGCCCGGTTCGCAATGGCCGTGGGTAGGGCGCATGGGTGTGGCGGCGTGTTTCGTGCTGCTGTCGTTTTACAGTGTTGTCGGCGGTTGGGTGCTGAACTACGTGGTGCACGCGTTTAGCGGCCAGATTCATCCTAATGCCGATTTCGAGACTTTGTTCGGGGCCACCATCGCCACCCCTTGGAGCGTATTATTTTATCAGGGCTTATTTATGCTGTTGACGATTTGGGTAGTAAAAGGCGGCATTTCAGGCGGCATTGAAAAAGCCAACCGCTATCTGATGCCTGCTTTGTTTGTGTTGTTTATCGTATTGGCCATCCGTTCGATGACCCTGCCCAATGCAATGCAAGGCGTATCGTTTTTACTTAAGCCCGATTGGTCTTACTTCACACCGCAAACTATGCTGATGGCGTTGGGTCAGGCATTTTTCGCACTGAGCATCGGCGTATCGACCATGATTACTTATGCATCTTACCTGAGCAAAAAGCAGGATTTGTTCCGCTCGGGCAACAGCATCATGTGGATGAACTTATTGGTATCGATACTGGCGGGTTTGGTCATTTTTCCGGCAGTGTTTGCGTTTGGCTTTGAACCGTCACAAGGCCCGGGCCTAATCTTTATCGTATTGCCTGCGGTATTTATGAAAATTCCGTTCGGCACCATACTTTTTGCCGTGTTTATGCTGCTGGTGGTATTTGCCACGCTCACTTCGGCATTCTCTATGTTGGAAACCGTGATTGCCGCCACTATCCGCCAAGACGAAAGCAAACGACAAAGCCGCACTTGGCTAATCGGCGTAGCGATTTTCATCGTCGGTATTCCTTCAGCCTTATCGTTTGGCGTATTGGACGAATTTAAAGTATTCGGCAAAACCGTTTTTGATTTATGGGATTACATGATTTCCGCCATCATCATGCCGATTGGTGCGTTGAGCGTGGCCATTTTTACCGGCTGGGTACGCAACAAACAATCAGTTTTGGCAAACATCAGCGAAGGCAGCACCATACCCCAAACCGTGATTCATTTGTGGCTCAACACGCTGCGTTTCCTGGCTCCGATTGCCATTCTTATAGTCTTCATCAATACATTGAGCTGGATTTAAGCAGCCGCCCCCTTTTTAAGTCCTCAACAGGTAAAAGGCCGTCTGAAAACATTGCTTTCAGACGGCCTTTTTGTCTCATTTTGTTATTTTTTCAGCATAAAAATATTCTGTCTTCATTAAAACAAACCGCGGCCATTTTGATTGCAATAGATTGATTTATTTGGCATAAATTCTATTTCAAAAGCTCAATTCATTCCATCCTTCAATACTCACTAAATATATTATTTCAATCTACTAAATATTTTCTAGCAATATTACGCTTATCCTGATATTATACCGTCTATCAAGTATTAGCCGATTATCCGATTTTAAAACCACTTATCCAAACTTGATTATTGATGACGGGCAACCCGATGACAACATTAGGAGAAATATCATGACGACTATTGCTATCGATAATCCAGCCGCAATATCGTTTTTCCTGCATGGCAGCAAACGAAAACCGTTTTCTGCACCATCCGGAATACATCGTGGACGAATTAAACCGCCAAGCGCGTTTTGCCGATAAGCGCGTTTTGATTGAAAATGTCGGCTCGACCGCCGGTGTATTTTGTCAAGAATGCATAGAAGCCCCGCTTAATCGCAGCGGCTTAGTATTCAGCCAAAACCGAGACAACTGCCGTCGCAATCATCTGTTCACCGGTTTGCCCAGCCCTGCCGATTACGACCATGTGATCGAGACCGACGGCGATTACCGTCACGGGGTATGCTTTCACGATACCAGTGAATTGGTCAGCACAGGCTTATTGGAATGGTTGCGCAAAAACAGCGCTGATACCGTGATTATCGGCGGCTTGGCCACCGAAGATGCGGTAACCCATACCGCACAACAATTAAGATACTACAGCCACCGCTTACACGTCATCGTGAATTTAAGTGCAGGCTGCGGCTATACGCCGGAAACCACCCTCAAAGCCATCCGCGATTTGCGCGAGCAAGGTATTACTGTAGCCACACATTCTGCAGAAATTCCGTGTTTAACGGAATCCCTTTCTTTGAACGCCTTATTAAAAGTGTCGTAGTCTCTTGCTAACACTCCCAGCTGCAAGAGTTTTCAGGCCGTCTGTTTCAGACGGCCTCTTTTTTCCATTATCTCTTAAAACTATTTCCACCGAAACGGTTTATCCGCTTAGTCAAAATATTAACCGCTAAAATATTACAAACTGAAACATAACTCTAATACATTAAAATCACACCAACCAACATAATAATCCTGTATATTCCATATACATTCAAACACATTCTTCGAAACGTACTCATCCTTTCACACTACCGCCATCATGGCGGCCGTCAGTTTGATAATTTAACAATGAACATTACCCGTCCACTCTCTTTATTGGTGGCGACGGCCGGTTTTTCCGTGCCTGTCGTTTCCTATGCCCAAAACATTGATGCCGAACGCGAGCATTGGGTTGCCTACTCGCGCGCCAGTGAAGCGCAACGCATTGAAGCCGTTGATGCTTTGCAGCAGCTTTATCGCGAAACCAATAATCCGGCCGTGCGTGCCGATTTGATTGCCTTGCTGATACGCGGCGGCCAGCGCGAAGAAGCCTTGGCCATATGCGCCGATTGCATGCCGTCCGAACTGGCAGCCGATGAATTGGAAAACTTAGCCAAAGCCGCCCGCGACAATAAAAAATTCGATCAAGCGGCCAAGTTTTACCGTACGCTGCAAACCCGTTTTCCAGACCAAAAAATCGGCTTTCTCGGCAGTGCCTTAGTAGCGGCCGACCAAGGCCGGCAGCAACAGGCCACAGCCGATATTAAAGAATACCGCCGCCGCTTCGGTGATGACGGTGATATTCAAGCAGCAGCCGAATACCTCAACAGCCAAACCCAATCGCAAACCGAGCAGTTAAGTATTCTGGGCAAACGCATGAGCGCGGGAGCCGATAAAGAAACAGTTTTACAAACTTACCGCCTGGCTGCCAAAATGAGGGCATACCCTGTGCAGGAGCGTTTGATCAAAGAATTTCCGCAATATTTCACCCAAACCGACAAATTGTGGGGACAAAAAAATGCAGCCGCTTCACGCCTGCGCGGTGCGTTGGAAATCTCCGATCAAGAGCAGCTCAAACAAGCCTATCGCGAGCTGACCGACATCATGAACGCCACCGAGTTCGGTAGTGAGTTACACACCAGCGCACTGCGTGACCGCTTGGCAGCATCTACCGCCACCGGCAAACCGGAAGAAGCCGTTAGCGATTACCGCCGCTTGGCCAAACTGGGCAAGCAGCCGGCTTATGTCGATGCCTACTACGCCAAAGCCTTAACCGAAACCGCCAGCCCGCATAAAGCCAGCAAAATCTATCAAACTGCGGCAGACACCGAAATGGCGCAGAACAATAAAATCAGCGATGAATTAAACGAGTCCTTAATCGGTGCGTATGCAGATTTGGGCTATTACGACAAAGCGCGTGCGCAAATCCTGAATTGGCCCGCCGAACGCACCAAGCTCGATTTCACCCGCACCGTCCACATCAGCAATCCGTATTACAACAAACGGTATTTCTGGAATGCGCGTTTGGATGCATGGGGCGGCGATATCAATAAAGCCATTAAAGAAATGGATGCCTGGATTGCCGAATATCCGGCCGACCCGTGGGCGCAAGTTTTGCGCGGCGAACTGGCCTACTGGAACGGCCATGCAGAAGAAGCCGAAATGTGGTTCAACCGCGCGCAGGAATTTTTATCGCCTGAATCGCAAGACTGGGTGAAAAGCAAAACCGCTTCCATGCAGATGGCCAGCGGCAATTGGCGCAAAGTGGATCAAACCGTGCAAAACGTCAGCCGCAACAATTTAAGCTATCAAAGCTTTTTCCGAGATTACGACCAAGCACGCGCACCGGCTTTGAGCATCAACGCCAATGCCATGAAAGCCACCTCGCCGTCTGAAAAAATCGAATGGGGGCAAAACGCCACGCTGTATAGCCAACGCAGCGACAAAGGCCACCGCGCTTATGTGGCCGAGCAAACCGCTTATGTACCCAACCACGGCGAACCGTTGCGTGCCGGCCGTATCGGTGTCGGTGCGGAAGTCAGCGCTTATCCGGCCACGATCAACATCGAAGCCGGTCATGGCGTGAATCTGGATAAAAAAGCCTATGTCAAAGCCGGTGTGGACTATCGCTTAGACAGCCGCTTGAGCCTGAATGCCAACGCTGCCTACAACAGCGCCGATACGCCGACCAAAGCCTTGAATCAAGATGTGTATGCCAATGAATACAGCATAGGCGCAAATTACACCCACTCTGCCAACCTACGTATGGGTATTGGTGCGGGCGTGATGGATTTTGACGACGGCAACCTGCGCAAAACCGCTTACGCATGGCTTTCCAATAATCTCTACCAATACAACCGCTGGAAACTTTCCAGCTCATTGCGGGCAGATTACAGCAGCAACAAAGACATCCCCGAAGCGCACTACTACAACCCGAAAAACAGCAAAAGCCTGAGCGGCACGCTCTCCTTGTCTCACAGCCAACCGTTTGACAACCGCATCCAATTGCAGCAAACCGTCAGCGCCGGTGCCGGCCGCTACTGGCAGGCAGGCGAAAATGCTGAAAATACTTGGCTGCTGAAATACGGCCACGATTGGCAATTGGGCAGAAAACTCAATCTCAGTTACGAAGTCGGCCGCCGCCAAGCCATATACGATGGAAAACCCGAATACCAAAACTTCGGCAGCATCGGCCTAAATGTAAAATTTAAATAAGCGATGTTCAGACGGCCTGTTTATACGATAGGCCGTCTGAAACAACATTCCCCATTAATAAATGTTTCAACACGCAGGACTGCACATAAAGCGCAGCCCTGTGTTGCCCTGATTAGGAAGAGGTTATACCTCTTCCGGATAAATCCTGATTCTACCACCCTGACGGGCGGGGGGATCAACCAGCAAGGAAGATTTTGATGAAACAACGCATTTTATTCCCGCTTTTATGCGCCTTTGCCCTGCCTTCCGCGTGGGCAGCGGCTGATGTGAAATACGGCGTGATTTGTTATCACGACGTCATCGACCAGAGCAAACCGCCTTTTCCCGCTAATATGCCGCAAGACGTGCGCCGCACTTATTTTCCGCAAACCATCACCGTTGAGCGTTTGATTACCCATTTCAACTGGCTGCGCGACAACGGCTACACACCGGTCAGCTGGAAGCAGATTAAAGCGGCGCGTGCCGGCAAAGGTTCATTGCCGGCCAAACCGGTATTGCTCACTTTTGACGACGGCTACGCCAGCTTCTACACCACCATTTATCCGGTTTTGCAGGCCTACAATTATCCGGCCGTTTACGCCCTGGTGACATCATGGCTGGAAACACCTGCCGACGGCTACATCAATTACGGCAGCATCAGGCTGCCGCGTTCGGCCTTCATTACTTGGGAACAAGTGCGCGAAATACAGCAAAGCGGTCTGGTTGAAATAGCCTCGCACAGCCACGACATGCACCGCGGCCAAACCGGCAACCCGGGAGGATCGAAATTTGCCGCCGTCTTCCCAGGCAATTACCGCAACAAAAGCTATGAAACGCCGTCTGAATACCGCACCCGCATCCGCAGCGATTTGAAAAAATCACGCGACATCATCAGACAGCGCACCGGCGTAACGCCTGATATATTGGTGTGGCCATACGGCCAATTCACCCAAACCGCCGTGGAAACTGCCCGCGAATTGGGTTTCCACAACGACATGACTTTGAAAGATGAAAAACTCAGCACCATCGGCGAACAAAGCATCGGCCGCTCATTGGTGGATCAAGAATTTTCTTTAGGCCATCTGAAATCGTATTTGGAAGACAAATATTTTACATTGCCCTACGAGCGCGCGGTGTATGTGAAACTAGACGATTTATACAATGCCGACCCGATTAGGCAAAACCAAAATTACGACAAATTAATCGAACGCATGCGTGCTTTAGGCACCCAAACCGTGTATCTGCAGGCCGTTACCGATGAAAACGGCGACGGCGCGGCCGACAGTGCGTATTTCCCCAACCGTCATTTGAAGATGAAGGCCGATTTGTTCAGCCAAGTCTCTTGGCAGCTCAATGCTCGTTCGAACGTAGAAGTGAGGGCATGGATGCCGATGCTGGCGTTTGACTTGGGCGACGGCTACGAATACCTGACCGATTCGCGTACAGGCCGTCTGAATGCCCGTGCGGTGAAGCGTTTGTCACCTTACAACGCGAAAAACCGTCAAGCAGTAAAAGAGATTTACGAAGATTTGGCATTCAACAGCCGCTTTAAAGGCCTGGCCTTCGGCAGCGACGGTTTCATTACCGAATTCGAAGCTGCAGACAAAGGTAGCGATGCAGCCAAAACCGATGCATTGATTGCCTATTCCGACATGCTGAAACAAGCCGCCCTGCAATACAGCTTCAACGGCGTCAACGAAATGAAAACAGCCCGCAGCATTTGGGCCGAAGCAGCCATGCCGTCTGAAAAACCGGTATGGCTCGGTCAGAATCTGGCGAAATTTTCCCGGCATTACAATCACACCGTAGTACACGCAGCGCCGTATTCATTGACTACAGAATGGCGCGGCGGCGTTTCGGAAGCATGGCTGGGCAATTTATTGGCCGGATTGCGCGCTACCGATTTGCCGCACGACAAAATCGTGTTCAACATCCCCAACCGTGCTTACGACGGCCAGCAGTTGATTTTATCGCAAGACTTGGCGGCACGCATCATGCAGGTGCGTAAAGCACACTTCAAAGGCGCAGCCTTCAGCGATGATTTCGTGCAAAACCAGCCTGATTTGAAAACAGTAAAACCGGTATTCGGTATCAAATAATCCTTCAGACGGCCCCTATGCCGCCTGAAGCTTTTACGCTCACAAAAGAAATTATCATGAATTGGTACGAATATCTCGCCATTTTTGTCATACTCTATCCGGGCATCATGGCCGTTTACTGGACCATCTCCGGTATGCTGTATTTCCTAGTGTGGGAACGCAGCGGCGACAAACCCGTTTTTGATGAAGATGCGCCGATGGTCAGCGTATTGATTCCCTGCTACAACGAAGCCGGTAATCTGGACGAATCGATTCCCCACCTGCTGAGACTCACCTATCCCAATTATGAATTGGTGTTCATCAACGACGGCAGCAAAGACGACACACTGAAAATCCTGCAACGCTGGGGCAATGTTTCCGAGCGCATCAAAGTGGTTGATCAGAAAAACGGCGGCAAAGCATCAGCGATGAACAACGGTGCAAAACATGCTCTCGGCAAATACATTGTCGGGATCGACGGCGATGCGGTTTTGGATTACAACGCGCTGGAATACATTGTCGATACGCTGGAAAACAATCCCGATGTCGGCGCCATGACCGGTAATCCGCGCGTGCGCAACCGCAGTACCGTATTGGGCAAGCTGCAAGTAGCAGAATTCAGCTCGATTATCGGCTTAATCAAACGCTCGCAAAGCATGGCCGGCACACTGTTTACCGTATCCGGCGTAATTATGTGCATTCGCAAAGACACTTGGCGGCAAATCGGTGGCTGGAGCGAAAACATGATTACCGACGACATCGACATCAGCTGGAAAACGCAGACTTCAGGCTATGAAATTATTTATGAACCTCGCGCCTTATGTTGGGTCTTAATGCCAGAAACCCTACGCGGCCTCTACAAACAGCGCTTGCGCTGGGCTCAAGGTGGCGCGGAAGTGATTTTGAAATACAGCAGCGAAATCTGGAAAGCAAAAAACATCCGCCTGTGGCCGCTTTATTTTGAATATTTCGTGACCTTGATTTGGGCCTATTCGCTGCTGGCCTTTTCTATTTTCAGCATTGCCGAAATGGTGATGGGCACAGCGGATTTAACCTTCTTCAAAGTTGGCAGTTTAGCCACTTTTATGGCCTTTTTACTGCAATTTTCGATCAGCCTCTATATCGACAGCCGCTACGAAGGCAATTTGTTCCGCTACTTTATCAGCTGTATCTGGTATCCCTACGCTTTTTGGTTGCTCAACAGTATTACCTTGATTCACGGTTTCCCGAAAGCCGTGTTCCGTGACAAAACCCGCCAAGCGACTTGGGTCAGCCCTGACCGCGGCATTCAATAACTTAAAGGAGAAGCAAATGTATAACGCAAACTTACGCGAACAAATGATTATCCGCAAAGCCAAGCGCCGCTCGCTGAGCATCACTACCAAAAGCATATTGGCTTTTATGGTGATTTGGAGCTTATGGGCATTGGCTGCTTATTTGATAATCGACGATCATCACACGCTGTTTATGCAGCCACTGGTCGCCGGCTGGACCTTGTGGGACATCTTCCGTGCCGCTTTAGTGATTGTGTTATCGCAACTGGTGATTTTGCAGGCATGGAGCATTTTGGTAAAATACCGCATGGATCACAAGCGCCGCGAAGACAATCTGGAAGATGTATTCGCGGCGTCTGAAAATCACCGGGCTTGATATCAGACAAAAGGGCCGAGACCTTTGCAGAACCCTAGATTTAAGTGCAGTTCAAAATTGTAGCAGCACAGAAAGCAAAAACATATTGAAGATAGGCAAGCTTTCCAGCAGCGCGCAACGAAGAAATGTGCCCCAAATAGGGATTTGCAAAGGTCTCTGCTTTTTACTCAATGATTTCGATTTCATTATCCGGCATTACCAGCCACACTTTCGCTCGCTTGGCCTGCGCTGCTTGCCGGATTTCGTCCTGCGGCATCACCGAAAACGCCGTGGCAAACGCATCAGCCAGTGCGGCCGTTGGTGCCATCACGCTCACACTGCGGTAACGCGGTGTGCTTATGCCCGAACGCGGGTCGAACAAATGAGTAAACTTACCTGCTTCGTCCATCACCGTACCGTAGCCGCCGGAAGTAGCAAAACCTTCATTTTGCAGCGGTACATTCAGCAACACGCTTTTTTCATCTTGCGGATTGCGGATACCGGCCTGCCATGTGCGTTTGCCGTCCATATCCAAGCCGCGGATTTCTCCCATATCGGCTAAAGCTTGTTCTACGCCGTTTTTCTGAAATAACTCCACCACTTTATCGGTAATATAGCCTTGGGCAATACCGTTGAACGACAAGCCCATGCCCTGGCCGTGAAATCGGACAAACGTATCGTCAAATTCCACTTTATCAAACCCGACACGCTGCAATACTCGATTCATATCCGCCTGCGACGGCGGCGCATCGGCATGGGGATACCGTCTGAAATAATCGGCATAAAAATTCCACAACGGCTGGATACTCGGGTCAAACGCGCCTTGAGTGAGCCGGTAAACTTCTTGGCTGATGCTCAATAAAGCCAGTAAATCTTGCGGCGGATTGTCCAGACGGCCTTCACGGTTAAGCTGCACAATCAGGCTGTCGTCACGGTATAAGCTGAAAATTTTTTCCAAACGCGCCACTTCCGCCAATGCCTTATTCACTAAATCATCGGCTTGTCGGCGGTCGACATGATACAGACGCAACTGCGCACCTGAACCCAAGGCAATGCCTTGCCAAACAAACGGCCCGGCTTCCTCGGTTTTAAGGTTATCAGTTTGGCGGTTTAGCGCCAACGGTAAAACCGCACCGCCCGCAACAACGGCACTGATGGCCAAAAAACGCCGGCGGCTTAAGGGGATATTCATGGTTTCTCTGAAATAAAAATCAGGCCGAGATCTTTGCAAAACCCCAGATTTGAGTACGGTTCGAAGTAAGAACGGCACAGAAAGCGCAGACCTATCATTTAGATAGACAAACTTTCGAGCAGCGCATAACGAAGAAATGTGCCAAAGATAGGGAGCTTGCAATGATCTCAGGCCGTCTGAAAACCCGAGGGCTTTTCAGACGGCCTATTCATGTTACTTAAAAATATACGCTTCGGGCATCTCATCAAAACTTACCACTTTGCCGCCCTTCTCTTGCGCAAATTGCTCGGCCTTGGCTTTGTCCGCAAACGGCAGCGCGTCTTCCGAACCCATGCCGCCGATAAAGCCGCTATTGATGACATACCATGCTTTTTTGGCATCAATCCACGCTTCATTGGCGTTCGGTTTCGTCCAATCGGTCACTTTACCCATATCGGTGACATACATCACATGAATGCCTTTCGGCTCTTCCGGCAGCTTGGTGTAACCGAACATTTGGCGGATGGTTGAGAACCACACCGGCTTGTCGGGTTTGTCGTTGAGATAAAGCTGCGCTTTAGGGCCGTCGTGTTCCGTCAGGCTCATACCGCAGTAATAGCCGATCGACTGTTCGGTAATCGTCAAGGGAGCAGGTGGCGGTTCGATGTTTTCTTTGGCACCGCAAGCAGCAAGGAGCAAAACGGCGCACACAGTCAGGGCAAATGTTTTCATATTTGTCGCTTTCCAAAAATCCAAGCCGCAAACAGCAGCGGAATGACTACCCACAACACCTGCGCGGTAAGCAATACCGGCAGCGTCAGGCTGATTTGCTCGGTCAGCCCGGCCATACCCGAATACATGGCAGTGTTTTCATAGCCGGTCAGGTTGAGCAGGCGGTAAATGTCGGTCGGGTTGAACAATAAAATGCTTTCCACCATCGGCGCGGTCAGCGTTTGCTGCGTATCAGCCACCAATATGCCGAGCAAAACCATGTCGAAAATCACCACAAAAAACAGCCACACGCCGATGGCAATGCCCGCCGCGGTGCCGCGCTCTTTCACCTTCGCACTGATTAAATAGCCCAAAGCCAAAAACGCCGCGCCCAAAATCACACTGGCACCAATCAGGCCGGCAAACGGTTTCCATGCGGCGATGTTGATGCCGCCGTTGGCCAATTGCAATGCGATACCGGCCAAGCCGTAACCGGCAGTCGTCGCCAGGGTCAGAATAATCAAGTGACCCAAAAATTTACCCGCCAAAATCTGGTTGCGTGAAACGGGGTAGCTCAATAATAAACCCATTGTGCCGCGCTCGATTTCGCCAATCAAAGCATCGTAGGCCAGCAACATGGCAATCAGCGGGATGAGGAAAATCGACAAGCTCGACAGACTCACCACCGTGACGGTGAGCGGATCGACCTTCACCGAACCGGTCGGTGCGCTGCCCAAAAAGCCCAGCGACAAAGCCAGTGCCGCCAGCAGCAGCGCCGCCGCCAGCACCCAGCGGTTGCGCAGGCTGTCGCGTACTTCTTTGCCGGTGATAATCAAAATCGGGTTCATACGTCTTCCCTTTTCAAGAATTGTGCATACATTTCATCGAGCGTCGGCGTATGGATGTCGAGATAGGCCAAATCGTTTAAATCACCCAATTCAGCCAACAAAGCCATGCGTTCGTCGGCTTCGCATTGCGCATGGAAATTGAGGCCGTCTGAAGACTGCCAGCGTGCCGATAACGGTTTGGTGTGTTTCAGGCGCATATTCACCGTGAGCGGCAAACCGCTTTGCACATGCAACTCGTCCATGCTGCCGTCGGCGACTTTGGTACCGTTTTTCATCACCACCACGCGGTCGGCATGGCCGTCTAATTCGGTCAAGGCATGCGTGCTGAGCAACACCGTCGCTCCTTTGCCGTTTAATTCGCGCACCACTTCGTAAAACATTTGTCGGGAAGCCGGATCGAGCCCCGTGGTCGGTTCGTCAAAGAGCAATACTTTGGGCTCGCCCAACAAAGCCTGCGCCAAAGCCAGACGCTGGCGCATGCCCTTTGAATAGGTACCGACACGGCGCTTGGCCGCTTGGGAAATGCCCACACGCTCAAGCAACTCTCGGTTTTTATTGAGCGGCTGCTTTTTCAGTTTGGCGTAAAAAGCCAGGGTTTCCAAACCGGTCATGGATGGATGCAGCGCCACCGTTTCCGGCAAATAACCGATTTGACTGCGCACCGCCGCACCGGCTTTACTGCCTGTTTTCTCGCCCAACAACATCACTTCGCCCTGTGTCGGGGTAATTAAGCCGAGAATCAGCTTCATCAACGTCGATTTGCCCGCGCCGTTGTGTCCGGCCAAGCCCACGCTTTCGCCTGCTTTCAGCAACAAATCAATATTATCGACCGCGCGCTGTTCGCCGAATTGCTTGGTCACGTTTCTCAATTCAACATGATTGCTCATGGTGTTTCCTTGTGTGTTTGTTCAGACGGCCTTTTTCCACTCAGGCCGTCTGAAAGCCTTTTATTCATTTGCCTGTGCTGCCCATGCCGATTTGGTTTGCTTGGCAGCTTGCAACATTTGCGCTTTGTGTTGCAGGTAATACGGCATGGTCGGATTTTGATGGGGCTGCATCAGTGGTTTGCTGTCGACCACGCCGCCGGGCATAATCGCGGGGAACTGGCTTTGCGCCCACTTCACAATGCTCACTGCCGGACTGTTCATCAAGAGACTGGCTACCGGTGCGCGCCAGATGATTTGGTCGGTGATGCCGTTGGGGCGGTAGGCGCTGTCGCCGATGCCGTCGCCGTCAAGGTCGAATGCGCTGTTGTCGCTCCAATAATTACCGCGCCCGTCCTCCGACCAATCCAAGAAACGCGTACTGACGTATTTGACTTGACTTTCATTGTTGATAAACGAATTGTCGGTCAATTCCGTGCCTTCGATGGCGGCCGTGAAGTGAATGCCGATTTTGCATTGCTCGAAATGGTTGCCGAAGATTTTATTGTTGTTGGCATTGTAGGCAAACAGGCATTTTTCTGCCTGATAAATCACGTTATCCTGCACTTCCGATTGGTTGACGTAATTGAGCATAATGCCTTGATCACGGCTCATTACGGCAATATTGCCGCGTACTTTGATTCGGTCGGAAAACATCATGGCATAGGCGATGTTGTTGCCGATGGAAATATTATCGATAACTTCGCTGTCGTTGGTGTACATATAATGCACGGCGAAGCGTACATCATGGAAACGGTTGCCTTTATAGATGTTGAAGGTGCTGGCGTTGGAAAAAATGCCGTCACGGCCTTTGGAAATGTCGTTGCCGACCACTTGCGAACCGGGCGCGTTCCATACGGTCACGCCGTTGCCGCGCTCATTCACGCGCAGCTCGGCATTGCCGACAATTTTGTTGTCTCGCACCATGGCATCTTTGGAACCGTGTAAATAGACGCCCACAGAATTATCCAGAATATCGTTTTTTTCCACTAAAGCGTTGGTAGCGGTTTCTTCCAGATAAATGCCTGCGTCCATATCCGGCAGGCTCATGCCCGATCCGCTGACGGTAAGGTGGCGAATCACCACATCAGGCGCATGCACGCTGACCGTGCGCCCTTTTTTATCGCCTTTGATAGTGGCGGAACGGTCGGCCGGACCTTCCAAGATTAAAGGTTTATCGATGATGATTTTGGCTTGGTACACACCCGAAGCGAGCTTGAGCGTATCTCCGGCTTGGGCTTGGGCGATGATTTGATTGAGATTATCTGCGGGCGAAACGGCAATCACCGCAGCAAAGGCCGTCTGAAACCCTGCTGCGGAGAGCAGCGCACAAACAGCGTATTGCAGCGTTTTGACATTAAATAGAGTGTGCATGTGGTTTCTCTTGTTTTCAGACGGCCTGTGTCGGGGCGACAAGTTTGACATTATAACAAAACCATCTGTCTGATTTTCAAATGGCTTTGTTATAAAGGCCGTCTGAAAAGGAATTACCGTTTCAGACGGCCTGCTTTTACTCAGGTTTGATTATTTTGGTTTCACAATCATTTGGCCTGACATTTCCATGTGCAAAGCGTGGCAGAACCATTGGCAGTAGTACCAATGTACGCCCGGACGGTGGGCGGTAAAGGTAATCGAGCTGGTTTGCTGCGGGCCGACTTCCATGGCAATACCATAGCCTTCCAAAGTAAAGCCGTGGGTCAAGTCTTCGATGGTTTCGACGTTAGTCACGACCACAGTTACTTCATCACCTTGATTCACTTCAAATTGCGGTACGCTGAATGCAGGCGCAACGGCAGTCATATACACGCGTACTTTATTGCCTTCGCGCACCACTTTGGCGGCTTTTTCCAACTCAACGCCGTCTTTGGCAGCCATGTCGGCGGCATCTTTCCACCACCAGGCGTGTTTGGTGCGATCCCAAGTTTTGCCCGGGTTTACTTTAGACGCGGCCACCAAACAGAAGTCGTGCGGTTCGGCAAAAGTCGGATTATCGTGCACCAATTTCATCTCGTCGCCTGAAATGTCGATCAATTGGTCACACTCAGGCTTCAGCGGACCGGCATTCAAGAAACGGTCTTTCGAGAATTTATTCAAAGATACCAACCATTTACCGTCAGCCTCTTTGGTTTCGCCCATGGTAGTGTGGTTGTGACCCGGTTGGTAGTGAACATCGATTTTCTGCTTAATCGGATCGATTTTCTCTCCGGCATAAGCTTTAATCGCATCTTCGATGTTCCATTTCGCCATTTGGCTGTCGATAAACAAAGTGGTGTAGGCGTTGCCACGGCCGTCAAATGCGGTATGCAACGGGCCTAAACCCAATTGCGGTTCGGCCACGACAACATCGCGCGGCTGGATTTTACCGGCAAATAAATCATCGAGTTTGCTTACGTCCAAAACGGTCACTGTCGGAGACAATTTGCCGTTGAGCATGATGTATTTGCCGTCAGGCGAAGCATTACAGCCGTGCGGTGAGTTTGGCACCGGAATGTAGCGGGTATATTTAGAATTGGCTTCGGCGCGGCCGTCGAGCATTTTCACACCGTTGACCTCTTTAAAGTCACCGTTTTTAATGCCCGCTTCAATCGCCGCCAAGTCAAACACGACTACCCAGTCCTGTTCGTTGGCGGAAGCAGCCTGCACGGTCAAACCGCGCTCGGAGTTGTAGCAGGTTGAGAACGAATATTTGCCTTGGTAGTCGGCATCGCCATTGTCCAAATTGCCGTCTACCAATACCTGCCATGCAATGTCCATGGTTTCGCCGTCGATGGCGGTATAGACCGAATACCAGGTTTTCGGATCGTCCACCTTGCCGCCGAAGCCGTCGACAGGTACGATATGTTCGCCGTTGGCAAATACATAACCGGTTTTCGGATAACGTTGCGGACGCAAACCATGGATACCGGAAGCATTCGGAATCTCAACGATTTTGTCGGTTTTCATAATTCCCAAATCCACGCGGCACACACGATTGTTGGCTTTATCATTAGCGTAAGCATAGCGGCCATCGTACGTTTGGTCGGTAAACGACAAGTGAGGGTGGTGCAAATCGCCATTTGGGAGGCAGCGCAAACCGCTGGCTTTCAAAAATGCATTGGTTTCAGGCGTATTTTTTTCGTTCAAAATACGCAGGCTCTCGTTGGTACGGCCCCAACCGGTGGCGCTGTCCATATTGAATACCGGTATGCGCATCAGCTCGCGCATAGACGGCAGACCGATTAAACGCATTTCACCGGATTGTCCGCCTGACAAGAAGCCGTAGTATTGATCCAGTTCGCCCGGACCTACGTGGATAGACTGGCCGCCTTCGCTGCTGTGTGCATCCGCTTTGGCCGCCGGTGCAGCACTGCCGGCACCGGAAGCCGTGCCTTTATCGCTCTCAGCATTGGAACAACCGGCCAAACCCAACAAGCCCGCACCGGCAATACCGGCACCGGAAGCTGCGGCAGTACCTAAGAATGAACGTCGGCTTAAGCCGTTTTGTTCTAATTTTTCGTCTGACATAAAACTCTCCTTGGAATGAAATTCGGTATTTGTCTTTTCAGACGGCCTACCGTGGGATAAGGGAAACTGACTCGTCATTTTCCAACAGTGATTTTTGCACCGGGTTTCACAAAGTGCACCACATGCTCATTGGCCTTGGCGGTTTGCTCGGCTTCATGTTCCGATTTGGCCGCAGCTTGGCGTTGTTTTTTCTTGTTGGTCGCGACTACTTGCGGACAACGTGTTTCATGGTGATACATCACTTGGCAGTGAAGGCATTGAATACACTCGTTCGGATGAATATCACCTTCGGGCGCAATCGCTTGAACCGGGCATTCGTGCGTACAAATCTGACACGGGTTACCACACATTTTGTAGCGGCGCAGCCAGTCAAAAATACGGAAGCGTGCGGGAATCGCAATCGCTGCACCCAAAGGGCATAAGTAACGGCAAAAGAAGCGTTCGATAAACAAACCGGCTGCCAACAATGCCACAGCGAACAATACAAACCACCATTCGCGCATGAATTTCAAAATAATCGCGGTTTTAAACGGCTCGATTTCGGCAAAATGCTCGGCCAAGCCCAAGTCGTAGAGCGAAATCGCCAGCAAACCGAAGAAAATCACGTATTTAATCGCGCTCAAGCGTGTGTGCAGCAGATGCGGCACGGTAATTTGCTTCACACCCAATTTTTTCGCCAAGCGGTTGGTCAATTCCTGCAAAGAGCCAAACGGACACAACCAGCCGCAGAAAGTGCCACGGTTCCACAGCAACATGGCCGCTGCCGTAAACAACCACAAAATGAACACCAGCGGATCCATTAGGAAGAATTCCCAGTGGAAATCAGTCAAAATGGCGGAAAACAGCGTCAAGGTATTCACCACCGACAATTGAGCCTGTGCATACCAGCCGATATAAACCAAAGTAAAGGTTAGGAAGGCAATACGAAAACGGTCATACCATTTTTCATAGCGGACAATCCAGTCTTGGAACAAGAACACCAGCAGCAAAATGGTTAATGCAATGCCGACCACGATAATCTGCGCTTTTTTCACCCGCCAAATCTGTTTCCACAATTGGCTGGATACACCGTTATCGGTTGCGGCTTCCAAAATGCCAGCGGTTTGGTTGGCCAATTTTCGGCCTTCGGCGGCAGGTGCTTCAATCGGCGCGGTGATGGTGACCGGTTCGGCATCAGGATCGTCAACGTAATAACCTTGCGGCAATTCGTAGGCCAAATCGGCAGTGACAAACGCTTTGTCGTTCACGCTCAATACGCGCTGAATCATCAATTGCAAACGCCACGGTTCGGCAGCATCAAATGTCACATCTTCCGGAATGGTGAACCAAGATACTTCTTTAAATGCCGGCGCACCTTCTGCCGCCAAAGCCACTACGCGCTCGTGTTGCGCATCGGTAAAGCGGAAGCTGTTGTCACCTTGAATCATCTCGATGCGATCAAAAATACCTCCGCGCACATAGCCCGAGCCTTTCCAAGAATAACGCCCTTCACCGGCCACCATAATCGCTTGCTGTCCCGGTTTCAGACGGCGTTGTAAATTGTTCCAACCTGATTCACCCAATAAACTTTTACCGATGGAAGGCTGGCTCACCACCGCCACATACATATCGACAAAAGTATCATCGCCCGGCCCTTCTTCAGTGTGTTCAGCAACGCCTTCTTTGCCGCTTTGTTCAAATAATTTATTGGCTTCGTCCACCGTCATGTGCAGCTTGGTAACGGCTTTTTGTTCCAGCAAGGCATTCCATGATTGGATGTCTTGTTTGTCCATACCTACAGCACGGCGCGGACGGGTTTGCACCGCAGCCGTTTGGGCAGCAGAAGCACCTACAGCAGCCACAGCCGCTGTAGGTGCTTCTGTACTAAGTCGGTATTGTTGGGCAATGGCTTTAATCGAGCGCTGCATGCTGTCGTTAATCACCATCAGCGTCACGGTAGCACCGCTAATAATATCGGAAGGCGCCACGCCCGGTTTCGGTGGTGTGGTAATGAAATTCAGGCCGATATAGTCATCAATAAATTTATCGACACGTGATTGCGGGATGCCGATAAGCATAATCGGCTCATTGTGCGCCGCCAATTTGGCGCCGGCAATCGTACCGTCATTGGCTAAGGCTACCATGGTATCGATGGGTTTGCTCGAATAACCGCGTGTATTCACGACATCGGTGGTGATGAACACCAAACCCAGTTGCTCATCACCTTTGTACACACGCGCCACCATCGGCTTGCCTTCAGGTTCACCGTAGCGGTCGGCCGTCGGAAAAATTTCAGATGGCTGTACTTTGCTCAAAAATTCCGGCAGACGTTCCGCATGAGCCGGCAGACTGATCATCATCAAAACCAAAGCCAGCGCTACTGTAACCATCCGCTTGAGCAGGCTGCTATCCTCTGCTCTATCCCTGTCAAACCCGGACATAACCTATCCCTGATGACTCGATTACTCAAAACAATAATATTATATGAATCATTCAGTATCCATAATTTGATATATGTCAAGCTTACAAAGCTTAAAGTGTATTTATATTGGTTCAATAATTCTTTATAGCTAAAGCAGATACAAATAACGCTATGAATCAGGAATAATTGATTAACTTCCCATATCGGCCTATAAAGTTCATTTTATTTCAATCAAATTTCATTTAATATGATCGAATAATCAATAGGCCGTCTAAAAATACTACCAATGGTTTTTTCAGACGGCCTTGATATAAGTTAAATGTATTTAAATGATTGACCAGGAAAAATGCCGTCTGAAATGTTCAGACGGCATTTTTTGCTCGCGGGTAAAAATTAGTTTTTGTCCAAATCTACCAATTTGTTTTTCGCAATCCAAGGCATCATCGAACGCAATTGCGCGCCGACTTTCTCGATTTGGTGATCAGCATTCAAGCGGCGACGGGCAGTCATCGAAGCGTAATTGGCCGCTCCTTCTTGGATAAACATTTTCGCGTATTCACCGGATTGAATGCGGTACAAGGCTTTCTTCATGGCTTCTTTGGTAGCCGGAGTCACCACTTCAGGGCCGGTCACGTATTCACCGTACTCGGCATTATTCGAAATTGAGTAGTTCATGTTGGCAATACCGCCCTCATACATCAAATCTACAATCAGTTTCAATTCGTGCAAGCACTCGAAGTAAGCCATTTCCGGAGCGTAACCGGCTTCAACCAAAGTTTCAAAACCACATTTCACCAATTCAACCGCACCGCCACACAATACGGCTTGCTCACCGAACAAGTCGGTTTCGGTTTCTTCGCGGAAATTGGTTTCAATCACGCCGCCTTTGGTGCCGCCATTGGCCGCTGCATAAGACAAGGCGATGTCGCGCGCTTTACCGGAATTGTCTTGATAAACAGCGATCAATGAAGGTACGCCACCGCCTTTCAAGAACTCGCTGCGTACCGTGTGGCCAGGGCCTTTAGGCGCAACCATGATTACGTCTACGTTTGATGGCGGCACGATTTGGTTGTAGTGCACGTTGAATCCGTGAGCAAACGCCAAAGCCGCACCGTCTTTCAGGTTAGGCGCAATTTCGTTTTTGTACACAACCGGCTGGTTTTCATCCGGCAACAAAATCATCACAACATCGGCATCTTTAGTGGCTTCGGCAACGGTTTTCACGTTATGGCCGGCTTTAACGGCTTTGTCCCAAGAAGTACCTTGACGCAAACCGATTACCACGTTTACGCCTGAATCTTTCAGGTTGGCAGCGTGGGCATGACCTTGCGAGCCATAACCGATGATGGCAACGGTTTTGCCTTTGATTAATGACAGGTCGGCGTCTTTATCGTAATAAACTTGCATTTCAATTCCTTTTATTTGAATAGGTTTGTTGAGTTAACTTTAAAAAATCAGATGGAGAGTTCTTCGAGCATCACGATTTCAAGATTATCGGTTTTACCGTCGATGGCTTGGACAAATGCCTGAAAATGCTCGCTGGCATTGTGCTCATCCACCGCTGCTTGCGATTGCCAACTTTCAACAAAAACAAAGCGGTTGGGATTTTGGATGTCCTGATGCAAATCATAGCTGTTGTTCCCCGTTTCGGCACGGCTGGCTTGAACCAACTGCATGAATTGGGCAGACAATGTTTCTCGGTATTCAGGTTTTACAGTAATCAACGCAACAATCTTAATAATCGACATCTCAAATTCTCGTGTATTGGCTTTCAGATGGCCTCGAATCTTTTAACAGGCCGTCTGAAAAGCATGGTATCAAATTTTCAAAATACGTTCGCCGCGGCCAATACCGGCTGCGCCCGTGCGTACAGTTTCCAAAATTTGTGCGCGCCCTACGGTTTCTAAGAAAGAATCCAATTTGTCGCTGGAGCCGGTGATTTCTATGGTGTAGCTGCGATCAGTCACGTCAACCACATGACCACGGTAAATCTCAGTCAGGCGAACAAATTCATCGCGGTCTTTGCCGGCAGCACGCACTTTCACCAACATCAATTCGCGTTCGACAAAACGGCTTTCGTTCAAATCGACCACTTTAATCACTTCGACCAGCTTGTTCAACTGCTTGGTAATCTGCTCTAGCACGCTGTCGTCACCGTGGGTGACGATGGTCATGCGCGACAAGGTTTTGTCTTCCGTTGCAGCCACCGACAATGAATCGATGTTGTAGTCGCGCGCTGAAAACAGGCCGACCACACGGCTCATCGCACCGGATTCGTTTTCCATCAGAATGGACAAAATGTGTCTCATGGCACGCTCCTTGTATCGTAATCACGATCGTTAACATCGTTTACGTCGCTGTCGGCTTTGGTTTCGCGCATATGCACCGGCAACACCATCTCATCAAGACCTTTGCCGTTGCCCACCATCGGGAACACGTTTTGTTTTTTATCGGTGATGAAATCCATAAACACCAAGCGACCTTCGCGGTTGTGCTGCAGGGCTTGGCGAATCGCGTCTTCCACTTCAGACGGCTTGGTCACACGGATACCCACGTGGCCGTAAGCCTCAGCCAGCTTCACAAAATCCGGCAATGAATCAAAATAAGTTTCCGATTCGCGGTTGCTGTAGTAAAGCTCCTGCCATTGGCGCACCATACCGAGATAACCGTTATTCAGGGTCACAACGGTAAGCGGTATTTTATATTGGAAGCAGGTCGATAATTCTTGGATATTCATCTGAATCGACCCTTCGCCGGTGATACAGAATACATCCTGCTCCGGTGCCGCCAGTTTCGCACCCATTGCATAAGGCAAACCGACACCCATCGTGCCCAAACCGCCGGAATTCAACCATTGGCGCGGACGCTCAAACGGGTAATATTGGGCGGCAAACATTTGGTGCTGCCCCACGTCGGATGTAATAATGGCCGAATTATTGGTGATTTCCGCCAATTTTTTCACCACAAACTGCGGCTTGATGGTTTCTTCGTCTTGTTCAAACCACAAGCAGTCGCGACTGCGCCATGATTCGATGTTTTTCCACCATTTATCCAAATGCTCGCGACTCGGTACGGATTGCTGCTTGTTCACCAGGCACACCATTTCGGCCAATACATTTTTCACATCGCCCACAATCGGAATATCGGCTTTAACGCGCTTGGCAATACTGGACGGGTCAACATCGACATGAATGATTTTTTTCGGTTTTTCCAAGAATTTGGATGGCACAGACACCACGCGGTCATCAAAGCGCGCACCCACGGCCAACACCACATCGGCATCCTGCATGGCCAAGTTGGCTTCGTAGGTACCGTGCATGCCCAGCATGCCGAGATATTGACGGTCGCTGGAAGGTACTGCGCCCAAACCCATTAAGGTACCGACGCATGGCGCACCGGTAGCGTGTACCAATTCGACCAACTCTTGGCTGGCATTACCCAATACGATACCGCCGCCGAAATAGATAATCGGGCGTTTGGCAGAAGCAAACATCTGCACCGCTTTTTTAATCTGACCGGTGTGACCTTGCACCACCGGCTGATAAGAGCGGATGAAAATATCTTCTTGCGGATAGCTGAATTTTGCCATCGCCTGCGTCACGTCTTTCGGCACATCGATTACCACGGGGCCGGGACGGCCGCCGGCGGCGATTTGGAACGCTTTTTTGATGGTATTGGCCAAATCGTTGATGTCGGTCACCAAGAAATTGTGTTTCACACACGGACGGGTAATGCCGATGGTGTCAACTTCCTGAAAAGCATCGCTGCCGATGGCTGGCGTACCGACCTGACCGGTGATGATAACCATCGGAATCGAATCCGAATAGGCCGTAGCGATACCGGTCACCGCGTTGGTCGCACCAGGGCCGGATGTCACTAAAGCCACGCCAACCTTGCCGCTGGTACGCGCATACGCATCGGCTGCATGAACGGCTGCCTGTTCGTGTCTGGTCAGGATGTGCTGGAATTTATTGAGCTGGTAGATGGCATCGTAGATTTCGAGAACTGCGCCGCCCGGATAGCCGAAAACGTATTCAACGCCTTCTGCCTTGAGACTTTGCACAATGATTTGTGCGCCTGATAATTGCATAACAACCTCTTTTATAGGGCGTTAAACCAACAGCAACAGCAGCTTCGTCACAGCACCTGTAATGCAAGCCTATCAAGTAGCGGTTTAGGGTACGCACATTGCTAGGACACGACGACAGCCAATCCGTTCGGACAATTGGATTAAGGCTCAGAGTTTATGAAAATGAAGAAGCCCAACGATAACCTAATCTGCGTTTTCAGGCAAGACAAAATTTTCGTCTTTTAACATTATTTTTATTAAATTTAATTACTGTTTGATTTTTATAAAATAAATATCCACAAATCGGCTATACTTTTCTAATTGTCATACCGTAATTGTCTACAGTTTGAATAAACACTCAAAGGATAATAACAGGCCGTCTGAAATTTTTAAATTTTCAGACGGCCTGTTTATTAATCATGATTGCGACGATTCGCCTTAGCCAACACAGCTTTCAATAATTTTTCCGTACGGCTAAACACGTCTTGGCCGCTTAATGAATCGGAATGCTCGCCCCACACCGCCAAAGCCGCTCCGCCTATCGCTTGTTGTTGCGATTGAGATAAGGCGTTTTTACTGTTGGCATCATCCCACACACCTAAGTTCCAATGCTGCTCGACATCACGAATGGCGTAATCGGTATCGTGCGAAGAACCGACATCCGGGCCGGGGATAAAATAAAGATAATAGGAATTGTAGTTCCACACTTTAAAACCGGCTTCAATCAATTCCGGCATACTGGCACGCAGATTGCGGCGTTTACTACGTTCCGTTTTATCTTGCGCATTCCCGTCGTAGCTCCAATAGGTCACTTCAATTTGTCGGTTTAAATCGGTCAAACTTTGCTTAATCAAACCATCATTCCACATCTGGGTTTTCCAACCTCTGCGATTGAGAAAATCAGCCAGCCGGTTTACATAAGCAACAAACTCAGGATGACTTTCTACGCTGTAGCCGAACTCATCACCACCGATATGAAAACGTTTGCTGTACGGGAATTTAGCCATCACTTCCGCCATTAAGGATTCAACCAAAGCGATACTTTGCGGATTAGTAATGTCGATTTCATCATCCACCACCTTTGATTTGATCGACCGCACATAATCTGCGCCGCGATGATGCGTGAGTAGCGTAAAAATACCGTTCATATGGTTCGGACTACCCAACTCCGGTATCAATTCAATCTTCTTTTCATGCGCATAGGCCACAATTTCGCCCAACTGCGCATCGCTCAAAAAAAGTTTGCCGGTTTGCGGATTGCGGTAAAGGCCGTCTGAAACGTCTGCATCCACTGCTTTTTGATTCAACAACTCACTTTCCAATCCATAGTTCTCATGATCGGAAAAATGCAGATGTAGAAAACCGCCACCATTTTCAGCGAGCGTGTCGATATATTGCTTGATCACCGCCACCGAATAATAACGGCGCGCGTTATCCAGCATCAGGCCATTATGTTTGACTTGTACCGGCAAAGCAGCCACATGCAATGAAGAACTACCGCAGCCGGCATTGGCCAATAATAAACAAGCCATGATTAAATATAAAAAGAATCTTTGCAGCAATGACCACAAAGTAGAGAATTGTTTTTTCATGATGAAATCCGTGGAAATAAAATTTGACAGATTTCCCGCTGGCAAATGAATGCCACTCCCAAAAATAATGATGAAATAAAATATAGGGCTGTACTAGATAACTAGGGAAATCTAATTTCAAGTTAGAATAATCCCTATGAGAAGAAGCCGTTTAAGTCAGTACAAGCAAAACAAACTAATTGAACTGTTTATTGCGGGTGTTACTGCCCGTACTGCAGCTCAATTAGCCGGTGTTAATAAAAACACGGCAGCCTATTGCTTTCATCGTTTGCGCGTACTGATTTTCCATAACAGCCCGCATCCGGAAATGTCTGATGGCGGAGTAGAAGTTGATGAAAGCTGTTTTGGCGGACAGCGCAAAGACAAACGCGGTCGCGGTGCAGCCGGCAAAGTCGCTGTATTCGGGCTTCTGAAGCGCAACGGCAAGGTTTGCACCGTTGCCGTGCCCAATACTTTATTGCCGGTAATACGTGAGCAAGTAAAGCCTGACAGTATTGTTTACACTGATTGTTACAAAAGCTATGACGTACTTGATGTGAGTGAGTTTAGCCACTTTCGCATCAATCACAGCACTCACTTTGCTGATCGGCAAAATCACATCAACGGAATTGAGAACTTTTGGAATCAGGCAAAACGCCGCTTACGTAAGTTTAACGGCATTCCCAAAGAACATTTTGGGCTGTATTTGAAGGAATGTGAATGGCATTTTAACCACATTGAAATAAAAGTTCAAATTTCTATTTTAAAACAATTAGTAAAGCAGAATTTATTCTTGTTATCTAGTACAGCCCCTAAAATATTATGTTTTTATAACGCAAAAACAAGAACGGCCGCTTAAAAGCGACCGTTTCCAGAATTTGGTGCCCAGGGTCGGACTCGAACCGACACACCTTGCGGCGGGGGATTTTGAGTCCCTGCGTCTACCAATTTCGCCACCTGGGCGGTGAAGAAGTCGCTATTATAGCCGGCATAAAAAACTTGTAAAGTGCTTCGAATGATTTTTTTGACAATTAAATGACAATTTATTGATTAAAAATGAAATTATATTTATCAAATGAAAATTTTATTCGACGCTTATACGCAGCCCAAATGCGCATCTATCATTAAAATAGATCAAAATAGATCAATTTTTGATAAATTTTCTATAAAATTCTCTATAAACTGCTACATTTCAGCGGGCAAAAGCGTTAAGATACGGATATGTTGTTTCACCAATTACTAAACCAAATCGGAGAATACCATGCCCATCACAGCCAAAAAATTTGTATTCAGCGTTTTTACCTTAGCTGCTCTGGCTGCGTGCCAACCTAAAGAAGAAGCTGCACCCAAAGCACCTGAAGCGCCTGCTTCTACTGCACAAAGCGCCAAAGCCGCACCTGCCGGAAAAGCGGTTGTGCCGGGTCAAATCAACGGCACCGATATGCGCAAAGAAGACATCGGCGGCGATTTTGAAATGACCGATGGGGACGGCAAGCCATTTAAATTAAGCGATTTGAAAGGCAATGTGGTGGTGCTCTCATTTGGTTACACCCACTGCCCTGACGTTTGCCCGACTGAATTGCTGACCTACAGCGACACTTTAAAACAACTGGGGGACGATGCCAAAAACGTCAAAGTCGTATTCGCCAGTGTTGACCCTGAACGCGACACGCCGGAGCTGATCGGCAAATACGCCAAACAATTCCACCCTGATTTCATCGGCATTACCGCCACCGAAGGCCAAGCCCTGCCGTTGATTAAGCAGCAATACCGCGTGGTATCTGCCAAAGTCAACCAAAAAGAAGACAGCACCAACTATCTGGTCGACCACACCTCAGGCGCGTATCTAATTGATAAAGAAGGCGAAGTTGCCATCTTTTCCCCATACGGCACCGAGCCTGATGCCGTTGCCGCCGACATTCGCACTTTATTATAATCCATGCCGTCTGAAAACTTTTTTCAGACGGCCTTTCGCTATCCATACACCCCCAAACAGAACAGAACCCACAATGACTGACAACGCATTAACCATTGCCCTCTCCAAAGGCCGGATTTTTGAAGAAACCCTTCCCTTGCTGGCTGCTGCCGGTATCGTCCCAACCGAAAGCCCTGAAGAATCACGCAAACTCATCATCGGCACCAATCACGACAATATTCGTTTGGTGATTGTACGCGCAAGCGACGTGCCAACTTATGTACAATACGGCGCGGCCGATTTCGGCATTGGCGGCAAAGACGTCTTAATCGAACACGGCGGCGACGGTTTATATCAGCCGCTCGATTTACAGATTGCCAAATGCCGCATGATGGTTGCCGTGCGTAAAGGCTTTGATTACAAAAGCGTTTCCCATCCTGGCAGCCGTTTACGCATTGCTACCAAATACCCGAATATCGCGGCGGAACATTTCTCCGCCAAAGGTGTTCACGTCGACATCATCAAACTTTACGGCTCGATGGAACTTGCGCCGCTGGTTGGTTTGAGCGATGCGATTGTCGATTTGGTTTCCACCGGCGGCACGCTCAGAGCCAACAATCTTGAAGCCGTGGAACACATCGTCGATATTTCCAGCCGCTTGGTGGTCAACAAAGCTGCACTGAAAACCAAACACACCCTGCTTGAGCCGATTATCCAAGCCTTTTCCGGCGCGGTAAACGGCGGAAAATAATATTTTTCAGACGGCCTTAAAAGGACAGCAATCAAAATATATAACAAAAACCAGTTGTTTTAATTACTGCTGACAATGCCAATTCAAATATTATTGAGCCGCTACTTACAGAAATTGCCCAATACGGCATTGTCAGTGTTAAACGAATTTATGGGGACTGGAGCAGTGGCTGCCGTAGGTAATTATATTCGTAAAATCAGCCCAGACTTCGATCAACGTAGCGATGGTTTTCCAAAGCTGACCGATTTAATTCACAGCCTACCATTACTGGAATTAAAACAAAAAAACAATAGTCATAGTTTTTTGTCCGTCGTCAAAGTGACAGGCGCTTTATCCGTATAGTCCAAAGCATTATCAGCCAATATGCTGATTCTGAAAGAAAGCCGGAATTAGTCAAAGTATGTTCCCGTATTTAAGCAAGCTGACTCAGACTTTAATCCTGAAACATTTGGGCATACATCCGTATCAAGAGCGATTTGAAGTATACATACAGGTTGGATAGAGTTCTTCGGCTGCGAAGGAAAAACGTTTGCCCAAAATGTAAAAATTACGCAATAGATCAACAGAATAGGATAAACATGAAATACCTCAACACCCAATCCCCGATTTCCAAGCCGAACTCAAAGCGCTGCTGGCTTTTGAAACCGCGCAAGACCCGAAAATCGACCAAATCGTGGCCGACATCTGCGCCGACGTGCAAAAGCGCGGCGATGCGGCTGTAATCGAATACACCAATAAATTCGACGGCACGGCGGCACAAACCTTCGCCGATTTAACCTTAAGCCAAGAAGATTTGAAAAACGCCTTCGAACGCCTGCCCGAAAATGTTCAGACGGCCTTGAAAACCGCCGCCGCGCGCGTGGAAAGCTACCACCAACGCCAAAAACTGGAATCGTGGACATACACCGATGAAGACGGCACGCTGTTGGGCCAGCAAATCACCGCGCTCGACCGCGTCGGCATTTATGTGCCCGGCGGCAAAGCGGCCTATCCCAGCTCGGTGATTATGAACGCCATGCCCGCGCACGTGGCCGGCGTGCCAGAAATCATCATGGTGGTGCCGACCCCGAAAGGCGAACGCAACGACATTGTGCTGGCGGCGGCTTATGTGGCGGGCGTAACCAAAGTGTTTACTATTGGCGGCGCGCAAGCCGTGACCGCGCTGGCTTACGGCACCGAAACCGTGCCGCAGGTCGATAAAATCACCGGCCCCGGCAATGCTTTTGTGGCCGCCGCCAAACGCCGCGTGTTCGGCGTGGTGGGCATAGACATGGTGGCCGGGCCGTCTGAAATTCTGGTGATTGCCGACGGCAGCACGCCCGCCGATTGGGTGGCGATGGATTTGTTCAGCCAGGCCGAACACGACGAAATCGCCCAAGCCATTCTGATTGCCACTTCACAAACGTATTTGGACGAAGTGAAAACGGCGATGGACAAACTGATTGAAGAAATGCCGCGCCGCGACATTATCGAAGCCTCGCTGGGCAACCGCGGTGCGTTTGTGTTGACAAAAGATTTGGACGAAGCCTGCGAAATCGCCAACTATATTGCGCCCGAACACTTGGAATTATCGGTGGAAAACGCCGATCAATGGGCGAAGAAAATCCGCCATGCCGGCGCGATTTTTATGGGCAGATACACCAGCGAGAGCTTGGGCGACTATTGCGCCGGCCCCAACCACGTGCTGCCCACCAGCCGCACCGCCCGTTTCTCGTCGCCCTTGGGCACCTACGATTTCCAAAAACGCTCGAGCCTGATTCAGGTATCCGAAGCGGGCGCGCAAAAACTGGGCAAAACCGCCAGCATTTTGGCACACGGCGAAATGCTCACCGCCCATGCGCGCGCGGCCGAATTCCGTTTGAAAGATTGATGGTGTCAATAATAAAGGCCGTCTGAAAATGAATGTTTCAGACGGCCTTTATTATTAAATCTTTTGATTATTGAATATCCAACGGTACGCGCCATTGTGGTGCCGGATAGGCTTCGTCCAAAACCGCATATTGCTCGGGCGACAAACAAATATCCAAGCAATCGACCAATTCTTTCATATGCGCCGTTTTGCCGGTGCGCGGAATCGATACCATGTTTGACTGCGCCAAAGTAAAACACAGCAACACTTGATACACGCTGATATTGAGCTCAGCCGCCACCTGGCGAACAGCCGGGTGGCGCAGCAAATCGTCCTGCAAATCACCCGCCTGCGCCAGCGGACAGTAGGCAATAGTAGAAATCGCGTTAGCATCCTGCCATGGCTTCAGCGCAAACTCGATACCGCGTGAGCCCAAATGATACAACACTTCATTGGTTTCGCAATGGATGCCGCCGGCTTCGTGCAATTCCTGCATATCTTCCAAATCAAAGTTCGACACGCCCCACGCTTTGATTTTGCCTTTTTGCACCATGTTTTCCATTAATTCGACCGTTTCGGCCAACGGCGTGGCACCGCGCCAATGATAAAGATACATATCCAAATAATCGGTTTGAAGTTGGCGCAATGAGGCATCCAAGCTGCACTCCAAATTGTGGCGGTTGGCATTGCTCGGCAACACTTTGGAAATCAAATAAATGCTGTCGCGAGCAAAAGGCTGAATCGCCTCGCCAACTAGATTTTCCGAGCGTCCGTTGCCATACATTTCGGCAGTATCGATAATCGACACGCCGTGTTCCAAACCGTAGCGCAATGCGGCAATTTCTTCTTGGCGCGAGGCAGCGTAATCGCCGAGGTGCCATGTTCCCATGCCTAATTTACCGTGATTGAGCAGCGTATTGTTTACCATGATGATTCTCCGATTGGGATACTGGTTTAGTTTAGTCTTATTTTTCTTGGCCTGCTTTAATAATCTGACCACCTTTTCAGACGTGCCTCAAACGTTTTACGGCCGTATCGTTTCTTAAGATATGATTTTTATTATAATTTATTAGTTATTATGGCTTACTGAATTAGCCTTATAAGTGAAAAAATCTGGCGGAATGTGACAAAAAACCATCCATTCCTGTTAAAATCCGAAAGATTTTATTTGTTCATCCATTTGAATATTTTTAAATTGCTCTTTCTTTAAAACGCAGTTTCAGACGGCCCCAACCAGCAATAATCTATTATTTAACAATAAAAACAACGATTAATCATCAAGCTGATAATCGAATAAATTTATTTGATTTTAAAGGAAATGTGTCGTCATTCCAAATACCGACGTCGGTGGCCAGACTCAACGCCATCGGCTTGCCCGTTTTTTTTAACCTAGTAAGAAGTAACGCATCTCTATGATTAAGATAAAAAAAGGCTTAGACCTGCCTATTGCAGGCCGACCGGAGCAAACCATCTATGATGGTCCGGCCATTACCGAAGTCGCGTTGCTTGGCGAAGAGTATGTCGGCATGCGCCCCTCGATGAAAGTCAAGGAAGGCGATGTCGTCAAAAAAGGCCAAGTATTGTTTGAAGACAAGAAAAATCCGGGCGTGGTGTTTACCGCTCCGGCTTCAGGCACCATCACGGCGATTAACCGTGGTGAAAAACGCGTATTGCAATCTGTGGTCATTTCCGTTGCAGGCAGCGATGAAATCACCTTCAAGCAATATTCTGCCGAAGCTTTATCGGGTTTAAGCGGTGATGAAGTGCGCGCAAATCTGATTCAATCAGGCTTGTGGACTGCCTTGCGTACCCGCCCGTTCAGCAAAACGCCTGCGGTTGATGCCAACCCTGCGGCGATTTTTGTGAACGCCATGGACACCAACCCTTTGGCTGCCGACCCGACCGTAATCATCGCCGAGAAAGCGGCTGACTTTACCAACGGCTTGCGCGTATTGAGCCGATTGACTGAACGTACGGTTCATGTGTGCAAAGCAGCCGGTGCCAATGTGCCGTCTGAAAGCGCAGCCAATATTGCTGTGCACGAATTCGACGGCCCGCATCCGGCCGGTTTGAGCGGCACGCATATCCACTTTATCGAACCGGTCGGCGCGAACAAAACCGTGTGGACCATCAACTACCAAGATGTGATTGCCATCGGCCAACTGTTTACCACAGGCCGTCTGAATACCGAACGCGTCGTCGCTTTGGGCGGTTCGCAGGTCAACAAACCGCGTCTGTTGCGTACCGTGTTGGGTGCCAACCTTTCCCAACTTACCGCCGGCGAATTGGTCAATGCCGATAACCGCGTGATTTCCGGCTCCGTGTTAAACGGCGGCATCGCCACCGGACCGCACGACTATCTCGGCCGTTATCACAATCAAGTGTCGGTGTTGGAAGAAGGCCGCCACAAAGAATTTTTCGGCTGGATTGCACCGCAAGCTGAGAAATACACCATTACCCGCACCACACTCGGTCATTTTCTCAAAAGCAAACTCTTCAAGTTCAACACGGCCGTCAACGGTGGCGACCGCGCCATGGTACCAATCGGCACATATGAACGCATCATGCCGCTCGATATCCTGCCGACCTTACTTCTGCGTGATTTGATTGTCGGCGACACCGACGGCGCGCAAGCCTTGGGTTGTCTGGAATTGGACGAAGAAGATTTGGCCTTGTGCAGCTTCGTTTGCCCGGGCAAATACGAATACGGCCCGCTGTTGCGCAAAGTGCTGGATACTATTGAGAAGGAAGGCTGATTATGGGCTTGAAACATTTTTTGGAAAAAATCGAACCGCACTTCCTGCCGGGCGGCAAACACGAAAAGTGGTACGCGCTGTATGAAGCGGCGGCAACGATTTTCTATACGCAAGGTGCGGTAACGCGCAAAGCAGCACACGTCCGCGATGCGCTCGACTCCAAGCGTATGATGATTATGGTATGGCTGGCACTGTTCCCGGCCATGTTCTACGGTATGTACAACGTGGGTGCGCAAGCATTCGGCGTGTTGACACCTGAATTATTGCAACAAAGCATCGCCAATGATTGGCATTATGCCTTAGCCAATGCGCTGGGTATCAATATGGCTGCGGATGCGGGCTGGTTGAGCAAAATGCTCTTCGGTGCGATTTTCTTTGTGCCGATTTACGCCACCGTATTTATCGTGGGCGGCTTCTGGGAAGTATTGTTTGCCATGATCCGCAAACATGAAATCAACGAAGGCTTCTTCGTCACTTCGATTCTGTTTGCCTTAATTGTTCCCCCTACCCTGCCGTTGTGGCAGGCCGCCTTGGGTATTACCTTTGGTGTGGTGGTGGCGAAAGAAGTGTTCGGCGGCACCGGCAAAAACTTCATGAATCCGGCGCTGGCAGGCCGTGCATTCCTGTTCTTTGCTTACCCTGCCAACATCAGCGGCGATAAAGTATGGACTGCCGTTGACGGCTACTCAGGTGCAACCGCTTTGGCGCAATGGGCTTCAGACGGCATGGCCGGTTTGAAAAACGTTGCCACCGGCCAGCCGATTACTTGGATGGATGCTTTCATCGGTAATATGCCGGGCTCGGTTGGCGAAGTATCAACCATCGCCCTGATTATCGGCGGTTTGATGATTGTGTTCGCCCGCATCGCTTCTTGGCGCATTATTGTCGGCGTGATGATCGGTATGATTGCCACTTCCTTGCTGTTTAACGCCATCGGCTCCGACACCAATCCGATGTTTGCCATGCCTTGGTACTGGCATTTGGTATTGGGCGGTTTTGCCATCGGTATGCTGTTTATGGCAACCGATCCGGTTTCTGCTTCGTTTACCAACACCGGTAAATGGTGGTACGGCGCATTAATCGGTGTGATGGCCGTGTTAATCCGCGTGGTTAACCCGGCCTATCCGGAAGGCATGATGTTGGCCATCCTGTTTGCCAACCTGTTTGCCCCGATTTTCGACTACATCGTCGCACAAGCGAACATCAAACGCAGAAAGGCGCGCACCAATGGCTAAATTCAATAAAGACAGCTTCGGCGGCACGCTGGCCGTCGTGATTGTGGTAAGCTTGGTTTGTTCTGTGGTGGTGGCCGGTTCTGCTGTTGGCCTCAAACCAAAACAGCTTGAACAAAAAGCCAAAGACAAACAAAGCTACATCTTAAGCGTAGCCGGTTTGCTCGATGAGAAAACCGACATCGCCAAAACCTATTCCGAAAGAATCGAACCGCGTGTTGTCGATTTGGCAACCGGTGAGTACGTTGACAATCCACCGGAAGGCTTCGATGCCCGCAGCGCGGCCAAAGATCCGCAGCAAAACGTGCGCATTGCCCCTGAAGACGATTTGGCCGGTATCAAAACCCGCGCCAAACTCGCCGATGTTTATTTGGTGAAAGACGAAGGCGGCAAAGTAGAACAAATCGTTCTGCCCATGCACGGTAATGGTTTGTGGTCAGTGATGTATGGTTTTGTATCAGTGAAACCCGACGGCAACACGCTCAACGGCATCACCTACTACGAGCAGGGTGAAACCCCGGGCTTGGGTGGCGAAATCGCCAATCCTTTGTGGCAGCAAAAATTTGTCGGCAAAAAACTCTACAACGAGCAAGACAACGTTGCCATCCGTGTCGGTAAAGGCGCAGGCGCCGATCAAGAACACGGCGTAGACGGTTTGTCCGGCGCAACCCTGACCACCAAAGGCGTGCAAGGTACGTTCGATTACTGGTTTGGCGAAAACGGTTATAAACCTTATTTAGCCAAACTGAAAGCAGGAGCAGAATAATGGCTGATACCAAACGTTTGAAACATTTAATGTTTTCCCCATTTGTCGACAATAACCCGATTGCGCTGCAAGTATTGGGTATTTGTTCGGCACTGGCCGTGACCACCAAATTGGAAACCGCCATCGTCATGGGTATTTCCGTGGCTTTTGTAACCGGTTTCTCCAGCCTGTTTATCTCGCTGGTGCGCAATTACATCCCCAACAGCATCCGTATTATCGTGCAGATGGCGATTATTGCCTCATTGGTGACCTTGGTTGACCAGGTTTTGCAGGCATTTGCTTACGAATTGTCCAAGCAGTTATCGGTATTCGTGGGACTGATTATTACCAACTGTATCGTAATGGGCCGCGCGGAAGCATTTGCGATGAAAGAGCCGCCGCTGGAAAGCTTTGTCGACGGTTTCGGCAACGGCTTGGGCTATGGCTTGATTTTGATCATCGTGGCCAGCTTGCGTGAATTGATCGGTTCGGGCAAATTGTTCGGCATGACCGTATTCCAAACCATTCAAGACGGTGGTTGGTATCAGGCCAACGGCTTGTTCCTGCTAGCACCGAGCGCATTCTTTATTATCGGTTTCCTGGTCTGGGCCATCCGCACTTGGAAACCTGAACAGGTGGAGAAATAATCCATGGAACATTATCTGAGCTTATTGGTTAAGTCCGTATTCATTGAAAATATGGCCTTAGCCTTCTTCTTGGGCATGTGTACTTTTTTGGCCGTATCCAAAAAAGTATCCACCGCTTTCGGTTTGGGCATTGCCGTAACTGTGGTTTTGACCATCTCCGTACCTGCCAACCAATTGGTTTATACGCTTTTAAAAGAGGGAGCGATTATTGAAGGCGTGGATTTGACGTTCTTGAAATTCATCACCTTTATCGGTGTCATTGCCGCATTGGTGCAAATTTTGGAAATGATTCTGGACAAATTCTTCCCGGCCCTCTACAACGCGCTTGGTATTTTCCTACCGCTGATTACCGTAAACTGTGCCATTTTCGGTGGCGTGTCATTTATGGTTCAGCGCGAATATAACTTTGGCGAATCCATCGTTTACGGCTTTGGCGCAGGCTTAGGCTGGATGTTGGCCATTGTTGCCTTAGCCGGTATTACTGAAAAACTGAAATATGCCGACGTACCTAACGGTTTAAAGGGGCTGGGCATTACCTTTATTTCCGCCGGCTTAATGGCTTTAGCCTTTATGTCGTTCTCCGGCATTCAGTTATAAGGAAGACACACAATGGAAATTATTTTAGGTATTGTGATGTTTACCGTCATTGTTTTGGCTTTGGCATTGATGATTCTTTTTGCCAAATCAAAATTGGTGAACGAAGGCGACATCACTATTAAAGTCAACGGCGAAAAAGAGTTGACCATGCCTGCGGGCGGAAAACTCTTGGGCGCACTGGCCAACGAAGGCATCTTCATTCCTTCCGCCTGTGGCGGCGGCGGCTCTTGCGGCCAATGTCGAGTGATCGTGAAGAGTGGTGGCGGCGACATTCTGCCGACCGAGCTCTCTCACATCAACAAACGTGAAGCGCGCGAAGGCTGCCGTTTGTCTTGTCAGGTAAACGTCAAAGCCGATATGGACATCGAAGTGCCGGAAGAAGTGTTCGGCGTGAAGAAATGGGAATGCACCGTTATCTCCAACGACAACAAAGCCACTTTCATTAAAGAGCTGAAGTTGGCTATTCCCGAAGGCGAAGAAGTACCTTTCCGCGCCGGCGGCTACATCCAAATCGAAGCTCCGGCGCACACCGTGGCCTACAAAGACTTCAACATTCCGCAAGAATACCACGAAGATTGGGACAAATTCGACCTGTGGCGTTATGTTTCTAAAGTAGATGAGCCGATTCTGCGTGCCTACTCCATGGCTTCTTATCCGGAAGAAAAAGGCATCATCATGCTCAACGTGCGTATCGCTACCCCGCCGCCACGCGAACCTGATGCGCCTCCGGGTCAAATGTCTTCTTATATCTGGTCATTGAAACCGGGTGACAAAGTAACGATTTCCGGCCCGTTTGGCGAATTCTTTGCCAAAGATACTGATGCCGAAATGGTGTTCATCGGCGGCGGTGCCGGTATGGCACCCATGCGTTCTCATATTTTCGACCAATTACGCCGTCTGAAATCTAAACGCAAAATCTCATTCTGGTACGGCGCACGTTCGAAACGCGAAATGTTCTACGTGGAGGATTTCGACGAACTGGCTGCAGAAAACGACAACTTCGAATGGCACGTTGCCCTCTCCGACCCACTGCCGGAAGACAATTGGGATGGTTACACAGGCTTCATTCACAATGTCTTGTATGAGAACTACCTGAAAAACCACGAAGCCCCTGAAGATTGCGAATTCTACATGTGCGGCCCGCCGGTGATGAACCAGGCCGTGATTAAAATGCTCAAAGACTTGGGCGTAGAAGACGAAAACATCCTGCTGGACGATTTCGGCGGCTAACAAAAAAGGAAGAAACTTCGGTTTCTTCCTTTTTTATTTGCAGGCCGTCTGAAAGCCTTTCAGACGGCCTCACACTTTAAATCAAATATCAACTACTTCCAAACCTTATCGCCAAACGAAAACAACGCTAACCCCACCCCCATCACCACCAAACCGATTAATTTCGGCATCGTCATTTCCTGCACGGCCATACCGATCAGGCCGTAATGGTCAATCACCGCCGCGGCCAGCAACTGCCCGATGATGATGACAAACAGCATATTCGCAATGCCCAATTTAGGTGCCAGCAATACGCTGGTGAACACAAACATCACGCCGATCAAACCGCCGCTTAATTTCCACCAAGACTGCTGTCCGATGGCCAAATAACCGAACAAATCCGTTTTGTCCCATGTGATGAAAAACAAGGCCACCGTGCCCACGACAAACGAAATCAAGGTGGCAATTAAGGTTTCGCCACCCATTGACCGCGCCAGTTGCGTATTAATCGCCGCCTGCATGGCCGAAGCCACTCCTGCCGCGAAAGCCAAATCCAGACAAACTGCCCACATATTAGCGCCTCAAAGACTCAAACGGTCTTTTTAAACCGATTTTCCACCGCTCCCAGCGTCCTTAAGAGCAGCCCGTTGGTGTTCATTTTACGTTACAATAGGCCGTCTGAAAAATTTTGTCGCATACCCATGCCTATGTTGAAATCTCTCTATCTACTATTTTTTGGTACCATGTTGTTTTTGCTCGCTGCATGCGGCAAACAAGCGCAAACGGTCACGCTACAAGGCGAAACGATGGGCACGACTTACACCGTCAAATACCTTTCAGACAGCCTTGATTTGCCTAAACCGGAAATCATGCAGGCACAAATTGACAATGTGCTGCAAGAAGTCAACCGCCAAATGTCGACCTATCAAGCAGATTCGGAAATCAGCCAATTTAACCAACTGCGCGAAACCTACCGCCCGCTCAAGATTTCCCAAGATTTTGCTGATGTTATCGCTGAAGCCATACGTTTAAACCAAATGACCCAAGGCGCGTTAGACGTTACCGTTGGGCCTTTGGTGAATTTATGGGGGTTCGGGCCGGATAAAGAAATCACCTACTCGCCGGCAAAGCCGAAATCGACCAAGCCGCGCAAGCAGTCGGCATCGATAAAGTCGTATTGGCTAACGATGGTGAATCTGCCACGCTCGCCAAAACCCAGGCCGGTGTTTATTTGGATTTGTCCTCCATCGCCAAAGGTTTCGGCGTGGACAAAGTAGCCCAACACCTTGAAAAATCAGGTATTCGCAACTATTTGGTAGAAATAGGCGGCGAATTACACGGCAAAGGCCGCAATGCTTCCGGAGAAGCTTGGCGCGTGGGCATTGAACAGCCGAATATGATTCAAGGCAGTGGTACTCAGATTATTGTGCCGTTGGATAACCAATCTTTGGCTACTTCGGGCGATTACCGTAATTTCCACTTAGATGCGAACGGCAACCGCCTTTCCCACATCATCAATCCGCAAACGCGCGCACCGATTCGCCACAAGCTTGCGTCCATCAGCGTGATTGCCGATAACGCCACCACTGCCGACGGCCTGTCCACCGGTTTATTCGTCTTGGGCGAAGAAAAAGCTCTGGCACTTGCCGAGCAACACGGTTTGGCAGTATTCTTAATCATCTACGACGGTAACGGCTACAAAACCGAAATGTCAAGCGCATTCAAAAAATTACTTAATTAATTTAACCTTGGAACCCGCATCATGAAAACCCTCTTATTAACCTTCGGCATTTTCCTGCTGGTGATTTTAGGCATGGCAGTCGGCTACATTTTCTCCAAACGCTCGATTAAAGGCAGCTGCGGCGGCATTTCCGCCTTGGGCATGGAAAAAATGTGCGATTGCGACACGCCTTGCGACACGCTGCAAAAGAAATTGGATGCTGAAAAAGCAGCCGGTGAAAACAAAGGCATTGTGGTCGATCACTGATTGTTTGATAAATAAACATTGCAGCCACAATAATATCCACAAAACAAATGACGGGGAGAGAGCACCGTCATTTTTTAACACCATCCATTAGGTAGTGTAGCCACAATATTTTCAACCATATCGCAATAATCCGGATTTCTATTACCGCAGCAAATAAAGCCAACCTCTTCGAATAACGCGTGGCAATGCCCCGTCAGCGTTCTGAAATCCCCAAAGCAGTTCCCCACCAAATGGCGGTAACGGTACAGATAGCGGTCAAAAAACAGTCGCTCCTTGCGGTTGGCCTTGGTCGGAATAACGGCATCCATGCCCGCTGAAGCCGCCAAATTCCTGAGTGCATCGGTGCCATCAGCTTTATCGGCCACCAGATCGTCGGCTGCCGTACCGGCAATCAATACTTAGGCAAACAGACAATCTGTCGCACTGCCTTCTCTTAGCAAGAATTTCACCGGTATCCCGTGGGTATCCAACGCCAGATGCAGCTTGGTATTCAGCCCCTTTTTGTACGGCTCATGCCTTCATTGCTGCCTTTGACTCACAGCATGGTGGTGAATTGAGATCGGTGGTCTCCGTCATCAGCTACTCCATATCTTTTTCTCCCGCAAGGATAAACAGCTACCTTCCTTGCGCCAACAATGCCCTGACCGGCGCAAAGTCTTCGCGGTGTTCCGGCAACACCCCGAATTGCTGCAAGGCGGCCAAATGCTGCGCCGTGCCGTAGCCCTTGTGTTTATCGAACCCATATTGCGGATAGCGTTCGGCCAGCGCATACATTTCGGCATCGCGGGCGGTTTTCGCCAACACCGAAGCGGCGGAAACCACCATAATTTTGCTGTCGCCTTTTATCACCGCTTCCGCTTCAATGCCTAAATCTTTCGGCACACGGTTACCGTCTATCCACACTTTTCCGGGCTGCACCGCCAAGCCCTGCACCGCCCGCTTCATCGCCAACATGGCCGCGTGCAGAATATTGAATTGGTGAATCTCGCTCGGATCGGCACTCGCCACACACCACGCCACGGCCTGTGCTTTAATCATCGCCGCCAACTCATCACGCCGCTTTTCGCTGAGTTTTTTTGAGTCGGTCAATCTGGGCAAATCATAATGCTCCGGCAAAATCACCGCCGCCGCAAACACGCTGCCGACCAACGGGCCGCGCCCCGCTTCATCGACACCGGCTGATAATAATAAGGTCATGCCATACTTTCTTTTTCGGTTGTAATCGCCTAAATCTTGTGCAATCTTGAAATTGATATTATCACCAACGTAAAGGCCGAGACCTTTGCAAAATACCGGCCACCCCATCCAAACGGTTACCTGAACAATCAGGTAACCGTTTTTTCATTTTCAGACGTGTTTCCCGTCCGTATTTCCCCCAATCAGCCCCTTTATCGGGTGCACATTGCCCTTTTCAGGCAGCAGCAGGCACACGAAGCCTGCCGGCTGCCTTTGGCAGGTTCAGGCACACCGCTTTCAAATGGCTTTGCGCCGGTACTTTCCGTAAACCGAAATAACGCGCTCTTTTACAGCCGGATTTCCGGTGCGGCGTACCGAAGGTTTGCCCGGCCGCACAGCGCACTTCCGACAGCTGCGTATTGCGCTGTTTCTCCTGCTCCGTTAAAGGTTTGCCCCGCTGTGCCTTACGCATCATGCCGCCGGACAGCCGTTTGCTTTGCAGATGCTCCCGGTTGGCTTTACTGTCATACCCCTTATCGGCATAGACGGTTGTTCCGGGTGCGGTGCCGTCCGGCAGCGGTCCGAAATGGTTGCACTCACGGGCGTCGGCCGGGGTGGTGTGCAGTTTCCCGATACAGCCTTCCGAACCGGTGCGGGTGTGTTGTTTGCAGCCCAAGGTGAATCTGCCCTCTTTCTTCACCCGGCGCGCATCCTTGTCTTTGCCGGGCAGGGTTTCGGCAGTGATGCCGTTTTCATCGGTTTCGACAGCCTGACGCTGTTTGCCGCCGGCAGTTTGGATGATGGCGGCGTCAATCACTGCTGCCGGGGCTTTCTCTGTTTTTAAGCCTTTTTCGGTCAGCCGGCGGTTAACCGGTTCGGGAAGCCGGGCTAAGGCGTCATCCTGTGCCGGCCGGTTGCGGAAACGGCAGGGGGTGCTGCGGCCGGGTAAGGCGGCTTCATCAAAGCCGCAGAAGAAGCAGAAATCCGGACGGGCGGCTGAACAGCGTTCCGATTCCGGATCGGAAAGGCTGTGCCATTGGCCGGGCAATACGGCTTTGAGCACGGGCGGCAGCGGATAGGCGGGGCGGCCGCGGTGGCCGCGGATGTAACGGGTCTTTTGCCGGTTGGGCAGTTGTCCGGCGGGCTGCCAATCGGGCAGCCGGTTAATTTTGAGCAACGGGCAGCTGCCGGTATGTTTGCCCGTCATGATTTGGGCTTGTTGCTGGAAGAAGCTGCTCATAAAAAAACGCCTCTGAATCCTTTAGGGGGAATTTAGGGGAGTTTTGGGGTTTTTGCAAAGGTCTCAGGCCGTCTGAAATATTTTTCAGACGGCCTTTGCTTACCTCATGACGGTATTACATTATCACAGAATTACCACTGGTAACCGACCCCAGCAGTCGCACCGTAGTGCCCGCGCGAGTTGCCGGTGGCGGAGCCTTTAATTACCCAGTTACCGTTGTCGGAAATGCTGGAGTAACCTAAGGCATAACCACTTTCGCCACGGTAGGCACTGCCGGCTACGGCAACCATGCTCTTACCCGGTAGATAGGCTTGTGGCAGACCAGCTACCGCCATAGCAGCAGCAGCTCCCGCATTAGCACGTCTTTCGGCACTGTCGATGCGCTGGTTGAGCTGATTGCCCATATTGACGGTGTAATTGGCCACGCTGTTGATGGCTTCGTTGGTTTGATGCAACTGGCTGCCGTTAACGGCATCTTTGCTGGTGGCAGAAATTTCACCGTCGGCTACGTTGGTGATTTTCTTGTCGCCTGCATCCAAACCATCTGCGGTAATGCTCGGACCGTTGGCTATGCTCAGGCCGGTGCCACTCAACACGGTGTCGCCAGCTGTTACGCTGTCAACCACCAAATCTTTAGCGGTTGAAACAGTATAGTTGGCGCTGCCGTCGGTGTTGGTGCTTTGCGCCACCACAATGTTGTCACCCGCATTCACAGTGGTTTTGGCTTTAACTGCCGTTTGGTTCACTGCTTTGATAGCGTCATCTACATTGTTTGCGCCCGTACCGCCAATATTGCTCATGCTCACGCTGCCGCCGGGGTTAACCGTGGCGTTGCCGCCTAACACATTGGCTACAGAGACCGCAGTGTCGTATAGCTGGCCGCCGTTAACCGCATCGGTGCTGCCTGCGGCCACGTTGCCGGCAGCCACGTTGGTCACTTTCTGGTTATTGGCGTTGACGCCGTTGCCGCTGATGTAGGTATTACCGCCTACGCTCACACCTGCGTCATCCAATACCACGCGGTTAGCTCCCGTACCTGCGGTAACACTATTGAAGTTAACGTCTTTCTCAGTGGCTACGGTATAGTTGGTGCTGCCGTCGGCATTGGTGCTTTGCGCCACCACAATGTTGTCGCCTGTGCTCACGGTGGTTTTGGCTTCAACCGCCGCCCGGTTCACCGCTGCGATGGCATCGTTCACGTTGTTCGCACCCGTGCCGCCGATATTGCTCATGCTCACGCTGCCGTCGGGGTTAACCATGGCGTTACCGCCGAACACGTTGGCTACGGAAGCTGCGGTATTGTGCAGCTGGCCGCCGTTAACCGCATCGGTGCTGCCTGCGGCTACGCTGCCCGAAGCCACATTGGTTACTTTCTGGTTGTTGGCGTTGATGCCGTTGCCGCTGATGTAGGTGTTGCCGCCTACGCTCACGCCTGCGTCATCCAATACCACGCGGTTGGCGCCCGTGCCTGCGGTTACGCTGTCGAAGTTGACGTTTTTGGCGGTGGCCACGGTGTAGGTGGTACTGCCGTCGTCGTTCTGTTTTTCAGACACTTCGATGTTGTCGCCTGCTGCCACTTTGTTGGCCGACGCTGCTGCTGCGGCTTTCAGTTGGGCTACGTTGACGGCGTCGGTGTCTTGCTCACCGGCTTTCACTCCGCCGATTTGCTTGTTGCCGGCGTCGATGCCTGCCGATGTGATGTTCACATCGCCTGCTTTGAGGCCGTCTGAAGTCAGCGCTACGCTGTCGCCTACTTTAACGCCGTCGTTGTTCAACACGGTTTGGCCGGTGGTTACGCTGCCGTTGCTGCCTAGGTTGACGGTTTCGGCCAGCTTGATGCTCAAGGTGTCGGTGCTGTTGGCTACAACCGCGATATTGTTGTCGGTTAAGTTGCCGGTGGCGCCGCCTTTGAGGTTAACGGTGGTGCCGAGTTTGCGCTCGACATTGCTGCCGCTGTCGCCTGCAAAGGTTAACGGGCTGTTTACCGCGCCGTTCAGCTTGGTTAGGGCATCGCCTACGTTGTTGGCAACGCTGCTGTTGCCGGTGGCCGGGTCGATGATGGTGTAGGCCGGGGCGCTGACGGTGCCGTCGGCATTCACTGCCGAACCGCCGCCCAAGGCGTTGGCTACGCTGTCGGCCGTGCCGTACAGCTGGCTGCCGTTAACGGCTTCTTTGCTGCCGGCGGCAATGCTGCCGTCTTCCAAACCGCTGATCTTGCCGTTCGTGCCTACGGTTAAGCTGCCTGCTTTGAGGCCGTCTGAAGCCAGGGCTACATCGTTGCCGACTTTAACGCCGTCTTGGTTCAGCACGGCATCGCCTGCGGTTACGCTGTCGAAGCTGACGTTTTTGGCCGTTGCCACGGTGTAGGTGGTGCTGCCGTCGTCGTTCTGTTTTTCAGACACTTCGATGTTGTCGCCTGCTACCACTTTGTTGGCCGACGCTGCTGCTGCGGCGTTCAGTTGCGCCATGTTCACCGCATCATCGTCGGCCACACCGTTGGCGACGCCGGAAATCACGTTGCCGCCGTTGTTCAGACCGCTTTCAGACAGGCTGACCGGATTGCCGCCGGCTGGAGTGATGGTGAGGCCGTCTGAAGACAGCACGGTGCCATCTGCGGTGATGCTCTCAACAGTTAAACTATCTGCCGTTTTTACGGTGTAGATGGTTTGACCGTCGTTGCCGGTTTCGCTATCCACTTCGATGTTGCTGCCTGCAACCACTTCGGTTTTTGCAGCTTTCGAGGCTTTGTTGATTGCATCGGCCACATTGGCTGCTGTGGCAAAGTTATCGCCCGGCTCATCTGCGGTTACAGTGCCGTCGGCTGCACTGGTCAGGCCTGATTTGTTCACGTCGAAAGTGATGTCGCCGCTGCTGTTGCGCGCAGTGGTACCGGTGCCGTTGACAAAATTAACCTGTTTGTTGGTTTGGTCAATTGTTTCGGCGGTTGTGCCGTTCACGCTGGTGGTAAAGCTTTGCAACGCGCTATCAGCTTTGGCCAGGGAGGTTTTGGAGGCTTCCGACAAATCGACGGCGTAGTCGGTGACGTTGTTGCTGTCTTTCGCACCGGCGGTAACGGTTACGGCATTCGAACCTGCTGAGGCTTTCGCGCCGTCGGCATTGACGGTGTAAACGGTTTGACCGTTAGCACCTGTTGTGCTGGTTACGCTGCTGACGTTGGTGCCTTTTTCCACTTCTGTCATTGCGGCTTTCACTTGAGCTACGGTAGCCGCATCGTTATCGGCAACGCCGTTGGCGACGCCGGAAACCACGTTACCGCCGTTGTTCAGGCCATCTGAAGTCAGACTAACCGGATTGCCGCTGGCTGGAGTGATGGTGAGGCTGTTGCCTTTGATGTCGGTAATGTTGCCCGCTGCATCTTTTACCGTAACAGTAGTGAACTCAACATCTTCTTTGGTGGCCACCGAAATCTTATTGGCGCTTTGGGTGATTTTGATGTTTTTGCCCGCATCAACGGTAACGGTTTCGCCATTTGGAACCTTTGTATCTTCGGTGGCGGCAGTATTGTCAACCTGTTCACCGTCTGAAGCAGAAGTGGCCAAATTAAAGCCTGCTGCTTTCAATTGGGCAACGTTAACGGCATCGGTGTCAGCCGTGCCTGCGGCCAAATTGGTAATTTGGCGGGTAATGCCATGCACGCTGCTACCTACGGAAACCGCACCATATAATGCGCTGGATGTCCAAGTGCTGTTGTTTTTATCACTTGCTGCGAGCAAAGGATCAGCACCAACCATTCCGCCTGCTACATCAGCCAAACTGTTTGCACCCAATGCGACTCCGCTGTTCACAGATGCTATTGCAGAATGGCCGAGTGCCAAAGAACCAGTGTTTTGAGCTTGAGCGCTCGGACCGAAAGCAGCCGAGTTATCAGCTATTGCTTTTGCGCTATTACCCACTGCCACACCATACCGGCCACCTCTCAGAGCCGCACCGGATGCATCGGTTGAGCCTGCTGTCGCTCCGTTACCGATGGCCACGCTATAAATAGCATTTTGGGTAGTGGAAGCATTGCTGCCCAACGCTAGAGATCCTATACCGCTGCCGGCTGCTTTATAACCGATGGCGGTAATCATACCGGCGTCAGGCACATTCACCCCTGTTGCCGTGGTGAATGCAGTTGCTTTTGCTTCTTCACCCAAGGCAATACTGCCGTTAGCAGTAACTACAGCGTCTTTACCGATAGCAACAGAGTTATTACCGCCACCATTGTTTGCTGCTGCATTCTTACCGATAACAATAGCATTTTCAGCACTAACCGTTGCTTGGGTATTGGTGCCGATTACCACGGAATCATTGGATTCGGTTTGAGCCGCATTACCGATAGCAATATTGCCTGTTTTGGTGGTTCCGATGGTTCCTCCCAACGCTTTGGCATCTACACCGATTGCAATACCGTTTAAGCTAGTAACTTGGCTTTTTGTGCCCAACGCCAAGCTTTTCTCCGATTCGGCTTTAGCCAAACGGCCAAGTGCCGTTGCGCCGTCTTGCAGAGCTTGTGCATCATTGCCGATAGCTACTGTATAGGTATTGTCTGCCACCGCACCCGAACCCATGGCCACCGCACCATTGTTGGTTGCTTTAGAGTCCAAACCGATGGATACGGCAAAATTACCCGTGCTTTGGGCACTTTTACCCACGGCAACCGCACTGTCGGCAGTTGCATCGGCACTTTGACCGACGGCTACGGTATCTTTAGCCGTGGCCGTGGCCTCATTACCCAAGACGGTTGCATTGTCTGCCGAGGCGTTAGCCAAATGACCGACTGCCGTAGCATTAACCGCAGTTGCTTGAGCCGCCACACCGGCAGCCATAGCATTCAACCCGGTTGCGCCTGTGTTATCGTAGTTGGCGCTTTCTGTTCCACCGTCATTAACACTGTAATAATGTGTTTGGGCATCTTGAAGCCCTTTGGTAACGATATACAGCTGGCTGCCGTTAATGGCGTCGGTTGAGGTTGCTGAAATTTCGCCTGCGGCCACATTTTGGAGGCGGCGCTCGGAATCTGCGGCACCTACCGTTACCGCGCCAACAGCTCTTTGGCCGGCAAAACCTGTGTATGTTATCCCATTGATAACGGCTGAATTCACCGTACCCGTGGCACCGGCACTGGTTGTGCTGCCGGTTACATTCAGAATATCGGTGTTAAATAATGTGCCCGCTGCATTTGCCGCGCCGTCGGCAACTTGGCTGTCATTACCCAAATATACCGAATTGGCTGCAGTAGTGCCTAATGTATTCCCAGCGGGATCGGAGTTGATACCGCTGCCCAATACATAAGTACTGTCGGTGGTGATGTGGTTGTAGCTACCGATTGCACGGCTGTTGTCGGCATCAGCCGTCATCAGGTTTAAATTACCGAACACACCGGCATTATCGGCGGCAATAGGATTGTCTACTGTTCCGTTGTCGTTACCGATGGCATAGGTTCCGGTACCTGTGATATGGGAAGGATCACCCAGTGCACCAGAGTTGGTGCCGGAAACAATGTTGCCCACACCGATGGAAATAGATTGCAAGCCTGTGGCTTGAGCACCTTTACCGATAGCAATGGCATTATTAGCAGTTGCTTTGGTTTCCGTACCGATAGCTACTGTATCACTTGCACTCACGCGTGGCACACCCGTACCTTGCCCAGCTTGTTTGCCAATAGCAACATTGTTTGAACCATTGATAAACTGACCCGCCTGATAGCCAGATGCCACGTTAAAGGTTCCAACAGAACCTTGTCCAGCCTGCCAACCAACCGCTACTTGTCCTTGGTTACCGGTTGCATTACGACCTGCATCCACACCTACAAATACAGTATTATTGCCTACAATACCACTATATGTTTGGATATCCACGTTACCTGAGTTAGTGCCGATAGCGACATTGCCCGTACCTTGCGCCGTCGCTTTATTGCCGATAGCCACACTATTTTCTTGATTGGCCAAGCTGGTATTGCCGATAGCCACAACGCTGGCCGTCTCACCTTTGCTGTCAACCCCCAAGACTACGTTACCAGTCCCTGTAGCCCTGGTTCCTTTACCGATAGCTAGAGCACCTGTTGCTGAAGATTGGGCATCATTACCAATAGCCGTACTATTTTGATGCGTAGATCGGGCTACATAACCAATGGCAATAGTGCTGTCATTTTCCGAACGTGCGCCATCCCCAAGGCTAATGAAGACTTTCCAATTGCATGAACATCATTACCTCCCGCAAAAGAATTCTGCCCTATTGCTTCAGAAGCTTGACCGATAGCCGCCGCATTGGTGCCTCGTACCACACTATATGCGCCGATAGCAATTGAGTTTTCAGCTTTTAAAAGACTTCCTGCAACGGAGGCATTATATTCAGTACCAGCTTTGTCATAAATTTTACCTCCGGTAACAGTGGCCTTTTCCGCAAGCGCATCTGTACCGATAGCAATCGAACGCATAGCCGAGCTGTTTGACCTGACACCAACGGCAATCGAATTGGCTCCGGTGGGTCGATAACTTGATGTTGACTGCTGATAATTAGCATGCTGGCCTATAGCGATTGCACCGGCTGCTCCCGCATTGGCGGTATTACCCACAGCAACAGCATTATTGCCCAAGCTGCGGCTGCTATTGCCCACAGCCACCGTTGTCGCACCCAGCCCTTTAGCCGTTTGACCAACCGCCACCGATCCGGCACTGGTTGCTAATGCACGGTTGCCAATCACTACCGAATTACTGGCAGTAACAGATTTCACACTATTTATGTTGGTTGAGCCAGACGCGGTAACCGTTATCGATTTCACCTCGATTTGATTTTCTGGAGTACCTGCTCTTACAGCAGCATCAACCGCCTGTGTAGCATTGGCATAAGTACCCAAAATCACGTTACCGGCACCATTCAATCCGGCACCTGCATCGGTGCCCAAACCGATATTGTTGTTTGCACCGGTTCCGTATCTTAATGCCCCGTCGCCAATGGCAACATTGCGTGCTTCAGAAGAGATTTGCACGGGGTTACTGCCCGCATTACGGCCGATAGAGATATCCCATCCACTTGAAGCCTCCGCAAGCTGGCCGATGGCAATACCTTGAACGTTAACTGCCTTTGCACGGTCACCAATTGCCAAAGAAGCTGCGCCGGAAGCCACTGACGAAAAACCGGCAGCAAAAGCTACATCGGTAGTAGCGCTTACCGATTGGCCAATTGCAACTGCGTTGTTACCGGATGCATTTGCCCCAGAACCACAGGCAAATGAGTTCGTATTAGAAGTAGCCGGAAGAGTCGCATCATTCTGTGTACAAGTTGCGGCCACGGCCTCGCTTGCGGGTAGCAACGCAAACCCTGTAATCAATGCAAAATTCAACGCCAATGCGCTCCATCCACAACCGGCTAGACTGTAAAGCTTGTTAACTCGGTTATTTGACAAACAGTGTGCGCCTTCTTGTGTTCGAGACATTTGGCTGCCTGCAGGCTTACCTTTAGCGTTTTCAATCTCAGACACGGCAACCCATGCGCCTAAAGATTCATTCCAAATACTGCGATAACTTTTATTCATGATATTTCCTTATTACTTATTTTTTAAGTTAACACTCCGTGAGTCAGACACTTGGGCTATCCCAGCTTCCCCATCCGAACCATGACTTGAATGACCATTAAATGTCACTTACATCATTTAACTGATATTTTTTGTCACTTTGTGACAAATTACTCACTCGCATTACATTACAACATCGATTATTGCATGATGAAATTAATATACCGATTATTTGATTTTTAAACCTCTAATCATAAGGTTAATGCACCATGCTGATTGACTGCTTGGCCATAATGCCGCTTGCTGTTTTTTTAGTTTTGCAATTTCCATGCCAATATTTTTGTTAGACGGTATTTTTTTTGATTAAGTGGTGAGATGATATAAAAGCAAGCACCAGCCATGCTTGCGATGGTGAGATTGAGGCTCTGTATAATTACTGCGGGTGCATACCCATACGGGGAATATGTTATGCAAACAAGCCGAGAATCTTTACCTCTCAGATTTGAGTGCAGTTCAAAGTCAGGGAAGCAAAAAGTATATATGCCATTAAAGATAGTAAAGATAGATGGGATTTTGAGCAGTGCATAACTCAAGAGATATACCAAAGATGGGGTTTTGTAAAAGTTTCAACCAATTCAAACAAACCAAGTATGGTATGACGCGCTTGACCAACGGTGCTACCACCAAAATGCCGTCTGAAATTTTTTTCAGACGGCATTTCTGTATTCATCTGTATTTCTGAGACTCCACGATTTCTCGGCAGCCCCAATGCCCCACATTCTCCAGCGCATGGTTCATCACCACGTCGATACACGCAGGCGGCGGTTTGATCACGAATGCTTCGCACAGAATCACATACCGACACCTTTGCCAAACTCCGCATCAAACTAACAGCAGAAACTGCAAAGTACAGTTTCTGCTGTTTTCATTGGTTTTAATCCCGACAATTTCCTACATCGTCTTAAACCATAATCGTTTCAGACGGCCTTGGTTGCATGCCGCTTATTCTTCTTTGGCTTTCACGACCATCAAGGTATGCAAACGACGGTTATCGGCGCGCGCGACGGTAAATTGCAGCGGCCCGATGACTACTTTTTCACCGCGAACCGGCAGATAGCCGAATTCCTGAATCACCAAACCGCCGATGGTATCGACTTCTTCATTGCTGTAATCGGTGCCGAAAAAATCGTTGATGTCTTCGATTTCAGTTACTGCATAAATACGCCAACGCTCGGCCGATACAGCGAAAATATTGTCGGCGCTTTCGTCTTCGTCAAACTCATCTTCAATATCGCCGACGATTTGCTCAATGATGTCTTCAAAGGTGACCAACCCCGATGTGCCGCCGTATTCATCAATCACAATCGCCATGTGGTTGCGTTGCTCGCGAAACTCTTTCAATAAGGCATTCAGCGACTTACCTTCCGGCACGAACACGGCCGGCCGCAAAATGGATTGCAAGTTGAATTGTTCAGCGCTGAACACGTATTTCAACAAATCTTTGGCATGCAAAATGCCCAACACCTCGTCCTTGTCTTCACCAATCACCGGAAAACGTGAATGCGCGGTTTCGATGATATAGGCGACAATGCGCTCAAGGCTGTCGTTTTCCTTAATCACATTCATTTGGCTGCGCGAAATCATCGCATCACGCACTTCCAACTCGGTAAAATCCAATACTTTTTCCAAGCGGGCAAAGGTATCGGCATCGAATACTTCCTGCGCATGCGCCTGCCGCAACAGGCTGATGACGTCTTCGGCGGAATCGGGTTCACCGGTCAAACGGGAAACCAAACGTTCGAAAAAATTGGGTTTCGACTGAGTGTCTTCCATATTAATGTTCGTCCTATTGATAAGGGTTGGGATAACCTGCGGCCTCCATCAGGCGGATTTCGGCGGCTTCCATGACTTCGGCTTCATCGTCTTCGATATGATCATAACCCATTAAATGCAAGGTACCGTGCATGGTGAGGTGGGCAAAGTGTTGCTCGGGCGTTTTGCCCTGCTCTTTTGCTTCTTTCAGTACCACTTGCGGGCAGATAATCAAATCACCGTAAAGGCCGTCTGAAATTTGGCCGGGTATGACGTCGCCTTCGTTCAAGGCAAAACTCAATACATTGGTGGCGTAATCTTTGCCGCGGTAATCGCGGTTGTAAGCTCGGGCTTCTTCTTCATCGAGCAAAATCAGGCTGATTTCGGCGCGGCGGTATTCGTCTTTCAAGGCGGCAAAAGCCCAACGGTAGAAATCTTTTTCAGACGGCACATCGGCTGCGGAAGAGACGTTGTCAAAGTTTAAATGAAAACGTTGGCGTTGTAAGGATTGGAAAGGAAATTTTTTGGCGCGTTTCATAGATATCTACTATTTTAATGATAATATCAATAATAATTATCATTGAACCATAATTTTTTTTTACTCTAATCTCTGTAATTTGCGTTTACTACACAGCATCCTGAGTTTCAAATTTATATTTGGATTATAGGATATCCTTTACTTGATTTGTAATTTTTTAAACCCTAAGGTAAGGAGTTCAAAATGCAAGAATTGACTATATATGAGTTGGAAGCAGTTAGTGGCGGACTGAATACTACTTTTCGACCAGTAAGCCAAAATGTTGAAGACCGGCGTATTGGTTGGCGCGATAATTCTTTTTGGTGGCATTTTGAAGGAGTTTTGCCAAGATTCGGCAGTAATTGGTTATATTGATAATCTGTAAAATAGGCTTCCTGCGAGACCATGCGATATCCTGATTTTTCATTTATGTAGGGAATACACGATACTTCCTAGGGAATACCGGATTCAGGCGCAACCTGTGTGACATGCTGTGTATTCATTCTAAATAAATGTCAAAATGCAACATTAATTTTGTGGGAAGTCTTAAATACGAACTGAAGAAACCGGCTGAAGTAAATTTGTCTGATCTCCTATCCCAAATAGATTATTATTTTTCAGCGAGACATAATTAGCTACTACAAAGCAATATGATAATGTTGCCATCAAACTGCCTGAGTATCCATTCTGAAACTCAAAAAAACATCAAATCTGAATACTTTAAGAAAAAGTCTCAAAATTTAATTGAAACGGAAACCGGATGAAAAAACTGTTTTATTTTTTATTGCCTGCTTTGGCAGCATGTTTACAGCAGACCCAAGCAGATAGCAAGGCTGATATTTCCTTCCCTGAACCTGGCCAAACCATCGCTTCAGAAAATGTAACGGATTCTGATAATGTCAGAATGACAGGGAGTGTCCATTTTTCTTTTGAACAGTCGGAGTTTATTTCCCAAGGTAAAACTTATTTTATTGAAAAAAGTTACGCAGTAATCGGTGAAATCAAAGCAAAACGGAAATATTCCGGTGCATATAATATAACGCTGCACAATATATGTATTCAGGGAAAAATTTTGAATAAAGAACAAAATAAAGGAAATAATTTCGGCCCTTTGGGGCGTTATGAGCAAGCTGTCATCATAGAGGGTTTGTGTTAGACTAACAGCCTTTCCCGCCTTTACATCCGGAAAACGTAAATGAACCCGACAAAACTCGTCATCGCCAGCCGCGAAAGCCGCTTGGCCCTGTGGCAGGCCGAACACATTCAAGGCCGTCTGAAAACCCTTTATCCCGACTGCGACGTGCAAATCTTAGGCATGACCACACGCGGCGACCAGATTTTAGACAAAACCCTTTCCAAAATCGGCGGGAAGGGATTGTTTATCAAAGAATTGGAACAAGCCCTGCAAGACGGTCGCGCCGATTTGGCGGTGCATTCAATTAAAGACGTGCCGATGGATTTGCCGGAAGGTTTTGCGCTGGCTGCGATTGGCGAACGCGCCAATCCGTTTGATGCGTTTGTGTCCAACCGATACGAACGCTTGGAAGATTTACCCAAAGGCGCAGTAGTCGGCACCGCCAGCCTGCGCCGCGAAGCACAATTGCGTGCGCGCTATTCTCATTTGGTAATCAAACCTTTGCGTGGCAATCTGCAAACGCGTTTGGGCAAACTTGACAACGGAGAATACGATGCGATTATTCTCGCCGCTGCAGGTTTACAGCGTTTGGGCTTGGACGACCGCATCCGCTTGATTATTTCCGATACCGTCAGCCTGCCCGCCGCCGGACAAGGTGCTTTGGGCATTGAAATCGCTGCAAACCGCAAAGATTTGCTGGAAGTATTAAAGCCGCTCAACCACGGCATCACCCACGCCTGCGTCACCGCCGAACGCGCTTTAGCACGCGCTTTGGGCGGCAGCTGCCAAGTGCCGCTGGCAGCTTACTGCACCGAAGAAAACGGTTTACTGACCCTGCGTGGCTTGGTCGGCCATCCCGATGGCTCAACCATTATCGAAGCCTATGCCCAAGCACCGGCCGGCTACGCCGATTCATTGGGTCGCGCCGTGGCCAAACGCTTGGCCGATGATGGGGCGATGGAATTGATTGAGACCGTTTTGAAAGAATCCGCATAAACTGTTTATCAGTTTGATGGCCAGATAGGCCGTCTGAAAAGCGTATGCTCTTTTCAGACGGCCTTTTTGCTATAATAACGCGCGAGCATTTCAAATAAAAACACATCATGAACAAACACATCCGCCAAGAAATTTTCGAGCGCTTCCGCGCCGCCAATCCGCATCCGACCACCGAGCTGAATTTCAGTTCGCCGTTCGAATTACTGATTGCCGTGTTACTGTCGGCGCAAGCCACCGATGTCGGCGTAAACAAAGCCACAGCCAAACTGTTCCCTGTGGCCAATACCCCGCAAGCCATGTTGGACTTAGGCTTAGACGGCATAATGGAATACACTCAAACCATTGGTCTTTACAAAACCAAATCCAAACACATCATGCAAACCTGCCGCATTTTGTTGGAACAACACGGCGGAGAAGTACCCGAAGACCGCGCCGCTTTGGAAGCACTGCCTGGTGTCGGCCGAAAAACCGCCAATGTGGTACTGAATACCGCTTTCGGCTGGTCGGTCATGGCAGTGGATACCCACATTTTCCGTGTATCCAACCGCACCAAAATCGCACCGGGCAAAGACGTGCGCGAAGTGGAAGACAAGCTCATGCGTTTTATCCCGAAAGAATTTCTAATGAACGCGCATCATTGGCTGATACTACACGGTCGCTACACCTGCAAAGCACTCAAGCCGCAATGCGGGCAATGCATCATTAACGATTTATGCGAATGGAAGGCGAAAAATATTGTTAATTAAGTTATCCCGCCCGATGATTCAGAATTAAGAGGCAGACAGGCTTTTAGGCCGTCTGAAACATTTCAGACGGCTTTTTCCATTGAAAATGAAACGCTTGAAAAAATGTTCATAATCGGTAAAATTGCCCCTATCCACTCAAATTAAGGGTATGGCGGGTAAACTTGCCCTTCCGTCCGATTGACAAACCGCAACCCGGTAAAACAGATAGACACGCATAACAAGGAATGACTGTGACAAAAAATACCAAAAAATATATGGCTTTAACCATTGCGGCCACACTGGCATTGAGCGCATGTGACAAAGTCGGCAGTTTTTTCAGCAATGACAATACCCAAGACGAAGAGAAAGAACTGGTTCAACGCATTGAACCGCCAAAAGACGATGGCAGCGTTGGCATGTTGCTGCCCGATTTTGCCCAATTGGTGCAAAACGAAGGCCAAACCGTGGTCAATATTCAAGCTACGGCAACCAACCGCAGCCAGCAGCGTGCTGAAGAAAACGGCATGGATTTAAGCCAATTTCCGGATAACGATCCATTCTACGAGTTTTTCAAACGCTTGGTACCCAACCTGCCTGATATGCCGCAGGAAGAAGCCGACAGCAGCGAGCTGAATTTCGGTTCCGGCTTTATCATCAGCTCCGACGGCTACATTCTTACCAACACCCACGTCGTTGCCGGTATGGGCAATATCAAAGTGTTGCTCAACGACAAACGCGAATACACCGCTAAGCTGATTGGTTCCGACCAGCAATCTGATGTGGCTTTATTGAAAATCGATGCCAAAGATTTGCCGGTTGTAAAAATCGGCGACCCGAAAACGCTCAAGCCGGGCGAATGGGTGGCCGCCATCGGCGCACCGTTCGGCTTTGACAACAGCGTAACATCAGGCATCGTCTCGGCAAAAGGCCGCAGCCTGCCGAATGAAAACTACACTCCGTTTATCCAAACCGACGTCGCCATCAATCCGGGTAACTCGGGTGGCCCGCTGTTTAACCTTAAAGGCCAAGTAGTCGGCATCAATTCACAAATCTACAGCCGCAGCGGCGGATTTATGGGCATTTCGTTCGCCATTCCGATTGATGTGGCGATGAACGTAGCCGACCAACTGAAAACCAGCGGCAAAGTGCAACGCGGGCAATTAGGTGTGATTATTCAAGAAGTCTCTTACGACTTGGCGAAATCGTTCAACTTAGACCGTGCCAGCGGCGCTCTGATTGCCAAAGTGATGCCAAACAGCCCGGCGCAGCAAGCCGGTTTGCAGGTGGGTGACATTGTACGCAGCGTCAACGGCGAGGAAGTGCGCTCTTCCAGCGATTTGCCGGTGATGGTCGGCGCTATGCCGCCAGGCAAAGAAGTAAAATTGGAAGTGTGGCGTAAAGGCAAGAAAATTTCTGTCAACGTCACTTTGGGCAGCACCGGTGCACCGACCCCGAGTGGCGAAAGTGAAATGGGAAGCCTCACATCGCCAAACGATGTGCAAAGTTTCTTGGTGGAAGAAGCCGGTTTGACGCTGCAAACGCAAACCACCGACGGCAAACAACGCTTGATTGTCACCCATGTCAGCGGCGCCGCCGAACGTGCCGGTTTGAAGCGCGGCGATGAAATCATGGCCGTGAGTCAAATCACGGTTAATGACGAATCAAGCTTCCGCAGTGCTTTGAGCAGTACCGGTAAAAACGTGCCGCTGTTGGTGCAGCGTGGTAGTGACACACTCTTCTTGGCCTTAAATCTGCAATAAAACGGCATAAAATTGTATAGTAATGATAAAATACCCGTTATTTTTGAAATGACGGGTATTTTACCGTTTTAGCTTTCACACTTTTTCAGACGGCCTTTTTAATACACACTATGCCGTCTGAAAACATTCAGATTTTATTTACACTTCATCATTTTACTTTATGCAACTAATCGATTATTCAAGCTCTTTTATGTCGGTAATTCCGCCATTTCTGGCGCTGACGTTGGCTGTGATTACCCGCCGCGTTTTATTCTCTCTGGCCATCGGCATCATCATCGGGGTGTTAATGCTCACCGGCGGCAATCCGCTCAATACCTTAACTCACTTTAAAGACATCACCGTATCACTGGTTTGGGCAGATGGCGATTGGTCTCTGGCCAAACTCAAAATCCTGATTTTCCTGTTATTATTGGGTATTTTCACTTCCTTGCTGACTTATTCGGGCAGTAATCAAGCTTTTGCAGATTGGGCTAAAAAACACATTCAAAGCCGTCGCGGTGCCAAAATGTTGACCGCCTGTTTGGTGTTCGTGACCTTTATCGACGACTATTTCCACAGTTTGGCGGTGGGCGCGATTGCCCGTCCGGTAACCGACCGCTTCAAAGTATCACGCGCCAAACTGGCTTATATCTTGGATTCTACCGCTGCGCCGATGTGCGTGTTGATGCCGGTTTCAAGCTGGGGCGCCTCGATTATTGCCACCCTGGCAGGTTTGCTGGTGACTTACAACATCACCGAATATACCCGATGGGCACATTTGTCGCCATGAGTGCGATGAATTATTACGCCTTGTTTGCGCTGTTAATGGTGTTTTTTGTGGCGTATTTTTCTTTCGACATCGGTTCGATGGGCCGCTTCGAGCAGCAAGCTTTGAGCGAAACACATGAAGAACAAGCCGTTTCAAACGATTCCAAAGGCCGCGTATATGCACTGATTATTCCGGTTTTGGTGCTGATTTTCGCTACCATTTCCGCCATGCTCTACACCGGCGCACAAGCTTTGGATACCTTCAGCATTTTGGGCGCATTTGAAAACACCGATGTGAATACTTCATTGGTATTCGGTGGTGTGTTAGGCGTGTTGGCGGTATTGTTCTGCACGGTCGGCACCATCGAAGCCCATGTTTACCCGAAAGCCACTTGGGAAGGCATGAAGTCGATGTTCGGCGCCATCAGCATTCTGATTTTGGCGTGGCTGATCAGCACTGTGGTCAGCGAAATGCGTACCGGCGAATTTTTATCTACCTTGGTCGCAGGCAATATCCACCCGGGCTTTTTGCCGGTGATTCTATTTACCTTGGGCAGTGTGATGGCGTTTGCCACCGGCACCAGCTGGGGCACCTTCGGCATTATGTTGCCGATTGCCGCCGCCATGGCGGTGAAAATCGACCCGAGCCTGATTATCCCTTGCTTCTCGGCGGTGATGGCCGGCGCGGTGTGTGGCGACCATTGTTCACCGATTTCCGACACCACCATTTTGTCCTCCACCGGTGCACAATGTAACCACATTGACCACGTTACTTCGCAGCTACCTTACGCGCTGACCGTGGCCGCCGCAGCGGCCAGTGGCTATTTGGTACTGGGTTTCACACATTCTGCCCTGCTCGGCTTCGGTGTGACTGCCGTAGTTTTGGCCGTATTGATTTTGATGTTGCGCAGCAAAAAAACCGCGCTTGCCGCTTAATTGTTCAGACGGCCTCTAGGTGTAGGAAATTGTCGGGTTGTTTACACTTTTTATGCAAAACAGCTTTTATTTTTTGCCTAAATGATTGTTTTAGGATTGTTGAGCATTATCAAGAACTATGCGGCGTTGCCGTGCCTTTCGGCATTCTTGACAACACTCGAAAATCCCAAAATGGGTCTTCAAGCAAAAAAGCAAAAGTGTAAACAACGCTAGGATTTTCTACACTCTAGGCCGTCTGAAACGTTTTGGATAAAGGAAACAAAATGACCCAAGCCGTTATAGAACGCGGCCCTGTGATGGCCGATGTAAATACGTTTACATTGACCGACGAAGAAAAACAACGCCTGCTCGACCCGGCTATCGGCGGTGTGATTCTGTTTCGCCGCAATTTTGACAACGTACCGCAACTCAAAGCTTTAATCCGCGACATCAAAGCTTTGCGCACGCCGGAACTGATTGTTGCTGTCGACCACGAAGGCGGCCGCGTGCAGCGTTTTATCGACGGGTTTACCCGTCTGCCGGCCATGCGCGTGTTGGGTGAAATTTGGGACAACGAAGGCGAAGCCGCTGCCAAAGCCAAAGCCGAACAAGTGGGCTGGGTATTGGCAACCGAATTGAGCGCCTGCGGCGTGGATTTGTCGTTCACACCGGTGTTGGATTTGGACTGGGGGCAATGCACCGTTATCGGCAACCGCAGTTTCCACCGAGATGCCGACATCGTCACCGAATTGGCTTTGGCCTTACAAAAAGGTTTAAACAAAGGCGGCATGAAATCCTGCGGCAAACACTTCCCCGGCCACGGCTTTGTCGAAGGCGACAGCCACCTGACCCAGCCGCAAGACGACCGCTGCCTGGCCGATTTGCAGGCTGCCGATATGGTTCCTTTCGGCAAATTAAGCGAGGCGGGGATGGCGGCAGTGATGCCCGCACATGTGGTTTATCCGCAAATCGACCCGAATCCGGCCGGTTTTTCAGAAAAATGGCTCAAACAAATCTTGCGCCAAGACATCGGCTTTGACGGCGTGATTTTTTCAGATGACCTCACCATGGAAGGCGCAGGCAGCGCGGGCGGCATCAAAGCGCGCGTTCAAAGTGCTTTTGCCGCCGGTTGTGATATTGCATTGGTATGCAACCGCCCTGACTTGGTCGATGAATTGCGCGCCAGTTTCCACATGCCCGATAATCCGAACTTGTCTGCACGTTGGGCTTATATGGCCAACACACTGAACATGGACGCAGCCGAAGCGATGATGCAAAGTGATGAATTTAAAGCCGCTCAAGCCTTAACCGCCCAACTGGCTACACCGAAAGACATTGCCAACGGCGTGAAAGTAGGCGAAGCTTTTTAACTCTTCAAATATCAATCGAGGCCGTCTGAAATGTTTCAGACGGCCTCGATTGATATACACCCGAGAACTTTGCAAAACGCTAGATTTGAGTATACTTCGAAGCCAAAGCAGCGTATAACGAAGAAATAGGCCAAAAACAGTGATTTTGCAAAGGTTTGGGTTTATTTTTTAATCAGGAAACTTCATGCCCATCAACTTAATACTGCCGTCTTTATTCAATTCCTTAATCGTCAATTCAAATTCACCGATACTCACGCGGTCACCCTCCACCCATTTAGTGCTTTCCGAACGCAGCTCAAACAATTCGCCCAAGCTCAAGCTCTCTTCGTTTGGCTGTAATTTCAAACCGTAAGCCTTGGCCAAATCCCGGCACGACTGGCCGGATCGAATGAAAATTCTCCAAAATAATCGAAATTAAGCAGCACGCTTTTTTCGGTCTCGGTGAAATAATAGGCCATATTTTCGACCTGATCGTCAGGTAGGACATACCACGCGATGTCACCCTTTTTAAGCTTGGTATCACTTTGCAACTCGATTCGGTATCCTTCGCGAATCAGTGCAAAACAGCGTCGGTCAAAGCTGGCGGAAATCGGAGCCACATCATCGGGATGTACGCCTTCTGCTTCGGATTGCGCTACCACTTTAAATGATATCATGCGTACCGCTTCTTTTTCTGCCAACCAAATATCGCGGCTGTCGTTCGGTTCGGGCTTCGGCGGCATGGCTACTTTCAGCAGGCGCGCCATGACCGGAATGGTTGTGCCTTGAATCAGCAGCGACAACACCACCACCGCAAATGCCACATCAAACAAGGCCCGTGAATTCGGTACACCCATTACCAACGGCATCATCGCCAGCGTAATCGGCACCGCACCGCGCAAACCCAGCCAACTGATGTACGTCTTTTCGCGCACGCTGTAATTAAACAGCCACAAGCCGGTAAACACCGCAATGGGGCGCGCCACCAACATCAAAAATACCGCCAATACCATCGCATCTGAACCGCGCTCCAACACACTCGACGGTGTCACCAGCAAACCCAACACCACAAACATAGTCGCCTGCGCCAGCCATGCCAAACCGTCCATCACGCGCAAAACATGTTCCGTCGCGTGATTATGCTGATTGCCCACCAATATACCGGCCAAATATACCGCCAAAAAGCCGCTGCCGCCAATCAAGTTGGTAAACGAAAACACCAGCAAACCACCTGACACAATCATCAACGCATACAAACCTTCAGGCAGATTCAGGCGGCGTACCAGCTTGGCCAGCAATTTGCCGCCGATAAAGCCCATCAGCAAACCAAAGCCGATTTGCAGCAGCAACATCCACATGAACGACATCACGCCGCCTTCGTCGGGCTTGACCATCATTGCGATTAAAGCAGTTACCAAGAAAATCGCCATCGGATCGTTGGCACCGGATTCAATTTCCAGCGTGGCCTGCACACGTTCATTCAAGCGCACGCCGCTGTTGCGCAACAGGCTGAATACGGCACCGGCATCGGTTGAACCGACAATTGCCGCCATCAGCAGACCAAAACGCCAATCGACATCCAAATAAAGTGTGGTGAAAATACCCAGCAAAGCCACGGTGGCAAACACGCCCCATGTTGCCAACACCGCCGCCGGTTTCAAACCGATGCGGAAACTCTGAAACCGCGTACGCAAACCACCGTCAAGCAGAATCACCGCCAAGGCAAGTTGGCAGATGAAGTTGGCCGAAACAAAATTGTCAAACTCAATACCGCCTATTCCTTCTTCACCGGCCAAAATGCCGACTCCCAGAAACACCAACAGCAAAGGCATACCCAAACGCGCCGAAAGTGTGGTGGAAACCACACTCAAAAACAGCAACGCACCGCCGAGTAGGAATAAGATATTCATCCAATCCACGTTTTTATTTCTCCTGATCTGCTGAAGTTAAGGGGGGAAACCGGCGGTTTCTTGCGTTTACGGCCGGCAGGGACGAATTTTAACACATGTCACGCCATGCAATTGGCAACCATTCAAGAATCTTTTCTTTCCTTTAATTTGATTAAAGGGCGTCTAAATGATAAAAACCGTATAATTTTCAGTTATAATATTCGGTTTCGCTAAAGGCAAGTTTGTGCGCCAAACCATCGCCGAACAGCCGGACTTAGCAGAAAATCATGACCTTTTCTTTAATCTAGGAACCATTCAAGATGGCTTTTGCCTCCCTTTTTACCCTGCTTGACGACATTACCGCCGTATTGGACGACGTGGCCTTAATGACCAAAATGGCTGCCAAGAAAACCGCCGGCGTGGTCGGCGACGATTTGGCCTTGAATGCCAACCAAGTGACCGGCGCTTCTGCCGAACGCGAATTGCCGATTGTATGGGCAGTAGCCAAAGGCTCTTTGATTAATAAAGTCATTTTGGTACCGGCCGCTTTATTGTTGTCTGTTTTCCTGCCGGCTGCGATTACGCCTTTATTGATGATCGGTGGTGCATATTTGTGTTTTGAAGGCGTGGAAAAACTGTTGCATAAATTGTTGCACAAAAACGACGGCAATGAAGCCGCTTCGCATGCCAGCGACGAAATTTTTGATGAAAAAGCCAAAATCACCGGCGCCATTCGCACCGATTTTATTCTGTCAGCCGAAATCATCATCATCGCCTTGGGTGTGGTGAGCGCCTACGGCGTGCTGACCAAATCTTTGGTGATGTCAGCCATCGGTATCAGCATGACTGTGATTGTTTATGGTTTGGTTGCCATCATTGTCAAGCTCGATGATTTAGGCTTGCGCTTAATCGAAAAAGGCAGCAGCCTAGGCAAAGCCTTTGGCCGCTGCATCATCGCGTTCATGCCTTGGTTTATGCGCACGTTAAGCGTGATTGGCACCTTGGCCATGTTCTTGGTCGGCGGGGGCCTCATCACCCACAATTTCGACCCGGTACACGACTTCCTACATGCCCATCATTGGGACACAGGCCTGATGGCACAAGTGGCAAACCTAGTGGTCGGCGTGCTGACCGGTACGGTGGTGTGCGCCGTAGTATTGCCTTTGATGAAAGTATTCTCTAAAAAACATTGATTTGTGTACCATAAGGCCGTCTGAAACCTAAAGCCTTCAGACCCCCCCTTTTCTTGTTCACTTAACATATGAATATTCTCCGCAAACTCGAAACATATTGGCGAAAGCCGCTGTTCTATTGGCCGCTGGTCATCATTATCGGCGGCGCTACGCCGCTCACCTTTGCCCCTTATTATCATTTCTGGCTGATGCCACTGCTGTTCGGCGCTCTGATCCGCCTGATTGAGCTGCGCCCGCGCATGGCTGCTTCAACAGCTTATGTATTCGGCTTTTTTGCTTATGTGTCACAGTTTTACTGGATTCATACGGCCCTGCACGGAGTTTCCGGCCTGCCGAACCTTTATGCCATTCCAATGACGGTTTTATTGCCGGCATTTTTGGCACTCTACCCTGCCCTGTGTTTCTGGTTGTGGAAAAAATTCCACTTTCCGCGCTGGATTAAAATCGGCATCGTACTACCGATTCTTTGGACACTGACCGAATTTGCCCGCGAACGCCTCCTGACCGGCTTCGGCTGGGGCGCATTGGGTTATTCCCAAATCACCAAAGCCAGCCCGCTGGCCGGCTTCGCACCCATCGGAGGTATTCATTTAGTAACCTTTGCCACCGCCTGTATCGGCGCATGGTTGGTATTGCTCGTGGATAATGCAGGCCGTCTGAAAAGCCGTCTCATGCCCTTGTGCTGCGGCGTAGCTTTGTGCACTGTCGGCTACATTGCCCAAGAAGCCGAATTTACCCAACCGGACGGCAGCACCAATACTGTCGCCCTATTGCAAGGCAATATCGAACAACACTTGAAATGGCGAGAAGACCAAATCGTTCCGACCATTCAAAAATATTACGAGCAGCTGAACAAAACCCGCGCCGACATTGTGATTTTGCCGGAAACCGCTATCCCCGAAATGCGCCAAACCCTGCCCGAAGAAGTCTTAAATACCTTTGCCGCCCAAGCGCAAAGTAACGGCAGCGCGCTGGCTTTAGGCATCAGCCAATACACGCGCGATGGCAACGGCTATGAAAATGCCGTGATTAATTTAAGCAACTACAACAACACTACCGCCGAAGAAATCCCGTATTACGCCAAAAACCATTTGGTGCCGTTTGGCGAATACAAACCCTTACCGGCCATCACCAACGTGCTTTACCGCATGATGAACATGCCGCTGGCCGATTTCCGCAAAGGCGGCGAAGGCCAAGCGCCTTTGGTGATGAAAGACCAGCGCGTCGCCTTCAACATCTGCTATGAAGACGGTTTCGGCGACGAATTAATCGCCACCGCCCGCCAATCCACGCTGCTGGCCAACGTCAGCAACATGGCATGGTATGGCGACTCTAACGCCATGTATCAGCAATTGCAGCAGTCACAAGCACGCGCAATGGAATTAGGCCGCTATATGGTGCGTGCCACCAACACCGGCGCCACCGCCATTATTTCACCCAAAGGCAACATCATCAGCGAAGCCGAAGCCAACACCGAAACCGTGTTGGAAGGTCATGTTAAAGGTTACATTGGCGAGACGCCTTACATGAAAATGGGTGGCTCATGGTGGCTCATCGGCCTACTCAGCGCCGCAGCCTTAATGCTTTTCGCCCTGCGTAACAAGCAAGAATAAGCGCGTCATCCACCTTGTTCAGACGGCCTGATAGACTGATTGTTTATCAGGCCGTCTGAATTTACATCACCAATAAATTGTTCTATATCAAATAAACTTATTTATCGATACACGCCTGAAATAGCCAATCCACATCCGCCATTCTCAGCCGATTCCCAACACCTTTAATCCAAGCCCGCTTTTTCTCTATCTGATTCAGATCGGGACTATAGGGCGGAAGCCATAACACGGTATGCCCCTTTTCCTTCAGCAAGGCTTCTGCCTTACCCTTATGAAACGCCGCATTACCCATCACCGCCACACTGTTTTGCGGCAGCTCCGGAATCAAAACCCGCTCCACCCAAGCATCAAATATCCGGCGGTCAATACTGCAATCAAACAGCCCGACGGCAAACAGTTTGCCGTGAAATAACGCTCCAACGGCATTGGTCTGATGATGCCCCTGCCAATCATGAAGCGCATAACAACGCCGGCTTTTTGGCGCATAAGCGTAAGGCCGGTAACAGGATTTTCCGAATTTGCTCCCGTCTGAACAAACAACCGGACGGTTACGGAGGATGTAGCGGTGCAGTAACTTCAGGAAGTTTTTTCTGAGCCTTCTGCCGGCTTTCGGGTGGCGGCCGGTCTTTTTTTTGCAGCTGATGCCGTATCGCTTTAATGCTTTGTGTATGGCGGTATGGGAACAGCCAAAGCGTTGCGCTCTTTCACAGCAATAGGCATCAGGATAACGCCCGACATCTTCGAGCAGTGCCTGGGCGCTGATTTTGCGGGTTTTGCGTTGCCTTGGAGGGACTTGGGGAGCCGGAGGGCGTCTCCAAAGCGTGATGGTGGAGAATGGCGGTGCCGGATTCTTTTGCGGTTCTGCGAATCGTCCATCCTTGACGGAGTTTTTTGAGTACGGGTTGTTTGAAGTCTTCTGAATAGGCCATGGGGGAATTGTATCGGAGAATATGTTTATTTGCTTATAATAAATTTATTCCCGAGTAAAATACTCAAATATTAAAAATTAATCATGTTTTTTAAAATACAAAATTTAACCTATCACACATACAACATTAACACAAAAAGCGGTCTAATAGCCATATCAAAACAGTAGTGTTATACTACTTCGCCACACATTCTTAAGCGCTTGCCGATTACCGGCCGGCGCACATAACAAGGAAAGCCACTCTAATGATGAATAACGCTTTTGCATTACCAGTAATCCACAGCGGTAACGGTAGCTTGGAGCAATACATTCATACCGTGAACAATATTCCGATGCTTTCTGCCGAAGAAGAAACCCAACTGGCAGAACGCCAACAAAAAGGCGATTTAAACGCCGCCAAACAATTGATTCTTTCCCACTTGCGCGTGGTGGTCTCCATCGCCCGCGGTTACGACGGCTACGGTCTGAACCAAGCCGACTTGATTCAAGAAGGCAATATAGGCTTGATGAAAGCGGTGAAACGTTACGAACCAAGTCGTGGCGCACGCTTATTCTCATTTGCCGTACATTGGATTAAGGCTGAAATCCATGAATTCATTCTCCGCAACTGGCGCTTGGTTCGTGTTGCCACCACCAAGCCCCAACGCAAACTGTTTTTCAATTTGCGCAGCATGCGTAAAAATCTGAATGCCTTATCGCCAAAAGAAGCACAAGACATCGCCGATGATTTGGGCGTGAAACTTTCCGAAGTCTTGGAAATGGAACAGCGCATGACCGGTCACGACATCGGCATTTTGGCCGACAGCAACGATGACGAAGACAATTTTGCCCCAATCGACTGGCTGGCAGATAATGAAACCGAGCCAACCCAGCAAATCGCCAAGCAAGCCCATTACGCGCTGCAAACCGATGGTCTGCAAAATGCCTTGGCGCAACTGGACGACCGTAGCCGTTACATCGTTGAAAGCCGTTGGCTGCAAGACGATGGTGGTTTGACCTTGCACGAGCTGGCCGCCGAATACGGTGTATCGGCCGAGCGTATCCGCCAAATCGAAGCCAAAGCCATGCAAAAATTGCGCGGTTTCTTAGCTGAAGAAGCCAAAGCAGTTTAAAATCTAAAATCAAAGGCCGTCTGAACATTTCAGACGGCCTTTTCCATCCGTTCAATCAGTTAACCCAATCATTTTCTGCTAAAATTTAATAACCACGCAGATTGCGGAAGCCGCAAAACATTCTTTTCAAAGCCAACTTACGCTATAATAACCCCTTCACGCACACTCCCTATTCTTCACATTCCCATGCAACTTACCGCCGTCGGACTCAACCATCAAACTGCGCCTTTGAGCATACGCGAAAAGCTGGCTTTTGCTGCGGAAAGTCTGCCTGCTGCCGTGCAAAGCTTGGCCGGCAGCAATGCGGCCAAAGAAGCGGTCATTTTGTCTACCTGCAACCGCACCGAGCTTTATTGCGTCGGCAACACCGAAGAAATCATCGAATGGCTGGCGCAATACCACGGCTTACCCGCCGATGAGATCCGCCCTTATCTGTACACCTTCGACAGCAACGAAACCGTGCGCCATGCCTTCCGCGTGGCCTGCGGCTTGGATTCGATGGTATTGGGCGAACCGCAGATTCTCGGCCAAATCAAAGATGCCGTGCGCATCGCGCAAGAACAAGAGAGCATCAACAACAATCTGAATGCCTTGTTCCAAAAAACATTTGCCGTCGCCAAAGAAGTGCGCACTGACACAGCCGTCGGCGAAAACTCAGTGTCGATGGCTTCCGCTTCAGTAAAAATGGCCGAGCAGATTTTTCCGGACATTGCCGATTTAAATGTGCTGTTCATCGGTGCGGGCGAAATGATTGAGTTGGTAGCCACTTACTTTTCCGCTAAGAATCCGCGCCTGATTACCGTGGCCAACCGTACCTTACCGCGCGCGCAGGAATTGTGCGACAAACTCAGCGTCAATGCCGAGCCTTGTTTATTGAGCCAATTGCCCGATATCATGCACGAATACGACGTAATTGTATCGTCCACCGCCAGCCAATTGCCGATTGTCGGCAAAGGCATGGTCGAGCGTGCATTAAAGAAGCGGCACCATATGCCCGTGTTCATGCTCGATTTGGCCGTACCTCGCGATATTGAAGAAGAAGTCGGCGAATTAAACGATGCCTATCTCTACACTGTGGACGACATGCAGGACATCGTACAAAACGGTAAAGAAGCACGCCAAAAAGCTGCTTCTGCCGCCGAAGCCATGGTGGAAGAAAAAGTCGGTGAATTTGTTGAATGGCAGAAAAGCCGCCAAAGCGTGCCGCTGATTCGTGCATTGCGTGACGAAGGTGAGCGCGCCCGTCGCCAAGTGCTGGAAAACGCCATGAAACAATTGGCCAAAGGCACGGCGGCTGAAGAAGTATTGGAACGTTTATCCATACAGCTGACTAACAAACTGCTTCACTCGCCTACCCGCGCGCTCAACAAAGCAGGTTCTTCCGATACCGATCTCATCGATACCGTTACACAAATTTACCATTTGGACAATCACGAATAAATCATTAAGGCCGAAACCTTTGTCCCCAGATTTGAGTGCAGTTCGAAGGTTAGAGCAGCACAGAAAGCGCAGACATCACAAAGATAGGCAAGCTTTCGAGCAGCGTATCACGAAGAAATGTGCCAAAGATGGGAGTTTGCAAAGGTTTCAGGCCGTCTGAACCTTTCAGACGGTCTCAGTATTCCTACCGCTTTACACATGAACATCATTTCCCTCATCTACCGCCAATACCGCAAACCTTTTCTGATTATGTTCGGTCTGACCTTGCTCTCGGGACTGTTCGGCATCGGCGTGTTAATGTTTATCAATACTTATCTGTTGCAAAGCGGAGAGAGCGCACTCGGTGGCTTGATGTGGCCGTTCGGCTTATTACTGCTGGCCTATTTGGTGGTGGCCACTTGGTCGCAAATCCGCTTGTCGCGCATCGGTCATCAGTTTGTATTTGAAATGCGCACGCAGCTTCTGAAGCGGATTATGGATTCGCAAGAAGCGCAAATCCAGCTCACAGGCAAACCGAAACTGCTGGCCAGCCTGTCCAACGACATCCGCTCACTGAGCATGGCGTTTACCCGCTTGCCGGAATTTACACAAGGCGTGTTGTTTACCGTCGGTTGCAGTCTGTATTTGGTGTGGCTGTCGCCCAAGCTTTTTCTGGTTACCGCTGTCGTGTTACTGCTGATGATTGCAGGCACCAATCTGATTGTAAAACACGTGTTCCAAAGCTTCCGCAAAATGCGCGGCTTTGAAGACGAACTCTACACCCATTACGAAACCAGCCTTGACGGTCATAAAGAGCTGACGCTCAACCGTTATCGCGCCGAACGTTTCTACCGTAAAGACTTTACCACCGCTGCACAAAACAACCGCAGCTGGGCGGTGCGTGCCGACAGTCTGCATGCCTTGGCCATTAACTGGGGCAACACCGCCATGCTGGCGGCAGTGGGCATTATTTTTTATCTGTCGGTCTATCATCAATGGGCAAGCTTGGCCGATGCGGCAACCGTCACCATGACTGTCTTATTTATGCGCTCGCCGCTCTCGCAAGCCATAGGGGCATTTCCCATGCTGATGAACAGCAAAGTCGCACTCGAAGCGCTGAATAATCTCGGTTTAACAGAATACCGGCCGGGCTTTCACAGCGGCAATCTCATGCCGTCCGAATGGAAAACCATCCGGTTGGAAAACATCACCTATGCCTACCCGAACAAGGCGGCCAATCGTTTGCGCTGCAGCCGGTGAATCTCACGCTCCGCCGCCATGAAACCGTGTTTCTCATCGGTGGCAACGGTTCGGGAAAATCAACACTGTCGATGATTTTGGCCGGTTTGTACATTCCGACTTCGGGCAAAATATTTGTGGACGACACCGAAATCACCGGACACAACCGCGATGCCTACCGCCAGCTTTTTGCCAGCGTGTTCACTGATTTTCATTTGTTTGACCAATTAGTCGGCAATATGGGCGAAGACGCTTCGGCCGACATGATTGCCCGTTGGCTCGACCGCCTCCAGTTGGGCGACAAGGTAAAACTTGAAAAAAACCGCATTCTCAACAGTAAGTTATCGCAAGGCCAGAAAAAACGTCTCGGCCTGCTGGCTGCAGCGCTTGAAAACCGCAGCATGCTGATTCTCGATGAATGGGCTGCCGACCAAGACCCGCATTTCCGCCGCGTGTTTTACGAAAAACTGCTGCCGCTTTTGCAACAGCAAGGCTGCACCGTCTTCGCAATCAGCCACGACGACAAATACTTCCACCATGCCGAACGGATTATCTCGATGAAACAAGGGTATTGAGCGAGTTTGATGCCGAAGAAGCGGTGAAAGTGGCGGATGAACACAGCCGAGAAGGTTGAGGCTGAGACCTTTGCAAAACCTCAAGAATTACCAATAAAAACCTTAGGCCGTCATTCCCGCGCAGGCAGGAATCCATCACAACATCTAAGAAACCTATTTTATTCAACAATTTGCTATGATCAAAAATGGATCCCCCTTCGCGGGGAAGTGTAGCGGACTTGCGCAACTAATGAAGGTTTTATGGTTTGATTGGTGGTTGATGAGGTTTTTCAAAGGCCTCAGCCCGTCTGAAAGCCAATAAGTAAAAGGCCGTCTGAACAATCATTATTCAGACGGCCTTGAATTCATTCTTAAACCTCACTCACCCAACGCAGCCACCATCACCGCTTTAATCGTGTGCATGCGGTTTTCCGCTTGGTCGAATACGATGCTGGCTTCGCTTTCAAACACGTCTTCGGTCACTTCTACGCCGTTTAAGCCGAAGGTTTCGTAAATCCATTCGCCGACGGTGGTTTCGCGGTTGTGGAAGGCCGGCAGGCAGTGCATGAATTTCACTTGCGTATTGCCTGAAGCGGCCATCAATTCAGGCGTAACACGGTAGGCTTTGAGCAAATTGATGCGCTCCTGCCACACTTCTTTAGGCTCGCCCATGCTCACCCACACATCAGTGTGGATAAAATCCACGCCGTTGACCGCTTCTTCGGCATTTTCGGTCAGCAGGATTTTCGCGCCGCTTTCTGCCGCCACCGCTTTGGCTTGCGCCACAATGTCTTCAGACGGCCACAATGCTTTCGGTGCACCGATACGCACGTCCATGCCCAGTTTCGCACCTAAAATCAGCAAAGAATTGGCCATGTTGTAACGCGCATCACCGACATAAGCATAAGCCACTTGGTGAAGCGGTTTGTCGCTGTGTTCCTGCATGGTCAGCGCGTCGGCCAGCATTTGCGTCGGGTGGAATTCGTTGGTCAAGCCGTTGAACACCGGTACGCCGGCGTATTTGGCCAATTCTTCGACAATTTCCTGCCCGAAACCGCGGTATTCGATACCGTCGTACATACGGCCCAACACGCGTGCGGTGTCTTTAATGCTTTCTTTATGGCCGATTTGGCTGCCGGTCGGCTCGAGATAAGTCACACCCGCGCCTTGGTCGCGTGCCGCCACTTCAAAGGCACAACGTGTGCGGGTGGATGTTTTTTCAAAAATCAGGGCAATGTTTTTGCCTTTCATCCGCTGCACTTCTTTGCCTGCTTTTTTGGTGGCTTTGAGTTCGGCGGCAAGGTTCAAATAATGCAGGATTTCGTCTTGGCTGAAATCAAGCAGCTTCAAAAAATGGCGGTTTTTGAGGTTCATTGCAGTCTCTCTATTGTCAATGTTTTCAAATGATTAAAATCTTTTTCAGACGGCCTGATCGCAAAACAAGGCCGTCTGAAACTTAAAACAGTGTTCCCTGCTCCATGCCGCTTTCCAAATCCAGCAAAAACCGTTTGCGCGCCATGCCGCCGCCGTAACCGACCAGCTTTCCGTCGCTGCCGATCACGCGGTGGCAGGGAATCAGAATCGATACTTTGTTTTGCCCGTTGGCAGCGGCAACCGCACGGATGGCTTTCACATTACCCAACTGCTGCGCCTGCTCCTTGTAGCTCAAGGTCGCGCCGTAGGGAATAGTCAGCAGCACCTGCCAAACCTGCTTTTGAAAATCGGTGCCGACCATGTGCAGCGGTGTGTTGAATGTTTTCAGACGGCCTGCGAAATACTCGGCCAATTCATGTTGAAATTCATCATGATACACACTTTTTTGCCAACTGAAATTGGCTGACAAGGCTTGGTGCAGATGAGTCAATTCGCGCTGCAATTGGTCTTGATCGGCAAATTCGAGCAGACACAAACCTTCGCTGCTGAACACGGCCAGTATTTTGCCGATGGGCGTATCCAGCCGCGCCACGTTTAAAGTGGCGGTGTAATCGTCGCAATGGGCAAAACGCAAATCGGCAGGGTTCATTTCAGACGGCCTTCACTTCCTATTTCAACAATTCCGTCATCATGCCTTCATAAATCGCGGATAACTTTGGAATATCGTCCAGCAATACGTTTTCATTGAGCTGATGAATGGTGGCGTTGCTCGGACCCAATTCAATCAATTCAGCGGCAATGGCTTTAATGAAACGGCCGTCTGAAGTGCCGCCACTGGTCGACAATTCGGCTTCCACGCCGCATATTTGCCGAATCGTGGCTCGTGCTGCGTCGGTCAAACGGCCGGCTTGGGTTAGGAACGGCTGACCGGAACAAGACCATGCTAAATCGTACTGCACGCCGCAACGGTCGAGAATGTCTTGCACGCGCTGCTTCAGGCTCTCTTCGGTGGATTCGGTCGAAAAACGGAAATTGAATTTGACGTTGAGTTCGCCCGGAATCACGTTGGTGGCACCGGTGCCGCCGTTGATGTTGGAAATCTGGAAGCTGGTCGGCGGGAAATAATCGTTGCCCTCGTCCCATACTTCTTTTGTGAGCGCGAGCAAGGCCGGGGCAAAGGTGTGCACGGGATTCACCGCCAAATGCGGATAAGCGATGTGGCCTTGTTTGCCTTTAACGGTCAAATTGCCCGAAAGCGAACCGCGGCGGCCGTTTTTCAGCATATCGCCCAATACTTCCGTCGCGGTCGGTTCGCCGACAATGCAGTAATCAATCAGCTCGCCGCGCGCTTTCAATACATCAACCACTTTGGTGGTGCCGTCGTGCGCGTCGCCTTCTTCATCGGAAGTAATCAGCAGCGCAATGCTGCCCTGATGGTCGGGATGCACCGCCACAAATCGCTCGCAGGCGGTGACGAAACAGGCAATGCTGGTTTTCATATCAGCCGCGCCGCGCCCATACAAACGCCCTTCGCGCTCGGTCGGCTCAAACGGCGGCGAATCCCATTTTTCCAAAGGGCCGGCCGGCACCACGTCGGTGTGTCCGGCAAAACACAACACCGGCGCGGTGTTGCCGCGGCGCGCCCAGATGTTTTTGGTGTCGCCGAAATTCATTTCTTCGATGGTAAAACCGATTTTTTGCAGGCGTTCGGCCAAAAGCTGCTGGCAGTTTTGGTCATCGGGGTGACGGACGTACGGGCAATGAGTTGCTTGGCAAGTTCCAAGGATTGGGTTTCAGTCATTTTATGCTTTATTTTCAATGGCATTTTTGAGATTAAGGCCTTCTGAAAGAAAACGCATTCCGTATTTCAGACGGCCTGAGAATGCTGGTGATGATAACGAGATGCGCTTTATCTGGCAACCCGCAACAGGCCGTCTGAAAACAGTTATTTAAAACAGGCTTCATACAGCGGAGTCAATTCTTCTATCGCATCCACAATCCATCGCTGCACGTCTTGCTTGCCCAAATCCGCGCGCTTGATGTGTTTGCCGATGCAGAAAAAATCGTCTTCATTGTGCAGGCGGATGTTTTCAGACGGCGTGCCGGCTACGGTGGCGTAATCGGCATATTCGTCTTCCGCACCGTGCCAAATATCGAAAGCAGCGTATTTTTGCGCGTTTAATTCATCCAACCATTGGTTGTATTGCAGCAAGGCAATGGGCGACACGCCGGCTTTGTAGCAATGCCAATCAAGGCTGACGGTGAGACGGCGGCGGTTGAGCAACACGGAAATAATCGCGGCGGAATCTTGGTATTGCGCGTATTTGAAATAAGCGAAAAAGTGCGCGCGCACCTGCCAGCCGTTACACCAGCGCTCGATGTGCGGCGGTGCGAAGGATCCGCCCAAGTCATCGGCCACACGCCCGATAAGCTCGCGCCAAATCTGCCAATGGTGTTTATACGCGGCTTTGATCGGCTCAATCATTTCCGGCGCATGTTTTTTCATTTGGGCAAACTGATAAAAAGGGATGTCGAAAAGTTCGCTGCTTTGAGGAGTGAGCATGGTCATTCTCCTTAATTGGATAAATAAACGGTTTGCGCTTTCAGACGGCCTATTAAGGTGATTTGATGCCGTCTGAAATCATAAACGGGGTTTTCAAAGCTTTATTGGCGTCTTCTCGCGGCCATAATTTCTCCGATTTCGGTCAGCTTTTCTTTGGGAATAAAGGTTTTGCCCATTTCAAACAACGGTTCTTCAATGCCTAAATGCACATCGTATCCGGCGGTAAAGCGCTGCAATACTTCGGTGTCTAACTGATGATCTGCGTCGGCCTCCAATCGGGCAAACTCATCCGCCACCGCCGACCAGTTGGCGTGCAGGCTTTCGTGCTGGCGCAATAATTCGTCAATACTCTCCTGCGCTTGCGGGGCGTATTGCAGCAGCAAAGGAAAAAAGTTCTCTTCTTCATCCTCATGATGCAAAGGCGCCGCTACATTGAAATATTGGCTGATTTGACGTATGGCTTGCAGCACCACATCGTTGCGGCCGTTTTCAGCAATATAATCGGGCAACATGTTGACTTGGCTGCAAAAACGGCGCACTTTGTCATGACAGGCATAGAGCATGTCGATGGGTTGGGCAAAAGTCACGCTTGGGTATTGAACAGGTTCATGGCAGGGTTTCCTTATGTTCAGACAGCCTATCGGATTAGGCTACGCTTTTTTGGGGTCTGCGAAAGTAAAACAGCCCGCAACAAGGCAGGCTGTTCGATTCAAATCGGTTACACAGAGATATTAGTCAACCAAAGTGATGGTACCGTTCATCAAAGCACCGTGGCCCGGGAAGGTACAAGCAAATTTGTAGCTGCCGTCCGCCAATTTGGCAGGGTCGATTTTGATGGTGTCTTCTTCACCGCCACCAAGCAGTTTGGTGGCGGCAACAATACGTTCGTCATTTGGTTTTACATATTCAGCGTCAGGACCTGCAGCCACGCCGTCTTTGAATACGCCGTCTTGGTCTTCAGCTTTAGTAATTACCAAGTTGTGACCCATGCTGGCTTTAGGCTGAGTACCAACGTGTTTGAGAGTGATGCTGAATTCAGAACATGCTTTGCTGACTTGGATGTCTTTGATGTTGAACTGCATAGCGTCGTTAGATTCAACCACAACCCCACAGTTACCGGCAGCAGCGTCAGCCGCAGGGGCAGCGGCTTCTGAAGCCGGAGCAGCTTCAGCAGGCATAGCTTCAGCAGGAGCAGATGCTTGAGCAGCAGGCGCAGGCTCGTTAGCAGGTGCAGCCGGAGCGGCAGGTTCTTGTGAGCAGGCAGCCAAACCAATAACGGCGGCAGAAATCAGAGCCAAATAAGCTTTCATGTAATATCTCCTAATGATGAGAATTGAATGATGAGAATGTTTCAGTTATCCAAAATATTTGTGCCGGAAGACGCCATGCCTTCTGTAACAAAAGAGAAGTATGCGACTTTATTCTGCTCCAAACTTTGATTTAAATCAAAGTTCAAATAAAGATTTACACCTACTTACAAAATGAGAATTTATTTTATTTAATTAGGCTATTTTTTCATTCTGAAATTAACTTTCTTTAACAAATTATCCTTGTCCATAATGCTTTTTGGCCAGTTGTTCCAAGCGTTCGGCCAACTTAGGGTGCTGCTCCTGCAACTTGGCTGCGGTGTCTTCAAAACTCTGCAAAGCGGCTTCGCTTAACCGCAAGGTATTTTTGCGCTCGGGTTTGGGCGGCTTAGGCAACACCCTCACCTGCACATCGGCAATATCGGCGCGCAACAGCTTCAATTGCGGCAGCAACGAGGGCAGAATCATTTTCAAGCGCGAAGAAGCCATATTATTGGCCGCCAGCAAAACCAGCCTGCCGTTTTCGACACAGGCCGTCTGAAAATGCGCGCGCAAATTGGCAGGCAGGATATTTTTCACTTCCTGATCCAACCTGTGCCACTGTTGCGCTTGTTGCAACAATGCCTGCAAATGTCGGTCACGCTTGCCCAATTGTTCTAAATTCATGTTTCAGACGGCCTTTTTATCGGTTATTTTGTCAACGAATATTGAAATACGGTAAAACCGTCTTTATTTCAGACGGCATTAACACCTTACACAATCGCTTGTGTTAAAATCCAGCTTTCGCCATTCATTATTTTTAGGCGCAGGAACCAATTCATGCTGACAAACATTGCAAAGAAAATCTTCGGCAGCCGCAACGACCGCTTGCTGAAACAATACCGTAAATCGGTCGCAAAAATCAATGCCCTTGAAACCGACATGCAGGCTTTGAGCGACCAAGCATTACAAGGGAAAACCACAGAATTCAAACAACGCTTGGCCGACGGTGCCACTTTAGACGATATTTTGGTCGAAGCATTTGCCGTCTGCCGCGAAGCCAGCCGCCGCGTATTGGGCATGCGCCACTTTGACGTGCAACTCATCGGCGGCATGGTACTGCACAACGGCAAAATCGCCGAAATGCGCACCGGTGAAGGTAAAACCTTGGTCGCCACTTTGGCGGTTTACCTCAATGCCTTATCCGGAAAAGGCGTACATGTTGTAACCGTCAACGATTATCTGGCCGCGCGCGACGCAGGCATTATGGAGCCTTTATATAATTTCTTAGGCTTGAGCGTGGGCGTGATTGTATCCGACATGGAGCCTTTCTACCGCCAAACTGCTTACGGCTCCGACATCACCTACGGCACCAACAACGAATTCGGTTTCGACTACCTGCGCGACAATATGGTCACTGACCAATACGATAAAGTTCAGCGTGATTTGAATTTTGCCGTAGTCGATGAAGTCGATTCCATCTTGATTGACGAAGCACGTACTCCGCTGATTATTTCCGGCCAAGCCGATGACAATGTGCAGCTTTATCAAGTGATGGACAGCGTTCCGGCACAGTTAATCCGCCAAGAAACCGAAGACGGCGAAGGTGATTACTGGGTTGATGAAAAAGCACACCAAGTGATTTTGAGTGAAGCAGGTCACGAACACGCCGAGCAGATTCTGACTCAAATGGGCTTGCTGGCCGAAAACGACTCGCTCTACTCTGCCGGCAACATCGCACTGATGCACCACCTGATGGCCGCATTGCGCGCGCATACTTTGTTCCACTTGGATCAGCATTATGTGATTCAAGACGGCGAAATCGTGATTGTCGATGAATTCACAGGCCGTCTGATGGCCGGCCGCCGCTGGTCGGAAGGTTTGCACCAAGCCGTTGAAGCCAAAGAAGGCGTGGAAATCAAGCGCGAAAACCAAACCCTGGCTTCCATTACATTCCAAAATTATTTCCGACTCTACGCCAAGCTGTCAGGTATGACCGGTACCGCAGATACTGAAGCTTTCGAATTCCAAAGCATTTACGGCTTGGAAACGGTCATTATTCCGACCAACCGCCCGATTCAGCGTAAAGACTTCAACGACCAAATTTTCCGCTCGACCGACGAAAAATTCGAAGCCGTGGTCAAAGACATTCAGGAATGCTACGCCAAAGGCCAGCCGGTATTGGTGGGCACGACCAGCATCGAAAACTCGGAACTGGTGTCGCGCCTCTTAACCAAAGCCGGCCTGCCGCACAACGTTTTGAACGCCAAAGAACACGAACGCGAAGCCTTAATCGTGGCGCAAGCCGGTAAAGTCGGCGCGATTACGGTGGCCACTAACATGGCCGGCCGTGGTACCGACATTGTGTTGGGCGGCAACTTGAAGCATCAAATCGACGCCATCCAAGCTGACGAAAACTTGAGCGACAAAGACAAAGCCGCACAAATCGCCGCTTTGGAAAACGGCTGGCAAGCCGAACACGACCAAGTGGTCGCTGCGGGCGGTTTGCACATCATCGGCACCGAACGCCATGAAAGCCGCCGTATCGACAATCAATTGCGTGGCCGTGCCGGCCGTCAGGGCGATCCGGGATCGAGCCGTTTCTACCTGTCGTTTGAAGATCCATTGTTGCGACTGTTTGCCCTTGACCGTGCCGCCGCCATTCTCAACCGTTTGGCGCCGGAACGCGGGGTCGCCATCGAACACGGCATGCTGACACGTCAAATCGAAGGTGCGCAACGCAAAGTCGAAGGCCGCAACTTCGATATGCGCAAACAAGTATTAGAATACGATGACGTGGCCAACGACCAGCGTAAAGTGATTTACCACCAACGCAACGAAATCCTGACCAATAAAGACGTTATCGATTTAACCAAAGACATCCGTGCCGAAGTCATCAGCGATTTGGTCGATGCCCACATGCCGCCGGATACCATGGAAGAACAATGGGATTTACCGACGCTGCAAAGCAAATTACTGGCCGATTTCCGCCTGAATGCCGACATCGCCGGCTGGTTACAAGCCGACAATACTTTAGATGGCCAAGATGTGAAAGAGCGTTTGATTGACCACATCGAAACCGAATACGCTGAGAAAGTCGAATTGGTCGGCGAGCAGCAAATGGCCGATTTCGAACGCAATGTCATGTTGCAAGTCATCGACAACCAATGGCGCGAACATTTGGCGGCGATGGATTACCTGCGTCAAGGCATTCACTTGCGCAGCTACGCGCAAAAAAATCCGAAGCAGGAATACAAACGAGAAGCCTTCGCCATGTTTGAAAACCTGTGGAGCGGCATTAAGCACAACATTGCATCGCTGCTGACATCGGTGCAAATCGAGCGCAACGACACCCCTGCCGAAGACTTTGCCGCCCAACCAATCACCGATATGCAGGAAATGCATTCCGATGCGCCTGATATCGAAGAATTGCTCGGCGAATCGAAAAGCGATTTGGCCGCCGGTGCCTTCAATCCGGCCGGCAACGACTTCAGCCCGGAAGCCCTTGCCGCCAAAGGCCAAATCATTCACCGCAACGACCCATGCCCATGTGGTAGTGGCTTGAAATACAAACAATGTCACGGTAAATTGAGCTGATTGATTAAAAATGAATCAAGGCCGTCTGAAAATATTTTGCGTTTTCAGACGGCCTTTTTATCGCGGTAAAGTGTGTTTTATTTTGCTTTAAAGAATCATTATGCTCAAAAACGATATTTTTAATGTATCGTATCAATTTACCCAATCAGGCCGTCTGAAAACAAAATCCGTTTCAGACGGCCTTTATGTTAAAATTCAGCCCATTCGTTTAACAACATTTTTAGAGCAGAATTATGGCAGGCAACACTTTCGGACAACTCTTCACCGTCACCACCTTCGGCGAAAGCCACGGCCCCGCTTTGGGATGCATTATCGACGGCTGTCCGCCCGGATTGCCGCTCACAGAAGCCGACATCCAAGCCGACCTTGACCGCCGCAAACCCGGCACCAGCCGCCATGTAACCCAGCGCCGCGAAGCCGACCAGGTGGAAATCCTATCCGGCGTGTTCGAAGGCAAAACCACCGGCACACCGATTGCCCTGCTGATTCGCAACACCGACCAGCGCAGCAAAGATTATGGCAACATCGCGCAGCAATTCCGTCCCGGCCACGCCGACTACACCTATTGGCACAAATACGGTACGCGCGACTACCGTGGCGGCGGCCGCTCTTCCGCCCGTGAAACCGCTGCCCGCGTAGCCGCCGGTGCGGTGGCAAAAAAATGGCTGAAGGAGCAATTCGGCACCGAAATCACCGGCTATGTGACCCAAGTCGGCGAAAAAGCCATCCGTTTTGAAAACTTAGCCTTCATCAGTCAAAACCCGTTCTTCGCCGCCAACCAAAGCCAAATCGAAGAATTGGAAGACTATATGGACAGCGTGCGTAAATCTCTGGATTCTGTCGGCGCGAAGCTGCACATCGAAGCGAAAAACATTCCGGTCGGCTTAGGCGAACCGGTGTTTGACCGCCTTGATGCCGACATCGCCCACGCTATGATGAACATCAATGCCGTTAAAGGCGTGGAAATCGGTGCCGGTTTTGATTGCGTGACACAACGCGGTAGCGAGCACGGTGACGAACTCACAGCAGAAGGCTTCTTGAGTAACCACGCCGGCGGTATTCTCGGCGGGATTTCCACCGGCCAAGACATCCACGTCAACATCGCCATCAAGCCGACCAGCTCGATTGCCACGCCGCGCCGCAGCATCGACATCGACGGCAAGCCGGTCGAAATCGCCACCCACGGCCGCCACGACCCTTGCGTCGGCTTGCGCGCCGCACCCATTGCCGAAGCTATGTTGGCCTTGGTGCTGATGGATCATGCCTTGCGCCACCGCGCCCAAAATGCCGATGTCAGCGTCAACACGCCCGACATCGCCCGTTTCAAATAATCCACATGTTCAGGCGGCCTAGTAGGATAAATCAGGCCGTCTGAACAAATTCACACACAAAAACTTCGCCTAATCAGCCACTTTATACTACAATGGCAAGCATTTGCCGTGTACTAGGGAGCGCACGGCTTCAGATTGACAGGAATACAGACAACATGACACAAGAAACCGCTTTGGGCGCCGCACTCAAAACCGCCGTCCAAACCATGAGCAAAAAGAAACAAACCGACATGATTGCCGATCATATTTACAGCAAATACGACGTATTCAAGCGCTTCAAACCGCTGGCTGTCGGTATCGACCAAGACTTAGTTGCCGCCCTGCCGCAATACGACGCCAGCCTGATTGCCCGCGTATTGGCAAACCACTGCCGCCGTCCGCGCTATCTGAAAGCATTGGCTCGCGGCGGCAAACGCTTTGATTTGAACAACCGTTTCAAAGGCGAAGTGAGCCCGGAAGAACAAGCGATTGCGCAGCAACACCCTGCCGTGCAGCAAGCCATGGCCGCGCAAGCCGAACGCCAAGCAGCCAAAGCCGCCGAACAAGCCGAAGTGCCTGCCGCTGAAACCGTGGCGGAAGCCGCTCCTGCTGCTGAAAAACAAACCGAAGCTTAATCACGCTTTTTCTAATATATAAAAAGGCCGTCTGAAAATTTTCGATTTTCAGACGGCCTAACATTTGTATTTATAAAGATTAACTGATTCTTCTCATTACTCTCTGACGAATTCAAAGCCTTGTTCATCCACGTTTAATACCGAAGCATAATCGGCTTTCCAATCGCCTAACACAATACGGGTAAGATCCTCATTTACATGGATATTTTCCCGATGGGTATGGCCGTGAATCAACAGCGACACACCATATTGCCTGGCGATTTTCGCAGTAAACTCAGGATTTACGTCCATGATTTCAGCCGATTTTTGCTGTTTGTCCTGCTTGCTGGTGTGGCGGATTTTATGGGCGATTTTCAAGCGTACCGACAACGGCAGCATCAAAAACAGCTTCTGCCGCCATTTCTGATGCACTTTTTTGCGAAACTGCTGATAACGCACATCATCAATACACAAAGTATCGCCATGACACAGCAAAGCTTGTTGCCCGAATAAACCCACCACTTGATAATCAGGTAAGAGCTTCATGCCACATGCCTGCGTAAAACGTTCGCCAATCATAAAATCACGGTTGCCGTGCTGAAAATAACAGGCCACACCTTGATCGCTTACATGGCGAATGGCTCGTTTCACCGAATCAATCAGGGGCGACGTTTCATCATCGCCGACCCAAAAATCAAACAAATCGCCCAAAATATACACCGCCTGCGCCTGCGGTGCTTTCTCCTGCATAAAACGCAGAAACAACGCCGTCAGCTCGGGGCGTGATTCGCTCAAATGTACATCGGCAATAAAATAAATCGGCATGGAAGGGTTCATAAAATCAATTTCAGCCATTATAAATTTTCAGACGGCCTGTGTATATAAAGGCCGTCTGAAAGAATCACTCTTTCAGACGGCCTTCAATCAAGCGGGAATTAAGCTTCTTTGTTGTCGGTGGCTTTTTGACGCAAACGCAGGCTCAATTCGCGCAATTGCTTGTCGTCCACCACGTTTGGCGCGTTGGTCAGCAGACATTGCGCACGTTGGGTTTTCGGGAAGGCAATCACATCGCGAATCGATTCGGCGCCGGTCATCAAGGCCACCAAACGGTCGAGACCGAAAGCCAAACCACCATGCGGCGGCGCGCCGAATTTCAGATTATCCAGCAGGAAGCCGAATTTTTCTTGCTGCTCTTCCGGCGTAATCTTCAGCGCGGCAAACACTTTTTCCTGCACGTCAGCACGATGGATACGGATTGAGCCGCCGCCGATTTCCCAGCCGTTCAACACCATATCGTAGGCGCGTGCCAAGCAGTTTTCCGGTTGGCTTTCCATCAGGTTTTCATGGCCTTCTTTCGGCGCGGTAAACGGATGGTGTACGGCGGTGTAGCGGTCTGCTTCATCATCGTATTCGAACATTGGGAAGTCAACCACCCACAAGGGTTTCCATTCATCGGCAAAATAGCCGTTTTCTTTACCGTGTTCCAAGCCCACTTTGATGCGCAATGCACCGATGGCTTCGTTCACGATTTTGGCTTTGTCGGCACCGAAGAAAATGATGTCGCCGTTTTGTGCTTCGGTTTGGGCGATGATTTGTTTCAAGGCGTTTTCAGACAGGAATTTCACAATCGGTGATTGCAAGCCGCTGTCTTCGCCGTTGCTCAGGTTGGTCACATCGTTTACCTTGATGTAGGCCAAGCCTTTGGCACCGTAAATGCCGACGAATTTGGTGTAATCGTCGATTTCTTTACGGCTCAATTTGGCACCGCCCGGCACGCGCAAAGCCACCACACGGCCGCCTTTCATGTCGGCTGCGCCACGGAAAACTTTAAATTCTTCCGTTTTCATCAAGTCGGTCAATTCGGTGAATTTCAGGCTGATGCGCAAATCCGGTTTATCGGAGCCATAATAGAACATGGCTTCGCTAAACGGCATACGCGGAAAATCAGCCAATTCTACGCCGATGGCGTCTTGGAATACTTTTTTGGCCATCGCTTCGGTGATATCCATGATTTCGTCCTCGTTCAAAAACGAGGTTTCCAAGTCGATTTGGGTAAATTCGGGTTGGCGGTCGGCACGCAAGTCTTCATCGCGGAAGCACTTAGTAATTTGGTAATAACGGTCGAAACCGGCCACCATCAGCAATTGCTTAAACAATTGCGGTGATTGCGGCAATGCAAAAAACTCGCCCGGATGCACGCGGCTCGGCACCAGATAATCGCGCGCACCCTCAGGGGTCGAACGGGTCAACATCGGCGTTTCAATATCGATAAAGCCTTGGTCGTCCAAGAAACGGCGCACGCCCATGGCCACTTTATAGCGCAGTTTGAGGTTGTTTTGCATCACCGGACGGCGCAAATCAATCACACGGTTGGTCAGGCGCACGTTTTCGCTGATGCTTTCATCGTCGATTTGGAACGGCGGCGTGGCAGCAGTATTAAATACTTCGATTTCTTTGGCCAAGATTTCGATTTTGCCGGATACCATTTTGTCGTTGGTCGTACCTTCCGGACGGTTGCGCACGCGGCCGGTAATGCTCAACACGTATTCGTTACGCGCAGAATCGGCGGTTTCAAATGCCTCTTTGGTATCCGGATCAATCACGACCTGAACAATGCCTTCACGGTCGCGCAAGTCGATAAAAATCACGCCGCCGTGGTCGCGACGACGATGCACCCAACCTTTGACGGTTACGGTTTGGTCTAAATATTGCTCGCTGATTAAGCCGCAATAATTGGTACGCATAAAATCACCTTTTTGTGTTTGATTTAATTTGTTTTGAAATGGTTATGCCGTCTGAAAGTTTCAGACGGTCCGAGATCTTTGCAAAGGTTTCGGCCTGTATTACTTACTGTTCAGTAGCTTCTGATAAAGGCTTGCCCGCATCATCCGCCAATACTTTAGGCACATGTTCATCAGGCATTACCATACCCAGCGAAATCACATATTTCAGGGCTTCGTCCACGCTCATATTGAGCTCGCGGATGTCGCTTTTTTTCACCATGATGTAATAGCCGCCGGTCGGGTTGGGCGTGGTCGGCACATACACCGAAATGTATTCATCACCTTGCGGTAGCGATGCTTTTACCGAATCGGGAATATGGCCGGAAACAAACGCCAGCGTCCAAATATTCGGCTGAGGGAAAGGGATTAATACCGGCGTTTTAAACGAGCGGCTGCCGTCGGACAGCAAAGATTCCGATACTTTTTTCACGCTGGAATAAATCGATTTCACCACCGGAATGCGGCCGAGTATGCCGTCCCAAGCGGAAATGATGCGTTTGCCTAAAACGTTGGCACCGAAAAGGCCGGTGACAAACAACACGACAATCGCCACAATCACGCCCAAGCCGGGAATATTAAAACCTAAGAAATGCTGCGGCTGCCAATATACCGGCAAAAGATTAATCAATTGGTCGGCGGCGGTGATGATGTAGGTAATCACCCAAATGGTGACTGCAATCGGCAACCACACCAAAATACCTGTAATCAGGTATCTTTTTAATGATTTAGCAATTGTACCGCTTTCCGCTGGTTGTTCTGCCATGTTTTTCTATCCGTCAAATACGCAATATGACCGCCCAAACGCGCTATTATACGCGCTTGGGCGGTAAGAAACGAGTGTTTTTCATGGTTTGCGGCATAAACGCTTATGCTTGCATGAGTCATGCGCACAAGCCTGCTTAACTGCTGTTGCCAACCGTAGTTTAAATGCCGTCCCAATCGTTGAACATCAAGCCGAAACCGATGCCGTTTTGCTTGTGGTTGTAGTCAATCAAGCTCTCACCATACCCATGAAAACCGCGCACCACACCTTTGAGCTTGCCTTTAAGCGGAAAGGTGTACGCGGCTTCGACCGCACCGTGGCCGGTTTTCGGGTTGTAACGCAATACGGAATAGACGTTTTGCTTGTCGTTGAGACGGTATTGCACTTTTAAATCACCATAGCCCATGTAATCGGAAATATCCGGATTATCGTCTTCACCGCCATTGGCATCGGTGCGTAACCAAACGCGCGGAATCACGGTCAATCTATCCCATTCCATACCGGCCATGGCATAAATACGGTTCCACGAACGCGACTCGGGCGGCTCTGACCATTGGATTGATGGGCAAAGCCGGCGCCAACCATGCGCAATTTACCGCCAAACGGCAAATCGAGCTTCACCGGCTGGGTCAGGAATACTTCCGGCTCGTAATCGGTATTGCGAAACGGCGCCGATTTTCTGCCCTGGTTGTACAGCTGCCAATCAGATTTTTGCGTATAGCCAAACCACAAATCCGCACGCGTTTTAAACACGTCTTCCATCAGCTTGCTTTTGAACGACACTTGCATTTTCGCTTCTAACCGCTTCTGCTCGGTAAACTTTTCTTCCGCGGTTACACCACGTGAAGGCGATTCCGGATAGTAATTCGGGCTGGAATTGTACCAAGCAGGCATCAGATACATCGGATTATGTTCACGAACAGAAAGCAAGCCGCGCGCATCATTAGCATCTAAGTCAAACATCATGCTCAAAGGCGTATAGGCGTCGGCAGCATCTCGCAAAGCCGATTCGGAAAGCAGTTGCTCATCGGTCTTCTCGTCAAAAACAATAGTGGTTTCTTTATTTTCGATGCTGGCATTAACCGTTTGCGCCAAATCCACAGGCTGCTTGGTATCTAAGGTATCTGAGGCTACCATAGGCTGCGATGGCGGCAACTGTGCGGCATAAATTTTATCGTAACAGGCCAAACGCATAGCGTTATCGACTATGGCGGCGCATTGCAACGCAGCCGCATCCAAAGCCCAAGCGGCAGGTGTAGCCAATATGCAGCCCGCTCCTCCCCATAAATAATGTTTCAACATCATGTTCACCGTTTACGTCAATCAGCATAATCTGCCGGCTTTTCGCTTGGCCGAATTATCCGAATCAACCCGATATGTCGCGTTATTTTTCAGACGGCATTCATTTAATTAAGGCCGTCTGAAAAAATAATCACTGTGTGTAAGATGCAGCAATGCCCCTGAAATACCTTTACGGTCAGGGGCAGTCGCTTAGTGCAGGTGTCGCCACCTACAGAGTTGCCGCCTTATGCGGCTGGCTGCAAAAGATTTAAGCCAAGGCTTTCACTTTAGCAGACAAACGACTCTTGTGACGGGCAGCTTTGTTTTTGTGGAACACGCCTTTATCAGCAATGCGGTCAATAATTTTTACTGATTCGCGGTAAGTTGCTTGAGCGGCAGCTTTGTCACCAGCTTCAACAGCTTTCAACACTTTTTTGATTGCAGTGCGGAATGCAGTACGCAAGCTAGCGTTGTGGGCGCGTTGTTTAACCGACTGGCGGGCACGTTTACGGGCTTGTGCGCTGTTTGCCATATTAAATATCTCCTGAATGAAAAATAAATTCTGTAAACGCGCAATTTTAAAGACGATTGCCCCTATATGCAAGTCTTTTCTCTGTAAACTTACCGATTCGCTCCGTGAGTTCGCCCAAAAGCCACACCGCTCCGTGGCCACACTCTTGCCTTTACGAAGCAATCAATAGAATTTTTTGCATAAATTGCCCGATATGGCTTTGATTTTCATCAAGCTTACATTACAATGGCCTTGCAGCTTGCCGGGGTGTTTATGGGCAAGCCTGTTTCTTTTTATTTCAACTCTTTCATCAGGAAACCAACCCGTATGAAAAAATCCGTATTAGCCGTATTGGCCGCATTGTCACTGGCCGCGTGCGGCGGTGGCGAGAAAAAAGCCGAGCAACCTCAAGCAGGCAGCGCGCCTGCTGCCAATGCTGAAGCAGCCGCTACCGACACCTTAAACATCTACAACTGGTCAAACTACGTGGACGAAACCACCGTCGAAGACTTCAAAAAACAAAACAATTTGAAGCTGACCTACGATTTGTATGAAAACAACGAAACCCTAGAAGCCAAAATGCTGACCGGCAAATCAGGCTACGACCTCGTTGTACCGGGTATCGCCTTTTTACCGCGCCAAATCGAAGCCGGCGCCTACCAAAAAGTCAATAAAGACCTGATCCCAAACTACAAAAACATCGACCCTGAGCTGCTGAAAATGCTGGAAACAGCCGACCCGGGCAACGAATACGCCGTGCCTTACTTCTCAGGCGTGAATACTTTGGCCATTACCGCCAAAGGTAAAGAGCTGCTGGGCGGCCAACTGCCTGAAAACGGCTGGGATTTATTGTTCAAACCGGAATACACCAGCAAACTGAAATCATGCGGCATCGCCTTGTGGGATACGCCGTCTGAAATGTTCCCGATTGTATTGAACTACTTGGGCAAAGATCCTAAAGGCACCAGCACCGACGACATCAACGCCGCAGCCGAAGTATTGAAAGCCGTGCGTCCTGACGTGAAACGCTTCAGCCCGTCAGTAATTGACGAATTGGCACGCGGCGACGTGTGCTTGGCAGCCGGTAATGGTGGCGACCTGAACTTGGCTAAGGCCCGTTCGGAAGAAGTCAACAACAATGTCGGCATCGAAGTATTGACCCCTAAAGGCATGGGCTTCTGGATTGAATCTTGGTTGATTCCTGCCGATGCGAAAAACATCGAAAACGCCCACAAATACATCAACTACACGCTGGATGCCGACATTGCAGCGAAGAACGGCATCGCCGTCACCTTCGCCCCTGCCAGCTTGCCTGCACGTGAGAAAATGCCGAAAGAGTTGGTAGAAACCCGTTCGATTTTCCCAACCAAGGAAGACATGCAAAACGGTTTTGTGATGCCGCAAATGAGCGCGGATGCGAAGAAGCTGACCGTAAACCTGTGGCAAAAAATCAAAGTGGGTTCTAATTAATCCGCTTCGTTTTTGCTTAATCCGCTTCGTTTTTGCCAACTAAAAATGCCGTCTGAAAATATTGTTTAAGACGGCATTTTTTATGATTCAACATAAGGCAGGTTCACACCTGCCCTACCCGAATCAATCCTCATACGCTTCCATCGGCGGGCAAGAACACACCAAATGGCGGTCGCCATACACATCGTCCACACGGTTCACGCTCGGCCAGAATTTGTTTTCGCGCACATAAGCCAGTGGGAATACGGCTTCTTCGCGGCTGTATGGATGCGTCCATTCTTCGGCGGCGACGTTAAACGATGTATGCGGCGCGTTGACCAGCGGATTGTCGTCTTTCGGCCAGTCGCCGTTTTGCACTTTCAACACTTCCTGCTTGATGGCTTTGAGTGCGGCGATAAAGCGGTCGAGTTCAGCTTTGCTTTCCGATTCGGTCGGCTCGATCATCAGCGTACCGGCCACAGGGAAGGAAACGGTCGGTGCGTGGAAACCGTAGTCCATCAGGCGTTTGGCGATGTCGGTTTCGGTTATACCGCTTTCAGCTTTGAGCAGGCGTAAATCGACGATACATTCGTGCGCCACGCGGCCGTTTCTGCCGGTGTAGAGAATCGGATAGTCTTCGCTCAAGGCTTGGGCTACGTAGTTGGCATTGAGCAGCGCCCATTCGGTGGCTTGGCGCACACCTTGTTTGCCCATCATGGTGATGTACATCCAAGTAATCGGCAAAATCCCTGCCGAACCATACGGCGCGGCGGATACGGCGCTCATGCCTTCGGTTGCACCTTCTACCGGCGCGACAACGTGGCTCGGGGCAAACGGTGCCAGATGGGCTTTCAAACCGATTGGTCCCATGCCCGGACCGCCGCCGCCATGCGGAATGCAGAAGGTTTTATGTAGATTCATGTGCAACACGTCCGCCCCCACTTCTGCCGGCTGCATGATGCCGACTTGGGCGTTCATGTTCGCGCCGTCCATATACACTTGGCCGCCGTTGTCGTGGATAATGCGGCAGATATCACGGATGCCTTCTTCGTACACGCCGTGGGTGGACGGATAGGTAATCATCAGCGCGCCGAGATGGTCTTTGTTTTGCTCGGCTTTTTGCTGCAAATCGGCCACATCGACGTTGCCGTTTTCATCGGTTTTGACCACGATGATTTTTATACCGAGCATGGCGGCGGTGGCGGGATTGGTGCCGTGCGCCGATTGCGGAATCAGGCAGACATTGCGCTCGGCGTCGCCGTTGGCTTCGTGGTAGCGGCGGATGGCCAGTAAGCCGGTGTATTCGCCTGAAGCGCCGGAATTCGGTTGCAAACTGATGGCATCAAAACCGGTAATCGCTTCGAGCTGGGTTTGCAAACCTTGCAGCAATTCGCGATAGCCTTCAGTTTGTTCGCTCGGGGCAAACGGGTGCAGATTGGCAAATTCCGGCCAGGTAATCGGAATCATCTCGCTGGTGGCATTGAGCTTCATGGTGCAGCTGCCGAGCGAAATCATGCTGCGGTTCATCGCCAAGTCGCGCTCTTCCAGCTTTTTCAGGTAGCGCAGCATTTCGTGTTCGGTGTGGTAGCGGTTGAATACTTCATGCGTGAGGATTTCGTCTTGACGCAACAGGTTTGCTTTCAGACGGCCTGTAACTTCGCCGCGGCAATCAATATCGGTTTTGCCGGTAAACAAAGCAATCAATACCGCCAATTCGCCCACGGTCGATTCTTCGCTAAAGGCCACTGCGATTTGGGTTTCGCCTACTCGACGCAGGTTGTAGCCTGCGTTTAAGGCATTTTGATAAACCTCAGCCGCTTTGTCGCCGCACTCAACCAAAACGGTATCAAAGAAGGTTTCATGCACAACTTGCAGACCGTCTGAAACCAAGGCATCGGCAAACGCGGAAGCCAGCGCATGAATGCGTTGGGCAATTCGTTTCACACCTTCAGGCCCATGATAAACCGCATACATGCCGGCCAAATTCGCCAGCAAAGCTTGCGCGGTACAGATGTTGGAAGTGGCTTTTTCGCGGCGGATGTGCTGCTCGCGGGTCGATAAGGCCATGCGCAAGGCCGGTTTGCCTGAAACGTCTTTCGATACGCCGATAATGCGGCCGGGTGCCGAGCGTTTGAATTCGTCTTTAAAGGCAAAATACGCGGCATGTGGCCCACCGAAACCCATCGGCACGCCGAAACGCTGGGTGTTACCCAAGGCAATATCGGCACCCATTTCAGCAGGCGATTTCAGCAAGACCAAGCTCATCACATCAGCAGCCACCGCCACAATCGCGCCGGTTTCTTTCAGACGGCCGATTACATCGGTCAAATCCACCACATCACCGTCTTTGCCGACATATTGCAACAAAGCACCGAAATATTCGCCCTCTGCCGCTGCGGCAAAATCGCCCACCACCAATTCAAAATCAAAATATTTGGCACGCGTTTTCATTACGTCCAGCGTTTGCGGATAGACGCGTTCATCGACAAAAAAGCGGTTGGATTTAGACTTGGCCACGCGCTTGGCCATCGCCATCGCTTCGGCGGCTGCGGTCGCTTCGTCCAACAAAGACGCGCCGGCCACTTCAAAGCCGCTCAAATCGATACACACCTGCTGGAAATTCAGCAGAGCCTCCAAGCGCCCTTGCGCGATTTCTGCTTGATACGGCGTGTAGGCGGTGTACCAGCCCGGATTTTCCAACACATTACGCACAATCACATTCGGCAAACGGGTCGGATAATAACCTAAGCCGATGTAGGATTTGTTGATTTTGTTTTTCGCTGCAATTGCTTTGATTTTAGCCAAGGCTTCGGCTTCGGTCAGCGCTTCAGGCAAATCAAGTTCAGACGGCATACGGATAGATGGCGGCACGGTATGATCGATAAAATCCGCCATGCTTTTTTCGCCGAGCGCCGCCAACAGCGCTTCTTGGTCGCGAAAGCTGATGTGGCGCGCGGAAAATTCGTTTTTATCGAATAAGTCATTTAAATTCATAGTAATTCCTCTATTGTTAAACGGATTTATACCCCGATGAATGTTGATCACACGGTTTGTCCAGGCCGTCTGAAATCATAATGGCCAAACAAAATTCTTATTTCAGGCGGCCTTCATGCCTTTAAACACAATACCGATGGCGAGCACCTGCACCGCCAATAACGCCCACACCACACCATGCCAATCAGCAGCCTTAAATGCCAAACCGCACAGCCACGCACCGAACGTGCCGCCGCTGTAATACGCCATGTAATACAAGCCTGAAGCCAGCGAGCGCCCCTCTTTTACATTGGCCGCAATGTAATTGATGGTCGCTGCCTGCGTAATGAACACGCCTGACGACATCAACACCAGCCCGACGATAATCAGCGGCAAATCGGTTGCCAAAGTCAGCAGCACACCGGTCATCGATACACCAACCGCCAGCAAAATCGTTTTTACGCTGCCAAAATGCGTCATCAGCCTGGCCGACAAAGGCGTAATCACCATGCCGATAAGATACACGGCAAAAATATTCGCCAACGCGCTGCTGCTCAAACGGTAAGGCGCGTCGGCCAGATGCAGATTGATGTAGGTAAAGCAGCCCACTAAGGAAAACAACACGCAGCCGCCCAGTGAACACGCCGCAAACACATAACGGTTGTGTAAATGCGATTTCAGCATATTCAAGGCCGTCTGAAAATTCGGTTTCGGCACAAAATTCTGCGATTTGGGCAGCTGCCTCCACACAAACACTGCGCAAGCCAAGCTCAACACCGCCATTACATAAAACGCCGTGCGCCAGTCGAACCACTCCGTCAGATAGCCCAATAAGAAACGGCCGAGAAACCCGCCCAATACCGTACCCGACACATACATGGTCATCAACTGCACGACTTCGTTTTGGGTAAACTCTTCGCCGATATAGGCAATCAGCACCACCGTAATCCCCGGCACCGCCAAACCCTGCAAAAAACGCAACAGCGTAAACACTTCGATATTCGGCGACCACGCCAGCAGCATGGTCGGCAAGGCCAGATAAATCAGCGACCCGACCACAAACAGCTTACGCCCGAACGCATCCGACAACATGCCCATAAACGGCGACATCAAAGCCACACCCAACACCGCCGCCCCCACCGACAATCCGCCTGCACCGCCGTAGCGTTCAATTCCGCCATCAACACGGGCAACACCGCCTGCACGGAATACACCTGCAAGAATGCCGACATACCGGTCAGCAAAATAGCCGTTTTCAACAGGCCGTTCAGTTTCATGATGGGTTTCTTCACATGTGTTTTTATGTTTTGATTTTATTCTATTTATTTGAATTATCTTATCTTTTACCAACCTCCGTCTCAATGAAAGCCGGCCAATTTATGGTGGCGGGCCGTCTGAAAGTGTGCGCCGCCCTTTTCAGACGGCCTCTGCCCACTTCGCTCCGGCCGCCAATGTTTGCCGATAAATCGGGCAATGCTCGTCATGCGCGCCTTTTAAATAACCGGTGCTCATCAAAAATTCGCCGACAATTTCGCCGCCGGCAAATTTGAAATGCTGCTTAAACAATTTTACCCACGCCGCTTTATCACGCGGATGATGGGCATCGAGCCAGTTTTTGAATGAACCGTATTCGGCCTGCAAATGCAACACCGCGCGCGCATTGTGAATCACCGCATTGATTTTCAAACGGTTGCGCACAATTCCCGCATCGTTCAACAGCCTTTCGACATCGTGTTCATCAAACGCCGCCACTTTAACAATGTCAAAACCGGCATAGGCCGTATGAAACGCCTGCTGCTTTTTCAGCATCAATGTCCAATTCAAACCAGCTTGATTGATTTCCAAAATCAATCGGCCAAACAAAGCATTGTCATCGCCAACCGGAAAACCGTATTGATGGTCGTGGTAATGTTTGTTCGGGTCGTCGGTATCGGGCGGCAGACTGTTGGCAAAATCGCAGTAGGTCATGGGGATTCTTTAATGCACAAAGGCTGAAGCCTTTGCAAAACTGATGAATCATTAATAAAAACCAAAACCGCCGTCATTCCCGCGCAGGCGGAAATCCATCTCAGAATTTAAGAAACCTATTTTATTCAATAGCTTGTCATGCCCGAAAATGAATTCCCGCCTGCGCGGGAATGACGGCGGTTTTATGTGTGCTGGCTTTTGAAGGAATCTTGCAAAGGTCTCAGGTGTAGAAAATTGTCGGGTTATTGACACTTTTTATGCAAAACAGCTTTTATTTTTTGCCTAAATGATTGTTTTAGGATTGTTGAGCATTATCAAGAACCATGCGGCGTTACCGTGCCTTTCGGCACTCTTGACAACACTCGAAAATCCCAAAATGGGTCTTCAAGCAAAAAAGCAAAAGTGTAAACAACGCTAGGATTTCCTACATCAGGCCGTCTGAAAAAGAAGTTTCGTTTTCAGACGGCCTTTTACAGCGGATTAGTTGACTTCGTTGGCGTATTGCTCGGCAGTCAGCAAGCTGTCGAGATCGGCCGGATTAGCCGGTTTGATTTTAAAGAACCAGCCTTCGCCGTATGGGTCGCTGTTGGCGGTTTCCGGAGCGCTTGGCAAATCATCGTTGACGGCCACGATTTCACCGGCAATCGGTGCGTATACATCAGATGCGGCTTTCACCGATTCCACCACACCGGCTTGCTCTTCAGCCGCCAAATTAGCGCCGACTTCAGGCAACTCGATAAACACTATGTCGCCCAACAATTCTTGCGCGTGATGGGTAATGCCGACCGTCACCGTGCCGTCTGCTTCGGTGCGCAGCCATTCGTGGCTGGCAACATATTTCAATTCTGCTGGGATATTGCTCATTTTGTGTTCTCCAAGAGTAGGTTAGATTAAAATCCGACATTATTTTTTACATTTTCCAGCCGCTTCGCTGTAACTGCCGCCCTGATCCAGGCAGCGATCCTTGGCATCGCAACCGGCCAAATTCAGGAATGCTGAAACATCATTAAAAAAAATAATACTTTGTTCCACTTCATATATACCGTTCATTATCTTTCAGACGGCCTCACGAGGCTAAGCCGTGCGAGCCGTCAGGCAAACTGTTTCTGACCGTTGCGCACAAACGGCAGTTTCAATACGCGCACATCGACTTCCTTACCGCGAATCAACACTTTAGCCACTTCGCCGTCAAAGTCTTTCGGTACGCGGGCGATGGCAATGGATTGTTTCAGGCTTGGGGAAAACACGCCGCTGGTGGTGATGCCGTTGCCTTTGTCGGTCACGACTTCCATACCTGCGCGCAACACGCCGCCTTTATCCAGCAGCAGGCCGACTTGTTTCACCGCCACGCCTTTTTCTTTCAGCGCAACTAAAGCAGCCTTGCCGACAAAATCGCGGGTTTCATCTTTTAAATCAACCGTCCAGCCCATACCGGCTTCAAGCGGGCTGGTGTCGTCGTCCATATCGTTGCCGTAAAGATTCATGCCTGCTTCCATGCGCAAGGTATCGCGTGCGCCCAAACCGCAAGGCTGCACACCTGCCGCCTGCAGGGCTTTGAAAAATTCAGGGGCTTGGTTTACCGGCAAAATCACTTCCACGCCGTCTTCGCCGGTGTAGCCGGTGCGGGCGACAAACCAATCATCGCCGAAATCGTGGCCTTGGAATGGTTTCAGTGCGCTCACCTGCTCCGCCCATTCCGGTTTGACGCTCAATAATTTCTCAACTGCTTTCGGACCTTGCACCGCCAGCATCGCCAAATCGGTGCGCGGCGTTAAGTTTACGCCGAATGCTTGGCCGATTTTTTGGAATTGGGCGCTGTCTTTTTCGCGGGTTGCGCCGTTGGAGACGATGCGGTATTGCGTTTCGGCTTCGTTCATGCGATAGACGATTAAGTCATCAATGACGCCGCCGTGGTCGTTTAACAAGGCAGAATATAAGGCTTTGCCGACAAAGGCTAATTTATCGACATCATTGGCCAATAATTTGCGGAAAAAGGCTTTGGCTTGTTCGCCGGCCACGTCGGTAACCAGCATATGGGATACGTCGAACATACCGGCATCAGTGCGCACGGCTTCGTGTTCGGCGATTTGCGAACCATAATTCACAGGCAATTCCCAGCCGGCAAAATCAACCAGCTTGCCGCCTGCTTCGATGTGGTTTTGATGAAAAGGGGTGATGTTGGGGGCAGTCATATCAAGTTCTCCAGTATATTTTAGCGTCATCGCACGTTGCTGTTTTTATCTGCGCGCATGACCCTATCTGTCCTTGAACCTGAGATTTTCGGCGCCGTGTCGTTCCGACCGCAATCTGCTCATTGCGTGCCATTTGGCAACGGATGTCTGAATGGTGGCTCAGACGGCCTTCTCCCCTTCGGTGGGCATGATGTGACATCGTACCGCTCTCCAGATGTTTTATTTCAACGAGCAGTCCTTTTACCTGAGCGATTTAAGGGCATCTGCGCCTTCGGTGGCTGCCTGTAGTTGTCAGCAGCGCTCTCCTGCACGTTTTTTGATTATGGCGTGATTCTTTTTCCGGGGCAAGCATTCTTTGGGATTATTTTTACACAATCTATCAAAATATGATTATTAATAGGTTTGATAAATTAATTTTCCGAAAGTACGCTGTTTTAACACAGATTATTTTTGAAAAGTTTCTTTTCTTGAACTATTGTATGTTAAGTTTATTTAGCTTAAGATTACAGCAGTCGCTTTGTTTTCTGTTTCAAAACAATCAAGCGGCATCATAATCTAAAGCATAAAGGGAACCAGCTAATGGGTCAAATCACTCTGGATAAAACAGACCTTAAAATTTTGCAGGTTTTGCAGGAAAACGGCCGCTTGACCAATGTCGAGCTTTCCGAACGTGTCGCCCTCTCTCCTTCTCCGTGTTTACGCCGTCTGAAACAATTGGAAGATGCCGGCATCATCCGCAAATACGCCGCATTGTTGTCGCCGGTTTCCGTCGAACTGGGCTTGCAGGCGTTTATCCGCGTCTCCATCAGCAAAGCGGCTGATGCGCGTGACGATTTCTCGCAAGCGGTGCAAAACTGGCCGGAAGTATTGAGCTGCTTTGCGCTGACCGGTGAAACCGATTATCTGTTGCACGCGTTTTTCACCGATATGAATTCTTTCTCGCATTTTGTGCTGGATACATTGTTGTCACACCACGGCGTGCAAGACGCGCAATCGAGCTTTGTGTTGAAAGAAATTAAAAACACCACTGCCCTGCCGCTGTCGCATTTGCAGCAAGATTAATCTTTGCGCCAATATAACAAGGCCGTCTGAAACTCGTTCAGACGGCCTTGTTATTTGCTATAATTGAGAATTACTCTTATAAACACCATCTCCATCTAATGAACACGCCAAGCACCGAAACCGTTATCAAGCACACCAAACAATGGCTGGAAAAAGCCGTGATTGGTTTAAACCTCTGCCCTTTTGCCAAAGCGCCATATGTCAAAGACCGCGTACGTATTGTGGTCAGCGAAGCCAAACATTTAGACGGTTTCTTAGAAGATTTAGACCGTGAATTACAACGTTTGGGCAATACTTCGGCCGAAGAATTGGAAACCACTTTATTGGTGCATCCGGCCTTATTCGGCGATTTTCTGCTGTTTAACGATATGCTCGACATCGCCGATGAAGCAGTCGCGGATAACCGATTGGAAGGCGTGATTCAGATTGCGCCGTTTCACCCTGATTTCCAGTTTGCCGATACCGAAGCCGACGACATCAGCAACTACACCAACCGGTCACCTTACCCGACACTGCATCTGATTCGAGAAGACAGTATCGCTAAAGCAGCCGAAGCCTTTCCCGATGCGACGGCAATTTTTGAGCGTAATATCGCGCTACTGGAAAACATGGGCCAAGAAGGCTGGAATCGATTGGATATTCCGCGCTGCCCGTTTCATCAATCTGAATAAACCTCATGATCATCCGTTATATTTATTGGCTTTGCGGCGCACTGGCTTTGGCCTTGGGCGTGCTCGGTATTTTTCTGCCCGTTTTGCCGACCACGCCTTTTGTCTTACTGGCGGCGGCGTGCTGGGCAAAAGCCTCTCCGCGCTTTCACCGCTGGCTGCACCAGCATCGCTATTTCGGCCCGATGGTACAAAACTGGGAGCGCAACCGCGCAGTGCCGCGTAAAGCAAAAATATTGGCCGTGGGTATGATGACGTTTTCCTGTCTGTTTTTATTTTGGCAGTTTCCTGAACGCTGGTGGATAGGCGCGGCTTCTTCCACCTTTTGCGTCTGCGTGGCCATCTGGATGATTCGCTTGCCGGAAGCATAAAATCAGCCTGTTCTCCGACGGCCTTATTGTCGAATCCTTGCAAAAAAGTGTTAAAAGCAATTTAACAATATTTTCTGATAGTATTTTATTATATAGTTAACATTTCATTAAACTGCTGTTTTAAAGAATTTTTCTCTCTATGCCAAAAGAATTGGGCAATTTCACAAAAAATTTTCGGTATATTTATTTGATTCGCACTAATACTTTAGTCTAGTTTCTGGCACTATTTTCCTTTACAATCGTTTGCAACAAGCTTGAAGCTTAACGTGCAGTGTCGTGATGTTCAGACGGCCTGAAGTTTTACCACGATAAGAAAAAGGAAACATATGCGCCTGCCTCTTTTCTCCCTGCCTATGCTGATGATGCCGGCGTTTGCACAAGCCGCCAACTTCAGCGGCGACTCGCTGAGTCTGCTTTGGGGTTTGCCCTTCGCAGCCATTCTGCTCTCCATCGCTTTAGGTCCTTTAATGATGCCGAAAATTTGGCATCATCATTTCGGTAAAATCACCGCTTTTTGGACGGTACTTTTTTTGGTTCCGTTCGTGCTTTATTTCGGCTTCACCGCCGGTATTCAAGTGGTGGCACATGCCATGGTGGAAGAATACATTCCGTTTATTCTGCTGCTTTTTGCGCTGTACACCATTTCGGGCGGCATTTTAGTATGGGGCAACTTGCACGGTTCGGCCAAACTCAATACCATCCTGCTCGCCATCGCACCGCCTTGGCATCAGTGATGGGTACCACCGGCGCAGCCATGCTGCTGATTCGCCCTCTGTTGAAAGCCAATGACAACCGCAAACATAAAGTACACGTGGTCGTATTCTTTATCTTCTTGGTGGCCAACATCGGCGGCGGCCTGACCCCATTGGGTGACCCGCCTTTGTTCTTGGGCTTCTTGAAGGGCGTTGACTTTATGTGGACGGTCATACACATGTTGCCGCCGGTGCTCATCAGCGTAGTGATTCTGCTGACCGTGTTCTACTTTCTCGACCGCCACCTGTATTTAAAAGATGACGAAATCGTGCCGCATGATCCCTCACCGGACAGCAAGCTGCAAATTTTTGGTAAAGTGAATTTCATTTTGCTGTTGGGCGTAGTGGGTGCCGTTTTGATGTCGGGCATTTGGAAACCGGATCATCCCGGCTTTGAAATCTTCGGCAGCCATTACTTATTGCCAAACTTGGTGCGCGATTTGATTCTGCTGTCTTTAGCAGTGATTTCATTGCTCATCACACCGAAACAAGTGCGTTCCGGTAATGAATTCAACTGGGAACCGATTGCCGAAGTGGGTAAACTGTTTGCGGGCATTTTCATTACCATTGCACCGGTATTGGCGATTTTGAAAGCCAGTGAAAACGGCGCATTGCGCGGCGTGGTATCGATGGTGCACAACGCGGCGGGCGAGCCGCTCAACACCATGTATTTCTGGATGACCGGCCTATTATCGGCCTTCTTGGACAACGCCCCGACCTATCTCGTGTTTTTCAACATGGCCGGCGGCGACGCGCAATCTCTGATGACCGGCCCGCTGTTCCACACCTTGCTCGCGATTTCGATGGGTTCGGTATTCATGGGTGCCCTCACCTACATCGGTAACGCGCCAAACTTCATGGTCAAAGCCATCGCCGAACAACGCGGCGTGAAAATGCCGAGCTTCTTTGGCTACATGTTGTGGTCGTTCGGTATCCTGTCACCATTGTTTATCCTCCACACGCTGATTTTCTTCGTGTACGAAATTTTCTAAAAGTTAATAATCAAGGCCGTCTGAAGTATTTCCTTTCAGACGGCCTTTTTTAATTCGGCAATATACGTTCAGACGTCATATTTAAAGTATTCAAGGCAAAAGCGGCAATCCTAATTCCTTCAAAAACGCATTATGTTTTTCGGTTGCTGTTTTGATTTTTTCGTCCAATGTCATTAGGTTTTGGTGATTGGCGATTAAATCAATTTCAGGTTCGGCGGCAACATTGCTGACATAACGGGCAATATTCAAATTGCCGTCGTTTTCGTCAATTTCCTGTATAGGAACCCGTCTGGCGTAGCCTTGTTCTTCTTTGCGGTATTGGTAGTAATCCACAATTTTATCAATATGTTCATCATTCAAGCGGTTTTGCCGTTTGCCTTTTTCAAAGGCATCAGCGGCATTGATAAACAAGACATCGTCTTCTTTTTTGCATTTTTTCAATACCAAAATACAGACTGGAATGCCTGTGGAATAAAACAGGTTGGCAGGCAGCCCGATGACCGTATCAATATGCCCGTCTTTGAGCAGTTTTTTGCGGATTTTTTCTTCTGCGCCGCTGCGGAACAATACGCCGTGCGGCAGGATAATCGCCATGGTGCCGTTGTCGCTTAAAAAGTGGAAGCCGTGCAGTAAAAAAGCAAAATCCGCTGCTGATTTTGGTGCCAGCCCATAATTTTTAAAGCGGAAATCATTTGCTAACTCTTCCTTGGGTTCCCAGCGGTAGCTGAACGGCGGATTGGCAACCACAGCATCAAAGGTCAATTTATTGGCAGGATTGGTTTCGTTCAATATTTCCCAATCATTGAGCAAAGAATCGCCGTGGTGAATGGTAAATTCCGTATCTTTTACGCCGTGCAGCAGCATATTCATGCGAGCCAAATTGTAAGTGGTGATGTTTTTTTCCTGCCCGTAAATTTTGCCGATATGCCCGTTGTTTTGTGCCATTTGATGGCGTACATTTAACAGCAGCGAACCTGAACCGCAGGCGAAATCCAGCACGTTATCCAGTTTTATTTTGCTGCCGCCGGCTGGGTTTTGGCTGTCCAGCGTAACAATGCGGGATAAAATGGTGGAAACCTGCTGCGGCGTATAAAACTCACCTGCTTTTTTGCCTGAGCCTGACGCAAATTGAGCAATCAAATATTCATAGGCATCGCCCAATGTATCGCTGCCAGTGGAAAATTCGCTGATACCCTCGGCAATACGTTTCACGATTTCAACTAATTTGGTATTTCGTTCGTCATAATTTTTGCCGAGTTTTTCCGAATTGAGATTGATTTCGGAAAACAGTCCGCCAAAAGTGCTTTCAAAAGATTCATTCTCGATATATTTAAAACCCTTTTGCAAAGTATCAAGCAGTTCATTGCTTTGAATGCGTGCCAACTCAGCAATGTTGCCCCATAAAAATTCAGGCTTGATGACATAATGCACTTTGCGGCGCATCTGTTTTTCAAAATCGGCAACAAAATCGGCATTTTCGTCATACCACACGGCAAGCGGCGTGCGTCCATTTTCTTCGACAGACTTTGGATAATCTCTACCCAGCTCTTTTTGAGCAGCAAGTTCGTAATTGTCGGATAAGTAGCGTAAAAATAAAAATGACAGCATATAGTCACGGAAATCATCGGCATTCATCGCACCACGAAGCTGGTCGGCAATTGCCCATAGGGTTTTGCCTAATTGGTTGAGTTGTTCTTGGGTCATTGGTGTGTTTCTCTAAATGAATTGGGTATTAAGTCTGAATGAAAAGGATAAGTTTCCAACAAAGTTTTTAAAACGGTTTTAAATTTTTCTTTATTATCAGGCAACATTTCTTTGGGTTCAAAAACAGAGTAACCTCCGTGATTTAATACTGGGATCAGGCGTTCATAATCAGCATCTTTAAGCTGAATACATTTTTTAAACCCTGCAAAACCGTGAAAATTTGCTGTTTTCTCCATAATATTTCGTAAAATGTTGAAATGATATGGATATATCGGCTCATTATTATCCAATGTATCTTTTAATACTTTCAGCATTGCAACATGATACAGGCTAGCAGTATCACCTTCCAATTTCAGGAAAGTGTATTGGTCAGAATTGTTTTTTGACAACAAATATCTAGGTGCTTTATTCAATTCATTACACAATACATTAAAAAATAAGCCGTGATGAGTTGAAATCACAAACTGAATATCTTTTTTTGCATCGTAATTTTCTGTTTTATAACTTTTCAGCATCGCAGCTAAATTGTGCGCCACTGATACCGCATAATTATCGTCCAGTGATGAAATCGGGTCATCAATATAAACATATTTGACCCATTGATATGGCGATCCTTCTTGTTTATCCAAGCTCAATTGCAAGATTGCCAAGAAAAAACACCAAATAAAAATATGTTCTTCACCACGTGAAACCTTGATATTGTCATCAGGATTTTCAGGACGGAAAAAAGCAACTTCCCAACGCTCTATGTTTTCTTTACGGCTTTCTTTGCTGATTCTAAAATCAAAATCCACATATTTTTGCAACAATGGGCGGATTCGAGTATCCAGTTCCAGCTCCCAAATACCGTCAAAAAAGCGGGATGAATCGTTTAATACCAATACTCGGTCAGTATCGTTTTCCAAATCATTATCCCAAAAGAACAAATCCTCAGTAAATGCATTAAAATACAGAGTATCCCGTTGAACGCTCTGCCTGCCAAGATCTTTAAATGCCATTGATAAGCGGGTTTTTCCCATGCCGTTATGGGCAAAAATCAACTGGCATTTGGATTGTTGTTTTCTCAATCGTGTTGCCAAATCATTTAAATCGGCTAAATCCTTAAACGGATCATCTTTTTGTTCGTTATTCTTAGACATTGCTATTTTTGTGTTTTTGAAAATTTTTCCCCAAATTTCACCGCTTGTTTATTGCAGCGTTGGAAACAACTGCTGCATTAAGCCTTTTTTGTGGGCTTTCAGGCTGCCTATATGCTGGTTTTGTTCGCTGATTAGGCTATCTAATGATGACAGGCAATCAGCGATGGCTTGTTGTTCTTCGGGAGATGGTGTCGGCAACTCTATTGCAAATAATTTATTGGGTGAAATTCTTTTCAATGTATTACTTGTTCCTGTTCTTTCTATCTTAAAGTCAATGTAATTTGCTTCTAACCAATACATAAAGAATGTTGCATTACTTTCTGGCTTAAATGAAAATGCTGGTATATCGGAAGAAGAGCAAAATCCATCTAATTCTTTAGGGATTATTCCAAAAGCTCCATTTAGAAAATCAATTTTTGAAAAAATAAAATCCCCTGCTTTACGATAAAAATAATTAGCTCCGCCAGTCAATGTGTCTGTTCTTTCATTCTTGACAATACCAAGCGTATGTAATTTGACTGTCAAGACTTTATCTTTATTAAAAAAGTCAATTTTTTCATTTTTGATATTTTTATCAAATAAACTACCCAACTCAACAACCTCCCAACCTTTACAATTCTTAAATTGCGGAAATCTCAGTTTCGGATACACTACTGCTTGCTTGCTTGCTTGCTTGCTTGCTTGCTTGCTTGCTTGCTTGCTTGCTTGCTTGCTTGCTTGCTTGCTTGCTTGCAGGTCATTGTGGCTTGGGAACAGCTGCTGCATCAAGCCTTTTTTATGCTGTTTTAAGGCGGCAAGTTTTTGTTCCTGCAATTCAATCAGTTCATCAAGTGAAGACAAGCAATCGGCGATTTTTTGTTGTTCTTCTGGGGAAGTTGGGATTGCTACAACATAGTTTTCCAATAAACTATTTTTTAAATTGTTAATATTTCCCCCACCGATTGAAAGAGATACAAATTTTTCATAGTCATCGGTTTTTAATAAATATTTTGGAAATGTAGAATAAGATCTAAAAATTGAACAAAATGCACCAACTGTTATACTCTCTAAATAATTACCTTTATATTCAGCATTCTTTCCTACTAAAGCCTTACTTCCATTAGACATACATATAACAACATCTCCTGTTTTTAGAAGCAAGTTGGTTTCACATTCCTTTCTTACATACACTAAATCTTTATTTAAAACCAATTGATTATTCTGTATATTACTTGAACGTAAGACTAGCAATCCCTCATTTGAGATATCAGATGCAGAGTAAGTTAATCCTCTGATAAAAATACCTAATGTACCTAATCTTTGCTTTTCCCACCCCGATGCCATCTGAAACTCAGGAAAACGCAATTTGGGCATAATTTTGTGGCTGTCTTCTTGTTTGTTCATTTGTCTATACTCTTTAATTGGTTAGAAAATATCCAAATAACGTGTCATTGCGTACATGCGACTACGTTTGTTACCCGTCATTTCCTGTAAGATGCCTGCTTTTTCAAATTCTTTGAGTAATGTATTTGCCGTAGAGGGTGATATGCCTAAACTTTGCTCTATACTTTGTGCCGTTTGCACAGGTTGGGTATAAAGCAACTTTAACAGATTATCCGCTGTTTCTGCCCGCTTGCCCATTGTCATTACTGCTGCCTGCATTTCTTGTTGCAATGCCAAAATTTGACGGAATGTCTGGCAGCCTTTTTTGGCTGTTTCTTCTACGCCGTTTAAAAAGAACAGCACCCAGTGTAATAAATCATTACGCAGACGTACTGCCATCAAAGCATCGTAATAACTGGCTCGGTTGCGTTCAAAAAAATCAGAAATATAGAAAGAAGGTTTTTCCAGTACGCTATGACTGATTAAATACAATGGAATCAGCAACCGCCCAACACGCCCATTACCATCTAAAAACGGGTGAATTGTTTCAAATTGATAATGGCTAATCGCAATACGGATAAGATGAGGAACAAAAATTTCATCGTTGTGCCAAAATAATTCCAAATCCCCCATCAATTCCGCAACATTGTCATAATGTGGTGGAATGAATGCCGCATCCATCAGGCTAGAACCGCCAATCCAGTTTTGACTGCTGCGAAATTCCCCGGTAATTTTTCTCTGCCTCTTACACCACTCATTAGCGTATGGTGTGTTTCTTTCAGTAAGCGGTTGGATAAGGGAAGTCTTTTCAAGCTGTCTACGGCTTGGTTCATTGCTTTGATGTAGTTTTGCACCTCTCGCCAATCGTCTCTTTTTTCAGGCAAGATCTGTTCTTCTGGCATTAAAGCTTCATCAAGCTGGGTTTGTGTACCTTCAATTTTGCTTGATGTTTGTGCTTCTTTCGTAATATGCATCTGAATAAATAGATCTATATCCGGCACAATCAGAGAAAAGGCATTCAGCTCGCCCAGTGCTTTGGTTGCCCGCTCGAGCATCATGTTGATTTTGGGTTCTTCCCATATCCAAGAGGTGTTGATATGGGTTGGCTCAAAACTTTTGTATTGATAGCGGTTTTGCCATTGCCCAGCGATAAAGTTTTCTATTTTTTGTGTTGATGTCATCGTACTGCCTCAAAACTTTGAGTTTTTCCTAGAATAACACAAGCTCTTATTTTGAGAAAACGCTTTTTCTCAAAATAAGGAAGTTTGTTATTTTGAGAAAATCGCTTTTCTCAAAATAAGCATGTCCGTTATTTTGAGAAAAGTGTTATTCATAGGCTTTCAAGCCTGAAATTTCTTTGCCTTTTGCCATATTTTTAAGCAAAGGGACAAGATCTTCCATCAATGCCAGTTCTTTGACACGGCGGTCTTTCCAGCTTAACTCCAACGGTTCGAGCAGGTCAGTAAGTTTTTCGCCGTCAAAAATCATTCGGGTAAGAATTTCATCAATAAAAGCGGATAGGGCTTCGCCTGCAATGCCGTGTTTTTGTGAAAGAGCGGTTAGTTTTTCATTATTTTTTGCCTGCCTGAATGCCTGATAACCTGCTTTGACTTCTTTTTCACTCAAAGCTTCGCCTACTTTCAAGCTGTCAATATAGGCAATGATGTCATCTTTTTCTTCCATTAAATCGCTGCTGGCAGCAATCAGTTCAACCAGCTGATTACGGCTCATTTGCTGTTTTCTTGGCTTGCTACTGTTGTCGGCAATCAACTTCATAATGTAGTCATAATCAATTATCGTTGATGAAAACAGCACAAATTCAAAATCCAGTTGCTCCAATTCAGGTGCAAGCGGTGCTTTTTGCCCAGCCATTTGCGATTTGATTTGCTGTGCCATATCCAGATACACGCCTTTAAAGGCACGTTGAGTATCATTCGGCAAAATACTTTCAATGATTTGCTGCTGTTTTTCGCTTAAATCGGTGTATTGCCCAAGCTGAGTTTTATAGCGTTGTATGTCCTTGAATAAATTGATAAAACTAGCACGTGCCGTGTCGCCTTTTAAGTTGTAGGCTTCAGATGGCTCACACGCCAAGCTTTGTGAAGACATAAAATTTTGCAGTCGTGTCATTGCATTTTGTAGTTTGTCTATCACGATTTCAGCAGGGTCAACAATCCAGATTTCTTTGGCACGCTCTTGATCTTGCCCCGAAAAGCGTTTGATGGCTTCATCTACTTGTGCTTGCTGTCCACGAAAATCCAAAATATTGCCATAGGGTTTGGCTGAGTTCAAAACACGGTTGGTGCGAGAAAATGCCTGAATCAAACCGTGATATTTCAGGTTTTTATCTACATACAGCGTGTTCAGGTATTTACTGTCAAAGCCTGTCAGCAGCATATCTACCACAATAGTGATATCAATTTTGTCTTGGTGCGGATAATCTTTGTCGGATACTGATGGTCTTTAATTCGTTTTTGAATATCCTGATAATACAAGTCAAATTCATTGATGCTGTGATTGGTGTGGTATTGCCAGTTGTAGTCATCAATAATGGCTTTTAATGCAGCTTTTTTGCCGTTCGGATCGCTTTGGTTGTCCTGCTCTTCCTGTGGTAGATCTGCCTGAATTTGGGCAATATCTTTATTGCCTTCGGCAGGCGGAGAAAAAACGCAAGCGATATTAAGCGGTATAAAATCAGGGTTGTCCGCCTGCCATTTTGCCTGCGTTTGTTTAAAGATACGCTGATATTCCACCGCATCATTGATGGAGGCAGTAGCAAAAAGGGCATTAAAACGGCGACTGTCTGTGGCAGCATCGTGTTTGCTTAAAATGGAATCCACAATTGCTTGCTTAGTTACAGGATGATTCACCGGCACACTCGAATTACCCTCTGCTTTGTAATAATCAATGTGGAATTTCAATACATTACCGTCATCAATGGCGTTGGTAATGGTGTAGGCGTGAAGCTGCTGTTGAAAAATATCTTCGGTGGTTTGATAAAAAGCATCAGTGCCATCAATGCGTTTATAGCTGGCGTTTTCTTCAAAAATCGGCGTTCCCGTAAATCCAAACAGTTGGGCATTAGGGAAAAAGTTTTTAATCGCCTGATGATTTTCACCAAACTGACTGCGGTGACACTCATCAAAAATAAATACCATACGTTTGTTTTTCAGGCTGCCTAATTGGGTTCGGTATGCCCCATTTTCTTTGAGTGCCAAGCCCAATTTCTGAATAGTGGTTACAATCACTTTATCGGCGTAATCATCAGACAACAAGCGGTTTACCAAAGTATGCGTATGGGTGTTTTCTTCTACGCAACCTTGCTGAAAGCGGTTAAATTCTTCCCGGGTTTGACGGTCAAGGTCTTTTCTATCCACCACAAACAGGCATTTGTCAATATCGGGATTATCTTTGAGCAAAGTAGAAGCTTTAAATGAAGTCAATGTTTTACCCGAACCTGTGGTATGCCAAATATAGCCGTTGCCACGATTTTCGCGAATACAGTCCACAATCGCTTTGACGGCATAAATCTGATACGGACGCATCACCAACAGTTTCTGTTCACTTGCCACCAAGACCATATAACGGCTGATCATTCTGCCCAAAGTACATTTTTCCAGAAATTTATCGGCAAAATCGCTCAAATGGTTGATTTTACGGTTGGCTTCATCTGCAAAACGGTACACAGGCAAAAAGCGTTCATCCGCAGCAAAAGCAAAATGTTTGTTTTGATTGTTGGCAAAATAGTAGGTACTGCTTTCATTGCTGACAATAAAAAGCTGCATAAAACACAGCAGGCTGTTGCCGTAGCCGTTGCCTGTATCGTTTTTGTATTCAATGATTTGCTCAATGGCTTTTTTCGGCGGGATTTGCAGGGTTTTGAGTTCAACCTGCACCACAGGAATGCCGTTAATCAGCAAAATCACATCATAACGGTGATGACTGTTCCCGGTATTGATACGCAGTTGGCTGATGACTTCGTAATCGTTTTTGCACCAGTCTTTGATATTGACCAGCGTGTAATTGAGCGGTGTCTCATCTTCACGAATAAAAGTATTGGTTTGACGCAGAATTTTGGCGGCAGCAAAAACATCAGGGGTGATGATTTCCAGCTTCAAGCGTTCAAATTCGCTGTCGGTCAAACGCACGCGGTTGAGCTTTTCAAATTTCTCGCGGAAATTTTGTTCCAATGTTTGTTTATCTTTAATATCGGGGCGGTGCGTATATTTTAAGTCAATCAGTTTTTGGATAAATTTTTGCTCAATCGCAGATTCGGTATAGTTCATGATACATGCTGTAAGGTTAAAAAAACTTGAGTAATCTTAACATGAAGCTAAAGGTTAATAGAAGCAGCAATAACCAAGGCCGTCTGAAAGCATTCCTTTTCAGACGGCTTGAGACCTTTGCAAAAACCCCAAAACTCCCCTAAATTCCCCTAAAGAATTCAGAGGAGTTTTTTTTATGAGCAGCTTCTTCCACCAACAAGCCCGAATCATGACGGGTAAACATACCGACAGCTGCCCGTTGCTCAAAATTAACCGGCTGCCCGATTGGCAGCCCGTCGGACAACTGCCCAACCGGCAAAAGACCCGTTACATCCGCGGCCACCGCGGCCGCCCCGCCTATCCGCTGCCGCCCGTGCTCAAAGCCGTATTGCCCGGCCAATGGCACAGCCTTTCCGATCCGGAATCGGAACGCTGTCTGGCTACCCGTCCGGATTTCTGCTTCTTCTGCGGCTTTGATAAACCCGCCTTACCCGACCACAGCACCCCCTGCCGTTTCCGCAACCGGCCGGCACAGGATGACGCCTTAGCCCGGCTTCCCGAACTGATTAACCGCCGGCTGACCGAAAAAGGCTTAAAAACAGAGAAAGCCCCGGCAGCAGTGATTGACGCCGCCATCATCCAAACTGCCGGCGGCAAACAGCGTCAGGCTGTCGAAACCGATGAAAACGGCATCACTGCCGAAACCCTGCCCGGCAAAGACAAGGATGCGCGCCGGGTGAAGAAAGAGGGCAGATTCACCCCGGCCGACGCCCGTGAGTGCAACCATTTCGAACCGCTGCCGGAAGGCACCGCACCCGGAACAACCGTCTATGCCGATAAGGGGTATGACAGTAAAGCCAACCGGGAGCATCTGCAAAGCAAACGGCTGTCCGGCGGCATGATGCGTAAGGCACAGCGGGGCAAACCTTTAACGGAGCAGGAGAAACAGCGCAATACGCAGCTGTCGGAAGTGCGCTGTGCGGCCGGGCAAACCTTCGGTACGCCGCACCGGAAATCCGGCTGTAAAAGAGCGCGTTATTTCGGTTTACGGAAAGTACCGGCGCAAAGCCATTTGAAAGCGGTGTGCCTGAACCTGCCAAAGGCAGCCGGCAGGCTTCGTGTGCCTGCTGCTGCCTGAAAAGGGCAATGTGCACCCGATAAAGGGGCTGATTGGGGAAATACGGACGGGAAACACGTCTGAAAATGAAAAAACGGTTACCTGATTGTTCAGGTAACCGTTTGGATGGGACGGCCGGTATTTCGCAAAGGTCTCGGCTTTTTTTATTCGGAAAAAAATTTAAACGACCTCAATCACGCTGAAACCTCGCCGCCAAAATTTCTGCCAACATATCAAACACCACACGCACCCGCGTCGGCGTAACGCTGCGTTGCGGCCGGTAAAGATACGCCACCCATTTTTGTTTTGGAATATCGGGCAATAATTCCACCAATTCGCCCTGGCGCAAATAAGGCTCACACAACCAATCGAGCACATAAGCTACCGCCCTGCCCGAGCGCGCCGCCGCCAGCGTGTTGTGTACAGTATTACCGATGCACACCGGTTTGGCCGGAAACAAACTTTGCTGATCGTTGAAATACCATGCCCAATAGCGGCCGTTGTTCAAATCATGCTCGGCATTGAGCGGGTAGCGTTTTTTCAAATCGTCCAAATCTTTCGGCAACCCGTATTCAGCCACCAATTCGGGCGCGGCGACAATCCGTTCCTGAACGCTGCCCAATTGCTTCACAATCAACAAACTGTCTGTCGGTGCTTGGCCTATGCGCACACCAATATCAATTTGCGCCTCCACCGCATTGACCCGCACGGTATTTTTCTGCCAGTCCAACACCAGCTTGGGATAGGCTTTCAGACGGCCTAATAATTCGAGCAACACATTCTCTTCATCAGGCAAATCCGGCACCGTCACCCTGACCATGCCGCCCATCTCTTCTTCTTTCCGTTTTTTGGCGGGGACAAACACACGCTCGCTTTCATCCAAAAGCTGCTGCGCCTGCGGCAGAAATTCTCGCCCGAAATCGGTCAATTTGGTTTGGCGCGTGTTGCGCTGGAAAAGCGGCTCGCCCAAATAATCTTCCAATTCCGCAATGACGCGGGTTACCACCGGCGGCGACACGGCCAAGCGGTTGGCGGCTTCTTTAAATTGCAGCGTTTCGGCGGCGGTGCAGAAAATTCGCAAGGCTTCAAGTTTGTTCAACATGATTTCTATTTTAGAAATTATCAAATCCAGTTTTATGAATATACATGAAATTAACTGCGGCCTACAATTGATTCATCGATAAGGCCACGCTTTTCAGACGGCCTACTGATTATCTTAAAAGGCCGTCTGAAAAACATTATTCCATAAGACAAAACATGAAACGAAACAACCTCAAAACCCTTGCTTCTTCCCTCATCGCAGGCGCATTAATGTTATCCGGTGCAGCTTCGGCTATAACCATCACCTCAATTAAAGGCGTAGAAACTATGCAACTGACACAAGAATGGGACAAAGTTTTCCCCAAATCCAACCAAGTCGAACACCACAAAGTCACCTTCAAAAACCGCTACGGCATTACCTTGGTCGGTGATTTGTATGTACCGAAAAATGCCCAAAGCCGTCTGCCTGCCATTGCCGTGAGCGGCCCGTTCGGCGCAGTAAAAGAACAATCCAGCGGCTTGTACGCGCAAAACTTGGCCGAACGCGGCTTTGTCACGCTCGCTTTTGACGGCTCCTACACTGGCGAAAGCGGCGGGCTACCGCGCAACGTGCCTTCGCCTGAAATCAACACCGAAGACTTCAGCGCGGCGATTGATTTCTTAGGCCTGCAAAACTTCGTCGACCGCGAAAAAATCGGCCTGCTCGGTATTTGCGGCTGGGGCGGTTTCGTGTTGAATGCCGCCATTGCCGACACGCGCGTCAAAGCCGTCGCCACCAGCACCATGTACGACATGACCCGTGTAGCGGCCAACGGCTATGAAATCACACTCGACCCCGACGGCCGATACGACCGCATTGCCGCGCAAAATGCCGAGACGCGCTACAAAATGAAACAAGACATGAACAACGCCCGTTGGGAAATGGCACAAAACGGCTATGCCACCCTGCTGCCTGCCAACAACCTGCGCAAAGAAGATTTCACCGCCGACACCGCGCAATTTATCCGCGAATATTCCGACTTTTACACCACCCAACGCGGCTTCCACCCACGCGCCGTCAATTCCGATCCCAAAGGCTCATGGACGGTAACCGGCATGCTGCCGCTGATCAACATGCCGATTCTGCAATACGCCGCCGAAATGCGCACACCGGCCTTAATCGTACACGGCGAAAAAGCGCACAGCCGCTACTTCAGCGAAGATGCCTTCAAGTCTTTAGGCAGTAAAAACAAAGAGCTGTATATCGTACCGGATGCCACTCATGTGGATTTATACGACAACGAAGCAGGCAAAATTCCGTTTGATAAATTCGAACAGTTTTTTAAAGCCAATTTGAAATAAGCAACATGCCGTCTGAAAGAATATACTTTTCAGACGGCATGTATTTTCAGGCTACCTGAAACCCTATTGGATTGGAAAAACAATGAAAATATTACTGCTGTCAGCCGCCCTGCTTCTCAACGCTTGCCATGCGCAAACGCCCAATCACCGCCTGCACAGGAACAAACCATGAAAACACCCACCGCCCAATCTGCCCGCATCATCGTCAATCATCAGCCTTTTGAGATAGAACTGGCAAACAACCCCACCGCCCAAGCGTTCGCCGAATTACTGCCGCTTGAATTATCCATGAAAGACCATTTGGGCAATGAAAAATTTGCAGCCCTGCCCAAATCATTGCCGAGCGATGATAAACGCGCAGGACAAATCCATGCGGGCGATGTCATGCTTTACCAAGGCAAGACGCTGGTGGTATTTTACGAAAACTTCCATAGCAATTACCGCTATACGCGCATCGGCAGAATCACCCAAACAGATACTTTGCAAAACGCTTTGGGAAGCGATGGGTGAATGTTTCTGTTGAATCAGGCCGTCTGAAAGATTAATTTCAGACGGTGTTTCGGCAGAAATCGGCATTCCGCTGTCACAGAAAACAATTATGTTAGAACAACTTATCATTCAACTGTACCAAAAGAAAAATACCCGGCAAGCTGTACAGATGGCGGCGTATATGAGGAATCAGTTCCCGTTTTTAGGTATCCGAACGCCCGAACGGAAAAAATTGTGCACCGCCTATTTCAAGCAGGAGAAAGCGAAAAAGCATATTGACTGGCAAGCTGTCGAACGCCTTTGGGCATTGCCGGAGCGTGAATTTCAATACATTGCCGCCGATTATTTGCGCATCATGCAGTCGTTTTTGACCGAGCAGGATTTGTCCCGTTTGCAAAAACTGGTCATCACCAAATCGTGGTGGGATACGGTGGATAACTTGGATCGAACCATTGGAAATATCCGCTTTCCCTGCCAAACCGTCGATGACGCAATGTTGGCGTGGAGCAAGGCGGACAATATCTGGTTACGCCGTGTGGCCATTAACCATCAGCTTTTACGCAAAGAGAACACTAAACCAGATCTGTTAAAACGGATTTTACTGAACAACCTCAACCAAACCGAGTTTTTTATCAATAAGGCAATGGGCTGGATTTTGCGTGATTATTCCAAAACCAATCCCGAATGGGTGCGGACGTTTATCGCCGAAAACAAAGCAGGCTTGTCCCAATTGACTATCAGAGAAGCAGAAAAGTATTTGTAGCCCTGTAGGTACGGTTAAGCCGCCGCAAACGGCGTAATCATACGACAGACTGTGAATGTTTAAAAAAAGCCATGCGCCCGGCAAGCGTGCGTACGGTTACGCTTTGCTTGGGCAAAGCTGACCCGTATCTAAGGCAATAACGCCATGGTTTGGCGTGAACAGGCCGTCTGAAAGTGATGTTTCAGACGGCCTGTTTGTTTTTGCATGGCTCACAAGCAGTCAAACTTTCCCGGAATTTTGTAAAGGGAAAAGGATACATGTTAAAGTAAATTCACAAACCTGCGACGGCACCCGCTTGTAGTGCTGCTGAAAACACGGTAAGGAAGACGCCTATGTCCGACAATTTGTACACCAAACTTATTGCCCAAGCGACACTCGCCCCGTCAGGACACAACACCCAGCCTTGGCGGTTCGACATACAAGACGACGGCACAATTTGCATAACGCCCGATTTACGCCGCGCCTTGCCGATTGTAGACGGCGACAACAGAGAGCTTTTTATCAGCTTGGACTGTGCCGCCGAAAACCTTGCACTTGCCGCGGGCGAGCAAGGCTATGCAACCCAAGTCCACAGTAACGAAACCACGGGCAGCATCCGCATTCATTTGGAAAAACAAGCCGTTGAACCTAATCCGCTTGCCGCCCAAATTGCACGCCGCCAACCCAACCGCAGCCTGTATTCCGCCCGGCGCATTCCTGATGACGTGGTTGCCCGCTTGCAGCAAATACCCGCCGAAGCGGGCACGCACGTCTGTTTATACGCCAACGGAACCCCTTCTTACGCCGAAATCGGCAAATATAGCAAATAAACATATTCTCCGATACAATTCCCCATGGCCTGTTCAGAAGACTTCAAACAACCCGTACTCAAAAAACTCCGTCAAGGACGGTTCGCAGAGCCGCAAAAGAATCCGGCATCACCATCTCCACCATCACGCTTTGGAGACGCCCTCCGGCTCCCCAAGCCCCTCCAAAGCAACGGAAAACCCGCAAAATCAGCGCCCAGGCACTGCTCGAAGATGTCGGGCGTTATCCTGATGCCTATTGCTGTGAAAGAGCGCAACGCTTTGGCTGTTCCCATACCGCCATACACAAAGCATTAAAGCGATACGGCATCAGCTGCAAAAAAAAGACCAACCGCCATCCGAAAGCCGGCAGAAGGCTCAGAAAAAACTTCCTGAAGTTACTGCACCGCTACATCCGCCGTAACCGTCCGGTTGTTTGTTCAGACGGGAGCTGATTCGGAAAATCCTGTTACCGGCCTTACGCTTATGCGCCAAAAAGCCGGCGTTGTTATGCGCTTCATGATTGGCAGGGGCATCATCAGACCAATGCCGTTGGAGCGTTATTTCACGGCAAACTGTTTGCCGTCGGGCTGTTTGGTTGCAGTATTGACCGCCGGATATTTGACGCTTGGGCGGAGCGGGTTTTGATTCCGGAGCTGCCGCAAAACAGTGTGGCGGTGATGGATAATGCGGCGTTTCATAAGGGTAAGGCAGAAGCCTTGCTGAAGGAAAAGGGGCATACCGTGTTATGGCTTCCGCCCTATAGTCCCGATCTGAATCAGATAGAGAAAAAGCGGGCTTGGATTCGGGCTTGGATTAAAGGTGTTGGGAATCGGCTGAGAATGGCGGATGTGGATTGGCTATTTCAGGCGTGTATCGATAAATAAGTTTATTTGCTATATTTATTCCCTTCTCAAAATTTCATCGGCCAATCATATCCAAAATAAAAAATGCCGTCTGAAACTGTTCAGACGGCATTTTGATGGTTTTAGTAACCCGATTACATGAAGAAAATCAGCGCTGCCAAGACGGCAATCACCCCATAAATCGTCATAGGAATCACAGTTTTCTTAATAATTGCGCCTTCGGATTTGTCGATACCCAATACACTACACACGGCAATAATGTTGTTGATGCAAACCATATTGCCCATAGCACCACCGACCGACTGCAAAGCCAAAATCAGCGTCACCGACAAGCCGGTATCCAAGGCGATTTGCTGCTGAATCGGACCGAAGGTCAGGTTGGATACGGTATTCGAACCTGAGAAGAATGCACCGATGGCGCCCAAATAAGGCGAGAAGTAAATCCAGTTGTCACCGGCCATCGCCGCAAATTCTTTACCGATGATTTTTACCATCGAATCATCGCCGCCGACCATCATCAGTTTCACCATAATCAGCGCGCCCATCAAGGCAAGCAACGGTTTTTTGGTTTGGTTGAAAGTGCCGACATAGAATGCCCACGCATCTTTGAATTTGGTTTGATACAGCAGGATACAGATCCATACGGTAATCACAAACGGAATCCAAGCAGGGACATACAGGGTTTGGTATTTTTCCGATACGGCTTCGCCGAAAATATTACCAAACACAATCGTCAGCGATTGGGTAACGGTAATGTCGCTCAATCCCGGCAGCGAGAAGCTGAACCACGGTTCGCTGCTGGTGAGCAAGCCTTTGATGCCAAGCTGTTTGATACGGGTAATGACCAACATCCCGATCAGCATGCCCAATGGCGCCAATGCTTTGGCAACTTGGACAAACGGTACTTTCTCGACATTCGTATCTTTCGGATAGTCTTTGCTCAAGCCCCAACTGTGATTGGCGGCAAATACGGAAATCAACAGACCAATCGCACCGGCCACCAATGATGGAAACTCTTCATTGATCATCGCCAAAGCCACGTAAGGAATGGTACAGGCCAAAATGCTGATGTACACAAAGACGATGTTTTTGCGGATTTCCGCCCACGGCACGATAAAGCTCAGACCGATGACCGGGATAATGAAACCGGCGAAGAAATGCATGATACCGGTTTGCCTACCGATTTCGAGAATGTTTTCCGGCGTCAGATTCAACGGAGCGAAGCCGAACCAGGTTGGCGTACCGACTGCACCGAACGATACCGGAACCGAGTTCATCACCAAAGTGAAAATGGCCACTTTCAAAGGATTGAAACCCAAACTCATCAGAATCGGCGCAGCAATCGCGGCAGGCGTACCGAAACCGGAAGCACCTTCAATCATAAAGGCAAACGCCCAGCCGATAATCATCAGCTGCGCCACCGGATTCGGGTTGATGTTGGCCAGCCATTTGCGGATTATGTCGATACAGCCGGTGGTTTCCATCATGCGGTTGAACATAATTGCGCCGAAAATCACGGTTATCGGCGTTAAAGTCGATACCAGGCCGGAAGCGGCGGTGGCGTTCAGCAGCATAAAATCATCGCCGAAATAGGCGATTTTGATCACATAGATCAACAGCGCCACAATCGGCAGCGCGATATAGGAAGGCATACTGTTTTTTTTCACCATCAGCCAAATCAGCAGGACGATGGGGAAAATACTGAGAAAAAGTGCCATACAAAAATCCTTGTATTACGTGTAAAGCATTCAATCAAGACAACCAAATAAAAAACGCTTGCCTTAATTCACTCTTAAACCTGCAGCTATTAAGGAAGCCTTGTTTAAAATTGGTCACACCAATTTACTTATTATGCCGATTACTTTACGTAATCCTATGTAAGCGGTCAAGTTTTTTCTGATTACTGTTAGATAAACCCATCAAAATGCAAAGAATTATTTGAAAAATTAATATATTATTATAAATACTTCAAAAGTATTAGATCGGATACGAAAATATTTTTAAAACCTGTCTGCTATGGTTAAACATAAATGTTGATGTATTTTCAACAATGAATTAAAAGTATTCATAAATATTATTTGATTATCAAATAATATTCATAAAATAATTAAAATTTCTGAAGAGATACTATAAAAGAACTACATCTCAATACTCATCTACCCTTAAACACACATCATGCCGTCTGAAATGTACTTCAGACGGCATTGATTATGAATTTCAGCGCTTATTCCATTTCTGCCCATTTATGTGTTTGCACACTTAATTGCCAATGTACAAGCGCATTGGTGCGGCTGTTGAGCAAACCTATTTGGCGGATGGTGTCGTAAATATTCATTTCGCCGTTTCGCTCGCAAGGCGACAAATAAAAATGCTCGGCCTGGATTTTCTGCTCGATTTGTTCGCAAAAGGCCAACACATCACCGTCGGCAACCACCCGCACTTCATCGGCCTTTTCAATACAGCTTCTGGCATATTTATCTGCGTAACATGCTTTTGGGCTGGTGGCGACAAAATCGATTTGCGGCGATACCGGATTGAGACCATTGGTTTCCATGCACAAATAATAACCTGCTGCTTTGAGCGCATTGAGCAAGGTATCCAAATGCGGCTGAATAGTTGGTTCACCGCCGGTAATGATGATGTTGCGCGCGCGGTGGTTTTTCAGACGGCCTAAAATCTCGTGCAGACTCATCATTTCAAAGCACAGATAATCCGTATCACACCACGAACAAGCCAAGTTACATTTGCCCAAGCGGATAAAAATAGCGGGCATACCGGTGTTGTATCCCTCGCCTTGCAGGCTTTCAAATATTTCAACAATACGGTATTGCGGATTAATAGGCTCAATTGATACCATCATGCTCCCTCATATTCAGCGCAGGAAGTTGGCGTTTCCCAGAGCTTGACGCTGCACACTTTTAAGCCGGCGTGCTTTAATCGCACAAACATCTCTATGCTCATGTTTTCGGCGGTGGTACGGCAATTTAAGCGCAAGGTTTTCATGTTCCAGCCGTCTAATAAAGCGGCGATTTGGCTTTCGCGCTCATTGCGGCCATCATAGATAAAGGCATGATCAAAGGGGGCGATGATTTCTTGTTTGACAATGGTTTTTAAATCAGTGAAATCCATCACCATGCCGTCTTTGGCACCGCCTTGAATCAGGCCGTCTGAAACGGTGATTTCGAGTTTGTAGGTGTGCCCGTGTACGTTTTGGCACTTGCCATCGTGACCATCAAGCATATGTGATGAATCGAAAGAAAAGATTTTGGTGATTTTCATGATGTATTCTTTGAGGCCGTCTGAGCATTCAGACGGCTTTTGTTATGGAGAGAATGAAGAAGAATGTGTTCAGACGGCCTGTTTGCCCGCCAGATATTCCTGCAAACCGCGTTCACGCAATACACAGCTCGGACATTCACCGCAGCCGCCGACCACACCGTTGTAGCAGGTATGCGTTTGCTCACGGACATAATCCAAATAACCCAACTCATCGGCCAGTGCCCATGTTTGTGCTTTGGTGAGATACATCAAAGGCGTGTGGATTTGAAAATCATAATCCATCGCCAAATTGAGGCTAACGTTCATGGATTTGACGAACACATCTCGGCAATCGGATAGCCGGAAAAATCGGTTTCGCAAACGCCAACAATGATGTGTTTAATGTTTTGACCTTTGGCATAAATAGCAGCATACATTAAAAACAAGGCATTGCGCCCATCGACAAACGTATTCGGCATGCCGTTAGCGGCCGTCTGAATGTCTGCGCCCTCTTCCATCAAAGCATTATGGGTAATCTGCCGCATCAGGCTTAAATCCAACACGGTTTGCGCAATGCCCAAATCTTGGGCAATCCAATGCGCACGTTCCAACTCGATGGAATGCCGTTGACCGTAGTGAAAAGTGATGGCTTGGACATTGGCGCGGCCATACGTTTGAATCGCCTGAAGCAGACAGGTAGTAGAATCTTGACCACCGGAAAAAATGACCAAGGCTTTTGGATTGTGCATATTGATTCCTAGTTTTGGTATCGCGGGAGGGTTACGAACCGCGTAAAATCATAAGAAAACCGTCTTTTCAGACGGCCTCTAAAATGGGTTGATTATAACCGATTTTTCAAACAACCTTGTAGGCTTTATACCTGATTCGCTTAATAAGGCCGTCTGAAAAACGGATGATTTAAGAAAAGAAAGCCACTCTTTCGAGTGGCTTTCTCATCAGAAGCTTAACCTTCCAATTTCACTTCTACACGACGACCTTGAGCGTCATTGCCTTGTGCGGCAGTAGTGTTTTCAGGTTTACGCAATTCGATGTTTTCTGCTTTTACGCCTTGTGCTTCAAAAAATGCCTGAACTGCTTGGGCACGTTTTTTAGATAATTCGGCATTCGCTGCAGCGTTACCGGTGCTGTCGGTATAACCGCTTACAACCAAACGCTTGCCTTCTTTAGCAGCTTTAACCAAATCAGCCGCTACCGTTTCCGCATTAGCAGCTACATCGCTTTTACCGGTTGCAAAGAAGAATACTGCGCCATCGTTTGCATTGTAAGTCACTTCAGCAACGTCAGCGGCCGGTGCAGCATTGTCAGTCGCAGCAGGTGTACTGGCAGCAGAAGCTGCTTCAGTTGCAGGAGCGGAAGCTTCGCTGGCAGCAGCCGGTGCCGGAGCGGCAGCTGGTTCTGCTTTTTTCGCCGGTGCTTTACCGTCTTTGTTAGACAAACCCCAAACATAAGCGGTCATGATGTGCAATTTATCTTTATCCAAGAAATTACCCCATGCCGGCATTTGATTGTGACGACCGCTGGTAATGGTTTCGATAATCGCTTTTTGCGTACCACCCCACAACCAAACGTCATCGGTCAGGTTAGGGCCTAAACTTTGAATACCCTGACCTTTGTCACCGTGACAGGTGAAACAGTTGGCCGGTGGGCCGCTAAACAAAGCCTGACCGCGGGCAGCACGTTCTTCATCATATTGGTCTTTACCTTTAGACAAAGACATTACATAGTGTGCAACGTCTTTCACGCGCTCCTCACCCAACTGCGGACCCCATGCAGCCATCACGCCGGTACGGCCTTTTTCGATGGTTTCAGAGATTTTCTCAGGCTCGCCACCCCACAACCAGTCGTGGTCTGTCAAGTTAGGAAAACCTTTAGAACCTTTGGCATCCGAACCATGACATTGGATACAGTAGGTATCAAACATGTTTTTACCGATTTGTTGTGCTTGCGGATCTTTCGCCACTTGTTCAATCGGCATTTTGGCAAACTTAGCATACAGCGGTTGGTATTGCTCGTTTGCTTTGGCTACTTCTTTTTCGTATTGGTTGTGACTGGTCCAATTCAAAATACCTTTCCAGTCGCCCACACCCGGATACAGCACCAAGTAAGCGGCACCGAAAATCCAAGTGAAGACATACAACCAAAACCACCAACGTGGCAACGGATTGTTATATTCTTCAATACCGTCCCATTCATGGCCTGTGGTTTCAACTTCTTCACCTTTTTTCGGCTGTTTCACCACATTTTGTGAGAAAAGCAGCCAAGCCAAACCGATAAAGCTGAGCAGGACAATGGCGGCAATGTATATGTTCCAGAAATTACTGGTAAATTGGGATGTTGTGTTCATTCTTTTGCTCCGTGACCACGGATTAACCGGTTATCGCCCGTTTTTATCAGACGCATCTTCATTATTATCAAAAATACTTCTGGCTGCTTCATCATAATTCTGCTTATTGCGTCGACTGAACACAATATAGATGACCAGCATGAAGCTGACAAAAATCAGCAGCGTGAAAAGTGAGCGAATCCAGTTAATATCCATGATGTTACCTTACGTTTTTCAATGCCAAGCCTAAGCCTTGCAAGTAGGCAATCACTGCATCCAGCTCAGATTTGTTAGCTAACATTTCCGGCGCTTTTTGCAATTCTTCGTCGCTGTAAGGCGTACCTACGGCGCGCAATGCTTTCATACGCGCCACAGTTGCTTCAGCGTCTACTTTATTGCGCGCCAACCATGGGAATGCCGGCATGTTAGACTCAGGAACCACATCACGCGGATTCAGCAAGTGGATACGGTGCCATTCGTCAGAATAACGGCCGCCAACACGTGCCAAATCAGGGCCGGTACGTTTCGAACCCCATTGGAACGGACGGTCGTAAACAGACTCACCGGCAACCGAGTAATGGCCGTAACGCTCGGTTTCTGCACGGAAAGGACGAATCATTTGTGAGTGGCAGTTGTAACAACCTTCACGCACATAGATATCACGACCCGCTACTTGAAGCGCATTGTAAGGTTTCACACCCGGAGCAGGTTCGATGACTGCTTTCGTGCCAAACAAAGGCACAACTTCAATCAATAAGCCGAAACTGATCACAATTACAGTGAAAATAATCAGAAAGCCGACTTTTTCTTCAGCTAATTGTTGTAATTTCATTTGGTAGCCTACTTTCTTGTTATTTAGTGGTGTTGTTGAGAAACCGCAGGAATCTCAGCTTCAACAGGTTTGCCACTGATTGCAGTACGGTAAACGTTGTACGCCATGATACACATACCAGCCAAATACATCAGACCACCTACTACACGGATTGCATAATAAGGCATGGTACGTTTTACAGACTCAACAAATGAGTAGGTCAAAGTACCGTCGTCATTCAACGAACCCCACATCAAACCTTGCATTACACCGGCAATCCACATCGCAGCGATGTACAACACCACGCCGATGGTTGCAATCCAGAAGTGTGCTTCGATCAATTTCACGCTGTGCATTTGGGTTTTACCAAACAGGCGCGGAATCAGGTAGTAAATCGAACCGATGGTCACAAAACCCACCCAACCCAATGCACCGGCGTGTACGTGTGCAACTGTCCAGTCGGTGTAGTGGCTCAAGGCGTTAACGGTTTTGATCGACATCATCGGACCTTCAAAGGTCGACATACCGTAGAAAGACAGGGAAACGATCAAGAATTTCAAAATCGGGTCGGTACGCAGTTTGTCCCACGCGCCAGACAAGGTCATAATACCGTTGATCATACCGCCCCAAGACGGCGCGAACAGAATCAGCGACAAGACCATACCCAAAGATTGTGTCCAGTCAGGCAATGCGGTGTAATGCAAGTGGTGAGGACCTGCCCACATGTAAGTGAAAATCAATGCCCAAAAGTGAACGACAGACAAACGGTAAGAGTAAACCGGACGGCCTGCTTGTTTCGGAACGAAGTAATACATCATGCCCAAGAAGCCTGCAGTAAGGAAGAAACCCACTGCATTATGGCCATACCACCATTGAACCATGGCATCGATGGCGCCGGCATACACAGGATAAGATTTCATAAAGCCGACAGGAATGCTGATGTTGTTCACAATATGCAGCAAGGCAACGGCTAAAATAAAGCCGCCATAGAACCAGTTGGCTACATAGATGTGTTTGACTTTACGTTTGGCGATGGTGCCGAAGAATACAATCGCGTAAGCCACCCATACCAAAGTAAGCAGGATATCGATTGGCCATTCCAACTCAGCGTATTCTTTACCTTGGGTAAAGCCCATCGGCAATGTAATGACTGCCGCTACAATAACGGCTTGCCAGCCCCAGAAGGTAAATGATGCCAACCAGCCGCCAAACAGGCGGGTATTGCAGGTACGCTGTACCACATAATAAGAAGTGGCAAACAGACCACAGCCGCCGAATGCGAAAATCACCGCATTCGTGTGCAATGGACGCAGACGGCCGAAGTGGAACCAAGGTCCGATTTCAGATAAATTCAGAGCCGGCAAGTATAATTGGGCAGCGACAATCACACCGACCAACATACCCACAATGCCCCAAACTACAGTCATGATGGCGAACTGGCGCACCACTTTGTAGTTATAAGTTTGTGTGTCCATGGGAGTCTCCATAAATTATGGGAATTGAAAATTTTTGTTTTACCTGCCCGAATGTTTCCTACGTTCCCACAAAAAACACTAAGGCAAAGTGTAAATTTTTTCTAAATTTAACATATATACAGGATTGAGCCAAGCAATATTACATTTATTCTACTCCGTCAACCTTACTCTTTTAAAAATAAATTTATTTAATAATCAATTAGTCAAATTAAACTCATTCCGGTAAAAGGTATTCAGATTTTTCAAGCATCGTTTTTTTAAAGGCTTTTTGATGTAAATTAAATATCTGACACTGCATATCAAAGTAATTCATTAATTTTAACAAACCAAGCAATAGATATGATTAATTACAAAATTTCCTTCCAGACCTTAAGCCATGAATATCAAATTACATTGAGTTTCAATCAAGACAATGATTTACCTATTGAATTCAGTCTGCCCAACTGGGTGCCGGGCAGCTATCTGATTCGTGATTTCTCCCGACACATCACGCAGCTAAGTGCTTCTTGTGATGGAGAGGCTGTTGCATTGACGCAATTGACCAAGAATAAGTGGAGCGCAAACGGTTCAAAAGGCGAGTGGCAAATTTGCTACACCGTTTATGCTTTTGATTTATCTGTTCGCGGCGCATTTTTAAGCACTGAGCGGGGCTTCTTCGACGGTGCCTGCCTGTTTTTGAAAATTCATGGCTTTGAAAACTTGCCGCACAGCGTTACTTTGCAAGATTTCCCCGGCCAATGGCAAATCGCCACGACCCTGCCCCAAACCGCCGCACGGCATTTTCAGACGGCCTCTTATACTAATTTAATCGACCATCCCGTCGAAATGGGCAGGATTGAATTTCTAGACTTCACCGCTGCCGGCATTCCGCACCGTATTGCCTTGAGCGGCTTTTACCGCGAGTTTGACCGCCGACGGTTTGTGAACGATATTCAAAAAATCTGCGAAACCGAATTGGCGATGTTCCCTGAACCGGCGCCATTTCAAGAATACCTGTTTATGCTGCACGTCGGCGGCAACATCTACGGCGGCCTCGAACACATCAGCAGCACCGCCCTTCTGGCTGACCGTAACAGCCTGCCGTCGCACAATATGAGCAACCCCAACGAAGCCTACACCCAATTGCTCGGCCTGTTCAGCCATGAATATTTTCATGCGTGGAACGTGAAATCGATTAAGCCCGAAGCATTTGTGCCTTACAATCTCAACCAAGAAAACTACACCGAGCAGCTTTGGGCGTTCGAAGGCATTACCTCTTATTATGATGATTTGTTCCTGGTACGCAGCGCCGTGATTGACAGCAATGCATATTTAAACCTGCTCGGCCAATCAATTACCCGTGTGCAGCAAACCAAAGGCCGTCTGAAACAGACCCTGGCCGAATCCAGCTTCACCGCATGGAACAAGTTTTATAAACAAGATGAAAACAGCAGCAACGCCATCGTCAGCTATTATCAAAAAGGCGCACTGGCGGCATTGTGTCTGGATTTGCTGATCCGCAAAAAAAGCGGCGGCAAACATTCGTTAGACAGTGTCATGCAGCAGCATTACCGCGATTGGATCAACACCGGCCAAGGTATTCCCGAAAAACAATGGCAAGTACGCTGCCGGCAAATCACCGGCTTGGATTTGCAATCGTTTTTTCAGACGGCCTTATACAGCACCGGTGACCTTCCCTTACAAGAATGCTTGGCACATGTCGGCGTGGCATTGGACTGGCAGCCTTTGCCGCGCAGCCACGGTGGCGGTTTGGCAGACGAAGCAATTTGCGTAAAACCGGCCGGTGATTTCGGCGCGCGTTTCAAACAAAGCGGGGACAGCGCTACGCTGACGCATGTGTTCAACGGCGGCAGCGCGGAAAACGCGGCTTTGTGTCCGCAAGACAAAATCATCGCGCTCAACGGTTATGCCTGCACCGACTTGGCCGCTCAATGGGCGCAATTGGCTGTCGGCGAACACGCCACGCTGCACTTTTTCCGCAGCGGCGTGCTGCAACAAACGCACATTACCGTGCAAGCCGCGGAAGCAGATACGGCTTTGTTGAAAGTCACTAATCAAGATTGGCTGGATAAATGGTTGTTTAACCGCTAAGCTTTCAGACGGCCTGATAAAAGCCGTCTGAACAATTGATAAAAGGAATGGAATCATGGCTATTTTGAAATTGAGCGAACAATTATACGTGTCGCCGCAACTGTCGGAACAAGATGCAGAAGAGGCCGCCCGTTTGGGCATTCAAACCGTTATCTGCAACCGCCCCGACGGCGAAGAAGACCATCAACCTTCTACCGCGCAGGTTCTACAATGGTTGGCGGCAGAAGGCATTACGTCTTTCAAGCACCAGCCTGTTACCGCGGCTGGTATTTCCGCCACCGATGTCGCCGTATTCCAAGATTTAGTACAGCAAGCCGACAAGCCCGTATTGGCCTACTGCCGCACCGGCACACGCAGCTTATTGCTCTGGGCATACCATCAAGTGCAAAACGGCATGAGCGTTGCCGAAGCCAAAGCAGCCGCGGCCAAAGCAGGTATTGACTTAAGCAATTTTGAATCACGTTTGCAGGATGCTGCCGAGCATAAATCAGCTTAATCCGGCAGCATAAAAGGCCGTCTGAAACGTTTCAGACGGCCTTTCCATTGTTTTTTTTCAAATCAAAAATCCTGCTGCGTAGCCATCATTACGGCCATGTGCACCAAACCAAATGCGATGGAAAGCAGCACGGACAACAAAACCGCAACCATCAGCCATAAACTCACATCCAATAAGGTCATGTTTGTACTCCTTCTTCATCAGGCAGGCTTATTTTAGTCGGCTAATGTTGCAAAATTTTGACTTTCAAATCATACAAACAGGCCGTCTGAAAGTTTAGACTAAACACTCAAAGTTTTAGTTCAATTATTCTTTCAGACGGCCTATTAAATAGATGGGCGGAGATTTTTGCGAAGCTCTCCAACTGTTATTCTGCTTTGGTTTCTGTGACAAAACCGATTTTACTGATACCGGCAATTTGTGCAGCTTCGAGCGCCTTTTCAACATACTCATATGCTACACTTTTATCCGCAGCGATAGCCAAAATAGTATTTTCGTTTTTTGACTTTTCTTCTTTCAAACGGGCCGTTACACCGTCAAAAGTCACTTTACTATCTGATTCTGCACCTAGATAATAGCTGCCATCCGGCGCAACGGTTAAACGTAAAATATCTTTTTGCGCAGGCTTCTCTTTCTGGACAGCCTGCTCCGAAGCGGTCGGTAACGTCAACGGAATCGAATGCGTCAGCACCGGCATGGTAATCATAAACACAATCAGCAACACCAGCATCACATCGACCAAAGGGGTCACGTTGATGTCAGACATCGGCGCGTCTTCATCACCGGAATTCATTGAACCGAATGCCATATTTTAATCCTTTTGATTCAACAGACGAACGTGCAAATCATGCGCGTAAGCGTCTAAGTCTTGGGAAACCGTTTTTTACCGCGGGTTAAGAAGTTGTAAGCCAACACCGCCGGAATCGCCACAAACAAACCTGCCGCAGTCGCCACCAAGGCTTCACCAATCGGGCCTGCTACCGCAGCGATGCTCATTTGGCCGCTTTCACTGATGTTAATCAACGCGTGGTAAATACCCCAAACGGTACCGAACAAACCGATAAACGGCGCGGTGGCGCCAATCGATGCCAAAGCAGTCATGCCACCGTCAAATTGACGCATGCTCTGATTCATGCTGGTGCGGATTTGGCCGGCTAAGAATTCATTCAGCGGCAATGCGTTGGCTAAGGTTTTGGTGGTGCTTTGACGATAATTGTCGTAAGCACGCACGGCATCAGCGGTCAGCATGCTGATCGGCGCATCAATATTTCTGACTTTCTGCACGGCATCGTTCAAAGTAAACGAATCCATTACCGCTTTTTTAGCAGCAGCATTACCTGCTTTAGCTTTGCGCAGCTTAACCACGCGCACGATCAAAACGCTCCACGTGACAATACTCATGATGACCATCAATAAAAATACACTGATTAAGACGTAATCGCCCGATTGAAACACTAATCCTAAATTCATGGTTTTTCCAAAATCAAATAAATAAATGAAAGATTTGGCGGTGGCCTGCTTAGCCTTAGGCCGCCGCATGACTGCTTTCAGACGGCTTATCCGCCCAAGCTGAAGCGCACCGGCACACGGTAGCTGGTCCACACATTGGTGTTGAAATGGCCGGATTTTGCTGCATTGCGCGCGGCACGGTCTAAACGTGACGAACCGCTGCTCTTGGCAACCGATACCGAAATAACTTTACCCCCCGGCGCCACCAACACATTCAACACAACAGTACCTTCTTCACCATTCTCTTGTGATAAAGAAGGATATGGCGGGGTCGGAATCGAACCGGTGGCCTGCACCGGATTGCTGCGGCTGCTGCCCGGACCACTACCGACGCCCGTGCCGCTGCCGTCACCGGAGCCGCTTTCACCTTTTTTACCGCCTGAACCGCTGCCACTGCCTTTTCTTTCGCCTTTGGCAGACGAACCACCTTTACCGGTCTCGCTGCCCGCTTTTTCAAACGCGTTACCGCCGGCTTTTTCCACCGGTTTTTCGGGTTTAGGATCTGGTGCCGGTTTCGGTTCAGGCTTGGGTTCAGGCTTGGGTTCAGGTTTTGGCTCGGGCTTAGGTTCCGGCTTAGGCTCGGGTTTTGGTTTGGTTTTTTTGACCGGTTTCGGTTTTTCTTTAGTTTGCTGCATATCCGCGTCTGCTTTTTTGGTAATCACCGGCTTAATCACGGGCTTCGCCTCTTCTACCGGTTTCGGCTTAGGTTTTGGCCCCGGACGAGGTTTAGGCTTCTGCGGCGGAGCCTGCACCGGAGCAGGCGCACCGGCACCTTCCGGTGCACCATCGCCGCCACCTAAATCTCCTAATTCAACAAACTCGATATGCGTCACGTCAACAATGTCAAGCTTATGGGCTTTCCATAATAAAGACATCAAGCCAATGTGCAAAAGAGCGACCACGGCGACCACCGTGGGGTTTAAAATTCGATCTTTTTTCATAGTATGCGCATGGTAATAGCAATTATTCCTGTTTGCAACTTATTTCTACACAATTCCGCCCTTTGACAGGCTTACTAATATTCAAACAACTACTTTAAAAATCAGATATTTAAAATAAAGGTAATACTTACTTTCATATCAACCCACAAAAACGGCTTTATTTCCGATAACGTATCGGGAATAAAGCCGTTGGAACGGATATGGATTTACCGGAGTACAGCGGTCACGTCTTTCATGCCAACTTAAAACTTAATCCGTTTAGGTGGCGGTATTTGAATTTAGTTCACCACATCAATACGAATATTCGGCTGCGCCACTTTATTCCGGCACACACTCAACTTCATCAGACACAGTAGTCGGCATGGTCTCTACTACTTCCTGCTCGGGCAAAATGTCGATTTTAGGAAAATACAGCAAATCATAGGTTGGCTTGTTCAACAAATCTTCCAGTGTAAAACCATCGAGATAGTTGAAAAACGATTTAATCGCGCCGCCAAGGATACCGGCCAAACGGCAAGAAGGTGTAATCAGACAATCATTGTTGTTTCCCATACATTCAACCAACTGCATAGGTTCCAAATGCCGTATCACAGCACCGATATTGATCTTGTCTGCAGTCATAGCCAGCTTTAATCCTCCGCCTTTTCCACGCACACTGGTCAGGAAGCCGCCTTTTACTAGAGCGGTAACCACTTTCATCAAATGACTTTTAGAAATACCATAAGTATCGGCAATGGTGCTGATGTTGACCAATGCATCATCGTTAATCGCGGTGTAGATTAAAACGCGTAGCCCATAATCTGTATGTTGGGTTAAATACATAACAATCTCTGTTCTGAATCGGGTTGTATTTGTTATTTAAAATCAGCCACCCTATTGTTTTATCATGCAGTTGGGGCGGTATGTATTTGACTTTATATGAAGTTAAGTTTCATAATATATGAAACTTATAAATTAATCCAGTAAAATCCGACACGAGCTGCCGATTATGAAACCATTAAAACGCCATCCCGCGCTGATTGAACTCTCGCGCGAACACCATCACTCTCTTTCTTTATGTGTGCGTATTTTGCGCACACCATCTGAAAGCCATCAAGCCGAAATCGAACCGCATTTTGTTGAATTGGCGCAACATTTCCAAGAAGAAGAAAACCAGTTCGCGCCGCATTGGCGGAATATTGCGCCCGAACTGCGCGCACGTTTTGAAAACGACCACGCCAAACTGCGCCAAATGATGGCACAACCCGATTACACCAGCGAGGCATGGAATCAAGAATTGGCCACCACCCTGCGCGACCATGCCCGCTTTGAAGAGCGCGAGCTTTTCCCTGCCGTTGAGCCTTACTTAGACGATGCAACGGCCTAAGCGGACAAATAAGGCCGTCTGAAACTTTTCAGACGGCCTATCCACTATCCACCATAATAATTCAAGGAACCACCATGAACGCACTGTTCAAACACCCCGTTTGGGCCATGGCTTTCCGCCCGTTTTACTCGCTGGCCGCCCTTTACGGCGCCTTGTCGATTTTACTGTGGGGCTTCGGCTATCAAGGCACACCCGAGCTGCCCGGCTTTTACTGGCACGCGCACGAAATGATTTGGGGCTACGCAGGCTTGGTGGTAATTGCGTTTCTGCTCACCGCCGTTGCCACTTGGACCAGCCAGCCGCCGACCCGTGGCGCGGTATTGGCCGGCTTAACCGCGTTTTGGCTTTTGGCACGCATTGCCGCGTTTATTCCCGGTTGGGGAGCGGCGGCCAGCGGTATTTTCGGTACAGTTTTCTTTTGGTATGGTGCGGTGTGCATGGCGTTGCCGGTGTTCCGTACCCAAAACAAGCGCAATTATGCCGTCGTCTTTGCCATCTTCGTGCTGGGTGGCACCCATGTCGCCTTTCACCGCCAACTCAGCCCGTTTGACCCCGCTGCCTTATTGGTCGGCCTGCAATCCGGTCTGATTATGGTGGCCGGTTTCATCGGCTTAATCGGCATGCGCATTATCTCGTTTTTTACATCCAAACGCTTAAATATTCCGCAAATCGCCAGCCCGCAATGGGTTGGCCATGCATCTTTGTGGCTGCCCATGTTGACTGCCATGTTGATGGCGCACCAAATGTTGTTGCCGCTGGCTGCCTTATTTGCCTTTACGGCTGGCGTTATCAACTTGGTGCAGGTGTATCGCTGGTGGCATAAAAATGTGTTGAAAGAGCCGATGCTGTGGATTTTGTTCGCCGGCTATTTCTTCACCGGATTGGGCTTAATGGCGGTCGGCATTTCCTACTTTACGCCGTCTTTCCTGAATCTGGGTGTACACTTAATCGGCGTGGGCGGCATCGGCGTGTTGACCTTGGGCATGATGGCGCGTACGGCACTCGGTCACACCGGCAATGCGATTTACCCGCCGCCGAAATCAGTGCCGGTCGCGTTTTGGTTGATGATTATTTCAACTTTGGTGCGCATTTTGGCTACCTTCGTTCACGGCACGGCTTACACCCACAGCATCCGCTTGTCGGCCGCACTATTTGCCGCCGCCCTACTGCTTTACGCGTGGAAATACATTCCTTGGCTGATTCGCCCGCGCGCCGATGGCAAACCGGGTTGAGTGGTTAGATTAAAGGCCATCTGAAAGAATTTACTTCTTTCAGATGGCCTTCTCGTTTTTCGGATTTTTCAGAAAGCCTGAAACCTACTGTCCTTTCAACCACTCATCGCGTGTGCTTTTGGCCTCTTCAAAGTAAGTATAAAGCGCCGCTTTGTTTCCGGTTGCCAGCAGCTGCTCCAAAGTATCCAATTGCCGACGGATACCGCCGATTAAATCTCGCAGGCTGTTTTTATTGGCCAAGCAAATGTCCGTCCAAATCGCCGGATGACTGGAAGCAATGCGGGTGAAATCTCTGAAACCGGAAGCGGCGAAGTTCAGATAAGCTTGTCCGTCGGGGTGGTCGAAAATTTCGTGCACAAAAGCAAAGGCCAACAAATGCGGCATGTGCGACACGGCGGCGAAAATGGCATCGTGCTCGGCAGCGCTCAAACGAAACGTTTTTGCGCCCACTGCCTGCCACAGCGATTCAAGCCGCTCAAGGCCGTCTGAATGCTCGTCGCCGTGCGGTGTGATAATCAGCTTTTTGTCTTGATAAAGACCGAATTGCGCTGCCAATGCGCCATGACGGTCGGAACCGGCTATCGGGTGCGCGGCGATACAGCGCGGCAAATGTTCGGGCAGATAAGTGCGGAAAGCTTCGACAGTGATTTGCTTGGTGCTGCCCACATCCGACACCAGCGCATCCGCCCACAAAAACGGCTTAATGGCCTGGCAAATCATCGGCAAGGTCGATACCGGCGTGGCAATCAACACCAAATCCGCCCCACCGATGCTCTCGGCATTGATTTCGGTAAACGCGGCGTCAATCACGCGTCGTTCTAATGCGCGGTCAAGATTTTCTCGGTTTAGATCTATGCCGACCACAGTTTCCACCAGCCCCAAGCGTTTCAAATCCAGCACAAACGAGCCGCCGATCAGCCCGACGCCGATAAGGGTGATTTGTTTGAGTGGGGTGATGGCAGACATAACAGGCGACAGCATGGATAAAAGAACGAGTTTACCTGATTAAGCGTTGGGAGTAAAAGGGCGACACCTTTGCACCTTAGATTTGAGTGCAATTTGAAGTTGCAGCAACACAGAAAGCGAGGGCATATCATGAAGATAGGCAAGCTTTCGAGCAGCGCATAACGAAGAAATGTGCCAAAGATAGGGATTTCGCACAGGTCTCAGGCCGTCTGAAACCGATTCCGTTTCAGACGGCCTGATTCAAACATTCATCGCCATTGGCCGACAAATTCCTGCCAATGCAGTTTATCCTCGGCTTGCTCCTTGAGATAATTTTTCATGCGCTTGACTTCGACTTCGTATTCATCGCTGTCCAAAGCACCGCTCATCAAGCGGAAACGCAGATACATCAAATAAGTATTGGCGGCATCGGTTTCGCAATAATCACGGATGTCTTTCAGACGGCCTTGATAATATGCTTCCCAAACTTGGCTGCCGTCCATACCCAATTTACCCGGAAAACCGCACAGCTTGGCCATATCGTCCAGCGGTACACTGGCACGAGGTTGATACAGCGCGAGCAAATCCATCAAATCGCAATGGCGGTTGTGATAGCGGCTGATATAATTATTCCATTTGAAATCGCGGCTGTCGCCGAAATCGCCCTCGCCCATGTCCCAATAACGCGCGGCGGCAATACCGTGTATCAGGGCGCGGTAATGCAATACCGGCAAATCGAAACCACCGCCGTTCCAACTCACCAGCTGGGGCGTATGGTTTTCAATCAGCTCGAAAAATTTCGCAATCACCGTCTCTTCGCTGTCTTCGATTTCGCCGATGGTACCGACATGGATTTTCTCGCTGCCCCAACGCATACAGCACGAAACCGCCACCACTTGATGCAGATGGTGCTGCATGAAATCGCTGCCGTTTTGTGCGCGCCGTTTTTGTCGGGCAAACAACACTACTTCGTCATCCGGCACGCTTTGCGGTAAATCGTAAAGCAAACGGATGCCGTTGACATCGGGAACGGTTTCAATATCAAAAGCGAGTATCGGGGTCATGGCATGCTCCTTGGGTCAGGATATGGGCATTGTGACACGAAGCCGTGGATAAAAAAGAGGCAACCCCCACAGGATTGCCTCAATACCTCAAATCAGAGATTTACGCTTCACAAACAATACAGGCTCTCGCCTGCGGCTTTATTAATGCAGCTCAACTCTGCATTAATAAACAGTCGTTTCATCGGCAGAATCTTGCCGCTAAAACGCCCGTTAAGGGAACTTGACGATATTCAAAACTTGCTTGGCTGAATATCTTGTAACTTTATGTAGTGAAATTTACGCGTTTTTAACGCACTTGCCAAGTCTTTTTTTGAAAAATTCGCTTTTCCTTCTAAAAATATAATATTTCTCTGAATATTTAAAAATATTAAAATAATTTCTATAATTTATTTTAAAAATATAAAATGCCGATTTTTATAAAATCTTACCTATCATATAATGAAACGTTAAATTCGATTTATTTTTTTATAATATGTTGTTTTTTTTAAAATATATTTAATTTAATATATTGATTAAATGTTCAATAAATATGAAACTTAAATGTTTCAGTTATTTGACAAAAATAAATCCGAAACTTTCAGACGGCCTGTTTATCGCTTTAAATAAAGGGGATTACCCTCCTTTAATTACATACCTACATCAAATAAACATTCACTTTCTGCTCGATCAAACAGAAATAAAAAAGGTTCGGCAGTCACCGAACCTTCTATTTTTTGCAACTGTATGTAATCAATAAAAGCCTGCTTCACCTTCCGGACGGGTTTTAAAACGCTTGTGCAGCCAGAAATATTGCTCAGGAATTTCACGCACGCGCTCCTCGATGAAGTCGTTCATACGTTGGGTATCGGCAACTACATCCCTACTGGGAAAATCCTCCCACGGTTCGTAAAAACGCAAAGTCACGGTATTATCCGCCTCACGAAACGGAACCGCCGGAATCACTTTGGCTTTGGCCATACCTGCAATGCGGCTCAAACCGGTAATCGTGGCCGTCGGAACGCCGAAAAAATCGACAAAAATCGAATCATTGCGACCGAAATCCTGATCGGGCAAATAGAGAAAAGGCGCATCGCTTTTGCGCAAATATTTGATAATTGCGCGCAGGCCTTCCGTGCGGCCAATCAGAAACACATTATCGTAGCGGTGGCGGCCTTTTAAAATCTGCTCGTCCACCGCTTTGTTTTTCTGATGCGAATACATGCTGGTCAGCGGCACATCTTGGTTGAGTGTGTACACCGCCATTTCAAAGGCGGTAAAGTGCGGATAAAGCAAAATTACTTTTTCGCCCGATGCCAGCACATCATCCAGATAATGCTTGTTTTCATAGCGTACAAAACCGCGCAACCTCTCCGCCGGCGCATACCAATAAAGACCGTACTCAAACATCAGCTTGGCCATGTGCTGAAAATGGCGTTTCAACACAGCTTCACGCTTTTCACCGCTCCATTCGGAAAAACATTTTTCCAAATTAACCTGCCCGACTTTGCGGCGCGGTTTCACGACATAATACGCCAGCCAACCCACTGCGTCGGCGATTTTGTGTATCAGCTTAAACGGCAGAAGCTGCACCAGATACAAAATAAAAAAAGCAAATTTCATGTTTCAGACGGCCTGTGTATGAAGTGGCATCATTATAACAGCAAAGGCCGTCTGAAAATTTCAATACCGTATGCTATTTTTACTTCAGACAGCCTTTATCCATGAGATACGTGAGTAACATATCCCCATACAGGGTTCCGTTTTGGAAGCATAGGCCGATCTACAGTAGAAACGTATTTTAATGGAGCAAACTGCTAAATTCACAGTCATTTTTATAGACACAACTTGACGAATTTGCTGCTCTTCTATACTATTTAAAAATGATTATCATTTATTTAAGGATATACCCATGAAACCATTGCTACTGAAACGCAAATTAATCTGTTCCGCCACTATATGTGCGTTGCTGCCGGCAAATACTTGGGCTCAAACAGAAACCGAAAACGAACAGGTAGCATTAGAGCCCATTGTTGTGATGGGTACTGCTGTTCCCACTAAAGTAACACGCAAACGGCTTGACCAAACTAATACAACCGATTTGAAACAAGTTATGAAAAATCAAATAGGTATGTCTGTAGGTGGCGGCAATGGCGTAGCACAGTACTACAGTATTCGTGGGATAGGGGAGGACAAAATCGTGTTGGACGTGGACAACACCAGCCAATCCACCAAAGTTTTCCACCACCAGAGCCGTTTTCAGCTCGATCCTGCTTTGTTGAAAAGCATCAATGTAGAAAAAGGCACCGGTTCGGCAAGTGCCGGGATAGGGGCAGTCGCAGGGGTAATTCGGGCGACAACGGTTGATGCGAAAGATTTGTTGGTGGATGACAAACCTTTTGGTTTCCGTGTAGGTGCAGGTTACAGCAGCAACAAAGGACACCACAGCAGTTTGGCGGCCTACACCTACCAAAACGGTTTCAGCGGTCTGATTGCAGGCAATTTTCTAAATAACGGCGAATACAAAAGCGGCGGCGAACTCCAAAAAGGCAGCAAACTTAACCAACGCGGTCTGTTGGCAAAAATCGGCTACGATTTTAATCCAGACCATACCGCTTCTTTAAGTTACCGCCAAGAATATCAAAAAGGTTCGCGCAGCAATAAAGCGGAATTCCGTACCGATGAGTACCGCGGCTTCCCGGGAGCGGAGCAAAAAGAGCAAACATTGAATGCACAGTACACAGGGCACAATATCGGCTTTATCAATAAACTGGATATAAACGCCTTCCAAATCCGCACCGAAGACATCAAACCGCCCAAAGATTGGGAAAGCGGTAAAAATGTCTCGCACACAGGCGAAAAAACTACCGCAAAAGCCATAGGTGGCAATGCGGATTTTACCAGCAGCATTTTTGATAAGCACACACTCAAATACGGCATCAACTACCGTCGCGAGACCTCCGTGCCGTCTGATAAAGCCACGTGGCTGAAAATTTTGAACGTTACCCCCACTCCGAACGCAAAACCGATATCGGCGTGTACGCGGAAGGTATTTGGGATTTGTCCCCATTACCTTAACCACCGGTTTGCGTTACGACCATTTTAACTGGACTTCAGCCAGCGACAACCCTGCCGCACGCAAAGCCAAAGCGGGGCAAATCAATCCCAGCTTGGGTGTGATTTGGGAAGCCAATCCCAATCTCACCCTATTGGCAACACTCAATCAAGCCAGCCGTTCACCGCGCTTGAACGAGGCTTTGCTGGCAAACGAACGGGCAGGCGCAGTAATGGATATTAATCCCGATTTAAAAGCGGAAACGGCACGCCGTGCGGAAGCAGGCTTCAAATGGAAAACAGGAAACTTTGATGTTTCAGGCAGCGTATTCCGTCAAAAAATCGACGATTTAATTATTTACAAATGGGCAAACATCAGCAAAACATCCGTCAGCAAACGCGGTGCAGTATTCAACAACGGCAGCCTGAACATGAACGGCTATGAATTGGACGCGTCTTACCGCAACGGCGGTTTAACCGCACGCGTAGGCGTATCACACACCAAACCCAAAATACAGGGCAACGACATTTGGTATGGTGAAACCCCATTGGCAGATGAACACCATGAGAGCTCATTTTATTTTTGGAACACCGGCCGCCAATGGCTGACCGGCTTGTCTTACCGGTTTGAAAATCCCAAGCTGGAAATCGGTTGGCTTGGCCGCTACGCCCAAAGCACGAAGTACACAGATACCGCCCGCCGAAAAGGTACATTACGCGCCACCAAATCAGGTTATGGCGTACACGACATTTACGCCAACTGGCAGCCGCTGAAAAAAGATACCATGAACGTGAATTTTGCCGTCAATAACGTAACCGACAAAAAATTCCGCAGTCACAGCCAGCACTTCCCCGATGGAGAACAACGGGTACCGTTTTACGAACGTGGGCGTGAATTCGTTCTCAGCGTAAATTATCGTTTCTAAAAATCCCATGACGGCCTTTTAGAATCTACCTTTCATCGCTTTGTTTTTACTGATGTAAATAGCGGTGTACATTGTGATTGAGCGTGTACACCGCCATTTCAAACGCCGTAAAGTGCGGATAAAGCAAAATCACTTTTTCTCCCGATGCCAGCACATCATCCAGATAATGCTTGTTTTCATAGCGTACAAAACCGCGCAACCTCTCTGCCGGCGCATACCAATAAAGACCGTACTCAAACATCAGCTTGGCCATGTGCTGAAAATGGCGTTTCAACACAGCTTCACGCTTTTCACCGCTCCATTCGGAAAAACATTTTTCCAAATTAACCTGCCCGACTTTGCGGTGCGGTTTCACGACATAAATGGCTGTTATATCTATAATAGTGAATTGAAATATTCGTTGGCTGCAGCTTTGCCGTACTATCTGTACTGTCTCCGCCTTGCCGCCTTGTACCTTTCTTATTTCAATTCACTATAGTAGCCATGGCATGTGCGCGTCGGACGCACTCAAATCAGTGTATTTGCACAATCCTGACAGCAAACTGTTTGAAATCAATCGCCGTTGCGTCTGATATCGCTCTTTTTCAGAATGCTGAATACACGGTCTTGGATGATGACAGGCAGCCACCGAAACAAACGCCTGTCGAAAATACGTTCAGGCGGCCTTTCAGGCCGTCTGAAACAATGGGCAATTAAGAAATGTGCAGCTTGCGCTTTGCCGCTGACAGCAGGGTAAAGTCAGATACCGTATTTTCCTGCCAGATAAACTGCCGCATAGCAGAAGAATATGGCACCATAAGTCAGCGAACAGAAAATTTTCTGCCGGGATGTTTGAGGAACGGGGACAGTCCAAACAGCGATGGCTGCCATGATCAAAATCACGTCACCCGATGTGGGATTCTCGATACGGCGGTTGCACAGTTACAATATGCCCCAGCCTACTGCCAGCAAAACAGTAAAGCTTGCTCTGATTATTTTTCACGGTTCATTACCAACCTTGTCTGCCTGCCACACCGCGGATGCTGCCACCCGCAAGTACCGTTGAAACTCCAGATGCCCCATCGGCTCTGCGGTTCCGCCTGCAACTGCTCCTCCGGCAGCATAAGTGGCAAGCTTGCCGGAGAAAATTTATCGCCGCTGATTTGCTGTTCGACTAAATAACCCGCACTTGACCGATCACACCGAAAGTGCCTTGGACACGTGTTAAGTCTTCATTGCTAAAACGTACATGATGCTCCCCTTCAATAAAAATAATAAACAAATTTAATCAGGAACTCGAAACTAAAAAACAGATCTTGTTCCTGATTTGTTAGGAAAAAAATAATAAAAATAATAAAAGTTTCAAACTGATTTCAGCTTCTAATTAACTTATTGATATCAATAAGTATTACTTTAATTTCAGCAGGTTTGTAAAATCCGCAATTTGCGATTTGAGACACTTTCAGGCCGTCTGGTGCTGCCGTACATGCCAATTTTTCTTGCTTTAATTTAATAAGAAGCAGGATTTTGGCAGGATAAAAGGTTCGTTGTTTGAGCTACCCAAAGACAGCGACTTCAAGCCTGCTGCCAAAATTCTGCGCTGTGAGGGAAATCCGCCCGGAGACCGAACCTGCAACTGCGCCGCCTTTCTTTTGCCTGCTTTTAAGCTTCGCCTGTCATAACTATGGTTTAACATTAAAGTCTCACTTATATGGTTTCATATGGTTTCAGAAAACATCCAATCTTTTCAGACGGCCTCAACCATGAAACCGCCCGCCCTTAATCTGCAAACCGTTGCGGTTGATTTGATTGGACAAACCATGATTGCGCAGCGCATGGGTGAGCGCCACGGCCAAACCGTCGGCCGCATCGGCTTGCGGCGTACCCGACAACCCCAGCATCTGCACCACCATATGCTGTACCTGCTCTTTCGCTGCTTTGCCCTGCCCGACCACCGCCTGTTTTACCTGCAACGCCGTGTATTCATACACCGGCAAACCACGCAGCACCATGGCCGCAATCACCGCACCGCGCGCCTGACCGAGCATCAGCGTGGCTGCCGGATTGACGTTTACAAACACTTGTTCGATGGCGGTTTGATTCGGTTGGTACACATCAATGATTTCATTGATGTGTTCGCAAATCACGCCGATGCGTCCGGCCAGTTCGTCACCGGGAATGGTTTTGATGCAGCCGGAAGCAACGTAGCTGTGTTCACGGCCATATACGTCAATCACGCCAAAGCCGGTTATGCGGCTGCCGGGGTCAATGCCTAAAATGCGGATGTTTTTTTATTCATTGGATTCAAGTTGGAAAACAAGCCGTCTGAATCGGTTTCAGACGGCCTTTTTTATTTAAAGCAAACGGTGCTGCAAAGCCGGTAAGCGCGTACGCACGCTGTTCAGACGGCCCGCATCCAAATCCGCCGCCACTACACCTTCACCTTCCGGCAACACAGCCAGCACTTCGCCCCACGGGTCGATAATCATACTGTGACCAAAGGTGCGCCGTCCGCTTTCATGTTTACCGCCTTGAGCCGAAGCAACAACGTAACATTGGTTTTCTACTGCCCGCGTGCGTAACAGTAATTCCCAATGTGCCGCGCCGGTGGTGTAGGTAAAAGCCGCGGGCAGCAGCAATACGTCAAACGGCGCCTGCATGCGGAAAAATTCGGGGAAACGCAAATCGTAGCAGACGCCCGCTGCCACACCCATGCCGTCCACCTGCCAATCAGGCACTTCCTTGCCCGCAGTGATGGTGCCGGCTTCGGCATAGCGTTCGCCCAAGCCGGAAAAGCCGAACAAGTGCATTTTGTGGTAATGCGTCAAAGACCGGCCGTCGCGGCCGTAAGCCAGCATGGTGTTCATCACTTTACCGTCTTCATCGCTGGTTAAAGGAATGGTGCCACCGAACAAAACCACCCGGTTTTCACGTGCGGCCTCACTTAAGGCCGTCTGAAGTTTGCCTTCGCCCAATGTTTCGGCAAAAGCAATTTTATCGGTATCCTGCTGCCCCATAACCGGCCAGTATTCCGGCAGCAACACCCAATCAGCCCCTTTTTCGGCGGCTTCTTTGACCAAACGGCGCATGGTTTGGATATTGGTATCGGGGTCAGTAGTGGAAACCATCTGCACGGCGGCAGCGCGGATTGTGTGAGCCATATCATTTCCTTTCAGACGGTCTTTACTGAACCGTCATTCTTTTACAGCCAAGTCGGTTATACTTACCCCATCTTATTTTTTTTCACCCGAAAGGCAAATCATGAAATCCACCGCCTTTATCCTAACCGCCCTGCTCCTGCCCACTCTGGCGTATGCCGAAGTGAAAATCTACGGCGAACTCAAAAGCGGCGTAGAAAGCTCGCGCACCAAAATCAACGGCAAGCCTGTTTCCCATACCCAAATCGCCGATCAAGGCAGCTTTATCGGTTTGCGCGGCTCTTACCCGATTGGCAGCAACGGCAGCCAAATGACGTGGCAATGGGAACAAGACGCACCCACCGCTTCGGATAAATGCAACAGCAGTAACAACGGCTCATTACGCCAAGAATGGCGCGGACGTAAACAGCGCGGCGAATCGTATATCGGTTTTGAGAAAGATCGCTGAAACTCAACAGGCTGAGACCTTTGTAAAACCCTAGGTTTGAGTACAGTTCAACGTTGTCGCAGCGCAGAAAGCGAAGACCTACCATGAAGATAGGCAAGCTTTCGAGCAGCGCGCAACGAAGAAATGTGCCAAAGATAGGGTTTTGCAAAGGTCTCAGGCCGTCTGAATATTCAGACGGCCTGTTGGTTCTCAAAATACTGGCTAGCGCGGCAAGCCCAATTTTGCCGCGATTTTTTCCCACACTACTTCCAAAGGAATCGCACCGAGCAAACGCGCTTTGTCATCCGTATTAATGCTTTCCGGGTGCGGTAATTCGCCGAAATCGCCTGCCCACACCACTTCAGCCTGTTCCGAATACGGCCGCCAACGGCCAACCCATGTCGAGCCGAACAGAGCAACTTGTAGCTTATCCAAGGCTGCCGCAATGTGCATAGGTGCGGAATCGACGCCGAAAAACAATTGAGCGCCGTCGATTGCAGCGGCAAGTTCCCGCAGGTTGAGTTTACCGCCCATATCCCATACCTTCACACCGGCAGGAATATTCAGACGGCCTAAAATCTCATCCAGCATTTTGCGTTCGGTTTCATCAGGCGCGGCGGTGAGCACCACATGGCAGCCGTGATTAAGCAAAAGCTGTACCACTGCCGCATTTTTACCGTCTTCCCAGCATTTAAACAACCAACGCGAACCGGGATGCACCAACACATAATCTTCGCCACGCCAGCCTTGTTGGCGTAATTTGTTCTCCCAACTTTGCCGCGCTTCATCACTGATGGTGAGCAGCACTTTCGCTTCGCCGCAATCTTCACGCGCCATCAGTGGCGGCAACACCGCCAAATGCCGCTCGATCACATGATGGTTCACATCCAAATCAGGATTGATAAAATCATGGGAAAACCGCCATGCCGCATTATCGCGCTTTCCATAAGCCAAAGTCGCGCTACATTCGGTGCAAAATTTGGCAATAAACGCCGTGCGCCATTGGTCGGACAGGTTAAATGCCCAATCATAACGACGCGCTTTAAGCTGTTTGAACAAATCGGTTTCATGTTTGATTTGCGCCTTCAGACCTTGCTTTTTCCACGCGCGGGCCACGCTGAAAATATGTGTAATCTCGGGATTGTCGCGGATGATGTCGGCAGTTTCCCGATACACCAGCATGTCGACTTCGCAATCGGGAAAACGCTGTTTGATGGCGGCCACCACCGGCGTGGTCAGCAACACGTCGCCATGATGGCGCAATTTGATGATTAAAATTCGTTTGGGGTCAGCGATGGACATAATAAATAAGCTTTCATGAGCTTTCAGACGGCCTGATGAGTTCGGCACCAATTTAAGAATAGCCCGCAATTGTAAAACGAATAGGAATTTTAGGGAATGCCCTTATATATATAAGCCATTCAATTCCAAACGGAGAATGACAATGACACACACCATTTATCTGGCCGGCGGCTGCTTTTGGGGCGTAGAAGCCTATTTCCGCCGCATTCACGGTGTCGTAGAAGCGGTGTCGGGCTACGCCAACGGCCGTACCGAAAATCCGTCTTACGAAGATGTTTGCCACCACAACACCGGCCATGCCGAAGCGGTGAAAGTAGTGTTTGACGACGAAAAAATCAGCTTGGCCGAGATATTGCAATACTATTTCCGCATCATCGACCCGACTTTGCTCAACCGTCAAGGCAACGATGTCGGCGAACAATACCGCACCGGCATTTATTATACCAAGCCGGACGATGAAGCAGCTATCCGCGCCGCCTTGGCCGCCGAGCAGCAACAACACGCCGCACCGATTGTAGTCGAATGCGAGCCTTTACAGCATTTCTACCCTGCCGAAGACTACCATCAAGATTACTTGGGCAAAAACCCCAACGGCTATTGCCACATCGACATTCGTTTGGCGTATAAACCCTTATCTGCTGATAATGCCGCCCCGCGTGTATTCAGCAGGCCGTCTGAAAGCGAAATTCGGGCAAAATTGAGCGACGAGGAATATTACGTCACCCAACAAAGTGGCACCGAACGTCCGTTTTCCCACGCTTACGACCATCTGTTCGAGCCGGGTATTTATGTCGATATTGTCAGCGGCGAACCTTTGTTTAGCTCCGCAGATAAGTTCGATTCCGGCTGTGGTTGGCCCAGTTTCGCCAAACCGATTGTGCCTGAACACATTACCATGTTGGAAGACTTAAGCCACAATATGCATCGCATCGAAGTGCGCAGCAAAGCGGCCGATTCGCATTTGGGACACGTTTTCCCGATGGCCCGCAAGCACTAGGCGGCCTGCGTTTCTGCATCAACGGCACCAGTCTGCGTTTTATCCCGTTGGATAAAATGGATGAAGAAGGCTACGGCGAATGGAAATATTTGGTTGAGGCCGTCTGAACGTTTTTTCACCTTCAAATACAAGGCCGCCTGAAGTTTCAGACGGCCTGAAAACTATTTAAAACCAATATAAAAATCTAAGAAAATTATTTTAAATCAATGGCATGATGAAAAACGGCAGCAGAAACATCACACTCAAGCAAACTTCACCGAATAAAATTCGTGCCAATTGTTTGGTCGATATCGATATGACGCTGATTGGACACTTCGTTGCAGAACATTTGTTGTTCCAATATGATCTCGGCCTGGGGCACACCTATTGGCGAAAGGCGTCTCTGGCTTGTTTGCTAACATCAAAACCAAAAAATTATGATCTATATAGAGAAACAAAATATTCAAATCAATTTAGGCGCGTTTGGCGAATTTAAAGATATTTTAAAAACACACAAAATCGCTGACGCACAGATTGAGTAACTAGGATTGGTTTATTGGTTTTAGATTTATGTCGAGAAATAATTTAATCAAAATTGTTCTATAAAACAAAAGGCCGTCTGAACATTCAGACGGCCTTTACTCATATCAAACTTAATCATGCTTTGAGTGAATAATCCACTCGCTGATTTCCAGCCACATTACAGCAAACCCGGCTGACCCAACGCAGGGTCGGTCGCGCGGGCGGCTTGTGCCTCGGCAACGGTCATGCCCAAAGCTTTGGCAACGCCTTCGCCGTAAGCAGGGTCACACATAAAGCAGTTGCGGATGTGGCGGTGTTTGATGAAATCCTCCGCATCGCCCATAGCCGCGGCAGTGTTGCTGAACAAGGCTTGTTTTTGAACATCACTCATCAAGTTAAACAGCGCACGTGGCTGGCTGAAATAATCCGCATCATCTTCACGGAAATTCCAGTGGTCGGCATCGCCATTAATTTTCAAAGGCGGTTCGGCAAAATCAGGTTGCTCTTGCCATACACCAAAGCTGTTTGGTTCGTAGTGTTTCAAGCTGCCGTAATTGCCGTCCACGCGGGTCAAACCGTCACGGGCATTGCTGTGTACCGGACAACGCGGTGCGTTCACCGGAATTTGATTACGGTTGACGCCCAAACGGTAGCGTTGTGCATCCGCATAGTTAACCAAACGTGCTTGCAACATTTTGTCTGGAGAAACACCAATGCCCGGAACCAAGTTGCTTGGCGCAAACGCGGATTGTTCTACATCAGCAAAGAAGTTTTCAGGGTTTTTATTCAGCTCAAACTCACCTACTTCAATCAGCGGGTAATCACCTTTCGGCCATACTTTAGTCAAGTCAAACGGATGGTACGGCACTTTTTCCGCTTCGGCTTCCGGCATGATTTGCACATACATTTTCCATTTCGGGAATTCGCCACGTTCAATCGCTTCATACAGGTCGCGTTGATGGCTTTCACGGTCTTGGCCAATTATTTTTTCCGCTTCTTCATCGGTCAGATTTTCAATACCTTGTTGGGTACGGAAGTGGAATTTCACCCAGAAACGCTCGCCGGCTTTGTTCCAGAAGCTGTAAGTATGCGAACCAAAACCATGCATATGACGATACGATTTAGGAATACCGCGATCCGACATCACGATGGTTACTTGGTGGAAAGCTTCCGGCAATAAAGTCCAAAAATCCCAATTGTTGGTGGCAGAACGCATATTGGTGCGCGGGTCACGCTTAACCGCCTTGTTCAAATCTGGAAATTTGCGTGGGTCGCGCAAAAAGAATACCGGCGTATTGTTGCCCACCATATCCCAGTTGCCTTCATCCGTATAGAATTTTAAAGCAAAACCACGAATATCGCGCTCGGCGTCGGCCGCGCCACGCTCACCGGCAACGGTGGTAAAACGGGCAAACATTTCAGTTTTCTTGCCAACTTCGCTAAAAATAGAGGCACGGGTATATCGGGTGATATCATTGGTCACAGTAAAGGTGCCGAATGCACCGCTACCCTTGGCATGCATACGGCGCTCAGGGATGACTTCGCGTACAAAGTCGGCCAATTTTTCATTCAGCCACAAATCCTGTACCAGCAACGGACCGCGCGGCCCTGCGGTCAGACTGTTTTGATTGTCGGCTACCGGCGCACCGTTGCTCATAGTCAAATGGTTTACAGGGCATTTATTCATGGTTTTGCTCCTTGGTATTACGTTATTGAATGGAAATCTTTTAAAGCAGGCTCAGTTTAAGCTGCTTTGATGACTTTTATTATCATGGTCGGAGATGACTGCCGCCCGTTGCTGTTTGTTACGATGATACAGACTATACATGAATAATTTAGCTATTAAAACTATAGGATAGATTATTATTTTCTATTTAAATTTTAATCTTACAACAGCTTTAACCTCTTGATATTCAGCCGGAACTATCGTCTATCATGACCCATACAGTGTGACACAAAGCACAGCCAACAGCAGCATTTTTACGAAAAATTAAATCAAATAAATAGGATAATCATCCAAATAAACTTTTATTCTATTTTAAATACAAATATTTAATCTCATACTGATTATCATACCCCACGTTATGAATGGATTCAGACAACCTATCGGCTCTTAAAATTTAACGCAATAATTACATTTTTACCGGTTGAATGCGATGCCGCCAATAACATACAAAATGCCGTCTGAAATTGTGTTTCAGACGGCATTTGGATACATTAAATCAATTAAGCATCAATATTTTGCGCAATCAAGGCATTGTTTTCGATAAACGCGCGGCGCGGCTCGACTTCATCGCCCATCAAGGTCACGAACACTTCATCCGCCGCAATGGCATCTTCAATGCGCACTTTCAGCAAACGGCGCACGTTCGGATCCATCGTGGTTTCCCACAATTGCTCGGGATTCATCTCGCCCAAGCCTTTGTATCGCTGAATGCTCATGCCTTTTTGCGCGGCACTCATCAAGATATTCAAGGCTTCTTCAAAACTAGTAACCGGTTGCTCATTCTCGCCTTTCAGCAATACTGCTTCTTCACCGACCAAACCATCCAACATTTCCGCAGTTTGCACGATGGTTTGATAAGATTTGCTGCTCAAGAATTTCGGCTCGATGTAGCTGATGGCAACATTGCCGTGCAACTGACGGGTAATCTTGATGAAATGGCTGCCTTCTTGATGGCCTTCAATGCGTTGCAACGCAATTTCCTGATTTTTGAGCAGACCGCCCAACTCAGCAATGGCTTTATCGGTGCTTTCCGCCGTCGATAAATCCACCGGCTTGGCATAGAGCATGGCATTGAGTACCAAGCTGTCAATCACGCGGCTTTCTTGCTCGATCACGGCTTTGGCCAACAAGAATTGCTTGGCGATTTGCGCCAATTCTTCGCCTTCGATGGTGCGGCCGCCTGAAACCAATTTGGCTTTATCTACAGCCAAACCCAACAACCATTGGTCTTTTTCAAATTCGTCTTTCAAATAACGCTCTTGCTTACCGTATTTGGCTTTATACAAAGGCGGCTGAGCAATATAGATATAGCCGCGCTCGACCAATTCCGGCATTTGGCGGTAGAAGAAGGTCAGCAACAGTGTACGGATGTGTGCACCATCGACGTCGGCATCGGTCATGATGATGATGCGGTGGTAACGCAGTTTTTCCGGATTGAATTCTTCCTTGCCGATACCCGCGCCCAACGCAGTAATCAGCGTCGCCACTTCTTGGCTGGCCAGCATTTTTTCAAAACGCGCTTTTTCCACGTTAAGAATTTTACCTTTTAACGGCAAAATCGCTTGGAATTTGCGGTCACGGCCTTGCTTGGCCGAGCCGCCGGCGGAATCCCCTCGACCAGATACAGTTCTGACAAGGCCGGATCTTTTTCCTGACAGTCCGCCAGCTTGCCCGGCAAACCCAAACCGTCCATCACGCCTTTGCGGCGGGTGATTTCACGGGCTTTGCGGGCAGCTTCGCGTGCGCGTGCGGCATCGACGATTTTTCCGGTGATGATTTTGGCTTCGTTCGGGTTTTCTTCCAAGAATTCGGTCAAAGCCTGGTTGATGACTTCGTTCACCACCGGCCCGATTTCACCCGACACCAGCTTGTCTTTGGTTTGCGATGAGAATTTCGGGTCAGGCAGCTTTACCGACAACACGCAGGTCAAGCCTTCGCGCATGTCGTCACCGGCGGTTTCGACTTTGGCTTTTTTTGCCACTTCATTAGCTTCGATATAGGCATTCAAAGTACGCGTCATCACGCCGCGCAAAGCCGCCAAATGGGTGCCGCCGTCGCGTTGCGGAATATTGTTGGTGAAACATTGCACCGATTCTTGGTAGCTGTCATTCCACTGCATGGCGCATTCCACGCTCATGCCGTCTTTTTCGCCGGTGGCATAAAAGATTTTTTCATGCAGCGGCGTTTTTTTGCGGTTCATATATTGCACGAAACCGGCCACACCGCCACTCAAGGCAAAGCTTTCGTGTTTACCGTCGCGCTCATCGGTCAATTCGATGTCCACGCCGTTATTCAGGAACGACAATTCGCGGATGCGTTTGGCCAAAATATCAAAACTGTATTCGACATTGCCGAAGGTCTCTTCACTGGCACGGAAACGCACGATGGTGCCTTTTTTATCCGATGCCCCAATTCGGCCAACGGTTTTTCCGCCGCGCCGTTTACAAATTTCACAAAATGCTCTTTACCGTCGCGGTAGATGATTAAGGTCACCCAATCAGACAAGGCATTGACCACCGACACCCCACGCCGTGCAGGCCGCCGGAGATTTTGTAGCTGTTGTTGTCAAACTTACCGCCCGCGTGCAACACGGTCATGATCACTTCGGCTGCCGAGCGGCCTTCTTTCGGGTGGATGCCGGTCGGCATGCCGCGGCCATTATCGGACACACTGACGGAATTGTCGGCGTGAATGGTGACGGTGATTTTGTCGCAATGACCGGCCAAGGCTTCGTCGATCGCATTGTCGAGCACTTCAAATACCATGTGGTGCAGGCCGCTGCCGTCCTGCGTATCGCCGATGTACATACCCGGGCGTTTGCGCACCGCTTCCAAGCCTTCTAAGACTTGGATACTGTCTGCGCCGTATTCTTCGTGTTTTTGGTCGGTCATAATCTTTATCTTTTTGAAACTAAATAGAAAACAGGCCGTCTGAATACTTTTTCAAGTGCGCTTCGGCATGGCGGAAATCGATACCGGCCAAACCCGTAACGCAACGGCAAATAACATGTCATTATACCTGATTTTGTTGAGTATTTCAGCTTTTATGCATGCAAATATTCCATAAAAAATGCCGTCTGAAAACAATTTCAGACGGCTTTACGGATATATTTTCATCAGATACGCATCGGCATCACAATATATTTGAAATCGGGGTTGTTCGGCATGGTGAACAAGGTCGAGCGGTTGGCATCGCCGAAAGCAAGCTGCATATCATCCGAATGGATGTTGCGCAACACGTCCATCAAATAGCCGATGTTGAAACCCACTTCCAATTCACCGCCTTGATAAGCGATTTCCAATTCCTCACGCGCTTCTTCCTGCTCGTTATTGGAACACACCACGCTCAGCAGCCCCGGTTGCAAGAACAAACGCGCACCACGGAATTTTTCATTGGCCAGAATCGAGGCACGCTCCAATGCACTTAGCAATTCGCTGCGCGATACCAAGAAAATTTTATCGTTGTCTAACGGAATCACACGGTTGAAATCGGGGAATTTACCGTCGATGACTTTGCTCACAATCACGGTATCGTTGCAGCGGAAACGCACTTGGTTATTCAACAATTCCACGCTGATGGCTTCGCCCGGATGATTTAAGAGCTTAAACAGTTCCAACACGGTTTTGCGCGGCAGAATCACTTCGGCTTTCGGCAATTCGGCTTCAATGGTGGTGGCGGAATACGCCAAGCGGTGGCCGTCGGTCGCCACCAAGCGCAATTGGTTGCCTTCTACCTGCATCAGCAAGCCGTTGAGATAATAGCGGATATCTTGCACCGCCATGCTGTATTGCACTTGCGAGAGCATGTTTTTAAAGGTTTCCTGCGTCAGTGAAAAAGCCGCGCTCACGTCTTCGCCCACACTCATCAACGGAAAGTCTTCCGCCGGCAGAGTTTGCAGCGCGAAACGTGATTTGCCTGCTTTCAAGGTCAGGCGGTTATCCGCCCAATCCAGCGACACAATGGCGCTATCCGGCAGCGCGCGCAGAATGTCTTGGAATTTTTTGGCATTGGTGGTGAGGCGGAAATCACCCGCCTGGCTTTCGGGCCCGTGGGTGTTGATTTGGATTTCCAAGTCGGTCGCCAAGATATTGGTTTGGCCGTTGCTGCTTTCGATTAACACATTAGACAGAATCGGCAAGGTATGGCGGCGTTCCACAATACCGGTAACGGCTTGCAGCGGCTTGAGAATGCTGTCGCGGTCGGCTTGCAAAATAAGCATGGGGAAAGTCCTTTGGATTTTGTTTGGATTTTGTTGGTTTTCGGTTTCAGACGGCCTACTATTAATCAGGCCGTCTGAAAAAATGCATTACAGCTATTTCGGTTTCAGCTGAGGTTCAAAGCCTTTATGGGCAGCCTGAACATCAGTTCTGGATCATAATCAGCAGCTTCTCATAATCCTGCGCCAGCTCGGGATCCTCTTCGCGCAGTTTCGCGACCGCCTTCACGCCGTGCATTACAGTGGTGTGATCGCGCCCACCGAAAGCATCGCCGATAGACGGCAGGCTTAAGTTGGTGAGTTCTTTGGTCAGACTCATCGCCACTTGGCGCGGACGGGCAATGTTGCGCGTGCGTTTTTTACCCAGAATGTCGCTGATTTTGATGCGGTAATATTTGGCAGTGGCATCAATAATCAAATCGGCGGTAATCACTTTATGGCGTACAGCAATGATGTCTTGCAACGCGTCGCGCGCCAAATCAATGTCAATCGGCTTGTTCATAAAGCGGCTGCTGGCGCTGACGCGGTTGAACGCGCCTTCCAACTCGCGCACGTTGGAACGGATTAGGTTGGCGATGAAAAACGCCGCTTCTTCGGTCAAGTTTACGCCGGCAGATTCGGCTTTTTTCTGCAAAATCGCCACGCGCATTTCCAATTCGGGCGGTTCGAGCTCCAGCGTCAAACCCCATGAGAAACGCGACTTCAGGCGGTCATCCATGTCTTCGATTTTGGCGGGCAAAACGTCGCAGGTTAAGATTAACTGTTTCTTTTCATTATGAAAATGGTTATACAGATAGAAGAACTCTTCCATCGTTCGGTCTTTGCCTTTTATGAACTGAATATCGTCGATAATCAGCAAATCGTATTGCTTGTATTGCTGCTTGAACACATCATAACTATTCGAGCGCACAGCATTCATAAAGCTGCGGATGTAGTCATCGGAATGCATGTAGCGCACTTTGGCATCGGGCTTGTTTTTCAGCAATTCGTTGCCGATGGCCTGCACCAAGTGGGTTTTACCCAAACCGGTGCTGCCGTATAGGAAAAACGGGTTGTAGCTTTGGCCCGGATTTTCCGCAATTGATTGCGCGGCGGCGGCGGCAATTCGGTTGCCCTTACCTTCCACCAAAGTATCAAACGTGTAATCCGCCGATAAATTAGTTGTCTGATAACGCGCTTCTTCTGCATCACGCTGCACTTCCTGCTTAATTTTGCCGGGCGCGGGTTTGTCTTCTGCTGCTTCTGGCATTGCTTTGTTTTCCGGCAGAGTTTTCAAACGTTCGGCTAAAATATCGGCAGCGGATTTTTTCGGTGTCGGCTTGACAGCCTGTTCAGACAGCATGGCTAAATTCGCTTCAACAGCTTCAGCGCTGACTTCTTGCCGTACCGGAATTTCCGCCACTTCCGCCGCTTGATTCTCTGCTGCAGGCGCATCGTGCTGCGCCGCCATGATGTAACTCTGCCCTACGCCGACTTTAAACACCAGCGGAACCTGTTCCGGCACCAATTGCGCACGAACGGCATCAATCTTGGCAGCAAACTGGTTTTTCAACATATTGACGGCAAACTGGTTTTTGCCATACACCACCCACACCCCACCTTCCTCGCCCACGGTCAACGGTGCAATCCATTGCTGGAATTGTTGCGCGGGTAAGGTCAGATTCAGACTCAAAAGGCACTGCGGCCAAAATTCAGCTAAGGTCATGGAATGGCTCAAATCGTGAAACAGTTGGGGAAAACAAAGGTGCAGAAAACAGCAAAGGCCGTCTGAAAGAAAGGGAACAGCTTGATAATACACTGTTTTCAGACGGCCTGAAATCTATGTAAGCATATACAGATTGAACGATTATACTGAATTTTATCCACAACCGCATCAAATTTTTATCCACAATCGGCTGCTTTATCCTTCTTCATCGCACTAACCGTACATATCCCTAATCCGGCTTTACTTCTAATGAATGTTAAATCCAACACATTCCAGCCTCCCGAATAAACGAAGTCGCCATATTGATTGACAAAAGCTTGAAATTGGGGTGTAATTCACAGTTTAATTCTACCGATTTTTTAGGAAAAGACATGAAACGCACTTATCAACCTTCCGTTACCAAACGCAAACGCACCCACGGTTTCTTGGTTCGCTCTAAAACCCGCGGTGGTCGCGCAGTATTGGCTGCCCGTCGCGCCAAAGGCCGCAAACGCTTGGCTGTTTAATCTTGAATTACGGTTTCGGCAAGCAGTATCGCTTATTAAAAACGGATGATTATTCATCCGTTTTTGCGTTGAGAAACTGCAAAAGCCGCGATTTGCTGCATGTTTCGCAATCCGGTGACAACGGCTTGGGTCATGCGCGCTTAGGTTTGGTGGTCAGCAAGAAAACCGCCAAACGCGCCAACAAACGCAATTACATGAAACGTGTGATCCGCGATTGGTTCCGCCGTCACCGCAGCCAACTGCCGCCGCATGATTATGTGGTGCAGGTCCGGCGCCTGTTTACGCGCGACAATGCGCCCGAAGCCCGCGACCAGCTCGCCCAACTCATGATTCGGAAACGCCGATGAACTCGCCTTTGGCTAAAATGATGCTGCTGCTGATTCGGTTTTACCAATATGCCATCAGCCCGCTCATTCCACCGCGGTGCCGCTTCACGCCGACTTGTTCGCAATATGCTGTGGAAGCGGTGCAGAAACATGGCGCCCTTAAAGGCGGCTGGTTGGCATTTAAACGCATCGCCCGCTGCCACCCTTTCGGCGGCTCCGGCCGCGACCCCGTGCCTTAAGCATCAACATAAAACGGGATTCTCTTTCTTTCACTTTACTTCCCGTTTTACCGCTCATTATATAGATGCCGTCTGAAAATATGGGATTCTCCTCATACCGATCTTCATGAAAATCATCGCTTATCGGCATGATTTCCTTTTATTTCTCAGTGATTTCTATATAATGCCGTCTGAAGCAATATTCAGCACTTTAACTTACCTATCCAGCAATTCCGGGAATTTTTATGGATTTCAAAAGACTTATGGCATTTTTTGCCATCGCCTTGTTGATTTTGATGGGCTGGGAAAAACTGTTCCCATCACCAAAACCGACACCGGCACAACAAGCCGCCCAGCAGCAACAGCAAGCAGCCGTTGCCCAAAATGAAGCCGCGCTTACCGCCGCCACACCGATTACCGTAACCACCGATACCGTGAAAGCTGTAATCGATGAAAAAAGCGGTGATTTGCGACAAATGACTTTGTTGAAATACCAAGCCACCGGTGACGAAAGCAAAAACTTCGTTTTGTTTAACGACAGCAAAGAATACACTTACGTTGCCCAGTCCGAACTGCTGGATGCGCAAGGCAATAATATCTTAAAAGGTGTCAGCTTTACCGCCGCACAAAAAGACTACACGCTCAACGGCGGCAAGGTCGAAGTACGTCTGAGCGCGCCGGAAACCAATGGCCTGAAAGTCGATAAAGTGTACACCTTCACTAAAGACAGTTACGTGGTAAACGTACGCTTTGACGTTACCAACAGCACCGGCCATCCGGTCAATCTGTCGGCCAACTACAATGTCGTGCGCGACAGCAGCGAACCGGAAGGCCAAGGCTACTTCACCCATTCTTATGTCGGCCCAGTGGTATACACCCCTGAAGAGAAGTTCCAAAAGGTCGATTTTTCAGACTTGGATGACGATGCCAAATCCGGCAAAAACGAAGCCGAATACGCCCGTCAAACCAAAACCGGCTGGCTGGGTATGATTGAGCATCACTTCATGGCCACTTGGATTTTGCAACCGAAAGGCGGCCAAACCGTCTGCGCCCAAGGCAACTGTACAATCGACCTGAAACGCCGTAACGACAATCTTTACAGCGCCGGCGTGAGCGTGCCTTTAGCCACAATTCCGGCCAACGGCACCAGCCAAGCCGTGATGAACCTGTATGCCGGCCCGCAAACTACCGATACTTTGGTACAAGTAGCCGACAACCTGCAATTAGCCAAAGACTACGGCAAAGTGCATTGGTTCGCCTCACCGCTATTCTGGCTGCTGAACAAGCTGCACGACGTGATTGGCAACTGGGGGTGGGCGATTGTTGCCTTGACCATCATCGTCAAAGCTGTGCTGTATCCGCTGACCAACGCCTCTTACCGCTCGATGGCGAAAATGCGCGCCGTTGCGCCTAAGCTGCAAGCAATTAAAGACAAATACGGCGACGACCGCATGGCGCAGCAACAAGCCATGATGCAGATGTATAAAGACGAGAAAATCAACCCGCTGGGCGGCTGCCTGCCTATGCTGTTGCAAATTCCCGTGTTCATCGGTTTGTATTGGGCGTTGTTTGCTTCGGTAGAATTGCGCCAAGCACCATGGCTGGGCTGGATTCAAGACCTGAGCCGTCCTGACCCTTGGTTTATCCTGCCGCTGATTATGACCGCGACCATGTTCATCCAAACCTATTTGAACCCGCCGCCAACCGACCCTATGCAGGCCAAAATGATGAAGATCATGCCGTTGATTTTCTCGGTGATGTTCTTCTTCTTCCCTTCCGGTTTGGTGCTGTACTGGGTAGTCAACAACTTGCTGACCATCGCCCAACAATGGTACATCAACAAAAGCATTGAAAAGCAACGCACCCAAGGCGAAGTGATTTCTTAATGTGAAATAAACCAAAGGCCGTCTGAAAACAATTTTTCAGACGGCCTTTTTTGTATAATTCACCCAAAATCAAATGTCGGTTAAAATACCTCTTCCGGAAAATTCACCACGATTTTACGCTTCTTACTGCATTTGACCTGTGTCACATACTGCTCCTCACCGTTTACCAACCGATGCACTGTTACCCCGTAAGCCGTATCATGACGCGGCGACAATCTGTCCCATCGACGAAAACAGCATATATTGGTAATCACCGTTTTGCAGCACCAAATTCGTCCACAAATCACGCCCGATACCGCCCCAACGCGGCGAACGGTCAATTGCTTCCTGCCTATCGTTTTCAAACACCAATTCCGCACGCTTAGGTTTACCAAACTGATAACGGAATTTCCCGTCCTGCTCGGTCACGCGCACTTGCTTGCCCTGCGCATTGGTGCAGAAGAAAATTAAATGATCGGCAGCATGGGCAAATGAAGCAGAGCCCAGCAGCAGAATACACAAATAATTTCTTGTTCTCATATTAAGCATTCCTTATCCTGTTTCTGAAGTCTTAGGCCGAGACCTTTGTAAAATCCCTATTTTGGTACATTTCTTTGTTGTGTGCTGCTCAAAATCTTACCTATCTTCATGATATGTCTTCGCTTTATGTGCTGCTACCACTTTAAGCCACACTCAAATCCAGGGTTTTGCAAAGGTCCCGCCCCGTCTGAAAACATCACAACCAATACAAGCTTTCAGACGGCCTGTCCCGCATGCAACACAAATATCGTTGGCCGCTTTTTCAAATTTGGTAATTCGCCCATTTTTTTCCAATCAGCTACCGTTTTGCTAATGATGGTTTGTGTCGGCAGGGTTAAATCGCAAGCGATACACAGGCGTGTTTCGGCATGCAGGTTATCTAGTATATCGCCGAGTAAGGCATCATTGCGGTATGGAGTTTCGATGAAAAGCTGGGTTTCGTTTTGGCTGCGGCTGCGTTTTTCTAAGGCTTTCAAGGCTTCAATGCGCTCGCTTTTTTCAGACGGCAGATAGCCTTTAAAAGCAAAATTTTGCCCGTTTGCCCCGAAGCCATCAAGGCCAATAATAAGCTCGACGGCCCAATCAGCGGCCGTACCTCAAAGCCGTGTTTATGCGCCAATGCCACCAAGTTCGCGCCCGGATCCGCCACTGCCGGGCAACCGGCTTCGCTGACAACGCCCATACTGCGGCCTTCCTGTAAGGGTTTGAGCAGCTCGGGCAGCGTTTTCAAATCTGTGTGTTCGTTGAGGGTTTGCAGGTTCAGCTCACGGATAGGCGTGGTTACACCTAAATGTTTCAAATGCGCGCGCGCGGTTTTCTCCGCTTCCACGACAAAATCGGTCAGGCCGATAATCTGCGCTTGCTCTTGCGGCAGCAAACACGGTGTATCCGGTGCGCCTAAGGGGTAGGAATCAGGTATAAAACGGGGGACATGATTTACTTTCTATTCAAACAGGCCGCCTGAATTTTTCAGATGGCTTCATCATCTTTTCAGACAGCTTTACAACACTTCCACCCCTTCATTGTTTAAAAAATCAATCAGGCGGAAAATCGGCAGACCGATGAGCGCATTAGGATCGGTGCTGTCGATTTTTGCCAACAAAGCCGCGCCCAAACCTTCGCTTTTGGCCGCACCTGCGCAATACACGGCATCGGGTTCCCGCTCAAGATAACGGCGGATTTGCATCTCGGTTAATTCGCGCATGGTAACGACTGTGTGGTCGACGTGCTGCTGCATACGGCCGGAAACGGTGTTCAAAAGCACGATTGCGCTGTAAAATTCTATGTGCTTACCGCTGAGTGCGGTCAGCATTTGTTGTGCATTCGCCACGTTCATCGGTTTGCCCAATTGACACTGATTGCACCAGGCTACCTGGTCGGCACCGATAATCAGCGCGTTCGGAAATTGCGCCACCAACGAGCGCGCTTTGCCTGCGGCCAACCGTAAGGCGGTGCTTTGCGCGTGCTCCCCTTCGATCGGTGTTTCATCAATATCCGGGGAGGCCGTCTGAAAAACCAAACCCAATCGCACCAACTGCTCACGACGGAATACCGATCTCGACCCTAAAATTAATGGCAATTTTTCACTCATTTTTGCTTAAAAATATTGACGTTAGACTGCCGAAATTATATCATACCCCGTTTATGTTAGACCCTAATTTGATTGACCCAGAAGTTTTCGCCGCCGAAAAGCAGCATCTGCGAGGCAGTTTCCTGCTCAATGAGTTGGACGAACGTGTTTGGTCGCACGAATATCCGGCTGACAAGCAAACCAAAGTTTGGTTTACGCTGCAAGGCGGACGCGACCGCCTGCAGCGACTGTTTCTTGACTTGACGGTAAGCGCCGATATGCCGCTGTTTTGCCAGCGCTGCGTGAAGCCTATGCCGTTCGAACTCAACGAGACCAGCCGTATTGTTTTGTTTGCCGATGACGAGCATTTGGATGATGCCATGCTTTCCGATGAGGAATTAGAAGGCATGCTGATCACCAAATCGCTTGATATTAGAGAACTGGTTGAAGACCAAATCCTGATGGCTTTACCATTTTCACCGCGTCACGAAGACTGTAGCAATGTCTCTCTGGAACACGTCAATCAGGACAAACCCAACCCTTTCGCTGTTTTAAAATGTTTGAAAAACAGTTAATTAGGACACAGTATTATTTATCTAGGAGCTTGAAATGGCCGTTCAACAAAATAAAAAATCCCCTTCTAAACGCGGTATGCACCGTTCACACGATGCATTGACCGCACCTGCCCTGTCTGTTGACAGCAACACCGGCGAAGTACACCGCCCACACCACATTTCACCTAACGGAATGTACCGTGGTCGCAAAGTAGTTAAAGCCAAAGGCGAATAATTTATTCGACTGACTGAAAAAGCCAGAATATTGCCCTGCAATGCTGGCTTTTTTACGTTACATCTCTGATATGGATGGCGGTAACGCTAAAACGCAAACCGCCGTTTATTCGTCACATTTTCTCTATCGGGACGTTAAAATGACTCAGAAAATCTGGTATACATACGATGATATTCATCGCGTGATCAAAGGCTTAGCTGAAAAAATCCAAAATTCCGGCGTTAAATACGATGCCATGATTGCCATCGGCGGCGGCGGCTTTATTCCTGCCCGTATGTTGCGCTGCTTTTTGGAAATCCCGATTTACGCCGTCACCACTGCCTATTACGACAGCGACAACCAAGGCCAAGTGACCGAAGAAGTGAAAAAAGTGCAATGGTTCGACCCTTTGCCGGAAGCCTTAAAAGGCAAAAATGTGTTGGTTGTTGACGAAGTGGACGACAGCCGCGTAACCATGGAATTTTGCCTGACCGAATTGCAGAAAGAAGATTTCAACACCATCGGTGTGGCCGTGTTGCATGAAAAATCAAAACCAAAGTCGGCAAACTACCGGAAAATATCCCTTACTTCAGCGGTATTACCGTAGAAGACTGGTGGATCAACTACCCATGGGATGCGCTAGATATCGACGAGCATAACCAATTGGCCGTACAAAACCGCGGTTGATATTTCGATAAATTGCTGCCAAATACAATTATATCAAACAGCACAATCCTTTCTTAAGAAATGTCGCTTATTCACGACATTTCTGTTTTCAGACAGTCTCACCCCCAATCAAGCCGTCTGAAACACAAAACGGAGAACAACATGATTACATTAGCCGTAGATGCCATGGGCGGTGACGCCGGCTTAACGGTTACCGTACCAGGTGCCATTGCTTTTTTGAAAAAGCAGTCCAATGTGCATTTAATGATGGTCGGCGATGAAGTTGGCCTTCAGCAAGCATTAAAATCTGCCAATGCACCAATGGATCGCATCAGCATCATCCCAGCCAGTCAAGTGGTTGAAATGGATGAAGCGCCACAACTGGCACTGAAAAACAAAAAAGATTCATCCATGCGCGTAGCCATCAATCAAGTAAAAGAAGGCAACGCACAAGCTGCCGTATCTGCCGGCAACACCGGCGCACTGATGGCAACTGCCCGCTTCGTGCTCAAAACCATACCCGGTATTGAGCGCCCTGCCATCGCCAAATTTATGCCTTCCAGCAATACCAACCATTTCACACTGATGCTGGATTTGGGTGCCAACGTAGATTGTAGCGCCGACCAGCTTACCCAATTTGCCGTGATTGGCAGCGAATTGGTGCAGGCCATGTATCCGGAGAAAGGCCAACCGCGCGTCGGTTTACTCAATGTCGGCACAGAAGACATCAAAGGTACGGAAACAGTCAAGCAAACCTTTAAGCTGCTCAAAAACAGTAAATTGAATTTTATCGGCAATATTGAAGGAAACGGTGTATTCAACGATCAAGTAGATGTGGTCGTGGCCGATGGTTTTGTCGGCAACATTATGCTGAAAACCATTGAAGGCGCAGTGAAATTCATGAGCGGCGAAATCAAGCAGGAATTCAGCCGCAATGTGTTTAATAAACTGGCGGCCATTACTGCCCTGCCAGCACTCAAAGGCATGAAAGCCAAGCTCGATCCGCGTAAATTCAACGGCGCGATTTTTTTAGGCTTGCGCGGTGTGGTTATCAAAAGCCACGGCGGTACTGATGAAGTCGGCTTTATGTATGCACTGGAAGAAGCCTATCACGAAGCCAAATTCGCCAGCTTAGCTAAAATCGAACAAGGTGTGGCCGAACAATTAGCCGCCTTGGAAGAAGTACGCGAACAAGAAGCCTTGGACAGCGGCGCTTCCCATATCAGTACACCTTAATCGGCGTAGCATCTTTAAATTCAGACGGAACGAAAGTGTCTTAGCAGAATTTAAAGCATGAATCACCAAAATTCTGTACAAAAGGCCGTCTGAAATCCATGAACTGCCCCCAATTCTTGGACAAGTGAAAAATCTTTCTCAAACAGCCTTTTCAAGCTGGGTTCTGTAAGCCGCAGGACTCAGCTTTTTTAAATTCAAACTAATCCGTTTATGATTATAGTAATGTATGTAATCATCTATCACTCTAGTCAATTCTGCCACCGATAACGTACCTTCTTGATGGAAGCTCTCCGTTTTCAGTGTATCGAAAAAAACGCTCCATCGGCGCATTGTCCCAGCGTGCCTTTGCGCGACATACTTTGCACAATCCCTTTCTCAGCCAGTTTCGTTCGATAAGCACCGTTGCGGTAAAGCACACCTTGGTCGGAATGCAGCAGCGGCGTTTGGCCTTTCAGACGGCCTGAGAAAGGATATGACAGTAAAGCCAATCAAACACTTACTGCAACATAAAAGGCTTTCAGACGGCATTATGCGTAAGGCACCGAGGCCGCCCGTTAACAGAAGAAGATAAAACAAGAAATAAACAATTGTCGAAAACGCGCTATGTGATGGAACAGAGCTTCGGTACGCTGCACCGTAAATTCCGCTATCACCGTGCGGCTTATTTTGGTTTATTGAACGTCACTGCACAAAGTCATTTGAAGGCGATTGGTATCAACCTGCCAAAAGCGGCCAATAGGCTTCGTGTGTCTGCTGTCTGAAAAGGGGAAAGAGGCTCAAAAAGTAGGCAATGATCGAGAACTACAGAATATTTAATATTGGAAAAAAGCTTACTGAGTTACCTAAGTAAGCTTTTTTTGATTATAGCAAGGTTTTGTAAAGGCCTCGGCCTGTTTTTATTCTTCGCTCGGAATCTGATTTAATTTTTTCAACAACTTTTCCGATTTTTCCGGATCATCGTTACGCATCAATTTGGCAATCGGGTATTCCAACTGATTGGTGTCGCTTTTCAAAATAATGTTTTTCACATCCAAAAGATTATTGGTGTTCATGGAAAAACGGCGTAAGCCCATGCCGAGCAGCACGCGGGTGAAGGCTGTGTCGCCGGCCATTTCGCCGCACACGGAGACACTTTTGTCTATGCGGTTGGCGGTACGGATGATGTGCTGAATCATTTTCAACACTGCCGGATGGCTCGGCTGGTAAAGGTGGCTGACGGCCTCGTCGCCGCGGTCGACCGACAACACGTATTGAATCAAGTCATTGGTGCCGATGGAAATAAAATCGACCATTTTCAGAATGCTGCCGACCGTCATCGCCGCAGACGGAATTTCAATCATGCAGCCGATGCTGACTTCACCGAACGCTTCACCGCGTTCGGTCAATTGTTTCTGCGCCGTCTCCAAGTGAATCAGACATTGGCGCACTTCGGATAGCGATGTAACCATCGGCCACATCATGCGCACGGGGCCGTGCTGGGCGGCACGTAAAATCGCGCGCATCTGCGTGCGGAACATCACCGGCTCGGCCAAGCACAAGCGGATGCCGGTTAAACCCAATGCGGGATTCAGGCTGCCGTTGGGCGTGGCGTTTTGGCCGAACCAACGGGGATTTTTGTCCACGCCCAAATCAACGGTGCGGATGGTGAGGTTCTTGCCTTTGAGCTTTTTCACAATCCCGCTATAGACTTCGTATTGCTCGTCTTCAGACGGCATGTTTTCGCGGTTGAGATAGAGAAATTCGCTGCGGAACAAGCCTACACCGTCGGCACCGATATTGTGTAAAGCCTTGATGTCTTCGGCGGACTCGATGTTGGCGAGCAATTCAATGTTGATGCCGTCGGCGGTGGTGGCGGCGGTTTTCTTGAGTTTGTTCAACTCGCGCTTATGGCTGCGGTATTCGCGCTCCAAGCGGCGGTATTCCGCCAGCACCACGTCATCGGGGTTAATCAGCAAAATACCGTTGATGCCGTCAACAATGACGATTTCATTTTCGGTAATCAGCTTGCGGGCGTTGTGCAGACCAATAACCGATGGAATATCCAAGCTGCGGCCTAAAATGGCGGTGTGGCTGGTCGGACCGCCGGCATCGGTAACAAACGCGGTAATGTGTTGTTCTTTAAACAAAACAGTATCGGCCGGCGACAGATCATGCGCAATCAGAATGGTGTCTTCAAACGGGTTATTGGCCAAATTCAATTCGTTGCTCTGACCGACCAAATGATTGTGAATGCGCTGCACCACTTGCAGCATATCCTGCTTGCGTTCGCGCAGGTAGGCATCCTCCATTTCGTCAAATTGGGCGGCAAGTTTGTCGCTTTGCTGTTTCAGTGCCCATTCAGCATTGATGTTTTGCGCGCGCAACAAATCGACCGGCTCGCGTGAAAGCGTCACATCGGTGAGCAGCATCAAATGCAGCGAGATGAACGCGCCCAATTCGGTCGGCGCGTTTTCAGGAATGGCGTTGCGCAGCTGCTCCAATTCTTTACGCGTGGCTTTCACCGCCGCATCAAATCGTGCCACTTCCGCTTCGATGTTTTCCGGATCGATGTCGTACTGCGGCACTTCGGTGCTGCCGCGTGACACCAAGTGCGCATGACCGATGGCTATACCTTTGCCCGCCGCCACGCCGTATAGCATAATACTCATATTATTCGCCTTCGCCGAAGTAATCATTGATCAAATCGGTCAGAGCCTGCATGGCGGCAGCTTCGTCGCTGCCGTCAACTTCAATTTCAATCACGCTGCCTTTGGCGGCTGCCAGCATCATCAAACCCATAATGCTTTTGCCGTTGACACGGCTGCCGTTTTTGCTGACCCAGATTTCGCTTTGAAAGCGTGATGCGGTTTGGGTGAATTTGCTCGACGCACGCGCGTGTAAACCCAATTTGTTGATGATTTCGATTTCTTGCTTGAGCATGGTTTTTCCTGATTTTGCTTTTTATTCATACACTATCAGACGGCCTGTTGGCTCAGGCCGTCTGAAAAAATCCATTCATGGCGGCGAGTCTGACTCAGTTTCAGATGTCCTCTGCCGCTTTTTTACACATCAAATCGTCCGGTGCCGCCGTGATGGCAAAAATGCCGCGAATCGCCGCTTCTTTCACTGTTTCGGTAAACGCAGTCAGGTCGGTGGCAGCCGGTGCGTATTGCACGGCTTTAATTATCATCGGCGCATTCAGGCCGGTGAGGATCGCGGATTTGCCTTCTCGTACCATGCGGCGGGCGGCGTTACACGGGGTCGCGCCAAAAATATCGGTCATAATCAATACGCCGTGACAATCTTCCGAAAACTCCTGAATCATGGAAATCGCGCGGTTAATCAGGTCGTCTTGGTCTTCGTTCGGCTGCGCGCCCAAAATATGGACGTTTTCAGGACTGCCTTGCGGAAAAAAATGATGTGTCAAACCACGGTAGGCTTCACCTATGGTTTCGTGAGTAATGATAAGCAAGCCAATCATTTGCGTTCCTGAAATGAAATAAGGTTTTTATGGTGTTGAGATGGTTGCAGATGCCTGAATAAACAAGGCCGTCTGAATGTTTCTTGGCGTAGCTTTACTTTATTGTTCAGACGGCCTGCTGATTAATCCTGCTTCAAAGCGTAAATTTCGCCCAAATTGCGCCAGCAGCCGGCCGCGTCCATGCCGTAGCCGAAAACATAGCGGTTGGGCACATCCAAGCCGACGTAATCACCTTTGGTTGGCTTTTCTTTGTCGATTAATTTATTGGCAAACACCGCCGCACGACAGCTTGCCGCCCCCATTTCCAACAGCTTTTCCTGAATCGCATGCATGGTGTGGCCTTCATCGAGAATGTCGTCCAACACCACCACATGACGGCCGCGGATTTGCTCGGCATCGGGCATGCGTTTCCAATTGAAATTACCGCCCTGCAATTTGTCGCCGTAGCGCGAAACATGCACATAATCAAAGTCCAGCGGAAAGCGCAGTAACGGCAATAATTGGCCGGTAAACACCACCGCCCCACCCATCACAGGCAGCAACAGCGGATATTTATCGCCCAAATCGCGGGTTATGCCGCCGGCCACTTTCTGCAGCGCAGCTTGGCATTCTTCTTGGCTGAACAACAATTCAGCGTTGTCGAGCATGGTTTGAGTTTGATGGCGTTTGGTTTCGAGATCCATTTGTCTGTACCGCGCAAAATCTAAAATTTAATTATAACAGCAGGCTTAAAACGGCGGCTAAAATATCGCAATGCGCGATCACCATCTAGGCTGAGATCTTCGCAAAACTTCAGACTTGAGTACGGTTTGAAGTTAGATCAGCGCAGAAAGCGAAGACCTATCATGAAGACAGGCAAGTTTTCGAGCAGCGCATAACGAAGAAATGTGCCAAAGATGAAGATTTGGCAAAGGCCTCTGTCTGCCGAAAACTTTTGGTCAAACCTTTGCGCTATAATATGCCCCCTTTCCTTTTTCAGACGGCCTATCCGCCATGACGCAGCATTCCGACCCGTTCCAACATTTCGAAAACCTTGAATCTCCCGCCACGCAAGATTTCGCCGCCAAAGCGCACAATGAAACCCAAGCACGTTTTATGGAAAACGATACTTCACGCACGCTTTCAGACGGCATTTTGGCGCAAATGCAGGACACGCGCCAAATCCCGTTTTGCCAAGAGCACCGTGCGCGCATGTACCATTTCCATCAAGACGCGGAATACCCAAAAGGCGTGTACCGTGTTTGTACCGCTGCGACGTATCGATCAGGTTATCCGGAATGGGAAATCTTGTTTTCAGTGGCCGATTTCGATGAGATTTTGGGCGATGACGTTTACCTCGGCGGCATCTCGCATTTGGTCGAAAAACCGAATCTGGCCTTGCTGACCTTGAGTCGCGCCGGTGGAGATGCAGCCTATACCTTGGAAATGGATTTGGCTGCCGGTACGCTGGTAAACGGCGGTTTTCACTTTCCGGCCGGTAAAAACCACATTTCATGGCGCGATGAAAACAGCGTATGGGTTTGCCCTGCATGGGACGACCGCCAACTCACACAAGCAGGCTATCCGCGCGAAGTGTGGCTGGTCGAGCGCGGGCAAAGTTTTGAAGAAAGCACGCCGGTTTTCCAAATCGACCGCGACGGCATGATGGTCAATGCTTGGCGTTATCTCGACCCGCAAGGTTCGCCGATTGATTTAATCGAAGCCTCGCAAGGGTTTTACACCAAAACCTATTGGCAGGTTTCCGCACAAGGTGAAGCCAAGCCTTTGAATTTGCCGGAAGATTGTGATGTGGTCGGATATTTGTCCGGCCATTTGATGCTGACCCTGCGTAAAGACTGGCTCCGTGCCAACCAAAGCTACCCGAGCGGCAGCCTGTTGGCAGTAAAGCTGCACAAAGGCGAACTCGGCGCGGCGCAATTGCTGTTCGCACCCAATGAGACGCAAGCCTTGGAAAGCGTGGAAACAACCAAGCGTTTTGTGGTGGCCAGTACGTTGGAAAACGTGCAAGGCCGTCTGAAAGCATGGCGTTTTGCCGATGGTGCGTGGCAGGAAATCGAATTGCCCCGCCTGCCGATGGGCACATTGGAAATGACTGACCAGCCGTGGGGCGGCGATGTGGTGTATTTGGCTGCCAGCGATTTCACCACGCCGCTGACGCTGTATGCCTTGGATTTGAACGTAATGGAACTCACCGTCATGCGTCGCCAGCCGCAGCAGTTTGCCGCCGCCGGCATTCAAGTACAGCAGTTTTGGACAAGCTCTGCAGACGGCACACAGATTCCTTATTATCATGTCAGTAAAAATGTTTCAGACGGCCTCTCATCGCAGACACCGACCTTAGTGTATGTGTACGGCGGCTTCGGTGTGCCCGAATTGCCGCATTATTTGGGCAGCATCGGTAAATATTGGCTGGAACAAGGCCATGCGTTTGTATTGGCCAACGTGCGCGGCGGCGGCGAATTCGGTCCTCATTGGCACCAAGCGGCGCAAGGTTTGCACAAACACAAAAGCACTGACGATTTACTCGCCATCGTTGACGATTTGAGCCGCCGCGGTTTGAGTTCGCCCCCACACATCGCCCTGCAAGGGGGCAGCAATGGCGGCTTGGTAGTGGCATCTGCCTTTGTACGCCAGCCGCAAAGCTTCGGCGCGATGGTGTGCGAAATGCCGCTGACCGATATGTTGCGCTATCCTTTATTATCGGCCGGTTCAAGCTGGACAGACGAATACGGCAATACGCAAAAATACGACATCTGCCGCGGTTACTGGCAGCAGCACTCGCCCTACCACAATCTTTCAGACGGCCGCCACTATCCGCCGGCCTTAATCACCACCAGCTTGAGTGACGACCGCGTCCATCCCGCCCACGCGTTGAAGTTTTATGCCAAATTGCGTCAAAAAAGCCCGCAATCATGGCTGTATTGCCCCGACAACGGCGGCCACACGGGTAACAGCACACAACAGGATTCCGCTGATGAATTGGCCTGTATTCTGGCGTTTTTAAACTGTTTTTTAGTGAAAAAAGCCGTCTGAACGGCAAAATTCCCGTTCAGACGGCCTGCAAACGGTATGCCGAAGCAAAATGGTTCTGATTAACCCTTTGATAACAAACAAAAACAAAATGCTGCTTGTAGGATAAAAACAGCCTATGATAATATGCAGCGTAACGAAAGCATTCCCTGAGAATGCAGAAAGCGCATTTTTAGATGGAAAACTCTAAACGAATTCGGTACAATACATCCGATTTATTTTTTCAAACCCGCCGCAAGGCATATAAGGAACGACTGACATGTCAAATATCGAACAACAAGTTAAAAAAATTGTTGCTGAACAACTGGGCGTGAATGAAGCCGAAGTGAAAAACGAATCATCTTTCCAAGACGATTTGGGCGCAGACTCATTGGACACCGTTGAACTGGTAATGGCTTTAGAAGAAGCTTTCGGTTGCGAAATCCCTGACGAAGAAGCCGAAAAAATCACCACCGTACAATTGGCTATCGACTACATCACTGCCCACAACGGCTAATCCGTAGTCTCACCAACACGCCGGCCTCTGCTGCGATTCCGCATACAGGGGCTTTTACCTTATTAGATATGCTCAAAATTAGAGAAAAATTCTAATTTTCAGACGGCCTATCAGGCATTTCAGCCTTACCGTCCACCAATCCCGATTAACGACAGCGAGATTATCATGAGTCAACGAAGAGTAGTCATTACAGGCCTCGGCCAAGTATCACCGGTCGGCAACGACGCCGCCACCGCATGGAGCAACCTGCTCGCAGGCAAAAGCGGCATCGGCATGATTACCCGCTTTGACGCATCCGAAATCAACAGCCAAATTGCCGGCGAAGTGCGCGATTTCGACATCAGCGAATACATCAGTGCCAAAGAAGCCCGCCGCATGGATGCCTTTATCCACTACGGCTTGGCCGCCGCCCTGCAAGCCATTCGGGACGCAGGCTTGGACGATACCCCAGATTTAGACAAAGACCGCATCGGCGTAAATATCGGTTCAGGCATCGGCGGCATGCCGAGCATTGAGGCCACCGGTATTGCGGTGCAAGAAGGTGGTGCGCGCAAGATTAATCCGTTCTTTATTCCGGGCTCGCTGATTAACCTGATTTCCGGTCATGTCACCATTTTGAAGGGCTACCGCGGCCCTTCATACGGCATGGTCTCGGCGTGTACCACCGGTGCACACTCTATCGGCGATGCAGCGCGTTTGATTAAATACGGCGATGCCGACGTAATGGTAGCAGGCGGCGCGGAAGGCTCTATCAATTTATTGAGCGTTGGCGGCTTTGCGGCCATGAAGGCTTTGTCGACCCGCAATAACGACCCTACAGCAGCTTCCCGCCCGTGGGACAAAGGCCGTGACGGTTTCGTGATTGCCGAAGGTGCCGGTGTGTTGGTATTGGAAGAATTGGAACATGCCAAAAAACGCGGCGCGAAAATCTACGCCGAGATCGTCGGCTTCGGCATGAGCTCGGACGCCTACCACATCACCGCACCAAACGAAGAAGGTCCTGCTCTGGCCGTAACCCGCGCATTAAAAGATGCCGGCCTGAACGTAAGCGATGTGAATTATGTCAACGCACACGGCACTTCTACCCGTTGGGTGATGCCAATGAAACCAAAGCACTGAAACTGGCTTTGGGCGAACATGCTAAAAATGTGGTGGTGAACTCAACCAAATCCATGACCGGCCACTTGCTGGGCGCAGCCGGCGGCGTGGAAGCCGTGTACAGCATCATGGCGATTCACGATCAAAAATCGCCACCAACCATCAATTTGGAAGATCAAGACATCGAAGCAGGCTGCGATTTAGACTATTGCGCCAACGAAGCGCGCGACTTGAACATTAATGTTGCCATTTCCAACTCTTTCGGCTTCGGCGGCACCAACGGCACATTGGTATTCAAAAAATTTGAAGGTTGATTGGTTTTATTTGAAAAGCCGTCTGAACAATATTGTTCAGACGGCTTTTTTATATGGTTAAATCCCAATCAATCTACTTTATGCCGTTGATTTTGACACTCACTCCATGCCAAAACCTCTTCTAAGCCGAATAGCTCTTCCCCCATACCATCGGTAAACGTGCGCCAATCAGACAGATATTTATCTTGCAACAACGAAATCACGGGAATACCCTGCCGATGGCTTGCGCATATTCGTCAATCAAGCCGCTGTTTTCACTTTCGGCATGGCCGAATTTATTAAACACCAGAATATCGGGCGGCGTTTGCAAAGCTTCTCGGATAACTTCAGAAGAGGCCGCCAAACCACGCGGATCAAGCAGACAAGCCTCGGTGGTGCAGCCTTGGTCATACATAATGGTATACACCCTGCTATCCGTTAAAGATTGTACACGTTCACGTAATTTTTGGTTGTTTTCATCCAAAGGATTCAATAAACCCGCTACTTTTAATCCATGCCGCTGCCAATGCCCCACCGCCTGCCACAAGACTTGTAATTCGCAGGTTCCTTCACCTTGATACATCAGCACGGCAATCGGTTTCATGGTTTTATCTCCGGTTATAAACGGATAAAAGCTTATGCCAACTCTGCCTCAGTGGCAAGCTTTTCTCAAGGCCGAAACCTTTGCAGAACCTCATGGACCACCAATAAAAACCATAACAGCCGTCATTCCCGCGCAGGCGGGAAGCCATCTTAAAATTTCAGAAACTTATTTTATTCAATAGTTTGCCATGTTCAAAAATGGATGCCTGCGCGGAAATGACGCCGATTCTTGGTAAAGTGGTTTTTCAGGGAGTTTTGCAAAGGTCTCAGGCCGTCTGAATACCATATCTCATTTCCAAACGGTCAATTCCTTTACCCAAAAATAAAAAAGGATATCAGTTTCCCAACATCCTTTTCAGACGGCCTATTCGCTTAAATCACTTCTAACGTGAAATAATGGCGTAATTTTTCATACACCTTGTCCGTAACATTAATGCAACCATTAGTCATGACACGATCGGCCACCAATGGCGAAGCGATGCGCTCCATACGGCGCTCAGAAGGTTTGCCCAACCAAACGCGGTGTAATGCAAACAAGAAATCGCGCTCTTCTTTAAAACCAATCACCTCTCCGCCATAGCCCGATTTTTTCGTGGCCATGATGGTCATAGGAAAAGTACCTTTAGGCGTGGTTTTACCGATAAGCACAGGATGGCATTGTTTATCATCGGCAAAGCACAATTCGGCTTTGGCGGTATCCACAATGACCTTCTTACGCTTCATGTAATCGCTGACTGCATCGGCACTGGCAAACGTGTTTAAGCCCAACAACAAGGCCGTAGTTAACCAAAATTTTTTCAAACTATATCCTATTACTGACGGATGCGTTGCGACGTGGTTTCCACTTCGCGGATAATCACTTGCGGCTCTGCTTTAGATGCAGGCGGCGGGCAGGCAGCATCTTTAGGGAATACAGGATTCCAGTAGAAGCTGCGCGCAAATTTGTTTTTATCATAGATTACTTTGTATTGACAAGTAGTGATTCCTTCTACGCCTGAAGTGTTGTCAGGATCCACGCCTACGCCCGGGGTATAGAAATGAAACAGGTAATCCCATTCACGCACGCCAACCATCCCTTCATTGTAATGCGGGCGCCCCAAGATTTTGTAGATGTCGTCTTTGGTCAAACCTGGGCGCATTTGGTCTAATTCATCCCAAGCCGGGAACGTACCGCGGTCGTTATTGAAAGTCAATGAATACGGTTTAGGGAACACCGGGTTATCGGTGGTACCTTCCGGCGTAATATCGCTCTTGGCCGCACATGCTGCCAATAAGCCGGTTGCCAACAATGACAAACCGATTTTAACGATTTGATTAGTTTTCATAACATAATCCTTTTTGATTTCCCGAACCGCCTTTTTCAGACGGCATTAATTGATTCCGGCACTACGCTGCTGCCGCTTACTTAACAAGTGGCTACATGGCATTTTTCAATCCTGATTGCCCAAAGTGCCACATTTTCAACGTCGTCAAAAACTGACATTAATTGTCACTTTGTAACCATTTCATTCAACAATACCCCAAAACATCAGTCGCATCATTTTGATGCCGAAAATATTTTTTATTACGTATTTTACTGTTAAGTATTGTTTTATTTAAAATTTAACTACTTTATTGAAAATACCTTATTTCCTCTTAAATATAACATGCAATTCCCATGCCATATTTAAGGAAGCAAAATTTATTTTAAGCGGCTCTAGCGCAACCTTCTCAACAGCACTTTGTACGAATCATCATGCCGGCAATTGAAGCCGAATTCGGTTTCTTTTAGGGGCCGGTAAAACGTATGCTTGCTATACCGTTACATTATGCGGGTCGATACTTGGCAATACAAATTCCATGCCGACCAACCCTCGACAACCGCGCCATCCATCAGTATTGAGATGGCCTCAATCGAGCTACGACGGCCGCTAATAACCTTTTGTAGCGTTGCTTTGGAAGCAGTTAAATGCAAGGCGAAAAGTTGCAGGATTTGGCGGAATTCAGGCTCGGTAATTTTGTTGAGGCTTTGGGCGTACTTTTTCATTCCATATCAGAAATTAATCGCTATATTTGGTGATTTTGCTTCCTCAGCCTCTTGGATAATAGGCCGTCTGAAAGCTTGTTTACCAATAAAGAATGAGTAATCTTTCAGACGGCCTTTTTATTTATTTTAACTTATCATCGCGAATCCGCACAAAAGTCGCGAAGCGCGGTGTACCTTTTTGTGTAAATCCACGGTAGCGGTAGGTAATCGTTGCGCCGATGGGTGGCGGATGGTCGCGCTCGATATCTTTAAACCCGCTGCCGATCCGGAATTCACCGTACTGATTGCGGCAGCCGATGGCGCCGAGCCGGCCTTGATTTTTACCTTTGCCTTCATAATGTCGGGTAACGGTACATTCGGCATCGTGTTGGCTTTTAAGCTTTAAAAGCTGACTGCTGCGTCCGCCGGTGTAGGTTTGTTCAGGGTTGCGCAACATCACGCCTTCGCCGCCTTGGGCTTCAATATACTTGAGAAAATCGTAGGCATGTTGGGTATTTTCTACGGGATTTGTTCAATCACGGTAATGGGGGCAGTCGGGTACAGTTGCAGCCACTGTTTGGCGATATCAAGCCGCTGATAGAGGTTGCCACTGGCTTTGGGTACATCGAACACATGCAGTTTAATATTTTGCCAATCGCCCGAAGTCGAACGTACGGTAGCGGAAATTTGCTCGAACTGCCCGCGTGCGCTGAATAGTTCGCCATCCAGGGGATAAGGTGGAAAGTGGCGGGTATAATCGGCAGGCGGTGTAAACGCGTGACCTTGTCGGCTGATGAGCTGTTTGCCGTTCCAAAAGGCGCGCACACCGTCAAGCTTTTCGCTCATTGCCCAACCTTGGATATTTTGGTTTTTGTATTCTTGTGCCAGTAATAAATCGGCGGCTAACAATGGGCTTGAGATGAAAAGCGCGGCGAAAATGGGTATGATAAGTCTCATGGCTTTTATTTCCGTTTATTATAATAATTTAAGAAACTATATTGTATTACACCAATAGGCCGTCTGAAAATATATATGACGGCCGGGAAGGAATCAAATCATGGCCTTACAGGTTGAGATTATGGCGGTCACGCCTTTTCGTCAGAATTGTTCGTTGTTGTGGGATGATGAAACTCATGAAGCGGTTTTGACGGATGTGGGTGGGGATGTACCGTTTTTGTTGCAGCAGGTTGCGGAAAAAAGGCTCACCATTAAAGAAATCTGGCTCACGCACGGCCATTTGGACCATGCCGGCGGAGTGGATGAATTTGTGAAGCAATACCCTGTTCCAGTGATCGGGCCGCATAAAGAAGACGAATTTTTGTTGCAAGCCTTGCCACAAACCACGCCGCAATTTGGATTTCCTGTTTCGCCTGCGGTAGTGCCGACCCGTTGGTTGAACGAGGGCGAGACTTTAACAGTCGGCCGATATGAATTTACGGTATTGCATATTCCCGGCCACACTCCGGGGCATGTGGTGTTTTATTGCGCTTCGGAAAATCTGCTGATTGCGGGCGATGTATTGTTTTACGAGACAATCGGTCGCACAGACTTCCCGAGAGGTAATCATGAAGATTTAATTAATAATATCCGCAGTAAGCTTTTGGTATTGCCGCCTGAAACTCAAGTTGTACCCGGACACGGCAGATTGACGACTATTTCACATGAAAAACAACATAATCCGTTTCTTTAATTTCAACTTTAGTATGTTTTATGATGGACTCTGTAAAAACTCATTAATTTAATGAAATTCGCTGTTGCAAATAAAAAGGCCTCATGTAGTATGGTTATTAAATTCGCAAACATGCGTAGTTTCTACAACAAAACATTTAAGGAAATGGATATGTCTTTAGATTTAGGTAACTTGTTGCAAAGCCAAGTAGGTAATGTGTTGGGCCAGTTTTTAACAGCCAACGGCGAATCTGCTGAAAACAGCACGCAGGCAGCTGGTTTAGCAGCGCCTGCGATTATCGCCGGTTTGGTGAAACATGTAAGCGGCAATACTGCCAATGCTTCAGGTTTGTTGGATTTGATTACCGGTACAGGTGGGGCGCGTTTGAATACTGCGGTTGCCGATGTTACCACCGGTAACGGCGCAAGCAGCTTGATCGATTTGGGCAAACAATTATTGCCTAATCTATTAGGTGGCAATGCACCAAACGTAGCCGACCAAATTGCAGCAGAAAGCGGCATTTCTAAAGCATCTTCAGGTTCCCTGCTGGCATTGGCATTGCCTTTGGTATTGTCTGTGCTGCGCGGTAAAGCACAAAATGACAACCTGAGCGGTGGTCAATTGCTGGGTCTGTTAGGTCAACAACAAGGCTGGTTGTCACGCGTATTGAGCCCGAACATGTTATCAGCATTGGGCATCGGCAGTTTGAGCGGTTTATTCGGCGGCTTGACTAATGTGATTAGCGGTTTAGGTACAACCGGTGCGGCAGCTACTGCATCTGCCGCTGCGGCGGCTCCCGTAGCGGCTAAAAAAGGTGGCGCCGGTAAATGGATTGTATTAGGTTTGGCTGCCTTGGCGGCATTGTTTGCCTTCAAGAGCTGTAATAACAAACAAGAACCTGCTCCGGCACCGGTTGAAGCCAGCACCCCTGCTGCTTCAGATGTAGCAGCTCCTGCGGAAGTGTCTGCGCCAATCGAAGCATCTGCACCGGCTGTCGCCTCTGAAGTAGCGGCTCCTGCCGCTTTTGACACAACCCCTGCCGTAGCTTCCGAAACTGATCCTGTGGTACAGGAAGCCGATGCGGCGGCTCATGTATTGGTTGAAGACGGTGTGGCCAAATTCTACTTCGCGACCGGTAAAAACGACATTGCCGAAGGTGCGGATGCCATCATTGCAGACGTGATTGCAGCCGGTAAAGAAGGTAAAAAACTGGTAATCAGTGGTTTTGCCGACAGTACTGGTAACGCGGTGGCGAATGAAGAATTGTCTAAACAACGTGCCCAAGCTGTTCAAGCTTTCTTTGAAGCGCAAGGCGTGAACTCAGCCAATATTGAGTTGCGCAAACCTGAAAACACCACCGGCGCAATTGGCAATGAGCAAGAAGGCCGTCGCGTTGAAGTAAAAGTTGAAGGTTAATCCAATCAGTCATGATTTGATGAATTAAGTGAAGGCTGTCTGAACGTAAATCGTTTCAGGCAGCCTGAGACTTTTGCAAAACTTCGCATCGAATAAACAGCCGAAACTACAAAGTACAGTTTCGGCTGTTTTCATCGGTTTTAGGCTCCCTCCCCTTTCACCTTCCCGGGTTGCCTAACAAATATATCCTTCAACAGGCACACTAAACTTGTTGGCTGCCGCCAACAGGTTCAAATATATCGCTTTCAGATGGCTTTGCACTGCCACTTTCAACAAACCGAAATAGCTTGCTCGGGCTAACGGAACTTGCGGAGCAGGATGACGAGGCTTTATTCCGCTACATAGATAGCGGATTTTCGACAGCTCGTTGTTACGCTGCTTCTCTTGCGCTTAAGGGTTAGACCCTGCTGCGCCTTACGCATGATGTCGTCTGAAAGTTGTTTTCTCTGCAGATGTTCTCGGCTGGCTTTACTGTGGCAACATTTGCCAGCATAAGCGGTTTCGATGCCTTTCAGCAAGGATTTCGAAATGGTTGCATTCGTGGCATTAGCCGGGGTGATGTGCAGCTTCTCAATATAGCTGTCGGAGTCGGTGCGGGTATGTTGTTGGTAGCCGGATTTCAACTTGCCGTCTTGCTTAATCCACCGTGCATCTTGATCTTTGCTCGGGGAGGTTTCGCCGCTAGATTGCACCGTTTTTACCTACTTTGACGAGTTGGCGTTGTTTATAGCCGGTGGTTTGGATGATGGTGGCAGCATCAATAACGGCTGCTTCGCCTTTCCCGACTTTGAGCCCTTTTCGGTGAGTCGGTGGTTAAAAAGATAGACCGGTCACCGTTGTCGCGCAGATAGCGGGTTCTTCGCATAGTAAGATACTGTTCGATCGTTACCCAATCGAGAGTGCAGTCGAGTTTGATGAGCGGGAAATGGTCGAAATGTTTTTCGATGTGGTTGAGAGCGTCGGTACGTAAAAAGCTGCTCATGAAGAACATCCTCTAAATTCGACTTATAGGGAATTTAGAGGGTTTTAGAGCGCTTGGGAGGTATTACGTTACTTGGTAACCATGGTTACTTTACATAAATTTTCAGAAGGGCTTTGCCAAGGTCCCGACCAGTTTATAGGCTTTATCAGCGGGTTTTGCATTCTTGATTTGTCGGTCGTTCAAAGATATTTTTACGGTACTTTTTGAAGGTATTTTTTCAATACCGCATAAAATACCGCAAATTTATGCTTTATTCAATTAGACGGCATTAGACTATATTAGACAGAAAAATCAGGATAACCACACCAGCCAATCACACGCTAAGCCTTTATTCATCAGCATTTTCACGATTGGATTAGACGGCATTAGACGTAAAAAAACCGCCTGAATTTCAGACGGTTTTTCTTTTGATGGTGCCGACATCGAGACTTGAACTCGAACGATCTAGGATCACTACCCCTCAAGATAGCGTGTCTACCAATTCCACCATGTCGGCCGGTAATTTTTATTTACTGCTGCGCGGCGAGGCCGGAGCGGGTGCAGCAGGTGCAGTATTTATGTTACTTGATGCAGGTGCAGTTTGTGCCGGTTGGCTTTGCTGCACGGTGCTGAAGTCTAAACCATGACGTGTGGTGTTGGAATGGATATACACCATAGCCATGCAGGTGGCGAAAAATACGGTGGCCGCAATAGCAGTCGAGCGTGTCAGGAAGTTGGCATTACCTCCCGAACCGAATACGCCTTGCGCACTACCGCTACCGGAACCGAAAGTCGCACCCGCATCCGCACCTTTGCCGTGTTGCAGCAATACCAATACAATCACGGCCAATGCGGAAATGATGTTCACAATCCAAATAACGGTTTTAAAGGCTTCCATAATTCTCTACGATGCTTGCGCGGCGTCAATAATGGCAGTAAACGAGTCATAAGACAAGGATGCGCCGCCGACTAATGCGCCGTCTACATGTGGTACGGCGAAAATGTCTGCTGCGTTTTCAGCTTTCACGCTTCCGCCGTAAAGAATGCGGATTTTAACATCGTCGCCACACAAAGACAAGATTTGTTTGTGGATAAACGCATGCATGTCGGCGATTTGCTCGACGGTGGCAACTTTGCCGGTGCCGATCGCCCAAACCGGCTCGTAGGCAACGGCGATGTTTTTGGTATCTAAGCCTTGCAACACCGATAATTGATGCGCAATCACTTCCTGCTCTTGGCCGGCTTCGCGCTCTTCCAAGCTTTCGCCGACACACAATAATGGAATCAGGCCGACGTTTAATACGTTTTCCATTTTTCGGCGTTGGATTTCGTTTTTCTCGCCGAAATACAGGCTGCGCTCGGAGTGGCCGATTAACACGATGTCGGTGCCTATATCGGCCAACATTTCGGCCGATACTTCGCCGGTGTATGCGCCGTTATTCGGGAAGCGGCTCACATCTTGAGCACAGGTTAAAATGCGGTTGTTTAGCACAATCTGCATGGCGTTGTGCAGCTGCAACAGATAAACGGTCGGCGCAGCCAAGCCGATTAATACGCGCTCGGCGGTGGGCATGATACGGAAGCGGTGCATGAGTGCGTTGTTGTTTTGCAGGCGGCCGTTCATTTTCCAGTTGCCGATGACCCATTTTTGATCCCACATACCGATTTCGTGTTGCATGTTGCTTGCTCCGTCAGATTAAATCACTGTAACGAAGTGTAGTTCATATCGACATGATTAGCAATATTTCCTCTCTAGGCGGCCATTATTGCGCCTTCAATCCAAGGCCGTCTGAAACAACGTTTTCAAACGGCCTTGTTCACTGCTTGGCAGACAATTGGTTTATAATTCGGTTTTATTTTTCAGACGGCCTTTACGCATGCATTCGCTTCATCTTTCCCACACCGACAAAGCCAAGCGTTATCAAGAATTGCTGCCGCAAATCGAGAGCGTCATCAGCGGCGAGACCAATCTGATCGCAAACTTGGCCAACACCGCCGCCATCTTAAAAGAAGCATTCGGCTGGTTTTGGGTTGGCTTTTATTTGGTCGAACAAGAAAACCAAGAATTGGTATTAGCACCATTCCAAGGGCCATTGGCTTGCACGCGGATTCCTTACGGGCGCGGCGTGTGCGGTCAGGCTTGGTCGCGCGGTGAAACCATTGTAGTCGAAGACGTGAACCAACACCCCGACCACATCGCTTGCTCATCCTTATCGCAATCGGAAATTGTGGTACCGCTGTTTGATTCAGACGGCCACTGCTATGGCGTATTGGATGTCGATGATGACAAACTGGCGCAGTTTGATGGCACCGATGCCTGCTATTTAAATGAATTGGCCGATATACTCAGCCGCCATGCAATGAAATAGGCCGTCTGAAATCTGGTAAGCCAGCCAATTCGATTCTATAATAACGGTTTTCCCGATAACACCCGCCACGGAGCAGCATCATGGACTTTGACAAAGCGCGTTTCAATATGGTCGAACAACAAATCCGCCCTTGGGACGTGTTGGATTTTAATGTGCTCGATGCCCTGATGGCCATTCCGCGCGAACGTTTTGTTGCCGGAAGCCAGCAAGGTTTGGCGTATTCCGACACCGAATTGCCGCTGCCCAACGGCCACAAAATGCTGGAGCCGAAAGTCGTGGCGCGGTTAGTGCAGGGTTTGAAATTAAACAAACAAGACAAAGTGTTGGAAATCGGCACCGGCTCAGGCTATGCCACCGCATTGTTGGCGGAATTGGCCGGCGAAGTGGTTTCAGACGACCTCGATATCGAGCAGCAAAACCGCGCTAAAACCGTATTGGACGATCTGGGTTATCAAAATATTTACTACGCACAAAACGACGGTTTGGTCGAACACACCGAAGGCGCCCCCTTCGATGCGATTTACGTTGGTGGCGGCGTGCATGGTGTGCCCGAAATCTTAAAAGCGCAATTGAAAGACGGCGGCCGCATGGTTGTCGTGGTCGGAGACAAACCGGTACAACGCGCCCTGCTCATTAACCGCAATAGCAACGAATTCAGCCAAAGCGTGTTGTTCGATACCCTCATCGCCCATCTCAACGACAAAAGCAACCAACCTTTCGGCAACTTTGATTTTTAAAGATTGCACCCATATCCAATTAAGGTACTGCCGAATAATTTGCTTCGGCCACGCCCAAAGAAAGGCCGTCTGAAACATTTCCTTTCAGACGGCCTGTTTTACTCTTGATAAACATATAAGCTAAAGGCCGAATAATGACGATTCCGCAACTTTCCGTGATTGAATTCAAAAAATGGCAAGATGAAGGCTGCGAATTTCATTTGCTCGATGTACGCACCGATGACGAAGTCGAAATCTGCGCCCTGCCCAACGCCATTCACATCCCGATGAACCTGATTCCATTGCGCCACAACGAGTTACCCGACGACGGCCTGCCGATTGTGGTGTATTGCCATCACGGCATCCGCAGCCTGCACACTGCGCTTTACTTGGCCGACATGGGATTCGAATCATTGTATAACCTGCAAGGCGGCATAGACGAATGGGCGCTGCAAGTGGATGCGAATGTTGCTCGTTATTAAAAACCTAAAGTACAAAAGGTTATTTTGTTTTGCTCTTCAACCAAACACACGATAAGATTAAGCCATAATTTTAAAGATAAAATTTTATCTAAACACGACCAGATAACTAAACCGAAATAACTAGAAATTCATCATGCTTACCGACCCATTCGGCCGTACCGTCGACTACTTACGGATATCCGTGACCGACCGCTGCGACCTACGCTGCACTTATTGCCTGCCCAAAGGCTTCAAAGGTTTTTCCATTCCCAAAGAATGGCTGACCATTGAAGAGCTTGGCCGCGTAGCTGCCGCGTTCGCCCGTCTCGGTACCAAACGCTTCCGCCTGACCGGTGGCGAACCCCTGTTACGCAAAGGTTTGGTCGATTTGGCCGCCGAAATCAACCGCCAGTCCGGTGTCGAAGACATTTCGCTCACCACCAACGGCACCCAACTTGACAAACATGCCCATGCCCTGCGCCAAGCCGGTGTACGCCGTTTAAACATCAGCCTCGACAGCCTGCGTCGCGACTGTGTCACCAACATCACCGGCAGCGACTGTCTGCCACAAGTACTCGACGGCATCAAAGCTGCCAAAGAAGCCGGATTCGAGCGCATCAAAATCAATATGGTGCCGCTCAAAGGCGTCAACGACATGGATTTGGACGAAATGGTCGCCTTCTGTATGGAACACGGCTTCATCTTGAATCTTATCGAAGCCATGCCGATGGGCACCACCGGCCAAGCCCACGCCAAAGTGAGCCTGCAACCGGTATTGGAAGAATTGCGCCAAAAGTTCGACTTAAGCCCGTTTGAAGGAAAATCGGCGGCGGTCCGGCGCGCTACTGGCAAAGCGAAAACAACGGTTTCACTCTCGGCTTGATTACCCCGATGAGCCAACACTTCTGCGCCACCTGCAACCGCGTGCGCCTGTCCGCCACCGGCAACATCCACCTCTGCCTCGGCCAAGAAGACAAAGCCCCATTACGCGACCTGCTGCGCGATAATTGCAGCGATGCCGAACTCGACCAAGCCATCCGCGATGCGATTGCGATGAAGCCGGAAAAACACGAATTCGTAGAAAATCCGAAGAAGATTATTCGAGTAATGGCGTTAACCGGAGGTTAAGCGCTAACTTTGTTTGCTTTATGAAAAGGCCGTCTGGACATTTATGTTTCAGACGGCTTTTTATTATTTACCACTCACAATCAATCAAACAAATCGCCCAATTTATCTAAAAACGATTTTTTGCGCGGGTTTGGCTGCGGTCGAGCCCGGTAGAAATGCTTTCAAATTCTTCCAGCAATTCTTTTTGGCGGTCAGTCAGGTTGACCGGTGTTTCCACCACCACATGGCAATATAAATCGCCGGTGGCGCTGGAGCGCAGTGATTTGATGCCTTTACCTTTCACGCGCATGCGGCGGCCGTTTTGAGTTTCTTTCGGGATATTGAGTTTGACCTTGCCATCCAAAGTCGGCACTTCCACATCACCACCCAACGCGGCCACGGCAAAGCTGATTGGCAGCTCGCAATGCAGATCCAAGCCGTTGCGCTCGAAGATTTTGTGTTCTTTCACATGCACATTGACGTACAAATCGCCGGCCGGTGCGCCGTGCTGACCCGGTTCGCCTTCGCCGCTCAAGCGGATGCGTTGACCGTCGTCGATGCCTGCCGGAATGTTGACTTCAACAGTTTTACTGGTTTTGGTGCGGCCTTCGCCACGGCATTTCACACAAGGATCTTTGATTTCTTTACCGGTGCCGTGACAGGTCGGACAGGTTTGCTGCATTTGGAAAATCGCTTGACGGATATGCACTGTACCCGAGCCGTGACAGGTCGAACAGGTGCTGGCCGAGGTGCCCGGTTTGGCACCGCTGCCGTGACACACGCCGCATTCTTCGTAAGTCGGAATATTGATGCGTTTTTTCAAACCTTTGGCCGCTTCCTCCAAGGTGATTTCGACACCGACCTGCAAGTCCGCGCCCTGATAATTCGGCTGACGGCCGCCACCCGTGGCTCCGCCGAACATTTGACTGAAAATATCGCTGAAGTCAAAGCCTTGGGCACCGCCAAAGCCGCCACCGAATCCGCCGCCAAAACCACCTGCGCCGCCGCCCATGCCTTGCTCGAAAGCGGCATGGCCGTATTGGTCGTACATGGTGCGTTTTTCTTTGTCGGAAAGGGTATCGTAGGCTTTTTGGATTTGTTTGAATTTCTCTTCCGCTTCTTTATTGTCGGGATTACGGTCGGGATGGTATTTCATCGCCAATTTGCGGTAGGCTTTTTTGATGTCGTCTTCACTCGCGCTGCGGGCAACGCCGAGGGTTTCGTAAAAGTCTTGATTGCTCATGTTCGTAGTGGAATAGATCTAGGTGTTAAAACTGGTGTGCAGATATGGGCAGTGATGAGAATCTCAAGGGGACAAAGCGAAATAAAAGGCCGTCTGAAAAAAGAATATTTTTTCAAATAACCTTCTTATGAAATAATCATTTTTAGAGAAACCTGCCCTATCCGCTGGGCGCAACCGAACAAAGCAGGATTTTGGCAGAATAAAAGGCTCGGTGTTTGAGCCGCCCTAAGCGGCGAGTTCGAACCTGCTGCCAACATGCTGTGTGAGTGGGAAGTTCGCCCTTACAGGCGAACCTGCAACCGCGGCCGCCTTTCTTTTGCCTACTTTTAGCTTCGCAGAAAACAATAATCTAACTCTAAAAACTATCTGAAAAAATATTTCCTAGAAAATTTTCAGACGGCCTGTTCATGATATTTATTTCCTATGCAAACAGATTCCGCAAATTGCCGACAATCCGTCAGTAAACTGCTATAATCCCTCGCTAATTTTTCACTTTTTTCAGCGTAAAGCAGACGAATCATGCAAGAACAATACCAACCGTCCGCCATCGAGCCGGCGGCACAAGCAAAATGGGACGAAGCCCGTATTTTCAATGTATCGGAAGATACGTCCAAACCGAAATACTACTGCCTGTCGATGTTCCCCTACCCGAGCGGCAAGCTGCACATGGGGCACGTGCGCAATTACACCATCGGCGACGTATTGAGCCGTTTCAAATTGCTCAACGGTTTCAACGTGATGCAGCCGATGGGTTGGGATGCGTTCGGCATGCCGGCGGAAAATGCGGCGATGAAAAACAACGTCGCCCCTGCCGCGTGGACATATGACAACATCGAATACATGAAAACCCAGCTCAAAAGCTTGGGTTTTGCCATCGACTGGGATCGTGAACTGGCCACCTGCACGCCGGAATACTACCGCTGGGAGCAATGGCTGTTTACCAAATTGTTTGAAAAAGGCATTGTTTACCGCAAAAACGGCACGGTCAACTGGGATCCCGCCGACCAAACCGTATTGGCCAACGAGCAAGTCATCGATGGTCGCGGCTGGCGTTCGGGTGCAGTAATTGAGAAGCGCGAAATCCCGATGTATTACTTCAAAATCACCGATTACGCCGAAGAGCTGCTGGCCGATTTGGACAAACTCGACCACTGGCCGGAGCAAGTCAAAACCATGCAGCGCAACTGGATCGGCAAATCACGCGGCATGACCGTGCGTTTCCCTGTGTCCGATAACAGCAAACAAGGCCTGGAAGGCGATTACGCCAATTATCTACAGGTGTACACCACCCGCCCGGACACCTTGATGGGCGCAACTTATGTGGCCGTGGCCGCCGAGCATCCATTGGCTACCGCCGCCGCTGCCGATGTGCCGCAATTGCAAGAATTTATTGCCGAATGCAAAGCCGGTTCGGTTGCCGAAGCCGATATGGCGACCATGGAAAAACGCGGCATGCCGACCGGCCGCTACGTGATCAATCCGCTCAACGGCGAAGAATTGGAAGTGTGGATTGCCAACTATGTGTTGTGGGGCTATGGCGACGGCGCGGTGATGGCCGTGCCTGCGCATGACGAACGCGATTTTGAATTTGCCAACAAATACAGCCTGCCGATTAAACAAGTGCTGCAGCGTATTACTATTGGTCTTTCTCCTGAACAAGAGGAAGCCTTTGGATTTGGCGGAGGTTCCGGTGCTGGTGCTGGCTCTGGAGACGGTAGTGGATCATCTGATAGAGATTTACCATTCATATCCCATCAATGGCAAGATTGGTATGCGGCTAAAGATGAATTCATGATTTTGATCAACAGCGGAGAATTCAACGGCTTAGACTTTCAGACGGCCTTCGACAAAATCGGCGAGAAACTGCAAAGCCTGCAACTGGGTGAACCGAAAACCCAATACCGCCTGCGCGACTGGGGCATTTCGCGCCAACGCTACTGGGGCTGCCCGATTCCGATTGTGCATTGCGAAAGCTGCGGCGATGTGCCGGTACCGGCTGATCAACTGCCTGTGGTCTTGCCGGAAAACGTCGTGCCCGACGGCATGGGTTCACCTTTGGCAAAAATGCCCGAATTCTACGAAACCACTTGCCCGCATTGCGGCGGTGCGGCCAAACGCGAAACCGACACCATGGATACCTTCATGGAATCGAGCTGGTATTTCTTCCGCTACATGTCGCCTCAATTTTCAGACGGCATGGTCAGCACCGAAGCTGCGCAATATTGGGGCGCGGTTGACCAATACATCGGCGGCATCGAACACGCCATTTTGCACCTTTTGTACGCGCGCTTCTTCACCAAACTGATGCGCGACGAAAGCTTGGTGAATGTTGACGAGCCGTTCGAGCGTTTGCTGACCCAAGGCATGGTTGTGTGCGAAACCTATTTCCGCGAAGGCGCCAGCGGCGGCAAAGAGTGGATTAATCCGGCCGATGTCGAAGTCCAAACCGACGAAAAAGGCCGCCCTATTTCCGCCACGCTCAAGGCTGACGGCCTGCCGGTGCAAATCGCCGGCGTGGAAAAAATGTCGAAATCGAAAAACAACGGCGTTGACCCGCAAGCCCTGATTGAAGCCTACGGCGCCGACACTGCCCGTCTCTTTATGATGTTTGCCGCCCCGCCGGAGCAATCTTTGGAATGGAGCGACAGCGGTGTGGAAGGCGCGCACCGCTTCCTGCGCCGACTGTGGCGCACCGTGTTCGACTTCCGCAAACAAGGCGGCACCATAGCTGCATTCTCAGGCGACCAAGAGAGCTTGAGCAAAGAACTGAAAGAATTGCGCCACAAATTGCACAGCACCATCGCCAAAGTCAGCGACGATTACGGCCGCCGCCAGCAGTTCAACACCGCCATCGCCGCCGTGATGGAATTGCTCAACCAGTTTGACAAAACCGACACCAGCAGCGAACAAGGCCGCGCCGTGGCACAAGAAGTGCTCGAAGCCGTCACACGCCTGTTGTGGCCGATTGTGCCGCACATCTGCGAAGCTTTGTGGGCAGAACTCAACCGCACCCAACTGTGGGATGCCGCGTGGCCGCAAGTCGATGAAGCCGCTTTGGTGAAATCGGAAATCGAGATTATGGTTCAGGTCAACGGCAAACTGCGCGGCAAAATCACCGTGGCCGCCGATGCGCCGAAAGAGCAAATCGAAGCCGCCGCACTAGCCAGCGAAGGCGCGGTGAAATTCATGGACGGCAAAGCACCGAAGAAAGTGATTGTGGTGCCGGGCCGTTTGGTGAATATCGTCGTGTAAACATCGTGGTATAACACCCGAATCGGGCAAAGCCGTCTGAAAACTTTGAACTGTCCCCAATACTTGGACAAGTTAAGAATCTTTCTCAAACAGCCTTTTCAAGCTGGGTTCTGTAGCCGACAGGACTCAGCTTTTTTAAGTTTAAACTATCCGTTCATGATTGTAGTAATGTATGTAATCATCTATAGCAAATAAACTTATTTATCGATACACGCCTGAAACAGCCAATCCACATCCGCCATTCTCAGCCGATTCCCAACACCTTTAATCCAAGCCCGCTTTTTCTCTATCTGATTCAGATCGGGACTATAGGGCGGAAGCCATAACACGGTATGCCCCTTTTCCTTCAGCAAGGCTTCTGCCTTACCCTTATGAAACGCCGCATTATCCATCACCGCCACACTGTTTTGCGGCAGCTCCGGAATCAAAACCCGCTCCGCCCAAGCATCAAATATCCGGCGGTCAATACTGCAACCAAACAGCCCGACGGCAAACAGTTTGCCGTGAAATAACGCTCCAACGGCATTGGTCTGATGATGCCCCTGCCAATCATGAAGCGCATAACAACGCCGGCTTTTTGGCGCATAAGCGTAAGGCCGGTAACAGGATTTTCCGAATTTGCTCCCATCTGAACAAACAACCGGACGGTTACGGAGGATGTAGCGGTGCAGTAACTTCAGGAAGTTTTTTCTGAGCCTTCTGCCGGCTTTCGGGTGGCGGTTGGTCTTTTTTTTGCAGCTGATGCCGTATCGCTTTAATGCTTTGTGTATGGCGGTATGGGAACAGCCAAAGCGTTGCGCTCTTTCACAGCAATAGGCATCAGGATAACGTCCGACATCTTCGAGCAGTGCCTGGGCGCTGGTTTTGCGGGTTTTCCGTTGCTTTGGAGGGGCTTGGGGAGCCGGAGGGCGTCTCCAAAGCGTGATGGTGGAGAATGGCGGTGCCGGATTCTTTTGCGGTTCTGCGAATCGTCCATCCTTGACGGAGTTTTTTGAGTACGGGTTGTTTGAAGTCTTCTGAATAGGCCATGGGGGAATTGTATCGGAGAATATGTTTATTTGCTATATTACCACTGTCAGCTCCGCCACCGACAGCGCACCTTCCTGATAGAAACCCTCCGTTTTCAGTGTACCGAAGAAACGCTCCATCGGCGCATTGTCCCGGCGTGCCTTTGCGCGACATACTTTGCACCATCCCTTTCTCAGCCAATTTCGTTCGATAAGCCTCGGTGCGGCAAAGCACACCTTGGCCGGAATGCAGCAGCGGCGTTTGGCCTTTCAGACGGCCGAATGCTTGGTCCAACATTTGCGCCACCATTTCACCGTTTGCTCTGCGGCCTAAAGAATAGGCCGCAATCTCCCGGTTAAACACATCGGAGACCTTTGCAAAACCGCCATCTGCAGCGCATTTCTGCGTTGTGCGCTGCCCGCTCGCCTGCCTATCGTGTGATATGTCTGCACCCGCTGCGCTGCTGCGCCTTGAACTGAATCCGCATCCGGCGGTTTTGCAAAGGCCTCATCCAATATCGGCGATAAGTACAGCTTCCCGTTTGTGCATTTGAACTCCGCCACATCGGTCAGCCATTTGCCTGCCGGTTTGCCGGCAGTAAACTCACGATTGAGAATACTGTCCGAAGCCTCTCCTATTGCTTGCGGACGGTAGGCTTTTTTACTGCGGACTTTGGCTTTCAGTCCCAACAAACCCATAATGCGCCGCACTTTCTTTTTGTTCCGCGACAATACGGCGGCAATCCGCCGATGACCGTAACGGCCTTTGTGCCGGCGACAGACTTCACCCACGGCGGTTTTGGCCGCTGCATCGGGACCGGCTTTGCCGATATGGTAATGAAAGCTGCTTTTGGGAATACCGGCACTGTGCGGCAGATATTTCAGCGGGTGTTCCGCCCCCAACGTTTGAACGGTTTCGCAGCTTTGGCGGCGTTCTTTTCGTTGAGGGCTTTCATGTGCTTTAGGTAGCCGTTCCCCGCCCTCATGTAACGCCACTCTTCAATCAGTTCCGCCCGGTTTTTTTTCGTGGCCGGGTTTCTCGGCGATAAACGGGTTTTTGCGTTTGGCCTGTCTGGTCTTCATAAACTCAGCCTGCGGGTTCTAGCCTTTAAATGGGTTAGTCATCTTACTAAAAAGAATTTACCTAATCCTTATTAAATTAAAACAACGGTTTTTTGTTACAAAAATCCTGATTTTTCGCTTACAATACGGCAATCTGTTCCAATCATTTCAAAGGGCTTTTCATTATGCAATATGCCAAAATTTTAGGCACCGGCAGCTATCTTCCCGCCAACCGCGTCAGCAACGATGACTTGGCAAAAAAAGTAGATACTTCCGACGAATGGATTACCACGCGCACCGGTATCAAATTTCGCCATATTGCAGCCGACAACGAAAAAACCAGTGATTTGGCCGTCCAAGCCGCACAACGCGCACTGGAATCAGCTAAGCTTAATGCCGACGATATTGATTTAATCGTTGTGGCCACCACCACACCCGACATGCAGTTCCCGTCGACCGCCACCATCGTGCAGCAAAAACTCGGCATCACCAATAGCTGCCCTGCTTTTGACGTACAGGCCGTGTGTGCGGGATTCATGTATGCTTTAACCACGGCCAACGCCTATATTAAAAGCGGCATGGCCAAAAACGTATTGGTGATTGGCGCCGAAATCTTCAGTCGCATTCTTGATTGGAATGACCGTACCACCTGCGTATTATTCGGCGACGGCGCCGGCGCGGTGGTATTGGGAGCCTCAGATAAACCGGGCATTATCCACAGCAAATTGAAAGCCGATGGCAACTATTTAGATTTACTCAAAGTGCCGGTGCAAATCGCTGATGGTCAAATATGCGGCACCCCCTATCTGAAAATGGATGGCCCGGGCGTATTCAAATTTGCTGTGAAGATGCTGTCGCAAGTAGCCGATGATGTCATCACCGAAGCCGGTTACGAGCAAGACCAAATAGACTGGTTGGTACCGCATCAGGCCAATAAACGCATCATCGACGCTACCGCCAAACACTTGGGGCTGAGTACTGATAAAGTCATTCTCACCGTACAAGATCACGGTAACACTTCCGCCGCCTCGATTCCGCTGGCTTTAGACCACGGTATTCGCAACGGACAAATCCAACGAGGCCAAAACCTGCTGCTCGAAGGCATCGGCGGCGGTTTCGCATGGGGCGCAGTATTGGTGAAATACTGATATTCGCTCGTTATCCCGAATAAAAATACCGCTTATTCTAATTTGCACCGCAGTGCAAGCAAATTAGAATAAGCGGTATTTTTATGCAATCAGAATACACATCATTATAATAAATCAGTATAATTAACCGCTTATTACTCTTTACATCCAATAACCAATTTTACTGATTTTAGATAATAAAAAATGACTCAAGAAAAATATTACGGGACAATTCTTCATTGGTTCAACGACATGCAACGCGGCACCATTATGGCCGAAACCGGACAACGCATCTTTGCAGACGGCCTGTCATTAGCCGCAGACTATCTCGCGCCACAAACAGGCGACCGCGTATGCTTCAATCTGGATCATAGCCAACACAAACCATCCGCCCAAAACATCACTCTCGCCGAACGCGTAGCACCAGCCGCACAAAAAACCACCATTACCATTGTCGACTGGGATTTTATGCAAAATGGCGGCTTTGGTAAGGAAGTAGGCAATCCGACACCTATTTTCATCTTAGGTCAATTTTTAGCCGACCAAAGCCGCGTTCCTGAAATCGGCGACCGATTTAAAGGAAACTTATTCCAACACGAAAATGGCCAATGGATGATGACTGATGCCACTTTTTTACCGCCACCGGAGGCAGAACCGCTGTTTCAAACAGCCTCAATCGAAACTGCAACAGATACAGCCACTTTACCCACCGAGCAACCGCGCATTATTGAAAGCATTTACAAACTTTATAAAGCGCCCGAACCCGAAACCTTGACCGAATTACCAGTGAATCAAGTATTAAGCGGTGAAGTTACTTCATGGGACGATGTTAAAGGCTACGGCTTTATCCGCTATGGCAGCGATGCCCAAACGGTGTTCTTCCACATCAGTAGCTTCCACTACGCCACCGCACGCCCGAAAATCGGCCAAAGTGTCAGCTTTTATTGCAAGCCGACGGTTAAAGAAGAACGCCAGAAAGCGGCAAAAGTGGTTTTGCGCGGAGATGAAGTTTCTCTGCATGATGACTTTCCTTCAGACTACAACCGCCCAAGACTTTCCACCGCCAATATGCCGAGATTTTTAATCAACATCCTGATTGCCACTGTATTTACCGTGTGCGTGGCCTCCGTTTCTAAGATATTGGCCGGACTGTATTTTGCCGTCAGCGTCGTGTCTTACCTGATGTATAAGTTTGACAAACAGATCGCCCGGAATCCGAAAAAGAAAAGTTACGAATACCAAGGCAGAATTCCGGAAAAAAACCTGCATATTCTTGATACTCTTGGCGGCTGGCCGGGCGCTTTGGTTTCGCGGGCGGTTTACAACCACAAAACCAGCAAAATCAGTTTTATCCGCCTTTTTTGGCTGACGGTGGCGATAAATATTGCCATAACCTATGCCCTACTGATACATTACGCAGATAATCCACTTCTCTCATTATTAAGAAATTAAAGATTAAGAAATTAAAGGAATATCATGTCTTTTGTATTTTTCTTTCCCGGTCAAGGCTCGCAAAGTTTAGGAATGATGAACGGGTTTAGCGAACAAGCCGTCGTGAAAGCCACTTTCGATGAAGCTTCTGCCGCATTGGGTCAAGACTTGTGGGCGATGATTAACGGTGAAGATGCCGAGCTGATCGGCCAAACTGTTAACACGCAACCCATTATGCTGTCTGCGGGCATGGCTACCTACCGCGCCTATTTAGAAGCCGGAGGTAAAACACCGGCCGTGGTTGCCGGCCACAGCTTGGGCGAATACACCGCATTGGTTGCCGCGGGTGCATTAGACTTTGCCGATGCCGTGAAACTGGTTCGCCTGCGTGCAGAATTAATGCAATCGGCCGTACCCCAAGGCGTGGGCGCCATGGCAGCGATTTTAGGTTTAGAAGACGAACAAGTCAAAGCCATCTGCACGGCTGCCGAACAAGGTGAAGTAGTCGAAGCAGCCAACTTCAATTCGCCCGGCCAAGTAGTCATTGCCGGCAATGCCGCTGCCATAGAACGCGCCATGACTGCCGCCAAAGAAGCCGGTGCCAAACGCGCCCTGCCGCTGCCTGTATCCGTACCTTCGCATTGCAGCCTGATGAAACCTGCCGCCGGGAAACTGGCCGAAGCCTTAAAAACAGTCGACATCAAACAACCGCAAATCCGCGTGATTCACAACGCCGACGTGGCTGCTTACGACAGTCCTGAAGCCATTAAAGATGCCTTGGTTCGCCAACTCTACAGCCCTGTACGCTGGACGGAAACCGTCAACGCCTTAGTCAGCGAAGGCATTACCGAATCCGCCGAATGCGGCCCGGGCAAAGTATTGGCAGGCTTGGCCAAACGCATCAACAAAGAAGCCGTATGCAGCGCATTGGTTTCCAGCGACAGCGTGAAGGCTTTTGTTGAAGCGCATTGATTTGATTTCATCTCATGGTATATGTTCAGACGGCCAGAAAGCAAGGCCGTCTGAAATGTCTATAAACTTTCAACATTATGACAAAAAGATGAACAATAAAACCATTATCTTAGCCATTCCACATATCTACGGATTTGATCAGTATTTGGAAAAAAATCTGCGTTTCCACGGCTTCGATGTGATTAATCTTTGTTATGATGATAGAGATTCTTATTATCCTAATCTGACCAGCCGAATTTACGGTACTTATCAAAAAGTCATCAAAAAGATCTTAACTACAAAAAACGAATGAAATACCTTCGCTACTCTGATGACATTCAAAAAAAATTATCTGCACTAAAGGGAAAAAAAGCTGATTACGCCTTGTGCATTCGTGCCAATATTTATCCTAAAGAAATTATCCACACCATCCGGCAACACAGTAACATCTGTATCAATTATCAATGGGATGGTATCGATCGTTTTCCGGATATTTTTGAATATTTGGATTATTTCGATCACTGCTGGGTTTTCGACCCCAACGACTCCGTCCGTTATCCGCAATACGGCTTTAAACCGACAACCAATTTCTTCTTTGATATGCCGGTTGAAACATGTCCACTGAATGACCGATTATATTTTTTGGGTGGCTATGAGTCACGTCGGGAAGAGCGTACCAAACTGTTCATCGAAGAAGCACGCCGTCATCACTTTCCTTTAGATTTCCATATCTATTGTAAAGATGATCGGGCCAGAACTGCTTTTGGTTCAGACGGCATCACTTATCTTAATCGTGATACTGTTCTCACGTTTGAACAAAATATGCATAATGCAGCTTGCTGTAAAGCCATTGTCGACTTTGCCCAGTTTGATTATTACGGTTTATCATTTCGGGTTTTTGATGCACTGCGTTTAGATAAAAAATTAATTACCACCAATCAAACCATCTTAAATGCCGATTTCTACCACGAAGACAATATTTTTGTTTGGGACAGCAATCATTTAAATGATTTAAATGACTTTTTAGTCCGTCCTTACCGCCCTATTCCTTCTGAAATCAAGCAGCAATATGCATTGAAAAACTGGCTTTACCGCATACTGGGAATTATGGAATCATGACCCAGAAGCCAACTATTTTACTCGGAATGCCAACCGATAATCTGATTTATCAAACCATAGAAATCGCATTAAAGCATCATGGTTTTGAGGTAATCAGCGCCATTCAGCCCGGGCAGGATTTCCATTATCCATCTGCTTTTCACCGCCTGAAAATAAAATTTCAACAAGTCATTCTGAGCGACAAATACGCTAAAGACAAATTAAAGTCTAAAATACTGCTCGACCATGTCGAAAAACAAATCGCTCAATATGGCCATGTAGATTATGCCTTATTTATTCGGGTGATATTTACACACAAGATTTTCTGCAAACCATCAAACATCACGTTCGTCATAAGATGGTTAATTACCAATGGGACGGATTGAGCCGCTTCTCAAAAATCCACCAATATATCAGATTATTTGATAAATTTTACGTTTTTGACCCCACAGATTTAAGTCATCAACCCAATCTATTACCGGCAACAAATTTCTATTTTGACCATATTCCGACAATCTCTGCTGACCTCAAGCATGATTTATATTTTGTCGGTTTACACTATCCTAACCGTGTTGAAGAAATCAGTACCTTCGCAAAGGCCGCTGAAAAATTAGGCTTAAGCTTAGATTTCCATATCGGCAGTTTGGATATTTCCTCTGACATTTTGTCTAAGCAATACCCTGATAACATTCAAACCTTTCAAGGAGTCAGAAGTTTTGCAGACAATCTTCAAGCCGCTCAAAGACAAGCTAAAGTTCTTGTCGACTTTAAAACCCCTGCCACAACGGCCTGTCCTTCCGACCATTCGAAGCTTTAGGCTACCGCAAGAAACTGATTACCACCAATACCGACATTACCCGATACGATTTTTATCATCCTGATAACATCTTCGTGTGGCGCGGCAACGATTTAGAGGGATTAAAAACATTCATGGATAAGCCTTATCATGAAATGCAGTCTGAAATTTATGAGAAATACAGCTTCGGCAACTGGATACGCTATATTTTAGATATTCATCCACATCAGCCGATTGACCTACCAAAATAAAAAATAAATGCTTTATCCTTTTAGACAGCATACAACCTTACAAAATTAGATTAAAAAGCCTATTTATGCTATAAAGGCCGTCTGAAACTTCATTTTACGCAACGAAAGGATTCTGGATGAGTAATCAAGATTTAAGTGGCAAAATCGCCTTAGTTACCGGCGCATCGCGCGGTATCGGCGCGGCGATTGCCGATACATTAGCTACTGCGGGCGCCACCGTGATTGGCACCGCCACCAGCGACAGCGGAGCAGCAGCAATCGGCGAGCGTTTGGCGCAATGGGGCGGTCAAGGCCGCGCGTTGAATTCTGCCGAACCTGAAAGCATCGAAACATTGATTGCCGAGATTAAAAAAGGATTCGGCAAACTGGACATCTTGGTCAACAATGCCGGCATTACGCGCGATAACTTATTAATGCGAATGAAGGAAGAGGAATGGGATGAGATTATGCAGGTCAACCTGAAATCGGTGTTCCGCGCTTCCAAAGCGGTGTTGCGCGGCATGATGAAACAGCGCAGCGGCCGCATCATCAACATCACTTCCGTTGTCGGTGTGATGGGCAATGCCGGTCAAACCAACTATGCTGCGGCCAAGGCGGGCTTAATCGGTTTTTCCAAATCGATGGCGCGCGAAGTAGGCAGCCGCGGGATTACCGTCAACTGCGTAGCACCGGGCTTTATCAATACCGATATGACCCGCGCTCTGCCGGAAGAAACCCGCAAAATGTTTGAAACACAAACGTCTTTAGGCAAATTCGGCGAAGCGCAAGACATTGCCGATGCGGTTTTGTTCTTGGCTTCCGACCAAGCCAAATACATTACCGGCCAAACGCTGCACGTCAACGGCGGCATGTTGATGCCTTAAGATTTATGCGAATGGAAAGGCCGTCTGAAAAATCATTTTCAGACGGCCTTTTGTCGATAAAACCCTGAATCTCCCTTATTTTTTGCTATAATTTATAGTTGTTTAAAATAGAAATAAGACAAGGCGACAGCGGCCGCCGTGTACAGGTGGTACATAAGGGAGCTGGCAGCGCTGTATTATTTCTATAATAAACGACTATCTTCCGCCGTTTGCATAAATCCCCGCCCTGTTTCGCTAAGATTTTTTCAGACGACCTTGCTTATTCTTCTGTCTATTCATAACTGGGCCGCCTTTTATGCATGAGTTTTCCCTTGCACATGTCGTCATCGTTCTGCTGGTTTCGGTCATCACCGTTATCTATTGCCGTAAGTTCAATATCCCTTCCATGCTCGGTTATCTGCTGGTCGGCTTCATCGCCGGCCCGGGCATGTTCAGCCTGATTCCCAAAAGTCATGCCACGGATTACTTGGGCGAAATCGGTATTGTGTTTTTAATGTTCAGCATTGGCTTGGAGTTTTCGCTGCCGAAACTCAAAGCGATGAGAAAATTGGTGTTCGGCCTGGGTGGCTTACAGGTGGTCATCAGTATGTTGGCGATTATGGGCATTTTGATGCTGATGGGCACACCGTTTAATTGGGCGTTTGCCGTCAGTGGCGCGTTAGCGATGTCCTCTACCGCGATTGTGAGCCGCATTTTGTCGGAGAAAACCGAATTGGGTCACCCGCACGGCCAAATGTCGATGGGTGTTTTGCTGATGCAGGATATTGCGGTGGTGCCGCTGATGATTCTGATTCCGGCGCTGGCGACCGGCAGCGAAGGTAATTTGTGGGCAGAACTGGGCTGGGCGGCACTGAAAATGGTGGTGACGCTCGGTGTATTGTTCTTTGTCGGCAATAAGCTGATGTCACCTTGGTTCCGCATGGTGGCCAAGCGCAAATCGTCTGAATTGTTCATGATAAATGTTTTACTGGTGACGCTGGGTGTGGCCTATCTGACCGAACTGGAAGGCTTGTCACTGGCTTTAGGCGCGTTTGTTGCCGGTATGCTGCTGTCGGAAACCGAATACCGCTTCCAAGTAGAAGACGACATTCGCCCATTCCGCGACATTTTGCTCGGCTTTTTCTTTATCACCGTCGGCATGAAGCTGGATATTCAAGCGCTAATTAATAATTGGCAGATGATTTTGGTGTTGCTGGCGATGTTGGTGGGGCTGAAAGCATTGATAGTATTCTTGATTACCTTCCGCATGAAACATCCTGTCGGCGACAGCATGAAGGCCGCATTGTATTTGGCGCAAGGCGGTGAGTTCGGCTTTGTCATGCTGGCAATTTCCAGCAAAATCAATATGGTTTCACCCGAATTAGAGCAAGCGGCTACCGCTGCCGTATTGTTGTCGATGATAATCGCACCGTTCCTGTTGGGTAGCAGCGATAAGCTCATCAACCGCTTTATCAAGTCTAATTGGGACATGAAAGCGCTGGATTTGCACAATATGCTGGTTGAAACCATGAGCAAATCCGATCACGTTTTGATTATCGGCTTTGGTCGCGGCGGTCAAACCGTCGGCCGTATTTTGTCGCAGGAAAACATCCCCTATTTCGCTCTGGATTTGGATGTCGAGCGCATTCAGGTTGCCCGCAGCGCAGGCGAACCGGTAGCATTTGGCGATGCCAAACGCCGCGAAGTATTGGAAGCAGCCGGCTTGGGGCGTGCCAAAATGGTGGTGCTGACGCTCAACAATATGGCTGAAGCTAAGCATGTGGTGAACAATATTATTTCCCTGCACCCGACCATGCCGATTTACGCGCGCGCAATTGACGACGATTACGTCAAAAGCCTGACTGAAATGGGAGTGGAAGAAGCCGTTTCCGATACCAAGGAAACCAGCCTGGCTCTGGCCAGCTATGCCATGTTGGCCAATGGTTCGCCCTACAACCATGTACATCAAACCATCATGAATATCCGCCGCAGCGGCTATAGCTTCTTAGAAGACTTATTCGTCGGCAGTGATGACGAAACCATTTTTTCCGAAGAACACAAACACATCTGTCGCCATGCCTTTGCGCTAACCGGTGAAGCCTACGCCATTGACCATCCTGTGCGTGATTTGCCTTTGGCCGATTTAGGCATCAAACTATTATTTGTACGCCGTAGTGCCAGCCGCATTGAAGATTTTGACTCGGATTTCACTTTATCTCCCGGTGACATCTTAGTCGTTGCGGGTCCACAAGACAAAATTATTTCTTTTGAAAACTGGAGCTTACAGGGTGAATCTTAATTATATAAAAATAAAACTTGCGCAAGATATCGTTTTTTGATTTAATAGCGGCTTCGCAGTTTTGCGTCAATGGGTGATTAGCTCAGTTGGTAGAGCGTCTGCCTTACAAGCAGAATGTCGGCGGTTCGACTCCGTCATCACCCACCAAGTTTCTGGCAGTTGTGGCAACACAATTGCTTGCGCGGTGGTAGCTCAGTTGGTTAGAGTACCGGCCTGTCACGCCGGGGGTCGCGGGTTCGAGCCCCGTCCGCCGCGCCAAACCTTTGCAAATATTGAAGTCATCAATATTATTTTTCTGGGTGATTAGCTCAGTTGGTAGAGCGTCTGCCTTACAAGCAGAATGTCGGCGGTTCGACTCCGTCATCACCCACCAAGTTTCTGGCAGTTGTGGCAACACAATTGCTTGCGCGGTGGTAGCTCAGTTGGTTAGAGTACCGGCCTGTCACGCCGGGGGTCGCGGGTTCGAGCCCCGTCCGCCGCGCCAAACCTTTGCAAATATTGAAGTCATCAATATTATTTTTCTGGGTGATTAGCTCAGTTGGTAGAGCGTCTGCCTTACAAGCAGAATGTCGGCGGTTCGACTCCGTCATCACCCACCAAATCAAAAAGCCTTATGCAATGCATAGGGCTTTTTTATCCTTATCGTTTCAGACGGCCTTTATCAGCCATTCACCGAACAAATAAAGACATTATCTTTGCTTTGTTAAAGAAACCTACCGGATAATCCCAAACATTCCACTCATCAAAAATGCCGTCTGAAACTTTTTCAGACGGCATTAAAATTTGCCTTCAAACCACCGATTTTATTCCAACACCACTTCCACACGGCGCGCTTCTGCATTGCTGCCGCTGCCTTCGGTGTCTGCCGGTTTGCGCAATTCAATTTGCTCTTCCGGCACACCAAAGCCCATCAAAGCATTTTTTACCGCCAAAGCACGATCTTTAGACAATTTCTCGTTAAACGCTTGATTACCGGTCGAATCATGAAAACCGGATACGACTGCTTTTTGACCACCTTTCACACCGGCCAATATATCTTTCAATGCCTCTTCCGCACCGGCAGCCAAATCAGATTTACCGGTCGCAAAGTAGAATTTTACAATACCGTTTTCCACAAATACCGCCGCCTCATCATCGGCAAGATTATGTGCAGCGGCAGCATGATCATGTGCGACCATTTCAGTTTGACCATAATTCGGTGAGCCTTCGATTTTACCGGTTTCCCAACCCCAAACAGAAAGAAACAGGGTTATTACCGTTGCCAACGCTGCGGCGCCGCCGGCAATCCATAAACCCAAGCGTTGTTCTTTGTGATCGTCATTATCCGACATATTCCGTTTCCTCTTTTAAGTTAAACCATTAAAAAGCCATTTAGCCGCCATTATACCTAAAAAGCCGTATTTGTAGCGCAACTTCCCTTATCTTAAATACTGCCGTCGCCGACAATCGCAATCATTATGCAAGGACGTCTGAAAAATCCGCAGATAACGACGGACAAAACTATTCAAAACCTCATCAAAACAGTAAAATAAGGCCTTTCGATTATCTGATAACAAAAGCCATGCTGACTTTCCAACAAATCATCTTCAAATTGCAAACATTCTGGGCTGATAAAGGCTGCACCTTAATCCAACCTTTCGACATGGAAGTCGGCGCAGGCACCAGCCATCCTGCCACTTGTCTGCGCGCACTCGGCCCCGAGCCTTGGTATGCCGCTTATGTGCAACCGAGCCGCCGCCCGAAAGACGGCCGCTACGGCAACAATCCCAACCGCCTGCAACACTATTACCAATTTCAGGTGGCCTTGAAGCCTGCGCCGGCCGATATTCAGGATTTATATCTGGATTCGCTGCGCGAATTGGGCATCGACCCCAAAGTGCACGACATCCGTTTTGTCGAAGACGACTGGGAAAACCCTACCCTCGGCGCATGGGGCCTGGGCTGGGAAGTATGGCTCAACGGCATGGAAGTCACCCAATTTACCTATTTCCAACAGGTCGGCGGCATTGACTGCTCACCGGTATTGGGCGAAATCACCTACGGTATTGAGCGTTTGGCCATGTATCTGCAAGGCGTGGAAAACGTGTATGACTTGGTTTGGTCACACACTCCTGATGGCCAAGCCGTCACTTATGGCGATGTGTATCACCAAAACGAAGTGGAACAATCCACTTACAACTTCGAATACAGCGATGCCGAATGGCTGCTGCGCCAGTTTAACGGCTACGAAGCCCAAGCCAAACGCCTGCTCGACATCGACGACACCAGCCTTGCCCTGCCGGCTTACGAATTGGTGTTGAAAGCCGGCCACACCTTTAACCTGCTTGATGCACGCGGAGCCATTTCCGTTACCGAGCGCGCCACCTATATCGGCCGCATCCGCACCTTAAGCCGCATTGTGGCACAAAAATTCGTGGAAAGCCGTGAACAACTAGGCTTTCCATTGATTAAAAACAAAGCAGCATAACAGTTTCAGACGGCCTTGACTCAATCACAAAGGCCGTCTGAAATTTAAATCCGGTATGTTTATTTGCCGAGCATACCAAATCAAGCCAAACCAGCTAGACTAAAGCAAGCCGCCTGAAACAATCACGCAGCCAAGCTTTACCCACTAAAAGTGCCTTATGATAGAAAAACTCACCTTCGGACTCTTCACTAAAGCCGACACGCACAATTTCATGCGTCTGCTCACCTATGTGAAGTCCTACAAAGCGCGTATTATTTGGGCATTGCTGGCCATTGTCGGCGTGGCCGCTACCGAAAGCTATCTGGCCGCCTTTATCGCACCATTGGTTAATCAAGGCTTTGCCGCGCCCAGCGCACCGCCGGAATTAAATACCGCCAGTGGCATTATGGCTACCGTGCAAAACTGGAAGGACCAGTTTAATCACATGATTTGGGGCACCGAAAACAAAGTTTGGACGGTTCCGCTGTTTTTAATTGTGATTGTATTGATTCGCGGCATCTGCCGCTTCGCCAGTACCTACCTAATGACTTGGGTGTCGGTAATGGCCGTCAGCCATATCCGCCGCGATATGTTCCAACACATGCTCACCCTTTCTTCAGATTACCATCAAAAAAACCCATCCGGCACTGTCTTGATGAGCATGGTTCAGATGGCCGAACAATCCATCAGCAACGCCAGCAACGTGTTCATCACCCTTACCCGCGATACCTTGATCGTCATTGGTTTGGTATGCGTATTGCTGTATCTCAACTGGCAGTTAAGCTTGGTAGTATTGCTGATGTTCCCGCTGTTGTCATTACTGTCACGCTATTACCGCAACCGCCTCAAAGGCATCATCTCCAGCGCGCAACTCAGTATCGGCACGCTGAATAACGTGGTTAACGAAGTACACCAAGGCCACCGCGTGGTAAAACTATTCGGCGGGCAAAAACAAGCTGCCAGCCGCTTTGCCGATGTCAACCACACCATCGTGCGCTTAGGTAAAAAAATTACCCAAGCTTCTGCCGCACGTTCACCCTTTAGCGAACTCATCGCTTCATTCGCCTTAGCCGTAGTCATTTTCATCGCCTTATGGCAAAGCCAACAGGGCTACACCACCATTGGCGAATTCATGGCCTTTATCGTCGCCATGCTGCAAATGCTCTCACCGATTAAAAATTTGGCCAACATCAGCATCCCCATGCAAACCATGTTTCTGGCTTCGGATGATGTCTGTAAGTTTTTGGATAATTTACCTGAGAATGACACTGGCACAAAAATCCTATCCAAGGTAAAAGGCCGTCTGAAATTTGATCATGTTGATGTACGCTACAATGAAGAAAGTTGCAAAGCGCTCGACAACTTCAATCTTGATATACTACCGGGCGAACGTATTGCCTTAGTTGGTCGCTCCGGCAGCGGTAAAACGACTGCTGTAAACCTGCTTCCACGCTTTATAGAGCCAAGCTCAGGTGCAATCTATCTCGACGGTACTAATATTGCCGATGTGCAATTGATCAATTTACGCAGTCAATTCGCACTCGTGTCGCAAGACGTTTTTCTATTTGACGATACATTATTGGAAAACGTCCGTTACAGCCGCCCAGAAGCCTCGGAAGCCGAAGTAATGGCTGCACTCGAAGCTGCCAATCTGAGAGATCTGGTAGAGAATTCTCCGTATGGTTTACACCAGCCGATTGGTGCCAACGGCAGCCAACTCTCCGGCGGACAACGCCAACGCGTTTCCATCGCACGCGCTATTCTCAAAGATGCTCCGATTCTGCTGCTGGACGAAGCCACCAGCGCACTGGATAACGAATCCGAACGCTTAGTTCAACAAGCCTTAGAAAATCTGATGCATGGACGTACAAGTATTATTGTTGCCCATCGTTTAAGTACAATTGAGAAGGTTGACCGTATTATCGTAATGGATGGAGGAAAAATTATTGAAGAAGGCAGCCATATAGAGCTTTTGGCAAAGCAGGGCTATTATGCTGCATTACATCACATACCGATAGCAAGTGAATAATATCTCAGTCTTCTTAATTTTACTTCAAAGATAAAAAATATCCTAAATTAGAGGGGAAAAAATGAAATTTTCGATTGTATCCATGGTAAAAAATGAATCAGATATTATTGAGTCATTCATTCGGCACAACTTGCAATTTGCAGATGAAATCTTTGTATTAGATAACGGTAGTGATGATAATACGTTGCTGATTTTACACAAACTTCAAGAAGAAGGATTGCCTATTCATTTATTTGAAGATACCGCTCTTGGCCATCAGCAACAACAAATTTCTGAAAAATTACTGTCGCTAGCAAAAAGCCAATCTGATGCCGATATTTTTATGTTGTTAGATGCAGACGAGTTTATCTGTCTACATCCTTGCTCTAATACATATGGACAAGAACAAGTCAAAGATTTCTTCCTTGACTATCTATTAAAAATAAAAAAACATGGCGTAGCCGCCTTACACTGGATAAATTTCTTACCAATAGAAATTGGCGTATCAAACGATTATATCAATCATTTTTGTGAATTTTCAGAATGTACAGATCCACCAATAGCGCATCAAAAAGCCATATACTCAAGAGAGATGTTGGAGCATGCTCAGACAGTTACCGGTAATCATCATTTAATAGATAGAGTAACAGGAAATCCCCTTGACCAAATAATACTAGAGGGTATTGCGTTAGCACATTTCCCAATTCGATCAAAAGCACAAGCAATTACTAAAATACTGACTAACGCCATCTCATTAAATAGCCGTTCGCTAGCAGAGGGAGAATCTTTTCACATTTTTGAAATTAAAAACGAAATAGTTTCCAACAACTACCAGCTTGATATAAAAAAATGTAGAGAAATTGCCTATTCTTACGGGGTTCCTCCCTTCTATACAAAAGAAATTAAACTTTCAAATGGAAAATTAAATTCTTTTTGTATTGAGCATAAGTACACAAATTTAAATAACCTAAGTGTACTCCGTAGCTTAGATACTATTGCTAATAGTTTCGCAAAAAACACTCAAGTACTTAAAGTAAAAATTGACTGTCTGGAACAGCAACAAGAAGAATCAGATAAAATTAATTATTCATTGCGAGAACAAATAATGTCTTTCGAACAACAAAATCAGGAACTTCAGACTACTCTGTCTAAAATTTTACAACAAACAGAAAAATACTCTGAGCAAGCTGATAGTTTGCAAAAGCAAATCGATTATCTTGTCCAACATCAAACAAAAATACAAGATACAGAACAGGAACTTCAGGCTGTTCAACAACAACTGAAATTGACGAGACAACATATTCAGAGTCAAGAGCAATATATACAAGATTTAAATTTAGAAATCAATAAGCTAACTGAAGACCGTGATGCACATGCTCAAAATGCGCTTACTCTTCATTCACATCAAGGATATTTAGAAGAACATTTGCAAGAAAGCCATTATCGCCTTGCAAAATACAAGAAACTATGGGTCATACGCTTAATCAAACCTTTAATTAAAATTGAACAAGCAATCAGCTCGGCTAATCGTTACCGGAAGTTATTCCGTACTTTAATTAACGAAAAAGGTAGTATCGGAAAAGCCTACCAAACTTGTCGTCGTACTTATAAAACTTCCGGCATCCGGGGAGTTAAGGCTTTGCTTCGACAGCAGAATTTAGATTTACAGATGGTTGAAGAACTATCTATTGAAACTGCAAAAGAAGGCGGCTTTGTTATTTTAACTACCAAGCACACTCACTATATTGCAAAATTATTTAGCCACGCGCTCGAAAAAGTAGGCATTAGTTCGTCAATTATTTTTGAGATGCCAAACAGCGGTTATTCAGACAAATGGCATATCGTCATTTGCCCACAAATGTTTGATTCTATGCCATCTCATTATTTAGCCTTCCAGATGGAACAATCTGTCTCTAGCAGATGGTTTAGCGAAAATTATTTTAATCGTTTACACAACGCTGCCCATATTTTTGACTATTCACTGACGAATATTGCTTTCCTTCAGGAGCATCAACTGTCATTTAAACAACTTCACTATATGCCTATAGGAATCTTACCATCTCAAGCAAAACCGAAAGATGTAGATTTTGAATATGATGTTGCTTTCTATGGAGATCCAAATTGTGAACGCAGGCAATTATTCCTTAAAAAATTAGAAGAAAAATTTAAGGTCAAAGTCATTTCCGAAGTATTTGGAGATGAGTTACATGCTTTATTGAAAAAAGCAAGAATTGTTGTAAACATTCATTATTATGAAAATGCTCTTTTAGAAACCACTAGAATTTATGAATGCCTATCATTAAATAAATTGGTTGTTTCTGAAAAAGGCAGCGACCAAAATGATCATACCGAATTAAACGGTATTGTTGACTTCATAGAAATTGATGATATTGACTCAATGGTTCAACAAATAAGTTTTTGGCTAAATTCACCAAAAGATTTTGAAAAACGTTTGCAAGATATCTATCATTTCCAGCAACAACCAGATAAATTCCAATTTTATCTCTATCGTTTCTTACTCTCTCAAGATTTGATTGATTTCGAAACCTTTTACCGTTTAAGCAGTAAATATGTTAAACCAAAAGGTAATTTTTGGTGTCTTAGCCTTCCTGAATCTGTTGCAAGAAGACGGGATTTTGACCACGACAATCACTACGGTATCTATGTTTTCCCGGGATTACGCCACAACATAGGATGGATAGGCTGCGGATTAAGTTATAAATTCATGATGCGTGTTGCAGAAGATTTTAAACTTCCTAATGTTACCATCTGCGAAGATGATGTGTTGTTTAATCCAGAATTTGAGCAACGCTATGAAGAAATAAAAAGCACTTTAGAAAATACACCTATACCTTGGGATATTTATTCAGGATTGATAGCTGATTTATCCGAAGAAACGAAAATTTCTCAATCAAACATAAAAGGGAATAAAGAAAATTTTTACAGTATTGATCGATTAGTCAGTATGGTTTTTAATATTTACAATCAATCTGCTTATTCAAAAATCCATACATGGGATGAACACGATCGTGTGTTTCATAACACCATAGACCGCTATATAGAGCAACATGGAGGGATGAAAGGTGTTATTACTTCGCCATTCCTGGTAGGACATAAAGAAGAGCTATTTTCGACTTTATGGGGTAAACAAAATACCATTTATCGTGAGATGATTGATAAAAGCCAAAATCTCCTAAATCAGAAAATTAATGCTCTTGAGATTAAGCCAAACGAGTAAAAAATGGCTAAGTACGGAGATATACTTCAGACAAAGACAGATATTATTGGCTAAGTAAAACCTATCCTCACTTATTGAAAAGCTTTCTGCTGTAAAAGCTGCCCAACTTAAAAGGGCGGCTTTTCGGCTTAATTTCCTTTTTAACTTTCTGTATAATCAAACCCATATTTTTGCTGGGTAAAACCTATTTTCAGACGGCCTGTTTGAAGAGCAGTCGTTCAATTATTGATTGAAAGCAAATAATGACCCAAACCCTCTTAATCGAACTCTTAACCGAAGAGCTGCCCCCCAAAGCCCTGAATAATCTGAGCAACCATTTTGCCGCTTCCATTGCCGAAGGCTTGGAAAAAGCGCAACTGATTGACGGTGAAACCGCCGTAACCGCTTATGCTTCGCCGCGCCGTTTGGCTGTGCAGGTGAAAAACGTGAAGCCTGTTCAGGCTGATCAGCAGATTGTGAAAAAAGGCCCTGCCGTAGCCAACGGCATGAAAGATGGCGCGCCGACCAAGGCTTTGGAAGGTTTTGCGCGCGGTGCGGGGCGAAGATTGAAGATTTGAAAGTGATTCACGACGGCAAGCAAGACGTGTTTGCCTATGAATTTACCCAAACCGGCCAGCCTTTGTCTGCCCTGCTCGACGACATCATCAATCAGGCTGTGAAAAAACTGCCGATTCCGAAAGTGATGCGTTGGGGCAGCAGCACCTTTACCTTTGTGCGTCCGGTGCACAGCCTGATCGTGCTGCACGGTGCCGATGTGGTGAACGCGAGCGTTTTGGGCTTACAAAGCGGCAACACCACTTTGGGCCACCGCTTCCTTTCAGACGGCGTGATCACCATTCAACAGGCCGACAGCTATGCCGAACAACTGCGTACCGAAGGCAAAGTGATTGCTTCGTTTGCCGAGCGTAAGGATGCAATTCAGACGGCCTTAAACCAACAGGCAGGCCGTCTGAACGCCACCGTAGCGGCCGACGACAGCTTATTGGATGAAGTCACCGCATTGGTGGAATGGCCGGTGGTATTGGAAGCCGGTTTTGAAGAACATTTCTTGTCCGTGCCGCAAGAATGTTTGATTCTCACCATGCAGCAAAACCAAAAATACTTCCCCCTGTTAGACACTTCGGGCAAGCTGATGAGCCGCTTCTTGCTGGTGTCCAACCTTGAAGCCGCTGATCCTTCGCACATTATTTCCGGTAACGAACGCGTGTTGCGTGCGCGCTTGGCCGATGCCGAGTTCTTCTATCAGCAAGACCAAAAAGCCACGCTGGAAAGCCGCCTGCCTAAGCTCTCGCAAGTGGTTTACCACAACAAACTGGGCAACCAAGCCGAGCGCATTGAGCGTTTGGCTGCCATCAGCCGTCACATCGCCGACAGTTTGGGCGCGGATGCCGCCGCTGCCGAGCGCGCAACCCGTTTGTCGAAAGCCGACTTGGTCACCGAAATGGTGGGCGAATTCCCTGAATTGCAAGGCACGATGGGCAAATACTATGCCCGCTTGGACAGCGAAAGCGAAGAAACCGCCAACGCCATCGAGCAGCATTACTGGCCGCGTTTTGCCGGCGACAAACTGCCTGAAGGCAAGATTGCCACCGCCGCGGCACTGGCAGACAAACTGGAAACGCTGGTCGGCATTTGGGGCATCGGCCTGATTCCGACCGGCGACAAAGACCCTTACGCCCTGCGCCGCTCGGCTTTGGGTATTTTGCGTATGGTGATGCAAAACGATTTGGACGTTAACGAGCTGGTTCAGACGGCCTTTGCCGCATTCCCGCAAGGTTTGCTCAATGCCAACACGCCGTCTGAAGTGGCCGGATTCATGCAGGCGCGCTTGGCGGTGTTGCTGCAAAATGATTATCCGCAAGACATCGTGGCCGCCGTATTGGCGAAAAATCCAAGCCGCCTGAACGATGTGGAAGCCAAACTTCAAGCCGTGGCCGCGTTTAAAGCATTGCCGGAAGCCGCTGCGCTGGCCGCTGCCAACAAACGTGTGCAAAATCTGCTGAAAAAAGCCGATGCCGAATTGGGCGCCGTCAACGAAAGCCTGTTGCAGCAAGACGAAGAAAAAGCCTTGTTTGCCGCCTCACGCGGTTTACAGCCTAAAATTGCCGCCGCTGTTGCCCAAGGTGATTTTCAGACGGCCTTAACCGAATTGGCCGCCATCAAACCACAAGTCGATGCCTTCTTCGACGGCGTGATGGTCATGGCCGACGATGCCGCCATCAAGCAAAACCGCTTGAATCTGCTGAACCAATTGGCCGGGCAAATGAATGCCGTGGCCGATATTGCTTTGTTGAGCGAATAAAGTTTGGATGATTTAAATTAAAGGCCGTCTGAAACCATAAGTTTCAGACGGCCTTTTCTATTATATTTCTCGCCTGAGACCTTTGCAAAACTCATCCGAATACCAGACATATACATAACCGCCGTCATTCCCGCGTAGGCGGGAATCCATCTGAGCACTTAAGAAACCTTTTTATTCAATAGGTTGCTTTGCTCGTAAATGGATTCCCGCCTACGCGGGAATGACGGCGGTTTTGACTTTTATTGGTAGCCAAGAAGTTTTGCAAAGATCCCAGCCTACACAAAATCGCCCCATAGCGTCTGCATAGCAGCAATAGCGGCCAGAGAAGCGGTTTCGGTACGCAATACGCGCGGGCCTAGAGTGACGGATTGAAAACCGGCGGCAAAGGCTTGCTGCTCTTCTTGCTCCGTCCAGCCGCCTTCGGGGCCGACCATAAAAATCAGGCCGTCTGAAGACGGTTGGATTTGGTTCAGCTTTTGCGCACGGTTTAAGCTCAATAATAATTTGGTTTTTTCAGACGGCATTTTCTGTAAAGCCTGACGATAAGACATCAGCGGCAACACATTCGGCACAATATTGCGGCCGCTTTGTTCGCAGGCGGAAATCACAATTTCCTGCCAACGCTCGACTTTCTTGTCGGCACGCCCGCCCTGCAGGCGCACGGTGGTGCGCTCGCTGATTACGGGCTGAATCTCGCTCACACCCAGTTCCACGCTTTTTTGCAGGGTAAAATCCATACGCTCGCCACTGGAAACGGATTGGATTAAGGTGATGTTCAGCGGGGATTCGTTGTCAGCAGGCTCTTCGCGCAATACTTCCGCGCGGGCGCGGCGCTTTTCCAAACCGAGCAACCGCGCAGGATAAACATGGCCGTTGCCGTTGAATAAAACAATCTCTTCTTCATGTTTCAAGCGCAATACATTCAAATGGCGCACAATATTATCAGGTAAGTCAAGGGTTTGGCCTGACTCAAGCGAATCGGTAAGATAAAAACGGGGCATAGTTTTCAGAATTATTAGCGTATATAATGTATCAGACAAACCGAAGCGGCCAAGCCGTATTCGGGCAAAGGCGATACCGGCACGAGCCATTCGGCCAACGCGGTAACGCTATTTTAAGCGACCTCTGCATGTTTAAGGACAAAAATTGTTACACCGATTGCAAAAACTGGTTCGTCACGTCGCCCAAACAGAAGTGATGCCGCGTTTTCTCAACACACCAGCCAGCCGCAAAACCGACGGCTCCATGCTCAGCGAAGCCGACTTGGCGGCGCAAACTGCGCTGGCCTCAGGTTTGCCGTTGATCATCGACAGGCCGATGATGGGGGAAGAAATGACCCTGCAAGAACAAATCCGTTTGTGGAACGCACACTCGGAAAGCGGCTTGTGGGTGGTTGACCCCATCGACGGCACCAATAATTTCGTCAACGGGCTGCCGCATTTTGCCATTTCCGTGGCCTACATTCAAAACGGTCGCACGCAATTGGGCGTGATTTACAATCCTGTCAGCGGCGAATGCTTTTATGCCGAACGCGGCAATGGCTCATTTTTAAACGGCACACGCCTTCCCTTGCGCCTGGTGGAAAAAAGCTTAAAAGAATCCATTGCCGGTGTAGAAATCAAATACCTGCGTTCAGGCAAACTCACCAGCCGCATGAGTACGCTCTCGCCGGTTGGCGCCAGCCGCAGCATGGGTGCAGCACAATGGATTGGTGCTATCTGGCTTGCGGCCGCTACGATGTATATGTACACGGCGGGCAGAAATTGTGGGATTATGCCGCCGGCGCGCTGATTTTTGAAGAAGCGGGCGGCTGTTTGGATACTTTGGAAGGCGATGCGTTTTGGAGTGGCGAACATGTCTTCAACCGCTCGGTTATCGCCGCACTTGAGCCCAATTTGTTCAACAAATGGCTTGCTTGGATACGCCAGAATCAATAAAGCCTTTTATCTGATTTTAATATTCGCTTAAAGCTGACAATTTACTAAAATTATTTCACTTCTTAACAGCATTTAATACTAAGAATAGTAGAATCGATTCTGCTGACAGACACTGCTCTTTTATCCCTTTTGGGCAGTGCAGCAAGTAAGACGTTTTCCCGCAATGTATTGGCCATTCATACTTCTCCCTTGGTATGAATGGTTTTTTTTGTCTGTTATTTCTCTATGCTGACGTGCCGCTTCTTAAAAATTTACCGACTTCAAATGATAAGTAATTGAAATCAATATAAACATGAAAATAAGTGTAAATACACTACGCTCTTATTTCTTATTACTGCTCGGCGCTATACTGAAAATGAAACAGATGATAACAATTACCCGCTGTCTGACAACAAAAAAGGAGACTGTATCATGTTACTCGAATACCGCAACGTTCTTGTCGCCGTCGATGGGTCACCTCAAGCAGAAAGAGCTTTCCACAAGGCCGTGGCCATTGCCCTGCGCAACCAATCGCGCTTGGTGATTGCGCACATTCTCGATCAATCGCTGATGCACATACCACGCTGCTGACGCAAAACATCTATAGAACAGCTCGAAACCGAAGCACAAACCATGTTAAACGATTATGCGAACACGCACATCAGCAAGGTGTCGGCGAAGTGGATTTAATTTTGCAATCCGGCAATCCGAAACAGCTTTTGTCGGAAGACATTCCGCAACGTGAAAACATCAACCTGATTGTTTTGGGCGCAACCGGTTTGAATGCTTTGGAACGTATGCTGGTTGGCTCATCATCTGAATATATTGTCCAACATGCCCAAACTGATGTATTAGTAGTGCGCAGTGGCGCATAATCGATTTCCATCACTTAAAGCCGTTTCAAACGGCCTGTCTCTCAAAATCAATTTTGCCGCAGAATCGGTCAAAATTTAGACTTAAATTAATGAAAGGCCGTCTGAATCTGAATTATGATAAAAAACAAACCCAAGAAAAACATCTTTATGACATTTTATCTTTTATATATTTACCAAAGATAACGTATGAACGAATATAAAAACATTTTGGCCGGTATCGATGGCCCCCGCAAGCAGAAGCAGCCTTGAAAAAAGCGACTGCCATCGCCCAACAAAACGGCACGCGCCTGACGATTGTGCATATTGTCGAAGAAATCAAATCATATCGTGCAGCGTCATTTCATGACGGCACACAAATCCAAATTCAGGATCAGGCACAAGAATTGATCAACGGCTGCGCCAAACGCTGTGTCGAATCGGGCTGTACCGATGTGATTTGCATCGTTGAGCAAGGCAACCCAAAAGCCTTGCTTGCCATTGATATTCCATCGCGTGAAAAAGTGGATTTAATTGTTACCGGCGCCACCGGCTTGAACGTATTCGAGCGTTTGATGATTGGCTCGTGCGCCAGCTACATTATTGAACACGCTGAAGCTGATGTGCTGGTGGTACGCAATTAATTAATAACACATCAGGCCGTCTGAACCATTTACCGAAGCAGCCCTTAGGTTAATGTATTTCAGACGGCCTTTTCTTATGCCTGAAAAACCCGCATTAATAACTTCCTGATATTTAGCAATTTACGAAATGTCACATACAATAGCTGAAATATTGATTTCACAAAAGGAGGATGTATGGCGCACGCGAACAAACAAACGGGCATTAACCGTTTTCTCAACATCGTCGAACGACTGGGCAATATTCTTCCCAATCCGGTGGTATTGTTTTTAGCCTTGATTATTGCACTGCTGATTTTGTCGGCAGTGGGGGCGTATTTTGACGTGAGCGTGATTGACCCACGCCCTGAAGGCACCAAAGGCCGCGCCGAAGACGGCATGATTCGCGTGATTAACCTGCTCAACGGCGAAGGCTTGGCCAAAATCGTCACCCATCTGGTGAGCAACTTCACCAGCTTCGCGCCTTTGGGTACGGCCTTGGTGGCCTTGCTCGGTGTGGGCATTGCTGAAAAATCCGGCTTGATTTCATCAGCCATGCGCGCCATCGTATTGAATGCACCGAAACGCTTGGTGACCTTAGCGGTGGTATTTGCGGGTGTGATGTCCAACATCGCGGCGGAACTGGGCTATGTGGTGATTATTCCTTTGGCTGCCATGGTGTTCTATTCGCTCGGCCGCCATCCTTTGGCCGGTATCGCCGCTGCGTTTTCCGGCGTTTCGGGCGGCTACAGCGCGAATTTATTAATCGGCACAGTGGATCCAATTTTGTCGGGCATTACCCAATCTTCTGCACAATTGATTGCACCGGATTATTTGGTCGGCGCACAAGCCAACTGGTATTTTATGGCGGCCAGCACCTTTTTGGTAGCCGGCCTCGGATTTTTGATTACCGATAAATTAATCGAGCCACGCTTGGGTGCATACGACAAATCCGAAGGTGACGGAAGCGCGGAAGGCATGAGCATTGAACAATTAAACGCGCAAGAGAAAAAAGGCTTGCGGGCGGCATTTGCCACAATTTTGGTGCTACTCGGCCTAATTGCCGCTGCCAGTCTGCCCGAAGGCGCGCCATTGCGCAATCCTGAAACGGGTGATTTGATGAATTCGCCGTTGATGTCGGGTATTGTGGCGTTGATTTTCGTGTTCTTCGCCCTCTCCGGCTTGGCTTACGGCAAAGTAGCGGGGACGCTGAAAACCAGTTCCGACGTAGTGGACGGCATGGTCAGTTCCATGCGCTCGATGGCGATTTACCTGACACTGATTTTCTTTGTGTCGCAATTCGTCGCCTACTTCGGCTGGAGCAACTTAGGCCCGATTCTGGCGGTGAAAGGTTCGGAATTTTTAAAAGAGATCGGCTTGAGCGGTGGCTTGTTGTTTGTATTCTTCGTCATCATCTGCGGCCTGATTAACCTGATGATTGCCTCATCTTCGGCGCAATGGGCAGTAACCGCACCGATTTTCGTGCCAATGCTGATGTTGGCCGGTTACGCACCGGAAATGATTCAGGCGGCCTACCGCATCGGCGATTCAGTCACCAATATTATCACACCGATGATGCCGTTCTTCAGCTTGACCTTGGCCATCGCCATCCGCTACAAAAAAGATGCGGGCGTAGGTACTTTGGTTTCTCTAATGCTGCCCTACTCAATTGTCTTTGCCATCGGCTGGACGATTTTGTTCTACGTGTGGGTATTCATATTGGGCTGGCCAGTCGGTCCGGGTTCGGCAACGTATTACCAGCCTTAAGGTTCGAGGTTTAATGACAAGGCCGTCTGAAAGAAAGATAAAGTGGCGCATTGGCTGCTTTAGTTTTCAGACGGCCTGAGGCCTTTGCAAAACTGCCTGAAAAGCCACTGCACAAAAAATCGACGTCCTTTCCGTGCAGGCGGGAATCCATTTTTGAACATGGCAAACTATTGAATAAAATAACTTACTTAAATGTTAAGATAGATTTCCGCCTGTGCGGGAATGACGGCCGTTTGAGCGTTTATTGATGGCTCATGAAGTTTTCAAAAGATCTCGACCTAACCTAATTAATATTCACGAAAATACAAAAAGGCCGTCTGAACCTTTTGCGTTCAGACGGCCTTTCCTTATCCCAATAATTTTTTATGTTGCCGAGATTATTTGCTGCCCCACACGTCATCAACAATACTGCGAATCAGCGCCAATTTTTTCCATTGGTCTTCTTCGGTCAATTCATTGCCTTCTTCGGTAGAAGCGAAACCGCATTGCGGGCTGAGGCACAATTGGTTGATGTCAACATATTGCGTGGCTTCTTTAATGCGCTCGATGATTTCTTCTTTGGCTTCCAACTCGCCTGATTTTGAGGTAATCAAACCCAACACGACTTGTTGGTCTTTAATGAAGCGCAACGGTTTGAAGTCGCCGGCGCGGTCGCTGTCGTATTCCAAGAAGAAGCCGTCAACGTTGCAGCCGCCGAACAAGATTTCCGCTACCGGCTCGTAACCGCCGCTGGAGAACCAAGTCGAACGGAAATTACCGCGGCAGATGTGCATGGTCACGACCATGTCTTGCGGCAAGGCGGCGCGGATGTCGTTCAGCATTTTTACATATTTACGCGCGATGTCGTCTAAATCCAAGCCTTGTGCTTGGTATTTGGCGCGTTTTTCTTCCGAACAGAATTCGCCCCAAGAGGTGTCGTCTAATTGCAAAATGCGGCAGCCCTCGGCATACAGCGCATTACCTGCGTCGATATAGGCTTGGGTGATGTCGGCAAACAACAATGCTTCGTTGTCTTGATAGCGCTCAATTAATTGCGGATTCGGTGTGCGCACGCAGGTAATCAGGTGCAGCATGCTTGGCGACGGAATAGTGAATTTCATCGGATAATCGCCCGCTTCGGCTTTCAGGGATTTGAAGTGATTGATAAACGGGTGTACTTTCGGAAATTCGATTTTGTCGGTGATTTTCAACGTAATCGGGCGCATGTGCGCTTGGAATTGGGTGCTGTATTCTTCGGCTTCCACCAATTCCACGCCCAATAATTCAAACAGGAAATCCAAGTGCCACCATGTGCGGCGGAATTCGCCGTCGGTCACGTTCGGCAGGCCGACTGCTTTTTCTTTGGCCACCAATTGGCTCACTTCAGCGTGTTCCACTTGGTGCAATTGTTCGGTCGAACACCCGCCGCACGCGCATTGGCTGCGGGCTTTTTTCAAAGCCTCAGGGCGCAAAAAACTGCCGACGATGTCGAAACGGAAAGGGGCGCGGTCGCGTAAAGTCGCGTTTGGGAAAAGTGTGCTCATGATGATCCTTTTTTCAGGTAACGGTTTTATAGTTAACGTTTGAGTATAACAGACTCTGCCGGTTTTCAGACGGCCTGCGAAATAAAGGCCATCTGAAAAATCAGCATGTTGGGATGAATCTTTTTCATACAAAATATCAAGGCCGAGATTTTTGCAAAGCTTCCGATAACACAAACAACACTAAACTGACGTCATTCCCGCGCAGGTGGAAATCCCTCTTCAAATTCGAGAAGCCTATTTTATCCAATAGTTTCTTATCATCGACAATGGATTTCCGGCTACAAGAAAATGCAGTGTTCAGCATTGATTGGCTACTGCCCGTTTTTTACAAAGGTTAAAAGGCCGTCTGAACAATAATCCTTTCAGACAGCCTTATCCCAATCCGACCTTAACCGGTATTACGCAAACCTTGCGCCACGCCGTTGATGGTCAAATGCACCATCAGCAAAGCATGACGGTTGTTCGGATCTTTACGCAAGCGCTTGAGCATGGCCACTTGCAAGCCGTTTAAGGCATTCAGATACGGAATGCGCAAGGCCAGCGAGCGCGCCAGGCTGCGGTTGTCACTCAACAGCTCGGTGGTTTGCAGGATATCCAGCAGGGCTTTACGGCTGCGCAGGTATTCGGCTTTAATCATTTGGAAAATGGCCGCGGCTTTTTCGGGCGTTTCGCTCAATCCGGCATAGTCTTCCGCCAAAGTGATGTCGGTTTTGGCCATCACCTGCTCCATGTTCGACAGCATGGCTTGGAAGAACGGATTGTTTTTCGCGTGGTCCTGCATCGCCGCCATGCTATCCGGATCTTGCCGGCACAAGGTTTCGACCGCGCTGCCGAAACCATACCAAGCCGGCAGCATCAGGCGGTTTTGCATCCATGAGAACACCCACGGAATCGCACGTAAATCCTGAATCCGCGCCAAAGTTTTACGACTGGCCGGACGGCTGCCCAAATTCAGCGTGGCGATTTCCTGAATCGGGCTGGTTTGCAGGAAGTAATCGATGAAATCTTCATGCGTAATCAGCTCGCGGTAATACTTGAAGGAAATGTCCGACAAGGCTTGCATGAGTTTCGGATCAGGATCTTTGCGGTCGGGCAGCAAAGTCGCTTCCAACGTGGCCGCCACCAAGGTTTCCAGATTGCGGCGGGCGTTGCTCGGGTCGGCATATTTGGCGGTAATCACTTCGCCCTGCTCGGTAATACGGATTTGCCCCGCTACCGAACCGGCGGGCTGCGCCAAAATCGCTTGGTAAGACGGACCGCCGCCGCGACCCACGCTGCCGCCACGGCCGTGGAACAGGCGCATGCGTACATCGTATTTCTTGAACAAATCCACCAAGCCCAACTCTGCCTGATACAGACACCATGAACTGGTCACATAGCCGCCGTCTTTGTTGGAATCGGAATAGCCCAGCATGATTTCTTGGAGGTTGTCGCGGCTCATCACCAGCTCGCGATACCATTTCAAGCTGAACATTCTGTCCATCACGGGACAGGAGTTTTCCAAGGCTTCGATGGTTTCAAACAACGGCACAATATTCATACGGCTCTTCGGTTTGCCATTTTCAATCAGCAACAGACCGCATTCCTGCAGCAGCAAGGCCAAGGCCAGCAAATCGCTCGGCTGCTCGCAGTTGGAAATGATACTTTGGGTAATCGCCTGTTCGCCGAATTCGTCTTTGATTTTGCGTGCTTCGGAAAAAATCGCCAGTTCTCGGCGGGCATGCTCACTATAAGTAATAAACGGGCTGTACAGCGGACGTTGGTGCTGCAATTCGCGCAGCAACACGGCTTGTTTTTCTTCTTCCGACAAATTGGCATAATCTTCCAAACCCGCATGCCGGAACAATTCCGCCACCACATCGCCGTGTTTTTCAGCGTGTTGGCGCAAATCCAACGGCATCATATTGAAACCGCACACCGATGCAATGCGGATTAAATCGGCCAAACGGCCTTCTGCCATCAAGGCGCTGCCGTTGTCGCGCAACGAGCGTTGCAGCTTTTGCAAGTCGGCAATAAATTCCTGCACATTGGCATACGGTTGGCCAAAACCGAAATGGCAGCCCATGCCCAAACCCAATGAACGCGCTTTGCCCATCACACGGGCCATGATGTAAGCAATGGCGCGGCGGTAAGGCTCTTCCAAACGGGCAATTTCTTCGTCAGGCGACTCATCCGACATTGCCATCACGTCGTCATTCACTTTCACTCGGCGGGTGGACAATGGCAACTCGTGATACAGCTCGTCCAATTCGCCGCGATAGCAGCGGAACACCGCATCGGCATGGCGGGTAAACGCATGGCGCAGGGTTTCGGCGGTCACAAACGGATTACCGTCGCGGTCGCCGCCGATCCAGCCGCCGATTTTCAGAATATCCGGCACTTCCACATCAGGATAGGCCGTCTGAAAATCACGTTCCATGCCACGGTAGAGTTTCGGCAGCGCCTCAAAAAAGCTCATCGGGAAAATGTTGACGCCGTTGTTGATTTCGTCGTTCACGCTCAACTTATATTGACGCGTTTCGCTGGTTTGCCACAAGCCCAGCAAAATGGTTTCGATGTCGCGGCGCAAATCGGCCAACGATTCGGCATTGGTGCAACGTTCGCGCTGCGGCAATAACGCACGGATGCGGCGGTTGAAGCGCAATACCGATTGGCGTTGTACTTCGGTCGGATGCGCGGTCAATACGGCAGTGACATTGGTTTCGTTTAATTGTTTTTGTACCGTTTTGCCGTCAACCTTATTGGCACGCAGTTTGCGCACGGTTTCGGCCAAGCTGCCGTCGGCAGTATTGTGGCCGGCATCTTCATGCACTTGACGGCGGCGCTCGTGGTGTACGTCTTCGGCAATGTTCAAAATCTGGGCGAATAAACCGCAAGCCAAGGTCAAATCATGTGCCTGCTGCTCATCAAGCTGCGGCAAAACCTTCTCAATCAGCGCACCGGTATCGTCAGATGTGGATAACTGCTTCACAATTTCCACCACCAACGGCGATGCTTCTTGGTGCAGCAGATTGAACAGGCATTGTTTCAAAAACTCGGCATCGGCGGCCAGCGCCGCGTCTTTCGGGTTATTCAGAATATGAAGCTGCATATTTTTCTCTCTTATTTCAAGCTTAGACGATTCCATTGTATAGCAGGATTGGGAAAACCGCTACAATGATAATAATGCCGTTTACAGCAAGCCATACGCCTGTTTCTTTTCACATAAGGCGGTTTTTGTTTCATTATTAATATCGCGATATGTTGCAGATTTTCAGACGGCCTGATGATTATCCAATCCGCGTAAACCCTATTCCCTAAGTCAAAAATAGCTTAAAATGCCACCATTCACGCATTGATAAACAAAACCGGCTTCGGCCGGCACATTTCAGGAAACGACGATGTTAGACTTGACCCACTTAAACGAAAACAACGAAGCCCACATGGTGGATATTTCCGGCAAGGCTTCCACCTCCCGCACCGCCCGTGCCAGCGGCGTGATCAACATGAGCCCGCAAGCCATCGGCATCTTAGCCGACAATGCCGCACAAAAAGGCGACGTATTGGGCGTGGCGCGCGTGGCCGCAATTCAGGCTACCAAGCAAACCGGCTTTTTGATTCCCTTATGCCACCCGATTTCACTCACCCACGTGCGCGTGGATTTTGATGTCGATGTCGAACTGGCGCGTGTAAAAGCCACCGTTACCGCCACCACCGAAGGCCAAACCGGCGTAGAAATGGAAGCGCTTACCGGCGTCAACATCGCGCTTCTGACCATTTACGACATGATGAAAGCCATCGACAAAAGCATGACCATCACCCAAATCCATTTGGAAGAGAAAACCGGCGGCAAAAGCGGTAATTTCCTGTTTAACAACGATTTTGAAAACATCGATTACTAAACTGCGCTAAATATCGGTTCCCCATTCTGCCAAGTCTGCACGGTTGCTTTATAATCGGTGCAGACTTTTTTCTTACTCAAAAGGCCGTCTGAAACATTTCAGACGGCCTCAAGCGATACCATGAACGATGCCCAACTCTTACGCTTCAGCCGCCATATTCTGCTAGACGAAATCGGTATTGAAGGCCAAGAAAAATTATTGCAATCCCATGCCGTGGTGGTCGGCTGCGGCGGACTCGGTGCTGCCGCGCTGCCCTATCTCGCCGCTGCCGGCATCGGCCGCCTGACCATCGCCGATTTTGACACCATCGACGACAGCAACCTGCAACGCCAAATCATGTTCACCGAAGCCGACATCGGCCGCAGCAAAGCCGAAGTGATGGCAGGCCGTCTGAACGCGATCAACAACGCGGCCGACATCACCGTCATCACCGAAGCGCTCGATGAAACACGCCTCACCGACTTGCTGCAACACGCCGACATCGTCTTGGATTGCTGCGACAATTTCGCCACCCGCCAAGCCGTCAACCGCGCCAGCGTCGCCACGCGCACGCCTTTGGTTTCCGGTGCGGCAGTGCGCTTTGAAGGCCAGCTTGCCGTATACCGCCCCGACTTGCCCGGCTCGCCCTGCTATGCCTGCCTGTTTGACGGCGATTCCGCCAGCGACGGTGCCTGCGCCTTATTCGGCGTATTCTCGCCTTTGGTCGGCATCATCGGCACCAGCCAAGCCGCCGAAGCCTTAAAAATCCTGATGGGCAGCGGCACCGCCCAACACGGCTGCCTGCGTGTGTATGACGGTTTATCGGGCGATTGGCAAAAATTCGACTTCGAGAAAAACCCTGATTGCCGTGTCTGCGGGAAACATTGATTTAAATATAAAATAGGCCGTCTGAAAAAGATTGAAACAACGCTTTTCAGACGGCCTATTTTTTTATAACAACCGACGAGAATCAATATTCCGCCGAATGCCAAAACGGCTGCCCCACGGTAGGCGTACTCGCCCTAGCCTGTTCGCGCGCTTGCACCGGTTCGGCTTCGAAAGCAGCTCGTCCGGCTTCGGTAGCCAGTGCAAACGCACGCGCCATGTTCACCGGATCGCCCGAGCGCGACACGGCGGTGTTGAGCAACACGCCGTCAAAGCCCCACTCCATCACCTGCGCCGCTTGCGACGGCAAACCCAAGCCGGCATCGATAATCAGCGGCGTATCGGGCAAGCGTTCGCGCAACACTTTCAGCGCATATTCATGCACCACGCCAAGCCCGTGCCAATCGGCGCCGCCCATGGCATCAGCACCTGGCAACCGGCATCAAGCAAACGGCGGCAGGCGATTAAATCTTCGGTGCAATACGGCAGCACTTTAAAGCCGTCATCAATCAGGATTTTGGCCGCCTCAACCAATTGGAACACATCCGGCTGCAAAGTATCGTCGTCGCCGATTAATTCCAATTTAATCCAATCGGTTTCAAACACTTCCCGCGCCATGTGCACCGTGGTCACGGCTTCTTGCACGCTTTGGCAGCCGGCGGTATTGGGCAAAACCGGCACCTTCATTTGCTGAAGCAAATCCCAAAAGCCCTGTCCGTGCGCCTCACCTGCCGATCCGGCGCGGCGCAGCGACACGGTAATCATGCCGGGTTTGGCCGCTTCGACCGATTGGCGCAATACCTCCGGCGTCGGATAAGCCGCGGTGCCGAGTAACAGGCACGAAGCAAACGATTCTTCATAAAGATTCAACATGATGTTCCTTTCCGCTTCAGCCGCCGACCACCGGCCGCACAATATCGACCGCATCGTTTTCATTTAATAGCGTTTGCCCATACACGCCTTTAGACACAAATTGCGTGTTCACCGCCACGGCAAACGGCTTCGCAGGCTCGACCGCCGCCACCAAATCGGACACGTTTTTTCCTGAAAATTCAAAATCTTCGCCGTTAAGTTTAATGTTCATGCCAACTTTCCTTCAGGCCGTCTGAAATGTTTCAGACGGCTTATTCATCCCACAAGGCCTGAAACGCTTTCACCGCTGCTTCCGGGTCTGCCGCTTCAGTGACCGCACGCACCACGGCCAACGAGGCCGCACCCGTTGCCAACACTTCGCGTGCGTTATCCAAATCAATGCCGCCAATGGCCACTACCGGCGTATCGCCTGCCTGCTGCACATATTGGCGCAGATTATCCAAGCCTTGCGGCGCAGTCGGCATTTGCTTGGTGGTGGTCGGGAAAATCGCCCCGCTGGCGGCATAGCTCGGGTTCACTGATAAGGCGCGGTCGAGCTCGCTCACCGAATGCGTGCTCAAACCTAAGCGTAATCCGGCGGCTTCGATGGCGGCCAAATCGGCGGTATCCATGTCTTCCTGCCCCAGATGCACGCCATACGCGCCCGCTTTCACCGCCATTTCCCAATGGTCGTTGATGAAAAGCTGGGTATCGCTGCCTCGGCAGGCGGCAACGCAGCGTTCGATTTCGCGGTATAAGGCATCGCCGCTCAATTCTTTATTGCGCAGCTGTACCGTATCCGCACCGGCTTTTACCATACGTCCGACCCAGTCGGCGGTCGGAACAACTGCATAAAATTTCAAAGGTTTAACTAATTTTGGGAACTGCATTTTGGGTTTCCTTATAGGGGTTTCAGACGGCCGCTAGGCGCACGTAATCCAAGCCGGTTCCGGCATCGGATTGGACAATCGCGCCGCCGCCGAACAAATTGACCGCCAAGCGCACTGCCGCGCCTGCCACCGCCGGTGAAATCATAAAACCATGGCGGAATAGGCCGTTTACTTCAATCAAACGCGATGCCTCATGATAACGGATTTCCGGATTATGGTGGTGTAAAGTCGGGCGCAGGCCGACAGCAATTTCGCGGATTTCAGCCTCGCCAAAAGCGGGGTGCACCGCATACAGTGCCGACAACAACTCCAAACCCGAACGCACGCTGGCCGGCGCATTGCTTTCGCTTTCCAACTGGGTCGCACCGATCACAAACAGATGATTTTCCTTCGGCGCAATATAGAGCGGATAACGCGGATGCAGCAGGCGTACCGGGCGGTTCAGGCTGACTTCGGGGCATAAACGCGTGCCACTTCGCCGCGCACACCGCGCAAACGGCTCGGTTCAGACGGCCTGTTCCAACGCGTTTTGGCACCATAACCGCGACAATCGATAATGCCGTCAAATCCTTGCAAATCAGCCACTTCACGCGATTCTTGCTAATGGCAATGCACACCGATGCCTTCCAGCGTATCGGCCAGCGACACCAGCACTTGGCGGTTGTCCAACTGGCCTTCTCCGGGCAAATACAGGCCGTCTGAAAAACGGCCGGCCAGTTGCGGCTCATGAGCGGCAATATCGGCGGCATACCAGCGTACAGTCGGGTTTTGCCCTTGATTGGCGCGGCTTAAGCGCTGCTGAAAATCACGCGACAAAGGCTTATCCTGCCCATGCCACACAATCAGGCTGCCGTTTTCCTGATGGAACACCGGCGTTTTCAAACGGCCTGTGATATCGCGCCACAAATCCATGCTTTGCCGCCCGAGCTCCACCACCAACGGTGTGGCTTCCACCGATTCGGCCAAAGGCGCGAGCATGGCCGCCGCCACATAAGCCGCCGCCTGCTCGCCCGTGCGCGTACCCTTATCAAACAGCGACACTTCAAAGCCTTGCTGCGCCAAACCCCATGCGGTGAAACGACCCGACAAGCCGCCGCCCAATACTGCGATGTGTTTCATCTTTTGCTCTTTTTTGATCGAAAAATGACTGTATGTCATTGTAAATAATTTAGTGATGCGGATAAAGGCCGTCTGAATGAATTTTGAAATGTATCAAGGGTTTAGTAAGATTGATTGAGCTATGATTGAAGATTGATGTTATTTTAAAGTTTGCGCTTCATGGCCGCGCTGCCACCTACTTTTCTTTGCTTCGCCAAAGAAAAGTAGGCAAAAGAAAGGCGGCCGCAGTTGCAGGTTCGCCCTTTGGGGCGAACTTCCCTCACTACGCAGGATTTTGGCAGCAGGCTCGAACTCGCTGCCTTTGGGCAGCTCAAACACCGAGCTTTTATCCTGCCAAAACCCTACTCCATTCGGCTGCGCCAGCGGATTGACTGTAGGCTCTAAAAGTTTCTGCCAGGCAAAATTTAATTATCTGAAATACTGAATTAATAACCCTAACCGCATTCTAGAAATTTCAACCTGTTAAACCCTTTCAGACGGCCTGTTTTCTTTGCTATGATAAACCTTTCCCTTCTCACTTACCCACCATCATGACCCTGCTTGACACCGCCCGCCGCTATTCTCCGTTTCTCGCCCGTAATTTGGATTCAGGCCGTCTGAACGCGGACGTTTTTCAGCCCATGCTGCACAAAGTTTTAAGCATGGAAGATTTCCAAGCCTTTGCCGATTGGGACAAAATCCGCGCCGATGAAAACGAAGAAGAGTTGGCCAAGCAATTGCGCGAGTTGCGCCGCTATGTGGTGTCGCAAATCATCGTGCGCGATGTGAATCGTTTGAGCGATTTGGACGAAGTCACGCGCACAATTACGCTGTTTGCCGATTTTGCCATCAATATGGCGCTGGATTTTTCCTATGCCTATTACCAAGACATGTACGGCACGCCCATCGGCCGCTACACGGGCGGGCCGCAGCATTTGAGCGTGGTGGCGATGGGTAAGGCCGGCGGTTACGAGTTGAACGTGTCTTCCGACATTGATTTGATTTTTGTGTATCCCGAATCGGGCTCAACCGACGGCAAGCGTGACCGCGACAATCAGGAATTTTTCACACGCGTGGGCAAGAAGCTGATTGCGCTGTTGAATGACGTCACCGCCGACGGCTGGGTATTCCGCGTCGACATGCGCTTGCGGCCTGATGGTGATTCGGGCGCATTGGTATTGAGCGAAACCGCCTTAGAACAATATTTGATTCAGCAAGGGCGCGAATGGGAGCGCTATGCGTGGTGCAAAGGCCGCGTGGTGACACCGTATCCCAATGATATTAAGGATTAATCCGTCCGTTTGTATTCCGCAAATATTTGGACTACAACGCCTACAGCGCCATGCGCAGCCTCCACCGCCAAATCCGCAACGAAGTCAGCAAAAAAGGCTTGGCGGATAATATAAAACTCGGTGCCGGCGGTATCCGCGAAGTCGAGTTTATCGCACAGATTTTCCAAATGATACGCGGCGGCCAAATGCGTGCGCTGCAATTAAAAGGCACACAGGAAACACTGCTGAAACTGGAAGAATTGGACATTATCCCGGGCGAACAAGTTGCCGTGCTGCTGGAAGCCTACCGCTTTTTGCGCGATGTGGAACACCGCCTGCAATATTGGGAAGACCAGCAAACGCAAACCCTGCCGACCACGCCCGAGCAGCAGCAATTGCTGGCCGAAAGCATGGGCTTTGCCGATTACGCCGCTTTTTCAGACGGCCTAAACGCCCACCGCAGCCGCGTGAATGCTTTGTTCAACGAAATTTTGAGCGATTCCGAAAGTGAAGTCACCGAAAGCAACCACGAATGGCTGTGGGCTTGGCAGGAAGCACCCGATGAAGATGAACGCGCCCACCGCTTAAACGAACACGGCTTCCATGCCGGCAGTGTAGCCGCACGCCTCGACCAATTGCGCGGCAGCCACAAATACCGCCATTTGTCGGCGCAAGCCCAGCCGCGCTTTGATGCGATTGTGCCCGCCTTTATGCAGGCCGCCGCCGCGCAACCCAATCCTACCGACACCTTTATACGTCTGATGGATTTTCTGGAAAACATCAGCCGCCGTTCGGCTTATCTCGCCTTTATCAACGAACACCCGCAAATCCTGCAGCAACTGGCCGAAATCATGAGCCAAAGCTCGTGGGTGGCCGCTTATCTCACACAATACCCGATTCTGCTCGATGAGCTGATCAGCACCCAACTGCTCGAAACCGATTTCGATTGGACTAAGCTGGCCGCCGAGCTTTCAGACGGCCTCAACAACTGCAAACACGACACCGAAGCGCAAATGGACATCCTGCGCCATTTCCAACACGCCCAGCTGTTCCGTTTGGCGGTGCAGGATTTGGCCGGCTTGCGGACGATTGAAGCCCTCTCCGACGAACTCTCCGCACTGGCCGACACCGTGATTGCCGCCGCGCTGCCGTTTGTGTGGGCAGATATGCCGAAAAAACACCGCGACACACCGCAATTTGCCGTCATCAGCTACGGCAAACTCGGCGGCAAAGAATTGGGCTATACCTCGGATTTAGACTTGGTTTACCTGTTTGACGACAACGATCCCGAGGCGCAAGACGTGTATATCCGCTTTGCCCGCCGCCTGACCAACTGGCTTTCCACCCCTACTGGTGCGGGTACGCTCTACGATGTCGATGTGCGCCTGCGCTCCAACGGCGACAGCGGTTTTCTCGCCCAAAGCGTGGCCGCGTTTGAAAAATACCAACGCGAAAACGCTTGGACATGGGAACACCAAGCCCTTACCCGCGCCCGCTTTATCTGCGGCATGCCCGAAATTCAGACGGCATTCGACCGCATCCGCACCGATATTCTCACCACCGAGCGCGACACTGCCAAACTGGCACGCGAAATCATCGGCATGCGCGAAAAAATGTTCCCCAGCCATCCGCCCGTCGACAGCAACGTCAAATACGCGCGCGGCGGCGTGGTCGATGTCGAATTCATCGTGCAATTCCTGATTTTGGCACACGCCCGCCAACACCCCGAATTGCTCGACAACTACGGCAACATCGCCCTTTTGAACATCGCCGCCGACTGCGGTTTGATCAACAAACAACTGGCCGGACAAAGCCGCACCGCCTACCGCTTCTACCGCCAACAGCAGCACAACACCAAGCTGCGCGATGTCGGCAAAGTGGAAGTGAATGATGTGTTGCTGGGGCATTATGACAGCGTTCGGAAGCTGTGGCTGGCGGTGTTTGGGGAAGAGGCGAAAACGTGTTACGCAGCCTGAGACCTTTGCAAAATCTCATGAACCATCAAGAAAAACCAAAACAGCCGTCATTTCCGTAAAGGCGGGAATCCATTTTAAAATTTCAGAAACTTATTTTATTCAATGGCTTGCCAGGCTCAAAAATGGATTCCCGCCTGCGCGGGAATGACGTCGATTCTTGGTGCCGTGGCTTTTCAGGGAGTTTTGCAAAGGTCTCAGCCTAAATAAAAGCCGCCGGAAAATTATTTTCAGGCGGCCTTCTTACATCATTCAGCTTAGAAAAAGGTTTTCAATGATACCCATCGACTTTAATTTAGCATTTGGTACCATAGGAAATTCTTCCTTAATCAGATTATGAACTTTATCTAACCATTGATAATTTTCACTGGTCTGACTGATTAAATACCACAACACCAACATTCTCGGGTATAAACGTTTTCTGCTTTCTTCCGATAAATTCCATTGATTAAAAAATACGTTGTCCAATATTTCAATCGGGTTACCTTTTCGGTTCCATACCCGGGAATGATGCGCAGACTGATTCCGCACAATGTTGATTTCATTTAACCAGTTAATCAATACAGCTGTATTATCCACATTAAACCGCTTAGCGGTTTCATTCTGATGCCGTCTTTTCAGCATAGAAAAATACTTGGAAAGCATGCCGAAATCCCATGTCTCCACCACTGCCCAAAATGGTAAAGGTTTGTTCTCTTTCTTATGCCATAACACAAAATCATCCCGACTGCTGTTGATTTTTTCTTTCAGCTTTTGCTGCCATTGGGCATAGCGGTCTTCAAATTTAGGATTGATTACCTGCTTATCCAGATATGCTAAAGGATTTGTCCTACTCATTTCATGAGCAAGAACTGTACGGAAATGGACTTCAAATCTTTCAATAATATCCAGCAAAAGCAAACGTAATTTTTTATCAAAAATATACAGACGATAAATTTGAATAAAATCACAATCAGACAGGAATTTCCCGGAAAGCTGCGGATTATCCTTTGATGGCTCTCTTGCAATATAGCCAGAATCCCGACAACCGGTAATAGCCTACCTGTGTCAATTTCTTTTTCGCATATCCCTCATCAGAAATCATCATTTCACGCTGTCGCAGCAATGAAATCAATTCATCATATTCTTTAAAGGGTTTTGTTGTCATGGGTAAACTCAGATAAGACAAGGGGCTAGTGTAGCCGGCCGATAAAGTTTCCTTTAACGCCGACCATTGACTAGCCCACGATTGCTGTGAATTATATAAGAATTTGTTTAACGGAACAAGGCTGTCTGAAAAATACCTTTTCAGACAGCCTCTCTCTTTCCTTCAACCCCGCTTACGCATTCAGCAAGCTTTCGTCCAAAGTCAAATCTTCATTTTTATTCACGGCCACTTTGCGCACCAACACGTTTTGGGCAATGTCTTGCGCTTCGGTGAGCGAGTGCATTTGATAAGTGCCGCATTGGTATTCGTTCAATTCGGGAATTTTGCTTTGGTCTTGCACGTTCAACACACCGTTCATCGAAGCCAGCCATGCGTCGGCCACTTGGCTTTCAGACGGCGCGCCGATGAGGCTCATGTAAAAACCGGTGCGGCAGCCCATCGGCGAAATGTCGATGATTTCCACATCGTCGCCGTTCAAATGGTCGCGCATGAAACCGGCAAACAAATGCTCCAGCGTGTGAATGCCTTTTTCCGGCAAAATTTCTTCGTTCGGAATGCAGAAGCGCAGGTCGAACACGGTAATGGTGTCGCCTTTCGGGTGGTCATGGTTTTGGCCACGCGCACGGCAGGGGCGTGCATGCGTGTGTGGTCAACTTTGAAGCTGTCTAATAAAGGCATGGTTTTTCCTTACTTAAATGTCGGTATTTGAAATGATTGGGGCACTCGGTTTATAACGCCGCCACGGCAACGTCTTCGCCCGAAGCCGCGCTCAAGGCCTCGTTTAATACGGTGAAAAATTCGCTGTTGTCGCGGGTGGACAACCATTGGCCGTTTTTTTCGGTGAAGTGATAACCGCCGCTTTTGGCTGCAATCCACAATTCCTGATTGGGCGTATGGCGGTTGACGATAATCTGCGTACCGTCGCCGGCTTCGATGGTCAATACGTTTCCGGCAAATTGGCAGTCGAAATCCCAGCCGTTTTCATCGATTTGGTCTTCGATGTGGCTGAACAATTCTTCCGTGTGGCGGATAAATTCACTCTCGGTCATCATGGCTTTTTGTGTGTTTTTTGTTTAAGATACTCAATCTTGCCACATTCACGCTCAACACGAAAGTTTTCCCATGAAATCCTGCGTATTTTTATCGGTTGCGGCGGCGGTTTTACTGTCGGGCTGCGGTTACAAAGGCGATTTGTATCTGCCCAAAGAAGGCGACAAAGCGCGTTTCGGCGTGATTCAGACCGGCCTCGAATTTAACCGCAACGCCAAAGAACCCACCTCCCAATCACCAGATTAAACGATTATGACACTTTACTGCGAACAAGTCCCCCACACTCATTTGGCCGAAGAATTCGGCACACCGCTGTATGTTTACAGCCAAGCCGCGCTGACTGAAGCATTTGCCGCCTACACTTGCGCCTTTTCCGCGCTCGACCCGCTGATTTGCTATGCGGTCAAAGCCAACGGCAATTTAAGCATCATCAAACACTTTGCTGCTCTGGGCAGCGGCTTCGACATCGTATCCGGCGGCGAACTGGCACGCGTGTTGGCAGCCGGCGGCGATGCCGCGAAAGTGATTTTTTCCGGTGTCGGCAAAAGCGAAGCCGAAATCGAATTTGCGCTCAATGCCGGTGTGAAATGCTTCAATATGGAAAGCATTCCCGAAATCGACCGCATTCAAAAAGTAGCCGCCAAACTCGGCATCACCGCGCCGGTTTCCCTGCGCGTTAACCCCGATGTCGATCCGAAAACCCACCCGTATATCTCCACCGGCCTGAAAGCCAACAAATTCGGCATTGCCTACGCCGATGCCTTGGCGGCCTACCAACACGCCGCCAAACAGCCGAATCTTAAAATCGTCGGCATCGACTGCCACATCGGCTCACAGCTCACCGATTTAAGCCCGTTGGTCGAAGCCTGCGAGCGCATTTTGCTGCTGGCCGATACCTTGGCCGAACACGGTATTGTCTTGGAACACTTAGACTTAGGCGGCGGCGTGGGCATTGTTTATAAAGATGAAAACGTGCCGGATTTGGCTGCCTATGCCGCCGAAATCCAACAACGCTTGGCCGGCCGCAACTTGAAGCTGATTCTCGAACCCGGCCGCAGCTTGGTCGGCAATGCCGGCACCTTACTCACGCGCGTGGAATTTGTTAAAACCGGCGAAGAGAAAAACTTCGTGATGGTCGATGCCGCCATGAACGACCTCATGCGCCCTGCCCTTTACGACGCTTACCACCACATTGAAAACGTCGAGCAAAAAGACATTCCCCCGTTTACCGCCGACATCGTCGGCCCGATTTGCGAAACCGGCGACTTCCTCGGCAAAAACCGCCCAATCGCCTGTGAAGCCGGTGATTTACTGGCTGTACGCAGCGCAGGTGCATACGGCGCCAGCATGGCCAGCAACTACAACACCCGCAACCGCGCAGCGGAAGTGCTGGTCAACGGCAGCGAAGCCAAACTCATCCGCCAACGCGAAACCTCGGAACAGCAAATGGCCAACGAATTGGCTTGTTTGTAAGGGTTTGATGTTTACAACGAAAAGGCCGTCTGAAAGTAGCATTCCACTTTCAGACGGCCTTTTCATGAGTTTCAAAACATCAATTTAATAATGTGGCGGAATCTCATCGCGCAAACTGTATGCCTCGCGCTCGCCATTCGCCCCCTTATCCTGCATTTTCTGATACAGCACCCGCATTTGCGCCTGCTGCAAATCCAGCGTTTGCTGCATTTTGGCGATGGTATCGCTCAAGCTGGCCATCAGATCGTCTTGCAAGGCAGTCTGAATTTCCAGCTCGATGATACGGTTTTCCAAATCTTCCATCACAACACCATGGCAGCAATCCAGCCGGCAATCATCAGCGGGATATTGTAGTGGATAAAGGTTGGCACCACAGAATCACGGATATGGTCATGTTGCCCGTCTACATTTAAGCCCATGGTCGGGCCGAGTGTGGAATCCGACGCAGGCGAACCGGCATCGCCCAGCGCACCGGCGGTACCAATCAAGGCAATGGTAGCCAGCGGCGAAAAACCCAAGCTCATGCACAGGGGCACATAAATCGCGGTAATAATCGGCAGGGTTGAAAACGATGAACCGATACCCATTGTGACCAGCAAGCCGACCAAGAGCATGGTGAATGCGGCCATGCCTTTGCTGCCGCCGAACGCGGTCATGCTGCCGTCGACCAGCGGCTGAATGTCGCCGGTTGCTTTCATCACGGCAGCAAATCCTTGTGCGGCAATCATCACAAAGCCGATCATCGCCATCATTTTAATACCCGCGCCGAACACATCATTGGCATCGCTGCGTTTTACCACGCCCAAGGTCATGAATACAGCAAAGCCCAGCATCGCGCCCAACAGCAAGGCATCGTCATAAATCAACTGAATGGCGAAACACACGGCAATCGCCACGGCAGCTACCAAGCTGCGGTAAGACGACGGCTCAGGCTGTTTGGTGCTGGCATCGTTGTTATCGGTGTCGATTTGGCTGTTTTGATATACGCGCGGTTTGCGGTAGTGGACAAACGCCAATACCAAGCCGCTGACCATGCCCAATGCCGGAATCGCCATCGCCTGCATCACGTTCAAACCGTCGGTGTTCAAGCCGGCAGATTTAATATTGCTCAGCAGAATTTCGTTCAAGAAAATCGCGCCGAAACCATACGGCAGGAACATATACGTCGTGACCAAACCGAACGTCAATACGCAGGCCAGCAGACGACGGTCAAGCTGCAGGCGGTTGAACACCAAAAGCAGCGGCGGCACAATCATCGGGATAAACGCAATATGAATCGGCACCACGTTCTGACTCATAATCCCCATCACCAGCAATACTAGCAGCAATGCCCATTTAACCGGGTTGCCGCTGCGGTTGACCTGATCCGGCACACCGCCGTTATTCAACTTACGCACCACGGCACCGGCCAATTGCTGCGGCAGACCCGAATGGGTAATCGCCATCGCAAAAGCGCCCAGCATGGCATACGACAGCGCAATTTTCGCACCGCCGGCCAAACCGTTTTGGAACACGGTAATAATACCCTCTTGCGACACCGCACCGGCGGCATCTTTCAAATCAGCCAACGGCATACCGGCAAGCAAACCACCGGTAAAAGCGCCAATCACCAAACTCAGTACCACGTGCACCCTGGCCAGCGACAAGGCCAGCATCACCACTACTGCAATTACAACGGCATTCATGCCTTTTCTCCGTTTTTGTCGTAAAGAAACAGCTTCTTGATGGAACATCAAAAAGGAAATGTTATCATAACATAAATTTACATCGGCATAACAGATAAGGCAATAAAATGCCAAGATAACAAAGGCCGTCTGAAATTTCAGACGGCCTTTGTTTGGCAATTGATGTTCGGTTTATTAACACCGTATCAATTGTCCGATCATTAATCCCAATCGCGGTGATGGCGGCGGTATTTGGCATATTTTTTGTGTTTCTTGTATTTCTTATCCGACACTTTGTAATGGCGGTAGCCGCGGCTTTCTTTCTGTTCCATTTTTTTGTTGTGGTAGGCATAAGCGTTACCGGCCAAGCCTCCTGCTGCTGCGCCGAGCAACATACTTTGGCCGTCGCCGCCCAAGGCTCCGGTCAACACCGCACCGGCCGCTGCACCGACAATAGTGGCTTTGGTTTGATTCGACGTACCGCGCGCGTGTACGGCGGTACTCGGCAACACCAATGCCGCCGACATCAGTGCTACGGCACAATATTTTTTGTATGAAGTCATGTCAGGCCTCCTTCTGCTCGGTCATTTTTCATCACACATACTACAGTGAATGTATGCCTATTATGCCCATTCTTGACCGATTCGTTCTTATAGATTGGGCAAAAGCAGGTAAGTCTCGGTAAACCGTGCCAACTGGAAATATTTACTTGATGTGACTTTCAGACGGCCTGTCTTGATTTCATGCCGTCTGAAATCAGGCAGACCATTGGCCTGAAGTAATGCGGTCAAGTCCGGCCAAATCTTGTAAAGTATTTATTTTCACAAATCCGTTCGCCTTCAAAATTTCCCGTGCCGCCCGGCCTTGATTATAGCCGTGTTCCAACAGCAACCAGCCGCCGTTTTTCAAATACTGCGGCGCACCGGCCGCCAATTCGCGGATACAGCTTAGTCCGTCTGAAAAATCGGTCAGCGCTGCCGGCGGCTCGAAACGCAAATCGCCTTGCTGCAAATGTTCGTCTTCTGCTTCGATGTAAGGCGGGTTCGACACAATCACATCATAGCTATACGGTTCAGACGGCCTGTCCACGTCAAACCACGAGCCTAACGAAAACTCTACCGCTGCCTCCAAATACTGTGCATTACTTTGTGCGGTTTGCAATGCGCCGCTACTGATGTCGGAAGCGCGCACCTCTGCATCCGGCCGCTCAAGTGCGATGGTGACGGCAATCGCGCCGCTACCGGTGCCCAAGTCCCACACCTTGCCGCCTTGCGGCAAATGTGCCATTACCGCTTCGACCAAATGTTCGGTCTCGTGGCGCGGAATCAACACATGCGGATTAACCATAAACATGCGCCCGTAAAATTCGCGTTCACCCAAAATATAGGCCATCGGCTCGCCGTCCAGACGACGTTGTGCCACTGCCTCCAATTTTGCTGCGGTTTCAGACGGCATTTCGGCATCGCCCTGCGTAACCAACTGCACGCGCGAGTAGCCCGTGATGTATTGCAGCAACATGCGCGCTTCGTTTTTCGGCAGCGCAGATTGGCGCAACCATTGTTCTAAAGTCATTTCAGACGGCCTTTTCATTCAACTGCTGCCATTATATCAGTGTTAAAAATTTGATAAACGGTATTAAATATCAGATATACGGTTTACTGACGCAATAAACCGTGATTTAATATCGTCATAAAATTTAAATTATTACGGGAAAGAAAACATGAACCAACTGGTATTCATCAGTGATAAGGCTGATGTGGCTGCCGCTTTTTCAGATTTGCAGAATTTCGACAAGGTCAGCCAAATCTTAACCGAACAATTCGGCTTCAAAATCCGCAAAGACCGCCACGGCATTTTCGATTTTTTCTACCATTGCGATTTCAAAGAAAACATTATGGAATACGGTGGTGGCGAATTACGCGTGAAAAATCCGAGCGATGCCTTTTTAGAACGCATGATTGAAATCGCACAAGCGTTTCCATCGGCCAAAGTAGTCGGCGATGACGGCGGCTGGTATGTCGGCAGTAACGATGTGCGCTACCCTGAAATTGCGGTGGAAGACGACATCGAGGCAGCCATCACCGATGAAGCCGTATCACGTACTTGGTCGTTTTTAAAAGTCGGCATGGCGGTTTCCGCACTGTTTTGCCTGGCGGCGGTGTTGAATAAATTTGTGTTTTAAGTGTTGGTTTCAAAGGCCGTCTGAAACTATGAACTGCCCCAATTCTTGGACAAGTTAAAAATCTTTCTCAAACAGCCTTTTCAAGCTGGATTCTGTAAGCCACAGGACTCAGCTTTTTTAAGTTTAAACTAATCCGTTCATGATTGTAGTACCGATAACGCCTCTTCCTGATAGAAGCTCTCTTCTTTTAATGTACCGAAGAAACGCTCCATCGGCGCATTGTCCCAACGTGCCTTTGCGCGACATACTTTGCACAATCCCTTTCTCAGCCGGTTTCGCCCGATAAGCCTCGGTGCGGTAAAGCACACCTTGGTCGGGACGTTGAAATGCTCTGCGGTGCGCTGTCAGCTGTGCACTTGGTGATAATGGAGTACGGCTCGGTATTTGAAGTGTAGGATTATATTTGGACATAAGAAAACTGCACCTTTTAAAGTTGGCGGGGTGTCCGACTTTTGGGGTGCAGTTCATAGTTTCAGACGGCCTTTTCGCTTCATATCCGCTATAATCAATCTTTTTTTTCAGACGGCCTTTTGCCCCAACTACCCACCATGAACATCATCCAAATCCTCGCTCAAGAACTCTCCGCCACCGCCGCCCAAATCACCGCCACCGCCGCCATGCTCGACGAAGGCGCCACCGTGCCGTTTATCGCGCGTTACCGCAAAGAAGCGACCGGCGGCTTGGACGACACGCAATTGCGCACGCTGGCCGAGCGTCTGCAATACCTGCGCGAACTCGAAGCGCGTAAAGAAACCGTGTTAAAAAGTATTGAAGAACAAGGCAAACTTTCAGACGGCCTGCGCGGGCAAATCGAGGCCTGCGACAACAAAACCGCGCTGGAAGATTTATACCTACCCTACAAACCCAAACGCCGCACCAAAGCGCAAACCGCCCGCGGGCAAGGTTTGCAACCGCTGGCCGATTTATTGTTGAACGAACAGCCGCAAGACGTGGAAGCCGCCGCCGCGCCATTTGTCAAAGACGACATCGCCGACACCAAAGCCGCGCTCGACGGCACACGCGCGATTTTGATGGAACAATTCGCCGAAGATGCCGAACTCATCGGCCGTTTGCGTGAAAAATTGTGGAATGAAGCCGAAATCCACGCCCAAGTGATGGACGGCAAAGAAAGCGAAGGCGAAAAATTCAAAGATTATTTCGACCACCGCGAAGCCGTGCGCACCATGCCGAGCCACCGCGCGCTGGCCGTTTTACGCGGCCGCAACGAAGGCGTGTTGTCCATCGCGCTGAAATACCAGCCCGATGACACGCCGATTACCCAAGCCTCTGAATACGAAACATTAATCGCCCAACATTTCCACGTTTCAGACGGCCACAAATGGCTGCGCGACACCGTGCGCCTGACTTGGCGCGCCAAAATCTTCCTGTCGCTCGAATTAGAAGCCTTAGGCCGTCTGAAAGAAAACGCCGACACCGACGCCATCACCGTGTTCGCCCGCAACCTCAAAGACCTGCTGCTGGCCGCCCCCGCCGGCCGTCTGACCACCTTGGGGCTGGATCCCGGCTACCGCAACGGTGTGAAATGCGCGGTGGTGAGCGATACGGGCAAACTATTGGACACGGTGATTGTGTATTTGCACCAAGAAAACAATATGTTGGCCACGCTTGCCGGTTTGATTAAAAAACACGGCGTGAAGCTGATTGCCATCGGCAACGGCACCGCCAGCCGCGAAACCGACAAGCTGGCGGGCGATTTGGTGAAAGCCATGCCGGAAATGGGTTTGCATAAAATCGTCGTCTCCGAAGCCGGCGCGTCGATTTATTCCGCCAGCGAGTTGGCCGCCAAAGAATTCCCCGAACTCGACGTTTCCCTGCGCGGCGCCGTATCCATCGCCCGCCGCCTGCAAGACCCGCTGGCCGAGTTGGTGAAAATCGACCCCAAATCCATCGGCGTCGGCCAATACCAGCACGACGTCAACCAATCGCAACTGGCCAAATCGCTCGATGCCGTGGTGGAAGACTGCGTCAACGCCGTGGGGTGGATGTGAATACCGCCTCCGCGCCGCTGTTGGCACGAATTTCCGGCCTCAACCAAACGCTGGCGCACAATATCGTCGCCTACCGCGACGAACACGGCGCGTTCGACAGCCGCAAAAAACTCTTAAAAGTACCACGCTTGGGCGAAAAAACCTTCGAGCAAGCCGCAGGCTTTTTGCGCATCAACGGCGGCAAAGAACCGCTGGACGCCAGTGCCGTGCACCCCGAAGCCTATCCCGTCGTCGCCAAAATGCTCGACGACCTGCACATCAGCGCCGTCGACCTCATCGGCAACCGCGACAAAATCCGCCAAATCAAACCCGCCGCCTACACCACCGACCAATTCGGCCTGCCCACCATCATGGACATCCTCGCCGAACTGGAAAAACCCGGCCGCGACCCGCGCGGCGAATTTCAGACGGCCTCCTTTGCCGAAGGCATCAACGAAATCAGCGATTTACAGACAGGCATGATACTGGAAGGCGTCGTCTCCAACGTCGCCAACTTCGGCGCATTCGTGGACATCGGCGTCCACCAGGACGGACTCGTGCACATCTCCGCGCTCGCCGATCGTTTCGTACAAGATCCGCGCGAAGTCGTCAAAGCCGGCGACGTGGTCAAAGTCAAAGTGCTGGAAGTGGACGCCGCGAGAAAACGCATCGCGCTGACCATGCGTTTGGATGACGAACCCGGCACGCAGGCCAAACACAGCGACAGGCCGTCTGAAAACCAATCGGGCAGCGGTAAGGCGCGTTCCAACGGCAATCCACGCAATCCGCGTGAAAAAGTTGTGGGCAATACCGCGATGGCGGATGCGTTTGCGCGGTTGAAACGGTAGAATAGAGCCCGTGTAAGAGTAATTATTTATTAAGGAGATCTGTAATGTCATCAATTTGTAAAAAAGAACATCGCTATGCCTAATCTTTTAAGAATCTTCCAGAAAGCCAAAGTCCTGAGCAAGGAAGACATCTTTGTGCAGCTTGTGCTTATGAAGAAGGTTTTTCTGACGGATTGGATCATAAAAAGCGCTCTTTAGAGTCGTTAAATTTACCTTATAGTCAGGCAGGAACAGTAAGGCATAAATCTGCACAAGCAGCATACGATCTTGGCTGGAGAGAAGGAAATCAGAAATTTTCAAATGGACACTAACAAACCTTTCCTCAAGTGGGCAGGTGGTAAGTTCAAACTTGCCCCATTTATTGCAGCTAATTTACCGAGCCAATCTCGTAAACGTTTGATTGAACCGTTTGCGGGATCGGCTGCGCTGTCATTGGCCTTGGAGTTTGACGCGTATTTGCTCAACGATACCAATACCGATTTAATCGGTCTCTATCAAACTCTAAAAAAGAAAAACAAGGATTCATTGATTATGCCAAATCATTTTTTATTCCTGAAAATAATCAGGAAGTCCTTTTTTACGAATTGCGAGAACGGTTTAATGCCAGGAAACGTTTGAACGTGCTGCCTTATTTATCTATTTAAACCGACATGCATTCAACGGCTTATGTCGTTACAATAGCAAAGGGGCATTTAATGTACCATTTGGCCGCTATGCTGTACCGTACTTTCCTGAATCGGAAATGCAGGGTTTTATTACGAAATCCGACCGTATTGAATTGATATGTGGAGATTTTCAGACGGCCTTAACATTAGCAAGTAATGATGACGTGGTGTATTGCGATCCGCCTTATGTGCCGCTAAGTGAAACTGCTTCATTTACTTCCTACGCAAAAGGTAGCTTTGGTTTGGATAATCAAAACCGTTTGGCAGAAAGAGCCAAACAGGTTTCAGAACAATCAAAAGGTGTGTTGATTTCCAATCATGACACGGTTTTTACCCGTAAATTGTATAAAGAAGCACGCTTAGAGACTGTTCAAGTTCAGCGCAATATTGCAGCGAAAGGCAGCAGTAGACAAAAAGTGGGCGAATTGTTGGCAATCTATGGTGAATGATTTTAATGTCTTAAAAGAAGAAGCAGCGGTTTACCATGTCTCTATGAAAAAACAGGCTTCAGATGGCATGGTTATTTACAATGAAAACGCATTGACTGTGATGCGCCGTATTTTGGATAAACATCCTAATGGCTGTTTTGATATGATTTTTGCCGATCCACCATATTTTCTTTCTAATGACGGCTTTACTTGTCAAAACGGCAAAATGGTTTCTGTAAATAAAGGTGGTTGGGATAAATCGAAAGGATTGGCTGGCGATTTAGAGTTTTACGAAGAATGGTTGCGGTTGTGTTATGCACTACTGAAACCAAACGGCACCATTTGGGTTTGCGGCACGTATCACAATATTTATTTGATCGGCTATTTAATGCAAACAATCGGCTATCATATTTTGAATAACATTACATGGGAAAAGCCCAATCCGCCGCCCAATTTGTCGTGCCGTTTTTTTACTCACTCCACCGAAACGCTGTTGTGGGCAAAGAAAAACAAGAAGCCAAGCATACGTTTAATTATGCAACGATGAAAACGCAAAATAGCGGCAAGCAGATGAAAAACGTTTGGCAGATTGCTCCACCGAGTAAAGAAGAAAAACGCTTTGGCAAACACCCGACGCAAAAACTGCTGGCTTTATTGGAAAGGTGTATTCAGGCAGCCTCTAATATCGGCGATTTGGTTTTTGACCCATTTATGGGTAGTGGCACAACAGGCGTAGCTGCTTTGCAAAACAAACGGAAATTTTGCGGCTGCGAGATGGAAAAAGAGTTTTTTGAATTGGCGCAAAAAAGGATGGAAAATATATGATTAAAGGCGGCATCGGTGGTGGAAATACTATTACAGGATTACATTTTGAAACTCGAACCGATTTGAGGCAAACTTTTTGAAGCAATAGAAGGCTATGAATTAAGAGATACAGGAATAGAGCGTTACGGCTATCAGATTTTATTCAATGGTGAATTGTTAGCATATTGTTTTAAGAAGAGAGAGCTATATAGGTTTCTGTCTAAGGAGCCATATAACATTGACTGGAGAAATCATCTTTCCAAACAACTAGAACCTGATAACGCATTATTTATCATTATTCGAGATACTTTATTTATCATTGAGGTTAAGTTTCAACATGTTCCCGGTTCTGATGATGAAAAATTGCAAACCTGTGATTTTAAACGCAAGCAATATACAAAACTAGTTCATCAATTAGGTTGGAAAGTTGAATATGTTTATGTATTGAACGATTGGTTTAAGTCACCTTCTTATAAGGATACACTGGACTATATTCACTCTATGAACTGCCATTACTTATTTAATGAAATACCCTTAAAATGGTTGGGATTGCCACACGAATAATCATTTCTGCCAGATATGAAAGCTACCGAAACCCACCCCTTGCCCCGTTTACCCCGCCCCATGCCAAGCTGGTGATGCTCGGCTCTTTCCCACCGCCGCGTACGCGTTGGAAAATGGATTTTTATTATCCGAATTTTCAAAATGATATGTGGCGGATTTTCGGGCTGGTGTTTTTTGATGATGCGGATTACTTCATCGATGCAGGCGCAGATGGGAAGCGGTTTAAAGAAACATTGATTCGTTCGTTTTTGGAAAACAAGGGAATTGCGGTTTACGATACGGCGTATCGGGTGCGGCGTTTGCAGGAGAATGCGTCGGATAAGTTTTTGCAGGTCGTTGAGCCGGTGGATTTGGCGGCTTTGCTTGAACGCATGCCTCTGTGCGATACCATCATGACCACGGGCGAATTGGCGACGGATACTTTGTTGTCTTTGATGCCGTCTGAAACGCCAAAGCCGAAAATCGGGGCGTGTGTGGAAACGTGTTTTGCAAAACGCGCGCTGCGGTTGTATCGTCTGCCTTCGTCTTCGCGGGCTTATCCGTTGGCGCTGGAAAAGAAAGCGGCGGCTTATCGGGCGTTTTTTATGGAGCTGGGTTTGCTGTCGGATTGAACAGCAATCATGTTGTGGCAAGAAAAGGCCGTCTGAAACAATATTGTTTCAGACGGCCTTTTGATTTTAATCGGTTTTATAAACACTCTTCATTCATGCGCCCTTACTGCCGAATTCGGATAAGGCATCCAGCCCGCGAACGTCATTGGATTGCAAAGCATAATGATGCAGGTTGACTTGACTGAAATCGCGGCGGATTTGCTGCAAGATGTCTTGCTGCCGCTGATAGCGCTGCTGCCAAAAATCATTGTCGGCTTGAGATTGCGGCATGATTTGGTTGACGATGATGTGGCTGCACGGCAGTTTGAAATGATGCAGTTGCGCCAATGCGCGGCGGGTTTCGGCCAGTGGCAGCATTTCAGGGATCATCACCAAAATGATGGACGTATAAGCAGGATCGGCGAGCAATTGCCCGGCATCGGCAAACAATTGGCGGCGCTTTTCCAAGGTTTCTAGGGCTTTGTCCCAGCGTTGGTTGCGCGATTCACTCAGCAGGGTATTTTCCCGCCGGGTTTTCTGCCAAAACGGTAAAGCGGCATCGCGCAGTTTCTGCTGCCGCCCTTGTTGTGACAGCAAAGCATCCGTCCATGCGGCCATCATTTGCGGCAATTCGAGCAAACGCAGGGTGTGGCCGGTGGGGGCAGTGTCGAACACGACGTGTTCATAGCCCATGATTTTGTGATGGGTGATGTATTTGCACAAGGCTTCGAGTATCGCGGCTTCTTCCGCGCCGGGCGAACTTTTGGCCGCTTCGATATGCTGGCGCATTTTCTCGACCAGCTCGGGCTTGGTGTAGCCCGCCAACAATTCGCTGACTTGGGCGTAATGTTTGTCGGCGATTTGGTGCGGATTGAATTCCAACGCGGCCAAGTTGTCCGTCAATGGGCGGATGGTGCCCGAGAGTGTGTATTGCAGCACATCGCCCAAACTATGCGCCGGATCGGTGGAAACCAGCAGCACTTTTTTGCCGATTTTCGCCAAGCGTGTGGCCAAGGCGGCGGCATGGGTGGTTTTACCAACCCCGCCTTTACCGCCGACAAATAAAAGCGGCGTTGCCGCCGCTTGTTGCAATAATGTATCCATTAACAGCATCCGAATCGATCTAAAGGTGAATGCGGCATGCCCATGCGCAAGTGCCAATCGTGGAATTCTTCCAACAGCAGGGGCTGCAGCTCGAGCGTGTAAAACGTCATCGGATTGGGTATGCCCAGGCTTTCTGCAAAAATCATCAGCATAAACAAATCCTGTTCGTCACGATACGCCCGAGTGAGCGTTTGCCGGTAAGGCGCATGGTAAAACTCCTGCAACCCCTCGGCAAACGCCTGCCATTTTTCATGCCAGTTCATTATGCACCTTTGCGCTTAGGCCATTCGCGTTTGAGCACGGAAACGCACTCCAGCGACACCAAAATCGAGCAAATCAGAATCACCACATCCAATACGACCAGCAGCCAGTTGGATTGATCGTAGAAGGTTTTCAGCTGCAACACCAAGGCCAAAATACTCATAATCAGCAAGAAGACCATCGGAATCAGTGTAAACCACACTTTGCGGCCGGCTTTCATCAACACCACAGTCACCACCAGCAAGGTCAAACCGGCCATCAATTGGTTGGTGGTACCGAACAAAGGCCAAATCAGCATACCGCCGTCGCCTTTCAAACCACCCGCACCAAATGACAACAGCGCACAAGTACCGACAGCCAATAATGTTGCCACCCAGCCTTTGCGGAAGGATTGGATTTGGTAAATGTCGCCCCACTCTTGGAAAATATAGCGCTGCAAGCGAACGCCTGTATCCATGGTGGTGCCGGCAAACAGAGCCGCCATTACGGTCAACATGGTGGCAGACAACTCAGGCGATAAACCAACGCCTTCGTGCATAATCGCTGCGCCACCGTCGATAAACGCGCCAATACCGCCCGCACCGAATTTGGTATACACCGCTTCCCAGTCACCCAAAGTGGCAAAACCGGCGGTAGCGGCCAAAATTGCGGCTAAGGCCAACATACCTTCGCCCATCGCACCGAAGTAGCCGACAAAGCGCACATCCGGTTCGCGATTGATTTGTTTAGAGGTCGTACCACTCGATACCAAACCATGAAAGCCTGAAATCGCGCCACATGCAATGGTCACAAACAAAAGCGGCATAATCGGCGGAGTGCCGGCCGGTACGTTTTCATTCAAAGCAGGTGCGACCACATCCGGGCTCACTAAGAAAATGGCGGCATACATCACAAACAAACCGACAAACAATTGCAGGCCGTTGATGTAGTCACGCGGTTGCAACAGCATCCATACCGGCAGCAACGACGCAATCGCTGCGTAAACAAACAGCAAAATAATCCATACCGCATTGGCCGGCAAGCCGAACATGGTTTCCGGCAACACAATCGGGAATATTGGGCCTAAGTAAATCAAGGCGTACAAGGCCACTACCCCGATAACTGATACCCACAACAGGTTCATTTTAAAGCGGTAGATACATTGTCCGATAACAAAAGCCACCACCAGTGCACCCCATACCGGCAACACAGAAGACGGTGTTTTAATCATCATGCCCGCGATCACCACGGCAAACACGGCATTCACCATCAGCAACAGCAGGAAAATCACAATCATAAACAGGCTGCGGGTACGCGCGTTCACCGCCGAGCCGGCAATGGTGCCGATTGACTGGCCTTTATTGCGTACACTCGCCCACACCGCCGCCATATCGTGCACACCGGCCATAAAGATGGTGCCCAACACCACCCACACAAATGCCGGCAGCCATCCCCAAAACACGGCAATCGCAGGGCCTACAATCGGTGCCGCCCCTGCTACCGACGTAAAATGGTGACCCCATAAAACATATTTGTTGGTCGGCACATAGTCTACACCGTCGTTAATTTCATGCGCCGGAGTAACGAAGTTGTCATCCAGCTTGAAGATCTTTTGTGAAATGAATTTCGAATAGAAAAAATAACCGCAGGCCATTAAAGCCAAGCCTATGATCAAGAGTAAAGATGCACTCATGCGTTGCTCCTTATTGATTTGTAATTGCATGTAACCCATAGACTATATATCACAAACCTTAATAGCCTGCATACATAAACTTACCTAACGGCAGTGGTTTGGAACGTTTTTAGAACATGTGAAACACTTTTTTCATTCACTTAAATTGTCATAGCGGTTCATCGTATACCTCCCATTCCGGCACAGCAACCAAGTTGATTGATGAATCATCCAAACCCCCTGACTCTTCATTTCTAAGCCATGTCGTTTTAATATTTTTTTCAGACGGCCTTATCAATATTCATTAACACTCAAAATGTAAATATACGATTAAAATAGGCTTTGCTCTTTGACAAACTTTAACGAATCCCATAATATCGTCAATCATCTTTCATAACCCCTTTTTTTATAGCGAGAAACTATTATGGAATGGGCATTTAACAGCTATTACACGCTGATTGCGGCAACCTTGGTGCTGCTTTTGGGTAAACTTTTAGTGAAAAAAATCCGCATTCTGCGCGATTTCAACATCCCTGAGCCGGTTGCCGGTGGCTTGATTGCCGCTTTGGTATTATTTATTTTGCACCAAATGTACGGCGTCAGCTTCAAATTTGAAAAACCTTTGCAAGATGCCTTCATGCTGATTTTCTTTGCCTCTATCGGCCTGAGTGCAGATTTCTCACGTTTGAAAGCCGGTGGTTTGCTATTGGTGATTTTTACTTTGGTCGTAGGCTTTTTATTGTGGTACAAAACGCTGTGGGTGTCGGTTTGGCCACCATATTAGGCTTGGATCCGCTGATCGGCCTGATGACCGGCTCGGTAACCTTGACCGGTGGTCACGGTACCGCAGGTGCTTGGGGACCGACTTTTGAGAAAGAATATGGTGTAATGGGCGCAACCACTTTGGGTATGGCTGCCGCTACATTTGGCTTGGTATTCGGTGGTTTGATTGGTGGCCCGGTAGCCCGCCGCCTGATTAACCGCCAAGGCCGCAAACCGATTTCCCCTGAAGAAATCTCAAACGAAAACACCAACGACAACAACGATGACATCTTTGAAAAAGCGCACCGCCAACGTCTGATTACCGCAGACAATGCTGTGGAAACACTGGCAATGTTTGCCGCGTGCCTGGCTTTCGCTGAAATCATGGACAGCTACGACAAACAATATTTGATTGATTTGCCGAAATTTGTATGGTGTTTGTTCTTCGGCGTGATTCTGCGTAATGTCTTGACCAGTGCATTCAAAATCAACATGTTTGACCGTGCGATTGACGTATTCGGTAATGCCTCGCTGTCGTTATTCTTGGCCATGGCGTTGTTGAACTTGAAACTGTGGGAATTGACCGGTATGGCCGGCCCGGTGGCGATTATTTTGGCCGTTCAAGTGGTGGTGATGATTCTGTATGCAACCTTCGTAACCTACATGGTAATGGGTCGCGACTACGATGCGGCCGTATTGTCTGCCGGCCACTGCGGTTTCGGCTTGGGGGCAACGCCGACTGCGGTTGCCAATATGCAATCGATTACCCAAACCTTTGGTTCGTCACACAAAGCATTCTTGATTGTACCGATGGTCGGCGCATTTTTTGTCGATATCATCAATGTGATTATTTTGTCGGGCTTCTTAAACTTCCTCAAATAATCAGTTAATGAACGAAAAAGCACTTGCAACATCTTACTTGTTACAAGTGCTTTTGTTATGATGCCGTCTGAAACATCAAAAATGCGTATTGCCGTCTTTACTTCAATACGGCAACACCGTTAAGGAGAACATTATGTATCGAAGACTGCTGGCTTTAACGCTCGCCACCGGTTTGTTAGCTGCTTGCGGCGATGAGTCAAACAAGCAGAATACCACCACCGAATTAGCCTGTAGCGACCCTACCGTGGTGCAAAACATCCGTAACAATATCCAAGACATCATCAAACAAGAAGCGCGTGCGTTTGCCCGCAATGACAGCCGGCAATTTGTTGATGCCGATAAAATCATTGCCGCAGGCTCCCTACTCGATATCACCTTAGAAGATGCCCAAACCGTGCGTGAAGGCAATAAAACCCTCTGTAGCGCCGGTTTGCGTATCATCATCCCAACCGATATTGCCAACAGCGCCGCCACCAACAGCCCGTTGATTTACGGCAGCAGCAGCGTAGGCGAAATCATCAAGCAAAAAATCATGGGCAGTAATCTGAGCTATTCAGGCAACAGCTTCACCACCACCATCCGCTACACACCGAGCAAAACCGACGGGTGAGCTTGGAAGACAATGTCGTGACCTCAACTGCGCAAACCTTATCCGCCGCCCTATTGCCATACGGCGTAAAAAGCATTGTCATGATTGACGGTCAAGCAGTGACTAAAGAAGAAGCCATTCGCCTGAGTACGACCCAAGCCTTCAATGAACCGCCAGAAGCCGATCCAGAAGATATTTTGGAAAACAATGCCGCCAGCCAGTCAGACGGCATACCGCAAGATTTAATCGGTTTGGATTCACATACTGAGATCATCAGTCCGAATTCAGACTTATCTTCTCAAAATTCATCATTCTCGATGAGTGACTTAGAGAGTGCACGCGCGCAAAACCGTCAAGCAGAAGCCGAAATCAACGGCGTATGGAACAATATGGAACGCAGCGTACAGCAAGGTATTTTGGATGAACAACGCAGCTGGATTCAAAGCAAATCACAAAATTGCCTACAAGCCGCTACCCCTGCTGATAATCCGGCTCAAGCCGAGTATCTGCAACTGCAATGTGACACCCGTATGACCCGTGAGCGGACCCAATATCTGCGTGGCTTTACCATTCACTAAATTCTAAAATCAAAACAGGGGTTACTTTTTCGAGAAGCCTGTTTTTAATTTACTCAACAAAATTGAAGGCCGTCTGAAATATTCAGACGGCCTTCAATTCAAATAACATCATACCGAAGCATTATAATATTGATAAGCTTCATCCATATTATCAAATTGGTACAACTTCCCCGCTTCCAATACCATGGCATTATCACAATACTGTTTCATCGCGCTGTGACTGTGCGACACCAAAATAATCGAACGGTCTTGGCGTTTTTCAAACAGCTCATATTTACATTTAGCTGCAAAACGTGAGTCGCCCACCGCAATCACTTCGTCAATCAGGTAACAGTCAAACTCCACCGCCAACGACAGCGCAAAAGCCAAACGCGCTTTCATACCTGAAGAATAGCGTTTCACCGGCTCATACAAATATTGCCCCAGCTCCGAAAATTCTTCCGTAAACACTTTCACATAATCGATATCGACATTATAAATCCGGCAGATAAAACGCAGATTATCCATCCCGGTCAGGCTTCCTTGGAAGGCACCGGAAAACGCCAGCGGCCAAGAAATGCTCATGGTTCGCTTGATTTCGCCCGAAGTTGGCGGCTCGACACCGCTAATCAAACGGATCAGAGTCGATTTGCCGGCACCGTTTCGGCCCAAAATACCGATTTTCTCACCTTTTTGCAGTGAAAAGTTAATATCGTCCAATACAGTCCGCATACCACCACGCATCTGATACTGCTTGGAAACATGTTCAACCGAAATCATTGTGGCTCGACCCCTTTACTGAATTTACTGACCATGGCCAAGCCAAGCAGCAACAAGACCAAATTGCACAAAACGATATACCAGGAATTTTCATAGGTAATCACATCACTGCCAAAGTATCCCGCACGAAACATTTCTGTACCATGCATCATCGGTATCATTAATGCATATTCTTGCACTTGTTGTGGTAAATTATGGATAAAAAAGAATGCGCCCGATAACGGCATCATAACAAAGCTCAATGTTCCCCAAATTTTACCGAATGGCTCGAAATTGAAGGCAATCGAACAAATCACCAAACCCAAGCCGATGGCAAAAAACGCCATCAATAGCCAAGCCACCAGCATATAGAAAATATCAGCCGGCATTTCAATCCAACGGATAGCAATCAATACGGCCATAATCACAATTTGCGCAATGGTTGCACCGGCAATTTCCAAAATCATGCGCGCCAAGATGGTATCGAGCACCCGGACATTACGGTGATAAAGCAAGCTGGCATTTGAAGAAATAGCACCTATTGCCCGATTAGAGGCATTACGCCACATCATCATCATCGGATAGCCGGTAATCGCAAATGCCACAATATTTAAAGTCGAATATTGTTCTGCCCTTAAAAATTTCCACATCAAGACAATAAACAATGTCATCAGCAACGGTTCGACAAACAACCATAAAAAGCCGATATTGTTGCGACCGTAGCGGGTGATGATCTCCCGCATCAAAAGTGCGCCAATCACACGCCTTTGAATCGCCAAAGATTCCAAAAATGATGTTTTATGCAACGCTTTCATTAGTTTTTATGCTCACGAATGCTGGCAGTCAACAGGCTCAAAATACCATAAGCCATCAAACCGATAATCAGAGTGGCGACAATGTTGTATAAACGTTTAGGTTCATGCGCCAAATCCGGCAGACTCGGTTGCGAGATTACTTCCAAATAAAGCTGCTGTCGGTCAGCCTCAGCCTTGGCACTCTCCAAAGAGGTCATAGCAGCGGTCAATTGCTGCTCTGCCAACTGATTTTCTAAATATACACGCTGATAATCTGCGGCTTGATTTGACAATGAAGACCGCCCACCACCCGAAATTGCCCTTAATTGCTGGGCAATTTCCTTACGCAAACTTTTTTCACGGGCTTGCAAACCTGGAATTTGCGGATTTTCCGGTGTAACCGCTTTCACCTGGTCAAGCTGGGTTTGGATCACAATCAACTCATCTTGCAACTTAGACACCAAACCCATCTGCACTTCTGATTGTGCTTTCAAATCAAAAACACCATTTGAAATACGGTAATCAGTCAGATTCTGAGAAGTCTCCTTCACGCGTTCCTCAGCCGTTTTGACCACTTCTTCCGCATAGCGTACCGTATCAGAGCGCGCCCGATCATTCAGCTGATTAATTAAGGCTTCACCCTGTTTCAACAAAGCCTCATTGATTTTTTTAGACTCAAGCGCATCAAATGACGTTACATTTAACGTGGAAATACCTGAAACCGCATCAAAATTGATATTCAGCTTATTTTTATAATATTGATAAAAAGCCTCTTCCTCACCACGCAGTCCAAAGCCATTGAATCGGCTGAACACATCTCCCTTGGTTTCGTAAAATTCACGAACCGGCAAAGTTTTGCGCAGCTCGTCCAAAGACGAGCGGGAACGCATATATTCTTGCACCGTATAAATATCATCCTGAGCACGGGAAAAACCTGTGCCCTGCAAGATTGCACCCAAACCATTCAACGAAGATTGGCTTTTCGGCGAACGCACTACAAAGCTCGATTGCGAAGTAAAGCGTTCGGAAGAAAAGAAACCAAAATACACCAACGAAATCGCAGTAGGAATAATCACCGTCACCCAAAATAAAGGGCTTACTTTTTTCAACCACCCCTTTTTCTTTGGCTTCTTATTCTCGGTTTTAGTTTCAGCGACAACCGCCACAGGAAGCTGCTCAGACATCTTACTTATTCCCACATTAATTAGTTAAATTATTGATACTGTTCGCACCACTCATAACCGGCGAGAACACAAACGACAAGAATTTCTGCACTTCAGCCAAAGGTGCATTCGATACATACAATACATCTTTATTTTTCACGGGAAACGCTGCATAGAAAATAAAGAATTGGCATCAGCCATATTCACCCGGTAAACCGTCGGAATCTCCGCCTCACTGCCATAGCCTTGTGCAATCCACTTATCCTGCCGCTCAGCCGGCAACTCCACCAACGGCGTATAACGAAACACGAACACGCCACGCGCATCAGAACGCCGGTCTTGCAAACCACCCATACGGCCTACCGCCTCAGCCAAAGACAAACCCTTAACCGAGAAATTAATTTGCTGCGTACGACCTACCGCCCCCATAGACGTAAAGCTATTAGGATTCGTAATCATCGTCACCACATCACCACGGCGCAGCAAAATATTCTGTCGCGGATTGGCAACTAAATCTTCCAAGGCAACAGTCCGCACCACATTGCCGCGTGTCAGCTGTACATTGGTATCCTGCACATTTGCCGTCGAGCCGCCCACAGCAGCCACCGCATCCAACACACGCTCACCGGCTGCCGTCAACGGCATACGCACACTATTCCCCGCACGGATAACCGACACATTCGCCGCATTGTTCTGCACCAAACGCACCATCACTTGCGGCTGGTTCGCCATTTTTTTCAGACGGCCTTTGATGATTTCCTGAACTTGTCCCGGTGTTTTACCGACCACCGAAATATCTCCAACAAACGGCACAGAAACCGTACCACGCGCCGTGACCAACTGCTCCGGCAGTTTGGTCTGCTGCGCACTGCCCGAACCCATCGACGAAATACCACCGCCAAACAAAACAGCCGGCGGTGCTTCCCAAATCATAATATCCAATACATCACCAACGTTCAGCGTACCGGCCGAAGCATAGCCGTCACCAAACTGAGTGAATGACTGACTCACCTGAGCCTTATACAACGATTGTGCCACCTCATGATTGACATCAATCAACTCCACTTCAGGAATTTGAGTTTCAGACTGTTGGCCTAACGAGATAACTTTTTTTGCACTTGGGCCTGATGAAGGAATACTGCTGCATGCCGTCACCATAACAAACAACAAACCACAAATGATGAAAGAAGATATTTGTTTTACTTCCATAATATAACCTAATCAACTAGAATTATGTTTTGGCTAATTATATGTTATCTACTTGGGTTTGTAATCCATTATTATAGATACAACAACAAACTATTAATTACCGGGACAACAAAAAAAATGAAAAAAGTATTAACTTACGGCACATTCGATTTACTCCATCATGGTCATATTCGCCTTTTAGCGCGAGCAAAAGCTCTAGGCGATCACTTAACTGTCGCCATCTCTACTGATGAGTTCAATTTAGGTAAAGGCAAGGTGTGCGCTTATCCTTATACAGAGCGAGCCTTTATCGTCAATGCTATTCAATATGTCGATAAAGTCATCCCTGAAACATCTTGGGAACAAAAAATCAAAGATGTACAGGAAAACAATATTGATATTTTTGTCATGGGTGATGACTGGGCTGGAAAATTTGACTTTCTTAAAGATTACTGTGAAGTAGTATACCTACCTCGTACAGAAGGTATTTCTACCACGCAAACAAAAGAAGCTCTATCCGGCAAAATAGCTGATTCCGGCTTTTGAAATATGTCTTTATTCTACTCCTTAACTAATTATCTCCGGCAATATGCATTAATAAAAATCATATTGAATATTTTCCGACACACCAAAGGCATGCGCATACCGTGTAAGTGGTATTTATACCTTTATTTCATTCATAAAGATTTCAGCATACCTTTACATGGGAATATCCGTAAAAATGCCCAAAACTGATTGCTCAAGGAATAAATGTTGGTGATTTATATTTGGCCCAAAGCTTATTTTTACAAAATAAGCTTGATAAAGCCGAACATCATGTACTCCGGTTTTGCCAAGCGTATCCATGCCATGCAGAAGGCCTGTACCTGCTGTCAGAAATTAAATATAGAAATAATCAAAAAGAGGAAGCTTTTGATTTATTAAAAAAATTTCTTCAACAGAGTCAACGTGGCAAAACATGGCAATATTTGTCTAACCTAGTAGAAACAAAAGCTGATTTTGATCGTTTTTACGAATTATTTGTGAATGCACATAATCATTACGGCAAAAAGCCCCTTTCTTATGATTTATCCTGTCATTTATCTACTGCTGCAACACGTGCCCAACAGACAACTTTTGTTTTAAATTTTTGGCGAAAACAATATTGTCTTCTTTGCCAAAATCCTCCTACCCAACCAGCAAAGCCTCCTACTTCTCGCCAATATAGTGATAAAAAAGCAGCACAGGCGCTCAGTGATTTGAAAAATTTTTTTGATCTTCACCAGATTGATTTCTTTCTTATCAGCGGAACTTTACTCGGCTGCATCCGTGAAGGTAAATTACTAGGACATGATAAAGACATTGACATAGGTATTTGGGAAACCCATTCAGTTAGCGGATTAGCTAATAAAATTTATAGCAGTGGCTGTTTTTATGTTTTACCTATTTATAGCCCTGATATTTTAGTTATTCGCCATGTGAACGGCATTACGATCGATATTTTCATCCATTACCGTGAAGAAAATGATTATTGGCACGCAGGCGGAAAAAGCAAATGGCATAACTCGCCTTTTGAGTTAACTAGCCGGCCATTTTTAAATGGCCATTATCTAATTCCCGCTGATTACGATCTATATCTTACTGAAAATTATGGAGATTGGCGCACACCGCAATTATCATTTGATAGTGCATTAGATACACCCAACATGGAAATCATCTCACAAGATGAATTTTTGATTTATTTGTATAAAAAAATTACCTTTTCCCTACATACAGGTAAAAGGCCGCCTGAACGCTATTTAAGCGTGTTGCGCGAATACGGCGAACATTTGGATTGAATATCTTATGAAATTTTTAAAAAACTCCTACTATCACATTACCGCACCGGCCGGCTATCGCAAAGGCTTGATATTTTACCGCAAAAAAAAATGGCAACAAGCTTTGGAAATTTTTCAAAGTGTTTACGATATTGAGCCTCAACACGCCCAAAATACCTTCAAACTAGGCTTATGCCACTTAAAACTTGGCAATCTCCACGAAGCACAATTTTACCTGAGTAAAGCGATTACTCTTGCGCCTTATAACCAACAATGGCAAATCCAACTGCAGCAATGTAATCGTCAACTTAATAGCAAAACACATCATGCTTCATCAGTTTTGGCAACTACCCAACCAATTACCGTACCTCGTATTAACCAAAGTGGTGAAACCCGTTCGTTAGGTATTACACTGAAGAAAAAACTACTGCTTATTCCGTCTGATTATAATTACCGTGTTATGGCGGATATTGACTCATTCATTGAATACTACAAAAACGATTTCAACATCTACATTATCATCCGCCATTTAAGCGAGGATATTGTTTACCGCAGCACACACACGTTGGTAAAAAACGGCTCATCATTCGGTGAGTTTTTGAAATTTACTGCTGATTATGTGATTGATGCCGGCACAATGAATTACGGCTACCGCATCACCGACACCAACACTTGGATTTCGGTGTGGCACGGTATTCCCTACAAGAAAATGTTTGCCGATTTGGATATCAAACATCTGGCAACAGCCATCCGCTACAACCTCGCCTATGACTGCATGATTTCCATGTCGGATTTTTATACCGATGTGTTCTTGCGCGGCGCCATGCGTTACGACGGGAAAATCTTACAATTGGGTTGTGCCAAAACCGACAAACTGTTCCGCCAAGAAGATAATCAAGACCGCCTGAAACGATTGCGTGAACGCATCAGCCTGCCCGAACACGCCAAAATCATTCTCTATGCGCCTGAATTCCGTAAGGCTGGCGAAATGGTATTGCCATTTGACGCCGCGCGCCTGTTGGCTACCTTTGGCAGCGATTATTATTATTGCCTGCTGGTTTTATTGGCTTCCCAAACCAATACCATCCCCGGCAATCCGCCGGCCGGCGTGTATTACACCGCCGATTTAAATAACAGCGACGCTTTGTTGCTTGCCGATATTCTCATCAGCGACTACAACCCGTTGATTTACACTTTCGACCAATACAACCGCCCGGTGGCCTTGTTCCATTACGATCATGAAATATTTGCAAAAGATCACGCACAACGTTATCAAGAATTGCAGATTCTGCACCGCCGCCCGTTTACCGCTGATAACGAAGATGCTTTGTGCGCGTTGGATTGGGCACAGCTCAAGCAATACAGCCTGGATTTCGCCTTACACGAAAACATCGGCTCAACATTCTTAAAAACATCGCTGGGCATTCCGCACAACAAAAAAATCATTTTCTATGCACCGACTTTCCGCAAGGCCGGTGTCATGGCGTTGCCGTTTAACCCGCAAACCCTGCTTGAAAGCCTGAATAATGAATACGTTATCATCACAAAACTGCACTATCTGAATCATCTGAACAAAAAATACGATGATGTAATCGACTGCACCGCCTATTCGATATTGCCGACTTAATGAAAATTGCCGATATTCTGATCAGCGATTATTCATCATTGGTGCTGGACTTTGCCCTGCTTCATAAACCGATTGTTTTGTTTCAATATGATTATGAAGATTATATGAATCAGCGCGGCGTGTATTTTAACTTTAGTTACTATTTGCCTGCCAAACAAATCATCAAAAGCGAAGAGGCTCTGTATCAGCTTGATTGGCAAGGTTTAAGCGGCGATAACCACAAAATTACCGATACGTTCTATCCTTTGGAAGACGGGCAATCCACCCAACGCATTGTAGAAGCGTTGGCATTTGACCCGACGCACCGCCACAGCAAAGACATCATTTTCTTGGTAAACGAGTTAAACCAAATCGGCGGCGTGCATAGCTTTTTGCAAAACATGGCGAAACACTACAAACAAAAATACAACGCCCGTATTTTTGTTATCGCCATCCGCGAGTTTGCCGAAACCAACAGCGAATTCCATCAACTGCAAAGCCCCTACATTGATTTCAAATTATCGGCACAATATCTCAACGGGGCGTGCGCCAATATTTTGCAGAATACAGACGGCATTGTGATCTCTTTGCAATTTTCCGCCCATCTGCATTTCCAAAAATATCTGGAAAATGCAAAATCCGTATTGATGTTCCACGGCGACGTTAAAGACATTGTCTCCCGTGAAATGTACGGTCCGCACCTAGGCTGGCTCAATGAAGGCAAACTTTACAACTACCGCCGTCTGCTGTTGCTCACCCAATCGTCGGTGGATTTGCTGCGCCCGCATTTAGAGAAAGAAGTGCAAAACAAACTGGATTACATACACAACTCCATCGATGCGCAATACCGAGCGCTTGCTCCGCAAAATCCCTTGCACACCGCCGTTATCAGCCGGCTCGACGAAGACAAAAATATTTTCAGCATGATTGATTTGGGCAAAGAAATCATCAAACAAAATGCCGGTATCGTTATCAATATTTATGGCGATGGCGCATTAAAAGATGAGTTTCAGACGGCCTTAAAAAATAACGGCCTGCAAAATGTGCTCAAACTGCACGGTTTTGAAAGCAACAAAGAAAAATCTTCAGCGATAACGATTCCCTGCTCTTGATGAGCAAATCGGAAGGCTTTCCGCTTGTGGTATTGGAAGCCTATGCACACGGCCGCCCCGTGATTGCCTTTGATTCGTTTACCGCCGCCAAAGAAATTATCAAACACGGCGAAACAGGTTTTCTTACGGCTTATGGCGATTATCCCGCCGTTGTGGATGCACTCAACCAAACCGATACTTTATCAGCAAGCGCAATTCAAGCTACGTTTGAATCTTTCTCTAACGCCAGCGTATTCACCCAGTGGGACAAATTGATCAGCCAGCTTGATACCGAAACAAACACATAAGGGAAAACAACATGAGCTTTCTTGATAAATTCTTAAGAAAAACCAAAAAAACCGGCAAATCGCCCACTATTTCCATACTCGTGCCTTGCTACAACTCGCGTACCACCCTACCGGCAACACTAAAGTCTATTCAAGCGTCGCAATACACCAATCTCGACGTAATGATTGTTGATGACGGCCACACCGTAACGGTGGAAGACATCGTAAAAGAATTCAACGACCCGCGCTTCCGTTATTTTTATAAAGATAACGAAGGCTTGGGCTGACACGCAATTTCGGCATCCGCCATGCCAAAGGCGAATATATTTTCTTTTTGGATTCAGACGATCTGATCTGCCCCGACGCACTAGGAAAATTATTGGCCTATGCCGAAAAGCACCAGCTCGACTGTGTGTCGGGCGTAACCGTGCGCAAAGATTTTGAAAGCGGTATGGAAAGCGAATGGTTTCGCAGTTTGTATAAAGCCCCAAAAATCAGCACATTCGCCAACCGCCTTTCCCTGTTTGATGACACCTTGTCCACCAACAAGCTCTATAAAGTGCAAATGCTTAAAGACTTGGTTCTCTATTTTGAGCCCGGCTTATACGAAGACAAACTTTTCACCGCCAAGCTTTATTCCAAACTCGGCCGTATCGGCCTGATTGACACCCGCGTGTATGTCTGGCTGATTTACGGCAGCCAAACCACCATCACCACAACCAAATCCGTGAGTAATTTTCAAGGACGCATGGCTGCCATCAATAGCTTGTGGCAATATATTCCGGAACTACGCAAAGCCTATCAAATCGCATTTTATATGAACCATGATTTACTGATTTATCTGCGTGAATTTGTGTTTTATAACGAAGACGAAAAAGAAGAAATTTTTCAGACGGCCTTAGACTTTATTCAAAAGCACAAAAAATATATTTACACACGTTTGGTAACCAACAGCCTGATCCGGGCTTGTTTGGATGCATTAGTCGCAGGTAACAAAGAAAAATTTATGTATACCGCACAGATTTTGTCACAAACCTTTCAAGATGAACTGAAAATTAAACAACGGATTTAATGGCCGTCTGAAAAACAAGGCCTGCCAACCGACACAACCGTTTTACTCATTAAAAAATATTTAACTGAGGTTTTACTATGAATTTCCCAACCAAGCACATTCCGATCAATAAAATTGAGAAAATCTGGATAGCTAAAACTATTTTCTTTATCGAAGGACTTGCCTATTTACAAGGCTATGATGCTCCTGACTATCGCTATTTGCACAAACATATCAAATTCAGAAACTTACTCAATGACTGTGAAGCAGAATTTGAACTGGGAACAGTGCCCAAACGTGAATTGGCAAACCAACCTCACAATGGCAAAAATTACAACTATACGGCAGCCGGTACGGCAACCATAGGTTTTAAAGGCATCGATATCGGTTTCTTAAACGACGGCATTTATGAAATCCAAATTTCCGTTTCGCCCGATAAAAATGTCCGCAACTACACCGGTTTGGTAATGGCAAGCGTGAATTTGGACAAGCATACGGCGGATGATTTTTTCGAATGCCGCTTATTTGAAGAGAGCGGCAAAGTTTACCTTGCAAAAAAAGACATTTTCGGCAGCAATGCGCCGGCAAACAGCCATATCAGTATAGAAAACTCTTGGACCAAGGGTACGGTTTTTCATGTTGAAGGCGAGTTTATCGTTCCTGATGCACCATTAAGCAACTTTACACAAGGCAAGTATTATCTAATTGCCCAAAAACTAATCACCCAACGCCAATATGTGTTTGAGCTGGGACAAGTGCGCAAAAACAATCTCGGATTCAAAATCGGAAACCCGACAAGTGATTATAATGCCAGTTATTTTGCCACACTGGGCTAAAAGGCATTGAAACCTACCAGTTCGAACTAGGAATTTATGACTTGTATGTCTCGCTGGCATACGGCAACAAAATCTTTACTGAAAAGTTGGATAAACAATTAAAGGTAGAAAACCGCAATGCTTGCATACTGATAAATACCGGGAAACCAATTCAATCAATGACAGAAGATTTCTCGAAAGACTCTAGAGAAATACAACGTTTGGCAGAACTTGCCAACCAGCAAAAGAATTGGGAAAAGGCCGCTGCATATTCCATTCAATTGCAAAAAATGAAGCCCGATATGTGGCAAGGATATTGGTGGGCGGGACAAGCTTATAAAAATCTAAAACAATATGATAAAGCAGAAGCACAATTTCAATTAATGACTGAAAAGCTGCCACATCTGCACCACGGCTTGGAAGGTATGGTTAATGTCGCCCAGCAACAAGGCCGTTGGGAAGAAGTAATTTCAAGGTCCTATAAATTCAGAGAGCGTTTTCCAGATTTATGGCACAGCTATTGGTGGGCTGGTCATGCTTATAAAAACCTGTCTCTCTACGAAGAAGCAAGAAATGAATTTAAAATGCTGCAAAAATTATCCCCAAAAAGCCATCGGGGATTGGAGGGATTGGTTAATGTCTATCAATACGAGCAGGATTGGAAATCAGCAGCCATATTTGCAGAAAAACTGTTTCAGGCATTCCCAAATTTGCCGGTATCTTATGCCTTACAAATTACCAGTTTAAAGGGAGATAATCAGATAGATAAAGCTATTCAGTATGGTCATGAATTTGCCGATAAATTCCCGGATCTTGAGCTGGCACATAGATATTTGGCAGTAACGATGTGTCAAAATTTTGATTTTGATACGGCTTATCCTTATTACGAAACCTACTGCAACAGATTTGGCAAGGATAAAAACAATGAGCATCATGTTATTTATTTAAAACAAAGCTTGGGCTTATACGAAGATGTTTTGGCCTATCATAAACAGAACCTGCCCAACCCAAGCAGCAACTCACCATATGCTTCATTGGCGCAATTGGCAAAAATCAGCCAATGCCTTAATAACTATGATGAAACAATTAAGTATTGGAATTTATATAGGGAAAAATGGATTAAATCCGAAAATACCGTAACAGCAGCATTAAGAAATAGCACAACCGACAATAAACCTTTGAATATCTTAATTCATGAAAAACTGTCGCAAAATCTGAACAAAGAAGCCAAAGATCTGTTTGTGTCCGGCCGCTCAAAACTGGCAGAGATTGATGCGCTCAGATTCTCTTCTTGGTTTGATTATTTAGATAAAAAACAATTTGATACGGAAAATAGCTCACCTATCGTAAAAGACACTATCCAGTCTTTATGGATTGGCAAGGACTTGGGCATCGTCCAGCAACTGTGTTTGGCATCTTACCTGTATCACGGCCACGAAGTGCATTTATATACTTACCAGGATTTGAAAAATATCCCCAAAGGCGTGATTGTTAAAGACGGCAATGAGATCTTGCCCGAAAAAGATATTTTCTATTCACACGGTTCACCCGCCCACTTCTCAGATTGGTTCAGATGGAAAATGATTGCCATGAAGAGCGGCTACTGGGTGGATATGGATGAAATCTGCTTAAAACCGTTTGATTTTACGAAAGAAGATTATGTATTCGGCTATGAAGGCCATGCTGTAGCCAATGCGGTATTGAAATTTCCCGCCCATCATCATTTGGTGGAGTTGATGGAGTTTATGAGCCAAAACCCTAATCAGATTTTACCTTGGGATACGGTGCAGGATATTGAACGAAAACAGAAACGCATTGAAAAAGGTTTGGGCCGCGAACATACGCTTTGGGGTGAATCAAGCGGCCCCACAGGTTTAACGAAAGCCTTGCTTTATTTCAACTTGGATAAGTTTGCCAAACCTTATTATTACTTTTATGGCTTAAACGCCATACAGACGAGAAGAATGCTTCTAGATCAAAACTTCGATGAGCGTAATTTATCCAATAATATGTATGCCATGCACGTTTGGAACAATACTTTTAGAAAAACCGATTTGTATCAGCAAGGTAAAAAAGTAAATAACTCCATATTGCAACATTTAACTGATAAATACCAAGATTTTATGTAGTTAAGCAGTTCAGACGGCATAACCTAAAATTGTAACAAGGAAAAACAATGACCATTCTCATCACAGGGGGCACCGGCTTTATCGGCTCGCACACTGCCGTTTCACTAATTGAAGCAGACTACGATGTCGTGATTCTCGATAATCTGTGCAACTCCAGTGCCAAGATTCTGCCGCGCTTAAAAGAAATTACCGGTAAAGATATCACTTTTTACCAAGGCGATATCCGCGACCGTGCCATGCTGCAAAAGATTTTTGCCGAACACAAAATTGAAACGGTGATGCATTTTGCCGGCTTAAAAGCAGTGGGTGAAAGCAATGTACTGCCGATGAAATATTACGATTACAACGTATCGGGCAGCCTGATTTTGGCCGAAGAAATGGCTAAGGCAGGCGTGTTCAGCATCGTGTTCAGCTCGTCGGCTACCGTTTACGGCGACCCGGCACGTACACCGATTACGGAAGATATGTCCGTCGGCGGTACCACCAATCCTTACGGCACGTCCAAATATATGGTCGAGCGGATTTTGGCCGACATTCAAAAATCGGATCCACGCTGGAGTGTGATTTTACTGCGTTATTTTAATCCGGCTGGTGCGCACAAAAGTGGTTTGATTGGTGAATACCCTAATGGTATTCCAAATAATCTGCTGCCTTATATCTGCCAAGTGGCTTCAGGCAAGCTGCCTTATTTGTCGGTATTCGGCGATGACTATCCTACACCCGACGGCACGGGCGTACGCGATTATATCCATGTGGTTGATTTGGCCGGTGGTCATTTGAAGGCCATGCAAGCTAAAGCAAAAGAATCAGGCGTACATATTTATAATTTGGGCACGGGCAACGGTTATTCTGTTTTGGATATGGTTAAGGCTTTTGAAGCAGCTTCCGGCTTGGATATTCCTTATCAAATCAACCCGCGCCGCGATGGTGATATTGCCGTTTGCTTTGCCGATCCTGCGTTTACTGAATCGCAAATCGGCTGGAAAGCGCAATTTGGTTTAACCCAAATGATGGAAGATTCATGGCGCTGGGTGAGTAATAATCCGAATGGCTATGATGATTAAGCCATTCCATTGAGAGACTGTCTGAAGTTTCAGACGGCCTTTGTTAATTTTTGATAAAATAAGATAATCAGTATATTATTACTTATCTATCACAATATTTTAATTGTCTCGATCATGAAAAAAATCCTTGTCACCGGCGGCGCCGGTTTTATCGGTTCGGCGGTTGTGCGCCATATTATCAACGACACGCAAGATGCAGTGGTGAATGTGGACAAACTCACTTATGCGGGTAATCTGGAATCGCTGGAACCTGTGTCCCATCATCCGTGCTATGCGTTTGAGCAAGTCGATATTTGCGACCGCGCGGCGCTGAACCGTGTATTTGCCGAACATCAGCCTGATGCGGTGATGCACTTGGCGGCAGAAAGCCATGTCGACCGCAGCATTGATGGTCCTGCGGCATTTATCGAAACCAATATTGTGGGCACTTATACGCTTTTGGAAGCAGCGCGCGCGTATTGGCAGAATATGCCGTCTGAAAAAAAAGCGGCTTTCCGTTTCCATCATATTTCGACTGATGAAGTGTATGGCGATTTGCACGGCACGGATGATTTGTTCACCGAAACCACGCCCTACGCCCTTCCAGCCCTTATTCGGCTTCAAAAGCCTCCAGCGACCATTTGGTGCGCGCATGGCTGCGCACTTACGGTCTGCCAACCATCGTAACCAATTGTTCCAACAACTACGGCCCTTATCATTTCCCTGAAAAACTGATTCCGCTGATGATTCTGAATGCGCTTGATGGCAAACCGCTGCCGGTGTATGGCGACGGTATGCAGATTCGCGATTGGCTCTATGTCGAAGATCATGCGCGTGCGCTGTATCAAGTGGTCACAGAAGGTGAAATCGGCGAAACGTACAATATCGGGGGCACAATGAAAAAGCCAATATCGAAGTGGTGCGCACCATTTGCACCCTGTTGGAAGAATTGGTGCCGAACAAACCGCAAGGTGTAGCGCGTTATGAAGATTTGATTACTTATGTGAAAGACCGCCCCGGCCATGATGTGCGCTATGCGATTGATGCCGCCAAAATCGGCCGTGAGTTGGGTTGGCAGCCGAAGGAAACTTTTGAAAGCGGCATTCGCAAAACAGTGGAATGGTATTTAAACAATAAAACTTGGTGGTCGCACGTGTTAGACGGCAGCTACAACCGTGAACGCTTAGGCAATTAAATAGAAACCTTTGCAAACCCTCCATCTTTGGCGCATTTCTCCGTTAGGTGCTGCCCGAAATCTTGCCTGTCTTGATGATAGGTCTGCGCTTTCTGTGCTGTTCTAACTTCGAACCGTACTCAAATCCGGGGCTTTGCAAAGGCCTTAAATAAAAAAACACGTTCAGACGGCATTAAGGCCGTCTGAACACAAACTACATAAGGAAAGCAGGCTGATGAAAGGCATTATTCTTGCAGGCGGCAGCGGTACCCGCCTTTACCCGATTACCCGCGGCGTATCGAAGCAATTGCTGCCGGTATATAACAAACCGATGATTTATTACCCTTGTCGGTGTTGATGTTGGCCGGAATCCGTGATGTGTTGGTCATTACCACACCGGAAGACAACGATGCTTTCCGCCGTCTGCTCGGTGACGGCAGCGATTTCGGTATTCAAATTTCCTACGCCATCCAACCCAGCCCCGACGGTTTGGCACAGGCATTTTTAATTGGTGAAAAATTCATCGGCGGTGATTCGGTATGCTTGGTATTGGGCGACAATATCTTCTACGGCCAGCATTTCAGCCAATCGCTCAAGGAAGCTGCGGAATTTGTCAAAACCAAAGGCGCTGCCGTGTTCGGCTACCAAGTAAAAGATCCTGAACGTTTCGGTGTGGTTGAGTTTGACGATAATTTCAAAGCCCTGTCAATTGAAGAAAAACCCAAACAACCTAAATCTGATTGGGCGGTCACCGGCCTCTATTTCTACGATAACCGCGTGGTGGAGTTTGCCAAGCAAGTAAGGCCGTCTGAACGCGGCGAATTGGAAATCACCACCTTAAATCAAATGTATTTGGACGACGGCTCTCTCAATGTCCAACTGCTCGGCCGCGGTTTCGCTTGGCTTGACACCGGCACACACGCCAGTCTGCTGGAAGCGGCTGCATTTGTAGAAACCATTGAAAACATTCAGAACTTACAAGTAGCGTGTTTGGAAGAAATTGCTTGGCGTAATGGCTGGTTAAGCAGTGAAGAAGTCAGAACCTTAGCGATGCCAATGTGTAAAAACGAATATGGCCAATATTTATTGCGCTTGGTTGGCAAAGATTAACAAGCCGAGACCTTTGTAAAACTCATGAACAACCAATAAAAACCCTAAAGGCCGTCATTCCCGCGCAGGCGGGAATCCATTGAGACATCTAAGAAACCTATTTTTTCAACAGCTGGCTATGCTGAAAAATGGATTCCCGCCTGCGCGGGAATGACGTCGGTTTTGTATGTGCTGGCTTTGAAGGAGTTTTCAAAGGTCTCAAGCTGTTTTACCAATTTTGAGGCCGTCTGAAACGCTTTTTTAGTTTTTAGGAAAATATGATGAATATCATCGACACCCGTATCCCCGATGTCAAACTGCTCGAACCCAAAGTTTTTGGTGACGAGCGCGGTTTTTTTATGGAAACCTTCCGCGATGAATGGTTCCGCCAAAATGTGGCCGACCGCACTTTTGTGCAGGAAAACCACAGTAAATCCACCCAAGGCGTGTTACGCGGTTTACACTATCAAACCGAAAACACCCAAGGCAAACTGGTGCGTGTGGTATCGGGTGAAGTCTTTGATGTCGCCGTGGATATGCGCCGCAACAGCCCTACGTTCGGCCACTGGGCCGGCGAGATTTTATCGGCAGACAACAAACGCCAATTATGGGTGCCGGAAGGTTTTGCCCACGGCTTTTATGTGTTGAGCGATGAGGCGGAATTTGTCTATAAATGCACCGATTATTACAACCCGAATGCAGAACATTCTTTGATTTGGAATGATGCTACTGTCGGAATCGATTGGCCCTTATTGGGTGCACCAAGTTTATCGGCCAAGGATTTGGCGGGTAAGGTACTCGCCGAAGCGGTAACGTTCTAAGCAATAACACCATGAATCAAGGCGGGGATGCACCCGCCTTTGTTTTTTCGGTAGAATAGTGTTCCAACGGTTTTATGCTGATCAGGCCGTCTGAAACCTTTTCATCTCCCCAAGAAAAAATCCATATGGCAAAAAACGCTTACATCCCATCCTGCGGCATCCGTAAGATTCCCAATCTTACGGATTTTCTGCCTGAGTACACCATTCAAAAAGAAGCCAACATACGGAAACGGTTATCGGTTGGGGCCTACGCCCGACCACCCATAAAACACGTGCTTTTGCACAATCACACGGCTTACTGTTTGTGGCATTGGAAGACGGCTTTTTGCGCTCACTGGGCTTAGGCGTGGCCGGTTATCCGCCGTTTTCTCTGGTGTACGACGATATCGGCATTTATTACGACACAACCAGCCCTTCACGTTTGGAACAGTTGATTTTGGCCGCAGATACGCCGTCTGAAATGCTTGCCCAAGCGCAGCAGGCTATCGATTTGATTTTGGCGCACCGTTTGTCTAAATACAACCATGCACCGGATTTTTCAGACGGCCTTGTGCAGGCGGACAAAAATATTGTTTTGGTGATTGATCAAACCTTCGGCGATATGGCGGTTCGATATGGCGGGGCAGATAAAGCGACGTTCCATCAAATGTTTCAGACGGCCTTAGTGGAAAATCCCGATGCGGAAATTTGGGTCAAAACCCACCCCGATGTATTGACCGGTAAGAAACAGGGTTACCTTACTGATTTGGCACAGCAGCCGCGTGTGCGCCTGTTGGCCGAAGACATCAATCCGATTTCGCTGCTGCAAAAGGTAGACAAAGTGTATTGTGTGACCTCGCAAATGGGCTTTGAAGCCCTATTGTGCGGCCAGCCTTTGGTGACCTTCGGTTTGCCGTGGTATGCCGGCTGGGGTGTAAGTGACGACCGTCATCCCGATATTGCCAAACTGGCGGAACAAAAACGCCGTGCGCCACGCTCGCTGTTGCAGCTGTTTGCCGCAGCTTACCTGCAATACAGCCGCTACCTTAATCCGAATACAGGCAAGGCCGGTACGCTGTTTGATGTGATTGATTATCTGGCCGCTGCCCGCCGCTTGAATGAAAAGCTGCGGGGCGAATTGTATTGTGTGGGAATGTCGTTATGGAAACAGGCAGTGATGAAGCCTTTTTTCAATGTGCCTTCATGCCGTCTGAAATTTGTGAAATCGGTCAAAAAACTGGAAAACATCGATTTTTCCGCCGATGCGCGTCTGCTGGCTTGGGGCAACGGCAGGCAGGCGATTATTGATTTTGCCCAAAGTCGAGGTTTGCCCTTGCTGCGGATGGAAGACGGTTTTATCCGCTCGGTAGGTTTGGGATCGAACTTGGTGCCGGCATTGTCTTTGGTTACCGACGATATGGGGATTTATTTCAATGCCGAAACACCGTCACGCTTGGAATATATCTTGCAAAACCAAGCTTTCAGCGAACAGGATTTTCAGACGGCCTCCATGCTGCAACATACCCTGACTGAACACCACATCAGCAAATACAATGTCGGCAATCAGGTGTTTACCCCACCGGACACCTGCCAAACCGTGATTCTCGTACCGGGGCAGGTGGAAGATGATGCGTCTGTCCGGCATGGTTCGCCCGAAATTTACCGTAATCTGGATTTGCTCCGTACCGTGCGCGAACGCCATCCCGACGCTTATATCATTTACAAGCCGCATCCCGACGTAGTCAGTGGCAACCGCAAAGGCCACATCAGTGCGGAAGATATGGCACGCTATGCCGATCAAACCGCACCCGAAGCCGATATTCTCACCTGCCTGCAATACGCCGCTGAAGTACACACCATGACCTCGCTGACCGGATTTGAAGCTTTGTTGCGCGGCAAAAAAGTAGTGTGCTACGGGCTGCCGTTTTACGCAGGCTGGGGCTTAACCGAAGACCGCTTAACCCTCCCGCGCCGCACACGCTGTCTGAAACTCTGGGAGCTAATCGCCGGCACCTTAATCTACTATCCCGGCTATGTCCACCCGGACACACGCCGCATGATTGATGCCGCCACCGCCATCGAAGTGCTGAAAACACAAAAATCTTTGCAAAAAAACAACACCAGACTACATAAAAGTTGGTTAAGCAAGCAAATCGGTAAAATCAAACAATTATACCGTTCTCTATCGGGATAATTAACTTACCGCCCATTGTTTTATTCTTTAGTCATAATATTCAATGCCTTCAAACTTTACCTAACACTCAAACCATCGTATTCTTAGATAAACGGCTTGCTTTGATGTCAAACGGCAAGTTACTTACATAATCAATAATAATATTACGACCGATTTGATACATTACGACAATGAACTGTTTTCTTAAAAGCCATCTTCATGAATTGGTAGAGACTGCCGATCGCATTTTGCTGTTACAAGGCCCTGTCGGGGCTTTTTTTCAGCGCTTGTCCTCATGGCTGACCTCTACCCACGGAAAAACCGTTCACAAATTCAACTTTAATGCCGGCGATGAGTATTTCTATCCTGAAAGCATCGCCCATACTTCCCCCTATCTGGGCACTTACGACGACTTTCCAACCCACCTCCAACACTACATTACACTACACGACATTCAAGCTGTGGTCTGCTTTGGCGATACGCGCCCTTACCATTTTTTAGCGCGTCAAATTTGTAATCAAAACAATGTGACATTTTGGGTATTTGAAGAAGGCTATTTCCGCCCTTTTTTCATCACCTTAGAAAAATCAGGGGTCAATGCATACTCCCCACTTCCACGCACGGCGGAATTTTTTAACGCCCGATTTCCTATGCTGGAGAAACAGGAATATCACGACCCGAAACCTGTGCCCGGCGGCTTCATGCCTATGGCGAAAAATGCCACGCGTTATTACATTCGAGCCAATCTCAATCGCAAAAAATACCCGAATTATATCCATCACCGTGCCCCCAATCTCGGCCACTATTTGAATCTTTGGTCTATCTCCATTTTCAAACGACTGAATTACTGGATTGAAGATGCCAACTTTGCCAAACAAATCGAAGCAGGGAAATTCGGTAAGTTTTTTGTCGTTCCACTGCAAGTATTCAACGACAGCCAAGTGCGCATCCACTGCGATTTCTCCACAGTACGCAGCTTCTTATTGCATGTATTAACCTCATTTGCCAACCATGCGCCTGATGATGTAAACCTCATCATCAAGCATCACCCGATGGATCGCGGTTTTATCGACTACGCCCTCGACATCAAGCACTTTGTGAAAAACACCCCAAGCTCAAAGGCCGCATTACCTATGTGCATGATGTTCCTTTACCGGTTTTCCTGCGCCACGGTATCGGCATGGTGACCATCAACAGTACCAGCGGCTTATCGGCTTTGATTCACAATATGCCTGTCAAAGTGTTGGGGCGGGCGCATTACGATATTCCCGGCATGACCTGTCAAGGCAAGCTGGCCGATTTTTGGAACAATCCTACGCCGCCGGATAGCCGGCTATTCCATGCCTACCGCATGTACCACATCAACGTTACCCAAATCAACGGCAGCTTTTACAGCCAAGTGAATTTTCCCGACATTCAATCCGAAGGCTGACGATTACTCAAAGGCTGTCTGAAAATAAATTTATTTTCAGACAGCCTTTTATCCTTAAATCCTGACATTCATGCCACGGTGATGAACAAAACTTTACCAAAAACAGTATAATGTCCTACTCTTAACGCATAATTCCATCCATCATGAGCGCCGCCACCCCAGAAACCCTTTATCAGCAAGCCTGTGCGTTGTTGGCCAAAAGCCCGGACAGCATACAAGGTTTGACATTGCTGCGCCAAGCGGCGGAACAAGGGCATGCGGATGCGGCGTTTGAAATCAGTCTGATCATGATGGAAGCGCCCCAGCCGGATTATCCGGGGATTCTCTCATGGCTCGACATTGCTGCCGAACAAAAACATCCTTACGCCACCTACAATCTGCTGCGCATCCGAGAAAGCATGGGCGCCTCGTTTGACCGCCACATTCAGCAATATGCGTGGTTGGCCGAAAGCGGCCTGCTTGCTGCACAACTGAGCCTGCTCGAATATTATGCCGACCGCCATGAGACACAAGCCGTGTATTGGGCGCAGCAGGTAGCGGAACAAGGCCACCCGTTCGGCCAATATTTTTTAGCGTTGCACCATCATTTTTCTGCCGAACCTGATTTGGCCCAAGCGCGCGAACTGTACCATCAGGCAGCCGAACAAGGCCTGCACGTTGCCCATTGGCAACTGGGTAAAATCTACCGCTACGGCCTCGGCACAAACATCGACAACGCCCTGGCCGCCCACCATCTGCGCTTTGCTGCTGACAACGGCTTTATCGCCGCGCAAACCCTGTTGGCCGATGTTCTAGCCGAACAAAACCATGCCGATGCCTTGAAATGGTATCAAACCGCCGCCGATAACGGCGACCAACAAGCGCGCACCGCCTTGGCACGCCATTATCTGACCGGCCAACTGACCGAGCGCGACCCCTTGCAAGCGGCCAAACACGCCAAAATCGCAGCCGCGCATCACCCCGAAGCGCTACAATTGATGGGCGATATTTACCGCTACGGCTTGGGCATCAAAGCCGATGCACGAACCGCCGAGCATTATTACCGCGAAGCTGCTGAACACGGCAGCTTGAGTGCCTATCAAAAGCTGTTGAGCGATGCCGCACTACACCACCCGAGCAATACGGCCGCATCAAAACCGCCGCCTTGCAACACCAAGAAGCCGAGCAAGCTCATCAAACCGCACTCGCCCACCACCAAGGCCGCCGCAATCAGGCCGTGAATTATGTAGAAGCGCGCAAACTGTATGTGCAAGCCGCCTCACAAGGCCATGCCGCTGCTGCATTTGGTCTAGGCCTTATTTATTACCACGGCCAAGGCGTCAAAGCCGACAACCGCCAAGCCGCCTATTGGTTTGAACAAGCGGCCGAGCAAGGCCATGCCGAAGCGCAATACCATCTTGCCCGCCTGTATTACTACGGCCAAGGCGTGGTCGCCAACCTGCCCATCGCCTGCACTTGGCTGCAAGCCGCCATCGAGAACGGCTATGAAAACCCGCAGGTCTTTCAGTATTTGCTCGACAAATGGCAGCGCGAAGCAGGTTTGACATCTTCAAAATAAAACAGGCCGTCTGAAAAAATTATCTTTCAGACGGCCTGTTTTATTGAAACCCTATGTTTACTTAATGCACACAGTAATGCTGGTTAAGCCTTCGACTTTCGCCCGGATGGTATCGCCTTTCACGACCGCGCCCACACCTTCGGGGGTACCGGTGAAAATCAAATCGCCCGGCTGTAAGGCAAACAATTCGGATAATTTGGCAATCGTTTCCGCCACGCTCCATGTCAAGTGATTGATGTTGCTGCTTTGCTTGATTTCACCGTTGACACTCAATTCAATCGCTGCGTCGGAAAGTACACCGGTTTCGCTGATGCGGTGCAATTCCCCGATGGGCGCTGAAAAATCAAATGCTTTACCAATTTCCCACGGGCGGCCGGTTTCACGCATTTGCGCCTGCAAATCGCGGCGGGTCATGTCCAGGCCGACGGCGTAACCAAAAATATGTGCTTGGGCATCTTCCACACGGATATTCCGGCCACCCCTGCCGATGGCCGCCACCAATTCCACTTCATAATGATAGTTTGACGTTAAGCCCGGATACGGCAAATCGACGATTTCATTAGCCGCTACCGGCACGATTGATTGGCAGTCGTTTGGTTTGCAAAAGAAAAACGGCGGTTCGCGGTCAGGATCGGAACCCATCTCACGCGCATGTTCGGCATAATTGCGGCCGACGCAATACACGCGGCGCACGGAATATTTGTCGCTGCTGCCGGCTACCGGCAAAGCAGCCGTCTTAACCGGCTCGAAAACGTATGACATAATTTCTCCTTTGTTTTTCATCAAGACAATTTGGCCGACAGTTTAGCAGATTCGTCTGAGCCGATGTGCGTTTTCGCTTAAACGTTGCGTTCATCAGGCCGTCTGAAGCTTGACCGTCGTCAGCTTACAAACGGTTTCAGACGGCCTTTACATGATTTTCAGGTAAAATACCGCCATTGTTTCCACTATTGAGAAAGCCTGTCCCATGTACGCCCTTGCCCGTTCCATTCTGTTTAAAATCAATCCGAAACCACCCACAATATGACCATCAAAGGCCTGCAAATCTGCAACAAACTCGGCCTGATTCCCTTCGCCAACAACCATGGCAAAGCCACCAAACTGATGGGGCTGCATCTGCCCAATCCGGTCGGCTTGGCGGCAGGTTTGGATAAAAACGGCGAATGTATCGATGCGTTCGGCGCGCTCGGTTTCGGCTTTCTCGAAGTCGGCACCGTCACCCCCGGCCGCAACCCGGCAATCCGCAACCGCGCCTGTTCCGTGTGCCCGAGCACCAAGGCATTATCAACCGCATGGGCTTCAACAACCACGGCATCGATGCTATGATTCGCAACATCGAAGCCAGCAGCTACCAAGGCATTTTGGGCATCAATATCGGCAAAAACGCCGCCACCCCGATTGAACATGCGGCCGATGATTACCTGATTTGTTTGGAAAAAGCCTACGCCCACGCCGATTACATCGCCATTAATATTTCTTCGCCGAACACCAAAAACCTGCGTGCCTTACAAGGCGGCGACGAGTTGAGCGCCTTGCTGGAAACATTGAAAAACAAGCAGGCGCATTTACACGCAGCACACGGCAAATATGTGCCGCTGGCAGTAAAAATCGCCCCTGATTTGGACGAAGCGCAAATCGAAGACATCGCCCACGTGGTCAAAAGCGTGCAAATGGACGGCATCATCGCCACCAACACCACCATCGACAAATCATCATTGGGCAACCACGCCTTAGCGAAAGAACAAGGCGGCTTGAGCGGTTTGCCGGTGCGCGGGAAAAGTAACCAAGTGCTGAAATTGTTGGCTGAACACATCGACGGCGCGTTACCGATTATCGGTGTCGGCGGCATCATGGAAGGCCGCGACGCTGCCGAAAAAATCCGCTTGGGCGCCACCGCCGTACAAGTGTACAGCGGCTTAATCTACCAGGGTTCCGCACTGGTGAAAGATTGTGTGGCAGCGATTCGCTAAACGCAATATGCGGCAAAACAGAGGCCGTCTGAAATATTTCAGACGGCCTCTGTTTATCTGTAGCGGATTAACTTAACTTTCGCTACGGCGTTACTGCGTCTTGCCGTACTACTTGCACTGTCTGCGGCTTGCTGCCTGGTATTGAAGTAATGAAATCCGCTATAAAACCAACAATCTGTTATGCAAACTCTTGCAATTCAGGGTTGATGTCGGTTTGCGCCAAGTTGTTGACATAGTTGCACAAAGTTGCCAAAGCTACGCCCATCACCACTTCAACGGCTTGCTGCTGGTTGTAACCGGCATCGAAGAAGGCTTGCAGTTCGGCATCGGCTACCACGCCTTTTTTCGCCATCACCGCTTGGGTAAACGCCGCCAAAGCAGACAGTTTCTTATCGTCAAATGCATCCGCATCCAATGCACGTGCGGCTTGGATAGATTGCTCGGACATCAGTTTTTTCAGGGTGGCCAATTTGGTGTGGCCCGCCGCGCAGAAGCCGCATTCGTTGGTTTTGGCGGCAATGATTTGCACCACTTCCACTTCGCCTGCCGTCAGGCTGTTGGCGGCATTCATTTTGCCGGCTTCTTGATAAAACGCCAACGCCTCAGGGGCATTCGACAAAACCGATTAAGTTCGGGATAAAGCCATTGTTTTTCAAAACCACTTCCATGCGCGGTTTCGCAGCTTCAGGAACAGTATCCAAATTGTGTACGGTCAAACGTGCCATGATGATTTCCTTTTCCAACCCAATGAAAGTAAACGAGCCATGCTGCCTGATTCGCCGAAATAACAAAAGCACTCACTAAGTTTTTACCTGAAACAAAAAGCCATATCGGCAGCAGATGTATGATTTTACTTGAAATTAAATCGCTATCACCGCTAACTCATTGATTAGTAGGCCGTCTGAAACTATGTTCAGACATTTGATTCAGGTATGGCGGCTATTTTATGGATTTGCAAGTCCACGGCCGCGATATATAGAGAAAGCCGCCTTTTCCTTTATAATGCACTTTATTTTCTTAGATTTCAGACGGCCTGTCATCACGCGCTGTCTTCGCAAAGGCTTTATCATGTCACCAAACCAAACCCTGCTGTTAGTCGACGGCTCATCTTATCTCTACCGCGCCTACCACGCGATGGCACCGCTCACCGCCCCTGACGGCACGCCCACCGGCGCTGTGTACGGCGTGTTGAACATGCTGCGCCGCCTGCGCGCCGACCATATCCACGGTTATTGCGCGGTGGTATTTGATGCCAAAGGCAAGAACTTCCGCCACGACATGTTTGCCGACTACAAAGCCGCCCGCCCGCCCATGCCCGATGATTTGCGCCGCAAGCGGAAATGCTGCCGGAACTGGTGCGGCTGATGGGGTGGCCGGTGCTGGTGATTCCGGGTGTAGAAGCGGATGACGTGATTGGCACATTGGCGCAACAAGGCGGCGACGCAGGCATGAAAGTCATCGTATCCACCGGCGACAAAGACATGGCGCAGTTGGTCAACGAGCAAGTCACCTTGGTCAACACCATGAGCGGCGAAACGTTCGACAGCAAAGGCGTGATGGCCAAATTTGGCGTACGCCCCGACCAAATCCGCGATTATCTGGCGCTGATGGGCGATAAAGTCGATAACGTGCCGGGCGTGGAAAAATGCGGCCCGAAAACCGCCGTCAAATGGCTGGCGCAATACGGCTCGCTCGAAGGCGTGATGGCCAACGCGGCCGACATCAAAGGCAAAGTCGGCGAAAACCTGCAAGCCGCCCTGCCCTACCTGCCCTTGTCTTACGAATTGGTCACGATTAAAACCGATTTGGATTTGCACGGCGAGCTCTCAGAGGGTCTCGACAGTCTGCGCCGCCAAACCCGAAATGGTCGCAATTGGCAGTCGAATTCAAACGCCTTAACTTCCGCACCTGGCTGAAAGAAGCGGAAGAGCGTATGCGCGAAACAGCGCAAGGCGATGATTTGTTCGGCAACCCCGACATCGGCGAACAAGCCGCGTTGGCTGCCCAAATGCCGTCTGAACACATCATCACCCAAGCCGAAGCACCGGCCAAGCTGGATTACCAAGCCATCACCACCGAAGCGCAGTTGGCCGCCTTATTAAGCAAACTCGCCACCGCAAAAACCATCGGCCTCGACACCGAAACCACTTCACTCGATGCCATGAATGCGCAATTGGTCGGTATCAGCATGGCCTTTGCCGCCGGCGAAGCGGTGTATATTCCGGTCGGCCACACCCCGGCCGCCGCGCCCGACCAATTGGCTTTGGAAGACGTATTAGGCCGTCTGAAACCTTTTTTAGAAAGCGAAACGCTGCATAAAATCGGCCAAAACCTCAAATACGACCAACACGTGTTCGCCAATTACGACATCGCGCTCCAAGGCATCAGCGGCGATGCCATGTTGGCTTCCTACATTGTCGAAAGCCATTTGGGGCACAGCCTTGACGAATTGGCCGCGCGCTGGCTCGGCTTGGAAACCGTCACCTACGAATCCTTGTGCGGCAAAGGTGCGAAAGCGATTTCGTTTGCCGATGCCGCCTTGGAACAAGCCACCGAATACGCCTGCCAAGATGCCGATTTCGCCCTGCGCATCGAAAACCATTTGGTCAAACAAATGGACGACAAGCAGCGCGATATTTATCAAAACATGGAATTGCCCGTGGCGCAGGTGTTGTTCGAGATGGAGCGCACCGGCGTGCAAATCGACAAAGCCGAATTGGCCGCCCAAAGCCACGAGCTCGGCCGCCGCCTGCTTGAATTGGAACAGCAGGCCTACAAAGCCGCCGGTCAGCCGTTTAACCTCAATTCGCCGAAGCAGCTGCAAGAAATCCTGTTCGGCAAAATGGGCATTCCGACCAAAGGCCTGAAAAAAACCGCATCCGGCGGCGTGTCGACCAACGAAGCCGTGCTGGAACAACTGGCCGCCGATTTTCCGCTGCCGAAAATCATCTTGGAAAACCGCGGCTTGGCCAAGCTCAAATCCACCTACACCGACAAGCTGCCGGAAATGGTCAACCCGCGCACCGGCCGCGTGCACACCACCTACGCCCAAGCCGTCGCCATCACCGGCCGCTTGGCCAGCAACAACCCCAACCTGCAAAACATCCCCATCCGTACCGAAGAAGGCCGCAAAGTGCGCCGCGCCTTTAACGCACCGGCCGGCAGCGTGATTGCCTCTGCCGACTACTCGCAAATCGAATTACGGATTATGGCGCACCTCTCCGGCGACAAAACCCTGCTTGAAGCCTTCCAAAACGGCGAAGACGTACACCGCCGCACCGCCGCCGAAGTGTTCGGCGTACCCCTGAAAACGTCACCACCGACCAACGCCGCTACGCCAAAACCATCAACTTCGGCCTGATTTACGGCATGGGTCAATACGGCTTGGCCAAATCACTCGGCATCGATGCCGTGTCGGCGAAAAACTTTATCGACCGCTACTTCGCCCGCTATCCGGGTGTGGCCGATTACATGCAGCGCACCAAAGAACAAGCCGCGCAGCAAGGCTATGTCGAAACCTTGTTCGGCCGCCGCCTCTACCTGCCCGACATCCACAGCAAAAACGGCAACGCCCGCGCCGGTGCCGAACGCGCCGCCATCAACGCCCCCATGCAGGGCACCGCGTCCGACCTCATCAAACGCGCCATGAAAAATGTGCGCCAATGGCTCGTTTCAGACGGCCTGCAAAGCAAACTGATTATGCAGGTGCATGATGAATTGGTGCTGGAAGTGGTGGAATCCGAATTGGATTTGGTGAAGCGAAAACTGCCCGAGATTATGGCCAATGTCGCCAAAGGTGAATTGAACGTGCCGCTGGTGGCTGAAGTGGGCGTGGGGGAGAATTGGGACGAAGCACATTGATTGATAGATAACTAAATAATAATACATTAATATACTAACTCACAAACCCTCTACTTCTATAAAACTTTATTATGACTAAAAATATTTTTTCAGCATTACAAGAATGTAGCTCAGGATCTAATTTTCTTATTAAAAATGACGACTTTCTGACTCCATCATATATTGTGACAATTGCAGCCCATCTTAAAAAGAACCCCATTACATTAGATTGTTTTCAGGTCCAATCAGAGTCTATTCAGAGCTACTTAGCTACTATTGGATTCAATGAAGCATTATGGAACATACCTTGTACTAACTATCGTCATAACATAGGTAGCACTTACTCCGTTTTAACCTTACTCGATAATGAAGAAGCCACAGATAGCGCCAATACACAAATTATTAGCTGTATCAGCAACTTCACAACTAATTACCAAAGTGAGGGACTAAATTCATTAAAGGAAGTAATTGGAGAAGTTCATGACAATGTATGGTCCCATGGAAAATCTACCGGATTCTCCATGACTCAACTCTACAAGAAAGCTGGAAAAATCGAATTTGCACTAGCAGATTTAGGCGGTGGCTTTTTAAAAGAGCTCAATCGTGTAAATTTGCCAATTTCAACACATGACCAATAAATGGTGTATCGAAAAAGGGCACTCTTCCAAAAAGATTGAAGCCGAAAATTATGATGATTGGACACAACAACTTCCCTCCGATGTAATTGGAAACCCCATGGGGAAATCCGCTAAATACAGGAAAAGCAACAATCATGCAGGTCTGGGATTAGCAAAATTTATCGAATTAATTCAACAATATAATGGAAAATTAAATATAGTTTCTGGAAATTGTATGTTGTCAATCAATCCGAATTCGCCTAATATTGTCTACACCACTTCTGAACAATACAATTGGGATGGCGTTATTATCACATGTCAACTAAATGTAGAAGCATTAACACAACCTTGTATCGACTCAGTAGACAATTCAGAACTTAGTGATATTTTATTAGCACTAACCGATTAAACTTAAGGAGTACACATCATGGAACAAACTATTCGCTTACCTAGCGGTAGCCTTGCTTCTCGTCGCTCCGCTATTCCATTTCGAGACCAAATTATCAGTCTTATTGAAGACAAAGATTGCACGAAAATTATCCTTGATCTCAAAAATACGGAAATAATTTCTGGCTCATTTGCTGATGAATGCGTAGGTATTCTAGTTAAAATTTATGGCTGGGATACTGTTAAATCAAAAATACGTTTAATCAATGGCAATGGTCAAGCGGATAAGAGTATCGCAAAAGCTATTTTAGGCAGGAAAAAAGAGTTAGCTAATTTTAAAGTACAAAAATTAGATTTAGCGATGGCTTAAAGCTTCATACATTTATAAAAAATATAAAAAAGCTGCTTGAAATATTTTTTTCAAGCAGCTTTATCTTTGATAACGAAATATACTCATCTTTTGTCAGTTAGCCCCTTTTACCCATCCTTACTTGCCACCCCACCCCTATTTGTTTACACTCAATCCATACCCCGCAATAACGCAAAGGAGCGAGATATGAGCATTTTTAAAGGCGATGAAGTGGATTTGAGTAAAGTGAAGCCGCAGCCTTATGAGAGCTTTGAAGAGCAAGACCGCAAGCGTGAAGAAGCGCGTGAGCGTGCGGCGACGGAAGTATATGAGCCGTTGACAGATGAGCAGCGTCAAATCGTGCGTGAGCAGTCGGGTATTAATCCGGTGGAGCAGTTTGTGGAAGATGTGGTCAACGATGTGGCCGGCAATGATAAAGATTGATGGTTAAACCATACCAAAGGCCGAGACCTTTGCGAAATACCGGCCACCCCATCCAAACGGTTACCTGAACAATCAGGTAACCGTTTTTTCATTTTCAGACGTGTTTCCCGTCCGTATTTCCCCCAATCAGCCCCTTTATCGGGTGCCATTGCCCTTTTCAGGCAGCAGCAGGCACACGAAGCCTGCCGGCTGCCTTTGGCAGGTTCAGGCACACCGCTTTCAAATGGCTTTGCGCCGGTACTTTCCGTAAACCGAAATAACGCGCTCTTTTACAGCCGGATTTCCGGTGCGGCGTACCGAAGGTTTGCCCGGCCGCACAGCGCACTTCCGACAGCTGCGTATTGCGCTGTTTCTCCTGCTCCGTTAAAGGTTTGCCCCGCTGTGCCTTACGCATCATGCCGCCGGACAGCCGTTTGCTTTGCAGATGCTCCCGGTTGGCTTTACTGTCATACCCCTTATCGGCATAGACGGTTGTTCCGGGTGCGGTGCCGTCCGGCAGCGGTCCGAAATGGTTGCACTCACGGGCGTCGGCCGGGGTGGTGTGCAGTTTCCCGATACAGCCTTCCGAACCGGTGCGGGTGTGTTGTTTGCAGCCCAAGGTGAATCTGCCCTCTTTCTTCACCCGGCGCGCATCCTTGTCTTTGCCGGGCAGGGTTTCGGCAGTGATGCCGTTTTCATCGGTTTCGACAGCCTGACGCTGTTTGCCGCCGGCAGTTTGGATGATGGCGGCGTCAATCACTGCTGCCGGGGCTTTCTCTGTTTTTAAGCCTTTTTCGGTCAGCCGGCGGTTAACCGGTTCGGGAAGCCGGGCTAAGGCGTCATCCTGTGACGGCCGGTTGCGGAAACGGCAGGGGGTGCTGTGGCCGGGTAAGGCGGGTTTATCAAAGCCGCAGAAGAAGCAGAAATCCGGACGGGTAGCCAGACAGCGTTCCGATTCCGGATCGGAAAGGCTGTGCCATTGGCCGGGCAATACGGCTTTGAGCATGGGCGGCAGCGGATAGGCGGGGCGGCCGCGGTGACCGCGGATGTAACGGGTCTTTTGCCGGTTGGGCAGTTGTCCGGCGGGCTGCCAATCGGGCAGCCGGTTAATTTTGAGCAACGGGCAGCTGCCGGTATGTTTGCCCGTCATGATTCGGGCTTGTTGGTGGAAGAAGCTGCTCATAAAAAAACTCCTCTGAATTCTTTAGGGGGAATTTAGGGGAGTTTTGGGTTTTTTTTGCAAAGGTCTCAGGCCGTCTGAAAACATAAGTTTCAGACGGCCTTTTTAGCTTTTAGGCAAACGTGTTTTTATTGCGATGACACGATTTCACACACCGAAATTATTTGCCGTGATAGCAGACGGTTGCGCCTTTGGCACCGTGCAAACCGGTATATTCAAAGTAGGCTTCGCTGCCTTTTTGGTGCCATTCCGCACCCGTACCCCACAGGCCGGTGTTGCCGGTGTAAAGCTCGCCGGAAGCGGCTGAAGTTCGGGTCAACTGAGCGCTGCGGTTTGCTACGGTGAGTTTTACCTTGTCTTCGCCGATGTTTTCGACATTTACGCTCATGCCGTTTTTGCATTCGAAGGTCATGGGTTTGCTCATGCCGGCATGGTGATGATGGTGGCCATCGCCGTGATGATGGTGATGGTGGTGGCTGTTGCCGCTTTGGGCGCAGGCAGCCAGCAGGATAATCGAAGCGGCCAATGTGGCGGCAGTAATGGTTTTCATAAAACACTCCTTTTCAGTTGCAGTATGCTTATGCATTACCGATAACAATTACATTCTCTACAATTTTCTGTAAAACTTATCAGGCCGTCTGAAAAATTAGCCTGTAAACGCCAATTGCAGGGCCGTCTGAACCATTATGTTTCAGGCGGCCTCATTTTATTGGTATATTCATAAAATATTATTCCTAAAAACAGTATATTGCGCGCAACCGTCTAAGAAATTGCCGCATATTTTGGCGGCAACGCATTTGCTAAACGCAGTAAAAATCTGTTAAAAACCGCTTTACCGATTTTTCTATATAAGGGATAACAAGATGTCGATTTTTGCTGTTATCAGCCACCAACTGACGCGATTTACTGCGCCGGTGATTATTTTGGCTTCCATCACCGCCTTTATTGAACCGGCTACTTTTGCCTGGGTGAAAGGCGACACGCAGATTTTGGTATTGGGCATCATCATGCTCGGCATGGGCATGACCTTGGGCAAAGCCGACTACCGCATTTTGGCGCAGCGGCCGTTGGATATTTTGGTGGGCGCGGCGGCGCAATATACCATCATGCCGTTGGTGGCGATTGCTGTGGCCAAAGCGCTGGATTTGTCCACCGGCCTGACGTTGGGCTTGGTATTGGTCGGCACGTGTCCGGGCGGGGTTTCTTCCAACATTATGTCTTTTTTGGCTAAAGGCGATGTGGCGTTTTCGGTGGGAATGACCACGGTTTCAACCTTGCTCGCTCCGGTGATGACGCCGCTGTGGATGATGTATCTGATCGGTGAAACCGTCGATATGGACGGCTGGGGCATGTTTAAATTTATGCTGCTGGTGACGCTGCTGCCGGTGGTCATCGGCTCGGTGTGCAATATGTTCTTTAAACATAAGCCTTGGTTTGCCGATGTCCGCGCGGTGATGCCCGGCGTGGCGGTGCTGGCTTTTGCCTGTATTGTCGGCGGTGTGGCAGCGGTACACGGCCACCGCTTTATGGAATCGGCACTGGTAATGTTGGTTGCCATCGCGGCCCATAACATCATCGGCTATATTTTGGGCTACTATTCCGGCGCATTGTTCGGCATGGACACAGCCAAAAAACGGACGTTGGCCATTGAAGTTGGCGTGCAAAACGCCGGTTTGGCCACGGGCTTGAGCGCGAAATTTTTCCCAACCAACGCCGAATCCGCCGTCGCTACCGCCGTGGCCTGTGTATGGCACTCGGTATCCGGCACCGTGTTGGGCAATTTGTTTGCTTGGTGGGATAAGCGCAAAGCGCAATAAGGTCGGGGTATCAAAAGGCCGTCTGAAAGTATTGCTTTCAGACGGCCTGTTTTTATGAACGGTGTTTGTTCAACGCCTTACTTCGCGGCTTCCAAAGCTTGCGCCAAATCGGCCAGCAAATCGTCGATGTGTTCAATGCCCACGCTCAGGCGCACCATGTCGGCACCGACACCGGCGGCGGCGAGTTCTTCGTCGTTTAACTGGCGGTGGGTGGTGCTGGCCGGATGGGTGGCGAGTGATTTGGCGTCGCCAATATTCACCAACCGCAGGAAGAGTTGCAGCGCGTCGATGAATTTGGCACCGGCTTCGCGGCCGCCTTTGATGCCGAAGCTGAGCAAGCCCGATGCTTTGCCGCCGTAGTCGCGGTCGATTAAGGCTTTATACGGGCTGTCGGCCAGCGCGGGGTAGTTTACCCATTCTACTTGCGGGTGGCTTCGCAGGAACTCGGCCACTTTTACGGCGTTTTCGCAATGGCGTTCCATACGAAGGGCAAGCGTTTCCAAGCCTTGCAGCAGTAAAAACGCGCTTTGCGGCGACAAGGCCGCGCCGGTATTGCGCAGCGGCACCACGCGGGCACGGGCGATGTAGGCTGCCGCACCGAAATGCTCGGTGTAGTTGACGCCGTGGTAAGACGGATCGGGCTGGTTGAAAATTTTGTCGAAACGCGGATTGCCGGCCCATTGGAATTGGCCGCCGTCAATAATCGCGCCGCCGATGGTGGTGCCGTGGCCGCCGATGTATTTGGTCAGCGACTGCACCACAATATCGGCACCGTGTTCAATCGGGCGGAACAAAGCCGGAGACGGCACGGTATTATCTACCATCAACGGCAAACCTTGTGCGTGGGCGGCTTCGGCAAAGGCTTTGATGTCCACCACGTTAATCGCCGGATTGCCGATGGATTCGCAATACACCAGCTTGGTGCGTTCATCGGCCAGCGCGGCGATTTGCTCGGGCTTGTCGGCATCGGTAAAGCGCACTTCAATGCCTTGGCGCGGCAGGCTGTGGGCGAAGAAATTGTAGGTACCGCCGTAGAGCGTTTTGGTGGCGATGATGTTGTCGCTTCCACTAAGGTTTGCACGGCATAGGTAACCGCCGCCATGCCGCTGGCCACGGCCAATGCGGCGATGCCGCCTTCGAGCTTGGCCACCCGCTCTTCCAATACGGCGGTGGTCGGGTTCATGATGCGGGTGTAGATATTGCCCGGCACGGCCAAGTTGAACAAATCGGCGCCGTGCCGGGTGTCGTCAAAGGTATATGACGTGGTTTGGTAAATCGGCACGGCGGCGGCTTTGGTGGTCGGGTCGGAATGATAACCTGCGTGCAGGGCGATGGTTTCTCGTTTCATGTTTTCCTTTTCCTTGAAGTCGTTATTGTTGAGGCCGTCTGAAAAGCCTTGTTCAGACGGCCTGAGACCTTTGCAAAACCCCATGAACCACCAATAAAAACCCAAACAGCCGTCATTCCCGCGCAGGCGGGAATCCATCTTAAAATTTCAGAAACTTATTTTATTCAACAGTTTGCCATACTCAAAAATGGATTCCCGCCTGCGCGGGAATGACGTCGGTTCTTTGTACAGTGGCTTTTCAGGCAGTTTTGGAAAGGTCGCGGCCTATATTTTAAAACACCATCACAAAACGCGTTTGAACAAATCCAGCATATTTTGCCATGATTGCTCGGCCGCTTCTTGCTGGTAGCCTAAATCCACACCGTTGCGCTCACCGTTGTGAGTGGCTTTCGGATTGGTGAAGCCGTGTTTGGCATTGGGGAACACGTCAATATGGAAACGGGCTTCGGCGGCTTGCATTTCGGCCCGGAAAGCTTCGACGTCTTCCATGGTCACCAAGGTATCCGACTCACCGTGCTCAATCAGCAATTCGCCTTTGATGGTGCCTTTTTCGGCCGGTTTGGAAGGGGTCAGGTTGCCGTGGAAAGTGGCCACCGCTTTCAACGGCGTACCGCGGCGGGCGGCTTCCAGCACCACACGGCCGCCGAAACAGAAACCGATGGCGGCCAAGCGCCCGCCGTCGCTTTCAGCTTGTGCCGCCAGCGCGTCTAAAGCCAGCTGTGTGCGTTCGGCCAGCAATTCCGGATTATTCACCAGCTTCATCATGTTTTCACCGGCCACCGTAGCATCTTCGGTGAGCATGGCGTTGCCGTATAAATCAGCGGCCAACGCAGCATAACCTTGTTCAGCCAAACGTTCGGCGCTGCTTTTGGCGTGTTTGCTCAAGCCCCACCATTCGGGTGCAACCAACACGGCGGCGGCTTTTCCACCTTGTGCCGGATAGGCGAAATGGCTTTGCAGGGTGGTACCGCTGCTGTCGGTATAGCTGACGGTGCGCGTGAGAATGCTCATGGGATTTCCTTTCTCTAATGGTTAGACTCGGGTGGGATTTGGGTTGGATTAGGCCGTCTGAAAAAAATAATTTCAGACGGCCTATTAGTATCATTAAACCTTGATTTTACTCAACACATAATCAATGTCTTTGTCGCCACGGCCGGACAAATTCACCAGTAGGCGCTTGCTGCTGTCGAGTTCGGCAGCGCGGCGCAAGGCGTAGGCGATGGCGTGGGACGATTCCAGCGCCGGAATAATGCCCTCTTCGCGCGACAGGGTCAAAAACGCATCCAAACATTCTTGGTCGGTGGCGCATTCGTAGCGGCCGCGGCCGTTGTCTTTCAACAGGCAGTGTTGCGGGCCTACGCCGGGATAATCCAAACCGGAGGCGATAGAATGCACGGCGGCAGGTGTGCCGTCTTCTTCTTGCAGATAGTAGCAGTTAAAGCCTTGAATGTTGCCAAACCTGCCTTTGGCCATGGTCGCGGCGTGGCGGCCGGGTTTATCCAAACCTTCGCCGGCCGGTTCGACACCGACCAAATTGACCGATTCATCATCAATAAAGGCATTGAACAAGCCGATGGCATTCGAACCGCCGCCCACGCAGGCCACCACCTCATCAGGCAAACCGCCATATTGTTGGGCAAACTGCTCGCGCGCTTCATGGCCGACAATCGATTGGAAATATGCCACCATTTCCGGATAAGGCGCCGGGCCTACCACCGAACCGATGGCGAACATGGCGGTACCCAATTGCGACAAATACGATTCAAACGCCGAATCCACCGCCTCTTTCAGCGTACCCGCACCGGCAGACACCGGCACGATTTTCGCGCCCAAAATTTTCATGCGCGACACATTGGGATGCTCTTTGGCAATGTCGACCACGCCCATGTGGATTTCACATTCCAATCCGACCAAGGCCGAAGCGGTGGCCAGCGCCACGCCGTGCTGACCGGCGCCGGTTTCGGCAATGACTTTGGTTTTGCCCATTTTTTTCGCCAGTAGCGCTTCACCGATGCAGTGGTTGATTTTGTGTGCGCCGGTATGGTTTAAGTCTTCACGTTTCAGAAAAATCTGTGCGCCGCGTTGCGACAGGCTTTGGGCATGATAAATCGGACTCGGACGGCCGACATAAGCCGCCTGCAGGCGTTTCATTTCATTGATGAAATCTTCATCGCCGATGATGTTGTGAAACGCGGTGTTTAATTCTTCTAAAGCCTTGGCCAATTCGGGATGGCCGATTTTGCCGCCGTGTTTGCCGAAATTGCCGTCTGAATCCGGCAGAATCATGGGGTTTAACTGCTCTTTTGCCATGTTTGACTATCCTCTATTATCGGTTTCATTGAGGCCGTGTGAAAAGTGTGGCGACGGCGAATCTGTTTCTATTATAAACGATTTACCTGTGATTTGTTTTAGACTAATTTGTCAAATTATTTGTTTAAAATAAAAATATTATCATTTATATACAAGCCTTTGTCATTTTCTGCTTGTTTCAGGCGGCGTTATTTCCCACACTAAACTACATCCGACTACAAACCAGGAGGAACGCATGAAACAATTAGCGATGTACATCAACGGCCGCTTTGAAAACGATTTCCAAGGCCAATGGCGCGATGTATTGAACCCCTCGGCCGAAGAAGTGATCGCCAAAGAGCCGAAAGGCAGTGCGGCCGATGTTGACCGTGCGGTTGCGGCGGCACGTTTGGCGCAAACCGGATGGGAACGCACACCGGCGGTCGAGCGTGGCACGTATTTGCGAAAAATTGCCGGCGGTATTCGTGCGCGTGCTGATGAACTGACCGATGCCTCGGCAACACCATCGTGGTAAAACCGGGCAGCATTACCCGATTAACTGCCACATCTTCGCCGAAATCGCCGATTCAGTCGGTCTGCCTGCCGGTGTCTCCAACGTGATCAACGGCGCAGGTGCGGAAATCGGCAATGCCTTGCCGGCGCATCCGCAAGCCGACATGGTGAGCCTGACCGGTTCGGTTGATGCCGGCCGCCAAGTGATGGAAGCCGCATCGCAAAACATCACCAAAGTCTCACTGGAATTGGGCGGCAAAGCCCCTGCCATCGTGTTGAAAGACGCGGATTTGGACTTGGCGGTAAAATCGATTTTGGCATCACGCGTGGGCAACCGGCCAAATCTGTAACTGCGCCGAGCGCGTGTATGTGCACAACGGCGTGAAAGACGCGTTCACCGAAAAAATGATTGCCGCCATGCAGGGCGTGCGTTTCGGCAATCCGGCCGAAGCAGAAAACGGCACACTGGAAATGGGCCCGCTGATTGAAGAGCGCGCAGTGAAACCGGTGGCCGAAAAAGTCGAGCGCGCGGTGCAGCAAGGCGCAACTTTGGCTTGCGGCAAACGCGCCGAAGGCAAAGGCTTCTTCTTCGAGCCTACGGTGTTGACCAATGTCGACAACAGCATGGACATCATGAAAGAAGAAACCTTCGGCCCGGTATTGCCGATTGCAAGCTTCGAAACGCTGAACGAAGTCATCGGCTTGGCTAATGATTGCGAATTCGGCCTTACCAGCTCGGTATACGCCACCAACCTGAACGAAGCCTTCTACGTCACCCGCCGCCTTCAATTCGGTGAAACCTACATCAACCGCGAAAACTTCGAAGCCATGCAAGGCTTCCACGCCGGTTGGAAAAAATCAGGTATCGGAGGCGCCGACGGCAAACACGGTTTGGAAGAATATTTGCAAACCCAAGTGGTTTATCTGGAAACCGATATTTAAGCAGATTGAATTCATCTCATTGAAGAAAGTAATTCAATCAAAAGGCCGAGACCTGTGCAAAACTTCAGACTGGAGTACAGTTTGACGTTACAGCAGCGCAAAAAGCGAAGACAGACCATCAAGATAGGCAAGTTTTCGAGCAGCACATAATGAAGAAATGTGCCAAAGATGACGATTTTGCAAAGGCATCAGGCCGTCTGAAAACTTCAGACGGCCTGCTATTCATAATGAAAAACAAAAAAGCCCGATGTTAACCATCGGGCTTTTGCCAAGACTAATTGCTTCATGCTCAATCTTTGCGGGTTTCCACCAAAATCATCTCAACTTCAACGTTTTCAGCTTCCACTTTCGGCACATCGGCACGGCGTAAACCGTATACCTTTTCCGGTTGCGCTTGAGCCAAAGCGGCAACGGCCTCAGGGTTGGTTTCGACAAACACCAATTCGCCCAATGACGGCATCGCATCGGCAACGGCCTGCTCTTTCTCCACCACTTCTTGCACCGCTGCTTCAACTTCTTTAGAGGCTCTGGCCGCAATCAGCTCGTCTTCCATGACCGCTACGGCTTGGGCTTCTTGATCGGCCGGCACGGCGGTCATCGGCAAAAATTCATCCGCCGCCTCAATGGCAAATACGGAAGTCACAGCAGCGGCTACGTTGCCGACAGCGTTATCAATGATGACACGTTCGTCATCGGTGCTTTCTTCCACACGGATGGCTTCCGCTTCATGCGCTTCGGTTTCAATGGCGAAAGTTACGGTTTCGGCTTCAACCGGCTCCGGAATCACAACCACCAATGGTGCGTTCTCCTCCACTTCGGCCACCGGCTCGCCCGGTACGGCAACCGCCACCGGCGTTTGCTCCACGGTTTCGCCAAACACATGCGCCACGGCAAAGCGTACTTTATCCGCTGCATCGGCGATATTCAGATAATGCTCGATTTTCTCGGCAGACGGAATATTGCGTTTTTTGTTGCTGCTGCGGCGGTCACGCTGATTACGGTTGTTGTTGCGGTCGCGTTGGTTGCGGCTGTTGCGCTCGCGCGGCTGCTTTTCAGCCGCCGGTGCGCTTTCAACAGCCACCTCTGCCACGGTTTCCGCGGCAACATTTTCGACCACTACATTTTCTTCAGCAGTTTCAACGGCAACGTTTTTGTTGGCATTGCGGTTGTTGCGGCTGCGCTTGTTGGCAGCAGGTGCGGCTTGCCCGCCGGTTTCAGACGGCATATCGGTCAGAGCAGCAACCGAGGCGGCGGCTTGGTTGCGTTCTTCTTTATTTGAACGGTTGCGCTCGCAGCGGTTGCGGTTGTTTTCCTTGCCTTCCGCTTTGGCTTCGGTCTTGTTGTCGGCTTTGCTGTCAACGGCTTTCGTTTCTTTGGCTTCGGCGCTGACTTCGTGCACTTCTACCTTGCTGCCGTCGCGTTTGTTGCGGCGCGGGTTTTGGCGGCGGTTTTGCTGGCGGCGGTTGTTGTTGCCGTTACGGTTGCCGTTGGCTTGGCGTTTTTCGGCTTTCTCTTCCACCGGTTTTTCAGGCTCGGCAGAGGCCGTCGCGCCACCGAAGATTTTGCCCAGCCAGGCCTTGAAGTTGTCCCACCAAGTGGCCGGTTTTTGCTCGGCCACGGTCGGCGCCGGTTGGGTGTGCTGCACGCCTTTTACCGCAGGTTCAGGGCGGGCGGCTTTGGCGCGCTCGCTGCCGAACGGTTTGGCGTTTTCGTCTTCAGCAGGCTCGGCCACGCGTTTGTAGCTCGGCTCGCCGTCTTCTTCCACATCATCGGTGCGGATGCGGCTGATTTCGTAATGCGGATTTTCCAGGTGAATGTTCGGAATCAGCAATACGGATACGTCCAAACGCTCCTCCATACCAAACAGTTCGGCGCGTTTTTCGTTCAGCAGGAAGGTCGCCACATCCACCGGCACTTGCGCATGCACTTCGCCGGTGTTGTCTTTCATGGCTTCTTCTTGAATGATGCGCAACACGTGCAGCGCGGTCGATTCGATGCCGCGGATCACACCGGTCCCGGCACAACGCGGGCAGGCCACATGGCTGCTTTCACCCAAGGCCGGTTTCAAACGCTGCCGGCTCAACTCAAGCAGGCCGAAGCGGGAGAGCTTGCCCATTTGCACGCGCGCGCGGTCTTTCTTCAGCGCGTCACGCAACACGTTTTCGACATCGCGTTGGTGTTTCGGGTTTTCCATGTCGATGAAGTCGATGACCACCAAGCCGCCCAAGTCGCGCAAACGCATTTGGCGTGCCACTTCTTCGGCCGCTTCCATATTGGTTTTGAACGCCGTGTCTTCGATGTCGGCGCCGCGTGTGGCACGGGCGGAGTTGACGTCAATCGATACCAGCGCTTCGGTGTGGTCGATCACAATCGCACCGCCGCTGGGCAGGCTGACGCTGCGTGAGAACGCGCTTTCGATTTGATGTTCGATTTGGAAGCGTGAGAACAGAGGCGTATGGTCTTCGTAAAGCTTCAGGCGGCCTATGTTGTTCGGCATCACATAGCTCATGAATTCAGACACTTGGTCGTGCACTTCTTGATTGTCGACCAAAATCTCGCCGATATCCGGACGATAGTAATCGCGGATGGCGCGGATCAGCAGCGAGCTTTCCATAAACAGCAAATACGGATCTTTATGCGCTTCGCCCGCTTCTTCGATGGCGCGCCACAGTTTCAGCAGATAATCGAAATCCCACTGCAGTTCTTCCACGCTGCGGCCGATACCGGCGGTGCGCGCGATCAGGCTCATGCCGCGCGGCACGTCCAATTCGGCCATCGCGGCTTTCAGTTCGGCGCGCTCTTCGCCTTCGATACGGCGCGATACGCCGCCGCCGCGCGGATTATTCGGCATCAACACCAAATAGCGTCCGGCCAGGCTGATGAACGTGGTCAGGGCTGCGCCTTTGTTGCCGCGCTCGTCTTTTTCCACCTGCACAATGACTTCCATGCCCTCTTTGAGCACGTCTTGAATGCGGGCGCGGCCGCCTTCGTAATCTTGGAAATACGAACGCGACACTTCTTTAAACGGCAAAAAGCCGTGTCGGTCGGTTCCGTAATCGACGAAACACGCTTCCAACGACGGCTCGATGCGGGTAATCACACCTTTGTAGATGTTGCCCTTGCGCTGTTCTTTGCCCAGCGTTTCGATGTCCAAATCCAATAAATTTTGGCCATCGACAATCGCAACGCGCAGCTCTTCGGCTTGCGTTGCATTAAATAACATACGTTTCATGATAGTAACCTCGTTTGGCTGCACCGTCTTTTCAGACGGCCTCACGCAGCCGGCTGGCACTCACGAGGCGGGACACGCTGCTTACTTGAACATTAGGCAAGCAGGCTGGTGGTCCTGATGTAATCAGTTTTTGAGTTGAATTTCCGCAAGGTTTCATGCCGTCTGAAAAAATACGGTCATGTACGGTCGGGTTCGGATAAAGAAGGTCATAAAGAACAATTCGGTATCATGAAATGAAAGACACCGCCGCCTGTATACCATCTTTTCAGTATGTCAGGCCTAAAATTAAGCGCGGATTGAACATCATCAAGCCGCATAAATCAGGTAGCCGTCATCTTCTTCATCGTTTGCCTGTTGTTATTCTTCAGATTGCTGCGCGGCGGGCGGAACCCTGAAAATCCGTTCGTCTTATGCTCTGTGAGATGGGCAAATCAATTCAAACTTAATTACGCTCTCCCGTTTACTGGCTGTCTATAAACAGAAGGAAATGCTTTGTAGAGTGCGTTTTTAATATAAAATCTATTTTTAACAGTAAATCCGTTTTCCGGAAGGGATTTTCCCTGCGGCAGCAGCTGTAATTTTATGTTGCCGCGCGCCGTTTGCAAAACGGTGAAAACGAATGTTTGGATTATAGAGAAAATGCACCCAATACGCAAAGATTCAGTCAGCCAAATTACCCTTACCGAACACGAAGCAGGCCAACGTCTTGATAACTATCTGATAAAAATTCTCAAGGACGTGCCGAAAAGCCATATTCACCGCATTATCCGCGCCGGTGAAGTGCGGCTGGATAAAAAGCGCTGCAAGCCCGACACCCGCATCGCAGCCGGCCAAGTTTTACGCATTCCGCCCATCCGCATTGCCGAAAAACAAAGGCCGTCTGAAACCGCCCCAACGACTCCCGCGCGCGAATTTGAAATTGTCTATGAAGACGATGCCTTGTTGGTCATCAACAAACCTTCGGGCGTAGCGGTACACGGCGGCAGCGGCGTGAGTTTCGGCGTGATCGAACAAATCCGCCAAGCCCGCCCCGAAGCCAAATATCTGGAACTGGTGCACCGCCTCGACAAAGACACCAGCGGCCTGCTCATGATTGCCAAAAAACGCAGCGCCTTGGTGAAACTGCACGAAATGATCCGTAACGACCACCCGAAAAAAATCTATCTGGCATTGGGTGTAGGCCGTCTGAACAACGACCGTTTCCACGTCAAACTGCCATTGTTCAAATACACCGGCGCACAAGGCGAAAAAATGGTGCGCGTGAGTGATGAAGGCCAATCGGCGCACACCATCTTCCGCGTACTCAAACGCTATTCAGACGGCCTGCTGCACCAAGTCGGCCTGTCTGCGCTTACTTTGGTCGAAGCCGCGCTCAAAACCGGCCGCACCCACCAAATCCGCGTGCACATGCAGTCACAACACAGCCCCATTGCCGGCGACGAGCGCTACGGCGACTACCAAGCCAACAAACGCCTGCAAAAACTCGGCCTCAAGCGCATGTTTCTCCACGCTTGCGAGCTGCATTTAGACCATCCGCTCACGGGTGAAAAACTGGTTTTAAAAGCCGACTTGCCGCAGGAATTGACGCAATTTATCGTGATGTTGGACAATCAGCATCAGGCCGTCTGAAAAAGACAAATAAAACAAAGGCGACCTTTCCTGAAAAAATCCACTTTATCCAAGCCATCGGTAGCTGTATCGGCCACATTTGCCCTCTCCGGCTGCCATTTAACCAGCCGCGCGTTAGACAACATCGACGCGCTGCCTGAAACCACCATCAAGGATGAAAACATCTATTCTTTCGGCCTCGCCCAACCCGACAGCAAAAACCTGCCGCCCAACCGCTTGGTGATGCTCGCTGAAAAACGCCCCATGTGACCGACATCACGCCCGAAGCCGTCTGTGTTGAACGCGAAAGAGGTAACTACGGACTAAGCGGTGCAGGTGTTGCCTCGGCAATGATTCTGACTCCGTTTGCCATTGCCGGCGATCTGATTATGCTGCCGGTTATGCCGTTCCTTGGGCCGTTTATGCGGCCCAGAGGTACGAAAATATAAGCAGATGGGATGGGCTTTTCAGACGGCCTCGAGACTTTTGCAACATCCTTAAATATCTGAATGCCCGTGATTTCAGGCCGTCTGAAACAAAGGAACCGATTATGAAACCGAAACTCGTCATTTTCGACTGGGACGGCACGCTGGCCGACACCACCCTGCCGATTATCGCCACCGTGCAGGAAAGTTTTACCGAAAACGGTCACGCCGCACCCGAAGCCGACCAAATCCGTCCGCTTATCGGCTACAACCTGCCGACCATCGTGTGCCGCCTTGCGCCGGATTTGAACTTGCACCAACAGGAAGAAATCATCGAAACCTATGCCGCGCATTACTTAAACCCGAACAACCGCAACATGACCCTGTTCCCCGATGCCATCCCCTGCTTGGAAACGCTGAAAGCGCAAGGCTATTGGCTGGCCGTGGCCACCGGCAAAGGCCGCACGGGTTTGGACAACTCCATCGCCCAAACCGGTACTGCCGACTTTTGGCTGGCCACCACCTGCGCCAGCGAACAGCCGTCAAAACCGGCGCCGGATATGGTGTTGAAATTATGTGACGAGCTCGGTTTAATGCCGTCCGAAACCATTGTCATCGGCGACACCACACATGATTTGGACATGGCCGCCAACGCGGGGGCACCGGCGATTGCGGTCACCACCGGCGCGCATACGGAAGAAAAACTGCGCACCAGCCCGCATTTGGCGATTTTGCCGAATTTGTCTGCTTTACCGGATTTTTTGGCGGCTTTGTAAACCGGATTGCGAACAATAAACAGCTGAGACTTTTGCCAATCCCAGATTTAAGTGCAGGCCCGGTTCAAGCAGTACATAAAGCTCAGGCATATTATCAAAAAGATAGGCATGATTCCGAGCAGCGCATAATCGAAAAAATGTACCACAGACGGGGATTTTGCAAAGCACTCGGGCCGTCTGAAAAACAATGTTTCAGACGGCCTTTTTTGTATTCGCCTCATCATAAGAAAACTTTATTTTTGTCCGCAAAACCGACACCCAATTACATACACAGATGCATGCTGTTGTACGGCTACCACCCGCCGAAATCTGCCCGCACCTTGTCTTTTCACGCGTTTTAACAAACCATGAAAGGCTTTGAGGCCGTCTGAAATTGCCCTAAACCGGCAGAAGTATTAAAATATCAAGTAATTAAAATACATCCAAACCGCACGCTGTCTTATGAACCCGACGCCCTTTATCGAAATGAAAGACGTGGCTTTTGCCTATGGCGGCCGCCTGATTCTGAGCAATATCAATTTCACGATTGCACAGGGGGCGTTTGCAGCCGTAATGGGAGGCTCGGGAAGCGGTAAAACCACGCTGATGCGCCTGATTACCGGCCAGATTCACCCGCAGCAGGGGCAGGTATTGATTGAAGGTCGCGACTTGGCCGAGTTTTCCGCCGCCGAATTGCATGAGCACCGCCGCCGTATGGGCGTTTTATTCCAACACGGCGCGCTGTTTACCGATTTGACCGTGTTCGATAACGTGGCGTTTCCGATGCGCGAACTGACCAAGCTGCCTGAAGCGGTGATTCGTGATTTGGTGTTACTGAAACTTAACGCCGTCGGTTTGCGCGGCGTGGAAAAATTGATGCCGTCCGAACTTTCCGGCGGCATGGCGCGACGTGTGGCCTTGGCGCGCACCATCGCGCTCGACCCTGAAATTATGCTGTATGACGAACCGTTTACCGGTCTCGACCCGATTTCACTGGGCGTGATTGCCCACTTAATCAGCCGCGCCAATACCGCGCTGCGTTCGACCAGCGTGATGGTGTCGCACGATATTGAAAAATCACTGCAAATCGTTGATCAAGTAATTTTCTTGGCACACGGCGAAATCATGTTCAGCGGCTCACCTGCAGAAATGCGCGAACTCGATTCGCCGTGGGTACAGCAGTTTGTCGGCGGCTTGGCCGACGGCCCGGTGGCCTACCGTTATCCGGCGCAAACGACTTTGCAGCAGGATTTATTGGGCGGTTAAGAATACGCATTCAGCCGGCCTGTGTACCATAGAAGGCCGGCTGAAAAAATAAGGAGGCGCCAATGCCTTCTACCCCATATAAAACCCGCCCCGGCACCATAGCCGTTGTCATCAACGATGTCGCAGCCAAACTCGGCCTGACCTTGGCTTCACTATGGAAACGCTTGGGCGCGGTGTTGATTAACCAATGCCTGGCGATGGTGTGTTTTATCGTGATGGTGGCCGTATTCAGCCTGACCGACCAATACACGCTCGATACTGATGCGTTTTTGTTTATCAACTTGGGCACTTTTTTTCTGTTGCTGCTGGCTTATCTCGGCATGCAGCTTCATTTTATCCGCCGCCACGGCCAAACCATCGGTAAGAGGCTGATGAAGATTCGGCCGATATTGGAAGCAACAGGCGGGCAGCTGACTGCGGCACAATATGTGTTCAAGCGCGAACTGTTGATTTATGTCATCAACAGCTTGGTCGGCCTGCCCATTTTGATTAATGCTTTTTTGGTGCTTTCGCGTGGCTACAACCGCCGTTCGCTGGAAGACATGCTGGCCAAAACCATTGTCGTGAACGCACCAGACCATTAAATGAACTTTTTCTGTTTTCAGACGGACTGATGAATAGGCCGTCTGAAAGATAACCGTTTTAAAAATATGAATTTTATCCAATCCGTCGGCTCAAAAACCTTGGGCTTTATCCAATCTCTCGGCAGCGTCACCTTGTTTCTGCTGCAAATTCTGGCGAAATCGGCCACGGCTTTTACCCGCCCGCGCCTGAGCATCCGTCAGATTTATTTTGCCGGCGTGATGTCGGTCTTGATTATTGCCGTTTCAGGCTTATTTGTCGGCATGGTGATTGGTTTGCAGGGCTATACGCAATTGGCGAAATTCAAAGCCGCCGATGTGTTGGGCTATATGGTGGCCGCTTCCCTTCTGCGCGAACTGGGGCCGGTATTGGCGGCGATTTTGTTTGCCAGCAGCGCAGGCGGTGCGATGACCAGCGAAATCGGCCTGATGAAAACTACCGAGCAGCTTGAAGCGATGAATGTGATGGCGGTCGATCCCGTTGCCCGTGTGGTGGCGCCGCGCTTTTGGGCAGGCGTGTTTTCTATGCCGCTTCTGGCCTCGATTTTCAACGTGGCCGGCATTTTCGGCGGCTATCTGGTCGGCGTGCAATGGCTGGGCTTGGACAGCGGCATTTTCTGGTCACAAATGCAGAGCAACATGACCATCAGCTACGATGTCGTCAACGGCCTGATTAAATCGGTGGTGTTCGGTGTGGCTGTTACCTTGATTGCCGTGCACCAGGGCTTTCACTGCGTACCGACTTCAGAAGGGATTTTACGCGCCAGCACGCGCACGGTGGTGTCTTCCGCCCTGACTATTTTGGCGATTGATTTTGTTTTAACCGCATGGATGTTTACTGAGTAACGACAATGAAAAAAAGTATTTTAGAATTTTGGGTCGGTTTGTTTGTCTTGCTGGGCGTGGCGGCACTGGGCTTTTTGGCCTTCCGCGTAGCAGGTGGCACGGGCATGGGCAGTGCACAACAAACCTACACCGTGTATGCCGATTTCAGCGACATCGGCGGGCTGAAAACCAATGCGCCGGTTAAATCGGCCGGCGTATTGGTCGGCCGCGTTTCCGCCATCACACTCGACCCCAAAAGCTATCAAGCGCGCGTAACCTTGAATCTCGACAAACAATACGAATTCAGCACGGACGTTTCCGCCCAAATCCTCACTTCCGGCCTCTTGGGGAGCAATACATCGGCCTGTTGCAGGGCGGCGACATGGATAATTTGGCCGAGGGCGACACCATCAGCGTCACCAGCTCGGCCATGGTATTGGAAAACTTAATCGGCAAATTCATGACCAGCTTTGCCGAAAAACAATCCGGCGATTCTGATTCAGCCGCTTCGGGCAACGCAGATTCGGCCCCATAAACACAACAATATTTTTTAATTTAGGAATACACAAACATGAAAAAATCAGCTTTCTTCAGCGCCTTGGGCATCGGTTTATTGAGCATCAGCTTAGCCGCCGCTCCTGCGGATGCCATCAACCAAATCCGCCAAAACGCGACCCAGGTTCTGACCATATTGCAAAGCGGCGATGCCAACACCGCCCGCCGCAAAGCCGAAGCCTATGCCATGCCTTATTTTGATTTCCAACGCATGACCGCCTTGGCCGTGGGCAATCCTTGGCGCACCGCCACCGATGCGCAAAAACAGGCTTTGACCAAAGAATTCCAAACCCTGTTGATCCGCACCTACTCCGGCACCATGATGAAATTCAAAAATGCCAAAGTAAACGTGAAAGACAATCCGGTCGTTGCCCGCAACGGTAAAGAAATCACCGTACGTGCCGAAGTGAGCGCTGCCGGCGAAAAACCGGTCAACATGGATTTCACTACCTACCAAAGCGGCAACCGCTACCGCGTGTACAACGTGGCCGTTGAAGGTGCAAGCTTGGTGACCGTTTACCGCAACCAATTCGGCGAAACCGTTAAAACCAAAGGCATAGACGGCCTGATTGCCGACTTGAAAGCCAAAAACAGCGGCAAATAATCCTTAAGCGCACGGCTTTAGCCGTGCCTTTTTACGCCAAACTTCACAGACTCAAAACCTCATGAATTCAGAAATCCGCGACAACGTGCTGTATCTGAGCGGCGACATTACCGTCAAAACCGTGACCGATTCAGCCTACCGCCAATTCGAACAGCAATGCCGTCTGAAAGAAACCGACGCGCTGGATTTAAGCCATGTCAGCTATGCCGATTCCGCCTGTGTGTCGCTGCTGCTGACCGCATTGCGTTTAAAAAACAAAGCCGTCCAATTGCGCCACATTCCCGAATCGGTGCGTGCGCTGACTGATTTGTACGAAATTAAAGACTGGGTGACCCCATGAGAAAAACTGCTGCTTCCCTGCTGCTCATCAGCTTATTCGCTGCCCAACCGGCCTTTGCCGAACGTAATCCGGCCGACCCTTACGAGCCCTACAACCGCGCCGTATCCAAGTTTAACGATAAAGCCGACCAATATGTCATGTCGCCTGTTGCCCGCGGCTACCGTAAAGTCACGCCGCAGCCCGTGCGCACCGGCGTGAGCAACTTCTTCAACAACCTGCGCGACGTGGTCAGCTTCGGCAGCAACGTGTTGCGTCTCGACATCAAACGCGCCAGTGAAGACTTGGTGCGCGTCGGTTTGAACTCCACCTTCGGTTTGGGCGGTTTGATTGACGTAGCAGGCGCAGGCGGCGTACCCAACAACAAAAATTCCTTGGGCGACACCATGGCTTCATGGGCTGGAAAAACAGCAATTACTTTGTAGTGCCGCTGCTAGGGCCTTCTACCGTGCGCGATACCTTAGGTACTGCTGTGACCGTGGCTTATCCGGTGAAGAATGCCGTGTTTGAAACCAGCGCCGGCCGCTGGGGCACCACCGCACTCAACGCCATCAACACCCGCGAAAGCCTGCTCGATTTGACCGACAGCTTGGAAGGTGCCGCCATCGACAAATACAGCTACACCCGCGATTTGTACATGCGCATGCGCAATCAGCAGACCGGCGGCCAAACCGTGCAGAGTGCCGATGAAGACATCGACATCGATGATTTGGTCGACAGCGGCAGCACCACGCAAAACATGCCTATCGAAGCGACCGAACCCGATACCGCCGCACCGGCAGACGACTGGGAAAAACTCCAGCCGGCCGGCAGCGGTATGATCCGCTTGGATTGATTCGCCTTAAAGCTCTCAGGCCGTCTGAAAACATACATTGCTTTCAGACGGCCTGAGCATTTTATAAAACCTCGGATTTAATGCCGTTCGAAATTGACCCATCACATAATGGAGAAATGCACCGGATGGGCGTTTTGTTAAGATTTCGGCCTTTTCATGACACCACCTTTGGGCTATTATTCCGTTACGGTCTAAACAAAAAGACCGGGTCATCCGCTCTACTCAACAAAAGGAACCCATCATGTACGAAGTCAACCGCAGCGTCTTTTTACTCGTGCCGCTCGATCCGTTTTGGAACTGGCTGCAATCCCTGCCCGGCAACCATTTGGCCGATTTGACTTTGGAAAATTTACAGGCCGATGCCAATGCCTATCTCGTTCGTCCGTGCGAAACTTCCGATGAAGTATGGGACGAAATCGAATCGCGCTTTGAGGACATTTTCGCAGCCGAACTGGCCGACTGGTGCGAAGACGAAAGCGAATGGCCGGATTTGCACGCCGATATTTTCAACGAATGGTTCGATATCCAGCTCTCCACCGTCATCACCGACTTGGAAGCCGGGCCATTGGCGCGTGAAGCGTTCCAACCCTTGAATTTGAATTAACCTTTGACAGGCCGTCTGAAAACACATTTCTGCATCGCCGTAAATTTTCAGACGGCCTCATAAACCCATGAACATCCGCGTCCGCAATTACCACATCGACAGCTACGGCCACGTCAACCACGCGCGCTATCTTGAGTTTCTCGAAGAAGCGCGCTGGACGTTTTTCGACCAACGCGGTTTATTATCGCTGCCGGACAACGTGCATTTGGTCGTCGCCCGCATCGACATCCGTTACCGCCGACCCGCTGTTGACGGCAACGAATTGCGCGTACACAGCCACATCAAAGAATTAACCGCACGCCACCTGCTGATGACGCAAACCATCGAGTTGGTGCACAGCGGCAAAAACGCTGTCGAAGCCGGCATCACGCTGATGCCCGTCGATGCCGCCAGCGGCCGCAGCATCCGCTTTCCCGACAACCTGTTAACCTCACTTGAATCATTGATCGCATGAAAAAACTGATTACCCTCGCCGCCGTAGCCATTGTCGGCGCATTGCTGGCCTTTATCCTGATTCCCGACAACAAATCCGCGCCGGCATTCAGCCTGACCGATTTGCAAGGCCAAACGGTCAACAACGCGAGCCTGCAAGACAAAGTAACCTTTATCAATTTCTGGTTCCCATCCTGCCCCGGCTGCGTGAGCGAAATGCCGAAAGTCATCAAAATGGCCAAGGATTATCAGGGCAAAGATTTCCAAGTATTGGGCATTGCCGAACCGATTGACCCGATTGAAAGCGTGCATCAATACGTCAAAGAATACGGCCTACCGTTTACCGTGATGTATGATGAAGGCGGCACCGTCGGCAAAGCCTTCAGCACGCAGGTGTACCCGACTTCCACGCTCATCAACAAAAAAGGCGAAATTCTGAAAACCTTCGTCGGCGAACCGGATTTCAACAAGCTTTACCAAGAAATCGACCAAGAATTGGCGAAATAAGTAATGATGAAAGGCTGTCTGAAACGGAGAAGTTTCAGACGGCCTTTTGCATCCATCAGCGATTAATCCAAGACCTTTGCAAAGCGCCAGATTTGCGTACAGTTCGAAGCGAGGTCAGACAAAAAGCGCAGGCATTACCTAGATAGACCGGCTTTCAAGCAGGGCATAACGAAGAAATGTGCCAAAGATGAAGAATTTGCCAAAACCATTAGGCTTTTTCTTCAAAACGCTTCGCCGCTTCGTCCCAGTTCACCACATTCCAAAACGCTTTGATGTAATCCGGACGGCGGTTTTGGTATTGCAGATAATAAGCGTGTTCCCACACGTCCAAACCGATAATCGGGTAGCCTTTGCAACCGGCCACTTCTTCTCCCATCAGCGGCGAATCCTGGTTGGCGGTTGACACCACTTTCAGGCGGCCGCCGTCCCACACCAGCCATGCCCAGCCGGAACCGAAGCGGCTGGCAGCCGCTTTTTCAAATTCGGCTTTGAATTCGTCTACCGAACCAAAATCGCGCTCGATGGTTTCTTTCAGACGGCCTTGCAAGGTCGTGCCGGTTTTCAGGTTTTTCCAAAAGAAAGAATGGTTGGCATGGCCGCCGGCATTGTTGCGCAACACGGTTTGCTTGTCGCTCGGCAATTCTTTCAGGCGGGCAATCAATTCTTCCGCCGGCAAAGCGGCAAACTCAGGCAGCGATTCCAACGCCGCATTGGCATTGTTGACATAAGCCTGATGGTGCTTGGTATGGTGAATGTTCATCGTCATTTCATCGAAATGCGGCTCCAAAGCATCGTAGGCGTAGCCCAGTTCGGGTAAAGTGTAAGCCATGTGCGTTCCTTTCTCTTTGCAGTTGTGTGCAGCCAATTAAATAATATTGATATTAATTTCCATTTAAAAAATATGCAAGCCCAACCGCACGCTGAAGATAAGCACACAAGCCCTTGACTTATCCTTTATAATAACTCTCAACCCATTATTTTTTTCAGACGGCCTGCTTTTTCAGCTTTCAAAACCGAACGATATCCCATAGGCCGTCTGAAACACCAAACAACTTTTAAAAATATTGAGAATCGAATGAAATTTATTGATGAAGCAAAAATCGAAGTTGTTGCCGGTAAAGGCGGCAACGGCGCGGCCAGTTTCCGCCGTGAAAAATTCGTGCCGCGCGGCGGACCCGATGGCGGCGACGGCGGCAAAGGCGGCAGCGTATGGGCTCAAGCCGATGAAAACTTAAACACCTTGGTCGAATACCGTTTCGTTAAGCGCTATCAAGCCAAAAACGGCGAAAAAGGCTACGGTGCCGACCGCTACGGCGCCGGTGCAGACGACATCACCCTGCACATGCCCGTCGGCACGCTGATTCGCGACATCGACACCGACGAAATCGTCGCCGACCTGACCCACCACGGCCAGCGCGTTTGTTTGGCACGCGGCGGCAAAGGCGGTTTGGGCAACATCCATTTCAAATCATCGGTCAACCGCGCACCGAAGCAAGCCACGCCCGGCGAAGAAGGCGAAGCGCGTTCGCTACAATTGGAATTGAAAGTCTTAGCCGATGCCGGTCTGCTCGGTATGCCGAATGCCGGCAAATCCACGCTGATTTCCGCCGTATCCGCTGCCCGCCCAAAAGTAGCCGATTACCCGTTCACCACCTTACACCCCAATTTGGGCGTGGTGCGCATGGACGAAAACAACAGCTTTGTCATGGCCGACATCCCGGCCTGATTGAAGGCGCGGCAGAAGGTGCCGGCTTGGGTCACCGCTTCCTGAAGCATCTCTCGCGCACCGGCCTGTTGCTGCATGTGGTCGATTTGGCGCCGTTTGACGAAACCGTCAATCCCGCCGAAGAAGCCTTGGCCATCATCAACGAATTGCGCAAATACGACGAAGAACTCCACGCCAAACCGCGCTGGCTGGTGCTGAACAAATTCGACATGCTCGATGACGAAGAAGCCGAACGCCGCACCGCCAAATTCCTCGAACAAATCGGCTGGGATTACCCGCACCCGATGACCGCTTCGAATTTGACATGTCCACCCCGCGCCTGTTTAAAATCAGCGCCCTGGCACACCAAGGCACACAAGACCTAGTGCGCCAAATCAGCATGTATTTGAACGAGAAAAAACGTTTGGACGCAGAAAAAGCCGCCGCAGAAAAAGCAGCGGCCGCGTTGGAAATTGCCGAGAATCAGCCGAAAACCGATACCAGTGTGTTTCAGGCGGAATAAGTCAAATGATGGAAAGTTTTCAGACGGCCTGCGGGATAGAAAGGCCGTCTGAAAACTCGAAAAACAATCAACTTGGAGTAAGCATCGTGTCTTCAAAAGAATATGTGAAATCATTGAAAGTAGAGAATTTTACTGTTTTACCGAACGAAAATTTTGAATTCTCAAAAAATCTTAATGTAATTGTTGCAGAAAATGGCTGTGGTAAAACACATCTGCTTAAGCTTATTTACAGCCTACTAGAAGTAACCTCTAATGAAAAAAACAGATTAATTAAAACTGATTTACAGAAAAGCTTTGCTAACAAATTGGTAAATGTCTTTCGACCAGATGGTTTAGGTCGCTTAACAAAGCGAGTGCAAGGTAGAGTTAAAGCCAATATCACACTGGAATTAAATCAATATACTCATAGCCTTCTGAATTTTTCTACCACCTCTACCACGGAGGTAAAATTAGAAAAAATAGGGCTAAAAGAGACCGAATATACAAATACAGCTATTTTCCACCCAGCAGAGAACTAATCACATTATGCCCTTGGTTCAATTCATTATATTTAAATAACAGCATTCCTTTTGAAGAAACTTGGTTTGATACATGTGTCCAGCTCAGTCTACCTTTAGCGAAAGGACCGCGCCTTAACAAAATTAAAACATTATTACAACCGATTGAAGCAGCTATGGGGGGGACCGTATATGAAGAGAATGGGCGCTTCTATTTGTCACTGACAAGTAAAACTGGAAAAATTGAAGCTCCTTTAGTTGCGGAAGGCCTGCGCAAATTTGTCATGATTGCTCGTCTCATTTCAACTGGTGCACTCTTAGATAAAGGCTATCTTTTTTGGGATGAACCTGAAGCAAACTTAAATCCAAAACTGATTAGAGTAGCAGCAGAAATTATCTTTGCTCTATCCAAACAAGGCATTCAGGTTTTTATTGCAACACATTCTTTATTTTTATTACGCGAACTTGAAATCCTCAAATCAAAAGAAAAAAATTTCTCAAGCCGTTATTTTTCACTTATTGCCACTGATAATGGAGTGAAATTAGAACAAGGGAATGATATGTATGACTTAGATACAATTGTTGCACTTGATGAAAGTTTAGCTCAATCTGACAGATATTTAGATATTTGAAGGATAACGTATGACAATTACTGAAGGCTCACTAAAATTCGAATTTCCTGAAAACTATCAGGCCTCCAAATACGATGAGTGGTCACATTATCGTAATCAATTTGAAAATAAATGCTCAAAGGGCAATAAGGCCATTGACTTTATTGCATATGAAAACGATCAAGTATTATGGCTCTGTGAAATTAAAGATTTTAGAGAAGGGGAACGCAATCCCAAAAACCACCTTTAGAGGAAGAAATCGCCCAAAAAGTAAGAGATACTCTTGCAGGCATTGTTTCAGCTAAATTCCAAGCGAATAGTTCCGATGAAAAAAACTTTGCTGAAAAAGCCTTAAGATGCCAAAACATTCGTGTTGTCTTACACATAAAACAACCTAAGAGAACAAAACAAATATATGATCTGCCTGATTTACGAGATAAATTAAAGCAATTACTGAAAGCCATTGATCCTCGTGTTGCCATCACAACTATCTCAAAAAAGAATGATGTACCTTGGACGATTACAGAAAGTTCTTAATCCATGCTAACCATCTACAACACCCTAACCCGTCAAAAAGAACCTTTCGCCCCATCAACCCTGAAAACGTGCGCATATACGTGTGCGGCATGACCGTGTATGACTACTGCCATCTCGGCCATGCGCGTGTGATGGTGGTGTTCGACATGATTGCGCGCTGGCTGCGCGAGCGTGATTATCCGCTCACTTATGTGCGCAACATCACCGATATTGACGACAAAATCATTGTGCGCGCGGCGGAAAACGGCGAGACCATCGGCGAGTTGACGGCGCGTTTTATTGAAGCGATGAACGAAGATGCGGCGGCTTTAGGCGTGCTGCGTCCGGATGTCGAGCCGAAAGCCACGGAAAATATTCCGCAGATGATTGCAATGATTGAGCGCTTGATTGCCAAAGGCAAGGCGTATGCGGCGGAGAATGGCGATGTGTATTACGCCGTGCGTGAGTTTGCCGCTTACGGCCAGCTTTCAGGAAAATCGCTGGATGATTTGCGCGCAGGCGAGCGCGTGGAAGTGGGCGGTTTCAAACGCTATCCTTTGGATTTTGTGCTGTGGAAAGCGGCTAAAGCGGGCGAACCGGCTTGGGAAAGCCCGTGGGGGCAAGGTCGTCCGGGTTGGCATATCGAATGCTCGGCGATGAGTGAAAATCTCTTTGGCGACACGTTCGACATTCACGGCGGCGGCGCGGATTTGCAATTCCCTCACCATGAAAACGAAATCGCCCAAAGCGTCGGTGCGCACGGCCATTCGTGCGGCCACAACCACGGCGGCAAAGCGATTGAAAGCCATGTGAAATATTGGTTACACAACGGCTTTATCCGTGTGGACGGCGAAAAAATGTCCAAATCGCTGGGCAATTTCTTTACCATCCGCGATGTGTTGAAAGCCTATGATGCCGAAGTGGTACGCTTTTTTATTTTGCGCGCGCATTACCGCAGCCCGCTGAATTATTCCGATGCGCATTTGGACGATGCCAAAGGCTCATTGACGCGTTTGTACACCGCGCTGAAAAATACCATGCCGTCTGAAAGCTTTAATGCGGACAACGATTATGTGCGCCGCTTCCAAGCCGCGATGGATGATGATTTCGACACCGTGCAGGCCATGGCGGTTTTGTTTGAGCTGGCAAATGAAGTCAACAAAACGCAAAACGCCGACCTCGCCGCCTGCCTGAAGCATTTAGGCGGCACCATCGGCCTGTTGCAACGCGACCCGACTGAGTTTTTACAAGGCGGCAGCGTTTCAGACGGCCTGTCTAACGGAGAAATCGAAGCACTGATTGAAGCCCGCAAACAGGCGCGCGCCGATAAGAACTGGGCAGAATCCGACCGTATCCGCGATGTGTTGGCCGCGGAAAACATTATTCTGGAAGACAAATCCGGTGTGACCACTTGGCGCCGTGGCTAAAACCTGACAAACCCTGATTCAACCGTTTGAGTAAAGGCTTCGTTTGATCTGATATTTTTCAGCCCAAACGAAGCCTTTTTGATTGCGTTTTGCAATCTCTCCCGCTGAAGTCATCAAAATATTAATATTTTGTGACCGTCGAATGGTCACTGACACTGATGCCTTTATGTCATCACGATAAATCAATTACAAACAACAACATAAAATTTGGTTCTATTTCTAATTAATACTTCTGCATAATGCAAAACCACACCGGCACAGCCATCATTAAAATCATCAATTTAACCTTAACGAAATTTAAAATATCTTGATTATTTGCTGAAATTCTGACACAAACTTTCTATTTCCCTTTGAATTATATGGGTTTAATCGCTTTAAAATTTTTAATCTATTCTTGACAAGACTTGATGATTCTTTTAATTTTGCAAAGATTGTCAACAAAGAAGCCACAGCAACATGATGTTGCCGAGCTTTTACTTCAATAGTCAATAGTAAGGAGAAACTACATGTTCCGCAAATCCACTACCGCTGCAATCAGCTTGGCCGCTTTGGCTGCATTAGCCTTGAGTGGCTGTAACAAAGACACTGCCGAAGCAGGCGAACCAAAAAAACCTGAATGTATTGCCCCTGCCAAACCGGGTGGCGGTTTTGACTTGACCTGCAAGCTGGCGCAAACCGGCTTGAAAGACACCGACCAGCTGAAAAAACCGATGCGCGTGACCTACATGCCGGGCGGTGTGGGCGCGGTGGCCTACAATAAAATCGTGGCCAACGATCCGGCCAACGGCGATGCGATTGTGGCCTTTTCGACCGGCTCACTGTTGAACTTGGCACAAGGCAAATTCGGCCAATACACCGAGAAAGACGTGCGCTGGTTGGCAGCAGTCGGCACCGACTACGGCATGGTGGCGGTAAATGCCGAATCGCCTTTGAAAAATTTGAACGATTTGGCTGAAGCACTGAAAAAAGATCCTAAATCCATCAGCTTCGGTGCGGGCGGCAGCGTGGGTGGTCAAGACTGGCTGCAAACCGCAATGATGGCCAAAGCGGCCGGCGTGAACCCGAAAGACATGACTTACGTAGCCTTGGAAGGCGGTGGTGAAGCGGTTACGGCGGTATTGGGCAACCACATCAATGTCGTGAGCGCCGGTATTGCCGAAATGGGGCCGCACATTGAATCAGGCAAAATCCGCGTGTTGGCCGTATTCTCGCCGAACCGTTTGGAAGGTAAGCTGAAAGACATTCCAACGGCGAAAGAACAAGGCTTCGATGTAGAGTGGCCGGTGATCCGCGGCTACTACATGGGCCCGAAAGTGTCTGACGAATCGTTCAACTGGTGGAAAAACCACTTCGATGCGATGTTGAAAGACCCGAAATTCGCCGACATCCGTGCCGGCCGCGATTTGTTGCCGTTTGAATTGACCGGCGAAGAATTGCAGCAATACGTGGTGAAAACCACCGACGAAATGCGCGCTTTATCTAAAGAGTTTGATTTGAACACCAAATAAAATAGTTCCACTGCGCTTTCAGACGGCCTGCTGGCTTTCATCAGGCCGTCTGAAAAGCATTTGCTTATTTTGCGGACCAAATCAATTCTGGGATAAATGTTCAGCATAAAGATAAGATTAGCCATTAAAAAGGCCGTCTGAAATTCTCGCTGAACCATAAAAATGAATCCTTCACGGAGATATGGAGATATTATGAATCTCGAACGCTGTTTTTCCGGTTTGCTGCTCGCGGCAGCCGTGTTCCTGCTGTATCTGGCATGGGGCTACACTGCGCCGATCAGCTATGATCCGTTGGGTCCGCGCCCTTATCCGGTGCTGATCCTGTCACTCCTGGCCGTATCCTGTCTGTTTTTAGTCATTCGCCGCAACAGCGAAGTCATCGACTTGGGCTACACCCCCAATATGCTGAAAAAGCTCGGCATTTGCTTGGCGGCTTTGTTGCTGTATGCCGTTTTGTTTGAATTGCTCAGCTTTCCGCTGGCTACCGCGCTGATGGCGTTTACCGTCGGCACATTATTCGGCGGCAGTTTCAAGGCTTGTGCGCTTTCAGGCATTGCGCTGGGGGTAGGCTTTTATCTGCTGTTTGACCGCCTGCTGGATGTTCCACTGCCGGTCGGCTTTTTCGGTTAAGGACGGAACATGGATACTTTAAACTTTTTAATGAGCGGTTTTGCCGTGGCTTTAGAGCCGCAAAACCTGATGCTGGCCTTCTTCGGCGCATCCCTGGGCACTATTGTCGGTATGCTGCCGGGTTTGGGGCCGATTAACGGCGTGGCGATTTTGCTGCCGTTTGCTTATGCACTCGGCCTGCCTCCCGAATCGGCTTTGATTTTGTTGGCAGCCGTTTATTTGGGCTGTGAATACGGCGGTCGTATTTCGGCCATTTTGATTAACGTGCCCGGGGATGCGGCGGCGATTATGTCCACGCTCGACGGCTATCCCTTGGCCAAACAGGGTAAGGCAGGCATTGCCTTGTCGCTCTCTGCCGTCAGCTCGTTTACCGGCAGCACCATCGCCACCACCGGCGTGGTCTTGTTTGCGCCGCTGCTGGCAAACTGGGCGGTTGCGTTCGGTCCTGCCGAATATTTCGTCCTGATGGTATTCGCTATTACCTGCCTTAGCGGCCTGGTCGGCGACCAACCGCTAAAAACCGCCATCGCCTCCTTAATCGGCTTAGGCTTGGCGACCGTAGGCGTGGATGCCGTAACCGGCGTGTACCGCTTCACGTTTGATTCAGTCAACCTTTCAGACGGCATTCAGTTCACCACCATCGTAATCGGTTTCTTCAGTGTGAGTGAAATCCTGATTATGCTCGAGCACACCGAGCGCGGCCAAAAAGCGTTGGAACAAGGCAAACGCGCCCTGTTTAACGCGAAAGAATTTCTGTTTGCTTTCGGCAGTATGGTGCGCAGCGGCGTGGTCGGTTTCGTGGTGGGTATTTTGCCGGGTGCGGGTGCCACCATTGCCAGCGCGATGACCTACACCAACGAGAAGAAACTTGCCGGCGCTTCAGGTAAATTCGGTGAAGGCGACTTGCGCGGTATCGCCGCGCCTGAAGCAGCCAACAATGCTTCTGCCTGCGGTTCGTTCATTCCGATGCTGACCTTGGCGTACCCGGCTCCGGCACGACTGCCGTGATGATGGGCGCGTTGACCTTGTACAACATCACTCCCGGCCCGCAGTTGTTCAGCGAACAGCCTGATATCGTATGGGCTTGATTGCGTCGTTGTTTATCGGTAACGTGATTTTGCTGTTACTCAATATTCCGTTGGTCGGCTTTTTTGCCAAGCTGTTGAACATCCCTAACTACATCCTGATTCCGGCCATCGCCACCGTGAGCTTTGTCGGCGTGTACGCGATTCACAGCACCACGTTCGACTTGGTATTGATGGTGGGCTTGGGCATATTGGGCTACTTCCTGCGCAAACTCAATTTCCCATTGTCTGCGCTGATTTTGGGCTATGTATTGGGCGAATTGATGGAATCGAGCCTGCGCCGCGCTTTGTCGATTTCACAAGGCGATTTGGGCGTGTTGTTCCATGGCCCGATTACCAAAGTATTGTGGGCGTTGGCCTTGTTGATGGTATTGCTTCCGGTTTTCCGCTGGCTGCGCCGCCGCAAACAAACTGTATAACGCATCACGACAGCCGCCTGAATCCAGCGCGGCTGTTTTCTTGGTATCATGAAAATATTCAGGCTGAGACTTTTGTAATATCTCAAGAACCACCAATAAAAACCCTAAAGGCCGTCTGAAAATTTTCAGACGGCCTATAAACCATAACGATTTTCCATGCAAAACATGAACCGTTTTCTTTCCTATCTGCCCGGTTTTGCCGCCGCGCTCACGGGTGCGCTGCTGGCTAACCTGCTCAACCTGCCGATTCCGTGGCTGCTCGGCTCATTGCTCGCTTGCGCTACTTTGTCTATCTGCGGGGCCAACATCCGTACCCTGCCTTCCGGCCGTAAAGTGGGCTTGTGCATCATCGGTATGTCGCTGGGGCTGTATTTTACGCCGCAGATGGTCGGGATGATCGGCACTAATGCGCTGTGGCTGGGCGCGGGCATGTTGTTCGCCTTGATCTTAAGCCTGTGCGGCACGCTGCTGCTATACCGTTTTGCCGGTATCGATTTCAAAACCGCGTGGTTTGCGGCCACAGTCGGCGGCGCAAGTGAAATGGCTAATTTGGCCGAACAGCACGGCGCGCGCGTGGATAAAGTAGTGGCCGCCCACTCGCTGCGTGTGTTGATGGTAGTGACCATTGTGCCGTTTTTTTACCGATTTATGGATTATCACGGCTTGGATAATTCGATTATCGATAAAGGTGGCGTGCATTACGGCGGATTGCTGCTGCTGATTGCCTGCTGTGCCGGCACAGGTTGGCTGTTTCAAAAACGCGGCTGGGCCAACCCGTGGACATTCGGCCCCTTGGCGGCTGCGGTGTTACTGACCGTATGCGGTGTGCATTTGTCGGCCATTCCGAAAGAATTGTCATGGGCAGGCCAACTCTTAATCGGCTGGTCACTCGGCACCAAATTCCGCTCTGATTTTTTCCGCGCCGCACCGAGATTATTATCGGTTACTGCCGTTTTGGTGTGCATGAGTTTACTGTTGACCGCGGGCGTTTCCCAACTGCTGGCAACGTGGTCGGATATTCCCCTACCCACTTTAGGGCTAGGACTTGCTCCGGGCGGTGTGGCAGAAATGACCATCACCGCCAAAGTGTTGCAACTGGGTGTGCCGCTGGTAACCGCGTTTCATGTGTTGCGCATGCTGGTGGTGGTCGGTTTGGCCGGTTGGCTGTATGGCGTGCTGGATCGGCGGTTTGGTATAGGGGCGCGCTAAAGACGTTTCATCAGCAGCCCATGTGAAATGCTAGACTTATTTAGCCCATGAGAAGCAATCAGTTAAATTAGATATTTATATTTTTAGAAAGAGCGTAAAACTGAAGCAATCATCATTTTTCCCGCGATAAGGAGAAGTACCATGCGACATGCTAAAACTCTTTTCGTCATGTGTTCGATGATTGTCAGCAATACTATTTTTGCCGCAGATTTAATCAAAACACTGCCCGACGATTTGACTTTGAGTCAGGCTCAAACTGTGATTCAAGCAGCAGTCAAAAAAGCACGTACGGCCCGATACTTCAACATGAGCGCCCGCGGCTTAGGTAATGCGGCACAACCCGGAAAAGAATTATACGGTATCGAAGTCACCAATAATGGTTTGGCCATTTTTGCCGGCGGCGTTTTACTGGTCAATTCAGCAGGTATCATTGCGGGTAGCGTCGGTGTAAGCGGTGGTTCAGTAGATGAAGACAAAACAGTAGCCAAAGCAGCGGCATCTGCGTTACCTAAAAAATAAGCAAACCAGTATATTGAATCCAATATGCACGTTGACCAAGATTAAGGAGAAACTGATGAAGACATTACTGACTGCCGTTTTATTGAGTATGACCGCTGCAGCCTATGCCGCACCTACGGATATTGTGGTGCCGATGTCGCTGCTGGACGCGCAAAACGGCGATAAAGTGGCAGGGGAAGTGCGCATCAGCCAAAGCAGATACGGTGCGGTATTCACCCCGAAAATCGAAGGTTTGACGCAAGGCATTTACGGTTTCCACGTACATGAAAATCCAAGCTGCGCAGCCAAAGAGAAAGACGGCAAACCGGTAGGAGGTTTGGCAGCCGACGGCCACTGGGATCCTAAGAAAACCGGCGCCCACAAAGGCCCTTGGGACGACAGCGGCCACTTGGGTGATTTGCCTGCGTTGGCAGTAGATGCCAATGGCCATATCCAACCGGTTGCCGCACCGCGCATTAAGAAAATCAACGCCCTCAAGGGCCGCTCGCTGATGATTCATGCCGGCGGCGACTACTACAGCGACCATCCTGCCGCACTGGGCGGCGGTGGCGCACGCAAATACTGCGGCGTGATTGCCAAGTAAGCTTGAAACATGATATGCGAAGCTGTGGCCGCCTGAAAATATTGGGCTCAGACGGCCTTTTGTTTAGCCCAATAAATTCTTCTTCACTACCGCAGGATTGCCGGCAGCCAAAGAGTACGGCGGCACGCTCTTGGTGACTACTGCGCCGGCACCGATAATCGAGCCTTTACCGATGGTTACGCCGCCCATAATAATGGCCCGGCGGCCAATCCATACATCGTCTTCAATCACAATCGGCTTGGTGTCGGTATAGCCGTAAAACTGTTTGGTTGCTTGATCAAATTTATGGCTGTTGGAATAAAACAGGCATTCCGGCCCCATCATCACATTGTTGCCGATGCTCAGGCCGTAGCAGATTTCGCAATCCACACCAATGCCCGAATGGTTACCGACCACCGTGTCTTTCAACACATAAGCGCCTTTTTCGATGTTGACATTGCTGCCCAAATGCGGCGAAATTTGACGGGCAAGTACCGCGCGGATTTTTTTGGCCAATTTGCCAAACGGCTTGCTGTACGATGCAGGCAGCCATTTGCCGAGTGTTCTCAACAATATCAAAAACAGCTTTGCTTTCATTGCATTTCCTCACACTAAATCATCAATCTGAATTCAATTTCAGTTAGACACACAATACCACACAAGTTTCGCCCGTGATTCGATAATATTTGCGCCGACCTGTTGCAAAACGCCCCAATGCCGCAATATCTGCTTGACGAAACAGCAAAAAAATAGCGATAATCGCACCCTTGTCTTGAAGCATAGGTAAAACCCCTATGCCCGCTTAATCGAAAGGAAACAATATGAAACAAGGTATCCACCCTAACTACCACGAAATCACCGTGACCTGCTCTTGCGGCAGCAAATTCGTGACCAAATCTGCGATGGAAAAAGACAACTTCAACATCGAGGTTTGCTCTTTGTGCCACCCATTCTACACCGGCCAACAAAAAATCGTTGACACCACCGGTCGCGTGGACAAATTCAACAACAAATTCGGCAACTTGTTCAAACGTTGATAGCCCGATGGAAAAAAGACTGCTTTGGCAGTCTTTTTTTGTGTTCAGACGGCCTTATTCCAATCAGAAGACCAGAAGGCCGTCTGAAAAAAATATGGTCGAAGAATATCATTGGCCGCTTTTGACCCAAGCATTCCCCGATTTGGCCGTAATTTGTTACACTAGCGCATCTTTTAGATTTTTGAAACCGCTGTATCATGTTGACTTACACGCCACCGGACTCCCGCAAACCTGCTAAAACCCACGAAAAACCTTGGCTTTTATTGCTGATGGTGTTCGCTTGGTTGTGGCCGGGCGTATTTTCGCATGATTTGTGGAACCCGGACGAATCGGGCTTATTCACCGCTACCGAGGCCCTGCTCAACGGCACCACTTCCCTGCTGGTGCCGCATGTATTCGAGCAACATAATTTCCATATTTCACCGGTTTACCTGTGGGTGGCCGGTGCTTTTCAAGCGCTGCTCTCGCCTTGGGCGGCAGATGCTTATGCGGCCACACGCTTTGCCAGCGTGTTTTTTACCGCGATCGGTTTGCTGTTGTGCGGTTTTGCCGGTTTCAATTTTTTAGGCCGCCACCATGGCCGCAGCGTGGTGCTGATTTTAATCGGCAGTATCGGTTTGTTGCCGATGGCGCATTTCATCAGCGACATGTCGGCGGTGTTTGCCGCACTGGGCATGGTATTGTGCGGTTTTTCGCTGGCATACAAGCGCGTGATTACCGGTGCGCTGCTGTTGGGTGGCGGCTGGGCGCTGCTGTCACTGACGACCGGGTTTTTATTGCCGTTAGCCTTGATTATGATGGCATTTGCCTTGGTGCTGCATCCGCAATGGCAGTTCAAACGCTATTATCTGACCCTAATCGGTGCCTTTGCATTTGCCCTGCCGCTGATGGTGGTGTATCCGCTGTTGCTGCTGTATTTGCAGCCGAAAATGTTTGAAATGTGGCGCAATGCTTATATGTTCGGCACTTACGGCGGACTGCTTGATTTTAAGACGGCCTTTAACCTACCCTATTATTTGAAAAACCTACTCTGGTTTGCCCTGCCTGCGTGGCCGTTGGCGGTGTGGGCATTCATTCGTACCAAGATGAACGCGCAAGGATGGGGCGGTTTGTGTTTGGCGTGGTTGATTTTAGCGACCGCGCTCCTCACCTTCAATCCGCAACGTTTTCAAGACCATTTGGTTTGGTTGCTGCCGCCGCTGGCTTTGCTCGGCGCAGCCCAACTCGACGGCTTGCGCCGCGGCGCAGCAGCGTTTATCAACTGGTTCGGCATCATGGCCTTCGGTTTGTTGGCCGCCTTTATGTGGGTCGGTTTTGCTGCCATGAATTACGGCTGGCCGGCAAAACTGGCCGAACGCGCAGCTTATTTCAGCCCGTATTACTTGCCGGAAATTAATCCGTTTCCCATGACTGTAGCGGTATTGTTCACACCCTTATGGCTGTGGGCGATTACCCGCAAGCATATCCGTGGCCGCCAAGCCGTGACCAACTGGGCGGCCGGTGTGACGTTAACCTGGGCATTGTTGATGACGCTGTGGCTGCCCTGGCTGGATGCTGCCAAGAGTTACGCGCCGGTGGTGAAGCAGATGGAATTGTCGCTTTATCCTGAATTGCGTCATCAATTTAGCGAAGGCCACGAATGCATCAGCGTGGATTCTCACGACCACCGCAGCCGCATCGCTTGGGCACAATACAGCGAATGGCATTTGCAACCCGATAATCCAAGCTGCCGCTACCGCTTGGTGCAGCAGCCGAAAGACACCGCCGCTCCGCAAGGCTGGACGAAACTCTGGCAGGGAGCGCGACCACGCAATAAAGTAGAAGGTTTTGCCTTATTGCGCCGAGAAAGCTAAAACCCATTTCAAAGCCGAAGCCTTTGCAAAACTTCAGATTTGAGTACAGTTCGAAGTCAAAGCAGCGCAGAAAGCGCAGACATATCACAAAGATAGGCAAGCCCTCGAACAGCGCCTAACGGAGAAATGTGCCAAAGATGAAGATTTTGCAAAGATTTCAGGCCGCCTGAAATTCAATTTCAGATGGCCTTTAACCCGACTGAAAAACAGCGTACAATCACACGTTTATTTTAAATTCCATTACTTTTTCAGACGGCCTCACACACAAAACCCCAAACACACACCTTCAATCAGGCCGTCTGAAACCTCAATACACTATATCCAACATGATTTACCCTAAAACCTACGACGTGATCGTGGTCGGCGGCGGCCATGCCGGTACCGAAGCCGCGCTGGCCGCCGCACGCATGGGCGCGCAAACGCTTTTGCTCACCCACAATATCGAAACCCTCGGCCAAATGTCGTGCAACCCTTCCATCGGCGGCATCGGAAAAGGCCATTTGGTGCGCGAAGTCGATGCGCTCGGCGGCGCGATGGCGCTGGCCACCGATATGAGCGGCATCCAGTTCCGCCGCCTGAACGCCAGCAAAGGCGCGGCGGTGCGCGCCACCCGCGCACAGGCCGACCGCATTCTTTATAAGGCCGCCATCCGCGAAATGCTGGAAAATCAGAAAAATCTCGAACTCTTCCAACAGGCGGTGGAAGACATCACGTTGGCAGGCGAGCACGTGTCGGGCGTGAAAACCGCCATGGGGGTGGAATTCAAAGCCCGCGCCGTGGTGCTGACCGCCGGCACGTTTCTGGCGGGCAAAATCCACATCGGTTTGGAAAACTACGCCGGCGGCCGTGCCGGCGACCCGGCCGCGCAAGGTTTGTCGGGCCGTCTGAAAGAATTGAATCTGCCGGTGTCGCGCCTGAAAACCGGCACGCCGCCGCGCATTGACGGCCGCACCATCAACTTTTCGCAGCTCACCGAACAACCCGGCGACACGCCCGTGCCGGTGATGTCCGTACGCGGCAATGCCGCCATGCACCCGCGCCAGGTTTCCTGCTGGATTACCCACACCAATCTGCACACGCACGAGATTATCCGCTCCGGTTTCGACCGCAGCCCGATGTTTACCGGCAAAATCGAAGGCGTGGGGCCGCGCTATTGCCCGTCGATCGAAGACAAAATCAACCGCTTCGCCGATAAAGACAGCCACCAGATTTTTCTCGAGCCGGAAGGCCTGACCACCCACGAATACTACCCCAACGGTATTTCCACCAGCCTGCCGTTCGATATTCAATTGGCGCTTGTGCGCTCGATGAAAGGCTTGGAAAACGCCCATATCCTGCGCCCCGGTTATGCCATCGAATACGACTATTTCGACCCGCGCAACCTCAAAGCCAGTTTGGAAACCAAAACCATCGCCGGCCTCTTTTTCGCCGGCCAAATCAACGGCACCACCGGCTACGAAGAAGCCGCCGCACAAGGCTTGCTGGCCGGTGCCAACGCCGTGCAATATGTGCGCGAACAAGAGCCGCTTCTGTTGCGCCGCGAGCAGGCTTATCTGGGCGTGTTGGTGGACGATTTGATTACCAAAGGCGTGAACGAACCCTACCGCATGTTTACCAGCCGCGCCGAATACCGCCTGCAATTGCGGGAGGACAACGCCGATATGCGCCTCACCGAAGAGGGCCGCAAAATCGGCTTGGTCGGCGAAGCGCAATGGCGTGCGTTCAACGAAAAACGTGAGGCCATTGAGCGCGAAATCCAGCGCCTGAAAACCACTTGGTACACCCCGCAGAAACTGCCGGAGGGCGAACAAGTGCGCGTGTTCGGCCAAAAACTGTCGCGCGAAGCCAACCTGCACGACTTGCTGCGCCGCCCCAATATCGGTTACGCCGCGCTGATGACGCTGGAGGGTGCGAGGCCGTCTGAAAACCTGGCCGATGAGGTAACCGAGCAAGTAGAAATCCAAGTGAAATACCAAGGCTATATCGACCGCCAAAACGACGAAATCGAAAGCCGCCGCGACATCGAAACGTTGAATCTGCCTGCCGACATTGATTATGGCAAGGTCAAGGGTTTGTCGGCGGAGGTGCAGCAGAAACTCAACCAGCACCGCCCCGAAACCGTCGGTCAGGCCAGCCGCATTTCCGGTGTAACGCCCGCTGCGGTGGCTTTACTGATGGTGCATCTGAAACGCGGGTTTAAAGACGCAAAATAGGCTTTACCGGGGATAAAGGCCGTCTGAAAACAAATGTTTGCTTTTTCAGACGGCCTTAGGCTTTATTGGATTTAAGTTCACAATCTCTGATTGACAATCGGTTTAAAAACAGAAATTGAAACGTAAGGAGCGTCAACCCACCTTATTCCGCCACAATAGAGCATGATGATGAAACAACAACCATCACGGTGCCCCACGGCTTAAACGAAGCCAGCCGCACGCTGGTTGGCCGTTTCGGCACGCACGACAAATCGGAAGCAACCGGCATCATCGGCCATTAAGTGTAAAGGCCGTCTGAATGGCTTGATAAGCGCACCCATCGGCCTAATAATATGGCTAACTTGATTTTTAACACCCCATAAGAGACCAACCATGAGCGAACAAGATTTTGATTTGGACAACTTAGACGATTTACTCGGCGATTTCGACGGCGTAGCGGTTGAAGGCGGCGTGGATGCGGAAAGCGAAGACGACAACTGCGTCGGCGGCGCGTGTAAAATTTAAGCAGTAAACATCACAGTCCGTCTGAAAAGGATTTTCAGACGGACTGTGATATTGCGAACAGATTTTATCCAGCCACTTCTTCAGACGGCCTATCTACCACTTTCTCCGCCGTCACCTGCGTATTTTGCAGACTCAAAATCTCCAAAGCGCCGCGGCCAATGCGGCGGGCATAGTTGATGTCGTTCAGCAGCGAAGACGTTTGCCAGCCGTTGAGTTCTTCATTCTTCAGCTTCACCATCACGCGGCCGCGGAAGGTTTCCAGCGTTTCGGTATGCACGTTTAATTGCTGCATCAAATCATTGCGTTCCGCTTCGGCTTCCATGCCGCCAATACGGCGGAACAAGCGCAAGGTTTTGAAAACATGGCGGCGAAGGCGCAGGTAATCTCGTTCGGCGGCCGAGCCTCCGCCCGTCAAATACCGTTGCATGTTTTTCTGTAAATGCTTGCTTTCTTTCACCATTTCAACCATCTGCCAAGTAGCAGCGAATGCACGGTTGAGTTGTTCTTGCTGCGTCTTTTCTTCTAAATCTATTTTGCCGGCAAAATCCAAAATCGCACTGTAAAGCGGCTTGATTTGCCGCTCGTAAACCTGTGTGGCATCGAGTTCGAGCGGGGCAGTCGGCGCGGGCAGCGTCTTGCCTTCATTGGAATCATCGCGGTAAAACGCCTCATTGGCACATAAATCGCGTGACACATGGCTTCGATACTGGCGCGCCCCAAATGATAAACTTCTTTTTCTATCGCCACCAAAGCGGTATCGTCGGCACGCAGCATGTTTTCGTGCAGATAGCGCGGCGCCAGTATGGCTTGATTTTCCGGCAGCAACACTTCTTCCGCTGCTTTATCCGGCAGCCAACGTTGCAACAGCGCCGCAAAACAGCCTTGCAATTTCCAGAATACGGCAACGCCGAGCAAGTTAAACAAGGTATGGAACATCGCCAATTGCAGCAGCGGACTCATGCCCCACCATTCGCCCGGCAGCAACACCAAACGCGTGAGCGGCCACCACAGCAGCAAACATAACGCCGCCGTCACCAAATTAAACACCACATGCGCCAAGGCCAGCCGCTGGCCGTTGCGGTCGCTGCCGAGCATGCCGACCAAAGCGGTGGTGGCACTGCTGCCGACGTTGGAACCGACTGCAATCGCAAATGCCTGCATCAGGCTGACTTGTCCGCCGGCCAACGCCGCCAATGTTAAAATCAGCGTGGCATGTGACGATTGCAACACAACCGTCAGCAACAAGCCGACCACAAAGAAAATCAGCGGCTCGACCATGCCGCCGATTTGGCTTTTATCGAAATCCATGTCCGCACCGAAGGCTTGGAAGCCTTCTTTAATCGCGTCCACCCCCAGAAAAATCAACGCAATGCCGACCAGCACACGGCCGATGGCTTTGGTTTTGCTGTTGAAAAAACCGATGACAATGCCGAACACCAGCATCGGAATCGCCGCCGGACTCAAGCTCACGCTTTGACCGGCCAAGGCCAACAGCCAAATACCGCTGGTCGAGCCCAAATTAGTGCCCAAAATAATTGCGATACCACCTGCCAGCTGAATCATGCCGGTGCTTAGAAAAGCAATCGTCAGCAGCGACACCAAGGTGCTCGATTGCAGCACAAAGGTCGCACCCATACCGAACAGCGCGCCTTTCAGTGGCGTGGCAGTGGATTTCTCCATCCATTTGGCCAACTTGCCGCCGGCGACATTGTGCAAACCTTCTTCAATGCACTGCATGCCCAGCAGAAACAAAGCCAAGCCGTAACAAAGCTGCATCCACGACGGGCTATAAAGAAAACTCGCCGCCAAGCCCGACACCAGCAAGACGGCCAAAACATATTGCGATGCTTTTTTCCTCATTCATTGACTCCGAATTATTGTTATTTTTCTGCAACATAATATTTTTACAAAAAGATGACAATCAACAAAGGCCGTCTGAAACGTTTCAGACGGCCTTTGAAAGCCCTTTATTTATTTGCGTTCAGACGGCATAAACCCTTGTTAAAACGAAGAACCCGGCCGGGTTAAAAATACTTTCTCCTCCGCCGTACTGTCCCGCCCCAACATCTCATTTCGGTGCGGATAGCGGCCGAAGCGGTCGATAATCGCTTTGTGCTGCCGTTCAAAATCCAAGGTCACGGCATCGGCGTAGCGTTCGAACAGCGGCAAGGCCTGCTTATGCACCGCTTGGCTTTCGCTGTGCATAAAAGGCATCAGCATGAAATTGCGCTCGGCTTGATCCAAATCTGCAAAACCAGCGTGTTGCACCGCTTCTTGCGCCAAGACTAAAGCCATATTGTCTTGGGCAAACGCATTCGCACGGTCGCGCCACACATTACGCGAAAACTGATCCAACACGATGATTTCGGCCAAACGCCCGCGCAAAGTGTCGCGCCAAGCAGATAATTCGCCACGTGCGGCCTGCTGCCATACGCCCATAAATCGGCGGCGGATTTCGGCATCAAAATCATCGCTTTTGGCAAACCAGCAGGCTTTGTTTGCCTGATCAAACCAAAAATCCAAAACAGCTTGCGCATTCATTATTTTTTCCTTTTTCAGACGGCCTTTGAATATCTTAATCGAGTAAAACGTAAGTTTTGCATATTTCGTGTGTAATCTAACAAACAGCAGGCCTAAATACGGCCTGACATTATCCATTTACCTTTAGGACGCTTAACATGATGACGCAAACTGTCAAACGCTTCGTCGGCATGGGTGTAATCGGCATCACTGCCGCCGTCGGACTGGGCGGCTGCGTGGTTTCAGACGACCCCGCCGTGAATGCCATTGCCACCACCGCCACCGCCGGCACTGTCGCTTCTTTACTGTATTACAGTCTGGATGACGGCTACTATTACGACAACCACTACAACCGTATGCCGCGCTCGTATCGTCCGGCCTACAATACCCATGTGCGCCGCATCGACAGCATGAGTGACTACCGTCGCCGTTATCCGCTTGAAACACGTATGCATCAGCAAAACCGTGTGTTATCCGACCGCGTTTACCGCCAACGTGAGCAAAACCGCATACTGGAAAACCGCTTGGAACAACAACGCATACAAAACCGCCACATGCAACAGCGTGTAAAGATTCGCGCAACCGCAGCATTTTGATGCGTGAGCGCATGGAACAACAGCGCCGCAACCATCAAGTGCGTGAAAACATCCATCAGCAGCGCATTTACCGCAGCAACGAATCGCGTTTGCTCAATCGACAATCCAATACGCAAAACCGCCAGATGCCGGTGCGCTCGCCGCGCTCCAACAGTCTGCGCGCACCATGGGAACAATACGGCTCGTAATTCAAGCGCTTATTCCCTCACAGGCGAAAGGCAGCGCCGATACCTTCATGTATCCACGCCTGCTTTTCGCCTGTTTTTTTGTGCCGAATATGTTCAGACGGCCTCATTTTCCGTTACCATACCACCTAGGCGGATAATCCGCCATGACTAACTTGGAAACCGCCATGAACCACACCCAGCAACTGCAAAACGGCCTCGCCGAAATGGGCTTGAGCCTGACTGAAGACCAACAAAACAAGCTCATCCAATACGTCGAACTGCTTAAAAAATGGAACAAAACCTACAACCTCACCGCGCTGCGCGATGAATCGCTGATGATCAGCCACCACCTGCTCGACAGCTTAACCCTGCTGCCTTATATCGAAGGGGCACAAACCATGCTCGATGTCGGTTCCGGCGGCGGCCAGCCCGGCATCCCGACTGCGATTTGCCGCCCCGACTTGAAGATTACCCTGCTTGATGCCAACACCAAAAAAACCTCGTTTTTGCAGCAAGCCGTGATTGAACTGGGCTTGGACAACGTGCGCGTGATCAGCGGCCGCGTTGAGGCCGTGCAGGATTTTCAAGCCGATGTGATTACCAGCCGCGCCTTTGCCGAGCTGGCTGATTTCGTCAACTGGACGGCGCAGCTGCTGAAAGACGGCGGCTACTGGGCGGCTATGAAAGGCGTGTTCCCGCAAGAAGAAATCGACCGCCTGCCGGATTTTGCGACCGTGGACAAAGTGGAAGAAATACATGTGCCGCAACTGAATGCCGAGCGGCATATGGTGATTATGCGCAAGAAATAATACCGTATAAAGGCCGTCTGAAAATCTGTCGTTTTCAGACGGCCTTGTTATACCCATTTGACGCAAATAACGGTACAATTCCAGCCATCATACTCTTATTATCGACAAAGCACATGAGCGCAAAAATCATCGCCATCGCCAACCAAAAAGGCGGCGTCGGCAAAACCACCACCACCGTCAATCTGGCGGCTTCCTTGGCCAACCGCGGCCAACGCGTATTGGTCATCGACCTCGATCCACAAGGCAACGCCACGACCGGCAGCGGCATCGACAAAGCCAGCTTGGAACAAGGCGTATATCAAGTGGTGTTGGGCGATGCCGATATTCAGACGGCCGTGGTGAAAAGCGAGAGCGGCGGCTATGACGTATTGGGTGCCAACCGCACCTTAGCCGGTGCCGAAATCGAACTGGTGCAGGAAATCGGCCGCGAACTGCGCCTGAAAAACGCCCTGCAAGTGGTGGAAAACGATTATGATTTCGTGCTGATTGATTGTCCGCCATCACTCACCCTGCTCACGCTCAACGGTTTGGTGGCGGCCAACGGCGTGATTGTACCGATGTTGTGCGAATACTACGCGCTGGAAGGCATTTCAGATTTGATTGCCACCGTGCGTAAAATCCGCCAAGCCATCAATCCGCAGCTCGACATCACCGGCATCGTGCGCACCATGTACGACGGCCGCAGCCGCCTGGTGATGGAAGTGAGCGAGCAATTGCAGCAACATTTCGGCGATTTGATGTTCGATACCACTATTCCGCGCAATATTCGCTTGGCAGAAGCGCCGAGCCACGGCATGCCGGCACTGGCTTACGATGCCGCCACTAAAGGCGCACAGGCATATTTGGCGCTGGCTGACGAGCTGCTGGCGCGTCTGAAAGCATGATTGCTTGTCTACAAATTTAATATATTTAAATTTTATAGCGGATTAACTTAACTTTCGCTACGGCGTTGCTGCGCCTTGCCGTACTATTTGTACCGTCTTCGATTTGCTGCCTCGTATCGGAGTAATTAAATCCGCTATAAATCAAGAATTAAGGCCGTCTGAAAAACAACGCTTTCAGACGGCCTGAGATGTAGGAAATTGTCGGGTTGTTTACACTTTTTATGCAAAACAGCTTTTATTTTCTGCCTAAATGATTGTTTTAGGATTGTTGAGCATTATCAAGAACCATGCGGCGTTGCCGTGCCTTTCGGCATTCTTGACAACACTCAAAAATCCCAAAATGGATCTTCAAGCAAAAAAGCAAAAGTGTAAACAACGCTAGGGTTTTCTACACCTGAGACTTTTGCAAAACCTCATAAATCACCCATAAAAACCAAAACAGCCGTCATTCCCGCGCAGGCGGGAATCCATCTTAAAATTTCAGAAACTTATTTTATTCAATAGTTTTCCATGCTCAAAAATGGACTTACGCCTATGCTGAAATAACGGTTGTTTTGGTTTTTATGGGTGATTTATGAGGTTTTGCAAAGGTCTCAGCCTGATTTAAAAACCTTTATTCAAACAACCTTCCTTGCGCCAACAATGCCCTGACCGGCGCAAAGTCTTCGCGGTGTTCCGGCAACACCCCGAATTGCTGCAAGGCGGCCAAATGCTGCGCCGTGCCGTAGCCCTTGTGTTTATCGAACCCATATTGCGGATAGCGTTCGGCCAGCGCATACATTTCGGCATCGCGGGCGGTTTTCGCCAACACCGAAGCGGCGGAAACCACCATAATTTTGCTGTCGCCTTTTATCACCGCTTCCGCTTCAATGCCTAAATCTTTCGGCACACGGTTACCGTCTATCCACACTTTTCCGGGCTGCACCGCCAAGCCCTGCACCGCCCGCTTCATCGCCAACATGGCCGCGTGCAGAATATTGAATTGGTGAATCTCGCTCGGATCGGCACTCGCCACACACCACGCCACGGCCTGTGCTTTAATCATCGCCGCCAACTCATCACGCCGCTTTTCGCTGAGTTTTTTTGAGTCGGTCAATCTGGGCAAATCATAATGCTCCGGCAAAATCACCGCCGCCGCAAACACGCTGCCGACCAACGGGCCGCGCCCCGCTTCATCGACACCGGCTGATAATAATAAGGTCATGCCATACTTTCTTTTTCGGTTGTAATCGCCTAAATCTTGTGCAATCTTGTAACGAGTGCATAGGCCGTCTGAAATATCTTCAAACGGCATTTTAGTTAAAGCGGCTTCTGTGGATTAGGCTTATCTGCTTCAAGCGCTTCCAAACCGGCTGACTCAATTGGCGGCGCGGCAGGAGGTTGCCCAGATTCTTCTGCCTGAGCCACTGCTTCCGTTTCCACCACATCCGCTTCATTATCAGGCTCGTTTTCAGACGGCATATCCACATTGTCCAAATTATCCACATGCGCCTGCGCCACCACTTCATCGAAATCATCGTCTTCTTCATTGTTGCGCGGATCCAAATCTGCCGCCATCACGCCCGTGTTACCCGATACGTTGACAAACACGCTGCGTTCTTCTTCCGGCACCACATTCTGCTTCCACGCAAACGCAGCCAAACCACCGGCGGTCACTGCATACAGCGCGTAAAAGCCCAAATGCGGCGCATAATCCATCACCACACCGAGTAGCAGCGGCGCGGTCAGCGAACCCAAACCATAGCAAAACAGCAGGCTGCGGCTCACTTCTACTGTATTCATATTATTCGGCAACCGGTCGTTGGCACGCGCAATACTCAGCGCATACAAACCAAACAGGCCGCAACCGAACATAAACGCCACCGCATTATGCAGCATAGGCGTGGCCACATGCATCGCCATCGCCGCCAAGCCGCTCAAAGCCGCGGCACAAGCCAAAACCGAGCAGCACAAAATCGCATTGCGCCGGCCGAATTTGTCCGACAGCCGTGCCAACGGCAACTGCACCACAAAGCCACCCACCATCGCCGATGTTAAAAACGCCGAAATCTGTTGCAGGGTAAACGCCTGCAGCAACAAAAATACCGAAGCCATGGTAAACAGCCCGTTCACCAACACCCCGCCAAAAATGCGGTCACAAAAGCCAAGGGCGCAATCGCCAAAACGCGCGGCACATTAATCTTCTGGCGCGACGGTACCTGCGGCGCTTTCATCTTGGTCAACGATACCGGCAGCATCGCCGTCATCACCAACAGCGTGCCCAACACGAACACATTGTCGCTGGACAAATTAAAACCCAACAGCAAGATACCCAGCGTAAATGCGAAGTAATACACCAAATTATAAACCGCCAATACCCGCGCCCGCTTCTCCTGCGCGCTCTGCTCGGCAAACCAGCTCTCCGCAATCATCAGCATACTGAAATAGCAAAATCCCAGCACCATACGCAACACGCCCCATGCGGTCAGGTTTTCCGTCATCAAGTGCGTGAGCGAGGCCATCGCAAACACCGCCCCGAACACACTAAAGCTGCGGATATGCCCCACCCCCGATACAATCCTATGCCCCGCCACTGCACTCAGCGACGCACCTGCGAAAAATGCCGCATTCAATGCACCGATAACAATATTGTCCACCCCATTTCCGCCAACTTCACCCGGCTGAGTTCAAAAACAGACCGAAACCGGCAAACAGAAAAAACACCGAAGCAAAGAGCGAATAAAACCGGTTGGAAATCGCGGCAGACATGGGCAACCCCTTCAAAATTCAAGTTGGCAATTGGATAAACTTTTGAGATTTCAAATGAATACAGCATTAAAGCATAGAAACGCCGAGAACACAAAAGGCCGTCTGAAAACCTGTTCCAGCTTCGCAGAAACTTCGTTTTCAGACGGCCTGCTGCCCGTTCCGCCAATACCCGTCCTACCCGCCTAACAATCCCACAGATACCGCTTCAGGCAGACATGGTTTTCATCTTTCAATTCCACCCCCTCCGCACGCAGCAACTCGGCCTGCTCCGCCCAGCCCGGCACCAGCCTGCCCGACGCATTCACCACCCGATGGCAGGGATAACGCCCGTAGAATGCCGCATTTGCCAACACGCTCCCCACCAGACGCGCGTTTTTCTCCCGCCCGATCAAACGCGCAATCTGCCCGTAAGTCGCCACCCGCCCCGCAGGGATTTCTTCGACTACCGATAAGATTTCGAATGCAAGGCGGTCGTTTTTAGGGCGGGCGGGGGTCGGAGGTATGGGAAAATTGTAAAAATAGGATTTGGCGTTGGGCATTTCAGACGGCCTTTAGGGAGACATACAAAACCTCGAAAGGTGTTTATACTTCGGAGATTTAATGTAGATAAGATTGTAAGGAAAAGGTAGTCTGAAGAATTTTCAGACTACTTAAAATTAATTATTAAATAGTATTTTCCCTAATTCTGAATTCATATCAGATATATGAATAAACAAACCGTCCATTGCACGAGTTAGAGCCATTAAGACCCATGTCATCGCATAACGTTTGCGTCTTTCATCATCAGATAATAATAAATCATCAGATAAAAAATTGAGTGCATCCTCTTCTGATTTTTTACGTTCATAAAATTTATCCAACTCAAAGCACATAACTGACCAAGATTCTAAACCGCGACAAGATTCATAAAAGAAACTAAATATTCAGAATTTGAAATTGATTTTTTATTAAAATAATTATTACCCATGTTCGCATAATAGAAATCCAATCCTTTAGTATCTAAACATGAAGACAAATCAGGTTCTGATTTAAATTTTACTTTATTCTGAATAGCTACGCCATTTTCAGTAATAGAAGTAACTTCAGACTCATCATAATGATGTTTGAATATCTCTGATTCTGCTTCAATAATTAAATAGATACTCTCACAAGGATTAAGATAATTCACTTCCCCATTTTTATGAAATATATCAAAAGCATTCTGAATATCTTGTATATTTGAGCTGATAATTACATGACCCAATTCTTGATTATCAGTCTCCAAATCCAATTTAATTTCAAACGCTTTTGCTAATTTATTACATAAATCAGCAATCCCTTTTTTGAGACGATAACTTTTATTCCGCTTATTAATGATTATTGTATTATGTTTTTTGCCTTGATTGTCTACCGTCCAATCACATTCCAGCTGATGTCGAATCAGTTGCTCCTTACCGCCAGTTGCTACAACCATATTTTTCTTGTGAAAAATTTCAAATAAAATATCTCGTTCTAATGGGTGAAAATCTTGTCCTTCATCAATCATAGGCACATGTCTTGAATATGCACCACGAGAACGGTTAATCATTATTTGAAATTCATCAAAATTCCTGAAATCATACTCTGCCTTGTTATTTAGTATGTTATCCACAAGTTCTTTATCCAAATCACCAACTTTATAATCATCATAAAATTTTCTTGCATCAGTAAGGCAAAGATAAATATTATGAAGTACACCATAATAGTCTGAAAGAAAAACATCCTTTCCTACTAGTGAGCAAATACGATCAATTTGATTATTTTTATACTTTTCTAAAATATCATATTTAATCTTCCCAGAAGCGATAAATCTTTGAAATTCACGAAATTCAGCAATTTCATTGCGGTATTTTATTTGATATTTTGCATAAATTTCAAATAATTTGTGATTATCTACGCCTGATCGCAAACTACCCCATTCAGACGGTTCAAATTCAGATAAGATGTTATCGCGAATAAATGTAATATGCTTCTCCAAGGTATTCTTTAAAGCTTCTATACGTTTATTTCCATAATTTGCACCACACCACCCATGGTCATACCAATATCGTACATAAAACCATGTATCGTACGAGTGGATAAATTTGTTCCGCCTTCAAATTTAGCTAACTGTTTAAATTTATAAACAAATTGCAATAAAAGTTTATTATATGTGATGTAACGGACTTGCTTACTTGCCTCTAATTGTTTTTTCATTAAGAGTAATAATTCAGTTGTTTTTCCTGAACCTGCTTTACCTTGAATAATCACAAGATTATTTTGTAATTGTTTATCTGCTTGAATGCGCTTAGGCAGTTTAATAACTTTTTCTGTTGTTCCTCCAAGGTAAAGATTTCATCATCAACAAACGGAGAGTTTTGTTGTGACAAATATTTTTCATAAATTTGACTATTTATGATCTTGCAAAGCAATTCTGTCAATTTTCTTTTTTGTAAGTATGCTAATTTTTGATTCATCTTCTAAAACCTGTTTGATTTTTTCCATATTTTCAAACAGTAGCTGATAACTTTTTTCATCATTAGGCTCTGACCATTTTGCATTAGAGTTGAAAAATTTATTGTAACCAAATTTCAGAAAGGCTTCCCATTCATAAAAACCAAATTGATAAGCTCGAACAATATTATGTGTAGGAAAATAATATTTTTCACGAACATTACTTAAAATCCATATAACGGGCAAGCACTTAATTTCAACATTATCTAAGACATTTTTAAAAAATTGTTCTGTACCATATCTTAATGTTGAAATTTCAGTTGCAAAATCGGTTTCAATTTCATCATCTATACAAACACCATAATTTCTTTCTTCTTTTGTATCATAAATTTTCACAGAATTATATTTAAATTCATCAATAAACTTAATTGGCATGACGATATTATTCAGATATATTTTTCTATCGTTTCCATTAGCATCTTTATAGAATTTATCTTTTATTGGATAGTAATTTTTTTCTTTATTTTCAACCGCGACAATGAGTAATAAATCAATATTCGTATCAATAACATTATTGAGAAATGGTTGATGAATCATATAAACCACGACATCTTTTACAAATCCAAATTCTTTTATGAAATTTGATTCAAAATCATGAATATTTACATACGGACTGCAATCGTCTTTGAAAAAATGATAAAACTCGATAGCCATAATATTTTCCTTAATTTATTTTACCCAACTCTTTCAACAACCTCTTCACCGACACCGGATACGGCGTCTTCAACTCCTGCGCGAACAGCGACACACGCAGTTCCTCTATTTGCCATTTGAACGCTGCGAGGCTGTCTGAAACGGGTTGGTTTTGCCGCGTGAGGCTGTCCGTTTTTTCCTGCCACATCTGTTCCAGCTCCTGAATTTCGGCTTCGCGCGCGGCGTCTCGGGCGGGTTGCTGCTGTATTTTTCCATGCGCAGGGTCATGGCGCGGAGGTAGACGGGCAGGCGCGGCCATTGCGGCCACGGGGTGCGGACGGCGAAACCTGCGCCGAGCAGGGTTTGCACGCGTTCGCGCAGCAGGGGGGCGAGCGGGTGTTTGCCGCCGGAGAGTTTGCCGTTGAGTTCGGCGTAGGCGGCGGCGGTGTCCTGCAGGTAGCGGCTGACGGCTTCTTTGACGGCGGGCAGGCGGCTGCGGCGCGTTTGATTTGTTCTTTAAAGGCTTTTTCGCTGCGCGGCAATTCGTCGCCGCGATAAAGGCGCGGTCGCAGATGGCGGCGGTGAGGTCGTCGCGCAGGGTGTCGGCGGGAATGTGTTTGAGCAGCATGGCGGCTTGGGTAAACCCTTGAATACCTTTGTTTAAATCCTTCATGTGCTCTTTGAGCTGCAAGGCCATGAGCGCAATCACGCCCTGTCGGTGGGCTTGGGCGGCGGCTTCGGGGTGTCGAACAGGCGCAGGGCGATGCTGCCGTCTTTCTGTTTTTGCAGGCCGAGATAGCCTGTGAGCTGCTGTTTGCCGCGCGCGAACTTGATGCTTTCGGGCAGCGTACCGATGTCCCACGCGGTAACGTTGTCGCGCTCGAATTCTTGGGTGTTGTCGCGGAAGGTTACGGCGGCGGCTTGGCCTAACTCTTGTTGCAGCCCGGCCAGGTTGCGGCCTATGGCCAGCTCCTGCCCGCCGTCGTCGATGATGCGCAGGTTGAAATAGCAGTGTTCGGGCAGTTTGAAGGCTTGCCAGTCGTCGAGATTGATTTGTTCGAGCAGGCGCATATCGCCGGCGGTTTTGGCGATAAAGCGGGCAAGCTGGGGAATAACCGGCTCTTGGCGGTTCGGTTCGCTTTCGAGAAATTTCGTTACGAATTCGGGCACGGGTACGCACACGCGGCGGATTTGTTTGGGCAAAGCCTTAATCAGCAACTGGATTTTTTCGCGCACCATGCCGGGCACCAGCCATTCAAGCGCGGGCGCGTGGATGCGGTTGAGTACGGTGAGCGGCAGGGTCAGGGTTACGCCGTCAAGCGGATGGTGCGGCTCAAAGCGGTAGGCCAGTTTGAATTTGCCGTCGGTGTTTTATAAAACTTGGGAAATTGTTCTTCGGTGATGTGTGCGGCGGCGTGCTGCATCAGGTCTTCTTTGCTGAGAAACAACAGGCGCGGGTTTTCTTTTTCGGCTTGCTTTAACCAGCTTTGGAAGGTGCGGATGTCGGCGAGGGGTTTGGGGGTTCAGACGGCCTTTGACGAGGCGGGTTTGAATTTGCCGTTTCTGTCTTTTCCGCCGCGCTTTGGGACGGTGGGTTGACACCAACCCTACGCGGGTTTTCAGACGGCATAGGCGTAGGTCGGGCATTTATACCCGACGGGGGTTGTGCGCTTGCGTTGGCTAGGTCAGGCATAAATGCCCGACCTACGGTTTCAGACGGCACATACATTTCAGGCAGCCTTTGATGGTAAAAATTAAACAATGCTTCTTCGTCCACCAACACATCCTGCCGCCGCGATTTATGTTCCAACTCGCTGATTTCCTTAATCAGTTTTTTATTGTGGACGAAAAAATCGGCTTTCAAATCACATTCCTGCGCCACCAGTGCGCCGCGGATAAAGATTTCGCGCGCTTCTTCGGGCGCGATGCGGCCGTAGGCAACGGGGCGGCGCGGCAAAACCGTTAAACCGTAAAAGGTTACCCGTTCGCCGGCCACCACTTCGCCGCGTTTCTGCTCCCAATGCGGCTCAAAATAATGATATTTCACCAAATGCGGCGCTTCCTGCTCGATCCATTCGGGCTGGATGGCGGCCACGTCACGCGCGTAAATCCTTGTTGTTTCAACGAGTTCCGCCGCCATCACCCATTTCGGCTTGCTCTTGAACAGGGCGGACGCGGGGAACAGGTGGAAATGTGAACCGCGCGCGCCGGTGTAGTCGTGGCCGTCGGGCGACTTCATGCCGACGTTGGCAATCAGCCCCGTGAGCAGCGCGCGGTGGATTTGTTCGTAGCCCGCTTCTTTGGCGGCGCGGATGTGGGCGCGGTGCTGCTTTTTATCCAGTTGTTTTTGCTTGAGTTTGGCAGATAAATCTTGGTCGCCCATGCTTTCAGACGGCCTTAATTGCTCTTGAACGGGCGGCCGTCTGGACGCCTGTTCTTTGCTGGTCAAACCCATTTCAATGGCGATTTCGGCCAATTGGCGATGCAGCTCGCGCCATTCGCGCATCCGCAGGTGCGATAAGAAATATTGGTGGCACCACTGCACTAATTGCTTATTTGACAAGCCTTTATCGCGCTCGCGCTGGAAGCTATCCCAAATATTCAGATAGGCCAGAAAGTCGGACTGCTTGTCGGTAAACCGCTCATGCGCCTTGGCAGCGGCTTCGCGCGCTTCGAGCGGCCGCTCGCGCGGGTCTTGAATGGAGAGGGCGGAAGCAATCACCAAGATTTCCGCCATACAGTCGTGCTTTTTCGCCGCCAACAAAATGCGGGCGATTTTCGGATCGATGGGCAACCGCGCCATTTGTTCGCCGAGTTTGGTCAGGCGGTAGCGGGGGCGGTTTTCAGACAGGCTTGGTTTGCCTGCATGAGGTTTCAGGCTGCCTGAAAGGGTTTCAGACGGCGTGTTAATGTTGCTTTTCTTGTTTTGCATAACAGATGTGTAGGTCGGGCATTGATGCCCGACATGGTTGGTTGTTTCTTGGTTTTCGCCAGACATCAATGCCCGACCTACGCAATATCCCATCTATTTTTGGGTAGACAATGATTGCTTTCTTTATCTTACTTCGCATATTTGTCGCAATTCAGTCAATGAATGTGTAAACCCTCCATCCTTAAGCTGTAACATAAAATCAAATAACACAATACTCAATTGCGATTGAGGTAAATCACGAGTTCTATTCCAAGATTTTAGTTCCCATTTTTCCTGCTCAGCACGTTCAGTTAAACGTTCTATTGAGCCACCCAATGTGTTGGAAGCGTGTTTTTTACTGTATGTCCCTCGTGCATAATTGGCTACTGCATCGCGACAGGCTTTATCAATAAAATAATAGATTTGCGAAACCGAAAAATGGGTAAGTGCTTTGTTCAAAACAAAACGCGTTTTTTCACCTGCAGTAAAATTTAAATGATATTCTGCAATTTTTAAATCTAAATAGCCCAAACACTCTTGCAAATTGATGTGTTCAATCAATTCAAAAATATCGTTCACTTCTTCATCAGTTAAAATAACATTTTGAATATCCGATTCAATTTGTTGGATAAATTGGCTTAACGTACAGTCAGGCGGTGTAACCACAATCCAGTCTACGCCTAATGGATTGAAGTGGAATTCACTATTCTCCTGCCAAGTAAACGCAGTTTTATCGCTATTAGGACTAATTGCCAGTAATCCTACACGATATAAACCCTCAATAATCTGCCTATCCAAATCTGTGCTTGGTGTAAGTTTTCCAGCAAGTATATGAGTTATCGCTTGGATACAGGAAAAATCCTCGTTTATAGCAAAGCGCATTGCTGCTAGTAACGAAATTTTTTGTTTTAACGTAAATGCTTCATTAGGAAAATTATTCAAGCTATTTATTAGAATTTTCTCTAAATATTCATAACGTTGCTGATCTAGAAATTGTTGCTGCTCCTGGGCTATGCGTTCTGCTTCTACTTGGCATATTGGGCAAATAAAAGCTGTTTTATCAAGCATTAATAGCTGTAGTATGTCATCGTAATCTTTTCGTTGATAGATTTGCCGCTCAATATATTCTGCCCCGCATTCAAAGCACATTGCTTGAAAGATAACGCTACTATGGTTCTTGGCTATATTTAGCAATTCATTTTGTTTCAATTCATATTTTTGCCGCAAAGCAGTAACCGTATAAATAAATTCCTGTTTATCATTAACTGCCCAATAATCAGTGCAAATAGCTTGGATTTTGATATCATCAGATTGATATTGTCTTTTTATTTCCATATAAAACTCCAATCAAATTTTTAACTGTGCTTTTATTGTTTTTCAATTCTCCTCCACCGCCCCCAGTTCCAACAACACCTGATACCCGTCATTGATATACCGCTGGTCGGGGGCTTCAAGAAATGGAAACGCCGCCACATCGCCGAGTTTCAGCGCGGCCATGCGCAGGATTACTGCTGCCAGATTGCTGCGGATAATTTCGGGGTCGGTAAACGCGCTGCGTTGTTCAAAATCTTCTTCGGAATACAAGCGGATACACACGCCGGCGGAGACGCGGCCGCAACGGCCGGAACGCTGGCGGGCGGCGGCTTGGGAGATTTTTTCCACATGCAGCTGCTCCACTTTGGCGCGGGCGGAATAGCGTTTGACACGGGCGAGGCCGGTGTCGATGACGTATTTGATGCCGGGCACGGTGAGCGAGGTTTCGGCGACGTTGGTAGCCAAGACGATGCGGCGTTTGGTGCCGCCGGGGTGGAAGATTTTGTGCTGCTCGGCGTTGGACAGGCGGGCGAACAGGGGCAGGATGTCGTCGTGGCGGCGCAGAGGGGATTTGCGCAGGGCTTCGGCGGCTTCGCGGATTTCGCGTTCGCCGGGCAGGAATACTAAAATATCGCCGCTGCCCAATTGCGCCAACTCATCGGCGGCATCGGCGATGGCATCGGCGATTTCGATTTCGGCCTCGTCTTCGTCTTGCGAATGCAGCGGGCGGTAGAGGATTTCGACGGGGAAGGTGCGGCCGCTCACTTCGAGCACGGGCGCGTTGTTGAAATGGCGTGAAAACCGTTCGGCGTCGATGGTGGCGGAGGTGATGATGACTTTTAAATCGGGGCGGCGCGGCAGGAGCTGTTTCAGGTAGCCCAGCAGGAAATCGATGTTCAGGCTGCGTTCGTGCGCTTCGTCGATGATGATGGTGTCGTAGGCGGTGAGGAAGCGGTCGGTTTGCGTTTCGGCGAGCAAAATGCCGTCGGTCATCAGTTTCACATAGGCATCGCGCGAGGTGTTGTCGTTGAAGCGCACTTTGTAGCCGACGGTTTCGCCGATGTTGCTGCCCAATTCTTCGGCAATCCGCTCGGCAACGGAACGCGCGGCCAGGCGGCGCGGCTGCGTGTGCCCGATCAAACCCGCCGCGCCGCGCCCGAGTTCGAGACAGATTTTCGGCAGTTGGGTGGTTTTGCCCGATCCGGTTTCGCCGCAGATGATGGTAACTTGGTGGTTGGCGATGGCGGTTTTGATGTCGCTCAAACGCTCGTGCACCGGCAGTGTGCCGTCATACTGTAGCTTGGGCAGCGCGGCTTGGCGTTTTAAATAGATTTCGTGCGATTTGCGGTATTTTTCTTCGACTTTGGGCAAGCCGCCGAATTTTTTCGGGTTTTTGAAGGCGGTTTGCAGAAAATGGCGGTCTTTAGAAAGGGTTTGTGACAAATCAGGTTGAAACGTGGCTTGAGACATGTAGCGTTCGGCTTATATCATGGAAAATAAAGCCTGATTATAGCAAAATGCCGTCTGAAAAAGGCGGAAAAGCGCAAACAAACCAAGCAATTTACGGCCATCATTTTGCCACTTTTCAGACGGCCTGCTTGAAGAAAATCATGCTTGCCCACATGACCCCGAATATTTTTTAGCAAAATAAGGCTTGACACATCCGCCCTATTCTCGTATAGTTACATCTTCTGACGCGGGATGGAGCAGCATGGTAGCTCGTCGGGCTCATAACCCGAAGGTCGTAGGTTCGAATCCTGCTCCCGCAACCAACAACAAAAATCCCTTAGTTTACGCTAAGGGATTTTTATTATCTGGTGTAAGCTGCTTACTGTGTTTGTTGGTTGGTACCCCAGCAAAAGGCCGTCTGAAAAATCTTGGGTATAGATTTTCAAACAGCCTTTTGGATTACGTGATTGAAAACCAATCAGAATTTATGGTGCAACGCGATTTGTACGCCGCCGTGTTCGATTTTACCGGTAGTGGTCGCATTCAAGCGGGTTTTATCCCCATCACCAGGTAACCGGCTTGTCCGCGAATCGACGTGCGCTTGCTCATGTAGTAATCGCCGCCAATCACGATTTGGTCGTATTTGTCCACCAAAATATCTTTGCTGTTGACGCCTTTTGCCGCCCAGCCGTGCGCGTAAACCAATTGCGGTTGCCGGTTTCCTGTACGATAAGTTAAGGCAATGGCGGCATCGGTCACTTTCACGGCTTCAGTTTTATCGGCAAACAAGCCTTGGCCGTCAAATGTTTTTTGGTTGCCGGTCAGCAGGCTCAAATATTTATTACCGCTTTCATTGCCTTTACATGCTGCACTCCGGCACCGATTTCCAAATTACCCAAATACAGGCCACCGTCGATACGGACGATGTAGCCGTCTTTCAACTTACCGTTGCCATCGGTATAGTTGTTTTTCTTATGGCTGTAGGCCGCTTTGGTAAAAGCTTTTTTTACTCTTGTAGTTTAAACCGAGCAGCAGTTCGTCTTGTGCTGCTTGTTGGTGAGTGTAACGGTCGCCCGGATTTTTGTTGTCGCGTGGCGCATATTGCACAATGCCTTGAAAACCGTTAAATACTGGCGAGTCGTAACGTGCGGATACCAAACGTTTGCCTTCGCGGTTGTAGCTGCTCAAGCCCAAGGCGCTGCCACGGTTGAAAATCCATTTATCCAAATCAACCATTTCGTTGTATTGGTTGCTCAAATAACCGACGCGGATTTTACCGAAACCACCTTCCAAGCCGATAAACGAATCGCGCGTACCCCAGCCGTCGTGTTGGCTGACGGTCGAAACCCGTTGCTCCATCTGCCAAATCAATTTGGCATCTTCGCTCAGTTTCTCGCTGCCTTTGAAACCGATGCGGAATAAGTGGTCGTTGATGGTGGTGCCGGTGCCTTTTTCAGTCACACCATTGCTGCCTTTGATCTTGACGCTCTCTACAAATACGCTGTTGCGGATTTCGCCGTATAGGGTTACATCGGCAACGGCATGGCCGGTTAAACCCAGCAAGGCGATGGTGATAATACTTTTTTTCATGATGGTTCCTCTTAATTCATTTTTTATTTTGTTTATCCAAAGCTTGGATAATTATGGGTTATATAAAGCTAATTGATAAAATGAAACTTGTTTTTATACATTAAAATCATATAAATAAACTGTTCCAGCCATACTTTGAAATATGCCTGAGTTCTGTACCACATCAAATTTTAAATGATTATAAATGAATTTAACGCATATAAACATTAATAGATAATGAAATTTTTAACATTTAATAATGCACTTTATTCATCAACATTGAAATTAAATTTGATAAAAATCCAATTGTTTTTAGCTTCAATATGTTCAGACGGCCTTTAAAACCATTGAAAATCATTATGCTATAGATATTAGATATTCCGCATCAATTCCCTCTTAGTTTTCATCATCATGAAGCCGAGACCTTTGCCCCCAGATTCGAGCAGCGCATAACGAAGAAATGTGCCAAAGATGGCGATTTTGCGAAGGTCTCAAGCCGTAATTCTGCACATGCAGAAAGGCCGTCTGAAACAGCTTAATATTCTGTTTCAGACGGCCTTGTTGTGTGGTTTTTAAGCGATTAGTCGTCTACACGGAAAGAATCGTGACAAGATTTGCAGCTTTGACCCACATCGCCAAACGGTCTTTTTACTGCATCTAAATTACCTTCGGCAGCAGCCGTTTTCAAAGCGGCAGCAGCAGCAATGAATTTGTCTGCTTCTTGCTTGAATTGATCCGGTTTGCTCCATACTTCAGGTTTGGCATCGGATTCTTCTTTTGCGCTCTCTTGAGTATAGTGCTGCCACGGTTTATCGGCATTTTCAGCCAAAGTATCGGCAGCCGCTTGGAATGCTGCGGCATCATAAGCGGTTTCGCCCTTAATCATTTTGCCCATGATACCGGCAGATTCTTTAAAGATATCCATCAGGCGATCGCGCTCTTCGACCGCAGCTTTAGCACTGCCCGCAGGAGCTTCCGAAGTCGTTGCCGGTGCCGGTGCTGATTCAGCAGGTTTGGTTTCGTTTTGACCGCCGCACGCGCTCAACAGTAATGCTGCCAGCGTACCTATTGTTAATAAGGTCTTGGTCATGATTGTGTTCCTTTTGGTTTGTTTATTTGATTTGTAATGGAAATGTATCAGAAATATTTTCAAAATCAAGTGATTGATATAGTTTTATATTTGTTAACACAATCTTCCAGAAAGGCCGTCTGAAATACAGACGGCCTAAGTTTGTTTATCCCAAAATCAGCATTTATTCACGGTGATACGGATGATTATTTAAAATGGAAACGGCGCGGTAAAGCTGCTCGGTTAGCAGCACGCGTACCATACCGTGGGGCATGGTCAGGCTGGACAGGCGCATCATCAGCTGCGCTTGCTGCTTGAGATGGCCGGTCATGCCGTCTGCACCACCAATCACAAAACAGACATGTTCGCCGTTTTGCTGCCATGTTTTGAGATACTCAGCCAATTCGACCGAAGTCGGCGCTTTGCCGCGCTCATCCAACACCACCAGAAATGCCCCCTGTGGAATGGCTTCGAGTATGCGTTTTTCTTCCGCTGCCATACCCTGCGCGGCATTCACACCGGCACCGCGTTTCTCGGGCTTGATTTCTTTTAAGGTGTAATTCACTTCGCGACCGAAGCGTTTAGCGTATTCGTTGACAGCTTCATCGACCCATTTGGGCATTTTGGTGCCGACGGCTAAAACAGTAATGTTCATGTTCGGTATCTATCCATGAGAAAATACAGGCCGAGACCTTTGCAAAATTTCCATATTTGGCACATTCCTTCGTTATGCGCTGCCTGAAAAATTGTCTATTAGAGCAGTTGATATGTCTGCGCTTTCTGTGTTGCTTTAAGTCCGAATTGTATTCAAATCTTGTTTTGCAAAGGCTTCAGGCCGTCTGTACGTTTCAGACGGCCTGATTCACAATGAAATCCGGTCTAGAGATTAATCGGCCGCATGCCAAGGTTTTTGCATACCTGCTTCAAAAGCAGGCTTTTTACCGCCCCACAGTGTATCGATGTCGTAATAATCGCGTACAGCCGGCAACATAATGTGTACCACCAAATCGCCGGCGTCAACCAGCGTCCATTCACCGGTGTCGCCTTCTTGGCTCAAAATTTCGAAACCGGCTTCTTTCAAATCAACCGCCACATTGTTGGCCAAGGCTTTAACTTGGCGGGTGCTGTCGCCGGTAGCCACAATCATGCGCGCAAAAAGCGAGGTTTTTTCTTGGGTTTCCAACACGGAAATGTCTTTAGCTTTCACATCTTCCAAGGCGTTTACTGCGATTTCGACCATTTTTTGCAAGTCGAGTAATTCTTGTTCGTTCATTTTATTCCTAAATTACGTTTTTCAGACGGCATTATAGCTTATCTGGCTGAATTTAAGCTATTTTTTGCAGTATTTTATCAAGGAGTTTGCTCAGCCGGCCCACAGGGTAATAATAGTATTTTTACTTCTTAGCGGTATAAACCGTGCTGCTGGATATAACGCGCGACCGAGGACGGAATCAGGCCGTCTGAAAGGGATTGGTTTTCTAAAGCCGCACGGATTTGTGTGGAACTGATGTTGTATAACGGCGCCTGTAAAATCCGCACGCGGCCGCTTTGCAAGGCTTCGCCCAGCCATGCGTGCAGCTCACGCGGCGTTTGGTTCAAACTGTCGCCTTCTCGCATAGCCACAGCGATGTTAACTTGCTGCACCAAGGTTTGCCATTTTTTCCAAGTGTGCAGCTTCATCAAGCTGTCACTGCCCAACAGCCACCATAATGTGGCGGCTGGAAATTGCTGACGGAAAACCTGCACGGTATCAAAGGTATAGGTTGCCCCTTCACGTACCATATCGCAATCACTGAGTGCAAAACGTGGTTCATCGGCAATGGCCAATTCTGTCATGATAAAGCGGTGTTTAGCCGGCGTTTGCGTATTTTGTGGTTTGTGGTAAGGATCGCCTGCCGGTAAAAAAATAACCGTGTCTAAGCCGATTTCGTCAGCAAATGCTTGCCCGATGTGCAGATGGCCGTTGTGAATGGGATTAAACGTGCCTCCGAAAAGTCCAATGTTTTTCATGTATTATCAAATGAAATAAAGTTAAAAATATATGGCCGATGATTGAATAGGCCGTCTGAAATCATTTTTCACAATATTAACATGGTTTGCACCATCGCCGCGTATCAGCATAGACGGCGATTGGGAATGTGGCAGTTGCAAATCCGAATAAACCCGTTACAATCTGAAACACAAATGATAAGGTGAAACAATATGTCTGCAGCTCCTCAATTTGTTCATGTTTTAGACGATACAACCCAAGATAAATTGTGGCAATGGGCGCAGACCAATTATGGTTTGCATGGCTCATGGCAAACTTTATGGCTGAACGGCTTAGCCTTAGGCCGTCTGAATGGGCAATGGCAGGCGCAAATTGAAAAAGATTGGCAAGGCGAATGGGAAATGCGTTCAGACGGCATGCATTTATGTGCAGACAACTGGCTGAGCCTAGGCGATGCGCTTCAACACATGGCGCATGACTGGAAGCAACTGGGCATATTGCATGGATGGCGCGATGAACGTTTTGATGTTTGCTATCAAGATAGCATCTTGTTCACACTCGAACGTGCCGCATTCCGCCCGTTAGGCTTGATGAGTAAAGCGGTGCATTTAAATGGTTTCACTTTTAAAGACGGTGAATGGCAGCTGTGGATTGGCCGCAGAAGCGAGCATAAAGCCGTTGATCCGAATAAACTCGATAATTTGGTCGGTGGCGGCGTATCCTGTGGTGAAGATATTACTGCAACCATACTGCGCGAGAGCGAAGAAGAAGCAGGATTATCACCTCATCATCTGCAACATCTAAAACTGCAGAATCAATTACACAGCCTGCGTTCCGTTTCCCGCGGTTTGCATAATGAAATTCTCTATATCTTCGACACGGTATTATCCAGCGATGTCGTTCCTGAAAATCAAGACGGTGAAGTGGCCGGATTTGAATTAATGAAGATTAATCAGGTCATAGAGGCGATGTTGAGTGATGTAATGATGAACGACGCGCAACTGGTGATTTTGGATGCGTTTGAGCGCTATGGCTTAATGAACCCACAACATGATTTATCAAAATGGCTTAAATCAATCAAAGCCAATGGGTAACAGCCGTATTGAAAGCTAGAATTGGAACGGAATCGTTTTTATGCTTCTTATCTTTGGCACATTTTCCGGTATGGGCTGCCCGAAAACTCGCCTAACTGTGATGTATCTGCACTTCTCTTGACCATTCTCACCTCAAACTGTACTCAAATCCAATATTTTACAAACCTCTCTCAGGCCTAGACCTTTAAAAAACCTCCAAAACAATCTACTTGTTTTGGAGGTTTTTATTGTTTAAACAGAAAATAAAACAAAATTAATACGCATACTCTATCCAAGCAGCCACTTTTTCAAGTAGCCCACCACCTTTTCAGGCAGCAATAGACGCAACAAACTTTAGCCTGTTCGCTGCTTTCAACAAATTCAAACAAATCACTTTCAAACCCATTTGCCCTTAGGCCTTTTCCAGTCCAAAGTAACTCGCCCATTTACACCTAAAATATACGGGGGAAAATGGCAAAATTCTATTCCGCCCGATAACGGATTCTCGCGAGATCTTTATTACGCTCAATCTCTTCACGCCCCAAAGGTTTACCACGATGCGCTTTACGCATAATGCCGTCTGCTAGCTGACTTTCTCTCAAAATTCATGATTGTGCTTATGCCCGAGCAAAACCGCACGAAACATCGGCAACAACGGATCCGTAAGACGACCACCGTTGTCGCGTATATAGCGGGTTTTATGACTGACAAGTCTTTGTTCAATTGCTTGCCAATCAAGAAGTCGGAGTATTTTGAACAAAGGAAAACGGTCATATATTGGCTATAAGGGTTTATGTTGAATGATAGAAGAAACCAGACATGGTGAAAAATCCTCTCAATTCTTGCTGGAGGAATTTAGAGATTTTTCTTAGGGGGAGGTTGCAAAGGTCTCTCCTTATGAAAAATATTTCAAAGCTGATTCAAGCATCAAAATATCCCAAACAGTATTTAAAAAGAAAACACCATCTATTTAAAATAAATAGATGGTGTTTTCAATTTTGTGTGGTTTATTCAGCTGCTTCAGTTGCTTTGTCAACCAATTCCACCAACGCCAAAGGCGCATTGTCACCTTTACGAAAACCGTATTTTAGTACACGAACATAGCCGCCGTTACGGGCAGCGAAACGTGAACCCAATTCGTCAAACAATTTAACCACTACATCGCGATCACGAGTACGGTCAAATGCCAAACGACGGTTTGCTAAAGAAGGTTTTTTACCCAAAGTAATCAAGGGCTCTACCACGCGGCGCAATTCTTTTGCTTTAGGCAAAGTGGTCACGATAGTTTCGTGAGTCAACAAAGAATTTGCCATATTGCGCAGCATCGCAGCGCGATGGCTGCTGGTACGGTTTAATTTGCGGTTACCATTACGATGACGCATGTCATTATCCTTTAATCTTCAAACTTACGGCTTTTCTAAGCCTACAGGCGGCCAAGCTTCTAATTTTGAACCTAATGTTAGACCTTTAGAGGCCAACACTTCTTTGATTTCATTCAAAGATTTACGACCCAAATTCGGAGTTTTGAGAAGCTCGGTTTCAGTACGTTGAATCAAATCGCCAATATAATAAATATCTTCAGCTTTCAGACAATTAGCTGAACGTACAGTTAATTCCAAATCATCTACCGGACGTAACAGGATAGGATCGATTGGAGGGGCTTTTTCTTCAACCTCTTCAACCGGTGTACCTTGCAAATCAGCAAAGATAGACATTTGATCAATTAAAATACGTGCGGCACTGCGTACAGCCTCCTCCGGGTCAATAGAACCATCAGTTTCGATATCCAAAACCAATTTATCCAAGTCGGTACGTTGCTCTACGCGTGCAGGTTCAACTTCAAAGCTAACACGGCTGATGGGCGAAAAACTCGCATCCAACTGAATCGCACCAATCTGTTTGTTTTCATCGCGAACAACACGACGACCTGAAACAGATTGGTAACCACGGCCTTGCTCAACTTTGATTTCCATTTCCACTTGGCCATTATTGGATAAGTGGCAAATCACGTGCTCTGGATTCAAAATTTCCACATCATGCGGTAATTCGATGTCCCCAGCAATCACTGCACCGGCACCTGATTTTTTCAAAGTCAACTGAACTTGGCTACGACCGTGCAACTTAAATACGATACCTTTAATGTTTAACAAAATGTCTACAACATCTTCTTGAACACCGTCAACAGTAGAATATTCATGCAACACACCAGTAATAGCCACTTCAGTTGGTGCAAAACCATTCATGGATGACAGTAAGATACGACGCAAAGCATTACCTAAAGTGTGACCAAAACCACGTTCAAACGGCTGCATTGAAACTTTTGCACGTGTGGTAGATAAAGTATCTACATCAATTTGACGAGGTTTCAAAAATTCGGTTGTGCTATTTTGCATTTAACTGTCCCTCACTGAGCTAGCATTATTTAGAGTAGAACTCTACCACCAGCTGTTCATTAATATCGCCAGTCAATTCTGAGCGATCCGGCATATTTTTGAATACACCTTCCAATTTATCTGCATTAACTGAAACCCAACTAGGCAAACCAATTTGAGTTGCCAAACTCAAAGCTTCTTGGATGCGTACTTGTTTTTTAGCTTTCTCGCGGATAGCTACAACATCACCGGCTTCAACTTGGAAAGAAGGGATATTCACAACTTGTCCGTTAACGGTAATCGCTTTGTGAGAAACCAATTGACGGGCTTCTGCACGAGTAGAGCCGAAGCCCATGCGGTATACAACATTGTCTAAACGAGATTCCAACAATTGCAGCAACAATTCACCAGTAGAACCTTTGCGGCGTGAAGCTTCTGCAAAATAACGACGGAATTGACGTTCTAATACGCCGTAGATACGACGAATTTTTTGTTTTTCACGCAATTGCAGACCATAGTCTGACAAACGTGGTTTTTTAGCACCGTGCTGACCTGGTGCAGAATCCATTTTGCATTTTGACTCTAAAGAGCGACGTGCACTCTTCAAAAACAGATCTGTACCTTCACGGCGTGCTAATTTACATTTAGGGCCAATATAACGTGCCATGTTTCAAATCACTCCAATATTAAATACGACGTTTTTTAGGTGGACGGCAACCGTTATGAGGCAACGGGGTAACGTCGGTAATGCTGGTAATCTTGAAACCAAGAGCGTTGAGCGCACGTACAGAAGATTCACGACCTGGACCCGGGCCTTTAATGCGAACTTCTAAATTTTTAACGCCATACTCTTGGGCAACTTTACCAGCTGCTTCTGCAGCTACTTGAGCTGCAAACGGTGTACTTTTACGTGAACCTTTAAAACCAGCGCCGCCAGAGGTAGCCCAAGACAATGCATTGCCTTGACGGTCAGTGATTGTAATGATGGTATTGTTAAAAGATGCATGGACATGCACAATACCTTCGCTTACGGTTTTACGTACTTTTTTACGTACACGCGAAGCTGTGTTTGCTTTAGCCATTAATCAATTTCCTTAAAATTCCTTAAAAATTATTTCTTACCGGCAATCGCTTTGCGCGGACCTTTACGGGTACGTGCATTTGTGCGAGTGCGTTGACCGCGACAAGGTAAGCCACGACGATGACGGAAGCCGCGATAGCAACCCATATCCATCAATCGTTTGATGCTCATCGTTACCTCACGGCGCAAGTCACCTTCAACTTCATATTTAGCAACTTGTTCACGCAAAGCGTCCAATTGAGCCTCGTCCAAATCTTTTGCTTTTACGGTAGGAGCAATACTTGCAGCCTCGCAAATCAATTTAGCACGAGTCGCACCAATACCGTAAATAGCTTGCAAGCCAATAACGATATGGGCATTATTAGGGATATTCACCCCTGCAATACGAGCCATATTTTTTCCTTTTAGGGCAAAGTGTGTCACTATACCACAAAATCAAATTAAGAGAAATAAGCTCTCTTAACCTTGACGTTGTTTGTGACGTGGATCAGTACAAATCACACGAACTACGCGATTACGACGAATAATTTTGCAGTTACGGCAAATTTTCTTTACAGAAGGTTGTACACGCATTTTTTTTCCTTTATACAGTCTATCTTGCTCTGAATACGATACGAGCACGGGTTAAATCATAAGGCGTTAACTCAACGGTTACTTTATCACCCGGAGAAATTCGAATGTAGTGCATACGCATTTTTCCGGAAATATGACCTAAAACCACATGGTCGTTCTCGAGTTTAACTTTGAATGTTGCATTCGGCAAAGTTTCAAGAATTTCGCCTTGCATTTGTATGGTATCTTCTTTAGCCATAGTCTTACTTACGTGATAATGATTTCATATCGGGTCGATTCATTAGGCTTTCATATTGCTGGGTCATACGATAGGAATTAATTTGTGTACTAAAATCCATCGTTACCACAACCAAAATTAATAGCGAAGTACCGCCCAAATAGAAAGGTACATTTAATGCCGTCGTTAAGAATTCAGGAATCAAACAGATGATGGTAATGTATAAAGCACCAAAAAGGGTTAAATACAATACTACCTTCTCTAAGTATCTAGAGGTTTGATCACCTGGGCGAATACCTGGTACAAAAGCCCCACTCTTTTTCAAATTTTCCGCCATTTCCTTCGGGCTGAATACCAATGCCGTATAAAAATAACAGAAGAAAATAATCGTTGCTGCAAATATCAGAATATAAAGCGGTTGACCATGTTGGAGCATGGCAGCAACTTTATGCAACATACTATCTGTATTGTTTGAACCAAACCAACTTAACAAGGTAGAAGGGAACAGAATAATACTAGAAGCGAAAATTGGCGGAATAACTCCAGCCATATTTAATTTGAAAGGCATATGCGTATTTTGACCTTGCCCAACATGACCAAATTGTCGTTTGGCATAATGAACAGGAATTTTACGTTGCGCACTTTCAAAATAAACCACAATATAAATCAGCAAAAATGCACCGATTACAATAGACACCGCCATCAACATACTCATCGCACCTTGGCTGGTTAATGTCCAGAGCTGGAGAATCCCTGCCGGAATACCGGCAGCAATACCCGCAGTAATAATCAATGAAATACCGTTGCCGATACCTCTTTCAGTAATTTGCTCGCCCAACCACATTAAGAACATGGTACCGGTAACCAAACACACTACTGTTGAGATATAAAATTCCAACTGATTTGCAACGACAATACCTTGTTGAAAAACGAAGGTTGCTACACCAAAACTTTGCAGAATAGCCAGCAACACAGTACCATACCGCGTGTATTTCGTAATGATTTTACGCCCAGCCTCGCCTTCTTTTTTCAGCGCCTTCAAGGAAGGAAGTATTTCAGAAGCAAGCTGCACAATAATCGAAGCTGAAATATACGGCATAATACCGATTGCAAATATACTAAAGCGCTCTAACGAGCCTCCTGAGAACATATTTAACATTCCCAGAATACCGTTTCCAGCGCTTTCGTATAACTTAGCCAATGCAACAGCATCTACACCCGGCACTGGAATATGAGCACCAATACGGAAAACGACCAATGCCCCGATTAAGAACAATAGACGCTTTTTCAAGTCTCCAAATTTAGATAAACCTGAGGAAGATTGTTGACTAGCCACTGTAATTTAAGCCTTATTCTTCAACTTTACCACCGGCAGCTTCAATTGCTGCTCGTGCGCCTTTAGTTGCTTTAATGCCTTTTAAAGTAACAGCTTTTGAAACTTCACCAGAAGCAATTACTTTTACATTAGTAGCATTTGCAGGAACCAAACCTGCTTGTTTCAATACCAACAAGTCAATTTCTGATACCGCAACCAAAACCAACTCACTTAAACGTACTTCTGCATTTGCTGAAGCAGTCAAAGATTTAAAGCCACGCTTAGGTAAACGACGTTGTAAAGGCATTTGACCGCCTTCAAAACCTACTTTATGAAAGCCACCGGAACGGCTTTTTTGGCCTTTATGGCCACGACCACCGGTTTTACCTAAACCACTACCAATACCGCGACCAACACGGCGTGCTGAATGGGTTGCACCTTCAGCTGGTTGGATAGTATTCAAAAACATATTAAGACTCCACTTTCAACAAGTAGCTGATTTTATTAATCATACCACGGTTTTCAGGGGTATCCAAAACCTCAACGGTATGCTCACGACGACGTAAGCCTAAGCCACGTGCACAAGCACGGTGAGATTCAATAGTACCAATCAAACTTTTAACCAAAGTAACTTTGATTTTTTTCTGCTCAGTCATGACCAGCTCCTAAAATATCTTCTACTGTCAAACCACGTTTAGCAGCAATATCAGCAGGAGTATACAATTTTGATAAGCCGTCTAATGTAGCGCGTACAATGTTGTAAGGATTGGTAGAACCATGTACTTTAGCAGAGATGTTGTGGATGCCCATTGCATCAAATACTAAACGCATTGGACCACCAGCTTTGACACCGCTACCCTCTTTTGCAGGTTGCATAAATACACGGGTAGCACCATGACGACCAATTACTTCATGATGAATCGTACCATTTTTCAAAGGCACTTTAATCATAGAGCGACGAGCTTGGTCCATTGCTTTTTGAACGGCTACAGGCACTTCTTTAGATTTGCCTTTGCCCATACCGATGCGGCCATCGCCATCACCTACTACAGTCAGTGCAGAGAAAGCCATAATACGGCCGCCCTTAACGACTTTTGTTACACGGTTTACGGCAACCATTTTTTCGATTAAGCCGTCACCGCGTTCTTCAATTTCATGTTTTGCCATCTGAAAGTCTCCAAATATTTAGAAGCTTAAACCATTTTCACGAGCAGCTTCAGCTAATGCTTTTACACGGCCGTGATATTGGAAACCGGAACGGTCAAAAGCAACTTTCTCTACACCTGCTGCTTTTGCTTTTTCTGCAATACGTTTGCCAATCAATGCAGCTGCTTCAACATTGCTGCCTGATTTTAAGCTACTACGTACTTCAGATTCCAAGGTAGAGGCTTGAGCCAATACTTTATCACCTTCAGCACTAATTACTTGAGCATAAATATGATTATTGGTGCGGAACACGCATAATCTTACCATTTTCAAGTCCGCGATACGGGCACGGGTTTTGCGTGCACGACGGAGTCGGGTTGCATGTTTATTCATTAGTGAACCTCAATTATTTTTTCTTGGCTTCTTTCATCACCACTACTTCACCTACATAACGTACACCTTTACCTTTGTAAGGCTCAGGAGAACGGAATGCACGAATTTCAGCAGCAACTTGACCAACAGTCTGTTTATCCGCACCAGTCAGAACGATTTCAGTTTGACTAGGAGTTTGAACAGAAACACCTTCAGGCATTTCGTAAACGATTGGATGAGAAAAACCCAAAGACAAATTCAAAGTTTTGCCTTGAGCTTGAGCACGATAACCCACACCAATTAATTGAAGTTTTTTCTCAAAACCTTCAGAAACACCTTTAACCATGTTATTAACCAAAGCACGAGCGGTACCAGACATTGCATTTGCCTGTTTGGTATTGTTTGCCGCAGCAAAAGTTAACACACCGTCTTCTAATTTAATATCGACATCAGAATTCAAAGGAAATGACAATTCGCCATTTTTACCCTTAACAACCAATGTGTCTGTTCCAAATTTTACTTCTACACCAGCAGGAACAGTCACTGGATTTTTAGCTACGCGTGACATTATATATAATTCTCCACTAGGCAACGATGCACAACAACTCACCACCCACACCCTCAGAGCGTGCTTTACGATCAGTCATTACACCTTTAGAAGTACTTACGATAGCAACACCCAAGCCATTCATGACACTTGAAATCTCGCTCGAAGCTTTATAAATACGCAAACCAGGACGTGAAACACGTTTAATTTGCTCAATAACAGGGCGACCTGCATAGTATTTCAGTTGAATTTCCAATACTGGTTTTGTATCAGCAGAAACTGCAAAGTCCTCGATATAACCTTCTTCTTTCAAAACTTTTGCAATCGCGCATTTTAATTTTGAAGAAGGCATGGCAACTGATACTTTATTAGCACGTTGCGCATTGCGGATACGAGTCAACATATCGGAAATAGGATCATGCATACTCATTATTAATACTCCTATTACCAGCTAGCTTTTACAACACCCGGGATTTCGCCACGCATGGCAATTTCACGGATTTTAATACGACCCAAACCGAATTTACGGAAAGTGCCACGAGGACGGCCTGTCAGTGCGCAACGACGACGTTGGCGTACAGGAGCTGCATTGCGTGGAATTGCTTGGAATTTCAAACGAGCTTCAAAACGTTCTTCATCAGAAGCATTCGAATCATTAATAACAGCAAAAATCTCTTCACGCTTAGCTGCATATTTTTTCGCTAAAGCTTGACGTTTCAGCTCGCGATTAATAAGTGCTTTCTTAGCCATGGTTAACCTTTAAACGGAAATTTAAATAAAGATAACAAAGCTTTCGCTTCTTCATCAGTTTTGGCGGTAGTCGTAATGGTGATATTCAAACCACGCAAAGCATCAATTTTATCGTATTCAATTTCCGGGAAAATGATTTGTTCACGTACACCCATATTGTAATTGCCGCGACCATCAAAAGACTTGCCACTCACACCACGGAAGTCACGTACACGAGGCAATGCGATAGTAACCAAACGATCCAAGAATTCAAACATTTGATCGCGGCGCAAAGTTACTTTACAACCTACAGGGTAGTTATCACGAATTTTAAAGCCTGCAATAGACTTACGTGCAACAGTTACTACTGGTTTTTGACCAGCAATTTTCTCCAAATCTGATACAGCGTGTTCCATTACTTTTTTATCAGCAACAGCCTCACCAACACCCATATTCAAGGTAATTTTCTCAATGCGAGGGACTTCCATAATGGATTTGTACCCAAACTGTTTTACCAGCTCAGGCACTACCGTATCTTTATAATACTCTCTCAAACGAGCCATGACATCTCCTTATGCTCCGATGATAGAGCCATTAGATTTAAAGAAACGAACGCGTTTAACTTTACCTTCGCTCTCAATCAATTTAATACCAACACGATCAGCTTTATTGGTTTCAGGATTTAAAATCGCAACATTTGAAATTGCCAGAGGCATTTCTTTAGCAATAATGCCACCTTCAACACCACGCATAGGATTTGGTTTTTGATGGCGCTTAACTACGTTTACACCTTCAACAACAATTTTATCACCCAAGATGCGAGCTACTTGACCTTGTTTACCTTTATCTTTACCAGCAATAACGACTACTTTATCGCCTTTAATAATTTTGTTCATCGCTTATTTTCCTTATAAAACTTCAGGTGCCAATGAAACAATTTTCATGAAACGTTCAGTACGCAATTCACGAGTAACTGGACCAAAAATACGGGTACCTAGAGGCTCAAGCTTATTATTCAACAATACAGCCGCATTGTTATCAAACTTAATCAACGCGCCATCCGGACGACGAACACCTTTGGCAGTGCGAACAACTACTGCATTGTATACATCACCTTTTTTAACACGGCCACGAGGTGCAGCGTCTTTAACTGCAACTTTAATAATATCGCCAACCGAAGCATAGCGACGCTTAGATCCGCCCAATACTTTAATGCACATAACGCGACGCGCACCAGAGTTATCAGCCACATCTAAGATGGTCTGCATTTGAATCATGTTATTACCTTTAAATTAACCAACTTAATTTACCTTTTTCATCTGACTCATAACTTAGAGTTAAGTTACTATCACATGAAACCTTCTCGGTTCTAGTAAACCAGTCTTGGATCCCGACGGGAAGAAACTCTCAGAAGAAACTGAAAGATAAGAAACGAAGTTTACACGCAAATTAGATTTGCTGCAAGACTTCGTTTCTTAATAAGTGCATTACTGTATCAAAAATTAAACAGTACGCGCCTTCTCAACCAGCTCTTTAACAACCCAAGATTTGGTTTTTGACAATGGACGAGATTCTGCGATTACCACGATGTCGCCAATGCCATACTCATTGTTTTCATCATGAGCATGAACTTTGGAAGACAAACGAATAATCTTACCGTATAAAGGATGTTTCACTTTGCGCTCAACCAATACTGTTACGGTTTTATCCATTTTGTCGCTTACTACTTTGCCTTGCAAAGTACGAACATTTTTTTCTACGCTCATTACTTAGCACCTTTTTCAGTTAAAATGGTTTTGATACGAGCAATATCGCGACGCACACGTTTTAATTCGCTTGGTTTACCCAACTGACCAGTGGCATTTTGCATACGCAAACCAAATTGTGCTTTCAACAAGTCAAGCAAATCAGCATTCAATTGCTCAACAGATTTGTCTTTCAATTCATTTGCTTTCATTATTGACCTACCTGTCTTACTACAAAGGTTGTAGGAATAGGCAATTTTGCCGCAGCCAATTCAAAAGCTTCACGAGCTAATGCTTCTGGTACGCCATCCATTTCATACAAAACTTTGCCTGGTTTGATTTCAGCAACGTAATATTCAACATTACCTTTACCGCCACCCATACGAACTTGAATAGGTTTTTCAGTAATCGGTTTATCAGGGAATACACGAATCCAAATACGACCGCCACGTTTAATGTGACGAGTCATCGTACGACGTGCAGCTTCAATTTGACGAGCAGTTAAACGGCCACGACCTACTGCTTTCAAACCAAATTCGCCGAAACTTACTTTGTTACCGCGATTAGCGATACCGGTGTTACGACCTTTGTGCTGTTTACGGTATTTGAGTCTAGTTGGCTGCAGCATGACGACCACCTGCCTTTCTTTGTTTCTTCTCTTGCTCAGGTTTTGCGGCAGCTTTATCGTTGCCTTCAGTGTAAACCCAAACTTTCAGACCTAACACGCCATAAGTAGTGTTGGCTTCACTAGTCGCGTAATCAACGTTTGCACGCAAAGTATGCAAAGGCACACGGCCTTCACGATACCATTCACTACGTGCGATATCTGCACCGTTCAGACGACCAGAAGTCATGATTTTGATGCCTTTGGCACCAGCACGCATTGCGTTTTGCATAGAACGTTTCATTGCGCGGCGGAATTGAACGCGCTTTTCCAATTGCTGGGCAATACCGTCTGCAATGATTTGTGCATTCAATTCAGGCTTGCGGATTTCTTCGATATTCACGTGAACAGGCACACCCATCAAGGCTTGCAGATCACGTTTCAAAATTTCGATGCCCTCACCTTTTTTACCAATAACTACACCTGGGCGAGCCGAGTGAATGGTAATACGTGCAGATTTAGCAGGACGCTCAATGACTACGCGGCCAACAGAGGCATTCGCCAAACGGGCACGCAGATAATTACGAACATCAATATCTTGTTTTAATACAGTCGCAAATTCGTTGCTTTTAGCAAACCATTTTGAAGACCAGTCTTTAGTTACCGCCAGGCGAAATCCTGTAGGGTTAATCTTTTGTCCCATAGTCTTTTCCTTAGTTGCCCACTGTCACATTAATATGACAAGTTTGTTTTTCAATGCGGTTACCGCGACCTTTTGCACGAGCTTGAAAACGTTTCAAGCTTGGGCCTTTGTCAACGAAGATAGTTACCACTTTCAGCTCATCAATGTCCGCACCATTATTGTGTTCGGCATTAGCAATCGCTGATTCCAAAACTTTTTTAATCAACTCCGCACCTTTTTTAGGGCTGAATGTTAAGATATTCAAAGCTTGGTCAACGCCTTTACCACGAATCAAATCAGCTACCAAGCGAGCTTTTTGAGCTGAAATACGGGCATTTTTATGTTGTGCATTTACTCTCATGATTCACCTTATTTCTTTTTAGCCTTTTTATCAGCCAAATGGCCTTTAAAGGTACGGGTCAATGAGAATTCACCCAATTTGTGACCGACCATATTATCACTGATGAATACAGGTACGTGAGTACGGCCATTATGAACAGCAATAGTCAAACCGATAAAATCAGGCAAAATGGTAGAACGACGCGACCAAGTTTTAATTGGGCGCTTATCGTTGCTTGCACGAGCAGCATCTACTTTTTTCAGCAAATGCAGGTCTACATATGGGCCTTTTTTCAATGAACGAGCCATATTAATTAACCTTTATTTGAGTAACGACGACGAACAATCATATTATCCGTGCGTTTGTTATTACGAGTACGGTAACCCTTGGCAGGAGTACCCCATGGGCTAACTGGTTCGCGCGCTTCACCAGTACGGCCTTCACCACCACCATGAGGGTGATCAACAGGGTTCATCACAACACCACGGACAGTAGGACGGATACCGCGCCAACGATTGGCACCGGCTTTACCGATTTTTTTCAGGCTTTGCTCTTCGTTACCCACTTCGCCAATGGTAGCACGGCAGTCAACATGGATTTTACGCACTTCACCCGAACGCAAACGTACTTGAGCGTATACACCTTCTTTTGCCAACAAGACAGCAGAAGCACCGGCAGACCGTGCAATTTGCGCACCTTTACCTGGTTTCATTTCGATACAGTGAATAGTAGTACCAACAGGGATGTTACGGATTGGCAAAGTATTACCAACTTTAATCGCAGCTTCCGCACCAGAAACCAATACTGCACCCGCTTGAATGCCACGTGGCGCAATGATGTAACGGCGTTCGCCATCTGCATAGCACAATAAAGCGATGAAAGCAGTACGGTTAGGATCGTACTCAATACGCTCTACTTTTGCAGGGATACCATCTTTATTACGTTTAAAGTCAACTACGCGGTAGTGTTGTTTATGGCCACCACCTTTATGACGAGTGGTGATGTGACCATTGTGGTTACGACCGGCAGTAGAATGTTTCTTTTCCAATAAAGGTGCATAAGGTGCACCTTTGTGCAAGCCTTCTGCAATTACGCGAACCATGCCGCGACGACCTGCAGAAGTTGGCTTCATTTTAACGATTGCCATTTTCTATATTCCTTATTCTGCAGCTGCAGCAGCGGCTTCCAAATTCAACTCTTGACCAGCAGCCAAGCTTACATAAGCTTTTTTAACATCGCTGCGACGGCCCAAAGTACGACCAAAACGTTTAGTTTTACCTTTAATGGTAACAGTAGTCACAGAAGCAACTTCTACACCAAACAGCAATTCAACAGCTGCTTTGATTTCAGGTTTCGTTGCATTTGCCAATACTTTAAACGTCATTTGATTACGTTTTTCAGCCAATACGTTGCTTTTTTCAGAAACGATAGGTGCCAAAATCACTTGAGTCAAACGTTGTTGATTCATACCCATTGCTCCTCTAATTGTGCAACCGCATCTTTAGTCATGATTACTTTTTTGTAACGCAACAAGCTGTAAGGATCAACTTGTTGAGCTTCCAAAACCAGCACATTCGGTAAATTGCGTGAAGCCAAGTAAACATTCTCATCCAACTGTTTGGTTACAAACAGCACTTGCTCCAAACCCAAATTTTTCACTTGCTCAGCAAATTCTTTGGTTTTAGGTGTATTTGCATTCAATGCATCGATTGCAAACAAACGTTCGTCACGAGCCAATTGAGACAAAATAGTCGCCATACCGGCACGGTACATTTTACGATTCACTTTTTGAGTGAAATTTTCGTCAGATTTGTTAGGAAATGCACGACCACCTTTACGCCACAACGGAGATGAAGTCATACCTGAACGAGCACGACCAGTACCTTTTTGGCGCCATGGTTTTTTGGTTGAGTGTTTTACTTCAGCACGGGTTTTTTGTGAACGGCTACCTGAGCGGGCATTTGCCAAAAACGCATTTACCAGCTGATGCACCAATGCTTCATTGTATTCACGAGCAAACAAAACATCAGAAACAGCCAAGCTGCCTGAAATCTGTCCTTTAGCGTCAATAACTTTTAATTCCATTACGCACCTACTTTCACGCTTGGACGTACCACGACATCACTGTTAATCGAACCAGGAACCGCGCCCTTAACCAATAGCAATTGGCGTTCAGCGTCTACACGCACAACTTCCAATTTTTGAACGGTTGATTTAGTATTGCCGTATTGGCCGGCCATGCGTTTACCTTTGAATACACGACCAGGGTCTTGAGCCATACCAATAGAACCGGGAACACGGTGAGAACGAGAGTTACCGTGAGAGGTACGCTGAGAATCAAAGTTATGACGTTTGATGGTACCAGAGAAACCTTTACCTTTAGAGGTACCGGTCACATCAACCAATTGACCCGCTTCAAACATTGAAACAGTGATTTCATCACCGGCTTTTAATTCAGCCAATTTTTCTTCAGCCAAAGCAAATTCAATCAAACCGCGACCAGCCTCAACACCTGCTTTTGCAAAGTGACCGGCTTCAGTTTTATTGACACGATTCGCTTTTTTCTGACCAAAGGTAACTTGTACGGCAGTGTAACCGTCAGTATCTTTGGATTTTACTTGTGTAACGCGGTTAGCAGACATATCCAAAACGGTTACCGGAACAGAAATACCCTGTTCGTTAAACACGCGGGTCATACCAACTTTGCGTCCAACCAGACCTAAAGTCATGATTATTTTCCTTTTAGTAAAGGGACAAGCTACGATTGGCTTGTCTTCGGACAATGATAAAAAACTTGGCACAGATGTACCAAGTCCGCTATTATAAACCGCTTTTCAAAAAAATATCAATAAAAACTTAGCGTTTTCATCAAAAAGGCCGTCTGAAAATTACGACAATTCCCTTTCAGACGGCATTATTCTATAAAAACGGATATAAAAATAAAACCGAACGGTTTTATCCGTTCGGTTTTAAAAGCGCAATGATTATTGAACTTTGATTTCTACATCAACACCGGCTGGCAAGTCCAGCTTCATCAGCGCATCGGTAGTTTTGTCAGTCCAGTCCACGATGTCCATCAGGCGTAAGTGGGTGCGGATTTCCAGTTGTTCACGTGAAGTTTTGTTCACGTGTGGAGAACGCAAGATATTGAAACGCTCGATTTTAGTTGGCAAAGGAATCGGGCCTTTTACCACAGCACCAGTGCGTTTAGCAGTTTCAACGATCTCTTGAGCAGAACGGTCAATCAAGCTGTAATCATAAGCTTTCAAACGGATACGGATTTTTTGATTTGCCATTTATCGATATCCTTTATTAAGCAATGATAGAAGATACAACACCGGCACCTACGGTACGGCCACCTTCACGAATCGCAAAACGCAAGCCTTCTTCCATCGCGATTGGTGCAATCAGCTCAACCGTAATCGCTACGTTTTCGCCCGGCATTACCATTTCTACGCCTTCCTCCAAAGTTACCGCGCCGGTAACGTCAGTAGTACGGAAGTAGAATTGCGGACGGTAGTTGGCGAAGAACGGAGTATGACGGCCACCTTCTTCTTTGCTCAGTACGTATACTTCTGCTTTGAATTTGGTATGCGGAGTGATTGAGCCCGGTTTAGCCAATACTTGACCACGTTCAACTTCTTCACGTTTGGTACCGCGCAACAATACACCTACGTTGTCACCTGCTTGACCTTCGTCCAGCAATTTGCGGAACATTTCCACACCGGTACAAGTGGTTTTTGCAGTGTCTTTCAGACCAACGATTTCGATCTCGTCACCTACATGGATGATACCGCGTTCTACACGGCCGGTTACTACAGTACCACGGCCAGAAATTGAGAATACGTCTTCGATTGGCAACAGGAATGGTTTGTCAACGGCACGTTCCGGAGTTGGGATGTAGCTGTCCAATGCATCGGCCAATTCAAAGATTTTGGCTTCGTAAGCAGCATCGCCTTCCAACGCTTTCAACGCAGAACCTTGGATGATCGGGCAGTCGTCGCCTGGGAAATCGTAGCTTGACAACAAGTCACGAATTTCCATTTCAACCAATTCCAACAACTCTTCGTCGTCAACCATGTCGCATTTGTTCATGAACACCAAGATGTATGGTACACCTACTTGGCGACCCAACAAGATGTGCTCACGGGTTTGCGGCATAGGGCCGTCAGCGGCAGATACCACCAAAATCGCGCCGTCCATTTGTGCCGCGCCGGTAATCATGTTTTTCACATAGTCGGCGTGACCAGGACAGTCTACGTGTGCGTAGTGACGGGTTTCGGTTTCGTATTCTACGTGAGAGGTGTTAATGGTAATACCGCGGGCTTTTTCTTCCGGTGCATTGTCGATTTGGTCGTAAGCTTTAGCGGCACCACCGAATTTTTTAGCCAAAATCGTAGTCAATGCAGCAGTCAGAGTGGTTTTACCATGGTCAACGTGACCGATGGTGCCAACGTTTACGTGCGGTTTGCTACGTTCAAATTTTTCCTTAGCCATGAGCTAATTCCTTTTACATATAAAGATCAATTAAAGAACAATGGCCGTCTGAAAACAATATTCAGAATTTCAGACGGCCTGTTTACAAAGGCTGATTAATTAGCCTTTGCGGGCTTCAGTTACAGCAGCGGCAACATTCGAAGGTGCTTCAGCGTATTTTTTGAATTCCATCGAGTAAGTTGCACGGCCTTGAGTGGCAGAACGCAAGTCGGTAGAGTAACCGAACATTTCAGCCAATGGTACTTCAGCACGTACTTTTTTACCGCCGATACCATCATCATCCATGCCCAATACAATGCCACGGCGACGGTTCAAGTCACCCATTACGTCACCCATATAGTCTTCAGGGGTTTCCACTTCAACAGCCATGATTGGCTCCAACAATGCTGGAGAAGCGCGACGCATACCTTCTTTAAAGGCTTGAGAGGCGGCCAATTCAAACGCCAATTGAGACGAGTCGACATCGTGTGAAGAACCGAATACCAAACGTACGCGGACATCCACTACCGGGAAGCCTGCTACCACACCGTTAGGTAAAGTATCACGAATACCTTTATCAACTGAAGGGATAAATTCGCGAGGAATCACACCACCTTTAATTTCGTCGATAAATTCGTAGCCTTCACCTCCTGGTTCCATAGGTTCCAATTTGATTACAACGTGGCCATATTGACCTTTACCACCAGACTGTTTAGCGTGTTTGTATTCAGATTCCACTTCTTTACGGATGGTTTCACGGTAAGCTACTTGAGGTGCACCAATGTTGGCATCTACGCTGAATTCGCGTTTCATACGGTCAACAATAATTTCCAAGTGCAATTCACCCATACCGGAAATAATGGTTTGACCTGACTCTTCGTCTGTACGAACACGGAATGAAGGGTCTTCTTTAGCCAAACGGTTCAAAGCAATACCCATTTTTTCTTGGTCAGCTTTGGTTTTTGGCTCAACAGCAACGTGAATCACCGGCTCAGGGAACTCCATACGCTCCAAGATGATTGGTGCATTTTCAGCACACAAGGTCTCACCTGTGGTCACATCTTTCAAACCGATAGCGGCAGCGATGTCGCCGGCACGTACTTCTTCGATTTCAGTACGATCAGCAGCAGTCATTTGTACCAAACGGCCGATACGCTCACGCGTACCTTTGACAGAGTTCAATACGGTATCGCCAGATTTAACCACACCAGAGTAAACACGGATAAAGGTCAAATTACCTACGTATTTGTCGTTCAGCATTTTGAATGCCAAAGCAGAGAATGGTGCTTCATCGCTGGCTTCACGTTGATCAGCCAGATCGCTAGAAGGATTCACACCTTGTACCGGTGGAATATCGGTAGGCGCAGGCAGTAACTCAACCACAGCATCCAACATACGTTGAACACCCTTGTTTTTAAACGCTGATCCACACAACATAGGCTGAATTTCACCGGCCAAAGTACGTTGACGTAAAGCGCCAACGATTTCTTCTTCAGTCAGATCTTCACCGCCCAAGTATTTATCCATCAACTCTTCGTTGGCTTCTGCAGCAGCTTCAATCATGTTTTGACGCCATTCTTCAGCAGTGTCAACCAAATCAGCCGGGATGTCGCCGTATTCGAAAGTTACGCCTTTGTCGGCTTCATTCCAAATAATGGCTTTCATTTTCAGCAGGTCAACTACGCCTTCAAAGCCTTCTTCGGCACCAACCGGAATTACGATTGGCACTGGATTTGCGCGCAAGCGAGTTTTCATTTGCTCAACAACACGGAAGAAGTTGGCACCTTGACGGTCCATCTTGTTTACAAACGCCAAACGCGGTACTTTGTATTTGTTTGCTTGACGCCATACGGTTTCAGACTGAGGCTGTACACCACCTACCGCGCAGTAAACCATTACCGCGCCGTCCAATACGCGCATGGAACGCTCTACCTCTACGGTAAAGTCAACGTGTCCCGGAGTGTCGATGATGTTGAAACGGTGCTCTTTGAACTGTTTTGCCATACCTGACCAGTATGAAGTCACTGCAGCAGAAGTAATGGTAATACCACGCTCTTGCTCTTGTTCCATGTAGTCGGTCGTTGCCGCACCGTCATGCACTTCACCCAGTTTGTGTGTCAAACCGGTGTAGAACAAAATACGTTCGGTCGTGGTTGTTTTACCCGCGTCAATATGGGCAGAAATACCGATATTGCGGTACAGGCTGATTGGGGTCTTACGAGCCATTTGATTAGCCTTTCTAAATTAGAAACGGAAGTGAGAGAATGCTTTGTTGGCTTCGGCCATACGGTGTACTTCTTCACGTTTTTTCAACGCACCACCACGACCTTCAGATGCATCAATCAATTCACCTGCTAATCGCAGATCCATTGATTTCTCACCACGCTTACGGGCCGCATCGCGAACCCAGCGCATTGCCAAAGCCAAGCGGCGTGAAGGACGAACCTCAACAGGAACTTGGTAGTTTGCACCACCTACACGACGGCTTTTCACTTCCACGATAGGTTTGGCATTGGCAATAGCTTCATTAAATACTTCAATTGCTGTTTTGCCGGTTTTTTTCTCGATTTGCTCCAATGCACCGTACACAATGCGCTCTGCAACCGATTTCTTACCGTCAATCATCAATACGTTCATGAATTTAGTCAGCTCAACGCTGCCGAATTTAGGATCTGGCAGAACATCGCGCTTAGGGACTTCTCTACGACGTGGCATATTAATTTCCTTTAAATCTATTCAGTTGGGACCATTCCCATGAATGCCCAAAAAGACATTCACTTACTCGGCCGTTTTTTCAAACTAGGCGGCCGACGTGCCTAATGAAGTCCGAATTACTTAGGACGCTTCGCACCGTATTTAGAACGGGCTTGTTTACGGTCTTTAACACCTGCAGTGTCCAAAGAGCCACGTACGGTATGGTAACGTACACCCGGCAAGTCTTTTACACGACCGCCGCGGATAAGTACGACACTATGCTCTTGCAAGTTGTGGCCTTCACCGCCGATGTATGAAATCACTTCGAAACCGTTGGTCAGACGAACTTTACATACTTTACGCAATGCAGAGTTAGGTTTTTTAGGGGTGGTAGTGTATACACGGGTACACACGCCGCGTTTTTGCGGGCAAGCTTCCAGTGCAGGTACTTTGTTTACGTACACAGGCTTTTGACGGCCTTTGCGTACCAATTGGTTGATAGTTGGCATACTTTCTCGTCCTGTTGAGTTAAATACTTACTTGCCGACACCATGCCGACAAGGGCAGAATTATACTTTTTTTGCAAGCACTCAGTCAAGCATTATTGCAAATAAAACAGCATTTTGCGTTTTCGAATAAACATTTAGTAACATTAGGCCGTCTGAAACAGCATATTTGGCAAGATTATTTAGATTTTCAAAATTTTTTTCCACACTCATAAACCACTCTTTGCTGTTTCTCGAATAAAAAGCGGGCATATTACTATCAATATTGACATAACGGAAATTCAACTGCGGTGTAAATCCTCGCCATGAAATCTTGCGATACCATAATGCCGCACCTGCCTGATATTCGTGATCACGACGGGTAAAACGGTAGACCAATTCTAACGGCGCTTTAAACTCACGCCTCATATAACTGGCATTCGCCCGAAACCCAATGCCGTTTTCAAATTGTTTGACACCGCCTAAATTCACACCATATCGCCAAGAAGCCTGTTCACGTTCCTTCGTGTCGTCGTTTATGCCGTTCACCCCGCCAAAAATTAGCGCGGTTGGCGAAATGCGATAACTTAATCGTTGCACCTGCTGCCGTGACCCTGCTGTTGTAGCGTTCGGCAATATCCTCATCCTGATAACGCTTTTACTAAATTGGACATATTGGCTCATGCGCTATTTTTCATTTAAGCGACGATTGTAATCAAGCGTGACACCTGCATTGGATACACAACGGCTGTCGTCCAACCAGTTTTGTTCGACATATGGGGTTATGCCCCATTCTTGTCGGCTCTTTTGATGACGGTAACCGCTGCTTATACGCACGGTTTGTTCACTATAATCCTGCGCATCCCAATAATGCACGCCGCTTCCAATCACTCCGAAACGAAAAAAGTGGTTGCCGGTCAGGTTGAGATTGCGTTCTGCACCCAGCGCATAACGAATACCATGAGCGCTTTTCGGCAAACTGTCTTCGGTTTTATGCCAAGTCAAGCCTTCCCATTCAACCTGACGCACAGTCGACGCATTATTCACATTGTCTGTCTGCTCGTAATTGACATGGAACACAGGCTGCCAGCCTTGTGCTTTTTTTGCCGCTTGGGCATATTGTTTGGCAAGCTCACTCATCGCGGGCGGCAAATCTGACTGTACTTTTTGCAAATGCTGTTCGGCCTCCCGATACTGCTTATCTTCAAACAGCATCACGCCTAAATCGAAACGCGGATAAACCAAATCAGGTGCTTCTGCCATAATTTCACGATAAAGCGCAACTGCTTCGCCATGACGGGATTGTTCTCGCCGCAACGCGCCCAAGGCATAACGGTAAAGTGTCTCATCATATTGAGGCTGCGTGGCGTATTCTGCCAATAAACCAGCCAGTTTTGGCCAATCTTTGGTCAGCAAGGCTTTGTTAATCTGTTGCTCTGGCTCGTCCCCTTCAATTAATTCATGCCATTGTGGCAGGGCTTGGGATTGGTTTTCAGACGGCCATTGCTCAGACGGCAACGCAACCGGTTTGTCGAAACTGACCGGTTCCTGCGGGATATTCAGCACTTTGTTTTCATCCGCATACGCCGTTGCAGAAGCAAACAACGCGGTAATCAATAAGGTTTTCCGTATCATTTTATTCATTATCAGAAAAGGCCGTCTGAAATTTTTCAGACGGCCTATAAATTAAAGGTTGTGCCTTAAAAGAGAGTTATTGTTTTTTACCGCCGAAAGCGACATCGCCACGGTCAGAAGTTACCACACCGGCTACTTCATCTGCATTTGGACCGAAAAAGCCCAGTTTGTAGGTGCCGCTCAAGCCACTGTTAGAACGTGCTGTTGATGAAATACCGTGACCGCTGATTGATGTATTATCAGGATTGATATGGGACATCGCGCCGATTCGGCCTTCATTCAGCGTGATACCGCCGGCAATATTGCTGATGGAACCGCTACCGGTTTTCGCTGCAAAATCGACGGTGTAATTTAATCGGCCGGTTTGCTCTTGGCTCAGCGCATCGCCAACATAATTGAATTTACCGCTGGCTGGCAAGGTTTGAGTGGCATAGCCTTTGACGGTGTTAAAATCCACATCATCTGCATCTAAAACTCCCCTAAATCCGGGAGCACTTACCACACCACCTTTAACCTCAACCCCGGCTACGATTGAATAAGGTTGCTGGTAAATATGCAGCATATTATTACGGATGGCAGTAGCTTTAGCACCACCTACTGTTGCCGTGGCCGTTTCGGTAACGCCAATTCTCTGAACCCCTTGACCCAGCTTGCTCAAATCAATATTACCTGAAGAATAAGATTTACCGTTTAAGTTGACACTATAACTGTCTAACTTACGATAACCATCTTGGCCATATTCCGAAAGAAGGTCTTTATGTACATCATTACGTAAACTCAGAACAGCATATGTTTTATTGGCTTTTGCTTCGGCTAAAATTTTTTCATTATTAACAGTAGCTGGAGCTACCGTCGGCGTACTCTCGGTTTTCGGCGAATGATTGCTCCCCCCACCCCGCCGCCACATGCTGCTAAAGTGAAAGCCAAAAGCATTGCTGTGGTGATTTTGCTGACGTTTCGATTAAATGTGTTCATATTAAAATACCCTTATAGCGATGTTATCAATCATGTTAATTTATGCCAACCTTCAGCAAAAAAAGTTTACCCCCCCCCCCCGGAAAATTGAAAATATCATTTACCTATCTTTACCCTAAGTAATTACCTGAGAAACTTTTACACAACAAGGCCGTCTGAATGCAATATTCTAACCATCTGGGTTTTATTATGACTCCAGACGGCCTAAAGCCAATCACTTTAAGCAGCGGAACTATTGGGCTGAAAAACCGATGACTATGCTGAAAACTTTGTCCCTTTAAAAACCGGTGCAAAAAAACTGCGATATTCCAGTGTCGTGATAATTTATTTTCCAGCATAGTAAACTATTGAATAAAATAGGTTTCTGAAATTTTAAGATGGCTTTCCGCCTGCGCGGGAATGACGTCGGTTTTGGGTGCACTGCACTGGCGTTTGAAAGAGTTTTGCAAAAGTCTCAATCTGTGAACTTTACTTAGCAACACCTAAAAATTTTTACAGAAGATACAAAAAAAAACCGTCTGAAAACAAGTTTTATATACTTGTTTTCAGACGGCCTGAACCATCTATCTATATGGCGATTTATTTCAGCTTACTCTGCCGAGTCTTCAATCTGCAGTTGCTCGACTTCTCCGCCATGGGTTTGCTGGCGACGGCTGCGGTGGTAGGTCAAACCGGTACCGGCAGGAATCAGGCGGCCGACAATGACGTTTTCTTTCAAACCGCGCAGTTCGTCTTGTTTGCCCATAATCGCTGCTTCGGTCAAGACGCGGGTAGTCTCTTGGAAGGAAGCCGCTGAGATAAAGCTGTCGGTCGACAACGACGCTTTGGTAATACCCAATAACACGTTTTCGTAACGCGCCGGCTCTTTACCTTCGGCAATCATTTTCTCGTTTTCCAATATCACATCGCCACGCTCGACTTGCTCACCGGTAATGAAGCTGGTTTCGCCCGAGTCGGCAATATTCACACGACGCAGCATTTGGCGGATGATGACTTCGATGTGTTTATCGGAAATCTTCACACCTTGCAGGCGGTAAACTTCTTGCACTTCTTGAACAATATAGCGTGCCAATGCTTCGATACCTTGCAGACGCAGAATATCATGTGGATCAACGGCACCGTCAACGATGGTCTCACCGCGGTTCACCACTTGGCCGTCGTGCACCAAGATTTGCTTCTCTTTTGAAATCAAGGTTTCGTAAGCCACGCCGTCAACATCGGTGATGATTAAGCGTTGTTTACCCTTGGTTTCTTTGCCGAAGGAAACGGTACCGGTGATTTCAGCCAGCATACCGGCATCTTTCGGGATACGCGCTTCAAACAATTCGGCCACACGCGGCAGACCACCGGTAATGTCGCGGGTTTTAGACGATGCTTGCGGAATACGCGCCAACACGTCACCTTTACCGATTTCCTGACCTTCACGCACGGTAATCACCGCGCCTACCGGGAAGGCCATCGATACCGGAGTTGAGGTACCCGGAATGCAGATTTCCAAACCGTTTTCGTCCAACAGTTTCACCGTTGGGCGCAACAATTTAGAGGTACCGGCAGAGCGGCGTTTACCATCAATTACGACCAAGGTAGACAAACCGGTTACATCATCGGTTTGTTTGGCAACGGTCACGCCTTCTTCCACGTTTTCAAATTTCACCAAGCCGGCATGTTCGGTAATCATCGGACGGGTATGCGGATCCCATGTTGCCAAGGTTTGACCTGCTTTAATGGCCTCGCCGTCTTGTACCAGCAAAATGGCACCGTAAGGCACTTTATGACGTTCGCGCTCGCGGCCGATGTCATCGTGAATCACCACTTCGCAAGAACGGCCAATCACCACCAGTTCGCCTTTGTTGTTGGCAACATAACGCATTTGGCTGCTGAAACGTGCGGTACCGTTAGATTTGGCTTCCACTTGGCTGGCAGCAGCTGCTCGGGAAGCCGCACCACCGATGTGGAAGGTACGCATGGTCAGCTGGGTACCCGGCTCACCAATTGATTGGGCGGCAATCACACCGACCGCTTCACCTGCATTTACCAGTTTACCGCGCGCCAAGTCACGGCCGTAACATTGGGCACACAAACCGTGACGGGTTTTACAGGTAATCGGCGTGCGTACTTTCACTTCATCCACACCAGATTGGTCAATCATGTCAACCAGTTTTTCGTTCAATAAAGTACCGGCCTCTACCAAGGTTTCGCCTGTTGACGGGTCAACCACATCGGAAGCAGTCACACGGCCCAAAATACGGTCGCGCAAGGCTTCAATCACGTCACCACCTTGTACCACGGCTTTCATTACGAAGCCATCAGTTGTGCCGCAATCGTCTTCCACCACCACCAAGTCTTGGGTCACGTCCACCAAACGGCGGGTCAAGTAACCGGAGTTTGCGGTTTTCAAGGCGGTATCGGCAAGACCTTTACGCGCACCGTGGGTCGCAATAAAGTATTGCAATACGGTCAGACCTTCACGGAAGTTAGACGTAATCGGCGTTTCGATAATCGAGCCGTCCGGTTTGGCCATCAGACCACGCATACCGGAAAGCTGTTTAATCTGGGCTGCCGAACCACGGGCACCGGAATCGGCCATCATATAGATGGAGTTGAACGACTCTTGATCCACTTCGTTGCCTTCGCGGTCAATTACTTTTTGGGTAGACAGGTTGTCCATCATCGCTTTGGCAATGCGGTCACCGGCACGTCCCCAAATATCGACCACTTTGTTGTAGCGTTCGCCGTTGGTCACCAAACCTTGACGGTATTGGTCTTGGATTTCTTTCACTTCGGCTTGCGCTTCGGCCAGCAATACGGCTTTTTCTTTCGGAATTTCCATATCGTCGACCGCAATTGAGATACCGCCTTTAGCTGCATATGCAAAACCGGTGTACATCAGGTGGTCGGCAAAAATCACGGTGTCGCGCAGGCCGCACAGGCGGAATGAGGCGTTAATCAGCTTAGAAATTTCTTTTTTCTTCAGTGCCTTGTTAATGTATTCAAACGGCAGGCCTTTAGGCAGAATTTCGCTCAACAAAGCACGGCCTACGGTGGTTTCGTAGCGGTTGACTACCGGCTCTAATTCACCGTTTTCATTTTTCACCCATTCACGCAGGCGCACAGTGATTTTGGTACCCAACTCCACTTGTTTAGTGTGGTACGCGCGGTGTACTTCTTTCACGTCGGCAAACAGGCTGCCTTCGCCTTTAGCGTTGATGCGGTCGCGGGTCATGTAGTACAGACCCAATACGATGTCTTGAGACGGTACGATAATCGGTTCGCCGTTGGCCGGAGACAATACGTTGTTCGAAGCCAGCATCAAAGTGCGTGCTTCCATTTGCGCTTCCAAGCTCAATGGAACGTGAACCGCCATTTGGTCACCGTCAAAGTCGGCATTAAACGCGGCACACACCAATGGGTGTAACTGAATGGCTTTGCCTTCAATCAGAATCGGCTCAAATGCTTGAATACCCAAACGGTGCAGCGTCGGCGCACGGTTCAGCATGATTGGGTGTTCGCGGATGACTTCTTCCAAGATGTCCCATACTTCCGGTACTTCTTGCTCAACCAATTTTTTAGCCGCTTTAACGGTGGTTGCCAAGCCTTGTTTTTCCAGCTTGTGGAAAATAAACGGTTTGAACAGCTCCAAAGCCATTTTTTTGGGCAGACCACATTGGTGTAGGCGCAGGTAAGGGCCCACGGTAATCACCGAACGGCCAGAATAGTCCACACGTTTACCCAACAGATTTTGACGGAAGCGGCCGCCCTTACCTTTAATCATGTCGGCCAACGATTTCAGTGGGCGCTTGTTCGCACCGGTCATGGCTTTACCGCGACGGCCATTATCCAACAAGCTGTCGACTGCTTCTTGCAGCATACGTTTTTCGTTGCGTACAATGATGTCCGGTGCGCTCAACTCCAACAAACGTTTGAGACGGTTATTACGGTTAATCACGCGACGGTACAGATCATTCAAATCGGAAGTGGCAAAACGGCCGCCATCCAAAGGCACCAACGGACGCAAATCAGGCGGCAATACCGGCAACACGTCCATAATCATCCACTCAAGTTTCATACCTGAACGATGGAACGCTTCCAACACTTTCAAACGTTTGGCGATTTTTTTGATTTTGGTGTCAGAACCTGTTGATTCCAATTCTTGACGCAATATTTCGATTTCACCGGCCACATCTAATGTTCGCAGCAATTCGCGGATACCTTCAGCACCCATCTTGGCATCGAAATCGTCGCCGTATTCGTCCAATTTGTTGTAGTAATCGTCTTCGGTCAGCAATTGACGGCGTTGCAGCGGGGTCATACCCGGATCAGTCACCACAAAGGCTTCAAAGTACAATACGCGTTCGATGTCGCGCAGGGTCATGTCTAAAACCATACCCAAGCGTGACGGCAGTGATTTCAAAAACCAGATGTGGGCAACAGGCGCAGCCAATTCGATGTGTCCCATGCGCTCACGACGAACTTTAGACAAAGTCACTTCTACGCCACATTTTTCACAGGTTACGCCTTTAAATTTCAAGCGCTTGTATTTACCGCACAAACATTCGTAGTCTTTCACCGGGCCGAAAATTTTGGCGCAGAACAAACCGTCGCGCTCCGGTTTGAACGTACGGTAGTTGATGGTTTCCGGCTTTTTCACTTCACCGTAAGACCAAGAGCGGATGGTATCCGGAGAGGCGATGCCTATTTTAATGGCATCAAACTCTTCTTCCATGCCCGCTGTTTGTAACGGATTAAATAAGTTCAACAAATTCATTTTTGCTCCTTGAAGGAAGTATTTTTACCGCTTGGCAGATCAGGATTCAGATGGAATGACACAGCTTTTCAGACGGCCTTTAAACATTTTTGTGATGGCCGGCTTAATGCACCGTGTCCTTTCAGACGGCCTATTGCTAAAAATAGAAGAGGCCGTCTGAAAGCGTCGTTTAGTAACGTTCCAAATCAATATCCAAGCCCAATGAGCGAATCTCTTTAACCAATACGTTGAAGGATTCAGGCATACCGGCGTCGATTTTGTGCTCGCCTTTCACAATGTTTTCATACATTTTGGTACGACCTGTCACGTCATCAGACTTCACGGTCAACATTTCTTGCAGCGTGTAAGCGGCACCGTAAGCCTCCAGCGCCCAAACCTCCATCTCACCGAAACGTTGTCCACCGAACTGCGCTTTACCGCCCAGAGGCTGTTGGGTCACCAAGCTGTAAGGACCGGTCGAACGGGCGTGCATTTTCTCGTCAACCAAGTGGTGCAGTTTCAAGTAGTGCATTACGCCTACGGTTACGCGGCGGTCGAAAGCTTCGCCTGAACGGCCATCGTAAAGGGTAATTTGGGTTTTGGTATCGTTAAAGCCCAATTTTTCCACTTCAGGATCGTCACTTGGGTAAGCCAAATTCAGCATGTCACGGATTTCAGATTCTTTCGCACCGTCGAATACCGGAGAAGCGAAAGAAGCACCTTTACGCAGGTTGGAAGCCAATTCGATGATTTCATCATCGCTCAAGCTATCGAGGTCTTCTTGCTTACCGCTGTTGTTGTACAACTTATTCAAGAATTCACGCAATTCGCTGGCTTTGCGCTGCTCTTTAAGCATGCGGTCAATGCGTTCACCGATGCCTTTTGCCGCCCAGCCCAAGTGCACTTCCAAAATCTGACCGATGTTCATACGCGATGGTACGCCCAATGGGTTCAATACGATGTCAACCGGACGGCCGTCTGCCATGTAAGGCATATCTTCCACCGGCAGAATACGTGATACCACACCTTTATTACCGTGGCGGCCGGCCATTTTGTCACCGGCTTGCAGACGACGTTTGATGGCGATGAATACTTTTACCATTTTTTGTACGCCCGGCTGCAATTCGTCGCCTTGAGTCAGCTTTTTCTTCTTCACTTCATACAACTCGTCCGCTTCTTCGCGTTTTTGTTGCAGACTCAGCTTAATCAGCTCTAATTGTTTGGCCAAATCTTCATCGGCCAAACGGATGTCAAACCAATCGTGTTTGCTGGCGGCAGAAGCCAAGTATTCGGCTGTAATTTCACTGCCTTTGGCCAACTTCATCGGACCACCGTTAGCTTTTTGACCGACTATCATACGCTCGATACGATCAAAAGCATCGTTATCAAAAATACGCAATTGATCGCTCAAGTCTTGACGGTAGCGTTTCAACTCAGAGTCAATAATCGATTGGGCACGTTTGTCGCGTTGGATACCTTCGCGGGTAAACACTTGTACGTCAATCACTGTGCCGCTCATACCGGTCGGCATACGCAATGAAGTGTCTTTTACATCAGACGCTTTCTCACCGAAAATAGCACGCAACAGTTTCTCTTCAGGCGTCAATTGGGTTTCGCCTTTCGGGGTCACTTTGCCCACCAACACGTCGCCGGCTTCTACTTCAGCACCGATGTACACAATACCGGAATCGTCCAGACGGTTTTGCATGCGCTCTGACAAGTTCGGAATATCGCGGGTAATATCCTCGGCGCCCAGCTTGGTATCACGCGCCACAACGTTCAATTCTTCAATGTGAATCGAGGTATAGCGGTCATCAGCAGCCACTTTTTCAGACAATAAAATCGAGTCTTCGTAGTTGTAACCGTTCCAAGGCATAAAGGCGATGGTCATGTTTTGTCCCAGCGCCAATTCACCCAAATCGGTTGAAGCGCCGTCAGCTACCAAGTCGCCGCGCTGCAACACATCGCCTACTTTTACGGCCGGACGTTGGTTGATGTTGGTCGATTGGTTAGAGCGGGTAAACTTCACCAGATTGTAGATGTCCACGCCTACTTCACCGGCAGTTGCCTCATCGTCATGTACACGAATCACTACGCGGTTGGCATCAACATATTCCACTACGCCGCCACGACGGGCCACAATCGCAGTTGCCGAGTCCACAGCTACCGAACGTTCGATGCCAGTACCGACCATCGGTTTTTCTGGGCGCAAACAAGGCACGGCCTGACGTTGCATGTTAGCGCCCATCAAGGCACGGTTCGCGTCATCGTGTTCCAAGAACGGAATCAGGGAAGCCGCTACCGATACCACTTGACCGGTTGCTACGTCCATGTATTGCACGCGGTCAGGCGTAGACATGATGGTTTCGCCTTTTTCACGACATGTTACTAAATCACCGATCAGGTTACCTTCGGCATCCAATTCGGCATTTGCCTGTGCAATCACATAACGGCCTTCTTCGATCGCCGACAAATAATCGATTTCAGTGGTTACTTTACCGTCAATCACACGGCGGTATGGCGTTTCCAAAAAACCATAATCATTAGTACGCGCGTAAACAGACAGCGAGTTAATCAAACCAATGTTCGGGCCTTCAGGTGTTTCAATCGGACATACACGGCCATAGTGGGTCGGATGTACGTCACGTACCTCAAAGCCGGCACGCTCACGGGTCAAACCACCCGGGCCCAAGGCAGAAACACGACGTTTATGCGTTACTTCTGACAATGGGTTGGTTTGATCCATAAATTGGCTCAACTGGCTTGAACCGAAGAATTCTTTAATGGCAGCAGAAACGGGTTTGGCATTGATCAAATCATGTGGCATCAGGTTTTCAGATTCTGCTTGATTCAAACGCTCTTTCACTGCGCGTTCAACACGAGCCAAGCCGCTGCGGAATTGGTTTTCAGTCAATTCACCAACAGAACGCACACGACGGTTACCCAAGTGGTCGATATCGTCCACTTCACCGTGACCGTTACGCAACTCAACCAACGTTGCAATCGAAGCCACAATATCTTCAATGCTCAGTACGTAACCACCTTTTTCAGCCGCACCGGCAAAGGTTTCATTTAATAAACGGCCATACCAAGAACCTTGTTGCGTTTCAGACAATTTTTGCTCATAGGTGCGGGTATTGAATTTCATACGGCCTACACGCGACAAGTCATAGCTGTCTTCACTGAAGAACAAGCGGTTGAAGAGCATTTCCACAGCCTCTTCGGTAGGCGGTTCGCCCGGACGCATCATACGGTAAATCGCCACACGGGCAGCTTGTTGGTCGGCGGTTTCATCTGTACGCAACGTGCTGGAAATGTAACCGCCTTGGTCCAATTCATTGATGTACAGAGTGGTGACTTGCTCAATACCGTGGATATCCAGTTTCGCCAACAACTCTTCGGTGATTTCATCGTTGGCCACAGCCAATACTTCACCGGTATCCGGCACGATCAAATCAGCAGCCAATACTTTGCCCAATAAGGTTTCAGGGTCAACATCCAAACGGGTCAAACCGGCATTGGCAATATCGCGGATATTTTTAGCGGTAATGCGTTTGCCCTTGGTTACCAAAACGTTACCTTCGGCATCAACAATATCGGTTTTAGCGGTTTCGCCTTTCAGACGGCCTGGAATCAATTCGGTTTGCACACCGCTTTTTGACAAGAAGAAGGTTTCTTTGTCGTAGAAGGTATCCAAAATCTGCTCGTTATTGTAACCCAGTGCTTTCAACAAAATGGTTACCGGCATCTTACGGCGACGGTCAATACGGAAATACAGTTGATCTTTCGGATCAAACTCAAAATCCAACCATGAGCCACGGTAAGGAATAATGCGGGCAGAGAACAATAATTTACCCGAAGAATGAGTTTTACCGCGGTCATGCTCAAAGAATACACCTGGGGAACGGTGTAACTGAGAAACGATAACGCGCTCGGTACCATTAATGACAAAAGAGCCGCTCGGCGTCATCAATGGGATTTCACCCATGTATACTTCGTTTTCGCGCACTTCTTTTACGGTCGGTTTAGAGGCTTCTTTATCCAAAATCACCAAGCGGATGCGTGCGCGCAAAGGCGCAGCGTAAGTAATACCGCGCAATTGACATTCAGAAATATCAAACAGCGGATCACCCAAGGTGTAATGGACAAATTCCAGGCGTGCATAGCCATTGTGGCTGACGATTGGGAAAATAGAATTGAATGCTGCTTGCAGACCATCATCGGTACGTTGGTCGAAAGCATTTTCTAATTGCAGAAATTTTGCATAAGAATCAATTTGAGTTGCCAGCAAAAAGGGAACTTCCAATACGTTCTCTCGTTTGGCAAAACTCTTACGGATACGTTTTTTCTCGGTAAACGAATAGTTCATATACACTCCGAAGGGTGGCTTTGAATAGAAATGCCGTCTGAAAAACTTTGCGACGACAATTTTGTGATGCTATTTACATTTATTTATATTTATTTCAAGGCGCAAATGCAAATAAATGTAAATAATTATTTTATGCTTGATTAAAACGCAAAATAAGGCTGGCAGATATCTGCCAGCCTTTACTGAAAGTATCAAATGATGATTATTTGATTTCGACTTTAGCGCCGGCTTCTTCCAGTTGTTTTTGAATGTCTTCGGCTTCAGCTTTAGAAACACCCTCTTTAAGTGTTTTAGGTGCGCCGTCAACGATGTCTTTAGCTTCTTTCAAGCCCAAACCAGTGATGGCACGAACCACTTTAATCACACCAACTTTTTGTTCGCCGGCAGAAGCCAATACTACGTCGAATTCAGTTTTTTCTTCAGCAGCAGCGGCACCAGCACCAGCAGGACCGGCAACAGCAACGGCAGCAGCAGAAACGCCGAATTTTTCTTCAAAAGCTTTAACCAAGTCGTTCAATTCCATAACGGTCAAAGAACCAACGGCTTCCAAAATGTCTTCTTTAGTAATAGCCATGCTATTTAAACTCCAAATATTGTATTAAAAATTAATCTTCAAATGAAACAAAATCGATTAAGCAGCTTCTTCGCCAGCTTTTTTCTCAGCCAATGCAGCCAAACCGCGTGCAAAGCCGGCAACAGGTGCCTGCATAACATACAACAGTTTAGACAGCAATTCTTCACGGCTAGGAATAGAAGCCAACTCGTTTACTTGATCAGCATCCAGTACGTCGCCATTATAAGAACCAGCCTTAATAACGATTTTGTCATCTTTTTTCGCGAATTGATGCAGCACTTTTGCAGCAGCTACAGCATCTTCAGAAGCAGCATAAACCAGCGGACCCACCATGTGATCTGCCAAACCTGCAAATGAAGTACCTTCTACTGCACGACGAGCCAAAGTATTTTTCAGAACGCGCAAGTATACGCCCTCTTTACGTGCATTTGCACGCAGCTCTGTCATGCTGGCAACACTGATACCGCGATACTCGGCAACCACCAGAGTTTGTGCATTGGCAATCGCTGCACTAATCTCTTCAACGGCCACCTTCTTGGTTTCAATATTGAGACTCAAGGTCTACCTCCCACTGTTTATCAACAGAATACTTTCTCAGTATTCCACCAGCGCGGTAACCTAAAAAGACATCTTACAAGCTTTCTTGCAATTTGTTTCAGGACTACCGTCTGCGTAGGGCAATAACGATTAAATCTTACGATCCCTACGGTCTTGGACATCTACTTAATATTTTTAAGTAGCCCAAATCCAGACAGTCTTCAAGAAGACCGTCTGAAAATTCTTAGTTGTTTACGCTAGAAGTATCTACGCGAACACCTAAACCCATTGTGCTTGAAACGGCAACTTTACGTAAGTATTGGCCTTTTGCAGCAGCAGGTTTTGCTTTAACGATAGCGTCCAGCAATGCGTCAAAGTTCTCCTTCAAATCGGCTTCAGCAAATGAAGCGCGACCGATGGTAGCATGCACGATACCTGCTTTATCAGTACGGTATTGTACTTGACCGGCTTTAGCGTTTTTCACAGCTTCAGCAACATTAGGGGTCACGGTACCTACTTTAGGGTTAGGCATCAAACCACGTGGCCCCAAGATAGTACCCAACTGACCGACAATACGCATTGCATCCGGAGAAGCAATCACAACGTCAAAGTTCAAGTTACCGCCTTTAATTTCAGCAGCCAAATCATCGAAACCGACAACATCAGCACCGGCTTCTTTAGCAGCATCAGCATTAGCACCTTGAGCAAATACAGCCACGCGAGTGGTTTTACCGGTACCTTTAGGCAATACTACTGAACCACGAATTACTTGGTCAGATTTACGAGGATCTACACCCAAGTTGAATGACACATCAACTGACTCATCAAATTTAGCAGTTGCGGCATTTTTCACCAAACTAATTGCTTCATCAATTGCATACAATTTATTCGCTTCAACAGAAGAGCGCAAAGCTTTCAATCGTTTAGAAACTTTAGCCATTACACACCCTCCACATCCAAGCCCATAGAACGGGCTGAGCCAGCAATAGTACGCACCGCAGCATCCAAATCAGAAGCCGTCAAATCAGGCTCTTTGGTTTTCGCGATTTCTTCCAATTGAGCGCGAGTTACTTTACCCACTTTATTGGTTAATGGATTGGCACTACCTTTTTGCAGACTAGCAGCTTTTTTCAACAAGATAGAAGCCGGAGGCGTTTTCATCACAAATGTGAATGATTTATCTGCAAATGCAGTAATCACAACAGGAATCGGCAAACCAGGTTCCATACCTTGGGTTGCAGCATTAAATGCTTTACAGAATTCCATAATGTTCAAACCACGTTGACCCAATGCCGGACCAACTGGAGGAGATGGGTTGGCTTTACCTGCACCAATTTGCAGCTTAATGTAGCCTACAATTTTCTTTGCCACTTTAAAAAGACTCCTAAAAGACGGGTATAACGCAGAACCATTCCGCTTCCCAAAACGAATTTTTAATTATAAAACTTAATGTATTTTAATTCAAGACATTAATTCGATTAAATCTTTTCGACCTGGCCAAATTCCAACTCAACGGGTGTTTCACGACCAAAAATCTGCACAGAAACACGCAGCTTATTACGCTCGTAATTAACCTCATCTACCACGCCATTGAAATCAGCAAAAGGACCGTCATTAACACGAACCGATTGACCCACTTCAAATTCAACTTTTGGTTTTGGTTTTTCAACACCGGTGCGAACCTGTTGCATAATTACATCAGCTTCACGTTGAGAAATAGGCAATGGGCGATTGGCAGTACCACCAATAAAACCAGATACACGCGGAGTACTTTTTACCAAATGCCATGACTCATCGGTCATTTCCATTTCAACCAAGACATAGCCAGGGTAAAATTTACGCTCACTGATAGTACGGCGGCCATTTTTAATATCAACCACCTCTTCGACCGGAACCAGCACTTGGCCGAAATACTCTTCCATCCCTTCGCGCGAAATACGCTCTTTCAATGTTTTTTGGACATTTTTTTCAAAGCCGGAATAAGCCTGTACAACATACCAACGTTTTGACATTTTTATCCCCTCTTCAATAACAAATCAAAAAATAACCATGAAACCGCTGTATCGACTGCATAAATAAACGCAGCCAAAATTGCTACGAAAATCACCACAAATACAGTCATTTTGACCGCATCATCACGAGCCGGCCAAACTACTTTCTTAAATTCAATCCATGAATTTCGAAAATAAGCGAACCCTTCGCGCTGCGGTGTGGTAGGGACATTGCTATCGGATTTGACAACCCGCCCCACTTTATCCGCTCTATCTTCAGGCATACGATCAGGCATTTTGAACTCACTTTCCATAGCATGGATACAGCATGTACAGCATATATCGATATACTGCTCGCAGTCATACAATGGTTAAAACAAATCAACCAATAGAAATAAAATAGCAAAAAAATCAACCGGCACTAAGGCCGGTTAATTTTTATTTGGCAGGCCAGGAGGGTCTCGAACCCCAACCCTCGGTTTTGGAGACCGATACTCTACCAATTGAGCTACTGGCCTTCTAAAACTTAAGCAATGATAGAAGATACAACACCGGCACCTACGGTACGGCCACCTTCACGAATCGCAAAACGCAAGCCTTCTTCCATCGCGATTGGTGCAATCAGCTCAACCGTAATCGCTACGTTTTCGCCCGGCATTACCATTTCTACGCCTTCCTCCAAAGTTACCGCGCCGGTAACGTCAGTAGTACGGAAGTAGAATTGCGGACGGTAGTTGGCGAAGAACGGAGTATGACGGCCACCTTCTTCTTTGCTCAGTACGTATACTTCTGCTTTGAATTTGGTATGCGGAGTGATTGAGCCCGGTTTAGCCAATACTTGACCACGTTCAACTTCTTCACGTTTGGTACCGCGCAACAATACACCTACGTTGTCACCTGCTTGACCTTCGTCCAGCAATTTGCGGAACATTTCCACACCGGTACAAGTGGTTTTTGCAGTGTCTTTCAGACCAACGATTTCGATCTCGTCACCTACATGGATGATACCGCGTTCTACACGGCCGGTTACTACAGTACCACGGCCAGAAATTGAGAATACGTCTTCGATTGGCAACAGGAATGGTTTGTCAACGGCACGTTCCGGAGTTGGGATGTAGCTGTCCAATGCATCGGCCAATTCAAAGATTTTGGCTTCGTAAGCAGCATCGCCTTCCAACGCTTTCAACGCAGAACCTTGGATGATCGGGCAGTCGTCGCCTGGGAAATCGTAGCTTGACAACAAGTCACGAATTTCCATTTCAACCAATTCCAACAACTCTTCGTCGTCAACCATGTCGCATTTGTTCATGAACACCAAGATGTATGGTACACCTACTTGGCGACCCAACAAGATGTGCTCACGGGTTTGCGGCATAGGGCCGTCAGCGGCAGATACCACCAAAATCGCGCCGTCCATTTGTGCCGCGCCGGTAATCATGTTTTTCACATAGTCGGCGTGACCAGGACAGTCTACGTGTGCGTAGTGACGGGTTTCGGTTTCGTATTCTACGTGAGAGGTGTTAATGGTAATACCGCGGGCTTTTTCTTCCGGTGCATTGTCGATTTGGTCGTAAGCTTTAGCGGCACCACCGAATTTTTTAGCCAAAATCGTAGTCAATGCAGCAGTCAGAGTGGTTTTACCATGGTCAACGTGACCGATGGTGCCAACGTTTACGTGCGGTTTGCTACGTTCAAATTTTTCCTTAGCCATGGCAATAAATCCTATTCTAAGTGTTTAATTAAAAATATAAAAATGTGGATAAATAAATGAGATGGTGCCCATGGGCAGATTTGAACTGCCGACCTCTCCCTTACCAAGGGAGTGCTCTACCCCTGAGCTACATGGGCTAAATTGTCCATTGGAGCGGGTGAAGGGAATCGAACCCTCACCGTAAGCTTGGAAGGCTTCTGCTCTACCATTGAGCTACACCCGCATACACTTACTCTTTGCTCCAAGTAAGAATTTTGGTGGAGGGAGAAGGATTCGAACCTTCGAAGCTCACGCAACAGATTTACAGTCTGCCCCTTTGACCGCTCGGGAATCCCTCCAAAAGAGAACGCTAGTTTATTTATTTCTCTTAGTCGAGTCAAGCAATATTTTCTATATTTTTTCTAAAAATATTACAACAATCTGATTATATGAAAAAATTACTTAAACTGAATGATTTTTTCGTATTTCGCCATCAGTTCGTCGTGCGTTTCCGGATGTTCTTCATCAATCAAAATACAGTCTACCGGACACACTTGCTGACATTGAGGCTCGCCATAGTGACCGACACACTGCGTACACAAACTTGGGTTAATTTCGTAAATTTCCTCGCCTTGAGAAATGGCATCATTTGGGCATTCAGGCTCACATACGTCACAGTTAATGCACTCATCTGTAATAAAGAGCGACATTTTCGTTTCCTTTTTTATTAAATTTCAAAACCGATGGGCGCGGATTATAGCATAAACTGCTCAGGAAAATGCATATGCAGAAAATGTTTACACCTTGGTAATGATTATCAAATCCTATACTATTCAGGCACTTGCACATAATGCAGCAATTGAAAACGGCTCATTCCAGATTTACCTTCACGATATTCTGCCAACCACTCCGGTTTGAACGGCAAGCCCCCCGCTTCAATATAAACCATCGCATCACTTGTTAAACGGTTTTGCAGCAAAGCGAACAAATCATCCCATTGCCGCCACGCAAACGGCGGATCGAGAAACACCACATCAAATTGCTCGGTTTGATTTTTCAGAAAACTGAGGCCGTCTGAAAAAACGGTTTCCACTTGTGCCAAGCCCAATTCACGCGCATTTTGTTGCAAGGATTGCAGTGTCTGGCGCTGATTATCCACCATTACCACCCGCTTGGCATGGCGTGAAGCAGCTTCCAAACCCAATGCACCACTACCACTGAATAAATCCAATACTGTTTTGCCGGTCAAATCCTGCCCCAGCCAATTAAACAACTTCTCACGCACCATATCGGGCGTAGGGCGCAAACCTTCTGCCGATGCAAAAGTCAGCCTACGGCCACGGTATTGCCCACCGATAATACGAACTTGGTTACTGTGCTTCTGATTGTGTTTTGTCTTTGCCATAAAAACCATAGATTGAGGCCGTCTGAACGTTTCAAACAGCCTGATTAAACCGTAAATCTTATTATACAACAAGCTAACAGATAAAAGGCCGTCTGAAACTGTAGTTCGCAGTTTCAGACGGCCTTTTCATTTAAATAAAGGAACCTACTCTTCTTCGGCTTTGCCGCCTTTAGGTACCGGTGGCTTGATTTGTTCTTTCCAGCCGCATTCTTTTTGCGGGCAGGCTTTTTCCACGCCCCACCGTTTGGTGGTTTTGATGGTCAAGACCGGCCATTGGCATTTCGGGCATGTTTCGGTTACCGGCGGATTCCAAGTGGCGTAGTTGCAGTCAGGGTAAGTGCTGCAGCTGTAAAACAGTTTGCCGTAGCGCGATTTGCGCTCGACCAAGTACCCTTTCTTGCATTGCGGACATTCGACGCCGGTGTCTTTCGGTTTCTCTAAGGGCTCGATGTGTTTGCACTTCGGATAGTTGGCGCAACCGATAAATTTGCTGCCGGTGCGGCTGTATTTATATACCAAGCCGCCGCCACATTTCGGGCATTCACGACCTTCAAGTTCGGCTTGCTCTGCTGCTTCTTTAGCGGCACGTTCGACGGCTTCTTCGGCGGTTTCGTTCACATTGCGGGTATAGCCGCATTCGGGGTAACCGGCGCAGGCAACGAAGCGGCCATTGCGGCCGAATTTGATTTGCAGCTTATGGTTACCACATTTCGGGCAGGTTTCGTCCAATTCTTCGGTGGTAAATTTAGCTCGCTCAATGCCTTCTTTTTCTTCAACCTGCTTGCCAAAGCCCTTCCAAAATGAATCCATCACCGGCACCCAGCGGCGTTTGCCGTTGGCGATTTCGTCAAGCTGGTCTTCAAGCTTGGCGGTAAAATGGTAATCGACATATTGGGCGAAATGTTCGGTCAGGAATTTATTGACAATATCGCCGGTGTCGGTCGGCATAAAGCGTTTTTGTTCCAACGTGACGTATTCGCGGTCTTTCAGCGTGGAAATAATACTGGCATAGGTCGACGGGCGGCCAATACCGAATTCTTCCAAGGCTTTGACCAAAGTTGCTTCGTTAAAGCGGGGCGGTGGTGTGGTGAAATGCTGTTCGCCGTAGAGATTATCCACCGGCAATTTGTCGCCTTCGGCCATTTCCGGCAGCTTTTTGTTTTCTTCGCTCTCGTCGTCGGTGCTTTCTTCATACACACTCAAGAAACCGGCAAAGGTCTGCACTTGGCCGGTCACGCGGAATACGCCTTTGCCGACGCTGATGTCGACGGTGGTTTGGTCAAACTTGGCCGGCGACATCTGACAGGCAACGGTACGCTGCCAAATCATTTGGTAAAGCTTGAATTGATCGGCCGTCAGAAACGGTTTCACGCTTTCGGGTGTGCGGTACACAGAAGTCGGGCGAATCGCTTCGTGCGCTTCTTGGGCGTTTTTCGATTTGGTTTTATATTGTTTGGCGGACGGCGGCAAATATTCTTTGCCGATTTTGTTTTCGATATAGTGGCGGATTTCGACCACAGCTTCATCGGCCAAATTCAGGCTGTCGGTACGCATATAGGTAATCAGACCAATCGCGCCTTGGCCGACATCAATACCTTCGTAAAGCTGCTGGGCAGTGCGCATGGTGCGGTCGGTGGTCATGCCGAGTTTGCGCACGGCATCTTGCTGCATGGTGGACGTGGTAAACGGAGCGGCCGGATTGCGGCTGCGTTTTTTCTTTTCCACGCCGCTGACCACGGCTTCTTTGCCGGTAAGCTCGTTTAATACATCGGCTTGCGCGGCTTCATTCGGCAGTGCAAATTGGTCGAGTTTTTCGCCGTTGTATTGTGCCAATTTGGCGGTGAATTTGCTACGGCCTTTGTGGCTGTCGAGATGAACGGTCCAATATTCCTGCGCTTCAAATGCGCGGATTTCGTTTTCGCGCTCGCAAATCAGGCGCAAGGCAGGGCTTTGCACGCGGCCGGCACTTAAACCGCGGCGGATTTTTTTCCACAACAGCGGCGACAAATTGAAACCGACCAAATAATCCAAGGCACGACGCGCTTGTTGGGCATCGACCAAGTTGATTTCCAATTCACGCGGATGGGCAATGGCATCGAGCACGGCGTTTTTGGTGATTTCGTGAAACACCACACGCTGCGGTTTGATGTTTTTCAAGCCGCGTTTGGATTTGAGGATTTCCTGCAAGTGCCACGAAATCGCTTCGCCTTCCCTATCCGGGTCAGTTGCCAGATAGATGTTTTCGGCTTCTTTGGCTTCGGCCACAATGGCATCAACGTGCTTGGCATTGCGCGAAACCACTTGGTATTTCATGGCGAAGTCGTTTTCCGGATCAACCGCGCCGTTTTTAGGCACGAGGTCGCGCACATGGCCGTATGAAGCCAAAATTTCATAATCCCGCCCAAATATTTTTTTAAGGTTTTGGCCTTAGACGGAGATTCGACGATTACAAGGTTTTTAGCCATCGTTACTCTCTTTTGTTATTGTAAATTTCAGACGGCCTTTGATTTCATCAAGGCCGTCTGAAAAAAAATTAATGCATCACAGCGTTGCCGTTTAAAGCTGCCATCAAATCATCACCGATCAGCACCGGCAATTCGCTCTTGTGCGCCCACAACACCAGCAGCGTCAGCACTTTGGCAATATCGACGGTAATTTCGTCCGCCGGAATATGCATAAGGGCATGCACCACGATTTCACGCTGCTCATAAGTAATCGCACGCTCGGTAATCAAATAGTGCAGCAAACCCATCACTTTTTGCGGCAACACATCAGCTTCTTCCGCGCTGTACACACGCAAGGCCGTGCCGTCGGTCGGTTCGATGGCGAATTCGGAACTGTTGAGCAACACTTCCATCATCATCAGGGTATTGCCGATTTCCATCGCGTCAAAACCAGCATCTTCGAGCAGCTGCCCCAGATCTTCCGGTGGCGGACAGGCATCAAAATCCTGAAAATGTTCGATTAAAAAAGCAATGACTTCGGCCATGCGTATTCCTTAAATATTATGTTTTAATCCGTTGGTAGCGTCCGCCGGTCAGCGGGGCAATCACGCCGTCCAACTCGTATTCCAGCAATTGGGCGTACACATCAGCCGCAGGCCAACTCAACTGCTCGGCCAAGGTATCGGGATGAATGGCAGCGTAACCCATGGCGTTTAACAGAGTGTCATCTGCCATGTTTTGCATTTCAGACGGCCTTTGCGTTTCAGACGGCCTGGTTTTGTTTTCCGCAAGCGGTTTGGCGCTTGTTTCGTGTTTGGCTTCCAGCTCGGCGGCAAGTGTGTTTTGCGAATGCTTATATATAGAATATGATGGTAATGGGGTGTTTTGCAATAGCTGCGGACATTCTTGCACAATATCTTCCAAACTTTCCACCAGTTTGGCACCTTCTTTAATCAGTTTGTGGCAGCCTTTGCTGTGCGGATTATCAATCGAACCGGGCACTGCCATGACTTCGCGCCCAATCTCGGCGGCAAGCTTGGCAGTAATCAGCGAACCGGATTCAACTGCTGCCTCCACCACCAAGGTCAAACGCGATAACGCGGCAATCAGGCGGTTGCGTCGTGGAAAATTACCGGCATACGGGCGAGTATCCAGCGGAAACTCGCTGACAATCAAGCCACGCTCGGCGATTTCATACGCAAGCTGTTTATTCGATGGCGGGTAAATGCGGTCTATACCCGTCCCCCACACGGCGATGGTACCCCGTCTGAAAGCAGCGCTCCTTGATGAGCAGCGGTATCAATGCCCTCCGCCATACCGGAAACCACCGGAATGCCTTTTTCACTCAACGCCAAACCAAAATCACGGGCAATACGCATCGCCTGCGGTGTGGCATGACGGCTGCCGACAATCGCGGCGGAAGGCTTGTGCAGCAAATCAGTATTGCCACGCAAAAATAATAACGGCGGCGGCGTGATGCCTTCGGTCAGCATATCGGGGAAATCATCGTCCTGCAACAGCAGTAAGCGGCAATCATCCTGCTGCGCCCAGTTTAACGCGGCTTCGGCTGCAGCCTTGGCGAGGTCGCGCTTATCCTCATTTTGCCACGCAGCCACGGCTTGTTTGTGCCGCACCAGCTTAGCAATATTTTCTGAAGGTGCGGCCAATGCCGCTTCTGCGCTGCCGAAATGTTGCAGCAAAATCAAAAAACTTTCCGCACCGATATAAGGCGTCAGCGCAAGTTGTAGCCATGCAAAGCGTTCGTTGTCGTTCATGCCCGTATCCTGTTTCAGACGGCCCCAATACCCTATTGAACACCGTCAAATAGTAATTTACGTAATATTTTTAATAGCAATGATTATACAGGCATTGAACGGAATGAAAACAGAGAAAGGCCGTCTGAAATATTTTTCACGTTCAGACGGCCTTTAAAGAATCAAGTAATTCAGTCTTCGTTTTTCTCGCTATTGCGGCGGGAAACGCTGATACTGAGCTGCTTCAATTTTCGGTATAAATGCGTGCGCTCCAAGCCGACTTTTTGCGCCACACGACTCATATTTTGGCCTTCTTGCGCAATGTGGTATTCGAAATAGCGACGTTCCAATTCCTCGCGCAACTCACGCAGCGGCATATTGAAATTAAAGCCGCCAACCATTTCCGATGAAGCAGACGGCACATGCTGCCCTAAAGCTGCCGCCGCTGCCGGCTCCTGCACTTCTTCACCATCGGCTTCTAAGGCCAAGTTTTTCACCACGGTGCGCAATTGCTCGAAGTTACCCGGCCATTCGTATTGGCGCAACACAGTCAACGCACCGTTGCTGAATTTGGCCAGCGGAATTTTTTGCGTTTCGGCCAATTCAATCAAAATTTGGTTGACCAAGAACACTATGTCATCCGGCTGGCTGCGCAAAGTCGGCACACCGACAATAATTTTGGATAACAAGCTCGGCAATTTATTGTCTGAAGTAGCCGATTCGGCCAATTCTTCCGCAGAACGGCTGCTGGCGGCAATAATGCGCACGTTATAGCGCTCAGCCTTCCCCAATAAAAATACGATGCCGTTCTGAATATTTTTGCTGTATTGCGCAATGTCACCGACATACAAAATGCCGCCGCCGGCCTTTTGAAGCAATTCAAGCGGCGTATCGACAATATGCTCGATTTTACCCGGTTCCACCCAAGGTGTACCGCTTTTATGGAAATAGCGCGCCACCCATTCAAACGGCGAACCGGCCTCACCGGTCAACAATACCGGGCCGCTTTGTTTGAAAGCAGCCTCCAATTTCTGATTCAATTCCTGAATCACCGGACTATTACCCAGACGGTCTAAAGACAAGCCGGCCGCTGCCTGCATTTCGCCGTGTTTCAGGGCACGGTCAACGGTAGACAGCAGCTTTTGCAGGGCAATCGGTTTTTCCAAGAAATCCAATGCGCCGATTTTGGTGGCCTCGACTGCCGTGTCAATGCTGGCATGACCGCTCATCATCACCACCGGCATATTGAGCTGGCCGTTTTTCGCCCACTCTTTCAGCAAGGTAATCCCGTCGCAATCCGGCATCCAGATGTCCAGCAAGACCATGGCCGGACGGGTTTGGTGGCGCAATTGGCGTGCTTCTTCGGCATTTTCGGCCAAAGTCACGGTATAACCTTCGTCTTGGAGGATTTCCGACAATAAATCCCGGATACCCACCTCATCATCTACAATTAAAATATCACTGCTGCGCATAAGTTTCTACCAGTTGGGGTAACGCTATTTTGACACATGCACCGCCGTCGGCCTGATTGCTCAAGCTGATACGGCCGCCGTGCTCTTCAATAATTTTCTTCACCACAGGCAGACCCAGCCCTGTACCTGTCGGTTTGTCGGTCACATAAGGCTCAAAGGCATTATGCAACATTTCTTTGCTGAAGCTTTTACCGTTGTTGCAAACAGTCAAAATGGCCTGTCCATCGTCACTCAACGCAGTTTCGATGTTTATCTGTGGATTCAGGTCACTTTCTGCCGCTTCAGCCGCATTTTTAAATATATTGTGCAATACCTGCCGCATGGCGGTGGTATCTGCATGAATAAATAACTCTATATTACTGAATTTAGCAGTAAATGTACACGCGCTGCCTTCATACAGCACCAATACTTCTTCCACCAAAGTATTCAAATCATGTTTTTCCAAACTCAACGACGGCGCGCGGGCGTAATTGCGGAAGGCTTCCACCATTTCTTTCAGCGCGGCCACCTGCTTGACGATGGTATCGGTTGAGCGGCTCAAAATCTGGGCGTGTTGCTCATCCAATTTATCATGCAATTTCCATGCCAATCTTTCGGCAGACAACTGAATCGGCGTCAGCGGGTTGCGGATTTCGTGTGCCAACCGCTTAGCCACTTCACCCCATGCCGCTTCTTTTTGCGCGCGCATAAGCAAGGTCACATCGTCAATCACCATCACCAAACCGCTGTCGTTGTCTTCGGGCAAAAGCGTGGCTTTACCGATCAAAATACGCACATCGTCCGGGGCGGCATATTCCACCTGCACCGGCTTATTCATGTCGGCAGTGGCTTCAATCGCGGCAAACACATCGGCCAGCAACGACTGCTGCGGTGACTGCCCGCGCCAATCGTGCCAATTACTGCCCCACAGCGGCACCAGCGACACGCTTAAAATGTGTTCGGCGGATTTGTTAAATGTTTTCAGACGGCCTTCTGCATCCAAGGTAATCACGCCGGTGGTCAGGCTTTCCAGCACGCATTCCAAATAATGTCTGGCGGCCTCCTGCTGCTGGCGGCTGCGTTCGTCCACATCTTTGGCAATCGCCAACTGCTGGGTCATGTGGTTGAACAAGTGGGTCAAGCGGCCGAATTCATCATTGCGGTATACGGGACGCTGCTGGCTGAAATCGCCCTGTGCCACTGCCCGTGCCCCTTCAGCCAGTGATAAAATCGGCTCGACAAAACGGCGGGCAAAATACAAAGCCATCACCAAAGCCAAGAAAATCGCCAACAATGCCGCCACCAAAAGAGTCACCAGAAAGAAGGTTTGCAAACCTTGCTTGGCATAGCTCAATTCGGCATATTTTGCGCGCGCTGACTCAATCAGAGTCGCATCCTGCGCCACATTTTGCGGAATCGGCTGGCGGAAGAAAAAGGCATATTCCTGATTATTGTGGTTCCCAATCGATAACCAACCCTGTGCATACAACACATTGCCAATGTTTTCTAAGCTGCGCAGCGAACCTGCCTGCTGCAGTTGCTCTTGTCCGGCCTTATCGATTTTCGGCTGATTCAAGTTTTTCGGATTAATTGTTTTTTCAAAACGGTCCCGGCTCAGGTTATACAGAGCCAATTGGGTAAAATCGTTGGCATTCGAAGCAGCGGCCAGCGCGTTGCCCAAATCATTGTCTAAAGACGATGCGCTGATTAAATCAATCTGAATCGGTGTGGCATTGCTGACCGCATTGTCTACCGCCAAATCCAAAGCCGATTTACTCAAATTCAAGCTGCGCTCGAGCGCTTCTTCGGTATCGTTGCCGAACCAAGAATTAATTGTGCCGCTAATAAACTGGGCTGAAATGCCGAATAAAAACACGCTCGGCAACACTGCCACCAAGGTAAACATACCCGACAGGCGCCGGGCGATTTGCGAACCGAATACGCCGTTTTGACTGTCGCGCATGAGCAACAGCACATAGCGTACCAACACCGCAGCCAACACCAGCATCAGCAGCCCGCACAAGACGATAATCCACCAGAAATAATCGGCAATCCGACTGCTGCTGCCGGTGGCAGCCGTCAGACCGTAGAGCAGCGCCACAGCCAGCAAAACGGCGATTAAGAGAAAGCGGCGCATGATTTATTCCCGCATAACCGACAAGCTTTTCCAGCCCGAATCCAAGCTCCAGCTTCGGGAAGTCAGGGCGTTGATTTGGAAAGGCTTCGGCAGCTTGGACGTAGACAATTGCAAACGGATTTGCGCTTTAATGTCTTTCGGCTCGCTGCCGCGCAATGTGCCTTTACTCAGCACTTTCCAGTTGGCAATCGCCCCAACCGCACGCAAGGCAGCATTCAAGGTATCGTATTCGGTGGAAAACGTACCTACCGTGACACGGTAGCGGTTGGTCAAGGGATGGAACGCTAATCTATAGTTGACCGTATTGCCGTCGTTTAAAAGATGTTCCAAGCGGAAACGGTAGGCCGCAATCGTCGGCTCCGACAATTGGTAAGACAAAGAAAAATTCAACGGTACACCCTGCTGCAAGGCCTGTTTGAGCTGGTCGGGCAATTCGGTTTTGAAACGGCTGCTGACCGACAATTGGCCGTTATCCATCAAGCCGGCCTCGGCACGGGTCACACTGATGCCTTCTGCCGCCGCGTGCAACGACGCAGCCAGCAGAATCGGCATCAGCATGAGTTTACTGCTTTTGAATAAGCGCGTAATAAAAGCCATCTTGGTGTTTGTTCGGTAAAAGCACATGCGATTCCAGTAATCGGGCATCGGCATGGCGGTTAAGGAATTTTTGCAGCTGCTGATCGTTTTCCTCGATAAAAATCGAACACGTCGCCAACAGCATTCTGCCGTTTTTTGTCAAAGTTTGCCACAATGCGTCCAACAAGGTTTCCTGTTGGCGGGCGGTTTTCAGCGCATCATTGGGGCGGCGCAGCCATTTAATATCGGGATTGCGGCGTGCGACACCCGAAGCGGTGCACGGCACATCGGCCAACACCGCGTCAAATTGCTTGCCATCATACCATGCAGCCAAATCCTGCGCATCGGCGCAATGCAAAGTGGCCGTCTGAAAGCCCAAACGGCCGATATTGCTTTGCACGCGCGCCAAACGGGTTTCCTCAATATCCAAAGCAGTCACATGACAATCAGCCAACTCCAGCAAATGCCCCGTTTTCCCGCCCGGCGCGGCACACGCATCCAAAATCCGTTCGCCGTCTTTCGGGTTCAACAGATAAGCCGCCTTTTGCGCCCCGAAATCCTGCACCGACACCAGGCCGTCTGAAAAACCGGGCAAACGGCTTACCGGCACGGCTTCGGCCAACGTGACTGCATAATCGCCCAAAGCCTTCGCTTCAATACCTTGCGCCGCCAATTTTTGCAGATAATCTTCCGCATTGCCGTGGCGGCGGTTGACGCGTAAAGTCATCGGCGGATGAGATTGCAGCGCCGTGGTGATATTGTGCCAATATTTCGGATAATGGTTTTGCAGATACGCCACCCACCACTGCGGCAGATTGTGTTTGGCCGTGTCGTCGTATTTGCACGCTGCGGCCAGCTTGTCGCGTTCGCGCAGAAAACGGCGCAAAACCGCATTGGCAAACGAGCGATACTGGCCGCGGCCGATTTTGGCAATACTCTCCACCGCTTCATTCACCACCGCATGCGGTGCATTGCGCGTGTAATGCAGTTGGTACAAAGCTGCCAACAACAAACTTTCGAGCTGTACATTGTCAATCGGCTTATTCAGCATTTTGCCGAGCATAAATTTCAGACTGCCCAGATAACGCTGGCAACCGTAAGCAATGTCTTGCAGCGCACCGCCCTCTTGTGCGCTCAATTCGGGGTTGGCCACACGAATGGCCGCCAATACGTCTCGCAGGTTCTGCCCCTGCGCCACCGCCGCAATACTGTCGGCGGCCAGCTTTTGTGCCAATGCCATGCTCATAGGCAAACTTTCATTGTCTGATTCATTTTTGTCCGCTTTTCTTTTTCAGACGGCCTGACAGATTTAAAGGCCGTCTGAAAACAATTTTATCTTTTCTTTATGGCAATGCGGATTAAGGCGTGTAGCCAGAAGGCGTTGCGGCGGTATTTTTGGTTAAAACCCGCTTCACAGGCATTCTGACTACACCCTAAATTTCGCTCAGCGACAGTCGCTGCTTGCCGTTTTCATCAAAGTTATCATCCGCCAGCCACCGCTCGAAGCGCGCTTTGACTTGCGGCCATTCGCTGTCGATTATCGAAAACCATGCCGTGTCGCGGCTGCGGCCTTTATACACCGCCGCCTGGCGGAAAATGCCTTCAAATTGGAAACCCAAACGCAGAGCCGCCTTGCGCGACGGCTCGTTGAAAGAGTCGCATTTCCATTCATAACGGCGGTAACCCAGTGTGTCTAATACATATTTTGCCAACAGATACTGCGCCTCCGCCGCCACCCTTGTGCGCTTCAGTTTGTCTTGTCGGAATACACCACCCAACCCACTTCAATCACTCGGTTGGCCGTATCAATGCGCATCAAACTGACCGAACCCACCGCCCGATTGCTTGCCGTGTCGATGATGGCGAAAAATACGGATTGGCCGAAGCTTCATAACCTGCCATCAAATCATCAAACTCAGCATGATCGGCCACCGGAAAAATCCGCAAATACGTCCAATTGTTCATCGGGCTGTGTTCCGCCGCATACACTTCATACAAATCCGCACCGTGTCGGGCAGCAGAAAGCTTTTCCAAACGGCAAAATTTTCCCGGTAACAGCGTCACTTCAGGATAACTGCCGGCGGTGTAATCGGGCAAGGGTTCACCGATGGGCTGGTTGAATCCGTTGATAGGCATGGGGATTTCCTCCTCTGGCCGGCGTCTTTTTCAGACGGCCTCTTAATGAAAAAATTCTGTCTAAATCTATATCAAAGAACAACTAATCCTATTGCTGTTGACCGTACACAAAGTGATACAAACCACCAAATGCCTGAATAATTGCCGCAGTCAACGTAAACAAGGTAAAACATACAATTACCTTGGCATAAACCTCAGGTACATGCTGAATGAATTTTCGGACATTTAAAAACAAAATGAAGACTGAAAAAATAAGATTACAAATACCCAAAACCATAGCAAACAGTTATCTTTTTGAGCAGCTTGATAAAGTGTAAATAATGCAACTGAAAAAAACAAAATAATGGGCGTGAAATTTCTCACATATTCCAGTATCGCTGCACTTTCTTCTCTCTTAGGTAAATATTTGTTTAATAAATCCATCACAACACCGTACCTGCTTCAATCGTGCGCCCTGCGGCAAAAGCCTGAATGCTCATGCGCTTACTGCCGGCGGGTTGCAGCTCGGTAATCTTCAATGCATTTTCGCCGCAGGCAACAATCAGGCCGTCTGAATGACAGGCCAACACTTCGCCTGCTTTGCCTTTTTGATTCACCGTTTCGGCTGCCCAAATTTTCATCGGTTTGCCCTCCCATTCTACCCATGCGGCCGGCACGGGGTTAAAGGCGCGGATTTTGCGGGCAACCACATCGGCAGGTTCCTGCCAGTTGATTTTGGCTTCTTCTTTGGTGAGTTTTTGCGCGTAGGTCACGCTCTCTTCAGGCTGTGGTGTGCTGTTCAGACGGCCTTCTGCCTGTAAGCGTTGCAAATCGGCAACAATCGCCTGTGCCCCAGCGCCATCAGCGCATCGTGCACTTCATTGGCGGTATCGACGGGGGCAATGGCGTAGCGGTGTTCGCTGACGACATTGCCGGTGTCCAAGCCGATGTCCATCTGCATGATGCACACGCCGGTTTCGGCATCACCGGCTTCAATGGCACGCTGAATCGGGGCGGCACCGCGCCAACGCGGCAACAGCGAGGCATGAATATTCAGACAACCGTGGCGCGGCGTATCGAGCACGTCTTGCGGCAGAATCAGGCCGTAAGCAGCCACCACCATCACATCGGCGGCCACGTCTTTGAGCATTTGCAAGGCATCGGCGTTATTGCGCAGCTTTTCCGGCTGATCCACACGCAAACCCAATTCCAGCGCGGCTTGTTTCACCGGCGATGCTTGCAGCTGCATGCCGCGGCCTTTGGGGCGGTCGGGCTGGGTCAACACCAGTGGAATGTCGAAACCGGCGGCGGCAATGGCTTTGAGTGCGGCGGCGGCAAAATCGGGCGTACCGGCAAAAATCACGTTCATAGTTGTCTTTCTCCAATGGTTTCAGGCGGCCTTTGGGTGGGAAACGGTGTTGCATAAAAGGGCTGTTTGCATAACAAGCCCTCTCCCGCCGGCAGGCGAGGAAAATAGGCTGCGATGAATTTTCTGATACAGGCTTAATCTGATAATTTGACACATATTATAGCAGCCAAATAAAGCATGCCGTCTGAAAACGAGAAATGTTTTCAGACGGCATGTTGAGATTGAATCCTGATTACAGGTTGTGTTTTTGGCGTTTTTTCAGCTTGGTTTTAATGCGGTTTTGCTTCAGCTGCGACAAATGTTCGACAAACACTTTACCCATCAGGTGGTCAAGTTCGTGCTGGATACAAATTGCCAGCAGGCCATCGGCTTCAAGGGTGAATTTTTCGCCTTTTTCGTCCAACGCTTCCACTTTGACACGTTCGGCGCGGGTCACAGTGTCATAAATGCCGGGCACCGACAGGCAGCCTTCTTCGTAAGTGGTTTTGCCTTCTTTTTCAATGATGACGGGATTGATGAACACGCGCGGTTCGCTTTTGTCTTCGGTCAAGTCTATCACCACCACGCGCTCGTGCACGTCAACTTGGGTCGCGGCCAAGCCGATGCCGCGCGATTCATACATGGTTTCAAACATGTCTTTCACTAAAATTTGGATGCGCTCATCAATTTCGGCTACCGGCTGGGCGACCGTGTGCAGGCGTTCGTCTGGATATTGGAGGATGTTTAACAATGCCATTTTTTTATCTTCTCAATCGGAAACAGTAAATTTGTGTATGTACTTTGATACGCTTTATCGGGGCAATGCCATTATTTCTAGAATGACGGTAACATTCAATGATAAAATAGCGTCTTATGAATTTTGACTCGGTTTATCGCTGAATAAATATCAATAGGCAAATTCTAACACAGCCACCTGCGTCGCGCCCATTGTTATTTTTCACGCCACGATTGACGCGTTCTTGATTCAGCTAAATTGATGACAAACCGCATTATTTTCAAGGGGAACGGTTATGCAAAAACGTATTATAGCCCTGCTTTGTATGGCAGGTGTGGCAATTTCTGCCCAAGTTCATGCAGCAACATTAAAAGTCCGCCCGAACGCGCCGCAACGCTACGTGGTGAAACCGGGCGACACTTTGTGGGGCATTTCAGGCAAATATCTCTACAGCCCGTGGCAATGGAACCGCCTGTGGGGCGCCAACCGCAGCGAAATCCGCAATCCGCATCTGATTTATCCCGGTCAGGTGTTGGTATTGCGCTACGTCAACGGCCAGCCGCGCTTGGGCTTTGAAGGTTCGAGCATGGGTTCGGACGGCATTCCGACCATCAAACTCAGCCCGCGCATCCGCGAAACGTCCGGCTACGGCATTCCGACCGTGAATGTCAATTTCTACCGTTTGTTTATGAAGCATCCGCAAGTGATTGACCAATTGCAGACCCAAGATGCACCGAGATTGATTGAAGGCCCTGACAGCCGCCTGCTTTATACCAAGGGCAACCGCGTTTACGCTTACGGCATTACCGAACCCGGCCGTTATTTGGTTTACCGCGCCCGCAAAGACATTACCGACCCTGTGACGAAAAAATTCTTGGGCCAGGAAGTGGTTTTCAGCGGCATCGTCAGCACCCTGCCTTACACCAACAGCGCACTGGATGTCGCTCCCGATGAAGACTCGTTTTATCTGAAAGAAGGCGAATATTACACCCGCAATCATCCGCTGATTAAAATCCCTACCCAAACCGCCCAGCCGATGGTGGTTGAAGAGGCCATTTCAGAAATCCGCAAAGGCGATTTCCTGCTGAAACTCAATGGCGAGACCGACAGCTTCCAAATGATGCCGCACGCACCCGAGCAGCCGATTGACGGTAAAGTCGTGTCTATCTTTGAAGGCGTGAGCGAAGCCGGCCAGTTCCAAACCGTCACCGTCAACAAAGGCGAAGCCGACGGCATCGACAAGGGTACTGTGGTCAGCCTGTACAAGCGCAGCCGCCAGACCAAAGTGGATTTGGAAAGCAACCAAAAAGGCCGTAAGAGCGTGGTGAAATATGTATCCATCCCCGCCGAAGAAGTCGGCTTGGCGATGGTATACCGCACCAGCCAAAACTTGTCCTCCGCCATCATTTTGGAAAGCCTGACCAATATCAATATCGGCGATACGGTTTCCAATCCGGGACGCGATCTCGACAACATGGCCGATGATAAACCTCATGTTCGCAACGAACCGCAAGATTCGCACGCCACCGAACACAATCAATACAATATCCATACCAACATCAAATAAACCGTGATGTTCAAATAACCCAAGGCCGTCTGAAAAATGTTTCAGACGGCCTTGGGTTATATGGTACCTTAATGCACCTTAAACGGTAAAAACGACAAATCCATAATATACGCTTTCGGGTTCGACCAATCGACTTTCACCGTGACGGTATCTTGCAGATAAGGTTCGGGGTCGGTGGTCATCGGCGGGCTGACAAATTGATGCATTTTGCCGTTGTACGGATTCGGTGCCAGCGCAATAATTTCATATTTATCGCCCTGACTGTTGCGCATACCGCTGTTCCAATGCCGTACTTCCTGCACCGCCGCCTGAACTTCCACGCCTTGCGCTTGCGCTTGCCGGCCGCCTTCGTATTTCGGCCACAGCACAACATAAATCAGCGCGCCGAACACCAGTGCCATAATGCCGGTAATCGGATTGGGGGCGACCAACGTAATCACCAACAGCACCGCGGTCACTGCCACCGCGATGATAATCGTCGTCAGACTTAACATTCGACTCTCCTAAAAATGGTTCAGACGGCCTGAAACCTTTGCAGGAATCAGGCCGTCTGAAAACAAACTTGTTACCCAGCCGCAAGCTTAAATGATTTCTTTGTTAACTTGGCTGTGTAATCGGTTAAATCAATACAATAATTTTTTGCGCGGTTTGTCCTCCGTGATGCCGCCGTTGAGCAGGCTTAAGTCCAACACGGTTTCAGAAGAGCAGGCATCGCCGAAAGTGTTTTCGCAAGTCACCGTCACGCGCACCACGCCGCTGAATTCTTGGTTGGGCAAATCCGTGACCAACATGCGGCTGTCGGCAAAAATGCCGCCGTAGGTTTCACCCGATGCCAAGCGGTCAATGCCTTCCGCTACCGCCGGAAGCTGTACCATTGCTTGGGTAACGGCTTGGCTGCACGGCTGGTCGGGCATGGCTTCCACACGCACTTTGACATTTTCCGCCATGCCTTTGCCGTAATTGCGCACCGCCAACACCAGCATTTCCGGCCGGTCTTCCACGCGGTGAACCGCGGCATGCAGCACAGGATGCACACTTTCTTTCTGAATCAGGCTTTCACGGTACAGCATTTCACGCCTCTGGCCGGCACGCACGGAAACCACGGCGTAAATCAGCCAAATGAAGGCTACTGCGGCAATGGCGATTAAGGTCAGCGGCAGATTGGCCAAATAATCTTGCGGGTTGAACCACAAGCAGGCGGTAAAAAATCCGGCGAAGAAAATCAAGACATATAAAATCGGCGCAAAACGGCGTTGAAAAGATGAATTCATGGTTTTCCCGTGTGTGGTTAAAAGGCCGTCTGAACAGTCATACGATGTTTCAGACGGCCTTTATTCTAACAGACTATCTGTTTATGATTTAAGCATTTATGCCATGCGGTCATTTTTTTAGAATAATTGCCGAGTATGGCTGAAAGCCGCTTGTCTTAGGCTTCGGCCACCGATTCGCGCGAGAAGGTTTTTTCGCAATAATGACATTTCAAGCGGGTTTGCGCGTTTTTGGTGCGCACATAGAAACGGCTTTTTACCGGCTCGCCGTGGCTGGCGCAATTGGTGTTCGGGCAGCGGAACACTTCGCTGATTTCAGACGGCATGGTCAAGTGGCGTTTTGATACCACCTTAAAATCTTCAATCACATTCACCACCGCTTCGGGCGCAAACAAAGCCAAGCGGTTGGCGGCGGTGTCGTCCAGCCACACGCCGGTGATTTTGATGATGTCTTTACTGCCCTGTGTTTTACTCGGCAGATTGAAGCCCACGGTGACCGCGCTGCCGTAATGCAGCAATTTAAACTGGCGCAAAATCGCCAAGCCTTTGCCGGCGGGAATGTGGTCGATAACCGTGCCGTTTTGAATCGCTTCGACGCTGTATTGTTTCTTTTCCATTTCGCGCTCCTTACACTTCTTCGTTCAATACCAGCGACAAAATCGCCATGCGTGCATACACGCCGTTGGTGGCCTGTTCAAAATAATAGGCATGCGGCGTGGCATCGACATTCGGATGGATTTCATCAACACGCGGCAAGGGATGCAGCACGCGCAAATTGGGTTTGGCGTTGGCCAGCATCGAGGCATCCAAATTGAATTTACCTTGGATTTTGGCAAATTCCTGCTCGTCAAAGCGCTCGCGCTGTACACGGGTCATGTAGAGAATATCCGCCCATTCGGCCGCCTCTTCCAACGTGGCAAAAATCTGATGGGTACAGCCGGCTTCGTCCAATTCTTCGGTAATGTATTCCGGCATGGCCAAGCTCGGCGGCGACACAAAGGCAAACTCACAGCCCCAACGCTTCAAGGCTTGGCACAGGGAATGCACGGTGCGTCCGTATTTCAAATCGCCGCACATGGCCACTTTCAACCCGTTCAGACGGCCTTGCGTTTCAAAAATTGTCACCAAATCAAGTAAGGTTTGGCTCGGGTGTTGGTTGGTACCGTCACCCGCATTAATCACCGGCACGGCGGAAAACTCGGCCAACACGCGTGCGGCGCCGTCTTTGGGATGGCGCTGGATAATCGCATCGGTGTAATTGGAAATAATGCGCGCCGTGTCCGCCAGCGTTTCGCCTTTTTTCGCGCTGGTATTGGCGCCGTCGGCAAAACCGATGACTTTGCCGCCCAAACGCTGCACGGCAGTTTCAAACGATAAGCGCGTACGGGTGGACGGCTCGAAGAAACACGAACCGATTAATTTTCCCTCCAGCAAATCGCTGCGTGGCCCGGCTTTGAGTTTCAATGCGGTGTTGAGCAGCAATTCCAGCTGCGGCGTGGTCAAATCGGCGATGGAAATGACGTTTTGACGATAAAGGGGATTGGGCATGGGATTTCCTTTTTCCAATGTCAAGATGGCGCGGCACACGGTGATGCGCAGCCTGAAATGTCCATAAAAAAACCCGCCGTGCGGGAAAATGGAAACAATCAGGCCGCCGCACAAGCAGCAGTCGCAAAGCGGTCAACTGAAGGCCGGGGGTCATGATGCGCCGTTACATTCGGATGGTTCAGACGGCCTTATTATCGCATATCGCCGGCCTGCTGCACAGATTCACCACTGTTTTTTAAGCTGTTTTTCAGGCAGTCTGATTTAAGTCAAGCAGGCCGTCTGAAACATTTCCTTGGCAAAAATCAACGGTTTTCTTCTATAATCGGTTTTTAGTTTCACCAAGGAAAAACCATGCTGCCCCGTTTGCTGCCTTTGGCACTTGCTCTGACACTCACCGCCTGCTCGCAAGAAACGGCCAAGTCTTACACCGACAATGAAGAATTTTACACCGGCTTTCGAGAAGGTTTCATCGAAAGCAGCAAGCAATCTTGTTTAGACAGCGCGGGCGGCGACACGGCCGAAATCAAAGCCTTGTGCGAATGCGCCAGCCTGAAGCTGGCCGATTCGATTACGCGCGAAGAAATGAAAAATGCGTCCATCGGCACGCCGTTGCCGAATATTGAAGCGCGCACCCAAGCCGCGGTCAATGCGTGCCGTGAACAGAAACCTGCTCAATAACATCGGAGTACGAGGCCTTTGCCCCCGGATTTGAGTACCGTTCAAAGTTATAGCAGCACAGAAAGCGCAGACCTATCGTCAAGACAGGCAAGCTTTCGAGCCGCGCATAACGAAGCAATGTGCCAAAGATGGATTTCGCAATGGTCTCAGGATGATTTATATCAAACAAAAGGCCGTCTGAATTTCAGATGGCCTTCTATATAAGAGATCTCAATTATTCAACACGCTCACCGTGAATGGTCAAATCCAAGCCTTCACGTTCGGTGTCCCGATCAACACGCAAGCCGCCGCAGATTTTGCCGACAATTTTCAAAATCACCCAGCTCATCACACCACTATAAACAATGGTGGTCAATGCATCTTTGGTTTGAATCCACACTTGCGAACCAATACTCGCATCGCCGCCGAAGATTTGGTTGTCAAACACCAAACCGGTCAGGATCGCACCGACAATGCCGCCGAAACCGTGAATACCGAAGGCATCAAGCGAATCGTCATAATCCAGTTTGCGTTTAATCACGGCCACGGCCAGATAACACGCTACTGCCGTCACAATGCCGATGATAACCGCACCACCGGTGGCCACAAAGCCTGCTGCCGGGGTAATTCCGACCAAACCGGCCACACCGGCATTGATGTGCACACTGTGCCGCCCGCATAATCAAACACGCCGCCTTCGCTCATAAAGCCGCCGCCCCAAACCCTATTCGCTGTCGGCACATACACCAGCAGAAACCATATGCCGGAAAACAGCATCATCGCCGAATATTTCATGCGCTCGGCAAACGCACCGGTGATAATAGCAGTGGAAATGATGGCAAACGTCATTTGGAAAAACATAAACACCGTTTCCGGAATCGAGCCCGCATTCGGCGACACAGTCACCATTTCTTTCGCCGTGTCCATGCTCATGCCGTTGAGAAACAACCGGTCGAAGCCGCCGATAAAAGCATTGCCCGGCATGAACGCCAGCGAATAACCGGCCACAACCCACAAGACACTGATTAAAGCCGCGATGGAAAAACTGTGCATCATCGTGGAAAGCAGGTTTTTCTTACGCACCATGCCGCCGTAAAACAAAGCCAGACCGGGCAGCGTCATAAACAGCACCAACGCCGCCGCCGTCATCACCCAAGCCGTATCGCCCGAATCGATGACGCTGAAAGGTTGCCACCAATCCAAATCGTTCGCCATCACGCCTGCCGGTAACAAGCCCGAAATCCATGCTGATTTTTTCATATTCTCTATCCTTTTCTTCTTCTCAATGATTTGCTGCATGCCGTCTGAACCATATTGGCGGTTTCAGACGGCCTCGTTACCGGTTTCACCGGTGCGGATACGGATTACCTGCTCAACCGCTTCGACAAAAATCTTGCCGTCGCCAACTTTACCCGTGCGCGCCGTTTCCAAAATCATGTCGACGATTTGGCCGACCCGTTCGTCTTCCGCCACAATTTCCACTTTTACCTTGGGCATGAAATCCACCGCATATTCTGCTCCGCGATACACTTCCGTATGCCCTTTTTGACGACCGAAGCCTTTTACTTCACTCACCGTCATGCCATGCACATCAATGCTGCTGAGCGCTTCACGCATATCGTCCAATTTAAAGGGTTTGATTATCGCCGTAATTTTTTTCATCTCGCCCCCAATATTGTCAACAATTTAACGTAATCAAACATTACGCCTATTTGAAACAAGAATCAATAGATTGTTAGCAATTTTACAAAACAATTTGATAAAAAATCACAATAAATAATTTAACATATTGTTTTTGTTTGAAATAAAAAAATTATCTGAAAAAGATATATAAAAAACCAAAAGAAAATCATAAAAATTACATCAAAACCAGACCAACAAAATCATTCAACCCCATTTATCACCCCACTGAAGGCCGTCTGAAATTTGCTTTTTCATGCCTGAATCTTGTTGATTTTGTAAAATTTTTTACCGCAATGTTTTGAAGAAAAGCTGCTTAGTCAGTTATAATTCAGAAGAACAAATCTTTCAGGAAGACACCATGTTAGTTTGCAATCCTTACGAAGTTGTCATTCACGGCACCACCAGCTCCGGCCGCGTTTTCCGCCCGAGCGACTGGTCGGAACGTTTATGCGGTATCCTGTCTTCGTTCGACAAAGACAACCGCTTGTCTTACTCGAAATGGGTGCGCCCGATTTTGGTGGATAAAGTGCGCTGCGTAGCGGTGGATAAAGAACTGGAAACCATCAATCCACCGATGTTCCGCTTCCTGATGGATTTCGCCTCCGACAACGATTTGCGCGTCATCGACTGTAAAGCGCTGCTGGAAGAGCAAGCGGCCAACAACAAACCTGATGAAAAAGTCATGCTGGCGCAAGCGATTGAAGAAAAACACGCCACAGAATCCCAACGAGATATTGCCGCTTCCGCCGCCGAAACCAGCGTATTGCGCGAAATCATGCCGGAAGAAACGGCTACCGCCTTTGCCGCCTTGAGCATGCTGCGTTCCAGCCTGACCGACATCAACCGCTTCGTCGAGCAAATCAACCAGCAGCAGCGCCCTGCCGGTTACCGTTTGCTGGGTATTTTTGAAGAAGGTAAACACAATGCCGTTGCCGTGGTCGGTTTCCACGAAACTTACAATCTCGCCAGCGGCCACCATATCCACATCGACGACCTCGTGACCATGCCGCAAAGCCGCCGCAAAGGTTACGCTTCACGCCTGTTGGATGAAGTGCGCAGAATCGGCAGAGAAGTCGGTGCGGCCAAAATCCATCTGAATGTGCATGTCAGCCAAGACCGTATGAATGCACACCGCCTGTATTTCAAAAACGGTTTTGAAATCAGCGCCTATCATTTCCGCAGCAATACCAAATAAACACAAAGGCCGTCTGAAACATTTCAGACGGCCTATCTTCATGAAGCATTCGGCTGTTCAACAACGGCTTAACAATGCACCAATGTGCCTTCGTCCTCGCCCAAAATCACGTTTTTCAGCGCGCCTTCTTTGGCGATGCCAAACACGACGATGTTGAGTTTGCGCTCGCGGCACAAGGCAAATGCAGTGGCGTCCATCACTTTCAGGTTTTTGTTCAGCGCTTCGTCAAAGGTGATGGTTTCGTAACGGGTGGCTGACGGATCTTTCTTCGGATCGGCGGTATATACCCCATCAACGTTGGTGGCTTTCAGCATCACGTCGCAGTTCATTTCCGCGCCACGTAAAGCAGCGGCGGTATCGGTAGTGAAAAACGGGTTGCCGGTACCGGCGGCGAAAATCAACACTTTGCCTTCTTCCAAATACTGAATGGCTTTCGGGCGGGCATAGGTTTCGGCGATTTGCTGCATGCTTAATGCAGATTGCACACGGGCTTTCAAGCCCAGTGATTCGAAGGCATCTTTCAAAGCCAAGGCGTTCATCACGGTAGCCATCATACCCATGTAGTCGGCCGTGGCACGATCCATGCTGCCGGCTTTTGCAGATACGCCGCGGAAAATATTACCACCGCCGACCACTACACCGACTTGCACACCCAAATCAACGATTTCTTTGACTTGGCCGACAATTTGCATAATGGTGTCGCGGTTGATGCCGAACGCATCTTTGCCCATCAGGGCTTCGCCTGAGAGTTTCAACAATACGCGTTTGTATTTTACTTGCTGGGTCATGGGAATGCCTTTTCTTTACGGGGTTTACAGAGGCCGCCTGAACATCGGAATTAGATTTTCAGACGGCATTCAATATAAAAATAAGAGTACTTGGATGTATGTAATAATGAGTGGTCCAACAAGAATAAAAGCTTTGAATTTTCTGAAATTTTAGTATTTTTCTGTGGATAAATCAAAGCATGGTTTAATGCGTGATCAACTCATTCGGTGTTCAGACGGCCAGAGACTTCTGCAAAATCCGCACCTTTGGCACATTTCGCCGTTATGCGCTGAGCGAAAGTTTGCCTGTCTTGATGATAGGCCTGCGCTTTCTGCGCAGCTCTAACTTTGAACTGCTCTCAATTCCGGGGGCAAAGGTTCCAGCCTGTATTTCATATCAATCGATAGGCCGTTTGAATAAAATATCTCAAAAAAAAGCACCATGATTCAATAAGATGAATCCAGGTGCTTTCTTATTCATGGCTGATTACACTTTAGCAGCAGCGGCTACTTCGGCAGCGTAGTCAACTTCTTTTTTCTCGATACCGTCACCCACTTTGTAACGGACAAAGGTGATGATTTCGGTACCGTTTTCTTTAGCGAATTGAGCCACGGTTTGATCCGGGTTCATCACGAACGGTTGGCCGTTCAAAGTGATTTCTGCCAAGAATTTACGGATACGGCCTTCGACCATTTTTTCGGCGATGTCGGCAGGTTTGCCAGACTCGATGGCTTGTTGGGTGTAGATGCGGCGTTCTTTTTCAACAGTTGCGGCATCTACTTCGGCTTCTGAAACGCAAACTGGTTTAGCAGCTACGATGTGCATACCGATTTTGCGGGCAATATCTTCAGAACCCTTGAATTCAACCAATACGCCTTCAGTCGCCAATGCGCCGTGGATATAGGCGGTCAGTTGGTTTTGGGTATCGATCAATTCAAAACGGCGTACAGACATGTTTTCGCCCAATTTAGCGATGATTTCTTTACGCTCGGCTTCAACGGCTTCGCTCAAAGCTTCTACTGAGGCAGGTTTTTGAGCAACAGCGGTTTTGGCCACAGAGTTGGCAAAGGCCACAAAGCCGGCATCTTTTGCTACAAAGTCGGTTTCGCAGTTTACTTCAACCAAAGCACCCACATTGCCTTCGATGGCATAAGCCAATACGCCTTCAGCCGCAGTACGGCCCGCCAATTTACCGGCTTTCGCGCCTGATTTGATGCGCAGGATTTCTTCGGCTTTTTCCATGTTGCCTTCGGCTTCAACCAACGCTTTTTTACATTCCATCATACCCAGACCGGTAGCGGCGCGCAGGTCGGCAACCATTTTTGCAGTAATATCTGCCATGTTAAACTCCTTGAATTTTTAGGAAAATAAAGCCAATCAGCTTTATTTGGAATCGGGAAATGCAGCACTTAAGCCGCGCTTGACTATCTGAAAAAAGGGGCTAAAAGCCCCTCTTTCGTCGCTGTATTACTCAGCAGCAGCTTGGGCAGCGGCAACGGTTTCTTGCAAGGCTTGGTTTTTGCCTTCCAAAACGGCGTCGGCGATACCGCGGCAGTACAGACGGATGGCTTTTGCAGAGTCGTCGTTACCCGGAATTACGTATTTCACACCGTCAGGGCTGTTGTTGGTATCAACAACGGCGATCACAGGGATACCCAATTTTTCAGCTTCAACCAAAGTACCTTTTTGGTAACCGGTGTCAATCACGAAAATGGCGTCAGGCAAGCCTTTCATGTTTTTAATACCGCCCAAAGAGCGTTCCAGCTTCTCAACCTCGCGTTGCATTTCCAGAATTTCTTTTTTGCTGTAACCGGCTTCGGCAGCATTTTCCAAGGCAGCAGTTTTTTCTTCCAGACGTTTGATAGACTGTTTGACGGTTTTGTAGTTGGTCAACATGCCGCCCAACCAACGGTGGTCAACGAAAGGCATGTCTGCGCGGGTCGCTTCTTCACGGATGATTTCGCGTGCTTGACGTTTGGTACCGACAAACAATACGGTGCCTTTGTTGGCAACCAGACGACGAACCGCTTCTTGCGCGTCTTGGAACATCGGCAAGGTTTTTTCCAAATTGACGATGTGGATTTTGTTGCGCGCACCGAAAATGTATTGTTCCATTTTCGGGTTCCAGAAACGGGTTTGGTGGCCAAAGTGAACACCGGCTTCAATCATCTGACGCATGGTAATTTGAGACATAATATTCCTTAAATTTGAAAGGGTTAAGAGCACACATTCAATCGCATAGAACTTGGCTTCAACCAAGCACCCTTCGGCGAAAGTGGGCATAGTTTAAAAAATGGAAATTTACTTTTAAAATCAAAAGCCCGAGAATTATATAGGATAACAGGCCGTCTGAAAAGGGAAATGTCGTGCTTTATTTTACGCGTTGTCGGATTTTTCAGACGGCCTAATGAATCGCCTCAGCCGAATCATTCCGCATCAGGATTTTGCGCCTGCCCTGCCGCCTCTTTTTTCTGCTTTAAGCCTTCGGTTTCGGCGCTGCCGGCCTGTTTCATCAAACGATTGCGGCGGCGTGTGACCACCACCCATGATAAAAAAATCATCGGCAACACAGCCCAAAAAAACAAGTAAATCAAGGCACGCGCAATGCTGGGCTGGGCAGCGGAAAACATCACCGCCACAAATAAATAGCCGATAATGACGATATGCCACATAATCGTGTTCCTCATAGCAAGAGAAGCGGATTTTATCGCAAATCTGCCCCATCTGCCCAAACAGAGAAGCCCAATGAATCTCGATAAAACCGAATTACGCCGCCGCTTACGCCGTTTGCGTGCGCAAATGTCCCCGGCGAACGCGCTGCCGCTACGCAAACCATCAACCGCCTGCTGAAGCGACACATCAAAAAAGGCCGCCACATCGGTGTGTATTGGCCGATTGGTAAGGAATTGCGTTTGGACGATTTTATTCAGACGGCCTTAAAACGCGGGGCGAAGCTTTATCTGCCTTATATCGAACCTCACAGCCGCCGCTTGTGGTTTACGCCTTACTTAGCCAATCAAACACAACAACCCGAACGCAAACGCGGCCAAGCTAAATTGTTTATTCCGCAGTTTGCCGGTGAAAAACGGCGCGCGCATCGTTTGGATATATTACTGGTGCCAATTGTCGGCATTGATAAACGGGGTTACCGTTTGGGTCAGGCCGGCGGATTTTATGATGCGTCTTTGGCGCAAATGAAATACCGTTTGCGCGCTCAAACCATAGGGGTGGGCTTCGGTTGCCAATTGGTCGAAGAGTTACCCATTGAGCCGCACGATATTGCTTTAGACGGTTTTATTTCGGAACAGGGCGAATGGAGGTTTTAAGCGTTCAGACGGCCTGGAACTTTTGCAAACTCTTTTAAACCAGTGCAAACAAAACCATGCTTACCCAATTTCAGGGCAAACGCCGTTTATCATGATCCACTTTAAGTCGAAAATAATTCTTGCGGCAAAGGCTTACAGACATACAGGATAAGATGCACCGACAAATGGCGAACCGGCAGCCCGGTTCCTCCAAGATATGGAAACAAAGCTGAGAATATGCAACATTTTTCACGCCGGCCATAAATTTGTTTTGGCTTTTGATAATCGTGTCTTGCAACATCTCGCGGAAAGAAAATCGCGATTGCTGCCCCCTGATTATGCCGTTGAAAAATAAACAATCGCGCAATGTAACCGTTATTGCCGGCACACAAAAGAATTTTTATTCTTAGTTTGATTCAAATCTTTTCGTAAACACGCATAAATTCAAGTAAACCTGTTTCAGACGGCCTTGAGTCTGCCACGTTCTACCCTATATACTCATTGTCAAGAACAAGAACAATCTATTATTAAGGAGGGTATTATGCAACCGTCTTTTTCTTATGCCTCGTCTTATCCCCATACCTGCAACAAAGCGCTTTATGTCGCCATGGCCTTATTGTTTGGCTCATTTGGCGTACATAAATTCTGCGCCGGCCGTGTGTGGATGGGTTTGTTTTACGCCGTGTTTTGCTGGACCGGCATCCCGACCATCGTCGGCATCATCGAAGGCGTATTGGCGGCATTCAAACCAACCGACTCACTCGGTGCGATTATTGTGTAATTTTTAAGTGCAAACACACTTACCAATTTTGACTTTTTTTGAAAATCTAAATTTTTTTGATATTAATGATTTTTAATACATAAGTAATCAATCCCTTATCCGGTAAGGCCGTCTGAATGTTTCAGACGGCCTTTGCATCATCGAATACACTGTTTTCTTTCATAAAATCTTTGCATTTCTGCGCGAAATCTACTAAATTCTAAGGATATGCGTTGTTAACAATTGTATATGCACAGATGACGCCAATACGGAAAATCATAAAGGCAAATCATTGCCTATCCTTTAGGAGTATAACTATGACTGAAGCAACTGACGTTGTATTGGTTGGTGGAGGAATCATGAGTGCCACTTTGGGTATTCTGCTCAAAGAACTCGAACCCTCTTGGGAAATCACCATTGTCGAACGCCTTGACGATATTGCGCAAGAATCATCCAACCCTTGGAACAATGCCGGTACCGGCCACTCGGCTTTGTGCGAATTAAACTATGCCCCGTTGGGCAGCAACGGTACTGTCGACCCGAACGCTCATTGAATATTGCCGAACAATTCATGATAAGCCGACAATTCTGGGCGACTTTGGTCAGCGAAGGCAAAATGGCCGACAATTCGTTTATCAATAGCGTGCCGCACATGTCGTTTGTGATGACCGACGAACATTGCGCCTACCTGCCCAAACGTTTTGACGCGTTTAAAAAACAAAAATTGTTCGAGAAAATGGAGTTCTCGACCGACCGCAATAAAATACACGAATGGGCGCCACTGGTCATCGAAGGCCGCAATGAAAGCCAACCGGTTGCCGCCAACTACTCGGCAGAAGGCACCGACGTCGATTTCGGCAACATCACCCGCCAAATGATTGAAAACCTGACCAGTCGCGGCGTGAAATTGTTATGCAACCGCCATGTAGAAGAAATCAACCGTGAAGCCGACGGCGCTTGGGCCATCAAAACCAGCGACACGCGAGACAATACGCAAAAACTCACTCTGCGCACCCGTTTTGTCTTCTTGGGTGCGGGTGGCGGCGCATTGTCTCTGCTGCAAAAATCCGGCATCCCGGAAGGCCGCGGCTACGGCGGTTTTCCGGTATCAGGCTTGTTCCTGCGCAACAACAACGAAGCAACCGCCTCGCGCCACAACGCCAAAGTATATGGTCAGGCATCGGTCGGTGCGCCGCCGATGTCGGTACCACACTTGGATACCCGCCATGTTGACGGCAAACGTTATTTGATGTTCGGCCCGTATGCCGGTTTCAAACCCAATTTCCTGAAGCAAGGTTCGATGATGGACTTGCCGATGTCGATCCACCGCGACAACCTGCTGCCGATTTTGCGCGCCGGTTGGGACAACCTGCCGTTGACCAAATACCTGCTGGGCGAATTGCGCAAAACCAAAGAAGAACGCATTGCCTCGCTGCTGGAATACTACCCGAACGCCAATCCTGACGAATGGGAACTGATTACCGCCGGCCAACGCGTGCAGGTGATTAAGAAAGACAACAAAAAAGGCGGCGTGTTGCAATTCGGTACCGAATTGGTGATGCACGAAGACGGTTCTTTGGCCGCCCTTTTGGGTGCGTCACCGGGTGCGTCAACTGCCGTGCCGCTGATGATTCGTTTGGTCAACGAATGCTTCCCGCAACGCAAAGATGCATGGCAAGGCCGTCTGAAAGAGCTGATACCGGGCTATGGCGTAAAATTGAACGACAATCCCGAATTTGCCGAAGAAATCATCAGCCATACCGCTAAAGTGTTGGACATCCATCATTAAATGCTTAAGCATTATCCCTACAGCGCATCACTAAGCGATGCGCTGTTTTTATTTAACTTGAATACCAAAAAATTAACTTATTGATGATTTTTTCAGACGGCCTGAAACCCTGACAATTACCAACTTACATAAAGCGCAAAGTGGATATAACACAAAAAATTCAGGCATATCATTAAGATAGTTAAACTTTCAAGCGGCGTATAACATAAAAAAACCTACCCAAGATAGGCATTGTACAAAGATCCGGCTCCTTACGCTTTCGTTCACTCTTTAGACAATCCATAACCCATCTGCAAACAGTGTTTACCTAACCCGCACACTCATTAACCGCTGCGGGCGATATGATTCGTTTCATCTTGTTTCTCCCCAAAAACACTCCTCAAACACTTTTCGAAGGACAAACCTCATGATGAAAAAATATATTGCCGTTGCCGCTGCTTCTTTAATCGGTCTGGCCGGTGTCGCCAGCGCCGCTGATGCCGTATCGCAAAACAGCCGTCCGGCCAAACACGGCCACATGCACAAACACGGTCAGAAAATGTATCAAAAAGGCGAATTGCCGCGCGATTTGCAAGAATTAAACCTGAGCAGCAAACAAAAAGCGCAAATCCAAAAAATCATGGAAGCCAACCGTCCGCAGCAAGCCGACAAACGTCAAGCGCCTGATGCTGCCAAACGTGCCGAGTTCCAGCAGAAAATGCAGCAACGCCGCGCCGCTGAGCAAGCCTTGATTACCGGTAAAAATTTCGACGAAGCCGCTGCCCGCCGTTTGGTTAACGAGCGTCAGGCCGAATTTGAACAACACGCTGCCGAGCGCAAACAACGTATGGCCGATATGGAAGTGAAACGCTTGAAAGAGCGCCACGATATTTTCCAAGTGTTGACAGCCAAACAGCAAAAACAATTACTGGAAAACCAACAAAAACGCCAGCAAGAACGTGCCGCCGCAAAGCCCAAAGCAGCCAACCGGGTCAGCCGAACATGCAAGGTGAGCCACGCCCTGACATGCCACCAATGCCACAAAACTAATAGTGATGCATTTAAGCAATGAATCAAGGCCGTCTGAAACCATTTGTCAGGTTTCAGACGGCCTTGATTGCGTTTAAATTCAGCCGCGCATCAAGCCATCATGCGGCGGTACGTCCAAGCTGCCTCAAACAGATTTTATTCCCGAATTTAAGACCGCCTGAACTTTTTCCACCGATTGTTTATCCAATCTTGCTGCGGCCAAATTCAAAGTCATCTGCGCCCACACGCGGTAGGCCGCCTGCTCTTCTGCCGTCATCGCCGCATGGTAACGCGCTTTATATTCAGACGGCATCACAAACGCGGTTAAACCTAAAGCGTTGGCTAATTGTTGCAAAATCTCGACAGCCTGCGCATGCTCCGCTTCGATGGCGCACAAATTTCCGGCCAAATGCGCCACCGAGTGTTCGACATTGGCAAAGGCAAACACCGGATGCAGGCTGCCCGCCAATGCACCCTGCGCCGTAACCGCTTGTAAAACCTGTATGGTTTTGGCGCCGCTCAAGTGCAGCACCAGGGTTTGCGGGGACAATTCGACCTCACGGGCAAGGCGTTCGGCAGTAGCTTCTATGGCATTGTCCGGCGTGGCGATAATGACCACATCTACCGGCGGCAAATCGCTCATATCCGCTAAAACCGTTGCTCCAAAAGCATTCGGCGGCAGGCTGTTGCTGAGATGTGGGAAAGCTGCCAATCGGGAGGACGGCTCAATAAAGCGGCAAAAGTTTGTCCAACGCTGCCTGCGCCTACGATATGGAATATTTTTTTCATTTCAGACGGCCTAAACAGATTGAATAGCTTAGATTAACACGGTAAACTTACGTCATTAAATTTTTTTATTGTTTACTCACTATGAAACCCGCGTTTGACGTTAAGTCGGCACGATTGGATGTGTTGGCTATTCATCTGCACACCGCAGATTTGACCGAATTAGAAGAATTTTTGCGCCAGCGTACCGGCCAGTATCAAGGTTTGGAAATTGTGCCCTTTGTTTTGGATGTACAGGATTTCGAACATCCGGAATCATTAGACTTGGCAGCTGTAATTTCGCTGTTTGCCCGCTACGGCATGCAGATTTTGGGCTTGCGCCACGACAATGAAGCATGGGCGGCTTATGCTGTGCGCTATCATTTGGTGTTCAGCCGCAGTGAGAAGTCCGATACGCCACAACCGCCACAATTACAACCGGCCGGCATTAAAGCCGTATCCACCACCGTTATCAGCAACCCAACCGTATTGATCAGTACCCCTGTGCGCACGGGTCAGCAGGTTTACGCGGAAAACGGCGATTTAATCGTTACCGGTATCGTCAGCCAAGGTGCGGAACTGATTGCCGATGGCAACATCCACATTTACGCCCTATGCGCGGCCGTGCATTGGCCGGTGCCAAAGGTGATACCAACGCGCGTATTTTTATCCATTCCATGCAGGCCGAATTGGTTTCCGTGGCCGGCATTTACCGCAATTTCGAGCAGGATTTACCCGAACACCTGCACAAACGCGCGGTGCAAGTTTCATTGCAAGACAACCGCTTGGTCATCAGTGCAATCGACACCGAATAATGTTTTAAAATCTTAAATTTAATATTTGAAAAAGGAAATATCGTGGCAAAAATCATCGTAGTAACTTCAGGTAAAGGCGGCGTAGGCAAAACCACCACCAGCGCCAGTATTGCAAGCGGTTTGGCCTTGCGCGGCCACAAAACCGCCGTAATCGATTTCGACGTAGGCTTGCGTAATCTCGACTTGATTATGGGTTGCGAGCGCCGCGTCGTGTATGACTTAATCAATGTGATTCAAGGCGAAGCCACACTCAACCAAGCCCTGATTAAAGACAAAAACTGCGAAAACCTGTTCATCCTGCCTGCATCGCAAACCCGCGACAAAGACGCGCTGACCCGCGAAGGTGTGGAAAAAGTGATGGAAGAATTGGCCGGTAAAAAACTGGGCTTCGAATACATCATCTGCGACTCGCCGGCCGGTATCGAGCAAGGTGCCTTGATGGCGCTGTATTTTGCCGATGAAGCCATCATCACCACCAACCCCGAAGTATCAAGCGTGCGTGACTCCGACCGTATCTTGGGCATTTTGCAGAGCAAGTCGCGTAAGGCCGAACAAGGCGGCACCGTGAAAGAGCACCTGCTGATTACCCGCTATTCGCCGGAACGCGTGGAAAAAGGCGAGATGCTGTCGGTGCAGGACATTTGCGACATTCTGCGTATTCCGCTTTTGGCGTAATTCCTGAATCTGAAAATGTACTACAGGCATCCAACGCCGGCGAACCGGTCATCCACCAAAACAGCGCGGCAGCTGCCGAAGCCTATAAAGATGTGATTGCCCGTCTGCTTGGCGAAAACCGCGAAATGCGTTTCCTCGAAGCAGAGAAAAAAGGCTTCTTCAAACGTTTGTTCGGAGGTTAAGCCATGTCTTTGTTAGATAAGCTGTTCGGCAGAAAAGCCAAAACCGCCGAAGTTGCCCGCGACCGCCTGCAAATCATCATCGCACAAGAGCGTGCCAACGAAAACGGTACCGGCGCGCCGGATTACCTGCCGACCCTGCGCAAAGAATTGTTGGAAGTGCTGTCTAAATACGTGAATGTTTCTTTAAACGACATCCGCATTTCCCAAGAGAAACAAGACGGCTTGGACGTTCTTGAACTGAACATTACCCTGCCTGAACAGAAAAAGGCTGCTGAATGACTTTAACCGAATTGCGTTACATCGTAGCCGTTGCGCAAGAACACCATTTCGGGCGTGCCGCACGCCGCTGCTTTGTCAGCCAGCCCACCCTTTCCATTGCAATTAAAAAGCTGGAAGAAGAGCTGTCGGTTTCACTGTTTGACCGCAGCAGCAACGACATCATCACCACCGAAGCAGGCGAACGCATCGTTGCCCAAGCCCGCCGTGTGTTGGAAGAAGCTGATCTAATCAAGCACTTGGCCAATGAAGAGCAAAACGAATTGGAAGGCGCATTTAAGCTGGGGCTGATTTTTACCGTCGCACCTTATCTGCTGCCTAAATTGATTGTTTCTTTGCGCGACACCGCACCGAAAATGCCGCTGATGCTCGAAGAAAACTACACCTACACACTCACCGAATCGCTCAAACGCGGTGATTTGGATGCCGCGGTGGTGGCCGAGCCATTTCAAGAGCCAGGCATTGTGACCGAGCCTCTTTATGATGAACCGTTTTTCGTGATTGTGCCCAAAGGCCACCATTTCGAGGAATTGGATGCGATTACGCCGCAGATGCTGGCCGAAGAACAGGTTTTACTGCTGACCGAGGGCAACTGTATGCGCGACCAAGTGTTGTCGAGCTGTTCGGAATTGGCCGCCAAGCAGAAAATCCAAGGTTTGACCAACACCTTGCAAGGCAGCTCCATCAATACCATCCGCCACATGGTTGCCAGCGGCTTGGCCATCAGCGTGATGCCGGCCACCGCTTTGACGGAAAACGATCACTTATTGTTCAGCATCATTCCGTTTGAAGGCACTGCCCCACTCGTCGCGTAGTGTTGGCCTACCGTCGCAATTTCGTGCGCCCGAAAGCATTGACCGCTTTGCGCGCCGCGATTTTAAATTCGCAATTAAACGGTGTATCGTTTGTAAAAGATTAATTTGACTCATTTAGAAAAGGCCGTCTGAAATTCAGACGGCCTTTTCTTACCCTAAACAGCATTCCCGATTCAGCTTACGAAACTATGCACTGAATGCTTCGCGTGTGGTTTCAACATTCATCGTTTCTACCGGCTCGCTGCGCCCTTCTTTCACACTCACCACCTTCATCAAACGCACTTTATCCGCGTGCGGCGTACCTTTTGCCGCATAATTGACCAAATATAAAGTGGCGTTCAAATCTTGGGCGATTTTGAATAAAGACAAAAATTTGAATTTGTTTTTCTGAAAAATAACGATTCGGATGCGAGGTGTGTGGATTGACCGATTACGATTCGTGACAACGCAAATATTTGAAAATCAGATAACCTTTTTCAGGGTGAAACTGAATCCGGTCAAAATTAATGGCATAAGTCACATCGCCTTGCAGCATATCTTGTGCAAACTCGAATCCGCTGCTGTCATCTTGAGACCTTTGCAAAATACCGGCCACCCCATCCAAACGGTTACCTGAACAATCAGGTAACCGTTTTTTCATTTTCAGACGTGTTTCCCGTCCGTATTTCCCCCAATCAGCCCCTTTATCGGGTGCCCGTTGCCCTTTTCAGGCAGCAGCAGGCACACGAAGCCTGCCGGCTGCCTTTGGCAGGTTCAGGCACACCGCTTTCAAATGGCTTTGCGCCGGTACTTTCCGTAAACCGAAATAACGCGCTCTTTTACAGCCGGATTTCCGGTGCGGCGTACCGAAGGTTTGCCCGGCCGCACAGCGCACTTCCGACAGCTGCGTATTGCGCTGTTTCTCCTGCTCCGTTAAAGGTTTGCCCCGCTGTGCCTTACGCATCATGCCGCCGGACAGCCGTTTGCTTTGCAGATGCTCCCGGTTGGCTTTACTGTCATACCCCTTATCGGCATAGACGGTTGTTCCGGGTGCGGTGCCGTCCGGCAGCGGTCCGAAATGGTTGCACTCACGGGCGTCGGCCGGGGTGGTGTGCAGTTTCCCGATACAGCCTTCCGAACCGGTGCGGGTGTGTTGTTTGCAGCCCAAGGTGAATCTGCCCTCTTTCTTCACCCGGCGCGCATCCTTGTCTTTGCCGGGCAGGGTTTCGGCAGTGATGCCGTTTTCATCGGTTTCGACAGCCTGACGCTGTTTGCCGCCGGCAGTTTGGATGATGGCGGCGTCAATCACTGCTGCCGGGGCTTTCTCTGTTTTTAAGCCTTTTTCGGTCAGCCGGCGGTTAACCGGTTCGGGAAGCCGGGCTAAGGCTTCATCCTGTGCCGGCCGGTTGCGGAAACGGCAGGGGGTGCTGCGGCCGGGTAAGGCGGCTTCATCAAAGCCGCAGAAGAAGCAGAAATCCGGACGGGCGGCTGAACAGCGTTCCGATTCCGGATCGGAAAGGCTGTGCCATTGGCCGGGCAATACGGCTTTGAGCATGGGCGGCAGCGGATAGGCGGGGCGGCCGCGGTGACCGCGGATGTAACGGGTCTTTTGCCGGTTGGGCAGTTGTCCGGCGGGCTGCCAATCGGGCAGCCGGTTAATTTTGAGCAACGGGCAGCTGCCGGTATGTTTGCCCGTCATGATTCGGGCTTGTTGCTGGAAGAAGCTGCTCATAAAAAAACGCCTCTGAATTCTTTAGGGGAATTTAGGGGAGTTTTGGGTTTTTTGCAAAGGTCCTGACCTTGATGTCTGCAGCTTTTAATTAAGCCGCTCTGTTTTCTGCACCGGCAGGCTTGTTGGTGGTTTTAATCAATAAGGTCAGGAAGGCGGCAATCGCCAAGAATACGCCGGCAAAAGTCATGGCGTTGGCCGGATTCGAGCCCAAGAAGGTATCGTAAACCCAACCGAAAGTCACGGTTTCGATCAGCATTGGGATCACAATCATCATGTTCACAATACCCATATACACGCCGTAACGCTCTTTCGGAATCGAATGCACCACAATCATAAACGGCACACCCATCATCGAAGCCCAACCGATACCGAAACCAATCATCGGTACGAACATCAGATATTTGTTGCCGATGTGCGGAATAGTCAGCAACGCTAAGGCAGCCAATGTCACGGCAAACGCATGCACATATTTGGCGGCGTATTTTTTCGCCATCCACATCAGGCCGAAAGCGGAAATAAAGGTCACGATGTTGTAGAAACCGTTGACCAATCCGGTCCATGCCACGGCTTGTTCGTAAGCGGCTTTGTCGGTAGAAGTCGAGTTCCACACCGATTGCACGATACTGTGCGAAATGTATTGCCAGTAGATAAACAGCGCATACCATTGGAACAGGTACACCAAAGCCAATTGCCACAAAGCAAAAGGCATTTCTTTAATCGCAATGAAGATTTCAGCAATAGCAGATTGCTCTTTTTTCGCACGCAAGGCTGCCATCTCTTCGGCAGAAGGCTCGTGTTCAGGTGTAGATAACACAGTCACCAATACCGAACCAATCGAGCAGACGGCACCGATATAGAACGAACCGAACACCCAGTAAGGAATGCCCGCTTCTGAAGTTTGCTGCAACCAGCCGATTTGCTGAAAGATATACAGCGACACGTTGGCCAAGGTAATACCCAAACCGGTAAACACCGACTGCATCAAGAAGCCGCTGGCTTGTTGGTGTTCCGGCACAGTATCGGCGATGAAGGCGCGGAACGGTTCCATCGCGGTATTATTGGAAATGTCCAACAGCCACAACAGCAACACAGCCACCCACAGCGCAGTCACGTGCGGATAAATAAACAGACACAGGCTACAGCCGATTGCCCGATCAAGAAATACGGACGACGGCGACCCAAGCCCGGAATCCATGTACGGTCAGACAGCGCACCGATGATCGGCTGCACCAGCAAGCCGGTAATCGGACCTGCCATATTCAGAATCGGCAATTGGCCGGGATCAGCATTTAAGAAACTGAAAATCGGGTTAATCGCGGTTTGCTGCAAACCGAAGCTATACTGAATACCGAAGAAACCGAAGTTCATCAGCATAATCTGGCGAAGCGTCATCGCCACTTGTGGGGATATCTTCATGAGAAGTTTACTCCTGACTAATTAATATACTGAAACAAAAAGTTTTTCAGAAAGCAGCTGTTGGCTGAGTACTGCTTTTTATTATGCCGCCCGCTCACTCGGGTCTGATTCGTTTGCTTACCACGAATTCTGTTTCAGACGGCCTATTTCCCCTACCGTCTATTTATCTTTCCGATATTTATTTCAAAGTGGTCACCGACTGGCGCCAAATGGTTTCCCCTACGACTTTCAACATTTGGCCGCTTTGTCTTACTTCTTCGGCAAACAGCATGTCCGCAGCCAGCGCACCCATACGCAAATACGGCAGCCCGGTGCTGGTTAAAGGCGGGAACAGGGTTTCGGCAATCGCGCTGTGGTTATCGTAGCCGGCCACCGAAATTTCTTCCGGCACCCGCAAACCGCGCGTACGCAAGATGCCGTACACCCGCACTGCCATTTCATCATTGCCGCAGCAAATCACCGTCGGAGGCTGCGGCAGGGCCAACAATTTCACAACAGCCTCAACCAAAGGCGTGCTGTCGTAACCAAAATCGGGATAGCCGGTCTGCACCAAACCGGTATCAAAAGCGATGCCGGCATCGGCCAAGGCTCGGCGGTAGCCTGCCACACGCAAAGGCGTGGCCTCAATGCCCGGCTGCAAGGTCAAATACGCAATACGGCTGTGGCCGTGGCGGATAATCTGGCGCACCAAATCATATTGTCCTTGCTCATCATCGGGTAAAACTGCAGGGTACCGGTTTTATCGAAGCAGTTCACCAACACAATCGGACAGGCATGGCTGACATCAGGCAACACCACTTCCTGATGATATTGCGCCACATATAAAATGCCCTCGGCTCGGTGTTCCATAAAGGTGCGGATTAAAGGCTCGATGTCGGCTCGGTTGTCGATATCGGCGATCATCAAGGTTTTACCCTGCGCCCGTATGCTTTGCTGAATACCTTTCATCAAAAAGACATCGGGCAGACCATGAATGCGGTTGGCATCACCGACGCGCGAAATCGCACCGGTAATCAGCCCTACAATCCCCGAACGGCTGGAGCGCATTACTCTGGCCGCCGATGACGGGATATAACCCAAGGTCGCAATGGCTGTTTCCACTTTGGCACGCGTTTTGTCGCTGACCGGCGCATCACCATTAATCACCCGGCTGACCGTCTTAGGCGATACTCCCGCCCGAGCGGCAACATCGTAAATTGTAGCCATCTTACGACTTCCGAACCTGAGTTATTTCAATAATATTACGGAGAATAGCACAACAGACATCGATGTCATAACACTCTTTAACAAAACCTTGATGGGAATCAAGTAAAAACACTATTTTTCTGCATGTTATTTCAATATTTTTGCTTTTTAAAAGACTAAGTTATCCGCCTTTTAAAATTTTGTTACACTACACGTCACCACATGCGCACAATCATTGCGTTTTAAAAAGAGTTTACCTGATTTTATCAAAATGAATCTGATTATCACAATTTTGCAACAATCCCTACCTATGATTTGTTAACCTAGTATAATTTTATTTTCAGACAACAATTCAATGAGCTAAATAAATCAACTTTAAGCTGCTTGATTGAAGTTTGAGTGGATTTGTCCCTGCCGTTATTTAGAACCGAAGGATAAAATATGACGTTCTCCGAAGCGTGGCAGAAGCTTGCCGAGCATCAAAAAGCCACTGCCGACATTCACATGCGCGACCAATTTGCCGAAAATGTGCAGCGTTTTGACAACATGCACGAAACCTTACACGGTTTGTTATTTGATTACAGCAAAAACCGCATTGACGAGAAAACGCTTGTTCTTTTATGTCAATTGGCTGAAGCGGCCAAACTGCCCCAAGTCATGCAAGCCATGCAGCGTGGCGACAAAATCAACACCGGCGAACAACGCGCCGCCCTGCACACGGCTTTAAGGTCGCCTGAAAACACCGCGCCAATTGTAGTTGACGGCGAAAACATCATCCCCAAGCTCCATCACGAACTCGACCGCGCCTTGGCCTTTGCCGAGAGCATCATCAGCGGCGACCACACCGGCATCACCGGCAAACGCATCACCGATTTCGTCCACATCGGCATTGGCGGCTCGGATTTGGGTCCGCAGATGTGCGCACAATCGCTGTATGACTACCGCAAAAACGTACGCGTGCATTTCATCAGCAATTCCGACGATGCCGACATCGCGCAAAAGTTGGAAAAACTCAACCCCGAAACCACCGTATTCAGCATCGCCAGCAAATCCTTCGGCACGCCCGAAACCCTGCTCAACGCCCACGCCGCACGCGTGTGGTATAAAGATGCCGGCCTGCCCGAATCGGGCATCGCGCGCCATTTCTGCGCCATTTCCAGCGATGTCGCTGCGGCAGAAAACTTCGGCATTCCGGCCGAACGCGTGTTCGCCATGTTCGACTGGGTCGGCGGACGCTATTCGGTGTGGTCAACCATCGGCCTGCCCCTGATGGTGGCCGTGGGCGAAACGCGTTTCCGCGAATTTTTGAGCGGTGCCAACGCCATGGACGAACATTTCTTCAACGCCCCGCTGCGCCGCAATATTCCCGTATTGATGGCCTTACTGCACGTTTGGTACAACAATTTCTACGGTTCAGACGGCCACACCACCGTGCCTTACAGCCACAATATGCGCCGTTTCGCCAGCTGGCTGAACCAATTGGACATGGAAAGCTGCGGTAAAAGCCGCACCATTGACGGCAAAAAAGTCGGCCACAAAACCGGCGGTATCGTGTTCGGCGAAGAAGGTGTCAACTGCCAACACGCCTATTTCCAACTGCTGCACCAAGGCACGCGTCTGATTCCCGTTGACTTCATCGTACCGATGACCACGCCGCACCAAGTCGGCCGCCAACACCGCTTCACCGTGGCCAATGCTTTTGCCCAAGCCGAAGCGCTGATGAAAGGCAAAACGCTGGAAGAAGCGCGCGCCGAATTGGCCGACCTGCCCGAAGCCGAACGCGAAGCCCTCGCGCCGCATAAAGAATTCCCCGGCAACCGGCCGAGCAACAGCTTTTTGATTGACCGCCTGACCCCGTTTAACTTAGGCATGCTGATGGCCGCTTACGAACACCGCACCTTTGCCGAAGGCGTGATTTGGGGAATCAACCCGTTCGACCAATGGGGTGTGGAATACGGCAAAATGCTGGCAAAAAGCATCGAGCCTGAATTGAAGCAAAATGATGATTTGCCGCACGACAGTTCGACGAATGGTTTGATTCGTTTTTACCGCCAGTGCCAGCAAAGACTGATTCTTTGAGCCCTTTGCAAAACTTCATAGCCCCAAAAAAAACCAAAACTGCCGTCATTCCCGCGTAGGCGGGAATCTATCTTAGTATTTAAGAAACTTTTTTATTCAATAGGTTGCTTGGTTCAAAAATGGATTCCCGCCTACGCGGGAATGACGTCGCTTATGTGTGTTCTGGTATTCGAATGAATTTACAAAGATCTCCCTTTGTTTAAATACAAACCAGACAAAAAGGCCGTCCGAAAGAAAATCTTTCAGACGGCCTTTTCATTCATGTTTCAAACCAACACTGATTACACACCGCGCAACAATTCGTTCACGCTGGTTTTGGCTCGGGTTTGCGCATCGACTTTTTTCACAATCACAGCGCAATACAGGCTGTGGCTGCCGTCGGCAGAAGGCATGCTGCCCGATACCACCACTGAGCCGGCAGGTACGCGGCCTTGGTAGATTTCGCCGGTTTCGCGATCCAAGATTTTGGTCGATTGGCCGATGAACACGCCCATAGAAATCACGCTGCCTTCTTCCACAATCACGCCTTCCACGATTTCAGAGCGCGCGCCGATGAAGCAATTGTCTTCAATGATGGTCGGGTTGGCTTGCAACGGCTCCAATACGCCGCCGATGCCCACGCCGCCTGACAAGTGCACGTTTTTACCGATTTGCGCGCAAGAGCCGACAGTCGCCCATGTGTCCACCATCGCGCCTTCGTCGACATACGCGCCGATGTTCACATATGACGGCATCAACACCACGTTTTTGCCCACGAAGCTGCCGCGACGTGCCACGGCACCCGGCACCGCGCGGAAACCGGCGGCTTGGAATTCTTCTTCAGACCAGTCGGCGAATTTGGTCGGCACTTTGTCGAAATATTTGTTCACACCGTCGTTCAACACTTCGTTGTCTTGAATGCGGAAAGACAGCAACACGGCTTTTTTCGCCCATTCGTTGACTTTCCATTTGCCCACGCTCTCGCGCTCGGCCACGCGCAATTCGCCTGAATCCAACTGGCGCAGGGTTTCCAATACGGCTTCTTTGACTTCAGGCGTCATGCTGGTCGGGGTAATGTCGGCGCGGTTTTCAAACGCGGTTTCGATGATGTTTTGCAATGACATGTTGATTCCTTGTTAAGTAAGTTGAGGCCGTCTGAACACATAACATGATTTCAGACGGCCTGTTGCAATGTTCTGACGTATTATTTTGCCATGTAAACGCGGTTTCGTCAGCTATTACCGTGATTAGGCCGTCTGAAAAATTGGTGACGTTCTCATCATTCAAAGCGTCGTCCGCACTACTTCGCAACCAATGGGCTTCGGCAACGGCATGGCGTTTAGCCTGTGTAAGGCCGTCTGAAAATCATGAAATTCGATTTGCTCCGAACCAAAGCGCGCCAAGTGTGCGGTGTCTTGCTGGCAGTCAATCAATGCAATGCCTCGTTCCGCCAAATAAGGCACGGCACAGGCAAAGGCGATTTTGGACGCATCAGGCGCCAAGGCAAACATGGATTCGCCGTAAAACACACGCCCGATTTGCACGCCGTAAAAACCACCGGCCAGTTTCAGACGGCCTTGTTCATCAAGATACCAACATTCAAACGAATGCGCGTGTCCGATGCTCTGCAAACGCGCATAGGCCGTCTGAAACTCGGGCTCAATCCATGTACCGCTTTGCCCGGCCGCGACACAGCGGCGCAATGGCCGATTACGGCGGCAAAATCTTGGTTCACGCTCACCACATAAGGCTTGTTGCGCAAGGTTTTGGCCAATGATTTGCCGATGTGGATTTTTTCGGGGAACAACACCGTGCGCGGTGCGGTGGCAAACCAGTAAAACAGCCCGTTTTCGGAAAACCACGGAAAAATGCCGCTGCAGTAAGCCGACAGCAAACGTCCTTCATCCAAATCCGCGCTCACGCCGACCAAGCCGTCGCAATGTGCCAACGCGTAATCAGGATTCGGAAAACGGTAATCTTGTGGCGGCAAAAAAGGAATGTTCATTTTGCTTAGGCTTGAAAAATTTCAGACGGCCTCACGTCATGATGAGGCCGCCTGAATGGAGAAGATAGCGGTTAGCGTTTGCTTTTGGCTTGGCAGTCAGCACAAATGCCGTACATATACAGCGCATGATCAACAATGCGATAGCCGTTTTCTTCGGCGATTTTGTCTTGCAGGGCTTCAATTTCCGGATTGTGGAATTCGGTCACCACGCCACATTTCACGCAAACAATGTGGTCGTGGTGGTCGCCTTTGTCCAATTCGTAAACCGCTTTACCCGTTTCGAAATGGTGGCGCTGCAAAATGCCCGCTTGCTCAAACTGGGTCAGCACGCGGTAAATCGTAGCCACGCCGATTTCAATGCCTTCGTCCAACAAAATACGGTACACGTCTTCGGCACTCAAATGCTCTTCGGCATGCGTTTCAAACAAGTCTAAAATTTTCAGGCGCGGACCGGTTACTTTCAAACCGCTGTCTTTCAATTGCGCAATATTGCTGAAATTTTCCATAGTATTCAATACCCCTGTGGTCTAATAACCGTTATAATACGCACTTTTAGGCCACTTGCCCACTATGAGATTATAAAGGTTTTCAATAAACTATCTTCATTATCTCAATACGATATCGGGGCAATCTTCCTAAATTTCCATTCTGAAGATGATTATCGTTTGCTTTTTAAACTTATTCAAGCGATGATGGCATTTTCTTTTTCCGATTTCAATAGAAAGGTACACCGTGAATAAAACCTTATGTCTGGCCCTTGCCGCCCTGCTGGGTTTGGCAGCTTGTTCTGCCGAGCGCGTATCCCTTTTCCCTTCTTACAAATTACAAGTCGTGCAAGGCAACGCATTGGATCCGCGTGCCGTTGTATCTTTGCAACCGGGCATGAGCCGCGACCAAGTGCAGCTGCTGCTGGGCACGCCTTTGCTGCAAGATGCCTTCCATGCCGACCGCTGGGACTACACCTTCAACACCAGCCGAAACGGCGTGATTAAAGAGCAATCCAACCTGACCTTGTATTTTGAAAACAATGCCTTGGTGAAAGCGGAAGGCGATGCCATCCAAAAATCCATCGAAGCATTGCAGGCGGAACAAAAAGCCGCAGCCGAAGCTGCCGCCCCAGCCGCACAATAATTTTAGGAACATTCATGACTGCATTAAAAGTGGCCATCGCCGGCGTCAACGGCCGCATGGGCAAAGTATTGGTTGAAGCGGTAAACAACCACCCTGATACCGTATTATCCGGCGCCATCGAACATTCCACTTCCGAAGCCGTGGGCTTGGATGCCGGCTTTGCCAGCGGCATCCAAACCGGTGTGATCATCACCGACGACGTGGATGCCGTATTGGCACAAAGCGATGTATTAATCGATTTCACCCGCACCGAGCCAACCTTGAAACACCTGCAAAAATGCGTGGAACAAGGAGTAAACATCATCATCGGCACCACCGGTTTTGACGAGGCAGGCAAAGCGGCGATTAAAGCGGCCGGTGAAAAAATCGGCGTGGTCTTCGCCGCCAACTTCAGCGTGGGCGTGAACCTGACTTTCCACATTCTCGATACCGTCGCCCGCGTGTTGAACGAAGGCTACGACATCGAAATCATCGAAGGCCACCACCGCCACAAAGTCGATGCCCCAAGCGGCACGGCCTTGCGCATGGGTGAAGTGATTGCCGATGCCCTCGGCCGCGATTTGAAAGAATGCGCCGTTTACGGTCGTGAAGGCCATACCGGCCCGCGAGACCCATCGACTATCGGCTTTGCTACCGTACGCGCGGGCGACATTGTCGGCGACCACACCGCCCTGTTTGCCACCGACGGCGAACGCGTGGAAATCACCCATAAAGCCAGCAGCCGCATGACCTTCGCCGCCGGCGCCGTGCGCGCCGCCGTATGGGCGCGCAGCCAAAAAGGTTTGTTCGACATGCAGGACGTATTGGGCTTGAAAAACTGATTGCCGGATATACCAAGGCCGTCTGAAACACGAATCAAAGTTTCAGACGGCCTTTTGTCAGATTGGCTGCCAAAAATCTTTGTATTCAGACGGCCTGCAATGTGGCTGATTTTGTTACAATACCGCCTTAATTAAACAGTTAGAACACGTTATGACTTCATCTCAAAACAGCGCGCTCACGCAGATTTTTTCGCACCGCATGCTGATCTGTATTTTCACCGGTTTCACCTCCGGCCTGCCGCTGTATTTTCTCATCAACCTGATTCCGGCATGGCTGCGCAGCGAACACATCGATTTGAAAACCATCGGTCTGTTTGCCTTAATCGGTCTGCCGTTTACTTGGAAATTCATTTGGTCGCCGGTGATGGACGCCGTGCGTCTGCCGTTTCTCGGCCGCCGTCGCGGCTGGATGCTGGTGACACAAATCGGCCTGCTGGCAACATTAATGGCCTATGCCTTTTTGAATCCGCATCAGCACATGGCGGTTATCATGGGCTTGTCAGTGGTGGTGGCGTTTTTCTCGGCCAGTCAGGATATTGTGCTGGATGCCTTCCGCCGCGAGATTCTGCCTGACAGCGAATTGGGCTTGGGCAATGCCATCCACGTCAATGCTACCGCATCGCCGCTTTAGTTCCCGGTTCGCTCAGCCTGATTTTGGCCGACATAATGCCGTGGCACAATGTGTTCATCATCACCGCACTGTTTATGATTCCGGGCTTGTTGATGACGTTGTTTTTAGCGCAGGAGCCGCAATTGCCGCCAAGTGCACCGCGTACTTTCAAACAAACCGTGGTCGAACCTTTCAGCGAATTTTTCACGCGTAAAGGCGTGCGACAGGCGCTGCTGGTATTGGCATTTATTTTCCTTTATAAACTCGGCGACAGCATGGCCACCGCCTTGGCCACGCCGTTTTATCTTGACATGGGCTACAGCAAAACCGACATCGGCATCATCGCCAAAAACGCCGGCTTGTGGCCTGCGGTGATTTTCGGCATCATCGGCGGCATTTGGATGCTGAAGCTGGGCATCAACAAAGCCCTGTGGCTGTTTGGCTTGGTGCAGATTGTGACGATTCTGGGCTTCGTGTGGCTGGCCGGATTCGGCAAATTTGAAGTGGTCACCGCCACCGAACGCATCATGCTGGCCGGTGTGATTGGTGCAGAAGCTGTCGGCGTGGGTTTGGGCACAGCCGCATTCGTGGCCTATATGGCGCGCGAAACCAACCCTGCGTTTACCGCCACACAATTGGCGCTGTTTACCAGCTTGGCCGCCGTGCCGCGCACGTTTATCAACGCCACCGCCGGCTATCTCATCGAATGGCTGGGCTATGTGAATTTCTTCTGGCTGTGTTTTTTCCTGGCTGTCCCGGGTATGCTGCTGCTGTTTAAAGTCGCGCCTTGGAACGGGGAACACACGGAAAAACCCTCGGCTTAAATATCGAAATACCGCAGGCCGTCTGAAAATTTTTGGGGGTGCAGTTCATTTTTCAGACGGCCTTTTGTCTCCGAATCATACCGCATAAACCGCCTCTTCCCCTTAACGCAACATTACCGCTACAAAATATATAAAAAAGAAAGCACTATGCTTGAAGTAATTATGAAAATTGCCTATCTTACTACTTACCAGCTATGTTTTAGAATGAAAATTCTATAATCCCACGCAAATTTAGCCGCCCAAACGGCGGATGTCTCCCAACCCATAGAAAGAAGGTAGGTATGAAAATATAGGTTTCGCGCTGATTGCAGCCGCTTTGCTGGCAGGCTGTTCTTACGGCCATAAAACGTTGGCCATCAGCGACAGCCAACGTGCTGCCATGGTGGAAGATTCCCGCCGCGTACAAGACGTCGAACGCGCCGAACGCGCCGAACGCCGCGCTGAACGCCGTCAGGAAATGATGGATGAGGCCGATGCCATCAACCGCGCATACAAAGACCGTAAAATCTACATCCTGCACTAATCCGTTTTCCGATTTTCAAATTCAACAGAGGCTGACAACATGATGAAAAAAAGTGTAACTGCATTGACCCTGACTGCCGTATTGCTGACCGGCTGCGCTACCGGCGGCTCAGTAGGAAATTTGGCTATCGGCGACGACTCTGCCGCCATCAAAGCCGGCCGCAACCGCCAAGAAGCACAATTGTCGCGTGCCGAACTGGAACAGCACCGCCGCCAACGTGCCAATGTTTCGGAAGAACTGGCACTCGAACGTGAAAAACGCAATAACAAACGCGACCAAATCAACGGCGCCATCGGTACTGCTTCCGGTGCGGTCGGCCTGGTCGGTGGCGTTGCCGCTACAGCGGCTGCCATTAAAGCCTGGTTCTAACCTTTCTCTATATCTGCAAAGGCCGTCTGAAATTATCCAGACGGCCTTTTAGTTTATTTGGTTCGGTTGTCAACAGAATCGGAAATGCGGCGAATTGACCTGCCCTACATTTTTTCAGACGGCCTCGGATGACAAGCAACCCGCTTAACCGGTTTTGCCGTTTTTATCCGGCGGCAATTCCACATCCGCCGGCTGCGCTTCAGGCGATTGGTTGTCTACTTCTACATTTGCCGTATGCTCTTCCGCCACTTTTTCTGCCTCTCCCGAACTGCTTCGTTTGGCAAATCATCGCTTTGCTTGGTTTCTGGTTTTTCCTGCCCGGCCTTGTTCTGCTCCGCATACTCTTCCTGCACGCGCTGGCGAAAGCGCATACCGGCCAAGTGGTAAAACGGCCGCGGTGAAAATTGGCGCGAAACTTGTGAGGCGAAAATGCATACTATCAGCATCCAGAACAATAAATTCTGGCCGCCAGTCATTTCCATTACCACTACGCTTGAGGTAATCGGCGATTGGGTCGCGCCGGCCAAGAATCCGGCCATACACAGTAATACCACCACATTGATGCCGCTTTCCAATTGGCCGATGGCGGCAATATGCCCGCCCAACATCGCGCCGATGGTCAGTGACGGCGTGAAAATACCGCCCGGAATGCCCGCCCAATAAGAGAACACCGTCGCCAGCCATTTAGCTGCCGCCACACCTACCGGCGCATCGTACATCCTGCGCAATGCACCGGAAGCTTCGTGATAGCCCGTGCCGTATGTTTGGCCTTGATAGAGCGTACCCAAAGCCGCCAGCAACAAGCCCATAATGGCGGCCAGCATCAGCGGATGACGGCGAATCCAGCCACGGATTTTTTCCGGTGCATACGCCGCCGCACCTTTATACAGCATGCGTGCAAACAGGCCGCCGGTCACACCGCACAACAAACCTACCGCCAGCACCCAAGTCAGCATATTGTCCAATTCGCTACCGTGAAAGCCGGAAAAGTGCGGGTTATTGCCCTGAATGGCGACTTGAATAAAACCCGCTGCCAGCACGCCGAGCAGAATTTGTCGTTCCCAACGCAAAATCACGCCGCGCCCCAGCTCTTCAATGGCAAATACCACCCGGCCAAGGGTGCGTTAAATGCCGCCGCCAAACCGCCGGCCGCACCGGCAGCCATCAAATCGTTTTCCTGCATACCTTTAAAGGCAAGATTGTGTTTCTTACACCATGAGCCCCACGCCGTCATTACCGCCGCACCAACCTGTACCGACGGCCCTTCACGACCGATGGACGCACCGGCCAGCATACCGAGAAAAGTCAGCGGAATTTTCAGCAGGGTTTGACCGAATGAAATCAACCGTGTTTTCTGCGCACCATACGGCAGACTCAATGATGCCAACACCTGCGGAATACCGCTGCCGACAGTATAAGGGCATAACGGCGCGTCAACCATACAATCAGCGGCAAGCCGAGCGGCAAAACCACCCACGCAAACCAGGTATGTTTTTGCACCAAATGCGCATTCAGTTCCAGCGCATATTCGGCCATATGCGCAAACAGCAGCGCCGTCAGCGCCACCAGCGCGGAGCCTGCCAACAGAAACATGAACGATATGGTTTTGCGGGAAAGACGTTCGGTTTGTTTGAGTTTGTGGGCAATTCGATAGCCAAGGGATTTCTTTTTCGGCATGGTTTCGGCAATTTGAGTGGGATTGCAAACAGCATTACGTTGAGAAATAAAAGTATAGCAAGGATTGATGCCAACAGGTTTTCAGACGGCCTTTTCATTGAAAATAATGCTTTAGGCCGTCTGAAAATATCCACAGCGCTACTTTTTCAAAGAGTCTGTTGTTCAGGCAGCCTGAAAAAATTATGCCGCAAAGCATCTTGCCATTAGTCCGAATCGTTACTACAATCCTGCCAAATTAGTCATCATTCAGACCAGATATGAACCTTATCGACGATATCGGCCGCCTCATGGCAGGCTCAACCCGGCTTTACGAGCAATGGGCAAAACAATACGGCTTAAGCTACAACACGCTCGCGGTGTTATACGGCGTGGTGTGTTATCCCGACTGCACGCAAAAAACCATTTGCACGCATTGGAACCTGCCCAAGCAAACCGTTTTTTCCGCCTGCCGCCAATTGGCCGAACAGGGTTGGTTGCGCTTTTCGCCCGACCCCAACGACAAACGCGGCAAAACGCTGCATTTGACCGAACAGGGACAAACTGCCGCCCTGCCCGTCATCGAAAAACTGCAACACATCGAACAAGGCATTATTCGAGACTTCGGCGTCTCACAAGCCGAAACCTTTATCCAAGAATGGCAACGCTTTACCGAAATCGTTGCCCGACACACACAGGAACCGTAAACACGGCATGGATTTATTTGATTAGCGCAGGCTTGATGGAAATCGGCTGGCCGCCGGGTTTGAAACTCGCCCAACATCCCGGCTGGCGTTGGCAAGGTATTGCCTTGGCGGTCATTTTCATGGGCGTGAGCGGCTTTTTACTCTTTCTCGCGCAAAAAACCATTCCTATGGGCACCGCCTATGCAGTGTGGACCGGCATCGGTGCGGTCGGTGCATTTGCAGTCGGCGTAGTCTTTTTCGGCGACCCCGCTTCGTTCGGCCACCGGCTCGGCGCAGCGCTGATTATCTCGGGGGTGATTGTGATGAAACTCACGTCTTGAAGTTTTAATATTTTGAATCATAAACAAGGCCATCTGTTGTTCAGACGGCCTTTTCTTTAAATATCCTATCATTCTCATATGGCTCTATGATTCATCGTCGGCCATTAAATTGCCATGTCTCGCACAACCAAATAAGAAACAATTCCAAAAATAAATAAGATTTTCGCGTAAATCTTCTGTATCTATTGATACCGGTTTACCCTGCTTCAGTTTCTTTTCAAAATTTATCCAGCTCTTTTTGTTGATAAATAACATCTTCTGAAAAATTACGACGTTCTTCTTCTGTTTTGGCATTTTTTCAAATGAGTCTCTGCTTCATGTAGATATACTTTCGTTTGTTGAATCTCTTTTTCGAGATAATTCAACCAAACTTGTGGATATTCTGCATGAATGACAGGCCAAATTCCCTGCCAACTGTCATGCGGCGGATCATTCAAATCAATAAATTTCAACCATTGTGCTGAATCACCCAAATACGCATAGATACTGGCTAAATCTAAATCATCGGCATTGAGATGATGTTCTGCTTCGCTCAGGTATTGATAAGCTTCCGATCGGCGGCTTCTTAACAGTGCCAAATAAATTCGGTTCCGTACAATACGATATTCAACATCTTCTAAGCAAACATTAATTGCAGGCAGTTCGCAGGCAGTTGCAGTATGCTTTGCTAACTGCTCAAATAATTTTGCCGACTCTACCAACTCCCCAAGTATGGCTTTCGACACCGCTATATTGTTTTTTAAATGAATAAAATGCAGATATTGCAGCTCTTGCATATCCGCAGGCAAATGTTCTAATTTTTCCAAAGCTTTCTGACTATAAAAAATAATCTGGTGATGTGTTTCTTGGCTTAGGCGTACTGGATTATCCATATAATCCGGCTGAGTAAACAATATTTGAGCATAAGCTGCGTAGGGGTAAAATGATTGCGGATTAAGCAAAATCGCCTGTTTAATCAATTTGAGTCCTGATCTTTTTCACCGTATTCATAATACAGCCAATGCGCCAGATTGGTTGTTGATTCAATAGTATCTTTGGTTTCATAAGCTTTTCGCAAATAATATAAATCTTTGTGACCATCTACATTTTCTAAGTAATATAAAGCCAAAGCCGTCCATGCTTTCTCATCTTCAGGGTAACTGTGTACTTCATTTAACAATTTTGGCAAAAGATTGTTTTCATTCATTATTGGATTCAGCTTTCAAAAAAGATCTACTTGCATTATATACATAACAAGGCCGTCTGAAATTTCAGAAATTCAGACGACCTTGTTTATTCACACTAACATTACGAACGGTAATCCGCATTAATCGTCACATAATCATGCGAGAAGTCGCAGGTGTATACAGTGGTTTTGGCTTGGCCGCGGTTGAGGCTCACGCGCACGGTGATTTCGTCTTGATTCATCACGGCTTGGCCTTGTTCTTCGGTGTAGCTTTCGGCGCGGCCGCCTTGTTCGGCCACCAAGACATCGCCGAGCCACATTTTGATTTTATCGGTGTCCAAATTTTCGACACCGGCATAGCCGATGGCGGCAAGCAGGCGGCCAAGGTTGGGGTCGCTGGCAAAGAAGGCGGTTTTCACCAATGGCGAATGGGCGATGGCATAGGCCACTTTGCGCGCTTCGTCGCGATCGGCGGCGTTGTCCACTTCGATGGTGATGAATTTGGTTGCACCTTCGCCGTCGCGCACGATGGCTTGCGCCAATTCCAAGGCCAGCCCGCTGAGCAGGGCTTTGAGCTGTTCATAGCGCGGGTCGGCGATATTGTCGATTTGGCTTTGGCCGTTTTTGGCGGTGGCGATGATGACGAAGCTGTCGTTGGTGCTGGTGTCGCCGTCAACGGTGATGGCGTTGAACGACACATCGGCGATTTCTTTGGTCATCAGTTGCAAAACCGGTTGCGACACGTTGGCATCGCAGACGATAAAGCTGAGCATGGTGGCCATGTTGGGGTGAATCATGCCGCTGCCTTTGGCGATGCCGGTGGCGCGCACGGTGTGGTTTTCGCCGACTTTGCCTTCGCGGCTGGCAGCTTTGGGAATGGTGTCGGTGGTCATGATGGCACGGGCGGCCTCGCTCCAATGCACCGGTTTCACGCGCGGCAGGGCTTCGATGATTTTATCGGCAGGCAACGGCTCTAAAATCACGCCGGTGGAAAACGGCAGCACTTGGGTGGTTTTACAACCGATTTGGCGGGCGACGGCGGCGCAGACTTCCACCGCATCGGCGCGGCCTTGCCCACCGGTGCCGGCATTGGCATTGCCGGTATTGATGACCAGCGCACGCACGCCGTCCTCATCAAACAAATGTGATTTGGCGATGTACACCGGTGCGGCGCAGAAGCGGTTTTGCGTGAACACGGCACCGACGGCATTTTTGCCGGTGAGCACCATCAACGTCAAATCGTCGTGATTCGGTTTCTTCACACCGGCCTGACCGACAAATACCTGTACACCGTCGATATGCAACAATTCTCCTTCGTGTCGTTCGGAAAGATTCACTGCCATTTTCTTACTCCTTGTAGAAAATATTTTGGAACCGTTAACCAATGGCGCGATATGTCCATCTGCGCCTATTATTTTTCAGACGGCCTATTTGACGCAGAGGCCGTCTGAACCATCATCTATTGCATTCAAATGCCCATGAGCACCGGCACAATCAGCGCGGTCAGCACGCCATTAAGCGTCAAACCCAAACCGGCATACGCGGCCATGCGGCGGCTGTGTTCCATCGATACGGTAATCCCATGGCGTGCGAAGCGGTACCCAGCGACATGCCGACAGAAGAAGGTTTGTGTACCGTGCCGACATGCAGCATTTTGTAGCCGGCCATCTGCCCGAACAAACCGGCAATAATCACGGTGGCTGCGGTAATCGCCGGAATACCGACGATGGATTTGGTGATTTCAATCGCAATCGGGTTGGTGACCGATTTGGCCGCCAAGGATAAGGTGACTTCCCCATTCGCGCCGAACCATTTGGCCAGATACACGCCGGTCACAATGCCGGTGACGCTGCCGGCCAGTTGCGACAACAAAATCGGCAACCACTGATTGCGGATTTTTTTCCAGTTCAAAAACAGTGGCACGGCCAATACCACCACCGTAGGCTTGAGCCAAAAATCGATATACTGTGCGGCTTCGTGATAAGCTTCGTAATCGATGCGGAACAGCTTCAAATACGCAATCATTACCACAGTGCTGATAAGTACCGGATTACACAACATATTGCCGGTGCGCACGCGGATGATGTTGGCCAAGCCGAACACCGCCAGCGTCAGAAACAGCAGCAAGCTCGGTGTATGGAAATTTCCATTACATCCACCTCCGCGTCCATTCGTGTACTTTACCTGTTGCCAGCAACACACACAAGGTGCTCAGCACCGCCGCCGTCAAAATCGGAAACCAGTCGTCGGCAATCAAATCTAAATAGCTGATGATGGCCACGCAAGGAGGCACGAGGAACAGAGTCAGATTCGCCATCAGGGTATCCGAAAGCTGCTTCACCCATGAGACCTTGACCCAGCCCAGTTTCAGCAGGCCGAACAAAACGCCCATGCCGACAATACTGCCCGGCAGCTTGATGCCGCAGGACAATACCCACAGCCCTCACCTACGGCCAAACAACCTAAAACGATGAGCAACGCACCGATGAAGTTCATGATAATCCTTATCCTATCCGCCGAATGTTTTGAGGCGGCCTTTGCATGAAGCTGCGACACGGAAGCCGCCTGCAATCCGCCATGTCATTCTTGTTCAAAGCAATGTTATTCCGGCTATCGTCATTGCTGCTGTTCTACCGGTGTGCCCCTGTCCCGCATACATTTATCATATAAGGCGGAATTAAATTTGCCGTATTTATATTTGCCGTCAAAGATCCGGTTCTCGGGCAGCAGAGCCAGATAGGAGCAATATTGGTCATTTCTCCACTTGAGATCCGGCGGTTCATATTGCGGAGAGCCGCTATCCTTCATACATTGATGAAAAAAATGATCATTACTCATTCCATTTTTACGATACTCATTATATATTCTATTTTCAGGCAGAAATCCCAATTCATTGCAATATACCGCATTTATTTTCCTATTTTCCTTCTGTGCCTCCGTTTCCTGCGCATAATAGGCCTTTTCCTCTTTATCGTAAGGCCTAGTGGCAGAGCCGTTATTCCACCAATAGACAAACCTTTTATCAAGAGTTTCAATCACAGAACAGGATGCTAGAAATACGGCAGCCGCCGTAGTAACGGTCAATTTTTTAAAACGGGTCTGCATGGTATTTTCTCCCTTCAAATTCAAAATAGCGCGTGCCTTTGGGCGTGGTCAAAATCTCGAAATCTTTGCCGCTTTGTGTGACTTGATTGGTTCTTGTATCCACAATCCTGGCTTTACCGTCGCGCCCTACGAAGTAAATATCGCCGTTTGCACCTTTGACCGTGGCCACAGGCAGCGAGGCATTGCTGTCATTTTCCTTAGTAGGCTCCGGCCAGATTTTGATATATTCATCATAGAGCGGATTTTCTATTTCCTTACCTTTGAATAAGATTTTGTTTCCTGCCGCATCCTGAATAAATTCCGTCGGCGCCTTTTCATCTCCGGTATAGCCACTGTGGGAATAGCCTTTGCCTAAGAGAAAACCTTTGCCCAAGCCGCCGGTGCTGGGATTGGCACCGACCAGGAAATGCACAAAGTCGGTAACGTTGCCGCCGGTAAGGAGCGTGGGGCTGATGCCTTCGCTGTCAACATAGTTGTTAGCTGTTAAGGAAAAATCATAACGCGGGATAAGGCCGTCTGAAAAGGGAGAAGCGCCATTGCGCTGCATTTTTAGGAATCCCGTTTGAAAACGGCCTTACCGTTTCAGATGGCCTGAAAGCCGAAAGAAACCGTCTGAAATACCAAACGGCATTCTTTACGAATGCCGTTTTGCACCTGCACTAAAATCAGCGATATGGGTTTTCCAAACCTTCGATCAAGGTCTTCAGATAATCGCGCAGCTGCTCTTCGCCGCAACCCATCAACAGTGCATCTTCAAACGCATCTTGTGCCATTTGATACAGCTCGCTCATGTTTTCGTCCATCACCTTCACTTTTTCGGTGCATGACACAATCTGACCGTCGTCGCCGTACCATTTCGGCATTTCGGGCATACCCATACTGCAATATTTCCTTGTTTAATTTAAAAAACGCGACGGATCGCTTTTCTTCACACGCCGGCCGAAAGCGTATTTCGAATTCCAGTATTTATTGCCCAGGCTGCTGATTTCGATCCTCTTTCCCGTTCGCGGCGCATGGATGAAACGGTTGCCGCCGATATAGAGCCCGACGTGGGAAATACGGCCGGGACCCATAGTCCGGAAAAACACCATATCGCCCGGCTGTAATTCGCTGCGGCTGACATGCACGCCTATTTTGGCCTGTTCGGCCGAGGTTCGCGGCAGACCCAAGCCCATGGCACGGCGGAAGATATGCTGCATAAAACCGCTGCAGTCAAAGCCGGTATTTGCAGAACTGCCGCCGTAGCGGTAGGCCACACCGAGCAGGCCCATGGCACTTTTAATCAATTCATCGGAGCTGCCCGATGATTGCTCGGCCGCAGGCGGATTCACGCGGACGGGAATAAGCGGTGTGCCGGTGTTGCTGTTGTCTTGATTAAATTGATTGAGAATCTGCTGCCGGTTGTTCAGCATATTTTCCAAATCATCGGCATGCGCTATGCTCATAGCGGAAAACAGCATACAGGCCGAAGCCAATAGCGCCGTTAATTTTGCAAAAAGGTTCATTCCTTACTTCCAAGTGTTCAGACGGCCTCTTTCAACCTGCTGATGCTCGGCCTGCTTGAAAAATTATCGACATACAGTAAAAATAACGGCAAGCTTAAAAGCTTGCAGTCATATGCAGCAGAAAGTCGGTATTTTCCAGATGAAGCGTGCGGCATCAACAAGCCCTATATGCCGTCTGTTTTATTATGTTATGCTGTATTTTAAATGTTATCTGTTTGATTGTATTAAAAAATCGCCCGCTTGGCAAAAAAGTAACAGTTATATTTCGTTAATATATTGTTTATAAACAAATTTTACAAAGCTGAAAAATAATCTGAAAAATGATGATGATTCCCACCCTGCTGGCGATGCGCGACCTTTCGCGTATGCGCGAAATTATTACCATTCTGACCAAACACGGTTTGGGCGGCTTTGTACAGCGCATTAAGCTCGCGCATCAGAGCGACCGCAAAAAAGCCGATCCCGACAGCCATTACTTGAGTACGCCGCGCCGGTTCCGCATGGCATTTGAAGAACTGGGTCCGACGTTTATCAAGCTCGGCCAAGTGTTGTCCACGCGTGTAGATATTTTCAGCGTGGAATGGATTGAAGAATTCGAACGGCTGCAAAGCAATGTGGCACCGATTCCGGTTACCAATATCCACAAGCTGATCGAATCGCAGCTGGGTCGGCCTACAAGGGAAATTTTCAAATCCATCCAGCCCCATCCCATCGGCAGCGCATCGATTGCACAAGTGCATCAGGCGGTGTTGCTCAACGGCGAAACCGTAGCAGTGAAAATCAAGCGCCCCGACATCGACCCCGTGATTCAGGCCGATTTGCGCATTTTCAACCACATCGCCAGCCTGATTGAATCGGAGATTCCCGAAATGCGCCGCTACCAACCGGTGCAGATGGTGCAGTATTTCGCCCGCAGCTTGGCCAAAGAAACAGATTTATCGGTCGAACTGCGCTATATGCAGCGTTTCGGCAAAACCTTCGAACTGAATGGGGCGGTACACATTCCCAAGGTTTATCCCGAATTATCCAACCGTCTGATTTTGGTGCAGGAACACATCAGCGATACCTTGCTGAAAAACATCGACATCAATACCCTTGAGCCGGAAGTGCGCAGCCGCTTGGCCACGCAAATCACCGATACCTTGTTTACCATGATACTGCAGCAAGGTTTCTTTCACGCCGACCCTCATCCCGGCAATATCTTCATCAATTCAGACGGCCGCATCACCTTTATCGATTTCGGTTTGGTCGGCCACTTAAGCAGCACGCGCCGTCGCGAAATCATCGATTTGATCAACGCGCTCGCCCACAAAGACCAATTCACCATGCAATATGTATTGAGCAACTGGGCGGAAGGAGAGTTGCCTGATGAAAACCTGCTCGGTGCCGATGTGCTGGAAATGCTGCTCAACTACGAACACACGCCGGTGCGCGATTTGCGCATCAGCCAAGTCATCAACGATATCACTCAAATCATGCGCCGCCACGCTCTGACGCTGCCGGGCGATTTGGTGATGCTTTTTAAAACGCTGATTACACTCGAAGGCGTGGTCAAACGGCTCGACGGCCAAATCGAGCTACTCGAGCGTGCCAAACCCATCGTCACCGATGCTTTTAAAGAACGCGCCTCACCCGAGCACATCCTGCGTAAAAGCAAAATCCATATGCAGACCCTGTTGCAAGCTGCTGACGACTTGCCGCAAAACCTGTTCCGTCTCAGCCGCCGCCTACAAAAAGGCCAAATGGGCGTGACGCTCGATTTCAAACGCTTCGATCAGCTCAGCCAACAAATCGATCGTGCCACCAACCGCCTGACCATGGGCATCGTCACCGCCGCGTTGATTATCGGTTCGTCCATCGTCATGAGCATAGACACCGGCCCCAAATTTATCGGCTTCTTCGGCTACCTGCTGGCCTTCGCCAACAGCTTGTGGATTATGTGGTCGATTTGGCGCTCTGGGCGTCACTGAGATGTATGGTGATTATGAGGCCGTCTGAACGTCATTTGCATCCAGACGGCCTTTTAAATAAACAACTATGAAAAAATTACGCTTCATAATTTATATTACCCAAGGGAATCTTTTGCAGAAATCTTTATCTAATCTCTATTTTAGCCTTCGTCTCCGATCGGCTTTATCCAATAAGAATAGAACCATTTCATGCAGAAAAAAGAATACTATTACGGTTTAGATCAATTGCGCTCCGGCCTCATGCTGATTGGGGTATTGATTCATACTGCGGCCTTAATCAACCCCTTTTACCAATGGAACTACGTCAGCCAATACCGCAATGAATTTATTCATGATTTGGTCTACATAACACATTTTTTCAGGATGGAAGCATTCTTTGTCATCGCCGGTTTTTTCTCTGCCATGGTGTTGATTAAAAAAGGGGCGGCTTATTTTATGGAAGGCCGTTACAAACGGGTATTGATACCTTTAATTTCTTCCATTTTATTGATTAATACATTTGAAGTTTGGTTTATCGTTCACCATGGCATCAAACCTTGGCAGGAAATCGGCATATCGGATTTCATCGTGCATTCGTGGTTTTTGTTGACGCTGATGATTTTGTCGATAAGTGCCTTATTACCGATCGACAAAATTTTAGACTGGTTTAACCGACGTAACATTTGGATACAAATATCCGCCATCATCATTTATATGCTTTGCCCTTATAGCATTAAATTTTTATTGTACTTTATCTTCCCTGAGCAAGAATTTCCGCTGGTTTATACACTATTTGATTATTTTATTGAACGAACGCTGCATTACAGCATCTATTTCTTCTTGGGCTATCAAATTTACCGCAGCGAATATCTGAAAAATTTATTACGCGACCAAACGGTTTTTAAAATTGTCAGCATGATGGCTTTGGTTTGTTTAATGTACCAATACAGCACGATTGGTGCCGTAGCAGAAACCAAGCCTTCCATTGTGATTCAATCAGCCAATCTGATTTTGAAACACATTACCGCATTGACGACTTCATGGGTTTTATTCAGCTTCTTTTTTAAAGCCCATTTCCGCCCTTCTAAAGCTTCTGCGTTTTTGGTGCGTTCGGCCATTATTATTTATCTCTTTCACCATCCTTTGGTGATCGTGATCGGCTACTATTCCGATATTGCCGGATTGACTTCAGCAGGCTATTTTTTCCTGGTGGCGATTTGCGTCTATCTATGGTCGTTTTTCATCTATTTCATTATCGACAGTAACCGCTATACACGCTGGTTGTTTGGCATTAAATAATCTTTTAGGCCAACACCTTTGCAAAAAAACCAAAACTCCTCTAAATTCCCTAAAGAATTCAGAGGAATTTTTTTATGAGCAGCTTCTTCCACCAACAAGCCCGAATCATGATGAGCAAACATATCGACAGCTACCCGTTGCTCAAAAGTATAGTCAAACACTTAATTTTCGACACCCAACACCCGTCCAAACAACACATCCGCATCATCCAACCGCCATTTCCGCCGCAACGACTTGACCGCCGCCCAGCAACGCTCAATCGGATTCAAATCAGGGCTGTACGGCGGCAGCCGCAATACCGTATGGCCTTTCTCTTCCGGCAACTGTTGTGCCTCACCCTTATGGAAAGCCGCATTATCCATAACCACCATACTGCCTTCAGGCAAATTCGGAATCAGCATCTGCTCAGTTCAAGCGTCAAATACCGCTCCGTTGACCGTACAGTCAAATAGCCCGACGGCAAATAAATTCCCTTCATACAACGCACCGATGCATTGGTTTGGTTGTGTCCGTGCCGGTCAAACAGCCCGTAACAGAGCCGTCCTTTGGCCGCATAGCCGTAAGGACGGCAGCTGCTGCGTTTGAAACCGCTTTCGTCCAGATAAATAATGGGATGTCGTTGGCTTTATACGCTTGCAGCTGAGTTTTGAATTGTTAACGTACTTCTTCTTTGGCTTTGGCTTTGGGTGTTTAAAGGTCTTTTTTTCGGCTGATGTTCCATTTTTTTAATGCCGCACCAATGGATTTGGCGGAGCAGCCGAAGCGTTGTGCACGTTCGTATTGGAAGTCGTCGGGATATTGCTCAACGTCTTGCATGGGTGCTTCACGATTGATTTTTCGGCATTTTCTGTCTTTAGGATAGGGGTTGGGTTCGGGATCTTGTATCCATGCGGACAAGGTGGCGCGGCCAATGCCCATTTCTTTGGCAACTTTGTAGATGGAGCGGTCTTGTTTGATTTTGCTTAAGGCCGGTTGGCGGAAGTCTGTTGAGTAGGTCATGGTAGGAATTATGACGGAAATTAAGGTGTTTGACTATAAGAAGGGGATTTACATAAATGAAAGGAATGCACTCCGACGGAGCGCAATATATAAGGCCGTCTGAAAACTTTCTTTTCAGACGGCCTTTATCCAACGCAAAGCGTCAGTTCAAACCATAATTAAATTATTACCATTGGTACAAGCCGCCGATACCCACGCCCATGTGGCCGCCGGTATTGGTCGAGAAATTACCTTTGATAATCCAGTTGCCGCCGTCGCTCATCGAAGATATGCCGATGGCCATGGCAGACTCGCCACCGTAATAACCGCTGCCGATACCGATACCGGTCGCTCCCGGACGGGTAACTTGCGGAATCGAGCTTTGGGCAATCGAACCGGCCACGCCTGCGTAGGCTTTCTTACCGACATTATCGATGTTTTGCTGTAACTGATTGCCCATACCGACCAACTGATTCACGTTCACCGCATCGGTACCGTTTTTACCCGGCGCAACATTGGTGATGGTGTTGCCGCCGTTGTTCAGACCGATAGGACTGAGGCTGACCGTATTTTGCGGATTGGCTTGGGTTGGCACCGCGATGCTTACACCATTGGTGTCAAGCACAGTACTGCCTGCATTTATACTGGTTACGGCCAAATCATCTTTAGTCGCCACGGTGTAAACAGTCTGGCCGTTTGCGCCTTTATGCTCAGTGACGGTCATGTTTTTGCCTTCAGCCACTTCGGTTTTCACCGCAGCCGCCGCTTTATTCAACTGGTTCACGTTTACCGCATCGGTATCCGCCTCACCCGCTTTCACACCGGTGATTTTGACCGGGCTGCCGCCGTTACCCTCAACATTAAGGTTCCCGCCGTTGCCGGTAATTTTCGGACCGTCGCTGCCAAGTTGCACCGTTGATGCGGTAACACTGTCAAACTTCACGTTATCAGCCGTCGCGATGGTGAAATCGCTGCCGCTGCGGGTGACTTTGATGTTGTTGCTGTCTTTGAAGTTGACTTCGTCGCCCGGGGTCACCAATTCGCCTGCGTCTCCGTTGGCTTTGGCGGTAAAACCTGCATTGTTGATTGCGGCGGCCACATCGCCTGCGGTTACCAGCTTATTGCCGTCTTCAACGCCCGGTTCGCCGACTTTGCCGTCGGTGCTGTTCAACGCTGCGGTATTGGCGGTCAGGTTGCCGCTGCCGTCCACTTTGATGGTGGTGCCGTCGGTTTTCGCCGCTACGGTGTACGTTTTGCTTCCGTCGGGATTCTTAGACGGCGTAACGCTGACGCCCCGGCCGCCTTCGACTTTGGCCGTTGCCGCCGCCTGCGCCTCTTTCAGCTGGCCCACGTTTACCGCATCACTGTCCGCTTCGCCTTTACCCACATTGGCAACCTTATTGCCCCCGTTGTCCAAACCGTCTTTGGTCAGGCTTACCGGATTGCCGTTTGCCGGCGTGATGACCGTGCCTGTGCCGTTTGTCACGGTGGTATTGCCCGCGCCGTCTTTAAACTCGGCAGAAGCAAGTTCTTTCAGCTCTTTGGAGAGTTTCACGTCCAACGTGTCGGTACCGTTGCCCACTACGCCGATATTGCCGTCTGAAAGTTTGGCTTCGTCCGCGCCGCCTTTCACATTTATTTTGCTGCCCAGCTTGCGGGTAAATTCCGTACCGCTGTCGCCTGCAAAAGTCAGCGGGCTGTTGACTGCATCGTTCAATGCAGTGACGGCATCGCCGACATTATTGACGGCCTTGCTGCTGCCGTCGGCAGGATTGGCCACGTTGTAAGTCGGTGCGCCGACCGTACCGTCGGATTTGACGGCCGAACCGCCGCCCAAGCTGTCGGCAATGCTTCGGGCATTGTTGAACAGCTGGCTGCCGTTGACGGCATCGGTACTTGCGGCATTAATGTCGCCTGCGGCAACATTGACAACCTTATTGCCTCCGTTGTCCAAACCGTCTTTGGTCAGGGTTACGGGTTTGCCTGCCGTGCCGTTGCTGACAGTAATGCCTTTGTCTTCTACTTTGGTATCGCCTGCGGTCAGGCTGCCAACCGTGATGTCTTTAGCCAGGTTAAACGTGACTTCGTCTTTGCCGGCTTCTTTGCTGACAACGATGTTGCCGTCGGTATTGTTCAAATCAACTGTTTCCGAAGCTGCAACATTGCTGCTGTTCGCACCTTGGGCGGTCAGGTTCCAGCCGGCGTTAGCCACGGCAGACACTTGTTTCAACTGGTCTTCCGTCGCCGCCTGGCCGCTGACGATGTTGTCGGGATTCCACGTTTTGTTGGTCAGGCCGCCGACGGTACCCGTGGTACCGTCGATGGTTACGGGGGATGCCGCGGTTTTGCCTACGGTCACTTTATCGGCCAAATCAAAGTCGATGCTGTTGTCGCCGACAGTGGTCACGATGTTGCCTCCCGCACTGCGGTAGGTTACGGTTTCTCCCAACTTCACGGTGTCTTCACTGCCTTGGCCGTCAGCAATCTTAAAGCCTTTTTCGATGATGCCGTGCAGTTGGCCGCCGTTGACGGCATCGGTACTTGCGGCATTAATGTCGCCTGCGGCAACATTGGCAATCTTATTGCCGCCGTTGTCCAAACCGCCTTTGCCCAGCTTCACAGGGTTGCCGGCCGCTCCGTTGCTGACGGTGATGCCGTCTGAATTGAAGACGCTGTCGCCTGCGGTCAAATTACCGTCCAATGTGATGTTGTTGAAAGACACATCGTCTTGCGTCTCAAACGTGAACACTTTGCCGGTGCGTTTCACTTTCAGGTTTTTGCCCGCTGCAAACTCGACTTCTCCACCCGCTTTCACCAACTCGCTTTCAGCTTCGTCGCCGTCGGCTTTGTTGCCGCCCGACTTGGCTTTCCAGCCCGAGTTGTTGATTGCGGCGGCCACATCGCCTGCGGTTACCAGCTTATTGCCGTCTTCAACGCCCGGTTCGCCGACTTTGCCGTCGGTGCTGTTCAACGCTGCGGTATTGGCGGTCAGGTTGCCGCTGCCGTCCACTTTGATGGTGGTGCCGTCGGTTTTCGCCGCTACGGTGTACGTTTTGCTTCCGTCGGGATTCTCAGACGGCGTAACGCTGACGCCCCGGCCGCCTTCGACTTTGGCCGTTGCCGCCGCCTGCGCCTCTTTCAGCTGGCCCACGTTTACCGCATCACTGTCCGCTTCGCCTTTACCCACATTGGCAACCTTATTGCCCCCGTTGTCCAAACCGTCTTTGGTCAGGCTTACCGGATTGCCGTTTGCCGGCGTGATGACCGTGCCTGTGCCGTTTGTCACGGTGGTATTGCCCGCGCCGTCTTTAAACTCGGCAGAAGCAAGTTCTTTCAGCTCTTTGGAGAGTTTCACGTCCAACGTGTCGGTACCGTTGCCCACTACGCCGATATTGCCGTCTGAAAGTTTGGCTTCGTCCGCGCCGCCTTTCACATTTATTTTGCTGCCCAGCTTGCGGGTAAATTCCGTACCGCTGTCGCCTGCAAAAGTCAGCGGGCTGTTGACTGCATCGTTCAATGCAGTGACGGCATCGCCGACATTATTGACGGCCTTGCTGCTGCCGTCGGCAGGATTGGCCACGTTGTAAGTCGGTGCGCCGACCGTACCGTCGGATTTGACGGCCGAACCGCCGCCCAAGCTGTCGGCAATGCTTCGGGCATTGTTGAACAGCTGGCTGCCGTTGACGGCATCGGTACTTGCGGCATTAATGTCGCCTGCGGCAACATTGACAACCTTATTGCCTCCGTTGTCCAAACCGTCTTTGGTCAGGGTTACGGGTTTGCCTGCCGTGCCGTTGCTGACAGTAATGCCTTTGTCTTCTACTTTGGTATCGCCTGCGGTCAGGCTGCCAACCGTGATGTCTTTAGCCAGGTTAAACGTGACTTCGTCTTTGCCGGCTTCTTTGCTGACAACGATGTTGCCGTCGGTATTGTTCAAATCAACTGTTTCCGAAGCTGCAACATTGCTGCTGTTCGCACCTTGGGCGGTCAGGTTCCAGCCGGCGTTAGCCACGGCAGACACTTGTTTCAACTGGTCTTCCGTCGCCGCCTGGCCGCTGACGATGTTGTCGGGATTCCACGTTTTGTTGGTCAGGCCGCCGACGGTACCCGTGGTACCGTCGATGGTTACGGGGGATGCCGCGGTTTTGCCTACGGTCACTTTATCGGCCAAATCAAAGTCGATGCTGTTGTCGCCGACAGTGGTCACGATGTTGCCTCCCGCACTGCGGTAGGTTACGGTTTCTCCCAACTTCACGGTGTCTTCACTGCCTTGGCCGTCAGCAATCTTAAAGCCTTTTTCGATGATGCCGTGCAGTTGGCCGCCGTTGACGGCATCGGTACTTGCGGCATTAATGTCGCCTGCGGCAACATTGGCAATCTTATTGCCGCCGTTGTCCAAACCGCCTTTGCCCAGCTTCACAGGGTTGCCGGCCGCTCCGTTGCTGACGGTGATGCCGTCTGAATTGAAGACGCTGTCGCCTGCGGTCAAATTACCGTCCAATGTGATGTTGTTGAAAGACACATCGTCTTGCGTCTCAAACGTGAACACTTTGCCGGTGCGTTTCACTTTCAGGTTTTTGCCCGCTGCAAACTCGACTTCTCCACCCGCTTTCACCAACTCGCTTTCAGCTTCGTCGCCGTCGGCTTTGTTGCCGCCCGACTTGGCTTTCCAGCCCGAGTTGTTGATTGCGGCGGCCACATCGCCTGCGGTTACCAGCTTATTGCCGTCTTCAACGCCCGGTTCGCCGACTTTGCCGTCGGTGCTGTTCAACGCTGCGGTATTGGCGGTCAGGTTGCCGCTGCCGTCCACTTTGATGGTGGTGCCGTCGGTTTTCGCCGCTACGGTGTACGTTTTGCTTCCGTCGGGATTCTCAGACGGCGTAACGCTGACGCCCCGGCCGCCTTCGACTTTGGCCGTTGCCGCCGCCTGCGCCTCTTTCAGCTGGCCCACGTTTACCGCATCACTGTCCGCTTCGCCTTTACCCACATTGGCAACCTTATTGCCCCGTTGTCCAAACCGTCTTTGGTCAGGCTTACCGGATTGCCGTTTGCCGGCGTGATGACCGTGCCTGTGCCGTTTGTCACGGTGGTATTGCCCGCGCCGTCTTTAAACTCGGCAGAAGCAAGTTCTTTCAGCTCTTTGGAGAGTTTCACGTCCAACGTGTCGGTACCGTTGCCCACTACGCCGATATTGCCGTCTGAAAGTTTGGCTTCGTCCGCGCCGCCTTTCACATTTATTTTGCTGCCCAGCTTGCGGGTAAATTCCGTACCGCTGTCGCCTGCAAAAGTCAGTGGATTGAACGCCTGCTCGGCAGTTTTACTGATGGCTTCGTTGACATTGGCTACCGTGTTGCCGCCCACCGTAATGGGCGCGTTGGTCAGGGTATTGCCGCCGACTTTGATGCCGTCCGAAGTCAGGGCGGTATCGCCGTTTCTTATGCCGTTCTGATCCAGAACGGTATTGCCTGCGGTAACGCTGTCAAGCGTGATGTCTTTGTTCAGCTTAATGGCAACCGTATCGCCCGCCGCTTCGGTGGTGATGTTGTCGCCGCCTTCAAATGCAACGGTAGCACCCAGTTTTTCGATATTGGTACTGCCACTGTTACCGGTAAAGGTCAGGCCTTTGTTGTCAACGGTTTCTTTTGCATCCACGCCTTTTTTAATGTCGTCTTTGGTGGTTTGCGACAGGTCAAGGGCATAGTCGGTGGTTACCGCTTCATTGGCATCGGCTGCCGTGCTTTCGGTTTTGACCAGCGCACTGCTCACCGATACCGTCGTTTTATCCGCACTGACGGCATATTCGGTGTTGTTGCCGTTTACTGTTCCCCGAACGTGTGTATTGCTGCCTTTTACCACGGTAGTGGTTTTTTCGGTACGTTCCGCTGCTTGGTTGATAACGTTGGCCACGTCTTCGGCGGTGGCAAAGTTATCGCCTGCAGTACCGGCGGTCACATTACCCGCCGCATCGGCCGCCAACCCGGTTTTGTTCACGGAATAACGGATGCCGTCCGTACCGTAGGCCGCAGTCGTTCCCGTACCGTTCACAAACTTCACACTACCGCCGTCGGAAACGGTTTGAACCTGACCGCCGTTTACTGCAATATTGAAGTTCTGCACCGCGCTGTCGGCTTTGCCCAAACTGTCTTTAGCCGCCTGAGTCAGCCCGAATCGGTAGTCGGTAACGTTGCCGCCTTTGTCGGATTGCGCAACTTCCAGATATGGGTCGCCCTGTGCTACAGAAGCCGTCGTCCCTTTAGCGTTGACGGTATAGGTCACCGCTCCGGTACCCGCATCTTCCGCCTTGCCTACCGAAACGATATTTGTGCCTGCTTCCACTTTTTCTTTCGCAGAGGCAACCGCGCTGTTGATTGTAGCCGCCAGATTTCCTGCGGTCACGTAGGAATCCGGAGCGGCCGGCGTGCCGACCTGCCCCTTGGTAGTGTCCAAAGCGGTTGTCGCCACAGAAAGATCATAAGTATTCTGCAAACCGCTTGCGGTTTTGGTGACCTTAACGCTGTTGTTGGCGGAGGTAACCACTGTCGCCGCATTCTTCACATCGGCGATATTGGCCGCATTGGTTTCAGTCGTTCCGCCGCTCTGCAGGTTGGTGATCGGTTTGTTTCCGGCATCAATACCCGTTTTGGTTACGCCCGGGCCGCCGCTGATGGTCAGGCCGTCTGAATTGAGCGTACTGTCACCGGCCTTTACGGTAGTTGCCGTTATGCTGCCGACGGTAATATCGTCTTTCAGTTTGATGCTTATCTTATCGCCGGCCGCTTCGGTGGCGATGTTTTTATCGCCGTTGACCGCAACGGCAGAACCCAGTTTTTCGATATTGGTGCGGCCGCTGTCGCCGGTAAACGTGAGACCGTCAGAATCCACTTTGTTTTTTGCGGCCACACCTTGGCTGATGTCGGCTTTGGCGTTATCGGACAGATCCAGCGCATAGTCGGTAACAAGCGTGGTGTTGTCCTTGGCTCCCGCCGTTACTTTGACCATTCCGCCTGCCGCCGCGCTGACGGTGGTTTTGTCGGCATCCACGGTGTATTCGGTGTTATTGCCCTTAACCGCAGGTGCCTGTACGCGGGTATTTCTGCCCGCCGCCACGGTAGTGGTCTTTTCCGAAGCATTGATAGCCTTCGCCACTTCGGCTGCCGTAGCGAAAGCGTTTCCCTGAGTACCGGCGGTGACTTGTCCGTTGTTGACGGTAAGCGCGGAGGTATTGACATCAAAAGTGATGTTACCGCCGGCGGTGCGGGCGGTGGTGCCGTTGCCGTTGACAAAATTGATGTCGCTGTTGGTACTGTTCAATGTTTCTGCAGTCGTGCCGTTGACCGATGTCGTCAGGCTTTGCACTGCGCTGTCGGCTTTGGCCAAAGAAGCCTTGCCCGCGGCGGAGAGGTCGACGGCGTAATCGGTGATATTGGTTGTCGTGTTCTTACTGCCGCGGGTAACCGTTACCGCACCCGTTCCGCTGACGCTGGTGCCGTCGGCATTGACGGTATAGATATTCTGCCCGTTAACGCCTACACTTGTCTGAACGCTGCTGATATTGGTGCCTTTTAGCACTTCCTCTTGTGAAGCCAGAATAGCATTGTGCACGGTGCTGCCGAAACTACCCTGTTTGCCGCCGATATCGCTCATCGTCAGGTTGCCGTCCTGCAGCAGCCGGGCATTGCCACCCAATCTGTTTTTAATACTGTTGGCCAGATTGCCCAGCGCGGCGTTGGTGGCGTAAAGCTGACTGCCGTTGATGCCGTCGGTGCTGGTAGCGGATATGCGGCCGGCCGCCAGATTGGTCAATGTCCTCTCTGCACCGGAACTGCCTATGCTGACGGTGGATTGGGCAGAGTTTCCGGCGAACGTGCCGTACTTCAATCCGTTGATGGTTGCAAAGCCGGTAGCTACCGGATCTGCGGTTACCGAACCGCTGCCCAGCGCCACCGCATTATCATGCGCGGCATTCGCGCCGGAACCGAGTGCCAGCGTATCATTTTGCGAAGCGGAGGCTCTCTCACCCAATGCAGCGGCCCGTTCGCCGGCGGCATTCGACTGCATACCTGCCGCCACCGCGCCGTATCCGCCGGCAATAGCACCCGCACCGGCGGCAAAAGCACCGGTCTGGGTGGCTTGGGCCTGAGTACCGACTGCCGTGGCGTTGCTCTCAACAGCCTGCGCATAATATCCGACGGAGACCGCCGAATTTTTAGTCGCGCGCGCCTGATAACCGACGTTGACCGCGCCCACACCTGTGGCCGTACCGCCTACCGCGATAGCCGAATTACCTTCGCTTACCGCATTGGTACCGATACCGACGGCATTATAACCGTCGGCCATGGCCTGGCTGCCGAAGGCGACGGCACCGACGGCACCGGACAGGTTTTTACTGTTGGCTTTGGCCAAACGGCCCACTGCCACGTCGCTTTCCAACGTTGCCGCAGCCGAAGTGCCGACGGCAACGCCGTCCTGCCCGGCCGCACTGCTCTGATAACCGAAGGCAAGGCTTCCCTCACCTGCCGCGCTTGCCGACGTGCCCAGCGCCGCCGCATTGACGGCTAATGCCGCCGCCTCTTTACCGATGGCGCTGCCGCCGTCGGCGGAAACGGCCGCCGCCTTACCCATGGCAATGGCATTGGCTGCCGTCGCGCCGGCAGCCGGGCTGACGGCCGCATCGGTACCGACGGCGATGGAATTTTCCGTCAATACGCCGACTCGGTCGGCTTCAGCACTAATTTCGGCATTCCATGCCTTCAGTTCGTCCGCAGTCGGCCTGTTGACCCGTGTCGGCATTACGAAGCTGTTGCCGACGCGCGCTTTGGAACCCAAGGCAATTGAGTTGTGCCCTTCGCTTCTGGCGTTGTTATCCGCATCATATTTTTCATTGGAAGCGGAACCGCCGATGGCGATCGAACGCTCCCCTACGGAAGTGGCCGAATGGCCGATGGCAACCGAACGGTCGCCGACCGAGGCCGCAGCAACACCGATCACCTGCGACGCACTGCCTTTTGCCACAGCCTGGCGGCCAATGACTACGGCATTGATTTGTTCGCTTGTGGCCGACGAACCGATGACCACGCCGCCGCCCTGCGACCAGGCATTCGCACCGATCGCTACGCCCAAACCGCGGTTTGCCGTACCGCTGGTCTCAACCCGTGATACACGCGCATTGTCTCCGATCGCCACACCTGATGACGTGGAATACGCATTTCTACCAATAACGGTAGAAGCAGTAGAAAGTGATGATTTTGTGTTATCCGAATTGCTCAACAGAGTCGTTCCGTCATCATTTTCACTAAGGGGCGTAAACGGATTTTTGTAGGAAGCGTGTGTCGACCCCGTTCTCGTCTTCGTATCCCCCGGTTTCATCTCATCGACTTGTGCATTTCCACCAATCGCAATTGCCCCTATTCCGCTTAGCACAGCTGCTTCATTGCCGATGGCAATGGCAGAATTTGTTTTTGATTGGCTATTCAAACCAAGCGAGACCGCTCCTATGCTTGGTGTAGAGCCAAGGCCTCCTCCGCCAGCCTTTGCATTCCCACCAATCGCAATTGCACCTTTGTTGTCCCCTGCATTTGCATTGGTACCGATGGCAATCTGATTGGCAGGAACCTTATCGTCGATCCACCTGCAGCCGTCGCATTTTTACCGATGGCGATATCCGAATCCGACCATGTGGCCGTTGTTGCGGTCGTACCGGCAGTCGTGCCGGTACCGATGGCAATACCCGTTCCGACCTGCCCGGTAGTAGTAGCCTCAGCATATGCACCGCCCGACGCCAACATCAACACCGCCGGCAGCAAGACCGTACCGACGGCTTTCATTACACCCGTACGGCGGTTGCGTCTGCGGCAGCCGCAACCGATGATTTGGAAGACTTGCCCCTTGCTGCGGCAATTTCGGCCACGGCGGTATAGGTATTGGTGGTTTCATTGTAAACGACCCGGTAGGTTTTATTCATTTTTGCCTCTTCAAATGTTTCAACACAGGACTGCACATAAAAGTACAGCCCTATAAAAAATAAAAATTTTGGATTTTCCGGCCATCCGCGGCACTTGTACGGCACTGTTTTGCCGCTTTTCCAACCTGCCGTTAATTGTCACATTGCGACAAATTACGAAGGTTGATGTTTCGTATTACGATAGTTTCCGTACGGATTTAAATCTTCGGTTATCTTGATTTTATACCGTTTGTTTTGGGTATCCCGTTCATTCCGCTGCGGCTTTCAGGTACAATCCGATGTTTTTCTCTTGCAATTTTTATGCCATTTTTTTACGCCATACCGATATTTTTACCGATACCGTACCGGAAACGGTTTGGCCGAAACGGAGGCGCAGTCAAAAACCCGATCGGCGACATTTTCATTTCCGACCCGGTTTTTTATAAACATATATTTATGATTCAACCGTATTTGTTTTTCCGGAAGGGCCGCTTTTCCGATATGTTTTTTGATATGATTGTTCCGATATTATCCGTGATGCCGTTTCAAAAGGCCTTGGGCAGATACTGCGGCCTGTTTTCCCTTATCGGCAACTGCGTGCATATCGGGCGGGTATGCCGCGTACGGCGCTGTATTTTTCAGACGGTCTTGATTTATGCCGTTGTGCAACCATATCGGCCATATTCTTTATCAAAATTTCCTTAATGGTTGGAACCCCGCCGTTCAGGGCGGTAGAATCAGGGGGCACACAGGGCTGCGCTTTATGTGCAGTCCTGTGTGCCGGAACATTATCCGAACCATTGGAGCCGAATATATGATGACACGACAGGTTCTTTCCCCAAGCAGTGACGACTGCCGCACGCGCTTTATTTTTGACGGTATGCCGGTGCGCGGCCTGCATGTCCGCTTGGAAAACGTTTGGCAGCACATTACCCGGCAGAAACACTACCCTGCCGCCATCCGCCGCGCCTTGGCGAACTCGTGGCCGCCGGCGCATTGTTATCGGGCAATTTGAAAACCGGCGGCACGCTGATTATGCAGGTGCAAGGGCAAGGCCGCCTGAAAATGCTGGTGGCGGAAGCGTCTTCGGAGCAAACCGTGCGCGCTACCGCCCGTTGGGACGAACACGCCGACATCGCCGACGATGAGGGCCTGACTGATTTATTGGGTGACAGCAGCGTATTTGTACTGACCCTCCAACCGAAAGATGCCGAGCCATGGCAAGGTGTGGTGCCGTTGGAAGGCGGCAGCATTGCACAAATGCTGATGAACTACATGACGCGTTCGGAGCAGCTCGACACACATATCGTGCTGGCCGCTTGCGACACCGGCGCCGGCGGTTTGCTGATACAGCGCCTGCCGGAAGAAGAAACCGATACCGACGCATGGAACCGCATCAGTACTTTGGTGCAAACCGTAACCGACGGCGAGCTTTCGACGTTGGACGCGCAGCATGTGCTGTACCGCCTGTTCCACGAAACGCCGCCGCGTGTGTTCGAACCTGAAAGCATTGAATTCGCCTGCACCTGCTCGCGCGGAAAAGTTAGCGACATGCTGCTGATGCTGGGCGGTGAAGAAGTCGGCGGCGTGGTGGCAGAGCAGGGCAGTATTGCTGTCGACTGCGATTTCTGTCATGAAACATATGTGTTCGACGAAACTGATGTCAATGCATTGTTCGGCGCAAACGTCGTCTCCGCTGTCCGCCAGGAAGCGCAGCGGATTCAGTAAATCCAACCCCACGCAAAACAGCAGGCCGTCTGAAGTTTCAGACGGCCTGCTGTTTTGCAAAATGTTTTTAAGCGGCTGACCGCATGGTCATGCAAACGTATGCGGCACAACATCCTGAACCAAAGCCTTTTATGGTTCACTGGCTTATTAATCCAATGATCGGATTGCCGGCACATGAAGGACGGTACGGATTGTTTTCAGGCTTCAACCGTTCCATAAAATATCGGCCTGCTTCGGCACACGGTGTTATCCGTATATTTCCCAATTGAAAGGCCGTCTGAAAATCTTTCAGACGGCCTTCGCATCATTCGGACGAGTGATTATTTGTTCAAAGAATCACGGATTTCGCGCAACAACAATACTTCTTCAGATGGCTCAGCCGGTGCCTCTTCAGCAGGAGCTTCGGCTTTTTTCATTGAATTCAACAATTTCACTACGCAGAAAATAGCCGCAGCGACAATCAGGAAACTGATGATGGTGTTGATGAACAGGCCGAGATTCAGAGTTACCGCACCGGCGGCCTTGGCCGCTTCCAAAGTGGCGTAACCGGCTTCACCTGCCGGCGGAACACCGTCTTTCAAAGTAATGAACAGGTTCGAGAAATCCACACCGCCGATCAGAATACCGATAGGCGGCATGATTACATCGTCAACCAATGATTTCACGATACCGCTGAACGCCGTGCCGACAACCATACCGACAGCCAGATCCACGACGTTACCGCGCATGATGAATTCTTTAAATTCTGATGCAATAGACATAACAAACTCCTAAATATAAGTGTAAAAAAATTTTAACATTGTATCGGACAGGCAGCGATGATAGCGGCTTATGTGTTAAATTTGTTTTATATAGGTTAAATTTTGTATAATCCGCAAAAAAAGCAGACAGCCATACCGTTCATTTGGAATAAAGGCCGTCTGAAAAAAAACAGTGTACCTTTTTTACACCATTTTTCAGACGGCCTTCCCATCATCATCCGATGCGGATTGGTTATTCTCCGACGCTCAAGGCATTGATGCTGTAACCGCCGTCGACATAAGTGATTTCACCGGTGATGCCCGAAGCCAAGTCCGACAGCAAGAATGCGGCAGCGTTGCCCACTTCTTCGATGGTCACGTTGCGGCCCAGCGGATTTTGCGAGGCCACATGGCTCAGCAATTTGCTGAAATCGGCAATTCCGGAAGCGGCCAGGGTTTTGATTGGACCGGCAGAAATACCGTTACAACGGATGCCTTCGCGGCCGACAGCCGAAGCGGTAAAGCGGATAGCGGCTTCCAAGCTGGCTTTAGCCAAACCCATGACGTTGTAGTTCGGAATCGCGCGCACGGCACCCAAATAGCTTAATGCCAAAATTGCAGAATTGCGGCCTTTCATCATCGGGCGGGCCGCTTTTGCCAAGGCCGGCAAGCTGTAGGCAGAAGTTTCGTGCGCAATATTGAAGGCTTCGCGGTTGATGCTGTCAAGGAAGTCGCCGTTCAACGCTTCTTTCGGTGCAAAGGCGATGGCGTGTACCAAGCCGTCTAATCCTTCCCAGCTTTTACCTAAATCGGCGAATACCTGTTCTACTTCGGCATCGTTGTTGACGTCGCAACGGAAGACCAAATCAGAGCCTAATTCAGCGGCCATTTTTCGCACACGCTCTTCCAATTTATCCACAACATAAGTAAATGCCAATTCCGCACCTTGATCGTGACACGCTTTGGCAATACCGTAAGCAATCGAACGCTCGGAAATCATACCGGTAATCAGAATTTTTTTACCTTGCAAAAAACCCATTTTTATCCTTTAAAGTGTGGTGTTGCACTGTTCACCGCTTTCACCCAACCGGAAAGCGAAGATGTTAAACGAAGCATTATAGCAAAAAGCCGTTGTTTTGAAATAAAAAACAATCCAATGACTTTCAGACTGCCTACGAATGCCGCTGCATTTGCGACAGCGTTTTCGGATAGCGGCAAACCAAGCCGGCAGGCACTCTATTGCCATCAAGTCAGTCAGAATATCCATTGATACCGACCACCAACCGAATACGTCATACAACACGCCCATACCTAAAGGCCGGCCAATTGCAATCAGATAGCCCACTGCCTGCGCCATGCCCTCCATCATCAATACGATGAACCCATTAACGCGTCTTCAATGCCAAAACAAGGCGCCAACTTGCAGTCAAAGGCGAACACAGTGAAAATACCGGCAACGGCAAGAAGGCCGCTATGCCCATAAACGAACCGGATAAGCCGGGTTCATTGCGGATAAAACCGAGCACCGGCTCCAAAGCCGCTAAAAGTGCGCGCAAACAGCCCGAGACCTTTGCGAAATACCGGCCATCCCATCCAAACGGTTACCTGAACAATCAGGTAACCGTTTTTTCATTTTCAGACGTGTTTCCCGTCCGTATTTCCCCAATCAGCCCCTTTATCGGGTGCCATTGCCCTTTTCAGGCAGCAGCAGGCACACGAAGCCTGCCGGCTGCCTTTGGCAGGTTCAGGCACACCGCTTTCAAATGGCTTTGCGCCGGCACTTTCCGCAAACCGAAATAACGCGCTCTTTTACAGCCGGATTTCCGGTGCGGCGTACCGAAGGTTTGCCCGGCCGCACAGCGCACTTCCGACAGCTGCGTATTGCGCTGTTTCTCCTGCTCCGTTAAAGGTTTGCCCCGCTGTGCCTTACGCATCATGCCGCCGGACAGCCGTTTGCTTTGCAGATGCTCCCGGTTGGCTTTACTGTCATACCCTTATCGGCATAGACGGTTGTTCCGGGTGCGGTGCCTTCCGGCAGCGGTCCGAAATGGTTGCACTCACGGGCGTTGGCCGGGTGATGTGCTGTTTCCCGATACAGCCTTCCGAACCGGTGCGGGTGTGTTGTTTGCAGCCCAAGGTGAATCTGCCCTCTTTCTTCACCCGGCGCGCATCCTTGTCTTTGCCGGGCAGGGTTTCGGCAGTGATGCCGTTTTCATCGGTTTCGACAGCCTGACGCTGTTTGCCGCCGGCAGTTTGGATGATGGCGGCATCAATCACTGCTGCCGGGGCTTTCTCTGTTTTTAAGCCTTTTATCGGTCAGCCGGCGGTTAACCGGTTCGGGAAGCCGGGCTAAGGTGTCATCCTGTGCCGGCCGGTTGCGGAAACGGCAGGGGGTGCTGCGGCCGGGTAAGGCGGCTTCATCAAAGCCGCAGAAGAAGCAGAAATCCGGACGGGCGGCTGAACAGCGTTCCGATTCCGGATCGGAAAGGCTGTGCCATTGGCCGGGCAATACGGCTTTGAGCACGGGCGGCAGCGGATAGGCGGGGCGGCCGCGGTGGCCGCGGATGTAACGGGTCTTTTGCCGGTTGGGCAGTTGTCCGGCGGGCTGCCAATCGGGCAGCCGGTTAATTTTGAGCAACGGGCAGCTGCCGGTATGTTTGCCCGTCATGATTCGGGCTTGTTGCTGGAAGAAGCTGCTCATAAAAAAACGCCTCTGAATTCTTTAGGGGAATTTAGGGGAGTTTTGGGGTTTTTGCAAAGGTCTCATCTTGTGTCAACGGTTTGCTGCGCGTGGGTGACGGCATGACATTCTCCTAACCAAACAATATAACTATATTGTGATTCTCCGATCATTTCCGCAAGCAGACAAACAAAGGCCGTCTGAAATTCAGACGGCCTTTGTTGATTGCACTTACCAGATATCCGATTTGACTTTACGTTTCAAACCCGGATGCTCCGACAATTTGAACTCAGGCTCTTTGCCCATTTTCAATTTGGCGGTGTAGTCTTTCAACAGCAGAAACACCAACGGCGACAACAACAAAATCGCAATTAGGTTAATCCATGCCATCGTACCCATTGCCATATCGGCCATGTCCCACACCAGCGGCACGCTCTGCACTGCGCCGAAATACACCATGCCCAGCACACCCATGCGGAACAGAGCCATAATCAGCCAGTTGCTCTTGATAAACTGCACGTTCGATTCCGCATACGCATAGTTGCCGATAATAGTCGAAAACGCGAATAAGAATAAAACAATTGCCAAAAAATCCGCCCCCAGCCGCCGACCTGCTGCACAATCGCCACCTGAGTCAACTGCACACCGCTTAACCCATCACCGTGTATGCCCGATACCAGCACGATAAATGCCGTACACGAGCATACGATAATGGTATCAACAAACACGCCCAGCATCTGAATCATGCCTTGCGACACCGGGTGTTTCACCTCCGCCGCCGCGGCTGCATTCGGAGCCGAACCTTGGCCGGCTTCGTTGGAATACAGGCCGCGCTTGATGCCCATCATCATGGTTTGCGAAATCAGGCCGCCGAGCAAACCGCCACCCGCCGCATCGACTTTAAATGCATCAGCAAAAATCATACCGAATACTTGTGGAATCATGTTCAGGTTACTGAACACGATATACAGCGCCAACAGCAAATACAACACCGCCATCAGCGGCACAATCGCTTCAGCCAGCTTCGCCACGCGTCGGATGCCGCCGAAAATCACCGGCGCAGTGAGAATCACCAATGCCACGCCGGTGGCGTGTTTGTTCCAGCCCCAAGCTGCTTCGGTGGCCGCCACGATGGTATTGGATTGCACCGCTTCATACACGAAGCCGAAACAGAAAATCAAGCTCAAGGCAAACAACACCCCAACCAGCGCTGACCCAAACCCTGCGTGATGTAATACGCCGGGCCGCCACGGAAATGATGATTGTCATAGTCGCGGATTTTAAACAGCTGTGCCAGCGACGATTCGGCAAAGGCCGAACTCATACCAATTAAAGCCACCAGCCACATCCAAAACACTGCACCCGCCCCCCGACACTGATAGCAATCGCCACACCGGCAATATTGCCCACGCCCACACGGCTGGCCAAGCCGGTTACAAACGCTTGAAACGGGGTAATTCCGTGCGGATCGCTGCCTTGCTTGCGTCCGCCCAACATTTCTTTCACGCTGCGGCCAAACAACCTGAATTGCACGAAACCGGTCGCAACGGTAAAAAACAAACCCGCACCCAGCAATAAGAAAATCAAACCGTTCCACAGCGGGCCGTTGATAGCATTCACCCATTGGTGTAAAGATTCGGTCATAATCACCTTTCAAAATCAAAAAACGTTTCAGACGGCCTTTTGAATCAGGCTGCCTGAATTGCAGACAATTGTATCAGATTGTTGACATTTGTGTAAGCGACTGTTTAAACGGTTGTATTTACAGAAATGCCAACGTCTTTAATACTGCCGTATATCATCATTCACAAGAAAAGGCCGTCTGAAACGTTTCAGACGGCCTTGAAAACAATATTTTATTCCGGGCGCATTTGCGGGAACAAAATCACATCGCGGATGGTTTGTGCATCGGTTAGCAGCATCACCAAACGGTCGATGCCGATACCGCAACCGCCGGTCGGCGGCAAACCATATTCCATCGCGCGGATGTAGTCGGCATCATAATGCATAGCTTCGTCGTCACCGGCATCTTTTTGCGCCACTTGAGATTTGAAGCGGTTGGCTTGGTCTTCCGGATCGTTCAACTCGGAATAACCGTTGGCCAACTCACGGCCGACCACGAACAGCTCAAAACGCTCGGTCAAACCCGGTTTGCTGTCGGATGCGCGCGCCAATGGCGACACTTCTACCGGATAATCCACGATAAAGGTCGGGTTCCACAACTTGCTCTCGGCGCAACCTTCAAACAACGCCAATTGCAGGCTACCGATGCCCGGTGACGGCGGCAGGCTCTCGCCGTGTTTGACGATTTCTTTTTTCAGCCATTCGGCATCGTTCAACTGCTCGTCGGTGTAGTGCGGGTTGTATTTTTTAATTGCACCTAAAATCGTCAGACGCTCAAACGGGCTTTCCAAATCGACTTCTTTGCCGTTGTAGCTGATTTTGGCCGTACCGTTAACAGTAATCGATGCGCTGCGGATAATGTCTTCCGCCATCTGCATCATGCGCTCGTAATCGCAAAAAGCTTCGTAGAATTCAATCATGGTAAATTCGGGGTTGTGGCGCACCGACATACCTTCGTTGCGGAAGCTGCGGTTAATCTCAAACACGCGCTCCAAACCGCCGACCACCAAGCGTTTCAAATATAGTTCCGGTGCGATACGCAGATACAGCGGGATATCCAAGGCATTGTGGTGGGTGACAAACGGTTTGGCCGTGGCGCCGCCCGGAATAGGGTGCATCATCGGTGTTTCCACTTCCAAATATTGCTCGCCCACCATGAAATTACGGACCGCCTGGATAATTTGGCTGCGTTTAATGAAGGTTTGACGCGATTCTTCGTTGGCAATCAAATCGACATAACGCTGGCGGTATTTGGTTTCTTGGTCAGACAAGCCTTTGTGTTTGTCCGGCAGCGGGCGCAGCGATTTGCTCAGCAAGTGAATCGCCGATACGCGCACGGTCAATTCGCCGTGGTTGGTTTTGAACAAGATGCCTTCCGCGCCGACGATGTCGCCCATGTCCCAATGTTTGAAATCATCGTGCACTGCTTCGCCTACGCCTTGATTATTGATGTAAAGCTGGATTTGGCCGCTGGTATCTTGAATGGTGGCGAAGCTGGCTTTCCCCATCGCGCGCTTGAGCATCATGCGTCCGGCGATTTTTACCGGCACGGCTTGCGGATCAAGCTCTTCTTTGCTTAAGGCATCGTATTGATTGTGCAAATCGGCGGCAAAGCTGTCGCGTTTGAAGTTGTTGGGATAGGCATTGCGTACTTTGCGGATATCGTTGAGTTTTTCGCGGCGCAAGGCCATGATTTGGTTTTCGTCAAGTTGCTGCTCGACAGACGGATTGTGCTGTTCGCTCATGGTGTTTTCCAAAAATAAAGACAGGCCGCGGATTCAGACGGCCTTTTGAGAAGATCAATAAAAATTGCGCATATTTTACGCCAAACGGCTTGTTTTATCTAGTAAAGGCCGTCTGAAAATCAAATCTCTTACGGCCTATCCAACAGGCGTAAAAAAACCTGCTTATTGCTAAGCAGGTTTTTTTGTATCTGGTGGGTCGTGAAGGATTCGAACCTTCGACCAACGGATTAAAAGTCCGCTGCTCTACCGACTGAGCTAACGACCCGACAAGCTGTGTATTATAGTAGCGCGATTTATATCTGTCAAGCCTTTCTGGCCATTTTCTTATCATTATTCATAATTAAAAAAGGCCGAGACTTTTGCAAAACCCTTGTTAAATCTCATACAAAGTAACCATACTTACCAAGTATTCTAATACTGAACTGCACCCCAAAAGTCGGACACCCCCGCCAACTTTAAAAGATGCAGTTTTCTTATGTTCAAATATAACCTACACTTCAAATACCGGGCCGTACTCCATTACCACCAGGTGCACAGCCAACAGCGCACCGCAGAGCACTTCAACGTCTCACGCACCCACCTGCGCCGTTGGACAGCCGCTATGCTGCGGTTCGCGCTCATTTTAAAGAAAGATGAATTGGCTGCCTTAACTTTTGTTATCGGTGCCGTCAAAGCGTGGAATCGTATCTGTGTGGCGTTTCAATCTGACGCAGGCAGTACCGATAAATTGATGGGGTTGAACAAAGCAGATTTGGCTTAAATCATAAAAAAAACCGTCTGAAAACAAGCAATTTCAAACGGTTTTTTGATAATGAATAGAATTTAAATTTAGGAAAAAACTACGGATTAACTTGTCGACCATTATCAATAAAAACTAGCGTTTTCTCAACATCATATGCATGAATGGCTGAACTAAATACCGCCATTCTTCTAGAAAGTTTTTTTAATTCATCGCTTTGAAAAAATGCACTCATCGCTTGACGGTCGGTAAAGCCCAAATCAACGCCCCGTGAAACTGCACTTCCGGTGCATTATCATGTTCCACATTAGGTGAATTCCATTGACTTTGCTGCCATGGACTATATGCTGCGGTACGCAATTCTTTCAATTTCCCCATATTCGCCAAACTTGGTGCTAATTCTTGTGATAAATTGTTGAAATTCATGTTCGCTGATATTGGGCCGTTTGCGAATAAAGACCATACTTCGAGCGTTTACAGCATCATTGCGGTTTGCCACACGATACCATTTGGAATTTTCAGGAGCTGCCGCATACAAAATGGTGCGTTTAAATAAATTCACTTCGTTAGCCTGCGCCAACTGACTTTGCTTTTCGCCTTGAACAGAAAAATGACCTTTTAAAGTAACATCTGCTATCCCATCAATTTTTCTTTCATCGGGGATATGGGTTTCCACGCCATCAATGGCTTGCCACATACCTGTATTGCGTTCTGTAAAATGAATTTGACGATACTCTTTCAAATCTGGATTGGCAGAAATAATTCGAGCATGCTGCCCTTGCCAACGCTGCATACTATCTTGACGCGGTTTATCGGTACGCATCCACAATAAAACGGATGATGATAAATTTTTTTCAACCGGCACAGCAGTTTGCACAGGTATTACAGACACCGTTTAAGCTTGACTATTTATGTTTAATGTCAAACCCAACAACAATGCGGCTAATTTTGTTATGGTATTTTTATTCATCGTATTTTAAATTCAAAAAATAAATTGTTAATTAAGTGTTGATTTGTATTTTCAGGCAGCCTGAAACAAATTGAACTCAACTCCGACCCGTGCTCAGCCCAGCCTTGCCATTCGCCCAAACCGCTTTCAGCAACACTTTCCACGGCGACAATTCAGGATCAGGCTGTTTCCCTTGCCCGATTAACGCCATTTGCTCCATATACCAATCCATTTCCAACACCGCACCGACTTTATTATCAACCACTTTGCAACCCGTTTTAATGCGTTCCGTGGTAATGGTGCGATACGTTCCGTTTTGAATTTGTTTCGGCAAATCAGGCATTAACGCCAACGGACGCGCCACACCCACCAAATCCAAATGTCCGCTATTCAACGCCTCATTCATAGCAGATTCCGAACGGAAACCGCCCGTAATAATCAGCGGCACTTGGCTGACGGCACGCGCTTTTTCGGCATAATCCAAGAAAAACGCCTCGCGTTTTTGTGTGCTGGCTTTGGCGGTTAGCATTTCGGGGCTTTCATAATTTCCACCTGAAATTTCAATAAAATCAATACCTAATTCCGACATTTTTTGCACGACTTGAATACTGTCGCTTTCATCAAAACCGCCTTTTTGGAAATCGGCAGAATTTAATTTCAAACCCACCAAAAATTCAGGCTGAACCACCGCCCGAATGGCATGGTAAATCTCCACCAAAAAACACATACGGTTTTCCAAACTGCCGCCCCATTTATCCGTACGGCGATTGTGGTGTGGCGACAAAAATTGGCTAATCAAATAACCGTGCGCCCCATGAATTTGCACGCCTGAAAACCCTGCTTTTTCAGCTATTTGCGCGGTGTGGGCAAATTGGCGAATTAACATCTCAATTTCATTGTCCGCCAATTTGCGTGGCGGATTGATAAAGCCGTCCATGCCTTGCAATGCCACCGCACTCGGCGCGACAGGCTTGGCATTCACCACTTTGGGCGATTGCTTGCCCGCGTGATTGATTTGCATAATGAGCAAAGTGTCGTTTTGCGTGCCTGCTTTTGCCCATGCTTTGAGCGTGTCCATGCTACGCTCGTCCGACAACACCACGTCATTGATAGAACCTTTGCCGTTGTCGGCCACCATCACATTGCCCGTAACCAATACGCCCGCGCCGCCTTTGGCCCATTTGTCGTACAGGCGAACCAGTTGCGCAGTGGGCTGATTGTGTTTGGCAAGCTGCTCTTCCATGGCGGATTTAAAGAAACGGTTTTTGGCGGTTTTGCCGTTTTTAAAAGTAAAATGTTGAAATAACATAAAAATATCCTAAATTAAATTTGATAAAACTACCGTTTATTGCATGGTAACCACAATTTTTCCGCGTGTGCGTCCGCGTTCCAATTCATCAAATGCTTGATTGATTTGTTCAAACGGATAAACGGATTGTGTATAAGGTTTGATGTGTCCCTGTTCAATCAACCGGGCAATTTGGGCAAGCTGTTTGCCATTGGCTTGCATAAACAAAAATTGATAATCCACTTTTTTTCTGCAACTCGCGCAACGAACGCCACGGCTCAAAAAATACATCGCCAGTTGCAAAAATACATTTAAGCCTGCTTTTTTCGCATAAGCTGGCGTGGGTGGCCCTGAAATAGAAATCAAACGACCGCCTTTTTTCATAACTTTCAATGAATTAAGCAATGTTTTCTTATCCAAACTATTGAGCACCACATCATAATCTTTTAATTCATCAGTAAAATTTTGTTTTTTATAATCAATAACAACATCTGCGCCCAAATTTTTCACAAAATCCGCATTTGCCGTGCTGGCCGTGGTTGCCACAAATGCCCCAAATATTTGGCAAGCTGAATAGCGATTGTGCCGACACCGCCCGCCCCCGCATGAATAAAGGCTTTTTGACCTGCTTTCACTTGCGCGATTTCCACCAACGCTTGCCAAGCCGTTAAAGCCACAAGCGGTAAACCTGCCGCGTCTGCCATCGGCAAATTACTGGGCTTTTTCGCCACATCATCTTGATGAATGGAGATTTTTTCGGCAAACGCGCCAATTCTGCCATCGCGCGGGCGGGCAAACACTTCATCGCCCACTGCCAATTGACGCACATTTTTGCCCACCGCAATCACTTTGCCTGCCACATCATGCCCCAAAATCAAGGGGAATGAATACGGCACAAGCATTTTAAATTCGCCACTTTTAATGCGTAAATCCAAGTGGTTCAATCCTGCGGCGCACACCTCCACCAATACATCGTCATCATTCATAACAGGTTCGGACATTTCGCCTAAAATCGCAGGGGCTTTCTGATATTGCTTAATAAAATAGGATTTCATGAAGATTAGGCTCTCAAGTTCATAAGTTTAAAAATTTAAATGAAAAATGTAAAAACTTAAGGTTCAATGCAACCGTCTGCCACAAAAGATGCCATCAAGCGTTGAAAGCGTTCGCCGGCTTGTTGCAGAGTGGCGGCGTAATAGCGTTCTTTGCCGTGTTGCTCCACCGCCACCAAACCCGCGTCCAACATAATTTTCAGATGATGCGACACCGCAGGGCGCGACAAATGCAGGCGTTCGGTCAAATCATTAACATTCAGGCTGCCGTGTTCAAACAGAATATGCAAAATCATCAAGCGGTTTTCATCGCTGAGCACGGTGAATGTGGGGATACATTCCCGCAAAATATCAACGGTTTTTTGGCTCATTTCGATCCATGCGTTTAAGAATTTAAACTTTATTATAAGTTGATGTTGATGGGAAAGCCAAGGCTGATATAAACGGCAAAAACGGCTTGAAGCATGCTTCAGGCCGCCCGAAAAAAAATGAACTGTCCCCCAATACTTGAACAAGTTAAAAAACTTTCTCAAACAGCCTTTTCAAGCCGGGTTCTTTAAGCCGCAGGACTCAGCTTTTTTGAGTTTAAACCAATCCGTTCATGATTATAATAACGTATATAATCATCCATCACTCCAGCCAATTCTGCCACCGATAACGCACCTTTCTGATAGAAGCTCTCTTCTTTTAATGTACCGAAGAAACCCTCCATCGGTGCATTGTCCCGGCGTGCCTTTGCGCGACATGCTTTGCACCATCCCTTTCCCAGCCGGTTTCGCCCGATAAGCATTAGTGCGGTAAAGCACACCCCGATCGGAATGCGGCAGCGGCGTTTGCCCTTTCAGACGGCCTTTGTGGATTAGTGGTGAATGGAAGTTACCGGCTGCCATAGTGATGGGAGCCTCAAGAATTTGTTTCAATGCTTGTGATTTAATAATCGCCTCAAGCCAATGCGGAATCTCCGCAATTTGACTGCTCGCATTATCGTACCGCTTTTTGCTACTTTCTACACAATCCTGCCATAGTGCATTTCATTTTCTTTCAAACGTTGAATATCCCGCAACGGCGGTTCGCCAAAAAAGCGGGCATATTCCCGGTTAAATTGGGTTGGGCTTTCATAGCCCACTGCAAGGCTTGCGGTGGTGGCGTCCATATTTTCTTTGAACATCAAACGGCGGGCGTGTTGTAGCCGAATTTGTTTTTGATATTGCAACGGGCTTGTGCCTGTGATTTTGCGAAAATGCTGGCGAAACACCGATCCGCTCATAAAAACCTGTTTGGCTAACTCGTCCATATTCAACTTTTCTGCATAATGCTCGTTAAAATAGGCAATAATTTTGGCGATACTTTGCTCTACCGTGCCGTTGGTAAACAGTTTTCTCAACATTGCCTTATGCGGGCTTGCCAGCAAACGCAGGGCAATTTCTCGCTGAATAAGCGGAGCTAAATGCGGTTGTAATTTGGGCTGTTCGAGCAATTTTACCAAGCGAAAAATCGCATCAAGCAGATCGTCATCAGCCGAAAACACCGATAAGCTATCAGAAAGGGCGGAAAGGTTGGTTTGCCACTGCGTTTGCTCATCTAGCTCTCGCAACATCATCACATCTAACTCAATTCGCAAGCTAAGATAAGGCTTGGCGCTTGTAGCATTCAATACATTTGAGACTACTGGCAATTCCACTGTAGTTAACGCTGTTTGCCCTTGATGAAGTTCCATCACCGTATTGCCAAAATTCAAATGTTGCGCACCTTGCACCACTAAAAACAGGCTTAGCGGATAAATGCACGGCATCGGATTTGTACTGTGATTTCGGCGGCATAAATTAAGCGTTGGAATGCTCGTTGGCGAAAAACTGCCATCAGGCTGGGTAAATTTCTTAATCAATTCGGCAAGTTTTTGATATTTTTCATTATTCATCGTTTTTTCTCACAAAAATCATTTTAGGCAATAATTTACCCTATTTAGGCAAATAATCAAGCGAATGGCTTTCTATAATGTCGCAACAAAACACAAACGAGGAACAAAAATGAGTAACAACATTATTTATTCAAGCGACACCGCTTTTGCACAAGATGTCTTGCAATCTGAATTGCCTGTTTTAGTGGATTTTTATGCGGACTGGTGTCCGCCGTGCCAGATGATCGCCCGTCACTTGATGCTCTCGCGGAGGAATTTCACGGCAAGGCGAAAATCGTCAAAATCAATGTCGATAAAAACCCACAACTGGCAATGCAATATGATGTGCGTTCGATCCCAACCTTGATGACGTTCAAACAAGGTAAAAACATTCAACGTATGGCAGGGGCAATGCCGAAATCACAACTTGCGGGTTTAATCAACCAAATACTGGTTGAGTAAGTACGACAAGCGGTCGGTTTTGCGATTTTTTTTGCTCAACCGACCGCTTGCAATGCCTTATTTTCCTGAAAAGTAAAAAATGAAAACCTTAAAAAATCTCAACGAAGTCAATGGGTTTATCAAGCAAAATCCACTTGCGGTTTTATATATTTCCGCCCCGAACTGCGGCGTTTGCACCGTGATGAAAGCCAAAATTGCGGACATTACCGCACAATTTGAGCCAGTAAACGTTGGCACGGTAAGCATTGCAGATGCCCCGATCTTGCCAGTGCCTACCACATTTTAACCGCCCCAGCCGTGCTGATTTTTGCCAATGGTAAAGAAATTTGGCGGGGGCGAGGTTTATCGATATGCAAACAATGGGGCAAATGCTTACGCAATATGCCGATCAATATCAACAATTTATCAACGAAAACGAATAGGAAAGACCAATGAAAAAATTTACCAATCACAAATTATTAGTTGTCGGCGGCACAAGTGGGATCGGTTTTGAAATCGCCAAATTAGTGCTGGAACAAGGCGGAAAAGCGGTTATCGTGGGCAATCGTCCAGAAAAAGCCGAAAAAGCCCGCTTGCAACTTGCCGAACGGTTTGGAGCAGAAAATATCGCCGCTTTAACCGCCAATTTATTGGATATGGCAAGCGTGAATGCCTTGATTGAGCAACTTAATACGCACCATTCTGATATTGATTTAATGGTCAATTCGGCGGGCGTTTATTTTCCAAATAGTTTTTTAGACACGGACGAAAAATCCTATGACGGCTATTTGAATTTGAACAAAGCGATTTTCTTCATCACCCAAGCGGTAACAAAATCGATGATCGCACAGAAAACAGCAGGCTCGATTGTCAATATCACGGCAGCCCTTTCCCATTTGCCGTTAAAATCCACGCCAATGACTGCCTATTCAATGGCAAAATTAGGCTTAGAAGCAATGACGAAAAACCTTGCGGCGGAACTCGCGGAATATGGCATTCGGGTAAATGCGTTGCCGATAGGTTTGGTTGAAACCAACATTTTTGAGCGTTTTGCAAGCAAAGAGCAAGTTGAATCCACCTTAGCCAATATGGCAAAACTGCACGCTCTCGGCCGCAATGGCTTACCGCACGAAGTGGCAGAAACCGCCACATTTTTGCTTTCTGAGCAAGCCTCGTGGGTAACAGGGGCGATCTGGACGGTGGACGGTGGTGCAACAGCTCGCCGTGATGATGCTTAATTATAAGGAAGAAACAATGATCACACTCTACTCTCTCAAACAATCCCGTTCGCAACGCATTGTTTGGCTTTTGGCTGAATTAGGCGTGCCTTTTGAGGTAAAAAGTTTCGAGCGAGAACCCGTTACTCGCCTTGCCCCGCCTATTTTTAAAACGCTTCACCCACTCGGCAAAGCGCCGGTTTTGGCTGATAATGATTTCGTGCTGGCAGAAAGTGCGGCGATCGTGGAATATCTGATCGCAAAATATGGCAACGGGCAATTAACGCCAAGCAAAGATACGCCCGATTATTACCGCTACTTGCAATGGCTGCACTATGCTGAAGGCTCAATAATGCCTGCGATTGTGCAAAAAATGTTGGCGACTGATGGCGCAAAATTAGATCATTTCAACAGCCAAGTGGCGTTGCATTTAGACTATGTAGAACAACATTTGCGTGATCGAAAATGGTTCTGCGGTGAGCAACTCACTGGGGCGGATATTATGATGAGTTTCCCACTTCAAGTGGCAATGTTTTTGTTGCCAGAGGAAACCTACCCAAACATCGCGCGTTTTGTAGAGCAGGTGGAACATCACCCAAGTTACCGAAAAGCGATTGAAAAAGTCGGTCATCTCGATCTTCATCTTCTCTAATCACAAGCGGTCAATTTCGACCGCTTTTTTACAAAGGAATAACAATGCCACTTCTTGAAAAAGGTCAATGGCGGGCCGACCTCAATTCGCTTGCCGAAATGGATAATTTCCCTACCCAAATCACGGCAGAATCGCACCGCTATCATTTTTACTACGCCTACGGCTGCCCCTTTGCTCACCGTGCAAATTTGGTGATCCATTATTTGGATTTACATCACGAGATTTCATCATCAAGCACCGCCCCAGAAATGCTCGATCAAGGCTGGACGTTTAACAAACAGTATCCCGATTCGCTCTTTCACAGCGCTTTTTTGCGGGATATTTATCTCAAAGCCAAGCCCGATTATTCGGGCGGGTGAGCCTGCCCGTGTTATGGGATAAACACGCCCAAACCATCGCTTGCAATGATTCAGCGGAAATGGCATTGCACTTAGCCACAGAATGGCAAGATTTCGTCAAAAATCCCGCAACCCTTGTGCCAGAAGCGTTGAAAGAAGAGATTTCGCGTTTGAATGAATGGCTAAATCAGCAAATCACGTTGAAAGTGTACCAAGTCGGGCTGGCAAATTCGCAACAAAAATATGAAAAACAGCTCGCTAAATTGTTTGAAAATCTTGAAACATTAGATGATCGCCTTGCTCAAACACGCTATTTATTTGGCGAAACGATCACGCTTTCTGATTTTTTCTTGTTTCCCACCCTAATCCGTTTTGAAAGCGTGTATGCGGATTTATATAAATGCAATTTGAAGCCGTTGAGCGAATTTAAGCATTTATACCGTTATATGATCGATCTCTATCAACAGCCTGCTATTCAAGCCACCGTGGATATTCCCTACACCAAGCGGTTCTATTATTTTTCACAACCGCATCTCAATCCAACCCGCCTTGTGCCTGTTGGCCCAAACCTTAAATGGCGATAAAACAGCCGGCCGTCTGAAGCTTCAGACGGCCTTTGTGGATTAGTGATGAATGGAAGTTACCGGCTGCCGTATTGATGGAAGCCTCAAATGTGTTTTAATGGCTCGACAACCCCCTCAAGCCAATGTGGGAAATTTCTCCGTAATCTGACCGCTTGCAGTGCCGCAAGCGGCGGTGTTCCTACCTGCTTTGCAACCACTGCGCCACATCGGCGAGTTCTTTTTCATCAAGCGTATGCCCAATCGGATAGGTGTAAAAATCCACGTCAAAGCCGTGGGTTTTTAAAAGATTGACCGCAGATTCCGCTAAATCGGGCGGAATGGGGACATCTTGCCTGCCGTGGGCGAAGAGCAGCGGTAATTTTTTATCAAAACAGTTTGTTAAGGTATCGGCAATCGGCAGGTAGCCCGACAGACACACTGCTGCGCCCAATGTATCGGGGTAAGTCAATGCGGACAACACCGCCAATGCGCCGCCCTGTGAGAATCCGCCGATAAAAATATTTTCAGCTCCGATGCCTTGGCTGATTTGTTCCTCAACCAGACTGTGGATATAGGTTTTGGCTTGCAGCAGCCCTGCTTCGTCCTGATTCCGAACAAAGCTGCCTTTGGGCAGATCAAACCAGGCGGTGGTGGTCCGGCCGTCTGCCCAAGTGACTTTTTGCTTGGGCGCGGTGGGCAGGATAATCCGCCAATTATCCCCCAGGCTGTTCAGCAGGAAATGTCCGGCCGGGGCGAACTGCCTGCCTGAAAGTGTCAGTCCGTGGATGAGAATCAGGCATTTGCCGGCGTTGTTTTTGCCCAGCGCAACCGGTGGTTCAGACGGCATAAAGCGTGCGGCGGCCATTATCCGCACCCGTCAATGCCGCAGGCGGCACCGGTTAGGTTTCCGCTTTGCTGTTCTTGATAAACTTGGTTTAAAAGCTTAAGCAGGCTGTCCGCCGGCATTGCGCCGGAAGCGGTGGTTTTGCCGTCGAATACGAAAAACGGTACGCCCTGCACACCGGCGGCTGCCGCTTCGTTTTCATCTTTTTTGACCGCTTGCACAAAATCACCACAAGCGAGCATTTGCTTGGCTTCATCACCGTTTAAGCCGACATCTGCGGCAAATTCCGCCAAATTGTCCCGGTCTGCCAATTCCGCATTATCGGTAAAATAGGCCCGCATCAGTCGCTCGTGCATTTCCTGCCCTTTGCCCAGGCTGTCCGCCCATTTTGCCAAGCGGTGCGCATCGAAAGTATTGGTGTTTTTCACCGCCCGATAATTCATCTCAAGCCCCGCCCGCGCTGCCGTCTTTTCAATATGGGCAATCATTTCCAACGCACCTTGCGGCGGTTTGCCGTATTTTTTCTCAATGCGCTGCTGAGTAGTGTTGACCGCCGTTTTGCCGGCGTGGGGGTAAAGCTCGAATGCCTTGAATTCAACCTGCACTTCATCAGCGCGGGCAAATTGTGCCAGCGCGTGTTCCAGATGGCGTTTGCCGATGTAGCAGTAAGGGCAGGCATAGTCCGACCAGATTTGTATTTTCATTAAAACACTCCGATTTAAGGTTTAAAAAAGACAGTGCCGGTATTATAATTGGGTATGTTTTAAAAAAACAGTACGCAACTTACCGTAACATACCCACCCAAAGGAAAGTGTAAATGCTCAACGCCCCCGATTACAAAGCAATTGAAACGCTGGAAGAAACCGGTTTCGGCTATGCTTTATCGCTGATCAGCGGTAAATACAAGATGGTGATTTTATTCTGGCTGCACCGCAATCCGCCCAATATGCGGTTTAACGAATTGCAGCGCAGAATCGGCAAAATCTCGGTGAAAACATTAAGCCAGTCTTTAAAAGAACTGGAAACCGACGGATTGATTGTCCGCACCGAATATCCGCAGATTCCGCCCAAAGTGGAATACAGCCTGTCGGACAAAGGCCTGTCACTCATTCCGGTTTTAGACAGCCTGTGCGAATGGGGAGAGGCAAACCGCTAGGCAGGCCGTCTGAAACCCTTTGCCGATTTTTAATAAAAAAACACCGCTTGAACTTCAAGCCGAACGGTGTTTTTTTTAATTCTTTACCCACGCCAAAAATTCATCATCAATCCGCCGCCAAACAGTCGGAATTTTATTCAGCCTCGCTTTCACTGACTGATTGTCAGACAAACCAAAGGCGTGGCCGATTTCGGTTAATGAAACAAGCGGTCGTTTTTCAAGGAAATTCTGCAATACGGTTTCATTTGAAACGGGGCGGCGGGGCATAATCAGGCCGTCTGAAATCTGATTGGTTTTTCAGGCAAAAACACATCACGCGTATTTGGGGGATTTTGCAAAAACATATCCAAAATATTTAAAAAACAAAAAATTAAATCCAAAGTTGGTAAAATAGTTTATAAGTATATTTATACGGGCTATAGGGCAGTGAAATTCTGTCAAAACAATATGCAAAGGGTATATTTAAGAGGGTAAGGAATTATGGAATCGGCAATAGATAAACATACGGGTAAAATTATTGATGCAGAGCAGTTGTGGGAACTGGATTTTGTGGACTCATATGGCTATTTGTGCAGAGGATGCCATATTCAGGTTACCCCTTGTTCTTTTCGGGCGGAAAACAAAAAGCGTCCATATTTCAGTGCAAAATTAGGGCATAAACCCGATTGTGATGTAGAAGGTGATGCCGAAATCGTGAAAAAAGCAAAAAAACAGCGTATTTCTACTGATAGAGGTTTTCCGGCAAGCTTCCCTAACAGGCTTTTATTGAAAGACACACGTGAAGTAACCTCCTCAACTGAGGCCCCTGCGGCAATTTCTGCCTACCGGACGCGGGCAGGCCGTACGGAGGGAACGGATACGGTGAAAAGAACCCGTACTTGGGCGGCACAGACTATCCGTTCTATTTGCCGTGTGTTTTTAAATTATCCTTATGATCGGGATTTGCCTTTGAGCATACCTGACATTAACGGAAAGACGTATCAGGAAATTTTTTGGCGTTTGAGTAATAAAGGCATTGTACAGTATAAGGAACCGCACATTTTTTATGCCCCATCAGTTGGCACAAACTCAATCAGACAGAGGCTTACCTTGAAATTCAAACCGGTTGCGGCAGATGGGAAAACAGCAAACTGATTGAATCTTATCAAATAAGGGTGAATTGGAAAGATTGGCGTGCTAAAAAGCGCAGTGTTGTTCTACAGGAAATAGAGGCTGCACGTTTGGAATGTATTCAAGCTCGGGCAGTAAGAGAAAAGGTTGGTTGTTTTTTATCGGTACACAGGATAAAGGGAATCCGGGGGTATTTTATGTAACCGATCACCGGCTTATCTGCTGCATTGTAGATGAGATGATTTATCCGCCCGGACAGTGATGATAAAAAATTTCAGTTTTTATTCTATTGTCAACTTTACCTGAACATCTTTTCGTCCAAGTGCTTGTTTCAGCTGGTCGGGATTATTGATTTTGCCGATGCGGGTATAACGGTAGGAACTTGTAAAACACTCATAAAACACTACCAGTGTGCCGCCTTGGTAGAGCATTATATCTCCGGTTTGAATATACCCTGCTGTTTGGTCTTGGCGTGGCAATGCGTTGGGTAAGGCAGCGAATTTTTCATTATTTAAATGATCCCTCATTGTCAAATCAAGTGGCAGCAATTCTGCAAAGGCTTGGGCGGTAGGGTTGTTTTCAAGCTGTATATCAAAGGTTTGCCCGTTTGCGGTAAAGTAGGCGGTTTGATGAGCATCATTCATTTCTGACTCCTGTATATGGGGTTTTTGTGTGCTTTGAACTTGTGGTTTTAACGGTGTATTTCCTACCGGAAAAGTTACCGCTGGAAATAGCAGCAACGGCAATAGCAGGTGTTTTATCATTTTGCCTGTCAATTTACATTTTAATTACTTTGATGGTTACACCGGCGGCATTTCAGTATCCTTAACCGGATTTACCGAATTGGCATCATAAATGCCGCCTGAAGTTTTTTAACGTCTTTTTTAGACAGCGTTATTGCAATTTTGCTTTAAAAAACTGCTCAAACTTATCGTAAGGAATTTTACCTGCTTTGTTGTCGTACAAATCAGTGTGGCTCGCGTCCGGCACGATATAAAGCTCTTTGTCGGGGCTACCCGATGACAGATACGCATCTTCACTGAAATAGCGGCTGTGGGCGCGTTCGCCGTGTACGATTAAGGCCGGCGTGCGCATTTCTGCAGCGTATTGCAGGATCGGCATATTGATAAGTCCGAGCATTGCCGTGGTTGCCCACGAACCGTCAGGGTTGGAATTGACCGCCCGTGGGTGAAAGCCTCTTTCGGTGGTGTAAAAATCAGAATATTCCTTGATAAACTGTGGGGTATCCGCTTTAAAATCTTTGGCGCGCAGGTTATTGGCAGGCGACAGTTCGGCATAACTTGTTTGTGATGCGGGGGTACGGGCGTTGTTCATTGCCTGTTTCATAGCATAGCGTGCATCGGCGTCGTTGCTATCATTGTAGCCATAGGCAATTACACGGGTCATATCATACATAGTACTGGTTGCCACTGCTTTTATACGCGGATCCGCAATGGCGGCGTTTAAGGCAAATCCGCCCCAGCCGCAAATCCCCAAAATCCCGATGTTATTTTTATCCACATTGTCCAAATTACTCAGAAAATCCACCGCGGCGCTAAAATCCTCGGTATAAATTTCAGGGCTTGCCATATTACGCGGAAGGCCGGAACTTTCCCCTGTGTAGGATCCGTCAAACGCCAGTGTTACAAAGCCCCGCTCCGCCAAAGTCTGCGCATACAGGCCGGCGGACTGCTCTTTGACCGCTCCGAACGGCCCTGATACGGCAATGGCAGGCAGTTTGCCCGAACCAGTTTTCAAGGCCTTTTGGGGCAGATACAAATCGCCTGCCAGCACAATGCCGAAGCGGTTTTTAAAGGTAACTTTGCGATGCTCCGCCTTATCCGATTTCGGAAAAACCTTATCCCATTCTTGGGTCAGTTTTATGGTTTGGGCAGGCACACTGATTTCTTGAGCGGATTGGGGAATAGGTTTTGCCATAGTAGTTGCTCCTAAAAAGATTGTGGGTAACAGTAAAACGGTGATTAAGTTTTTCATTTTCATCGTGGTTTACCTTAAATCAAATTATCAATGGCGACATTATACAAAATCAACTTTAAGATGATAATCACGCATTTTTTTGTTAGACTATCAATTTTAAATTGATAATAATCACCAATGCCTAAAATCAATTACAACAGTTTGTTTGCCTTTTTGGTGGTCGCCCAAGAGAAAAATTTTGCCCAAGCCTCTGCCAAATTAGGCGTATCGCCTCAAGCCTTATCCCAAACCATCAAAGTGTTGGAACAGCAGTTGGAGTTGCAACTGCTTAACCGTACTACACGTACCGTTTCACTCACCCAAGCCGGCAATGTGTTATTTAGTGAACTTCAAAACGGCTTTGAACACATTCAAGACGGCATCGGAAAACTTGCTCACTTGAAAGATACACCGTCTGGTAAAGTGCGTATCAATGCCAGTTTACAGGCCATAGATAAGATTTTTTTGCCCAAACTCAAACAAATCCGCCATCAATATCCGCAAATTGAGTTCGAACTGATTAACGACAACCGTTTTGTGGATATTGTGACCGAAGGATTTGATGCAGGAGTGCGGTTAGGGAGTGATGTCGGTGATGAGATGATTGCGGTGAAAATCAGCCAAGAACTGCAAATGGCATTGGTCGCCTCGCCTGACTATGTTGACAAACACGGTTTTGTGCAACATCTTGATGAACTTCGTCAGCATTGGTGTATTGGCTATCAAATGAAAAACGGTAAGGTTTATGCGTGGCAGTTTGATAACAACGGCGTACCGTTTTACCACACACCGGATGCCCGTTTGCAAGTGTGTGACAGCTATGCCGAAACTAGCGCAGCTAAAGAAGGATTAGGTTTAGCTTATGTGCCGCTTGATTTGGTGGCGGACGATTTAACCAATGGCAGACTTATCCGTATGCTTATCACCCAAAGCCAAACTTTGCCTGCATTGTATCTGTATTACCCCCACCGCAATATCTCACCCGCATTAAGGGCGGTGGTGGAAGTATTGAAGGTTTAATATCAGGCCATCTGAAAAAACCTTGCAAATTTTTGACAAAAAAACACCGCTTGTATTGTTGCAAGCGGTGTTTTTTCGGGAAAGTTTTACAATGCCGCTACGGTAAAACGCCGGTGCAGATGGGCTTTTTGTTCCACATCATCAGCGATGGCAATTGCCAAATCCGCTACGCTGATACCGGCGGGCGTGTCGCCGTCCATCAGTAATTCTTCGCCGCCCAAACGGTAAGAGCCGGTGCGTTCTTCGCTAAAGCCGGCCTCTGCGCCGAGCATTGCCGGCGGGGAAATAAATGCCCAGTTCAGATCTCGGCGATCACGCAGATCATTCAGCAGATTGCGGGCAGCGTTTGCGCCGTCATAAATTTCTTTCGGGAAATCCGGTGTGTCGATCACTTGCAGATTTGGGGCAACATACAAGCTGCCTGCACCACCGACCACCAGCAAATATGGCACTTCAGCGGCTTTTGCCGCTTCTACAATAGCTTTCGCCCCACGAGTGAAATCTGCACCGATATTCGGATTATTCCAGCCCGGGTTGAATGCACTTACTACTGCGTCAAAGCTTTGCAACTGTTCGGCAAATTTTGCATTTTCCACATCAAAAGCGACCGCTTGTACATTGTCTGCTTGTTGCACTTTGCCTGCATTGCGGGCAAATGCGGTTACTTGGCAGCCACGGTTTGCCAATTCTTTAACAACGGCAGAGCCGACATAGCCGGTTGCGCCAATTACGGCAAATTTTTTCATTTTGTGCTCCTTAAAAAGTGAAAATTAAAACATCGAACGGCCGCTTTCGGTTTTTTCCGGTATGGCTTGAATAACGTCCCAATGCTCAACAATTTTGCCGTTATCATCGAAGCGGAAAATATCCACTACCGCTTCGCCGCGATCGTTCTCATCAATGGTACTGTGGACGTGCAACATCACCAAATCACCTTCCGCTACCACCCGTTTGATTTCTGCTTTTGATTTCGGGTGTGTTTTTAAAAACGGCTCGAACGCCTCAATAAATGCCTGCCCGCCGTCTTTAACGCTTGGATTGTGTTGCAAATACTCAGCGCCAATATATTTTGCAGTCGCTTCTTTTACTTTGTGCTGGTTAAATGCCATTTCGTAAAATTCTAGGGCATTTTGTTTATTTTGCTCCGGCGTGGTTGATGCCATTGCTGAAAGAGTAGTAAATAGTGCTGTTGTTGCTAAAAGTAATTTTTTCATTGGATTTCCTTAAATATTGAATATTTAGTTGATGTGGCGTAGTATAGTTTTATAAATTACTTTTTGTAAGTACTTACAAAATAGTAAGTTTGAAAATAATTTTTAACTAATTGATTTTTAAGGATTTAAATTTATGGAAGATTTCAATAGAGGTTATGTGCTTTCTAAAAACTGTCCAAGCCGGGCAGTTTTAAACCACTTGACCAGCCGTTGGGGAACATTGGTGATGATTGTGTTGCGGCAAGGAACCAAACGCTTTTCGGAAATCCGACGGGAAATTGAGGGTGTGAGCGAGCGGATGCTGACCGAAACGTTGAAACAGTTGGAGCAGGACGGAATGCTGGTCCGTAAATCGTTCGATACCGTACCGCCTCACGTAGAATATACACTCACCGATTACGGTATGCAGGCTGCCGAGAAAATCCATCATTTGGTTGATTGGCTAGAAGAAAATTTAGACGGAATTTTGGCACAAAAGGCCGTCTGAAAAATTTTTGCAAAAATTGGGAGAAAAACCACCGCCTGTATTGCTGCAAGCGGTGGTTTTTTTAGAAATATCTGCGGATATGTTCTTCGAAATCCTTTAAGTCCCGTCCGATTTGCGGATTTTTAACCACGTCGAAACAGGCGAAGGTCGGCAGTTTCTCCATCGCAAAAAAGCGGAAATTGCAATGGACGGGGAAAAACAGATCGTCCAACCCTTTGCCTTGGAACAAGTATTCGTCAGGGTTGCCGAAAGCGTTTTCCGGCGCATTAAAGGTGGCGGACAGCATATATTTTTGCCGTGCATTTTCCCGCCCGTGCCGTAGCCGGCGGCAGGATTGTCGCGGTGTCTGCCGTCGGTATCGCACAAAATGCCGCCCATACCTGCGGTGAAGACATCGTCCATATATTTTTTGGCAGACCACGGAATCATCATCCAGTTGGACGGGAACTGGAAAATCACCGCATCCGCCTATTGCCATTTGGCCAACTCGTCTTCCACGCTGTAACCGTTTACCCGGCTGCGGCGGACGGCGCAGCCTTTACCGGTCAAAACTTTTTCGGCGATGTCAATCAAAGTTCCGGTTAATTCGCCTTTGGAAAAATCATAAGGCTGGTGGCCGTTGATAATCAAAATATTCGGCATGATATGCTCCTGTTTCCGGTAATTGAATTTTAACTTTTACTGATTACCATCGGGTATGCGGCATAATGCCTCCCTGTTTCGGTCATTGCATTCTGATCGGCGGAGGTTATTCTGTCCGACGTTTCAACACGGAGGCCGCATAACAACGCCGGCTTTTTGGCGCATAAGCGTAAGGCCGGTAACAGGATTTTCCGAATCAGCTCCCGTCTGAACAAACAACCGGACGGTTACGGAGGATGTAGCGGTGCAGTAACTTCAGGAAGTTTTTTCTGAGCCTTCTGCCGGCTTTCGGGTGGCGGCCGGTCTTTTTTTGCAGCTGATGCCGTATCGCTTTAATGCTTTGTGTATGGCGTATGGGAACAGCCAAAGCGTTGCGCTCTTTCACAGCAATAGGCATCAGGATAACGCCCGACATCTTCGAGCAGTGCTTGGGCGCTGATTTTGCGGGTTTTGCGTTGCCTTGGAGGGACTTGGGGAGCCGGAGGGCGTCTCCAAAGCGTGATGGTGGAGAATGGCGGTGCCGGATTCTTTTGCGGCTCTGCGAACCGTCCTTGACGGAGTTTTTTGAGTACGGGTTGTTTGAAGTCTTCTGAACAGGCTATGGCGGGATTTATCGGATAATATGTTTAAAAATAAAAAGAATGCACAATGAACCGAATCACGGATCATAGCGATTCTGTCTTTATGACTCCCCCATTAAAGTTTGTTTGTTTTGTTAAATATATTAAAACCCATTATCACTATAAATATGCCGTAAATTTAAGATACAGAATTCAAAAGCCGATTTTTCAAGGTCGGCAAACACAGAGGCCGCCTGAAAAGATTTTTTCAGACGGCCTGCTGTTTAATGCTATAACGCATTATTCGCCGTAATAAGCCTTGGTGAGGATTTCTTCCATATCGGCCACCATCGGCAGGCGCGGGTTGGCGGGCGAGCATTGGTCTTCGTAGGCCATCAGCGCCAGCTCTTTGCGGGCGGCGATAAAGGCTTTTTCGTCGATGCCTTGCTCTTTGAACGACATTTTGATGCCCACTTTGCGTGCCAGCCCGTCGCAGGCTTTGGCAAACGATTCCACGCCTTCGGCCGGTGTGCTGCACGGCAGGCCGAGGGTGCGGGCGATTTCCTGGTATTTCACGTCGGCTTTGTAGTAGTTGTATTTCGGCCATGTGGCGGTTTTCTGCGGGCGCGTGCCGTTGTAGCGGATAACGTGCGGCAGGAAAATCGCGTTGGTGCGGCCGTGGGTGGTGTGGAATTTGCCGCCCACTTTGTGCGACAGCGAGTGGTTGATGCCCAAAAACGAGTTGGCAAAAGCCATGCCGGCGATGGTGGAGGCGTTGTGCATACGTTCGCGGGCTTCGGGGTCGTCGGCACCGTATTTGTAGGAGCGTTCCAAAAATTCAAACACAAGCTTGATGGCTTGCAGCGCCAAACCGTCGGTGAAGTCGTTGGCAAGCACCGAAACATAGGCTTCCACCGCGTGGGTGAGCACGTCCATACCGGTGTCGGCGGTAACGCTGGCGGGCACGGTCATGGTGAACGAAGGATCGACGATGGCGATGGTGGGCGTGAGCGAGTAGTCGGCAATCGGGTATTTTTTTTCGCCGTCGCTAATCACGGTGAACGGCGTTACTTCGGAGCCGGTGCCCGAGGTGGTTGGAATGCCGATAAATTTGGCTTTACGGCCCAATTCGGGGAAGCGGAACGCGCGTTTGCGGATATCCATAAACTTCTGAACCAAATCTTCGAAATCAACCTGCGGTTGTTCGTAGAAGAGCCACATGGCTTTGGCCGCATCCATCGGCGAGCCGCCGCCCAGCGCGATAATGGTGTCGGGCTGGAAACTGCGCATCAGGTCGGTGCCTTTATATACGGTTTGCACGCTGGGGTCGGCTTCCACGTCGGTAAACAGCTGCACGGTCACTTTGTTTTTGCGCAGGTTGAGCTGGCGGGTGATTTTATCGACAAAACCCAAATCCACCATGGAGCGGTCGGTAACGATCATCACTTTTTCGCAATCTTTCATGTCTTGCAGATATTGGATGGAATCACGTTCGAAATAGATTTTGGCGGGCACTTTAAACCATTGCATGTTGTTTCTCCGACGACCTACTTTTTTGATATTTAACAGATTCACGGCGTTAACGTTGCCGCCCACGGAGTTTTTGCCGTAAGAGCCGCAGCCTAAGGTCAGAGAGGGCAGAAACGCGTTATACACATCGCCGATGCCGCCGAACGAAGAGGGCGAGTTCCAAATCACGCGCAGGGCTTTCACGCGCTCGCCGAAGGTTTTCACCAGCTCTTTGTCGGCGGTGTGGATGGCGGCCGAGTGGCCGAGGCCGTCGAATTCCACCATTTGCCCGGAAAATTTCAAACCTGCTTCGGCGCTCTCGGCTTTGAGCATGGCTAATACGGGCGAAAGTTTTTCGCGGGTTAACGGCTCTTTTTTGCCGACTTCGCGACATTCCACCATGATAATGTTGGTTTTTTCGGGCACTTTGAAGCCGGCCTGTTCGGCAATCCAGGCGGCCGATTTGCCCACCACGGCCGCATTGAGTTTGGCACCGGCACAATTTTCACTGTTGGCTTTCACGCCGAAAATAAATTCTTCAAGCAGCGCTTTTTCTTTGGAATTGGCGAAATACACACCGTAGGATTTAAATTCCTCCACCAGTGTTTGATAAATTTCTTTGTCGGCAATCACCGCCTGCTCGCTGGCGCAGATCATGCCGTTGTCGAACGCTTTCGACATCACGATATCGTGGGCGGCCTGTTTGATGTTGGCGGATTTTTCCACATAGGCCGGAAGGCCGGAACGTTGCCCGCCCCACGCCGAGCGCGGGTTTGCCGCAGGAATAGGCTGCTTCCACCATCGCATTGCCGCCGGTGGCCAAAATGGTGGCCACACCGGGGTGTTTCATCAGCGAAGACGTGCCTTCCATCGAGGGTTTTTCAATCCATTGGATACAGTTTTCCGGCGCGCCTGCGGCGATGGCGGCATCGCGCACGATTTGCGCGGCGTGGGCGGAACATTGCTGGGCGGAAGGGTGGAAAGAGAAAATAATCGGATTGCGGGTTTTCAGCGCAATCAGGGCTTTGAAAATCGTGGTGGAAGTGGGGTTGGTGGTGGGGATGATGCCGCAGATAACGCCCACCGGGTCGGCGATTTCGGTGATGCCGGTTACGTCGTCTTCGCTAATCACGCCCACGGTTTTCAAATCGCGCAGGCGGCGCACCACGTTTTCGCAGGCAAACAGGTTTTTGGTGGCTTTGTCTTCAAACACGCCGCGGCCGGTTTCTTCCACCGCGTGCATGGCCAGCACGCCGTGTTTGTCGAGCGCGGCAATCGAGGCTTTGGCCACGATATAGTCGATTTGTTCTTGATTGAGCGTGCGGAATTGATCCAGCGCAACCAACCCTTTCTCAACCAAACGGTTGACCTCCGTAACGGCAGGGTTCACGGTAGTATCGGCAGACGCATTCATGATTTTCTCCTGAAAAATTAGTAGGTAATAAAATTTCACTTAAAAGCAGTATAAGTAATATTTTTACCAACATCCTTGATTTACATCATGAAACAGTTTGCTTCATTCAAAAAATAGTGCTTTGTTAAGTGTTTGACATAACAATACTTTTATTTAATTTCGCATGTAGGTTTTGTTTGAAGGAAATATCGCTACAGAACATCTTGAACCATTACTCCAAAATATAAGTTTGAAACGAGCCAATTTCTGTTGTTTTTTTAAACGATGACTCCGCTTGAGATCTTTGTTCTAGAGTTTGAATGCAGTCAGAAGTAAGCAAACGCATAAGCGCAGACATACAGATAAGCAAGTTTTCGAGCAGCGTACAACAAAGAAATGTGCCAAAGATGGCGGTTTTCCAAAGGTATCAGGCCGTCTGAACCCAATCAGGTTTCAGACGGCCTTGAACATTCACTTCAGCGCAGATTAATCGTGACCGATTTCAACGTGCTGTTGTTGGTAACGCACATTAGGCGACAAGATGATTTTGTCGTCGACTTTACCGATGGCTTTTTCATCTTTGCCCGGGTAATCCAAGCTGTGCAGGAAATGGCGGATACAATTCAGACGCGCGCGTTTTTTGTCGTCGGATCGGATAATCGTCCACGGCGCATCACCGGTGTGCGTGTGGAAGAACATGGCATCTTTAGCTTCGGTATAGTCATCCCAACGGTCGAGTGATTGAATATCCACCGGCGAGAGTTTCCAGTGTTTCAACGGGTCGTCGCGACGGGAAATGAAGCGGCGCAGCTGTTCTTCGCGGCTCACCGAAAACCAGAACTTGAACAAATGAATACCGCTGGCCACCAGCATACGTTCGAATTCAGGTGCTTGGCGCATAAACAGCAAATATTCGTTTGGTTCACAGAAACCCATCACCCGCTCGACACCGGCACGGTTGTACCATGAACGGTCGAAAAAAACCATTTCGCCGGCGGTCGGCAGATTGGTGATATAGCGTTGGAAATACCATTGGCCGCGTTCGGTGGTGGTTGGTTTTTCCAAGGCCACCACGCGTGCGCCGCGCGGATTTAAATGCTCCATAAAGCGCTTGATGGTACCGCCCTTACCTGCGGCATCACGGCCTTCAAACAGGCAGACAATGCGCTGGCCGGTTTCTTTGACCCAGCTTTGCACTTTTAATAATTCGATTTGCAGCTTTTTCTTTTCGCGCTCATACACGGCGCGGCGCATACGCTGGCGGTAAGGATAGCTTTCCGGCAATGGCGCGGAATTGGAATCTTCCGAAGTGACCTGACCTTCGTATTCCAACACGGTTTTTTCAAACACTTCCAATTTGTTTTCCGCTACATCGGTTTTCACTTCTTCAAAAGGTTGCAATTGTGTTTCTGTCATCTTAACTCCTATCATGGAAAAGGTTTTTTAGTGGTATGATTTCCTTTCATGCTTATTTTAACGCTTTTCTGCGCCTTCGGCCTACATAATCTTACACATTTATAATGCGTCGGCTTTTTCCTGCTGATTTATGTAAATTTATTGTATAATCAATCTACTTATCTATTGTCATCATGTTTTTTTTCGCACTTCTCGACGACGCGGTTACCGGTCGGGCAAAACTCTATCAAAATCATCAACAAAGCTGTTTTTTACACGCGCACGAGCTCGATACGCTGGATGACCTTTTGCAACAGGGTTGGCAAAACGGCTGGTTTGCGCTGTTGTGTACAGACTACGCTTTCGGCTTGCCGTTATTGAACCTTCCTACCGAACAAAGCGGCTGCTTGGCCGTGCATTGGTTTGCAAGCTGCGAGGCAGTAGCTGCGCCGATATGGCTCGACACGCATTCAGACGGCCTGTTTTGCGGCATCAGCACACCGCAAAACCATGTTTCCCAAGCGGATTACCTGCACGCCGTCACTGAGATTCACGAAGCCATCCGCCGCGGCGACACTTATCAAATCAACTACACCACCCGCCTGCATTTCGATACCTACGGCAATCCGATCGATTTATACCGCCGCTTGCGCCAGCCCGTGCCTTATGCCGCCTTGTGCCACCTGCCCGATTCAGACGGCCTCGATACATGGACTTTGTGTTTTTCGCCCGAGCTTTTCCTCAACATTGCTTCAGACGGCCTCATCACCACCGAACCGATGAAAGGCACGGCACCGATTTTAAACGACGGCGGTGATGCGCAACGCGCTGCCGATTTGCGCAACGACCCCAAAAACCGCGCGGAAAACATCATGATTGTCGATTTGTTGCGCAATGATTTGGGCAAAATCGCGCAAACCGGCTCCGTGCGCGTACCCGAGCCGTTTAAGGTATCGCAGTTCGGCAGCGTGTGGCAGATGACCAGTGCGATCGAAGCACAAGCCCGACCGGGCACCCGCACCGCCGATATTTTCCACGCTGCCTTTCCCTGCGGCTCGATTACCGGTGCGCCCAAACGCATGAGCATGAGCCTGATCGGGCAGCTCGAAACCTCTCCGCGTGGCTTATACACAGGCAGCATCGGTTTTCTCAACCCTTGTACAAGCGGTTTGGGCTTTGAAGGCGTGTTAAACGTGGTGATCCGCACGCTGATACTCAGGCCGTCTGAAAATAGACAATCCGCCGCTGATTTTCACGCTGAATATGGTGTCGGCTCCGGCATTGTCATCGACAGCCAAGCTGAAGCGGAATGGGCGGAATGCGGCTGGAAAGCGCGTTTTCTCACTGATTTGCGACCGGATTTCGGTATTTTTGAAACGCTGCGCGTCGAGCAAAAGCAATGCTCTTTATTGGCGCGGCATTTAGACCGTCTGAACACGTCGGCGCAAGCCTTGAACCTGCCTTTGAATGCGGACTTTGCCGCGCAAATCAATGATTATTTGATGAAAATGCCGTCTGAAACACAACGCTTGAAAATCGCGCTGTTGCCTGAGCATGATGGCGGACTGGTCTTTGCCCACGCGCCATTGGCCGGATTGGTAGGCAAACAGTACGTTATCATCAGCAATCATGCCTTGCCGAATCAGGATATCCTCCGCCGCTTTAAAACCACCCGTCGTGCGCATTTTGACCAGGCGTGGCAACACGTCGCCGAACAAGGGGCATTCGATACCCTGTTCTTCAATTCAGACGGCCTGTTGCTCGAAGGCGGCCGCAGCAATGTGTTCGTTAAAATTGATGGCGCATGGCACACTCCTACTCTGGATTTGGCTATTCTCAACGGTGTAATGCGGCAGGAAGTGTTGGATAATCCGCAGCACCATCTGGACACGGATAAGGTATTCGAAAGCCGCATCACGCGCGATATGCTGCAACGCGCCGAAAAAATTTGCTTAAGCAATGCTTTGCGCGGCTTGTTTGACGTGGATTTAAAATAACACAAGGCCGTCTGAAATATTTCAGACGGCCTGAGACCTTTGCAAAATACCGGCCGTCCCATCCAAACGGTTACCTGAACAATCAGGTAACCGTTTTTTCATTTTCAGACGTGTTTCCCGTCCGTATTTCCCCCAATCAGCCCCTTTATCGGGGTGCCCGTTGCCCTTTTCAGGCAGCAGCAGGCACACGAAGCCTGCCGGCTGCCTTTGGCAGGTTCAGGCACACCGCTTTCAAATGGCTTTGCGCCGGTACTTTCCGTAAACCGAAATAACGCGCTCTTTTACAGCCGGATTTCCGGTGCGGCGTACCGAAGGTTTGCCCGGCCGCACAGCGCACTTCCGACAGCTGCGTATTGCGCTGTTTCTCCTGCTCCGTTAAAGGTTTGCCCCGCTGTGCCTTACGCATCATGCCGCCGGACAGCCGTTTGCTTTGCAGATGCTCCCGGTTGGCTTTACTGTCATACCCCTTATCGGCATAGACGGTTGTTCCGGGTGCGGTGCCGTCCGGCAGCGGTCCGAAATGGTTGCACTCACGGGCGTCGGCCGGGGTGGTGTGCAGTTTCCCGATACAGCCTTCCGAACCGGTGCGGGTGTGTTGTTTGCAGCCCAAGGTGAATCTGCCCTCTTTCTTCACCCGGCGCGCATCCTTGTCTTTGCCGGGCAGGGTTTCGGCAGTGATGCCGTTTTCATCGGTTTCGACAGCCTGACGCTGTTTGCCGCCGGCAGTTTGGATGATGGCGGCGTCAATCACTGCTGCCGGGGCTTTCTCTGTTTTTAAGCCTTTTTCGGTCAGCCGGCGGTTAACCGGTTCGGGAAGCCGGGCTAAGGCTTCATCCTGTGCCGGCCGGTTGCGGAAACGGCAGGGGTGCTGCGGCCGGGTAAGGCGGCTTCATCAAAGCCGCAGAAGAAGCAGAAATCCGGACGGGCGGCTGAACAGCGTTCCGATTCCGGATCGGAAAGGCTGTGCCATTGGCCGGGCAATACGGCTTTGAGCACGGGCGGCAGCGGATAGGCGGGGCGGCCGCGGTGACCGCGGATGTAACGGGTCTTTTGCCGGTTGGGCAGTTGTCCGGCGGGCTGCCAATCGGGCAGCCGGTTAATTTTGAGCAACGGGCAGCTGCCGGTATGTTTGCCCGTCATGATTCGGGCTTGTTGGTGGAAGAAGCTGCTCATAAAAAAAACTCCTCTGAATTCTTTAGGGGGAATTTAGGGGAGTTTTGGTTTTTTTGCAAAGGTCTCGGCCTATTCATAACCGTCAGGCCATCTGAAAACATCCATTTCAGACGGCCTGTCATCAAACATTCACAGAGCTTGGGTATGCTTGCCCGTTGCCTTTTAGCGCCCATCCCAACCCAACCGGCCACGGTTACACCGCCCTGAAAACGCGCTATACTGAATATATGATTGATGACTTTAATTTTAACAAGATACCTATGTCTGAATAGGGGGAAAATTATGCCTGACCAAAACCGAATTCTCTGTCGCGAGCTGAGCCTGCTCGAATTCAACCGCCGCGTGTTGGCACAAGCGCAAGACCCGAGCGTGCCACTATTGGAACGTTTGCGTTTTTTGTGCATCGTTTCTTCTAACTTAGATGAATTTTTTGAAGTCCGTGTCGCTTCGTTGAAACGCGACCAAAAGCTCTGTCCGCATATTGTGCTGGACAACGGCAAAACACCGTCTGAAACACTTGAAGATGTTTCTGCGCAGGCACACGCTTTGATTGAAGAACAATATGCGCTGTTTAATGAAGTGTTACAGCCGGAATTAGCCAAGCAAGGTATTCATTTCTACCGTCGCCATACTTGGACTTCCGAGCAGCAAAAATGGATTAACGAATATTTCGACAACGAATTAATGCCGATTTTGACGCCCATCGGCCTTGACCCCTCGCACCCCTTTCCACGCGTATTGAATAAGTCCCTCAATTTCGCAGTGGAACTGGAAGGCACAGATGCCTTCGGGCGCCCGTCCAGCATGGCGATTGTGCAAGCGCCGCGTATTTTGCCGCGTGTGGTGAAAATGCCGTCTGAAATTTGCGATGGTAATGAAGGCTTTGTATTCCTGTCGTCTATTTTGCACGCGCATGTGCATAAGTTGTTTTTGGGCATGGAAGTCAAAGGCTGCCACCAGTTCCGTTTAACGCGCGACAGCGATTTGACCGTTGACGATGATGATTTGGAAAACCTGCGCACCGCCATTCAGAGCGAATTACGCGATCGCGAATACGGCGACGGCGTGCGCTTGGAATTGGCAGACACCTGCCCGCAGCATATCTGCCAATTCCTGCTCGACCAATTCAAATTGAAGCCTTCCGAGGTCTATCAAGTAAAGGGGCCGGTCAATCTGGTGCGCTTGAATGCCGTCCCGGATTTGGTGGACCGCCCCGATTTGAAATTTACACCGCCAGCAAGCGTTGGCCGTCTGAAAAAATTGGGTAAAAACGGCTCTGTTTTGGATTTAGCCAGGCAAGGTCCGATATTACTGCACCATCCTTACCAGTCGTTTGACCCGGTGGTTCAAATGATTCGCGAGGCGGCCAGCGACCCAGATGTATTGGCTGTCAAAATGACGATTTACCGCACCGGCAGCAATTCCGAATTGGTCAAAGCGCTGATGCGCGCCGCGCTGGCGGGCAAACAAGTGACCGTGGTGGTCGAATTGATGGCGCGCTTCGATGAAGCCAACAACGTCAGCTGGGCGCAAAAATTAGAAAACGTTGGTGCGCACGTGGTGTACGGTGTATTCGGTTATAAAGTGCACGCCAAAATGGCCTTGGTCATCCGCCGTGAAGAAGGCCGTCTGAAAAGCTATGCACACTTAGGCACAGGCAACTACCATCAAGGGACATCGCGTATCTACACCGACTTTGGCTTAATTACGGATGATTCCGACATTACCGCCGATGTAAATACTTTATTTATGGAAATCACCGGCTTAGGCAAACCGGGCCGCTTGAATAAGCTTTATCAAAGCCCGTTTACGCTGTACCCGATGATTATCAGCCGTATCCAGCGGGAAGCCGAGAACGCCCGTGCAGGCAAACCGGCCAAAATCATCGCCAAGATGAATTCTTTGATTGAGCCGAGCGTAATCGAAGCTTTGTATGCAGCCAGCGCTGCCGGCGTACAAATCGAACTAATTGTGCGTGGCATGTGTACCCTGCGCCCGGGAGTAAAAGGCCTGTCGGATAACATCCGCGTGCGTTCCATCATTGGCCGCCAACTCGAACATTCACGTATTTTCTATTTCTACAACAGCGGCAAAGAAGATACCTATATTTCCAGCGCTGACTGGATGGGGCGTAACTTCTTCCGCCGTATCGAAGTGGCCACACCGATTCTGCATCCGGCTCTCAAAACGCGTGTGATTCACGAAGGTTTAACCATGGCGCTGGAAGACAATACCAAAGCATGGGAAATGCAGCCCGACGGCTCATATCTCCGCATTCAAGCCGCAGAAGGCGAAGCATTGGTAAATTTGCAAGAAGATTTATGGGTGATGTACAGTAAATAATCTTTCTTGGATTGATTATTGATGACAAGGCCGTCTGAAACATTGTTTGTGATAACCATGTTTTTCAGACGGCCTGAATCTTTAAAACTCCATTTAAAACATAAAAAGCTATGTCCTACGTTTTCTTACTTGCCTATTGATAGGAGCGCTTTATACCAAATATAAAATAAGGGGCTGTACTAGATAACTAGGGAAATCTAATTTCAGGTTAGAATAATCCCTATGAGAAGAAGCCGTTTAAGTCAGTACAAGCAAAACAAACTGATTGAACTGTTTATTGCGGGTGTTACTGCCCGTACTGCAGCTCAATTAGCCGGTGTTAATAAAAACACGGCAGCCTGTTACTTTCATCGTTTGCGCGTACTGATTTTCCATAACAGCCCGCATCCGGAAATGTCTGATGGCGGAGTAGAAGTTGATGAAAGCTGTTTTGGCGGACAGCGCAAAGGCAAACGTGGTCGCGGTGCAGCCGGCAAAGTCGCTGTATTCGGGCTTCTGAAGCGCAACGGCAAGGTTTACACCGTTGCTGTGCCCAATACACAAACTGCCACTTTATTGCCGGTAATACGTGAGCAAGTAAAGCCTGACAGTATTGTTTACACTGATTGTTACAAAAGCTATGACGTACTTGATGTGAGTTTAGCCACTTTCGCATCAATTACAATACACACTTTGCTGATCGGCAAAATCACATCAACGGGATTGAGAACTTTTGGAATCAGGCAAAACGCCGCTTACGTAAGTTTAACGGCATTCCCAAAGAGCATTTTGAGCTGTATTTGAAGGAATGTGAATGGCGTTTTAACCACAGTGAGATAAAGTCTCTTGTTCTATTTTAAAACAATTAGTAAAGCAGAATTTATTCTAGTTATCTAGTACAGCCCAAAAATAAACCGATTTCACTGTTTACCTTATCTGTATTAAAACAATCAGCCAACATTCCGACCTGAATTCAGGCAATAACAATAAAAAAGCACGGTTTCCACCGTGCTTTTAAAGCAAAAATGCTTATTTGTTTTTTTGCGAACGAAGATAATCCAAGGTTTTGAGCTGGGCGATGGCTGCGGCCAAAGCAGCATGTGCTTTTGCCAAAGATTCATCGTCTTGCGCCTTAGAAATACGGTCTTCTGCTGCTTTCTTGGCTTGCTCGGCGCGCTCCTGATCCATCTCCGCACTGCGAACGGCAACGTCCGCCAATACGGTAATTTTCTCAGGCTGCACTTCCAACAAACCGCCGGAAACAGCAACCAACACTTCTTCAGCCTGACCCGGTATGGTCAAACGCAATGCACCGGGACGTACCAAACTCATTATCGGCTCGTGTCGCGGGTAAATACCGAGCTCACCTTGCACAGTCGGAACCACCACAAAACTGGCTTCGCCTGAGTAGATGTTTTGTTCGCTACTGACCACTTCAACTTGCATGATGTTCATGCCGGCCTCCTTAGTTTAAGGTTTTCGCTTTCTCGGCTGCTTCTTCGATGCCGCCCACCATGTAGAACGCTTGTTCCGGCAAGTGGTCGTATTCACCGTTCAAGATAGCTTTAAAACCAGCGATGGTGTCACGCAATGCCACGTATTTACCCGGAGAGCCGGTAAATACTTCAGCAACGTGGAACGGTTGTGACAAGAAACGTTGGATTTTACGGGCACGCATTACAGTCAGTTTGTCTTCGTCAGACAACTCGTCCATACCCAGAATGGCGATAATGTCGCGCAATTCTTTGTATTTTTGCAAAGTAGACTGAACACCGCGCGCTACATCATAGTGCTCCTGACCCAACACCATCGGATCGAGCTGGCGTGAAGTAGAATCCAGCGGATCAACGGCTGGGTAAATACCCAAAGAGGCAATGTCACGGCTCAATACCACGGTTGCGTCCAAGTGGGCAAAGGTTGTTGCCGGAGAAGGGTCAGTCAAGTCATCCGCAGGTACGTAAACGGCTTGGATGGAAGTAATCGAACCGGTTTGCGTAGAGGTAATACGTTCTTGCAAACGACCCATCTCTTCAGCTAAAGTCGGCTGGTAACCTACTGCAGACGGCATACGACCCAACAATGCAGATACTTCTGTACCGGCCAAAGTGTAGCGGTAGATATTGTCTACGAAAAACAATACGTCGCGACCTTTACCAGTTTCATCTTTTTCGTCACGGAAGTATTCGGCCATAGTCAAACCGGTCAAAGCAACGCGCAAACGGTTGCCCGGAGGTTCGTTCATCTGGCCGTAAACCATAGCCACTTTATCCAATACGTTGGAATCTTTCATCTCATGGTAGAAGTCGTTACCTTCACGGGTACGCTCACCTACACCGGCAAACACAGACAAACCGCTGTGCGCTTTGGCGATGTTGTTGATCAATTCCATCATGTTTACGGTTTTACCCACACCTGCACCACCGAACAAACCTACTTTACCGCCTTTGGCAAACGGACACAGCAAGTCAATTACCTTGATACCGGTTTCCAACAATTCGGTTGCAGCTGAAAGCTCATCGAATTTAGGTGCAGACTGGTGAATCGCACGGGTCTCTGAAGCAGCCACAGGACCTGCTTCGTCTACGGGATTACCCAATACGTCCATAATACGGCCCAATGTTGCCTGTCCCACAGGTACAGTAATCGGCGAACCGGTATTATTTACGGTCATACCGCGTTTCAAACCATCTGAACTACCCATTGCAATGGTACGCACCACACCGTCACCCAAAAGTTGTTGCACTTCCAGGGTCAGACCGGTTTCGTCCAATTTCAGGGCATCGTAAACGTGCGGGATAGCATCACGTGGAAACTCCACGTCAACTACGGCACCAATAATTTGTACGATTTTGCCTTGGCTCATTATCGTATCCTATTTTCTGTACAGTTTCAGACGGCCTAAACAGCCGCTGCACCTGCAACAATTTCTGACAATTCCGTGGTAATCGCAGCTTGACGCGATTTGTTATACACCAAACGCAGCTCTTTGATGGCATTGCCTGCGTTGTCGGTAGCGGCTTTCATCGCTACCATACGCGCGGCTTGTTCAGATGCCATGTTATCAGCCAATGCTTGATAAACCACAGATTCTAAATAGCGGCGAACCAGATATTCCAATACAGCAACAGGGCTCGGCTCGTAACGGTATTCCCAACCATATTGGGAATGGGCGTTAACCTCTTCAATCTCGTTTTGGCCGATAGGCAGCAACACTTCCATACGCGGCTCTTGACGCATTGTATTCACGAAACCGGAATACACCAAGTGAATCACATCTAATTCATGTTTTTCGTAGCGTTGGAAAATTTCAGTCAACGGCCCCAGCAACAATTCCATTTTAGGCGTATCGCCCAAATTCACTGCACTGGCAATCACGTTTAAATCGATGCTTTGACAAGCAGCCAAACCTTTGCTGCCCAGACACACGACATCAACTTCAATGCCCTGCTCCTGATACTCTTGAACTTGCGCCAAAAACTTCTTCAATACGTTGGCATTTAAGCCACCGCACAAACCTTTATCAGTCGTCATCAAAATGAAACCGGCACGGCATACGGCGCGATGCGGTTCCAACAATTTAATGCCGTGATCGGTTTCGGTTTGTGCCAAATGGCTCATTACCGTACGAACTTTTTCGGCGTACGGACGCGCTAAGCGCATCCGTTCCTGAGTCTTCCGCATTTTAGAGGTAGACACCATCTGCATCGCTTTTGTGATCTTTTGGGTATTTTGAACACTGCGAATTTTGGTGAGAATCTCTTTTCCTACTGCCATTTCAGACTCCTTTCATCTGCTATTCTTAGGCTTGATAAGCGTAAGAAGATTTGAAAGTTTTCATGGCTTCGGTCAATGCTTGTTCTGCTTCATCAGACATCGCACCCGAAGCATTAACCGCATTCAGCACTTCTGGCAATTGGGTGCGGACATAGCTCAAAAATTCCGCTTCGAAAGCTAATGCTTTAGAAACTGGAACATCAGAATACGAACCATTGTTGATCGCCCACAAAGTTAATGCCATTTCAGCGGTGTTCAAAGTGTTGAATTGTTTTTGTTTCATCAATTCAGTCACGACTTCACCATGTTGCAATTGCTTGCGTGTTGCTTCATCCAAATCAGATGCGAATTGTGAGAACGCAGCCAATTCACGATATTGCGCCAATGCCAAACGGATACCGCCGCCCAGCTTTTTGATAACTTTGGTTTGCGCCGCACCACCTACGCGTGATACGGAAATACCGGCGTTGATTGCAGGACGGATACCGGAGTTAAACAGGTCGGTTTCCAAGAAGATTTGGCCGTCGGTAATCGAAATCACGTTGGTCGGTACGAATGCAGATACGTCACCGGCTTGTGTTTCGATAATCGGCAATGCGGTCAATGAGCCGGTTTTACCTTTAACTTCACCGTTGGTCAGCTTTTCCACTTCATCTTCGTTGATACGCGCAGCGCGCTCCAACAAACGAGAGTGCAAGTAGAATACGTCGCCCGGATACGCTTCGCGGCCTGGTGGACGGCGCAGCAATAGAGAAATTTGACGGTATGCAACGGCTTGTTTAGACAAGTCGTCGTAAACGATCAAGGCATCTTCGCCGCGGTCACGGAAGAATTCACCCATGGTACAACCTGAGTAAGGGGCGATGTATTGCAATGCCGCTGCTTCAGAAGCAGTTGCTGCCACCACAATGGTGTGTTCCATTGCACCGTGCTCTTCCAATTTACGTACCACGTTGGCAATTGAAGAAGCTTTTTGACCTACGGCTACGTAGATACAGATAACGCCGGTGTCTTTTTGGTTCACAATCGCGTCCAAAGCAACAGCTGTTTTCCCGGTTTGACGGTCACCAATAATCAACTCACGTTGGCCACGGCCTACCGGAACCATAGAGTCAATGGCTTTCAAACCGGTTTGCATTGGTTGGTCAACCGATTTACGGGCAATTACACCCGGTGCAATTTTTTCGATTGGCGCAGAACCAGAAGCATTAATCGGGCCTTTACCGTCAATCGGACGACCCAATGCATCCACAACACGACCTACCAGCTCACGACCTACTGGTACTTCTAAAATGCGACCGGTACAAGTAACGGTATCGCCTTCTTTGATGTGTTCGTATTCACCCAACACTACGGCACCAACGGAGTCACGCTCCAAGTTCATGGCCAAACCGAAAGTGTTGCCTGGGAATTCGAGCATCTCACCTTGCATGGCGTCTGACAAGCCGTGAATGCGTACGATACCGTCAGTCACAGAAATTACCGTACCGCGGGTACGTACTTCTGCGTTAACAGACAGATTTTCGATTTTGGCTTTAATCAAATCGCTAATTTCAGCAGGATTAAGCTGCATGAAAACTCTCCTAATTTGTCATAGTCGTATACAAAGCATTCAATTTACCTTGCACCGACAGATCCAAGACTTGATCACCCACTTCTACTTTCACACCACCGATTAATTGCGGATCAACTTTCGTGGTCACTTGCAAGTCAGTGTTGAAACGTGTTTTTAAAGTAGCGGTTAAATCAGCCAACTGCGCAGGCATTAATTCGTATGCGCTGTAAATCACAGCTGATTTGGTATTGTTGAGTGCCAAGACTAAGTCTTGATATTGCGCGTACACTTCCGGCAAAACATTCAAACGCTTTTGCTCGGCCAGAACGCTTACAAAATTTGTAAGGCTTACATCATTCAAACCGACCAAATCAGCCAATGCCTTTGCTTTATCGGAAGCAGCGGTTTCAGGCTGCTCAACCAGAGACAATACTTTCTGATCCTGCAACACTGCTGCCAATTCTTCCAGTCCGCCCAACCAAGACTCAATTTGGTTTTTTTCCTGTGCCAAACCAAATAATGCTTTCGCATAAGGTCGGGCAATCGTTGCGAACTCTGCCATAGGATTACAGCTCCTGTTTCAAAGTGTTGAGCATTGTTGCGTGTTTGGAAGCATCCACTTCACTACGCAAGATAGACTCTGCACCTTTCACAGCCAATGCAGCAACTTGCTCGCGCAAAGCTTCGCGCGCACGGTTCACTTCCTGCTCAACATCAGCTTTAGCCTGTGCTGTAATGCGTGCAGCTTCTGTAGAAGCTTGCTGTTTGGCTTCTTCTACAATTGCAGCAGCACGTTTTTCGGCGTTAGCCACCATTTCGGCAACTTGTCCACGCCCTTCGGCCATGAGTTCTGCAACTTTCTTTTCTGCCTGCTCAAAATCGCTTTTACCGCGTTCGGCAGCAGCCAAACCCTCAGCAATTTTGGCGGCGCGCTCGTCCAACGCTTTTGCGATCGGCGGCCACACAAATTTCATGGTAAACCAAACCAAACCGAAAAAGACGATAATCTGCGCAAATAAGGTTGCATTAATATTCACTTTACTTAACCTTCGTATTAGGGTTAATCAAACAAACGTTTAAACCGTTTGTAACGAACTTGTGTTCGGATTAGCCTGCAAACGGGTTAACGAAGGCGAACAGCAAGGCAATAGCAACACCGATCAAGAACGCGGCGTCGATCAAACCGGCGATCAAAAACAGTTTGGTTTGCAATGGACCAATCAATTCAGGCTGACGAGCAGAAGATTCCAAGTATTTAGAACCTACCATAGCAATACCGATAGAAGCGCCCAAAGCGCCCAAAGCTACGATCAAGCCACATGCGATAGCAATCAAACCCATTTTTAAAACTCCTTAAAAGAAACAAAGGTTAAAACTACGTTGAAAAAATTGAAAAACTACTTATAAAGAACAACTAAACTTAGTGTGCGTCATGTGCTTGGCCGATATATACAAACGCCAGCGCCATGAAAATAAATGCCTGCAGGGTAATCACCAAAATATGGAAAATCGCCCAAGCCAAACCGGCCAAAATATGGAACACAAACAGAATCGGATCCATCACACCAATACTGCCAGAAGCAGCCCACGCGCCACCCAACAAAGCAATCAGCAAAAATACCAATTCACCGGCATACATATTACCGAACAACCGCATACCGTGCGATACAGTTTTCGATAAGAATTCTACGATATTTAACAGAAAATTGGCCGGTGCCAATTTCGCACCAAACGGCGCGCTGAACATTTCGTGCATCCAACCGCCGAAGCCTTTAATTTTAACATTGTAGTAAATACAGATAATCAAGACACCGATAGCCAATGCCAGCGTGGTATTCAAATCAGCGGTAGGTACGACACGCAATAATGCATGATGATCACCGGTAATACCCTGCCAGGCGACTGGCAACAAATCAACCGGCAGCAAGTCCATGGCATTCATCAGGAAAATCCATACAAACAAGGTCAAACCCAATGGCGCAACGGCTTTGCGGGACTGCTCATTATGGATAATGCTTTTACACATATCATCCACAAATTCAAACAGGATTTCTACCGCAGCTTGAAAGCGGCCGGGCACGCCGGCTGTTGCTTTCCTGGCACCACGCCATAAGATAAAGCTACCGATAATTCCCAACACGACGGCAAAGAAAATTGCATCCAAGTTGATGTAAGAGAAATCAGCAATATTTTTCAGGCCTTGGCCTTGGGTTACGTCCGACAAACTGGTCAAGCTTTGCAAGTGGTGCTTGATGTAGTCGGCAGCGGTCATAGATTCACCTGCCATAGTCTTTAACTCTCAAGTAATACAAAAAAACCAAATGGCTGACGCCGAGCAATCCGAAGAAAAACGGAAGAAAAACCAGCGATTCATGCCAAATTGCAAACACAATCAGCATCAACACCAGCGACAGCACTACTTTTAAAACTTCTCCAAAAATAAACATCCTGCTTTGCAGATAAGGATTATTTTTAACAAGCTTTAAAAGTAAAACTGCAATAGATGAAGGGATGAGATACGTGATTCCGCCGACCAAGGCCGACCAAAAACCGCTTTTGCCTACAATTATTGCACTTAAGGCAGAAACTGCAAGCAAGACAATCACTTGTAAAATTAAAATTTGCTTCATATTTTTAAGGCGATTGAGCCACAATACTAAAGCGAGGCTACTATAATCAAGAAGTGCTATGTCGTCAAGCGATTGTTAAGCTTTGTGAAACGTTATTATTTGAGGATATGTCAATTTAAGAAAAGTTCTCTGTTTGGCAGTTTGGCAATTGCTATTCCGTGAAGATTTTAACACAAATTACACATTGTTACATGCTTATTAATCTTGAAATACAACAATTTATAAACACCTAACATATTCCATCCCTCAACTTCAAATAATCCCTTTGATTTCAATCAGATTTTAATAAGGCCGTTTGAAATTTCAGACGGCCTTAATTATCATTTTTTTGTGTAAAAGAAACAGTTTACTTAAAATTTTTTGGCCTCGCCTCTGAAATAAAGGTTACGCTTCGTATTGAATGCCCAATTGTTTCAGCAGATATTCAAATGTTTCGGGCGTGTCGAAATGCAACACGATTTTGCCTTTTTTCTGATTGGTGGTTTTGATTTCGGCATTCACGCCCAAACGCTCGGTCAATACGTCATTCAAACGCCGAACATCAGGGCTGATGGTTTTCTTCGGCTCGACTTCTTTGCTTTGATGCGCCAACTGACTGCGGCGCTCTACTTCGCGCACTGACCAGCCGTTTTTCACTGCTTTTTGCGCCAATTCCAACTGCTCAACTACCGGCAGCGTCAACAATGCGCGCGCATGCCCCATTTCCAAGTGGCGGTGGTATAGCATATCCTGCACCGGCTCGGGTAAGCTCAGCAAACGCAAACTGTTGGAAATTGCGCTGCGGCTTTTGCCGACGGCCTTAGCCACGGTTTCATGCGTCAAACCGAATTCATCGACCAAGCGTTTCAAGCCTTGTGCTTCCTCAATCGGATTCAGGTTTTCACGTTGCAGGTTTTCGATCAAACCCATCGCCAGCGCGGTTTCGTCGCTGATGGTTTTGATCACTACCGGAATTTCAGTCAATCCGGCCAATTGCGACGCGCGCCAACGGCGTTCGCCTGCAATCAATTCGTATTGCGACAAACCGTGTTCGCGCACAATCACCGGCTGAATCACGCCTTGCGCTTTAATCGAATCGGCCAACTCTTGCAGCGCTTCGTCATCCATCTGCACACGCGCCTGATAGCGGCCGGGCTGGATATCGCTGATGTCGACGGAGGTCAGGCGGTCGCTGGTACTGTTGTCCACCCCATTGGAAATCAAGGAATCTAAACCGCGGCCCAAACCGCCTTTCATTTTTGCCATATTGTTATCCTTTATTTTAACGGCGCCAAAACAGCGCTTTCAGACGGCCTTATCAAATCATGCGCTATTTTATCGGATATTGCTACGGATAGACAATTTGTATTCTATAATAACGCTTTCAGACGGCCTGACACAGAAAGGCAATGCATGACACGGCGGCTTATTATCGGCATTAGCGGCGCAAGCGGCTTTCAATACGGCTACAACGCCTTAAAAATCCTGCAAAACCTGCCCGGTATCGAAACGCATTTGGTGGTTTCCAAAGGCGCCGACATGACGCGTGCACTGGAAACGCCGTATTCAAAAGAGGAAGTCATGGCCATGGCCGATGTCGTCCACCCTATCGGCAATTTGGGGGCGGCGATTTCCAGCGGCTCGTTCCGCACCGCCGGCATGTTGGTAGCGCCCTGCTCTATGCGTTCGCTGGCAGCCATTGCCCATGGAGACAACAACAACCTCCTCACCCGGGCGGCAGACGTAGTGCTGAAAGAACGCCGCCGCTTGGTGTTGATGGTGCGCGAGTCGCCGCTGAATTTGGCGCATTTGGACAACATGAAGCGCGTCACCGAAATGGGCGGCATTATCTTCCCGCCTGTACCTGCGTTTTACCAACAGCCGCAATCGGTGGACGACATCGTCACCCACAGCGTCGGCCGCGCCTTAGAAATGTTTGACCTCGAAATCCCCGACTTGCCGCATTGGAATGGCGGCACTACACAATAAACCCGCATGAGCACACATGCGCCGGTTTCTGCCCAATTGGTTTGAAAGCCGTTTAAGGCCGTCTGAAACAGGAATGTTGATGAATCCCCTACCCCGCAATATTACCCACTTTTTAAGCCGCAACCATGCCGTCAGCCTCGCCACCCATTCGCCCGAAAGCGGCCTGTGGAGCGCGTGCTGCTTTTACGTTTTCGATGAAGCGCACGCACGGCTGATTATTTTGACTTCGCGCCAAACCCGACACGGCAGCAATATGGCGGCTTCGTCCCATATCTCGGGTACGATTGCGGGGCAGCCTGACAGTATCACCAAAATCAGCGGCATTCAGTTTCAAGCGCGCGCGGTTTGTTTGGAAAACGAAGCAGAACGCCAAGCCGCGGCCGCATTGTTTTACCGGATCCATCCCGTTGCACGGGCGATGAAAAGTGATGTATGGATGCTGGAGCTCGACTTCATCAAATTTACCGACAACAAATTGATATTTGCACAAAAAACACATTGGTCGCGTGAAAACTGAATGCGGCAAAAGGCCGTCTGAAAAGTGAATGCCTAGCCAATATAGGCTTACTTCCCAAACGGCCGCTTCCTTCGACCTATGCCGTGCCCAAGCATGTCGGCAGGCTACTTGGCTGATTCAAACAAAACACGGCTGTCCGCCACCTGCCAAACGTCTTGTCCCTCCCGTCGCAGCAACAAGCCCGGTACGTCGCTCAAGTCGAATTGCCGCATCAACGCCTGCCCCTCCAAAATCCGCTGTTCGGCCGCCGCCGCAACCTCATCGCTGCCAACCAGCGCGGTACCCGAGTCAGGCCGATTTCATTCAAAATCGTTTTAACCGTCTCTATATCGGAAGTGTCTCAAGCATATTGATAACGCGCCGCCTGAAAGGTTTTCAATATTTCGATCTCTTTCTCAGGCTCGGTTTTTTCCACCGCGCTCAAGGCCAGAACCATCGGCCACGAATCGAACGCACGACCGTCTCCCGACAGTAGTTGGGTACGATACGTTGCGCTAAAAGGCAAACCCGTCAGCGCAGCGATTTTTTGGTCGTTGCGCCACGCATGTTTGGCGAATCCGGCATCCACCACGCGGCCGTTGCGGGCAAACAGGCCGGTCGGCTGCATCCGGATACGCGTATGTTGGTCGGCCGCCAACTGTTCCAAACCAACCGTTGCGCCGTAGCACCAACCGCACAATGGGTCAAACAGATACATCATTTCCTGCATGAGTCACGCTCCCCATATGAGGCCGTCTGAATGTTTTCAGACGGCCTGTGATTTGACAAGTCAATTACACCTCGGCTACGGTAAAGCGGGCAAACAAATGTGCTCTATTTTCCACATCATCCGCAATCGCCGCGGCCAAATCGGCGACGGTAATATCCGCAGGCGCGCCGTTGGCATTCATCAACACATCATCTTGGCCTATGCGGTATGCGCCGCTTTTTTCAAAGCGCACAGGATTAACGGCAAACATGGCAGCAGGTGACAGAAATGCCCAATTCACATCGCGGCGCGGACGCAGACGGTCGAGCAGCTCGCGGGCGGCATTGGCACCGGGATAGACTTCTTTCGGGAAATCAGGCGTATCGACCAATTGCAGATTCGGAGCGACATTCAGACTGCCTGCGCCGCCGATAACCAGCAGATACGGCACTTGCGCGGTTTTCGCCGCTTCAATGATGTTGTTTGCACCCAAGGTAAAATCCGCCGCCAGATTCGGATTCTCCCAACCTGCATTAAACGCGCTGACCACGCCGTCAAAGACCCGCAGCTGCGCGGCAAAATCCGCCGCATTGACATCGGCCGCCACCGCTTTGATATTGCCGGCCTTCGCCACTTTAGAAACATCGCGTGCAAAAGCCGTTACTTCATGGCCGCGTGCAGCCAACTCTTGTACCGTTGCCTTGCCCACCAAACCTGTTGCACCAATCACAGCAAATTTAATTGTTCGCTCCTTGTTTTGTTCACTATTTAAGATAAACGTATTGTAAGGCCGTCTGAAAACACTGATAATCCCTATTTTACTGTTTGTATTATTAAGTCCAACTTCACTATCAAGACTGTCTGGAATGCAAGACATCAAACCTTTACTCGTATTTGCTGCCGTTTTGGAACACGGCAGCATGAATGCCGCAGCCGCAGCTTTATCCATGACGCCGTCGGCTGTCAGCCAGCACATCAACCGCCTGGAATCGCTGCACGGCATCAAACTGCTCAACCGCAACACGCGCAGCCTTTCCCCAACCGATGCCGGGCGCGCACTGGGCAGCTATTGCCGCCGACTGCAGGCAACGCTGGCCGATACGCGCGCGGTCATCGACCATTTAAAAACCGAACCCGCGGGTAGCTTACACATCGCGCTGACTTCGAGCATTCTCGATGCTCCGGCTTTTCAGACGGCCTTGCGCCGCCTGCACAACGAGTTTCCCAAAATCCACCCCGTGCTGCATTTCAACGACACGCTGGACAATCTGCAACAAGCGGAAATCGACTTGGCCATACGCGGCGGCGGCCACGCGCTCGACGACCCGAATCTGGCCGCACGGCATTTGGTGACTTGGCAGTACCAAATTTGCGCGGCCCCCGACTATTTGGCACAACACGCACCCGTCACCCACCCTAACCAGCTCCACGCCCACCGCTGGTTGCATTTCTTACCGTTACGTACCTCCCTGCATTGCGGTGCGGAACACTATTTTTTAGAAATTGAAAACAGCCTCTATTGCAGCCATCTGGCCGCCGTGCGGACACTGACGGAGCAAGGCTTCGGCCTGTCGCTGCAAGTCAGTGGCGAGATTACCGATGCCGCCGCCCAAGGCCGTCTGAATATTGTCTTGCCGGATTGGACTTTACCGGCGGTCAATTTATATGTGGTCACGCCTTATCGCGTGCAGTCGGCCAAAACCGAAGCGGCTGTCACCATCTTGCAGCAATCTTTTGCGGAGGCGGCGCAATGACGGCGCAAACATGGTGCGTATATTTGATTTTGTGTGAAAACGCCTCGCTTTATTGTGGCATCAGTCTGCGCCCGTACGAACGTTTACTGGCACATAAAGCCGGCAAAGGGGCGAAATATACGCGTATCCACAAGCCTGAAGCCATGCGTGTGGTTGCCGACGGTCTCAGCAAAAGCGAAGCTTTAAAACAGGAAATCGCTTTGAAAAAAATGCCTGCCGCCAAAAAACGTGCGTTGTGGATGGCATGCGCCGCGCATGAAATCTAGGCCGTCTGAAAAACATTGATGCCTTTCAGACGGCCTACCGTTTGCTGCCGCTTTGTTATAAAATTGCGTCTTCAATCCATCAGGAAAACCGATATGACCAGTCAAACCGAACGTAATGTCGATGACAATGAAATCGCCAAATTCAGCCAAATCGCCGAAAAGTGGTGGGATAAAAACAGCGAATTCAAACCGCTTCACGACATTAACCCGCTACGCTTGGGCTACATCGATGACTTAGGCCATTTGAGCGGCAAGCAGGTTTTGGATGTCGGCTGCGGCGGCGGAATTTTAGCCGAAAGCATGGCCAAGCGCGGTGCCGCGCACGTAACCGGCACCGACATGGCGGAAAAGTCATTAAAAGTGGCTGAAGTACACGCGGCTGAACAAAATGTTGGCAATATCGCTTACCGCTGCGTTCCAGTGGAAGAATTGGCCTCCGAGCAACCACACAGCTTTGATGTGGTCACCTGCATGGAAATGCTCGAGCATGTACCCGATCCGGCCGCCATCGTAAAAGCATGTGCGAAATTGGTTAAGCCCGAAGGCATGGTGTTTTTCTCCACCATCAACCGCAATCCGAAGTCTTATCTGCATTTGATTGTCGGTGCCGAATATGTATTGAACTTTGTACCGAAAGGCACGCACAACTGGAAGAAATTCATCACGCCTGCGGAATTGGCGCGTATGTGCCGCCAAGCCGGTTTGGATGTTGTCGATACAAAAGGCATGAAATACAATCTGCTGACCAAAGAATACAGCATCAGTGATATGACCGACACCAACTATATGATTGCCTGCCGTCCGGCTTAACAGCAAAACAAAAGGCCGTCTGATACATTGTGTTTCAGACGGCCTTTTATTTTGGTTTCCCTCAAATTGATGGCTTTTAGAAATACTTCATTAGCGCTTCATTTCACCCTGAATGGCACGAATATTCGCCTCGCGATCACGAACGGCTTGGTTTAAACGGCTGATTTTGGCTTGATCGCCTTTTTTACGCGCTACATTCAATTGTACCTTAGCTCGTGCCAATGCAGCTTGCTCATTGCGGATTTCGTTTTGTAAAATCTGCTTACGGGTAAGTTGCGGTTTCTGTTTGGCAGCCGGCGCGCTAATCACCGGCGCATGAATAATCTTAGCCTTGCGGTTCAGCTCAGCGGCACGCGCTTGGGCTGATTTCAAATCACCGGCACTGGTTTTACGGCCTGCTGTGTCATTACCATTGCGTAGCTTGATATTCATGCGCGGATTAGCCGCTTCAACGCTATTCGTTACACTGCCACTGATAGTCTGCGGTAAAATTTTAATGTCGCTGACATCTGGTGCAGCAGAGCCCGGTGCCTCTTTTAAATCAACTTTCTCGGGTAAAGCTTTAGTGGCTTCTTCAGGCGTCACTTGCGCCGCACCATCGGTATGGGATTCTTCGCATTGGTTGCCGATTTTCTTCTCGGAAAAGACAATGCCGCCATCTACCTTGCAGATATAAGTAACGGCTTGTGCCGACATCGCAGCAGTGCTCAGGCCCAATACCAGAATCAGTTTTTGAAAAATAGGTTTCATGCTGTTTTATTTATTAAAGTCATTCAGATATGCAAGCAGCTATTATACTATGCTGTCTGTAAAGTGCGTAAATACTGCGTTAAAGCGATGAAGATAATATGGCATAAATGTGCTCAGACGGCCATGTTGCATCTAAAGGTGCGGTGATTTTAAAATGCTCATCTCGATGTTGGAACTCTATTTGCCAAGCGTGCAGAAACATTCGTTCGGCGGCTGTACCACCATACAACCGATCACCAATAATCGGACTGCCTAAGCTTTTCATGGCAACGCGTAATTGGTGCGTTTTGCCGATATGCAGTCGCAACACAAATAAGCGTAAATATGGTGCGAGAGTATGGCTGTGAAACTGCGTGATGGCCGGACTCGATGTATCTCGAGTTAACTTTCACACACCACGGCGGGATTTTTTCATTCCGCCTTTAATCCACCCCTGCTTTTTGGATGGCTTTGCATCGCTCATTGCTAAATAGGTTTTGTGCATGGTTTTAGCAGAAAATTGTTGCGCCAGCTCTGAGGCTATCTGATCATTGAGTGCCAACAATAATACACCGCTGGTTGCTTTATCTAATCGATGCAATAACCATACTCTTTCTAAACCCAATTGCTCTGCCAGCGTGTGCGTCAAGCTGATTTGATTTTCTTCCTGATGCACCGCAAGATGGCAAGGCTTATTAATCACAATGAAGTTTTGATTCTGAAAAAGATCTTCCACATATTCTCCCAACCTTAATTTAATACTATACCTCTACCCAATAAAGTAATGGCACCCAACACGCAAAATAAAATGCAGGCAGAAATGCGAACTGCTTTAGCCGGAATCTTCTTCATCAGCATCTGCCCCAAATAAACCACCGGCACGTTTGCCAACATCAAACCCAACACGCTACCGCATATCACCCAAAACATCTCTTGATATTTGGCTGCTAACAACACTGTGGCGATTTGCGTTTTATCACCGATTTCCGCCATAAAAAACAGCAGTACCGTTGCGCCAAAAGCACCATATTTCAGCCATCGGCTATCCGGATTCTCATCTTTATCCGGCAACAGCAGCCATAAGCCCACCGCAATAAAACTCAAGCCGACAATCCATTTCATTAGCTCAGGCAAAATATATTGCGCCAACCACACACCAATGACTGCAGAAAGTGCATGGTTTAGTAATGTGGCTACAAAAATACCTAAAACAATAGCATTCTTTTGTGAAAATCGGGTTGCTAAAAATAATGCGAGCAGTTGAGTTTTGTCGCCAATTTCGGCAATCATCACACCCAATGTTGAAGAGAAAAAAGCTTCCATGTAGATACTCAACCGTTTCGTGGGCAACACAAAAGCATAACAATTGCCCACTGGAATTGCCATGCTTTACGTCTTGCCTGTCATTCGTTTGAGCGAAGATGCGGTTACCATGCCAAAGCAATTATGTTGATAACCGCTCCGGAACCGAAAAATCCGGATGGCTACTCCCGTAAAAAGGAGTGAAATTATAACGCTTATGCCTAAGCGGCACAACTTATTTAATAAACTCAATAAAACAATCAAATATAATTATACTAACAACACGGTAACCTGCTTTAGCCGCACTTTTCTGCCGGACGTAAAGAAGCCCCTGACAGAGTCAGAGGCTTCGGAATGGGTGTTTGGCAGTGACCTACTTTCACATGGAAGAACCACACTATCATCGGCGCTGAGTCGTTTCACGGTCCTGTTCGGGATGGGAAGGCGTGGGACCAACTCGCTATGGCCGCCAAACTTAAACTGTACAAATCGGTAAGCCGTTATGCAGTCTCCTGCACTTATTTATTCTTTAATCAACTTTTGGTGATGACTGAATCATCAGTAAGCTTTTATCATTTGAAATCCTTCAAATGATAGAGTCAAGCCTCACGAGCAATTAGTATCGGTTAGCTTCACGCATTACTGCGCTTCCACACCCGACCTATCAACGTCCTGGTCTCGAACGACTCTTTAGGAGGATTAAATCCTCAGGGAAGTCTCATCTTCAGGCGAGTTTCGCGCTTAGATGCTTTCAGCGCTTATCTCTTCCGAACTTAGCTACCCGGCTATGCCACTGGCGTGACAACCGGTACACCAGAGGTTCGTCCACTCCGGTCCTCTCGTACTAGGAGCAGCCCCCGTCAAACTTCCAACGCCCACTGCAGATAGGGACCAAACTGTCTCACGACGTTTTAAACCCAGCTCACGTACCACTTTAAATGGCGAACAGCCATACCCTTGGGACCGACTACAGCCCCAGGATGTGATGAGCCGACATCGAGGTGCCAAACTCCGCCGTCGATATGAACTCTTGGGCGGAATCAGCCTGTTATCCCCGGAGTACCTTTTATCCGTTGAGCGATGGCCCTTCCATACAGAACCACCGGATCACTATGTCCTGCTTTCGCACCTGCTCGACTTGTCGGTCTCGCAGTTAAGCTACCTTTTGCCATTGCACTATCAGTCCGATTTCCGACCGGACCTAGGTAACCTTCGAACTCCTCCGTTACTCTTTGGGAGGAGACCGCCCCAGTCAAACTGCCTACCATGCACGGTCCCCGACCCGGATTACGGGTCTGGGTTAGAACCTCAAAGTCACCAGGGTGGTATTTCAAGGACGGCTCCACAGAAACTGGCGTCTCTGCTTCTAAGCCTCCCACCTATCCTACACAAGTGACTTCAAAGTCCAATGCAAAGCTACAGTAAAGGTTCACGGGGTCTTTCCGTCTAGCAGCGGGTAGATTGCATCTTCACAACCACTTCAACTTCGCTGAGTCTCAGGAGGAGACAGTGTGGCCATCGTTACGCCATTCGTGCGGGTCGGAACTTACCCGACAAGGAATTTCGCTACCTTAGGACCGTTATAGTTACGGCCGCCGTTTACTGGGGCTTCGATCCGATGCTTGCACATCTTCAATTAACCTTCCAGCACCGGGCAGGCGTCACACCCTATACGTCCACTTTCGTGTTAGCAGAGTGCTGTGTTTTTAATAAACAGTCGCAGCCACCGATTCTCTGCGACCCTCCAATGCTTACACCGCAAGGGCTTAACATCGAAGGGCATACCTTCTCCCGAAGTTACGGTATCAATTTGCCGAGTTCCTTCTCCTGAGTTCTCTCAAGCGCCTTAGAATTCTCATCCTGCCCACCTGTGTCGGTTTGCGGTACGGTTCTGATTCAACTGAAGCTTAGTGGCTTTTCCTGGAAGCGTGGTATCGGTTACTTCAGCACCTTGGTGCCTCGTCATCACTTCTCGGTGTTAAGAAGACCCGGATTTGCCTAAGTCTTCCACCTACCGGCTTAAACAAACTATTCCAACAGTTTGCTAACCTAACCTTCTCCGTCCCCACATCGCATTGAATCAAAGTACAGGAATATTAACCTGTTTCCCATCGACTACGCATTTCTGCCTCGCCTTAGGAGCCGACTCACCCTACGCCGATGAACGTTGCGTAGGAAACCTTGGGCTTTCGGCGAGCGGGCTTTTCACCCGCTTTATCGCTACTCATGTCAACATTCGCACTTCTGATACCTCCAGCACACTTCTCAATGCACCTTCTTCGGCCTACAGAACGCTCCCCTACCATACGTGTAAACACGTATCCGCAGCTTCGGTTATAGATTTGAGCCCCGTTACATCTTCCGCGCAGGACGACTCGACCAGTGAGCTATTACGCTTTCTTTAAATGATGGCTGCTTCTAAGCCAACATCCTGGCTGTCTGGGCCTTCCCACTTCGTTTACCACTTAATCTATCATTTGGGACCTTAGCTGGCGGTCTGGGTTGTTTCCCTCTTGACAACGGACGTTAGCACCCGCTGTCTGTCTCCCGAGGAGCAACTTGATGGTATTCTTAGTTTGCCATGGGTTGGTAAGTTGCAATAACCCCCTAGCCATAACAGTGCTTTACCCCCATCAGTCTCATTCTCAAGGCACTACCTAAATAGTTTTCGGGGAGAACCAGCTATCTCCGAGTTTGTTTAGCCTTTCACCCCTATCCACAGCTCATCCCCGCATTTTGCAACATGCGTGGGTTCGGACCTCCAGTGCGTGTTACCGCACCTTCATCCTGGCCATGGATAGATCACTCGGTTTCGGGTCTACGCCCAGCAACTAGTCGCCCTATTAAGACTCGGTTTCCCTACGCCTCCCCTATCCGGTTAAGCTCGCTACTGAACGTAAGTCGTTGACCCATTATACAAAAGGTACGCAGTCACGGAACACGTCCGCTCCCACTGTTTGTATGCATCAGGTTTCAGGTTCTATTTCACTCCCCTCCCGGGGTTCTTTTCGCCTTTCCCTCACGGTACTGGTTCACTATCGGTCGATGATGAGTATTTAGCCTTGGAGGATGGTCCCCCATATTCAGACAGGATTTCTCGTGTCCCGCCCTACTTGTCGTACGCTTAGTACCATTGATCAGATTTCGAATACGGGACTATCACCCACTATGGTCAAGCTTCCCAGCTTGTTCTTCTATCTCAACAATTATCATGTACAGGCTCCTCCGCGTTCGCTCGCCACTACTTGCGGAATCTCGGTTGATTTCTTTTCCTCCGGGTACTTAGATGGTTCAGTTCTCCGGGTTCGCTTCTCTAAGCCTATGTATTCAGCTTAGGATACTGCACAGTATGCAGTGGGTTTCCCCATTCGGACATCGCGGGATCAAAGCTTTATTGCCAGCTCCCCCACGCTTTTCGCAGGCTTACACGTCCTTCGTCGCCTATCATCGCCAAGGCATCCACCTGATGCACTTATTCACTTGACTCTATCATTTCAAGAACCTCTTTGACTTAATCCGCACTACCGTTGACGAGTAGTGGAACTAGATGTTTTTACTTTGATAAAGCTTACTGCTTTGTTGTGTCTTAACCCTGCCTTTTGTGTTTCAGGGCTAAGTCGATACAATCATCACCCAAATCCTGTGATTTACTTCTTTGTCACAACCAGCTATTTGCAAATAGCTAACTGTCAAAGTAAATCAACTTTGTCTTTGTTTGTTGATTTCGGCTTTCCAATTTGTTAAAGATCGATGCTTTCCAATATTGCTATTGTCTTCGCAAATCAAAATGAGCTGGCCATTATATCAGCCTTCTTTTTGCAGTCAAGCTTCTTCAGTCGTTAAACAAAAAATCAGCGCTACGCGCTTTTTTATATTAACTTCTGCCAACTGACTTTGATTTGCAAAGTTTTTGGTGGAGGCAAACGGGATCGAACCGATGACCCCCTGCTTGCAAAGCAGGTGCTCTACCAACTGAGCTATGCCCCCAGTATGAGTTGTGGTGGGTCTGGGAGGACTTGAACCTCCGACCCCACGCTTATCAAGCGTGTGCTCTAACCAGCTGAGCTACAAACCCAAGGTCGTTATTTTGAAATCGGTTTAAGTTCAGCTTTTAAACTGTTCTTTTTTTGATTTCTCAATATCTTTTGCATCTTCTACAGTTTACCGATAAGTGTGAATGCGAAAAACCTCTTCTTTTCTCTAGAAAGGAGGTGATCCAGCCGCAGGTTCCCCTACGGCTACCTTGTTACGACTTCACCCCAGTCATGAAGCATACCGTGGTAAACGGGCTCCTTACGGTTACCCTATCTACTTCTGGTATCCCCCACTCCCATGGTGTGACGGGCGGTGTGTACAAGACCCGGGAACGTATTCACCGCAGTATGCTGACCTGCGATTACTAGCGATTCCGACTTCATGCACTCGAGTTGCAGAGTGCAATCCGGACTACGATCGGTTTTGTGAGATTGGCTCCACCTCGCGGCTTGGCTACCCTCTGTACCGACCATTGTATGACGTGTGAAGCCCTGGTCATAAGGGCCATGAGGACTTGACGTCATCCCCACCTTCCTCCGGCTTGTCACCGGCAGTCTCATTAGAGTGCCCAACCAAATGATGGCAACTAATGACAAGGGTTGCGCTCGTTGCGGGACTTAACCCAACATCTCACGACACGAGCTGACGACAGCCATGCAGCACCTGTGTTACGGCTCCCGAAGGCACTCCTCCGTCTCTGGAGGATTCCGTACATGTCAAGACCAGGTAAGGTTCTTCGCGTTGCATCGAATTAATCCACATCATCCACCGCTTGTGCGGGTCCCCGTCAATTCCTTTGAGTTTTAATCTTGCGACCGTACTCCCCAGGCGGTCAATTTCACGCGTTAGCTACGCTACTAAGCAATCAAGTTGCCCAACAGCTAATTGACATCGTTTAGGGCGTGGACTACCAGGGTATCTAATCCTGTTTGCTACCCACGCTTTCGAGCATGAACGTCAGTGTTATCCCAGGGGGCTGCCTTCGCCATCGGTATTCCTCCACATCTCTACGCATTTCACTGCTACACGTGGAATTCTACCCCCTCTGACACACTCTAGCCAGCCAGTTCAAAACGCAGTTCCCAGGTTGAGCCCGGGGATTTCACATCTTGCTTAACTAACCGTCTGCGCTCGCTTTACGCCCAGTAATTCCGATTAACGCTCGCACCCTACGTATTACCGCGGCTGCTGGCACGTAGTTAGCCGGTGCTTATTCTTCAGGTACCGTCATCAGCAGCTGATATTAGCAACTGCCTTTTCTTCCCTGACAAAAGTCCTTTACAACCCGAAGGCCTTCTTCAGACACGCGGCATGGCTGGATCAGGCTTGCGCCCATTGTCCAAAATTCCCCACTGCTGCCTCCCGTAGGAGTCTGGGCCGTGTCTCAGTCCCAGTGTGGCGGATCATCCTCTCAGACCCGCTACTGATCGTCGCCTTGGTAGGCCTTTACCCCACCAACCAGCTAATCAGATATCGGCCGCTCAAATAGCGCCAGGCCCGAAGGTCCCCGGCTTTCCTCCTTAGAGAATATGCGGTATTAGCTAATCTTTCGATTAGTTATCCCCCACTACTCGGTACGTTCCGATATATTACTCACCCGTTCGCCACTCGCCACCCAAGAAGCAAGCTTCTCTGTGCTGCCGTCCGACTTGCATGTGTAAAGCATGCCGCCAGCGTTCAATCTGAGCCAGGATCAAACTCTTATGTTTAATCTCTAACTTTATAACTTCTGGTCTGCTTCAAAGAAACCGACAAAGAATAGAAAATCTACATCTTGTCTGTTTTTGTCGCAGTGTGAGGCTTGCCGCACTCACACTTATCGGTAATCTGTTTGTTAAAGAGCAAGAACCGAATTATTACACCACTAAAACCACTCGTCAACTCTTTTTTCAAAATCCATCGAAAAATCAAATCAACCGTGCTATAATTATCAGTTCGTTTCGCCACCGCGTCAGCAGCGAAGACCGAACTATACCCCCTCCACCGAACCCGTCAACCCAAATCCAACACCATCCCCTGACAAAATCATCAACCCGCTGTTTTACAATCAGATTTAATCCTTACTAAATTACAAAAATCTCAAAACCCCATACCAAACAGCAGCCACTCAATCAACATAGGCCGTCTGAAATCAAATTTTTCAGACGGCCTATGTCTCTATAACCTTCAACATAACCTACAACCAAAATGTATTTCTATTTAATACTTTAGTGGTAGAAAATCATTCAAAATAATACTTGCGCATTTGTTAACTATCTATTACATTTAAGTCATGGTCGTGATGAATTCATTTTCAGCCGACTTAGAAAAAGCCAAGATAGCAAAGGTTATAAAATAATAGAAGAGACTGGTAATACCAAAGCAATATCCCAATAAAAGAGCTGCTTCCATAGCAGCTCTTTTCCATTTTGCTTATTGCGGCAAGATAATTTCTAAGACAAACTTACTGCCGACATAAGCCAGTACCAAACTGCTAAAACCGATAATCGTCCAAATCGCAGCTTTCTTCCCACGCCATGCCATCATACTGTGTTTGAGCAATAAACCACCGTAAATCAGCCAAGATAAAATACCGAATACAGTTTTATGGGTAAAGGTTACCGGCTTGCCAAATACACTTTCAGCGAAGAAAGTTCCGCTGACTACAGAATAAGTCAGCAAAACAAAGCCAACCAACATACCGCGGAACATTAATTTTTCTAAGCTCAACAGGGGCGGCAAAAATGTTACCAATGAAGACATTTTGCGTTTATGCAGGCTTCGGTTCAGAAGCAAAATCAATACGGCAAACAATGTGACAATTCCAAATAAGCCGTATGCCAATAATGATGTACCCACATGCAGCATAAATGGTATATCGCTGATTTCATAGCCGATGAATTTCCCTGGGAAAATCATACCTAATAATAAAGACAGCACGGCACACGGATATAACAGTAATTGCAATCCGCGCAAACAATAAAAGAAGCTGCCCAAACAATACATCATCAGCATCAGCCAGACAATCAGGCTGATGGAATAGCCGAAACCTGTAATCAACACCTGATCTTTCAATACCGGCATCAATAAGGTCGCGCCATGTACCAGCAACGCCACGCCCAGTACCATTAATTCGGCATGGATGGGATACGCTTGATTATTGTGTTTTTTATGGCGCATCCACACAAAGCCCGATAAGCCGGCATACACCAGCATCAGACAAATCAAAATTATCGGCATAACAAACTTTCTCTGTACGCATATTCATAACTGCGTGCGATAGTGTAAAATAAAACCGATTTTATTTTATCAAATAATGCTCTCTTGTGGGCAGCTATTCTCATTATCAAGGATAAGCATGTTAGACAACTTAACCAGCCGCTTCAGCAGCGTTTTGAAAAACATCCGCGGCCATGCAAAATTAACAGAAGACAATATTAAAGAAGCTTTGCGTGAAGTCCGTCTGGCTTTATTGGAAGCCGACGTTGCCTTACCGGTCGTCAAGGAATTCATCAACAACGTCAAAGAAAAAGCACTCGGCCAAGAAGTAGCCGGCAGCTTGACACCCGACCAAGCCTTTATCGGCGTGGTAAACGATGCCCTGATCGAATTGATGGGCAAAGAAAACACGTCACTGGATTTATCTGTTACCCCGCCTGCCATAGTGTTAATGGCCGGTTTGCAGGGCGCAGGTAAAACCACAACTGTCGGCAAATTGGCACGCTTACTGAAAACCGAGCAGAAGAAAAAAATTCTGGTGGTGTCTACCGACGTTTACCGCCCTGCTGCGATTGAGCAATTGCGCCTATTGGCCGAACAAGTCGGTGTGGATTTTTTCCCTTCCGACATCAGTCAAAAGCCGGTCGATATCGCCCGCGCCGCGGTGGATTATGCCAAAAGCATTTCTATGATGTACTGATGGTCGATACCGCCGGCCGCCTGGCCATCGATGAAGAGATGATGAACGAAATCAAAGCGCTTCATGCAGCCGTCAATCCGGTGGAAACGCTGTTTGTCATCGACTCCATGCTGGGCCAAGATGCGGTGAACACCGCTCAAGCCTTCAACGAAGCCTTACCGCTTACCGGTGTCATTCTGACCAAAATGGACGGCGATGCACGCGGCGGTGCGGCTTTGTCTGTGCGCCATGTGACCGGAAAACCGATTAAATTCATCGGTATCGGCGAAAAAGTCACCGGCTTGGAACCGTTCCACCCAGACCGCATCGCCAGCCGCATTTTGGGGATGGGCGATGTATTGAGCCTGATTGAAGACGTTCAGCGCGGCATCGATGAAGAAGCTGCCGCCAAGATGGCGAAGAAAATCCAAAAAGGCAAAAGCTTCGATCTGAATGACTTTAAAGAACAAATCCAACAGATGCGCAATATGGGCGGTTTGGAAAACCTGATGTCGAAAATGCCTGGCGAACTCGGCCAGATTTCCAAGCAAATCCCCGAAGGCACCGCCGAAAAGGCCATGGGCAAAGTTGAAGCTATTATCAATTCAATGACCCCGAAAGAACGTGCCAATCCTGCTTTAATCAAAGCCAGCCGCAAACGCCGCATCGCCGCCGGCGCCGGTACCAACGTGCAGGAAGTAAACAAAATGCTGAAGCAATTCGAGCAGTCTCAACAAATGATGAAAATGTTCAGCGGCAACGGCATGTCGAAGCTGATGAAAATGGCTAAAGGCATGAAGGGCATGAAAGGGATGTTCCCGGGCTTGTAATGTTGTTTGCTTGAAAAATACAAAGATAAAGGCCGTCTGAAAAGTTTCAGACGGCCTATTGGCGTGATTCTGTTCAATCAAAAATCACGCACCAAATACCTTCAAACGTTCTGCCAATGGTGCAAATTCTTTTTCACCCGCCGGCACTTCAATACCGCCGATAACCATTTGTGCGCGCAGCTGCCAGCTTTCCGGCAAGTCATATTCTTTAGCAATCGCAGCATCCGGCAGCGGATTGTAGTGTTGCAGGTTGGCACCGACACCGGCCGCAGCTAGAGTCGCCCAAACCGCATACTAGTGAATGGCGTTGGTGTGTTCGGCCCAAATCGGGAAGTTTTCCGCGTAAGACGGGAACTGCTCTTGCAAACCTTTCACCACGGTTTGGTCTTCAAAGAACAAAACAGTCGCGGCTCCGGCTTTGAAACCGCTCAATTTTTGCTCAGTCGGTGCAAATTTTTCGGCCGGAATGATTTGGCGCAAGGCATCTTCTATAAAGCCCCGTACTTTTTCGTGTTCCACGCCAAACAGCACCACCACACGTGTTGATTGCGAATTAAACGAAGATGGCGTGTGTAACACGGCATGCTCGATGATTTGTTTGATTTCGTCGTTGCTGATCGGCAGGTTTTTGTTCAGTCCGTAAATAGAACGACGGGTTTCTGCTGCTTGCTGTAAATCTTGATAAGCCATTTTCATTCCTTTTATATCAATGAGATTTTTAAACTGATTATCCACCGCCCACGCGCCGCCGCCTGCTGCGGCAATATAAATGAAGATAAAGCTGAACAAAGCGGCTGCTTCGCCACCGTTCAACAAAGGCAGTAAAACGTTGGGTTCGGCGTGCGCCATAAAATAGGCCACCGCCATCTGCCCCGACAGGATAAACGCTACAGGGCGGGTAAACAAGCCCAGCAGCAGTAAAATCCCGCCAACAAATTCCAAAATGCCGGCCAAGCCGTAAATCGAAAAAATCTGCAAACCGTCAAACCTTTCAATATAAGGCAGGGCAAACAACTTGGCCGTACCGTGAAGCATAAACATATACGCTGTGGCAATACGCAGAATCGACAAGAGCATGGGTTGGAAACGAGTTAAGAAATTCATTATTTTGCTTTCTAGTGGTTTAATCTCAATAAACGCAGTATAGATAATTCCTTTTGGTTAATATATACTATTTTCATTGATACACCATTTCCGGATAAGAAAATATGGATACCTTATTCAGTCTTAAGGTCTTTCGCCATGTGGTGCAGAACGGCAGCTTTACCCGCGCCGCCGAACAGCTCAATATTTCCACCGCCATGGCCAGCAAACACGTCAGCCATTTGGAAAACACCATTCAAGCCAAGCTGTTACACCGCAACAGCCGCAACCTGCACTTAACCGAGGCGGGCGAAGAATACTACCACCAATGCAGCTACGCACTCGACACTCTCGACACCGCCGCGCAAAAAGCCGCCGGCGGCACCGACAAACCGCAAGGCATGCTGCGCGTAACCATGCCGCTTTGGTTTGCCAACGGCCTGTTCAGCAGCTGGTTGGTGGAATACCGCGAACGCTATCCTGAGGTCACGCTGGATTTGGTGCTCGACAACCGCCACGTCGATTTGATTGCCGAAGGTTTCGATTTGGCCTTGCGCGTGTCCAAAACGCCCAACCCTTCACTGATTGTGAAACCCTTGGCGGTGATTCAGTTTGTTTTGGTGGCTTCACCCGAATACATCCGACAACACGGCAAGCCGACCACGCTTGAAGAAGTGGGAAAACACCAAGCGATTCTGCCGTCCTACACCAACCAGCGCAATGTCGAAATAACCCACACCGCCAGCGGAGAAAAAGCCACACTGAGCTTGAAACCGGTGATGCTTACCGACAATACGCTGATGGTTCGCGAACTGGTCAAAACCGGTGGCGGCATCGGCTATCAGCCGCTGTTGGTGGTGCAAAAAGATTTAGAAGACGGTTCGCTCGTGCGCCTGCTGCCCGAATACACCATGATTAACGAACAACTCAATGCCGCTTATGTCGACCGCGCCTTTTTGAGTGCGAAGGTGCGCAGCTTTATTGGTTTTATCAACGAAAAAATTCAGCAGGTGAATTGTTAGATCACATGCCAAAAGGCCGTCTGAACACCAAGCCTGATGTTCAGACGGCCTGAATAAATCAACCTCGCTCAACGCAGTATATCTGCCAAAGTTTCTTCCACTTTCGCTTTCACTTCCGCACCAAAACGGCGGCTCAGCAACTTGGTTAAATCGTCTTCCGGCGTGTAATTCACCAATTCCGGCGCTTTCACCACATCGCGCGCCACACTGTAAATGCTGCCAAAATCATCAATCAGCCCGACATTTTTCGCTTCCAAGCCGGTATAAACACGGCCGCTGAAAATATCAGGATTTTCTTTCAAACGGTTGCCTCGGCCTTCGCGCACAGCCTTAATGAATTCGCCGTGAATTTGATCCAGCATTTGCTGCCAAATTCTCGCCTGCTCGGGCGATTCCGGGATAAACGGGTCGCCCATGCCTTTATTGCTGCCTGATGTTTTCAAACGGCGTTTGATGCCAAGTTTATCCATCATTTCCGAAGCGTCAAAACCGCCGCTAATCACACCAATGCTGCCGACTACGCTGGACGGGTCTGCATAGATCTTATCGGCGGCCGCGGCAATGTAATAGCAACCTGAAGCACAAGTATCTTCCGCCACCACATATACCGGCACATTTTTATGCAAGGCTTTCAGACGGCGTATTTCGTTAAACGCAATATTCGACACCACCGGCGAGCCGCCCGGGCTGTTGGCACGAATCACAATCGCTTTGGCATTGCCGTTTTTATACGCTGCTTCCATGCTCTCGCGCAACATCTGCACTTGATCGCCGTACCCCCCGCCGATGGTGCCGTTTAAGTTAATCACGGCAGTATGGGCTTTGTTGGTGCCGATTGCAATCGGACTGTTTTTCTTACCGCCTTGGCTCATGCTGAAGATAAACGACAGAAACAACAGCAAGCCGATCACACGCCAAAAGTTTTTCCAAAAGCGGGCGCGTCGGCGGTCTTGATAGGCTTCAAAAAGCACTTCGCGCAAGGTATGGCGCTCCCAGCTTTCAGACGGCATCTGATCCGGATGTTCTTGAACTTGGTCGCCTTGACGGCGGATTCGGTATTGCATGATGACTCTCTGTGATTAAAAGCAATGGTGTGATTGTATAACAAATAGCCGTCTGAAACATGCGATTTTCAGACGGCCTGAACCTGCCCGTTGCGCGCCATTGCCAATGCGGTTGCCACCGCCATCATCAGGCTGCCCGAATCGGCTTTACCGCTGCCCGCCAAATCCAACGCTGTGCCGTGGTCCACCGATGTGCGGATAAACGGCAAACCCAAAGTCACGTTTACGCCCTGCCCGAAGCCCGCGTATTTCAAGGTCGGCAAGCCTTGGTCGTGATACATCGCCAATACCGCGTCGGCATCTTTGAGCATAAACGGCTGGAACACGGTATCGGCCGGATAAGGCCCGCGCACATCGATGCCCTGTGCTTGCAAATTGTTCAGCGCGGGTATAATCACCTCGATTTCTTCCCAACCCAAATGACCGCCCTCGCCCGCATGCGGATTCAAGCCCGTCACCAAAATACGCGGCCAGGCAATGCCGAATTTATCGCGCAAATCGGCGTGCAGAATCTGCGCCACCGATTCCACCAACGGCTGCGTGATCGCTGCGGCCACGTCTTTCAACGGCAGATGCGTGGTAGCCAAAGCCACGCGCAAGCCGCCGCCGGCAAGCATCATCACCACTTGCTCGGTATGGCTTTTTTCGGCCAAATATTCGGTGTGGCCGCTGAAAAAATGCCCACTGGCATGGCCGTCGTTAATCACGCCTTTGTGCAACGGCGCGGTTACCATACCGGCAAACAGGCCGTCTGAAATACCTTGGTAAGCCGTATCCAATAATTGCAATACATACGCCGCATTATCCGGATTCAGACGGCCTGCTTCGCATGGTTGATTCAGCGGCACATGCCACACTTCCAATACGCCGCTTTGTTTTTCAGACGGCCTTTGCGCATCAAAATCAACCAATTGCACGGTTTTGTCCAGCATATCGGCACGCTGTTGCAATAAAGTCTTGTCACCCAACACCACCGGACGGCAAGGCAAATCGGCAAAAGCCACATCCAAACAAATATCGGGGCCGATACCGGCAGGTTCGCCGCTGGTAACGGCTAAAATCGGTTGGCTCATGGCAGCTCCTTTATATTGAAATCGGCATCAGTTTCCCCCAGTCGCCGCGTTTTTTCAAGCCTTGCACCGAATTTTTACGGCTAAACCGCGTTACCTGCATCAGGGCTTATTGTTCAATTATTTTATCGCCGCTCCACACAGCAAAATTAATGCGCCGCTCCACACTCGCTCACTCAAAAAATATTAATGATAACTATTATTTTTTATAATAATCTGTTTGCGTTTTAATAAATAACGTCATCACACACATCATGTTAGAAATCAGCTCATCTAATCTTTGGACGGCCTTCGGCATCACGCTGGCCGCGGGCTTGTTTACCGTATTGGGCAGCGGCTTGGTATGTTTTCCAAAACACCCAATCCTCGCGCCTTATCGTTTGGTTTGGCCTTTGCAGGTGGCGCGATGGTTTATGTGCCGCTCACCGAAATTTTCGACAAATCCAGAGAAGCTTTCGCTCAAGCCCACGGCGAATCGCATGGCTTTGCTGCCGCCACGATTGCTTTTTTAATCGGCATGGCCGCCATTGCACTGATTGACCGCCTTGTGCCCAACCCGCACGAAACTTTAGATGCCAACGATCCTGCGTTCCAAGAAAGCCGCCGTCAACACGTCGCCCGCATCGGTATGATGGCGGCGTTTGCCATCACCGCGCACAATTTCCCCGAAGGCTTGGCCACTTTTTTCGCCACACTCGAAAGCCCGACACTCGGCATGCCACTGGCTTTTGCCATTGCCATACACAACATTCCCGAAGGTATTTCGATTGCTGCGCCGGTTTACTTCGCCACGCGCAACCGCAAACTTACCGTCTTAGCCTGCCTTGCGTCCGGTTTGGCCGAACCTTTGGGCGCAATTTTGGGCTACACCCTGCTCAAACCGTTTCTCTCTCCGGCCATTTTCGGCAGCGTATTCGGCATCATCGCCGGCGTGATGGTGTTTCTTGCCTTAGACGAATTATTGCCCGCCGCCAAACGCTATTCAGACGGCCACGAAACCGTGTACGGCCTGACTTCCGGCATGGCCGTGATTGCCTTGAGCTTGGTATTGTTTCATTTTTGAATGATTTGAAAATTTATGAATAAAGGCCTCAGGCCGTCTGAAACAGGAATAAGTTTCAGACGGCCCTTTTAATTGTCATAAGTCAAGTTTGATAGGTAATTGAGTAGGCGGCTACTTAGCATTACATTACAATTGTCACAATTTTGTAATATTTATCTTTCCTTCTAGCAATCAATCTGCAGGCTTTGCGCAGCTTGATTTATTTTTCCCATGTAAATCTAAGGATGTTTTATGTTGTCATTCTTGAAGTCCAAACCGGGCACGCCTGTACCCGAAGCGGAAATACTCGACCGATACAACCGCTTGCGTTGGCAGGCTTTATTCGGCATTTTCATCGGCTATGCCGCCTACTATATCCTGCGCAACAACTTCCTGCTCTCATCGCCTGAATTAATCAGCGAGTTCGGATTTACCAAAAAAGACATCGGCTTTATTTCCGGCACCATGTTGGTGGTGTACGGCATCAGTAAAGGTGTGATGTCGGCGCTGGCAGACAAATCCAATCCGAAACACTTTATGATCTTCGGTTTGGTGATGTCGGGCGTGGTCAACCTAATGATGGGTTTTTCCGCTTCATTTTGGATTTTCCTGTTTCTGTGTATCCTCAACGGCATTTTCCAAGGCATGGGCGCAGGCCCGGCTTATGTGGTATTGGCCAGCTGGTTCCCACGTAAATCACGCGGCGTGACCACCGCCTTTTTCAATATTTCCCACAACGTCGGCGGCGGCTTGGTAGCACCGATTGCCGGTGGCGCCATCGCTTGGCTCGGTACGGAACATTGGCAGGCCGCGCACTTTATCGTGCCGACCGCCATTGCAGCCGTAGTAGCTTTGATTTTCTACATTTTCGGTAAAGGCCGTACCTACAACGAAGGTTTGCCGCCGATGAACCAAATTCTGAACAATGCCGACGAAGAATTGGTGGTGACTAAAACCGAAGACGTCAACTTAACCACTTGGCAGATTTTCAAAGAATACATCTTAAAAGACATCAATGTTTGGTTCGTTTCCTTTATCGACGTCTTCACCTACATGATCCGCTTCGGCGTATTGACTTGGCTGCCGCTGTATCTCTTGGAAACCAAAGGCTTCAGTAAAGGCCAAATGGCTACCGCGTTTGCCATTTTCGAATGGGCAGCGATTCCGTCAACCCTGCTGGCCGGTTATGTGACCGACAAATACTTCAAAGGCAAACGCATGCCGTTGGCTATCGTCACCTTGCTTGGTGTGGGCGCCGCCATCTTCGCCTACTGGGGTGGACAAGACTTGTCCACCGTCACCATCGGCGCGGGCATTGTCGGCTGCTTGATTTACGTGCCGATGTTCTTATCGTCATTGCAAACCATCGAATTGGTGCCGTCATTCGCTGCTGGTTCCGCCACCGGCTTGCGCGGCCTGTTGAGCTATGTGTTGGGCAGCTTCTCCGGTACCGCCCTGTTCGGTATTTTGGCTGAACGCTACGGCTGGGACGCTGGCTTCTACCTGCTACTGTTCGCCGTAGTGGCTTGTATTTTCTGCTGCTACATGACCCACCGCGGCGTGATGAAGTTGGAACAGAAAAAATTGAATGTTTCGCAATAAAATAGGATCGAACTGAAAATGCCGCCTGAAAACATATTGTCTTCAGACGGCATTTTACTTTATCTGCCAAACAAATTTGCAATCATCTCAATCATCTCAATCTGCTCATCACTCACCTGCGTTTCATCCAAGCACGCAGCTACCGCCCATTCGCCACTTAAGCCGTGCTCTGCGGAAATATCCGCCCACTTTTCCTGCTTGGGCTTCATCGGTGGCATTTTTTTTTTGGAAACGGTTCAGTTTTGATGATGGTTTTCGGTGGGTGGTTGCATAATCTTTGATCTTTAATCAGCGTTATAATCGGATTATACGTTATTTATATGTGCCGTCTGAAAAATCAATTAGGCATATAAATACTTTATTGAAATTTAGTTGAATAGCTCTAATACTCTAAAAGCAACACTTTCTCTTGTTATCGTTTCAAAATCGATAACAGCATTTGGTTCGGCTATTATGCGAGTCGTATAATAGATTAAATCTTGAAAACTTATAAATAGGCTAAGCCTTATTTAACCTATCTTAATCAGCAAGCAAAGAACAAATAAAAGCGATAGCGGCCACCAAGCCGCATAATTTTGATTTTAACTATTAAGGTAAGGGAAACGACATGATGCAACGTGAAAAAATCTTCTGAACATCTTTCCGCTCACTATATTGAGCATTTGTCTATTGGCTGCCTGCGGCGGTGGCGGCGGTAAATCGCCGAGTGCTGCGCCGACACCGTCTGCCCAATCTCCGGAGAAAATTGGGCAGACGGCCAAATCTGAAACACCGAATCATGAACCGGCCGATAAGCCGAGCGTTCCTGCTTCACCTAATACCGATGCCGATCAGCCGGGCCATCCAGTTCAACCACCTGTAAAAATGCAGCCGGAAGAACCGAAAACCGGCATCAAACCATCTCACTCCGTTCAGCCCAAAGTTGAGGCAAATACACCACAGTCTGATCAGCCCAAAGAGGAAGCTCCCAAAACTGCCGTTGAAAGTGACCAAGATGTATTCAGCCGGTTAAGTTTAGAAAACCGTCACGGTCTGCTGCTGGACGATACGCTGAAAATGGTGTTTAACGGCCAAGGTAAAACGGTAGAAATCGAGCTGGTTCAGCCACAAGACCAATTCATCCAAAAGGACATCCGCACGCTGCGTGACAGCAACGGCAAAATTACCGGCTACTACGGCTTCGCCGCCGTCAACCGCCCAAAAATGAATGATTACGGCGAATATGAAGGCACGGAAATTGTTTACCACTACCTGCAAAGCGCAGATGGAAGCCAAATGCGCCGCCCGGTAAGCGACAATGAAATCAGCTATCGCGGTAATATGTATTATCACTATACTGACAGCCCAACTGATTTCCTGAACGCTGATGTGACTGCAAAATACTACGGCGGCAGCAAAACCTTGTCGATGATGATTCATGACAATAAGGGCGGCCTTTGGGAATTACATCAAGACCGTTCACCCAAAAGCCCGTTGCGTGTCTCAGTAGGAGAACGCGGCGATATCGGCGGTCATTTGTTTTTTCACGACAACAGCGGCAACCGGCCTGTCTTAAACGGGACATTCAGCGGTGGCTTTTATGGTGCAAACGGCAGCGTACTTACCGGTAAAGCGAACCACGACGGTAAAAATGCTTGGCAAGGTGTGATTGGTGCAGTGGCGCAATAGTTTTGATTGGAGGCTTAATTTTATAGTCGGAGAAGTAAACAAATCATACAAAGCTGCGAACCTAAGACCGTACATAATCGTATGAAAAGGCACGACCCTAGGCATTTTTCAATTCTCCGACTATATAGTACAAGGCCGTCTGAAAGGATAAACTTTCAGACGGCCTTGTTATCATTGCAAGACTAAAATCAAGTTATTCAACTCAATCATCAATCTTTCAATTTCGCCAATTGGCTTTGCACTTTAGCCATTTTGTCTGCCAACTCGGCCAATTCGGCGCGGTCTTTTTCAACCAAATGCGCCGGTGCTTTGTCGGTGTAGCCGGGTTTGCTCAGTTTGGCGTTGAGTTTGTCCAAGGCTTTTTGCAGTTTTTCGGCTTCTTTGGTCAGACGCGCGGTTTCGGCGGCTTTGTCGATTTCCACTTTCAGCATCAGGCGTGCGCCGTTGCATACGGCTACTGGAGCATCGTCACCTTCCGGCAGGGTTTCAACCAGTTTGGCTTCGGTCAGGCGTGTCATTGACGGCAGGTATTTCAGCAGGTCTTCAATGTCGTTGCTGCCTTCGATAAACAACGGCGCTTTGACGTTCGGGGCAATGCCCATTTCGCCGCGCAGGTTACGCACGGCGCCAATCAGGTCTTGCAGCGCGGTCATTTTATCAAAGGCCGTCTGAACGATTTTGCCTTCATCGGCTACCGGCCATGCGGCAATCATGATGCTGTCGGTTTGCTTGGCGTTGGCCAGCGGCGCGACGGTTTGCCATAGCTCTTCGGTGATGTACGGCATAATCGGGTGCAGCAGGCGCAGGATCACTTCCAATACGCGCACGAGCGTGCGGCGGGTGGTGCGCTGTGTGGTCGGACAGCCGGTTTGGATTTGCACTTTGGCCAGCTCGATGTACCAGTCGCAGAAATCGTTCCACACGAATTCATACAGCGTTTGTGCGGCCAGATCGAAGCGGTAGGTGTCGAAAGCTTCGGTCACGGCGGCTTCGGTTTGTTGCAGGCGGCCGATAATCCATTGGTCAACAAAGGTATAGGCCAACGGATCGGTTTCGTTTTGGCCGCAGTCTTTGTCTTCCACGTTTATCAACACGAAATTGGTGGCGTTCCACAATTTATTGCAGAAATTGCGGTAGCCTTCGGCGCGTTTGAAGTCGAAGTTTACGCTGCGGCCGAGGCTGGCGTAGCTGGCCATAGTGAAGCGCAGCGCGTCGGCGCCGAACACAGGAATGCCTTCGGGGAAGAGTTTCTTCGTGGCTTCAACCACTTGCGGCGCTTTTTCAGGGCGGCGCAGGCCGGTGGTGCGTTTCACCAACAGCTGCTCTAAATCGATGCCGTCAATCAAATCCACCGGGTCAATCACATTGCCTTCGGATTTGGACATTTTTTTGCCTTCGTGGTCGCGCACGATGCCGTGGATGTACACGTCTTTAAACGGTACTTTGCCGGTGAAGTGGGTGGTCATCATAATCATGCGCGCCACCCAGAAGAAGATGATCTCGTAGCCGGTCACCAACACATTGCTTGGCAAAAAGACTTTTAATTCATCGGTTTCAGACGGCCAACCCAAGGTTGAAAACGGCACCAGCGCCGATGAGAACCATGTATCCAACACGTCTTCATCGCGGGTCAAACCGGTTTGGCCGGCCAATTTTTCTGCTTCTGCTTGGTTTCGGGCAACAAATACATTGCCTTGCGCGTCATACCAAGCCGGAATTTGGTGACCCCACCACAATTGGCGCGAGATACACCAGTCTTGGATATTGTTCATCCATTGGTTGTAGGTGTTGACCCAGTTTTCAGGGATAAATTTTACCGCACCGCTGTCAACGGCGTGTTTGGCTTTTTGCGCCAAGCTCATGCCTTTAAACTCACTCTCCGGCTCGCCGCCGTTTGGCGTGGCCGACATCGCCACAAACCATTGGCTGGTGAGCATAGGCTCAATCACCGAGCCGGTGCGGTCACCTTTCGGCGTCATCAGCGTGTGTGGTTTCACTTCGGCCAGCAAGCCTTGCGCTTCCAAATCGGCCAGCATTTTTTTGCGTGCGGCAAAGCGGTCGAGTCCGGCATAGTTTTCCGGCAAGGCAAAGCCTGATTGTGCTTCGCCTTTGAAGTTAAACACTTCGGCTTGGCTCAATACTTTGGCTTCCAAGTCGAACACGTTCACTAAAACGGTGTCGTGGCGTTTGCCGACTTCGTAGTCATTGAAATCGTGTGCCGGGGTGATTTTCACGCAGCCGGTGCCGAAATCTTTTTCCACATATCCGTCGGCAATCACCGGAATTTTACGGCCGGTGAGCGGCAACACCAGCTCTTTACCGATGAAATGGGCATAGCGTTCGTCTTCGGATTCACGGCCACGGCCACGTCGCCCAACAGCGTTTCGGGGCGGGTAGTAGCAACAATCACGCTTTCAGACGGCGTGTCGGCCAGCGGATAGCGGATGTGCCACATCGAGCCTTGCTCTTCCACGCTTTCCACTTCCAAATCAGACACGGCGGTGCCCAACACCGGATCCCAGTTGACCAAGCGTTTGCCGCGGTAAATCAGGCCTTGTTCAAACAGGCGCACAAACACTTCGGTCACGGTTTCGGCGCGCACGTCGTCCATGGTGAAGTATTCGCGCGACCAATCAGCCGAGCAGCCGACGCGGCGCATTTGTTCGGTAATCGTGCCGCCGGAAATGTTTTTCCATTCCCATACTTTTTCCAAGAAGGCTTCACGGCCCAAATCATGGCGTGAAATGTTTGCTGCCGCCAATTGCCGCTCAACCACGATTTGCGTGGCGATACCGGCGTGGTCGGTGCCGGGAACCCAGGCGGTGTTGCAGCCTTTCATGCGGTAGTAGCGTGTCAAGCCGTCCATAATGGTTTGGTTGAACGCGTGCCCCATGTGCAGCGTACCGGTTACATTCGGCGGCGGCAGTTGAATCGAGAATGCGGGCTTGGCCAAATCCATGTGGGGTTGGAAGTAGCCTTGTTTTTCCCAGTTTTGATAATGTTTGCCTTCGATTTCGGCGGGATTGTATTTGTCTAGCATGATGGATTCTGTTTGGTGGGAATATGACAAAACATCCGCCCTGCACTATAAAACGTTTACGCTTCAAAAGGCAGCGGATGTCGAAAATGAAATAGGCTTGATTATAACGCAAAAAGGCCGTCTGAAACGAGATTTGCGTTTCAGACGGCCTCGGGTTTACCTCTGCTTGGCGACAGCCATAAACAATACAGCTTATTTATTTTTGTCGGCCTTGGCTTCTTTTTTCAAAGAAGCATACAGCTCCGGATCGCGGTTTTTCAGCAAGGAAGCAACAGCCAAATCATCGCGGTTGACTTTTGACAAATCCACGCGTTCGATATGCACCAGACGCAACAGCTCACGTACCGGCTTAGGCATATTGCGGCCGGACTCGTAACGTGAACCACCGGACTGGGTCACACCGATGCGGCTCCAAAAGTCCATTTGATTTAAACCGAGTTTTTTGCGGATGTCGCGGATATTGTCAATTTTCTCAAACGACTTCATGAGGTTTCCTTCTTATCGTATATTTAGTCTAGCAGTATCCCTAAAAACCTTGCTCAGTCAGGCAAACACATTGCCTGCACTAAATTAAAGCATAAGATCTATATGAATACCCCATCGTACAAATATATTAGACAGATTATTCGAAAGAAGTTTTATTGCACTCGTCATAATCCGAATAAATATTTCTTACATAAATATTTCAAAAAATAATTTGCATAATAATCAATATTTTATTTTGAAGAATGAATCCAAACTTCGCAAAATTTTTACAAAACTAAACAATTTAATTATGGTTTGCCGCTTGCCGGGCTGATGGTCAAGATTTCATAGCCGGTTTCGGTCACCAAAACTTCGTGTTCCCATTGGGCAGACAAAGAGCGGTCTTTCGTTACCACGGTCCAACCGTCGGGAGGATACGCAAATGACGTTTGCCTTGGTTAATCATGGGTTCAACGGTAAAAATCATGCCCGGCTCGAGCACCAGACCTTGGCCTTTTTGGCCATAATGCAAAACTTGCGGCGCTTCATGGAAACCGCGGCCGATACCGTGTCCGCAGAATTCCTGCACCACCGAATAGCCCGCATTCTCAGCCACCTGCTGGCAGGCATAACCGACATCGCCCAAAGTTGCGCCCGGCTTCACTGCTTCGATACCGGCCATCATCGATTCGTGGGTCACGTCAATCAGGCGTTGGGCAAACGGTTTGACTTCGCCAACGGTAAACATGCGGCTGGAATCGCCGTGAAAACCGTCTTTTTTAATGGTTAAATCGATATTCAGAATATCGCCTTCTTTCAAAGGCTTGTCATCCGGAATACCGTGGCAGATGACATGGTTGACAGAAGTACAGCATGATTTCGGATACGGTGGATTGCCGTAATTCAAAGGTGCAGGATAGCCGCCTTGCACATTGACATGGTAGTCGTACACCAGCTTGTCGATTTCATTGGTGGTGATGCCCGGTTTGACAAACGGGGTAATGTAATCGAGTGCTTCGGCGACCAAGCGGCCGAGCTCGCGCATTTTCTCGATTTCTTCTGGGGTTTTGATTACAACTTGATCCATCATTTCATACATTCCTTCATGTTTTCAGACTGCCTAGTCATGGGACGCATATTAAGCGTTCCCTAGGCAGAGACCTTTGCAAACTCCCGGATTCAGGTACAGTTCCAAGTGAGCGCAGGGCAGAAAGCGCAGACCTATCATCAAGACAGGCAAGCTTTCGAGCAGCGCATAACGAAGAGCTGTACCAAAGATGGGGAGTTTGCAAAGGTCTCAGGCCGTCTGAAAGGTTTAAAACTGTGGCTGGCCGCAAGCACATCAGAACAAATTATCAATGACTTCTTTTTGCTGCGGTTTAGGTTGCGGTGCCTGTGCCGGCCGCGGCTCAGGTTTCGGATCGGGACGTGGTTCGGGCTTGGGCCCGCTATGGGGTTGAACAGGCACGGCTTGCTCTGCCGGACGCGGCGGCGCCACTGTCGGGCTTTGCAGCGATGGCGACGGCTGGGCCGGCTGGGTTTCTGCCGGACGCGCACGATTGATTTCGCTGTCGCTGCGTGGGCGGGCGCGACGCGGTTGCTCCGGCGATTCACGCGATTCGGCACGGCTGCGTGACGGCGAAGAATTGATAAATGGGTTGCGCGCGGCCTGTTCGTCGCTATCCGCTGCGTTTTGTGCGCCTGCTTGACGGCGTGGCGCGTTGACGGCATCAGGGTTCAGGATAACGGTTTCCTGACTGTTGCTGCCGTTGGGTTTCCATACTTCAACACGATTGGCTTCGCGTTGCTGTTTTGTGCTTGCTCTTCCTGACGGCGCTCTTCGTCGCGCGGTTTGAAGGTGCCGAGCACGCCGATAATCAGCACAATAATGGCCAAAACGCACACAACCAAGGTGGCCGTGATTAAATGTTTGGGTCTGAGTTGGAATTGCTGTTTTGCCATGAATAGAAACTGTCCGTTGGTGTGGCGAATCAAGGATTCGGTAAGGCCGTCTGAACGGTTTCAGACGGCCTCTTTATTATTGTGGAACGTAGTTTTGATAGAGGGTCACGACTTTTTGCACGCCAAGTGTGGTGCTGACTTTTTGGGTAACCAACGCCTGCTCTTCAGGCGTGAGAATGCCCATCACATAAGTCACGTTGTCGTAAGTGACGATTTTGGTGCGTGCTTGGGTGGCCGGACTCACGCCCAGCAAAGTGGCGCGCACTTTGGATGTACCCCAAGTATCGGCGCTGACGTTACCAAAAGTACGGCTAGGCGTGGCTACAGTGATGTAGTTGTAAATGCCTTCCGCAGCCTGTTCGGAACGGGCGATTTGTTCGACAAAACGTTTTTCGCCTTCGGTGGCTACCTGACCCAGCAACAACAAACGGCGGTTGTAGCTGACCACATTGATTTTAGGTTGGTAATCAGCGGTTTGGTTGTTTTGGCGCAGGTAAGACAATGCGGTTTGCTCGACACGCAAAGCCATCACATTGTCGTCGGCCTGTGCGCCGGTGGTGCGGCGGTCAACCGCAGATTTGGTGCCGACAGCCGCGCCGCCGACCACAGCGCTGACGCAGCCGCTCAAAGTTGCTGCCAACAAAGCCGCTGCCAATAAAGTTTTGAATGGTTTGTTCATAAACGTCCTTTCGGATGATGTCAAACAGGTTTCAGACGGCCTTTTTAATGAGGCCGTCTGAACAGAAATCACATGCCTTCGAGCAGCATGGTGTCGATGCAGTCACACATCGCGTGAATCAGCAGGATATGGTTTTCCTGAATGCGGGCGGTACGCGGGTGCGGCACGTTGAGCAACACATCGTTGTCTTTCAGCATGGCCGCCATTTTGCCGCCGTCACGGCCGGTCATGGCAATGACATGCATGTCGCGCTCGTGCGCCGCTTTCATCGCTTCGATGACGTTGCCGGAATTACCCGAAGTGGAAATCCCGATCAACACATCACCGGAGCGGCCCAAAGCGCGCACCTGTTTGCTGAAAATATGATCGAAGCCGTAATCGTTGCCGATGGCGGTGAGTGCGGAAGTGTCGGTGGTGAGCGCCACGGCCGCCAATTCCATGCGTTCTTTTTCAAAACGGCCGGTCATCTCGGCGGCAAAATGTTGCGCATCGGCAGCCGAACCGCCGTTGCCGCACACCAAAATTTTACCGTCGTTCATCAAGCATTGCAGCAGCAATTGCGCGGCTTCTGCGGCCGGCTCGGCCAACACTTGCGCCGCCTGCCGTTTGGCTTCGATACTTTCGCTAAAATGCGCCGCCACGCGCTCTTGTAATGTCGTCATCTAATCAATCAACCTGTGATGTTTTGCACCCATTCGGGCGGTTGGCTTCCCTGAATCAGCACCGCATCCAAGCGGCATGGCGCGTGATTCAGGCCGTGTTGTTGCAGATAATACTCTACACTTCGTTGCAATTTCAATAATTTGGACGAAGAAATACTGTAGGCCGCCCCGCCGAATTGCCAGTTTTTGCGGTATTTTACTTCAACAAACAGAATCATGTTACCGTTTTTGACAATCAGGTCGATTTCTCCATACGGACAATGCCAGTTGCGCGCCACCAGCCGGCAGCCCTGCTGCTGCAAAAAAGCCAGCGCCGCATCTTCGCCTGCCGCGCCCTGTTTGTGGTTTAAACGCATATCTTGTTCCCCTTATTATATAATGAACGCACTTTCCTTCAGACGGCATTCAAAGCCGCATAACATCATGATTCAAAAACACCATCAAAAAGCCTGCGACAGCCTGAGCGCGCAAACATTATACGTGGTCGCCACCCCCATCGGCAATTTGGCCGACATTACCCTGCGCGCCTTGGCCGTATTGAAAACCGCCGACATCATCTGCGCCGAAGACACGCGCGTGACCGCCCAATTATTGAGCGCCTACGGCATACAGGGCAAACTCATCAGCGTGCGCGAGCAAAACGAGCAGCACATGGCCGATAAAATCATCCGGTACCTTTCAGACGGCCTGATGGTGGCGCAAGTATCCGATGCGGGCACGCCTGCCGTGTGCGACCCCGGTGCGAAACTGGCCCAACGCGTGCGCCAAGCCGGCTATAAAGTGGTGCCGGTGGTCGGCGCCAGCGCAGTGATGGGCGCACTCAGCGCCGCCGGGGTGAGCGAGCCGAATTTCTATTTCAACGGCTTTTTGCCGCCGAAATCGGGCGAACGGCAGAAACTGTTGGCCAAATGGGCAGAAGCCGATTACCCGATTGTGATGTTTGAAACACCGCACCGCATCGAAGCCGCGCTGGCCGACATGGCCGCCCTGTTCCCTGAGCGCGAATTGGTGTTGGCGCGCGAAATCACCAAAACCTTTGAAACCTTCCTCAGCGGCACGGTCAGCGAAATTCAGACGGCCTTACAGGCAGACAGCAACCAAACCCGCGGCGAAATGGTGTTGGTTCTGCATCCGGCCGTTAAGGAAAAAAGCAGCGATTTGCCCGAACACGCGCAAAACGTCATGAAAGTCTTGGCCGACGAACTGCCGACCAAACAAGCCGCCGATTTGGCGGCGAAGATTACCGGCGAGAGCAAAAAGGTGCTGTATGATTTGGCCTTGACGTGGAAGAATCAGGGGTAAGTTCTGTCTTTATAAAAGGTTGAGCCCTCCGCCAAATACTTTCACAAATCGGTGTACACAACGACAGCCGTCATTCCCGCGCAGGCGGGAATCCATTTTTCAGCATAACAAACTATTAAATAAATAGGTTTCTTAAATACCAAGATGGATTCCCACCTGCACGGGAATGACGGCTTTAAAGATTTCTATTGCTGCTGATGAAGTTTTACAAAAGTAAGGCCGTCTGAAAACGTGTGTTTCAGACGGCCTTGATCATTCAATCAGCTCAAATCAACTGAATTATTTTTTCTCGCCCAATTGCGGCAATACCGAACCTTCGCCCAATTGCAGCAAACCGGTTTGCGAGTAGATGCCCAATTTGGCGCGGGTATCGGCGATGTCCAAATTGCGCATGGTCAATTGGCCGATGCGGTCGAGCGGGGTGAACGCGGCATCTTCCACTTTTTCCATGCTCAGGCGTTCTGCTTGGTAGGTCAGGTTTGGCGACTCGGTATTCAGAATCGAGTAGTCGTTACCGCGGCGCAGTTCGAGGGTTACTTCGCCGGTGATGGCTTTGGCCACCCAGCGTTGGGCGGTTTCGCGCAGCATCAGGGCTTGGCTGTCAAACCAGCGGCCTTGATACAGCAGGCGGCCGAGGCGAAGGCCGTTGATGCGGTATTGCTCGATGGTGTCTTCATTGTGGATGCCGGTGAGCAGGCGCTCGTAGGCGATGTGCAGCAAGGCCATGCCGGGGGCTTCGTAGATGCCGCGCGATTTGGCTTCGATGATGCGGTTTTCGATTTGGTCGCTCATGCCCAAGCCGTGACGGCCGCCGATGCGGTTGGCTTCCAAGAACAATTCCACCGGATCGGCGTATTCTTTGCCGTTTAAGGCTACCGGTACGCCTTCTTCAAAGCGCACGCTCACTTCTTCCGGCTTCACTTCGACGCTTTCGTCCCAGAAAGCCACACCCATAATCGGTTTGACGATTTTGATGCCGCTGTTCAAAAATTCCAAATCTTTGGCTTCGTGGGTGGCGCCGAGCATGTTGCTGTCGGTGGAATAGGCTTTTTCTACCGACATTTTGTAATCAAAGCCGTTGGCGATTAAAAACTCGCTCATTTCCTGGCGGCCGCCCAATTCATCGATGAACTGCTGGTCGAGCCAAGGCTTGTAGATTTTCAAATTCGGGTTGGTAACTAAGCCATAGCGGTAAAAACGCTCGATGTCATTGCCTTTGTAGGTCGAACCGTCGCCCCAAATGTTGACATCGTCTTCTTTCATCGCCGACACCAGCATGGTACCGGTCACGGCCCGGCCCAGCGGCGTGGTGTTGAAATAAGTGATGCCGCCGGTGGAAACGTGGAACGCGCCGCACTGAATCGCAGCAATACCTTCGTGCGCCAATTGCGCGCGGCAGTCGATCAGGCGGGCGGCTTCTGCACCGTATTCCAGCGCTTTTTTCGGAATGGCGTTGTAATCGTCTTCGTCAGGCTGACCCAAGTTGGCGGTGTAGGCGTAAGGCAGCGCGCCTTTCAGTTTCATCCACAATAACGCGGCCGAAGTATCCAGGCCGCCGGAAAAGGCGATGCCGACTTTTTGGCCGGTCGGCAGCGACTGTAAAATGGTATGATTTTGGCTCATAAAAAATCCTGTCAGACTAAAAATAAATGGGCACGGCTGCCCGCTTTGTAAAATTGGGTTTATTATCTTATAAATACGGCAGATAATCCAGTTTAGGCCGCCTGAAAAAGCGGATTTTCTAAACAAACCGCCCTCCTTTCATTTTAAAAAACAGCATTTGGCGTATAGCTCCGACAAAGTTGCGGCACCCACATCGCCAAAATCATGCAAACCTGAGATTTCCGCAATCTGTCGGCGAACTTGATCAGCAGCTTGCGGCGGCTGCGCCGGCAAATGTGTAAACGATTGTACGACTGTGTGCAGCAGCAATGGCTGAGCAAGGTGGTTTGTAGGACCCAGCGCAGTCTGATACACATTGCCGACTCTGCCGCGCTGCGTGTCGCTAAATGTTGCTGCGCCGCAAAAATCCGCCACCTCCAAGGCTTCTCTGCCGCGCCGGCTGACTTGCTCAATCTGGCCGTCTGAAAACACAATTTCACGGCAACGTTTGTCGAAATCACGCCATATCGTCCATGCGGCCATGGCAAACAAGGCCAAACCGATTAACATGCCCCAGCTGTTTTCCGTCAGCAACAGCAGCAAACCGAAGGCGGCATAGCATGCAGTTTCCAAACTGTCCCACACATTCAGCGGCTGCTTTAACCGATATTCACGCATCATTTTCCTTTTAGATTGAATACTCATGCCGTCTGAAAAAACGTTCAGACGGCCTCTGGAGAGAAAAATTATGAAAGAGCGACAACATTTATTCAACCTCATCATCATCGGCGACGAAATCCTGCACGGCACGCGGATAGACAAGCATTTTGCTTTTTTCAAATCTTTGTTGGAATCGCGCGGCCTCAAGCTCAATCAGGTGCAGTATCTGCCGGATGAGCCTGAATTGCTGGTGCGCCAGCTTCAGCGCAGTTTTTCAGACGGCATGCCGACCTTTGTGACCGGCGGCATCGGTGCGACCCCCGACGACCACACGCGCCAAGCGGCGGCAGCGGCGTTGGACCTCCCGTTAATACGCCACCCTGAAGCAGCGAAAAACATCGAAGGCGTGACACTCCAGCGCAGCGAACTGCTCGATTCGGCCGAACACGCGCAGCGGCTCAATATGGCCGATTTTCCCGAAGGCGCGGAACCGGTGCCAAATTCGTTCAACAACATCGCCGGTTTTTCGATTCGGAGCATTATTTTTTTCCCGGTTTTCCGGTGATGGCACATCCGATGGCCGAATGGGTATTGGATACCTATTACGCCGAGCGCTTCAATCAGATAGAAAGCGGTTTTCGCAGCGTGTATGTATTCGGCCAGCCCGAATCGCGCCTGACGCCGCTGATGGAATACATCGAGCAAACTTATCCCGGCGTGCGCTCGTACAGTCTGCCCACGGTGGCGCGCACCGACGGTAACGGCCGGCGCGTGCATTCGCATATTGATTTCGGCATTAAGGCCGAAGGATCGGCTTGTGCGCTGCTGGATACGGCGTGGGCGGATGTGTTGCAGCATTTGCGTGATTTGGGGGCAGAACTGAAAGATACTGTTTGAAAAATAATTGGGCGGCAAAAGGCCGTCTGAAAACCAATATTTCAGACGGCCTTTTTGAATCAAATAAAAGACTGAGTTACAAATCCGGCTCGCTGACCCACAACGCCGCCAGCGTTGCCAGCGATGCGAAGCCGATGACCATAATCACATTTAAAAAGAAGACTGGCATGATAACCTCCGTATGCTAGGTAAAACGGCGTTTGCGGTTTTTTACCTTAACGCTTGACGCCTTGTTATATGCCGCCTGAACTGCACGGCAATGGTTTGTGTGTTCGGGACGGCATTGTGTCCCATACCCTTTTAATGACAGAATAGCAAGTTTTGTATGGCAAAGCCGTAGCTTTTACCTGCTTTTCCAATCAGAAAAAAGCAATAATTATCAAAAACCAATGCAATAAACTATCAATATCGGGATTTTTATAGCTTCCCCTTTACCAACATACCGAATTATCGAGATTTCAAGCATTTCAATGAATTTCCAAGCTCCTCCCCCGCACACCGTCCGCCCTACCCTTATCCTGGTTGTCTGTGTCGCATTATTGGTCTTGGCGGGCATCATCGCGGCTCATGTCATTGCCGGCCACCGTTTCGCTTTTGAAGAACTGCTCATGATGTGGATTCACACCCACACCGGCGAATGGTTTACCCCGATTGCCGGCGTGATGCACTATGCCGGCAAAACTTCGCTGGCGGTGCCGGTGATTGCCTTGCTGGTGGTGTGGCTGCTGCTCAGCGGAAGGCGCGATTACGGCCTGTTTATCGGCTTAAGCACCCTGCTGCCGACGCTGATTATGCTGGCGGTCAAATTTTTCATATCACGCCCGCGCCCTGAATTTTGGCCGCGCATCATCGCCGAGACCAACAGCTCGTTTCCCAGCGGCCACAGCACTTTTTCCGCTGCCTTGGCAACCATCACTTTCTTGCTCTGTATGCGTTCGCGCCATCGCGGCATTATCTTGTTGGCAGGCATTTGCTTTGCCTTGTTGATGGGCTATTCGCGCATGTATTTGGGCGTGCATTACCCGACTGACGTGTGGGTCGGCTGGACCAACGGTGTGCTCACCACGCTGGCCTTGTATTATTGCTTTTTCCGGAAACGTTTTGTCCAATGAAACATTTTGCGCCCCGAATACCCCGTTTTGGCTGCATAACGGCAACGCCGAAACCATTTTCGCCAAAACCCTGCAAGGCAAACCGCCGCTTTACCGCCGCGAGTTGCTGCCCGACAGCACCGGCCAAACGCAGATTGCCTATGATTTTGTCGATGCTGCCGACCCCGTTGCCCCTTTGCTGGTGTTGTTTCACGGCTTAGAAGGCAGCAGCCGCAGCCATTATTCGGTGGAGCTGATGAAAGCCGTACAGGCGCACGGTTGGCATGGCGTGTGTAAGGTAGCGCGCGTTTTGTCATAGTTTTGCGTTTTTTTGTCATAGCTTCCCTGTAGTTTATCCATGACAAAAAAACGCAAAATCTAAAATTTAACCACCATATTATCCTCATAAGAAACCCCCTTAGCCATCTTGACAGGTAACTTATGTATTTGTGCATCTGCAAACTTACTCCAAGCCTGCGGTTCGTACTCTTTTAAATAGTCAAGATACTCACAAATCTCACTCCGATTGCTGCTGAATAAGATGAAAGGCGGACGTGTCAGGTGGATTAGCTTCAGAAATGCGACCATATTGAAATATTTCTCGTTCTTGTAGGCAAATTGCTCCGTGCCCACATAAGGCGGATCAAGTACAAATAAGATATTCTCGCCATGCTGATAATGGTGCATGAGATTTTCGTAGTCCTCAGAAACAATTTCCAACCCGTCCAAATAACCATCACACGTATTAAACGGGGTTTTGCGCACCTTGTTATAAAATTCCCAGCCCAATAATTGCGCAATATCAACTGCCTGTTTGGTACTAAAAAGCAGCCATGATGATAACACCCTGACATCAATTGCACCGTCGAAATTACGGATGGCCGATTTTACTGCCGCTTCCACATCCTGCGGCAATCTCACTTCTCTTGGCACGTCTTTTGTAAGTGCCTGAATCTCTGCCAATAGGCGGTTGTAATCAGGGATATTATTTAATCTTTCGGCATACCCATCGAAGTCATTATAGATGACTCGCGCTGCGGGTTTATTGCGTTTGGCGGTATGTGCCAATAGGCCGCTGCCGCCGAATACGTCGACAATCACCCACCCCGCACCATCATCAGGAATTTGTTTCAAAGACTCTTTAAATAATTGTAGAAAAAACCGTTTCTGTCCAACAAAAGGGATCGGGGCTTGATTCCAAACTTTAGTCACTTTTTAATCTCCGGTGCTCGCGGCACTCGAAGACAAAGCTCAAAGGCTTATTTAAATTGATTGAATGTTTTGCAACGCGGACATTTGATTTGTACACAGCCACATCCTTTAGCCAGCAGCTTGTTACAATTCATACACCGCATTTCATTTGAGATTTTTTCGGGCGGGGGAACCTGTTGAACATGACATTATTTAAATTCCGTTCTGGTAAATCTATTTTCTGCTATGCCGTCTCTTCTTCCATTGCCATCCAATGCAATATCAAGTTATTGCCCCAGTAGTTGCAGCGGATGCTGAACATCTCTTCGGTCACGGTGACTATCTCAATAAATCGCCAGCTTGGCGTATCTGTGCGTTGCTGGGCAAGGGTCACTACCGGCACTTTTTTAAAAGGCTTTTTAAATCTGATGTTATAAACAGATGAATTGGCAATTGCGCCATTAAGTAAGCCTGTCCATCCTGATAAATCGTTTTTCAGAACGGCATCATTGAACACCACACGTCCTCTTTGGATATTGAGTGGTGCGGCTTGCTCCTTGCGGCTGTTTAACTCTTCTGCCACCGCTATAGACAATGCTTCGATTCGCTCTTCCAAGGTCATTTTAGGGCTGCCTTAAATCGTGCGGCGAAGTCGGTATCGGTATCGCCTAAGTTAAGGGTGGTTTCGACGGCGTTTTTTTGCTCGGCCGTCAATTCCTGCGCCTCATCGATGCGCAGACGTTTGCCGATTTGCTCGGCCATCGTTGCCGCGCCGCTTTTGTCTTCTTTAATGTAATCACCGATTTCTTTTAGCGTATCGTAAGCGGTATCTGCGCCGTCTAAGATTTGATTGCGGATGTTTTGGCCTTCGGCGGCAATCAATTGCTCGGTTTTTTGGCTGGAATATACGGTTGTGGCTGATGCTGCCGATACGTCGTCAATCAATGCGCCGCCGGCCTGATTGTTGTCAACCATGCTTTTAAGCTCATTGATGGCCCCGACCAAGCTGTTTTTGTCGCTGGTTTGCAAGTTGGTTTTTTGGCCGATGTCGGTGCGGATGCCTTTAATGGCGGCTCCGGCGGCATCGATAAACTGGTTAATACGGTCAATCAGTTTCATTTTTTTTCCTAAATCAGTTGAGGGCAAGAATAAATCGGGCGACGAAATCAGGGGCTTCTTGGCTGCTTTTGCTTTGTGCGAGCCACTCGGTAAAATCGTCAAACGACTTGTCGCGGTTGCCGGGCTGCGCGAGCCACACGCGGTATAAATCGTCATCGTATCGATGGCCGGCATGTTCGATGTTGCCGCGGTATACTTTAAAATCAGTCAGCATGGCTGGTACTCTTGATAATGTTGACGGCAATGTCGCCGCTGTATTGGGTCAGGCCGTCTGAAAGGCGGGTGAACATCACATCGGTCACATATTGGCCGGCATCGAGTGCGGCGCAGACACCGGCAGTCAAAGTCAGTAAAACGCGCGGTGTTTCGGGGTAGACGGATACGTCAAAATCCGCCACGGTATCACCGCCGTGTTTGCGCCGCAATTGGGCAACGGCGGTCACGCCTGTCAGCGACGAAATGCCGTAATCATCCAAAATATCGAATAAAACGGTAATTTCCACCGTTTCGCCGCGCTTGAACCTCAATTCGGGATTTTTTGTCATGTCACACTCCCAACTCAATCAACCGCAAATCCGGGGCTTGGCTCAAGATTTTGTTGGTCTTAATGTCGTAAAACACTTTATTGCCGATTGCCGCCTGACCGCTCAGCACCAAATTACTGCCGCCCTGCGAGCGCGCCGCCCATGCGCCGCCACCCAAGTCGCCGGTGATTTGGGCAACGCCTTGCTGCTGACGGCTTAAAATGCTGCTTAATCTTTGATAGTTATTCATACGTCAAAAATCTTTAAAGGCCGTCTGAAACGGTTTAATCGTCCAAATAACGGTCTATGCTCAAGGTTTGCGTCACCACCGGCGCATCGTCGGCAACGGATACGTCCAGCGTTACGCCGGTAACCACGCCTTGCCACATGCCGACCGGCTCTTGGATTTGCCAAATCTGCCCCAGCGCGGCCAAAGGGATGGCGTACTTGTCGGATACCGGCAGCGTCACCGTCTCTTTTTTATGGATTCCCGTGGCACTCAAGGCGGTGATACCGGCGGCAGTCAACACGGCTTGGTCGGTGTAGAGCGCGCCGCTCAAAGCCGATGCGCGCGGCTCGCGGCCGCTGCCGCTGCGGTAAATGTCGCCGCCCACACCTTTGTCATGGTTTGCCCAAACGAATACGCCGTTGGCTTTTTCCGACACGCTGCGCCGGCCGCTGATTTTGATAATCACGCTGGACGGCACGGCGACATCAGGGGCGGCAGAATCAATCTCCCACGCAGCCTTAGGCCATTTCGGTTTGAGCCGTACCACGGCTTCGGCTCGGTCACTCTCGACAAAACCGCCTGCAGCGGCCGCCAGCTCCTGCAGCACGGCCATCGGCGTTTTGTCCGTCACGGAATACACATCGGCAGGAATCAGCCAATCGGCGATGCCCCAGCCGTCCAGCTTGACGCTGCCGAACTTAAGCTGCCCGTTGGCGATTTGCGCCGCATAAATCGGGTTGCGGTAAGTGCCGTCGCCTTTTGCCGCGTAGTCGTCGCCCAGCAGGGCCGTTTGGCTGCGCCCGGTAACGGTGTAGGATTTTTGGCCGAACTGTCGGTTGTCGCTGTAATCCTCGGCCATGAAAACAAAATTATCGCCATTAATGCGGCAACTGATTAAGGCCGGGCTGCCTTTGGCGCGTCCGTCGATATTGAGCCGCACGAAATCATCAGGCGGCAGGGTCACGCTGCCCTGCCAGCAGTAGCCGCCGGTGTCGCAGGTAAAGGAAGCCGACAAGAGATTGAGCGGCCGGCCGTCAACGGCGGCGGAAACGGTGTTTTGCATGATGTAGCCTTTTAAAATCGGGGTGGCCGATTGGTCAAAACAGGCAAACGGCAACGGTATGGCGTGGGCGGCGTGGGCGATTTTGCGCCGCTGAAACCGCAATGCCATGCGGTTGGACGGCGGACGGATGCCGCAGATATAGGTCTTTTCGGTGTTGTCCGGTTCCGGCTCGAGCGGAATCTCGTAGTATTCGCACGGCACGCTTAAGGCCGGTTGGTATCGGGGGTGCAGACAGGCCGCCAAATCCTGCGCCGCGTGCAAGTCCGAATCCAAACACAAGCCCACTGCACCGCTCGCACTGGTACGGGGTTGCGTGCAGGTATCGACAAACAGGCCGGAAACCGCCGACGTGTCGTCATGATTGCCGTTTGCCCGAACCGCGCTGCCGCTTGTGTGCGGTTGCTCACAGCGTCTCAAATCGGCAATACCGCCGGTTTGCACATGGCCGCAGCCGCCGAGTTTTTCAGACGGCCTGTAATGTGCGGCGGTATCACGGCGCACATCGGCCAAAGCGTCGGTAAACGGCTCTAAACACACCGACACATCCGACGCGGCATCCCACGCCGTCTGAAAAGGCAGCCGCAAAGCGGCATGGGTATAACCGGCACCCCGGCAAACCGCTGCCGACCCGACCGCGTGCTGCACAAATCCCCATCCTTGAGACACACGCGCATAACCGTCGTCAGGCTTGGGCTGCGGCAAAGGGTTATCCGGCTGCTGCCCCGTATCATGGGGCGGCGTGTCATCACCGGCATAGCCCAAAGGCCGTCTGAAAGGCAACGGCAGGCGGTTGGCTTCAGACCGCCCGTCAATCCGCTGCGCAAACGGCAGCGGTATGGCATTGGCGGTGTATTTTTTAGGGTCGGACATTTCAGACGGCCTCTCAGCCGTCTGAATCTACATACGGCTTAATGTAGTCGTAGCTCACCGGCTCGTATTGTTTTTTGTAGTCGCGCGCAACCATCATGTACTCTTTATCGGTGTTGAGACGGTCAAAACGGTAACTGCCGTCAGGCTTGCTCCATGTGTCGGCGATGCATTCCATCGCGGGTAGGGCAAACAGGTAGATGCGGCGTGACGCGGGTTGGCCGTCGACGGTGACGATGCCGTCTGCTTCGCCGGCGATGCAGCCCTTGCCGCCGTATTTATGGTGTGCCGACCTTAAAAAACAGTTACTTTGCAACAAATGGTTTTGATAACTCAATTGCCTGTAATAAAATACCGGGCGGCTGCGGAAAAACAGGTCGGCCATCACATTTCCCACGCATTAAGGTTGACCAGCATGCCCCGGCCATTAACTCTGCAATAAAGGTATTGGTCACCGCTGCCGTCAAGATCCTTAAAAATCTTGCCAAACGGCACTTCGTTTGACGTAGGCATATCCTCGAAAATCATCATACAGCCGGGTAAAGAGCCGGCAAGCATGTTCAATGAGTTGGCAGTCTCCAACAGATAGCAGTCGTCGGCACAAAACCCGCCGGTAGCCGGGTTAGGGTATTTAACAGAATAATAACCGTTAGCTTTAGAAACTATCCTTCCTCCTGCCCCCGATAAATAGTCATAGCTGCGCGCATATTGGATATGCAAACTCCCGCCGGTATAAGCAGCTGACCCAAACCCGCCCACAAAACCCAAACACAAATTACCGGACTGCCGATCAGCAACCGACGGGAATAAGCCAAAATAAAGAAAGCCGCATTCTCTAGACGACGATGAATCAGAGGTAACCAAAACAAATGCTCTGCCATTGCCAACAAGCCACCACTTACCGGAACCTTTAAATGACGAATAACTAAAACCACACCAGGCCTCGGAATTGACAATTTCACCGTTTGAAATTGATGTCGGGTTTAAAATAATCCGACAACGCGCTCCTGAGTCGGTCTGGTTGCCGGTATTGCCCCGCCAAGAATCATCCGCTGACAGCGCCCAGCCTTCCGCCTCGTCATCCTTCGGCGCGAAAACAGCTTTATAATCCTCCTCAAAGCTGATTTTCCACCCTAACGGCTCTTTACGGTTGTCTCCATCGCCGTAACCGCTAATCAAGCACGCTTTTAAAACGGTTTTAATTGAGCCTTGGGTATAGCTGACCTGAGGCGCACCCGGGTCATCCCACTTATATAATTTTACGGGCGTGCGGGTAGTATTAAACATGGTTGAATCCCTAAAAAAACATATGCACTCATTATGCAGAAAAGCCCCGGAAACCGGGGCTTGCACGGATGCACTTTGCGGCTTGGCGGCAGTTTGTCTTCAGCTTCGCAGAAGCCTGCGGCTTTCAGACGGCCTTACCCGGCCACCGTATTGCCGCGCAGACAGGCGGTGAAACCGTCGCGCCCGGCCTGCTTGTCGGGGCTGGGGTGGACGCTGCGCAATACCCATACGGGCAGCGGCGTGCCGAATGTGTTGAACCGGATGCAGTTGCCGCGCTCCCAGCCGCCGCCGAATGCCGCGGCTGGCAGGCGGAAATACGGTTTGCCGGTGGCCGGATTGGCGGGTGCCAATCCGGTCAGCGTGTCCGATGCCAACACCAAGCCCAACTGCTCGCCGTAGAGCCGGTATTGGCTCTCGCCGGTAAACTGTATCAGCCAACGCTCGGTAACCGCGCCGTTGCTGGTCAGTTTAAACGGGTAGTCTTTGACGTTGAGTTTGGCCAAAATCTCTTCGCCGCGCATAGCATCCGCCCATACGTTGTCCCACGCCCGCTGGCTGAAAGGCTCGGTGGCGCGCACCAGCAAATCGCCGCCGATGAGCGCGCTGGAAACGTAGGTGTTTTCCTGCGGGTAATCGCGCGACAGGGCGAATTGCAGTTTCAGACGGCCTGAAATATCCACACCGGTGATGCGGTTTTCTTCTTCCCATGCCATTGATGCGGTCAGGGGCATGGCGTATTGCGACAAATCCAGCGGCTCGGAAAAAGTCAGCTCGCCCGTTTTTAAATCCATGCTGTATTTTTCGGCCAGGACGTGTTTGCCGTCGGCGTCCAGCAGACACAGGCGGTCGATGTTTTGGCGGTTAAGCGTGATTTGCTGTCCGCCGGTAAACGACCCGCCCAAATCCTGCTTGAGATGGCTGCCGATGACAATCATGTCGCCTTTGCGGTAAATCGGCACGCGCCCGTCTGACGGCAGCCGCACTGAGTCGATGCCGATAATCGATGAATCCAAGGGCAGATTGTCTTGGGTGACGGCGTTGTAACGCATGGTCGACGGATAAAAGCCGTCGGCGGATTCGACGCTGTAGAAACCTGTCTCATAATCAATAGTGCCGTTGAATGCGCCGGTAATATTGCCGTCGGCATCGGATTTGGCCACGGAATCACCTGCATACACCGTAAAGCTCTCCGGCTTGACCGGAGCAGAATCCGTGCGGCCGGAATAGCTGTACATGAGTGTTTCAGGCCGCTTTACAATGCCTGCCGTGATTTTGAGGCTGCCGCCGTCAACGGCATCATCGGTCAAGTCGACTTTACCGTGATCATCCATGTTGCCGACCATCTGGCCGCTGCCGGATGCGGTATCCCAATTTTTATACAGCACGCCGCCGCGCTCGACGATGTCGGTTTTGCCGTCTGAAAACCGCCATGTGTCAAATACCGCAGTATCGTTGGCATAGCCGCCTTTGAGCGCATCCAACACCAAAGAGCCGCGCACGCTGCCCGATTTGGACTCGGCGGCGGAAGATTCTTTTTTGACCCAAACGATTTTGCCGTTGGGCGTGACCCTTACTTCGCGGTCGGCTATCTCACTTATTCTGACCCGGGAAAAACCTTCACCCGGATCCACATAGCCTTGCCGTGAATCATACACCTTCAAATCTAGCGATGCAGCCGGAATTCTTACTGCGCCGCTTGAATAGTCAATGCTGCCGCCACTCAACAGGTTACCGTCCAAAAGCAGGCCACCCGAGCCGTTGTCAGAAATCACCAAATTAAAAGACCTGGCGGTATAGTTACTTTCGACAATCCGGCGGTCGCCATAACGAAAACGAAAGCGACTGGAAGAGTCAATCAGATATTTAATGTAGATCACCTTTACATTTAGGCTCCCCGACAACACCGCCATAAAACTGCCCGGCGCGGTACGGCCGATGTCTAACACCAAGTTGCCCTTCTTCCATTGGGCTTCGCCTTTTGCATCTGCTGCCGTGTACTCTTCGCGGGCGATGCCGATGTTTCCCGCTCGCACCACGGTCGTTTTAATCACACCCGACGCATAGTCGATGGTGCCGGTGATGTCACCTGTTATGCCGCCTGCGCCGTTGTCCCGGGCGGTTTTGGCTCCACCGTCCGTCCAACTCAGGCGCACGGTGCCGGGCTTGACGGCTTGTCCGATGTCGTACACGCCGTCGCCGCCGCTTGGCGTGCCGACCATCACCGACCCCGCGGCCTTGCCGTCAAAGGTCTGAAAACCGTCGCCGCCCCATTGGAATACGATTTTACTGCCGACATCGGGCATGGCGGGCAGATTAAGAATCACCGAGCCGGACACATACGACACCGTGCCGACCTGTGTGTTGGCCTCGTCACGGATAATACCGTCACCAAAATCTTTCAGGGTGTACCACACGCCCAAAGCCATAAACGACACGGCCAATGCGCCCGGGGCGGGCAGCGGCTTGAGCAGCGGTGCCCATGCTGTGCCTTGGTTGGTCTCTTTGACTTCGACATAGGTAGAGTAACGGGCGGCTGACGACTTGGCACCGAATTGGCCGCTGATGGTGTAGCGGCCGGACGGCAGGTTTTCAATCACACCGCGATGGTAATCGACGGAGTAGCTGTTGCGGCCGTCCGAAAGCAGGCCGGCAGCATTGTCTTTAAAATTGCCCCATGCGATGCTGCCCGGCAAAACCGGCTGCGGGAAATACAGATTACCGCCGTTATGGTATCCCGCAAACACCACGCCCACGGGCGCGGATGGTATCCACATTTCAGACGGCACCGGATATTGGTCGGCGATGGCGGTTTCAACTGTTGATGTCGGCACCAGTTTTTCGTAAATGCCGGACACGGTCAGCGCGGCGTCGCCTTTTTTCAGCGGCGCGGATACGGGTTTGACACCGTAATAGCTGGCCGAATCGGCAACCTGAGTTTCCAAAATCTTAACGGGGGCGTTAGCATATCCCTCGACCGGGTAGTTTACGCCCTCATAATCGTTGACCAGCGGATTGGTAATTTCCATTTTAACCACGCGACGCCGGATTTCTTTGGTTTCTCCGTTTGGCAACGGGATTTCAAACGTGCGGATTTCCGACTCCAAATTCTGGATACGGAAATACTCGTAACGCCGCGCGGCGGCGGAATTTCGGGTATCGGTAAATTCAAGGCAATAACGCTCGCCGACCTTCGGCAGCGGGGCTTCGACGCGCTGGTAGGCCTGAATCAGGCGCACGCCGGACAAATGCCGCCCCATCATGGTCATGCGGCTTTCGACCGTCGGCACGCTGTAGGCTTCGATGCGCGGCATGATGTCCTGCCGCTCTTCGCCGTAATTGCGCGCTTTAAACGCCAAAAACGACACATTCGGCGATTTCGGCGGCTCGCTGATGATGAAATGGCCGCCGTAAAGCGGCTCGGCATCGTTGCGCAACACGGCAGGGTAGAGCAGACGCGCGTCAAAGCTGCCCATTGTGCGGTCAACATCCGACACCGGCGGAAAAATCTCATTATCGGCACCGGTCAGGGGCGTCCCCGTCATCAGGCCGCCGCCGTCCGGCGTGTCGGTCATGCGCTGGCTCGGGTAAATCTGCAAATCCTGCTGGGTAAGGCGGGTGGTTTTATTCATGGTTTAAAGCCTGTTTAAAAAGTCATTAATAAGATTTCGGCGGTGTAGCGTTCGCTGCCCGCTTCAGGCGTGGCATAACGTACAGGCTCGACATTGCCGAGCGCGGAATCGTGCAGGCGGAACACGACATTAAATTCGCGTCCGTCGTAATGGCTAAGCGTCATCTCCAGTTCGGGTGTATCAGACCATTCGCGTAGCCGGCGCACCGTGCCCAGTGTGTGCCATACCCACGAGCCGGACAGCGTAATCGGTCTGCCGTTGAGCTTGACTCCTTGCTGGATAATCAAACCGCCCGACAAAGTCCGCTGCGGCGCGGCTTGCGCCACTTTCGACCACTCAAACTCATCACGCCAGCGTATATCCTGCGGCAGCTCAATCCGTTCATTGGTATCGTTGCGTTTCAGAATCCAAACATCGTTTGCCATTTCAGACGGCCTTTCGTGGTTAATACCTGATTAAAACAAAAGCCCCGCCTGATTGGGCGGGGCATGGCTGCACTTTACGGCTTGGCGGCAGTCTGAAATCAGGTACTGCGCTTTAAACCGTCCTCAAGCTGCTTAAACATACTGTCGACCACAGCCTGATCGCGCTCTTTGAGCACGCTGCTCAGACGGCCCAAGTCGATATTGACCCCGCCTGTGCCGATTTGGCGCAACACATCGGCACTCGCACCGGAATTGCTGTTGCCGCCGCCTGAATAGACGGGCGTGCTAACCGATTGGGCTTGCACCCGCTCGGCTTGGCGGTTGCTTTTTTGTTTTTGGTAAATCTGCTCGAGCAACTTGATTTGCTTTTGATATTCCGCCGCCACTTCGGCCTGCTGGAACCGTTGCGCCTCGGCCAATTTCGCCTGCAAATCAGCAAGCTGCTTTTGGTGCTGATACGCATAAGTCGCTTCGGCATTGCCGTTCAGTTCGTCAAGCTGTGCCTGCAAAGACGCGGTAGCATCGCTGGCTTCTTGCCTTAAGGCCTGCATTCGGGCGCGGGCATCTTCAATGGCCGCGCGGAATCGGCTTAATTTGACCTCGCCCAATTTGTCCGCCGCCGCATTGGTCGCAGTGATGGCACGCTGTAGGTCGGCATTATTGACCATGCCGGCTGATGTTGATTGGTTTAACCGCTCCATCGCCGCGTTGGCGTTGGCTATTTTTTCGGTCCAATCTTTAACTTGGGCTGTTACCAAATCAGCGGCCGCGCCGAATTTAACGCCCGAAAATGCACGGTTAAGCTTTTCCATCTCCTCGGTCGTCAGCTTGACATAGCCGTGGGTTTGGCTCATTCGGTAGCCGTAGTCGGTAACGGCTGCCGACGCTTTTTCTGTTGCCTTGGCTGATTCCCCGACGGCATTGGCCGCACGGCGTTCGGCGGATTCGCGCTGCCGCGCGGATTCGGCGGCTTTTTGGTGTGCCTGCACGGCTTGGTCGCCGCCTTTGGCCGTGTTTTGCGCCAATTCCTGCGCGCGCGCGTTGACCTGTTCAATCACTCGGTCGTATTGCGCCGCGCTGATTGAGCCGCTCTCAAAAGCCGCCTGCGCCTGTTTCGCGATTTGGTTAAGCGTAGCAGGGTCTCCGGCCGCCTTAATACTGCCGCCAAGCTGGTCATAAGCCGTTTTGGCCGCACCCGCACCTTTTGCCGCCGCCTCATTAAGGCGCGCGATTTGGTCTTGGGTCAGTTTGGCCGTTTGGCCGTTGGCCTCCAATTGGGCGCGGAATGCTTCAAATTCTTGGCGGCTTTCCAGCTTGCCCATCATCTGCTCGAACGACGCGCGGATCAGGTTGGCACCGTCGATACCGTGCTGCGCCGCCGTTTTCGAGGCCGTCTGAAAATCCGCAAACGCCTGTTTGGCCTTGCTGCTGATGCCGGTGGTGACGGAATCGACATCCACGCCGATTTTGGCGAAGGCTTCGGATACTTTGCCGGCGGCTTTTGGGGCGGCATCGCCGATTTTTTCGATTTCTTCAGCGGTCAGGCCTGCTTCTTTACCGACCTCGTTCAGACGGCCTTTAAGTGCTTCCACTGCCTCAGGGCTGTCCATTTTGGACAAGGCCGCCTGAAACAGCCGCCCCATCTGGTCGGCATCATTACCGAACTGCCGTGCGGCCAGACTGAAACTGTCCAAGGCTTTATTGGCGTTATCGCTCATGCCGGTGGTAACTTGCTGCGTGCTCAAGCCCAATTCTTCCAGCGCGGCGGTGGCGCGTGCCAAATCGCCCGTATCCACACTGATTTTGGCGTTTTTAGCGTCAAGTTCGGCTTTCAAAGCAGCCATTTTTTCTCGGGCAACTCCAAGCTGCACGGCAAATTCGGCATACATGGCGGTGTTTTCACGGCCACCGGCGCGCAAGGCATTGAGCGTGGTTTCCAGCGCGGCGGCTTCTGATGCCGATTGCCGGTATTCGGCTTGCAGGGCTTTGATGGCGGCAGCTTCTGCGGCTGCGGCCTGTTCGGCTTTTTCTTTTTTCAGCGCATTCTGTTTGGCCAGCTCTTCCCTGCTGCGGCCAATTCACGGGCGGATTGAGCCGATGTTTTGAAATTTTCGTTGTATTTTTCCAGCCCGCCCGTTGTCCAAAGCGAATCGATAATCGCCGGGATACGCGCCAATTCATCTCCGAAGCTGCGCACAATCTCGCTGTTTTTGTAAAGGCCGTCTCCAATTGAGCGGCCTGTCTCAAATGCTGCCCACAATGCCCCTGCATTGGCTGCCACCGATTTCAGCGTACCGCCCAAAGTCGCAATCGAGCCTTTGACCTTGCCCATGCCGGCTCCGTTTGCCGCCGTCAGCTGCACCGTCAATTCACGCGCGGCCTGTGTAGCCGACTGTAAAGATGTGCGCACACCGTTAATGCTGACCTGTTGTTTGGCAAACGATGCCGCCGACGAGCCGCCCGTCAGTCGCACGGCGGTTTCATAGGCTTGCACCGCCAAACGTGCACCGGCATACAGCGCGGCCAACTGGGTGAGAACAGGAAATTCTTGGGCAACTTTAGCCACGCCGCCCGCAACAGAGGCGGCAGCTTCGGCGGCTGTCGTAATCGCGGGCAGCAGCGCGCTGCCGATTTCTGCCGCCGCCACCGAAAATGCTGCTTTGGCACGGTTGATTTGGGCTTCCGTCGTACCCATCACGTTAGCCAGCTCTTCCTGCATGGCACCGGCCACTTTGCTTTTATCACCGACCAAGGCCAAGGCCTTTTCATACTCGCCGAGCGAGCCGACCAAAAGGGCAATATCGTCGCTGTATTCCGTGCCGAACAGTTTCGACAGCACCAGGGCGCGGCTCTGTTTGTCCAAATCCTGCAACTTGCTCAAAAAGCCGGTTAATGCCTGTTGCGGATTGGCGGCGATATTGGCGGCCATCTCATCCGCACTCAAACCTATACTTTTAAGTGCATCTTGGAATCCTGCCCCTTGCGTCTGCGCGGTTTGCAGCTTTTGCAACAGTGCATTGATGGCGGTAGCCGCCACTTCGGGCGGTTTGCCCAAAGCAATAAAGGCATCGGCAAGCGCTGCGGCTTCCTCCGCCGCCAAGCCGAACTGATTGGCCGTACCGCCGATGCGCGCCATTGC